>NZ_RBIR01000001.1 GCF_003634095.1 Arthrobacter oryzae
CTCTGCGCGCCGGCCCGCTGAAGCAGGCTGCGCATGATGTACCGGGCACGCTCCGTGCCCTGTTCCTGAATCAGCGTATCCAGGGACTCCAGCCATTCGGCGGTCTCTTCCGGATCACGATCAGGCAGCTGGTTTGTCAACCCGCTGAGGATATGGGAGGTATCTTCTCCTGCAGCCACGTCCAACCTCTCTTTGAGCGCATCCATCGGCACCCTCAGCTCCGGGCAGGGTGACTGCCTGGCGTGAACGCGTCGTGTGCGACATATCGGTTACAACAGCCCGGTCGTATGCGCCGGGCAAGGTCCAATCACGGTACGCCTGCCTGTGTCAGCAGGGCGGTTGCCCGCGCAGGCGTAGTCGTCATCAGCCACTCTAGCCGTGCGAGCTGGCGGATGCGTAGCCGCCGCATGGTCCCCCCGCTCTAATTCACGGGCATACTGGTTGTGTGACCAAGCGCTGCATTACGGCGTTCGGATCGCCCTGTGTGACGCAGAATATGGCGGATCGCGGGGTCAACAGCTTGAAGCGCGAGCTCAAAGGGTGTTGGCTTGGAGTAATGGAAATCACTAGTGCCATTCAAGACATGAAGCACTTCACAGAGCATAGGAGCAACACGTGAGCGAGGCCGACGCCGCCACTTCGGTAAATGTGGCGGAGAAACTGGGTTTCAAAGACGGGGACCTGATTCAGGAATTCGGTTATGACGAGGACGTCGACTTCGACTTGCGGGACGACATCGAAGACCTCACGGGGTCTGAGCTCCTGGACGAAGATGATCACGAGGTCGTCGACGCCGCCATTTTGTGGTGGCGGGCCGGCGACGGAGACCTCGTCGACACCCTGGTCGATTCGCTGACCACCCTCACGGAGGGCGGTGTCGTGTGGGTCCTGACCCCCAAGTCCGGCCGGGTCGGCTACGTGTCCCCGGCGGACATCCAGGACGCCGCGCCCACCGCGGGACTTCACTACACCACCTCCGCCGGTGTCTCGAAGGACTGGAGCGCCACCCGGCTGGTCACGCGGAAGAACAAGTGACCCAAGCGGTCCAACGCGCGGCCGGCGGACCGTCCGGCGCCGTGTCCCCTGCTCCCGGCGGGGTACCCGCCGTCGGCGATTCCGCACCGGACTTCGAGCTCGCAAACCAGTTCGGCGAGCCGGTCCGGCTTTCGGACTTCCGCGGGCGCAACGTGGTGGTTGTCTTCTACCCCTTCGCCTTCTCGGGTATCTGTACCGGTGAACTGTGCGAAATACGGGACAATTTGGCCTTCTTCGAGGCCGCCGGCGCTACCGTGCTGGCCATCTCCGTGGACAGCAAGTTCGCCCAGCGGGCCTATGCCGAAAAAGAAGGCTACGGCTTTGACCTCCTCGCCGACTTCTGGCCGCACGGCGCCGTGGCCTCGGCCTACGGGGTGTTCGACGCCGACAGCGGGATGGCCCTGCGCGGCACCTTCATCATCGACGCGGCCGGAATCGTCCGCTATGTAGTGGTAAATCCCCGCGGCCAGGCCCGGGACCTCGCCGAATACCGGACCGCCCTCGCGGGGCTCGGCGGGAACTGATCCGGTGAGGCAGCGGCGGCCAGGAATCGGCATGACTGGGTTCGCCAGTCTCCCTCCGGTCGTGGCCGCCGAGGCGACTTCAGGGGAGCTCCAGCCGGGCGAGCTCGCTGCCCTGCGGGACATCCGCGGACTCCTCGCCGGGGGGCGGTTCGCCGTGCTGACCGGCGCCGGGCTAAGCACCGATTCGGGCATCCCGGACTACCGCGGCCCCGGCGCTGCCCCGCGCGCCCCCATGACGTACCAGGAATTCATCGGCGAGCCGGGAAACCGGCAGCGCTACTGGGCCCGCAACCACATCGGCTGGTCGCACCTGCGCAAAGCGGACCCCAATGACGGCCATGCTGCGGTAGCCCGGCTCGAACACCGGGGGCTGCTCACCGGGCTCATCACCCAAAACGTCGACCGGCTCCACGAGGAGGCCGGCAGCGTCAACGTGGTGGACCTGCACGGCCGGTTCGACCAGGTTGTGTGCCTGGACTGCGGCCGGCGGTACAGCCGCCGGCTGCTGGCCGGGGTCTTGGATGAACTCAACCCCGGGTTCCTGGAACGGGCCCGGGCCGCCGGGGCGGTCGAGATGGCCCCCGACGCCGACGCCACTGTCGAGGACGCCGGACTGATCGAATCGTTCGTCGTTGCCCGCTGCCCGGCCTGCGGGGGCACTTTGAAGCCTGACTTCGTGTATTTCGGGGAAAATGTGCCCAAGGACCGGGTGGAGCGCTCCTACGCCATGGTCGACGAGGCCCGGGCCCTCCTTGTCGCGGGGTCGTCGCTGACCGTGATGAGCGGCCTGCGCTTTGTCCGCCACGCGGCCAAACAGGGCAAGGCCGTGGTCATCATTAACAGGGGGCCGACCCGCGGTGACAGCCTGGCCGCCGTCAAGCTGGAAGCCGGCGTCAGCAGGGCCCTGACCTGGCTGGCGGCCGAGCTCCCGCCGCTTTAGGGGCGGCGGTGCCCGATTGGCGCTTGCCCGGTCCGATCCGGTACAGTAACTGTTCGTTGGTTGAAGCGCGCAAGCGCGGATACCGCGGTTTGGGTCTTTAGCTCAGCTGGTAGAGCGCCACGTTTACACCGTGGATGTCATCGGTTCGATCCCGGTAGGACCCACCAAATTATCTAGCCCCGCTGTTCCGGATATTTCCGGAGCGGCGGGGCTTTTTGGTGTATTCCGGGCGTTCGGCCGGATCCACTCCCGGTGCGTGTGATCCGCGTCCGGCCCCCCACGCCAGGGACGTCGCGGCCTACTTGTTCTTGCCCTTGAGGATCAGCATGAGGTTGTGGCCTACGTGGGCCTCTTCAGGGGTTTCGGAGGCCTCCAGGTCCTTGGCGTAGTAGTGGATGTCGGCGAGCTTGTCGCCGGTTGCTTGGCGCAGTTCAGTTGTCACCGCAGAACTTTGACACGTCATCCTTGGGGCAACCTGTGAGCCCTTGGTGAAACTCCAACGCCACCGCGGATCGCCGGGCCAGGATCGCCCGCCACCGGGGGCAGCGGACGGCTGCACTGGCACCCTAGGGGAGAGGAAAACCCGGCCGCCTTGCCCGCCCCGCCGGTCCGGGCACTAAGGAATGTCCGGGCCCCCGCCTAGTGTGACGGGCATGGAGCACGTGATAGTGAAGACAGGCCCGGACGGGCGGCCGCAAGCCGTCGTCCGCGGGGGCAGGGAATGGTTGATCGGCGCCGAGCCGGTCCGGTGGTTCGAACGGGTCAGCTGGTGGGAGGCCGAGCGCCGGATGCCGAAGGGCCTGAGTCGCGTTGACGTCGAGGTCTGGCAGGTCCAGGCAAGGCTTGGCCGCAACCGCGGATCGTCCCTCACCACCATGGAACTGATCCGGGACGGGCTGGGCGGCGGGTGGCGGCTGAGGGAGGCAGTGGCCGACGCCGCATAGGCCGCGTTCCCCCGAAGGGCCACGCGGGGCCCGTAATCGGGCATTGGAAAAGCCTTCCACCGCGACTATTGGGGGATGCCGCGGTGGAAGGCTTGTTACGAATATACCGTGAACATTTGGAAATGTGAAACGCGCCGGCCGGTTAACGGACCGCCGAAAATCGCTAAACGATGGCTTAATTGACCGCAGTGCTGGGGGCTAGTGACGCTGCAGCGGGACAAACACGCGGGGCTGGTTTTTCCAGCTCGGCTCCATCTCCGTGATGGTCTCCCGCATGATCCGGTTGGAGGCCTCCCGCGCGGCGGCCGCATTCCCGGCGGCAATGGCCTCGGCGACCTCCACGTGCCACTGCAGCGCCGTCTCCCGCGGGTGGTCGGGCATGAGGCCGTGGATGGTGCGGCCGGTCAGGGTTTCGGTCACCTGGCCCACCATGTTGGCGAACATCTCGTTGCCGGAGCCGGTTAGCAATAGGGAGTGGAACAGGATGTCCAGCTCAAGGAACCGGGGCACGTCGCCGGCCTGGCCGGCTTCCCGCATGGCGTGCGAGATCTCCACGAGCTCCTGGCGGAGTTCGGCCGGGGCGTTGGCCGCGGCGAGTTCGGCGGCCACCGGTTCGACGGCGGTGCGGAGCTCGGCCAGGGAGCGCAGTTGGGCGCCGCGCCCCTCGCCGGCGAGCCGCCAGCGGATCACGAGCGGGTCGAAGGGGTTCCAGCGGCTGGAGGGGAGCACCCGGATGCCCACGCGCTTGATGGTCTCCACCAGGCCTAGGGACTGCAGCACCCGGACAGCTTCCCGGACCACCGAGCGGGAGACCTTGAGTTCGTCCTCGAGGTGCTCGGCAAGCATGACGTGCCCGGCCGGAAGTTCGCCCGCGACGATCCGGGTCCCGAGGTGCTCAACGGCACGGGTATGGAGGCTGGTCGGCATAGTCGTAAGCATAATGCTGCCGGGCCCGTCCGGGCTGAACGGCAGGGCCGGCGCCGGTGATCATAGACTGTTTGTGACGCGCAGTTATTCCGCGGAGTGGGCGCTGCTTTCCCGCGACCCGCGGAAATACATATGGTTTATGGACAGCCACTGATCCTCGAGCGCGGGTTCCGCCCCCATGCGGCGCAACCTGCCCGAGTGCTAGATGAACGTCTTACAAGAATCGCCGTGCATACATGGTGTAAAGAAATGAATTGGAGTTTTGATGTCAGCACACATCGGTGTCACCGGCCTTGCGGTGATGGGGGCCAACCTCGCACGCAACCTGGCCCGGAACGGCTTCACCGTCGCCCTGCACAACCGGTCCGTGGAAAAGACAGACGCCCTCCTCGCGAAGCACGGTGACGACGGCGACTTCGTCCGTACCGAGACGCTGCAGGAGCTCGTTGACTCGCTGGAGAAGCCGCGTCGGGTCCTGATCATGGTCAAGGCCGGCAAGCCGGTGGACTCCGTGATCGAGCAGCTCGAGCCGCTCCTGGAACCGGGCGACATCATCATCGACGCCGGCAACTCGCACTACGAGGACACCCGCCGCCGCGAAGCCGCCCTCGCGAAGAAGGACCTGCACTTTGTCGGCATCGGCGTCTCCGGCGGCGAGGAGGGCGCCCTGAACGGCCCCTCGATCATGCCGGGCGGCTCCAAGGAGTCCTACGACGCCCTCGGCCCGCTGCTGGAAAAGATCGCCGCCCACGTCGACGGCAAGCCCTGCTGCGCCTGGATCGGCACCGACGGCGCCGGACACTTCGTCAAGATGGTCCACAACGGCATCGAATACGCCGACATGCAGGTCATCGGCGAGGCCTTCGACCTCCTGCGCTCCGGCGCCGGGATCGAACCGGCCGAGCAGGCGAAGATCTTCGAAGAGTGGAACAAGGGCGAGCTCGCCTCGTTCCTGATCGAAATCTCCGCCGAGGTCCTCGGCCACGTCGACGCGAAGACCGGCAAGCCGTTCGTCGACGTCGTGGTGGATGCCGCAGGCCAGAAGGGCACCGGCCGCTGGACGGTCATCTCCGCGCTTGAGCTGGGCTCGCCGACGTCGGGCATCGCAGAATCGGTGTTCGCCCGCGCCCTGTCTTCGCAGACCGAGCAGCGCCAGCTGGCCCAGGAACTGCTGGCCGGCGGCGAGGCCGCGGTCGAGGTCCCCGAAAGCTTCGTCGAGGACGTCCGCCAGGCGCTGTATGCCTCCAAGCTGGTCTCCTACGCGCAGGGGCTGGACATGCTCACCTCCGCGGCCAAGGAATACGGCTGGGACCTGAAGCTGGACGAAATCGCCTCGCTGTGGCGCGGCGGCTGCATCATCCGGGCAGAACTGCTCAAGGAGATCACCAAGGCGTACGCCGCCGCGGAGAAGCCGGCCAACCTGCTCTTCGCCCCGGCCTTCACCAAGGCGATCGCCGAGGTCCTCCCGGCCTGGCGCCGCGTGGTGGCCACCGCCGTCCAGCTCGGCATCCCGGTGCCGGTGTTCTCGTCCTCGCTGGCCTACTACGACGGCCTGCGCCGCAAGCGCCTGCCGGCCGCCGTCATCCAGGGCCAGCGCGACCTCTTCGGCGCGCACACCTACGGCCGGGTCGACGCCGAGGGCACTTTCCACACCCTTTGGGGCGAGGACAAGTCCGAGATCGAGGCAGTCGACACGCACTGACCCACCCGGGTCCGACGCGGCGGCCGGCGCCTTCCAGTTACTCTGGGAGACGCCGGCCGTTCGCGTTTCCGAACGGCCCGTGCCCAAGGAATTCAGCGCCCAAGGAGCTCAGCCCATGCCCCAGCAAGTAGCGATTGTCACCGGCGCCTCCACCGGGATCGGCTTTGAAACCGCGAAGAAGCTGGCGGCAGCCGGCTTCACGGTCTATGCCGGGGCCCGCCGGGTGGAGAAGATGGAGCCCCTGAAGGCCTCCGGCGTCAGGGTTTTGGCGCTGGACGTGACGGACGAGGACTCGATGAGCGCCGCCGTCGCGCAGGTCCTGGCCGCCCACGGCCGCATCGACGTGCTGGTCAACAACGCAGGCTACGGGACGTACGGCTCGCTTGAGGAAGTGGAGCTGGCCGAGGGACGGCGGCAGTTCGATGTCAACGTCTTCGGCCTGGCGCGCATGACCCAGCTCGTGATCCCGGCCATGCGGACCGCGCGCGCGGGCAGGATCATTAACATCTCCTCCATCGGCGGGAAGATGTACGAGCCGCTGGGTGCGTGGTACCACGCGACGAAGTTTGCGGTGGAAGGCCTCAGCGATTCTTTGCGGGTCGAGCTCAAGCCGCACGGCATTGACGTGGCCATCATCGAACCCGCCGGGACGCAGACGGAGTGGGGCGCCATCGCGGCCCAGGGGCTCCTGACCAGCTCCGGGACCGGTCCCTACGCGGCGCAGGCCAAGGTGGTCGCGGCGGCGCTGGGCACCACGGACAACGCCGCAACCTCGACCCGGCCGGAACTCGTGGCCGGGGCCATCCTGCACGCCGCGACGGCCCGGCGGCCCAGGACCCGGTACCCGGTTGGGGCCAGCGCCCGGGGGATCCTGCTGCTGCGCCGCCTGCTGCCGGACCGGACGTTCGACGCGGTGCTCTGGAATATCTACAAGCGGTTCCCGAGCTAGGGCTCCGGGTTGCCGGCGGCCCTCACCCGGGGCCTAGGCCCGTGTCCGGCGCCGATGCCACGCCGGCCCTGGGTTCCGGGAATGAGGCAGCGCAGCGGAATCCGACATGGCTCATCCCGGTATCGATCATCTGCGGGCGCCGCGCGGCGGGCCGGTACCGCTGGCAGTAGTTGTCGGCACAGAGGAACGAGCCGCCCTTAATGACCTTGCGGGGCACCGGGACCTGACCCGGGTCGACGCTGGCGTTGCGCTCCCCGCCCCGGGGATCGCGCGGGACGCAGCATCCGGGGCCGGCGTCGTGCTGCCGGTACCAGTCGCTGGTCCACTCCCACACGTTTCCGGCCATGTCATAGAGTCCGAACCCGTTCGGCGGGAAGGAACGCACCGGCGCGGTCGAGCCGTAGCCGCGTTGTGCCCGCCATGGGAAGTCGCCGTGCCAGTAGTTCGCGCGGGGCGTGTACGCGTCCTCGGGGTCGTCGCCCCACGTGAACTGCGCACCCTCAAGACCGCCGCGGGCGGCGTATTCCCATTCCGCCTCGGTCGGCAGCCGGCATCCGGCCCACCCGGCATAGGCCTCCGCGTCCTCGTACGCGACATGCACCACCGGGTGGTCGGCCCGGTTGCCGATGGAGGTGCCAGGCCCGAACGGCCTGCGCCAGTTCGCGCCGGGCGTCCACGCCCACCACTGGCTCAGGTGCAGCAGGTCCACGGGGCCCGGCGTCCCCGTGAAGACCATTGAACCCGGGACGAGGTTCTCGGCTGGCGCACCCGGGAACATCTCCGGATCGAGGGGCCGCTCCGCGACCGTACGGTAGCCGGTCGCCCGGACGAAGTCCGCAAACTCGCGGTTGGTCACGGCCGCCGGACTGATCCAGAAGCCGCCGACCCGTACCCGGTGCGCCGGGGCCTCCTCCTGGTAGTGCCCGTCCGAGCCCATCGTAAACTCTCCGCCGTCGAGGCGTACGAACCCCTCAGGGCCGCCCGGCATGGCGAGGTTCTGGTTCAATCGCCACCGGCCAGGAACGCCTGCAGTTTCTCCACGGCCTGATCGATGCTGAACGTCGCGGCGCGCTGACGCGGCGGGAACTCCTCGAATGTGGCGAGGAACTCGGTCATGAGCGCCTGGGCGGCGAAGATGAGGTAGTCGTTCTCGAAAAGCCAGTCGAAGTACGTATTCGACGTGACGTCCGCCCGTTCGAAGGGGTCGGTGCGCAGGTTGAAGAGTTTTGGGATCCGCAACTGCACGAAGGGTTCGAACCAGACCTGGAGAGTGCCCTGGATGCGTTGTTCCATGAAGACCACCTTCCAGTTGTCGAACCTCAGGGCGAGCACATCGCCGTCGTCGGAGAAGTACACGAGCCCCTTGCGGGGGCTGGCGGCGACCTCGCCCGTGAGGTAGGGAAGCAGGTCGTAGCCGTCGATGTGGACTTTGTAGGTGCGGTCGCCGATCAACTTGCCCTGCTTGAGTTCGCCGACAGTGCTCGTGTCGCCCGCCGCCGCGAGCAACGTCGGCAGCCAGTCATGGTGCTGGACGATCTCGTTGGACACCACGCCCGCCGGGATGTGGCCCGGCCAGCGAATCATTTCGGGGACGCGGAACGCACCCTCCCAGTTGGTGTTCTTCTCGCTGCGGAACGGGGTCATGCCCCCGTCGGGCCAGGTGTTCATGTGCGGGCCGTTGTCGGTGGAGTAGATGACGATCGTGTCGTCGGCAATGCCCAGTTCGTCGAGGTGGTCCAGGAGTACGCCGACGAGTTTGTCGTGGTCGATCATCGTGTCGTGGTACTCGGACTGCCAGCGGCCGGCCTGCCCGATGCTTTCGGGCTTCGGGTGCGTGCGGAAATGCATGTGCGTGGTGTTCATCCACACAAAGAACGGCTCGCCGGAGCCATGCGCGCGCCCGATGAAGTCCATCGCGGCGGCGCCGAACTCCTCGTCGATCGTCTCCATGCGTTTCTTGGTGAGCGGGCCAGTGTCCTCGATGCGTTGCCGGCCGCGCCGGCCGAACCGCCCGTCCACCGTGCCGTCGTCATCCTCGGTTGCCCACGAGCGGATGACCCCGCGCGGCCGTGCACGGTCATTAAACCCGGGGAATTCCCGGACACTCGGCCAGTTGGGCGATTCCGGCTCCTCCTCGGCGTTGAGGTGGTACAGGTTGCCGTAGAACTCGTCGAAGCCGTGGGCGGTTGGCAGGAATTCGTTCTTGTCGCCCAAGTGGTTCTTACCGAACTGGCCGGTCACGTAGCCGTGCGGCTTGAGGACCTCCGCGATAGTGGGGTCCTCGGCCCGCAGCCCGAGATCAGCTCCCGGCATGCCGACCTTGCTGAGCCCGGTGCGGAACACACTCTGGCCGGTGATGAACGACGCCCGCCCCGCGGTGCAGCTCTGTTCGCCGTAGGAGTCCGTGAAGCGCATGCCCTCTTCGGCAATGCGGTCGATGTTTGGTGTGTGGTATCCCATCAGCCCGTCGCTGTAGCAGCTCAGGTTGGTGATACCGATGTCATCTCCCCAAATGACCAGGATGTTCGGCTTACCGTTGGGCATTGTGTGCCTCCTCGCAGGCTCGCGTGCTCGGACGGCGCCAATTCAAAGGACACTGCGGACGGACGCGCCGCTGTGCTCGACATCCTAGCGATGCACGCAGCGGGTGAGAAGGCTCCGGTCGAAAACACCAGCCGCACCCACGAGGCATCCCGGAGGCGGCCACCGTGGTTGCGCAGGACCCTAGATGCGGTATTCGATCAGGTATTCGGCCGGGTCGACGGCGGGCTTGGTTTCGCGCTGCGCGTCGCGGTGCCGCCAAGTGGCCGGCACGCCGGTGACGATGGATTCGGCCGGGGCGTCTTTGACCACGACGGCGTTGGCTCCGATTGCGCTGTCCCGGCCGATCGTGATGGGTCCCAGGACCTTGGCCCCGGCGCCGATCACCACGCGGTCCTCGATGGTGGGATGGCGTTTGATCTTCGCGAGCGAGCGGCCGCCGAGGGTCACGCCGTGGTAGATCATGACGTCCTCGCCGATCTCGGCGGTTTCGCCGATGACCACGCCCATGCCGTGGTCGATGAAGAAACGCCGGCCGATGGTGGCGCCGGGGTGGATCTCGATGCCGGTGAGGAACCTTGCCAGCTGGGAGATCAGCCGTGCCGGGAACCGCAGGGAGGGGTTTTGCCACAGCCGATGCGTCAGGCGGTGGAACCAGATCGCGTGCAGGCCGGAGTAGGCGAAGAAGTTCTCAAAAGAACCCCGAGCCGCCGGGTCGTGCGACCGGGCGGCGTCGAGGTCTTCTTTCAGTCTTGCGAAGAAGCTCACAAAGACCTTTCTGGGGAATCGTGGGACAGCGGCCGGGGCCTAGCCGCGGATGTCGTCGTACAGCACGGTGGAGATGTAGCGCTCACCAAAGTCGCACACAACAGCAACAATGAGTTTACCGGCGTTCTCCGGGCGTTTGGCGAGCTCCAGGGCCGCCCAGACGATCGCGCCGGAGGAAATGCCGCCCAGGATGCCTTCCTTGATGCCCAGATCGCGGGCCACGCGGACGGAATCCTCCAGCGTGGCGTCTATGACCTCGTCGTAGACGTTGGTGTCGAGGATTTCGGGGACGAAGTTCGCGCCGAGGCCCTGGATCTTGTGCGGGCCCGGGGCGCCGCCGTTGAGGATGGGGGAGTCCTTCGGCTCGACGGCGATGATCTGGACGTCGGGGTTGCGTTCCTTAAGGACCTGTCCGACGCCTGTGACGGTGCCGCCGGTGCCGACGCCGGCGACGAAGATGTCCACCTTGCCGTTGGTGTCCGTCCAGATCTCCTCGGCGGTGGTGCGGCGGTGGACCTCGGGATTGGCCTCGTTGGCGAACTGCTGGGCCCAGATGGAGTTCTCCGTGTTGGCCACGATCTCCTGGGCCTTCTCAACGGCGCCGCGCATGCCCTCGGAGCCGGGGGTCAGGACGATCTCCGCGCCGTACGCGCGCAGCATGACCCGGCGCTCGGTGGACATGGTCTCCGGCATGGTCAGGATGACCTTGTAGCCGCGGGCCGCGCCCACCATGGCCAGGGCGATTCCGGTGTTGCCGGACGTGCCTTCAACAATGGTCCCGCCGGGCTTGAGGGCACCGGACTTCTCAGCGGCATCAACGATGGCGACGCCGATCCGGTCCTTGACGCTGTTGGCCGGGTTGTAGAACTCCAGCTTGACGGCCACGGTGGCGTCAAGGCCTTCGGTCAGCCGGTTCAGCCGGACCAGCGGAGTTCCGCCCACCAGCTGGGTTACATCGTCATAGATCGGTGCCATGTATGTATGCCTGTCTTTGAAGAGGGTTGACTTCGGTCAGCCTAACGAGCGCCTGCTGACCCTAGCTAAGCATTAAGCCATGCAGAGTAATATTTCCTCGCCTTGGCCAGTTTTGGGTTGATGATCACCTGGCAGTAGCCCTGCTCCGGGTATTTGGCGAAGTAGTCCTGGTGGATTTCCTCGGCCACATGGAATTTCGGCAGCCGGCTGACCTCCGTGACGATCGGGTGGCGCCACAGGGCCTGGTTCCGTTCGATCGCTTCCTCGAACAGGATCTTTTCCTCGGTGGTCTCGTAGAACATCGAGGAGCGGTACTGGGTCCCGACGTCGTAGCCCTGGCGGTTCAGCGTGGTGGGGTCGTGGAGGGCGAAGAACATGTCCAGGATGACCTCCGCCGGGATGATGTCCTCGTCGAACGTCACTGCCACCACCTCGGCATGGCCTGTGGTCCCCGAGCACACGGAGTAGTAGTCGGGGTTGCGGTCGTGGCCTCCCGTGTAGCCCGAAACGACCGAGCTGACGCCCGTGGTTTTCTGGTAGACGGCGTCGAGGCACCAGAAGCAGCCTCCGCCGAGGACAAAAGTTTTCATGATCTCTTCAATGGTTCAACAGCTCCGATGATTCCCCAGCCACCTTACGAGACTCTTACGAGTGACAGGGCCGGCCGCGGATAGGGTAAAAATGGGGGTATGGAACCTGTGAACACCGCTGTTTCAGCCGAGTCCGACGCCGCCGACGCCGATTCCGGCACCGGGGAGGCGCCCGCGGCCGTGACGTTGGGGACGATCCAGCTTGCGGTGGAGGAACTCTGGCCCGAATCGCTGGCCGAGGACTGGGACGAGGTGGGCCTTGTCGCGGGACACCCGAATGCCGAGGTGACCAGGATCCTGTTCGCAGTCGATCCGACCACCGCGGTGATCGAGGAAGCCATCGACTTCGGCGCCGAGCTGCTCATCACCCATCATCCGCTGCTGCTCAAGGGAGTGACGAGCGTCGCCGCGAACACGGCCAAGGGCAAGGCCGTGCACCGCCTCATCGAGTCCGGGACCGCGCTGATGACGGTGCATACCAACGGTGACTCCGCCGTCGGAGGCGTCTCCGATGTCCTGGCCGACGCCCTGGGACTGCAGAACGTGGCCCCGCTGACGCCAGCCGCGAACGGGCTCCCCGAGGAAGGCATCGGCCGGGTCGGCGAGCTCGACGAGGTTTTGACCCTGGGCGATTTCGCGGCCCGCGTGTTCGGCATCCTGCCCTCCGTGGCCGGGGGCGTCCGCGTGTCCGGGGACCGGGACGGGCTGGTCCGGCGAGTGGCCGTCTGCGGCGGCGCCGGCGACTCGCTCTTCGGCCAGGTGCGGGCCAGCAACGCCGACGTCTACCTGACAGCGGATCTGCGCCACCACCCGGCGTCCGAAGCGCGCGAGGCGGCCGTCAATGACCGGCCCTACCTGATTGACGTCTCACACTTCGCCAGCGAATGGCTGTGGCTCCCTGCCGCCGCCGAGGCGCTGGGCAATGTCCTCGCCGATCAGGGGCACGACGTCGAGATCCGGGTCAGCACCACCAACAGCGACCCGTGGGACTTCATACTGACTCCGGGCTAAGCCTGGCGTGCGAGGGGCCCCGGGTGAGCGTAGCGAGGCCGGGGAGCACGCTAGGCGCTAGAGTCTAGTAAGCGCCGGTACGGTGCCCGGCTCCGGCCGGAAGGGAACAAGCGGAGGTAAATAGTGGCCAAGGCAGCACCGGCGGAACAGTTGAAGTTGCTCGAATTGCAGGGACTCGATGCCAAGCTCAAGTCCCTGTCCAACCGCCGCCGCAGCCTTGAAAGCGACTCCCGGATCACCGACCTGGAGGCGGCGCTCAGCGTGGCCAACGGCGAACTTGGCGCCGCCAAAGTGGCCGTCCACGACGCCGAACTCGAGCTCAAGCGCTCAGAGGCCGACGTCGAGCAAGTAGCCTCCCGGATCGTGCGCGACGAGGCCAAGCTCAACAGCGGCACGGGCCTGTCCAAGGACCTCGTCGCCCTGCAGCGCGACCTCGTCTCCCTCAACAAGCGCCGCTCCGACCTCGAAGACGTCGAGCTCGAAGTCCTGGAACGGCTCGATTCACTCCGCGCCCGGCAGGCCGCGCAGCAGCAGATCGTCGACGATATCCAGGGCTCCTTCGGCTCCATCCGCGCGGAACTGGACGAGCAGCTCGCCGAGATCGCCGCCGAGGCCGCCGTGGTGCGCGGGCAGCGTGCCGAGTTCGCCGCGGGACTCGACGCCGGAATGCTGGCCGTCTACGAGAAGACCCTGGCCAAGCGCGGCGTGGGCGCGGCGCGGCTGTTCCACGGCACCTCGGAGGGATCCGGCATGCAGCTCAGCCCGGGTGACCTCGCCGAGATCAAAGCCGCGGCCGAGGACGACATCGTTTTTTGCCCGGACTCCGGCTGCATCCTGGTCCGCTCGTCCGAGTGGGCCTGACCACCCGACTGACGCGCAGCTGCGGCCGTTTCAAGCAATCGCAACGGCAGTCACTGCGTCCGTGGGAAAGACGCCTAACCAGGGAGGATCCTAACCAGGCAGGATGATGTTCAGGGTGTGCGGCTTCCGGGCCGTGCCGCCGACCAGTTCCGCCGGCCACTTCTCGGCCGCCGCCTTCTGCAGCTGGGCCGGGGTTTGGGGGGCCTTGCCCCTGCGGCTGAGCAAGTGCCGTGCCAGCTCGCCGCGGGTGTGCTTGGCAAAGTGGCTGACCACCTTGCGCACCCCGGCCGTCTCGGTGAAGACGTTCACGGCCACCGTCTGCTCCGGTGGGGGAGTCCAGGCCGCGGCGTACGTGCTGGACCGGCAGTCCACCAACAGCTCGCCCCCCGTGGCCGCAGCCAGGGCATCGTTCAGTAGCGGCTTCCAGAACGAGGCGAGGCGCCCGACGTCGGGCAGCGAGGTCGCCATCGACAGCCGGTACGCAGGCACCCGGTCGGCGAAGCGGATGGCGCCCCAGAGCGCGGAAACCACCAGCACGGAATTGTCTGCCTTCGTCCGTTGCGCCCGGGTCAGGGAGTCGTAGCCGAGGGCGTCATAGAGCACACCGGAGTAAACCTGGTGGGCCGGGGCGGCAGGTTCGGCGTGCAGGCGGGTGTTGCGTTCGACGTCGGCACTCAGGGAGGGGCCGACGCCCAGCAGCGCCAGCGCGTCCTCGTGGGCACTGATCGTGCCGAGCGCGTCAAGGACCTTGGCCCGGGCACTGTTGAGGGCGGGAAAACTCAGGGTGGTCCAGTCGGCGGCGTCCCCGCCGGTCGCGGGGGTCTTGCCCTCCGAGGGCGGCAGCAGAATTAGCACCGTACGATCTTACCGGCGGCGGCCCGTCGGGCCGGCGCCCAGGCCGGAGCCGACGAGGAGGGGCAGGGCGTCGGCCGGCAGCATGCGCCCGTCCACGTGACGCTACGCGGCTTTGGCCGGCGGGTTCGTCGGGGCCGTCGGTGGTGCTGCCGGCGCGGGTGCCGTTACTGCTGCCGGCGCTGGTGCCGTTACTTCTGGTGCTCCCGGCGCTGGTGCTGTAACTGCTGCTGCCGCCGCCATCCCTGCCTTGGCCGCCTGGGCCTCGCGCGTCAGGAAGGTGCCCAGCTCCGCAATGGTGCTCATGAGCGGCGCGGGGAAGACGACGGTTGAGTTCTTGTCCACCCCGATCTCCACGAGGGACTGAAGGTTCCGCAGTTGCAGGGCGACGGGATGGGCCATCATTGTGTCGGAGGCCTGGCCGAGCGCCACGGCCGCGATCGCCTCGCCTTCGGCCGAGATGATCTTGGCCCGCTTCTCCCGCTCGGCCTCCGCCTGCCGGGCCATGGCCCGCTTCATGCTGTCCGGGAGTTGAATGTCCTTGAGTTCGACCAGGGTCACTTCGACGCCCCATTCCAGGGTCAGGGCGTCCAGGATCTGCCGGATGTCGGTGTTGATGCGCTCGGTTTCGGAGAGCGTCTGGTCAAGGCTGTGCTGGCCGACGACTTTCCGCAATGTGGTCTGGGCGATCTGGTTGATGGCTGCGGCCACATCTTCGATCGCCACGACGGACTTCACGGCGTCGATCACCCGGTAGTAGGCCACCGCCGAGATGTCGACGCTGACGTTGTCCTGGGTGATGATGCCTTGGGACTGGATCGGCATTGTCACTATTCGCAGACTGACGAGCTGAAGCCGGTCCACCACCGGGATGATGAACCGCAGGCCCGGCATCCGGACCGCGACCACCCGGCCGAGCCGGAACAGGACGCCTTGTTCGTACTGGCGCACAATTTTGATCGACATCCTGGCCAGAATGAGTACCAGGACAATGACGAGCAGCCAGCTGATGATGGCGGTCCAGTTCACGGCAATCGCTTCCTTACCTAGCAGGAATCTTGCTCCAATTCTCCCACCGGTCGGGTCAAATGGCCCCGGTGGGCCGGGGGCGGCGGGGGAGACCGTAGAATGAACAGCGGATGGGTTGACCAGGCGGCCGCGCGTCACGCAAGTGGCTCGAGGAACGTCCGGGCTCCGCAGAGCAGGGTGGTGGGTAACGCCCACTCGGGGTAACCCGCAGGCCAGTGCCACAGAGAACAGACCGCCTGCGTACGGCGTGTGCTTGCACAGGCCGCACGGCAGGTAAGGGTGAAACGGTGGTGTAAGAGACCACCAGCTTCCCGGGTGACCGGAAAGGCTAGGTAAACCCCACCCGGAGCAAGGCCAGACAGGGCACGATTGAGGGCTGCTCGCCCGAGTGCCCGGGTAGGCCGCTGGAGGGCGTCGGCAACGGCGTTCGTAGATGGATGGCCGCTACTCCCGCGCCGGCAACAGCGCGGGAACACAGAACCCGGCGTATCGGTCAACCCATCCACTCACCCGGCGCGGAGCCTGTCCTCCCCGCCGTAAATACCCCGCCGTCATTGCGCGCCGTCAATCCGTGACGCATCCCGCCGGCCCGCCGGGGTTCCAGGCTGAATAAATGCTTGACATCGCCCCGGTGAATCCCGAGACTTCAATGAACGCTTCAAGTAGTGATGCATTCGGTGATGGTTGAGGAGTCATTGTGCCGAACGATGCAGCATTCGATTACGTGATTGCGGGAGGTGGCACTGGGGGCAGCGTCCTGGCCGGCAGGCTGAGCGAAGACCCGTCCGTTAGCGTCTTGCTGCTCGAGGCTGGCAGATCCGACCGCCATCCCTTCATCCATATGCCGGCGGGCTTCCCGAGGCTTAAGGGCGGCCCCTACCAGTGGGCGTACCAGAGCATCCCGCAAAAACACAGCAACGGCCGCAGCATCCCGCTCCCTCAGGGTCGCGGGCTAGGCGGCGGCGGATCCATCAATTCCCAGGTTTTCACCCGGGGGGTGGACGAGGACTACGACGGCTGGGTCGCGGACTACGGGTGCGAGGGCTGGTCCGCCGCCGAGATCTCCAAGTATTTCGTCCGCTCGGAGTCAAATTCGAGACTCTCCGGACCCCGCCACGGAACTCAAGGGCCCCTCGGCGTCTCAGACCCCCGGAGTCCGCACACGCTCTCGGCGGCATTCGTGCAGGCGGGCCAGGAGTTCGGGCTCCCCTTCAACAGCGATTTCAACGGCGCCAAGCAGCTCGGCGTCGGCTTCTACCAGACCACCACCAGGAACGGACGCCGGTGCAGCGCCGCCGTCGCCTATCTGAAACCCGCACGCAAGCGGCCGAACCTCGCAGTTCGGGTCAATGTGACCGTCTCCAAGGTGGTCATCAAGAATGGCCGCGCCGTCGGGGTCCAGGCGATCGAGGGCGGCGTTGAGCGAACCTACAGTGCACGGCGCGAGGTGATCGTCGCCAGCGGTGCCTTTGGATCCCCGAAGTTGCTTCAGCTTTCAGGCATCGGCGACCCGGCTGACCTTGCGGCCGCCGGCATCGAGCTTCGCCATGCCTTGCCGGGCGTCGGGAAGAACCTGCAGGACCACCTGGACCTGGACATCATTTACGAACTAAAGGACGACCACAGTCTGGACCGGTTCAATCGCGTGCGCCCGGCCACTGTCCTGGCCGGGCTCGAGTACCTGGCGTTCCGCTCCGGACCGTTCGCGTCCAACCTGGTCGAGGCCGGTGGCTTCAGCCACGCCAACAAGGACGAGAAGACTCCGGACCTGCAGTTCCACTTCCTGCCCGCGGCGAGGTCGGAGCCAGGCATAGTGTCCCTGCTGCCCGGATTCGGGGCGACACTGAACTCGTACTTCCTGCGCCCCCGCAGCCGGGGGACGGTCCGCGCCGCGTCGTCAGACCCCACGGCCGCACCGTTTATTGATCCGAATTTCCTTGCGGACGACTACGATCTCGAGATAACGATCGCCGGCGTGCAGCAGAGTCGCCAGATCATGGAGCAGCCGTCGATGGGGGCCTTCATCAGGAAGGAGCACATCGGCGACGGCTCACCGGTGACAACCCGCGACGAGTACGTGAAGTTTGTGCGCTCCTTCGGACGGACCTCCTACCACCCGGTGGGCACCTGCGCCATGGGCACCGCCGATAATTCCGTCGTCTCGCCGCGGCTGAAGGTCCACGGGATCGAGGGGCTGCGCGTCGCCGACTCCTCGATCATGCCCCGTCTGATCAGTGCCAACACCCAGGCTCCCACCATCATGATCGCGGAAAAGGCCGTCGACATGATTCTCGAGGACGCCGCCGCGCTGACCGCCGGTGTGGGCCGCTTCGCCAGCCCCTCCAGGGCACCCGACCCCGTGTGAGTCATTTCACGCGTCACAGGCGCCAGGCGTGGTCGGGCCGCCCGTAGAATTGATGGTGAACGTAGAAGTTCTGCCGCCGGGTCTGCGTTCGCAGCCGGCGGTTTTCTTTGCGCTTAGCGAGGCGCCCGGGGTGGACCGAATCCCCGCCGGCGCCCAGGTACCGGACACCCTCCGGCGGCCGACTTCCCCCTACGAGGACGTAGGGGGTGGATTTTAGGAAGGTAGTTCTGTGAGCCAGACGTCAGATTCTTGTCTTGATACGTGGATGGGCCGTGAGGCGCTCGCCGAGGCCATGATCCCCGTGATCGGCCGGCTATACCGCGAGAACAACGTGGTGACCTCGATCCACGGGCGCAGCTTGATCAACAAGTCCACCATGAACATCCTCAAGGCCCACCGCTTCGCCCGCCGGATGAGCAAGGAAGAACTGCGCCTTGAGGAGACGGCCCCGCTGCTGGAGGCCCTGACCAAGCTGGAGCTCGGCGCCGCGGCGATCGATATCGCCCGCCTCACCGAGAAGTACCGCGCCGAGGGCGACGGCGCCAGCCTGGATGAGTTCCTGCGCGCGGAACTCGCCGAGGTTGTCGGCAAGCGCGGCGGCGACGACCGCACCAGCACCGACGTCGTCCTCTACGGCTTCGGCCGGATCGGCCGGCTCCTTGCCCGCCTCCTGATCGAAAAGGCCGGCGGCGGCCACGGCCTGCGCCTGCGCGCCATCGTGGTGCGCCGCGGTTCGGACAACGACCTCGCCAAGCGCGCCAGCCTGCTGCGCCGCGACTCGGTCCACGGCTCCTTCGAGGGCACCATCAAGGTGGACCTCGAAAACGACACCATTACCGCCAACGGCGTCCAGATCCAGGTCATCTACTCGGACAACCCCGCGACGGTCGACTACGCGGCGTACGGCATCCACGACGCCCTGGTGGTGGACAACACCGGCCGCTGGCGCGATGCCGAGGGCCTGTCCCAGCACCTGCAGAGCAAGGGCGTCTCCCGGGTCCTGCTCACGGCTCCGGGCAAGGGCGAGCTGAAGAACATCGTGCATGGCATCAACCACCGCACCATCACCGACTCGGACACGATCGTCTCGGCGGCCTCCTGCACCACCAACGCCATCACCCCGGTCCTGAAGGCCATCAATGACCGCTACGGTGTGGTCCACGGCCATGTCGAGACGGTCCACTCCTTCACCAACGACCAGAACCTGATCGACAACTTCCACAAGGGCGACCGCCGCGGCCGCTCAGCGGCGCTGAACATGGTGATCACCGAGACCGGTGCCGCCAAGGCCGTCGCGAAGGCCCTGCCCGAGCTGCTGGGCAAGCTGACCGGCAGCTCCATCCGCGTCCCCACGCCGGATGTGTCCCTGGCCATCCTGAACCTGAGCCTGGAAAACGGCACCACCAAGGACGAGGTCAACGACTACCTGCGGGAAATGTCGCTGCACTCTGAGCTGCGCAAACAGGTCGACTACATCGATTCGCCCGAGGTGGTCTCCACGGACTTCGTCGGCTCCCGCCGTGCAGGCATCGTCGACGGCCTGGCCACGATCTCCAACGACAAGAACCTCGTACTGTACGTCTGGTACGACAACGAGTTCGGCTACAGCTGCCAGGTGGTCCGCGTCATGGAGGAAATGGCCGGGGTCAACCCGCCGTCCTTCCCGGCCAAGGACGCCGCGTCCATCCTCGAGGCGGCCGGGCTGCCCGTCGGGGCCTGACGGCCACGACCAGGCGGGACCTTGCGTCCGCAGCCTGGACTCGCTCCTCCTTTCCCGGCCGATGTACTGGAATCGGCCGGGAAAGGCACCCACAATGGAGCCATGGAACAAAACCCGGCTGTTGAACACGAGACCACCCTGGAACACGCGCTGGACGTCGCGCGGAGCAACGCCAAAGAGGCGAAACGGCTCTTCGACGACGCCCTCGCGAAACGCCAGGCAGGTGAAGTCAACGACGACCGGGTGAACCAGCTCCAGTCACTGCTGGATCTGGCCAACGAAGACCTGAACCGGGTTAACCGGGAACAGTAGCCACGGCTGCCCGGCCACCGTTCCGCAACACTGTGGACAACCTCCGGGGCGTCGGACCGTCGTCGTAGGCTCGGAGCGTGCAGCCAGAACGCAGCCGCCGGCGACCCCCATGAGCGTCACGTGGACGCAATTCCGCCGCGCCCGGCGCCGCTCCCGTCAGGCCTGGCTGGTCCTGGCCGCAACCGGACTGGCTCTCCTAGGCGGGGCGGCCTGGTTCTTCGTGGCCGGGCAGTTTGGGGCCGCGGAGTCACCGGCCACTGGTCCCAGCGAGGCCCCCGTCCTTGCGGGCGGGTGGATGAAAGCGGTGGTTGCGGTCCGTGCCGTGCCGGCGGGAAGCGCCGCCGGCGTGTTGGACACGCTCGCGGTCAAGGGCCGGGCTCCAAAGGACACCTATGACCGGAGCGCCTTCGGCCAGGCGTGGCTCGACGTCGACCGCAACGGCTGCGACACACGCAACGACATCCTCCGCCGGGACCTGGCGGCCGTTGAATTCGTCCGCGGCTCCCGGTGCCAGGTGGCCGGCGGCAACTTCCAGGAACCGTACACTGGCCGCATGATGGCCTTCCGGCGCGGCGCCGAGACCAGCGCCGCGGTGCAGATCGACCACGTTGTGGCGTTGGGTGACGCCTGGCAGAAGGGGGCCCAGCAGCTCACCGCCGGACAGCGTGAACACCTGGCCAACGACCCCCTGAACCTGATCGCCGTCGACGGTCCCGCCAACCAGGACAAAAGCGCGTCCGACGCCGCCACATGGCTGCCGCCGAACAAGGCGTTCCGCTGTCACTATGTGGCGCGCCAGATCTCCGTCAAGGCTGCCTACCGCCTGTGGGTCACGGTCGCGGAGAAGGAGGCGATGAAGCGGATCCTTGGGTCCTGCCCGCGGCAGCAGACCATCGTTCCGCGGCCTGGTCGCTGAAGGAACCCCGCATTGCGGGAACCGGCTAGGGCCGGGCCGCGGCCGCGGCCGCGAGTTCCGCCTCCAGCCGCTCGACGTCGTCCCGCCGGCAGAGTTCGGTGGCAGGGGTCATCACGGCCGCGCTTCCGGCAGCAACGGCCGCACGGAACGCCGCCTCACGATTCCGGCCCTGTGCCAGCCGCAGGATGAACGCGGCCAGGAAGCTGTCCCCGGCACCCACCGTGCTCCGCACCTGAACCCGGGGCACGGCCAGCCTGAGGATCCCGGACCCCGAAGCAAGAACGGCGCCCTCGCCGCCAAGGGTCAAGGCGACGTGCTCGGCGGAGCCGTCCGCCACCAACGCCGTCGCCGCCTGAACCTGGCTCTCGGCGCTCTCCAGCTCCGCTCCGACATGCAGGCCCAGTTCCCGGCGGCTTGGTTTGACGAGGAAAACCCCCTCGGCGAGAGCCGCGGAGAGCGCCGGGCCGGAGGCGTCGACAATGCAGCGTGCCCCCTGCCGGCGTGCCAGCCGGGCGACCCGGGCATAGAAGTCCTCCGGGACCCCGGGAGGCAGGCTCCCGCTGGCCACCACATAGCCGCCCGCCGGGATCAAATCCGCCAGCAGCGCCAGGCACAGCCGCCACTCGGGCTCACTCAGCGTGGGGCCCTGGAGCACGAACCGGAACTGCCGCCCCGTCGTCGTCTCATCGACGGTGAAGTCTTCGCGGGTGCTTCCCTGGATCGGCACCACGAGGGCTGGGAGCCGTTCAGCTTCGATCAGCCGGCGGTACGCCTCACCGGTGGGTCCGCCCGCAGTGTAGACCGCGAGCGTCCGCCCGCCAAGCCGCTGCACAACCCGGGCGACGTTGACCCCGCCGCCGCCGGGGTCAAGCCGGCTGGCGCCGCAGCGCAGTTTGTGGCCGCTGATAACGCGCTCCGTTGAGGAACTGACATCCAGGGCCGGGTTCACGGTCAGGGTGAGAATGGGCTGCATCGGCGTGGGCACTGAGGCTTCCATGGCCCAAGCATAGGAGAGGACGCCGTAACGCAGCAGGGTCCGTAGGCATGACGTCCCCTTGTCGGCCGCCACGTGCTCGGCGAGAATGGGCGCCGGAGGGACTTTCGCGGCGCCGGAACTGGCGCCGGACCTATCGGAGCGGAAACCATGGCACATCGCACGCGTGATCCGGGCAACGGGCACCCCGGGCACAAGGACACCCACTCGAAGCGCGACGGCGGGTCCGGACGCCGGCCGGCCCGGCTCGCCCTGGGCATCTACGAGGCTGAACTCCTGCGGCTCCAGGCCGAACTGGTGGCGCTCCAGGAATGGGTCCGGAGCACCGGGGCGAGGGTGCTTATCATCTTCGAGGGCCGGGACGCCGCCGGCAAGGGGAGCGCGATCAAGCGCGTCACCGAGTACCTGAACCCGCGGTTCGCCCGGATCGTGGCGTTGCCGGCGCCCACCGAGCGCGAACGCGGCGAATGGTACTTTCAGCGCTATGTGGCGCATTTGCCCGCCGCCGGGGAGATCGTGCTGATGGACCGCTCCTGGTACAACCGCGCCGGCGTCGAACATGTCATGGGCTTCTGCACGCCCGCCGAGCACAAACGCTTCATGGCACAGTGCCCGGTCTTTGAACGCCTGCTCATCCAGGACGGCATCCTGATGTTCAAGTACTGGTTCTCAATCAGCCACGCGGAGCAGGAGCGGCGGTTCAAGTCCCGCCTGGACGATCCCATGCGGCAATGGAAGCTCTCACCGATGGACCGCGAAGCAATCCTGCGCTGGGAAGACTATTCGCGGGCCAAGGACGACATGTTCGTGCAGACGGACACCGCTGAATCGCCGTGGTTCGTCGTGGAAGCCGAGGACAAGCGCCGGGCCCGGGTGAACCTCATTGCCCATCTGCTCTCCAGCATCGACTACACCGAGGTACGGACAGAACCCGTCACGCTGCCGGAGCGGCCCAAAGCCGTCAACTACACGCGGCCGCCGCGGGAACTGTTCCGCTATGTCCCGGACTACGCGGCAAGCCTGGAAAGACCGGCCCGGGAATAGCAGGTAGGGTACCGGCATGAACATCATCCTCGTACCCGGATTCTGGTTGGACGCCTCGTCGTGGGAGGAGGTCACGCCGCCGCTCACCGCGGCCGGGCATAAGGTCTACCCGCTGACGCTGCCGGGTCTGGAGTCGGCCGATGCGCCGCGCGCCGGAATCGGCCTGCGCACCCACATCGACGCCGTCGTGGCGAAAATCGATTCCTTCGATGCGCCCGTCGTCCTTGTGGGCCACTCCGGCGGCGGGGCCATCATCCACGGCGCCGTCGATGCCCGCCCGGACCGGGTGGCCCGGGCCATCTACGTGGACAGCGGCCCGCTCGGGGAGGGCGGGGTCATCAACGACGAACTCCCGGCCGACGGCGACGAGCTGCCGCTGCCGCCGTGGGAGCTGTTCGAGGACGCGGACCTCACCGACCTGACCGATGATCTGCGCGCCATGTTCCGTGCCCGCGCCATCCCGCAGCCTCGCGGCGTGGCCCAGGACCGGCAGCAGCTCAAGGACGAACGCCGCTACGAGGTTCCGGCCACCATCATCGCCTGCGAGTTCCCGACCTCGATGCTGACGGAAATGATCGCCGGCGGCCACCCGTTCGTCGCCGAACTCGGCCGCATCCGGGACGTCGACTATGTGGATCTGCCCACGGGTCACTGGCCGCAGTTCACCAAGCCGGCCGAGCTCGGCGCCGCCATCCTGGCCGCCGTCGACGGCACGCCGGGGAGCTAGCCGGCCGGGTTCACGTCTGCGGGCCGAAATGCGGTCGGCATTGGCGATCTCCGCTGAGATTCCCCACCTTTGAAACCCGCCGGCGGCGCGTCCCGCTAAACCGCCGTCGAATTCCTGCGCGCCGATGTCAAAGGTGGGGAGAATCCGCGCACAGCCCGGTCACTGACGGCCGTTCACTGACGGCCGTCTGTGGCCGGCGTCAGTGGCCGAACGGATCCGGGTCCACGCCCGGCATCCAGGTCAGGCCCGGCACGCCCCAGCCGCTCCGCTTGGCCTGCTTCATCGCTTTGCGCGAATAGCGGTCGAGCAGCCGGTCGACATAGAGCTTGCCGTCGAGGTGGTCGTACTCGTGCTGGATCACCCGGGCAAACCAGCCGGTTGCCTCGAATTCCACCGGCTTTCCGTCCCCGTCAAAGCCCTGGACCCTCGCCCATTCCGCCCGCTTGAGCGGGTACTGCCCGCCGGGGAAGGACAGGCAGCCCTCTTCTTCCTCATCGGGGTCCGGCAGGGCCCCGGAGACCTTGGAGAGGGTCAACACCGGGTTGACGACGACGCCGGCGGGCGGGGCGCCGTCGTCGTTGTCGTACTTGTACACGAAGAGCCGCTTGCCGACCCCCACCTGCGGGGCTGCCAGCCCGACGCCGTTGGCGGCGTCGTTGGTCTCGAACATGTCGGCGATCAGGGTGCGGAGCTCGTCGTCGAAGACTTCGACTTCGGCGGCCCGGCGGTGCAGCACGGGCTCGCCCCAGATCGTGATGGGCAGGACGGTCATGTCAGGAAGATTCCTCGGGGATGCTGGTGGAAAAGGACGGGTCAGCCGGCAATGGAGCGGCCGATCACGTCGCGCATGATTTCGTTGGTGCCGCCGAAGATCGTCAGCAGCCGCGCGGCGAGGTAGGCCTGGGCCACCGGGTACTCCATGATGTAGCCGTAGCCGCCGTGCAGTTGCAGGCAGCGGTCCGTGACGGACTTGGCCCGCTCGGAGGCCCAGAGTTTGGCCCGGGCAGCGCCGGCGGCATCGAGCTCACCGGCGTTGAAGGCATGGATGGCCTGGTCCACGTACGTCTCAGTGACCTCGACCTCCGTGAGGATATCGGCGAGTTCGAAGCGGCTGTTCTGGAAGTCGATGATGCGTTCGCCGAACGCGTTGCGGTCCTTCGTGTAGCTGACGGTCGCCTCATAAACGGCGCGCACGACGGCGGAGCTGGCCACGGCGATCGCCAGGCGGCCCTGCGGGAGCTGTTCGGCCGCATACTGCAGGCCCTTGCCTTCCTCGCCCACCAGGTCGGCGTGCGGGACGCGGACGTTGTCGAAGAACAGTTCCGCGGTATCGGAGGCCTTGAGTCCCATCTTGTCCAGCTGCTTGCCGGTGTTGTAGCCCTCGCCCTTCCGGACCATGAAGAGCGAGAACGAGTCGTGGTTTCCGCGCCCGGAGCCGCCGTCGGTACGGGCCAGGACCAGGGAGGCGTCGCCGGAGATGCCGTTGCCGATGAACGTCTTCTGGCCGCTGATCAGCCAGTCGTCGCCGTCGCGCACGGCTTTGGTGCGGATGCCGCGGAGGTCTGAGCCGGCCCCCGGTTCGGTCCAGGCGATCGAGGTGACCGTTTCGCCGGAGACCATGGCCGGCAGCCAGCGCGCCTTCAGGTCATCGGAGCCGTAGGCCAGCAGGTGGGGGAGGACCATGTCGTCGTGCAGGTGGAACGCGAGGCCGACGGCGAGGTGGTTGCTCTTGGCGAATTCCTCGTCGAGGACGGCCCGGAAGCGGTAGTCGTCCATTCCCATGCCGCCGAACTCTTCCGGCACGGCGAGGCCCAGCAGGCCCTGTTCGCCGGCCGCGGACCACAGTTCCCGGGACATCATGTGCTCTTCGTCCCACTGGGCGTAGTGAGGGGCCACCGCGCGCACGTTGAACTCGGCGGCCATCTCACGGAACATCTCGTGGTCTTCTTCAAAGAGCTTGCGCTTCACTGCATTTCCTTCCAATGACAACGACATTTCACCGACAATGTGCACAGACAACAAAGGCCGCACCGGATAACCGGTGCGGCCTTTGGAAAAGGTCGGACAATCACTGCCGTCCTTCATGAGGGTGAGCGACGGGGGTTGAACCCGCGACCTCCTGGACCACAACCAGGCGCTCTGCCAACTGAGCTACGCCCACCATGTGCTTATCGTCGCCATCCGGCGAACCGGCTGGCTGGAAAGGCAACGACAAATAGCTTACCTGTTGTTCGGGGGTGGTTTCGCCACTTTTGCGTATTTCGCCGAAATTTTCCGCGAAACGTGGTGCAGATTACTTTTTGGCCGGCTCGGTTCCTGCCGTTTCCGCGGCGTCGCCGCCCATGACGCGCTTGGCGATCTTCTGCGCCGTGGCGCTGTCCGGACCCGGCGCAGGGACAAACACCGCCTCGCGGTAGTAACGGAGTTCGTCAATGGAGTCCTTGATGTCGCCAAGTGCGCGGTGCCCGCCGAGCTTGGCGGGGGACTGGAAGTAGGCCCGGGCAAACCAGCGGCGGGAGAGTTCCTTGATGGTGCTCACGTCGATGACGCGGTAATGCAAGTGCTCCACGACGTCGGGCATGTCACGCACCAGGAACACTCGGTCGGTGCCGACGGAGTTGCCGCCGAGCGGGGCCTTCTTGGGCTCCGGCACCCACTTCTTGATGTACTCCAGCACTGCGGCCTGCGCCTCGGCCATCGTCTTGCCGTTCGGGAGCTCAGCCAGGAGCCCGGACCGGGTATGCATGTCCCGGACGAAGTCGTTCATCTGGGCCAGGGCAGCGTCGTCGGGCTTGATCACGACGTCGACGCCGTCACCCAGGATGTTCAGCTCCGAATCGGTCACCAGGGCGGCGACCTCGATGAGGGCGTCGTTCTTGGTGTCAAGGCCGGTCATTTCGCAATCGATCCAGACGATGCGTTCGTTAGTTATAGGCACCCGCCCAGCCTACCGTTCCGACGCCACAGAGCCGTCCGGTGCTAGGATTTCGGATACGCGGCCGTCGATTTAGTTCGTCAACTTATTTCGTCAACGCGGCGCCCCGGGCCGGATATTTCGGCCGGCTGTGGGCGGAACTTTGACCCACAACAGATTGGACGATTCTGACATGACGGCGCCTGTGCCTGCGGCGGGGGAAACGGCTGCCGGTATCACCCGCGCGTCAACGTCCGGTCCATCCAAATCCGGTGCTTCTCCGTCCGGTCCGTCTCCGACCAGTGTTTCTCCGACCGGTGTTACTCCGGCGGCCGGCGCTGACGACGTCGACAACCCCCGGTCGCCAATCCTTGCGGGGTTCCTGGGCTCGCTGTTCATGGCCATCGGGTCGATCGGGGTCGGCTGGCTCGCCCCCGTCTCCGAGCTCCGCCGCGTCCCGTTGTTCATCTGGATGCGCACCGAGGCCATTGGCGTGGCCTTGTCCATTGTCTTGCTGGCCTTCGGCGGCATGCTGCTGGTCCGCGCCTGGCTGCGGCTCGGCCAGCGGGTCCGGGTCTGGGGAGAGGGGGCCCGCAAGGCCACGCTCCAGGCGACGGTGGCGTGGGGCCTGCCGCTGATGTTCTCCGTGCCGCTGTTCAGCCGGGACGTCTACGCCTACATTGGCCAGGGCCGGCTCATGGTGGAGGGATTCAACCCCTACGAAAACGGCATTTCTGCGCTGTCCAACTACTTCCAGCTGGGTGCGGACAGGATGTGGACCGAAGCTCCCGTCCCGTACGGCCAGCTCTTCCTGTGGATCGAACAGTTCGTGGTCTGGGCCACCCATGTGCACCCGGAAGGCAGCATCATGCTGTTCCGGATGGCGGCGCTGGTGGGAATCGTCCTGTGCGTGATCTACGTGCCCAAGCTGGCCGAACTCCACGGGGTGAACCCCACCAGGGCCCTGTGGCTGACCGCCGCCAACCCGTTGTTCCTGACCAACTTTATCGCCAGCGTGCACAACGATTCGCTCATGATCGGGCTGGCCCTGGCCGGCCTGTATTACTGCGCCACCCGCCGCGTCATCCGCGGAATCGTGCTGGTCACGCTGTCCATCGCGGTCAAGCCCATCACCATCGTCTTCCTGCCGTTCATCGGCCTGCTCTGGGCGGGGAAGAACGCCAGCTGGCCGCGCAAATTTGTCTTCTGGGGCCTTACTGCCGGCATCAGCCTGGCCCTGCTGTATCTCATGAGCCGGGTCAACGGCTTCGGCTTCGGCTGGATCAACGGGCTGTCCGCCCCGGGCAGCATCTGGATCTGGTACGCGCCCGTCGGCCTGATGGGCCTGATCGTGGCCACCATCTCCAACGCGTTCGGGCTCGACGGCTGGGGCCTCGCCAAATGGGCGTTCGACGCCGGCAAGCTCCTCGCCGTCGGAGTCGTCGCCTGGCAGATCTTCCGCGGTGACTACGACCGCCTGATGCGCCGGCTCACCCTCGCGTTCGCCGCCGTCGTGCTGCTGTCCCCGATGATCCAGTCCTGGTACATCGTCTGGCTCATCCCGCTGTTTGCCGTCACCGGCATCCGCGACGACTGGCAGGTCAAGGCGCTCTACTTCATCGTGTCCTTCTTCATGGTCTATGCGATCTCGGACCAGCTCGATGTCTTCCCGTACCTGCAGGCCGCGGACCTGGGCCTGGCGCTGGCGCTGGCCCGCAACGCCGCGGCCATCATCGCCCTTCTGTTTGCCCTGTACCTGATCTTCCTGGATCCCAAGACCAAGCTGCTGTTCAGCAAGTCGGACGAGCCGGTGACCACCCGGCCGATCATCTAGGGCTGATTCTGACTAGGCCGCCAGCCTCCTGAGCGCTTCCCTGCGCGAGAGCGGACTGAGCTGATCCCGGTGCCGCTGCACGAACGCCCGCACCCACTCCGGATCCGTCCTGGCATACTGGCGCAGCGCCCACCCGATCGCCTTGCGGATGAAAAACTCCGGATCATCCAGGTTGGCCTCGAGCACGGCGGCGAGGAGGGCCGTGTCCGTCGCGGACTTCGCCCCCAGCTGTGACGTGATGGCGGCCCGCCGAATCCAGAGATCATTGTCCCTGCTCCAGCGGGTCAGGATCGGGCCCAGTTCTGTCCGGTGTGCCTGCAAGAGCGCGCCCAGCCGGTGCGCGACCCCGTCCACGAGGTCCCACCAGGCGCCAGTGCGGATGATTTCCTCGTACAGGTCCAGCATGCTGAGCTCCCCGGCCGCGAGCTTCAGCCCGGTCAGCTCGATCGCGGCGTAGCGGTCCTCACGGCAGACGGCGTTGCGCCACAATCCGAGCACGGTGTCCTGCAGATCCGCCAGGCAGGCCGGCGGGTGGTCTGCGGCAGCGGCTTTGACGATCCTGCGGACCTCCGGAACCCGCACGCCCAGGAACGGCAGCTGGGATTTCATGTAGGCCTGGGCCCCGGCGGCGCGGCCTGAGTCGGCCGCTGACCGCAGACGGCCGCGGATCGCCTCAATCAGTTCCGTGTTGACCATGAAGCCACTGTAGGCATCCTGCGGCGGGATTAGAGTTGAAGCCAGCACGCCGAGGCTCCGCGCCGGAAGGAAACCGCATGTCCATGATCAAGAGTCCCGAAGAGATTGCCCTGATGCGCGAGGCTGGCCGCGTCGTCGCCAACACGCTGGCCCGGGTCCGGGAGGCCGCCGCCGTCGGCGTCTCACTCAAGGAACTGGACGGGGTCGCGGCCGCGTCCATTGCCGACGCCGGTGCCACGCCGGCGTTCCTGAACTACCGCCCGCGGTGGGCATCCGTTCCGTTTCCCGGCGTCATCTGCACCAGCGTCAATGACGCCGTGGTGCACGGCATCCCCAACGACTACCGGCTGCAGGACGGGGACCTGCTGAGCGTGGACTGCGGGGCATTCCTGGCCGGCTGGTGCGGCGATGCCGCCGTCAGTTTCATCGTCGGCACCCCGGACCCGGTGGACCAGGCCCTCATCGACGCCACGGACGCCGCCCTGGCCCGGGGGATCGAGGCGGCGAGGATCGGGAACAAGATGGGGGACCTCGCCTACGCGATCGGCGGCGCGGCGCGGCGGGCCGGCTACGGGCTGCTTGCGGACCACGGCGGCCACGGGATCGGCCGGACCATGCACGCCGAGCCGCCGGTGCCCAACGACGGCCGGCCGGGCCGCGGCATCAAACTGACCGAGGGTTTGGTCATCGCAATCGAGCCGATGCTGATTCTGGGCCGCAAGGATGACTACTACCACGACGACGACGAATGGACTCTCCGCTCCGCGAATGGGCGCCGCGCTGCGCACAGCGAGCACACCGTCGCCATCACCGCCGACGGGCCCGTCATCCTGACACTGCCTTGACGCGGCCCTGACACGGCCCTGAAGCTGCCCTTATTCCGCCCCGTCCCGGCCGACGCGGCGCCGGTATTGCCTGCCGGCTTTAGCGCGTGCGGGTGTCCGGGCTGGTCCGTCGGCTGACGCGCTGACGGTGGGCGGCGAGCCGCAGTTGAATGATGCGGGCGGCGCCGGCGATCGCAACCAGCACACCGCCGCCGACTGCCGCGATAAACAGGGCAATGCCGAGCGGGACCGAGCCTTCGAGTCCGAAGAACTTCACCTGCACGTATTCCTGGTTCTGCAGGATGAAGGCAATGAGCAGGATCAGCACCACCAGCGCGCAGGCAACTGCTGCCCAGACCATTCCCGCACGGGTCACTTGGCGCGTTTCCGGGGCAGGAGGAGGCGTTTCCGGCGTTGCGGCGCGGGACGCGTCCGCTTGCGGTGCCATCGGCGCGGCAGCGGGGGCCCCGGAAGCGAGATCAGGGCTGCCGGCCGGGGCCTCGGCACCGTAGCCGGGCCGAGGGGACCCGGCCCGGGCGTCATCGACCGCCGGGTGCTCGGAGTGGAGGGCGTCGTCGGGATTACTGGGATCGAATCTGCCGGGTGTCTGGGTCATGGCGGCCGTACCTTTCGAGTTGCGGGCAGGGCGACCGGGTTGTCCCGGGTGGCCCGCCTGTCCACTCAATACTAAGCGTGCTGATGGGTGGGGGTGCGCCGGTAGCGGGGTGGGCCGCGGCAGCTTGCGGGCCTGAGATTCGGGACTGTTGGCACCGGACCGGGCACGGTATAACGTCACAGCCAAGGGAAAGCCTTGATGAGGAGGCGCGGCCGTGACAATCATCGACAATGCCGTCTATGTGGACGGTCGCCGGACCGCCGATCCGGAAGACCTCGAGGAAACGTACTTTCTTCTTCGGCAGCGCCAGGGCATGGCCTGGATAGGGCTCTACCGGCCAGAACCGGAAGAACTGCGTTCGGTGGCCGAGGAGTTCGACCTGAGCCACTTGGCCGTGGAGGACGCGCTCGCAGGCCACCAGCGGGCGAAGCTGGAGCACTATGGCGAGACCTTGTTCCTGGTGCTGCGGCCCGCCCGCTATCTGGACGATGTGGAGAAGGTCGAGTTTGGCGAGATCCATGTTTTCGCCGGTCCGGACTTCGTGGTGACTGTCCGCCGGGCCGAGTCCCCTGATCTGGCCAAGGTGCGCCGGCGCATGGAGTCCGAACCGGAGTTCCTGGCGCTCGGACCGGACGCGGTCCTGTATGCGATTCTGGACCAGGTAGTGGACGAATACGAGCCGGTGGCCGCCGGGCTGGAGAACGACATCGACGAAATCGAGGACGACCTCTTCGCCGCCGATCCCGGGGTGTCGCGCAGGATTTATGAACTGTCCCGCCAGGTCATCACGTTCCAGCGTGCGACGGCGCCATTGTCCGGAATCCTGCAAACACTTATGGCCGGCGGCCCCGACCGAGTGCCGGATCCTGAGCTTCAGGACCATTTCCGTGACGTCCTGGACCACGCCCTCCGGCTCGGAGAGCGCGTGGCGGCGTTCCGCGCCCTGCTGCAAAATGCGTTGGCCGTCAACGCGGCCCTTGTGGCCCAGCGGCAAAATGACGAGATGCGCCTCCTGACCGAGTCAAGCTTCGAACAAAACGAGCAGGTCAAGCGGATTTCCTCGTGGGCCGCGATTCTCTTTGCCCCGACGCTGATCGCATCCATCTACGGCATGAACTTCCGGGCAATGCCCGAGCTCGACTGGCCTTTCGGTTATCCGATGGCGATGGGGCTCATGGTCGGCATGGGCGGCGTCTTGTACCTGACGTTCAAGCACAACAAGTGGATTTAAGGCCCGGACAGCGGCGGTGTGGGGCGGGCTGGACCGGCAGCGCGCCTGGCCGGAGCGGTCACGGTGGGGGCTGCGGGTTGGCGACGCGGAGGTGCTGCCGCCATTGGTGGCGCTCCGGGCTGCGGACGCAGCCCGGAGCCGCACTTTTGTGCCCCAGGAGGGAATCGAACCCCCGACCGGCGGATTAGAAGGCCGCTGCTCTATCCCCTGAGCTACTGGGGCACGTGGTGACCGCCGGCTGTTGCCGGGGGACGCCTCAAAAAGTTTACAGTGCCCGACGCCCGGTGTCGGTCAAAGCCTGCCGACGGCCTGTCCCATACCGGGGGACAGTGGCCGCCGGATCCCGCGGGGGCGACGCCCGCAGTTTTCCGGGCACCGCCGGCGGTGCCCGGTTTTCCACATGGCACAGTCGGCCCCTCCCGGGCCGCTGTCCCCGGCGGGATGCTGGAACTGCCCGTCAGGGCACCACAACTCGAGACAGGACATGAGAATGAGTGACAACCTTACGGTCCGCGGCTTCGTCGCCTCGGAGATCAGAAGCTCCACCACCCCCGGCGGCGTGGCAACGGCGTCCTTCCGGCTCGGTGCCACCGCCCGCCGGTACGACCGTGCCTCCAGCACCTGGGTGGATGGCAACACGAACTGGTTCACTGTCCAGGGCTACCGGCAATTGGCCGGCAACATGGGCTGCAGCGTCAAGAAAGGCCAGCGGGTCATCGTCGTAGGCAGGCTCAAGATGCGGAGCTGGGAAAAGGACGGCCGGATCTACCACGACGCCGAAATTGATGCCGAGTCCGTCGGCCACGACCTCATGTGGGGGTCTGCCAACTTCACCCGCTCGGCCGGAGCCGGAACCCAGCCGGCCGCCGGGACCGCCGCACAGGGTGCGTTTGGCGCCGGGAACGGTGATGGCGGCGGCCCGCAGGCAGAGGCCCCAGGCGAGGGGGACACCGACGGGGACGCCGACGGGGACGCCGACGGCGAGCAGCACGAGACGTTCATCAATGACGCGAGCGGCGAGGAAGAGGAGGTGGACCAGGAGACCGGAGAGCTAAAGGGGGCCGCCTGAATCCCGCGGATGGCGGGGCGCCGCGGAATGGCCGCGTGGGGTTAGCACGACACGGCGGTGGTGCAGTCCGGTGAAACACGCCAGGATGCGCCCGGGACCGTCGTCCGCTGGCCCCCAGCTGAATCGTCGCCAGGATCCGCAAACGGCGACGGCGGACGCCCGGGGCCGGGCCGGGCTGGGCCGTCCCCGGCCGTGTACCGGACTGTGTCCCAGACAGCGTCGCAGACCTTTCCGGGACAGCCCCTGACTGGAAGGGGACCGTCCGGCGGTGTCAGTCCGGCGTCGCAAAAGGCAGGATCCGGGGTTGGTGGAATGTGAGTTATCCCGGCCGAACCACTAGATTTGTAGGCATGGCGGAATTTATCTACACAATGACCAAGGCCCGTAAGGCTGTCGGCGAAAAACTCATCCTCGATGACGTGAGCATGTCCTTCTTCCCGGGGGCCAAGATTGGCGTTGTCGGCCCGAATGGTGCCGGTAAGTCCACCATTCTGAAGATCATGGCGGGTCTGGACACCCCCTCCAACGGCGAGGCCCGGCTCAGCCCCGGCTACTCGGTCGGCATCCTGCTGCAGGAGCCGCCGCTGAACGAGGACAAGACCGTCCTGGGCAACGTCCAGGAAGGCGTGGGTGAAATCTACGGCAAGATCCAGCGCTTCAACGAGATCTCCGAGGAAATGGCCAGCCCGGACGCTGACTACGATGTCCTCCTCGAGGAAATGGGACAGCTGCAGGAAGCAATTGACGCGGCCGATGCCTGGGATATCGATTCCCAGCTGGAACAGGCCATGGACGCTTTGCGCTGCCCGCCGGCCGATGCTGACGTCACCCTGCTCTCCGGCGGTGAGCGCCGCCGCGTGGCCTTGTGCAAGCTCCTGCTGCAGAAGCCGGACCTGCTGCTGCTCGACGAGCCCACTAACCACCTCGACGCCGAGAGCGTGCTGTGGCTTGAACAGCACCTCTCCAGCTACGCCGGCGCCGTCCTCGCCGTGACCCACGACCGGTACTTCCTCGACCACGTGGCCGAATGGATCGCCGAAGTGGACCGCGGGCACCTGTACCCGTACGAGGGCAACTACTCGACGTACCTGGAGAAGAAGCGCGCCCGCCTGGAAGTCCAGGGCAAGAAAGACGCCAAGCAGGCCAAGCGCCTCACCGAGGAACTCGAGTGGGTACGCTCCAACGCCAAGGGCCGCCAGACCAAGTCCAAGGCCCGTCTGGCCCGCTACGAGGAAATGGCTGCCGAGGCGGACCGCACGCGCAAGCTCGACTTCGAAGAGATCCAGATCCCGCCGGGACCGCGCCTCGGTGGACTCGTGCTGGAGGCCAAAGACCTCCAGAAGGGCTTCGATGACCGTACGCTGATCGACGGATTGTCCTTCACCCTGCCGCGCAACGGCATCGTCGGCGTCATCGGCCCGAACGGCGTCGGCAAGTCCACGCTGTTCAAGACCATCGTGGGCCTCGAGCCGCTCGATGGCGGCGAACTGAAGATCGGCGATTCGGTCAAGATCTCCTACGCCGACCAGAGCCGTGGCGGCATCGACCCCAACAAGACCCTGTGGGAGGTCGTATCCGACGGCCTCGATTACATCCAGGTCGGCCACGTCGAAATGCCGTCGCGCGCCTATGTGGCCGCCTTTGGCTTCAAGGGCCCGGACCAGCAGAAGAAGGCCGGGGTACTCTCCGGCGGTGAGCGCAACCGCCTCAACCTCGCGCTGACCCTCAAGCAGGGCGGCAACTTGCTGCTCCTTGACGAACCGACTAACGACCTCGACGTCGAAACCCTCAGCAGCCTCGAAAACGCCCTGCTCGAATTCCCGGGCTGCGCCGTCGTGGTCTCGCACGACCGCTGGTTCCTGGACCGAGTGGCAACCCACATCCTCGCCTACGAAGGCGACGAGGAGAACCCGTCCAAGTGGTACTGGTTCGAGGGCAACTTCGAATCCTACGAGGAGAACAAGGTGGAGCGACTGGGCCCGGACGCGGCCAAGCCGCACCGCGTCACGCACCGCCGCCTCACCCGCGACTAAGTCCGCGAGGCGCACAAGAGCCACGAAGATGCCGGCCTCCCATCCTGAACTGGTCCCCGAAAGTTGGACTGGCCCAGTGTGAGAGCCTAAGCCGCGAGGGCCTGAGCACGGTATTGCACCGGGCTCAGGCCCTCGCTCTATATCGGGATCCTTTCGGTGTTGTACCAGCGGATGCATCCCTTCAGCTGCGCTGCCGGTGCATCAGTGTTGAGGAACCGGAGATGGTGGCAGAGCTCTTCTTTGAGGTGTCCGAAGAGGTTCTCCAGCGGGGCGCTGTCATAGCAGTTGGCCTTCTGTGACATGCATTGGAGGTGCCGGCGCATTTCCAAGAGCGCCGCCTCAACAAGGTCTAGCGGGAGCGTGACAACAGGAGCACGATTAGCCTACCGGGCATGCTTGGCGCAGCCCCGGCCTAAGCCCTCATTCAGAACCGGCGAACTAATCGAAAGTGGACAGACGTGCCGCCGATTTCGGCGCAACCGCGGCGTGTTCGTGGTCGGCACACGCCCTCCGACCCTGCTGAATCGCATCATCGAGTAGGAGCACCAAAGAAATGTCCCGCACCCCATCATCAACAACGCCCCGCCCCCGCGCGGCCAAGTTCACCCTTGTCGCGGCCGTGACCCTGGGACTCCTCGGCGGCCCGGTCGCCTGGGCCGCACCGGCGGCCGCCACGACCTCCTATCGTGGCTGCACCGTGGACCCGTTGAGGCCCTCATCGCAGCGTAACCACTGGGCGGATTTTCGTATCAGGCTGGACTGCCGGGACAACGGAACCGTCGAAATCAAACAGCTGCGTTATGAAGATCAGGGCGGCCGCAGGCACGACGATTTCCTGGGCGGCACGACGTTCTGGTGGTCCTTCAACCGCCGCGGCGGGACGGTCACTCTTCACAGCTATGACGTCGTGCCCATCCAGGGCCGCCACAGCAGCGAGCGGGTATACCAGCTCGTGTCGTTCCGCGTACGCGTCGGCAACCACTGGTCGAATTGGACCCGATGGGAAAAGAGCGCCGAGGCGATCGTCCGGCGCTGACGCCCTCTGAGGCTCGGGCTCTGCTCGGCCGCTGACGGCGTCGCATCGGAAAGCCAGGTGACCCCTTGGCTTTCCCTTGTGAACCGGTCGCCGAAAGTCAGCACTGAGCTCTCAGCCCAACTCTTGGGGGGGGGACCACTTCATCTTGGGAGCCGGCCTTCTGCGTTAAGCTGCGTCGTGTCGCGGCCGGTCGGGCCCGCGTCAGCGGGACTCGGCCTTGCGCATCTGGTGCTGTAGGACTCTGGACTGGACGGCGCCCTTGACCTTGTTCTTCAGGTCATTCGGCACGCGGATCATGCCTTCCTGGGCCACCGTCGCCACGTGCCGCCCGTCCTGGCTGAAGATCTTGCCCGTGGCCAGGCCCCGCGCGCCCTGCGCGCTGGGGGACTCCTGGACATACAGGAGCCATTCGTCCACCCGGACCGGCCGGTGCCACCACATGGCGTGATCCAGGCTCGCCACGGACATTCCGGGCGTAATCCAGCTCATCCCGTGCCTGCGGAGAATCGACTCCAGCAGGGTGTAGTCGCTCGCGTAGGCCAGGGCGGCGCGGTGCAGGCCGGCGTCGTCGGGCATCGGGCCGAAAGTCTTCATCCAGACGGCGTTGCGTGCTTCCTTGGGACCCTTGGCCGAGACGTACAGCGCGGGGTCGACGTGGCGGATATCGAAGGGCCGCTCGTAGGCCCAGTGCCGGGCGACGGGGTGATCGAACTTGCCCAGCAGATCGGCGGTGCTGGGCAGCGACTCCGGGTCCGGGATACCTTCGGGCATCTCCGACTGGTGTTCGATCCCTTCGTCTTCGGCCTGGAAGGACGCGATCATCGAAAGGATGGGCATGCCCTCCTGATAGGCGTGGACCCGGCGTGCCGAGAAGGACCGGCCGTCGCGCAGGCGCTGCACGCCGAAGGTGATCGGCTTGTTGGCGTCGCCCGGCCGGAGGAAGTAGCCGTGCATGGAGTGCACACTCCGGTCCGGATCGACGGTGCGGCCGCCGGCGATCAGGGACTGCGCCAGCACCTGGCCACCGAAGACCCGGTGCCTGGGCTGCTGCTGGGAGGGGCCCATGAAGATGTCCTCGTCCGTGCGTGCGCCCTCGAGTTCGCCAAGGTTGAGGAGCTGGATGAGCGAGGAGGTGGGGTCCTGCGGGGGCAGCCCCAGCAGGCCGGCTTCGGCTTCAGTCATGGTCTGACTCTAGACGGCCCTGTCACACTGCTCAAAAGGGACACTGCTCAAAAGGGACACTGCTCAAAAGGGACACTGCTCAAAAGGGACACTGCTCAAAAGGGACACTGCTCAAAAGGGACACTGCTCCAAACGGGCGCGCCGCTCCAACGAGGCGCAGCCGGTAGAGTCGGTGATGTGTCTGATGTCCTAACCCAGCCCCTGCAGTTCACCGATCCGCGCGACCTCGCCGACCTTCGCACTTTCGCTACGCGCGCCAAGTCCATAGACGACGGCGCCATCCGGCTCCAGGCCGCGGGGCCGGTCCTGGCCGCTTACGTCTGCGTCCTGCGTCCCCGGCTCCTGGGCGAATCCACGCCCACCATCCTGGGCCTGCGGACCATGGCCCTGGCAACACCGGCGGAAACTGACGTGACCGTGCCGCTGTCCGCGGTGCTGGACCGTTTGGCACGGGCAGGGGAGCACGACGTCGAACTTCCCGTCCCGCCGGTGACCGTCAGCGAGTCTTGGGCCGGGATCGGGGCGCCGCGGGCCGGGTGGGAGCTGCTCGGTACGCTGGCCGACGCCGTCCTGCAGCGGTCCGCCGAAGCCGGAATCAGGGAGATCGCCGCGATCATCCCGGACAAGCCGGGCGCGCTGATCGTCAACAACGCCCGGGCGACCGTCTGGGGCCGGGAACTGCCCGACGCCGGCGGCCTCCCGGCCGGTGCCGCGTTCGCGGCGCTGACCCTGGGGTTCCTGGCCGACGGCGAACAAAAGCTCTACCGTGCCGGGCGCTGGTTCCGCCTCAGCGGTACCCGTGGCCATGTGCTGGTCCGGACCGGTTCGGGCCTCTAGGGCGCAGCACGGGGGAACCTGCCGGGGTTTCCGCCACCGGTGCCCGCAGGGCACCGCCGGACCGGGCCACGGTTCCGATGGCCCCTAGTCGAAGCGCCACTCTCCGCCGCGCAACGGCGTCCGTGCCGGCCCGCTGGGCCCGGCCGGGGGGAAATTTACTGCGCTGCGTTGTCGAACTTCATCTGCCACTGGGCATGCTCGCGGCCGGCGTCCAGCCGGCGGCTGGCAGTCCACCTGGGCAGATAGGCGGGCACGGGCAGCTCGCGGGAAGGCATGGGCTTAAGCTGGGCCGCAGGCCGGGCCTGCACGGGCCTGGCCTGAACGGCCCTGGTTGCGGGACGGGCCTGGACCGGCCTGGCCGAGGGCCGGGTGTGAACGGGCTCCCGGCGGTAATTCCGCTGGTCGGCCAGCGTCCAGTTGATCACGGCGCGCGTAATGAGCACGAGCACCCAAAGGCCGAGCCCGGCCAGGATGTATTGCCAGAACAAGACCAGTAACAAGATGGCCAATAGCACGAATAGAAACATGGCGCCACTATCGCATATGCGGCGTGCCGGACAAATAGGTCTTTCTCCCTGATCTCCTGCCCGCGAGTTGAGGACAGGGAGCTGCCGGACGCGGACGGGGACGAGCGCGAATCTTGCCGGCCGGGTGGGCGCCCCGGCGCGCCAATCCGACGCGGCCGGATCAGGCATCTTGCCACGCGGATACCCGGAAGGGTATTCTCGTGCACAGAAAGACCCCGGAGACATTCCCCCAAGTGCCTCCGGGGTCTTTCGCTGCTCGGGGTCGGGGCCCCATGTGCGGGTCCCCTGTCCGGGCCTTACGGGGTCAGGCCTCCGACGGGCTGTTCACCATGGAGAGGGCGGCCCGCTCCATGTAGTCCCAGAGCGTTCCTTCATACAGGGGCGGCAGCTCCAGGGCATCCACCGCCTCGCGCATGTGGAGGAGCCAGCGTTCCTTCGCTTCCGGCGTGACCCGGAACGGCATGTGGCGCATCCGCAGCCGCGGGTGCCCGCGCTCCTCACCGTACGTCGTCGGGCCGCCCCAGTATTGTTCCAGAAACATCAGGAAGCGCCGCTTGGCAGGGCCCAGGTCCTCTTCCGGGTACATGGCGCGCAGGAGCGGATCGGCCGCTACGCCGTCGTAGAAGACGTCGATCAGCTTCACGAAGGTCTCGTGACCGCCGACGGCGTCGTAGAAGTTGTCCGTGTAGCCGGGCTGGCTGAACGGATCGTTCTGCAGCAGCTGCTTGGGCTGCCGGGGTTCGCCGGCGCTGGGGATCGTCATCGCTCTATTCTCCGGCCTTCTGCTGCGGTGCGGATTCGGGCTCCTCGGCGGGCGGGGCCGCGGGCGGGGCGTAGGTGCCCTGGGAACGGTTGCCAACGCGCAGGATTTCCCCGTTGCGCAGGTACCAGATGGTGCCGTCCTCGGCCCGGACCCGGGTAATCCGCAAGTTCATGGACTCCACGGTGCCCACCACTTCGGAAGTCTCGATGACATCGCCGATGCCGTACTGGTCCTCCAGGGTGATGAATATGCCGGCCAGGAAGTCGCGGATCAGCTGTTGGGCGCCGAAGCCGATGGCGATGCCGAGAATGCCGACGCTGGTCAGCAGCGGTGCAATGTCCACGTTCAGGTTCTTGAGCACGTACATGATGGTGAGGGCGGCCACCAAAACGCCCACCACGCTCCTCAGGAGGGCGCCGACGGTATTGGCCCGCTGGACCCGGCGCTCGTGGTCCAGTGCCCGCAGTGCGGGAGTCACCCAGCGGAAGTGCCGCTTCTTGAAGAAGGTGCTGCCCTCGGCGACACGTTTGGTGATCCCGGAAATGATAAAAGAGGCGACCAGCCAGACCGCAACGCCGATTCCGATGCTGATCAGGACCCCCGGCAGGTTGATTGCCGAAATTTCCTGCGGCGTGATGGGCTCGACGGTTAAGGTGCTGTACATCGGTAGGGCTTGCTCCTTGCAGCGGTGGACGTGTAACTGGTGGTAACTGTTGGTGCTCACGGTGCAGTTGTTCAACTACGTGCCGGCGTTCGCCGGCCGCATAACGCACTGTCCTCATTCAACATTAGCGCCGTACCGTGGCACCCATGCGCATCCTCATTCTTGGCGGTACGGCCTTCCTCTCCGCAGAAATAGCCCGGCGGGCCCTGATCTCCGGGCATGACGTCACCTGCCTGGCCCGCGGAACCCTCGCCGCACCGCCCGCCGGAGCCACGTGGGTGCGGGCGGACCGATCCCAGGGGAAGGCCGCCTACGCGCCGGTGGCAGGTGAAGGTTCCGGCGCGGCCGGATGGGACGCCGTGATCGACGTTGCGCGGGACCCCGTGCACGCCCGCGAGGCGCTTGAGGCACTGGCGGGAGCCGCCAGGCACTGGACCGTCATTTCCAGCTGCTCGGTCTACGCGGACCATTCCGTCGCCGGAGCAGCCGAAAATGCGCCGGTGCTCCCGCCGCTGGCTCCCGGTAGTGAACTGACGATGGAACACTACGGAGAAGCCAAGTCCGCGATTGAACACTGGGCGCTCGCGTTGGCGGGGGACAAGGCGCACCTCTGCCGCGCGGGGCTGATCGGAGGCCCCGGAGACGGGTCGGATCGTTACGGGTACTGGCCGGCCCGCTTCGCCCGGGACGATGATCCGGTCCTGGTCCCGGACATCCCCGCCGACCCCACCCAGATCATCGATGTCCGCGACCTCGCGGCCTGGGTTGTCGCTGCGGCGGAGATGCAAGTCACCGGCGCGTTGAACGCCGTCGGCGAGATCGTGCCTTTTGCGTCCTACCTGCAGGCATGCCGGCAGCTCGCGGGCGGCAATTCCCGGATGGTGGCGGCCCCGGGAGAATGGTTGGCCGGGCGCGGGGTGAACTACTGGGCCGGTCCCGATTCGCTGCCGCTCTGGTTGCCGCCAGGCCACGACGGCTTTGCGGCCCGGAGCAACACCGCCGCCACGGCCGCAGGGCTGCGGCTCCGGCCGTGGACGCAGACACTGCGCGACACGCTCGAGGACGAACGCCGTCGTGGCCTGAGCCGGGAGCGCAAGGCGGGCCTGAGCCCGGAAAAGGAACGGACGGTTTTGGCCGACTACCAGGCTCAGCCCGCCTGAGCGGCCCCGTCCTGTCGGCAGACGCTGTTCCTGCAGACGCGGCCCGCCGGCGCGGTATCAGTCCGCCAGGGGCTCCGCCACGGTGGTGGGCTGGTGCAGCACAGGGAAGTTGACGCTGCGGGCGATGAAGCAGACCTTGTTGGCCTCGGCGTGGAGCTCCTCGAGGAGTTCCGGGGCGACCGGTTTCGCGACCGTCACAGCGGGCTTGAGCGTGACGGATTCGAATTGCCCGCTGCCGTCCCGGTTGGTCCGCATCAGGCCCTCGGCCCGGTCCTCATAGGCCGTCACCACCACACCGTGCTTCACGGCCACGTGCAGGAATGAGAGCATGTGGCACTGCGAGAGCGCGGCCAGAAGCAGCTGTTCGGGGTTGTAGCGCTGGCGGTCCCCGTGGAAGGTCGGATCAGCCGAGCCGCGCAGCACCGGCAGCCCGGGGATCTCCACGTCGTGGTCCCGTGAGTAGCCGCGGTACGAGGACGTGCCTGCCCCGAGATTCCCGGTCCAACGGACAGTCAGCGCGTAGCGGTGTTCGTCAAGGCTCATGGGTCCAGCCTAGGGCACGTCCCGGTCCGGCCTGCCGGCACGCAAAGGGCCGTCCCGGCGATGCGGAACGGCCCCTGCTGCGGGAAAGCGGCTGTACTCCTAGCCGACGTCGGCGCGCCGGGCCCGCAAGGCGCGTTCAACGCCGTCGCGGTTTTCCAGCATCATCCGGCGCAGCGCGGCGCTGTCCTCCGGCAGCGACGCAAGGAACTCATCCGTGCGGTCCACGGTGGCCTGCGTGGTCAGCTGGGCCGGGTAGAGCCCGACGACGATCTGCGAGGCCAGCGCGTGCGTGCGGTTGGCCACGATGCCGGGGACGGCCTCGAAGTACTTCTCGGCGTACGGTTCCAGCAGGGAGGTGTCCAGGACCCGGGTGAAGCCGGTTACCGCGGAGCCCTGCAGGGCGTTGGACAGATCGCCCTTGACCACAATGGATTCCCAGGCCGCGGCCTTGGCCTCCGGCGTGGGGATGGCCGCCTTCGCGAGGGCCGCCGCGTTCTGGCCGTTGGAGGTGTTGTCGTGCGCCAGTTCCTCGTCGATCCGCTCCTGAGCGGCGCGCCCGCCCGCCACCAGGGACGTGAGCAGCTCCCACCGCAGGTCCTGGTCAACGCTCAGGCCGTCGAGGATGCGCGAGCCGTCCAGCAGCCCGGACACCGTGTCCAGCTGCCCGGCGCTGCGGGCCAGCAGGGCGTAGGACTTCACGAACTGCAGCTGGGCGTCGGAGCCGGGGGCAACGGCCGAGGCGAGGTCCCAAAGCCGGTCGGCCGCGGCCACGGTGGTGGCTTCCTGGTGTTCCTCGGCCACGTAGAAGGTCAGCGTGGTGGCGAGCTGCCGGAGCTGGACCAGGATGACGGAGGAATCGGATTCCTCGGCAATGTTGGCGAGGATCAGGTCCACGTAGCCGCGGGCCGGGGTTTCGCCGTCGCGCGCCGCGTCCCAGGCCGAGCCCCACACGAGGGTGCGGGGGAGGCTCTGGCTGAAGTCCTTCAGGTGGGCGGTGGCGGTGGCGAGGGACTTCGGATCCAAACGGACCTTGGCGTAGGCGAGGTCGTCGTCGTTGAGCAGGACCAGGTCCGGCGTTGCCAGCCCGGCCAGGGCCGGAACCTCGGTGCGCTCGCCGTCGACGTCGAGCTCCTCGCGGTGCACGCGCTCCAGCTTGCCGGCGCCGTTGAGGTTGTAGAACCCGATGGCCAGGCGGTGCGGGCGGAGCGTCGGCTCGCTCTCGATCGCCGACTGCACGATGGCGAACGAGCCGATGGTGCCGTCGGCGTCCGCCGTGATTTCCGGCGTCAGGGTGTTGACGCCGGCGGTCTCCAGCCAGAGCTGCCCCCACTTTTCGAGGTCGCGGCCGCTGGCCTTCTCAAGCTCGGCCATGAGGTCGCTGAGCTCGGTGTTCTGCCAGGCGTGCTTGCTGAAGTACTCGCGGACGCCGGACATGAATTCTTCCGGGCCCACCCAGGCGACGAGCTGGCGCAGCACCGAGGCGCCCTTGGCGTAGGTGATGCCGTCGAAGTTGACCTCGACGTCCTGGAGGTCGTTGATCTCGGCGAAAATCGGGTGCGTGGTGGGCAGCTGGTCCTGCCGGTAGGCCCAGGATTTTTCCATGGAGGCGAACGTGGTCCAGGCATGGTCAAACCGGGTGTTCTCCACGGCGGCCAGATGGGACATGTATTCGGCGAACGACTCGTTGAGCCAGAGGTCGTTCCACCAGCGCATCGTCACGAGGTCGCCGAACCACATGTGCGCGAGCTCGTGCAGGACCGTGATGGCGCGCCGTTCCACCTGGGCGTCGGTGACCTTGCCGCGGAAGACGTAGCCCTCCAGGATGGTCACGGCGCCGGCGTTCTCCATGGCGCCGGCGTTGAACTCCGGCACGAAGAGCTGGTCGTACTTCTCGAACGGGTACGGGCAGCCGAACTGGGCCTCGAAGAACTCGAAGCCCTGCCGGGTGAGTTCGAAGATGTTGTCCGCGTCGAGGTACTGCATGAGGGACTTGCGGGCGAAGATGCCCAGCGGGGTGACCTTGCCCTCGGCGGAGGTGACCTCGCTGCGGACCGACTGGTACGGGCCGGCGATCAGTGCCGTGACATAGGAGGAGAGCCGCGGCGTGGGCGTGAACTCCCAGACGGAGCGGGCGCCGCCGTCCAGGCCGGGGATGGTTTCCACCGGCGCCGGGGTGGGGGAGTTGGAGATGACGTCCCAGTGGGACGGGGCCGTGACGGTGAAAGTGAAGCTGGCCTTGAGGTCAGGCTGTTCGAACACGGCGAACATGCGCCGTGAATCGGGGACCTCGAACTGGGTGTAGAGGTACACCTCGTTGTCCACCGGATCGACGAAGCGGTGCAGGCCCTCTCCGGTGTTCATATAGGGCGCGTCGGCGACCACCAGCAGGTGGTTCTCGGCCTCCAGATCCGGGAGCTGGATCCGGACGCCGTCGGAAACCTCGGCCGGATCGAGGTCACGGCCGTTGAGGCTCACGCTGTGTACTGCGTGGGTTACTGCGTCGATGAAGGTCGAAGACCCCGGCTTCGCCCGGAACTTCACGGCGGTCGTGGACCCGAAGACTTTCTCGCCGCGCGTCAGGTCCAGGCTGACCTCGTAGGACTCGACGTCGATGTGGGTGGCGCGCTCGCGGGCTTCGGCGCGGGTGAGGTTCATACCGGGCAAAGGGGCCTCCAGAAGAAGTTGGATACTGCCGGACGGCCGCAGCCGCCGGCGATACTGTGAAATCATTCTTTCACGACACCGGCCGGTGGCAAGGTAGTCCGATCACAAAGTCTTTCCCGGGCGCTTCGCGGAAGTCCGCCGGCACCCTCTCCATCGATTTGCCGCAGAGGGCCGCTACGCCACACTCCTTAGCGGCCATTCGCGTCAAGTGGGTGCGCCGGGCGGCGGGCATCGACCTCCTGACCTGCGCACACGTCCCCGGATCTCTCCAGTCCCGGCCGGGGTAGCGTTGGAGCATGGGAAAATTCCGGGACTCAGTCGATGTCAGGGCGCTGCGCTTTGCTATCGGATTCCCGCTGCTGCTGGCTGTCGGATTCGTCGTGTGTGCCCTGCTGGTGCGCCCGGAACTGCCCGAGCCGCTGGCCGTCCGCTGGACCGACTCCGGCGCCGCCGACTTCGCGCCGTTCGCTGCGGTCACGGGTGCCGGTGCCTCGCTGATCATTGTGGTGGGATGGGCCGTGCTGTTCCAAGCCGTGCCGCTGTCCCGCCCCGCAATGATGCGCCGCATCATGATGGGCGCCGGGTTGTCCATGAGCCTTTTCATCACAACCGTCCTCGCCGCGGTGCTCGTGGGCCAACTGGGGCTGGCGGATGCGCGCGAATCCCACGTGGATGCCTCTGTCCTGGCACTCGGCAGCGGCGCGGCCGTCGGCCTGGGCGTCGTCATGGGCTTCGTGTTCAAGGCCGACGAACGCTGGTCCGTCGATGACGACGTGGCCGTGCGGCAGGCCCTCGAGCGCGAGCGGGACCCGGAGCTGGCCCGGGACACCGTCAGCCTCTGGGTCCACGCCCGCAGTTCAATCTTTGTCATGCTCGGCATTGCGACGGTCCTGCCCGCCGCCCTCCTCACCATTGCCGTGCCCTGGCTGGCGGCGCTCCTGGTAGCTGTGGCGCTGGTGGCCGCGGCGTTCCTGTTTGCGCGGATCCGAGTTGACCGCAGCGGCCTGCGGGTCTTCGCTGCCGGAATCATCCGGGTGATGGACGTGCCGGCCGCGGCCATCGACGCCGCCACGCCCAAGGACGTCCGGGCGGCGGATTACGGCGGGTGGGGCTACCGGATCCACGGCAACACCACCGCCCTGCTGGTCAGCAGCGGACCCGCGGTGGTCATCGACCGCGCGGACGGACGCCGGCTGGCAGTCAGCGGGGGAACCGCAGTCTCGGCCGACAACCTTTCCCAGACCCTGTCCCGGGTCGCCGACAGGGCCCGGCACGGCGGCGGGCCACCCGCCCCGTAACACGGGCATGTAACTCGGGCATGTAACTCGGGCATGTGACAGGGCCCCCGTAACTCGGGCATGTAACAGGCCCCGGTAACTCGGGCATGTAACACGAGCGCACAGGGGCGATCCGGGCCCGCGGGGCACCGTCCCGGAAGGCCCGGCCTAGTAGGCTTGGACCAGCCCCCAACCGCCCCCAACCGCCCCCGGCCGCCGTCTGGCGCCGCAACTGAACGGAATCGCCGTGACCCTTTCTGACTTCCCGCGCGTGCACATTGCCACCGACCACGCCGGAATGGAGCTCAGCGCCCACCTCGTCAACTACCTCAGCGCCAAGGGCTACGAGGTTGTGGACCACGGACCGAAGGTCTACGACGCGCTCGATGACTACCCGTCGTTCTGCATCAACGCCGCACTCGCAGTCGTCGCGGACCAGCAGGCCGGAACCCGCGCACTGGGCATCGTGCTCGGCGGCTCCGGCAACGGCGAACAGATTGCCGCCAACAAGGTCAGGGGTGTGCGCGCCGCCCTGGCCTGGAACCTGTCCACGGCCCGGCTCGCCCGCGAACACAACGACGCCAACGTGGTAGCCGTCGGCGGCCGCCAGCACAGCGTGGACGAGGCGACCGCTATTATCGAAGCCTTCCTGACCGAGCCGTTCAGCCAGGACGAACGCCACGTCCGGCGGATCGGCAAGATCGCCACCTACGAGCGCACCGGCGAAGTTGTGCAGTAGTGCCGGAGGGGCACTCCGTCCACCGGCTGGCGCGCCAGTTCGATGACGTATTCACGGGGGAGCGGCTGAGCGTCGCGAGCCCGCAGGGGCGGTTCGCGCCTGGTGCGGCCCTGTTGGACGGCCACGTCATGACCGCCGCGGCCGCCCACGGGAAGCACCTCTTCCTCGAGTTCGACCACGGACTGGTCCTGCACGTGCACCTGGGCCTATACGGCGCCTGGAATTTCGGCGGGGATGCCACCTTCCGCGGAGCGTCCAGCATCGGCGCGCCCCGGAAGGTGGGGGAGCGGGAGGTTTATGACGTCGCCGCCGAACCTGCCGCGCCCACCCCCGGAGCGTCGGCTGCGGCCTCCCCTGCTTACGCGGGGCCGCCGGAACCGGTGGGGGCCGTCCGCGTCCGGCTGGTGGGCACTCACGGCTGGGCGGATCTGCGCGGCGCCACCACGTGCGCGGCCATCACCGTCGCTGAAGCGGCGGCCGTCCTCGCCCGCCTGGGCCCGGACCCGCTGCGCAACCTTCCCGGCGACCGCGACGCCTTCGCGGCCACCCTGGCGGGCAAACGCACGGCCGTGGCGTCCCTGCTCATGGACCAGAAGGTGATTGCCGGCGTCGGGAACGTCTACCGCGCCGAACTGTTGTTCAGGCAGCGGCTGAACCCCTGGCTGCCCGGGAATGCACTATCGCCGGACGCGGCGCGCCGGCTCTGGGACGACACCGCGGCCATGATGTCCCACGGCGTCCGGGACGGCCGGATTATTACGACGCCGCCGCAGTATTGGGACGCAACGTCGCGGGGCAGGCCCGGCCGCGGCGAGCCGGGCGGCACTGCAGAAAAACTCCCCGAGCCGGCGGAGGCTCACTTCGTTTACCGCAGACACGGCCTCGGCTGCCGGGACTGCGGCACTGCAGTTGCGCTCACGGAACTCGGGGCGCGGAAACTGTACTGGTGCCCGCAGTGCCAGCAGGCCTGATCCCGAATAGCTGCCCCGGGTCGGCGCCGGCTGCTCCGTGACGGCCCTTTTGAACCGCCAGAAGGGCAGTGGCGGAGCAGCCGATGAGGGGTGCGGGGACGTGACAGTGGGTTTCTTGGGGGGCGTAGCGCACGCCGACAAGGTGACGGGGAACGAAAAAAGCCCCTTAGGTGAGGGGCTTTTCTGTTGGTGCCTTGCGGCTGTCCTGGAGGGGACGACGGGAATCGAACCCGCATCATCAGTTTGGAAGACTGAGGCTTTACCACTAAGCTACGTCCCCGGGGGCGATGCTGGATTCCAGCAAAACTTCCGGTCGGCTGTTCAAGCCGGATACCACTAAACCTAATGCAGGGCCCCGGTGTCAAATGTGCAAATCGGCGCAGTATGACCGTAGACTGTTCTGTGCACTTACGGGGTGTAGCTCAGCTTGGCTAGAGCGCCTGCTTTGGGAGCAGGAAGTCGCAGGTTCAAATCCTGTCACCCCGACTCTGCAAGGACTGCCAGCACGTGGCAATGCAGAACCCCATCCCCCCACACCAGGAGTACTTAGACTGTGAAGAGCGCTGTCGAGAACCTCACCCCCACGCGGGTCAAGCTCAATGTTGAGGTCCCTTTTGAGGAATTGAAGCCCAGCATCGCAGAGGCATACAAGACTGTTGCTTCGCAGATCCAGGTCCCCGGTTTCCGCAAGGGCAAGGTCCCCTCCAAGCTCATTGACCAGCGCGTCGGCCGCGGCTACGTCCTGGAGACGGCCATCAACGAAGGCCTCAACGGCTGGTACCAGGCTGCCGTGCAGGAAACCGGTATCCGCCCGCTGAGCCGTCCCGAGGTTGAGATCACCGAGGTTCCGGACCCGTCCGCCACCGACGGCGAGCTCAAGTTCCACGCCGAGGTTGACATCCGCCCCGAAATCGAGCTGCCCGACTACGCCGGGATCAAGGTTGAAGTTGCTGCCGCCGAGTCCTCGGACGCCGACGTCGACAAGGCCCTGGACGAGCTCCGCGGCCGCTTCGGCACCTTGAAGTCCGTGGACCGCCCGGCCGCCGACGGCGACTTCCTCACCATCGACATCGCTGCCTCGATCGACGGCGCCGAAGTTGATTCCGCGGCAGGACTGTCCTACCAGGTCGGCGCCGGCACCATGCTCGAAGGCCTCGACGAGGCCGTCACCGGCCTGAGTGCCGACGAGGACGCCATCTTCGACACCACCTTGGTGGGTGGCGACCACGCCGGCGAGTCCGCCCAGGTCAAGGTCACCGTCAAGGCCGTCAAGGAGCGCGAGCTCCCCGTCGCCGACGACGACTTCGCCCAGCTCGCCAGCGAGTTCGACACCCTGGCCGAGCTCCGTGAGGACCTCGCCAAGCAGGCCGCCGAGTCCAAGGTTGTCGAGCAGGGCGTCGAGGCCCGCGACAAGGTCCTGGACAAGCTCGTTGAGCTCGTCGCGGTCCCCGTCCCGGAATCGATCGTCGAAGAGCAGCTGGAACAGCACTTCAGCGCCGAGAACGCCCACGGTGACGGCGAGCACGACACTGAGGAGCACCGCGCCGAGGTCAAGGCCAACACCGAGCGCGCCTTCCAGAACGAGATCATCCTTGACGCGATCGCCGAGAAGGAAGAAGTCAACGTCAGCCAGAACGAGCTGATTGACTACATCGTCACCACCGCCGGCCAGTACGGCATGGACCCGAACCAGTTCGCCCAGATCATCGATCAGAGCGGCCAGGTCCCCATGATGGTTTCCGAGGTCCGCCGCCGCAAGGCACTGGCCGTTGTCTTGGGCCAGGCCGAGGTTACCGACTCCGAGGGCAACAAGGTTGACCTGAGCGATTTCGTCCGCCCCGGCGACGAGGCCGCCCCGGCCGCCGAGTCGGCTGACGAAGCAGCAGACGCTGCCGAGGCCACGCCGAGCGATGACCCCGCAGCAGTGAAGTTCTAGCAGTCCCTGGGACTTAGAACAGTCGGCCCCCGGATCACGGATCCGGGGGCCGTCTGTTTTAAGCCCGCCCGGGATTAAACCCCCCGCGCATCGGACGTGCGCCGTCAGCGAACAGCCCGGCGCCAGCGAACAAAGCGGCCGTGAAAACGGTTAGTGTCGCTGTAGGAAAGTTCAGTGATGTCGTCCAGTGACGTCACCGTCGCCAGCGAGAGGTAAGTACATATGTCACAGCAAGCAGGGGCGCCCCGGATGGCCACGGTCGATCCGGCAGCCCAGGATAACTACATTTACAACCGCCTGCTGAAAGAGCGCATCATCTGGCTCGGCTCCGAGGTCCGCGACGAGAACGCCAACGCGATTTGCTCGCAGCTGCTGCTGCTTTCGGCCGAGAACCCTGAGAAGGACATCTACCTCTACATCAACTCTCCCGGCGGCTCCGTGACCGCCGGCATGGCCATCTATGACACCATGCAGTTCATCCCGAACGATGTTGTCACCGTGGCAACCGGCTTGGCCGCGTCCATGGGCCAGTTCCTGCTCTCCTCCGGGACCAAGGGCAAGCGCTACGCCACCCCCAACGCCCGCATCCTCATGCACCAGCCCTCCGGCGGCATCGGCGGCACGGCGTCGGACATCAAGATCCAGGCCGAGCTGATCCTGCACATGAAGAAGGTCATGGCCGAGTTGACCGCTGACCAGACCGGCCAGTCCGTGGACACTATCCTCAAGGACAACGACCGCGACAAGTGGTTCACGGCCCCGGAAGCCCTGGAATACGGCTTCTTCGACAAAATCGCCGCGCACGCAGGATCCGTGGCCGGCGGCGGCGGAACCAACGCCAACGGCTCCGGCAACGGCGGCGGCGCTGCGACCGCCACCGAGAACTGACCGGCACGTAGACAGCAATGAATTCAGGAGCAATGAACATGAACTACAACTTCGGTTCGACTGCCGGCAACCTGCCGACCAGCCGCTACGTGCTGCCCCAGTTCGAAGAGCGCACCCCCTACGGCTTCAAGCGCCAGGACCCGTACACCAAGCTGTTCGAGGACCGCATCATCTTCCTCGGCGTCCAGGTTGACGACGCCTCGGCGGACGACGTGATGGCCCAGCTGCTGGTGCTCGAGTCCACCGACCCGGACCGCGACATCACGCTCTACATCAACTCCCCGGGCGGGTCCTTCACCGCCATGACCGCGATCTACGACACCATGACGTACATCCGGCCGGAGATCCAGACCGTCTGCCTCGGCCAGGCGGCCAGCGCGGCAGCCGTGCTGCTCGCGGCCGGTACGCCGGGCAAGCGCCTCGCGCTGCCGAACGCCCGCGTGCTGATCCACCAGCCCTCACTGTCCGGCGGACAGGGCGGGCAGGCCTCAGACCTGGAGATCCAGGCCGCCGAGGTGATGCGCATGCGCTCCTGGCTCGAGGACACGCTGGCCAAGCACTCCGGCCGGACGCCGGAGCAGGTCAACAATGACATCGAGCGGGACAAGATCCTCACGGCCGCCGAGGCCATGCAGTACGGTCTCATCGACCAGGTCCTGGATTCCCGCAAGATCAAGCCCCAGGCAATCGCGCGCTAATCAGCAATTCCCGACGCCGGTGCGGTGCTTTTACTTGGCCGCACCGGCGTCCGCTTTCCACCCAACAGGCTCATTGTGACCTAGAGTGGAACATGTCACTGCCAGCAGCAAGCTACTAAAGGGGTTCACACATGGCTCGGATTGGCGAGAGCACTGATCTGCTGAAGTGTTCTTTCTGCGGAAAGAGCCAGAAGCAGGTCCGCAAGCTTATTGCCGGGCCCGGCGTCTACATCTGCGATGAGTGCATCGAGCTCTGTAACGAGATCATCGAAGAGGAACTCGCCGAAGTAGCCGACCTCGGCAGTTTCGAACTGCCCAAGCCCCGCGAAATCTTCGATTTCCTGCAGGAATATGTGATCGGGCAGGAACCCGCCAAGCGGTCCCTCGCGGTGGCGGTGTACAACCACTACAAGCGGATCCAGGCCGGCCACGCGCCCAAGAGCGGCAGCCTCGCCGACGGCGTGCACCACGACGACGTCGAGATCGCCAAATCCAACATCCTGCTGATCGGCCCCACCGGCTGCGGCAAGACGTACCTGGCCCAGACGCTGGCCCGCCGCCTCAACGTCCCGTTCGCGGTGGCCGACGCCACGGCCCTGACCGAGGCCGGCTACGTCGGTGAAGACGTCGAGAACATCCTCCTCAAGCTCATCCAGGCCGCCGACTATGACGTCAAGAAGGCCGAACAGGGCATCATCTACATCGATGAGATCGACAAGATCTCCCGCAAGAGCGAAAACCCGTCCATCACCCGGGACGTCTCGGGCGAGGGCGTGCAGCAGGCGCTCCTGAAAATCCTCGAGGGCACCGTGGCCTCGGTCCCGCCCCAGGGCGGACGCAAGCACCCGCACCAGGAATTCATCCAGATCGACACCACCAACGTGCTGTTCATCGTGGCCGGTGCTTTTGCGGGGCTCGAGGACATCATCGGGTCCCGTTCCGGACGCAAGGGCATCGGGTTCGGCGCCCCCCTCAACGAGGTCAAGAACACCACGGATTCCTACGGCGAGGTCATGCCGGAGGACCTGCTCAAGTTCGGGCTGATCCCGGAATTCATCGGCCGGCTGCCCGTCATTACGACCGTCTCGAACCTGGACCGCGCGGCGCTTATCCAGATCCTGTCCACGCCGAAGAATGCCCTCGTCAAGCAGTACCAGAAGATGTTCCAGCTCGACGGCGTCGAACTCGTCTTTGACGACGATGCGCTCAACACCATCGCCGATCAGGCGCTCGAACGCGGCACGGGTGCCCGCGGGCTGCGGGCCATCATGGAGGAAGTGCTGCTTCCGGTCATGTTCGACCTGCCGAGCCGCGACGACATCGCCACGGTGGTGATCACTGAGGACGTCGTGTCGAAGAAGGCCGCGCCCACGATGATCGGCCACGATGTCAAGCGCCGCAAGTCCGCCTGATCTGGAATAAATAAGACGCACCGGTCGCTGTCCTAATCAGACGCGCCCGGTGCGCACCTTTTCCCCACGACTTCCCTAGGAGATCATCTGTGTCTGAATCCCTGACCACTCAAGCAGAGACCAACAAGGCCGATTTCTGGTTCGACCCGATGTGCCCCTTCGCCTGGGTCACTTCCCGCTGGATCGGCGAAGTGGAAGAAGTCCGCGACATCAAGACCGAGTGGCACGTGATGAGCCTCGCCGTGCTGAATGATGGCCGTGAGGAGCTCCCCGAGCAGTACAAGGAGTTCATGAAGAAGGCATGGGCCCCGGTCCGCGTCATCACGGCAGCCGCCGAGCAGCACGGTGCCGAGTACATCAAGCCGCTCTACGACGCCATGGGCACCAAGATCCACAACGAGGGCATCGAGGATATCGACGAGGTCATTGCCAAGTCACTGGCCGAGGCGGGACTGCCGGCCGGCCTGGCCGCGGCAGGACAGTCGGACGAATTCGATCCGCAGCTCCGCGCCAGCCACGAGGCCGGCATCTCCCTGGTCGGCCAGGACGTCGGCACCCCCGTGGTCGCCTTCAACGGCACGGCCTTCTTCGGCCCGGTCCTGACACGCATCCCGCGCGGCGAGGAAGCCGGCCGCCTCTGGGACGCCACCGTGACGCTGGCATCCTTCCCGTACTTCTTCGAAATCAAGCGCAGCCGGACCGAAAGCCCCGTCTTCGACTAGGCCCCGGATGCCGCGCCGCGCACCGCTCCCGGCGCGCGGCGCGGCCCGCCTCAGGCCCCGGAAGAACTACTCCCATGTAGTTCATCCGGGGCTCTTGTGCATGCCAAACCGGAGGAGAACAATAGAACTTACCCACTTCGAAAGAAGCGGGACGCAGGAACCAAAGATTCAGTGACACTCATCTGACGCAGCCTTCGGCAAAGCCAGATGATGGCTACCAGTGACGAGGTAGGAAGACCTGGACATCTGAGGATCCCGCCAGATTGTCTAAGACGTCACGTGACAATCGAAAAGTCGAAGCCCCACCAACGGCTAACGCTGATGGGGCTTCCCCTTTGCCCAAAAACTGGTCAGAGTGTGCCCATGAGTAATGTCCAGGGCAATGAACCCATTGCGGACTATGCCCTCCTTTCCGACTGCCGCTCCGCTGCGCTGGTCAGTGCGGCCGGCTCCGTGGACTGGCTCTGCTTCCCGCGCTTCGACAGCCCCTCGGTGTTCGGCCGCATTCTCGGCCAGGACGCGGGCTTCTGGTCGGTCCGCCCGGCAGGAAAATATCGTTCCACCCGCCGCTACCTGGGACCCACGATGGTGCTGGAGACTACCCATACCGCCGCTGACGGCCGCCTGAGCGTCACGGAGGCCCTCGCCCTGGGGGACGGCAGGAGGGGGCACGATCTCGGGGCGGATTCCCCCGGCGCCTTGCTGCGTCAGCTGTCCTGCACCGAGGGCTCCGTCGAGGTCGACATCGTCCTCAGCGCGCGTCCGGACTACGGGCTGTCCAGTCCGATTCTGCGCGCGGCGGACGGCGGCATCGTGATCAGCGCCGGGGCCGCGGCGGCGTCGTTCTCGGCGCCGGTATCGTTCCGGCTCGGTCAGGGGACCGCGCGGACAAGAGTGACCCTCCGCGCCGGGGACGTTCTTGGATTCGCCCTCCACACCGGGACCCGCGGGAACGGGGACCCGGTCTTCTGGAGCCAGGCGGAGATCGCCCGCCGGCTAGGGGACACTTTGCAGGGCTGGACCAGCTGGTCCCGGCTCCACCAGGGCTACCGCGGCCCCTGGCAGGAACTCGTCGCCGGCAGCGGACGGGTCCTGCAGGCACTGAGTTTCTACCCCACCGGCGCGATCGTGGCTGCGCCGACAACATCCCTGCCCGAGGTCTCCGGCGGAACCCGCAACTGGGACTACCGGTACACCTGGATCCGGGACGCGAGCATGACCCTGCAGGCACTCTGGGTGGCAGCCTGCCCGGACGAGGCGGGCAAGTTCTTCCAGTTCCTGGCGACTGCGGCGGCCCGCCAGCTTGCCGCCGGCGAGGAGCTCCAGATCATGTTCGGCATCGGCGGGGAACGCGAACTGCCCGAACGGGAACTGAACCACCTGCCGGGCTGGCGTGCCAGCGCCCCGGTCCGGGTGGGCAACGGGGCCTGGAACCAGCGCCAACTCGACGTCTACGGGGAACTGCTCGACGCCGCCGCCAGGCTGCCGGAATATCTTGCGGACCTGGCGCCGGAGACACGCCGGTTCCTCGCCGACGCCGCGGACGCGGCCGCCTCCCGCTGGCAGGCCGCCGACCACGGCATCTGGGAGGTCCGCGGCGAGCCACGCCACTACCTGCACTCCAAGCTGATGTGCTGGGTGGCCGTCGACCGTGCCATCTCCCTCGCCGGGCTCCTGCAGGCCGCCGATCGGGTTCCGCGCTGGGACGCCGCGCGGGCCCGGATTGCGGCGTCCATCCGGGCCGAGGGATGGAGTGACGCTGCGAACGCCTACACCCAGGCCTACGGTTCCGTGGACCTCGACGCGTCCGCCCTACTCCTCTCCATCACGGGATTCCTCCCGGCGGACGACCCCGGCGTCCTCGCCACGCTTGAGGCGGTCGAGGAGCGGCTCACGGACCGCCGCGGCCTCGTCTACCGCTACCTGGCCGACGACGGCATCCCGGGGGAGGAGGGGACGTTCCTCCTGTGCACCTTCTGGCTGGCCCACGCCCTGGCCCTCGCCGGACGCACGGACCGGGCCCGTGCCGTCTTCGAGCGGGCTGCCGGATTCGCCACGGACCTGGGCCTGATGTCCGAGGAAGTTGCGCCGGGCAGCGGCGAACTGCTGGGGAACTTCCCGCAGGCGTTCAGCCACATCGGCCTGATCAATGCCGCCTGGGCAATCAGCGAGGCGGAGCGCCGGCACCTGGAAGCCGGCACCTAGCAGCGGACGCCGGCCTGCGGGGCCGGACCGAAGGAACAAGTCCGGAGGCTCCGGTGTTGCCGCCAGTGGCAGGCACCCGGTCCGGCGTCGTGATGTGAACGCATCCCGCGCGGCGGCGTGCCGTGTCCCGAGCCCACCTACGAACATTGGAGCACCATGCCCATCACCGCCCATCTTGACCTGGTCCTCAAAGCCGAAGCCCTGCCCACGGCCCCGGCCGTGCTCCGCGACATCCTTGCCGATACCCGGGCGTTTGACGGCTGCCTCGGCGTCGAGGTCCTGGTTGACAGCACCGATCCGGCGCACGTCCTCGTGGTGGAACAGTGGGCGTCCCCGGAGCGCGACGCCGCCTACCGCGCGTGGCGTGCCGGCGACGGCGCGAGCGGGCTGGGCGAGCTTTTGGCCGCCCCGCCGGTGCTGACGCACTTCGAGACGTCCTTTAGTATCTGAGGCCGCCCGGACGCACAAGGGCCCCCGCCCGGATCAGGACTGCTTCCCTGAGCCGGACCGGGGGCCCTTTTGTGTGCTGTTCCTGCCGGGAGCTACGCCTGCGCGGGCTCCTCGGGAGCTGCCAGCACGACGTCGCTGACGGCGAGCTCGCCCTCGCCGGCGACGAGCGCCAATTCACGCGCGTTGGCCGCGGCCTTGAGATCGGCGAGCCCGGCCTTCAGCTGCGTCGTGAGGGATTCAGAGGCCGTGATCGTCGCGGACAGCACCTCGGTGCGCTGCTTGACCTTGGCCTCGGACTTGGCCTTGCGGATGCCGCTGAGGGCAGTGCCGACCGTGGCCAGGAGGGTCGTGTCGCCGTCGACCGCGACGGCGGACGGCCACTGGGCTCGGTGCACGGAACCGGTGCGCCACCAGCCCCAGACCTCCTCCGTGGCGAACGGCAGGAACGGCGCGAAGAGCCGCAAGAGGGTGTCCAGGCTGGTCGCCAGCGCAGCCAGCACGGACGCCTGCTGCTCCTCGCCGGCGGCACCATAGGCCCGGTCCTTGATGAGCTCCACGTAGTCGTCCGTGAAGTTCCAAAAGAAGCTCTCCGTGATCTGCAGCGCCCGGGCATAGTCGTAGCCCTCGAACGCCTTCGTGGCCTGCTGGACGACGTCGGCGAGCTGGGCCAGGACGGCCCGGTCCAGCGGGTTGCTCAGCACGGACAGGTCGCCGGAAACCACCGAGTCCTCGGTGGCGCCCAGGTTCAGGACAAACTTGGAGGCGTTCAGGAGCTTGATGGCCAGGCGGCGGCCGATCTTCATCTGGGCGATTTCGTAGGCGGTGTCCGCGCCGAGTTTGGCCGAGGCCGCCCAGTAGCGCACGGCGTCGGAGCCGTATTCCTCCAGGACATCGGTGGGCACAATGACGTTGCCCTTGGACTTGGACATCTTCTTCCGGTCCGGGTCCAGGATCCAGCCGGAGATGGCGGCGTGCTTCCACGGCGCGGTCTTCTGCAGCGCGTCGGCGCGGACGGCGGAGGAGAAGAGCCAGGTCCGGATGATGTCGTGCCCCTGCGGGCGGACGTCGAACGGGTAGACCTTGGCGAAGAGTGCCTCGTCGGTGCTCCAGCCGCCCACAATCTGCGGGGTCAGCGAGGACGTGGCCCAGGTGTCCAGGACGTCCGCGTCGCCGGTGAAGCCGCCCGGCACGTCGCGCCGGGCCTCCTCGTAGCCGGGGGCTGCGTCGGCGGCCGGGTCCACGGGGAGCTGGGCATCGGACGGGACGATCGGCGCGTCGTATTCGGGGTTGCCGTCGGCGTCGAGCGGGTACCAGACCGGTACCGGCACGCCGAAGAAGCGCTGGCGGGAGACGAGCCAGTCGCCGTTGAGCCCGGAGATCCAGTTCTCGTAGCGGGAGCGCATGAAGGCGGGGTGGAACTCGATCTCGTTGCCGCGGCCGATCAGCCGTTCGCGGCGGTCCTCGTCGCGGCCGCCGTTGCGGATGTACCACTGGCGCGAGGTGACCACCTCGAGGGGCTTATCGCCCTTCTCGAAGAAGTTCACCGGGTGCATGATCTTCTTCGGCTCGCCGTCGAGCAGTTCCGCGGCGGACAGGAGTTCCACCACCGCTTCCTTGGCGCTGAAGACGGTCTTGCCGGCGATTGCGGCGAAGTTGGCGCGGCCTTCTTCGGTGGTGATCCAGTCAGGGGTCTCGCCCTGGATGCGGCCGTCACGGCCGACGATTGCGCGGGTGGGCAGCTGCAGTTCGCGCCACCAGGTGACGTCGGTGAGGTCGCCGAAGGTGCAGACCATGGCGGCGCCTGAGCCCTTGTCCGCCTTGGCCAGCGGGTGGGCCCTGACCTCCACCTCGACGCCGAACAGGGGAGAGGTGACCTTCTTGCCGAACAGCGGCTTGTAGCGCTCGTCGTCCGGGTTCGCCACGAGCGCTGCGCAGGCGGCCAGCAGCTCGGGGCGGGTGGTCTCGATGAAGATCTTCTCGCCGTCTTCGGTGAAGAACGGGTAGCGGTAGTAGGCGCCCGCGACTTCGCGGTCCTCCAGCTCGGCCTGGGCCACCGCGGTGCGGAAGGTGACATCCCACAGGGTAGGCGCCTCGGCCATGTACGCGTCGCCGGCGGCCAGGTTGGCCAGGAACGCGCGCTGGGAGATGGCGCGGGACTTGTCATCGATCGTGCGGTACGTCAGGTCCCAGTCCACGGACAGGCCCAGGGTCTGGAAGAGGTGCTCGAAGACCTTCTCGTCCTCGACCGCGAGCTCTTCGCACAGCTCGATGAAGTTCCTGCGGGAGACGACGTCGAAGTCGCGCTGGTTCTTGGCGGGCTCGGCCGGGGGGCGGTAGCCGGCGTCGTAGGCGATCGCCGGATCGCAGCGCACGCCGTAGTAATTCTGCACGCGGCGCTCGGTGGGCAGGCCGTTGTCGTCCCAGCCCATGGGGTAGAAGACGTTCTTGCCGGTCATGCGCTGGTAGCGGGCCAGGACGTCGGTCTGCGTGTAGGAGAACATGTGTCCGACGTGCAGGGATCCCGAAGCCGTCGGCGGGGGAGTGTCGATCGAGTAGACCTGTTCCCGGGTGGTCTCCGGGTTGAACTTGTAGGTCCCTTCGTCAAGCCAGCGCCGCGTGAGCGCTGCTTCCAGCCCCTCCAGGGCGGGCTTGTCCGGAACGTTGATGGGGGCGGTGGTGGGCGTGTCTGTACCCTGAGTGTCTTCAGCCATGGGTCAATTCTTCCACGGCGGGCAGTGCTGACCTGCAGTAGCACGCGCAGATGGACAATTCGCCGCAAAGTTCCGCCGGAATCTTCGTGATCAAACGCATCTACGATGGCCCTTCCGACGGCGACGGCTGCCGGGTCCTGGTGGACCGGCTCTGGCCTCGGGGCGTCAGTAAGGAACGGGCCCAACTGGAGCTCTGGCTCAAGGACGTGGCGCCGTCCCCGCCGCTGCGCACGGAGTTCGCGCACATGCAGGAACGGTTCGAGGCCTTCCGCGCGGCCTATGAAGCGGAGCTGGAAACCAATCCGGCCGTGCGGACGCTCCACGCCCTCGCGGCGGAGCACGGGAAAGTGACGCTGCTGTACGGGGCGCGGGACCCGGAGACCAACCATGCCCGCGTGTTGCAGGAGTTCCTGGAGCACGGCGGCAACAGTGGGAAATGAGCCCGGCATTGCCGTTACTGTGGTGCCATGACTGAGGGAATCGACAACAACGGAAATGTAGTCCGCGCCATGGGCACCAAAGCGGCAGTGGTCACCGGAGCCAGCACCGGAATCGGCGACGCCACGGTGCGCGCGCTCCGCAAGGAAGGCTGGACCGTGTTTGCCGTCGCCCGCCGCGCGGACCGGCTTGACGCGCTTGCCGCCGAAACCGGCGCCGTCGCCCTTCCCGCCGACGTTACCGACGACGCCGACGTCGCCCGGCTGCTCGAAGAGGTGACCCGGGCCGGCGGCGCCGACACCCTGATCAACATCGCGGGCGGCGCCCGCGGCGCCGACAAGGTCGCCGAAGCCAAGACCGAGGACTGGGATTGGATGTTCCAGGTCAACGTGCTGGGGAGCATGAAGCTGATCCGTGCGTTCCTTCCCATGCTGCGGGCCTGCGGCGAGGGCACCGTGCTGAACCTGACCTCCACGGCCGGGCTGTCCGCCTACGAGGGCGGCGGCGGCTACAACGCGGCCAAGTTCGCCCAGCACGCCCTCACCGGCGCCCTGCGGCTCGAAGAGGCCGAGCACAACATCCGTGTGATCGAGGTGGCCCCCGGCATGGTCTACACCGAGGAGTTCGCGCTGAACCGCCTTGGCGACCAGGACGCGGCCGCCAAGGTCTACGCAGGGGTCGAGAAGCCGCTCACCGCCGGCGACGTCGCGGACGTGGTCCGCTACGCCGTCTGCGCCCCGCACCACGTCAACCTGGACCAGATCGTGATCCGCCCGGTGGCCCAGGCCTCCAACTTCAAGGTGATCCGCAAGGCCTGACCCTGCGCCGGCCCGGCCGCCGCGCTGACGCCGTCCCGGAACGCTGGCGCGTCGCCGTCCGCGGCGCCGGCGCTCAGCCGTCCGCCGGGACGGTCAGGGTGGCCAGCACCGCCGCGTGGTCAGACCCGGCCACGGGCAGCACGGTGTACCCGCGGCTGCGGATCCCCGGGCTGGTCACTACGTGGTCGATCACCACGCCCGGCAGCGCGAGGCCGGCCATGGGCCACGTCGGAACCAGGCGGGCCAGGGCGGCGGAGCCGGCGTCGACGAGCGGGCCGCCGGGGGCGGTCCCGTCAGTCCCTGCACCGGCGGACCCCGCCAGCATCTGGCGGAACTCGGCGTGGTCCACGGTGGCATTGAAGTCGCCCAACAGCAGCACGTTCCCCGGACGCGCCGCGCGGAGCCCCACGGCCGCCAGTTCGGTCCGCCACTGACCGGCCTCGCCCAACACCGGAGCCGTGGTGTGCACGTTGGTCACGGCGAGGGAGACCGGCCGGCCGGCCGCGTCCTGGCCCAGGTCCACGCGCGCCGTAGGGATATCGAAGGCGGAACCGGGCACCGAGTCCATCGGGACGATCGGGCGGGAGGAGAACACGGCGCCGCCTCCGGCGCCGTCCATCGCGCCGCTGATCCGGTGCGGCAGCAGCGCGCCCAGCCCCTCCGCATCCAGGCGTCTTTCCAGGGCCGGCGAAAATTCCTGGACGGCAAGCAGGGCCACCCCGTGCTCCCGCACCAGCCGGACAATCTCCGCGGCGTCCGCGTGACCCTTCCAGGCGTTTAGGGTCATGACGGTCAGTTCGGCGCCGGGACCGGTCCCCGCGGCCTGCCCGGCGCCCTGGTCCTGCTGCGGCGGATCGGACTGCCGGTCCAGGAGCCCCTGCGCAATCCGGTCCGGCGGGAACAGCCAGAGCAGCTGGAGGGCCAGGAGGGCGCCTGCCGAAAGGACGGTCCACGGCCGCCGTACCGGAAGGGCCAGCACGAGTGCCGCGCCGGCCGGGAGCACGAACCAGGGCGTGAAGGCCACAAGCTGCACCAGGGGCGCCGGCCACGGCGCCGGAACCGTCCGGAAGACGGACACTGCCGCCACGGGAGCGGCGCACAGGGCCGAGGACACCTGCCAGAGGCGGCGTGAGCCGCGGCGTTTCACGGGTGGGCCCGAGGCGGCCGGGGGACGGTCATGGCAGCAGTCTATTCAGCCGGGCCGCCGGCGTCGCCCCTGACAGTGGAGTTTGGCGCGCTGTGAAACGCCGGATTTTCTCCGGTACCATCGACTTAGCAGCTTTGACCCGGCCATCACCGGTGAGCTTCCGGAAGAACGCCCTCTCGTGCGGTGCAGATTCAGTCGCCAGCGCGCGTGCCAGGGCCAGTAGAACCGGACGGGTAAGCCCGTCACAGCAGTAATGAGCGGCCGACGCCGGTGCAGCCCCTTTCTTGAAAGGGTGCGGACTGGCGGCGGTAAGTGAGGTGGTACCGCGGTGCCGGCGTTGTCGCGAGACAGTGCACGGGCCGTCCTCGCATCCTGAATGAATACATGTGTTCGCCGCTCAACCCAGGATGTCGAGATGACTTACTACCCCAAGGCCTCCGCCGCACCCGCAGGCGCCGGTTCCACCAGCTCCGCTTCCAACGCAGCTTCCAACGCCGCTGGCGTATCCGCCTCCGTGAAGTTCCCGGAGATCGAAGAGCGCATCCTCAAGTACTGGGACCAGGACGGCACCTTCCAGGCCAGCATCGACCAGCGTGATTCTGATCTTCCTGGCGGAAAGCCCGGCAGCAACGAATTCGTCTTCTACGACGGCCCGCCGTTCGCCAACGGCCTGCCGCACTACGGCCACCTCCTGACCGGCTACGCCAAGGACCTTGTGGGCCGCTACCAGACCCAGCGCGGACGCCGGGTGGAGCGCCGCTTCGGCTGGGACACCCACGGGCTGCCGGCCGAGCTGGAAGCCATGAAGCAGCTGGGGATGACGGACAAGACCCAGATCGAGGCCATGGGCATCGACAAGTTCAATGACGCCTGCCGTGCCTCGGTGATGAAGTACGCCGACGAGTGGAAGAGCTACGTCACCCGCCAGGCCCGCTGGGTGGACTTCGAGAACGACTACAAGACGCTCAACGTGGAGTACATGGAGTCCGTGCTCTGGGCCTTCAAGCAGCTGCACGAAAAAGGCCTGACGTACAACGGCTACCGCGTGCTGCCGTACTGCTGGAAGGACGAGACGCCGCTGTCCAACCATGAGCTGCGCATGGACGACGACGTCTACAAGAACCGCCAGGACCAGACGGTCACCGTCACGTTCCCCATCACGGCAGGGGAGTCCGGGCTGTCCCGGCAGCTCGCCGGGGTGCAGGCGCTCGCCTGGACCACCACGCCCTGGACGCTGCCCACCAACCTGGCGCTCGCCGTCGGACCCGGCATCAGCTACGTGGTCCTGCCTGCCGGCCCGCACGGGATCAAGGCCGCCGCGGCCGATGCCCCCGTCACGGGGAGCTTCCTGCTCGCCGCGGACCTCCTGGGCGCGTACGCCAAGGACCTCGGCTACGGCGACGGCGCCGAGGGCGCGGCCGCAGCGGAAGCCGCGGTCACCTCCCGCCACACCGGCGCCGAGCTCGAAGGCTTGAGCTACGAGCCGCTCTGGGACTACTTCCACGACGCCGAGAAGTACGGCACCGAGAACGCCTGGCGTTTCCTCGTGGCCGACTACGTCACCACCACCGACGGCACCGGAATCGTCCACCAGGCCCCCGCCTACGGTGAAGACGACCAGAAGGTCTGCGAAGAGGCCGGCATCCCCGTGGTCCTCTCGGTCGACGAGGGCGCCAAATTCCTGCCGCTCTTCGGCCACGGCGACCTCGCCGAGATCGCCGGGCTGCAGGTCTTCGAGGCCAACAAGCCCATCACCCAGGTGCTCCGGGCGCAGGGCCGCCTGGTCCGCCAGGCCAGCTACGAGCACAGCTACCCGCACTGCTGGCGCTGCCGCAACCCGCTGATCTACCGCGCCGTGTCCTCCTGGTACGTCGAGGTCACCAAGTTCAAGGACCGCATGTCCGAGCTGAACCAGAAGATCAACTGGATCCCGGGCAACGTCAAGGACGGCCAGTTCGGCAAGTGGCTCGCCAACGCCCGCGACTGGTCCATCAGCCGCAACCGCTACTGGGGAAGCCCCATCCCGGTCTGGCAGTCCACGGACCCGGACTACCCACGCACCGACGTCTACGGCTCGCTCGCCGAGATCGAGGCCGACTTCGGCCGCCTGCCGCTGAACAACGACGGCCAGGTGGACCTGCACCGGCCCTTCATCGACGAGCTCACCCGCCCGAACCCGGATGACCCCCGCACCCCGGAAGAAGGCCAGTCCGTCATGCGCCGCGTCGAGGACGTCCTGGACGTCTGGTTCGACTCCGGCTCCATGCCCTACGGCCAGGTGCACTACCCGTTCCAGAACGAGGAATGGTTCGACACCCACAACCCGGCGGACTTCATCGTCGAGTACATCGGCCAGACCCGCGGCTGGTTCTACATGCTGCACATCCTCTCCACCGCGCTGTTCGACCGCCCGGCCTTCCGCAACGTCATCAGCCACGGCATCGTCCTGGGCTCCGACGGGCAGAAGATGTCCAAGAGCCTGCGCAACTACCCGGACGTCTCCGAGGTCCTGGACCGGGACGGCTCCGACGCCATGCGCTGGTTCCTCATGTCCAGCCCGATCCTGCGCGGCGGGAACCTCGTGGTCACCGAGCAGGGCATCCGCGACGGCGTCCGGCAGGTCATCCTGCCGCTGTGGAACGTGTACAGCTTCTTCACGCTGTACACCAATGCAGCAGCCGGCGGGCGAGGGTACGATGCGAAGCTGCGCTACGACGGCTACGCCGACACCCTGGACCAGTACCTGATGGCCAACACGGGCGAGCTCGTCCGGAACATGACCGCCCAGCTGGACAGCTACGACATCTCCGGCGCCTGCGACGAGCTGCGCGGCTACCTGGACATGCTCACCAACTGGTACGTCCGCCGCAGCCGCCAGCGCTTCTTCGACGAAAACGTCGACGCCTTCGACGCCCTCTACACGGCGCTCGAAACCGTGTGCCGTGTCGCGGCGTCGCTGCTGCCCCTGATCTCCGAGGAGATCTGGCGCGGGCTTACCGGCGGCCGCTCGGTCCACCTGGCCGACTGGCCGGACGCGGAGCTGTTCCCGGCCAATCCGGAACTGGTCGAGGCGATGGACCGGGTGCAGCAGATCTGCTCCACCGGCTCCTCGCTGCGCAAGGCGGCGAACCTGCGCGTGCGCCTGCCGCTGCAGGAACTCACCGTTGTGGCACCCGGCGCGGACGCGCTCGGAGGCTTCGCCGGCGTCGTCGCCGATGAGTTGAACCTGCGCTCCGTCCGGCTGCTCGACGCCGACGCCGCCTCCCCGGAGGAGTTCGGCATCGAGCAGAAACTCGTGGTCAACGCCCGGGCCGCGGGACCGCGCCTGGGCAAGAACGTCCAGCAGGCCATCAAGGGCTCCAAGTCCGGCGACTGGTCCGTCAGCGACGCCGGGGTGGTCACCGCGGGCGGCCTCGAGCTCGAACCGCAGGAATACACGCTGGAAACCGTCGTGGCGGAAGCCGCGGAGGGCGAAGGGTCGCGCGCAGCGGCCGTGCTCCCCGGCGGCGGCTTCGTGGTCCTCAACACCGAGGTGACCCCGGAACTTGAGGCCGAAGGCATGGCGCGTGACATGGTCCGCGCCATCCAGCAGGCCCGCAAGGACGCCGGACTAAATGTCAGCGACCGCATCAGCACCTCCGTCACGGCGAAGCCGGACGTCGTCGAGGCCCTGCTGGCCAACGCCGAGCTCGTCAAGACCGAAACCCTGACCATCGAGCTGGAAACCGTGACGGCCGACGTCAAGGAACCGCAGGTCAGTGTTGCTAAGAAAGTTGGAGCCTAAGCCATGACCGACGAATTCTCCGTAGAAAGCGTCTACGCCGAGCTGCTGGGCCGGGCGCCGGAAAACAAGATGGAGCCGCGGCTCGCCCCGCTGTTCCGGGCCATGGAAATCCTGGGGGAGCCGAACAAGGCGTTCCCGATCATCCACGTCACCGGCACCAACGGCAAGACCTCCACAGCCCGGATGATCGAGGCCGGGCTGCGCGCCCACGGCCTGAGCACCGGCCGCTACACGAGCCCGCACCTGTCCAAGGTCACCGAACGGATCAGCATCGACGGCGCCCCGGTGCCGGACGAGACCTTCGTCCGGATCTGGGACGAGATCCGGCCGTACCTGCAGATCGTGGACAGCGAACTCGAGGCCGCGGGCCAGCCCCGGCTGACCTACTTCGAGGCCCTGACGATCCTGGGCTTCGCGGTCTTCGCCGACCAGCCGGTCAACGTCGCCGTCATCGAAGTGGGCCTGGGCGGCATCACCGACGCCACGAACGTCGGCGACGGCCAGGTGGCCGTGGTCACCCCGATCTCCCTGGACCACACCGAACTCCTCGGCGACACCACCGGGGACATCGCCTACGAGAAGGCCGGCATCATCAAGCCCGGCGGCTTCCTCGTCAGCGCGGCGCAGCCGGTTGACGCGGCCCAGGTCCTGCTGGAGAAGGCCAAGGAGGTCAACGTGCCGTTCCGCTTCGAGGGCGTGGAGTTCGGCGTCGAATCCCGCACCGTCGCGGTCGGCGGCCAGATGGTCACCATCCAGGGCATCGCCGGCCGCTACGAGGACCTGCTGGTGCCGCTGCACGGCGCGCACCAGGCCGAGAACGCCGCCGTCGCGATCGCCGCGCTGGAAGCATTCTTCGGCGGCGAAAAGGCGATCGACGCCGAGATCCTCCAGGAGGCCTTCGCCTCTGTCACCTCCCCGGGCCGGCTCGAGGTGGTCCGCACCTCGCCGACCATCATCGTCGACGCGGCACACAACCCGGAAGGCATCCGGGTTTCCGCCGAGGCCATCCACGAGGCCTTCAATTTCACCAAGCTCGTGGTGGTGGTCGGCGTGCTGCGGGAGAAGGACGCCGAGGAGATCCTCCGCCAGCTCAAGGAATCCCTGGGCGGCCTCGCCACGGAATACTGCTTCACCGAGTCCAACTCGCCCCGTGCCGTGCCGGCGGAGGACCTCGCCGAGATCGCGGTTGACCTCGGCTTCGGCGAGGAGAACATCCATGTCGCCGCGAAGCTCGATGACGCCATCGAATGGGCCGTGGAACGCGCCGAGGCCGATGACGAACTCGCTGGCGGGGTCCTCGTGACCGGTTCCATCACGCTCGTCGCGGACGCCCGGATCCTGCTGGGAAAGGCGGACGCGTAAGCGATGGCCAAGCTCACCAAAGCCCAGCGCGAATGGCGCCCGGGCATGCCCAAAAAGCGGCGCTCCACCAAAGTCATGTTCGCGTCCACGGTTCTGCTGCTGGAAGCCTTCGTGGTGCTCTTCGGCACACTGGCCGTCTTCGGACTGCACCGGAACGAGTTTCCTGCCGGCCTGGTCTTCTCCGTGGGGATCGGGCTGTGCCTGGTGTTCGTGTTCACCTGCGCCGTCCTCTCCAAACCGTGGGGGGTGGCCCTGGGCTGGATCCTGCAGCTCGTCCTGATCCTGGCCGGCATCGTGGAACCGGCGATGTACCTGGTGGGGGCGCTCTTCGCCGTTGCCTGGTGGTACGGCATCCGGACCGGCATCCGGATTGACCGGGAAGCGGCCCAGCGGGAGCGCGAGCAGGCCGACTGGGATGCGGCCCACCCGGCTGACAGCGGGCCGGATCAATCGCCCGAGGCCGGTGCCCGGAACGCGTAGCACGCACCCCGTAGACTTGACCCGAACCCCCACCCCAACACATTGGAGCAGCTGTGAGCATTGAGCGCACCCTCGTCCTGATCAAGCCCGACGGCGTCGCCCGCAACCTGTCCGGCACCATCCTCGGCCGGATCGAAGCCAAGGGCTACACCCTGGCCGAGCTCAAGAAGGTCGACGCCACCCGCGAGTTGCTGGAGCAGCACTACGAGGAGCACGTCGGCAAGCCGTTCTACGAGCCGCTGGTTGAATTCATGCTCAGCGGCCCCGTGGTCGCCGCGATCTTTGAGGGACACCGCGTGATCGAGGGCTTCCGCAGCCTGGCCGGCACCACGGACCCGACGACGGCGGCGCCCGGCACCATCCGCGGCGACTTCGGCCGCGACTGGGGCCTGAAGGTCCAGCAGAACCTGGTCCACGGCTCGGATTCGGTGGAGTCCGCCGAGCGTGAGATCAAGATCTGGTTCTAGGGGATTCCCTGGCCCGCATCCGCCGATAAACAGATAAGGCCAATGTCCGCGTGCGGACATTGGCCTTATCTGTCGCCTCCCGGCGTCTGCGTCTGCTCAGTAGCCGGAGGTCCCGATGAAGACCTGGATGAAGGCGAAGAAGATCGTGGCGATGACGGCGACGTACAGCAGCGCCGTGATGATCCAACCGGCGTCGCCCAGAACTTTGGTGGGGCCGGCGGGCAGGGCGATCACGCCGTGGGAGATGTTGCGAACGCTCACCCACACAAACAAGGGAATCATGATGGCCCAGACGATCATGCAGAACGGGCAGAGGATGTGGATGGCGTACAGGGCCTGGGACCAGAGCCAGACCACAAACGCGAAGCCCAGCGTCACGCCCGCCTGAAGTCCCAGCCAATACCACCGGGCGAATTTGGCGCCGGCAAGGATGCCCATCGCCGTGGTGATGATCACCGCGAAGGCGACAATCCCGATGAACATGTTCGGGAAGCCGAACACGGAACTTTGCGGCGTCTGCATGACCTGGCCGCAGGAGATCCACGGATTAACGTCACAGACCGTGACGTGGTGCGGGTCCTTCAGGACCTCCAGCTTCTCCAGGACCAGAGCGCCGGAGGCGAGCCAGCCGATTGCGCCGGTGAGCAGCAGGAGCCAGGCGAAGGGGCGGTCACGGGTCATCTTGGGAAGTGACCGGGCCTCCGGGGCCGCGCCGGACCCCGGTTGGTGCACGGTCGCGTCGCCGGCGGTGCTGGAGATGCTGGGCATGGAATTTAGGTCCTCTTTTGATCGTTTTGACCGGGTGCTTCTGGCCCTGATTCTAACGCCGCAGGCTGGGCGCCGCAGCAGAAGAGGCCGCCGGGGGCCCGCCGGTCGCCTCCCTCGGCGGCGGCTGATTCACTTCCGGGGCCGCCTACGCCAGCTTTGACGGCGCTTGTGAGACAATGAACGTGGCTGGAACCCGATCCACATCCGGATTCCGGTCCGGCGATTTTGTTTCAAGACCGCCAATGATGAGCAGGGAGCTGAGGATCCACTGATCCCAGCTGTCCCGCAATGCCATTGGACGGCACCTGGTTGTGGCGTGTAGGTCAACGGGTTCCACAAACAATCTCGCCGGCCCTCCAGGGCTGCCGCACCCCACTGCCGGTGCGAACCTGAGGGTATCCAATTGACTTCTGTCAATGCCTGCGGGTGTTGACGCATATTTGCCCCAACGGGCGCCGAATGTGGCGGCGCATCAGGGGCAGGAGTGTCGCCACATATGGATAATGACCAGGTTATAGCCGGTAACGAAGAACTAGTAGTTGCCGAGGGAACTCAAGAGACGACTGTCACCGCAGTCGCGGACGCTCCGGTCGCGCCGAAGAGGGCCGTCCGGACCCGCCGCAAGGCACCCCTCCCGAAGGTCGACGACGCCGCGGCCGCGGAGGCCGTGGCCGAAGCCACCGCCCTGGCCGCTGAGGCCGGCTCGGACGAACCCGTCGCCGGCGAATCAGTCGAAAAGACAGTTGCACCCGAGACCAAGGCAAAGGCACCCGCCCGGCGCACCCGCGCCCGCAAGCCGGTTGCCGCACCGGAACCCCTGCCCGCGTTCGCCGAAGAGCCAGCCACCACTGCCCCCGCCGCTGCCACGGCCCCGGCAGCGGCCGAAGCCGAGGTGACCGCCGACGCCGGCGCCGCCGCGGAGAAGCCGGTCCGGCGCCGGGCCAGCCGGGCGAAGGCCGCCCCGAAGGCCGAGGAAGCTTCCGCAGCGGCAGCCGAGGAAGCCGTCGCCGAAGAGGCAGCCGCCGAAGAAGCCCCCGCGAAAGCAGAAACGACAACGAAGGCACCAGTGACGGCGCAGGCCGCCGAGGCGGACCAGCCGGTGGAAAGCCCGGCCGCATCCCTGTTCATGGAACCCGGAACCCTCACATCCGTGATCTTCCAGGCCCCCGATCTCAGCACTGTGGTGCGCCCGGTGCCCGCTGCCGCAGCAGCGGAGGCCGAGGAGGAAGAAGGCGACGAGGACGAGGACGCCGGAAGCCGCCGTCGCCGCCGCAGCCGCGGACGGCGGGGCCGCACCCGCACCTCCGCCGAGTCCGGCACCGACGCCGAAGGCTCCCTTGAAGGCACGGACGAAGAGGGCGACGAGGGCCAGGAAGACACGCTGGAAGACGGCGTGACCTCCCGCCGGCGCCGTCGTCGCCGCCGCGGCGAACAGGACCTGGAGCTGACCGGCGGGGGAGACGACGATCCGCCCAACACCGTGACCCGCGTCCGCGCCCCGCGTGCGCTGGCCGAGACGCCGGTCAACAACCGCGTCACCTCGGTCAAGGGCTCCACCCGCCTCGAGGCCAAGAAACAGCGCCGCCGCGAATCCCGGGACACCGGCCGCCGCCGCACAGTCATTACCGAGGCAGAGTTCCTGGCCCGGCGCGAATCCGTGGACCGGCAGATGATCGTCCGCCAGCGCGACGACAGAATCCAGATCGGCGTCCTCGAAGACGGCGTCCTGGCCGAGCACTTCGTGTCCAAGACCCAGCAGGATTCCCTGATCGGCAACGTCTACCTGGGCAAGGTCCAGAATGTGCTGCCCTCCATGGAAGCCGCATTCGTGGACATCGGCCGCGGCCGCAACGCCGTGCTTTACGCCGGTGAAGTGAACTGGGAGTCCGTCAACCTCGAAGGCAAGCAGCGCAGGATAGAGAACGCGCTCAAGTCCGGCGACTCCGTCCTGGTCCAGGTCACCAAGGACCCGGTCGGCCACAAGGGCGCCCGTCTCACCAGCCAGATCTCGCTGCCCGGCCGCTACCTCGTGTACGTGCCCGGCGGCTCGATGACCGGCATCTCCCGCAAGCTGCCCGACGTCGAACGCAACCGCCTGAAGCGGATCCTCAAGGACCGCCTGCCCGAGGACGCGGGCGTCATTGTCCGCACCGCGGCCGAGGGCGCGTCCGAGGAAGAGCTGACGCACGACATCAACCGCCTGCGCGCACAGTGGGAAGGGATCGAGAGTCAGGCCACGTCGACCAAGATCCTGGCCCCGGAGCTGCTCTACGGCGAACCGGACCTGACCATCAAGGTTGTCCGCGATGTCTTCAACGAGGACTTCTCCAAGCTGATCGTCTCCGGCGAGGAGGCTTGGGACACCATCGAGGCCTACGTCACCTACGTGGCGCCGGACCTCGTGGGCCGGCTGGAGAAGTGGACCAAGGACACGGACATCTTCGCTGCCTGGCGCATCGACGAGCAGATCCACAAGGCCCTGGACCGCAAGGTCTTCCTGCCCTCCGGCGGTTCCCTCGTGATTGACCGCACCGAGGCCATGACCGTGGTGGACGTCAACACCGGCAAGTTCACCGGCAGCGGCGGCAACCTCGAGGAAACTGTCACCAAGAACAACCTGGAGGCGGCCGAGGAGGTCGTCCGGCAGCTGCGCCTGCGCGACATCGGCGGGATCATCGTGATCGACTTCATCGACATGGTGCTCGAATCCAACCGCGATCTCGTGCTGCGGCGCATGGTGGAGTGCCTGGGCCGGGACCGCACCAAGCACCAGGTGGCCGAGGTAACCTCGCTGGGCCTTGTGCAGATGACCCGCAAGCGAATGGGCACCGGGTTGCTGGAAGTCTTCGGCGAGCAGTGTGAAGCCTGCGCTGGCCGCGGAATCGTCACGCATGACGAGCCCGTCGAGCACCGCCGTGCCAACACTGTCGCCGCGGAGCACTACGTGCCGCGCGCCGAGGCCGCGCCTGCCGCCCGGACCGAGCGCAAGAGCCGGCGTCGCGGCCGGGGAGGCCAGGGCCCGGAGTCCGTGCCGTCCACGCCGGCCGCCGTCCACGCCGAGCCCACCGAGGCAGAACGCCACGCCAAGGCTGAAGCCACGCGTGCCGCGCTGGCGAACATCGCCGCCGCGGCACACGCCGCCCACCTGCACGACGGTGAGGCAGCCGCCGTCAGCGACGCCGGTGCCCGCCAGGCCGCCGTCGACGCCGTGACCAAGTTCGCGGCCACGGAGGAGGCGGCCGGCCGGCCCGCGACCGTGCTGACGTTCGGCGGCGAGGAAGTGGCGTTGCCCTTCGTCGAGCACGGCGAGGACACGCCGGCACCGTCCCTGACCCTGGATCTGCTGACCGAGGCCTTCGCCAACCTGGGCGATGCCGAGGCAGCCAAGCAGGGCCAGACCCGGGACGCCGCGGCTCCGCAGGCACCCGCATCCGCCACCGCCCCCGCCCAGGCGCCGGAAGCCGTACCGGCTGCCGAGGCTTCAGCGGCGGCTTCGGACACCGCGACGCCGCGCGGCCGCCGCGGGCGCCGCAACCGCAGCGCCAGCCGAGCCCAGGGGGCGGCCAACGAGACGTCCGTGGAGCATCGCGAGGCGACCCGCTCCGCCGCGGCCGGAACGGTGCACGAGGCCAAGGCGCCCGCCGCGGCCAAGCCGGCAGGCATCCCCGCAGGGAACGAGCCGATCATCCTCGGGGTCGGGGTGCCGGCCTCGGAACTGTAGTCCCGCAGCCGTAGGACCGTAGCCGTTGGGCCGCACTGACCGGGCACTTTTCACGCCTTGTCAGACCTCGGGCTGAACGCGCAGCGGGCCCGGCCCGGACCGGACGTAACATACGTCCGCTCCGAGCCGGGCCCGTCCCGGCTTAACCGGTCAGCCCGGCCGCAGCGGCTAGGCTGGAGTCCTGACACGGGGTGCCGCGCATCGGGCCGGCTGAGATCCAGACCCGTTGAACCTGTCCGGTTAGCACCGGCGAAGGGATGTCTGACGTGCCCGCACCATCGAATCCGTCCGAGTTTCTGCCCAGCGGGTTTCTGCCCGGGTACCTGCCAGCCGGGACGCGTCCGGCCGCGCCGCCCCGCATTCCCCGCGTGCTGGCCATCGCCGGCTCGGACCCGTCCGGCGGGGCCGGGATCCAGGCCGACCTGAAAAGCATTGCGGCCAACGGCGGCTACGGCATGGCCGCCATCACGGCCCTCACGGCGCAAAACACCCAGGGCGTGCGCGCCGTCCACGTGCCCCCGGCGGCGTTCCTCACCGCACAGCTGGACGCAATCAGCGACGACATCGTCATCGATGCGGTGAAGATCGGCATGCTCGGCGACGCCGCGGTGATCGGCGCCGTCCACAGCTGGCTCGAAAAGGTGCGCCCCGCCGTCGTGGTCCTGGACCCGGTCATGGTCGCCACCAGCGGCGACCGGCTCCTGCAGGAGTCGGCCGAGGCTGCCCTGCAGGCGCTCCTGCCGCTGGCGGACCTCATCACGCCGAACCTCGCCGAGCTCGCCATCCTGCTCAAGGAGCCTGCCGCGGAGGACTGGGCGGAGGCCCTGGCCCAGGGCAAGCGGCTGGCCGCCCGGACCGGGACCACCGTCCTCGTCAAGGGCGGACACCTCCCGGCCGGCCCGTCCGAGGACGCCGTCCCCGGGGACGGACGCCCCGGCGGCGACGCCGGTGGCGGGACCGGCCCGGGCGCGGGGTGCCCGGACGCGCTGGTCAACACCGGCGGGCTGCTGGGCCAGGAGACCGTGGTGGTGCCGGGGGAGCGGATCGCCACGCGCAACAGCCACGGCACCGGTTGTTCGCTGTCCTCGGCCATGGCCACCGTGCAGGCCCGGGTGGGGGACTGGGAAGCGGCGCTGCGCGAGGTCAAGCCGTGGCTGCTCGGCGCGCTCCGCGAGGCGTCGGCCCTGGAGGTCGGCACCGGCAACGGCCCGGTTCATCACTTCCATCACGTGCAGGGACCCGCACACGGCCCTGGCGGCCGGCACAGCCAGGGTCCCGCGGAAGGTGAGTTCGCCGCAGCCCTGCGCGCCGGGGCCGCGGGCGATCTGGCGGCCATTTACGGCCTGGAGTTCATCCGCGGGCTGGCCGACGGAACCCTGCCCGAGCACGAGTTCGCCTACTATCTGGCCCAGGACGCCATCTACCTCAACGGCTACTCACGGGTCCTGGCCCGCGCCGCCGCCATCGCCCCGACTGAGGCGGAACAGCTGTTCTGGGCCCGTTCGGCGCAGACTTGCCTGGAAGTCGAGTCCGAACTCCACCGCTCCTGGCTGCGGACCCGCCCCACGGCACCCGTCCTGGGCCCGGTGACCAAGTCTTACGTGGACCACCTGCTGGCCGCCTCGGTGTCCGGCAGCTACGGGGTCCTCACGGCCGCGGCGCTGCCGTGTTTCTGGCTCTACGCCGAGGTCGGCTCCACCCTGCACCGGGAGTTCCTGGCCGCCGGCGCACCGGAGGCGCACCCCTACGCGGCCTGGCTGCGGACCTACGCCGACGAGGACTTTGCCGCCGCAACCCGGCAGGCGATTGCCTACACGGATGCGGCCGCCAGGCGCGCCTCGGACGGCGAGCGGGAGGCCATGGCGCTGGCATTCCGGCAGTCTTCGCGGTACGAGGTGGACTTCTTCGACGCGCCGAGGCTGCACGCCTGAACCGACCGGGCGTTCGCAGCCGGTAGGATGGTGGGGCACGGTTCCGGTAGTCGTTGCGGCTTCACATCGTTGAGAGCATGGTCAAGATCCTGTCGAGACCACTGCATCACTGCGGTGTGGCGCCTATCACGGACTACCCGCCGGAACCAGCCTCATTTGCGGCCGAAGGCAAAATTAGCGTATTCTAGATCTTCGGTGCTTACGCCAACACTTGGGTTATGACCCTGAGAACAGTCTGTTTGGAATTCCAAATGGATTTGTTCCGGGGGTAGCTCATGGGTTCCCCCGGGGAATCCACCGGCGTTGAGGCACAGCGTGAGCCGGTTCAAACAATTTGGGCCCAGGTTCCGCACGCAAATCTAGTAATAAACGTCGAGAGAAGTGAGTTCCCCAGTGGTGTACGCGATTGTCCGCGCAGGCGGCCGCCAAGAGAAGGTTTCCGTTGGAGACTTCGTTACCCTGAACCGCGTCCCCGGTGGAGCCGGCAGCACCTTTGAGTTGCCCGCACTGCTCCTGGTGGACGGTGACAAAGTCACGTCTGCTGCTGCGGACCTGGCCAAGGTAACGGTTACGGCTGAGATCCTCGAAGACCTTCGTGGTCCGAAGATCGTCATCCAGAAGTTCAAGAACAAGACCGGTTACAAGAAGCGTCAGGGCCACCGTCAGGAACTGACCAAGGTCAAGATCACCGGTATCAAGTAACTCCTCGTTACTGTTCAGGTTCCAGCAGATTCCCCAGAATTTTTGAAGGCAGGCATTCCAAATGGCACATAAAAAAGGCGCGAGTTCCACTCGCAACGGTCGTGACTCCAACGCCCAGTACCTCGGCGTCAAGCGCTTCGGTGGCCAGGTAGTTTCCGCAGGCGAGATCATCGTCCGCCAGCGCGGCACCCACTTCCACCCGGGTGCAGGCGTAGGCCGCGGCGGCGACGACACCCTGTTCGCCCTGACCCCCGGTGCTGTCGAGTTCGGCACCCGCCGTGGCCGTCGCGTTGTGAACATCGTGACTGCTGCAGCTGCAGAGTAACAACACGTTCTTTATCGGTGGGGCGGGCCAATAGGTCCGCTCCACCGGTGTTTTAACCGCATTACAATCATCTTGGGTCCCTTTGGGAACCCGGGGAACAGCACTGAGGAGATCCACGTGGCTAGCTTTGTAGACCGGGTAGTACTGCACGTATCCGGCGGTACCGGCGGCCACGGCTGTGTCTCCGTTCACCGCGAGAAGTTCAAGCCGCTCGGCGGTCCCGACGGCGGCAACGGCGGCAACGGCGGCGACGTCATCCTGCGCGTCGACCCCCAGACGACCACCCTGCTCGACTACCACCACGCTCCCCACCGGCACGCCACCAACGGCGGTCCCGGCATGGGCGACTGGCGCGCGGGCAAACACGGCGAGACCCTGATCCTTCCGGTGCCCGTTGGCACCGTGGTCAAGTCCAAGTCGGGCGAAGTCCTCGCCGACCTCGTCACCGAAGGCGCCGAATACATCGCTGCCGCCGGCGGCATCGGCGGCCTCGGCAACGCCTCGCTCTCCTCTCAGAAGCGCCGCGCACCGGGCTTCGCGCTGCTCGGCATCGAGGGCGAGTCCAGCGACGTCGTCCTGGAACTGAAGTCCATCGCGGACATCGCCCTCGTCGGTTTCCCTTCCGCCGGCAAGTCCAGCCTCATCGCCGCGATGTCGGCCGCGCGGCCCAAGATCGCCGACTACCCCTTCACCACCCTGATCCCGAACCTCGGCGTCGTCCAGGCCGGCGACGTCCGGTTCACCATCGCCGACGTGCCGGGCCTCATCGAAGGCGCCAGCGAAGGCAAGGGCCTGGGCCACCACTTCCTGCGCCACGTCGAGCGCTGCGCCGCCCTGGTGCACGTCCTGGACTGCGGCACCCTCGAATCGGATCGTGACCCGCTTTCGGACCTCGCCATCATCGAAGCAGAACTCGAAAAGTACGCTGTGGACATGAGCTACAGCGGAACCGACGGCGAAGTCGTCCCGCTCAACCACCGCCCCCGGCTGGTCGCGTTGAACAAGGTCGACCTGCCCGACGGCAAGGACATGGCCGAGTTCGTCCGGCCCGAACTCGAAGCCCGCGGCTACAAGGTCTTCGAGATCTCAGCCACCAGCCACGAGGGCCTCCGCCAGCTCGGCTTTGCCATGGGAGAAATCGTCCAGGCCGCCCGCGACGCCCTCGCCGCCGCCCCGCCGAAGGTGCAGGCCCCTGTGCTGCGTCCCCGCGCGGTCAACGAATCCGGCTTCACGATCCGCCGTGAAGAGAAGAACCTCGAGCCGCTGTTCCGCGTCCTCGGCGACAAGCCCGTGCGCTGGGTCAAGCAGACCGACTTCACCAACGAGGAAGCGATCGGTTACCTCGCGGACCGCCTCGCCAAGCTCGGCGTCGAAAACGAACTCTTCAAGCAGGGTGCCGTGCCGGGCGACACGGTCGTCATCGGCGAAGACGACGGCGTCGTCTTCGACTGGGAGCCGACCATGATGGCCGGCGCCGAACTCCTCGCCGCACCGCGCGGCACTGACGTGCGCTTCGCCGACATCGGCGACCGCCCCACCCGCGGACAGAAGCGCGACGAGCAGGTCGAACGCCGCGAGGCCAAGGCCGCCGCCCGCGCCGAGCTCGAAGCCGAGCGCAAGGCCGGGATCTGGACCGAGTCCGTCAGCGGGCGTCGGCCCAAGCCGCTCAAGGAGAGTGGACTGGGCGAAACAGATGACGAGTAAAACCGTCACTGTGCACGGTGCGGCAGCAACAACGGATCCGCGCCGTGAAACGGACCCCGCTGCGTTCATCCCGGCCCCCGACCGGTCCGTGCTGTCTGCTGCCCGCCGGGTGGTCGTCAAGGTCGGATCGTCTTCACTGACGTCCATCAAGGGCGGCATCTCCGAAGAGGCCCTGACCGACCTCGCGGACGCCCTCGCCCACAAGCGCAACGCAGGCACGGAGATCATTCTCGTGTCCTCCGGCGCAATCGCCGCCGGGCTCGCCCCGCTTGGGCTGGCCAAGCGTCCCCGCGACCTCGCCACCCAGCAGGCCGCCGCGAGCGTGGGCCAGGGCCTGCTGATGGCCCGCTACACCCACGCCTTCGGAGCCCACGGCGTCACCGTCAGCCAGGTGCTCCTCACCGCCGAAGACTTCATGCGCCGCAGCCAGCACACCAACGCACTGCGCGCCCTCGACCGGCTCCTCAGCCTCGGCGTCGTGCCCGTGGTCAACGAAAACGACACCGTCGCCACCCACGAGATCCGCTTCGGCGACAACGACCGGCTCGCGGCCCTCGTGGCCCACCTGGTCCGCGCCGACGCCCTCGTCTTGCTCTCCGACGTCGACTCCCTCTACGACGGTCCGCCCGCACACGGCGCCAAGCGCATCTCCCATGTGGCCGGTCCGCAAGACCTCGAGGGGGTGACAATCGGACGCACCGGCAAAGCCGGGACCGGCACCGGGGGAATGGTCACGAAGGTCGAAGCGGCCACCATCGCCGCGGGCTCGGGCATCCCCGCCCTGGTCACGTCCACCGGGAACGCTGCCGCCGCACTGGCCGGCAAGGATGTGGGGACTTGGTTCGCCGTCAATGGCGCCCGCAAGCCGGTCCGGCTGCTCTGGCTGGCGCACCTCGCCTCCGTGGAGGGCACCCTGGTGCTCGACGACGGCGCCGTCACGGCCGTCCGCGACCGCCACACCTCGCTGCTGCCGGCCGGAATAGCCGCAGTGAAGGGCCGCTTCGAAGCCGGCGACGCCGTGGAGATGGTGTCCGCCGACAACACCGTGATCGCGCGCGGCCTCGTGAACTATTCCGCCGCTGAGCTGCCGCAAATGCTGGGCCGCTCCACGCACGAACTGGGCAAGGCGCTGGGCCGCGGATATGACCGCGAAGTTGTTCATGTTGACGATCTGGTGCTGGTCTAGGACCCCTGCTCGCCTAAACTGGAACCATGACTGAGGCCCTGACTTCCGCATCCGTGCCCGCCGCCGCGCCCGACACCAACGTCCCGGCCGGCAATCCCGGGTCCGCCCGGGGATTTGACGGCGCACCGGACCCTGCCCCCGCGGGGGCCGCGGCCACGCCGGCGGAAATCGAAGCTGCCGTCCATGCGATCGCGGACCGCTCCCGTAACGCCGCCCGGAAGATGGCGCACGCCAACCGCGCCTGGAAAGACCGGGGCCTGCGCGCCATCGGCAAGGCCCTGCTGGAACACAAGAACCTCATCCTGGCCGCCAACGCCAAGGACGTCGCGGCCGGCCGGGCCGGCGGCACGGGCGCCGCGCTGCTGGACCGCCTGACCCTGAACGAGCCGCGCATCACCGCCCTCGCCGCGGCACTGGAAAATCTGGCCACGTTGCCCGATCCGGTCGGGAACGTGGTGCGGGGCCAGACCCTTCCCAACGGGCTCCGCCTCCGCCAGATCAACGTACCCATGGGCGTGATTGCCGCCATCTATGAGGCCCGTCCCAACGTCACGGTGGATATTGCCGGACTGGCGCTCAAGAGCGGAAACGCCGTGATCCTGCGCGGGGGGTCCGCCGCCGCCGCCACGAACGCCGCCCTCGTCACTACCCTCCGGGATGCCCTGGAATCGGTGGGCCTGCCGGCGGACGCCGTCCAGACCGTCGACCAGTACGGCCGCGACGGCGCCAACGCCCTCATGCGGGCGCGGGGCCGCGTGGACGTGCTCATTCCCCGCGGCGGCCGCGAGCTCATCCAGACTGTCGTGACAAACTCCTCCGTCCCGGTCATCGAGACCGGCGAGGGTAACGTCCATATTTTCCTGGACGCCTCGGCCGGGGAAGACATGGCCGTGGACATCCTCCTCAACGCCAAAACCCAGCGGCCCAGCGTCTGCAATACTGTCGAGACGCTCCTGGTCCACTCCCAGTCCACCGTCCTCCCCGCCGTCGCGGCCGCACTGCGGGCTGCCGGGGTCAGGCTGCACGTGGACCAGCGCATCCGTGCCGCGCTGCCGGCGTCGATCGAATCCGTGCCAGCCACGGACGAGGACTGGGCCACCGAATACATGGATCTGGACCTGGCCGTGGCCATGGTGGACAGCCTCGACGAGGCGCTCCGGCACATCCGGAAGTTCTCGACCGGGCACACGGAAGCGATCCTGACCAACGACCTCGCCAACGCCGAGCGGTTCATCGCCGAAATCGACTCCGCGGCCGTGATCGTCAACGCCTCCACCCGCTTTACCGACGGCGGCGAGCTTGGCCTTGGTGCCGAGGTGGGGATTTCGACCCAGAAACTGCATGCCCGCGGCCCCATGGGGCTGACCGAGCTGACCACCACCAAATGGATCGTGCAGGGCGAGGGCCAGATCCGGGGCTAGCAACGCTGTAACATGGAACGGAAGACCGGAACGGCGGACACCTCCGCCGTCGTCAATTCTTAAACTCACTAGGGGAGAACATGCTGTCGCAGCAGATCGCCACTTTCGTCGCCGCAGCCGGCGAATCCGGCCACGAGGAACTCGCGCCGCTCATTGCACCGCCGTTTGTCATTGGCGGTTCCATGTTTTTGCTCCTCGTCGTCCTGCTGCTGATCACGCTGTCCTACTCCAACCTGGGCCGGCGTCACGAGGTCGTCGAAGAGCACTCGGACCCGCACCGCCAGCACCCGAACAAGCACGATCACAGCCAAGGCCACTAATATTTCCGCCACCATGAAGCAGCGCGGCGCTAAGCGCCGCCTGCGTCTGGGTGTGATGGGCGGCACGTTCGACCCGATCCATCACGGACACCTAGTCGCGGCCAGCGAGGTCGCGGCCAAGTTCGAGCTCGACGAAGTCGTGTTCGTCCCCACCGGCCAGCCTTGGCAAAAGATGGCCAAACAGGTCAGCGAAGCCGAGCACCGGTACCTCATGACCGTCATCGCGACGGCCTCGAACCCGCGCTTCACCGTGAGCCGGGTGGACGTGGACCGTCCGGGCCCGACCTACACGATCGACACCCTGCGCGATCTCCGCACCCTGCGCCCGGACGCCGATCTCTTCTTCATCACCGGCGCCGACGCCCTGGCCCAGATTTTGTCCTGGAAAGACATCGATGAACTCTGGTCCCTCGCGCACTTTGTGGGTGTAACCCGGCCCGGGCATGTCCTGGACGGCATGGGCCGCAAAGACGTAAGCCTGCTGGAGGTCCCGGCCATGGCCATTTCCTCCACGGACTGCCGCACCAGAGTGGCCGAGGGCAACCCCGTCTGGTATCTCGTCCCCGACGGCGTCGTCCAGTACATCGCAAAGTACGGGCTGTACCACACGCGTCACGACGCTGTCCGCCTCGATGCCCGTCACGCGGAGACCAGCAGGACCGGGAACGACGCGGAGCCCGACCCCGCACAGCACGATCCAGCCTTCGAGATAACCCAACCAGCCAGCACTGAATGAGTTTGCCATGAGTCAGGAACAGCCTCCCATCCGCAGCCGCCGCGAATTGCGGCAGGCCAGAGATGAACGCCTGGACACTGCCGGACCCGGCGAGCCGACCGAGGCCGAGATCACCGGCCGCAGCCGTCGGGTCTCCGACGCCCCCGCGGACTCCGTGCCCGACGCCCCCGCGGACTCCGTGCCCGCCGGCGCGGAGCGGTCCTCTCAGGTCCGCGCGCGGGACCGTGCCGCGCTGCGGACCATCAAGGAACTGGCTGAGAAGGAAGGCCACCTGGCGCAGGGAGGGCCGCCCACGCGCCGCCAGTTGCGGCTGCTGCAGCTCGCGGCCGAGACTGCCCCCGCCACCCAGGCCAACACCATTGTCCCGTCCTCGCCGCGGACCCGGGCTACCCCGGTTGTCCCCCCGGCTGTGAAGGACGCCGGCCGGAACGACACAGCCCCGGCGGCGGACGGCGTCGGACCCGGCGGTACAACGCCTCAGGACATGACCGTGGAGCAGGCCCTGGCCGCGCGCGAGCTTCTCGTGGAGCAGGCCAAGAACCAAATGGCCAAGATGGAGCCCATCGCGGCCACGGATCCTGACGCAGTAGATCCGGCCATCCTGGCCGAGCAGATCGCCATGGCCGAGCGGGCCGCGGTGCTGAACCGCCGCGCGGCTGCCAAGCAGAAGCTCGCCGAGCAAAACAGCCAGCCGGCAGCGCCGCGGAATGATCCCACCACGGCCAACAACCTGGCCATGGTGACACCTTTGGAGTTTGAGAAGGTCCCCGGCGTGGATCGGCCCGTCATGAAGCGCCCTGCCACGTCGTATGTGCCGGTCGTGACCAACCCGGGCCCCCGGGTGGACGCGCCGCGCAAACCCGGCCTGAGGCGCCCCGGACTGTCACGCCAGCGGGCCGCGGCCGCTGCTACGGGTTCTGCCGCTGGCAGGGCCGGCGTCCTGGCCCGGGCAGAAGCGGCCGCCAAAGCGGGCACCGCACGGCCGGCGGATGCCGCGGGGGCAACCGAGGAGAATGTGGTTGGCGGGCAGCCCGTGGCCGCGCATTCGGCCTACGGCCTCGATCCCCTGGACGCGGCCACGGCCGGCCTGGGCCGGGCACGTCGTCTGCGCATGCTGCAGCTGGGCGTCCTGGCCCTCGGGGTAGTTGCCCTCATCGCCGGCATCACGCTGATTGTCACCGGGCTGGCCCGCTAGGGGAGATCAGCCCGTGCCTACCACCGCGGAGCGCCAGTCCAGCCATCGGGCCCGGCTTCGCGCCCCGGCGCTCGAACAGAGCTTCCCTGTGAGGCGGCCAAGGTTCGACTCTTTGACCGCACATTTTCACCGCTTTGATCGCCAGAAATTTTTATCACCAGAATTTTCATCACTACAAGGAGTCCCGTGACTGCAACCGATTCATCCATCACTACTGCCCGCCATGCAGCCCGCGCTGCCTCGGAGAAGCTTGCCGAGGACATCGTGGCCCTGGACGTCAGCGAGCGGCTGGCCTTGGCCGACGTCTTCCTGATCGCCTCGGCCCCGAGTGAGCGCCAGGTCAACGCAATCGTGGACGGCATCGAAGACGAACTCGCCAAGTTCGATCAGAAGCCGGTCCGCCGCGAGGGCCGCTCCGGCGGACGCTGGGTGCTGCTGGACTATTCGAACGTGGTCATCCACGTCCAGCATGAGGAAGACCGCGTCTTCTACGCCCTCGAGCGGCTCTGGAAGGACTGCCCGGTGGTCGATCTTCAGCTCGGCGACGACGTGTCCGCCAAGGCCGCGGCCAGCACCGACACGGAGTAGTCAGCGGGCTCGCCGGCCGTGCCGAAATGGGCGAATATGCCCGATTTGGAATTTTCGGAATGGCTGGTCTAAGATATTTGAGTTGCTTCGGGGAGATCCGGCGGAAGACGGAACTTCACTCGTCACTAGACGTGGCCGGGGCAGCGAAAATTCGGGGCTGTGGCGCAGCTGGTAGCGCACCTGCATGGCATGCAGGGGGTCAGGGGTTCGAGTCCCCTCAGCTCCACCGGATAATCCGCCGGAATCGAAAGATTCCGGCGGATTTTTTTGTGTCCGCATTCTGTCCGAAAAGGTGCCATGCGGTCGCCGCGGGGCCATGCCGGGCAAAGAAAGTCACCGGCCGCCCCGCCGATTGGCGCAGGCGGCGATTCTGGTTTAGGCTATTCAGGTTGCTTCAGGGAAGACGGTTTTCCCGGCAAATGAGGGGCTGTGGCGCAGCTGGTAGCGCACCTGCATGGCATGCAGGGGGTCAGGGGTTCGAGTCCCCTCAGCTCCACGAACGAAGGGAACCACCGGAGACGGTGGTTCCCTTTTTTGTGCCCTTTTGCATCCAGCGATTTTCAGGCTGCCTTGAAGGTGCATCCGTCAAGACCGTCTCAGGACCGGACGTAACAATCTGTCATTTAGGGTCTTCACCCCGAGCGGGAGCTTGCTATCGTCGCTAGGAGACGGCCGCCATGCGGCTTTGCTGGAAGGCCATTTCCGGCTCCACGACTAAGGACCATCATGAAGCGCACAGGACTTTCCGTTATCGGCCTCATCGCAGCAGCAGGACTCGCCCTCGCGGGCTGCGGGTCTGCGTCCACCTCTCCGTCCAGCTCGGCGCCGGCGGCCGGCGCCGACACGTCCCTGAGCGACGTCAAGAGCTCAGGCGTGCTCAAGGTCGGCACGGAAGGCACCTACAAGCCGTTTACGTTCCACGCCAACGGCAGCGGCGAGCTGACCGGATACGACGTGGAAATCATGAACGCCGTCGCCGCGAAGCTGGGCGTGAAGCCGGCGTACCAGGAGACGCAGTTCGACGCCATCTTCGCCGGACTCGAGGCCAAACGGTTCGACGTCGTGGCCAACCAGGTGTCCATCACGGACGAACGCAAGGCGAAGTACGACTTCTCCACCCCCTACACGGTAAGCACGGGCGTGATCGTCACGAAGTCGGACAACAACGGCATCAATTCCTTCCAGGACCTGCAGGGCAAGACCACCGCGCAGTCCCTGACGAGCAACTGGTACAAACTGGCCCAGCAGAGCGGGGCAAACGTCGAGGCCGTGGAGGGGTGGGCCCAGGCGATCACGCTGCTAAAGCAGGGCCGTGTCGATGCCACCATCAACGACAAACTGACGTACCTGGACTCCCAGAAGACCAACGATGACGGCAGCATCAAGATTGCCGCGGAAACCACGGACAAGTCGCTGAGCGCCTTCGCCATGCGCAAGGGATCAACCACCCTGACGGAAGCCATCAACAAGGCCCTCGGGGAGCTTGCCGCGGACGGGACCCTGACGAAGATCTCCAAGAAGTACTTCGACGCCGACGTCTCGAAGTAGCCCGGTGCAGGCCGCTGAGGAACGCCGCGTGCCGGCATGAATATCCACTGGGATCTCGTCTGGTCTTCCCTGGGCCCCCTCCTGACGGGAGCCATTACGGGAACGATTCCGCTGGCGCTGGCGTCGTTCAGCCTGGGCCTGCTGCTGGCCCTGCTGGTCGCCCTCATGCGGCTGAGCCGCAATCGCGTGGTTTCCGCGGTCGCAAGGATCTACATCTCCGTGATCCGCGGAACCCCGCTGCTGGTCCAGCTGTTCGTCATTTTCTACGGCCTGCCCTCTGTCGGAATCACCATCAGCCCTTGGCCCAGTGCCATCATCGCGTTCTCGCTGAACGTCGGCGGCTATGCCGCCGAGGTCATCCGGGCGGCCATCCTGTCCGTCCCCAAGGGGCAGTGGGAGGCCGGGCACACCATCGGGATGTCTCGCCGGCAGACGCTGGTACGGATCATCTTGCCGCAGGCCGCCCGGGTATCGGTCCCGCCGCTGTCCAACACCTTCATCAGCCTGGTCAAGGACACCTCGCTGGCCTCGCTGATCCTCGTCACCGAGCTGTTCCGCGTTGCGCAGCAGGTGGCGGCCTTCAGCCAGGAGTTCATGCTGCTGTACCTGGAAGCGGCCGTGATCTACTGGGTCATCTGCCTCGTCCTGGCCGGCGGACAATCCGCCCTTGAGAAGAGATTGGACCGCTATGTCGCCCACTGAAACGCCGACGCCGGACTCCGCCACGCCGGACGCCGCCCTGTTGACGGTCACAGGCCTGCGCAAGGCCTTTGGCGACCATGTTGTGCTCAAATCCATCGATCTCGAGGTCCGCCGCGGCGAAGTTGTCACCTTGATCGGGCCCTCCGGATCAGGGAAAACGACCGTGCTGCGGTGCCTGAACGGCCTCGAGGTGCCTGACGCCGGCGTCGCGGAGTTCGCGGGGCAACTCACCGTGGACTTCTCCACTCCGGCGGCCAAAAAGCAGGTTTCCGCCCTGCGGGACCGCAGCGCCATGGTGTTCCAGCACTACAACCTCTTCCCGCACAAGACCGTCCTGGAGAATGTGATCGAGGGCCCGGTCCAGGTGCAGAAGCGGCCCAAGGCCGAGGCGATCCAGGACGCGCGGGAGCTGCTGGCCCGGGTCGGCCTCGCCGACAAGGAGAACAGCTATCCCTTCGAGCTGTCCGGCGGCCAGCAGCAGCGGGTGGGCATCGTGCGGGCACTGGCCCTGCGCCCGCAGCTGTTGCTCTTCGACGAGCCGACGTCGGCGCTGGACCCGGAGCTGGTGGGCGAGGTCCTGTCCGTCATCAAGGAACTGGCGGACGAAGGCTGGACCATGGTGGTGGTCACCCACGAACTCGCATTCGCCCGCGAGGTGGCCGATGAAGTCATCTTCATGGACGGCGGCGTGGTGGTCGAACGCGGCCACCCGGACACCGTCCTGCGTGACCCGCGGGAGGAACGGACCCGGCAGTTCGTGGACCGGCTGCTGAACCCGTTCTGACACGCTCCCACCCGGGGCGGTCCGCCAGCGAAGTCAACGCTAAAGTGCAACGGGGGCGACTAAACTTGGTCGGGTGAACGACTCCCTGCCTCCGTGCCCCGAATGCTCCAGCGAATACACCTATGAAATGGGGGCGCTCCTGGTCTGCCCAGAGTGCGCTCACGAATGGGCAGCGTCCGCGGAGACCGACACGGGCACCGGCGCGCCGGGGCCCGCTGTCGTCAAGGACGCGGTGGGCAACGTCCTCGCCGACGGCGACACCGTCACAGTGGTCAAAGACCTGAAGGTCAAGGGCAGCTCGACCGTGATCAAAGTCGGCACCAAGGTCCGCGGCATCCGTCTGGTCAACGGCGTGGGTGACCACGACATCGACTGCAAGGTGGACGGGGTAGGCCCCATGCAGCTCAAGTCCAGCGTCGTGAAGAAGATCTGAGTGGTCAAGAAGATCTGAGTCGTCAGAATGATCTGAGCAGCGGCGGCCCGGGTAGAAACTCCGTACAGATCCGAGTTGTCCCGCGTGGCCCCCTGCGCCCATTCAAGTAGCGGCCACATGGCCGTCGCCAGAACTCGAGTATTGGTTACGCGTGTGCCCAAAAGTCTCCGCCCTTAGGGTGGTGGTCATCGCCAGTTGCCAGGCGCAACTGGGCTGTCGGAAGCGGGTCTCTCACATGTGCAATCGGACCATCCCCTTGATCACATACGCACTCCCGCACGGCGGCACACCCGCGCCGTAATTTGCTGCACGGACTCCATGGACCGGGGCAAGCGGACCTGGGGTTTGGAGCGGCTTAGCCCGCTCGCTATTCAGTATTGGCTCGCTGTTCAGCATCGAACGGCGCCGGCTGCATCCCGGGAGCTGAACTACAGATCAAGATGGGGGAGGGCAGACTGATGGGAAAACTCTTTCGACTGTTTCTGGCCATTGCGCTCGGCATACCGCTGGCGGGGTCGCTTGCATTTAACGGCGCGCCGGCTTTAGCAGCCGCAGCCTGCACATCGGGCACGCCGGCGCCCGCCGATCCCTATCCCGGGACCACAGCGGCTGCCACGAACTTTGAGTCGGGCTCCTTGTCGCCGTTCACCTCCTTCACCGCGGTCACGGGAACGGTGTCCGTCTCCTCGGCCTTTTCGCACTCTCCGGGCTGCTCGGCATATCTGCATGCAACGACGGACAAGGGCTCAATCGCCAATATGTCGGTCGGGCTGGCCTCCGGGATGAAGGAAGCGTACGCGGACGGCTGGTTCGACATCACCAAAGAGGGCGTAGCGGGGAACAACGTTCCGTATTTCCGCTTCTTCTCCGGCGGCATCAGGTATGCCGACGTCTTCCGGGACAACGCCAGCCACGCCCTCGTGCTCCGGACGCTCGGGACGACGGGCGCGCAGCCGTACGTCTACAACACTCTGGTGCCAACTGTCGCCTTGGGCACCTGGCATCACCTGGTAATGCACGTCGTACCCAAAGGTGCGGCCACCGGGTTGCAGATCTGGTGGGACGGCAAATCCGTGTTTGCCCAAACGGTCAACATCAGCGCGACGACCTTCGACAAACTACAACTCGGGGCCGAGCACGATCAGCAGATGGGCGACATTTACGCCGACGATGTGATCGTCAACAGCGGCTCCGAGACTCCGGGGCCGGTGCCCGGTACGCTCCCCGGCGGAGGCGGGGGAGTGACGGTCCCGGCGGCGGCCGCCACCGCGATCAAGGCGGCTGCGGCCGCGAAGCCGGCCCTTGGATCGTCGACCGCATCGATCGTCTGCGGCCTGGTCAAGGGTGGTTGTTACCAGAGCTTCCAGGCCGGCGCCGTCCACTACGCCCCGGGCGTGGGGGCGTTCGCCACCTGGCGAGGCATCCGGACCGCCTGGGGCAAAGTGGGCTACGAAAAGGGCAAACTGGGGTACCCGACCGGCAACGAAGTCTGCGGGCTGCGCAACGGCGGTTGTTACCAGAGCTTCCAGGGCGGCACCATCCACTACGCTCCGGGCGTGGGGGCGTTCGCCACCTGGGGCGGCATCCGGACCGCGTGGGGCAAGGTGGGCTACGAAAAAGGCAAACTCGGGTACCCGCTCAGCAATGAAATCTGTGGGCTGCGCAACGGCGGTTGCTACCAGGGGTTCCAGGGCGGCACTATCCACTACGCTCCCGGCGTGGGGGCGTTCGCCACCTGGGGTGCCATTCGGGCCGCCTGGGGCACCCAAGGCTACGAAAGGGGACGGCTGGGCTATCCCACAACCAACGAGTTCCCCACCGGCGGCGGCAGCGTCGCGCAGAAATTTCAGGGCGGTCGGATCTCCTGGTCCCCGGGCACCGGCACCAAGATCACCTAAGTACACCGAAATTACTTAGGCCACCAGGATGACCTAGGCCACCAGGATGACCTAGGACACCAGGATGACCTACTCCACCAGCATGACCGAGTGAGCAGGCGCGGGTTCAATTCCCGCCCCTGCCGCCTCGGCGGGAATCCGCATCCTGCAGGTCCGGACCGGTATCCGGTATAACGTAAAACGTGAGACATCAACCCTGCTGTGCAGCACCAGGGGACGGCGGACACGCCCCGGCTCACACCAGCTCTATGACCCAGGCCCAAGAAGAAACGGCGGCACAACGCGCGTGGCGGACACCAACTTCGAATCCCTCTTTGCCCGGCTGAGACGATTCCCGGACGTCGAGGCCGCCAACCTGCAGGCATGGGACGCCACGGACAAGCTCCTGCTGGAAACAGCGGTTGAGATGCACGCGGCCGCCATGCCGCACCCCGGGGCACGGCTCGCCGTGGTGGGGGACCGGTACGGGGCCCTGACCCTCGGAGCACTGACCCTTGGCGCACCAAACCTTGGTGAGGGCGGCGTCCGGGTCCATCAGGACCTCATCACCGGAGAGCGGGCGCTCCGGTCCAACGCGGACGCCTTGGGAATCGACGCAAATTTCGAACAACTCCCGTTGGGCGCGGAACTTCTGGATGGCGCCTCCTTGGTCCTGCTCCAGCTGCCCCGCTCCCTCGCGGAACTCGAGGAGATCGCCGACGCCGTCGCCCGCTACGCGGCGCCCGACGTTGTGCTGGTGGCGGGCGGCCGCGTCAAACACATGAGCCTGGGCATGAACGCCGTGCTGGCACGCTACTTCGAGGACGTCCAGCCCCAACTGGCCCGGCAGAAATCGCGGCTCCTGCTCGCCCGGCGCCCCAAGCCCGTCCCGGCCGTGCCACCCTTTCCGGTCACCGGGACGAACGAGGAGCTGGGGCTGGCCGTCTGTGCCCGGGGAGCCGTCTTCGCCGGCACCGGGCTGGATATCGGCACCAGGTTCCTGCTGGACTTCCTGCCGCAGATGCCCCCCGTCACGCATGCCATTGACCTGGGCTGCGGCACAGGAATCCTGGCCGCGATGTACGCCCGGGCCAACCCGGCGGCCCGCGTCACCGCCACGGACCGGTCCGCGGCCGCCATCGACTCGGCCCTCGCCACGGCCCGCGCCAACGGACTGGATGCCCGGATCGATGTCCTCCAGGACGACGCCATGAGCTCCCTGCCGGATGCCAGCGCCGACCTGATCCTGCTCAACCCGCCCTTCCACCTGGAGGCAGCCGTCCACGCCGGCGCCGGGATCAAGCTGATCGAGGCGGCCGGCAGGGTGCTCGCCCCCGGCGGGGAACTCTGGACCGTCTTCAACAGCCACCTGCACTACCGGCCTGCGCTCGAACGCCTGATCGGGCCGACCCGCGAGGTCGGCAGGAACCCGAAGTTCACCGTGACGGCGAGCGTCCGCGGACCGCACACCTGAAACATTCGGTTAGGACAGCGGATGTGTGGGCGCACGCCTGCACGTAACGTACGATTCTGACAAGTGCTGTGCGTGGCCAAAGACGTTTAGAGGTATCAGTGACCGAGATCCGGCAACCTTCGCCGAAGCGGGGAACCAACCTACCGAAGATGGGGGATTTCAACCTCACGGTCATCCTCGACGCCATCCGCCGCGCCCCGGGCGGCCTGAGCCGCGTGGAACTGGCGCAGATCGTCGGGCTGTCGCCGCAGACCATTTCCAACATTTCCCGCCGCCTGCTGGACCAGCACCTGATTGTCGAGGCCGGCAAGGAAGGCACCGGCCCGGGCAAACCGCGGACCATGCTGCGGCTCAATCCTGCGGGGATGTACGCCGTGGGCGTCCATCTGGACCCGGCCGTGCTCACGTTCGTGGTGCTGGACCTCCTCGGCGCCGTCGTCAGGCACTCACGGATCTCCACTCCTCCCGGCACCGATCCCCGGGCGATCATCGACACCATCGCCGCCGAAATCAGGGGGCTCATCGCGGATTCCGGGGTGGACCCGGCCCGGATCGCCGGGCTGGGGGTTGCCTCGCCGGGCCCCATCGACCTCAATGAGGGCGCGGTGGTGGACCCGCCGCTGCTGCCGGGCTGGGACCACGTCGGGCTCCGGGCCGCCCTGACCGCGGCCACCGGCCTGTCCACCCTGATGGACAAGGACGTGACCAGCGCGGCCGTGGCGGAAACGTGGGCCGGCGGCCCCAGCGGCGAGGGCAGCTTTGTCTTTATGTATATGGGCACCGGGATCGGCTGCGGGATTGTCCTAAATGACGAGGTGGTCCGCGGGACCTCGGGCAACGCCGGGGAGATCGGTCACATCATCGTGGACCCCGACGGTGCGCTCTGCGACTGCGGCCAGCGCGGCTGCGTGAAGGTCTCGGCCATTCCGCAGGTCCTCGTCGCGAAGGCCGAGGCCGCCGGGGTGCTGGATGGTCCGGGCCAGGTCCGGAGCGCGCCCGCAGTCCAGGAGCGTTTCGCCCAGCTGTGCGAGCTCGCCTACGGCGGCAACGAACAGGCCATGGAAATCATCGCCGGATCTGCCGTGCTGGTGGCCCGTGCCGTCTCGGCCGTCACCAACGCACTGGACGTCGAGCGCGTGGTGTTCGGCGGTCCGTTCTGGACGTGCCTGTCAGCGGCGTACCTCGAACAGATGCCCGGGCTTATTGAAGCCAACAGCGCCACCCGGAAGATTCACGGCATAGAGGTTGTGGGCACGGGCGTGGGGGACGACGTCGGCGCCGTCGGAGCAGCCTGCCTCGTGCTGGAACACACCTTGGCGCCCCGCTCGCAGCGGCTGCTCCTGGGAAGCTAATAGGAAGCTAGGGCGGGCCGGGCAGGAGTCAGTCGATGTCTTCTACCACCGTCCCGAAGGGGATGGTTGGGTCCAGATGCGCCTGATGGCCGTGTGGAAGGACGAGGATCCGGACTCCGTGCGTCTTCTCTGCGGCCGACTGCATGAGGACCGGCCGGACGGTGTTGATGAAACTCTCGCTCTTGCCGGCGAGGTACTCCTGGTAGCTGGCTGGAAGCTGAATCATGGCAACAGGATAGTCCTGACCGGAGGCGATGGGGAGGGCATCCGGGAGCGCGACCGGGCGACGGAATCGGCCCGGTGGGCGAACATAATTCCGCGGCGACCCACAAATAACCGTAAAGGTGCGTCTTAATTCGGACACCGACTTGAAGGGCCCCGAGATTGGGCCTTAGAGTTCTATACAAGTTACCTCAGTAACGTGTCAGCGATCCTCCGTTGACGGCTTGCCCCAGGGCGGCCCAGGAGGGTGTGGGTGCCCCCATGTGGGCCTGACATTTGCTCACGGACAACTTCGTATCAGGCGTAACAGTCGCGGCTGCGTCCTGCAGGAGTTCCCTCCGTGTTCCCCAAACTCAATTCACTGCCGGCACCCCTTTCCGGGCCACCGGCAGTGTTCACAGCCAAGGACGCAAATGTCACCACCAAGCCTTATCGACACCCATCCCAACCTGGCCGGCGCGGCGCCCGTTGCGCTGTCCTACGAGCTGTTCCCGCCGCGCTCCGCCGCCGCCGCCGAATCCCTCTGGACCACCATCGGTGAACTGGAAGCCACGGACCCGGACTACGTGTCCGTGACCTACGGCGCCAGCGGCTCCAACCGCAGCACCGCCGTCGAGCTCATCAACCGGCTCGTGCAGGAAACGACGCTGCGGCCCCTGGCCCACCTGACGTGCGTCGGGAACTCCCCGCAGGAACTGGCGGACATCATCGGCGAACTGCTCGACGTCGGTGTCCGCGGCATCCTTGCCCTGCGCGGCGACCGGCCCAAGGACGGCGCAACCCCGCCGCCCGGATCGTTGCGGTACGCCCAGGACCTGATTGAACTCATCCGCCGCGTGGAACAGCGCCGATCGGCGCTCCTGTGCGCCGGCAAGGTTGCCGTGGGCGTCGCCGCCTACCCGACCCGGCACCCGGAATCTCCCAGTGAGGCGCACGACGTCGAGGTCCTGCTGGCCAAGCAGCGTTCCGGCGCAGACTTCGCCATCACCCAGGTCTTCTTCCACACGGAGCAGTACGCCGACCTCCTGGCCCGGTCACGCCGTGCCGGAGTGACAATCCCGATCATTCCCGGCGTCATGCCGCTGACCAGCCTGCGCCGGCTCGCCCGCCTCGGCGAACTGACCGGCGTCGAACCGGCACCGGAACTTATCGACCGCCTCGCGGCAGCCGATACCGACGCCGAACGGATCAGGGTGGGCGTCGGGGCGACAGTCGACCTCGCCAATGCCGCCTTGGATGCCGGCGCCCCCGGCATCCACCTCTACACGTTCAATGAGCACGCCGCCGCCCTGGATGTGCTGGACAAACTCGCTCTACCCCGCCCGCGCAGCGGCAAGAACATCGGCAACCGGCACGGCGCCGGACGCGCCAGCGGGCTCCGCCGCGCCGCCAGCGGCCAGCTCGCCAGCTGATTGCCCCCTCGTCATCTGTCAACGACAAACTCCAAGGACCTCCCATGACTGAACAGCTCACCACCCCCTTCCCGTCCGCCTCGATCCTGGGCTACCCGCGCATCGGCCGCCGCCGCGAGCTCAAGAAGGCCATCGAGGCCTACTGGGCCGGCAAGATCGACGCCGCGGCCCTCGACGCCGCCGCCAAAGAAATCCAGCTCGGCACCGCCAAGCGTCTCCAAGGCCTCGGCCTGACCGAGGCCGCGGCCGTGCCCGGCACCTTCTCCTACTACGACCAGGTCCTCGACGCCGCCGCCCACCTCGGTGCCGTGCCGGCCCGCTTCGGGAACCTGCTCAACGCCGACGGTCAGCTCGACATCGACGGCTACTTCACCCTGGCCCGCGGCAACAAGGACCAGCAGCCGCTGGAAATGACCAAGTGGTTCGACACCAACTACCACTACCTCGTACCGGAAATCGGCCCGGAGACCGCCTTCTCACTGACCTCCAACCGGATCGTGGAGGAATTCGAGCACGCCCTGGCCAACGGTGTTGAGACCCGTCCCTACATCGTCGGCCCGGTCACGTTCCTGCTGCTGAGCAAGCCCTCCGACGACGCCCCGGCCGGCTTCAGCCCCCTGTCCCGCCTCGAGGACATCCTCCCCGTCTACACCGCGCTGCTCGGGAAGCTTGCCGCCGCCGGCGCCAGCTGGGTCCAGCTCGACGAGCCCGCCCTCGTGGTGGACCAGGACACCCCGGCCGAGGAAATCCAGGCGGCCGTCGCCCGCTCCTACGAGGTCCTCGCCGCCGCGGCCCAGCGCCCGCAGCTCTTCGTCTCCACCCCGTACGGCGCCCTCAATGGCCAGCTCGGAACCCTCGCCGCCACCGGCATCGACGCCCTGCACCTGGACGTCTTCAAGGGCGAGGTCCCGTCCGCGGCGGCCCTGGCCGCGCTGGGCAACAAGACCCTCGTCGCCGGCGTCGTGGACGGGCACAACATCTGGCGCAACGACCTCGCGGCCTCCGCGAAGAAGATCGCCGAACTGCAGAAGGCCGTGGCCAAGCTCGCCATCAGCACCTCCACGTCCACCCAGCACGTCCCGCACGACGTCGACGAGGAAGTCCAGCTCTCCGAGCAGCTGCGCAGCTGGCTGGCCTTCGCCGACCAGAAGGCCGTTGAGGTTGTCACCCTGGCAGGACTGCTGACCGACCCGGCGGCCGTCCAGCCGGCCATCGACGAGGCCACCCGCATCATCGCCTCCCGCGCCGAGGCCGAAGGCGTCCGCCGCGGCGACGTCCGGGCGCGCACCGCCGCCCTGACCGACGCCGACTTCAACCGCTCCGCCTACGCGGTCCGCGAAGCCGCCCAGGAAAAGGCGCTGCACCTGCCGCCGCTGCCCACCACCACCATTGGCTCCTTCCCGCAGACCGGCGAAATCCGCACCGCCCGGGCCCGCGCCAACCGTGGCGACCTCACCACGGAGCAGTACGAGCAGCTCATGAAGGATGAGATCAAACGCGTCGTGGACCTGCAGGAAGAGCTTGGCTTCGATGTCCTGGTCCACGGCGAGCCCGAGCGCAACGACATGGTCCAGTACTTCGCCGAGAACCTCGAAGGCTTCGACGTCACCGTGCACGGCTGGGTCCAGTCCTACGGCTCGCGCTGCACCCGCCCCTCCATCCTGTGGGGCGACGTCACCCGCAGCGCACCGATCACGGTGGAATGGGCCAAGTACGCGCAGTCCCTGACCAATAAGCCGATGAAGGGCATGCTCACCGGCCCGGTCACCATCCTGGCCTGGTCCTTCGTCCGCGACGACCAGCCGCTCGGCGAGACCGCCAACCAGGTGGCCCTGGCCCTCCGCGACGAAATCGCCGACCTCGAAGCCGCCGGCATCAAGGTCATTCAGGTGGACGAGCCCGCCCTGCGCGAGCTCCTGCCGCTGCGCAAGGCCGACCAGGCCGCGTACCTGGACTGGTCCGTGAAGTCCTTCCGCCTGGCCACGGCCGGCGCCGCGGACGCCACCCAGGTCCACACGCACCTGTGCTACTCCGAGTTCGGCGCCATCATCGACGCGATCGACGGCCTCGACGCCGACGTCACCTCGATCGAGGCGGCCCGGTCCCGCATGGAGGTTGTGCACGACCTCGAATCCCACGGCTTCGGCCGCGGCGTCGGCCCCGGGGTCTACGACATCCACTCGCCGCGTGTCCCGGGCGAACAGGAAGTCACCGAGCTGCTCAGCACCGCGGTCAAGCACGTCCCGTCCCGCCAGCTCTGGGTCAACCCGGACTGCGGCCTGAAGACCCGCGGCTACGCCGAGACCGAGGAGTCCCTGCGCAACCTGGTCACGGCCACCCGGACGGTGCGCGCAGAACTGCTCGAAGCCGCGAAGTAGACAGCCGCCCGAAGCAGGGCCTGAGTAAACGACGCCGGCCGGTCACCTCACGGTGGCCGGCCGGCGTCGTACGTTTTTAGTCATCGATTGCTGGGCAGACGCCCTTCCGGGCCCTCAAAAGGGCACGTGTGGAGCAGCCGATGCAGGGTGCGCCGGGCGAGTCAGGATTCCCAGAGGATTTCGTCGTCCACGACGCCGTCCTCATCGGCGGAGGCGACGAGGACCTCGTCGGTGAAGTGCTGGCCCAGCGTGAAGTCGAGGACGAAGTAGCGTTCCGGCTGGCCGGGGTAGATGCCCACGTGGCCCAGTTTGAGTGCCTTGAGGAAGACGTCGTCGGTGAGCTGGCTCTTGTCCTCGACGCCGAAGACCGTCCTGAGGTGCTCGTCCTTGATGGCGTTGCAATGGAAGTGGCGGTACTCCTGCGGGCTGGTGCCTTCCTGCGCCAGTTCCTCGGCGATCATCTCGCGGACCTGGTCCACGAGTTCGGGCAGGAAGCGCAAACGGTAGTCAACCTTATGCATGGCCGCTTCGTCGAAATGGTCATGCGCGTCGACATTCAGGTCAAGCTCCACGGTCTGGCCCGCCAGTTCATGCTTGGCGGTGAGATTGTGATCCCTTCCGTGGTTGAGCTCGACCTCGCCGAAGTGCTTGCTCGCTACCTTGTTCATATCTTCAACATAGTCCTGAAAACCGGTCCATTCCAGCGTTGTCAGGTTTTATCCGGCGCCGCAACGGCGGAGCCGCTGAAGGACTGTACATTGATCGAATGCAGACCGTAGCCTCTCCCGTCGCCCGCGCCCGCGCCCTGTTCGACGCCGGCACCACCCGCCCCGTGACCTGGCGGCTTGAGCAATTACGCAACCTCCGGCGCATGCTGGCCGAACGGCACGGCGAGTTCGCGGCGGCCCTCGCAACGGATTTGGGCAAGCACAACACCGAGGCGCAGCTGACAGAGATCGGCTTCGTTGCCGCCGAAACGGCGCATCTGGAGCGCCACCTGGAAGGCTGGCTGCGGCCCCGCCGTGTGCCCGTCCCGCTCCCGGTGCAGCCGGCCCGCGCGTGGACCGAACTCACCCCGCTGGGCGTCGTGCTCGTGATCGGGCCGTGGAACTATCCGCTGCAACTGCTCCTCGCCCCGCTGGCAGGGGCCCTGGCCGCAGGCAACGCCGCCGTGCTCAAGCCAAGCGAACACGCCCCGGCCACCTCCGCCGCCCTGGCCCGGTGGATTCCCGAATACCTGGCCGGGGCCGCCGAGGTGGTGGAGGGCGGCATCCCGGAGACAGCGGCGCTCCTGGCCGAACGCTTCGACCACATCTTCTTCACCGGGGGAGAAACCGCGGCCAAGGTGGTGATGCGGGCCGCTGCCGAGCACCTGACCCCCGTGACCCTGGAGCTCGGCGGCAAGTCCCCGGCCTATGTCGATGCCTCCACGGACCTGGCCGCGGCAGCCAAACGCATCGCCTGGGGCCGTTTCATGAATGCCGGGCAGACCTGCGTCGCCCCGGACTACGTCCTGGTCCGGGAGGAGGTCCAGGCGCCGCTGCAGGCCCAGCTGGTCAAGGCCATCACGGCGCTCTTCGGCACGGACCCGGCCACGAGCCCGTCCTACGGCCGGATTGTCAACGACCGCCACTTCGCCCGGCTCTCGGCCCTGGCCGACGCCAGCACCGTGGTGCACGGCGGACAGCGCGACGCCGGCGGCCGGTACTTCGCGCCCACCCTGCTTCGGCCGGCACCCGGGGACGCCGTCATGGCCGAGGAAATCTTCGGACCATTGCTGCCCCTGGTGGCCGTGCCGGGGCTTGACGAGGCAATCGGGCAGGTGAACGGGAGGCCCAAACCGCTGGCGCTCTACGTATTTAGCAAGGACCCGGCCACCCGCCGGGCCTTCGCCGAGCGGACCTCGTCCGGGGCCTTGTGCTTCGATGTTCCGGCGGCCCACCTGTCCGTCCCCGGGCTGCCGTTCGGCGGGGTCGGCGGCAGCGGCATGGGCGCCTACCACGGGGAACATTCGGTGCGGACGTTCTCGCATGAGCGTTCCACACTGGACAAGCCGCTGTGGCCGGACACCCTGGAACTGATCTATCCGCCGTACACCCGGACCAAGCAGCGGGTCATCGACGCTGTGGTCGCGCCCGTGAGACAAGGGAACCGGAAGCGCTGAGTGCCTGCCGCGCGGCTACCCCGCTTGCTCGCCCTCCCAGTCGACATTGACCCACCGCTGCCCTTCATCGTCCCAGGACTCGGTGTGCCCCAGCAGGGCAATATCGTCAAAGCTGACGTCGATGCCGTGCCCGCGGAGGGTCTCGCGAAGCTCCTCGGTGGCGGCGCGGACGGCCGCGGCGACTTCCTGGGGGTTGTCGGAGGCGACGGGGCGGGAGGCTGAATAGGTTCGGCTCATGGGCCCATCCTTATCGATCTGTCTCCGCATGGGAACCCCGGCGCGCCTGGTCCCTGCGCACAGTCCGCGCGCCCGGCCCCAAGTCCGCGCGCCTGGGCCTCAGCCGTTGCCTGTGGTTCCGAGCCGGTGCATCGTTTCGGCCAGCAGTTCCACGAACAGCTGGACCTGCGCGGTCCGCTTCTCATTGATGAGCAGGGCGAAGATATTCCGGGCCAGCCGGATTTCCGGAACATCCAGGACCACCACGCCGGCCGGACGGTGCCGCAGGGCAAGCTCCGGGACCAGGGCGGCGCCGAGTCCGGCGGCCGCCATTTCCAGGCTGGCGTGGAAGTCGTCGCTGTAGGCCACCACGCGCGGGTGCAGATTGCAGCTGGCGAAGAGGCGCTCGATCACCGTGGCGTCGGACGTGCCCGGGTGGTGCATGATCCAGGGCATGTCCGAGAGGTGGGTCGCCGCCACCTTGGAATCCGTGCCGATGCCCCAGGCCGCCGGGAGCACCACCCTGAAGTCGTCGTCGCCGATCCATTGCCGCTCCACGGTGTGCGGCCAGGCCAGGCCGGACTGTCCCACCTGGTACACCAGGGCGACGTCGAGTTCGCCGCCGGCCCGCAGGCCCTGGATGGTCTGGGCCGGCTCCGCGACCGAGACCCGCAGGTCGATGCCGAGCTTCTTCCAATCCGGGTTGCGCAGGATCGGCGGCAGCACATACGTGGCCAGGCTCGGGAAGATGCCGAGCCGCAGCTCCTGGCTTGTACTTTCCTGGGCCCGTGAGGCTGCGGCCATGAGCGCCTCGATGTCGGTGAGCACCTTGGCCGCGTGCCGGGTCATGACGACGGCGGCTTCCGTCGGCTGGATGCTGCGGGCCGCCCGCTGGAACAAGGTGACGCCGGTGTCACGTTCCAGTGAAGACATTTGCTGGGAGACGGCCGAGGCCGTGTAGCCGAGCCGCGCCGCGGCAGCCGCAAACGATCCAAGCCGGATCACTTCCACAAGGGTCCGCAGATGCACGGGGTTGATCAAGGGCTGCCCTTCGCCAGGTAGCCGGTCCACGGGGGCGGGACCGGAAATCCCGCTTCATTGTATCCGCCGCCCCGGCGGCCCGCCCGGACGCCCGCAGAGCGGGCCCGCAGAGAGTGCCCGGCGCGGCACGGCCCTGGTCAGGCGCTTATGCAGGAGAATCCGAGTTGCCGGCCCGGACGGGCGGGTGGACGGACGTACAGGGGGCCCATCAGACCCAGTCCGGCTCCCCGACTTAACGGAGCCAAAAAAAATGCCGGAATCCAACTCATCCGGCGGCCCGGCGGTGACGAATTGCCCATAAGACGTTTGGGCGGGACAAGTTTTGGACGAGACAACAGGAGCAGATCAGTGTCGCAAGCAGCAGGGATTCCGGCAGGCCGGCGGGTCGCCGTCATCGGCAGCGGAGTGGCGGGGCTGACCGCCGCCTATGTGCTGAACGGACAGGACCGGGTAACGCTCTTCGAGGCGGACTCCCGGCTCGGCGGCCATGCCCACACCCATGATGTGCCGCAGCCGAACGGGCCCACGCTGGGCGTGGACACCGGCTTCATCGTCCACAACGAACGGACCTATCCCACGCTGCTGCGCCTGTTCGCCGAGCTGGGAGTCCAAACCCAGGACTCCGAGATGAGCATGTCCGTCCGCTGCGACGGCTGCGGCCTGGAATACGCCGGCGCACGGCCCAAGGGGATCGGCATCATTCCCCGGCCGTCCACGCTGCTGCGCGGCCGCTACCTGCGGATGCTGCTGGAAGTCACCAGGTTCCACCGCCGGGCCCGCGCGCTGCTGGCAGAATCCCCGGCGGGACACGGCGCAACCCCGGGCACGGCCGGTACCGGTCAGGAGCTCACGTTGGGGGAGTTCCTGGCCCGGGAGAGGTTCAGCAGCTACTTCATCTCGCACTTCATGACCCCCGTGGTCAGCGCCGTCTGGTCCTGCGATCCCACTACCGCGCTGGCCTACCCGGCCCGGTACCTGTTCACGTTCCTGGGCCACCACGGCCTGCTCGGCGTCAAGGGCTCGCCGCAGTGGCGGACCGTCACCGGCGGCTCGCGCAGCTACGTCGACAAGGTCGCCGCGACCCTGCCGGACATCCGGCTCTCCAGCCCTGTCACCGCGGTACACAGGCACGCCGACGGCGTCGACGTCACCTCGGCGCGGGGCACGGAGACCGTGAACGAAACCTTTGACGCCGTCGTGATCGCCACCCACCCGGCTCAGGCCCTGCGCATGCTTGCGGATGCCTCGGCGGCGGAGCGGGACGCCTTGGCCGGCATGCCGTATTCGGTGAACCAGACGGTCTTCCACCGCGACCAAGCCGTGCTCCCGGCCAGCGCCAACGCCCAGGCCTCCTGGAACTACCGCCTGCCGTCCTGCGACGCCCGCCCGGACAAGGTCCTGGTCAGCTACGACATGACCCGGCTGCAGCGGCTGGAACCCGTGGACGGCGGCCGGTACATCGTGAGCCTGGGCGAATCCGACCTGATCGATGCCGCGACGGTCCTGGACCGGATGGTCTACGAGCACCCGCAGTACACCCCGGAATCGCTGAAGGCCCAGGAGCGGATCCACGGCCTCGGCGACGAGCGCGTGGCCTTCGCCGGCGCCTACCACGGCTGGGGATTCCATGAGGACGGCGCGCTGTCCGGCCTCAAGGCCGCCGCCAGGCTGGGCCGTGACTGGGACCGGCTCCCGGCCGCCAGCGGCGCTGTAAATTTGCGTGCCGTCGCGGTCGACCCGGACCTGCAGCCGGCCTCGGTGGAGGGGCCATGAGCGCCCGGTACGCTTTTCACCCGGCCGCCGTCGACGGCACCGCCACGGACCGGGCCGCTATCTACCGCACCACCATCTCGCACGTGCGGCGCTCGCCGCTAAAGAACGCCTTCACCTACCGCAGCTACAGCTGGTATGTCGACGTCGACCACCTCCCGCAGCTGCCGCGCCTGCTCCGGCCGCTGGCCGGCTTCCGGGTGGAGGACCATCTGGGCGACCCGGACGGCACCCTGCGCGGGAACGTGGAACGCTACCTCGGCACTCAAGGCATCCGGCTCGACGGCGGACGCATCACGATGCTCGCCAGTGCCCGGGTATTCGGCCACGTGTTCAACCCGCTGAGCGTGTTCTGGTGCCACGACGCCGTGGGGAACCTGCGCTGCGTCGTCGTCGAGGTTCACAACACGTACGGCGAGCGTCACTGCTACCTTCTGGAAACGGACGGCGCCGGCCGCGCGAGCGTCCCGAAGGCGTTTTACGTCTCGCCGTTCAACGACGTCGAGGGCCAGTACCGCATGAAGCTCCCCGAACCCGGTGACCGTCTCGCCGTATCGGTGGTCCTGGAGCGGGAAGGCCACCAGCCCTTCATCGCCACCATGGACGGCGTCCGCCACGAAGCGACCTTGCGGAACATCCTGTCCGCGGCGCTCGCGGTACCCCTCGCCCCGCTGCGCGTCAGCACACAGATCCGCTGGCAGGGCATCCGGCTGTGGGCACGCCGCCTGCCCATCATCAAGAAACCACACCACCCTTCACAGGAGGCAGTTCAGTGACAATGACAGAAGCGACCGGATCCGGGACGGGGCGGGCCCAGGACACCACACGCAACAGCGCCGAAAACAGGGCCGTGCCCTACACGGTCCCGCAGCCGCCGGTCACCATTGACGCAGCCATCTGGCCCAGCATCGCCACGGTGCCCTCGAGCCTCAAAGCCCGGCTGGCCGGGCGCGCCGCGGACGCCATCTTCAAGGCCGCCGTGCGGAGATTGCCACTGGAGGTCCGCTACCCGGACGGCGCGGTCCTGGGCAAGGCGCCGCAGGGCCAGGCAGCACTGGTGCAGCCCGCCCCGGGCGAAGCAACAGACAGCGCCGCCTACCCCGTCATGACCATCAACCGGCCGGAAGCCTTCGCCACCCGGCTGGGCGACGGCGGCCTGATCGGCCTGGGCGAGTCCTTCATGGCCGGTGACTGGGACGCCGACGACCTCACCGCCGTCATGGAGGTGTTCGCCTCCCGCGTCGGCACGCTGGTGCCCGAACCGCTGCAGAAGCTGCGCGGACTCTACCTGCCGCGCCAGCCGCGGAAGGAGCGGAACACCGAGAAGAACACCCGTTCGAACATCTCGCGGCATTATGACCTCTCCAACGAACTCTTTGCCTCCTTCCTGGACCGCACCATGACGTACTCCAGCGCCCTGTTCCCGGAAAGCGGCGACGCCCTGCGGAACGTGGCCTGGGATGGACTGGCCGCCGCGCAAGAGGCCAAGATCGACCGGCTGCTGGACAAGGCTGGGGTGAAGGACGGCACCCGCGTCCTGGAAATCGGCACCGGCTGGGGCGAGCTCGCCCTGCGCGCCGCCGCCCGCGGCGCCACGGTCTACTCCGTCACCCTCTCCAGCGAACAACAGGAACTGGCCCGCAAGCGCGTGGCAGACGCCGGCTACGCCGACGCCGTCACGATCGAACTCAAGGACTACCGCGCCGTGGAAGGCGAGTACGACGCCATCGTCTCGGTCGAAATGATCGAGGCCGTCGGCTTCGAATACTGGGCCACCTACTTCCAGACGATCGAGCGGGTCCTGGCCCCCGGCGGCAAGGTGGCCATCCAGGCCATCACCATCGCCCATGACCGGCTCATGGCCACCCGCACCAGCTACACGTGGGTGCACAAATACATCTTCCCCGGCGGCGTCATCCCCTCGGTCCGCGCCATCGAGGACATCACCGGGAAGCAGACCGGACTGCGTGTGCGCGAGCGCCTCGCCATGGGCGAGCACTATGCGCAGACCCTGCGCCTGTGGGAGGAACGGTTCATGGCCCGCGCGGACGAGGTCGGCGCCATGGGCTTCGACGCGGTCTTCCAGCGGATGTGGCTGTTCTACCTGTGCTACTCCCGGGCCGGGTTTGAGACGGGGTATCTCGACGTGCAGCAGATCGTCCTCGACTCTGCCTATACGAACAACGCCCCCACAAAGAGCGCCGGCGCCAAGAGCGCGGCCAAGGGGGCAGCGAAGGGAGCCGCGGCATGACGGCACAGCTCGCGGAGACCATTGCCGAGGTCCTGCGGCCCGTGGTGGGCGGGGAGCTGCCGGTCCGGCTCGTGGTCTGGGACGGCAGCGAGGCAGGACCGTCCGGCGCGCCGGTGGTCCGGCTGAACTCCCCGGACGCCATCCGACGCCTGCTCTGGGCGCCGGGGGAGCTGGGCGCGGCGCAGACCTACGTCACCGGCGAGCTCGACGTCGACGGCGACCTCAACTCCGCGCTGGAGCACCTGTGGAAGGTGGTCCGGGACCGCGGCCTCGCCGGCATCCGCCCGACGCCGGCCCTGCTGGCCGGCGTCGCCAGGATCGCCGCGGCCGCCGGGGCCCTTGGCGCGCCGCCCCAGCCGCCCGCCAGCCAGGCGCGGGTCAGGGGTCGGCTGCACAGCGTCCTGCGCGACCGCGCCGCCATCAGCCACCACTATGACCTCAGCAACGACTTCTACGCCCTGATCCTGGACCCGCAAATGGCCTACTCCAGCGGCTACTGGACCGACTCCACCCCCGGATATGGCCTCGAGGACGCCCAGCGGGACAAGCTGGACCTCGTCTGCCGCAAGATCGGCCTGGCCCCGGGCATGCGGATGCTCGACGTCGGCTGCGGCTGGGGCTCGCTGAGCCTGCACGCGGCGCAGCACTACGGCGTCGACGTCGTCGGCGTCACCCTCTCGGTGGAGCAGAAGGCGTTCATCGACGCCCGCATCAAGGAGCGCGGGGTGGAAGGCCGCGTCGAGATCCGGGTTCAGGACTACCGCGAGATCCCGGACGGCCCGTTCGACGCCGTCGCCTCCCTCGAGATGGGCGAGCACGTCGGCCAGCGTAACTACCCCGTCTACGCCTCCGCCCTGTTCGGCAACGTCGCACCCGGCGGCCGGGTGCTGGTCCAGCAGATGTCGCGGCAGGGCAAACATCCCGGCGGCGGCCCGTTCATCGAGTCGTTCATTGCCCCGGACATGCACATGCGCCCGGTGGGGGAGACGCTGGGCTTCCTCGAGGGCGCGGGCTTCGAGGTGGAGGGCGTGCAGGGCATGCGCCGGCACTACGTCCGCACGCTGGAGGCCTGGTACGCGCAGTTCGAGGCTAACCACGACGCCGCCGCCGCCATGATGGGCGAGGAAATCGTCCGCGTCTGGCGGCTGTACCTGGTGGGGGCGATGCGCAGCTTCGCCGAGGCCCGGATGGGCGTGGACCAGATCCTCTGCAGCCGGCCGGATTCGCTCGGGTAGCTTCCTGCGGCGCCGGCCGGGGCGGACTGTGAGGACACCGGTGTTAGAACAATCACGATCGAATGAGGCGGGCACCACGGTGCCCGCCTCATTCGTGTGCCCGGACACCACATGTAGTGGTTGGCGCCACGGTCCGGCGGTTCCCGAAAAGACGCGCGACACGCCGTCTGCGGTGCGACACGCGGGGGTGATTAATGTGGCTAACTACTCCACAGGGTGTGGATTACGTCCCCCAAAATGGCGGAAATCCGGACATTTGGAGGGCCCCCTCCTGTGGATTAACGGTGGGTTAAATGACATACTTGTAATACATCATCTTGGGGTCCGCGTGAGGCTCTTGCACTACATGTAGTATCGACATACAGTTCCAGCAGAGCATCAGCGAGGGACATCCGGGGCCGGGATAGCGCCCCACAGAAGACTTCAACAAAGGGGACAGGACCATGACCGTTACGGTTTACACGAAGCCGGCCTGCGTGCAGTGCAACGCGACCTACCGCGCGCTGGACAAGAAGGGCATCGCCTACCAGAGCGTCGATATCTCCCAGGACGCGGAGGCCCTCGAACGCCTGAAGTCCCTGGGCTACATGCAGGCTCCCGTGGTGGTCACGGACCAGGACCACTGGTCCGGTTTCCGTCCGGACAAGATCGAAGAACTGGCGCAGGCTTCCGCCGTCGCTGTAGCCTGAAACGCTCCGGACGCCGCTACCAGGCAAGGTTTCACGGTAGATGAGGTGAGTCCAATGGTTGCCCTGGCAACAACTGATGATCGGGTGGCCGCAATGGCTGACAGCGGGGAAGCGGTCAGCACAGCGGCTCCCGAGCTAACGCACTGCCGCCTCATCTACTTTTCCTCCACCTCCGAAAACACGGCACGCTTCGTTGCGAAGCTGGGCATCGACGCCGCCAGGATCCCCCTCTACCCGAGGGACGCTCCGCTGGCGGCCCGGGAGCCTTACGTGCTGGTGCTGCCGACCTACGGCGGCACCGGGGGAGAGGGATCTGTTCCAAAGCAGGTCATCAGGTTTTTGAACGACCCGGGCAACCGGAAGCTGATCCGCGGAGTGATCGGCGCAGGGAACACCAACTTCGGGGACAACTACTGCATGGCCGGCGACATCATCGCCGCCAAGTGCAAGGTCCCGCACCTATATCGCTTCGAACTCATGGGGACGCCGGAAGACGTCGACCGCGTACAACAAGGATTGGAAGAGTTTTGGACACGACTGTCGCAGACACAGCAGTAACCGAGGGCGCGGGCCTGCACGCCGGCACTGCCGTCGAGAAGCAGGACAAGCACGAGATGCCGGCCGCGTACAAGGGCCTGGGCTACCACGAGCTCAACGCCATGCTGAACCTCTACGGCCCCAACGGGGAGATTCAGTTCGAGGCGGACCGTGAGGCCGCGCACCAGTACTTCCTGCAGCACGTGAACAACAACACCGTGTTCTTCCACGACCTCGAGGAAAAGCTCGACTACCTCGTCAAGAACGAGTACTACGAGCGCGAAACCCTCGACCAGTACACGATGAACTTCATCCGCGAGCTCTACAACCGCGCGTACAAGAAGAAGTTCCGCTTCGAGACCTTCCTCGGCGCGTTCAAGTTCTACACCTCCTACACGCTGAAGACGTTCGACGGAAAGCGCTTCCTGGAGCGCTACGAGGACCGCGTCTGCATGGTGGCCCTGCACCTGGCCCGCGGCGACGAGAAGCTCGCCACCCAGATGGTGGACGAGATCATCGAAGGCCGCTTCCAGCCTGCCACCCCGACGTTCCTGAACGCCGGCAAGAAGCAGCGCGGCGAGCTGGTCTCCTGCTTCCTGCTCCGCATCGAAGACAACATGGAATCGATCGGCCGGTCCATCAACTCCGCCCTGCAGCTGTCCAAGCGCGGCGGCGGCGTGGCCTTCGCGCTGACCAACATCCGCGAGGTCGGCGCGCCGATCAAGCAGATCGAGAACCAGTCCTCCGGCGTCATCCCCGTGATGAAGCTCCTCGAGGACAGCTTCTCCTACGCCAACCAGCTCGGTGCCCGCCAGGGTGCCGGCGCGGTGTACCTGCACGCGCACCACCCGGACATCTACCGCTTCCTGGACACCAAGCGCGAGAACGCGGACGAGAAGATCCGCATCAAGACCCTCTCGCTCGGCGTCGTCATCCCGGACATCACCTTCGAGCTGGCCAAGCGGGACGAGGACATGTACCTGTTCTCCCCGTACGACGTCGAAAAGGTCTACGGCATGCCGTTCTCCGACGTCTCGGTTACCGAGAAGTACTACGAGATGGTGGACGATTCCCGGATCAAGAAGACCAAGATCAAGGCGCGCGAGTTCTTCCAGACCCTCGCCGAGATCCAGTTCGAATCCGGCTACCCGTACATCATGTTCGAGGACACCGTGAACCGGGAAAACCCGATCGACGGCAAGATCATCATGTCCAACCTGTGCTCGGAGATCCTTCAGGTCTCCCAGCCCACCACGTACCACGATGACCTGTCCTACGACCAGACCGGCAAGGACATCTCCTGCAACCTGGGCTCGCTGAACATCGCCAAGACCATGGACTCGCCGGACTTCGGCCTGACCATCGAGACGGCCATCCGGTCCCTCTCGGCCGTCTCGGACATGTCCAACATCACCTCGGTGCCCTCGATTGCCCGCGGCAACGATCAAAGCCACGCGATCGGCCTCGGCCAGATGAACCTGCACGGCTACCTGGCCCGCGAGCGGGTCCACTACGGTTCCGAAGAGGGCCTGGACTTCACCAACATCTACTTCTACTCGGTGGTGTACCACGCGGTCCGCGCCTCCAACCGGCTGGCCATCCAGACCGGCCAGACGTTCGGTGGTTTCGAGAAGTCGAAGTACGCCTCCGGCGAGTTCTTCGACAAGTACACGAACCAGGAATGGGTCCCGCAGACCGCCAAGGTCGCGGAGCTGTTCAAGAACATCCACATCCCCACCCAGGATGACTGGCGCGAGCTCAAGGCCTCCGTCATGGAGCACGGCATCTACAACCAGAACCTGCAGGCTGTCCCGCCCACTGGCTCGATCTCCTACATCAACAACTCCACCTCCTCGATCCACCCGGTGGCGTCCAAGATCGAGATCCGCAAGGAAGGCAAGCTGGGCCGCGTGTACTACCCGGCGCCGTACCTGACGAACGACAACCTGGAGTACTACCAGGACGCGTACGAGATCGGCTACGAGAAGGTCATCGACACCTACGCCGCGGCCACGCAGCACGTGGACCAGGGCCTGTCCCTGACGCTGTTCTTCAAGGACACCGCCACCACGCGCGACATCAACAAGGCCCAGATCTATGCCTGGAAGAAGGGCATCAAGACCATCTACTACATCCGTCTCCGCCAGCTCGCGCTGGAAGGGACCGAGGTGGACGGCTGCGTCAGCTGCATGCTGTAGCCAGCATCGCTTGAGTACGACGGCGGGCGCCCGCCCGCCGTCGTACGCTTAACTTAACGAAGAACCCAACTTTTAGGGGATGACATGACCGAGAAGGTCAAGCTGCTTAGCCACGTCGAGGCGATCAACTGGAACCGCATCCAGGACGACAAGGACGTGGACGTCTGGAACCGCCTGGTCAACAACTTCTGGCTGCCGGAGAAGATCCCGCTGTCCAACGACGTCCAGTCGTGGGCGACGCTGACCCCGGACGAGCAGCAGCTCACCATGCGCGTGTTCACGGGCCTGACCCTGCTGGACACCATCCAGGGCACCGTCGGCGCCGTCTCGCTGATTCCGGACGCGATCACCCCGCACGAAGAGGCTGTCTACACGAACATCGCGTTCATGGAGTCCGTGCACGCCAAGAGCTACTCCTCCATCTTCTCCACGCTGGCCTCCACCAAGGAGATCGACGAGGCGTTCCGCTGGTCCACCGAGAACGTGAACCTGCAGAAGAAGGCCCAGATCGTCATGGACTACTACCAGGGCGACGATCCGCTGAAGCGCAAGGTGGCCTCCACGCTGCTGGAGAGCTTCCTGTTCTACTCGGGCTTCTACCTGCCGATGTACTGGTCCTCACGGGCCAAGCTGACAAACACGGCCGACCTCATCCGCCTGATCATCCGCGACGAGGCCGTGCACGGCTACTACATCGGCTACAAGTTCCAGAAGGGTCTGGAGAAGTGCTCCGAGGAGCGCAAGCGGGAAATCAAGGACTACACGTTCGAACTGCTCTTCGAACTCTACGAGAACGAGGTCCAGTACACGCACGACCTCTATGACTCCGTCGGCCTGGCCGAGGACGTCAAGAAGTTCCTGCACTACAACGCCAACAAGGCCCTGATGAACTTGGGCTACGAGGCCATGTTCCCGGCCTCCGTCACCGACGTGAACCCGGCGATCCTGTCGGCCCTGTCGCCGAACGCGGACGAGAACCACGACTTCTTCTCGGGGTCGGGTTCGTCGTACGTGATTGGCAAGGCTGTCAATACTGAGGATGACGACTGGGACTTCTAGTCCTCCTCCTTCTTTTCTCCCTCCTCCTCGAACAAGCCCCGCGCGTTGAATCCAACGTGCGGGGCTTTTCGTTGCCTATGTGAGATTCCACAGAAGTTGGCCATTTCCCAACTTGGATGGCCACGTTCCACAGTATTTGGCCAACCTCGTGATCCAGCTGAGGAGCGCGGATGGACATCTGATCACCTGTCACCGAAACCACGCCGCGCCCGTGGCGGCTCCGGGCTCTGCCATGCCCGCGGCCTAGGCTGGACCCATGCCGCCAACACCGTTACCGTCTCCGGCCCAGCTTGCTCCCGTGCCCCTGGAGTGGTGGCAGAACGTAGCGTTGTTCAGCCCTGCGGCGGTGCTCCTGGCCGCTCTCGTGGCGGCCCTGATCAACTGGCGGATCCTGCGTCAGCGCACGCTGGCGGACCGGAACGCACTCGAGCAGAAGCGTGAAGCCGACCGGAAGGCTCTGGAACAGAAGTCCGCCGCAGACAGCCGGGCCGAATGGTGGCGGCGGGCCCAGTGGGCGCTGGAACGGGCACTGTCGGAAGACGAGGCCTCGAAGGCCCTGGGGCTTGCCACCCTGGAGGTACTGGCCCGCAGTGAACTGGCCCGGAAGGAAGAGCTGGAGCTGTTCGACATTGCCTGGAAGACGGTCAACGGCAATGCGGACGCCGATGAAGTCGAACTCGGCGGATCCCTGGCAGCAGACGAGCCGGACCGAACGGTTCACATTGTCTTGGCGGATTCGTATTACCCGGACGGAGAACGCGTTGCGGAGGACCCGGTTGTTGAGCGACTCGGCGACTTTCTTCGACGGAGGGGACTCGTGCTCAACGCTGATGTCGTGGACTCTGGTGACAACATGGGCGACAATGAAGGCAAAGTCCCCGAAGGGAACGAGGAGGGCACGCGATGAGCACCAGCACATCGGAGCATAAGAACGACCATGCTCCCCGGCATGCCTCCGCGAAGGTTTCGGGCTCGACGACCGCCTCCCAGCACCGGGTTCAGGTGGCCGCGGCCAGACTGCGCGTCACCCTCGATGAACGCCTGGGTCGGCCGACGCCGGCTGCCACCAAAGCCCTGGCCAAAGAAGAGCTCTAGCCGACCCGGCCCACTTGATCTGCTATCCGATGAGCCGCTGAAACAGCGTGCCTCGAAGGCCCAACCGTTGGCAACTTGTTGCCCCAGCGGGAGCGGACACATAGGCTCGAGGTTGTGAGTGGCTGGGATGGCAATCCGAAAAGCGGAACCGACCAGCGACCCTTGAAGGAAATCAGCATGGCAACAGGTACTGTCAAGTGGTTCAACGCCGAAAAGGGCTTCGGATTCATCGCCCCCGACGACGGAAGCGCTGACGTGTTCGCACACTATTCGGCAATCGCCTCCAGTGGCTACAAGTCCCTGGACGAGAACCAGAAGGTTCAGTTCGACGTCACCCAGGGCCCCAAGGGGCCCCAGGCGGAGAACATCCAGCCGCTCTAAAGCTTCAACGAGAGACCGGCCAGCCATTACGGCGGGCCGGTCTCTCGTCATGTCCGGGCCTGGCTAATACAGGGTTGGCCACAGACTCCGGTCGAACGCCCGCGATGCCGGGCTGATGACGGGGTCCGCGTAGATACTGCCGTTCAGCGGTGAAGCTGCATCCGACGTCGTGGTCGAACCGGGCCGCCAGACGTCCCTTCGATGCTCGGTGCTGGAGATTGGAGCCGCAAAGCGGAACGCCGTTTCGCCGGCAGCTGCCGGATCCTCAATTACAGCCATAATCTCCCCCACGGATTTATGGTCGGCAGCTGCGCTGCACCCCTGATTTGGACAGCAGGGCTTGCGGCCCGCTGAAGGTTTTTGGTCAGGGACGCGCCGAAATGTGACGTCCATCCCAGACCCCTGCAAACAGTATGCGGTGTCGGCGGCCGTGAACATAGGACTTTCGGCCCCCCTTTCCCGTCAGCCGAGGTTGGCGGCGAGCAGTTGGTGGCCAACCATTCCTTGACCCCGGCCTCGTCGTCGAAGAGCCCGGCGTCCTGGGCCTCCTCGGACTGGGCGACGATGGCCGCCCACAGCTTGCCCCGGGGAATGCCTGCGGCCGCGTGTACCGCAACTTCGACATCGAACACGAGAACGGGGCCCCGGTCGTCCTGACCGTCGAGTTGCCACGGGCCCCATCGCGGACGCCATCAAGATCCACTGGCAGAACGCCTGAGCCCCGGGGAGCGGCCCTCGGCCGTCCGCACACATCAGGTTGGACAGTGTCGGACCCGGACTCACTACCCGCGTTCCGGAGCGGAATTCCTCCTCGCCCGGAGCGGTTCCAACAGTATGGTCCTTCCCCGGATTTCCATTCTCGACCGTGTGAACGCCCGGGACAGGTTGCCGAGCTGGGACCCGTCGAGCAGCCCTCACCGGAGTTCAAGGACGCTCTCATTTAGGCCCAGGTCGCCGCGAAGAACACCTTCATCGACAACCGGGGGGAGAGGGAGAAGTTCGCCAAGCTGCCGTACGAGGAACGCATGAAGCCGGCGAACAAGCCGCCGCAGATGCCTTGGATGGCGATCGTTGAGAAACTCGTCGAGCTCGGTTGGGCGCCGCCGGTCAGCACGCCGGAAGCGGCTCAGAACTACCTGACTGTCTCAGCCGCTGCGGATCATCATGAGGGTTCCGCGGCAGCCCGAGTCGCTCGTGCAGTGCTTGTAGCCGCTGGCAGGGTATTCACCCTCCGGATAGTCGGCCCGGGCGTCCGCCATCGATGTGTACTCGTGGCCGTCGTGGGAGGCGCAGTTCTTGCAGGTGTCGCCGTCGATGAGTTCGCTCGCCCAGATCTCCGAGTAGCCCTGCAGGGGGTCGGACTCACCGGCAGCCGGCCCTTGGGGGACAGCCTGCGCCGGTGGCTCAGGGCTTTGCTCCGGCGGCCATTCGGAAGTCTTCGGCGCCACCCCGTCGATGACCTGTTTCAGTCTGTCCCAAATGCCCACGATGCATCCCCGTCTCGCGTGTAGACCCCAGCCGGGTCCGCGCCAGATTGAGTCTATACTTGCCCACGAATTGCGGCGAGGAGCGGCGTTCACCATGCCGCACACACGAAAGATGTTGGTTGCCGCTGCGTAGGCCTATGCGCAGCCGAAGAGCCCATCAGGGGCCGGCGAATCACTATGTTTCGTTGGCCTTCCTGATGGCCAGCTCAATCACTACTTCACGTGAAGGCATGGGCTGACCGTGTACTGGTTTAGTTGATTACTGAAGGGGTCACCAAGATCTGTACCGAACGGGGCGGGCGCCACAAACTTCCAATTAGACGGACCGCTTTAGCGCCAGTTTTCAGGACAACTAACCCGCGGGATTCCGCTGATACGTTGCTGGAAGTTCTTCCAAATGGGTCAACATCTCACAATCATCGATTTCACGCTATTTGAACCTGTTCCGAGTTACATGAACAAGCGTTCCGTTCTTGTTGAACCAGCGACTGATTCTGTCTTCGCCGGCTTCGCGGCCAAGGCGTAGGAGGATTCCGGCTTGGACGGGAGGATGGACATCCGCGGCGTCGTCGACGACTGGCTGGCCCAGGAACGCCCGCTGGGCTAGAGATCTCCGGAGGCCCGGTCCCGTTTGGGGCCGGGCCTCCTGCGGTCCTGGACTACTTCGCGGGTTCTCTGGTCCGGACCGGCCAGATCAGGCCGTGGCTCTCGCCCCAGTGCCCGGGAAGCGCCACCAGAACCCTGCCGCTGCCATCCCCGGCCAGCCGAAGGGTGAACGTGCTTCCGGCGGTCGGTACGGGGAAGAAGCTGATGCCGCGGGTTCCGAACCTCATGCCGACATCAGACGCGCCCTCCACACCGAGCTCCAAAGCCAGTCCGCCGGGCTTCAGGGAGGCGGACCGGACAATCCCGGTGACTTCCTGCCACGGAGCGGCTCCGAGGCGGGTCACGCTTCGGAGCCGGCGGATGGCGAGCACTGTCCACAGGGCGCAGCCAGCGAGGGGAAAAGTCAGCCAGACCCCGGTGAGACTCACCGTAAATACCCCAGCACACTGACAACGCGTAAGATTCACCCAGCCGTGGTCGTCGGGTGAGTAGCTCATGGTGAGCACCGTGCCGATGGCGGGCGCCCTGTTGCAAGGATTCCCGACGGAGACGTGATTGCGCTGCGGCTTACCGTCGATGACTGAGCTCAGGCCGAGGTCGCAGTCGACATATTTCGCGACATATTCACGCTGGCTGACTACGGTGGCACCCACCTGGGGCCAGTTGCCCCAGTACGGCTGGCCGACGTGCCAGATGATTGCCGCCGCCGCGCCGGCGAGGATGAAAAACACGATGACAGATGTCCAGGCCTTCCGCACCATGCGGCGGCGGAGATTGTCGACCTCGAGTGCAGGAGTCTCCCCGAACGGCTTGCCGTTGACGGGTAGCTCGACGCCGGGCGCGAGTAAAACGGTGCTCATATTCCCCCGATACGGTGCGCCGTTGCGGCACAGTTATGGCGAGTATACGCAGGCGAACCCGACCCCATATGTGGCTCAACCCTTCTGGGCATATTTCTCTCGCCCAGAGCCCGTTACCCCCAGATAATATGGCCGAGGGAATCGTGCGTCGTCGTCGTCAGAACGGTGCAGCTGAGCAGCCGCGCCCGGACCGCCGCCGGAACGCACGGCGCCGCGGTCTGCATCCTCACCCCGCGCACCAGCGACGTCACCGCCTTGGCCGCCGACGGCACCGCCTTGGCCGCCGACGGCACCGACGTCGTCATCGGCTCCGGCACGCACTGGGCTGCGGTCTCCGTCGAGGACAGGGTCACGCTCCTGGGCGCCGGTCCCCGGGCATGATCCCTTCGCCTTCCGCGTTGCCCGCCCCGGCCAGTTTTCTGACCGGGGCACTGCTTTTTCGTCGGGGTCCCGCGTTACGCTGACGCCATGAAGAACCGGTCCCTCGTCGCGCTGCTGATGCTGCCGCCGCTAATGCTCGTCGGCTGCGCCCCGGAAAAGTTGGCCTGCCCCGCCATGGGCTACGTCAACCTGGACGCCGTGCAGCTCGACCTGTCGGGTGTTCCCGGCGTCCTCGCCGTCTCCGCCTGCTTCGGCACCAATGACCGCTGCACCCCGGTGCCGGTCACCCGCGACAGCTCCGGCCGCTGGCTGGTTCCGCAGAAGCCGCCGTTCGTTCAGCCCGCCAACGCATCGGTCCCCATCCCCCGGATCCGCGTCGTCGCCACCCGGGCGGACAAGTCCGTCACCGATCACTTCTACACGGTCGGGCACACGCCGCCGCGCGGCGGCTGCGACAACAGCTACGAACTCCTCCCGGTGAAGGTCTCCTGATCCGCTCGGCCGCTCCCCGACGGCCGGCGCGATAGCGCAGGCCGGGTCCTGGCCCGCCCCGGCGGGTGGTTGCTGAGCCGCAGGCGAAGCGCCGGCGATCGCCGTGGGCCGCCGGAATTGTTGGCGGAGGTGGCTGGGTCGGCATAGTTAAGAGGACTCGGGGCTTCGCCCCTCGCCCATTTCGTTGCTGTCCCTAATCGACGACCGGCTCTGGGTCTTCTTGTTCCCTGACGGATCGTTTCCTGTCCGTGCTGACCCCAGCCGGCGTTGGAGAGAATCTGATCCCGGTCATCAAAGCCGCCTTCGAGGAATTCCCGGACGCGGAAAACTAACTGGAAATGCAGCTCAGCGACCCGGAGGACGGACACCGCTACGTGCTGACGTTCTGCCGGTCCAAAGGACAGACGCCGGCGGCATGGCGGGAGGCTGCGGAGCGAAAGCTCACCGAAGCGCGTGGGGAGATCCACCGTGAATACAGTGCCGCCCGGTGTGGCCTGCGCAGCAAGCCGCGGTCCAGCGAGTTCGACGACAGCTATGAAGCAGGGGTGAAAGCGGCCCTGGACGTGGTGCGACGGTTCGGTTTCCCTTACGCTGACACCGGAACCGACGACGATGGGGGTACAGGCGCCGATGAATGAACCGGGGGAGCCAGGGGAAGAGCAGCGGATTCCGCTGTGGAGGCATGATGAGGCCGGAGCCCCGGTCGCGCCCGAGAGTTGGAACAACGCCGCATATGTGCCGCCGCCGGGCTGGGACGCACATCAGGCCAACACCCACCCTTTCTATCGGGACCCCCGCGCCTACGTCGGCCCCGGACCGGTCCGGCCTGTCCGGGGCAGGCTCAAGATCACCGCGGCCGTCACCGCCGGCACGCTGTTGTTCGGCCTTAACCTCTTTCTGCATGGCTACTTGAATCCGCCGGCATTCTCTGCTGGACCCTCGAAAGGCGGGACCAGCGAGAACGGGCCGCTGATTTACCACACGGGCCCGGATCCCACTGGGTCCCGGCCACCGGCTGCCGCCGACGGATCTGAGCCGTTGACCGACTACCCGACCCCGGGGCGAGAAGAGGCAGATACACCGCTCGGCCAGCCCGCACAGGTGTGGGTCACGTCCGCCGCCTACGCCTTTACTGATACCAACAAGGACGGGAAGCCGGTCAGGTATGACCCGTGCCGGCCCATCCACTACATCACCCGCGCCGCCAACTCGCCCGCCGCCGGATCGGAACTGATCCATGAGGCCATCACCGCTGTCTCCCAGGCGACCGGGCTGGAATTCATCGACGACGGGTCCACCACGGAGGCACCCTCTTCGGAGCGCAAGTCGTACCAGCCGGGCCGGTACGGGGACCGGTGGGCACCGGTGCTGATCGCCTGGGAGACCACGGCCGAGGAGCCCAGCTTCACCGATCTCAAGGGCGAGGGCACCGTCCTGGGTCGGGGCGGCAGCGAGTCGGTCAGCGTCGGGGGCAGTGACTACACGTACGTCAGCGGCCAGCTGGAATTGAACGCTCCGGCCCTGAAGTCCCTGATCAAACAGGAGGGCCCGGCCCAGGCCCGTGGCACCATCGAACACGAGCTCGGCCACGTCGTGGGGCTGGACCACGTCCACGACTCGACCCAGCTGATGAACCCGACCGACTCCGCAGGCCTGAACAGTTACCAGATCGGGGACCTCAACGGTCTGGCCATTCTCGGCCAGGGGGAGTGCCGCCCCGGGCTCTGACCGGTGGAGCGGGCGCGGCTTGCCGCACACATGTTCCGCATGAGTACACCGCTGATGATCGCCGTCCGTGACGACGGCACCACCTACCTTCCCGGGCACGTCCCTGGGTTCCGCCTCTACCGGGGCCACCTGCGACCGCTGGTGCATGCTCTCCGCCAAGCACGGCCTGATAAACCCGTGCACCGGTCTCGAGCCTATGACATGAAGCTCGGAACCCTGTTGGGTCCGCCGATGAGGCGCTGGGCGGCTGTCGTGCGGAACCAGTTGGCCGACGGCGGAGGCCACGCCTTTACTCCATACCGCAGCCTCGACGGGGCGATTCGACGTCTGCCTTTCAGGGGGATCACCCATCGTAGGCGTCTTCGAGCAGGGCCTTGGCAGCTGCCGCTGTTTCCTGGAACCGGTCCTCGCGGATCGCCTTGATGGGCGAGTCGTACCCGAGGCGGGGATTGATGGTCAGAGCCCAGGACTGGGCGGCCGACATCCCCTGAGTACCTGCGATTTCATGCAGGACCTCAAGGGCGAACCGGAGGCGCCGCTCCACGGGCGGGGTCGGTGCCAGGGCATCCTCGCCCCACGCACCGACTTGATCCGGATTCTCGACGCCGGCGAGGGCGGCCACGACCTTCGCGGTCAGGACATCGCAGAGCTCTCGGACGGCCTCGGTAGTTTCCATGGCGCAATCCTATGCGGCGGAAAGGTGCGCGATGGGGTGCTGCTGCAGGTCGGTCAGGTGCGTGCGGACCAGGGCATCGACGGCGTGGAAGCGGGTGGGGCCGTGCTGTTTGACGCCGGAGCCGGTCCGGGACGGGGTCCAGTCGCGGACGGTGCTGTTGGGCTTGAGCGCCCCCGTGACGGAGCCGATGAGCTGCCCGTCCAGGTAGACGTCGGCGGTGGTCAGGGAGGCCGACCCTTCACCGGCCTTATGGTCCGGGCCAAGCTCCGCGGTGCGGGTGCGGTACCAAGCGGGCTTGTTCATCTTGCCGGGGGTGACCGGGCGGCGTTTGATCTCAGGCATGGCCGTCATGTGTGCGGAGACCGCTACAGCCCTCACCACCCCGGCCGGCGGCTGTCAGTCCAGGAGCAGGCGGCCTTTGGCCCAGCCCCGCACGGCGAGCAGGTCCAGATCCGTGGCGATGGGCCCGTCGCGGAAGTACCGTGAGTACACCTCATCCGGGTCAAAGGACGCGAAGGCAATCTCGTCGATGACCTGTTCGTAGGCGTCGTGGATCCTGGGGTCATCGGGCGTGGACCCGAGCTCGTCGGCCAGGGCCTGGATCAGGTCGTCGCGGGTGTGGCGGATAACGTCGTCGGCTTGGGACATCGCTGAACCTCCGGTCACGGGAACAGCAGGTGCTGTGGCTACAGGATCAGCTATTTGGCCTTCCAAGGCAAGGTATCGGCGGAGGTGCCGGCCTCGACGTGCCCGACGGGGCAGAAATCGATGCGTTCCTTGTCCGTCCGGGCGTAGATGACCATGTTGTCGGTGGCGGTCCCGGCGCCGATCAGGGCTTCAATCTCGGCCCGGGCGTCGGCCAGGCTCGCGCGGGTGACCCATTCGGTGTCCCGGCCTCCGGGCTGGGCCCGGGTGAGGAAGTCGTGGGAGTCGGCGCCGCGCGGCGGGCGGACCGGCTGCGGGGCTGCGGCGTCGATGAGGACCCAGACTTCCCGGTCCTCGTCCAGGATGATCGTCTCGTAGGCGCCGGTCATGTGCTCCCAGACGGCGGCGGTCGTCCAGGTCTCCTCGCATCCGGGTTCGACCCATTCGTTCGTGTTCTGGTTCTCGAAAATGGTCCGCAGAGAATAGGCGGCGGAGCCGAGGGAGCCGGGGGCGACGGCTTCGAGCTCTGCCTCGGAACGGACGATACGGAACGGTTGCATGGTGTCTCCTACCAGGGCATCTAGGTCTTGGTCGTCCCCTTGGAGACGGCGAACAGGGTTTCGAACTTGCCGGTGACAGGGTTGAGCTCCTGGATCGACATGTCCTCGGCCGCGCCGCGGCGGTTGTCGACGCGGTGGGTAACTGCAGCTTTCGTATGCCCCAGGGTCGTGTGGGCCTTGGTCACCGGTCGGCGGGTCGGGATGGTGGAGGTCCAGTAGCTCGGCTACGGCGCGACGGCGGCCGGGTCCCACAACACCCAGACCTCGGGGACGCCGTCGGGGCAGTGCATGGTCAGGATCTGCCAGGCCTCGTCGCTGTTCCATTCGCGGGTCGATTCGAAGCCGACAAAGATGTCGCGGCGGCCGTGGTTGGGCGTGATGCTGGTCCAGGACTTTCGGAGCGCGGAGGTAGGCACCTGCGGCGGGCAGACGATCGAGTCGTGGCGCAGGGCGGCGAGCTCTTCGGGGGTCGTGATGGTGCGGAAGGGTTCCATGCACCCTATGTGTGGGGCACGGGGGAGAAAGCTTCCCGGTCAGGCCCGGGCGTTGTACTGCTCGAGCAGCTGCGTCAGGGCGACCAAGGTGTCGCCGGCCATCTCCGGGGTCAGGTCATCGGGGGAGAAGCTGACGTAGGGGCCGATCGTCTCGATGGGTCCGGCGCCTTCTTAGCCTTCCTGGCGGACGTGGAATTCCTCAACCCTTGCCGTGGAGGCGCCGACGGTGACTTCGAGCAGGAAGTGCCGTTCAGTCTGGCCGTCCGGGTCGGCAGCGTGCTTGGCCTCGTTGGCGAGGCCGGCGTCACGAGCCGCCGATGCGGGGTGCGCCGGCCAGTCCTCGTTGTTTGTACTCACGGCATGATGCTATTCCGTGGCCGTGGCACACGCGGGACCTTGACCTGGGCTTCTGCACCCAGGGCATGGCCGGCGCTTATTGGATCCAATAGTGGGTAGGACAGGAAGGGCAGTTCGCTATCCAGGAGTACATGGAGGTAATGCGATGAGTAGTCGGGCTGTAGGTGATGGAGCCGTTCTGGAATCTCTGATCAATTTGGCCGAAGGAGGGGAACTCTCCGGTAGTCGGGTAGCCGAAGGGGCCGCGCTCTGCACCGGTCGACGCCCAGGCGCTTCGGATCGCTCCTTGGACAGGCCAGCCACGGGTTGCGGGGGAGTAGTAGATGGCACCGTGCTGGAACAGCTGGTAGGCGCCGCCGCCTTTGAGTCCGCCCATCTCGTTGGTGATCGGGTAGCCCAGTTTTGCCCAAAAGCTGTATTCCCATTCCCACGTTTGGAGGATGCCTCCGAGGATAAAGTGAGCGCCAGTTTGGGGGGTATACAGGATGTCGCCATCGTGGGCGCCGAAGAAGTCGCCGCCATCAAACGCCTGGAACACGCCACCGCCTTTGAGTCCACCGGCCTCCTCGGTCATCGGGTAGCCGAGTCGGCCGCGTTCTGCTCCTAGCGATGCGTACAAGCCCCCGATAGCGCCGTGCGTGATCGACGCACCATGCAAGCTGTTCCAGTAGATGGAACCACCCTGATACCTCTGATAAACACCGCCCCTGACTCCGGCAATCTCATCGGTCGTCGGGTATCCGAGGAAGCTGTTTTGAGACCCGGCGCCAACCCACCTGTTGCCGATTCCTCCCCTGGCGGTGCGCATGCCGGTTGCGGGGGAGGAGACGATCGTGCCGCTGGCAAAACTCTGTGCCGAGCCGCCGTCCTTCAGGCCGGACCGGATGTCGGTCGTCGGGTAGCCTAGGACACCGTTTTGGGCCCCGGCGGCGGTCCACTTGGCCCCGATGCTGCCCTCAATGACGCGGGCGCCGGTCGCTGCCGTGTAGTAGATCGAACCGTGGTCGTACAGCTGCATGGAGCCACCATTGGCGAGTCCGGTGACTTCGGTGCCGACTTCGTTGCCGAGCCGTCCGAGCGAGCCCCCGATGGAAGCCCACTTGACCTCGATTGGCGTCGGGGCGGGGGTCGGAGACGGTGTTGGTGTTGGGGATGCCGTTGACGTTGGGGACGCTGTTGGCGCCGGACTAGCAACGAGAGTCGGAGCCGCCGTCGGGGCGACGGTGGGAGACTCCGTTGGGGTTGGCGAAACTGTGGGGTCTGTCGCAGCGAATGCCGGTGAGAGGGGCGATATGCCGACGAGCATGATTCCGGCGGCGGCAATGGCGGCGGACCAGACTTTAGCGGACCGGCGCTTCGTTGACTCCAAAGAAGTGACTCCTGGTGGTGGTGGTGGTGGTCATTTCGTCCTGACATTGAGCGAGCCGAACGCTGCCCGGAGGGGCTTTCCCATTGCCTGGCGCTATGGTGCGGCCGGGGACGCAGTCGGGGTATCCGTCGGGACAGCAGTTGCCGTGTCCGTCGGACTCGCCGAGGGTGTGGGTGTCGGTGTGGGCGTGGGAGTTCGCGGGGTTTCGGGCGGCATGTTGTAGCCGTAGTGGATCATCTGGATGCAGCCACTGACCGGGTTGCAGGTCGGATCGAAGAGGACGCGTGCGGCTTGGAAGTCAACCGTCGCGGGCCACCCAGCCACGTGATAAACATCGGTTGTGGGCTGACCCATCGTGTAGCCGCCCCCGTTCTTCTGCCAGAAGTCGAACACCGGGCCGGGGATAACGTGGGTGCCAAGGAAAGAGTCGACGATGAGGTTGCCGTCAAGGAAGTGCTGCACCATATCCCCGTCCACGACACTCTGGTCCGCCACGGCGTTGCCATGCACGAAGGGACCGCCGGTGGTCATGTACTTATCCCGGATTTGCCAGAGTTGGATCTCATGCGCGTGAGTCGGATCGGTATTCACCGCGTTGAGGGTGCCGTTCCAGGTGATGAAGGAGCTCTGGAAGGATTGGGTCACAATGTCCGCCCCGGATTGAGTTCTCACGGCCGTTTCGTCCGAGGTCGGATACCCCAGAGCTGCCTCGCTGGTCTGTCGGGCGTAGAGCGAACCGATGGCGCCATGGACGGCGTGCGAGCCGGCACCGGTTGCCCAGTAGATGATCCCGCCCGTAAACCGCTGGTAGATGCCGCCGTAGCAGCAGGCCTTGATTTCATCGGTCAGGGGCAGGCCGAGTTTTCCGCTGTCGCCGCCCTGGGCCTTGTATTCGCCAAGGTTCCCGCCGTGGACCCAGTGGGCGCCCGTGGTCGCTGACCAGTAAACCGATCCGTTCCGGAAGTCCTGGACCCGGTCGCTGAAGCCCGTGTGTTCGGTCGATGTCGGGGCGCCCAGGGCCGCGGTGTGGGCCTGGTAGTAGGCGCCGATCGCCCCGTACGTGGCGTATGCGGCCTGGGCGGGAGCCGCGGCGAGAAGGCCGCCGCTCAAGAGAAGGGCGGCCGTGCACAGTGCGGACAGGGAGCGTTTCCAGGACACTGCAGGACCTCGGATTCTGCAGCTGGACGCTGCTGTCGGAGCCGGTGATCTCGGGATCCACCCGGCCGAGACAGCTTCCCCGTCCAAAGATTGTTTCCCCCGGCAACAGACTAAGGGACGCGGGGCATTAAAACGAGAGTGTGCTTGCGGTAGTTGTATCAGGCCCGCCGGTTGCCCTGTTCCTTGACGGCGCGGTAGTCCAATGCCGCCACGGTGATGCTGCGGGTGGCCGCGGCAGTATCTGTGGCCGGTCCGGAATCCACTTCGACGGCCTTCCAGATCCGGCGCAAGCGGCAGGAGCGAGCCTGCATGGTCGCGGCGAAGGCCCGGGATTCTTCCAGGAGCTCGGCGGTCTCGTCGGCGGCGTCGTGGAGCCCGCGTTCCCGAAGGCTGTCGACCATGGAGGCCAGGGCATCGAGGCGCCGGAAGATCTCGGCGGGCGCGGTGACGCCGCCGATCAGGTCGTAGGCGCGGGGCATCAGGCGACTTCCTTAGCGGTGAAGGCGGAGGCTTCTTCGGCGATTGATTCCGGTCCCCAGTCACCGGAGTGGGTCCATTCGACGGCTTTCCAGACGCCGCGCAGGGCCTGGACCCTGGCGAGGATGGATTCTTCGAAGGTCTTGATGTCGGCGAGGACGGACTCCGTGGCCGCGGCAGCTTCGTCGTGGCCGGCGTTGCGGAGGGCCTGGCCCATCGTGTCGATGGAGTCAGTGCGGTCCAGCAGGTCCGTCAAGGCGTACTGGCTGCACAGGTAGTCGAAGGATCCGCCGCTCACGGTTTGATGATCCGTCCGGACTTCGGGTCGATGACCGGGATGTTCACGGGGCGGGCGAACGTGTTGGGGCGGGGCTTGGGGATCAGGCCCAGGCGTTCCCGGGCCGCGTAGGCGGTCAGGTCGTCCTTGTCCTCGATCATCATCCACAGGCTCTGGTCATCGAGCACCGGATTGTTCGCGGCGTTCCGGCGGGCCATGACGTCGTCCTTGTCGGCGGCGAGCTCCTGCAAGGTCGCCAGGGCCACGTTCTGGTTCGCCGCGACGTGCTCGCGGCACCAGCCGCCGTCCGAGTCGTGCTGGCCGCGGTCACCGGGGAGGTTGATCAGCTCGTGCAAGCGTTCGGGCGAGGTTGCGGGGTTCTGGGCTTCGTCACCGCAGTGGGGTCATGGGCCTCATGTGTACGGACGGGTGCGTGCATCTCACCGCGGGCCTGCCCAAGGTTAATCGTCGGACAGGTAGGGCCTACGTTTGTTGACGCCGCGGCGCGGGCCTATGATGCGCGGACATTCGTCAGGGATTTTCCCGTTCCCCTGGGGGACTTTTTCGAGACCCACTAAGGAGCAACCTCATGAAACGCGCCCTCATACCGATAGCCCTCCTGTTTGGCGTTTTCGCGGGGACGGGCGCCGCCGTCGCCGACCCACCGACTACAGGCCCGCCGACACCCAACGATCCGTCCACAGTTCAATTCCAATGCCCCGACTTCATGGTCAACGCAACGGCGACTGGCAAGAGCAAGACCATCGACTGGAACAGCCGCCCTTCCCCTGCTTCCAAGCCCTATCCAGTCGTAACAGCTACGGGCGCCGATACCACTGTCACCTATACATCTGTCACACCGACGCCGAAAACGGTCACCTACAAACTCAACGGGACTTACCGGGTGGCACTTCAGTTCGACCCCTCCTTCGACATTGTGTTCAAGTCGACCGGGTGGAACGTGATGTACGTTCAACCGGGTTACGGCACACCTGGCCTGTTTCTCTCAGTGGGTCAAGTGACGTGGACTGAATTCGGACCCGCATACCCGAATGGGGGAATGACCGGTCCAGGCAAAATAACGGACATCTGCGCCCTGCTGGCGCCGTAGATCCCAGCATTCCCGATCCCACCCCGGGCCGCAGGTAGTAATCTGTGCCCCAGCGGCCGACCGGCCGGATCCATCGATGCAAAAGAGCATCCCATGGCAGGGAAACACGAGGTCTGCAAGGATAAGTCCGGCGGGTTCCGGTTCCGGCTGAAGGCGGAGAACGGTGAGGTGATCGCGTCCTCGGAAAGCTACAAGACCAAGGCCAGCGCGATGCACGGGGTCGAGTCCGTGAAGAAGAACGCCGGGTCCGACGTCGTGGATCTCACCGAGGAGTCCTGACCAGTCGATCACGGCACGAGAAGGCCCGGCCGCCCGCTGCAGGACGGCCGGGCCTTCGTCTGACTAGGAGCGGTCTGATGAAGATCGGTGCCGGGTTGAACACTGCGGTGCTGGAGGCCTGCTCGGCGGACACGACCGCCGGCTCCGGTGTGGTCGACGTCGAGGCCATTGCCGAAGCTGACGGGCTCGGCATGGCACTGGCGCTCGGGGCGGAATGTGCGGCGGCCTTGGTCGCGGCCGGCGCTGACAGGGATGCCTTCACCGGAACGGAGTTGGAGATCCCCTCGGCGGGGGCGGCGGTCTGCGGGCCGATGGCCGGACCGTACTGCGTGCCGGGGACCGGGGCTGCGGGAGCCTGCGGCTGCGCCCACGTCTTGGCGGGGCGTTGTTCGGGGTCGCCCTGACGACCGGGGCCGGGGCCTGGTCCGGTGCCTGATACGCGGGAGCGGGCGAATGAGGGACCGGCGCTGGGGCGGGTGCCGGCTGGGGAGCAGGTGCCTGGGCACGGGGCGGGGGAGGAGGAACCGTGCCGTAGGCCCCGGACCCGGACCCGGACCGGGCGGTGCCGGACTTGGAGCCGCACGAAATTCTGCGAAACGCCGGCTTTCGCCCCCAATGCTTTGCCCAACAGCCGTTGCCGGCCCATGTGCGTCCCTATGGCCTCACTCCAGCCCCTCGGCTGTAGGCCGGCAAGTCCTTGCACTCCGGCGGGCATTACTTTGCCTCAAGCTTGGCGAGGCGTTCGGCGATACCACTTCCGGCCCTGAGGGTCTTCGGGCACCGTGCCAGCCACCTCTTCAACACCGCGATCTCCTCGTCCCGCTGGCGGAGCTTCCGGTGGACGATGGCTGCCTGCTCGGTGTACCCGGGCGCCGGAATGCTGTCGCCGGCATCGCCTTCGGCTCCCTCAATGGCCTTGTAGCAGAGGACCAGAGCCTCTTCGAACCGGCCTTCACGTTTCAACTGCTTAATTGGCTCAATGAGCTCCAGGTAGTGGACACCATCGACCATGCCCCGCCGGAACTGCGCCGCCCGCGCACCCCCGCGCGCCAGTGCTTCCCGAACCATCGCTGATTTCTCCGCATGGGAGCTGTTGATCCGCTGACCAGCGGTCAGCGCCGGCGGATTCTCCCTGCTGTAGGCCCATTCGGGCTCGCCGTCACCAAGCCACACGTACGCCTTGGCCAGGAGCTTCTGCTCCCGCAGGATGTGGAGCTGGTAGTGCACTGGCTGGCTTACACCCACCGGCAGGTGCACGTCCTCAGAAGCGTAGGAGGGGAGACATCCGACCCTCTCGCCATTCACGATGACAGAAACGGCGTGCGGGTTGACCGGGTTCTCAGGCTCGCGCTGAAGTTGGGCAGTTCCCTGGTAATAGCCGCGCTCACCAAGGCCCTTCCGGGCAGCAAGGTCTTCAACGGCCTCCTTGGCAAAGGTGGTCGTACCCGCGACCTCCACGCAGCCACTGTAGCCAATCGAGAGGGAGATGACGCGCCGTTCCGTCGGTTGCTGCTGTGGTGCCACCGCTGGCCTTCCAGGTTCGCGCTTCCCTCGCTGCCGCAGCCAGGTCACCAAACCCATCGACTCCCCCTATCGTCCTGGCGGCGCCTGCCGCGGGCCTGACTCTACCAAGGCGGGGCCCGGATGTCCGGGCTGCTGTGTCCGACAATGACGCCGCCGTGCACGCTTCCCGGGCTCCGTTCGGTGATACTCGACTTATGGTTATCCACATCAAACTCAGCGACCGCAAGACTGCCGACCCCGATGATCCGCTTGGACGCTCGTGGTACGGCTACGACCCCGAGGCGACACCAGCAAATCTCTGGGAGAACAACCGCGGGGACTGGAGACTATTGGCAGAGAGAGTTGCCGCTGAGCGCTGGGCAGCACTCAATTATCAAGGCCGGGTCGTCCTGGTCGCCGAACTTGAGGATCCCGCATACGAGATCCTTCCCGGAACGACACCCCCGAAGAAGGCTCTGTTCGGCCGCGTCCTGCCAGAGGGGCACCCGGTCCGCGAAGCCCTGATGCGAACACAGGTCGTGTACTCGAGCAGGAACGCCATTCAGTATGACCCGGGCCTTGACGTTGCCGAGCCCATAGAGGCAGATTCATCTTTGGCGCTGGATTCCGAAACGGCGGATCGACCCGGCGCCGCGGGCCAAGGGCTGCAGATGGACGCCGAGGTCCGCAAAGCGATAGAGGATGCCGCCCAGGATCGTTTGATGAACTACTTCCGGGACCGCTCCTGGGCTGTCACCGATACCCGTCACAACTCCCCATACGATGCCGTCGCCGACAAGGGAACGGAGCGGATCTACCTCGAAGCCAAAGGCACCCAGAGCCGAGGGGATTCTGTCATCGTCACCCGCAACGAGGTCAATCACGCGCGCCATCACCCCGGGGCGTGCGTCATGGGGGTCTGGTCTGACATGAAGCTGGTCGACGGCGTCGTGGACCGCGGGGCGGGCAAGTTCAGGGTCCTTCCCTTCAGCCCCGACGATCAGGACTTGCGTTCCCGTGACTTCGATTGGATGCTACCCGGCACTCTGTCCTAATGACGCCCCGAGCCCGGAACCCGCAGAGTCTCCCGGACCCGAGCTTGGTGCTCCATGATCGGTAACACCCGGGAGGATCGTCCGCCAAGTGCCGCGAAGGAAGTCATCAGCCGCGGCTTTTCCTGCACAGCCGCTTCACTAGCGGCCATAAAGCGGGCCCGTTCCTCCGCGTGCTCACGGTGCGGCCGCCATGATCCTCCTTACAACCTGACCTCACCGGAACGTGGCATCTTGAGGCTTAGCAAGAGCAAGATCGAGGGGGCAGCGGAATACCTATGCAGATGATTCGGGATGACGAGGAGCGGGTGCGAGGCCGTAGGGGAGGGTGCTGGGGTCCAGAAGGGGATTCGCCATGACGTAAACCTTTCACATCGGGGCACGCTGCTCAATCGGCCCGGCACAGCCACCGCCCATGCTGGTGCCTGGTTCTCCGCGCCGCCCGTGGCTGGCCTAGGATGACGGCTAGGCGGTGCTGCACGAGCAAGCCGTGATGAAGGAGCCGAGATTCTTGGTAGTTCCGCAGCCCGGAGCCAAACCGTTGACGTCGCTCCCGGGCGTGCCCCTGCGGCGCCTCGGCCCCACTGTGATCATCATCCTCGCGGCAGCCTACGCCCTGTATTGGCTCCTGGCCCGTCCCGCGGGGGAACCTGCCGCCGGATACGTCGGCCAGCTCTTCGGCGGGGAGTCGATCCTGCTGCTCTCCATCGCCCTGGTCCTGATCAGCACCCTTCCGCAGGTGGAGCACGTGTTCGGCGGGATTGACCACGCAGCCATCTGGCACCGGCGTGCCGCAATCACCGGGACCGTCCTTCTGCTTCCGCACATCGAGCTGGCAGCCAACCCGGAGGCGACCAGCGTGGGGAAAACCCTTGCCGTCATCGGGATCTCCGGGCTCGCGGCCCTGATGGCCTGGGCCATCCTGCCGCGCTGGCGGACAATGGTCCCCGCGCGGGTGCGTGACTTGGTCCTTGGCCTCGGAAGCGCCCGGCCGGTCCGCCTGGTGGCCCGCCTGCTGGGTGGTTACGAGCGCTGGCGTGGCTTCCACCGGTTGACGGGAATATTCGTTGCGGCCGGGTTCTTCCACGGACTGCTGGACGCCAGCGCGTTCGACGCCGCCCCCGGGCTACGGTGGAGTTACGTGGCCATCGGCGGCGTCGGGCTGGCGTTCTACGCCTACCGGGAGCTCCTGGCGCGCCACTTCCTGCCGCACCACGACTACCAGGTGGACCAGGTCAAAGCGGTGGCCCCTGATCTGGTGGAGCTGAGCCTTGCACCGCTCGGCAAACCGCTGGACTTCCGGCCTGGCCAGTTCGCCATGATCTACCTGGAAACTAAGCAGGGCTGGCAACGCCATCCCTTTTCCATGTCCGGTTCGGCCCGGGACCAGCACCTGCGTATCACCGTCAAGGCGCTTGGGGACCACACAACAAGGCTTCCTGACGTTGTGCAGCCCGGAATGCCGGCGGTGGTGGGCGGGCCCTATGGCCGGTTCGACAGGCACAGGGGAACGGAACACCAGGTCTGGATTGCCGCCGGTGTGGGAATCACACCGTTCCTGAGCTGGCTGCGGTCCCTGGAGGGGGACCTGCGGGAGTCAGTCCATTTTTTTGTCACGTCGGCAGGGCCGTCCCCGTTCGCCGCGGAAATCACATCCATCGCGAAAGACTACCCAAGCCTGACCGTGCACCTGGTGGACACCGCCGTCGACGGCCGGTTGACGCCCGAGCAGGTGCTTGCCGCCGTGGACAGCCCGCCCCGGAAGCTCTCGGTCTTCATGGGTGGGCCGGATCCCATGCTCAGGCAGTTCCGGAGGACCTTCCGTTCTGCAGGAGTCCGCACAGCCAACATCCACCGCGAGTACTTCCAGTGGCGCTGAGTTGTCCGCCAGGACGAATGGGGTTGTCTGCCGATTCAGCCGCCGGCAGGATACTCACCTGATGATGAGGGGCGAAAGGCCTACGGCCTGAACGCCGCGACGCCCCGTGTACTGACTTTGTCAGATCCGAGCCAGGCCGCGCTTCAGCGTCCGTCAATCGCGCGGTTGGTGCTGCCGTCGGGTCACCTCACGCCGTCGCTGCTCAGTATCCGGCGACCGCGTGCGGGACGTAGGGGCTTTCCAGTTCCGCCTTTTCCTCGGTGGTGAGTGTCAGTTCCAGGGAGGCGACGGCGTCTGTAAGATGTGCCGGCTTGCTCGCCCCGACAATCGGCGCGCTGACCACGCTGTTGGAGCGGACCCATGCCAGGGCGACCTGGGCGCGGGGCAGGCCGCGGCGTTCGGCAATGACGCGCACGGGTTCGGCGACCGCCTTGTCGCTTTCCTCCGTGGTGTAGAGCGTCTTGCCGAACTCGTCCTTCTCCGAGCGGTTGGTTTTCTCGTCCCAGTCCCGGGTGAGCTTCCCCCGCGCCAGCGGACTCCAGGGCAGCACCCCGATCTTCTGGTCCGCGCAGAGGGGGAACATTTCGCGTTCCTCCTCCCGGTAGACCAGGTTGTAGTGGTCCTGCATGGTGACGAAACGGGTCCATCCGTTTAATTGCTGAAGGTAGAGCGCTTTGCTGAACTGCCAGGCGGCCATCGAGGATGCGCCGATATAGCGGACTTTGCCAGCTTTGACGAGGTCGTGAAGGGCTTCCAGAGTCTCCTCGATCGGCGTGGCGGGGTCCCAACGGTGAATCTGGTACAGGTCCACGTAGTCCGTTGCCAGCCGGGTCAGGCTGGCATCGAGTTCGGCGAAGATGGCCTTGCGGGACAGTCCCCGCCCGTTGGGTCCCTGCCGCATCGCGCCGTGCACCTTCGTGGCGATGACGGTTTCATCCCGGCGGGTGAAATCTGCCAGGGCCCGGCCTATGATTTCCTCGCTGGAACCGTTGGAGTACACGTTGGCAGTGTCAAAGAAATTGATCCCCGCCTCCACGGCCTGGCGGATCAGCGGCCGGCTCTGGTCCTCCGGCAGCGTCCAGGGATGCGGGCCCCGGCCCGGGTCCCCGTACGTCATGCATCCCAGTGCCAGCGGGGAGATGTCCATGCCGGTGTTGCCGAGTTTGATGTATTCCATGTTCGTCCTCCGTCAAACAGTCCCAGGCCCGGCTGCGGCCCTTGCCCCCACGCTATGTGAAGAACGGCCAACTGTTTGCACGCAAGGGGTCCCGGCCGATCCCACCGTCGCAGCGTCGCGGGCAGATGCCGCCGGGTTTGGAGAACCAGCCAGGTTGGAGCGGAGATCAAAGGCCGCCGGCTCAATGCCGAGCCGGCCGGCAGTGTCGTCGCAAGGGACTTAGACGACCCGTGACGGCAGCTTAATTCGGTCCGCTGGCCCGTGCTGTCCGGCTGCGAGGATGGCTTCGGAGACGGCGGGGCACACGCCCGATAAGGTCGATCCGATCCGTCAGAAACGGAGGTTGTTGGCCATTCGGAGCTACCCCCATCAACGCGGTTCAAGTGCGTCAGCCGACCGACTTCGAAAAAGGGCCAACTAAGTTGGAACAACCGCTCATTGAAGCGATCGAAAGTTCCCGCGAACACTGGGGTCAATTATGGAGATTTGTATAGATAGATCGGAATCTCACACTAAGTTCAAGAACGGGCATCCATTTGGAAGAACTTGTCGGCCTATTTGCAAGACTTGCAAATAGGCCGACTGTGAACTCGGTGTGAGGTTTCACGCTATTTGAACCTGTTCCGATTTACATGGAAAAGCGTCCCGATCTAGTTGAACCAGCGACTGATTCTGTGAGGTCGAAGGCTAGTTGGCGGTTTGAACGCTGGTTGGCGTAAGGGGACTAGTGGTTTGGTCTCACAACGATCGGTTAATGAGACAGGCGGGCGGCCTTGCCCGGGCTTCGGGAGTTCCCGGCGCGGCAAGGATTGTAATTGTCCGCGGTATTTGGCGGGTATTTAGCGGCGCTATTTGGCGCGCTCATGTGCCGATCAGTAGGGTTTCGCGGGCGGTTTCGACGACTTCCTTGGTGATGCTGTGGAGCTGGTTGATGTCGCGGATGCGCGTGATCTGAGTGAAGAGGCGTTGGATGAGCCGGAAGTTGCCATTGGTGATGCGGGCGACAGCGGCGAGGGCTTCGGCATCGGTGAAGTCGTCGGGGTCGATGGTGAGGCCGAGTTCCTGCCAGCGGTTTGCCAGGACGAAGGTGAGTTCCTCGGTGCTGAGGGTCCGGTAGTGGTGGGCGAAGCCGATGCGGCTATAGAGCTGGGGGTAGCGGGCGAGGCGTTTTTCGATGCCGGGCATGCCGATAAGGATGACCCCCATGGTGTGGCGGTCGTAGTAGTCCCTGACCTGCTCGAGCGCTGGAGGTTTGAGCCGGTCGGCCTCGTCGATGATGAGGAGTTCGGTCAGGCCGGATGCCCGGGAGTCGCGGTGCTCAAAGATATCGATGTTGCCCTCCCGGGCGTATTCGACCGCCCAGGAAATTCTCTGGCAGATCCGAGGCAGTTGCCGGTCGATCTCTCGGGGGCTGATAGTCACGGTGGGGGTCCAGAACGCTGTTCTGGCCTCGAGCACACGGGCAGGGACGGGCTCGGTGTTGGTTTCACCGGTCCGTTGCCATTGTTCCCATTCGGTCGCACCGGCGTAGGCGCGTGCGGAGAGGGTCTTACCGACGCCGGGCGGCCCGTAGCAGACGCCGATGTGGCGGTTGGTGCGTACCGCAGTGACGAATTCGATGAAGCGCCGATGCTCCTTGGTGATGAGAAATGCCGGCGTCTCGGGCGGGACCGGTGGCGGAGCGGCGGAAATTTCGCCGAGATTGTTGAAGAGGAAGCGGCGTCCGTCGTCATTCTCATCCTTGGCGGTCATGGGCGTTCCTCTCATGGGTCAGTCTTCGGCGTAGGTGCGGAGCCGATGCCGTTTTGGATCCGCGGGTCGCCCACCGGTTTCGGCAGGTTCGGCGGATGCCGGCGCTGCGTACCGGTCGTCGGCGGGGAGTGCGTCGGCCAGGCTGAGTTTGGTGCGCAGCTGCTTCTTCAGTTCGTTCCGACGTGCTGATCGGGCCGCCTTGAGCTGCTTGAAGGTGACAGAACCGGCGGCGAGTTCCGGGGCGATGGCACGGCAGAGGAACGTGTCTTGGTGCCAGACGCGGATCTCGGCCATGTCACGGGGGCTATAGCGGATGGTGACGCTCTCTCCGACGAAAGCGGAAAGTGTGAGGTCCAGGTAGCGCAGGCCATTGAATTGAATGCCGTCGCGGTGGACGATGCGCTGGTGTGCGACGGTCAGGAGCAGAAGGTCAAGGTCCTCGGGCCGGGCTGGCATTCTGGGGATCCATCCGCCGGCCTGCCAACGTGCTGTGGGGATCTCTCCGGTTTCGGAGTGCGTGCGCTGGTTGTACTCGTCAACGATGAACCGCTCGAGCGCGGTGTCGAGCTGTTCGAGGGTCATCGTCGGTGCCGTCACCGGGATCCCGCGGGTGCCGTGCGGGATGAAGCCGGGCAGGTGCGGCAGGAGCCCGTCGGTGAGGGTGCGATAGAACCGCTCGATCTTCCCGCGGCCCTGCGGCACGCCGGGGAGGGAATGGATGAGGCGGATGTGGGTGTCAAGGCAGACGCGATCGAGGTGGGTGCTGGTGAAATCGGCGCCGTGATCGCTGTAGAGGAGATCGGGCAGACCCATGACGGGCCAGGCCGGATGCTTCTTGCGCTGCACGGCCTGGTGAAGGGCCAGTGCCGTCTGGAGCGCGGTCGGCGCACCGGTGAAGACGGTGTAGCCCGCGACGGCGCGGGAGTAGTCATCGAGTACGACGGTCAGCCACGGGCGCGCGCGGGCGCCGCCGGCGTCGACGATCTCGATGTCCAACTCCGTGTGGTCGCACTGCCACTGCTCGTTCGCGCGGCTGGCGGTGCGCCGGTAGACCAGCTCGAACCGGTCACGGTATGCGGCGTCGCCTTCGAGCGCGATGGTGCGCAGTCCGGGATCGATGGCGGCAACGACCGCTCGGACCGTCGAGTAGCCGGGGGCGGGAAGGCCGCGGTCGAGCGCGACGTCACCGATCCGCCGGTGGATGAACGCTATGGTCGGCGCCGGCCGGCGGAGCGCGAGGCCTTCGATCGCGCCCACGATTTCGGGCGGGAGCGAATGACTCCCGCGGTCCGAGCGTGGCTGGCGGACCAGGGCCTCGACCGAGCCGCAGGCGCGGAATTCTGCCGTCCACCGTTGCAGCGTGCGGAGGGGGATGTCGGCCTGACTGGAGATCCGGGCGAGGGGAACACCGTCATCGAGGTGCTGCCGGAGCAGTGCCGCGCGGTCTTCGGCCGACAGCCGATGCTTCATAACCGGCGGTCTTCGGCCGCCTGACGGTGGCGGTAGAGCGTCGCGCGGCTCCAGCCGACAAGTCGGGCCGCGTCCTCAGCGGAGCGACCCTTCGCGCGTGCATCCTGGGCGATCGCGAGCTTATCGGCGATAACGAGCGGGTCGGACAGGGGCCGGCCGAACCGGGTTCCGCCCTGCCGCGCCGCGGCGATGCCCGCGTTCACGCGTTCGACGATCAGCTCCCGCTCGTACTCGGCAAGGGTCGCGAGCATGTTCAGCATCAGGCGGCCCGACGTTGTTGTGGGGTCAATTCCGTCCGAGATGGACCTCAAGTTCACACCGCGCTCCCGCAGCAGGTTCACCGTGTTCAACACATCGATCAAGGACCGGCCGAGCCGGTCCACCCGCCACACGACGACGGTGTCCCCCGGCTCCACATACGCGAGGAGCTTTTTCATCCCGGGCCGCTCAATAGCGGCCTTGCTCCCGGACGTGACGTCGGCGAACACATCGCGTTTCTGAACCCCGGCGTCGACAAGTGCATCGAGCTGCAACTTCGCGTCCTGGCCCGACGTACTCACCCGCGTATACCCGAGATGTCTCACCCGGCCATTGTGCCTCAGAAACCCCCGTCCGGCACGCGCCTGAGACGATTCACGGTGAGACATCTTTCCAAGACACGGGGCGGCCCGACAGGACGCCGATTCCTTCGACCCTCCGGGACACGACGTCCGTGTCTCGAAAAACTGTTGCTTTTCGAGACAACCCATCCCGGGCTCGTCGCCAGTCAGCTGTCCCACTCCTTGGCGCTGCCGGATGTCGGAACTCGGACGCCGCGCTCGTCGTCGTGGCGACCGTCGCGCTGCTGACCAGTCGCAGCAGTGATATACAGACGCTGGCCCGTGGAGGCCGATGCGACGGCCTCGCGCGATGAGCGCCCGATAGGTGTAATGACAGTTCCTCCCTTCTTCCGTCGAGCACGCGTAGCGTCGGAGGCGGGAATGACCGGTTCTCGCTTATCTCAGGAGGGATTGCATGGCACAGGAGAAGAGTCGGGCGCAGCAGTTGGTGGGGGACATCGCGCCGAAGTTGGCGGAGCTGACCGACGAGGTGTTGTTCGGCGATGTGTGGGCGCGCCCCGGGCTCTCGCCGCGGGATCGCAGTCTGATCACCGTCGCAACGCTCACGGCACTCGGACGCACCGATCAGCTCCGGTCCCATCTGGGTCTGGCGCTGGACAACGGCGTGACCCAGGAGGAGCTGGCCGAGCTCGCTACCCACCTCGCCTTCTACGCCGGTTGGCCGGCCGGGATGAGCGCTGCCACGACGCTCAAGCAGGTCCTCGATGCCCGCTGACGATGTGAGCGAGGACCCGATGGTCGTCCTGCCCGCGCCCGCCACGGTGAAGGCGGCGGCGGACCGGTTCACGGGCGACGTGTGGGTAGATGGCATCACGAACGGTGCCGGTCCTGGCACGGCGACGCTCGCGGCCGTGCGTTTCTCGCCGGGCGCGCGCACCGCGTGGCACCGCCACGCGAATGGCCAAACCCTGCATGTGACCGACGGCCGCGGGATCGTTTGCAGCCGCGACGGGCATGCGATCGCCATGAAACCCGGAGATACCGTTTACACCCCGCCTGGCATCTGGCACTGGCACGGCGCGGCGCCCGATTCGTTCATGACGCACCTCGCACTCTCCGTCGCCGGCGGCGATGTCGAATGGGACGAGCACGTCAATGATGACGAGTACACCAACGCCACAGCCAGTGTTGAGGCCAAGAGTAGGACCCGATGATGGTCGAGGATGCGAGAGCATCCGGGGAGCCTGCCGCTCCGCTGGCGATCGCGGCGCAAGGCAGCTTCGCCGTCGGCGGCGCCATCGTGACCAGGGACGGAAGCTTTGACCCTCGGAACCCGATGGATCCTGCCGGGCAGACGCTGCACGGCGACCACGCCCGTGTCAGCTATCAGGTCCCGGTTGCTGCGCGCCCGTTGCCGCTGCTGTTCTGGCACGGCTGGTGGGTGGACAGCAGTTGCTGGGACACCACACCTGACGGTCGTGAAGGGTTCCGCACCTTGTTCCTACGCCGCGGGTACGGTGTGTATCTGCTTGATCAGCCCCGGCGCGGTTCGGCGGGCAAGACGACGAGGGCCGCCGAGATCAGCACCGGGCCGAACGAGCAGTGGTTCTTCAACCAGTTCCGCCTCGGTCTGTGGCCGGACCTGTACGAGGGAGGCCAGTTCTCCTCCGATCCGGCGGCGTTGGAGCAGTTCTTCCGGGCGATGGTGCCCGACACCGGCCCGTTGGACACCGAAGTGATCGTCGCGGGGGCATCAGCGGCGATCGACCGCATCGGTCCGTTGGTGCTGGTCACGCACTCCCACGCCGGCGGTTTCGGGTGGCTCGCCCGGCTGCGCAACGACAACGTGCGCGCGGTCGTCAGCATCGAACCCGGCAGCGGGTTCGTCTTCCCCGAGGGCGAGCTGCCCGGGACGATGCCCAGCTCGAACGGCACGCTGGAGCCGGTGTCCATTCCGCTCGAAGAGTTCGAGGCGCTGACGCGGGTGCCGATCATCGTCTACTACGGCGACAACATCCCGACCGCGCCGACCGACATCGCCGGCCGCGACAACTGGCGTGTGCGCGTGGAGATGGCCCGCATCTGGGTCGACACGATCAACCGCCACGGTGGCGACGCGACGTTCGTGTCGCTGCCGGAGCGGGGCATTCACGGCAACACCCACTTCGCATTCAGCGACCTCAACAACCACGAGATCGCCGACCAGATCGCGGCGTTCCTCGCCGCGAAGAAGCTCGACTGATCACCGATCAGTCAGGGCCGCCCGGGCGCGACGACGACGGCGCGAGAAGCAGCAACCGTCCCGGCCCGGGCATCCGAGTGAAAAGGAGATGAACATGAACGACACGAACTTCGCCGCGGAAGCGGGGCCGGTGCACGACTACCGTCAGAACCCGTTCGGCCTCGTCTACGAGTACGCCATCACGGAGAACGAGCCGGGGAAGGTCAACATCCACCCCGTCAATTACATGTTGCGTGGGCTGAACATCGCCGCAAACGTCTACACCCCGGCAGGCTACGACCCGACCGGCAAGTATCCGGCGATCACTGTGGCCCACCCCAACGGTGGCACCAAGGAGCAGGTCGCCGGCCGGTACGCGCAGCGCCTCGCGGAGCAGGGCTACATCACGGTCACCGCGGACGCCGCCTACCAGGGACACAGTGAGGGCGAGCCCCGCAGCGTGGACAAGCCCTTCTTCCGCACCGACGACATTCACGGCATGGCCGACTTCATCGCCGGTTTCCCGGGCGTGGACGCCGACCGGCTGGGCGCACTGGGCATCTGCGGCGGCGGCGGGTACACGTTGAAGGCGGCCCAGTCCGACAAGCGCTTCAAGTCGGTCGCCACGGTGAGCATGTTCAACTCCGGCCGCGTCCGACGCAACGGCCTCCAGGACTCGGCACTGGACACCATCCAGGACCGGCTGCGGCAGGCATCCGCTGCCCGCGCCCAGGAAGCTGCCGGCGGCGAAGTCCTCTACGCCGGGGATGCTGACCTGACGGACGAGCAGATCGCGGCCCTGCCGTTCGACCTGTACCGGCAGGGCTACAAGTACTACTGGGGGACTCACGCCTGCCCGGGCTCGACCTTCAAGTACACGCTGAGCAGCCTGCTGGACCTGATGGCCTTTGACGCTACCGACCAGCTCCAGCTCATCGACGTGCCGTTGCTGATGATCGCCGGAAGCGAAGCCGACACGAAATATATGAGCGAGGACGCGATCCCGAAGGCGACCGGCACCGAGGATAAAGAGCTGTTCCTCATCGAGGGCGCCCGGCACATCGAAACGTACTGGATCGACAAGTACGTGGATGCTGCGCTGGAGAAGCTTGTGGCCTTCTACGCCAGAAGCATCTAGACGCAACAGAAAAGCCCCGGCGACGCCGCAGCCTGGATCAGGTGAGGGCGCCGCTGCCGCGCAGGGCGACACGGGACTGCGGTGTTCCCTCCGTTCGCCAGGCCCTCAAGCATCGGCGCGAAAGCTCTCGCGTGAGCCGGTTTGGCTGCCACGAAGTCCACTGCGAGAACCCACACCCACGTCGGCGCGCCCGTCACGGAAACCGGGAACCGGTTGGTTGGCGGGATCAGCCTGTGGCGCGTGGTCGATCTTGAAGGAGTCCGGTGCGGCGCAGCCAGGATTCGATGGCCGGTCCGGCGTCGCGGACTTCCTCCCCCCGCACTGCGAGTCCTTCGCCGATGGTCGCTCCGGGGCAGGATCCGGCGTAGTCCCTTTCGGTGGTGCCGAGTCCGCTCATGGCGTGGGTGGTGACGGGGTGGATGGATTTTCCGCTGAAGTCGTGGCTTTCGGTGAATGTCGTCATGATCATGGGTGCCCGGACGTTCCAGATGCCGCTGGCCAGCAGCACGGTGTCGTACTGGTCGATGGAGGGCAGATGGTTGACGATGGCCGGCCGGGCGTTGGTGTTTTGTTCGCGGACGTTCCGTGCCACGGTGGCGTCGTAGCTGTCCGGGTAGGGATCGACGGCTTCGATGCGGTGCACGTCGCACTTAATGAGTTTGCTGATGGCATCGGCCAGGACCTGGGTGTTGCCGACGTCGAGGCTGGTGCGGCCCCCGTAGAAGTAGTTCTCCCCGGCACGGGAGAAGTAGGCCAGCAGAACCCGTCCGCCATTTCCGGGACCCGGAATCCCCTGGGCGGAGCCGAGGGTGGTTGGGTTTGGGGGCATGGGCGTGTTCCTTTCGTCCGGTGCGCAGGCTGATGTGCCGGTAGCGATCATGGCAGCGCCCAGCCCGGTGGCAGCGGAGTGCAGGACCGAGCGCCGGCCAATAGTTCGTGGATTTGTGGTCATCACGGGTCTCCGGGTCGGGTGAAGGGCCAGCGTTGGCATCCCTGCTCGCGGTTTAGGGTGCGTTTCAAGGTGCGGCCACGGCCCGGTGCGGACACTGTCCGTTGGGGTGACCGGCCGTCACCCCAACGGACGGAGGGTCCGTTTAGTTGTAGCGGCGTCCTCCCAGCCAGCTGACCATGGCGGGGTCGCGGTGGTCGAAGAAGAGGCTGGCACCGGTGTCCAGGGTCGCGATCTGGCTCATCTGCTCCTCCGTGAGCTCGAAGCCGAAGACGTCGAGGTTCTCGGCCATCCGATCGGGCCGGACGGATTTGGGGATGACGACCACCTCGCGCTGGATGAGCCAGCGGAGCACCACCTGGGCGACAGACTTGCCGTGGGCCTCTGCGATGGCGCTGAGGACCGGATCGGTGAAGAGGTTGTTCTTGCCCTCGGCGAAGGGGCCCCAGGACTCGATCTGGACGCCGCGTTCGCGCATCAGCGCCTGGTCGGCGGCGCGCTGGTGGAAGGGGTGGGTCTCGATCTGGTTGACGGCCGGGACGATCTCGTTGTGGTCGATGAGGTCCACCAGCCGGTCGGGGTGGAAGTTGGACACGCCGATGGCACGGGCCAGGCCTTCCTTGTGGAGATCCTGCATGGCCCGCCACTCGCTGTAGTAGTCCCCGAGCGGCTGGTGGATCAGGTACAGGTCGAGATAGTCCAGTCCGAGCCTGCTGAGTGAGTTTTCAAAGGCGCGCCTGGTGTCGTCCTGGACGCTGCCGGTCGGGGCGTGCTGGATCCAGAGCTTGGTGGTGATGAAGAGGTCCTCGCGGGCGATTCCGCTGGCCTTGATCGCGGCGCCGACGGCGGCCTCGTTGCCGTAGGAGGCGGCCGTGTCCAGATGGCGGTACCCGGCGGCGAGGGCGGCCTCGACGGCGGCCTGGGTTTCGTCGTCGGGAATCTGGAAGACGCCAAAGCCCAGGATGGGCATCTGGACGCCGTTGTTGAGGGTGACGGTCTGCATGGGGTTCCTTTGTGCGGGTGTGCGGGTTATGGGTTGGTTTAGGGACGGGGTCGTGGCGGGGGCTGTGGTTCTGGGACCGTCCTTAGTGCTGTGGTCGTTTCGCGTGCCGTAGTCGCAGGGACGCGGCGATGAGGATGAGCAGGACGACGGCAGTGATGCCGAGACCAAGGCGGAGCCCGTCCATGAAGTCGTGCCCGGCGAGCAGGGCGCCATAGATCGCGACCCCGAGGGAGCCTCCGACCTGCCGGGCGGTATTGACGACTCCGCTGGCGGTCCCGGCCCGTTCCGCGGGCACGTCGTCCATGACGAGAGCGATGATCGGGGGAACGGTGAAGGACCCGCCGACGCCGACGGGAACCATGACGAGCGCCACGGCCAGGACCGGGGCATCGGCGGGTAGCAGCCACAGTCCGGCCAGGCCCAGGGCCATGAGTAGTTGGCCGGCGGCGATCATGGCCACGTTGCCGTAGCGGGCCATCAACCGGGCGGCCAAGGGGTTGAGGAGGGCGACGAGGCCGGTCATCGGAAGGAACAGCAGCCCGGTTTCCAGCGCCGTGGCGCCGCGTTGCTGCTGGAAGTAGAGGCTCTGGAGGAAGACCACGCCGTAGAAGGCGGCCATCGTGACGACGGCGATTGCCAGGGTGGTGGAGACCGTGCGTGAGCGGAACAGGTCCAGCGGGACCATGGGGTGTTTTCCGCGGGCCTGCGCCAGCACGAAGACGGCCGCCGATGCCGCGGACACGGCGAACAGGGTGAGGATTCCGGGGTTTCCGTAGCCGACTTCCGCGCCTTCGATGATGCCGTAGGTCAGGCTGGCCAGGGCCAGCACGGCGGTGACCTGCCCGACCCAGTCAAAGGGTGTCGGACGCCGGGGCGACGGCATGACGCGGGCGAGCACGAACAGTGCTGCCGCCCCGACGGGAAGGTTGACGAAGAAGATCAGCCGCCAGTCGAGCTGGGTGAGGACGCCGCCGAGCACCGGGCCGGCCGCCGCGGCGACGGAGCCGCCCAGTCCCCAGTACACGATGGCCCTCCCGCGCTGGGCCGCGTCGTGGTACGCCTCCCGGATGAGCGCAAGGGAGCTGGGGGTGATCATCGCCGCGCCGATGCCCTGCAGGATGCGGCCGGCGATGAGTACCTGGAGATTCGGGCTGAGCCCGCATGCCAGGGACGCAACGGTGAACAGGATCATGCCGAGGCCGTAGGCGCGTCGTGCCCCTGCCCGGTCGGAGAAGGTCCCGGAGAAGAGTTGCAGGGCCGAAAACATCAGGGTGTAGCCGGTGACGATCCATTGCAGGCCGGACAGGCCGCCCCCGAGGTCGTTCCGGATCGCGGGCAGGGCGACGTTGACGATCTGGGCATCCAGGGCAACAACGAAGAATCCCAGCATGGCGACCGCCAGCGAGGCGCGCGGCCGGGCCGCTGTTTGCGAAGGGCTGAGCGTGGATACAGACATGGTGTCCTTGCAGGATGGGGAAACTGGACTCCTTCAAGACAACCAGCCAATTCCTGCGCGCGGCAGTGCCTCTTGTGCGGTGTACTGGCAGTTCCTGTTAGGCCGGACCGGGCCGCCGTAGCGTAGAGGCCATGGAGAACAGTAAAGACGTCCGCGAGTTCCTCATGAGCCGGCGGTCACGCATCACTCCGGCCCAGGCCGGGCTGCCCGCCTACGGCGGAACCAGGAGGGTGGCCGGCCTCAAACGCGAGGAAGTCGCCATGCTCACCGGCGTCAGCACCGAATACTATGCCCGGCTAGAACGCGGGAACCTGCGGGGAGTCTCCGAAAGCGTCCTCGAATCCCTCGCCGGCGCCCTCCGGCTCGATGAGGCTGAACGGGCCCACCTGCTCGACCTCGCCAGGGCAGCCGGGCCAGCGCGGGCGCCGGGAACACGCCGTGTGAGGGCGGAACTGCGGCCCAGCGTTCAGCGGATCCTGGCCGGAATGACCGGCACGCCCGCCTACGTCCGTAACTCACGCATGGACATCCTGGCCGCAAACAGCCTCTGCTTCGCACTCTACGACGGCATCCTCAGCCCCGAGACGCTGCCCCTGAACCTCGCACGGTTCATGTTCCTGGACCCACGCTCCCAAGACTTCTTTCTCGAATGGGACACCCTCGCTGATGACCTCGCCGCCGCGCTCCGCACCGAAGCAGGCCGCAACCCGCGCGACAGGGCCCTGAACAGCCTCATTGGTGACCTCGCCACGGGAAGCACCGAATTCTCCACCCGCTGGGCACGGCACAACGTCCGCTTCCACCGCTCGGCGACCAAGACACTGCACAACCCGCTCGTTGGAGACATAGAACTCACCGGCGATTCCCTCGAACTCCCCGGCGAGGATCTGACCCTCATCGCCTACACCGCCGAACCCGGATCCCATGCCCAGGAACAACTCGACTTCCTCACCAGCTGGAACATAACCGGAAAACGTCCGGCAGAACCGACTCCAGCCAACGCACACACCCCAACGACCCCGCCAACTGAAGGCGAGTCGCAGGACCGGCCATGAGCGCCAAATATCGCTGCGAATAACACGCCAAATATCTCTGCGATTCACAGTCCTGGATTGTCTCGATATGCCGTCTAACAACCAGTAGTCTCACAATGGCAAATTGCTCGGGAATAAGAGAATAATGAGGGCGGCTATGGCTGTGATCGGGTACGCGAGGGTTTCCACGACGGAACAGAACCTTGACCTGCAGCTCACGGCACTTCAGGCCGCTGGCGCAGCCCGGACCTTTGCCGACAACGGAGTCAGCGGTTCCACGGTGGAACGTCCTCAGCTCTCCAAAGCCCTCGACCGGCTTGAAGCTGGTGACGTGCTCACCGTGTGGAAGCTCGACCGTCTTGGCCGAAACACCCGGCACGTCCTGGACCTCATCGAGAAGGTCCGGGCACAGGGCGCAGGTTTCCGGTCCCTGACCGAGGGACTGGACACCACGGGGCCCATGGGCACTGCCATGTTGACGATCATGGCCGCATTCGCACAACTGGAGCGCGACACCATGATCGAACGCACCAGGGCAGGACTCGCCGCGGCCGCCGCCAACAACCGCCACGGCGGCAGGCCACGCAAGGTCGATGACGTTGCCGCTGCCAGGGCCAAGGAGCTTAAGGGCAAAGGAGTCAACGCCTCCGATATCGGCAAGATGCTCGGAGTCTCCCGCGCAACCGTCTACCGGTACCTTGCATAGGCAATACGGAGAGGGGCTCCGGCACCCCGCCGACACCCAAACGGGCGCCCGTCACGGTCAGGCAGGTCGCTTCGAGCAGGTGACGTTCTGGCCTGCCGAACCTTCGGGCCGTTCCGCCAGCGATTCTGATGTTCGAACGCTCAGAGACTGAAGCCGTGTCGCAGGACGCCCAGTGGCTGGACGGCTGTTACTGCTAAGGGCTAGGGCCGATTCAGAGCCGTGTACTCGGCCCCCAGTTCCTTTGCGAGTTTCTGCAGGTCCTTGCCGCTGGCCGGCGCATGCAATGCCTCGGACGTGTCTACGACCAGCCAGTTCTTGCCAGACACGACAGAGACGGGCTGGGTTTTGGCGTCTGCGTATACCTGGTAGTCCGCTTTCCGGCCCGCTTCATCCTTGAACCAGTCGATCTGGACGTGGCCCGAGCACACGGCGGATTCGGCTTTGATCCCTTTCTCGTCCAGGGCCTTGTTGATGATCGGATCGGTCGTGGGCTTCTTCTCGCAGCCCAGGACTTTGTCAACGGCGTGGAGGGCATCGTCGAGGGAGCCGAATTCGGGTAGTCCCTGATCTACCGACTGCTGTGCAGCTGGCTGTTGCGTTGCTGGCTGTTGCGTTGCTGGCTGTTGTACAGCTGCCGGCTGTCCAGCGGCCGCGCAACTTGAAAGCAGGCACCCCAGCGCCAGAGCGGCGGCGGCATTCCTGTATTTGAGCTTGCCCATCGTCTTCAGGCCCCCACTTGTTTCGCTGAAATTATCCTGACTGCTGGTTGAAAAGTAACACATAAAGGGTATGTGAAAAACGATTCATAAAATCGGTTTACTTTCCCGATGTCTCTGGCCTTGGCCTGGCGTGTCCCGTTCACGTTAGGGCCGTGCTGCCCGACTTGCCTGGAGTGTTCAGCGCCACGAGATGGTACTCAGAACGCCTCTTTTGAATACCGCACCATCGGAGCCCTTGACCATGCAACGGTAGCTGTGGAGCGGCCTAAGCGGGACAGTTTTGCGGGCGGGGTGTACGCGAATTTCGGATTCCAGCATCTGTATGGGATTTTTCGCGGCGGGAGATCGGGCCGAGGGTGTCGCGGTGGGGGACCGGCTTACGGGCAAGTCTGTACGGACGGGGTGCGAGACATGATTCGCCGTGTTTCGAGGGTGGTGGGTGCCCGGAGGGGTGCCGTCGATGGTTCGGGCCACTTCTTGCCTCCCGTTCACCCCCTCTCAGTTGGGGGAAGACAGCGAGAGGTGCCTGTAAGAATGGGGCATGCCTCCACATAATTTTCCGATCAGACGGGTGGCTGAAGACCCGGCCCACCTTCTCGGCCGCGGTCGGTGGCCGGGTGCCCTGGCCCCTGTCGCCCAGGTTCTCGACCAGGGGCTCGATCTGACTCCGGCCACTATCTTCGTCGGTGAAAATGGGTCGGGAAAATCCACTCTCGTGGAAGCCATCGCGCTGGCTTATGGCTTGTCTCCTGAAGGCGGATCTACAGGGGCCCGCCACAGCACTAGATCTACCGAATCCATACTCGCCGATCACTTGCAGCTCGTCCGGAACGCCGGCGCCACAAGACGCGGCTACTTCCTGCGGGCGGAGACAATGCACGGCTTCTTCACTTACCTCGAGAAGAACCCGAGCACGTCCGGTCCGGACATCTCGTTCCACGACATGTCACACGGCGAATCGTTCTTGGAACTGGCGGTGGATCGTTTCCGAGGACGTGGATTGTGGGTGCTCGATGAACCGGAATCGGCGCTCTCCTTCGCCGGATGCCTCAGCCTCCTCACTGTCTTGAAAGATCTCCTCGCCGAAGGCTCCTCACAGGTCATCATGTCAACACACTCGCCTGTCCTCGCAGCACTTCCCGGCGCGCAGATTCTCGAAGTCGGCCCGTGGGGACTTCGGCAGCAGAAATGGTCCGACCTCGATCTGGTTTCCAACTGGCGGTCGTTCCTGGACTCGCCTGAAAGATACCTGCGCCACCTTTAGGGAAGGCCCGGTCAGGGATCGGCTTCCGAGCATCCCAGTCACTCGAGCGGCGATGAAAAAAGCAGCAACTGATGGACGACGCCGAGTCTTCAGCGCCCATCAGGCAGCCTTGATCTAAGTTCTTCTGCAAAGGAAGCGATGGCCTGACGCCGGTCTCGGGTAAATGCTTTCGCCTGCAGCTCCAGGACTGCCCGGCTGCCAAGCTCGCCCAAGCCCAACAGCTGACCCACCCGACGGATCGCTTCGTCCATGTCCTGTGAATCCTCGATCACCTTGAAGACCTCGTCCCGCCGATCCATCGCCTGCACCAGAGCCTCGTGGAGCATCAACTGCTGCCTCATCTGCCGCTCGTCCTCATCCATGCGGCGATTCTCGCACGACAAAGGTAGAGGACATGAGGTCCCGGTAGGGGATCCCTCCGCGGGACGTTCGGTGTAATGGCAGACTGCTGGCTATGAGCACTCGTGAGCGTGACGCCTCCGCGGCTTGGTCGGCTCTTCGGAGTGTTTGGTCGGATTTGGCGTGGACAAGCCCCGTCTACAGTCATGGAGCTTTTCATCATGTCGCGGTGCTGGGCTCAACCGGCGCCGTGCGTGTGTCCTTTGCCGCTAACCATGAGGCGCAGATCGCCCGCGAGAGCGCTGTGCTCCTCGCCGTCAGCAATGTCGGGCTCAAGACCCGCATCCCGCAGCTCCTTCGAACACTGACCGGTGGCACCTGGTCAGCGATGGCGTCCACAGTCATCGAGGGAGCCCATATGGCGGATCGGCCGTGGCATGAGGTCCGGCACTACTTCGCCGATATCCTCGACGACCTCCAAGGTGCGCAGCTACCGGCTGGCTTGCCTGCTGCACGCTCGTGGTGCGGCGGAAACTCCTGGCCTGACGTCGTTGAGCGCATCACGGCAGATTTCGGCTCTCCTGTGCGGGACGCTGCTCAAATTGTGGTGCGGGAGGTTCTCAGTCTCGAGGAAGATGTGACCCCTTCCCTCGTCCATGGTGACTTCGGTCCGCACAACATTCTGTGGGATGAGTCAGGCGCACCAGGCCTTATCGACTTCGACAACGCGTGTACGGCAGACCCTGCTATCGATGTTGCTCCCCTCATCGGGTTTTACGGCGCGGCCAAAGTAGGGGAAATTGTGGACGCAGACGTGCTGGCGCGAGCGAAGGTGTACCGCGCATCTCTACCCCTGCAGGTAGCGGCGGCCGCAGCGCTTGGCGCAGACCGCAAGCTCCAAAGCCACGCACTGTCGAACTTCGCGCGCCGGCTTGAGGCAGGAACACTTCACGATCCAGCAGCTACCTAGACATGCACGATCAGGGATCCTCGTACGGGACGCTGGCGCCGAGTCTGGCTCTACCCGTTCTCACGTCCAGGAAGAGGGGCCCCGGCCAAGAATGCCTCATAGGCTTCGCGGGCGTCCTCTTCCACCATGGGTTGTTGAGAGCTGTAGCGGCCGTCAGTTCGGTCACGCTTGGGTCCTGAGAGCCAGTATTCCTCGCCCGAGTCGACGTCGTAGAAGTTTGAGTCGAAATTTGCGTGAGAAGTACCCGTCACCCGATGCAGTGTGCGCCCCTGAAAATACGCGGTGCGCCAGGTCTCACTGAAGCGCACGCGCGAGATCCAGGACGGTCCTTTGTCCGTTCCATGGCCTGTCTTCAGCTGGACGTACATGATGCGTTCATTCACCTGCTCAGAGTAGTGACACTTAGCGTCCCAGTCGACGATCCCTTCCGGGCCCCACCCGGGCGCCAAATAGCGCCGCAAGAAGACCGCCATTTACCGCCGAAAGTCACAGCAAGGATCGCCGCTGTTTCGAAATGCCGTCCAACAACAGGCAGTCTCACAACAGCGAGTTGTTCGGGTTTAAGAGAACATGGGACGGCTAGTGGCTGTGATCGGGTACGCAGGGCACGGGCGTACTGGCGGCGGTTCACGAAGCCTTCGGCATCCTCAAGACGGCCATATGGACCGGCGGGACGCCGGAACCCTTGCCGGAACTGCCACTCTTTCTCCGCCAGGAAACTGCGACCCTGAATGATTCACTGCCACTGTGCGACCCGTAAGGGAGGCGACGGGCGGGCCGCGTCTCCGGCCGTGGCGGGGGCGGCCAGTGTCGCCGGAGGGGTGCGGGGCTGAGGCCCCGCGGGAATAAGAACCCCCGCCAAGAGGTTGGTTTGTGGTGTGAAAAACATCGGATTCCTATCCTTCGGCCATTGGACTGACCACCCGGAGTCCGGCACGCGCAACGCGTCGGATGCGCTGTTGCAGGCGATCGACCTCTCGGTCGCTGCCGAGGAGTTGGGGGCGGATGGCGCTTACTTCCGTGTCCACCACTTCGCGCAGCAATACGCCTCCCCGTTCCCGCTGCTCGCTGCGATCGGGGCACGGACAAACGGCATTGAGATCGGTACCGGCGTGATCGACATGCGCTACGAGAACCCGCTCTACATGGCGGAGGACGCCGGCGCGGCCGACCTGATCTCGGGGGGACGGCTGCAGCTGGGCATCAGTAGGGGTTCACCCGAACAGGTCATCGACGGGTGGCGTCACTTCGGCTTCGCCCCCCGCGAGGGCGAGTCGGACGCCGATATGGGCCGCAGGCACACCGAGCGTCTGCTCGAGGTGCTCACTGGCGAGGGCTTCGCGGCGCCGAGCCCCCGCCCGATGTTCCCGAACCCTCCGGGACTGCTGCGCGTGGAGCCGTACTCGGAGGGCCTGCGCGAGCGCATCTGGTGGGGTTCCGGTTCGAACGCCACGGCTATCTGGGCGGCGAAGCTCGGCATGAACCTGCAGAGCTCCACGCTCAAGGATGACGAGAGCGGCAAGCCGTTCCACGTCCAGCAGGCCGAGCAGATCGAGCTCTACCGGCAGGCCTGGAAGGAGGCGGGGCATGAGCGGGAGCCGCGCGTCTCGGTCAGCCGCAGCATCTTCGCACTGACGGACGAGCGCGACTGGCAATATTTCGGCCGCGACCGCCACAGCTCCGACCAGGTGGGCAACATCGACGAGAAAACGCGCGCGGTCTTTGGCCGGTCCTACGCGGGTGCCCCGGATGAGCTGGCCGCGAAGCTGGCGGAGGACGAGGCGATCGCCAGCGCAGATACCCTGCTGCTCACGGTCCCGAACCAGCTCGGTGTCGACTACAACGCCCACGTCATCGAGTCGATCCTGAAGTATGTGGCGCCGCAGCTCGGCTGGCGCTGACCCCGAATGGCAGATTCCCCCTAGGAGACTGCTGAATTAGGGGCTTGGTCGCCTGCGGGGGTCGCGAACGTGGAAGCTGCGCTGGATAGCCGGCGCCCTTGCCTGAGCCCGTCCCACGGCGGAATCTGTACACGCGACTTCGTCGGTGCCACACTGCGTTGATGAACATCCTCGAGTGGTGGCCTCTGGTCGACGCGGAAACACGCGGCTGGCTCATCGAGCACAACGGCGAGACGCTGCCGCCGGATGTCATCGCCGACATCATGGCGGCTACCGGAGGCACGACAGAATCTGCGTGGTGGGCTGGCGAAGCAGCAGACGGTCCCCAGCTTTCCGACCAGGCTGTGGATTGGATCGAGGCTGTCGCCAACGATGAGGAGCCGACTGCCGGCTGATATCTTCCGCCGCATCCCGCAGGCGTTCCTCTATCGGACCGGCTTGCGGGCAGTCGATGCGTCTTGGAGGCCCGCCGGAAGAACCTTGGATAGAGCGCCTCTCGCAGTTGCTTTAGCCCAGGACGGCCCACCCCCGTGGTGGAACCAGGACGACGTTCGCACCGTCATCGAGTGTCGCTTGTCCGGCTACGACGGTGGTGGCGCCCGCGGCGCTGATCCGCTGGGTGTCGTGCGAGAGGTTCAGTGCGACCACAAGCGCATCGGCGTCAACCGCGACGCGGTAGGCAAGCACCTCATTGGAGAGCTGGAGGACGTCTGTGGTCGCACGGTGCAGCCATGGGTTCCGCCTCCGCACCCCTATGAGCTCCTGGTGCACGGCGAAGATGGGTCCTCCCACGGCCGAGAGCTGGTCGGGAGAGGGCGGGAAGAGCGGCCTCACGTCGTCGTCGCCCCCTGCCCTGTCCTCCTTGACGCCCCGGTAGCCCTGCTCGTCGCCGTAGTAGATGGACGGCGTTCCGCCGACCGTGAGCAGGACGACGACGGCATGCGGGACGAGCGCTGCATCGGTGAGCTTGCTCGCGATGCGGGTGACGTCGTGGTTGCCGATGAAGGTGAGCGGTGCGTAGGAGCCCAGGAGCGCGTTGTGTCGTTCGAATGCGGCTGCGAGTTCGAAGAAGTTCGCGTCGTTGAGCGAACTCCAGACAGCCTTCCAGAGCTCGTATTGCGTGGCGGAATCGAGGCCGCCGGACCGGACCGCTGCTGCATAGTCGCCGTGGATGTACTCGCCCACGAAGTACGCGTCCGGATGGGATGCGCGGACGTGCGCCGTGACCGTGGCCCAGAACGACGACGGGACGGCATAGGCGGCGTCGAGTCGCCAGCCGTCCGCACCCCGGCGCAACCAGTGCTCCATGACTTCAACGACGAAATCAGCGACTGCGGGCTCGTCATGGTTGAGCGCCACGAGGTGACTTAGTATCCGAGGTGGTCACGAAGGTCTGCTCCCTTGGGCTCCCCGGCGTGAGCGCGACGATATAGTTCCTGATCGACCAGGCCGAGGAGTTCGCCGGCGACGGCCTGTCCCACGAGTTTCTGCACCTGGCGCAGCGACTGGCGCAAGTTCAGAAGGTCTTCATCGGGTACCAGCGACCACATTCCAAAACGGCAGAACAGCCGGCCCCCGCGCTCGGGTTTTACTTGTCCGCTCATGCGGCCACCCTCCCGGCAAGATCCGGGTGGTGTCCACGACGAGTGCGCCTTGAGCGTTGCGCCGTAAGGGTTTTGACCCCGGCCCCGGAGAGGGTCTTGAGCGCATCCGGGGAGCCGGGGTGGAGCTGGCCTGGGTCCAGGTGAACATCGAAGCCGGGCAGGACGCGCCCGGCGCGCCCCACTAATGCGAGGAGGGCGCGAACATTGTCGGACGTGAGCCGGCCGGCAGGACTTAGAGTGACGGTCGTGGCGTCCATGTCGACTGCAACGGTGACGGCGAGTTTGGCGGTCATAGAAGTCGGGTCCTCAACGAAGAACTGGAAGCCTTCTGCCTGACCTGTTTCCAGAATACAGAGACTGCCGGTGGCACCCAAAGTTTCTCGTGCCGCACGTCACATCACGTCACGCCGTCCGTGAATCCGCACTCCCATCCGACGCCAGTCTTGAGCCTGCGCCGGCCCCGAGCAGAAGAACGGCGCAGCCGATGCTAGTCCAGAGGCAGTGTTATCGTCACACAGGTTCCTGCGGCGGGGGACGATTCGATGATCATGTCTCCGCCGGCAAGGCCTACGGCCGCTCGCATGAGGCGCAGTCCCATCCCCGTGTGCCGACCAACCATGGCTGCCGGCACGTCGAAGCCACCGCCGTCGTCGGTTACTTTGAGTTGGATGCTGTGGCTCAGGCCCTGAGTGACGCAGCCGAGCCGGATTGTCACAGTTGAAGCGTGGGCGAATTTGTAGACATTGCTGAGGAGTTCCTGTGCGGCCCGGTACAGAAGAGTTGCGGATTGCCGGTCCACTTCCATTCCGTGGTGCGGAGTCTCCAGGTGCACCGCGGCTCCGCGTTCGCGGAGTGGAAGAGTCAAGCGGTCGATTGCGCCGGTTACCCCGAGGGCATGGAAGTCGACCGGGTGCGTATCGGTGAGGACGCCACGTACGGCGACGACGTCATCGCTCAGTAGTGATTTCATGCTCTAACTCTGCGCTTGCTTCGTTGGGATTTTCTTGTGCCGCGCCGAGGATGGCGCACTTGGGGCTGCATGTCGATCGCGCGGTCGGATTTGTTTCCCGGCCGGCGGGTGACCGTCGGCCTGCGCGCGGACCCTGACCTGTGGTCCTTCGCTGTCGCTTTCGTCGGTCACACTTAGCATGTGCGTACTTTTGGTGTTGAAGAAGAATTCTTGATTGTGGATCCGGACAGCGGATATCCTCTGCCCCTGGCGGGGGAGCTGCTTCGCCTTCACGATCCGGACCAAAAGCTGGCGGACCATCCGGCACCCTCTCAGATGCTGGCCGCGGAGCTTCAGCAGGAACAGCTCGAAGTCATCACACACCCACATTCCAGTCTGAGCGGACTCGCGGCCGAGATCCGGGCCGGGCGGGCTTATGCCGACTCGCTGGCCCGGATGACGGGCGCGCGGATCGCTGCCCTGGCCACGTCTCCGCTGCCGGCCACACCGACGGCCACCCGCAACGTCCGTTATGACGCCTTGATGGAGAAATTTGCTCTGACGGCCCGCGAGCAGCTGACCTGCGGATACCACGTCCACGTCTCCGTGGGCTCCGATGAGGAGGGCGTCGCGGTCCTGGACCGGATCAGATCCTGGCTGCCGCCGCTTATAGCCTTGAGCTCAAATTCCCCGTTCTGGAACGGCACGGACAGCGGGTACGCCAGTTTTCGAACCCAGGCCTGGAATCGGTGGTCCACAGCCGGGCCCACAGACGTCTTCGGCTCGGCAAAGGCCTACTATTCGCTGGTGGAAGCCCTTTCGGGCACCGGGGTGGTCACCAGCCCTGATTTTGACGCGCGTCTGTCCGTCCGTCACCCGACCGTCGAAATCCGGGTGGCCGATGTTTGTCTTGATGCGCGCGACGCCGCACTGATTGCCGCGTTGGTGCGGGCGCTGGTGGAGACCGCCGCCCGGGAATGGGAAGCCGGGCATCCACCGGACATGGTTCCCGCCGCAATCCTGCGACAGGCAGCCTGGCGGGCCAGCCGTTGGGGCTCGGAGGGTGAGCTCCTGCATCCAGTAACGCACCGGCCAGCTACCGCCAGAAACGTCGCCGACGCGCTCCACGGCCATGTCCGGGAGGCTCTGGAGGATACCGGCGATGCCTCCTACGTCGCGGAGGCACTGCAAAGGATCCTTGGGCAGGGCACGGGGGCCGGCCGGCAGCGGCAAGCGTTCGAGCGCAACCGCAGACTCTCCGACGTCGTCAAACTCGCCACGGGCCTTACTCATCAGGAATCCGCCGACTACTCCAGCCTCGATAACCCGCTCCTCGAAGGGGACATGGAAACGACTGGTCCAAGCCCGGATTTGGCCGCCGTCTCCGTCTAACGATGGCACGAGGTGCCAATTCCGGCGACAGGCGCCTTTCATGGAGCCGAAACCATGACGCCGGTGCAGTGACTTTTCCTCTTAATTGGAGTTTGGGGGCGGCAGCACGCCGGCGTGCCGGGCGGGGGCGATGATGGGGGAGCCAGATACTGTCAGCAGGGAATCTATGAGGAGTGACCATGTGCCGACTGTTCGGCCTGCACGCCGGCCCCCGGCCGGTCCGGGCCACGTTCTGGCTCCTTGATGCCCCGGACAGCCTGTCCGACCAGAGCAGGCGGGAGCCGGACGGGGCGGGCATCGGTACCTTTGACGCCGCCGGTAAGGCCCATGTGGCCAAGCAGCCGCTTGCGGCGTGGGAGGACCACGCGTTCGCCCGCGAGGCCCGGGATCTGAAGAGCACCACGTTCCTGGCCCATGTCCGGTATGCCAGTACCGGGGCGCACACGCTTCTCAACACCCACCCGTTTGAACAGGACGGGCGGCTGTTCGCGCACAATGGCGCCTTCGGAGACATCGAACGGCTCGAGCAGCGCCTGGTCGGGCTGGGGGTCGCGGATCTGGTGCACGGGCAGACCGATAGCGAACGGCTCTTCGCCCTCATTACCGCCGAGACCCGCCGCGCGGGCGGAGACGTCGGAGAAGGCATCACCCGAGCCGTCACCTGGATCGCCAGGGAGCTGCCGGTGTTGAGCCTGAACCTGATCGTGACGACCGCGACGGACCTGTGGGCTCTCAGGTACCCGGCCACGCACGAGCTGTATGTCCTGGAACGGAACCCTGCCGGCGTTCCCGGCCCCGCCGCGCCTCTGGAGGCCAGGAGCCGCCGTATCCACGCCCGTAGTGAAGAGCTCGCCATGTCCCCGCACGTCCTCATCGCCACCGTGCCGATGGATCACAACCCGGACTGGCGTCCCATAGCGGCGGGTGAGATGGTCCGCGTGGGCCCGGATCTGACGGTGATGTCCAGCTTCCCCTTCCCGGAGGCCCCGGCACATCCACTCACCCTCACGGATCTGGACCCGGCTGCGGCCGAATCCCAGAGGCAGTGACCGCGGCAGCTCCGGGATGGCCGCCCGGCAGCGGACCATGTTGCTTCAGAGGGACGGGCGATCAGGCGGCGGGCGTCGTTGCGGTCTTCTTTTCGAGCGCCTGGGCCGCATTCTGGATCTTGGCACCATATCCGCCGTTGAGCGCGGTGTCCTTGATCTTGTTGGCCTGGGTGTCCAGGTCAGCAGGCGCGGCGGCCTTGAGCGTCTTGAGGTCCGTCTGCAGGTTGGCCGGAAGCTTGGCGAAGAGCTTCGGGTGGCTGACAAGCTGGTCGGCCACCTTCTGCATTCCGGCGCCCGGGTTTGCCGAGGTGAGGGCGTTCCGCAGCTCCTGCCGCAGACCGGCCCCGGCGGTGGCGCTCTTCTGAATGTGGACGGCCCGCTTCTGGATCCCGGCGCCATACCCGCCTGACAGTGCGGTCGTCTTGATCTTGTAGGCGTCTTTCACCCGGTCAGCGGGTGCGGCGTTCTTGAGGGCCGTCAAGTCCGCCTGCAAAGCGGACGGAAGCTTGGAGAAAACCTCCGGGCGGTTGACCGCGGCTGTCGCGGCCTTCGCGGCGCGGTCCCCGGCAGCCTGCGGGCTGTCGGCTTTGAGGCGCAGGAAAGCCCCCAGGTTGCCGGCGCCTGCGTGGGCACCGGTTTTGGCGCCGGAGAACGGGGCCTCAGTTGCGGACGGTGCCGGGGCGGACGGTGACGCAGATGCGATTCCGACGCCGACTGTGGCCATTGCGCCGGCGGCCAGTACGGCGGCCGCTCCGATTCCGATACGGGTCTTCAGTGATTTCTTTGAGGGCATTGCCACTCTGTGTCCTTCCACGTGCAGTTCGTCTCTGCCGTTTCATTGCGCAGACAAGTAAGCCCTTCGACCCTATGTATCCACTCTGGGCGCAAGCTGGGTGGAACCCTCCGCACGGTCGTGTTTCGGCTCAGACCTTGAGGAGCCCATTCTGCATGCACTGGCCGGCGCTGCGTTCCCGGGCGGCCCGGGAGACCGTCAAACCACGGCGATCGCTGCGAATGGCGCTCGGCCGTCCGTGACGGGTCCGGTCAGTTCGAGCACTTACCGCTTCCAGCCCGTCAGATGACGCCCTTGCCAGGGCGGCCACGGCGTCGAGTGGACGCAGTAGAGCGCCACGCCGCGGACCGGTGCCGGGCATATCGCGGTGACCCAGTAGGCTCATCGGGATATGCCCAGGTTCAAGTTCAGGTTGAAAGTGCCCGCCCGGAAAGTCTGTGCGGCGGTGATGAGCGCCGCGCTGCTGGCGGTGGCTGTCGTGCCGGTGGCCAGTGCGGACGACGCTCCACCGTCCGGCTACCCTTCGTGGGCCGATGTCCAGGCCGCCAAAGACAATGCCACCGCAAAGAGCGCAGAGATCCAAAAGATCAACGACCTTCTGGACGGCCTGGAGCAGCAGGCGTCGTCACTCGGCGCTGCTGCGGTCAAGGCGGGCCTGGCCTACGCCGTGGCGCGCAACAATCTTGATGCCTCAACGTCAAAACTGAACGATCTGAAAGAGAAGACCAGCAAGGCCCATGCCACAGCGGCGGCACTGAGGCGGCAAACAGGAACCCTCGCAGCCCAGGACTACATGGCCGGGGGCATCAACCTGGGACCCTTCACGGTAATGGATACCCTGCAGAGCCGGGACGGGCTGCAGAAGCTGGACATGATGCAGATCGTCACCCAACGGACCACCGACACGTACAACAGTTCGCGCGCCGCGGAGGCCGTTGCCTCGTCCCTGGATGAGCAGCAGGCAGTGGTGCAGACCGAGAACCAGCGGCTCACGGGGGATGCGCAGGCGAAACTTGGCGCCGCGCAGGACGCCCAACGGGCGGCCCAGCAGAAGGTGGCCGAGGAAAAGAAATACAGCGGCACCCTCACTGCACAGCTGGCGACACTGAAGAACACCAGCGCGACCGTCGAACGGAACTACCGCGCTGGCGTCGAAGCCAGGGCGGCCTACGAGGCACAACAAGAAGCCCGCCGGCGAGCAGCCGAGGCCGCCGCCCAGGCTGCGGCCGCCGCCCAGGCTGCGGCAGCAGCAGCAGCCGCAGAGGCAGCTGCCCAGGCTGCCCCGCCGCCGAGCCCCCCGGCCACCGTGGTGCTGCCCGACATCCCCGGCGGTGCCGCCAACGATCCGGGCGGCGCCCAGGCATACGCCTCGAGCCAGCTAAGCGCCCACGGCTGGGGCGGTGACCAGATGACCTGCCTGATGAATCTGTGGACCCAGGAGTCGAGCTGGATGACTAACGCCACCAACCCCTCGAGCGGCGCTTACGGTGTGGCGCAGGCCCTCCCGCCGGAGAAGTATTCGTCCACCGGATCCGACTGGCTGACCAACTATCGCACCCAGATCGATTGGGGGCTCGGCTACATCGCGGGACGGTACGGCTCACCTTGCGGGGCCTGGGCCCACGAGACTTCCAATAACTGGTACTGACCTTGCCGCGGCGGCCACCCACAGCGTGCTTCACCCGGGCGGTTTCAAGGTCTAACAAACCCGGTTTCGGACTGGCCCAAGATCGACGCCTCCAAGGTCAACGGCAACGGCTGGTACCAGAAGTTCCAGGGCGGCACGATCTGACAGGACACCAAGGGCGCTGAACGAGCCGTCTTCAAGAGGTAGTTTTTTGGGGCAGCCAGGACGCGCCGGGCCATCGCCCGCGTCTCGCCGTTGAGCAGAGTGCCACTTGGCGGCTTGGACGAAACATATCTCTTCGGTATGGCCCGGATCACCGACGCCGAAGCGTTCAAGCGATCCCTGCGCGTCGCACCGCGCAACTGGTCACGGGAAGGGGGACGATGTTTCGGCGTCCTCCCGCTTTCTGCATGTCCGGGGAGGCGTTCCCGATCCGCCCTACACATAGGACCCATGAAGACTTCCGCCGCGCTGGCCGCCACCGCCCTTCTCCTACTCGGCCTCACCGGCTGTTCGACCGCAGCCCACAAGGCCGAGGGGGCCGCCACCGCGGCGGTAGCCCACGCCGCGAAAACAGCTGCCCACGCGTCCGCCTCGGCCGGCGCTAGCGCACCCCAGGTGTCGGCCGGCGTCGTGTCCTCCAGGGTGAAGTCAGTGCATTCCCCGGACAAGGTCGCCGTGGATGAGACCCTGGCCCCGGGCCAGTGCAAGGTCCGCGTCGTGGACGCGCACGCCGGATTGGACCTGCCGGACGCGGCCTGCACCCCGGGCGCGGTCGATCCGGCCGTTACCGAAGGCAATCTCGCCTCCACCATCTGCAAGTCCGGGTATACGACCACGGTCCGGGCACCTGCTTCGGACACCAACAAGGAGAAGGCCCTGAGCCTGACCCAGTACGGCCAGACTCGCGTCTCCTCCACGGAGTACGATCACCTAATCTCGCTCCAGCTCGGCGGCACCAACGCTGTCTCCAACCTGTGGCCGGAACCGAACCGTGCCAATGCCCCGGGCACCACCAACCCGAAAGACGCCGTCGAGACGAAACTGAACAAGGCCGTCTGCTCGCACCAGGTCACCCTGGCCGCCGCGCAGAAGGCGATAGCAGCCAACTGGGTGACCGCCGTCAAAGACCTCGGCCTCTGATCCGCCGCACCGGCCGTCAAAGGCTCAACCGCACCGACCGCGTCGTGGAAAGCGAAGGCCCCACACGCCTGGCGATCACCTTTGGGGACCTAGCCGGGGGGACCGAGTCTCCGTGCTCGTCACCTTCAGCATCGAGGAATACACGGAGATCGTGAAGCTCTCCATCGTGCATGAAAATATACCCACACTGCGGGGGCGCCACGGCCTCTGTGTGCCCCGAGATGCATTGCACAGCGTAGGCTCTGCTTGTTGGGGGGGGCACAGGAGGTGCTCCTGCACGCCAGAAGGAGCAGCCGCATGAGCCATGACCAGCAGTCTCCCTACCAGAGCCCTTGGCCTCCGCAGCCTTCTGCCCCGTGGCCCCCAGACGGGATGCTCTCCCCGCAGGACGCCGAGAAGTCGAGGCGGTGGCGCGTCGTGCTGGGGTGCAGTTCGCTCTTCCTCGCCCTCTTCTCCGGCTTCTACGCCTACATGAACATCGCCTCGGTCGCCCGGGCCACGAATGCCGTCGCGGCCGCGGGCGGCTACATCCCGCAGACCGCCATGGCCCTTGCCGTCGCCATCATCGGTGTCTTCTGCGCTCTGGCCCTTGCCTATGCGGGCATCGGGACCTGGAATATCGCCGCCCGAGGATCCACGGCCAAATCTCCCCTGATCGCCGCGATCGTCCTGGCGGGCGCTGCGTTCGTCCTCATCGTCGTCTACATGGTGACCAGGTCCACCGGGGGGTTCCAGGTCGGCGGGCTCGGCCTTAACGCCCTCATCATCGCCCGGGGCGCTATCGTCCTGCGGATGAAGAAGCTCCCTGCGTATCCCGCAGCCCCTAACTGGGCCGCCTGACTACTCGTCTGTAGGTGCGGCGCCCGATCGTCGCCCCCAACAATGCCCTTCAAATGCGGCGCCACCGGGAGTGCGGAGGCAGCATCCTGCCTCAGTCCGTCTAGCCGCCGGCGGGCGCGACGACGACGGCAGGCGAGCCCTGGTTGATCGGGTTGGCCGTCGCGGAGGGGGCCACCACCCCGAACTCGTAGCCCTTGGCCCGCAGTGCGTCGATGGTCTTGGCCAAGTAGGCCCACTGGCTCGAGGAGCAGGACAGGACGTCCCCAGCATCGTGCAGCAGGATGATTGCGCCGGGCGTCGCCTCCGCCATCACATACCTCTGGACGCGGGTCGCACCGGGGCACTCAAAGTCGCCGGGGTTGCCGACGTCCCAGTGCCAGATAACCCCGCCGCTCATACCGATGGTCTTGAGGTAGTTCGTCGCGTAAGGAGTGCTGTCGCCGTACGGGAAGCGCATGAGCTTGGGTGCCTCGCCTGTGATGGCTTTGATGGCGGCGTTCGTGCGGTCGATCTGCAGCTTCTGGCTGGCCTGGCTGATATCGGGGAAGTCGGGGTGGTTCCAGGAGTGGTTGCCGATCACGTGCCCCTCGGCCTTGATCCGGCGGACGAGGTCCGGGTACTGCTGCGCGTGGGAGCCCTCGAGGAAGAACGTCGCCTTGACGCCCTTCTGTTTGAGGACGTCGAGGACGAACGCGGTGCGCTGGGGCGACGGCCCGTCGTCGAACGTCAGGCCGATCAGCGGCTTGGTGGCGGCCTGGGCAGCCGCCACGGTGGGGCCTCCGGTGAGCAAGGCCATGACCAAGCTCGCGGCGGCCAGGGCCGCGAAGGCAATCCTGTTCTTCTTCATGGCGCTCATCTCCCGTTCCCAAGGCTGCCTGCAACCTTGCTAGGTGTGCACCATACGGCGCCGTTAAGGCGCTGTAAACACATACTCGTTAGGCGTGCCTGACGAGCGATCATCCGTCGGATCGGTTCCGGTGCCGGAGGTCTCCTCGCCGTCGCTAAGCTGTGGTGGGGTCAGCTGCCGAATCGTAGGCTGATCAGCAGGCCGATCAGCGCGGCCGCACCGGCCAGAAGCATCGCTGCCTTGGGATTGCCGAAGTTGAGAGTCCATCCCAGGCCGAACCTGCGCGGAACGAATAACGTGCGGTCTTCGCGGTTGATGTAAAAGAGCCCGCCGCGCCAGTATCTGTCGTCGTCCCGGTGGATCAGTCCGGTGTTTTCCTCGCCCTCGTTCTGCTCGCGGTTGTTCCTGGCCAGGACGACGACGGTTACCGCGACGGCGGTCAGGACCGGGAGCACGATTACCAGCGGCGCCCACGGGGTGACGGTCCCGGTCCACATGAGAAGCGATGATCCCAGCATCCCCAGATCGATCATCGCCACCAGCCCGAGAAGGGCTTTGGCGCTCAGTGTCATGTACTGGCGGTACCAGTGCGCCGAGCCGGCAGGGTGCGCCGGGTCAATGTCGGGCCGGCCGCGGAAGATGGCCGCCGCGATGCCCACGAGCAGCGCTGTCACACCGATCTGCACGAACACCAGGGAGAAAGCGGTCCCCACGGACTTGGCGGCCAGCCTGTTGGGCCTTCCCCCCGCGCCGTAGTGCACGGCGAGTATCTCGGGCATCGAGGGGTAACTGATCACGCCGATGATCACGGTGGCGGCTGTGATGATCAGCGCCGGGACCAGCCAGAGCCAGGGAAACCGCGGGGGATTGGTCCGCAGCTCGGTGTCTACTGCGATGCCTTGGTGTTGGCCCTCGTACCAGCGTCCCGCCGCCTTGGCGGCCCGGATCTCGTGGTTGGCCAAGAAGAAGCAGCCGTACCAGACGCCGACGAGCACCAGCGCCGACAGCGGCAGCAGCAGCGTCTCACCCGTTGCGGCGAAGATGATGACGCAGACCCCGACGGCGGCGATTCCGCCGAGGAGCACCCGCCATCGGTATACACGGGTCTGCCGGACCACCGTCGGGTCCCCGGCACGCTGGGCCGGCACCCGGACCCCGAACGGCACGGTCGGGCTGTTGATCGAAGGCAGCGCCAGGGCGATTGCGAGCACCAGCGCAGACAATACGGAACTCAGCACGATGGCAACGGTCATGGCGTGCCCTCTGGCTTCCTGGCGTCAAACGAATCGAGTATTGACCGGCAAATAGTGAGAACCTCGTCGGCCGGCAGGCCTCTGGCGACGGCCTCGGCCAGCAGGGTCCGAGCCCGCGCCGTCCACTCGGCCGGAAACGGCGGGTCCGCGACCGTCTGGGTCACCACCGCACCGCTCTTGCGGTTGAGCCGGATCAGGCCTTCCTGACGGAGGAGGTCGTAGGCCTTGTTCACGGTGTGGAAGTTGATTCCGAAGTCGGCGGCGAGCGTCCTGGTGGCCGGCAACGGGCTGCCCTCGGCCAGCACGCCATCGGCGATCGCCTCCACGATCTGGTCCCGGAGTTGCTGGTAGATCGGCACCTCGCTGGCCAAGTCGACGTTGAGAATCATGACTTCCACCACCACTGTTTGTTCTATAAGTTATAGAACAAACAGTGGTCGGTGGCAACGTCGCGCCGGTTGGATTTGGCAGTCCGACCCGTCTTCGGCCGGCCCGGGGGTCTGGAGCCTCCAACGGCCATTAGTTGACTGGCTGGGGCCTGCCGTGCAGGCTGTGAGGACATCGGACGAGGGGGGACCATGATGACATGCAGGCGCGGGGTGGCCGCTATCGCGGTGCTGGTCGGGCTGGCCCTTGCCGGGTGCCAGCCTGCTGCCGGGCCGCTCCCGGCCGCAGCTCCCGTAGTGGCCGTGCCCAGTCCCTCATCCGCCGAGCTCACGGCCATCATCCGGACTGCCGTCGAGGACCGCAACGGCACTGCCCTGAACGTTCCCCCGGCACCGCATCTAGCCGACGCGCAGACGACGGCGGCATATCGGGCCAAGCGCGCGCGGGATCTTCCGGTGGTGGCCCGGTCGAAGGCCGGATTCAAGTCGATGGGGTTCTGGTACACGGACTTTTCGACGACGATCACGGTGGAATCCATCGAGGTGACCGGCTCGACGGCGAGCGTGCACTTCAAGGAACTGACCGAGGAACACCAGGCCTCGGCCGCGAACGGGCCGAGCAACGTCCCGTCCGGCTACTCGCTGCCGCAGACCGCAACGTTCCGGGCATCCGCGCACGGCTGGCAGCTGGACAGCATCAGCCCTTCCGTGCATGGGGGCGGCCTGCCGATGTCCGTCGTCGAGTAGGAGGGCGGGGCCGTACCGCCTCCCGCTGTGACAGCGCATCCCTTAGGCTCTGACCGGTCCTGACGGACGGGCGTCAGGTGGGGAACGACGGCCGGGGCTGGCGGGACAGCGATGGCCCCGCGCCGCGTTCGCCGGCGATGTCTGGTTGCGGCGCGCTGTTAGACGCGTTTGGTGTCGCGGCGGAAGGCCAGGGCCGCGCCGGTACCAAAGACGATGAGCCAGACCAGGACGTTCCCGGCCGCGGCCCAGTTGAAGGCGTCGCCGGTGAGCGGGGCCCGGGCGATTTCGCCGATGCCGTACGTGGGTGTCCAGACGCCAATGTTCTGCAAGGCGGGGGTCATGGTTTTCAGGGGCTGGAAGAGTCCGCCGAAGAACGCGAGGAAGGCCAGGACCGGTCCCATGAACTGCATGACGTTTTCGGAGGGCACGAGGTAGCCGGCGAGCAGGCCCAGCGCGGTGAAGACGAGGGATCCGAGCCAGGCGGTGAGTCCGGCAAGGATCCAGATGTGCAGCTCCATGCGGACGCCGAGGAAGATCCCTGTGGCGAAAGTGCCGAGCACCGCGAGTAATCCGACGGCGAGGCCGCCGATGATTTTGACGGCAATGTTGGCTACGGGGGTCAGCGGGGTGAGCCGGAGCTGGCGGCTCCAGCCCTGGGCCCGTTCGATTGCAACGGCGCCGCCGGCGGAGGTGGAGGCCAGCATCGCCCCGTAGACAGCCATGGAGATCATGATGAACGCCGTGACGGAGGTGCCGCCCTTACTGACCGGCAAGGCTGCATTGAGCGGGGTGTCTTTGTATTGGCTGCCGAAGGCGATGAGCATGATGACGGGGAAGGCGATGGTGAAGAACAGGGTGCGCCGGTTCCGGAGGCGGCGTTTGATTTCGATGCCCAGCAGTGTCCGGTTGAACCCGCCGAAGCCCGGGACCCGGCGTTCCGTCGAGAGGGCTGCCGGGGCGGGGGCGGGGATCATTTGGTGCCTTCTTCTGCTGGCCGGGACGGTTCATCTGAGTCGGCGCCGCCGGGGTCGGACGTGAGTGCGAGGAACGCGTCTTCGAGGTTATGGGAGGTGATTTCCAGGTCGCTGGCGTCGGTGTGGGTCAGGAGGTACCGGGCCGCGGCGTCGGAATCTCTGGTGCGGATGCTCACGGTATCGGCGCGGACCTCGAACTCGTCGACGCCGGGCAGCGCTTCCACGGCGGCGGCGTCGAGGTTGCTCACGGACGCCCGGACGGTGCGGCCGGAGGCGAGGGACCTGATGTGGGCTGCGGTGCCGTCGGCCACGATCCGTCCGCGCCGGAGAAGAATGATCCGGTCCGCGTAGGCGTCGGCTTCATCCAGATAGTGGGTAGCGAAGATGACCGTCCGCCCGCGGGCGGCATCGGACCTGATCGCATCCCAGAAATCACGCCGCCCCTCGACGTCCATGCCGGTGGTTGGTTCATCCAGCACCAGCAGCCCCGGATCCGAAACCAGTGCCATGGCAAAGCGGAGCCTTTGCTGTTGGCCGCCGGAGCATTTCTCCACCCTCCGGTCCGCGATCTCGGAGATCCCGGCCCGTCCCAGGACCTCGTCCACGGGCTGGGTGTCGGCGAACAGTGACGCTGTCAGGGCCACGGTTTCACGCACCGTGAGGTCTTTGAGCAGTCCGCCGGTCTGCATGACGGCGGAGACCTGTCCGCGCGCAATTGCGCCGCGGGGCGTGTGACCGTAGATCCGCACGTCGCCGCGGTCCGGCTTGGCCAGTCCCAGGAGCAAGTCGATAGTGGTGGTCTTGCCTGCCCCATTGGGGCCAAGGAGCGCCACGATTTCGCCCGGGGCAATGGTGAGGTCGATGCCATTCACCGCGTGAACGCTGCCGAAGGATTTGTGCAGGCCGCGGGCGTCCACGGCAGCTACCGGGGCAGCCGTCAGCGCTACGGGGCCCGGTTGGGACAGAACAGCCTCGGACATCATGAACCTTTGCATCGAAGAGAAGGGGCGGGCGGACGGTCCTGCAAACGTGCCGACGGGTTTCGCCGGCGAGATGGGCAACCACACGGAGGCCCGAGTTTGTCTATAACGTACTTGGTTAGCTCACAGGCAGACCAGACGGTCATGGTGTCGGGGGTAAGTTTTTGGGTGTGAGGAGGCTACGGACTCTCACATGGTCACGATCTTGGGTTTCGCCGTCCCAAGACCTGGTGTCCCCGGAGCCGCTGCCGCTGTGGTCTGTTGCGTCGATGGGTTCCACGGAAATCAGGAGGATGCCGAGGTCCCGGATCTTTGTGAGCAGCCCGTGCAGGGCGGCTTGGTCGGGCACGGCCCCGCTGAGGCTTGTGGTGCCGTCGTCTTCGCGGGCCAAGGCAAGGCAATCGAACCAGGCTGACCAGTGGTCGTCGAGGTGACCGCCGACCCGAATCCGGTAGCCGTGGGGCACGTGGGATCCAGTCATGGGAGCCGGGCCTCGCCCGTTGACGGGGATGTCCGGTTGCCGCCGCGGCGGATGATGAACTCCGCGACAATGAGATTCAGGGCCCACCCGGCCCCCAGCATGAGGTCCGTGGTGAGTGCGCTGACGCCAAAGACGGCGTTCCCGATGCCTTGGGTGAAGACCTGGGTGCCGGCGCCGAGAGCCAACGCATAGGCGCGGGTCATCCAGGCCCGGTGACGTGCGACGTCGGCGCGACGGATCGCCGCGAAGCCGAGGATGAGGCTGGTCGCCATCCCAGTACCGAACGCCAGCCGGAAGATGTAGGCGAGTGTCCCGGTGCCGGGCTGGCGCGGATAAAACTGCGTCATCCACAGCGCGGAGAACGCGACGGCGAATCCCAGAACCAGCACGACGCGTCCGGCCGCACGGTGCCAGGCGGGCCAACGGCGTCGCAACCGGGACGAGAACTGAAAGGCGCCCAGGACCGCGTAGGGGACCGCCCCGACGATGTGCACGACCACGGGCACGGGTGAGGCCGTCATTCGCGCGTTCACCGGGAGGAGAGAGGGGCCGCCCGCCAACTCGATAAGCCGTAAGGAGCCGGCCGCGGCGGGGATCAGGACGAGGACGATGAGGGCGAACGGCACCCACCCGGTCGACCGCGTCGACCAGGCGGGGCGCGCTGCCTTGTGCAGGGTCATTTGGTGCCAGCCGGGTTGAGCGGGCGACTTGCGTCCCGGGGCAGGATTCGAATAGCACAGGCGCGCTGGTCACGCCACAACGAGTATCCCAGGCCCACCATTGCCACCCCGGTGGGTATGGCGAACAGCCTTTCGTTGACCTGCGGCAGCAAGGGAATGGCCAGTGTCGCCACGGAGCCGGCGGCTAGAAGGGCGGCGGCCCAGCGGGCGAGGACCTTGGCGCGGAACAGCCCGATCCCGAACAAGAGCCCGCCGCCCAGGAATGTGGCCGCGGACGCCAGGTTAAGGGCTTGCATCAGGCCGATGTCTCCGCTGGCGCGCCCGCCCGTGAACACGGCAAAGACGTCGTTGACGTAGCCCGGCGCCGTGTGGGCAAGAGTGGAAAAGACAACGGCCCCGATCACTTCAACACTCATCATGATGAGGTAGCCGGCGCCAAACACGAGGTACCCGATCAGGCCCAACACGCCGGCCTGCCTCACCTGGCGCAGGTACATCCCGGTGATGCCGGCCAGCGACAACCCGGCCATGAGCACCTTCAGGCTCTGGCGGACCGTGTACTCGGTGGTGGTGGCGAACTCCGCATCCAGGTGGGGATGGTTGAACTGGACGCCGATGAACAGCAGGCCTGCCGCCACGGCGGACAGGCCGGCCGCCCGGGTGAGGTTGGTGGTGGTGATGGACATCTTCGACTCCTGGGTCTGGGTTTCCGCGTCAGGGTGTCGCGGGATACTTCAAACCTAGGGAAGGGCCGGGTGAGCAAGCATCACCCCATGATGTGAGTGACAGGGTGAGATTTGGCTTTCCCGGTCACGTGAGGCCTCGGTCGCGCGCCTTGCGGACCGCGGCCCGCCGGGTGGTGACGGCGAGCTTCGCGAAAATGTGCTTGGTGTGCGTGCGGAGCGTGTTGGTTGAGATGAACAGCGCTTGCGCGATCTCCGGCCCGCTCAAATCGCCGTCGAGGAGCCGGAGCACCTGCAGCTCGCGCCCGCTCAACTTTTCTCCCACGGAGGAGGGCAACCGATGCCCCTGAGCGGGGGCTTGGGCGTAGGGCGGCGCAGCCACGTTGAGCAGCCGCTGGACGTGTCCTTCGGCGATTCCGTGGGCGGCGGCGTCGCGCAGCAGCTCCATCATCGGCGTCCCCTCGGCTAAGAAAAGCCCGGCATACCCGCCGGGTTCGGGCGCCTCCGCGAAAGCCCGGCCAAGCATCGCGCGGGCCTGCTCCCAATGTCCCTGAACGGCCAGGGCCAGAGCCTGCAGCATGCGGATCTCCATCACGCTCCCGGCGCGTCCGCCCGTCTCCGCGGACTCGAGCAGCCGCCCTAACAGGTGATCGGCCTGCCGGGGCATGCCGCCGTCGGGATGTTCCCGGTGCTGCGCGATGAGCAGCCGCACGAGCGTGAGGTGATCGAACTCGCTCAGGTAGCTCGCTTTATCCGTTAATGCCACCCCTCGTGCCTCGGCCCAGCCGGCTGCTTCCGACGTCTTGCCGTGGACGATCCAGATCCGGGCCCTCATCGCCCCGATCGGCTGCACGTCCGGAAAGAATCCAGGCAGGTAGAGCTGCTCAGCCTGGCCAAGCAGGGTAGCGGCGTCGTCGAGCCTTCCGTCGGCACGGGCAGCAAGCGCCCTGGCCACGAACCACCGGTAGCGGCTCTCAGTCATTGGCGCCCGTTCGAAGTACTCGCCAGCGGTCGTGAGGTGCCCCGCCGCGGCAGCGAAGTCTCCGGCTTCCAGGTCAAGCCCACCCAGCCCCACATGCAGTTCGGCGGTTGCCCGGGCGACCGGCTCGCCCTCGGCCTCCGCAAGCTGCAACGCGTCCTGGTAGAGCCGCCGCGCCTTACCGGGCCGGCCGGCCACGAGCCACATGTCAGCGAGCACGACGGTGCTGCTGATGGCGTCAACGAGGTTTCCGGAGGCGTGCAGACTCGCCACGGCCTGCGTGAATGTATCCAGCGCAGAAGACATCTCCCCGTTCGCCCACGCAGCCAGCCCTAGAAAGCCCGAGGCAGCGCCGCGCGCAAGATGGTCGCCGGGGCCGGCCAGGGCAAGGGCGTGCCGGGCGTGCTCGGAAGTGCCGGCCGCGTCGCCCCGCGCCTGTGCAAGCGAGGCACGATAAACGGCGATGGTTGCCGGCAGCGTCCGGAGTTCCTCAGTCTCGGGCCAGGGCGGAACTGCCCCGGACGGGACCGCGGCCAGTGCACGTTCCGCATCCTCCAGACGCGGTTCCACCCCGTGGAGGTCACCGGAGGCCATGAGCATGAATCCGTAGAAGACGCTAAGCACCGGGCTGCACCGGACGACGTCGGCGGGAAGCGCCCTCAGCCAGCCGAACAAGATTGCCTCCTGCCGGTTGCGCCGGATCATCGGCACGGCCCACTCCATCAAGTGGGCCGCCCTATTGAAGTCTTGGGCTTCCAGGGCATGCCGGACCGCTTCTTCCATCAGGTCCTTGTGCGCGTACCACGCGCTGGCGCGCTGATGCAGCAGCGGAACTAATCCAGGCTGTTCGTTGAGCAGACGCGCCCGCAGCACGTCCGCGAAGAGGTGGTGGTAGCGGTACCATTCCCGCCGGTCATCCAACGGGACGATGAATAGGTTGGCTCGCTCCAGTGCTGTGAGCATCTCTCTCCCGTCGGCGCGGCCCGTCACAGCATCGCAAAGCGGTCCGCTGAAACGGTCGAGAACGGCTGTGAGCATCAGGAAGGTGCGGACGTGATCGGGCTGATGCCCGAGTACCTCTTCGACCAGGTAGTCGACGACGTAGCGGTCAGTTCCGGCGAACCCGGCAATGAAACCGGCGACGTCCTCGCGTCCCTGGAGCGAGAGCGCGGCCAGCTGCAGTGCCGCCGCCCACCCTTCAGTACGCTGCTCCAACGCCACGACGGCCCCGGCGGAGAGGTTCAGTCCTGCCACCTCATTGAGGTATGCGCTCACCTCCTCTGCCGTGAAACGCAGGTCCGCTGCACGGAGCTCGACAAGCTCGCCGCGCACCCGCCAGCGGGGCATCGGCAGCTCGGGGTCAGCGCGGGTGCTGATCACAACGTGAACGTGGGACGGAAGGTGCTCCAGCAGGAAGACCATCCCCTTGCCCACCTCGTGACTGTCAACAAGGTGGTAGTCATCGAGCACCAACCAAACATCAGCCGGCACCATGGCCAGCTCGTTTAGGACCGTGGTCAGCACTGACTCAGTCCAGCCGTCCGATGGGGAAATGAGCTCGAGAGCAGATGACCCGATGCCTGGCACCGCTGTTTGCAGCGCGGACACAACATAGGTCCAAAAAGACGCAGCGTCGGTGTCGGAGGCGTCGAGCGAAACCCACGCAATGCGACGGTCATCCGCCTGCATTCCGCCCAGCCACTCGGCCAGGAGCGTTGTCTTACCGAACCCGGCCGGGGCAGATACCAGCGTCAATCGCGACCCGGCACCACGGCGCAGGCGATCCAACAGCCGCGTGCGTGTCACAACATTGCGTCGGGCTGGCGGGATGAACAGCTTCGTTGCGATCAGCGGACGTGCCATACGGACCCCGTTCTAAGGCACAACAACTTGGGAAGGTACGGCCAGCCGGTGCTTAAACTCCGGCAAGGGCCCGGATAGTCGAATGATACTCAGGAAGCAGGGGAGTGCAGCCCGAGGGCTGCGGTTTCGGCGTGAAAGAAGATGGGTGCCCTCACCTTACAGTCAGATGTGGCCACGTATCCGGCTACGCGGACCATTCCATGGGTCAACCCGAGCCCTTGTCCTGTGTAGGGGCCGCGGCTAGTCTGACCTCGACCGTCGGCTTTGCTGCGGGCGCTTCACCCCCGACCAGGAGGATGCCTTGAAATTTGATCCGAACACCACCGCCGTTGTACTCATCGAATATCAGAACGACTTCACGTCCGAAGGCGGCGGGCTGCATGACGCGGTCCGACCGGTCATGGAAAAAACGGACATGCTCGCCAACACGGCTCGCGTTGTAGAGGCAGCCCGCGCGGCCGGGGTCACGATAATGCACGCGCCCATCACGTTTGCCGAGGGCTACAACGAGCTCGGCAAACATCCATACGGGATCCTCAAGGGGGTCGTCGACAGCGGCGTGTTCGTCAAGGGAACCTGGGGTGCAGCCATCATCGACGAGCTGGCGCCGGCTGAGGGCGACATCGTCATTGAAGGCAAAAGGGGTCTCGACACCTTCGCCAGCACAAACCTGGACTTCATCCTTCGCAGCAAAGGCATCACCACCATCGTCCTGGGCGGGTTCCTGACCAACTGTTGTGTCGAGTCAACCATGCGCAGTGGCTACGAGAACGGGTACGAGGTGGTGACGCTGAGCGACTGTGTGGCTGCAACGTCGGTTGAGGAACACGACAACGCGATCGCATACGACTACCCGATGTTCTCCACCCCGATGACTGCCGAGGAGTTCTCCAGCCGGCTGTCCTGACTTTGCCCAAGCACGAAGGCCGCACCGTCCGGCACCCAGCCGTGGTGCGGTCCTTTGTTCTTGCCTTGGTTGAGCCGCCACGAGGGGCGCGCCGCCGCATTCCTGCTCTAAGTCATTCACCGAATGATTCCCCTGCGGTAGCGTCGTCGAATGACCGGTTATGCGGCCGGGTGATCCGGCCGAGGAAGCGGGGACGTCATGGCGAGCAGCAGAATCAAGCACGTTATGGTGATGGTCCAAGAGAACCACACCACCGATAATTACTTCCAGGGCCTGGCCCCTTACGGGGCGAACGTTGCGAAGGACTGGCCGGCCCAGGTCAACCCGCCCGCGTCGGATCAGCCCCATGACCGGCACGCCTACTACCGCTGGCTCGCCGGAGAGCACAAGGCGACCCGGACCCAGTTCGACACCGCGGCGGTCATCCCGTTTTACGCGTATCTGGCGCTGACGGGGGCGTTCCTGGAAAACCATTGCAGCGGCTTCGGCACTAACTCGACGCCTAATCATCTGCTGATCCTTGGCGGCCAGTCACCGACGCTGCGCAACCCCTCTCGGACCCAGCCGCCGCCGCTGTGGGACATGCCCTCCGTCCCGGGCCTCGCGGATGAGGCGGGCATCGGCTGGGCCTGCTACACAGGCACCGACAGCTACCCGGCCGGGTTCTACCAACAACTCAGCGGCTCCAAAAACCTGATTCCCAACGCGCACTTCGTCGCCGACGCCGCCGCCGGGAAGCTGCCGCCCTTGACTTATCTGTGGCACGACGCGCCCGAAGACGAACACCCGACCGCCGACGTTACGATCGGAATGAACAAGACCTGGGAATCCGTGGACGCCGTCGTCAGATCCGGCGGGTGGGATGAGACGGTGTTCCTGCTGACCTGGGATGACTGGGGCGGCTGGGATGATCACGTGGCCACGCCGAACATCGAACATACCCTGGACGGGGTACAACTCGCGTACGGTCCGCGGGTCCCGCTGATCATGTTCGGCGGCCCGGTCAAGCCGGGCATCGACAGCCGCTGGTCCAACCACGCCGGCATACCGAAGACCGTCATGCAGCTGCTCGGACTGCCCGAACTGGGGGTGGACCGCGTCGACAAGGATCCCGGCCTCGCCGACCTCATCGACCCCACCCGGCACAACCCTGCACCGCCGGTGTTCGGGTCGAAGATCAGCCTGCCTGCTCCGCCGCAGCCGGAGCGCAGACCCAACCCCTTGCCACCCCCTCCCGCGGCGACTTCAAATCCGGTCCCGCCGGTGGTGCTGCGTAGCGGCGGCACACTTCCGCCCCCGAACGACGTCACCCTGACCCCGAACAAGCCCTGAGCGAGAACCGTCCCACGAACGGAGCACAATCATGTCTGAGCAGAACACCACCCCGATGACCGCCGTGCAGAGTGTCCCGCTGCCAGGTTCGGAACGCAGTGCGGCGGCCGGGATCCAAGCCACGCACGGACCCGTCGATCCCTCCCGCAGGATTGAGGTGACCGTGATCCTGCGCCGGCAGGAGCCATTGACGCAGATGCCCGCCGAACCGATGTCCGGCGCCGAACTCGCCGCCCGCCACGGGGCCTCGGCCGGGGACTTGGGCCTTGCTGTCGAGACGTTCACCCGGCTCGGAGCGGAGATCCTCGAAGCGGACCCGGCCTCCCGCCGGCTGCGGCTGGCCGGAACTGTCGAACAGCTGGGCCGGATCTTCGGCACCAGCCTGGAGGACGTGACCAGCAGCGGGCCCCACGGTCAGGACGTCACGCACCGGCACCGGACCGGGGGCCTGCAGATCCCGGCAGAGCTGGACGGAATCGTCACGGCGGTCCTGGGCCTCGATGATCGTCCTCAGGCGCGTGCGCAGTTCCATGCGATCCCGCTGGCCGCAGCCGGGACCAGCTACACCCCGCCGGAACTGGCCAGGATCTACAACTTCCCTGCCGGCGCCGATGGCAGCGGTCAGAGCGTGGCCATCATCGAACTCGGCGGCGGTTTCGGTCAGGCGGACCTGGACGCATATTTCGCAGGTCTCGGGATCACCGGGCCAACGGTGACTGCCGTGGGCGTCGATGGCGCCGCCAACCAGCCCGGGCAGGACCCGGCCGGAGCCGACGGGGAGGTACTGCTCGACATCGAAGTCATCGGGGCCCTGGTACCGGCGGCGGAGATTCTGGTCTACTTCGCGCCGAACACGGATGCCGGGTTCCTCGACGCGATCATCAATGCCTCTCACGCCGCGCCGACACCGGCGGCTATCAGCATCAGCTGGGGTCAGAACGAGGACGACTGGACCGCCCAGGCACGGACAGCGTTTGACCAGGCCGTCGCCGACGCCTCGGCGCTGGGCGTGACCGTCACGGCGGCGGCGGGGGATAACGGCAGCGCCGACGCAGCCACGGACGGCAAGGACCACGCGGACTTTCCGGCCTCCAGCCCGCACGTGCTGGCCTGCGGCGGCACCCGCCTGAATGCCGACATCGTTACGGGAACAATCAGTTCGGAAACCGTCTGGAATGACGGACCGAACTCAGCCACGGGTGGCGGCTACAGCGACACCTTCCCCGTTCCGGCCTGGCAGCGCGGCCTGCCCGCCCATGCCCGCCACCGCAAACCGGCACCAAAGCCCGCCCCCAGGGGCCATGGCCGCGGCGTCCCGGACGTCAGCGGCGTCGCCGACCCGCAAACCGGGTACAGGGTCAGAGTCGACGGCGAGGACATGGTCATCGGCGGCACGAGCGCCGTCGCACCCCTCTGGGCGGCACTGATCACCCTGTTCGCCCAGTCGACGGGGCGGCGGTTCGGCCAAATCCAGCCTCTGCTCTATAGCCGGACGAGCGGGTTCCACGACGTCACCACGGGAAACAACGGCACCTACCGGGCCGCGACCGGCTGGGATCCCTGCACCGGCCTCGGCAGCCCCGACGGGACAGCCCTGCTCGCTGCGATCAACTCCGGCCTCTAAACCTGCAACCGGGTGTCCGCCGGCTTGCCCGGTTGACCGGCCGCCCTGCTCAACGCCGTCGCCCTGCAAACAGCTACGCCCCGAATTTCCGTTTCCGGCTACGGCGCACAGACCGAAATGCCAGGATGATGAAGGCCGCAAAGAACGCGACCGGCAAGAGCACGAGCGGGTTCCAGCCTTTAAGTGTCATTGATGTTCCCTCCGGTCCGCTCGAAATGCCATGCGCAGACTATATGCCCACGCAGCGGGCCGCCTCCGTGTCCCGGCCTGCGGGTCGTGGGAGTTCCCGAAGGCTGCTCCCCGGACGGCTCACCCTGCAGTTCCACTGATTGGCACGTTTGCCTTAGGCGAGCGCCTGCTGCCGCATTCCGGCGCTGGTCTCGGCGTTGAACCCGAGATTTCGTGACACCGCCCTGGCCGTGGCCTGGACCGCAGGCGCCAGCACGTTCGGGGGAGTCGCGCCGTCGGGAACCACAATGGAAAGTGCTGCGACGACGGCGCCCTGGGCATCGAAAATGGGCGAGGCCACGGAGACGGTCCGGGAGGGCGCCGATCTTCTGATCATGGCGACCCCAGTGCGGCGCACATCGGACAGCGTGCGCCGCAGTTGCCCCTCCGGCATGGCGTCCACGCCGGCCTCCTCATCAGCGGGTTGCTTGATGACGGCTTCCTGAAATGCCGTATCAGCGCCGGCGAGCAACACCAGCCCTACGGCCGTGGACCGAAGGGGTACCCGGCCGCCCACCCGGTAAGCCACCTCCGTAGCCTGCTTGGACGACAGCCGTTCAATCAGCACGGCCTCGTCCTTGTCGCGCACCGCCAGGAGGACGTGATGACGTGTCACTTCGAACAGGTCCTCGAGATAGGGCAGTGCGATTTCCCGCACGCCATGGCCGCGGGGCGACAGCGATGCGACTTCCCACAGCCGAACTCCCACAACGTATCGCCCGTCGTCGAGCCTTTCCAGCGCACCCCAGGCCACCAGTCGGGCGATCAGCCGGAGGGCCGTCGGCGCCGGGATGTCTGCGTACCTGGCCATTTCGGAAAGCGTCAGGGCGCGACGCCGGTCCGAGAACACCGCAAGCAGGCTCAACGCACGGTCGATCACGGGTTCGCCCTGCTTCGGCCGCTTGCCGCGCGCAGGGGCCGGGGTTGCGGGCCCGGCGCTGTCCGGATCCCTTTCGGGGACTGCTGTCATCTCAAATCGTTCCTAGTTCGTCGCCAGTGACCCCCACCACAATAGTGTTTCGCCCAATGAAACTCGTAGCCGGTGCGCCATGGCCGCGGCACTGTTGCGGTGGGGCGTCATCTGCGCCGGTTCACACGGACTCAGCCACCCTCCTCCCGGCCAGGCTGCCCAGGAACTTGGCGCTCTCCTTTGGGGTCCGTTCCTGCGTGGTCCGGTCCACGGCGATGAGGCCGAACTTCGGCCCGTAGCCAAAGATCCACTCGAAGTTGTCGAAGGCTGTCCAGGCGATGTAGCCGCGGACGTCGATGCCGTCGGCCAGGCAGGACTCCACGCCGGCTATCGCCGTGCGGAGGTAGGCCAGCCGCTGGGAGTCGTCGTCAGTGGACAGGCCGTTCTCCGTGACGATGACAGGGATGCCGGCGATCGTGGCTGCCTCCCGGATGGTCGCTTCGAGGGCCTCGGGGTAAATTTCCTCGCCCATCTGGTTCGTCGCGGCTCCCTCGGGGGCCGGCATCACCCCATCCGGGCCGAAGACCGTCCGGCCGTACGTCTGGATCCCCACGAAGTCGTCGTCGCGGGACGCCACGAGGAAGCGTTCGTTGACCTCTCGCCGGATCCTGTCCGCACGGTCCTGGCCGCCTTCCGTTGCCTGGATGTCGGTGTTGGCCAGGGTCCACCCGACCGGGAGCTCCGGCCGGATCGCTTTGATGGCGGCCCGGCCCTCCCGGTGCGCAGCGAGCTTGATATCGAAGCCGGCCTCGGAGACCGTGAACTGGAAGGGCGCCACGCGGCTTGCGTCGATCCCGAGCCGGTCCGCCGCCGCCGCCCACAGCGGCACCTCTGCCCTGCGATCAGGGGCCTCGCCACCCAGGCCGAGCTCCTTGAGCAGCCATGGGAGGTTGGGTTCATTGAGTGTGCAGGCAACGCCGATGAGGTCGCCGAGGTGCCTCATGGCCCGGTCGCAGAAGCGGGCAAACCGTGCGGGCGTCTGCGGGTCCTCCCAGCCGCCGGCCGCCAGCAGCCATCTGGGCGACGTGAAGTGATGAAACGTGACTACCGGCGTGAGGCCGTGCTCATGGCACGCCTCCAGCATGCGGCGGTAATGGTTGAGTTCCGCCACGGAGAAATAGCCTTCCTCGGGCTCGATGCGGGCCCATTCCAGCGAGAAACGGTAACTGGTAAACCCTAGGCCGGCGATCAGGGCGATGTCCTCGCGGTATCGGTGGTAGTGGTCGACGGCGTCCCCGGACGGTTCGGCGAAGATCGTGCCGGGAAGCCTCTCCAGGAACCAGCAGTCACTGTTGACGTTGTTTCCCTCGACCTGGTGGGCTGCCGTGGCGACGCCCCACAGGAAATCGCTCGGGAAGGCAAAAGAGTCGGTCATCTGGTTCCTTTCGATCTGAGCGCCAAGCGGCTGTGCATGGGCTGACTGTCCATCCTCCGTGGTCAATGCCGGGGGAGGCGCGGCCGTTTTCATTGGTTGAAAGGGTCGTCCCTCAGCACTCGGACACTGTGCGTCCGCCCGGCATCCGTCCGGAGTGACCCCCACCACAATACTTTTCCAATCAATGACATTCTCGTGTTTCCGTTTGAGGCGTCGCCGTGATCCTTGAGTGAGCCGGTCACCGAGCCCCATCTGACGAGAGGGGCACCGGCGCAACGGCCCGGAAGCCGGTCACGGACGATCGGCACACAGGCCGCCAAGCTCCTCCGGATGTTGACCCCCGTTTGCTGAGAAAGAATGCGAAGGCGCACTACATGAAACTTCTGAACTCCACCGCACGACGGAGCGCGGCCGTTCTGGCCGGAGCGCTTCTGCTCGGCCCGCTGACCGCCTGCGGCGGCGGGTCCCAGGCGGCATCCGCCGTCAACAAAGACGCATTGACCATCGCCGTCGACAGCGACAGCGCCTCCTTCGGCTTCGATCCCCTGCGTGTCGCCGACGCGCAGCGGCAGTTTTTTGAAGGTCTCTACGAAAACCTCATGACCCTGCAGCCGGACGGTTCCGTTGGGCCGGGCCTGGCCAAGGAGTTCCACTACAGCGCGGACAACACGGTCCTCACCTTGACCCTCAAGGAAGGGGTCACCTTCACGGACGGCGAGACCCTTGATGCGGCACTGGTGAAGGCCAACCTGGACCGCCGCAGCGACCCCGCACTCAGTGCCTACTCCGCCATCGCCAAGGGCGGCGCACAGGAAATCACGTCGGTGAGTGTTGTCAGTCCCACCCAGGTGGCCATCAAGTTCGCCAAGCCGCAGCCGGGGTTCGAAAAGAACCTCGCCTCCACCATGGGCATGGTTGTCGGTAAGAGCGGTGTTGCCGATACCGCCAGCCTCGCCAAAACCCCGGACGGCTCGGGACCCTACACGCTCGACCCCTCCACGGTTAAGGGCAACAAGTACGTCCTGGTGAAGAACGCCAAGAACGCCGACGCCGCAGACTACGCCTACAACAAGATCACCTTCAGCGTCATCCAGGATCCCCAGGCACGCGCCAACGCCCTCGTCTCCGGCCAGGCCGACGTCGCCATGCTCACCTCCCCCACGGTGGACTTCGCAAAGTCAAAGGGCCTCGGCGTGTCCCAGATCGGCGGAACCCTCCACACCATGGTTTCCTTCGACAAGACGGGGAAGACCGCACCCGCCTTTGGCAGCGAAAAAGTCCGCCAGGCGTTCCAGTACGCCATAAACCGCCAGTCGCTGGTAGACGCCCTGCACAAAGGTGATATCGCGTCCTGGAATGCCCTGCCCAAGGATTCCGCGGGCTTCACCGAAACGCTTAACACCAAATTCGCCTACAACCCGGAGAAGGCCAAGAGCCTGCTGGCTGAGGCCGGCTACGGCAACGGCTTCGAGTTCACCATCGTTGGCAGCGCTGAAACCCAGACGGACCTGCAGGCGGTCCAGAAGGATCTGGCTGCCGTCGGAATCAAGATGAACATCAAGATGGCTTCCTCCACCGATGAAGCCTTCGCGGCCGTCGCAACCACACCCCTCGGCTACGCCGCGCTCGGCTGGGACAACCCGGTGGGCCTGATGTACGGCGTGGTCCTGAACGGTTTCACCAATGTGCAGAAGGCCACCGATGAGCAGCTGACGGCCGCCACGGGCGAGGCCGCAGCCGCGAAGGACGACGCCGCCAGGAAGACCGCCCTGACCAAGCTCAACACCCGTTTGCTGGAATCCGGCTGGATGATCCCGCTCTACGAGTCACTCACCAACCAGGGTTACAACACGAAGAAGGTTCAGCAGGTGAAGTTCGCAGGTTCGAACGCCTACCCGCTGCTCTCGTCGTACGCACCGGCCAGCTAAACACCGAACCTGCCGGACGGCCACCCCGCCTTCGGGCGGCCGTCCGGCAGGACCTGACCGATGGAGGTCACCATGGCACTATTCATCACCAAGCGTCTGCTGATGGCGCTGGCCACCGTGCTGGTTGTTGCGGTGCTGGCATTCCTGCTGGTGCACGCGATGCCCGGCAGCCCCGGCGCCGTGTCGCTTGGCGCCGGGGCGTCCCAGGACGCTATCGACGAGGTCAACACACGGCTTGGCTGGAACGATCCGCTCCCCGCCCAGTTCTTCCGCTGGCTCGGTGACGCCGTCCAGGGAAACCTGGGGGCGTCCCTGATCGATGGCCGCTCGGTTAGTGCGGACCTGGGCAACAGGCTTCCGGTGACGGCCTCACTCGCGGCCGGCGCCACCGTGCTGAGCGCGGTCCTCGGGATCGGCCTGGGCGTCACGGCGGCGGTCCGTGGCGGCCTGGTGGACCGGATCGTCGGCGCGATCTGTGGCCTGGCGGTTGCCCTCCCGGCCTTCTGGATCGGCATCATCTTCGTGTACCTGTTCGCCGTCCAGTCCTCGGTCTTTCCCGCCACCGGGTACGTGCCGTTCGAGGTCTCGCCGCAGGACTGGGGCCTGTCCCTGGCTCTCCCAGTCATCACGCTTGCCGTCGGCGGAGCGGCCTTCATTGCCCGCCAGACCAGGGCCTCGATGCTTGAAGCGTTGCAGCAGGAGCACGTCCGGACGCTGCGTGCCACGGCCACCCCCACCTGGAAAATCCTCTACGTCCACGCCCTGCGCTACGCAAGCCTGCCCATCGTGGCCGGCATCGCCCTCCAATTCATCGGCCTGTTTGGCGGCTCCGTCATCGCGGAGCAACTCTTCGCCATGCCGGGTCTGGGCCAGGCCGTCCAGACCTCCGTCAGCACCCACGACGCCCCGGCCGTCCAGGGCGTGGTGGTCATCGCCACGGTCGTGGTGGTGGCCGTGAACCTCGTGCTGGAACTCGCCACCAAGTTTCTCGACCCGAAGTTGCGTGCCTCATGATCCCCAACGTCGCCCCCGCCCCTGCAGACAGTGCGCAAGCCACGGCTGCCGCAGCTGTGCAGCCCAATTCAGTGCAGCCCAAGCCCGGCCAGCGGACCGCCTTCAGCAAAGTTTCCGCGAGCCGACTCGTCGGCTCGCCCGGGGGTGTGGCCGGCATCGTATGGCTGGGAGCCCTGGTGATCGCGTCGCTGACTGCCCCGTGGTGGCTGCCGTACAAGACCGAAGACCAGGACTTCACCGCCGTCCTGTCCGGCCCCACCGCCGCGCACTGGCTGGGCACCGACGAGCTTGGCCGGGACCTCCTCAGCCGGATCTTCGCTGCCGCCGCAGGCACCTTGGGAACCTCCCTGATCACGGTGATTGTCGGCGTCGGGCTTGGAACGGCCCTGGCGATGGTGGCCGCGGGTGGAGACCGGACGGAAGGAGTGATCAGCCGCGTCACCGAGGTCATGATGTCGCTGCCCGGCACCGTCATCATCCTGGCGGTCATTGGTGCCGTCGGTACCAACATCCCGCTGGTCATGGCCATCCTGGGTGTCCTGATCTCCGCCGGCATCTACCGCGTCATGCTGGGCCAGGCCAAGTCGCTTCAGTCCCAGCTCTACGTGGACGCCGCCAAGGTGGACGGCGTAAGCACCCTGGGCATCAGCCTCCGCCACGTCCTGCCCGGACTGACCAACACCATCGTGGTTCAGTCCGCCCTCATCTTCGCCGTCGGCATGCTCATCCAGGCCGGACTGGCGTTCATCGGCTTCGGCCCGCCCATCCCGCAGCCCAGCTGGGGCGGCATGATCCAGGGCGCCTCGCAGCACGTCTACGACGCCCCGTGGCTCATGGTTCCGACAGGTGCGGTCCTTGCCCTGACCGTCCTTGCCGCGAATGCCATCGGCAACGCCCTGGGGAAGGCGCCGAATACCGCGGCATCGCACCTGCCGTCGGCAGGTGCGCGCCGCCAGCGTGGTGGTTCTGTGGCATCGGCAGGTGCCGCAGCGGACGCCGCCGTCGGCGCAGCGGCTTCGGCTGCCGACCCCCGAGCCATGCCGGCCAAAGGCCAGCTGAGCGTCCGCAACCTTTCGGTAGGGGTCGATGGAGGGACTCCGCTGGTCACGGGCGTCTCGTTCGACGTGGAGCAGGGAACGGTGCTGGGGCTGGTGGGGGAGTCCGGCTGCGGCAAGACCATGACGGCACTGTCGTTGCTGGGACTGCTGCCCGCCGGGGTGTCCGCCGCCGGCGGGCAGATCCTGTGGAACGGCAAGAACCTGGCCGCCGCCACGGAGCGCGAGATGGAAGGCATCCGCGGCCGGGACATCGCCCTGATCTCGCAGGAACCCATGCGGGCCTTGGACCCCATGTTCACCGTGGGCTACCAGCTCGCCGGGGCCATCCGCCGGCTGCGCAAGGTAGGCAAGGCCGAGGCACGTGCCGAAGCCCTCAGCCTGCTCGAAAAGGTGGGCATTGTGGACGCCAAACGCATCCTCAAGACCTACCCGCACCAGATCAGCGGCGGCATGGCCCAGCGCGTCGCCATCGCCCTGGCACTCTCCGGCCGCCCCCGGCTGCTGGTGGCCGATGAACCCACCACGGCGCTGGACGTCACCGTGCAGGCCGAAATCCTCTCGCTGCTGCGCACCCTGGTGAAGGACACCGGGATGTCCGTGGTGATGGTGACGCACGACCTCGGCGTGGTGGCGGACATCTGCGACAACGTCGCCGTGATGTACGCCGGTCAGGTGGTGGAAAGCGGCCGTACCGCCACTATTCTCGACAACCCCCGCCACCCTTACACCTTGGCGCTTCTGGCCGCGGACCCGCACGCCAACACCGCGGCGGACATGCCGGAACGGCTGGCCACCATCAGCGGGCAGGTGCCGCAGCCAAAGGACTGGCCCACGGGCTGCCGTTTCATGGCCCGCTGCCAGTTTGCCGGCGCCGCGTGCGCCGCCCCGGTGCCGCTGCTGTCCTCGGGCTCCGAGTCCGGGATGGTCCGCTGCGTGAAGGCGGACGAACTGGCCGTGGAGGGCCTGGAATGGCTGGCCACCGAAGTGCCGACTCACCGTGTACTGAAAATCGTCGAAAAGGATCTGGCATGAGCATCGAGACGGCAGAACGGCAGGACACGGCGCCAGCTGCGCCGGAGCAGCCCATGCTGGAGGTCAAGGATCTGGTGGTCCGGTACGGCCGCGGCCGGAAAGCTGCAGCAGCCCCGGCAGCGGTGGACGGCGTCAGCTTCTCCATCCGTCCCGGCGAGACGGTAGGCCTGGTGGGGGAATCCGGCTCCGGAAAGTCCACCATCGGCAAGGCGATCCTTGGCCTCCAGACGAGCGCCGGCGGCATCATCAGGTTCCAGGGCAAGGACATCACCCATGCCGGGGCTGCAGAGCGCCGCGCCCTCGGCGGCGAACTCCGGGCGGTCTTTCAGGACCCCAACTCCTCGCTGAACCCGCGCCAGAGCATCGGTGCTTCGTTGGCGGAACCGCTGCGGCTCCGCGGCGTTACGGCCGCAGTGGCACGCCAAAAAGCAGAAGCCATGCTGGAACGTGTCGGGCTGCCCCGCGAGGCCGTGGACCGGTACCCCAGCCAGTTCTCCGGCGGGCAGCGCCAGCGCATCGCCGTGGCCCGTGCCCTGATCTGCGAACCCAAACTCGTCGTCTGCGACGAAGCAGTCAGCGCACTGGACCTCTCCACCCAGGCCCAGGTGCTCAACCTCCTCGCCGACCTCCGGGATGAACACGGGCTCAGCTACCTGTTCATTGCCCACGACATCTCGGTGGTCCAGTTCCTCGCTCAGCGCGTCGTGGTGCTCTACCGCGGCCAGGTTATGGAAAGCGGGCCCGCGGCAGCCGTCACGGAGTCGCCCGTGCACCCCTTCACGCAGGCCCTCGTCGCCGCCTCACCCGTGCCGAGGGCCGCCGAACAGGCCGAGCGGAGGATGCTGCGCGAATCCCTCGGCGTCCGCACGGCTGCTGCGGTGACGGCGTCGCAGGCGGGCTGTCCCTTCAGCCAGCGGTGCCCGCTCGCCACGGAACTTTGCACCGCCGAGCGTCCGGCCCTCCGTCGGGTAGGTGCCGCCGACGTCGCCTGCCACTACGCCTGACCCCCGGCGCAGCCCAACGTCAGAACCGCGCTATCCAGCTGAACCGAATTTCAGGGAGCTTCCCCGCATGAACCACCCCACGCACCTTCGTACCGAGCACCTCAGCGAAGCCTTCGGGATTACCAATACGCTGCCCAGATTCAGCTGGACCCCGCCGCAGGGCACGGTCCGGCAGGTTGCCTACCAGCTGACGGCCAGCAACGGCTGGGACACCGGCCGGGTGGCGAGCGGCACGCACAGCTTCGTGCCGTACGGCGGGCCGGACCTTGGCTCCCGGGAGCGGTTCGACTGGACGGTCCGGACCTGGAACGTGGCCTCTGACGGTACCGAGGTTCTGTCAGCCTGGTCCGCGCCGATGACCGTGGAACTGGGCCTGCTGCATCCCGGCGACTGGACCGCGCAGTGGATCGGGCCGGACGAACCGGCGGTTCCGGAACCCGGGGAGCGCCCCGGACACGCGCTGTCGAAGACCTTCACCCTAGACGCCGCACCGGATCTTGCGCGCGTCTACGCCACAGCCCACGGCATCTACGAGCTCTTCATCAACGGCGTACGGGTGGGGGACCAGCAGCTCACCCCGGGTTCGACGAGTTACCATAGCACGCTCCAGGTGCAGGCCTTTGATATCGCCGGCCTGCTCCGGCCCGGCTCCAACGCCGTCCGGGCCGTCCTCACCGACGGCTGGTATCGCGGCACGTTCGGGTACACGCGCGTTGCCGACATGTACGGAACACAGACGGCTTTCCTGGCCCAGCTGGAGCTGGGTACGGGCGGACAACGGACGGTCATCGGCACCGACGTCTCGTGGCACGTTTCCGCGACGGAGATCGTCAGCGCCGATCTCATGGCCGGGCAGCGAGTGGATTTCCGCCGCCGCCACCAAGGAGCAGGGCGCGCGGTCCTCCGGGACGGCAGCTTCGCTGGCCTGACCGGCCCGGTGGCGCCGCCCACCCGGATTGTGGAGGAACTCGTGCCGATCTCCATCACCCGGCTCAGCAACGGCAACCAGGTCGTGGACCTGGGCCAGAACATCAATGGCTGGATCCGCCTGAGCCGGCTTGGCGCCCCGGGCGCGACTGTCACGCTGGTGTACGGCGAAGCCCTCGACGCCGACGGGGACGTCACCCAGGACCACCTCCGCCCCCATGATTTCCGCAATCCGGGGCAGTTCCTCGGCGCCGGCCAGGTGGATTCCGTGGTGGCCTCGGGAGCGCCGGGGGAGGTCTTCGAACCGCGCCACACCACCCATGGTTTCCAGTACATCGCCGTGCAGGGACTGGACGCAGACCTGGAACCGGGGGACATCACGGGCTGCATGGTCCAGACCGACCTGGAACGCCTGGGCACCTTCAGCTGCAGCGACCGCCGGCTCAACAGGCTCCACGACATTGTTGAATGGAGCTTCCGTGGCAACGCCTGCGAGGTCCCCACCGACTGCCCGCAACGCGAAAAAGCCGGCTGGGCCGGCGACTGGCAGCTGTTTGCGCCCACGGCCGCCTACCTCTTCGACGTCGCAGGATTTACGGCGAAGTGGCTCAACGACGTCCGCAAGGACCAGTGGGACAACGGGGTGGTCACGAACATCTCTCCCTCGCCGGGACCGGAGCTAACCGGGGCCGAATTCATGGCCTTCACGAACGGATCCTCAGGGTGGGGAGATGCGGTGGTCATGGTGCCCTGGGAGATCCATCTGGCCACCGGTGACACCGGCATCCTGGAACAGAACTGGGAGGCCATGGAACGTTGGCTCGGCTTCATCCGCAGCACCGCGGAGGGCGCCCGGCACCCGGCCAAGGCGGCGGCACATGGCGCGCCGGCCCCGCACGAGCAGTATCTCTGGGACACCGGCTTCCATTTCGGGGAATGGATGGAACCGGGCGGCCCGGCGCCGGACCTGTTCGCCTCCCGGTCCGCCGACAACGGCATCGTGGCCACCGCCTATTACCGGCACTCCTCCGCCATCATGGCCAGGATTGCCGCCGTACTGGGTAAGGAGGACAAAGCCCGGGAACTCGGGGAGCTCTCCGAAAACGTCCGCCGCGCGTGGCAGCGGGAATACCTGCGGGCCGACGGAACAGTGGGGAACAGGACAGTGGGGAACGGAACGGTGGGAAACAGAACAGTCGACGGCGGTACGCAGGCCAATTGTGTGCGGGCGCTCGCCTTCGACCTCGTGTCCGACGACGTTCGCGCCGCAGTCGCCGGGCAACTGGCAGGACTGGTCCGCGACGCCGGAACCCATCTGGGTACCGGGTTCCTGGCCACGCCGTACCTGCTGCCCGTCCTTGCCGACAACGGGTACCCCGACCTCGCCTATGAGCTGCTCATGCAGGACTCCGAGCCGTCCTGGCTTGCGATGGTGGACCGCGGTGCCACCACCGTCTGGGAGGCCTGGAACGGCCTCGACGCGGACGGAACAGCCCGCCAGTCGCTGAACCACTACAGCAAGGGTGCCGTTATCTCGTTCCTGCACCGCTACACCGCCGGCCTGCGCCAGGCACCCGGGAGCGCGGCCCACGAACGGATCATCATCGAGCCCCGTCCCGGCGCCGGGATCACCTCCGCGGCCACGTCGCACCGCGGCCCGCAGGGACTCATCGGTGTCAGCTGGGCGATCGACGACGACGAGATCACCCTCACGGCGACCATCCCGTCAGGAACCACGGCGGAAGTCAGGCTGCCCGGCCAGCCGAACGCCGTCGTCGGGCCTGGAACCCATACCTTCACCGCCCCTTCCGGCGGCAATGACCACCAGCCCCGACTTGCAAGGAGTGCATCGTGACCCCGGACGCCGCCACAGCCATAGAAACCGCCCCCGGCGAAACGGAACAGGCCGCACCAGCGGGGCTGCCGGCCCCGGCCTTCCCGGCGTTCCTGCCCCCGGGCGCGGCCGACGTCGTGTCGGAAAACTCTGCCGTCCACCGCGAAGTCAGCTATGCGATCGCCATCGGCTTCCGCCGGCTCGCCATGGATATCTGGCTGCCCCGCAACGCCGCCGAGACACCGGTGCCGCTGGTGGTATGGATCCACGGCGGTGCCTTCCAGCTGGGGGACCGCCGCGAGCTGCCGCCCACCTTCGCCCCCGATTCAGTGTTCCGCCGGCTGAATGAGGCCGGCATCGCGTGCGCCACCGTGGATTACCGCCACGCCCTCGAAGCGCCGTTCCCGGCGCAGCTGCACGACCTCAAGGCCGCCGTCCGGTACCTCCGCCAACACGCAGGCTTCCTGGGGGTCGACGCCGGACGGATCGGCGCCTGGGGCGAATCGGCAGGCGGACACCTGGCCGCCCTGCTGGGACTTACCGGCGCCAGGGAGGACCTGGAAGGCGGCCTCGGAGTCCAAGGCCACTCCAGTGCCGTGAGCGCAGTCGTCGACTTCTACGGGGTGTCCTCGCTGCCGGACATGCCGGCCATGAGCATTCCCCCGGGCATGATGAACGGGCCGTTGAGCGCGGCCGTGCCTAACGGCATGACGCTCGAGCCCGGCCCCATGCTGGTGGGCGGCACCGCCGACGCCGCCCTGCTGGCCGCCGCCAGCCCACTGGGCTACGTCGGCGCCGACGCGCCGCCGTTCCTGCTGGTCCACGGCGACAGCGACGGCCTGGTCCCGCTCTCGCAGAGCGAACTGCTGGCCACTGCGCTCGCCGATGCGAACGTCCGCCATGAACTCATCTCCGTCCAGAGCGGTGACCACTGCTTCTTTGGCGCGGAGGACCGGCTGGACGGGATCCTCGGCTCAGCGGTGGATTATTTTGCCCGCGAGCTCTAGGGACGGGCTCAATTTCCGGCGGTAGCATTCCGATATGGCTACCGCACGCTTCCCAGGTCTCGTCATTGATTGCCCCGACGCCGGCGCCCTCGCGGGCTTTTACGGTGCCCTGCTCGGCTGGAACGTGAAGGACGACGGTGACTGGGCCGAAATCCGCCCCGAAGACGGCAGCGACTGTATTTCCTTCCAGCAGGTGGACGGCTACCGGGCACCGGAATGGCCGGGCCAGGAGGTGCCACAGCAGATGCACCTGGACTTGATGGTGCAGGACTTGGACGAGGGCGAGAAGGCCGCTGTCGAGATGGGGGCCACGAAAGCGGATTCCCAGCCCGGCACCACCTTCCGGGTATTCCTCGACCCTGCCGGCCACCCCTTCTGCCTCTGCGTGGACTAAAGATTCTGCACTGACCAGCCACTTCGCCATGCCCGTTCAGACCCGGCAGCAGCGGGGCAGCGGAACAGGCCGGCCCTCCCACCCGGTTTCCAGTCAATGAAACATCGCTAGCGGTCGCAGTAGAGTTCCCGGGACGCTGGGGGGAGCCCAAGTCTTCCCCTTCGTGACGAATCGAGCCGACGTTGACTCCAAACACCCTTCGCTTCCCCTTGCAGGGCGCCGCCCTCCCGCTGGCTGCCGTTCCCTCCGCCCCCCGTTTCGAACACCATGAGGAGCCCCTCGGTATCGGCGAGGACCGGCCGCGGCTTTCCTGGCAGGTCGCCACCGGACTACCTGACTGGGTCCAGACCGCCTACGAACTGGAGCTCGGCCCCGATGAGGCCAGCCTGACAAGCTACGGCCGCACCGAGACCAGGGAGCAGCTCCTGCAGCCCTGGCCCGCACCGCCACTGGAAAGCCGCCAGCGCGTCGCCGTCCGCGTGCGTGTCTGGGGCAATGCCGGAGACGTGCCCTCCGAATGGAGCCCCGTTGCCTACGTGGAGGCGGGATTGCTGACCGCGTCAGATTGGCAGGCAGCCATGATCCGCCCGGCCTGGGACGAGGCCAGCGACGCCAACGAGCCGGCAGCGCGGCTGAGCCGGACGTTCGAAGTGGCCGGACCCGTGGCGTCCGCCCGGCTCTACGCCAGCGCCCACGGGGTTTACGTGGCGCACATCAATGGGCGCCGCGTGGGCCGGGACATCCTGACGCCGGGCTGGACCAGCTACCACCACCGCCTGCGCTACCAGAGCTACGACGTCACTGAATATCTGCGGCCAGGCACGAACGTGATCGGCCTTGAGTTCGCGGACGGCTGGTGGCGCGGCAATCTGGGCTTCCAGGAGAAGCGCAACACGTACGGCAACCGCACCGCCGTGATCGCCCAGCTGGAAATGACCGACGCCGGCGGGGCAGTGAGCGTGATTGGCTCGGATGCGTCGTGGCTGGCCGGGCGGGGGCCGGTGCTGTCGGCAGATCTGTACGACGGCGAAACTTTCGATGCGCGGCTCGTGAACCGTGGCTGGGCCGAGACCGGAGCGGACACCGGCGCAGGCACGGACACGCTGCAGCCCGCCGTCGTGGTTGACGGCTTCGACCCCGCAGTCCTGGCCGCACCCGACGGCCCGCCCGTCCGGGCCACCGAGGAGCTGCCGGTCAAAGCCGTGCTGGGAACGCCGTCCGGAAAGACCATTCTGGACTTCGGCCAGAACCTGGTGGGACGGGTGCGTTTCACTGTGATCGGTGCGGCCGGCACTGAGGTGGTGCTGCGGCACGCCGAGGTTCTGGAGCACGGCGAACTCGGCGTCAGGCCGCTGCGCGTGGCCAAGCAGACCGACTGCTACATCCTGCGCGGCGATTCGGACGGCGAGACCTGGGAGCCCGAGTTCACTATCCACGGGTTCCGCTATGTGGAGGTGAGCGGCTGGCCCGGCGAGCTGGACCCCGAAGCCTTTACCGCCGTCGTAATCCATTCCGATCTGGTGCGGACGGGCACGTTCGAATGCTCCGATCCGATGCTGAACCAGCTCCACTCGAACGTGGTGTGGGGGATGCGCGGGAACTTTGTCGACGTGCCCACGGACTGCCCGCAGCGCAACGAGCGGCTCGGCTGGACCGGCGACTTCCAGATCTTCGCCGCCACCGCGTCCTTCCTGTACCGGATCCCCGGTTTCACCACATCCTGGCTCAAGGACCTTGCCGCGGAGCAGGGGACCGACGGGCCGCCGCCGCTGGTGGTCCCGGAAGTGGTGGCCGAAAAGCCGCCGTTTCCGGACCGTCCCGTCATGGCCGCCTGGGGTGACGCCGCCGTACTTGTCCCCTGGGTGCTGTACCAGCGCACGGGTGACCTCGAGTTTCTCCGCCGGCAACTGCCGGGAATGGTCGCCTGGCTGGAAGCCGCGGCCCGGGCCGCCGGCCCGGAAATGCAGTTTGAGCACGGCTTCCAGTTCGGCGACTGGCTGGACCCGGCCGCACCGCCGGATTCGCCCGGTGACGCCCGCACCCCGTGGCAGCTCGTGGCGCAGGCCTACCTGGCGTACTCGGCGGCGGTGGCGGGCGAGGCCGCCGGGCTGCTGGGCCAGGACACGGAAGCGGAGCGGCTGCGCGGGCTGTCCGCCCGGTCCCGGGCGGTCTTCCGCAAGCGCTACCTCCACGACGACGGCCGGCTCCTGCCATCGACGCAGACAGCCTACGCGGTGGCCCTGCGCTTCGGCCTCCTCGAGCCGGCGGAACACCCTGCCGCCGGTGCCCGGCTGGCCGAAACCGTGGAAACAGACGGCTACCGCATCGCCACCGGGTTCGTGGGAACGCCGCTGGTCTGCGACGCGCTCAGCGATGAAGGATACACAACTGAGGCCTATCGCCTGCTCCTCCAGACCGAGTGCCCGTCCTGGCTGTACCCCGTAACAATGGGTGCCACCACCATCTGGGAACGCTGGGACTCCATGCTCCCGGACGGCAGCATCAACGCCGGCGAGATGACGTCCTTCAACCACTACGCCCTGGGCGCGGTAGCCGACTGGATGCACCGCAGCGTGGCCGGCCTGGCACCGGCTGAACCCGGGTACCGGAAGCTCTCCATCCGGCCGAAGCCCGGCGGGGGACTGTCATGGGCCGCGGCCCGGCACGAGACTCCCTACGGGGAGGCTGCGGTGCGCTGGGAGCTCGCGGGCAGGGAATTCTCGCTAGCGGTGACGGTCCCTGCCGGTTGCACCGCCGCGGTGTACCTGCCCGACGGCGGGACCACCGGCGTCGAAGTCGGTTCCGGGTCGCATTCGTTCAGCTGCACAGTTCCTTTGGACGCAGTTCCGTCAGACGCAGTTCCTTCAGACGCAGTTCCTGCAGACGCTGTTCCTTCAGCGACTGCCGATGGGGCGCGCGAGCCGGTGTTTCTGCCATGAGCCTCGACGTGGAGCTGGAAGGCCTCATGCATCACGTGGCTGAAGTGGACTCCTTCGCCGATCTCCTGGCCGATCCTGCCGGGATGCGGCGGCTGGAGGCGTTCAGCGGCGCGGATCTGCCCTACTCGGCCCCTGCCGTTCCTATCCGTTCGGTAGAAGCACCGGGGCCCAACGGACCAGTGCCCGTCCGGATCTATGGCCCCAGCGGCCGGGTGCTGGACGGTGACCGGGGTTCCACGGCTGCGGATGCGCCCGGTGCCGGACTGCCCGGCCTGGTGTGGCTGCATGGCGGCGGGTTCGCCGGAGGGACGCTGGACATGCGGGAGGCTGACCAAGCCGCCCGTGAACTGGCTGACCGGACCGGGGGCCTGGTGTTCTCGGTCGACTACCGGCTGGCCCGCGACGGTGTCCACTTCCCGGTTCCACATGAAGACGCGCTCGCGGCGTGGATCTGGGCGACGGCCCACGCCGAGGAGCTTGGCGTGGCACCGGGAGCTCTGTGCCTTGGCGGTGCCTCCGCCGGCGGGAACCTTGCCGTCGGCGCCGCCATGTATCTCAAGGATGCCGGCCGGGGGCTGCCCGCCAAGCTGCTCCTGGCCTACCCGCTCCTGCACGCCGTGCTTCCCCCTCCGGAGCCTGCCGCGCCCGACGGCAGGGTGCTTTCTAGCCTGCCGCGGATCCTGCGCTTCACCGAGGACGACTGCCGGGCAATGGTGGAGAACTACATTGGCGGGCCCGCCGGGATGGCGTCCTCGTATGCGCTGCCCGGCCATGCCGACCCTTCGGGACTTCCCCCGGTGGCGATCATCGCCTGCGAATACGATGACCTGCGTCGGTCGGCTGAGCTTTTCCGGGAATCGCTCCGCGCGGCCGGCGTTCAGGTGGCCTTCCGGCTGGAAGCGGGAGCTACGCACGGCTACCTCAACCACTCGGCGGCGCTTGGGATCGTGCAGCAGGGCCTGGCCTTCCTCGCGGCGGAACTGGACTCGGCAAAGCCCTTTCAATGATTGAAATCCGTGGTTTGCGCTGGCCCGGTGATCCGACAGTCTTAGGAGAAGACGCCGGGGCATCACGGAACCGGCGCACCAAGCGAACCAGCGCAGGAAGTGAACCGGCGCAGAAAATACCGAGGGAGTCGACCATGACGGAAGGCCGGGTGCTGAGCGGCATCGAATTCGCCCGCGCGGGCGACGACGATTCCCGCCCGCTGCTGCTTGACCTGTACCTTCCCGGTCCTGGGAGCCGGGCGGCTCTCCGGCCCGCGGTGGTCCATTTCCACGGGGGCGGCTGGCGCATGGGGGAGCGGTCTTCCCTGGGCCCGGTCCTGGACGGATTCGGCATTAGCGCCTTCGAAACCCTCACTGACGCCGGATTCGTGGTGGCATCGGCCGACTACCGGCTTAGCCATGAGGCGCACTTCCCGGCCCAGCTGCACGACGCGAAAGCCGCCGTCCGCTGGCTGCGGAACCATGCCGCCGACTACAACGTGGACCCGGACCGGATCTACGCGTGGGGTGACTCCGCGGGCGGCCATCTCGCCAGCCTGGTGGGTCTCACCGCCCATGCCGACGGCGTCAATGCCGGCGCCGCCGGTGCCGATGCTGCCGTCGCCGCGGTGGCGGCCTGGTACCCGCCCACGGACCTGGGCAGGATGGCCGAGCAAAGCCTGCCGGCCGCCGTCGCCCGGGCCGACGATCCCGGATCCCGCGAGGAACTTCTCCTCGGCGCCGTCCTGGCCGACCAGCCGGCGAAAACGGCGGCGGCCAGCCCCATCAGCTACGCCAGCGCGGCGGCCCCGCCGTTCTTCCTGGCTCACGGAACTGGCGACCGCTTTGTTCCCCACGCCCAGTCAGAAACGCTGGCCGCCGCGCTGGAAGACGCCGGTGCCGAGGTCGAGCTTCTCCTGATTGAGGGCGCGGACCACATGTGGATCCTCCCGGACCACAATCGGGCCGCAGCCGAAAAGGTGCTGGCGGCAACCGTCTCCTTCTTTCTCCGGCAAAGCCGGCCCCCGCACGCTCAGGCCATCTGACCAGCCACTCCACTGCTGCACTACAACTACAGGTTCTCTGACTACAGGGCCTCTCATTGGCGTGCCCACCTACCACCGCCGCCCCCTCCGGGCGGCACCAGAAAGGCCCACTACATGCAGTACATAGGCATCAACCACGACGGCGGCGCATGGGCGGCTGCCCTCCTCGGCTCACGGGTGGTTCCGCTGGCCCCGGTTCCTGACTTCTGGGCCGATGCCGCCGGTTGGCAGGAGAAAGCGCTCTCCCTGTCAGCCGACGCGCTGGTGGATGACTCCGGTGCCGGGCTGGACCGCGCCGACGTCACTGAGATCCCGCTGGTGCCGGCCTCCGCGCGGGTGATCTGCGTCGGCCTGAACTACAGGGCCCACGCCGCGGAAGGCAGCTACAAGGACCAGGATCTGCCTCCTTACCCCACACTGTTCGGGCGCTGGACAGCTTCCCTTTCCGTTTCAAACGTGCCGGCCCCTGTACCCCGGGGCGAAGACGGCCTGGACTGGGAAGGGGAGGTGGCCGCCTACATCGGCCGGCGCGTGGAAGCCGCCGACGAGGCCACGGCCGCAGACTCGGTCTTTGGCTACTCCACGTTCAACGACCTCACTGCCCGCCGGGCCCAGAAACTCACTTCCCAGTGGACGCTGGGCAAGAACGGTGACTTCAGCGGGCCGATGGGCCCCGTGGTCAGCCGTGACGAGGTGGGGGACCTGCGCGACGGACTGCAGGTCCGGACCCGGGTGAACGGCTCCGAAGTCCAGAACGGCAACACCAGGGACATGATTTTCTCCGTCCCGGCCATCATCGCGCTCATCAGCCAGACCTTCACCCTGCACCCCGGCGACGTCATCGCCACGGGAACCCCTGAAGGCGTGGGCTATGCGCGGACCCCGCAGTGGCTCCTGCAGGCCGGCGACACCGTTGAGGTGGAAATCGACCGGCTGGGAATCCTCACCACGCCCATCGGCACGCCGGACCTCAGGGCGAGGGCCTGATGACGGCCATCGAGAACGCCTCCCTTGAGGACCTTCCGGCGGACGTCCCGGTCCTGATTGCCGGCGGGGGACCCAGCGGGCTGTTCCTGTCCCTCGACCTCGCCCGGCGCGGCATAAGCAGCCTCGTCATCGAACCCCGGACGTCAATCGATCCGGACAGGCCAAGGGCGAAGACCACCAACGCGCGGACTATGACACACCTGCGCCGGCTGGGCCTGGCGGACACCCTGCGGAACGCGGCGCCCCTGCCCGTCTCCTACGCCCAGGACGTCATCTTCTGCTCGGGGCTGACGGGGGACGCCGGCCGGGAGATCACCCGGTTCCGCCACGCCTTCCAACTGGTTCCCGGCCGTTACGAACACCAGCCCGAGTGCGGGCAGCAGGTTCCGCAGCCCGTGATGGAAAGAGTCCTGCGGGACGCCGTGGCAGAATCGCCGCTTGCCACCCTGCTGACCGGGCTGAGCGTTGGAGACGTTGACTATGGCCACCGAAGTTCCCCCCGGGACATCTCCGGTCAGGACGGCCCGCCAGCCCGCATAAAAGTCTCGAACACCGCCGGACGCCGCCGCGCCGTGGAGTGCCGTTTCCTGGTCGGTGCGGACGGCGCAACCTCCGCCGTCCGGCGTAGCCTTGGCATCCGGTTGGAGGGCGGCTCGGCGGAACTGTCGAACATCAGCGTCCTGTTCCGTTCCCGGGACCTGGGTAACGCCATCACCCTGGATCCCGCCGTACAGTACTGGGTCCTGGGGCCGGAAGTTGCCGGCATGGTGGGGAGGATGGACCTCGAGGGCACTTGGTGGGCCATTATCCAAGGCGTGGACGGCCGTGAGTCCTTCGATGCCACCGCACTAGTGCGCTCACTGGTGGGTGCGGACGTGGACCTCGAAATTGTCGCCACCGACCCCTGGACGGCGCGCATGCTGTTGGCCCCCAGCTATGGCCGCGACGGCGTTTACCTTGTGGGCGACGCCGCACACCTGAACCCGCCCTGGGGCGGCCACGGCTTCAACACCTGCATCGGCGACGCCGCCAACCTGGCCTGGAAGATCGCCGCCGCCCTGGACGGCTGGGCAGGGCCCGCCCTGACCGGCAGCTATGAACTGGAACGGCGGCCCGTGGCGGCCCGGACCATCCGGGACGCCGCCGCCAACGGGCAGTCGCTCGCGTACCACTTCGCGGATCCCGCCCTGCGCAGCGGCGGAGCTGGCGGTGAGGCGGCGCGGCTCCAGGCGAAAGAGTCGCTCGCGGTCAAGCAAAGTGAATTCGATTCGCTGGGCCTGGTTTTGGGCTACGACTACGCTTCCTCACCCTTGGTGGTCCCCGACGCCTTGCCCGTCCCGGCCGAGGACCCCATCAGGTACTTTCCCTCGGCCAGCCCCGGTGCGCTGCTGCCTCACACCTGGCTGGACCGCTCGACGTCGCTCTACGACATCCTCGGGCCCGGCTTCACGCTGCTCGTGGACGCCGGGAGCCTTGCCGGCATGCCCGCACAGGAGGCCTATGAGCCGGTGCTGGCTGCGGCAGCCCGGCACGTCATTCCGGTAACTGTCGCCGCCGTTGGGCCTTCCGACGACGGAACCGCCATGGCCACGCACTGGCAGGCCTCCGCGGTGCTGGTCCGCCCGGACCAGCACATCGCGTGGCGGGGGACCGACCCTGCCCAGGCCGCCGCGGCCCTTGGCGTAGCCGCCGGCTGGCCTCTGGCCACCCCATCCGAAGACCCAGACAGGAGTTCGCATGTCCGAGCCGTCGTTCCGTGACTATCTTTACCCGCCCGGCCACCCGAGGGTGGCCCAGATCCGGGGCCTCGATGCACGGGGTTATGCCGAGGCGGCGAAGACTGACTCGTTCGCGGGCCCGATGATCCAGGGCTGGGCGGCCCAGTATCCCGAGCCCTTCACCGGGGTGACCAGCGATGGCAACCTCCGGCCCGGGCTGTACACCCTCGCGGAGGCACCCGCGGGGGAGGAAGCGCCCGCAGCCGCGATGACATCGGCCGCCCGGGACCTGTTGGCCGGTCTCACCCCGGACCAGACCCGCAGGCTCTGCTACGGAGTGGACGCCCACGAATGGCAGAGCTGGGCCAACCCGGAATTCATGCAGCATGACACGGGCCTGCGCCTGGAGGAGCTGGCCCCGGACGCCCGGGACCGGATCCTGGCCGTTTTGGCAGCGAGCCTGAGCGAAGCCGGCTATACGCTGGTCCGGAACCTCATGCGGATCAACGGATTCCTCGGCGACCTCGTGGAGCTGCCGGAGCTCATGAACGAGTACAGCTACAACTTCGCCCTCTTCGGTGAACCGTCCGAGACGGCACCGTGGGGCTGGCAGCTCTTCGGGCACCACGTGGCGCTCAACGCGTTGGTGGCCGGGACCCAGCTCGTGATCTCCCCGGTGTTCCTGGGCGCTGAACCGGACGTCATCGACGCCGGCCCGCACCAGGGCGTTGCGGTTTTCAAGGAGCGGATCGCCCTGGCCCGCCGTCTCATGGAATCGCTCCCCGGGCCGCTGCGGGAACAGGCCACCCTCTTCGCGGAGATGCAGGATCCGGCGATGCCCGAGGGCCGGCTGCATGCCGGGGACGAACGGCACCTGGCCGGCTGCTTCCAGGACAACCGTGTGATTCCTTACGAGGGCATCCCGGTCAGCGCGATGCCCGCGGCGGCGCGTGCGATCCTCGACGAGCTAGTGGCAGATTTCATCGCGGCCCTCCCCGACGGGCCGCGGTCCGCCCGTCACCGTGAAATCGCCGCACACTGGGACGAGGCCTGGTTCTGCTGGATCGGCGGATGGAGGGGCCAGCACGCGTTCTACTTCCGCGTGCAAAGCCCCGTGCTGGTCATGGAACTGGACCACCATACCGGCGTCTTCCTCAGCAACGACACGCCGGCTCCCTTCCACATGCACACGGTGATGCGCACGCCCAACGGCAACGACTACGGCCGCGCCCTGGTCCGCCAGCATCAGAAGGCCGGCAAGTCTCAGGAGGCCAGTCGATTTCAGAGAGTCGGCCAGGACGGAAGCTGAATCTGCGGGCCGCCGCCGACTAAACAGCCGCCGACCAAACAGCCAGGGTCCGGAACTCCGAGGAGTTCCGGACCCTGGCCGTTGCTGACCTTAGATCCTTGGCCGGGCTAGAGATCCAGCGCCGCGCGGCGCTGCGGCGGGGGACCCACCACCGTCAGATCCATTTCGGCCTGGGCCCGGCCGAAGCCTTCCATGTCCATGTAGGGCTCGCCGCCCTCCGTGTACATGTAGTCCTCGGTGGGCTTGTTGAAGTACTCGAAGAAGCCGTTGAACACCGACGGCGTCAGGAAACCGACCATCTGGGTATTGTGGGAATCGAAAGCGAAGGAATGGATGGTTCCGGCCGGAGCGTGGAGGAAGTCACCCTTGGTGAGCAGCACCTCGCGGCCGTTGGCGTAGATCCACATCCGGCCCTCCGTACAGAGGAAGTTTTCCGTGTGCTGTTCATGGAAATGCAGCGGAATGTAAGGCGATTTGGCGCCCTTGGTGTGGACGGCGAAGTAGTTCGATCCCGTGTTCGCCGGCCGGGACAGGTAGGTGAACATGGTCTGGTAACTGACCAGCCGTTCGCCCTCGCCGGCACTGAGGAAGTACGGGCTCTGGGCGGCCGGCAGTCCGACGTCCTGCCGGAAGGACGGCGCCACCCGTTCGACGTCGGGGAACGTCATGCCGAATTCCGCGCCCACCTCCGCGCACTCCCGCAGGCTGAGCTTCCGTCCCGCCGTGACAGGAGGGACGTGCGAATCGATGAGGGTGCCGACGCGTTCGTAGTAGGCCTCGGCTCCGCCGGGAGTCATCCAGTTCAGGAACCGGGTGTAGTGGCTTGCCATCCGGTACGCATGCGGGGTTCCCGGCGGGATCACCACGGAATCCCCGGGAGTCAGGATCCGGCTTTCCCCCGGCAGCCAGACATGCAGGATGCCGTCGAAGACGTACAGCGTCTTGTGTTCCACAGCATGCGTCACAAACGGCGATTCGGCTCCCATGCCGCCGGAGATGTACGCAGCGCTGAAAATTCCGCCGGTATCGGCCGCCCGGGCGATGACCGTGACCAACTGGCCGTTGATCTCATAACGGGCCCCCTCGCCCGACGCCATGTAGTACGGGACGGCGTCGCCGGGCAGCACGTTCGCAACCGGCAGCTGCTTGTTCATTTCCTCAACGCTGAGGGACATCGCATCCTTCTTTCCTGTCAATGGACCGCGGGCTGTCCCCAAGACTGCCTTGGATTCTCCGCCGCAGCGACACCCATTTCCAATGGATGAAACACTTCTGCCGCTTCGCCATGCCAGATTAGCCGGACGCTGCTGAGTGCTAGCGGTGCTCTCGGACGTAGGTGTCGGGATCGACGTCGTGTCCGGTGATACCGCCGGCGTGGGCGGCCTCGAAGGAGCAGAAGGCCAGGGCCAGGGCGTGGCGGAGGTCCAAGCTGGCCTGACGGCGGAAATCTGTCAGTCCCTCACGTTCCTCTTCGGCCATATGGTCCCCGTTGACCTTGTTCACGTTCGCCGCTGCATGCCACCACGCCGGCGAGCCTGCCTGGTGCGAGTCCACCTCGGCAATGGCGTCCCGGATCTCGTTGTGATCATGGATTGCATCGGTCGTCTCGTCCTCCGGGGAGTCCTTGCCGCCTGCGCCTGCGCCCAGGGCCAGCAGTTCGGGATAGAACAGCACTTCCTCGGCCTTCGCATGGACCTCCAACAGGATGCGAAGCCTGGTCCAGACCGCTTCCAAATCCGACGGTGGGGAGTCCTGCATCTCATCCAGGAGCGCAAACATGCGGCGCTGGTCATGGTGGTCGTTGAGAATCACATCGGTGATGTCCATGGTTGTCCCTTCTACACGCTTATGGCCCGGTGTCCGCGGTCCAGAGGCCACTCTATCCAGCCGGTGTCCGATGACGGACCGCGACCGCGATCCGGCCCCGCCCGGCCCTACCCGGATGTTGCCGTACGTCCTATCGTGGTCCTGACACATCCCGAGGGAAAGGAACGACGATGTTCACCCTGCAGATTAGCTATCCGGTCCGGGACTACGAGGCATGGAAGAAGGTCTTCGACACCGATCCCGCGGGCCGCGCCGCCTCCGGCGCCCGGTCCGTCCGGGTGTACCGGGATACGGAGGACCGGAACAGCGTGGCCGTGCTCCTTGACTTCGACACCAAGGACGTTGCGACCGCATTTCTGGATCGGCTGCGCAGCCAGGTGTGGGACAAGCCGGAGGTGATAGGGCAGCTGATGGCGGCAGCGCCGTCGGGCAGGATTCTGGAGGAGGTGGCCCGCGAGGGCCAGGGCGCGGGCTGACCGGTGGGATCCGGGCGGGTTCCCGCCCGGATCCGCTTGACGTCCCGCTCGGGTTCGTGGGCGTCAGTGCCAGAATTCGGTGAGCTGCCCGGCGAGGGTCCTGCCTTGTTTGTAGCCGGCTCGAGCGGCGGGCGGCCGCGTCGACAGATCCATCAGATTGGTGCCGAACGCGTTCAGGGAGCCGCTATCCGGCAGGATGCTTTCGACTCTGCCGCCGCCCGCACGGAGCTCGTTGACCTGCGCTGCAAGCTGCATGCCCCAGTCCAACGGGTGCCGTGTTCTGCCGCCAAGCGGTGACAGCACCAGCACCCGTCCATATCCGGCAGCCAGGTCGGCATTCTCGTTGCGGCGGTAGCCGCCGTCGATGTAACTGCTGTGGCCGGTGCTGTAGGCGAAGCTGCTCGCACAGCTGGCGGCGACGGCGTCCACCAGGTCAACCCCGCTGTGGCGGTCGAACACGACCGGTTCACCGGTATGGGCATTGACCGCCGTGATGAGCACCGGTTGGTCCGGCCAGTGCTGACTGGGCAGCCGAGTGGCGACTGTGGCGCGCCACCGCGGCCCGGAACCGTCCAACGCCGCAGCCATTTCGAGCGCCGCCGCACCCATTCTGCGGCGCATGTCGGCTGCGTCCTTAGCGGCGGCGATAATTCGGCTCGTTCTCTCCATATGGTTCGCCTGCCCCATGCCAGCGCGTCCGCCGTCGGAACCCGTCGACGCAGGCCGTGGCTGGGGTGCAGCGGAAAGGATGGCGGCAAACAGGTCAGCGGGGGTCGCGCCAGTTATCTGGGCCGCGGCCGTCGATCCGGCCGACGTACCGATGATCAGATCGGCCCCGGTCACATCCAGCCCGGCGTCGAAGAGGCCGGCGATGACGCCTATCAGCCAGGCATTGCCTGCCGATCCGCCGCCACCGAGGACCAACGCCCGCTGATCTGCGGGGCGTGCCGGCCGTGCGGCGGCGGCCTCGACCTGATCCTGGTCGGGGCCCGGCAGGCCGGAGACCGTCGTCGAAATGGAATGCAGGGGTGAAGAAGGTGTTGTTTTCATGGGAGTCGCCTTTCGCGAATTGCCTGTCGGGCGCTCCCGGTGGCGACTACCTCAGTCGCGCAGTCGTGAACTGCGGGGGAGCACCCACTACGGATACTGCGTTCATGGGACTCACCTCCAGTCGATAGATCACGATCACTGAAACGCTAGCACTAGAGCGCGCGGGCCGTACAGGAGCCTGGTGCGTGCCGGGCACTAATCGTTTTTCATTCACCCGAAAGTCACCTTACTTAGTATCTGGGTTCACGGGGCGGGCTTAGCGTCAGGGGCGTGAAAACCAATGTTAAAGTAACTGTGCGCCGAGCCGTCGTTGCGACCACGGCTCTTGCCCTCGTCGGCGGCGGGGCCGCTGCCGCCGTCGGGATTGTGGCCGGTCCCAAAGGGGACGGCACCGCCATCACTCCCATCGGCCAGGCTGTGAGCCCTGCCGGGGACCAGATCCCGTTGGGGGACCTGCCGCTAAACTCGGCGCTGTCTCCGGACGGCAAACGACTGCTCGTCACCAATAATGGCCAAGGAACGCAGTCTCTGCAGCTGGTCGATCCGGCCAATCACGAGGTTGACCAGACCATCGCCTATAAGTCCCCCGAATCGCTCTATATGGGCCTGGCCTGGAGCCCCGACGGCACCAAGGCCTACGCCAGCGCGGCAGCCAACGCGAAGATCCGCACCTACTCGTTGGCCGGCGGAAAACTCACCGAGGGCAATTCCTTCGAGCTTCCGACCAAGACGCCGGCCGGGAAGCCACTGAACCTGTACCCCGCAGGGCTGGCAATCACACCGGACGGACACAAGCTCGTCGTCGCCGACCAGCTCGGCGATGCGGTGTCCGTCATTGACACCGCCACCGGGTCCGTAACCACGACGCCGGCAGGCCACCGCCCGTTGTCGGTCACGCTCTCCAAGGACGGCAGGACCGCCTATGTCCTCAACCAGGGCGCTTCGGACGTCTCCGTCGTGGATGTAGCAGGGACAGCCCCGGTGGTGGTCAAGACCCTTCCGGTCGGACTGCACCCGAACAAGTCCGTCCTCTCCGGCGACGGCAACACGCTCTACGTGGCCAACGGCGACGCCGACACGGTCTCCGCCGTCAACCTGGGCACGGGACGCGCGAGGACGATCAGCGTCGCCCCCTACCGGGGCGCGCCGGTGGGCTCCAATCCCGACGGGCTGGCCCTGGACGAAAAGGGGGGGCGGCTGTTCGTCGCCAACTCCGGCAACAACGACGTCGCAGTTGTCGACACGGCGAACGGCACGGTTGAGGGCCTGATCCCCACCGCCTGGTACCCCTCTTCCGTCACCTACGCCAACGGCAAGCTGAACGTGACCAACGCCAAAGGCCTGGGTGCCGGACCGAACGATGGACCGGGACACCCGGATCCGGAATCCACGGCAAAGACCTCGGAAGACCAGTATTCCGGTTCAATGATCAAGGGGACGCTGAGCAGTTTCGACGCCGTCACGGGCGGTCAGCTGCAAAAAGCCACCGAGGAAGTCAAGAACAACAACCGCGCCGGGAACGCCCAGGGCGCGGTGGTGCCGCGGCGGCCTGGCGGCGAAACTCCGATCAAGCACGTGATCTACGTGGTCAAGGAAAACCGCACCTATGACCAGGTGTTGGGCAGCCTCGGCAAGGGCAACGGTGACCCGTCCCTGAACCTCTTCGGCGACGATACCGCTCCGAACACCCGTGAATTGGCGCGACGTTTCACCACGATCGACAACTTCTACGCCGACGCCGAAGTGAGCGCCAACGGCTGGAACTGGGTCACCCAGGCCAACTCGAACCCGTACGCGGAGCAGATGTGGCCTGCGAACTACTCCGGCCGCAAGGCGCCCTACCCCAGCGAAAGCAACGATCCGGAAAATGCCGCGCAGGCCCCGGACAACAGCTACGTCTGGCAGCGCCTGGCCAAGGCCGGAGTCAGCTACCGCAACTACGGCTTCTTCACGACCAACACCGCGGCAGGATCCAAGGCTGTAGACCCGGTGCTGGACGCTCAGACCGACCACAACTTCCATGGCTGGGACCTGTCGTGCCCCGACGCTCCTGACACCTTCACCCCGCAGGCGGGCGACTGCGGCGCACCACGCGTCGAGGAGTGGGCCAAGGATTTCCAGGCGAACGTAGCGGCCAACAAGGTGCCCGCGGTCCAGTTTCTCCGCTTGCCCAATGACCACACTCAGGCCACCAAGCCGGGTGCGCCGACGCCGCAGGCCTATGTCGCGGACAATGATTACGCCCTCGGAAAGCTCGTGGACACCGTCTCACACTCAGCGGCATGGAAAGACACCGCCATCTTCGTCACCGAAGATGATGCCCAGAACGGCGCGGACCACGTCGACGCCCACCGCACCCTGGGCCTGGTGATCAGCCCCTACACGCAGACCGGCAAGGTGGACTCGACCTTCTACAGTACCGCCTCCATGGTGCGGACCATCGGCCTGATTGCCGGCATCCAGCCGCTGACTCAGTTCGACGCGTACGCGACGCCGATGAGCGCATCCTTTACGGCGAAGCCGGACAACGCCGCCTACACGGCGGTCAGGCCCAGCTACGACATGAAGGCCATCAACGCTGCGACCGCTCCGATGGCCCGGCAGTCCTCGGTGCAGGACACCACCAAGGAAGACCAGATCAACGAGCAGGAATTCAACGAGTCAGTCTGGAAATCCGTCAAGGGCAACGATTCGGCCGTGCCGACCGCCCAGCACAATGTGATCGGCAGCGCCGCGACCGGAAGCGACCCCGACGGCGACGGCAAGTAGCTACACGCGCACCTGAAGCGCAGCGGTAAAGAGCGCAGCGGCCGGCCGCATCCAGCGGCCGGCCACTGCCTGCATAGTGCTTGCAATTCGTGCGGGTGCGCATGACCCCAGACGGGTCATGCGCACCCGGGTGTACCGGGAACCGGCTTTGTGGTGTCAGTCGCGGCGGTCGCGGCGGTCTTCGCGGCGGTCGCCGCGGTCGTCCCGACGGTCCTCACGCCGGTCTCCGCGACGGTTGATTCCGTGGGCGACGACAACTGCCCCGCCGACCGCGGCGGCGGTCCTGCGCCTGCGTCGTGCTGCCAGTGGCATGTCAGGCTCCTTCCTTCATTCCTTCGGCTAACTGGGCTCCGGCTTCAGCGTCGGCGTCAGCCTGGAAGGCGGCGATGACAGCCTGGGTCGGGATCCGGCCGCTGGCCACGAGCTGGCCGCCGGCCTTGCGGACGGCCGCGCCGAACGGGGCAGCCCACTGGTTCTCCCAGACGAGCACAGCGGCGGAGTGGCCGGGCTCGATCGTCTCGGCCAGGTCCATGACGTCCTGCTCCGAGAGCACCATGGCGAGGTCGGCCTCGGCCATGCGGACCGCGCCGAGCTCGCTCGGGTCAAGGTCGGAGATCTCCGCGGTCTCGAGCGTGCCGTCCATGGTTTTCCTCAGGAACACCATGTCGAGCACCCTGACCAGCTCACGGTTGACCAGGTCCTCCAGGAACGGGGCGATCTGGCCTTTCCCAAAGTCGGGCCCGGGGAACTCCACGACGAGCCAGTCCACTGGCCCTAGTTCATCCATCGTCTCAGGCATGCTGATGACCTCCGATTCTCATTGGGTTCAACGCGATCCGACGGACCGCCACAGTTCCATCCTGTTCCCCGGTGCGGTGCGGCGCCTCACCCTCGCCGGGTGAGAGTCGCGCACCCGCCCCGGGCGAGCCACGCATTTAGGGGGCCGTGCCAAGAGACCCGTGTCCCGGATCACCGAGTGTCCAGGACGGTGACGTCCAGGGGCATGCGGTTGGCGCGCCGCAGTCGTCCCGCCAGGACATTGCGCACCCCGCGGGTCACCATCGTCGTCTTGGTCAGGTCGCGGAACTCGGCGGTGTCCGACGTTACGAGGGCCAAGAGAGGGCGCGCGGCGTCGTCGGGACTCTGCCCCCACAGCCCGACGACGACCTGCAGGCCACGCAGCCGGTGCTCATACCCGGGCTGGGACGTCACGTGCCCCAGCATGTCCGTCATCACTAAACCCGGATTCAGGCCATGCACCCGGACGCCGGTGTCCTTGGATTCCAGCCGCAATGTCTCGGTGAACTGGCGGACCCAGCGTTTGCTGGACGCATACGCGTTCTGCAGCGCCACCGGGCCCTGGTCGCCGTGGCCGTAGACATTGACGAGATCGCCGTGGCCCTGCCCGAGGAACACGGGCAACGCAACCCTCGACCCGTGGAAGGTGCCGAGAATGTTCGTGCGGACCACCCGCGTGAAATCGTCGGCCGGCGTGGACGCGGTGGGCCCGAAGACGCCGGAGGCGCCGGCGTTGTTGACCCAGATATCAAGCGTTCCCAGGCCTAGGGCCTCGTCGCGTAGGGCCTCGACGTCGGCCAGCTCCCCGGTGTCACAGCGACGTCCGGACGCTGCGACTCCTTCCGAACGCAGCTGTTCGACGGCGGCCTCGACGTCGCCGGCCGATCTGGACGCAACCACCACCGTCGCGCCCTGCCGCCCCAGCTGCCGGGCCATGGCCAGCCCCAGCCCGCGTGTGGACCCTGTCACCACTGCCACGCGTCCGCGGAGGGCATCTCTTTGCAAACCCATGCTTCCCTCATACGCGCAGCGGCCGGGGAGGGCAAGTGCGCCGGCCCAATGACAGTGCCGAGACGATTGGCCGCTGGTTGGCTCCCGGAAGGGCTGTCGGGACGCCGCCGGCCGGATTTACACTGAATCATTCCGTGACGCTGGCGGGCTGGCGAGGCTGAGCGGGCAACTGAAGATCAAGTGGATATCGGGAAGGTCTGGCCATGGGCAACGCCTCGCAGAAGGCTAATCGGGCGGTATCCGAAGCAGCGTCGGCGAGCCGAAGCCCCGCCTTGCGGATCCTGGCGCGTGCCGGGTTCGTCTTCATCGGCCTGGTCCACATTCTGATCGGTTTGATTGCTGTGCAGATCGACCGGGGGCAGGGCGGTGAGGCCGACCAGTCCGGAGCCATCGGATCGCTCGCCTCGAAGCCGGGCGGTCCGTTCCTGCTCTGGGCCGGGTTTGCGGGGTGCGCTGCGCTGGCCCTCTGGATGCTCAGCGAGGCCGTCTTTGAGGTCCGCTCGGAATCCGACCCGAAGAAGAAGCTGCAAGAGGCAGGGGCGGCCGTGGGCAAGGCCGTGGTGTACGGCTTCCTGGCTTTCACGTTCTCGGTGTTCGCCTCGGGCGGCAGCAAGAGCTCCAGCCAGTCGGCCAGTGACTTCACCGCGAAGATAATGGGAGCGCCTGCCGGCGTGGTGCTGCTGATCGCGGCTGGTCTCGCGATCATCGTCTCCGGTGCCTTCTACGTCTACCGGGGCGTCACGCGGAAGTTCATGGAGGACCTGCAGGACCCCGGCAGCGCCCGCACTGCGGTCGAGTGGATCGGAATCATTGGCTATGCCGCCAAAGGCGTGGTGCTCGCCGTCGTCGGGATCCTGATCATCGCGGCCGCGGCCACCGCGGATCCATCGAAATCGTCTGGCCTGGATGGCGGCCTGAAAACCCTCGGCTCCCAGCCGTACGGGGTGTTCCTGCTCGCCGCAACGGCGGCAGGGCTTGTCTGCTACGGCGTTTACTCGATGGCCCGTGCGCGCTATGGACGGTTCTAGGTACCGCTCCAGTCTGCGGCGTCGATTACCCGGGAGTTGTGGTGCGAGCCGGATGCGGGGGACATGTTCGTCCGGACACAGCAACGGGCGCACCCCCTGTGTCAGAGTTGCGCCCGTCACTTCGCTGCAGCCAGGTCAGTCCTTTTTGAAGGCGTCCTTGACCTTCTCGCCGGCCTGCTTCAGATCGCCCTTGGTCTGATCAGCCTTGCCTTCGGCCTGCAGGCTCTTGTCGCCCGTGGCCTTCCCGGCAGCTTCCTTACCCTTGCCGCCAGCCTTTTCGGCGGCGTTCTCGATCTTGTCGCCCAGTCCCATGGTGTTTCCTCCTCTGGTTGGCAGCCGTCCGCTGCGGCCGTGACTCCATCATAAGCATGCTTATGATCAGGATTTCAAGCCCCTGGCGCCACCGGTCTTGGCTGGGACCATGACCGGCGGCCCAGGTGTTGAGTGTCGTAGGCCGGCATAGTAGCGTGACAACAACTGTCAATACGCATAACAATTAACCGGAGTGATCATGGCACATATGACACGGGGGCTGGCGGCCGTCACGGCAGTCCTGGCATTGAGCGTGACCGGCGGCGTAGTCGCCGCACCTGCCCTGGCCGAGCCGCGAGACACTACTAAGACGGCAACCGCCACGGGATACGGCGGCGCGGTAAGCACAGTGGACCCGGAGGCATCCGCCGCCGCGATTGAGGTACTCCGCAAGGGCGGTAACGCCGCGGACGCCGCCGTCGCCGCGGCCGCGACCCTAGGGGTTACCGAACCCTACAGTGCCGGAATCGGCGGCGGTGGCTACTTCGTGTTTTACGACGCGAAGACCGGCAAGGTGGGCACGATCGACGGCCGGGAGACCGCGCCGGCAGTAATGCCGCACGACGCATTCATCGATCCGGCGACCGGCAAGCCCTACAATTTCACACCCGAACTCGTCACTAGCGGCGTTTCCGTTGGCGTCCCCGGCACCCCGGCCACCTGGAAGCGTGCTCTTGACCGGTGGGGAACGTTGAGCCTCGGCGATGCCCTGAAGCCTGCCATCAACGTGGCTACCCGGGGTTTTGTGGTGGACAAGACGTTCCGCCAGCAGACCCTGGACAACAAGGCCCGATTCGAGGCGTTCCCCTCGACCAGCAGCCTTTACCTCCCTGGCGGTGACGCCCCTGCCGTCGGCAGTGTCTTCCAGAACCACGACCTCGCCGAGACATACCGGCTCCTCGCCAAGAAGGGCACCGGAAGCTTCTACGGCGGCCCGCTCGCGGCCGAGATCGCGGCCACGGTGCAGGCGCCGCCCAAGGCCTCCGGCACAAAGCTGCCGGTTCCGCCAGGCCACATGACGACGGCGGATCTCGCCAAATACCGCGCCCTGGACCAGGCGCCCACGCACGTGGACTACCGCGACCTGGACGTCTACGGCATGGCGCCGTCCAGCAGCGGCGGCACCACGGTAGGCGAGGCGCTGAACATCCTGGCGCCGTCCAACCTGTCCGGGATGTCCACGGCCGGCGCCCTGCATCACTACCTCGAGGCCAGCGCGCTCGCCTTCGCGGACCGGGGCAAGTACGTGGGGGACCCCGCGTTTGGCAGCGTCCCCACTGCCGCGCTCACAGACCCGCTCTTCGGCAAGGAGCGTGCCTGCCAGATCGACCCCCTGCATGCGGCGGCGAAGCCCGTTGCGCCGGGTGACGTGTCCTCGTACGACGGCGCCTGCCCGGCCGCCGTCGTGGCGCCTGCCGAGGAGAAGGACACCGAGAACATCTCCACGACCAACCTGACGGTCGCGGACAAGTGGGGGAACGTGGTCGACTACACACTCACGATCGAGCAGACCGGCGGATCCGGCATCGTGGTCCCCGGCCGCGGCTTCCTGCTCAACAATGAGCTGACCGACTTCTCGACCGTATACAACCAGAGCGACCCGAACCGGATCGAGCCTGGCAAGCGCCCGCGCTCGTCGATGTCGCCGACCATCATCCTCAAGGACGGCAAGCCGTTCCTCGCTCTCGGCTCGCCCGGCGGATCGACCATCATCACAACCGTCCTGCAGACGATCCTGAACCGGGTGGACCTGGGCATGACCATCTCCGAGGCGATCGCTGCACCGCGTGCCTCACAACGCAACACGGCCAAAGTCACGGCCGAGCCGGAGTTCATCGCCGCATACGGCAACCAATTGACACCCTTTGGCCACCAGTTCACGCCGTCGGGGGATGCGTTCACCTCAGCGGCCGAGATCGGCGCCGCGACCGCCATCGAGTTCCTGCCCGACGGCGGCATGGTCGCGGCCGCCGAACCCGTCAGACGGGGCGGCGGATCAGCCATGGCACTCAAGCAGTCGATTAGGTAGTGCCGGGCAGCCTGGGAAGTAGCCACGCAGCCCCCGGGCGCGTGGCTACTTCCGTTTCACCACTGCAGGAGGGATGCGAAACGGCACAACCTCAGTGCCAGCGGCGAGTATCGCTAAGATCCTGGCAAGTGAGAAGCAAGCTTTAACAGGTAGCCGCCACTGAGGATGTTGCTGCTCTGCAGTCGTTACGATGGGCTCTGCCGGGCCGGTTATTTCGGCCGGATGAATTCGGCGGCATTAGTGAAAGCCGCCGCAGTCAGGGCTTTTGTCCCGAATGTTCACGGCGAATCGTCGCCGTCCCCAGATTCCGGCGGCGCGCACCGCCGTCGTTGTTGAGCTTCTTGTCCGCCGCTGTGATGACGGACGCAAATCTACTTAGCCGCGGCATCTCCAGCAGGCCATGGAGGGTTTTACCGATGGCCGGCAGGGCAAATTCACTTCAATAAAGACTTTGCGAGGAATTCATGCGGCGACCGATTTTTGCACCTCTAGTCCTTATCGCCACAATTATCGGTCTCACTTTGGTGCCTCTGCCCGCCAAAGCAGCCGGCGGATTGGCGACCGATAAAGTGGTGAGCGGGCACCAGGGCACGGATTCGTCGACCGTCGTTTCGCCAACCTTCACAACAACTCAAACCAACGAACTGCTGGTCGCATTTGTGTCCACTTCCGGCCGGGCAGTCTCCCGGTCCCAGCAATTCACTTCCGTCACGGGGGGCGGGCTCACATGGCGCCTGCGCCAGCGGGCAAACGACCAGTACGGGACGGCTGAAGTCTGGCAGGCCGTATCTAGCGGGATTCTCACGAACGCAAGAGTGACTGCGACGCACAACGGTTCATACCCGGGGTCCATAACGGTTGCCACCTTTACGGGCGCGGACACCGTTACCGACGGGGCGGTCAAGGGAGCCAGCGGCGCCACCGGCGCGCCCACCGCCACGCTTACGTCAACCCGCACCGGTTCCTGGGTCTGGGGTGTGGGCAATGACTGGAGCCGGGCCACCCCCCGGACTGTCGGAAGCGGTCAAACAAAAGTCGATGAGTTCCTAGCCAGCAGCGATGATACGTTCTGGACACAACGTCAATCCGCACCAGGCGCAGCGGCAGCGCCGTCGAACGTGACGATCAATGACACGGCCCCCACTACAGACAGATGGAATCTATCTGTGATCGAAATTCTGCCCGCCCAAGGGGCCCAGGCGGCGCCGGTGTTTACGGCGTCCTCACCGCCGGGGTCGGCTACGTTCGGGTCGGCGTATTCGTACACGTTTGCCGCGAGCGGTAATCCGGCGCCGACGTTCCGGGTCGCTTCCGGGGCCCTGCCTGCGGGGCTGGGTTTGAACACGACCACCGGGGTTCTGTCGGGCACGCCGACGGCGTCCGGGGCGGCGACGTTCACGGTGGCGGCGGCGAACGGGGTCAGCCCCGACGCCGTCACGCCCTCGATCACGATCACGGTCAGCCCGGCCCAGTCTGCCGACGGTACTCAGGCCGCCGTCGTCTTCGGCTGGGGTCCGGTGGTTAATGGGGACGAGTTTTCCTACACCGGAGCGCCGAATCCGTTGAAGTGGGGCGTCTACAACAGCGCGGGACATGCGGGCAACGGGATCCGGAGTCCGAATGCCTGGTCCGTGGACGGCAACGTTGCCACCGTCAGTGGCGACTCTGCCGGCACTACCGGCGGCATGTCAGCGAAGTTTGCCCAGCAGCAATACGGACGCTGGGAAGTCCGAATGAAGACCAGCGCCCGGGATCCGAAATACCACCCAGTCCTGATCCTCTGGCCGAACAACAACACGTCCCCCAATTGTGCTGAGGTTGACTACGCCGAGGGAACCTCCGACACGTCCAGGATCAAGTTCTTCCTGCACTACGCGTGCAGTGGTTCGAGCTTCCAGACTCAGGCAGTGCAGCCGATCGATACCACTCAGTGGCACAACTACGCGGTCCAGTGGACCCCGGCCGGGATCACCGGCTACATCGACGGCGTGCAATGGTTTACCGACACGGATCCGGCGCACCAGCCCACGGTCGGCATGCATCAAACTATCCAGCTGGACTGGTTCCCGGACGGGACCGCCACCCTACCAAGCCAGATGCAGATCGACTGGATCCGCGTCTACAACTGACCCTGATCGCCACGGGCCGTTTGACCCTAACTGGAGTCCCTGATTCGGGATAGGCATGGTGTACCGCGGTGGTGCGTTTGTATGAATGCGGTTGAAGCCGGGGTAGGCGGCCCGGGCAGGGTGTGGGAGCACGCCCGGGCCGCCACGTTAGCCGGGCCCCCCGGGGGCGAGCAGCGCGCCGCGCCCCTCGCAACGGGTGGCCGCCGGGCACCTTGTCATGAAAGTCATGGCGATCGGCCAGCCCTTCCAGATTCGGCTGGATCCGGTTGTTTCCATCACTAGAACATCATCGGAACCGGTACTGGCTTCACGACACGACTGCGCCGCCCGTGAAGGCGACGGCAGAATATTCAACGGAAAGCGGTCGACACAATGAGTAAAATGAGTGCTGTTCATCATCCTGTTGCTTCCAGCGGCTGGACCGGTTGGGTCAGTTTCGCCGGAATCATTCTGATCATCAACGGCGTTTTCATAGGCCTTCAAGGCCTCGTCGCACTCACCGGTCCCGATACCTACTATTTGTCGACCCCACGCGCGTTGTTCATTTTCGATGCGAAGGGGTGGGGCTGGTGGAATGTGGCCCTCGGAGTGCTCCTAATCCTCACCGCCGTCGGGCTCTTCTCCGGCGCAACCTGGGCCCGAGTCGTTGCTGTGGTCGTTGCGGGCCTCAGCGCGGTCGTTCAACTGATGCTCATTCCGGCGCAGCCATGGTGGTCCCTGATCGTGATCGCAATCGACGTGCTGATCATCTTCGCGGTCATCGCCCACGGCGAGGAGCTACGGACCGGTGGAGCGGAGTCGAACGTCGATTCCTGAACCTGAAACGGCTCCCCTTGGCCGGAGTCGTGCCGTCGACGGCTCAGGCTCTCGAAGGAATCTTTATCCGAAATTTGCTTAGCTGGGAGGGACAGGCCCACCCGGGCCATCATCAGCGGAGGAGACAAAGTGCCTATCTGCCAGACAGCCCAGTATCAGGTTCAGCCCGATGCCGTCGACCGGGTCAAAGAGGCCATCGAAAAATTCGTTGACTACGTGAAGGCGAACGAACCGGGAACCCGGCTTTACTCTGCCTGGCAGGATGTCGAGGATCCCACCAAGTTCGTCCACGTCTTCATCTTCGAGGACGAGGTAGCCCACGATGCCCACGGGAGATCCGCAGAAGTAGCGGCATTCGAAGCCGTCTACCAGCCTGTCCTTACAGCCCGTCCGGTCGTGTTCACGGACTACGCGATGGTTGCCAGCAACATCTGAGGACCCGCACCTACGCGCGTCCGTGGTGCGTTTTGCAGACCCTGGAGGCTGCCTGACCGCCGTGCGTGCGCTCACTGCAAGGACCTACCTTGGGCAACCCTGCCCGCTTCGATTCGCGTCGGCAGGGGAGGCCAGAGCCGTATGGCTACGGCGTGGTGTAGGAGTTCAGTGGCCGGCCGGTGCTGCCGTATTTGAGATTTAGGGTGAGAAGGTCCTTACGTTCCAGGGCGCTGAGGTAACGCTGAGCCGTCGGGCGGCTGATACCGAGGTGGTCGGCGATCTCCGCGGCGCTGACGGGACCGCCGGCGGCGCGGACGGCGTCGAGGGCTTTCTGCATGGTGGGCTGCAGGCGCGGCCCCGGCACTGCAGCCCGGGCCCCGGCCGAACGTGCGTTGTAGAGGCTGTCAACGGTTGCCTGGTTGGCGGCTGATGCGGATTCAAGCTCGTGCCGCCACTTTTGGTAGGACTCCAGCTGTGTGCGGAGCCGGTCAAAGCTGAAGGGCTTGACGAGGTAATAGACTGCGCCGCTGTTCATGGCCGATTTGACGGTGGCCAGGTCTTGGGCTGCGGTGATGATGATGCAGTCAACCTCGGTTCCGGCCGCCTGCAGGGACCGCAGCAGGGAGATTCCGTCCTCGTCGGGAAGATGCACGTCCAACAGGAGCAGGTCCGGGGTGAGACGCGCGATCGCCTCCCGCGCGGCGGCGGCGCTGTGTACCTGGCCCACGCACTCGAAGCCTTCAACCCTGCCCACACGGGCCGCATGAATTCCGGCGACCCGGAAATCGTCGTCAACAACCAATGTTTTGATCAATGTTTGCGCTCCTGTCCTTGTCTTCAATGTCCGGGTTCGCCGGTAGCCACACCTCAAAGTTGCCGCCGGGCCCGGGGAACACGTCGAGGGTTCCCCCTGCCCGGTGCACGATTCTCTTCACTAGGGCCAGTCCGATTCCGCGGCGCATGCCCGGTCGAGGGTCTTTGGTGGAATAGCCGTCCACCACCACCTGGTCGATCTTGTCGGCGGGGACGCCGGCTCCGTTGTCGCGTACGGCGATGAAGACGCCGTCGGCGTCGTCAAACTGTACGGTCACCATGCGTGGCCGGGGCGTGTCGGCCAGCGCATCCACGGCGTTGTCCAGTAGGTTGCCGACGATCGTCAGCAGTTCTGCCTGGTCAACCTGGGGACGTTCCAGCCGGGACTCGGCCGTGACCTCGATTTGCACGTCTTGTTCGGCGGCAACGGTGATCTTCGCCAGAAGCAGGGCTGCCAGTTCTGGCGGTGCGATCCGTGAGCGCAGTCCTTCGCCGAGTGACCTTGACATGGAGGATATTTGCGAGACGTAGCCCCGGGCCTGGCCCACGTCCCCCATCTCCAGGAGGCCGTCGACGATGTGCAGCCGGTTGGCATATTCGTGTTCCAGTGCGCGCATTGCCTCCATCAGGCCCTGAACGGAGTGCAAGTCCCGGACCAGACTTTCGATCTCTGTGCGGTCGCGCAGGGTGACAACGGACCCAATGCTCCGCCCTGCGGTCGAGACGGGCATGCGGTTGACCACCAGCAGGGACTCCTCTGTCAGCGCCACCTGGTCGGCGCCGGAGAGCTTGCCCGTGAGAAGGTCCCGAAGGCGCCCTTCCGGAACCAGTTCGGCGACCGGTTTTCCCAGCGCCGCCCCGTCGATCCGGAGCAGCCGCCGGGCCTCCCCATTTATTACTGTCACCCTCCCTTTGTCGTCGAGCCCGACGACGGCCTCCCGGATCCCGTGCAGCAGCGCCTCACGCTCCTGCAAAAGCGAGGCGATCTCGGCCGGCTCAAGATCAAAGGTGACACGTTTGATCCGGCGGGAGAGCAGAAGCGAACCGCCCACGCCCAGCGCCAGGACCAGCGCGGAGAAACCCACTATCAGCCAGTTGTTCTGGACCTGGTTGTCCAGGACCTGGGTGTCCTCAATGCCCACCGACACCTGGCCTATGACCGAGCCGTCCGTCCCGAAGATCGGGGCCTTGGCGTTCGCCGACATGCCCAGGCTGCCCGCGTCGAACCCCACGTGGGTTTCGCCGTCCAGCACGGCGACGGGTTCCTCCAGCTTCTGACCGATCAGCGCCGGGACCGGGTGGGAAAACCGGATGCCGTCCCGGTCGGTAACCACGACATAGGCGGGCTGAGCGGCGGCCGCTATCTCCTTGGCGAGCCCGTCGATGACGTGCTTGGGATCCCCGGCCGCCAGGGCGGACCGGATCTCCGGCATCTGTGCGGTTGCGGTCGCAATGCCGAGGGCACGCAGCTGATACTGCCGGTCCAGGGTCTGGTTGCTGATCAGCGTGAACAGAAACCCGCCCAGGACGACTGTGAACACCAGCAATGACAGCGAGGCCAGGAGGATCTGGGTGGTCAGGGTCGAAGATTGGGCCCCGGCCCGGATCCGCCGTACTACCGACGCGGGCCTCACCGGTCTCCCGATCCAGGCGTCGCATTCACGGTGCCGCAGAAAAGGCACAAAAGGTGCATTTTTGCACTTAAAGCGCACAACTTACCGAAGCCTTCTGCCAAAAAGAATCATTTTCTAAGCTTCACATAGTTTCCGTGATTGACATCACGCGGGACACCCGAAGAAGGGAAATGACAAGGGCGTCAGAACTACCAGAAACACCCGCCTTAACCCATCCCGGCGGCCGGCGGCGTAGAGCGGGCCTGAAGCTCCAACGTCCGGTCAACGTCACAGCTGCAGGCACCGCAGCTCACTGCCGCTGTATCGAAAAGACACCCATCGAAATGGCCTGGTTCCCGGGACACCCCCTGTCGGCGTGTCTCCCAACCATTGGTCACAAGAACCGAAAGACGAAGAGGTCTTAGCACCATGAATGCTAATAATCCCAAGCGGCCCCCCGAGGTCCCCGAGAGAGCCGAGGACGCGGCAGGCATCGACATTGTCGGGCTGACCAAGCGTTACCTCACCCCCAAGGGCGAGACATTCACCGCCATTCGTGACGTGACGCTCAAGGTCGAACCTGGCCAGTTCTGCGCGATCGTCGGACCCACCGGCTGCGGCAAGTCCACGACCCTTGCCCAGGTCTCTGGCCTGGAGCAGCCCAGCGCCGGATCAGTTAGCGTCCACGATCAGATCGTTGACGGCATCACCAAGGGCGTCAGCTACATGTTCCAAGCGGATGCGCTCTTCCCCTGGAAGACCGTTCTTGGCAATGTGTTGATCGGTCCGGTACTGCTCGGCACGCCCAAGCGCGAAGCCACCGTGCTCGCCAGGGACTGGCTGCGCCGCGTCGGTCTGGCCGGGTTCGAGGACCGCTATCCGCACCAGTTGTCCGGCGGCATGCGTAAGCGTGTCGCCATGGCGGCGGCGCTGATCAACAACCCAAGGATTCTGTTGATGGACGAGCCGTTTGGCGCCCTCGACGTGCAGACCAAGGCCATCATGCAGAACGAACTGCTGCAGCTTTGGGAGGAACTGCGCCCCTCTGTCCTGTTCATTACCCACGACCTCGACGAAGCGGTCGCGCTCTCCGACAAGGTCGTCATCATGACCAGCAGCCCCGGCACCATCAAAGATGTCTTCGCCATCGATCTTCCCCGGCCACGCGGCGACGTCCAGCAAATCCGCCACGAGGGGCGCTTCCTGGAGCTCCAGGGCCAGATCTGGGAATCCCTGAAGGACGAAGTCACCCGGGCCTACAACCTATCGGCAGGTGCAGCGGCATGACCACCACAACGGCACCCCGTAAGGGCGCGCCCGCGCACGAGCAAGCGGCCGAGCTTCAGGCCTCCGCCCGGCGTGCCATGACCCGCCGCAAGACGTGGGTATGGATCGGCCGGGCCGCGCTCGCGGTGATCATTGTTGGGGGCTGGCAGTGGTTCACCTCAGCCGGCTGGGTCGACAAGTTCTTCTTCGGGCAGCCCACTGAAATCTGGACCAGCCTGGTTAATCTCGTCACGCAGGGCACGGCATTCGGCACCATCTGGGAAAACCTCGGGATCACAGTGCAGGAGGCGATCTACGGCTTCCTGCTCGGCACGGCCGTCGGCGTCGTCCTCGGGATCCTCCTGGGCTCAAACAGGTACCTCTCAGAGGTCGTCGGCCCATACATCCGGATAGTGAATTCGATCCCTCGAATCGTGCTCGGGTCCATCTTCATCGTGGCCTTCGGCCTCGGAGTCTTCCCGAAGGTGCTGCTCGCGGCGGTGCTGGTCTTCTTCGTTGTCTTCTTCAACGCCTTCCAAGGCGTCCGTGAGGTGGATCAGAACCTGGTCGGGAACGTGCGCGTCTTGGGCGCATCGCCGCTTCAGGTCGCGATTCACGTGACCATTCCATCGGCCATGACGTGGATCATCGCCAGCCTTCACACGGCGTTCGGCTTCGCGATCATTGGCGCCCTCGTCGCCGAAGTGCTCGGCGCCCAGCAAGGAATCGGCCTCATCATCAGCCAGGCACAGGGGACCTTCGACCCCAACACGGTCTTCGCCTGCATGGTCATCATCGCCATCGTGACGCTCGGCGCGGAATACCTCATCGGCCTGCTAGAGCGCTCCCTGCTCAAATGGCGGCCGCCGAACCGCTCCGAAGCCCAAGCGGTCTGACCCTCTCCGTCATCCATTCCACTTACCCACCGCTCGAATCCCCAAAATAACCAAAGGAAAAGTACACCCATGATGAAGAACAAGATCTACGCCGTCGGCGCTGCCGGAGTGATCGCGCTCAGCCTCGCTGCCTGCGGCACCAGCACAGCAAGCAGCACCAGCACGGCAACCGGAAGTCCTGCCGCCGACACCGGCTCAATGCCCACAGTGAAGCTCATGGTTGGCGGCATCGACAAGCAGATCTACCTGCCGTACCAGCTCGCGCAGCAGCTCGGCTACTACCAGAAGTACGGAGTCAAGGTTGAGCTCTCCACCGAATCACAGGGCGGCGTTGGTGCCGAGGAAGCGATGGCGTCCGGACAGGTCGACATGGCCGGTGCGTGGTACATCCACACGGTCGACTTCCAGGCAAAGGGCAAGGCCGTTACCAACCTCGTGCAGCTCTCCGGCGCCCCGGGCGAACGCATCATGTGCAGCCCGAAGGCCAACGTCCACTCGGCGGCCGATCTCAAGGGTAAGACCGTCGGCGTCACCGACCTCGGGTCGGGGACCGATGAACTCACCCAGTTCATCGCCTCGAAGGCCGGTCTTTCGAAAAGCGATTACCACACCCTCGCCGTCGGGTCCGGAGCAACGGCCATCGCGGCCATCCAGCGCGGATCAGCCGACTGCGTCATGACCACGCAGCCGACCGTGGGCGCACTCGAGAACAAGAACCTCGCTGTTTCGGCGATCGATCTCGCCACCGCTGATGGAGCCAAGGCGGCCCTCGGCGGGGAGTCTCCGGCCGCAGGTCTCCTCGCACAGTCCGACTGGGTCAAGACCCACGAGGACGCGGCGCAGAAGGTTGTCAACGCACTTGTCGACACCATGCACTGGATCAGCAGCCACTCCGCGCAGGACATTGCCGACAAGCTGCCCGCCTCCTACGTTCAGAACAGCACCATCAGCAAGGACCAGTACGTGTCCGGGCTGAACCAGGACAAGGGCCAGTTCCTGCCGGACGGGATCATGCCGGCCGGCGGTCCCAAGGTGATCTTTGACATGGAGAAGACCATCGGAGTCGACACTTCCAAGGTCACCATTGCCAACACGTTCGACAACAAGTACGCACTCGCAGCGAACAAGTTGGAAGGCTACTCGACCACCACCACGCCTGCCGGCAACGACGGCTGACCTAAAACCAGCACGGAAAGGTGTCTGCATCACAACCGTGCCGGGCAAATGACGCCTCACGATCGGCCTGCGTGGTAACACCTCACGCAGGCCGATCGCATGAAAATGAGGCCTGCAGCGTCAGCCTCCTGGAACGGGGGCAAAACGTCCCCGTGTTCAGACTTGTAGAAGTTCCTGTCGAAGCGATTCGGACCACGGGTCGATGCCCCATTTTGTGGCCGCGTCGACGCCGTTCCCGTTGCGGGCCGTGCGTCTGAGGTGCGTCGGCTGGGTCGGCTATTCGGCGAAGACCTTCTTGGCGACCTGAATGGCGGACATCGCACGGGGCCAGCCGGCGTAGAAAGCGAGGTGGATGATTGCTTCCTTCAACTCGTCCTCGGTCAGGCCGTTCTGTTTGGCCAGGCGCAGGTGGTTGGGGAGTTGCTCGAAACTTGAGGACGTGATCAGGCTCGTGACGGTGATGAGACTGCGGTCGCGTTTAGATAGTTCGGGTCGTTCCCAGACGTCGCCGAAGAGCACATCATCGGTGAGGTCGACGAGTTTCGGGGCGAAATCGCCGATGGACCGCTGGGCGGGGCTCTGCTCGGTCATGGTGTTTTCCTTTCGTCTCAGGCGTCGAAGTCAGTGCTGCGGCTGACCGAATCCCACTTGTCGGCGTCGGCGCGCAACGCGTCGAGCGCGGCACGGAATCCGTTTGAGGCGTCATTTCCGAGTAGCAACAGGTAGGGCGGGTCCTCGGATTCGACGACGTGGATTAGCGCAGCCGCGGCCTTGGCGGGGTCGCCGTTCTGTGAGCCGTGCATGGTGTCATGTTCCTTGCGCCGCTTTCCGGCGGTGTCGGCGTAGTCGGCGATCGGTTCGGCGGCCTGGGTGAGGGAACGGCCGGCGAAATCGGTGCGGAACGCGCCCGGCTCGACCGTGATCGCGCGGATGCCCAGAGGTGCGATCTCTTTGCGCAGCGACAGTGTGAGCGCTTCGATTGCGGCCTTCACTGCCGAGTAATAGCCGGACCCTTCCGGGGAGATTCGGGCGCCGATTGAGGAGAGGTTGACTATCGTGCCGGAGCGACGGGCGCGCATTCCAGGCAGCACGGCCTTGATGGTGCGGACCGTGCCGAACACGTGTGTGTCGAACAGCCGGCGCACGGCGTCGTCCTCGCCCTCTTCAACGGCGGCACGGTAGCCGTAGCCTGCGTTGTTGACGAGCACATCGACGGCGCCGAACCGCTGTTCTGCTGCCGCGACGGCAGCGGTGACCTGAGCGTCGTCGGTGACGTCGAGCGCGAGGGCGACGGCGGTGTCCGGGTAGCGCTCGGCGAGGTCCTGGATTTTCGCGGTGTCGCGGGCAGTGACGACGACGTTGTCTCCGTGCTCGAGCACCGCGACAGCGAGGGCGCGGCCGAGGCCGGTGGAGCATCCGGTGATGAGCCAGGTGGTCATAGGGCTTCTTCTTTCTGATCGTTCGTTTCGTCATCTTGTTGAAAGGCGAGCATCTGCGCGCGCCGGTATTCTTCGTCCGTGACGTGTTCGCCCCAGATGACGGTCGCGCCGTCCTTGTCGGGGAGCAGTTCGGAGAGGGCAAGGTGGGCCATGAAGTTCTCGACGGTTGCGCCGTGCCAGTGCCATTCGCCCGGTGGCGTGTAGACAGTCTCACCGGGATGCACGGCGACCGTTTCTCCGCCACGTGTCTGCACGATCGCGACGCCGTCGGTGACGCGCAGTGTCTGTCCGCGGGCATGCACATGCCAGGCGGTCCGCGCTCCGGGCGCGAAGCGCACCATTGCCGCGGTCAGGCGCGAAGGCTCCGGTCGCGGTCTGGCGACCGGGTCCACCCATACTTCGCCGGTGAAGCGATCCGGAGGCCCTTTTGTGGTCGCTGTCCGTGGTTCGATCTCCATGTCAGCCTTCGCGTGTCGACGTCGGCGCCGGGGTTTGTGTGGTGCTGGCGGCGAGGCTGCCCAGGAGGCGGAGCCGTTCCTCGGTCGGCGAGCCGGCCCGGGCCGTGTAGGCGAAAATCATCCAGCCGGGGTGATCCGGGATTTCGAGCCCTTCGTAAATGAAGTCAAGTTCACCGACGTCGGGGTGCACGATCCGTTTCACCCCGGTACGGTGCAGGCGAACATTGTGGGCGGACCAGCGGCTTCGAAAGGAGTCGCTGCGCGTGACCAGCTCACCAATCAAATTCGTGAGGCCAGTATCGTGCGGGTTGCGGCCCGCGGCGGTGCGCAGGGAGGCTACGGTGCTGTCGGCCGCGCTTTCCCAATCCGGGTAGAAAGTGCGCGATGCCGGGCTGAAGAAGATGAACCGCGCGTTGTTGCCGCCGTTCGCAGGGTCAGCCAGGAGCGGTGCCATCAATGCCCGGCCGAGCGTGTTCGTGGCGAGGATGTCCCGTTGCGCGTTCATAACCCATGCAGGCGCCCCAGTTATGGCGTCCAGGAATGCCTGCAGCGAGGGCCGCACACCGCTTGGCGCCGGGCGCCGGGCGGATACAGAACGGCGGGCGGCTGCCGGAGCAGCCGACCGGGCGAGCTCGTGCAGATACTGCGTCTCGGCCTCGTCCAAACGCAGAACCCGGCCAACAGCATCAAGGACCTCGGCCGAAACGCCGGCGAGGTCGCCGCGTTCCATCCGCGCATAGTATTCGCTGCTCGTGCCCGCAAGCATCGCGACTTCCTCGCGGCGCAGGCCCGGCACACGGCGGCGACCGCCGCTAATAATGCCTATCTGCTCTGGAGTCAGGCGTGCCCGCCGACTGCGAAGGAACTCGCCCGCTTCTATCCGATTACCCATGCCACCACTGTAGGAGCTGGCCTACGGGTAGAAACAGGAACTATCAGTTAGTGGATAACCGGCTCGCACGAACCCCAAACCGGCTCGGAACTGGTGGCCTTCGGACAGTCTGCCGGGTGCAATCATCTTTCTCGTCCCGGATCAGAGGGTCCGGACTAGCGTAATTTCGCCGGCCGGATTGCCGCCGAACCGCTTTTTGGCCGGAATCTCCTCGCCTTTCATGACGAATGAGTCGGTCTCGATCACAGCACCATCGCCCACGGTCACCCCATAGTGGATGGTGGCGTTCGTGCCCACCGTGCAGCCAGATCCGAGCCTGATGACATCGGATTTGAACGTGCCCTCCTCCAGGGAATGGCATTGAAGGCAGCTGCCGGTGTTCAAGGTGCAGTCGTCGCCGATGGTGATGAGGGTTTTTTCCGGCATGGCACAACCGTCATCGAAAACGCGCTTGCCAATCCGGACCCCCAGGAGCCGCCAGATCAGGGTCTTGAACGGTGTCCCGTTGAAAAGCTCAATCGCCGCGCCCGCACTGAGCTTCCAGAAGCGTTCGTGCCACCAGAAGTACGGCTCATAGATGGAGCAGTATTGGGGGCGAAGGTCACGGAAGCCGGCGCTGGCGCGCTCCACCACACCGAAATAGAGCACGGAGAACACCACGCTGACCACCACTGCTACAGCCATGGCGGTCGCGCCGAATGCGGGCTCGAAGGTTGCAGCCACCGTGAACAATACGTTCATGCAGAAGAGGTAGATCCAGCGGACCAGAAGGAACAAGCCAATGGTGACGGTGTTGTGACGGGTCATGGCGCCAAGCCGGCGCCGGAACTCATCTCCGGTCTTCATATAGTCAAACCGGGTATCGCGCTGCACATAGCGGGGAATCTCGAACGGTGGCGATCCGAGCAGGCCGACATTTTCCCGGAGCGGTCCATCGATGGGGATCATCACTTTGGTGGCCAGCAGACAGTTATCACCTGTTCTGGCCCCGGTAGGGAAGTACACGTCGTTCCCCACGTAGTTGTTGGCGCCGATGGTGGCCCGGGAAAGCCGGAAGGACGTGTTCGAGACATCGGTGTTGATCAGGGAGAGGCCGTCGGAAACCATGGTCCCGCTTCCAACGGCACTCAGGAAGGGAGTGTCGTGCTTCACCTCGACACCGAAGTTCGAGCCGGTCTGCTGGACTTTGCCGAGGTCGTAACCGAGCGCTTGGAGGTAGTAGACGATGTAGGGGCTGTCACCGAAGAGGTACTTGAAGAACTTCTGGTTCGAATAACGGCTGATTGCCCGGAACGCCGAGTAGTGAAGGCCATAGAGCGGGTACAACCGGTCCGGCTTGAGAATGAGGTTCTCCAGGCGGGGCAAGGTGAGGACAAGGATCAGGCCTGCCACGATCGGGACAATGAGGAGTATCAGCGATGAGTCCAGTTCATTTTGGTAGTACGTCCATCCGCTGAGGACGTCGTGGTCCGCCACCACGAAGTTGAAGACCACCCCGCCGATGCCGAGCACCAGGGGAAGGGTGATGAAGAGCAGCGTGGCGATCTGCATGGTGCAGTACGCGATAGCGCGCAGCCGGCTGCCATCTGGTGCATCGATTCTCAGGTAGTTCGTTGTGGTGGGTTGCGCCGGGGTTCCGTGCCAGTGCTGACCTTCCGGGATCGCCTGCGTGGACTGTAGACAGGATGAATGGCCCAGTTGGGCGCCGTCGCCAATGGAAGTTTCGATGTCGATGACGGTCGCTTCGCCGATGAAGGCGTTCCTGCCGATGGTGATCTGCCCAGTCTCGATAACTCCACCGCGCGCCCGGTAGCCGGAGTAGATGGAATCTTTTCGGATAACGGTTCCTTCCCCGATGGTGAGGAGGTCCGTGCAGATTGGTGCTGCCCGGGACAGGATGGCCACGTTGCGGCCGATCTTGGCCCCCAGGGCCCTCAGATAGACCACATAGAGCGGCGAACCGGCGAACAACGCCAGCGGGCTGAACCTGAGAAGCATCCGTACGGTCCAGAACCGGAAATATGGCAGGCTCCAGATTGGAATCTGCCGGCGCTTCCATCGACCGATAAGCAGCCATTTCGCCAAAAGCGGCACCAGGCACATCGCGAGGAAAACCGAGCCGCCCAGCACTATCGCCCGGAGGTAGATCTCCAACAAACCGTTGCCGTTGGCCACCCACCCGTAGCCCGAAATGATGGCGAAGGCATCGACGAAGGCATAGCCGCACAACACCAAGCCCTGCAACATCCCGCACAGCACGTACTGGACAGTGCCGGGGCTGACAATAGTCCCGTCGGACACCGGGAGCGAAGGCTGTCCCTCTATCGATTCATTCACTGGCACGTTGGTTACGCGGCCGGAAAGCAGCTCGGCAAGGCTTCTGACGGTCGGTTGCAGATAGACATCCTGCATGGCCACGGAGGGCAGGCCGCCGTGATTCCTGACCCGGGCACAGAAGCGAGCCAACAGCAACGAGTTGGCGCCGAGATCGTTGAAGAAGTTTGCCTCTGCCGACACCGATTTCATGCCGAGAGCCACGCCCAATTCGGCGGCGATGATTTGTTCCATCTCATTAGAAGGGGCCACGTACTCTTTAGCGGCGGCGCCTGCCCGGTCCCCGGTGGGAGGTGGAAGGCTCTTCCGGTCGGCCTTGCCGCTGGGGAGCACGGGGATTGCGTCCAGGCATTCCAGATATGCCGGGATCATGTAGCCTGGCAGCCGCTCGCGCAGCTTGTCGCGGATGACCGCCGGGTCCACGGCGCCGGCATCGGCGCGCAGGCTGTAGTACGCCACAAGTTCCACCAGCCCGGCCACGGGTTCGTAGGTCTTGACAACCGTCTGCGCCACTCCGGGCACCTGCAACAAGGCGGATTCAATTTCGGCCAGCTCTATTCGGTATCCGCGGATCTTTACCTGGGTGTCGATGCGGCCGTGGTACTCGATCTCTCCGTCCGTATTGAAGCGGCCGAGGTCGCCGGTGCGATAAATCCGCCCGCTGGGGTTGTTCGGTAGGCCCAGGAAATCAGGGATGAACGCCCTTTCGGTCAGGTCCGGGCGGTTCACGTAGCCCCGGGCCAGGCCGACACCGGCCAGGCCGATTTCTCCCAGTTCTCCGGCAGGAAGGGCCTGATTCTGGAGCGGGTCGAGGATGACGGCGGAGTAGGTAGGCAGCGGCACGCCGAGGGTGACCGGACGGCCCGGGTCCACGACGCTCCACGTTGCTGTCACGGTGGCTTCGGTGGGTCCGTACACGTTGAGGAACCGCCTCCCGGCCCTGTGCCAGCGCCGGACAAGATCGTCAGGGCACGCCTCGCCTGAGACCAAAAGGAACCTCAGCCCGGGGAGGTCCTCATCGATCGTTGCCAGCAGCGTGGGTACGCAACACAACGCACTGATCCGCCTGGTCCTGACATAGTCGGCGAGATCCGCGCCGAGCAAAGTAGAACCCGCCGGTTTGGGTACCAAAGTGGAGCCTGCCATCCAGGGGACCCAGATTTCCTCAACGGAGAAATCGAAGGCAATGGTCAGCCCCTGGTAGACCCGGTCCGCGGGCACATAGCCATACACCTCTGCGGCGACCCGGACGAAGTTGCAGATGCTGGCGTGCTCAATGGCCACACCTTTGGGCCGGCCAGTGGAACCGGAGGTGTAGATGATGTAGGCGAGTTCGTCCACCGGAGCGCCTTTCTCCGCGTCCGTCAGCCGCGAATCGTCCAGCATGGCCACCACAGGTTCCTCGTCATCGAGTGGCAGGGATGGCGCCGCCTCCGGCAGCTTGTCCAGCAGATGCGACTGCGAGAGCACCAGCCGCACGCCGGCGTCGTCGATGATGAACGAGAGCCTCTCAAGCGGGAAACCGGGATCCAGCGGGACGTACGCGGCCCGGATTTTGAGGACAGCGAGCATGCCCAAATAGGCGTCAACAGCGTTGTCGAACAGCAGTGCTATCCGGTCCCCGGACCGGCACCCTGATGCCGCAAGATGACGGGCCAGCTGGTTTGCCCGTGCATCCAGCTCATCGTAGGTGAGGATCTGTTCGCCGGTGTCCACCGCGATTTGGCCGGCTTTTCCCGAGGCACGCAGCCGGTCGCAACGGTCCTCGAAAAATTCGTCCAGCCGCTCTCCCGGACTCCAGTGGATGCTCTGGCTCAGCTTCGCGGCCGCCAAGGCCGGCTCGGGCTCGGGGCCGTGCCGGCTGGCGGAAGGGCCTGGTGAATGGTTCCGCCGCCCGTACCGCTTCAACACCCCGGTTGCGGCCGTGTGCTTACCCATTAGCTTCTCCTGTCATGCTCCGGGAAGCGGTTCTTGCGATACGCACAAGGGGGGAGACGCACCGGCGGCTCAGGAATGGCCGCGGATCTGAGATATGTGATTCAGGTGAAGGCCGGGGCCGGCGGACGGTCCCTGTGCCGGGCGCCCCGAGGCCGGGTGCGATGCCGTCGGCTCAAATTTCACCGGTTGTGCCACTAGGGCTGCGTGAGCCATCGCTTGTGGTGTCGCTTTCTTGATGATACGCGTGAGCTGCGACGGGCGCACCGGGTGCCGGAAAGTGGAATCGAACGGAGGCTGGCTGCTGTCCTCGACGCTGCAGGCGCGGATCAGGTGCTGGGGGAGTGACGCGGGCGCTGGCTCCCAACTCCAGCTCGAAATCCTTACCGGTTCCAAAAGGATTCGTGCGGGAATAGCATCCCGTCATGAATGCAAAACTCTTTGCCTACCTCAGTTACCCGGATGCGCCGGCGGCGCTGGAATGGATGGAGCGGATCGGGTTTGACGTGGTCCGCCGGCAGGATGGGGCTTCTGGCCAGGTCCTCCACGCGGAGGTCCGGCTCGGTGATGCCGTGCTAATGGTGGCGAGCGATGATGCCCACTATCAGCGCCCCGCCCTGATCGGCCAATCCACTGGCCAGGGGCTTTACCTGCTGGTCGACGACGTCGACGGCTTCTACCGCAAGGCCGTGGCCGCGGGGGGAACAGGCGTGATCGAGCCCGCAAGCACTGAATGGGGTGCGCAGCGCGCACGGGTACTGGACCCTCAAGGGTATGAGTGGAGTGTGGGAACCTATGAACCCGGCGCCGCCGTTCAGTAGGCGGCGCCGTTCAGTAGGCGCCGCCGTCCAGTAGGCGGCGCCGGAGGAACTGGGCCCGGGGATGCGGCGGCTACGCCACGTTGGTGTGCGCGCTCCCGGGTCCGGCATTAATTGCCGCCGCAACCAAGCGGTCGAAGCTTGCGGTCCCGTTCTCGGGAGGGACCACCGTAAAGACGGCCACCCATTTCTCCGGTGCGTTCTTCTCCAGCGTTGACGCACGGGCCACATGCAGTTGCAGCCCTGGCACTCCGCTGACAACGAGGGGTAGTTTCTCGCCGCTCTTGGCCAGGTGCCGGAATTGCTTGGCTGAAAGTTGGTCGCCGGGCCTGTTCGTGACCTCGGCGATGGCGTCATTGACCCTCTTGGTCAGCCCCCGCATGAACCTTCTCCGGGCCGAGACCGAGCGCACCGTCAGGAGTGCGGCGAAGCAGAAAGTAAACAAAATCAGGGCACCGAAACTTCTCAGGCCGGCCAGGAAGATCATCAGGAACAGGCACAGCATCATGCCAAAAATACTGGACACGATGAACTTGCCAACGGGGTTTTCGCCCGGTTGCCTTGACCAACGAACAAGAGCGACGGTGTTCTTGCTAGGCCGGTCCCGCCTTGATATTTCCATGATTAGTGCCCCTTAACTTCAATCAGCGCTTCGGCCAGGATGATTGCCTCGCGTGCGTCCTGGAGGTCGCTCAGCAGCCCCATATCCGGAACGGCTCCGGCGGCAACCGTGGAGCCGGCGAGGTCGGAGAAGATGCCGCTCAACTCTTCACGGTCCTGCGAAAGCATCCGGGAAGACGTCAGCTTAATTCTGCTCAGCTCAAGTTCCAGCAGCGACTTGTCAATCGCCTCGCGGCGCCCCTGAATGACCGCGAGTTTCTCCATGACGCGATCGACGCGGCCCCGGAGCATTCCTTCCATCTTGCCCGCCACGATGTGGAGCTCGCACAGGGCGGTGTAGGACTGCGGCGACCCCGAATGCGCGGCGAGCTGCTCACCGACGTAGCGGCGTCGTCGCTCCCAGTCCCGGACGGCGGCTTCATAGGGTTCCAACAGCAGCGCGACGGCGGCCTGGGCCTTGTCCAACGATGCGGCCCGGGCGCTCAGGCTGGTTGTGGCGGCGTCCAGCCTCGACAGGAAAGCGTCGTAATTGTCGCGAAGCTGGGCGTTATCGGTACTCATGAGCAACCGGCGCGCAGCGGCGCGGTTCCCTTCGGCGGAATTTGCCCCCGTCTCTCATGGCAAGAGAATAGAGCCTCCGAGGCCGCTGGCATAGGGTGCGGACTCGGCTCCCGCCGATTCCGGACCAGCATCACCGACACGGTGCGCGATAGAAGTTGCGGTAGCAGGGCCTCCGTGCCGCGGCGGGCGCCCGGGCAGCGGACTGCTTCCCGGTCATGGACTCGGGCGGCGGCCGGAAGGCAGCGGCGGGATAGTATCCGGCCACCTGCATCATGTAGTTCGCCCATTGCGGGCCGGCCAGCATGTACCCGTCAATGGCCTTGTAGAACTTGCCGTTGATGGTGATGTTCTGCCCGGGCCGCTTCTGGCCTTCCAGGGCGTCACCGAAGAAGGACGCGGTGGCTATTCCGCTGGTGTAGCCCACCACCCAGGTTGCGCCGTTGGTATTCGACGTGCCCGTCTTGGCCGCGGTGGGGAAGCGGCTCTGCACCTTGGGTTTGATGTAGACGCCGGACCCGCGCTTCAGCACGTCCTGCAGCACGGAGGTCACGCCGCGGGCCACCTCGGGCTTGATCGCATTCCGGCAGGAGCTGGTCTCGGCCGGAAGCTGTCGCCCTGCCGCATCGGTCACCGCCACAATGGCAATCGGTGCGCAGTACCTGCCGTCGTTGGCGAAAGTGGCAAAGGCGTTGGCCAGGTGGAGCGGCGCCACGCCTATGGCACCGAGCAGGTTGCCCAGCTGGTGCATGTTCACCCGGGCGTTATCCACGCCGCTATGGATCCCCGCGGCATCAACCATCTTTTGGATGCCGCAGAAGTCGAGTTGCGCGGCCTCGGCGAAGGTGGCGGTGTTGATGGAGTTGTACACCCCGTAGTCCACGCGCATGCGGCGGTAGTACCCGGCGTCGTTGTTCTGGAGATCGTCCGCCGCGCCGAGGCTCCTCTGTCTGGAGCTGTAGGCCCCGAGTATCCTGCCGCAGCTGGACCTCCACGGATACCCGAGCGGGTAGGAGCGCCGGGAGGCGTCCACCATGGCGTTGAGGGGCTTGCCTTCGTTGAGCCATTCCGCCAGCGTGAACGGTTTCATGGTGGAACCAGGCTGAAACCCGCCGGCGCCATTGAGGTCATTGCCGTTGGCATCCTTGGAATCGACATTGAAATTCAGCTGGCTGTCGAATTTCCCGGGCGTGGGGAGGAACACGGTGTTTTGAGCCATCGCCAGGATCTTGCCCGTGCCGGGGGCGATCGAGACCAGCGACGCGCCCCACTTGTCCGGGTTAGCGCCCGCCGTGGCATCGACTTGCGCCTGCGCAGCCAGCTGCAGCCGGCTGTCCAGCGTGGTGCTGATGGTCAGACCGCCGCGGAACAGCTTCCGCTCACGCTCCGCAAGGTCGGCGCCATAGGCCGGGTTGTTGAGGATGAGGTGGGACACGTAGTCACAGAAATAGGGCGCCATTTGCGCGCCGGCGCAGCCCTGCCTCCCCGGTGTGATCTTCAGATCCACCCGGGCGGCGACGGCGGCATCGTGTTCCTTCTTCGAAATGGAGTGGTGGCTGAGCATCTTGTCGAGAACCTGGTTGCGACGGGCGATCGCGTTTTCCGGATGGACGGCGGGATTGTAGAAACTGGGGCTGTTCACCAGGCCGGCGAGCAGCGCAGCCTGCGGCAGGGTGAGGTCCAGGGCGGTGGTGTTGAAGAAATAGCGGGAGGCCGCTTCAATGCCGTAGGCGTCCCGGGCAAAGAACACGATGTTGAGATACCCCTCGAGGATCTGGTCCTTGGTGTACTTCTTCTCCAATTCGACGGCGAGCTTCATCTCCCGGATCTTGTCGGCCATGCTCTTCTGCCCGTTGAGGACAATCTGATCCCCCCGGTCCGTCGCTACCAGGGATTCGTTGAGCACGTTGTTCACGTACTGCTGGGTCAGGGTGGAGGCGCCCTGTCTGCTGCCGTTGCTCAGGTTGGATACCAGCGCCCGGACAATTCCCTGGGGGTCGATCCCGCCGTGCTCATAGAAGCGGCGATCCTCGATCGCCACGATCGCGTCCTTGATGTAGTGCGACATCTGGTCGAGCCGGACCTTGACCCGGTTCTCCGCATAAAACGTGGCGATCGGCTTCCCGTCGGCGCTGAGCACCCTGGTCGACTCCGACGGCGGATCAATTGTCAGTTCGGAGGGAAGGCTGTTGAACAGCACGATCGATTCCTTGACGGCGACGCCGGCCCCGGCGACGGTGGGGACCAGGAGACTGGCGGCCAGAACGCCGCAGACCGCGCTCGCAGTCATGAACCCGAACAACCGCAGAAGGGTCGCGGCTACGAGGGCTCCGGTGCGTTTCCTGGGCGCCATGATGCCTGGGCAGGCTAGGTCAACGAGTCGATTGCCACGGTGATCGCAAGGAGGAGCGGAACATCCTCTCCCGCCGCGACTTCGACGCCGTAAGACTCCCGCACGCGGAACCACTTCTTCGAGATCGTGGCGACGTTATGGCCGTCACGCTCGATCTCGTACTCGTGGTCCACGATGTTGCCGTGCGCCTTCAGGTCCGCACCGTCCTTCACGTCTATGGCGAAGCGGTCCCGGAGCCCGATCAACGCCTTGTGAACGGTGGCCGCGGTATCCCCTCCGCGCTCTATTGCAACCTTGTCCCGCAGCGAAAGCTTGCGCTCCTGGATGCGCGCCACCTCGTTTCCGGAGGCGTCCTCCAGAACGAACGTGTCCCGGACGCGGATGGCCTTGCCATCGACCTTGTAGGCACGATTGCCTTGGTCGTCTTCGATCCAGAAGTCATCCCCGATCGACAGCAGCTTCTCGCGCATCTGAAACCGTTGCCCTGCCGGCTCGTCATGGCGGTGCCGTATTAGTCCCATGCCCCGACCATAGGGCCGCTTCTCCAACCGGCGCCTCACCCTAACAGGGTGGTTCGGGTGCCCCGGGAAGGGCCCGCCGTTACGCGGCAACCGGCCGGGTCAGTCGTGCCCGGCCCTATCCGCCGGTACGGCCGCCGTGCAAGCATGGCCTCAGCGACGACGCACTGTGAGGGGACCCGATGAAAGCCAACGAACTGCTGCTGGACGCCTTTGGCCGGATCCATGAGGCCGTGACCGACGCCCTTGACGGCGTCGACGATCCGGCCCTGCTCCGACGGCCGGCAGGCAACGGAAACTCCATGGCCTGGCTGATCTGGCACCTGAGCCGGGTCGAGGACGCCCAGCTCGCGTCAGCAGCGGGCCTGGAGCAGGTGTGGACCTCGCAGGGCTTTGCCGGCCGGTTCAACCTGCCGCTTCCCCAACGCGACACCGGCTACGGCCATTCGAGCAGCCAAGTCGACGCGGTGCAGGCGCCGCCGGAGCTCCTGCTCGGCTACTACGACGCCGTTCACCGCCAGACCGTCGGCTTTCTGCAGGACCTCCGCGACGACGACTTCGACCGTGTGGTCGATACACGCTGGGATCCGCCCGTCACGCTCGGCGTGCGGCTGGTCAGCATTATTGCCGATTGCCTCCAACATGTGGGGCAGGCGGCGTACGCCCGGGGCTTGAAGTCCGCACATGCCGGCAGCTAGGGGAGCCACGGACCCCGCCGACGTCCGTCAACTCTTTCCCGGACTCGCGGACACTATCTACCTCAACACCGCCACCATGAACGTCGGCAGCGCCCCTGCCAAGGCCGCCTATGACCTCGCCGTCCAGCGCTGGTCGGCCGGCCGTTTCGACTGGATGGAAGCCGAACGGGCGGGGGAAGCCGCACGCGCCATGTTCGCCGAGATCATCGGTGCGACCGCGGGGGAGATCGCCATAGTTCCGGCGGTGAGCACAGGGGCCGGGATCGTGGCGGCGAACCTGCCGCACGCGCAGCACGGGGAAAACATCGTGGTGGCCGAGAACGAATTCACCTCGAACTACTTCCCGTGGCTCCTGCTCAGGGAGCGTGGCTACGAGGTCCGTACCGTGGCACCTGACGGTGACGGCGTGTCGGCCACGGCGTTCGGCCACGCGGCCGACGGCGGCACCCGCCTGATCGCTGTAAGTGCGGTGCATTCGGCCACCGGCTACCGGGCCGACCTGCCCGCACTCAGCCGGATCGCTGGCCGTTCGGGCGCCTGGTTCTTCGTCGACGCATGCCAGGCAGCCGGTGCGGTGCCGCTGGACGTGGTGCGCGACGGCGTCGACTTCCTGGCCGCGGCCAGCCACAAATTCCTGCTGGGGTCCAGGGGCATGGGCTACCTGTACGTCCGCCGGGGGCTCCTGGACAGCCTTCGGCCAATCGTCCCAGGATGGAAGGCCGCCCGGAATCCGGCCGAGAGCTTCTACGGACCGCGCATGGACCTCTCGCCTACCGCGTCGAAGCTCGATGCGTCCCTGGCGTGGTTTCCCGCCCTGGCAGAAGAGGCGGGGCTCGGGATCTTTGGCCGGTTTGGGACCGCGGCACTGCTTGATCGCAACGCCCGGCTCGCTCGGCACCTGGAGGACGCGCTCGCGGCACAGGGCTCGGCCTACCGCCCCTTCCCCGAACAGCACCGCTCCACGATCGTCTCGGTGCCGGTGCACGACGAGGAGGCGATCCTGGCACGTTTCCGGCAGGCCAATGTGGTGGCGTCCGTCCGCGGGGGCAGGATCCGCTTGGCCGTGCATTTCTACAACCTGGAGGAAGAACTCGACCGCGTGACCGAGCTCATTGGACACAGGTGAGCGGCATCGGTCGACCCGTGGGAGTGACTGTGTCCTCCCGGGCCGGGATCGTTTCCTGAGCCAGGACCGGACCTCAGGGTGTGAGCGGGCCCCGAAGCACGCGCAGTGCCAGGGCGGTGTCACCGTCGATGACAGCGGAGTCTTCGAGGCTGGTGCGGCCCCAGAGGCCGAGGTACATCGCGGGCAGCGAGGCGGTAACCGATGCCGCGGCGGGGCCCGGGCCCAGCATCCAGCTCCGGGACCCGGCCACGTGGAAGCTCACGGCCTTTTCCGGTTGAGGCATCCGGTCCAGTCGCAGCTGCCGCGGCGCAAACATTGCCAGGACTTCATCGACGCCGTCGAGCATGAAGTCCTCGGCGAACGCCGGGACCGCCAGGCCCAGGGCCTGGCATGCGTCGATGAGGTGGATGGCATGTTCATGCGCCTGCCGCCGCAGCCAGAACCCGGCCGTGCGCGGCGGCGGCCCGAAGTTCCAGCACGCCATCCCCGGATCCAGCGCCCTCATCGCTTCGAGGAAGGACTCTGCGCCGTCGAGGAACCATTCGGCTGCAGCCGCAGCCGGCGGAACCGGCTCCGGGACAAATATGCCCTCGTGAACCACTGCGGCGGCCCACCGCTCGATCGACCCCACATGTCCGAACAGCTGGTCAAGTGTCCAGCCGGGGCAGGCCGGAACAGAGCGGGCCAGCGAGTCCTGCGGCTGGCAGGCGAGGTCACTGAGACGGTCCAGGGAGGCGGCCAGCTCGGCCAGATATTGATCAGGGGACATAGCATGAGCCTAACTCGGTGCGGGTGCGTGGATTGCAGGGCCCGTAGTTGGCCGCAGAGCCAGGAGACCCGGGGGAAAGTTTCCGGCGCACCGGCCTCCGTGCCGCGGTGGCCGGCCCCGTACCAGTAGGCTGCCTCGCATGCGTCCCACAACAGAGCCTCGGCCATGAGCGCAGGGCCGGGGCCCAGACCGCTGACCGAACGATTTGCGGCCCAGTCCGTGATCGAAGAGGTGCTGGCTCTCCAAGACCTCGTTCCGCCGCGTTCACTGCCCCGGCGGATTTTCGGGGGCAGTCCGCTCAGTGATGCCAGCCTGCCCTGGTACCAGGGTGCGCTGGGCGAAATTGCCGTGGGCCGGATTCTGGCGGGCCTGGGGCCTGAATGGCTTGTGCTCCACGCCGTCCCGGTCGGCTCGGGCTGGTCCGATATTGACCATGTCCTGGTCGGTCCGGCAGGTGTCTTCACCCTCAACACCAAGAACCACGCGGGGCAGTCGGTCTGGGTGGCAGGACAGACCCTGATGGTGTCCGGAACCAAACAACGCCATCTGTACAACTCGGCGCATGAGGCCGCCCGGGCCGCCAAACTGCTCAGCACAGCAGCGGGAGTGACGGTCCAAGTCACGGGTGTCCTGGTGATCGTGGGACCCCGGCGGCTCACAATCCGGGAGAAGCCCCGTCACGTGATGGTGCTGACCGAGCGGCAACTCCTGGCCTCCCTGCAGCGACGCAAGGCCGTATTGAATGCGGCACAGATTCAAAACATCGCCTCCGCCGCCGTCACGGCCCGCACGTGGCACACGAAACCGGCGGCGCCTGGCAACACGGAAGAACTCAGGCGAAAGTTCGCCGCCCTGCAGCACCTGGTTGACCAGGCACGACGGCGACGGGTCGCCTGGCTGCTCGGCGTTCCGGCAGTCGGCTTCCTGATGCTCAACCCCGCGGGTCCGCTCGCAGCCGCGATCGTGAACGCACTGACGAACCGTTAGCAGACCTTCAGCGCCGCGCGCGTTCCGCCGCCGCTAAGCGCCATTCCGGACGTTGAACTCGAAACGGTTCCGCACGCCCGACCCATTCCTGCGCGCGCCCGGGAACGCGTGGCCTCATCCATGCGCGCCGCCACGGTCCGGCGATCCCTCGCCCGCTGCGGGATCCAAGTAGCCGGCCGGGTTTGCCCCGGGGACGGCAAGTAGTGCCCCCAAAAAGACGAGTAGGCATCACTCGCGCGCTCCTCTGTACCGGCTTTTAGGCTCCTGAGTACTGGGTTTGTGCAGTCAATGTAGTGGTCGGAATTGGGTCTCAACCATGCGTGATCAAACAGGATTTCGAGTGATTTACGGTCATTTCGGTGACCGTGTGTGCCGCGGACGCAGGAGTGGGGCGGCGCACCCGCCACGGCACCGTGCGAGCCTGGTTTCCGCAGGGCCGTCCCGGCTCCGTCCGTGGTCCCGAGGCGCCTGGGCTGCCCTGGTGTCGGCGTCGCTCGCACTTGCCGGACTGTCCGTTAGCGAGGCCGGCGTCGCGGATGTGGGGACCATCGCCTACGATTCGCTGCGGACGGGGTGGGATAACGCTCAGCCCACGCTCACGCCGTCGGCGGTCGCGTCCTCGAACTTCGGCAAGCTCTTCTCCGCGACGGTAGACGGCCAGGTGTATGCGCAGCCGCTTGTGGTTGGCGGCACCGTGATCGCCGCGACGGAAAACAATGCCGTCTACGGACTGGACAGTGCCACGGGTGCGGCGAAGTGGACGCGCAATCTTGGGCCAGCATGGCCCGCGTCAACCGTGGGCTGCGGCGACCTTACGCCTAACATCGGAATCACCTCGACGCCGGTCTACGACCCGGCGACGAATAGCGTGTTCCTGCTGGCAAAGACCAACGACGGACCGACTGCCCAGCTCCCGCACTGGTACATGCACTCCCTCGATGTGGTCACGGGAGCCGAGAAGCCCGGGTTCCCCGTCACCATCGAAGGTGCCCCGACGAACGACCCGGGCCGCCTGTTCAACGCGATGACCGCGATGCAGCGGCCCGGGCTGCTGCTTTTGGGCGGGGTGGTGTACGCCGGCTTTGCCAGCCACTGTGATTACACGCCGTTTGTGGGCTACGTCGTCGGAGTGTCGACCGCCGGGCGGCAGACGACGATGTGGGCCACCGAGTCCGGCAACAGCACGGCCGAGGGCGGAATCTGGCAGTCCGGCGGCGGCCTGGTGTCCGACGGTCCGGGCCAGATCCTGTTCTCCACGGGCAACGGCATCTCGCCAAATCCGGGGCCGGGCTCGAATCCGCCCACCACCCTGGCGGAATCGGTGGTCCGGCTCAGCGTCGGCACCGACGGCACCCTGAAACCCACCGATTTCTTCAGCCCGGCGAACAATGCGAAGCTCAACCTGAACGACGCTGATCTGGGCTCCGGGTCTCCGACCGCGATTCCGGACGGCTACGGGACCGCCGCACATCCGCACCTGATGGCCCAAATTGGCAAGGACGGCCACATGTACCTGCTGGACCGGGACAACCTGGGCGGCATGGCGCAGGGGCCGGGCGGCACCGACGCCGTCCTGGACACGGCCGGTCCGTACAGCGGGGTATGGGGGCGCCCGGCGTTCCTCGGGACGACCAGCGGCGGGTACCTCTACATTGTCGAGAGCAACGGGTACCTGCGGGCGTTCAAAGTCGTTGCGGGGGCCACCGGCGGGGTCAGCCTCGCCGCCGTCGCAACGTCGGCGGGCACATTCGGCTTCAGCTCCGGAGCCCCGGTGGTGACGTCCACCGGGACGGACGGCTCATCCGCCCTTGTCTGGGTGATTTACACCAGCGGAGGCACCGGGGCCAACGCGGAGCTGCGGGCCTACCGCGCACTCCCGGACAGCACCGGGAACCTCAAGGAAGTGTTCAGCGCCCCCGTGGGCACGTCCGCCAAGTTCACGTCGGTGGCCACGGACAAGGGCCGTGTTTACGTGGGCACACGGGACGGACACGTGATGGCGTTCGGCGCCCCGACAACGTCAGCGGTGGGGGCGAAGAACACGGACCTCGGCAGCGCCAATGTCGGTTCCACCGCGACCGGAACCGTGACGATCACGGCGTCGCGGGCGGTAACGATCTCCTCGGTCACCGCTGGCGCCCCGTTCACGATCGGAACCGGGCTCACGCTGCCCCAGAACTTGGCTCAAGGCGGAAGCATGACGGTGCCCGTGGGCTTCGCGCCCACGGCGCCAGGACAGGCCGACGGCACGCTGACCGTCATCACGGCTGACGGCGAGACCGACCTCCTCGGCGTGCACGGCGTCGGCACGAAGGACGGCCTCGGAGCGACGCCGGCCGCGGTCCAGTTCACGGACGTGCCGACGCAGACGGTCAGCCGTGCGACGGTCAACATCGTGAACACGGGCACCTCAGCGGTCACGATCACGGGCGTCACGCTGCCGGTCAATGCGCAGCTCAGCGTCGACCCTGCGACCATGCCGGTTGTCGGGCAGACTATCCAACCCCTTGCATCGCTTCCGGTGTCCCTGGTCTTCGCTCCGACGACGGCGGCTCCTGTGGCCGACTCGCTGGCTGTCGCCAGCAACCTCGGCGGAGTGAGCGTGAACGTGACTGCGACCGCCGTCTCTGGCGCCGCGCACCTGCAGATGCCCAGCTCCCTGGACTTTGGTGACGTCCCGGTCGGGACGACGGCCACGAGGGCATTCCAGATCACGAACACCGGCAACGTTCCGATGACCATCACCAAGGCAAAGGCTCCGCAGGGGGACTTTTCAACCACCACTCCCATTGCCGAGGGTTTGAAGATTCCGGCCGGTGATTCGGCATACCAGAGCGTGACCTTCAAGCCGTCCGCCGTTGGACAGTCGGGGACGCCGGATACCTACTATCTGATCACCGCGGACGACGGCCAAGGCGCCCTGAAGGTGATGCTGACCGGCTATGGCACCGACGACCCGATAGCGGCCTACGCCTGGAAGACCGGCGCGGGCGACCCCCGGTCGGCTCTCGGCCGGTCGCTCACCCTGGAATACGCCGTGGCCGACGGAAAATGTCAGGACTATGCCCGGGGGATCATCTGCTGGTCGCCGGCGACCGGGGTGCATTCTGTCGGCGGGGGGATCTACGGCAGCTATCAGGCCGCCGGGGGCGCCGCGGGTGCGCTCGGCTTTCCGACCACCGACGAGACTGCGACGCCGGACGGCGTCGGGCGGTACAACCACTTCTCCGGCTCGGGCGGGTCGTCGATTTACTGGTCGCCCAAGACCGGGGCGCACTGGATCAAGGGCGCGATCCGGACCAAGTGGGCGTCCCTGGGCTGGGAGAAGGGACCGCTGGGGTATCCGATCACCGACGAGTCGGCTTCGCCGGACGGCGTGGGGCGGTACAACCACTTCTCCGGTGCGGCCGGGAACTCCATCTACTGGTCGCCTCAGACCGGGGCGCATTGGGTGGCCGGCGCGATCCGGACCAAATGGGCGGCCCTGGGCTGGGAGACAGGACCGCTGGGCTATCCGACCACCGATGAGAAGGCCACGCCCTCCGGTGTGGGGCGCTACAACCACTTCTCAGGTGCGAACGGGAACTCTATTTATTGGTCTCCTCAGACGGGGGCGCATTGGGTGACCGGTGCCATCCGGGCGAAGTGGGCTGCGCTGGGCTGGGAGGCAGGGCCGCTCGGCTATCCGACCACGGACGAGTCGGCCTCGCCGGACCGTGTGGGGCAGTACAACCACTTCTCCGGTGCGGCCGGCAACTCCATCTACTGGTCGCCTAAGACCGGGGCGCACTGGATCAGGGGCGCGATCCGGACCAAATGGGCGTCCCTGGGCTGGGAACGAAGCCGACTCGGCTATCCGGCGTCCGACGAGTACTCCGTTTCCGTCGGCCGGGCATCGAATTTTCAGAACGGCCGCCTGACCTGGAACTCGAAGACTTCGTGGGTCAGCGGATAACCGCGGCAGCCCGTCAGCGCAGGAATTCCCGAATCAGTTCGGCCGTCTCGCCGGCCCGTTCAAGGTGCGGCATGTGTCCGGTCTGCTCGAAAAGATGAGTCGTGGCGCCGGGCAGCAGCCGGCGCGCCTCCGCCAGGTGACCGGCCGGCAGGATGAGGTCCGAATCGCCCCACAGCACCATCACCGGTTTGCCCGCTGCGGCAATGCCGGCGAGCAGGCGGGACCGCCACCCCGGACGGATCCCCCTGAAGGTCCCAAGGTCGTGGGCCACCTCGCGGAAAGCCCGCATGGCTCCCCGCTGCGAGCCGCGGGCCACGCTCGCAGCCATCCGCTCCCGGGAGACGAAGGACCGGTCGACGAAGAGCGCACGCTCCGTCTGGTAGGCGGCCTTGGGGGTCGGCCGCAAGAGGACCCTTCCCACCACAGGCAGCGCGATCAGGCGCAGCGCCGGAGCCACGGTGGCGCCAAATCCGGCACTGTTGATCAGTACGAGGCGACGCACCTGATCCGGCCGCAGCACGGACAAACGCATCGCGACGGCACCGCCGAGCGAGTTGCCGACGACGTCGACGGCACCCAAGTCGCCCCGGGTGTCCACGGCATCCAGGAACCGGGAGACCCACGCGGCCAGGGCATCGAGGGTGTGCCGTCCGGACAGTGCGGCCGAGCCGCCGAATCCGGCGAGATCCACACTAATGACCCGATGGCTGGTGTCCAGCAAACGGTGCTGAACGTCCCAGTCGGCCAGGCTCCGGCCGATGCCGTGCAGCAGGAGGACCGGAGACCCGGTGCCGGTGTCCCGGTAGCGGGCCGGACGGCCGTCCACAGTGACGGTTTGTGGTGCTGCCAGTACCCGGTTCGCGTTCATGAGGCCGCCAGCCGTTCCGGTTTGTTCGAGCGGGATGTGGTGGACCGTCCGCTGAAGCGCAGGCCGTTGCCCAGGAGCCTGCCGAGCCGGAACATCGCGACGTCGCGGGGATAGTTCTGGTGCAGCCGCCACGGGGTATGGCCGCCCTGCTTGGGCATCTGGTCGATGCCGCGGCGGATGTAGCCGGAGGTCAGATCGATCAGCGGCCTCAGTTCGCCGACGTCGGCCGGCGCCACCGGCGTCACCGTGGTGTGGCGGCTCCGGTCCAGGTGGCGCAGGATCCGGGCCACATAGTGCACCACGAGATCGATCTTGAGCGTCCAGGACGCATTCGTGTAGCCGATCGCAAAGGCCAGGTTCGGCACGCCCGCCAGCATCATGCCCTGATACGTGACCTTCTCCGACGGGTCGACCGGGACGCCGTCGATGCTCAGGGTCATGCCGCCGAAGAGCAGCAGATTCAGGCCGGTGGCCGTCACCACGGCGTCGGCGGCCAGCTCGGTGCCGGACGCCAGGCGGACACCCGACGGCGTCAGGGTGACGATCGTGTCGGTCACGACGTCGGCGCTGCCCGAGCGGATCGCCTTGAAGAGGTCGCCGTTCGGCACGATGCACAGACGCTCGTCCCAGGGGTTGTACTTTGGCTGAAAGTGCTTGTCGACGTCGTATCCCTCGGGGAGGCGCTTCTTCACCTGGTGCCGGAGGATGCTCTTCATCTTCTCCGGACTCCGCCTGCTGATCTGGTAGCTCAGCAGTGCCCGCGCGATCCCCTTCCATCGGGAGACGACGGCCGCCAGTCGCCGGGGGACGTGCCGCGAGACGAGGGTGTCGAAGCCGTCGTCGGTATCCGGGAGGACCGCGACGTAGCCTGGGGAGCGCTGCAACATGGTGACGTGCTGTGCGGTGGAGGCCAGTGCGGGAACCAGTGTCACGGCGGTGGCACCGCTGCCGATCACGACAATCCGCTTGCCGCCCGCATCGAAGTCCGCAGGCCAGTGCTGCGGGTGGATGATCCGGCCGGCGAAGCTGTCCTGGCCGGGGAACACCGGGCTGTAGCCCTCGTCGTAGCGGTAGTAGCCGGAGCAGATGAAGAGAAAAGAACACGTGAACGTCACCGGAACGTCCGTGCCCCGGATGACCTCGACCGTCCAGAGCGAGGTTTCCGAGGACCAAACGGCGCTCACCACTCGGTGCCCGTAGCGGATCGCGCGGTCAACGCCGTAGGCGGAGGCGGTCTCACGCACATACTGAAGGATTGACGCTCCCGGAGCGATCGACGTGGACGTTTCCCACGGCCGGAACGAATAGCCGAGCGTGAACATGTCGCTATCGGACCGGACCCCCGGATAGCGGAACAGATCCCACGTGCCGCCGCTGGATTCGCGGGCCTCCAGGATGGCGATCGATTTGGCGGGGAAGGCCGTCGTCAGCCGGCAGGCCGCGCCGATGCCGGAGAGGCCGGCTCCGACAATGAGGACGTCGAGATGTTCGGCGATGATCGTGCTCCCTGATCGTTGCGGGGCGGCAAGTGCCCACCCGGTTCCCGCAGTCTACGAACAGGGTGTTGATGTAGTCAACACCCTGTTGAGAGGGTGCTACGCTGACGCCATGAACCCACCGTCCGCGGCAGAAAGTGCACCGGCCGGCGGCCCGGTGCCCGGTGCCGCCGCTCAAGTAGTCCCCAACCGGGGGCGTCGGGCCGCCAGACTTTCCGGCGACGAACGCCAGCGGGCCATTCTGGTCGCCGCGGAGCGACTGCTCGGTGGAAAGGACTTTGCCGACGTCACGATCGATGAGCTCGCGCGGGGTGCCGGCATCTCGCGGCCGACGTTCTACTTCTACTTCGCTTCGAAGCAGGCTGTGCTGCTGGCGCTCCTCGACCAGGTGGCGCACGAGGCCGAAAAGCGGACGGCTGATGTATTCAAAGATCTCTCCACGGCGCCGTCGGCCGCCTGGCGCAGGGCCATCGAGGCCTTCGTCGGGACCTTCGCGGCGCATCGGGGCGTTTCAGTGGCTGCCGCGGCGGCGCGGTCCTCGGAACCCGAACTTGCCGCCGAGTGGGCCACCCTGACCAACCGCTGGATCGACGCCACGGCGGCCGCGATCCGGGCCGAACGCGACCGCGGCGCGTCGCCGGCCGGCCCGGAGCCGCGGCTGCTGGCCAGCGCGCTCAACCTGCTCAACGAACGGGTGATCACGGCGGCCCTGACCGGGCTCGATCCGGCAGGACCGGATCCGGCGGGGCCCGCACGGTCGGCGGCGGCCCTTCCGAGCGCCGTCGATGATGCCGTCGATGACATCGTCGAGACCTTGCTCCACATTTGGCTCACCAGCATCTATGGAGCGATGCCGCCCGGCCTTTGACGGTCCCACGCACAGCCCACTTCGAAGGAGAAATCATGCTCGCAGGCCGACTTAACGTTAGGACCGCCGCGTTCGCGGTCGAGGAGGTGCCGGACCCGGTCGCGGGTCCCGGCCAGATCCGGATCGCCGTCGCCGCGGCCGGCGTCTGCCTCTCTGACGTCCACCTCATCGAAGGAATGCTGAAGCCGCTCTATCTCAGCGGCGATACCGTGACGCTCGGGCACGAAGTGGCAGGCGTGATCGATCAGCTCGGCGACGGCGTCGAGGGACTGCGGCTCGGCCAGCGGGTCCTCCTGCAGGCCGGCGAGGAGCGGGACGGCACCGTCCTGACCCGCGGCGTGGACTACGACGGCGGCTGGGCCCAGTACGCGGTGGCCTCGGCCGGCACGGTTGTTCCGCTGCCGGACAGTCTTCCCTTCGAACAGGCCTGCTTCATCCCCGACGCTGTCTCGACCCCCTGGGCGGCCATCACCTCGACCGCCGGGGCCCAGCCGGGCAAGTCCGCCGGAATCTGGGGCGTGGGTGGCCTCGGTGCCCATGCCGTGCAGCTGCTCCGGCTCGTGGGCGCCGCGCCCATCATCGCCGTCGACCCGCTCGAAGCGGCCCGTGGCCGCGCTCTGGCATTCGGTGCCGACGTCGCGCTCGACCCCGGCGATGCCGGATTTGCCGCCGCCATGAAAGTGGCGACGCGGGGCCGGGGGCTCGCCACGGCGTTCGACTTCGCCGGGGTGCCGGCGGCGCGGGAACAGGCTGCGAGGTCCTTGGGTGCCGGCGGCAAGATGGTGCTCGTGGGTCTGACGGATCAGCCGCTGCACATCAGCAACGGGACCCTTTTCAGCTACCTGAGGCAGCAGATCCTGGGCCATTACGGCTCCGCTCCCACGGACGTGACCGATCTCGTCGCGCTCTATGAGCTGGGCCGCATCGAGTTCTCGCGCTCGGTCAGCCGCGTGATGCCGCTGGCCGAGGCGGCCGAAGCGGTGCGGATGCTCAGCGAGAAGGAGGGCGATCCGATCCGGATCGTGCTCAAGCCGTAGCAGGCCCCGCCACTCGGCCGGCCGGTCCTGCGGGCCCGGTTGGCCGAACCGGGTGGCGTCGGGCTCCGGCTTGCCGCACCCTTGCCGGGAGGCATCCATCGGAGGAGGATGATCGGCACATGCAGGAGGCCGGTCATGATCCAGCTTGGCAAGTTTGAGAAGTATCTGATTGAGGAATTCTTCGACGATTACCGCTCCGGCGCCATGAGCCGCCAAACGTTCACTCGCCGGGTGGCGTTCATCACGGGCAGCATGACGGCGGCCTCGGCGGCGATGCTCCTGGTTGGATGCACCCCCGAGGAGGTTCCCCGAGGCACCGACCCCATGCCGGCGCCGGTCCCGTCGTCTTCAGGATCAGCTGCGGGCAGCGCGCCGGCCGGTGGCTCGCCTGCGGGCGCCGTTCCGGGGGCCAAGAGCCCGCTCTCGGTCCCCGAGGGCGCGGCCGGACTCACGACGGCGGTCATCCGTTTCCCGGCAGGCGGCACCGGCATCAGCGGCTATCTGGCCCGGCCGGAGCATGGCGGACCCGGACCCGCCGTGCTCATCTGTCATGAGAACCGCGGGCTGACCCCACATATCCAGGATGTGGCCCGCCGCTTCGCCAAAGCCGGGTACGCGGCATTGGCCCCGGACCTGCTCAGCCGGGAAGGCGGAACGGCGGGCATGGACCCGGATGCCGTGCCCGGGGCCCTGACCAAGGCCGGAGCCCGGCGCCATGTGGCCGATTTTGCCGCAGGATTCGATTACCTGAACGCCCAGGGCTTTGTTGACCACGGGCGGATCGCCATGAACGGCTTCTGCTTTGGCGGCGGCATCACCTGGCAGGCCGCGACGGCCCTCCCGGGGCTGAAGGCAACCTCCGCGTTTTATGGACCCGCGCCGGATCTGGACAAGCTGTCAGCCATCAAGGCCGCAGTCTTTGGCGTCTACGCAGAACTGGACCAGCGGATCACCGGCGCCATGCCGGCACTCCGGGATGCCTTGGCCGGAACCAGCGTCCGGCACGAGCTCAAGGTCTATCCCGGCGTGGACCACGCGTTCCACAATGACACGGGGGAGCGTTACAACCAGGAGCAGGCCACGGCCGCGTGGAACGACACCTTGGCCTGGTTCGGCAGGTATGTCTGAGAGCCGGGGGCCACGGCCCACAGCCGCCCGATGCGGCGGGCAGCTTGCGCCGCCACTTCCGCACCCAAGCTCTAGCTGTGAAAGGCAGGAGTCATGATGTTTGCCATGCGTACGGCGGCGGCATTGGCCGCGGCCGGAACTTTGGTCCTCACCGGGTGTGCCGCCGCCCCCGCCCCCGAACGGCAGTCCGTCCTGGCCGCCGTGGCGTACAGCACCCAAGCCGCCGTCGTCCGCGGATGGGGACCGGTCCTTGCAGGGGATGAGTTCAATTATGCCGGCCGGCCTGACCCCGCGAAATGGAACGTCTTCGACGGCCCGGGGCATGCGGGCAAGGGGATCCGGAGTCCGGGCGCGCTGGTGGTCGGCGGAGGCGTGGTGACGGTCAGCGGGAACGCGGCGGGTACCACGGGCGGCATGTCGGCCAGATTTGCCAACCGGAAGTACGGGCGCTGGGAGGCGCGGATGAGAACCAGTGCGCGGGATTCGCAATATCACCCCGTCCTGCTCCTGTGGCCCAACAACAACAAATCGCCCACCTGCGCCGAGGTGGACTACGCGGAAGGCACTGCGGACACCACCCAGATCAAGTTCAACCTGCACCATGCCTGCCACGGCCCGAACTTCCAAGCGCGGGCCGCACGGCGGATCGACACGAGGCAATGGCACAACTATGCAGTCGAGTGGACCCCCGCAGGGATCGTCGGATACCTCGACGGGATGGTGTGGTTTTCGGATTCCAGCCCGGCGCATCAGCCCACGGTGGGAATGCATCAGACGGTCCAGCTGGACTGGTTCCCCACCGGGGCCCACACCAAACCCAGCCAGATGCAGGTCGACTGGATCCGCGTCTATCGGTGAAGGACCCGGGCCACGGCTACTCTCCCGCGGCGCGGTCCCGTTCGACCCAGTTGATCGCTTCAAACGTCCCCTCGGCGGGGGCCGTTGCAGCTTTCAACGCCGCGAGGTGCTCCGCCAGGGCCCTTTCGGGCTGATCGGGATATACCGCTAGCTGGCGGCGAAGCATTTCCCGGGCGTGCTCATGTTCCGGCTCGGCGTCGGCGAGGACGGCTTCGATGATTCTGGCGACTTGATTGCGGATTCCGACGGCAGCAGCGGCACGTTTCGCGCCGGATGCCAAGTCAACGGAATCATGTTCCTGGGGGTGTCCAGGAACGGACGATGGCTCCACCGACATGGGCTATTCCTTTGATCATAGTTCCGGCTGAGCCCGGAACCGGTCTTCCGCCTTCCCCCCATCCCGGGTGCGGCCCCGGATCCAAAGGCGGACCACCGACTCACACCATATATCGGGGCCGGGCCGCCAACCTGAAGGGATGCGAAGTTTTTCCCAAGGTGATGCGCAGGTCGCGGCGTCGATGCGGTGGATGTCCCCTTCCGTCGTCATCACAACAGCACCGCAGTGCTTGCGTTGGTCATCTTCCGGAAAAGACATGGAAATACTCCCCGGGTAGCCTCGCCCCATCGAATCCGTTCGGAAAGGTTGTACATCATGCGAGTTGGACTGATCCGGGTGATGACGACGTCGGACCGCCGCCTGCTCAACGCCCACGGGAAACTCCTGCAGGAGGCATTTGGCTTCACCGTCACCTCCCGCTGCATTCCGGACCAGCCGTCCGGCGTCTACGATCAGGCGTCGCTGGAGTCTGCGGCACCCAAAGTGGTTCATCTGGCCCGGGAAATGGCCGGCGACGCCGATGCCCTGATCATTAGTTGCGCGTCCGACCCCGGACTTGCCGCAACCCGGGCAGCCGTGGACATCCCGGTGATCGGCGCGGGCTCGGCAGCCGCGGCTGCGGCACTGACCTTTGGCGGCAGAATTGGTGTCCTGGGGCTCGGATCCCATGTACCGGGCCCGATCGCGGAATCCCTGGGCGAACGCATGCTGCTCATCGACGGTGCACTTGGGCAGGTCGAAACGCCCGACGCCTTCCTCATGCCCGCCGGGATCTTCGAGGCTCTCGCCGCGGCCCACATGCTTGTTGATGCCGGCGCCGACGTGATCGTCCAGGCCAGCACGGGCCTGAGCAGCATCGGCATGGCGGGGGTGCTCCGCCGCCGGCTCGGGGTGCCCGTCATCGACGCCGTGACGGCAGCAGGCTCCATGATCGTCTCGGCGGTGGTTTCCCGCGAACTGCAGCAGGTTTGAGCCCGGGTAGAGCCCGCTTAGAGGCGCCTACTTGTAGACGCGGACCCAGTCGACCTGCATCTGGGAAGGCTTGGTGGCCGATCCGTCCGGGAACCAGTCCAGCTGCAGCGTCTGGTGCATGCCCACAGAGGGCAGGTGTGCCAGGTTGGTGTCGGAGAAAGTCTTCACGCCGTCGATGTATCCGGTGATGCCGGCCGGAGTCCATTCCACTGCGTAGTTGTGCCAGAGCGTGGTGTCGATGGTCTTGGCCGCCGTTGTCTGGAAGTTCGAGCCGCCGCAGCCATAGTGCAGGAAGAACTTAATCTGGGCAGTGTTAGTGGTGCCCTCGGCATAGTCGATCTCGGCGCAGTTGGGGGAGGTGTTGTTATTGGGCCACAGGATCATCACGGGGTGGTACTTCGGGTCCCGGGCGTTGGTCCGCATCCGTGCTTCCCACTTGCCATATTTCTGTTGCGCAAATTTGGCGGACATGCCGCCCGTGGTGCCCGCCGAGTCGCCTTTGACCGTGGCCACACCATTGGCAACTGACCACGCCTGCGGACTCCGCACCCCCTTGCCGGCGTGCCCTGCGCCCTTGAAGACGCTCCACTTGGTGGAGTTCGGGGCGCCGGTGTTGGAGAACTCGTCGCCCGCAACAACCGCCCCCCAGCCGCGGGCGGTCGCGGCCTGCACGCCATCGGTCGCCGCGACGGGGGCCTGAGCGGTAACGGGAGCAGCCGACGCCGGACCCTTCAGGGATGCAGCCCGCGCGCGGCTGGCCGGAGCCGGAACGACAGCCGCGGCGGTCCCTGACGGGGCGGCTCGGTGATTCGCAGCCGCGGAAGCTGTCCCCGCGACCGCCTTGGGGGCGGACACGCTGGCCGCAGCCTTGGGCGCAGTGAGTGCAGTTGAAGCCGGAAAGGTAGGGGCCGCGGCGGGGCGTGAGACCGGGCTGGCCGCGGATGTGGCCGCAGTTTCCGTCATGGAAGCTGCGCTGCACCCGGTCAGGGTCACTGCGCCCAGGGCCAGCGCGATGGCTATCTTATTGAAAGGTGCCTGCTTGAAACGTGCTTGCTCTAACGGTGTTTGCTTAAACAACGGACCCCTCCGGGCAGTGACTGGCACGCTCCACCGTCGTTTCCAGTGCGGCGGCGAGTGCGGGAAGCTTCATCCGGCCCCTGCCGGAAGGGCATGGGCGAGCAGACGCCGAACGGCGCAACCAGGCCCGGAATACGGGCGGCCCGGGGCCCTGCATTGGGGCCGGCCATTCACGGCCAGCGGCCAACGTTACTTGAGCGTTACCTTTGGCTGCAACCCGGGCAATAGGCGGGCCCACGCCTGATTCGGCGTGGGCCCGGAATTCTTTTTTGAGTTGCCGTTACACGCAGGCGGGTTGGTACGCGGCGTCGGCGGGGCGCCCGGACCCTTGAGCCAGCGCGTCGGAGACGAGTCGCTGGACGACGGGGTCGTTTGGAGTCTGATCATGATCGATCACGTCAGCGGGGCACTTGTCCTGGATGGTGATGTTCGTGACCTGCTGGGGCGAGCCGGCGAGGAACTGGCTTTGGTAAGGCGTCACCACCTCGTCATGCGTGGTGGAGATGACCGTGTACGCGGGCCCGGGAACAGTATCCCCGATGGAGTTGAGCTCGGCGAGGAAGGGCGAACCCGCCTGCTGGTCCGAGCAGGCCTGGCAGTTGGAACCGCCCACGGAGGTGGCGGGCGGGACGTAGCCGGGTGAGGGGACGATCAGTCCGCGGGTGCCGTGGTTGGACGGAGCGATGCCGATCAGCTGGTTTACCTTCTTGGCGCCATTGAGGAATCCCATGTAGTAGCGCGGCATCATGCCGCCCTGGCTGTGGCCGACCAGGTCGACCTTCTTTGCCCCTGTCGAGGCCAGTACGGCATCCACAAACGGGGCGAGCTGCCGGGCGGAGTCGGCGACCGGGCCCGTGGCGTCGACGCCGTTGGTCGCGCCGTAGTTCAGCGCGTAGACGCAGTAGCCCTGGTTCTTCAGTGCCGGCGCCATGGTGGCCCAGTTCTTCGCCATGTTCTCGAACGTTCCCGGAACCAGGACCACAGGGTAGGGGTGGGCCGCAGAGGGCTTGCAGGACCAGTCGTTTGCCCCGGGAGGCGAGACGTCGACGGTGGCGGCCTGGGTTGCCGGGGCGGCGGCCATGGATGCGCAGAGCAGTGCCATAGTCGCAAGGATTGCGGGTTTGATCAGATGGGGCACGGAAATACCTCTTCGTTTGGACGCGTCGGCAATGACGGTCTGCATGGAAAGAAGCGAGGTAGGGGATCACTCCCCGCTGTGATCCGGCTCACTTCTATCACTTCATGCTAGGAAAGGCATCCGCGGGCCCCGGTAGTTCTGAACGTTTGTGCACCGCTTTCTCGCTCGTCGGCGACTTTTAGGCGTTGCTCGTCACCTCGTTGCACGTTCGTGCAGTTGGATGCCTGCGAGGGCCGGGTGCTGGCCCGGAACGTTTAGGTGCCCTATTCGCCGGCGGGGAAGTCGTAGGCGGCCGGGATCGTTGCCGGAGCGGCGCCGTAAGACAGGACGATCTCGTCGTGCCCCTTCAGCGGGAGGTCCCGGATGCCGGCGTCGTGCTTCTGGCCGTTCACGTAAAGGGTCCAGCCGTCCAGGGAACCGGTCCCGGTGCCGGCGGCACCGCTGCCGCCGAGGACGCCCCATTCAGTCAGGAGCTGCCCGAGCGTGAAGACCTGACCGGCCGTGGGGGACTCGATGTGGATCACGCCGGTGGTGTCGTGCGTGTGCAGGGCTGAGATGCCGTTGGCCCTGTTGTCCGGGCCTGCCGTAATGCCGATATTGGCGGGCACCGGAACAGGCTTGCCGTCCTTGAGCACGTCCAGATGGGCGTGGTAGTGGTCCACGTTGCCCTCGGCGGTCAGCACCGAGAGGCCTGCCTGCGCGATCCGGCCGGGCGCTCCCGCGATGTCCAGTGCAAAATCCGCGGCGGGTGCCGACGACGTCCCGGTGGGCTCGGGCGACGGCCCTCCGGCCGACGTCGCAGTGGACGGCGCGGGGGCGGCGCAGGCGGCGACCCCCATCGTCATGGCGGACAGTGCGACGGCGAGTGCCAGTTTGGTGTGCATGGTTGCGTTAACCGCTTTCGATCGGAGGCTTGCCCTAACAGTCTAGGCAGAAGGGGCGCGCGGGACTCTCCGGGCGGACATGCGCCGCGTTTCCGCTACGGGCCGCGCCGGGAAAGAATGGACGCGTGAGTGATGCTGGCGAATTCATCGACGCCGCGCTGCAGCGGGAGAGTTCCTGGAGCCGTGCCGAGGAGCTGCGGTCGCGGCTGGGAAAGGAACCCGGGGCGGACGGCCTGCGCTTCTACGGCGCCTCCGTGGGCGCCGTCCGCGGAACCGTCCGCAATGCCGGGCGCCGCTATCCGGGGCTGTCCCATGATGAGATCACGGCGCTCAGCTCGGAACTGTGGAGTGTGCCGGTTTTCGAACGGCGCCTGGCGGCCGCGGTGCTGCTGCAGGCCAATGTGACACTGTTGACCAACTCCGACCTCACCCGGCTGGAGGGCTTCATCCGGGAGGCGCGGGCGCGTGACCTCGTGGATCCGCTCGCCGTCGAGGTCGTCGGGCCCCTCCTGGACGGACTCGACCTTCTGGCCAGGCTGCGGGCGGACAGCGTCCTGGACCGGTGGATGCGTGACCCCGATCCCTGGTTGCGCCGGGCCGCGCTGCTCTCGCCGCTGCTGGCCCTGCGCGCCGGCCGCGGGGACTGGGACAGGTTCGTCCGCCACGCCGGTTCCGTGTCCGGGGATCTTTCCGGGCGGTCCGCCCCTGACTCCGACGCCGCAGTGGTCCGGGAGGCAGTCTCCAGGGTTCTGGCGGACACGGCGAAAAAGAGGCCCGAGCTGCAGTTCACGTCCGTCGGAGGGTGATGATCCCACGCCGCGGTGCCGGCGCGCCCTCGTTCAGCCTTTTGGGTCGCCCGGGTCGCCCTGGCCGACCGCGCTGCCGGCTCCGCCGGATTTTCCGCGGGCCTCCGCGGGTAGCGCGAACCTCTTTGCCGCCCGTGATCCGGCCACCGCGCTTGCGGCGATGGTGATCAGCGCGCCCATCAGCAGGGCTGCTGCCTCGCCGGGGAGCAGGACCTCAAGCTGCGTGCCGATGCTCGCGGCCGCCACCGGGACACCGAGTTGGGCCGCTGACAACACGCCGAGCGGCAGCGGGAGCCCCAGGAATGCCAAACCGGAGTGCGTCAGCAGCGTCCCTACTCCCAGGGCCACTCCGAGCGCAATCATGTCCGGATGCCCGGCCAGGTCCTTGAGTGTGAGGGAGGCGCCCAGCCAGACGAAGAACAGCGGGCTAAGGAAGCCGTCGCTGAGGGCAAACAGCTGCCGGGCCAGCCGCCGCGGCTCGCCGACGGCTGCCACTACCAAGCCGAAGGAAAAGCCCGCCATCATCACGGAAATGTTGCCGAAAGTCGCCACACCGGCAAGGGCAAAAAGGACCGCCAGTTGTAATCTCAGCTCCAGCGCGAACTTGCGGTTTTCCGAGAGCCGGTGCACGCGCCCTCGGATTCCTGTTCCATCCAGCCAGCGCAGCACGAGAAAAAGCCCCAGAGCGCAGCCCATCACGATGAGTAGGGTTAGGGCCGACCGGCCGGCGTGCGGCGGATCCACCAGGAGCGGCAATGCCACAATGCAGGCTATGTCAGCGATCGCCACCTGCGCCGTCATCGAAACGACGTCGGGTCCGCCGAGGCGAAGGGAATCTACGATCGGCAGGACCAGGGCAGCCGACGAGGACGCCAACAGCACGACGTAAAGGGGAGCATGTCCAGTCCCGAAAAGCAGGCCGATGCCGGTTCCGACCGCCACCCCTGCCGCCGCGGCCGCCGCGGCCCGGCGGGCACCTTTGCCGAGAGCCGACCGGATCTGCGGATCCCGGACGGGAACATGGGTTCCGGCCACAAACATCATCAGCGCAAACCCGATGTTGGCCAGCAGGACGAACGTCGGATCCGCAGGGTTCACCAGGCCCAGGCCTGACCGGCCGATCATGATGCCTGCCAGCAGTTCGCCCAGCACCACCGGCAGCCGCCAGCGCACCGGCAGGGCCAGCAGTGGACCGGCCAATGCAACGACGGCGATCAGCGATAGGGTCAGGAACGTCATGGCTCGCCGCACCGCCCCGGCACCTGGCGCAACGGGGGAGCACCCGTGGCCGGGACGTCCCCGTGGGTCGAGTCCTTCGTCATGAATTGAGACTAGTCCCGTCCACCGCGAAGTGCGCCTACTGTGGTGTGCGCCGACTGTGCTGTGCGCCTACTGCGCCGTGCGCCTAGGGCGCGGGCCGCCGCTCCACCACCGCGTACGCCTTGCCGTCCAGAAAGGCCCAGTCATTGACCACCATGAACCCGAGGGCGTCCACCCGATCGTTCAGGACGTGCTCATCGAAGCCGCCGTCCCGTGGCTCCGCATCCCAGGTGGACACATGGACGTCGCCGCCGTCCAGGATGAGCAGTTCGGTGTTTACGTCGAAATCCTCCTGGGGCTGATTGCTCAACTGGCAGATGGCGACACAGTGGCTGTTCATTTCGGGCCTCCGGTTCGAGGGTTCGACGGCGGTGCTGGTGGCACCATCCTATGTTCGACATGCGGCGCCGCCCTATGGGCATTTGGCCGGGCATTTGACGGACGGCACCAGATCTGCCGTTATCTGAATGTGACATTGGAGTCCGGTTCGCGTTAGCGTGGAGATATGCCCGTTGTCTCCGATACGGGCGCTCCCCAGCCGATTGCCTAACTCTGCCGCGGCCCGGGGTAACTCGCATCAACGACCGGCAGAGACGGGGAAACCACTTTTTGGCCTGCTGATACGCAGGTCTCGGGGTGAAGCCGCACGGTGCCCGCAACGACGGGCCCGGGAGAGCGGCCGGGTGACTCCCATCCGAATCCGACAGCTCACCTCGCAGGCATTGGGAGAGGCTACATTCATGTCTTCAATCAGTACTTTTGCGCGCCATGCCGCCGTCTTCACCGCCGCGTCCGGTCTGGTCCTCACCAGCGGAATGGCGGCCAACGCCGCAGCAGCACCTGCGCAGCGCGACTCCGCCCCGGCGTCCAATGTGGACGTCAAGACACTCGTCAGCGCGCCGGTGAGCGCCGATTCGAGCGTCAAGATCAGCTTCGACCGCCCGGCGGTGGCCACCGTCGCCGCGCCGGTCATCGAACAGCCCAAGCCTGCTGCCGTGGCTCCGGAAGCGGCGGCTCCCGCAGCACCGGCCGCCCCCGCGGCTGCACCCCAGGCACCGCTCAAGGCAGTGGTGCAGGTGAAGGCCGCTCCCGCCGCCCCGGCGGCGGCACCGGCCAGTGGCCGCAACGCCATCATGCTCTCGTCCGCCTACAGCCAGCTGGGCATCACCCAGGACTGCACCGCCATGGTGGAAAAGGCCCTGGGTGCCGCAGGCAAGCCGGTCGGCGACATCGGTCCGCAGGCCTTCCTTGGCCTCGGAACCGTTGTGGCGACTCCCCAGCCCGGCGACATGGTGGTCCAGTCCGGGCACGTTGGCATCTACGCCGGCAACGGCCAGGTGATCAGCGGCGGCATGAACGGCACGAACCAGACGATCGTCCACCCGCTGTCCTGGCTCACTGCGACCGGCGGCGTGACGTTCGTGCGGGCCTAGGCCGAACGGGCCCTTAGAAGCCTGGATAGTCCGGAAAGACCGGCGATCGATTTCCCTTGGGGGCAAGCGATCGCCGGTCTTTTCTCTGTCCTCATGCACCGCGTGAGCGCTGCGTTGCCCTGTTTACGGTTGCCCTGCCTGGCTACGGGACTTCTCAGGCATTCCCGATCCCGGCTAGCGGGAGCGTCATCTTCATGACGGTCCCCTCGGGACCGGTCGACGCCACCTCTACGCTGCCCCCGGCAGCGACGGCAATCTCCCGCACCAGGGCCAGGCCGATGCCGAAGCTCCGCTGTCCCTGGGATCCGCCGGCGCCGGAAGTCCGCACGAAGCGGTCAAAGATCCGGGCCTGGTCGACGCCGGTGATTCCTGCACCCGTGTCCGCCACGGTAATGACCGCGTGACCCTGCTCCACCGACGTCGTGATGTTGACCCGGCCGCCTGGAGGGGTGTGGGCAAGGGCGTTGTCGGCCAGGGCCAGCACGGCACGGCGCAGCGCATTCGCGTCGATCCGTGCCAGCGGGCGGGCATCGGCGGAGAAAGCGAGGCGCACGTCCCGCTGGTCCGCCACCAGCCGGAGGCTCCCGGCGACGCCGGCGGCGGCGTCCGCGAGGTCTGCGGGCGCCGCCGAGCGGTCCGGGGCGTCAGCGGTTGCCGCGAGGAGCAGCTCGTTGACAATCCCGGTCAGGGTGGCGGCGTCCTCCCGGATCCGGGCAAGGTCCTTTGCCTGCCTGGAGCCGGGCTCGGTGTTGCGCTGGGCCAGCTGGATCCGGGTGTCCAGGATGGTCAGGGGCGTCCGCAATTCGTGGCTGGCGTCCTGGACGAAGCGCCGTTGCCGGGCCAGGGCGTCGCCGAGCGGACGGATGGCGCTGCGCGCGCTGAGCCACCCGACGAGGCCCGCCAGTACTACGCCGGCAACCCCGGCGATGACCATGGCCTTGAGCACATCCCTGGAATCCAGGTACGCGTAGGCCGTTCCCGCTGCCGGGCCCGGCACTTCCGGATGGGACAGCTGATTCATGAGGTACAGGGCCGTGACTGCGAGGAGCCCCAGGACCATGACGGCACACGCGGCGCTGATCCGGAGGGCGACCTTCAGCGAGGCCTTGCGCAGTGTGACGTGGTCCGGATTTTCGGGCAGTGTCCCCGCGTTACTCATGCGCATCGCCGATCTGATAGCCGACGCCGTGGACGGTGCGGATGACTGCCTTGGAGATTTTGCGGCGCAGATGGTGAACGTAGGTATCGATCACGCCTGGCTGGTCGGAGGCATGGAAGTGCGCGGCGAGGAGTTCGTCCCGGGTAAAGACCCGGCCGGGCTCCGCGGCAAGGGCCGCGAGGAGCTGGCCTTCTTTCGCGGTCAGTTGCACCGAGTGCCCGTACACGGATCGGACGGAGCGCAGTGCCGGGTCGAGCTCCCAGTTCCCGATCGTCAGCGCTGCTGGGACCGGGGCGAAGGTGCGTGTCAGGGCGCGCAGCCGGGCCGCCAGTTCGCCGGCGTCGAACGGCTTGGTCACGTAATCGTTGGCACCGGCGTCCAGGCCCCGCACTTTCTCCTGGGCATCGCCGAGCGCGGTCAGGATCAGGATGGGGGCGGTAATGCCTTTGGCCCGCAACGCCGCGATGAGCGAGATGCCGTCCATCACGGGAAGCCCGCGGTCGATCACCATCACATCCCAGGCCTCGGTCAGCCCCAGATGCAGGCCATCCTGGCCGTCGGTGACCAGCCGGACGCGGTAGTCAGGGTCCAGGAGTTCGGCGATGAGCGGTCCCAGCACGGCGTCGTCCTCGACGAGCAGCAGGGACGGACGGTCAGCGGTTGTCATGGCACCTATTCTTCCGTGGCCATTTCCTTGCTCCGCAGTCCGTCGCCGCTTGGATCCGCCGTGTCGCTGGCTGCCCCGGTGACTGTGGCTGCCCCGGTGACTGTGTCTGCGTCGGTTCGTGGGGCTGCGCCGCGGGTATTGCGCCGGCGCCGCAGGAACTGCACAAGTGCCGGCACCACCGAGACGAGGACCATGGCCACGGCGATCACGTCGATGTTCTTGGCGATAATGTCAAAGTGACCCAGCCAGGTTCCCAGAAGCGTGACCGAGGTGGCCCAGGCCAGCGCGCCGACGACGTTCCAGAGGGCAAAGGCCTTGTATTCATAGCGCGCGATCCCGGCACTGAGCGAGGCGAAAGTCCGGACCATCGGCACGAAACGGGCCAGCACGACGGCGGCGCCGCCGTGCCGCCGGAAGAAGTCCTCCGTGGTGGTCAGGTGCGCCGTCTTCAGGATCCGGGCATCGTCCTTGAACCATCGCCGGCCAAAGGTCCGGCCCAGCATGTAGCCGATCTGGTCGCCGGCGATGGCTGCCGCGGTGACGACGCCGATCAGCACCGGCAGGGTCAGTTGCAGTTGTTGATGCAGGAGGCCCGCGGTAAACAGCAACGAGTCTCCGGGCAGGAAAGGGAAGAGAACACCGGATTCGATGAAGACCATGAGCGCAATGACGCCCAAGGCGGCCGGGCCGAGGCCTGTGAGCAGGCTTGCCGGATCCAGCAGCGACGGCGTTCCGGTGGACTGCGCGGCCGGAAGGGCCGCCCAAACGTCAACGATATGCATCTCTTATGTCCTCTCGGAGCCCGGCGACCGGGTGGCCTGGCGGGGGGCAATCCGGGTGGCGAACCGCGGGGCGGCAAGGTTCCACAGCCCGGTGAGGACTACCACCGCTGCGCTCGCAGCGAGGAAGGACGCCGCGACGTCGGTGGGGTAGTGGACGCCGATGTACAGCCGTGACCAGGCCACGACCAGCGCCATCACTGCGGCGCCGACTGCCGTGACTTTGGCCAGGCGGGTGCCGCGGGCCAGGAAGTACAGTGCGAATCCCAGGGCCACCGCAAAGGACACATGGCCGCTTGGGAAACTGTTGGAGCCCGTTTCCGGAGACAGGGGATCGAACAGCAATGCCGGGTTGGGCCGCTGGCGGGCCACGATGGTCTTGAAGATTTCACTGGCCACCCAGCCGGACGATGCCACCAGACCGAACGCTATCGCCTTGAACAGGCCGCCGCGGAACAGCCAGATAAAAAGAGCCGCCGCGCCAATGAGTGCAACGCCGGCCACCGGACCAAACACCACGTTCAGCACCATCGTGACGGCGGTCAAGGCGGCGACGTGATGCTGGCTGAGATCCTGGTCGACACCGAGCTCGGCGGCGCTGAATCCCGGCGTCAGCTGCACCGTCAGGCCCAGGGCCAGCACGGCTGCGGACAGCAGGACGCCCAGCAGCAGCCAGTGGCGGACCCGGGGGAGCGCCCACGGCCGTGGTTCCGCAAGCCGTGGTTCCGCAGCGGTGCGCAGGGCGGCGGGATGCACGGCGGGACTGCTAGGCGCAGTATCGCGTTCGACAGGGGCGGGTCCAGTCATGGGATCCTCCGGTTCGGGACAAGGGCGCCCGGATCGGCACCGTGTTCCACTCTTCCGCCTGCCTCTTAAGAAACGCTTAAGAAGTGTCGGCCCCAGTGCTAGCGGGCATTGAGCGCCACTGGGGGGTGTTGAGTGCCATCGGGTGTGGAGGGCGGCCGGGTGTTGCGTGCCGCCGGCTATACGGCGTAGCGCAGCAGCGCGACCCCGTTGCCAAAGCCACGCGTCTCCATGAGGCGGAACTGTGCCCGGGTATCCGCTGACTTGAAGAGGGGGCGCCCCTGGCCAATCAGGACGGGATGGACGTACAGCCAATACTCATCAATCAAGCCGAGCCGCCGGAACGTGTCGGCAAGGTCGGCCCCGCCGAGGGCGAGGTCTCCACCCGGCTGCGCCTTCAGCTCCAGAACCTCCTCTGCCACCACGTCCCGGACCACGGTGGTGTTCCAGTCCGCCGCCGTCAGCGTCCGGGAGTAGACGATCTTGGGCATGTCCCTCCAGATCCGGGCAAACTCGGCCACCGGGGCGGGACTGGCGGGATCCGCATCCGCCGTCGGCCAGAACTCTGCCATCAACTCGTGCATCACCCGGCCCTCCAGAAACGCGCCCATGGTGACGAGGTGGTCGTTGAAATGGCGGTGCAGCTCGTCGTCGACCATGTGCCAGCTCAGGTCACGGTCCGGGCCCTCGAAAAATCCGTCGAGGGACACCTGCATGGCAAGGATGATTTTCCGCATCGCCGCTCCTTCCTCCGTCTCCAGTGGCACCAGAGTACGCCGCGGCGAGATCCTGCCGGTTGGGGCCGGGGGAGAGCCGGCGGACCGTTGAATGCCTCAGTCCGGCAGGATCTTGCCGAATTTAGAGCAATGCGGCAGGATGGGAGCCAGCAATCGATAGACCGGCAGCATCCTGCCGGACTGTGGAGTGCCGGGCTGAGGAGAGCGGGGCTGAAAGGCGCCGGGCGGCGGATATGGAAGGCGGGCGTAGGAGTGAGTACCGGAATGGATGATGCGCTGGCGGTGGCGGCGGGGATCCGGCATGCCCGTAAGGATGCCGGACTTACGCAGGAGGACCTTGCCCACCTGGCCGGGACGTCGGTGCGCACCGTCCGGGCCATTGAAACAGGCGCCGGCAATCCGTCGCTGCTGGCCGTCATCGCTGTCAGCAATGTTCTCGGCCTGCATCTGGCTGTCCAGTGATTGCAGTCCAGTGATGGCCCTCCTCATGCCCGGGGACCTGCAGGACCTGAAGTTTGTCCGGTCCGCAGACGTTTACAAAAACGGGATTTTAGCCGGTCACCTGAGCCGGTCCGGATCCGGCGGGGTGAGATTCGAATACCTCCCGGACTATGCCGATTCAGGCCTCCCCGCCGTGGCTGTTTCCCTCCCGGTATCCGCGACGACGGTGGAGACCCCCGCCGGGGCGCTCCCGGCCTTCTTCGCCGGACTCCTGCCGGAGGGTCACCGCCTCACGGTCCTGAAGAATGCGATCAAGACGAGCTTCGACGACGAACTGACCCTCCTGCTGGCTGTGGGCGCCGACGTTCCGGGGGACGTCCAGGTGGTCCCCGCGGGCGTGCCGCCTGTGGAGCCGCCCAGCCTGGCTGATACGTCCCGGCCGGAGGAACTGGACTTTTCCGAGCTGGCCAACGCCGTGGATCTCCATGGCCTGCCGGGAGTCCAGCGCAAGACGAGTGCTTCCATGCTGACCACGCCGCTTGCCGTGCGGGGCCACCGGTACCTGCTCAAGCTGGATCCGCCGGAGCATCCGCATCTGGTGGTCAATGAGGCCGCGCACCTGCGGGCAGCGAGGTCGTTGAAGATACCGGTGGCCAGGAGCAGGCTCATCGCAGACCGCAACGGCGTTCCGGGGCTCCTGGTGGAACGCTTCGACCGGGTGAAAGATCCGGCCGGCACGTGGGTCCGGCTTCCGGTGGAGGACGGCACGCAGGTGTTGGGGCTGCCGCCGGCGGCCAAATATGGCCTCAGTTCCGAGCAGGTTGCCTCGGCCCTGGCCGGGATCTGCAAGGCCCCGGTGGTCGCGAGCCGCAACCTCTACCTGCAGTTTCTCTTCGCGTGGCTGACCGGCAACGGGGACCTCCACGCCAAGAACCTGGCAGTCCTTGGCAACGGTCGTGACCGGACCATGGCCCCGGTCTTCGATGTCCCGTGCACACTGTTGTACGGCGACGAGACGCTCGCGCTGCCGGTCTCTGGAAAGACCAGGAACCTCAGGGCCAGGCACTGGGCCGAGTTTGCCGCCGCGCTGGGCCTTCCGCCGAGAGCGGCGGCCGCAGCCAACAGCACCGCGCTCGCCGCCGCCGGCACGGTCCGGATTGAAGATCTGCCGTTCACCGGATCCCCGCTGCGGGGGACGCAGCGGGAGTTGGGATTCCGGCGTCGGGAACTGACCGGCTGACCCCAGCTTTTCCCAAGGTCCGGCCCTTGCCCCGGGAACGGCGAGGGTAAAGAATGCAGGAACGTCATGGCCATACCGCGGTCAGTCACTTTCGGGGGGAAGAATGATGCGGGCGAACTTCTGCGAACCGCAACCCGGGCGGTGCCCGGATGAGTGAGCCGGCACGCGACGACGCGTCCCGCGGATACCGGGACCACCCCCGATCAAAGCCCGGGCCGGGGTCCATTACCCGGCGTTTGCGGCGGCACCGGCCGCACTACCTGACTGCGGCCGCCGTCGCGTTTGCCCTCGTTGTTGCCGGTGTCTCCGCCGGCGTCCAGTCGGGGGCGCCGGTTGATTCTGCGGCCGCCGCGGCGACGCCGTCCGGCACTGCCGCTGCGTCCCCTCTTACGGCCGTCCCCGCATCGCCGGCCCCGGCCGCCAGCGGCGCCGGCCGGGCAGCTTCGCCGAAAGCCACTCCTCCGCCCGCAACCGCGGCCGCGCCGAAGGCCGGCAAGGTCCCGGCTGCCGTTGCCCCGGCCGCCGCCCATAAACCCGCTAAGGTGCCCGCGGCGGCCGCCCGCAAGCCCGCTGCGGTGCCGGCAGCGGCCGCCGTCGCGGCGCCGGCGATCAGTCCCGAACTGGACGGCCAGATCGGCGCGATCATCGCGGCCAACAGCGCGTACGCGCTGGGGGTGTCCCTGATTGATCTTTCGGACGGCGTGGTCCACGGCTACGGAGTCCAAGGCAATTTCGTGGCGGCCAGCACGGCCAAGATCCTTGCCGCATCGGCTTACTACCACCTCGTGGAAACCGGCCGTGCCTCGCTGGCCGCCCCGATGGGCGGCACGACGGCGGGGGACCAGATCCGGCAGATGGTCCAGCAAAGCAACAACAATTCCTGGGCGCTGATCCTCTCAGCGGTTGGCTACTGGGGCATTGCCGCCTACGCGGCGTCGATCGGGATCACCTACGACTGCACGGTGAACCTGCTGACCCCGGAAGAAATGGCCCGGACCTTGGAGTTGCTCTATGCCGGTCGGCTGCTCAGTGCCCGCCACACCGCCCAACTGTTGTCCTACATGCAGAACACGAACTTCGAGACGCTGATCCCGCCGGCGGTTCCGCCGGGGATCGAGGTCTTCCATAAGTACGGGCTGCTCTATGGAAACCTGCACGACGCCAGCATCCTGGTCAAGGGCAGCCGGGCGTTCGTGTTCGTCGTGTACACCCGCGGCCTGAGCGAATCGGACATGGGCCCGCGGACCCGCATTATTCAGAAGCTCACCCGGACAGTCACCGGCGCCCTGTTCTAGCAACGCCCTGTTCTAGCAAACGCCCCGTTCCAACAAACCCATTCACGTGGAACTAGACGCCGTCAGCACCCGGCACGGGCCCTTTCCGTGGTGCCGTAGACCGCCGGGCTGACCGTGTAGCCGTGGTGGTCCTGCGCCAGCGCTTGCTTGTTGACGTCGGCAAGGGCGTCCTCGTCCAGCATCGTGGTCGAGTCCAGTTTCAGGAACTCCTGGCTGTCGCCGCTGGAGGCCGTGACTTTGACGGTCCCTACTCCTGCGCGGTAGTACTTCTGCTGGTGGCCGGCCGCCGACCCGTCGAGCGGGTTGTACTCGTCGACCTTGAGCGTGCCGGATTTCCTGCTGACCACCCGGCCGCAGTCCAGGAAGCCAATCGACGGCGCTGACGCCTGCGTATAGGGGCCATTTTTGGTTGACGGGCGCGCCAGCATCGCGAGCCCGGCCCGGGCCTTGTGCACGCCGGCGATGAATGTGCTCGGCGCGCCGGCAAACTTTCCGGCGTCGAACTCCTCCGGGTACTCGCCCAAGAGCCAGACCGCGCCCTTCTCGGTCTGGGCAAAGAAGGCCAGTTCTGATTCTTGCAGGATTCCGTCGGAGTAGTCACGGTCCCACAGGACAACCGTGCGGACGTCGTCGATCACCTTCGTCAGCCCGGTGACGATTGAGACGATGCGGTGTGCATGGACCTTCGGCGGGCTCGTGGTGAGGTCCTTGACGGTGCCGTTGTACTCGGAACGCGTCCCGGGTTTCATCGGGAGCCACGCGTTGTCCACCTCGGGTTCGTCCGGGAAATTTCCTGCCTTGAAGTCCGGGAGCGATCCCGGGCCGCAGTCGGTCGGGGCGCCGGCGCTGGCGTGAATACCCGGCTGGGCGCCGGGGACCGCCGCGCCAGTGCCGGCTTCTGCCGCGTTGGCGGTGAAGAGTGAAAGCGGCAGTGCAAAGCAACTGGCCAGGGCAATCATTTTGCGGAACATCGGATTTCCTTTGCGGCTTAGACCGCGGCCCGTAGCCGCGGTCAGGCTGGCGTTGGCGCGGCTGCGGCGCGCTCCCGTTCACGTGTCTTCCTGGATTTGGCGAACCGGAGATACAGCGAGGGGACGATAAACAAATTGAGCAACGTGGAAGTCGCCAGGCCGCCCAGGATGACGACGGCCATGGGGTGTTCAATTTCGTGGCCCGGAATATTACCCATGACCACCAGCGGCACCAGTGCCAGGGCGGTAGCCAGGGTAGTCATAAGAATCGGCGACAGCCGTTCCGCGGCCCCGCGCAGCACCAGGGCACGGCCAAACGTCTCTCCTTCATACGTTTCCAGGTGCTGGCAGTGGTTGATCAGCAGGATGCCGTTGCGTGCCGCGATCCCCATCACCGTGAGGAAGCCAACGAGGGAGCCGAGGGACAGGACTCCGCCGGTCAGGTAGGCGGCGATGACCCCGCCCACGAGGGCTACGGGCAGGGTGAGCAAAGACAACACTGCCAGCCGCCAGCTCCGGAAGGACGCCTGCAGAAGCAGCAGGATCACGGCAAGGGCCGCCGCGGAGTAGATCATCAGGCGGTTCGCTGCTGCCTCGCGCTCGGTGTACTCGCCAAGGAGCTGCACGCTATAGCCGGTTGGCAGATCCAGGCTCTGCATACGCGACTTCAACTGGCCCACCACGTTGCCCAGGTCTGCTCCCCGGGCCAGGAAGGCGCCAACTTCCACGCGGCGGGATCCGTTGGTGCGGTCGATCTGGTTCGGCGTCGCCTGCAGGCTCACGCTCGCGACGTCGGCAAGGCGCACCCGCTGCCCGCTCGGCGTATCGATGGGCAGGTCCTGGATGCTGGTAACGCTGGAGCGGGTGGCCGGGGTGCTCCAGACCTGGACGTCGTAGGCACGGCCGTCCCGGAACACGTCCCCCACCTCCTCGCCGGCCACGAGCGTCGCGGCCGCACGCCGAACGTCACCTGGTTTGAGCCCGTACTTCTGGGCGGCGGCCAGGTTGACCGTGACGGCGATCTGGGGAACTTCCACTTCAAGGGAGACATGCGCGTTCTCGGTGCCCTCGATCTGGTCCATCAAGGCCTTGACCCGCTGCGCCTGTTCCCGGAGCACGGTGAGATCGTCTCCGTAGACCCGGACCAGGATCGGCTCGCTGGCACCGGTGATGACCTCTTCAATCCGCTCCTTCAGATAGGTCTGGACATCACGGTGCAGCCCCGGGTAGCCGCTGACCACTGCCTCGACGGCGGCCACGGTTTTGTCGTAGTCCGCGTGCCGGTCGATGCTGATCCAGTGTTCGCCGGCGTTGACACCGACGATCTCGTCGGCGGCGAAGGCCTGCCCAATGTGCGTGCCGCAGTTCAGGACGCCCGGGATCTTGAGGAACTCCTCGCAGCCGCGCTGCGCAATTCTGTACTCCTCCGCGGCAGAGGTTCCCGGTTCCGAGATCCAGTGCATCAGGAAGTCCCGTTCCTTGAACACCGGGAACAGGGACGAACCCATCTGGGGGGCGAGGACTAGGCCCACCACCGCCAGCACGCCAAAGCCCACGTAGCCGTAACGGGGCCGTTTCATGGTCCGGGACAGGACACCGTGGTAGCCGCGTTTGAGCACACGGACCAGTGGGGGATCGCGCTCTTCAAGTTTGGCGTTGCCGAGCAGGATCAGGGCCAGGGCAGGCGTGAGCGTCAGCGCCACGAGCATGGAGGCGAGGACGGCCAGGGTGTAGGAGACGGCCAGCGGCCGGAAGAAGACGCCGGTCAGACCGTCAAGGAAGAAGATCGGTACGGCGGCGACCACAATGATCAAGGTTGCGTAGACAATCGGGCTCCGCATCTCCAAGGAGGCTTTCAGGACCACCGATGACGCGGATTCGACACCGCCGGAGCCCTTGATAGCCGCGGCACGGCGCTGCCGGAGCCGGCGCATGATGTTCTCGACGTCGATGATCGCGTCATCCACCACGACGCCCACGGCGATGACCAGTCCAGCGAGGACCATCGTGTTGATCGAACTGGACGTGAAATAGAGCACCAGTGCGGCAGTGAGCAGGGACAGGGGAATGGCGATGATGCTGATCAGGGCCGTGCGCCATTGGAAGAGGAACGCGACCAGGATCATGACGACGAGCAGGCAGCCCAGCAGCAGCGCGACGCTGAGATTGGAGATTGCCTCTTCAACGAAGCTGGCGGGACGGAAGATCGTGGTGTCGAACTTGATGCCGCTCAGGCCCGGCTGCAGCTCGTGGAGGGCCTCTTCCACTCCCTTGGTCACGTCCAGGGTGTTGCCCCAGGGCAGCTTTTCGACGATCAGCATGAGCCCGTGCCCGTTGTTGATCACGGCATCACCAATGAGCGGCTGATGGTCCTCCACCACCCGGGCCACATCTCCCAGATGCAGCGCCACACCGTTCTTTTCCCGGATGGTCACCTGGGCCAGATCGGCGGGCGTCTGGATCGGCTGGACGTGGCGGACCCCCATCCGCTGGGTCGGGCTGTCAATGAAGCCGCCCGTTCCGATGAACCGTCCGGGCGAGTATTTCAGCAGGCCCGCGTCGAGGGCGCCGGCGGTGACTTCCATGACCTGATTGAGCGAGACGTTCTGGGCCTTGAGCTTGTCCGGTTCCACCTGGACCTGAAGCATTTGGAGCCGCTCGCCCCATATGGCCACGTTGGCCACGCCGGGGACCCGCAGCAGCCGGGCCCGGATGGTCCAGTAGGACAGCATGGACATTTCGATGAGCGAATGCTCCGAGGACGTCATCCCGATCTTCATCACGCGGCTGGTCGCAGAGAGCGGCTGGAGCATCACGGGCGGGGCGGCCCACGTGGGGAGCGCCGCGGTCACCGAGGCCATCCGTTCCGAGACGAGCTGGCGGGCGTTGAGAAGGTCCGTGCCTTGGTGGAAGAGCAGCACGATCGATGACAGTTGCGGCACGGACTTGGAGCGGATCTCATCCAGGCCGGGCATGCCGCTCACGGCGGCCTCGATCGGCACACTGACAAGCTCCTCGACCTCCTGGGCGGTCAACCCGAGGCACGCGGTCTGGATTTCCACGCGCGGCGGGGCGAATTCCGGGAAGACGTCCACGGACGCGGCGCCCAACTGCAGCGAACCGAGCAGCATCACGGCGCAGGCGAGGGCCACGACGACCGTCCTGAACCGCAGGCTGATCCCGATGAGCCAGCGCATGTCACTCGCCCGTGTCGAATTCGGCGCCGAGAAGTTCCGCGGCGCCTGTCGTGACCACCACTGTCCCTGCCCGCGGCCCGTCCGTCAGGACGGCGACGTCGCCGTTGATGCGCTGGACGGTGATGGACTGGCGGATGTAGACCCGGGGCTGGGGGTTGGTGTAGACCCATGTGTTTCCGGTGCTGTCGTACAGTATGGCCGCGTAGGGAACCGTGAGCTTCCCGGAACGGGGATCCACGGCAGTCTTGGCCGTCGCGATTCCGACCCGTTCAATGGCGTGCTCAGTGAGGGTGAGCCGGTGCAGGTCCGTACCCGGTACTGCGGCGACCACCGCCGGGTCGCCTTCGGGCGGGGCGGCCGCCGGGGCTTGGCCGCACCCGGCGACGCCTAGAGCGGTGAACACCGTGAGAAGCGTTCCGACCATAACTTCAGTGACCTTATTGCCCCGACTCGAGGATGTTAAGGGAGACGATGTGGAGTTCATGACGGTTCCTGGCTTTCAGTTCGTTCAGCCGCGCCCGGGCCGGGCTGCTCGCTCGGGGCTTGCTTCGGCTCGGCGCGAAGCAGCACGGCGGGCACCACAACCAGGGTGAAGAAAGTTGTTGTCAGCAGGCCGCCCCAGATGATCACGGCAAGCGGCTGGATGATTTCGGTTCCGACGACGCCGCCGGCGAGGACCAGCGGCAGCAGCGCCAGGCCGGTGATCAGCGTCGAGACCAGGACGGGTCCCAACCTCTCCCGGGCCCCGCGGACCACAAGATCGGACCACGGCGCCGCGGCGTCCCCGGCCCGCAGGCTGCGGATATGGCTTGTCAGCAAGAGGGCACCGCGGACGGCGATTCCCAGGACGGCGGCGAAGGCGACGAGGGTGACCAGCGAGTTGATTCCGCCCGTGGCCTGGGCGGCCAGCACACCGCCGGACAGTGCCAGGATCAGGCCCAGGAAGAGCGGGGCGGCAAGCCGCCAGGTCCCCGTCGCCGTCTGCAGCAGCACCAGGATGCCCGCCGCGGCGACCGCCGCGAGCAGCCAGAGCCACTGGTAATTGCTTTGCTGCTGGGCATACTGGGTGAGGATCTCCGCGTGATAGGACATCGGGAACTGCATCTGCTGCAGGCCGGCGTCGATGTCGCGCTGGATGTCCGCCAGCGGGCGGCCCTGGATGTCGGCCTTGACGTCGACGCGCCGGGAGGTGTCGTCGTGCAGGATCACGGACTCATTCGCCACCATGTTCACCTGTGCGACGTCGCCGAGGCGGGCATGGCCGCCGTTGGGGGTGTCGATGATCAGGTTGCGCAGACTGTCCAGACTGTTGCGGGTGGCCGCGGCCCCCTTCACGATGACCGAGAAGACTTTTTGCTGTTCGTAGAGGTTTCCGACTTCAATGCCCTGCACGAGGGCGGCAGCCGCACGGCGTACGTCGCCGGGGACGACGCCGGCCTTTTGTGCCGCGGCCAGGTTCACCTTGACCTCGGCGATCGGCTGTTCGGCGGGCAGGTCGATGTGGGGATTTACGACACCCGCCGTGTGTTCCAGAAGCTTCTGGACCTCTGCCGCCTTTTGCCGCAGGATAGCCGGGTCGAGGCCATAGACCCGGACGGCAAAGCCGCTGTCCGCTTCCTCCCGGATCTGGTCAATGCGTTCCTGCGGGTACGTCGAGATTTTGCTGGTGAGGCCCGGATACCCGGCGATCACGCGGTCGACGGCGGCGGCTGTGTCGGCGTACGACGCGTCACCTGAGACTGTCACCCACAGCTCGCCGGAACTGACGTCGCCGACCTGGTCGGAGGTGATGGCGCGCCCGACGTGTCCGCCTACATTGGCCACGCCGGGCAGGGCCCGCAGCTCGGCGGCGGCCGCCTGGGTAATCCGGCTCATTTCCTGGTCCGAGGTGCCGGCAATCGCATTCCAGTGCACCACCAGGGTCTTGTCCGCCAGCACCGGCACCACGGGATGGCTGCCGGCCAACTGGGGAGCGAGCGCGAGTCCGGCCAGGGCCACCACCGCTGCGGCGGCAAACACCCAGCGGGTTCTCCCCGCCACACGGGTCACGAATCGGCCATAACGGCCCTCAAGCCGCGTCAGGGACCGCCGGTCCGGCGCCTTGGAACCGGCAGGAAGGACAAACGCGAGCGCTGCCGTGACGGTGAGGGCGACGATCATCGAGACAACCAGGGCAATCAGGTAGCTCTGGACCAACGGCCCGAAAAGTGCGCCGTTCTCACCGGCAATGAAGAGCGCAGGAGTGAGCGCCAACGCCATGATCAGCAGCGAGTAGAGGATCGGCGTGCGCACTGTTCGCAGGGCCTCCGGGATCACCGAGTCCCGGAATTGCCGGTCCCGCGCCTGTGCGGTGTCCATCCCGGTGCCGTCCGTCCCATGCTGGGCCGAACCGTGGCGGGATCCTGCTTCGGCGTTCCGCGCCCGGGCGATGCCGGTGAGGTCTTCCGCGACATCGCCCACGATGACGGCCAGGGCCAGCACCATGCCGGCCAGGACCATGGTGTTCATCCCGGTGCCGCGCCAATCGAGGACCAGCGCGGCCGCGGTGAGCGATACCGGAATCGTGATCAGGCTGATCAGGGCCGTGCGCCAGGAACGGAAGAACCCGCCAAACATGGCAACGATCAGCAAGAGCGTAATCAGCACGGCGATGCCGAGCGTCCCGACTGCGTCGTCAATAAAGGACGCCTGCCGGTAGACGCTGGTGTCGATCGTGACCCCGGGCAGGCCCGGCTGGAGGGCGCGGAGGGCCTCGTCAACTCCCCGGGTCACGTCCATGGTGTTCGTCTCGGGGAACTTCTCGATGACCAGCACCAGTTCGGCGTCCTTGCTGAGCAGGGCGTCGCCGATCAGCGGCTGGTGGTCGGTGGACACCGTGGCCACATCCTTGAGCAGGATATTCCCGGCCGGGCCCTCGATGGGGACCTGGCCCAGATCCTCCGGTGTGGTGATGGGCAGGACATGCTGGACGCCGATCCGCTGGTGGCCCGTCTCGAAGAAGCCGCCGGTGCCAGGTGTCGATGCCTCCAGGTAGCTCAGGGGGGAGACCCACACGGAGTTGCCTGTCGTCTTGATGACCTCGTCCAGGGTGACGCCCTTGTCCTGGAGCCGCGCCGGGTCCACCAGGACCTGGAGTTGCTGGTCCCGCTGTCCCCAGATGGCCACGTTCGCGACCCCCGGCACGGCCAGGAGCCCGGGTTTCATGGTCCAGCGGGCCAGGACGGACATGTCGATGGCCGACATCGTTTTGGAGGTGAGCCGGATCATCATGACGCGGCTCGTCGAAGACAGCGGCTGCATCAGTACCGGTGCTGCCGAAACGTTGGGCAGCGCGCGTGCCTGGGTCAGCCGCTCCGAGACCAGCTGGCGTGCGCGCATGAGGTCTGTCCCGGGTTTGAAGACCATTTGGATCGAGGACAGCCCGGGCACGGACTTGGACCGGATGGCGTCCACCCAGGCCACTCCGTTGAGCAGGTCGGCCTCCATGGGGGAAGTGATGAGCTGCTCGACCTCGGCCGCCGAGAGTCCCAGGGCTTCAGTCTGGATCTCCACTTGCGGCGGGGCGAATTCCGGAAAGGCGTCCACGGACATGCTCGGCAGGGTGGTGAGCCCGAGGGCCAGGATGCCTGCTGCCGCCGCCAGAACCAGGATCCGGAACTGCAGAACCCAGCGGATGATTGCGCTCATCATGGCCAGCACCCCGCTGACCGCACGGGAGTGAGCGCGTCAAACGAATCAGTGTCGAGAGAATTCGCGTCTGGATAATCGGGGTCGAGGTGCCGGCATCGTCGGGGGTCCGGGTCGTCGCGGTGAGGCGGGCCGTGGAGCGGGCCGGTCACGAAACTGATCACCGGGAAAAGTGATTTGAAGGCTTTTCCTGTTTGGCCAACTGCTCCGATGGAATTCACGGCGCGGCTCCTCAACTCAAGGCCATAGCGCCCCCCAGCCGTCAAGAGCAATAATGATCTTCGGGCACACACGCGTCAATAGAGATATAGGTGATGGCCATGAAGGCAGTCGCAGGGGACCGCATCGTCATTCGGGGAACCACCGTCGAGTCCACGGACCGGCATGGCCTGATCGTCGAGGTGAAGGGGGCCGATGGGGCGCCTCCGTACCTTGTCAGGTTCGATGACGGCCACGAAACGATCATGTTCCCGGGCGGTGATTTCGTCGTCGAACGCACCGGGGAAGGGCCCTAAAGGCGCTATACGGCAGGCTCGTGACTAGAAACCCGACGAGCTCCCGGACCCGGAAAAGCTGCCGCCAGTGGACCCGTAGCCGGTAGTGGTTCCGCCGCCGCGGGCGCTACTGACGCTGCTGACGCCGGTGCTGAAGCCGGAATTGAAGCTCGGGACCGAGAAGAAGTAGTAGGACGGATACACCGTTCCGAGGATGCTCGGCTCGTAGGATCGGCCGTACCGCGCCTTCGTCCCGGCCTGCGCGCTCTCCATCTCGGTGCGCATGAGTTCGGCTTCCTTCTCATTGCGGGCATAGGCGTCGATCACGGTGTCGGCGTGATTCTTCAGCAGCTCCGCGAGATGGGTCCGAGCGTCGCGCAGCCGGTCCAGCGCCGTCTCAGGAGTGATCGCGGCGTCTGCCAGTTCCGATGACCAGCGTTCAAGATCGCTGCGGCTTTCATCGCGGAAGGACCTCAGCGCTGCCGCCGTTGCTGTGGTTCCCTCGCCGCGGGGCTGGCTCAGCAGTTCCTCGAGGCCATCCAAGTCATGACGGAAGGGCGCGACCTGTCTGTCCCACGCGGACTGCCAGGAGGCTCCGCGGTTGAGCAGCGCGTTAGTATCCGCGATCACGTCATCCAGCACGTCGAGTTCCGCGGCGGCATCGGCGTAGCTCCGGATGAGTTTGAGGGTGGGCCGCCGGCTCAGGTCCCGGCTGCTGAAGGCATGCACCTGGTTGGAGAGTTCGGTCGCTGCGTTGTAGCGGGTCATGAACGTGCGGTGTTTCTCCAGGACCGTGCTGCCGTACCGGGAGGATTCGGGAATGGTGCTGGCGTTGAGCTCGGTCACCTGCAGGTCCATGCTGACGTTCGCGAAACTGGCGTCGCCGCGGGCGAGTTCCTTCCGGCTGGCCACCCGGGTCCGCCACCGGACGATCAGCCACGCCGCGGCGCCGCAGACCGCGGCCGCCACGGCCGCCAAGGTTGTCACGAGGAAAGCGGTGGACCGGTACCACGGCTGGTTGATGAGTTCGGCGCCGCGGCGGATTCCTGCGATGGTGCCGTCGGTCCACTGGGCGTCGTGGAAGAGCTCCTTGGAGGCGTTCTGGATGTCCTCACGCTGTTGCGGGGAGACCTTGCGGTCCTCACCCATATACGTCCCGACATGCCGCCCCACCGGGTCCAGCGCGAAGATGAACAGCCCGTCCGCCCACTTCTGTCCGTCCGGGCTGATCCACTCGGGGTGTTCGGCGCGGGCGAAGCGCAGGACTTCCTCATTCAGGTTGTCCGCGGCGGTGCCGTTGTACGTGTAAACCGCCACCTTGGTGGGCTGGTAGAAGTCCGTGGACTGAACGGCGGGCAGGAGCGTCTTCTGATCCAGGACTCCGGCGCGGTCTTCAACCACGACGGCGGTCGGCGTCACGGCGAGCGCCGCGTGGGCGCCGCCGAGGAGCCCGACCATGAGCACAACCACAACGGCGAGGGCTTTCCGCATGATTCCCATTTCCCGAGCGTAGTGGCTGGCACCAACCGCGTCGACGAGACGCCGTGGAAGGGGGGGCGAATGACATCGTGACCGGGCGCGGGCCCGGCGTCCATACTTGCGGCATGAGCCCGCAGCCTGAAGGACCACCGGAGCAACCCCGGACAGAGGATTCCCCCGCAGAGGAACCCGGACCGGAAAGACCCCGGACGGAGGAACCCGGACCGAAGGGACCCCGGACCGAGGAACCCGGACCGGAGAAGCCGCGCCGCGCTAGGCCGGATCCGACGCTCCTGGGCGTCCTGGCCGCGATCGCGCTGATCGTGATCATCGCGCTTGCCGTGGTGTTCACCCGCGGGGAACCGGCGCCCCTGGCCGCATCAACGCCCGCCGGCGTCGCGCAGCGCTATGCCGCCGCCGTCATTGCCGGGGATGAGGCGGCCGCCTCCGTCTACCTGACTCCCGCCGCCCGGAACAGGTGCACGGCCGAGCCCCGCCCCATGGCCCGGAATCTGCGCGTCACGTTGGTTTCCACCACCGAGCGGGCGGAATCCGCGGACGTGCGGGTGCTCATCACCGTGTCAGAGCCCGGCGGCCCCTTCGGCAGCGCCGAATACCAGGTTGAGGATGTCTTTGACCTTGTCAGGTCGGGAAACGGCTGGCTGATCGACACCGCACCCTGGCAGCTGACAGTGTGCCCGGGGCAGGTGAAGCAATGAGCGCCCAGCGGACCGTGCGCCGGCTCATCACCTATGCCCTGCTGTTCGCGCTGGTGGTGATCACCGCCGTCGGGCTCAGCGGGCTGCTGGGCCGGCTGTTGGTGGCGGGGACGGAACTGGCCACGGACGACGTCGCCGGGCTGGCGCGCTCGCTGGCTTTCGCCTTGATCGGCGGGCCGCTGGCGGCGCTTTTGTGGTGGGCGGTATGGCGGCGGCTTGATGACCCGGAGGAGCGGTCCGCCGTCGGCTGGGGTCTCTACCTGGCTGGCGCCTACATGCTCGCCCTGCTCCTGGCCTCCACCAACGTGCTGAACACCATCTCTTCGCTGATCGGCGGGGAGGGCCCGGAGTGGCGGCTGTCCCTGGCCACCGGCCTGGTGTGGTCCGCGGTTTGGGCCTGGCACCGGTGGATGTGGCGTCACCCCCGGAAGAATCCGACGGACCTGGCCGACGTCCCCACGGTGCTCGGCGCGGTCCTGGGGCTCATTCTGGGCGTGGGCGGTGCCGTCTCGGCCCTCTCCACCCTGTTGGATACCGCCCTGCGGGGAGCAGCGACTGAGATCTCCGTCGGCAAGCCGTGGTGGGTTTCGGCGCTGCAGGCCCTGGTCTGGGCGGCCGGCGGAACCGCCGTCTGGTGGTGGCATTGGAAGCACGACGGCGGCCGGCAGCTGCGGACCGGGCTGGCCGACGTCGCGCTCATCACGGTTGGGGTGCTCGGCGCGGGCGTCCTCACCCTGGGCGGAGCCGGCGTGGCGCTCTTCGTGGTCCTCCGGCTGCTGTTTGACCGCACCGAATCCCCGGAACTCCTGCTGGAGCCCCTCGCGCCGGCCGTGTCCGCGGCCGCCATCGGCTGCCTCGTCTGGGTCTACCACCGCAACATCGCGCGCGGGCGCTCGGAGGCCACCTTGCAGGGCGGCAGGCTGGTGACCTCCGGCGTCGCCCTGATCGCGGCGGCGTCCGGGATCGGCGTGATCGTCAACTCGGTCCTCGCCATGACGGCCGCCCCGCTCGCTGGCGCCGGGGCCAGGACCCTGCTGCTGGCAGGCATCAGCTCCCTCCTGGTTGGCGGGCCGGTGTGGTGGCTCGCGTGGCGTCCCCTGGATCAGGCGGCGGCGACCGGCACCGGACAGTCTGCGCGGCGCATCTACCTGGTGGCCGTGTTCGGCCTGAGCGCCGTGGTGGCGGTGGTCACGCTGCTGGTGATCGGTTTCCGGATGTTCGAGTTCTTCCTGACCGACGTCGGCGGCGGAATCCTTGTGGACCGGATCCGCGCACCCCTGGGGCTGCTGGTCGCCACCGGACTCGTGTTTGCATACCATTTCGCGGTGTGGCGGCAGGACCGTGCCGGCCTTGCCGCGGCTGGCCCGGTGCCTCCGCGAACCATCGGCCACGTGATCCTCGTGGCGGGTTCAGACCCCGCACCGCTGCGGCGCGTCATTGGCGAGGTCACCGGGGCCGGGGTCACAGTCTGGACGCGGGCCGACGGCCGTGCCGGCGGGGCTGCCGGCGCTGCCGGCGGGGCACTTCCAGGGAACGCCGGGGCCGCGGAGGCCCAGCTCGCGGCCGCCCTGGAAGGCGTGGCGGCAGCCCGGGTTCTGGTGATCGCGGATCAGCACGGCGGAATCGACGTCATCCCGCTGCGGGGCTGACCGGCCTGCCCTGCCCCGGCCCGGGGCCGCCACCGCCTAGGATTGCGGCATGTCTACCTATGAAGTAACCCGCAGCGCAGTCATTCCAGCACCGGCCGAGGCCATCTTTCCGCTGGTCAACAGCTTCCATGAATGGACCAAGTGGTCCCCTTGGGAGGCGGTCGACCCTGCCATGGAACGCAGCTACTCCGGCAGCGAATCCGGCGTCGGCGCCAAATACGCCTGGAGCGGGAACCGCAAGGCCGGGTCCGGCACGATGGAAATTGTTGACACCGCCGAGCCGCGGAACATCAAGATCCGGCTCGAGTTCACCAAGCCCTTCAAGACCGTCAACCCCACCTCGTTCACGTTCACCCCGGCGGGCAACGGCACCCAGGTCACCTGGACCATGACCGGAGAAAACAAGGGCATCGGCAAGGTCTTCGCCCTGTTCATGAACATGGACAAGATGGTCGGTGCGGATTTCGAAAAGGGTCTCGCCGCACTGGCCACTGCCGCCGCACAGCCAGGAGCCTGACAGGGAGTACCCGCCACCGGGCCCGGAACCTGTGCCGCGTTCTTGGCCGGACGTTCCCTGCCCCGGCCGTTCCTGGACCGGTGGCGGAGCCGGCTGAGTCCATTCACAGCCAGTGCCGAGGCTGTTCGCGGGTTTTCTTGATTAGGCTGTGTCAGAGTGCAACCACGAATGCCGCCATTGCCACGCTGATCGGATGAACGAGAAAGCCGGAATCCATGAGTCGGAACGCCGCCAGACCCCAACGACGAATCGCCGTGCGGCTGCTTGTTGCAGCAGTCCTCGTGGTGTCAGCAGCGGCGTGCACGCCCTCACCACCCGGCGGCCAGGCAACCGCCTCCGGTACTCCCAGCACGGCACCCGGCACAACACCGGGTGCCGGCACTCCGTCCGGTAGCCAGTCTCAGGGACCCACGGCCGGGGAAAGCCCAACCGGGCAGGCCGGCTCCAAGCCGGGGCACGTGTTCGTCATCAACCTCGAGAACAAGGGCTACTACAAGGTCTGGGGCGAGGGCTCCGAGGCCACCTATCTCTCACAGACGCTCCGCAGCCAGGGCGTCCTGCTGTCCGACTACTACGGGATCGCCCATAACTCGAACCCGAACTACCTGGCCCAGATCTCCGGGCAGGCATCCAACGAGATGACCCGCGCCGACTGCACCACCTACGACCCGTTCCAGCAGACGGGGACGGCTGCCCTGGGTCAGGTTGAAGGAACCGGCTGCGTGTATCCGGCATCTGTCCCCACGGTCGCCGGACAGCTCAGCACAGCCGGCAAGACCTGGAAAGGCTACATGGAGGACATGGGAACACCGTGCCGGCATCCGGACCTGGGCGCGAAGGACACCAGCCAGAGCGCCCAGGTGGGTGACCAGTACGCTACCCGCCACAATCCGTTCGTGTATTTCGAATCCATCACCTCGTCGGCGGACTGCCAGCGCAATGTGGTGGATTTCAGCGAACTCGCCCATGATCTCCAGTCCGTGGCCACGACGCCGAACCTGTCGTACATCTCGCCCAATCTCTGCAATGACGGCCATGACGAGCCGTGCGTCGATGGCAGCGCCGGGGGACTGGCCGCCGCGGATGCCTGGTTGAGCCGGCAGGTCCCGGCAATCCTTGCCTCCCCGGCGTTCAAGCAGGACGGCATGCTGGTGATCACCTTCGATGAATCCGAGGGCAAGACGACGGGACCGTCCGGGCTGCTGCCCGGAGGGACTGCCGGCGGCAAGATCGGTGCGCTGGTGATCTCGCCGCTCACGAAGGGCGGAACGACGTCGGACCGGGCCTACAACCACTTCAGCCTGCTGGCCAGCATCGAGGACGCATTCTCCTTGCCCCGGCTCGGGTATGCCGGGGCGCCGGGTTTGAACAGCTTCGGCGCGGACGTTTTCAACGCCGGCTCCTGACTTCGCTGCCGCCGCCGCATTGCCTCTCAGACGCCCGCGTTGTAGACATCGAGCCCGAAGCGGTTCAGCCCGGGTGCCCCCGCGTAGCCCAGATAAGGCAGGCCGAACGTGTCTTCAATGCTGGCCAGCAGGCTGTAGTGGTTGTAGGGGGTGGTGGACCAGGTCCCGCCCTTGGTGAAGGGTGAGAGCACGAGCGCGCCGACGCGGCCGCCGCCCGGGCCCGTGATGCCCGGCTCGGGGGAGTTGGGCCCGGAAGTTTCGCCGCAGCAGGCGGTGGCGTCCGACTGGGGTCCGTCGGATTCGTCGAACGTGATCACCAGGACGCCGTCTTGCTTGAACGCGGGGGAGGAAGTGATGGCCGGCACCCACTGCTTGAGCCACTCGTCCGCGCTGGCCAGCCCGCCGGGCTGCCCGTCGACGCAGGGGGCGTCGTGTCCGTCATGGCAGAGGTTCGGCGTGATCATGGACAGGTTCGGGGTGGTGGCGGCTGAGGTGAGGTCCGTCTTCAGCGCGGTGAGGTCGACGTCGTTCCGGGCACAATCCGGCGAATCGGTGATCCCGGCAAAATAGACGAACGGGTTGTGGCGCGCCGCGTACTGGTCGCCGACCCTTGCCTTCTGAGTGTCATCCACCGCGCCGAGGGCCGGGTGGCGGCATGGCGTTCCCATGTCCTCCATATAGCCCTTCCACGTCTTGCCTGCCGCCGTTAGCTGTCCGGCGACCGTGGGCACGCTGGCCGGGAAGACGCAGCCATCTCCGACGGCTTGGCCTTGGCTGGCCGTCCCGGTGCCGGCGAACGGCGAGTACGTCTGGCAGTCGGCCTGCATTTGCGGGTTGGGTCCCTGTCCGGAGATCTGGGCGACGTAGTTCGGCTGCGAATTGTGCGCCGTCCCGTAGTACTGGTTCAGCAGCACCCCCTGGCTGCGCAGCGTCTGCGAGAGATACGGCGCGGCCGAGGCCGGGCCCCAGGTCGTGTCGTAACCCTTGTTTTCGAGGTTGATCACGAAGACATGCTTGGCCCCGGGCAGGAAGCCTTGGCCCGCGGTGGTGGCGGCGGGGGCTGCCGCATTGGCTGGCGTACCCGCCGTCGCGGCCTGGGAGCCGTAGCTGAGCGACGCGGCCGCGAGCACGAGCAGCGCGGCCGAGGCGAACCGCTTCAGGGTGCGGCGGCTGCGCTGCCGGCGGGGTTCGGGGGCGGTTGCGGTGGTGGGGTTCACGGGAGTTTCCATCCGTCGGCGAGTGCTTTCTGTTTGAGGCCGGACCATTCTTCGGCCGGAGGCGGGCCCACCGGGGCGCAGGCCGGGCCGGCCGCGAAGGGCGGGACAAGGTACTTGGGCGCGTTGAGGTTGGCCGGTGTGCCGAAGTCCAGGACTTCGGCAATGTTGCGTGCTGCCTTGTCCCGCGGCGTCAACGCCGGCAGGTTCCAGCGCCATTCGATGGCTTTGAGAACGGAGGTGTGGTCGTAGACGTCGTGGGCGACGTACCGGCGTCGGGCCCGCGGGGAAATGACGACCGAGGGCACCCGGAAACCGCGCAGGGCCGTGTCGGGGCTGGCATCGGGGGCCGATGCCGGCGCGACGTGGTCGTAGAAGCCGCCCCACTCGTCGTAGTTGACCACCAGCAGGGTGTTGGCCCAGCCCGGGCCGGTGGTGACGGCGTTGTAGACCTCGGCCAGGAATGTTTCGCCGGAGCGGATGTCGGCGTGCGGGTGGTCATCGCCCGACGTTCCCGAGCCCTCGTCCGTGAAGCGCGGATCCACGAAGGAGACCGCCGGAAGGGTCCCGGCGCCGGCGTCGGTCAGGAACTCGGAGTAGTGGTGCGAGATTCCCTGGTATTTGGTGCCCCAGAGCGCGGTGAAGGGGATGTCCCCGTAGTAGTACTTGCCGGAAACTCCGGCCGCGGCCAGCCGGTCCCAGATGGTCGGCAGGGTGCTGGTGACGGTGGAGTTGTGGATCCGGTCCGTCGCTGCAGCGTGCTGGTAGAACCGGTTCGGGTAGGTCTCGGCCATCGTGGCGGCGAAGTACCGGTCGCACACCGTCCAGTCCGGAGCGGCCTGCCGCCAGAAGTCGAGGTCGGCGGCCTCGTAGTAGCCGACCGCGAATTCGTCGTTTTCGCCGGCCCGCAGCCAGCCGTTGTTTTTGCCGTCGTTGTACTGGATGCGGCCGCCCTCGTAGGAGTGGTCCGGATCCGGGTGGCCGCAGCCCTGGAAGTCTGTCAGGTGGTGCGTGCTGTGCGGGATTCCGTAACGGTCCGTGTACGTCAGGCCGGACTGGATGCCGTCGGCACCGGGCAGCCAACCCAGGAAGTGGTCGAAGGAACGGTTTTCCATCATCAGCACGATGATGTGCTCGATGCCCGACGTGTCGGCCGGGGGCAGGGCGGGTGTCGCGGCCTCGGCGGGCCGCCAGCTGGTGCCGGCGGCCAGCGTGGCCGTTCCGGCGGCGGTCAGAAATGTACGTCTCGAGAAGGTCACGCCCAGCAGTAGATCACGGAGAGGTTACGAAATGAACGCCTTCGGGGCCGGGTTCATCGTTTGTTCACCGGGTGTTCGTCTGCCCTGACCTGCGGCTAAGGCGCCGTGGGGTCCGAACCGTTACCGGACGCTTCCTGGCCGTATTCGGCTGAGATGAGGATGGGGAGGTGATCCGATGCCCCGCGGGGCAGCGTCTCAACGCTTTCGATATCCAGCCCCTGGGAGGTGGCGAAGTCGAAGTGGCCCTTGAAGACCTTGTACCGCGTGTAGGTGCGGCGGTCGCTCATCGTGAGGTCGTAGCCGGCGTCCTTCATCTGCGCGGTCAGGGACTTGGTGAAGAACGGATAGTTGAAGTCACCGACCATCAGCGACATGAGGCCGCCGCCCATGCTGAGCAGCTCGGCGTGGGCGGCATGGATCTGGTTTCGGCGCAGCGAGTTCGACGCCGTCAGGGGTGCCGCGTGGAAGGAGGCGATGACGAGCTCGTGGTCGGTCTCGTTGTCCGTCACGCGGGTGCCGATGAGCCGCTCATGCGCGGGTGCCAGGACCCGGTCATGGAGGGACTTCTTCAAGGCGAACGTCTGGGTGTCATAAGCCGTGAAGCGGTCCTTGCGGTAATAGATCGCCAGGCCCAGCCGGTTTCCCCGGGTGGCGTCGGCCAGGTGCAGGTTGCCGATCGTGGCCGGCAAGTCCTCGGTGTCGCACTCCTGCAGGCACAGAGCATCAACCTCGAAATCGCGGGCCAGATCGGCCAGCTCTCCACTGGCTTTGTGCTTGCGGAGGTTGTAGCTGATGACTCGAATCAGGAGGGCACCCCTTCGGATGATAGTTTCGGACGCTGTGACCGAGTCTACCCAGTCCGGTGCCCTGAAGGGTGCGCATTGACACGGGAGCCGTCCATAAATGGTCCGCTGCGTCCCCGGTCGGAAAGCGCAGCGCGGGGCTGCCCGCGGCTCAGGCGATAGGCTGGGGGAAATTTCTGATGGAAGCTGCGAAAGGTCGATGTTGACTGCTGAACTACCTGTTCTGGCCGAGGGCGATTTCTACTATGAGGCGCTGGGCGGCGGGCGTTACCGCTCCACGATCCACGCCCAGGGCGCCTGGAACGAGCACGAGCAGCACATGGCCCCGGCGTCCGGGATTATGGCCGACGCCCTGGCCAGGCATGAGCCGCGCGGGGATATGCGGATGGCGCGTCTTAGCTACGAGATCCTCGGCCTGATCCCCGGCGGGGAGTTCGACGTCGTGACCTCCACGCTCCGCCCCGGCCGGACCATCGAACTGGTCCAGGCCGAACTCGTAGCCGGCGGCCGGACGGCCATCCGCGCCACCGCCTGGCGGATGATCACCTCGGACACCTCCGCAATTGCCGCCTTCGAGGATCCGCGGATCCCGGCTCCGGACGAGTGCGAACCCTACGACGCCGCCAGCATCTGGCCCGGCGGCTACATTGCCTCGCTGCACATGCGGATCGCCGAGGGCCACCGGGCCGGCTCAGGGACCGTGTGGCTGCACACCGACTATCCGCTGACCGACCAGGCGGACACCGGTGACCTCGCCCGGCTGATCGGCCTTGTGGACACGGCGAACGGCATTGCCGCCCGGGTCCCGCCGGGCAAGGGCAGCTACGCCTTCCCCAACCTGGACCTGCAGATCCACATGTACCGGCAGCCGCAGGGGGAGTGGCTGGGACTGGATAACGAGGTCTCGTTCGGCACGGACGGGATCGGCCTTACCTCCACCGTCCTGCACGACCTCAGCGGCCCGTTTGGGCGCGCGGAACAGATCCTGACGCTGCGCAAGTCCTAGTTAGAGTGGAAGACGAGCCAACCGGCCAGCGTGGCCAGCGCTGTCAGAGCGGCGCCCCACAGGATGTCGACGACGATTAGTTGCCACGGCCAGGTCTTGAGCGTGGCGGCGTTGGTCAGGTCGTAGGTGGCGTAGCCAAACACGCCTAGCGCGGCGCCGTAGCCGACGGCGCTGAGCCAGCTGCCGCCGTCGAGCGCTGGTGTCAGGGCGAAGAACACGATCCCGGCAATGTAGATCACGTAGAACACCACCGCGTACCCTAGATTGGGCTTGTCGGCCAGGAGACCGCCGATCTGGCGGCGGTAGAACGGATTCATCGACTTGAGCCAGATAGCGTCGATTATGGCGAACGCGGCGGCTACGACGAGGAATTGCAGAATGACCATAAGGGAGCATAACAACATGCCGCAGGCGCCAGCCGGACCCCGGACGCTGACGGTGGTGCGGCAGAAGGAAACCCTTGGCGCCGCGGCCGACCTCGACTTCGCGCTCGGGCTCCTCCAGAAGGTCAAGACTGGTTCGCTGGGTCCGATGCTCAGGCTTTACCGCCCGGTTCCCACCGTGGCCTTCGGGCAGCGCGACACTCACCTGCCCGGTTTTGAGGCCGCCGCCGCAGCCTGCCGGGACCAAGGCTTCGAACCGCTGGTCCGCAAGGCCGGCGGCCGTGCCGCGGCATACCACCAGGGAACGCTCGTCATCGATCACCTGGAACCGGATACGGACGCGATTGCCGGGGCCAAGGGACGATTTTCGCTCTTTGGCGGACTGCTCGCCGGCGCGCTGCGCGACGCCGGCGTGGATGCCGGCGTCGGCGAGATTCCGGGGGAATACTGCCCCGGCGAGTTCAGCGTGCACGGCAGGGACCCCCGGGTCCCGGACCATCTCGTCAAGCTGGTGGGAACCGCCCAGCGGGTTGTTGCCGGCGGCTGGCTGTTCAGCTCCGTGATCGTGGTGGAGAACTCCGCCCCGATCCGCGCGGTCCTGGAAGCCAGTTACGCTGCGCTCGGCCTCGATTGGAACCCGGCGACGGCGGGCGCGGCCGACGACCTCGTGCCGGGCCTCGACGTCGACGCGGTCGAAGCGGCCGTCGTCGCCGCCTACGGCCGCTACGCCTCGCTCAGCGACGCGGAATTTGTAACCGTGCTGAATAAGGTTGAAGCGGTATGACTGTGAACCTTTCCTTCGACGCGCCGTGTGGCCCGATCACGGGATGGCGCGACGGCGCCGTCGTGCGTGCCACCGGCATTCCCTACGCCACCGCGCGGCGGTTTCAGCCGCCCGCGCCGGCAGCCGACTGGTCCGAGGTGCTGGAGGCGACATCCCTGGCCCCGGCGTGCCCGCAGGCTCCGGTGCCCTTCCTGGACGACGTCCTGGGTACCCGCTACGGCGAGCTTCCCGGCAGCGAGGATTGCCAGCGCCTGTCCATCACCTTGCCTGCCGGCCTCGACGGCGGCGAGCGGCTGCCGGTGATGGTCTGGCTGCACGGCGGATCCTATACGTCCGGATCGGGCGACCTGGCGATCTTCGATCCGTCGGCACTGGTGGCTGAAACCCGCGTGATCGTGGTCTCGGTGACGTACCGGCTGGGCCTTTTCGGATATTTGTCCACCAGCACTGGCCGGCCCGCCAATCTGGGCCTGCTGGACCAGATCGAGGCGTTCCGCTGGGTGCAGCGCAACATCGGCTCGTTCGGCGGGGACCCAGGCAGGGTCACCGCGTTCGGACAATCGGCGGGGGGCGACGCCGTCGCGCATCTCATGGCAACGCCTGGCGCCGCGGCTCTCTTCCAGCGGGCCATCATTCAAAGCGCGCCCCTGGGAATTACGCGCGGGCGGCAAAAGATGAACGCCGCCATGGGCGTCGCTGCGGAGGCCGTCACGGACGCCACTCCGGCGATGGACGTCGTCGCCCTCGAGGAGGATGTTGCCCGGACCGCGAGGAAGTTCGGCCTGATGGCGGCCATGCCGTTCGGGATCCAGTACGGGCATGCACCGCTGCCCGGGGAGTCCGAACTCGACGAAGCCTGGAATGCTGCTGCGCCGGGGATCGATATCCTGATCGGCCATACGGCGGAGGAGGCCAGGCTGTTTCTGCCGCGAAGCCCGCACCTGAGCACCGTGGCGAGGATTCCGGTGATCGGCAGCGCCCTGCTCAAGGCAGTCTCCTGGCTGGTCACGGAAAAGGTGTACGGCAAGGCGGCCAGAGAATTTGCCCGGCGGCATGTTCGCGCGGGCGGACGGGCCCACAGCTACGTGCTGTCGTGGGGGGCGCCGGGGAACCGGTACGGGGCGGCGCACACCATTGACCTGCCGCTGCTGTTCGGTCACCAGCAGACGTGGGAGGCGGCCGGGCTGCTTGCTGGTGCCACCTGGGAGGACATCAACGCTCACGGCCGGGCGATGCGGGCGCTCTGGGCACGGTTCGCCTACGGCGACAGCCTCGGCGCCCGCGGGGAGATTTCCGGCTCCCTCCGGTACCGCTCGGTCTGAACCGGAGCCCTAAGGAGACCAGCACGCTCAAGGCAGCGAGGTCAGCGCGGCGGCGATCACCCACAGCAACGCGAGGGTTCCGACGGCGATCATCGGCAGGTTCCACGTCGCGGTCACTGTGCCTGCGGAGGGGCGGAGTCCGGCGGTGCCGGCGTCCTGCCAGGCCTTGGCGATCTGGTCACGGCCCGTCGCTACCGCCGGCTGGTGGCTGATCCGTTCATTGCCCGGGAGGATGCTGAAGGGTCGGCTTTTCAGATCGCTGACGTGCTGAAAACCGGATTCGAACGAGCCAGGCGGGGTCGGCGCACCCCAGCTCACGTACTTCTTGCCGCCGGCCCTGACAGCTACGGCGTAGCGGACCTCGATGTCCTCGATCGTATCGAACGGGATCCGGAAGCTACGCAGTCCGTTGATCACCTCGAACCCGTCGCTATCCGCGCGGAGGCACGGCCGGCACTGGGCCACGTAGACCAACCAGGACACCAGAACCAGCCAGGGGGCGGCGTGCAACGCGGCCCCGGATTCGCCGCTGGCCGCCAGCCAGCACAGCGTGCCCGCAACGGCGGCCCACGCGATCGCGGCGACCGGGCGGCTCGACGCCGAGCGATATGTTCTGGATTGCTGCGCTGACCGCTGGGTGGGCGCTGAGCCGTTCGCCTGCGGCGGGCGCGCGGTATCTTTTGACGCTTTCAATGGTCCCCCTCCATGCCCGAGTCGTCGTCGGGGTGAGAGAAATGTACCGCAGCATTGCCCGGCTGGCTGGTCATGGCCGCGTGCGATTGCGGCAGCTGCGGATTAATCGCGGTTTGCGGCGGCGTCGCGTCCTGCCTGCGTGCTCGCGAAGATGTCCGGCCTCGGCGTGGGGGTGCCGTGCTTCACGGCCTGGATCCACTCGTCGGTTGAGAGGACAGAGGCGAAACGCGACTGCAGTACTACGAGCACCGCGGTGTGCAGTTCCTCGGCTCCAAGGGATCCGGCGCGGTTGGACATGGCCAGGGTGCCGGTGGCGTCGGAGAGGAACTCGACGTTCAGGCCGCGGTGTGCTGCGTCCCGGGCCGTTGATTCATCGCAGTTCTGCGTCATGTACCCGGCGATCACGATCGTGTCGATGCCGTGGTCCGTGAGCCACCCGGCGAGGTCGGTGCCCGTGAAGCAGGAGGGGAGGGTCTTTTCCATCACGTGGTCGTGACCGCGGCTGCTCACGACGGGATGCAGGTCGAATCCGTGGCTGCCGCGGGCGAAGATCGGTGAGCCCTCGGGTGCCGTTTGTTGAACGACGACGACGGGAATCCCCGCTTCTGCGGCGGCGTCCATGGCCTTGCCGACGTTGGCCAGGCTCACCTCCGGGTGTGGGAAGCCGATGGGCAGATTCCCGGAGATGTATTCGTTCTGCACGTCGATGACGAGAAGGGCGCGGTTCACTTGGCTCCTTGCGTGGGCGTAGTCAGCGGGCGAGGGGTAGCCCGCCGATTGCGATCCTAACGGCCTTTCCTGGTTCCCGGCAGCGGCGGCCATCCGCGCCGTCTGACTCGTCCCCTGCCGGCCCGGTTGGAAGGCAGGATCCGGCCATGGGCGTCCTTGTTCCGGCCGATGTCTTCAGGGCTGCTGTGTTCAGCGCTGGAGTGTTCAGCGTTGCGGTGGCCGGACCGCAGGTCATCGAGCAGTGACTGCACTTGCTCCGGACTCTCGATGTGGGCGAAGTGGCCGCAGTGCGGGAGCGTCACCGTCCGAAGGTGCGGGACTAAGCCGGCCAAACGGCTCAGGTCCGTCGGAGGTGTCAGCACATCGTTGTCCCCGCGGATCGCGAGAACCGGGCAGAAGATGCTGCGCCACCGGTCAAAATCGTAGCCCGCCGCAGCCCGGGCGGCTGCGGAGAAGCTGGCCGGCCGAGCCTCGTCGCCGAGCCCGCGGATCACCGTCCCGGGAATGGCCGCGGCGTCCGCGAAGAACGGGGACATCAGCGGTCCCATCACTGGTGTGGCGCTGATTCCGCGGACGAGTGCCGACCCTGCCGGACCGAGGACGGTCATCGCGCGCATGACCAGCAGCAGACCAACAAAGGCCGGAAACCTGAACAAATTGTGCATCGGCCTGCGTGCAGCCTCTGACACGCCGAATGTGGTGGCCGAGATGGCGGCGACGCTGGCTGTCCGTTCCGGCCACGCCGCGGCAATGTGGAGCGCCAGGAAGCCTCCCATGGAATGACCCACAAGATTCCACCGCTGGTAGCCGAGCGAGTTCAGTACCCCGGTGACGGCGCGTGCCATCGCCTCGATGCTGAAATGTTCAAGCTGGGCCCCGTTCGTGGATTCGCCCCAGCCGGGCAGGTCAATCAACACCCGGGCACGGGCAGGGGCCACCGAAAGCAGTGCACCAAAAGTGGTCCAGGATCCCGCGGCGCCGTGAAGATAGACATCCGCTGCATCGGACGCTGGCCCGGGGCCTCCGGCGCCCTGCTGGACACGCACCGTGCATGGACCCAGCTCTGTGGGAAATGTTTGCCGCCGCAGCCCTGCCGTTTCCGGGGGTACGGTTTCCTGCTCAACGTTCATCGTCACCCTCTGCTCTTTGTCTCGGAAAGTGGTTCGGAGCCGCACAGGCGCCGGACCGGCGACGGCGTCAACTAAACGCCGGAGTCCGCCGCCTCGTGCGCGTCGCACGGAACCGCGGGCCCAAGTTGATACATTCGGGATCATGAGCACTCCGGATATCAGCGTCAGGGCCGCGACCGAAGACGACGCCGCCCGGCTGGCCGAGGTCCATGTTGCGGCATGGCGGGCAACGTACCGCGGAGTCATGACCGATGAATATCTTGACGGTCTCGACGTCGTCCGCGCCGCGGCCGCGTGGCGCCGCAACATCGGTGCGCCCGCGGTGGGGATTGAGCACCTTGTTGTCCTCAGCGGCACGGACGTTGCCGGATTCGCCATTCTCGGCCCTGCCTCCTCCGGCTCCGCCCCGACTACCGGTCAGCTCCATGCGATCAATGTGCATCCGGACTGGTGGGCGCAGGGCCTGGGTTCCGTCCTCTTTGAAGCCGCCGAACAGAAGCTGATTGAACTCGGCTATGACAGGGCATTTCTCTGGGTGGAGAAAGGCAACACCCGGGCCATCAACTTCTACAGCAACCGCCGCTGGCTCGCCGACGGGGAGACCCTCGAGGACGCGAGATTCGATCCTCCCGTGGCCGAGAACAGGCACAGCCGGACATTTCCGCGCGTGCATTGATCGCGGGCGCCGACGTCCTCCTGTAAATCTTCACGTCAACTCATGTGGGCCGTTGGTCTCTACCAGCCGGGGCACCGGAAATTATGGAATGGCTAGCATGAGCCCGGACGGGAGCGTCCCAGATAGTGCCGCGCTTCCGGTCGGGGCGGGATCGGGGGACGAAGCGCCGGTTGTGCCGGATCCGCAGGAACCACTTGAACGGTTGCTGAGGGATCTCCGAAGCCGGCGCGAGGGACTCTCAGAGCGGGAAGCGACGCGGCGGCTTGTCGTGTTTGGCCCTAACCGGCTGACCCGGCGCGGGAAGAGGAACTGGGCAGCCGAGCTGGGCCGGCAGTTCGTTCATCCGCTGGCTTTGTTGCTGTGGCTTGCGGCGGCGCTGGCGTCTGCGACCGGCACGGGGGAGTTGGCCGTCGCGATTTTGGCCGTGATAGTCCTGAATGCCCTGTTTGCCTTCTTCCAGGAGCGCCATGCCGAGCGCGCCGTCGAAGCTTTGTCGGCATATTTACCCGCACAGGCGCTGGTACTTCGCGAGGGCGCCGAAATCCTGGTTGATGCCGTGCGGCTGGTTCCCGGCGATGTGATTGTGGTCAGGGAAGGTGACCGGGTGTCGGCGGACGCGCGGCTCCTGACGGGTTCGGTGGAGATGGACATTTCCACGTTGACCGGCGAGTCGCTGCCGGTGTCCAGGAGCGCCGACGTGCACCCGTTTGTGAAAGTTCCGCTCCTGCAGGCCCGGGATGTTGTGTTCAGCGGCAGCAGCTGCACCGGCGGCGAGGCGGCGGCGGTGGTCTACTCGACCGGAATGCGCACCGAGCTTGGCCGTATTGCGGCGCTTTCGCAGCGTGTCGGGCAGGAACCAAGCCCGCTGGAGCAACAGGTGGCCCGGGTCGCCCGGCTGATCGCCATCATCGCCGTCGGCATGGGGGCCGCCTTCATCCCGGTCGGCATGCTTCTGGCCGGACTCTCGTTTGGCGACACCTTGGACTTCGCCATCGGGCTCCTCGTCGCGAATGTGCCCGAGGGCCTTTTGCCGACCATTACCTTGGCTCTCGCGGTCGGTGTCAGGATCCTCGCCCGCCGCGGGGCCCTCGTGAAGAGGATTTCGGCGGTTGAGACTCTTGGCTGCACGAGCGTGATCTGCACGGACAAAACGGGCACCCTGACCATGAACCGCATGCAGGTCCTCAACTTCTGGACCTCGGACGGGCAGCAGGATCTCCTTGCTCTGCGCCCGCCGGCTGCACCGGATTCGGCAGCAGGGCGCTTTGCAGTTGCGGCGGTGACGTGCAGCAACGCCCGGCTTCCAGACCTGGCGGGGGAGGTGGAAACCGGTGACCCGACCGAACTGGCTCTACTTCATCTCGCGGCGGACCTGGGCGCCAATCCCGACAGGTCCGGGGTTGAACGGCTGTCTCAGTTCCATTTCGATCCGGTCCTGCGGCGGATGTCCACCCTGGACCGTGACGGCTCCGGGACAGTCCTGCACACCAAGGGTGCACCGGAGGAGATCCTCCCGCTCTGCTCCCTCATCGCAGCCGGCGGAACAGACCGTCCCCTGACAGAGGCAGACCGACAAACGATCATGGCGGTCACGGACGAGTGGGCCGTGCAGGGACTTCGCCTGCTCGCGGTGGCCGACCGGCTGATGCACGATCAGACACCCGTGGGAATCCCGCGCGCGGACGCCGAGAAGAACCTGACGTTCCTCGGGCTGGTGGCGATGTTCGACCCGCCACGACCCCAGGTTGCCGAGGCCGTGGCCCAGTGTCATTCGGCCGGCATCCGGCTCATTGTCGTCACGGGCGACAACGGGCTGACCGCGGCCGGCATCGCCCGGCGAGTAGGCATCGGGGGCGACGGGCCCCAAATCATCAACGGCGCCGAGCTGGACCAGATGAGTGAAGCCGAGCTGGACAAGTTGTTGGGAACCGGAGCCGAGCTCATCTTCGCCCGCAGTTCACCCGAGGCAAAGCTGCGGATCGCCGACGCCCTCCAGGATCTGGGGCATGTCGTTGCCATGACCGGCGACGGCGTGAACGACGCACCGGCCCTTCGCCGCGCCGATATCGGCGTCGCAATGGGAAAGTCCGGGACCGATGTGGCGCGCGAGGCGGCGACCATGGTCCTCACAGACGACGACTTCGCTTCAATTGTCAGCGCCGTGGAAGCGGGCCGCCGGGTCTACGACAATGTGCGCAAATTCATCGTCTACATCTTCGCCCACGCCACCCCAGAAGTCGTCCCGTTCCTGATCTACGCGGCCTCCGGGGGAAACATCCCGTTACCGCTGACGGTGATGCAGATTCTCGCCATCGACCTGTTCACCGAGACACTGCCCGCCCTCGCCCTCGGGCGCGAGGCTCCGGAACCGGGCCTGATGCAGCGTCCGCCCCGGCTCCGGAGTGAGAACGTCATCAGCCGCCTCATGCTGGTGCGCGCCTGGGGAGTGATGGGCGGAGTATCCGCGGTGCTGGTGAGCGGCATCTTCCTGGCAACGCTGCTGGCCGGAGGCTGGACGTACGGAGCGGACGTCGCGGCAGGACCCCTGAACCTGGTGTGGCGGCAGGCCACCACGATGACCTTCCTGGGAATTGTTGCCTGCCAGGTCGGAACCGCCATGGCTGCCCGCACGCAAACCGTGTCCCTCTTCACGATCGGCCTGACCACCAACCGGCTCCTGCTCTGGGGGATCGCCTTTGAAATTGTGTTCGCCGCAGGCGTCGTCGTCATCGAACCCCTGCAGGCCATATTTGGCACCGCCGTGCCCGAAGCCTGGGAGATCCTGCTGCTGCTCCCGTTTCCGGTCCTGGTCTGGGGCGGCGACGAGGTCCTGAAATTATGGCTCCGGCGGCGGAACGGCACGGTGCCTGGGGCCGCGGAAACCGGGACGGCGCCCGCAGCTGAGCAATGACTCCGTCAGGGCTGGAACCTATACCCGATGCCGGCCTCGGTCATGAAGTGCTTGGGGTTGCCGGGGTCTGGTTCGAGTTTGCGGCGGAGCTGGGCCATGTAGACGCGCAGGTAATTGGCCTCCGTGGTGTAAGCCGGGCCCCAGATTTCGGTGAGGAGCTGTTGCTGGGTGATGAGTTTTTCGGGGTTGCGGACCAGGAGTTCCAGGATTCCCCATTCGGTTGGCGTCAGGCGCACGTCCTGCCCGTTCCGGGTGACACGTCTCATGGCCAGGTCGACGGTAAAGGAGGCTGTGGTCACGACGGGCGCTTCGTCGGCTTGGATGCTCCGGCGTTGGACGGCGCGCAGCCGGGCAAGGAGTTCGTCCAGTCCGAAGGGTTTGGTGACGTAGTCGTCGGCGCCGGCGTCCAGCGCCCTGACCTTATCGTCGGAGCCGTGCCGGGCGGAGAGGACCAGAACAGGCACGACGCTCCATTGCCGGAGCCGGGTGATGACCGTGGTTCCGTCGATATCGGGCAAGCCCAGGTCGAGGATGATGACGCCGAAGGCGTGCCGGGCCGCTGACCGGACTGCGGATTCGCCGTCCGGGGCTGTCACGACCGTGTATCCGTGGGCGTGCAGGGTGATCTTGAGGGCTTTGAGGATGTGGGGGTCGTCGTCGACCACCAGCACGTCGTTCACAGCGTGCCTTCCGTGCTGGCCGAGGGCTGTGTGTGGTGGTGGCGCAGGAGCGCCGACTGGGCCCGAAGCGGGGCTTGGGTGGCTTCCGGGTTGAAGGCGGTGCCGGCGGAGAGGGGCAGCCGGATCACCATGGTCAGTCCACCGCCGGGTGTCTGTTCGGCGGTGAGGGTTCCTCCCATGGCCTCGGTGAAGCCCTTGGCCACGGCCAGGCCGAGCCCGACCCCGGTGGTCTGGGGGAGGTCGTCGAGGCGCTGGAATGGCTGAAACATCCGGATGACGCTTTCTGCGGGGACGCCCTGGCCGTGGTCGATGATGCGCAGTTCTCCCGCGGGGCGCCCGCGCAGGCTAGCATGGCTGAGCCCTCCGGCCGCTCCGACGAGAACGACGTCGGAATCGGGCGCATATTTGACGGCGTTCTCCGCAATGTTCGCGATGACGCGTTCGAGCATTCCAGCGTCGGCGTCGACTTCGGGCATGTTTCCCGGCAGCTCAACCCGCACCCTATGTGCCGGAATTCCGCGGAGGGCGGCCGGTATCACTTCGTACCAACGCACCGGTTTGATGAGTGGGTTGACGGAGTCGGAGGTGATACGTGACATGTCCAGCAGGTTGCCCACCAGTGCGTCCAGCGTGTCAGAGCATTCATCGATGGTGGCTAGCAGGTCCTGTTGCTCGTCGTCGGTGTAGTGACTGCCAGGCTGTCGGAGTCCTCCAACGGCCAGTTTGATGCCGGCCAGGGGGGTGCGGAGGTCGTGGGAGACCGCACGGAGGATGGATGTGCGCATGGTGTTGCTTTCGGCCAGCCGCACGACTTCGCTGCGGCTGGCCGCCAGTTGCTGGCGTTCGAGTTGTGCGGCCAGGTGCACGCCAAAGGCTCCGAGAAGTCGCCTGTCGCTGGCCGGCAGGGTCCGGCCGCAAAGCACGAGGCGGGTGGTGGGGTCGATCTGTTCGTTGTTTTCCGCAGTGTCGGGTGCGCCGGGTGGGATTTCTCCGGCCTCGGCGACGAGCCGCCAGCCAGTGTCTGCCGCCGTTCCTGATCCGGCAACCCCGACGGAGGCGTAGAGCGCGGCGCCGCTGACCTGGAACACGTCAAGGGCCTGTTCCAGGAGACCTCTCAAGCTGTCCTCGGCGCCGGCTGCGCCGCGGATGAGGTCGCCCAGGGTGGTGGCCTCCGCGCGGGCCCGGGCGGCTTCTTTGGACCGTCGGGCGGAGAGGTCGACGACGACGGCGACCGCCGCAGAGACCCCGACGAAGAGCAGAAGTGCGAGGAAGTTCTGCGGGTCGCTGATGGTCAGGGTGCCCACCGGAGGAGTGGAGAAGTAGTTGACCAGCAGGCTGCTCCACAGGGCGGCGAGGATTGCGGGCCAGAGTCCGCCGACGAGGGCGACGGCAACGGATCCGGCGAGCTGGACCAGCGCCGCCGTGGCCACGGTTTGATCAGGGTTCAGGGAGATCAGCATCTGCAAGATGACTGGAAGCAGGGCGGCCAGGATGAAGCCTGCGGTGACCCGGATACGCCCGAGGTCCCGTTGGTGCCGCGGGCCGGCGCCGCGGCCGCCGAGCGGGTGGGAAACCATGTGGACGTCGATGTCGCCGGAATCGCGGACCACTCTGGTTCCCACCCCGCCGCCGAGCAGCGCGCCGAGGAGCCCGGCGAGCTTTTTGTGGCGGGAGATGCCGACGACGATCTGGGTGGCGTTGACGCTTCGGGCGAAGTCCAGGAGCGCGGCCGCCGGGTCTTCACCGGTCACGACATGGTAGCTGCCGCCGAGGTCCAGGATCAGGCGGCGCTGGGCCTCCAGTGCCGTCGGTGACTCGGAGGCGACACCGTCGGCGGCCCGGACGTGGACGGCCAGGAGGTCCCCGCCGTTGACCCGGTTGAGGATCCTGGCACCGCGACGGATGAGGACCTCCCCTTCCGGGCTGCCGGTCAAGCCGACCACGATCCGTTCCCGGGCGGGCCAGCTGGCGTCGATGCCCTGTTCGGCCCGGTACCTGGCCAGGCCTTCGTCCACTCGGTCCGCCAGCCACAGCAGCGCCAGTTCGCGCAGGGCGGCGAGATTTCCGAGGCGGAAATAGTTGGTGAGGGCGGCGTCGATCTTCTCGGCCGCGTAGATCTTCCCGTCGCTGAGCCGCTGGCGCAGCAGCTCGGGTGGAATGTCGACCAGATCGATCTGGTCCGCCCTGCGCACGACGTCATCAGGCACCGTCTCGGCCTGACGGACGTCGGTGATGGCGTTGACGACGTCCCCGAGGGATGCCAGGTGCTGGATGTTGACCGTGGAGAGGACATTGATGCCGGCGTTGAGGAGTTCGTCGACGTCTTCCCAGCGTTTGGTGTGGCGGCTGCCGGGGATGTTGGAGTGGGCGTATTCATCCACTACCGCGGTTTTCGGGGCGCGGGCCAGAACAGCGTCGAGATCCATTTCCTCGAACTCAGTGCCCCGGTAGGGCAGGCGCCGGGGCGGAATAATTTCCAGCCCCTTGAACAGGGCCCGGGTGTCGGCCCGCCCGTGGTCCATGGCGAACGCGACGACGACGTCCTCACCGCGTTCGCCGAGCCGGTGCGCCTCTTCGAGCATCTCGTAGGTTTTGCCGACCCCGGGCGCGGCGCCCAGGAAGATCCGCAGTGTTCCGCGTGCCATCGGGCTATCCTCCCGCCTCGACTCTCACCCGGATACTCACCTGGACGCTCACTTGGCTTGCGCCGTGGCGGACAGGTCGACGTTGAGGGCGGTCACGTTGACGGAGGGCTGGCCCAGGAAGGCCGTCAGGCCGCTGGTGGTGTGCTTGGTGACCAGGGACATTACGGTGTCGGCGCTCAGATGCCGGGCAGCGGCGACGCGGCGGACCTGCAGCTTCGCATAGGCCGGGGAGATGTCCGGGTCCAGCCCTGAGCCGCTGGCCGTGACGGCATCGGCGGGCACCTGGTCCTTGCTGATGCCTTCGGCGGCGGCGACGGCGGTCCGGTTCGCGGTGACTGTGTCGAGGAGTGTCGGGTCGTTGGGTCCGAGGTTGGACGCCGAGGACGATGCCGGGTCCCATTTCACGGCCGAGGGCCGGGCATGGAACCACCGCGGGTCCTGGGCTCCGGCGTCGGTGGTAGAGACTTGGGCGATCAGCGCGGAGGCGGCCGGCGTGCCGGCGCTGTCCCTGATGATGGAGCCGTTGGCCTGGTAAGGGGCGATCAGCTGCCCTGCGCCGAAGACGGCCAGCGGGTAGGCCACGCCGAGGACCAGGGTGGCGAAGAGCAGGAACCGGACTGCGGTGCCTGCCTGCCGGAGGTAACCGGTGAGTGCGTTCATGAGGGATTCCTAGCCGATTCCGGGGATGAGGGAGATCATCAGGTCGATGATCTTGATGCCGATGAAGGGCGCGATGAGCCCGCCGAGCCCGTAGATGAGCAGGTTCCGCCCCAGGGCCCGGTTGGCGGACACGGCACGGTATTTCACGCCGCGGAGCGCGAGCGGCACCAGGGCAATGATGATCAGGGCGTTGAAGATCACCGCGGACAGAATCGCCGAGGACGGGGTGGCCAGGCCCATGATATTCAGCAGTCCGAGCCCCGGGAAGGCGGCGGTGAAGAGGGCCGGGACGATTGCGAAGTACTTAGCGACGTCGTTGGCGACCGAGAACGTGGTCAGGGCGCCGCGGGTGATGAGCAGCTGCTTGCCGATGCCGACGATGTTGATGAGCTTGGTGGGGTCGGAGTCGAGGTCCACCATGTTGGCGGCGTCCTTTGCGGCCGGGGTTCCGGAGTTCATGGCGACGCCGACGTCGGCCGCGGCCAGGGCCGGGGCGTCGTTGGTGCCGTCCCCGGTCATGGCCACCAGCCGGCCCTGGGACTGCTCGTTCTTGATGACCGCGAGTTTGTCCTCCGGGGTTGCTTCAGCCAGGAAATCATCGACCCCGGCTTCGACGGCGATGGCCTTGGCGGTGATGGGATTGTCTCCCGTGATCATCACAGTGCGGATGCCCATCTGCCGCAGTTCCGCGAAGCGGGCATGCATGCCGGGTTTGACGACGTCGGCGAGGTGGATGGTTCCCAGGATGTCCGCGCGGCCGTCTTTGCCCACCTGGGCGACCAGCAGGGGAGTGCCGCCCTGTGCCGAGATCTCCGTGACCCGGTGGTCGACTTCTGCCGGGGTGTGGCCGCCGTATTCTGCGACGAAGGCCGCCACGGTGGAGGCGGCGCCCTTGCGGATCTGCAGGCCGTCAAGGTCCAGCCCGCTCATGCGGGTGCTGGCGCTGAAGGGGACGACAGCGAAATTGCCGGAGCTGCGTTCCAGCGTGGCCAGGTCAGATCCGGTCACGCCCTTGTCCGCGGCGAGGTCCACGATGGAGCGTCCCTCGGGGGTCTCGTCTGCCAGGCTGCAGACCCGGGCGGCGTCGATGAGTTCGGTTCGCTCCACGTGGTTGGCGGGGTAGAAATTGACGGCGCGGCGGTTGCCGTAGGTGATGGTGCCGGTCTTATCCAGCAGGAGGGTGGTGATGTCCCCGGCTGTTTCCACGGCGCGGCCTGAGGTGGCCAGGACGTTGTGTTGGACCAGACGGTCCATGCCGGCGATGCCGATCGCCGGGACGAGCGCGCCTATTGTTGTGGGGATCAGGCAGACCAGCAGGGCCACCAGCACGATCGGGGACGGCGTCGCGCCGGCCAGGGACGCGAACGGGGCCAGGGACATGGTCACGGCCAGGAACACGATGGTCAGGGACACGAGCAGCACGTGGAGGGCGATTTCGTTGGGGGTCTTCTGCCGCACGGCGCCCTCGACCAGTTTGATCATCCGGTCGATAAAGGTTTGTCCGGGCTCGGCGGTGATGCGGATGACGATCCGGTCCGAGAGGACCCTGGTTCCGCCGGTAACGGAGGAGCGGTCGCCGCCGGACTCGCGGATCACCGGGGCTGATTCGCCGGTGATGGTCGATTCGTCGACGCTGGCGAGGCCTTCGATGATTTCGCCGTCCGAGGGGATGACGTCCCCGGCTTCGCAGATGACGATGTCACCCTGCCTCAGCTCCGTGCCGGGGATCTCCTTGGCGGTGCCGTCGGGCTGGCGGAGCCGGGCCTGGACACCCTTGCGGCTGGCCCGGAGGCTGTCGGCCTGGGCTTTGCCCCGGCCTTCGGCGATGGATTCGGACAGGGTGCCGAAGAGGACGGTGAGCCACAGCCACGCCGTGACCGCGATGCCGAACACGGAGGGCCGGTACAGGGAGATCGCCGTGCACAGGGCGGCCCCCGCCAGCACGGTGAACATGACCGGGGAATGGATCATCTGCCGTGGGGAGAGTTTCCGGACGGCGAGCGGCAGGGCGGCGATGACGGATGCGAACGTCAGTTTTGCCGGCGCCTTGGTGTGGTGTTTGTGTTCGCCGGGGGTGCCGAGGGGGTTGCCGTCGGCATAGGTCTGGGCGGCGATGTCCGTTCGGGACGGGGTCATTTCAGGAGTCCTTCTGCGAGCGGGCCCAGGGCCAGGGCCGGGAAGTAGCTGAGCGCGGTCATGATCACTGTCACGCCGAGCAGCAGTCCGCCGAACAGCGGGCCGTGGGTGGGGACGGTGCCGGCCGAGGCGGGAATCTTGGCCTGACGGGCGAGGGACCCGGCCAGGGCCAGGACCAGGACAATCGGGAGGAAGCGGCCCAGTAGCATCGCCAGGCCCATCATCGTGGAGAGGTACGGACCCGAGGTGGTGATGCCGCCGAACGCGGAGCCGTTGTTGTTGGCCCCGGAGGTGAAGGCGTAAAGCACTTCGCTGAACTGGTGCGGACCCGTGGCGGGTGCGTTGGCCATGGCGTCCGGGAGCAGGACGGTGATACCCGCCAGGGCAAGGACCACGGTCGGGGTGACCAGGATGTACATGGCGGCGAGCTTCATTTCCGTCGGTCCGATCTTCTTGCCGAGGTACTCCGGGGTGCGTCCGACCATGAGCCCGGCGATGAAGACGGAAATAATTGACAGGATCAGCAGGCCGTAAAGACCAGACCCGGTTCCGCCGGGTGCGACTTCACCGAGCATCATATTGACCATGGCCACGCCGCCGGCCAGCGGCGGCAGGGAGTCGTGGGCGACGTTCACGGCGCCGGTGGAGGTCAGCGTCGTGGCCGTGGCGAAGATCGCGCTTGGCGCGGGGCCGAGGCGCTGTTCAAAGCCTTCACCCAGACCACCGGCCGCCGCCGTCGCGGTTCCCTGGCCGGTCGAGACCGCCCAGCCCATCAGGGCGGTGGAAGCCAGCCACAGAATGCCCATGACGGCCGCGACCGTGTAGCCCTGCCTCTGGTCACCGACCATCCGGCCGAAGGCGTAGGGCAGCGCCGAGGGGATGAGCAGGAGCAGGAACACCTCAAAGAGGCTGATGAGGGCGTTGGGGTTCTCGAACGGGTGGGCGGAGTTCGCGTTGAAATAGCCGCCGCCGTTGGTCCCGAGCTCCTTGATGGCTTCCTGGGACGCCACGGGGCCGCCGGGAATGCTCTGGCTTATCCCGGCGGCGTGGTTGGTGACGTCGGTGGGCCAGAAGTTCTGCACCACCCCGCCGAGGACCATCACTATGGCCGCGATGAACGCGAGTGGCAGCAGGACCCGGAAAGTGGTCCGGGCCAGGTCAACCCAGAAGTTCCCCAGCCGCTGCGTCCGGGTGCGGGCGATGCCGCGGATGAGGGCCACCACGACGACGATGCCGACCGCGGCGGAGAGGAAGTTCTGCACCGCAAGCAGGGCCATCTGCACGAAGATGCCCACTGTGGCCTCCGGGACGTAGGTCTGCCAGTTCGTGTTGGTCACGAAGGAAATGGCGGTGTTCATGGCAATCCACGGGTCCACGCCGGGCAGCGATCCCCTGCCGGGCAGGACGCCCTGCAGCCGTTGAAGGCCGAACACGGCCAGGATGGAGACGGCCGAGAACGCCAGGACGCTGCGCAGGTAGACGGACCAGGTCTGGTCGGTGGTGGCGTCGACCCCGGCGAGCCGGTAGAACAGGCGCTCGGGGCGGCTGGACGTCGTGCCCACGAAAACCCGGGCCAGATAGACGCCTAGGGGTTTGTGCAGAGCCGCCAGGACAATGAGCAGTGCCGCCACCTGGAGGATAAATGAGCCGGAGTTGAAGGTCATGATCCGGTCACCATTTTTCCGGATGGATCAGGACGGCCAGAAGGTAGCCGAAGAGGCAGAGCCCGGCGATGAGCAGGACGAGCCACATGATCGCGTCGGCGCTCATCGTCCGGCCTCCGGCCCGTCATCGGTAGCCCCGACCATTCCGGCCAGGACGTGGCCGATCCACATGACGAATCCCATGGCCACCATGAGGATTCCAATAACAGCCAGGTCGGCCATTGCAGGTTCCTTTCATCCGCGCCCCGTTTGCGGGGCTACTGAAAGTCAACTCCCCTCCGGAGGCAAATAACCGGGTCCTGATGGTTTCTTAACACCCTGCATGCGGATTTTGATGCGGTCTTAACGTGCGCGGAAATTGAGGACAGATTCTGAGTCCTCGCTTCGTGTATTTGGGGGGCCGAGTCCGGCCGACGGTGCCAGCAGACGGCGCTTAGCCGACGTGGACCCAGGGCCGTTTGGTCACGTCGGGTTCGGCTTCCCGGAGCACTTCGCGGGTGACGGGGGCGATTTCGCCTTCCCCGAACGCGAGGAAGCGCAGGAGATTGCTGACCGGGTTGCCCTCGGTCCAGCGGAAATAGATGTGCGGCATCAGGCCGGTGACGTCCCGGATGTGCAGGAGCACGGAGGCGATGGTGTTCGCCACCACGGGCCCGTGGACCTCCAGGATATGGAAGCCGTGCCGGGTCACGCCGTGGACCTCCAAGGCCGTCTCAAAGTCGGAGGAGTCGTCCACCACCACTTCCAGGAACAGGGCCTGGTAGTCCACCGGCAGATGGCTGACCTCGATCGCGGAGGTCAGTTTGTCCCGGTACGCCTCCGGGCTCAGGCGCAACGGTTCGTGGGCAATGATCGCAATGGGGCCGTCCAGGTTGGAGGAGACAAACTCCAGTGCCTGCCGGTCCATATGGACGTGGGTGGCGTGCAGCTCGAAGGAGCGACGGATGCGCGAGAGCAGGGAAATGACGATGATCCCGACGATGAAGAACGCGGCGATCCGGATGCCTTCGGGCCGTTCAAAGATGTTCGCCACCGTGGTGTAGATGAACACGACGGCGATAATCCCGAAGCCGACGGTGCGTTTGCGCTGTTTCCGGCGCCGGGCGGAGAGCGCCACGGCAACCGCCGCGGAGGTCATCAGGACCAGGACGCCGGTGGCGTAGGCACCGCCCTGGGCGTCGACGTCGGCGTTGAACAGCCAGGTGATCAGGAACCCGACCAGTGTGAACACCAGGACCAGCGGCCGGACCGCGCGGGCCCACCCCGGCGCCATGCCGTACCGGGGCAGGTACCGGGGCACGAGGTTCAGCAGCCCGGCCATGGCGGAGGCGCCGGCAAACCAGAGGATGGCGATGGTGCTGATGTCATAGACGGTGCCGAAGCCAGCGCCCAGGTACTCGTGGGCGAGGTAGGCCAGAGCGCGGCCGTTGGCCGGTCCGCCCGGCTGGAAGTCCTGCTCCGGGATCAGGATGACCGTGGTGAAGCTGGTGGTGATCAGGAATGCACTCATGATGACGGCCGCGGTGGTCAGCAGCCGCCGGGCGCCCTCGATCCGGCCTACGGGCTTGTCCTCGGTGTCACCGGCGCGTCCCTGGATCTGCGGCATGACCGCGACGCCGGTCTCGAAGCCGGACAGGCCCAGGGCCAGCTTGGGGAAGACGAGCAGGGCGATGCCCACCACCATCAGCGGGTTTCCGTGTTGGGTGGTCAGGGCCAGCCACCAGTTGTCGACGGCGACCGGCTGGGCAAACACCTCGAAGATGGTGGTGACAACCACCACGACATTCAGGCCCAGGTAGACGCCCACGAGCACGACGGCGACGCCGATGGCCTCCTTGAACCCGCGCAGGAAGACGGCGCCCAACAGGGCGAGCAGGAAGAGCGTGACCGGCACGTTCTGTCCCTGCATCCAGCCAGGAACCAGTGGGTTCTGGATCGCGTGGGCGGTGGCGTCGGCGGCGGAGAGCGTCATGGTGATCATGAAGTCAGTTGCCGCGAACCCCAGCAGGACCAGCACGAAGAGCTTCCCGCCCCAGCGCGGCAGGAGCCGCTCCAGCATCGCGATGGAACCCTCGCCCCGGTGGCTTTCCCCGGCCACCCGGCGGTACACGGGCAGCGCGCCCAGCAAAGTCACAGCCACCAGCACCATGGTCGCCAGCGGCGAAATCACGCCGGCCGCGAGCGCGGCGATGGCGGGCTGGTAGCCCAGGGTGGAGAAGTAGTCCACGCCGGTCAGGCACATCACCTGCCACCACCGATGCTTCTTCAGGTGCGAGTCACTGACCGCGCCCGGTCCTTGGTGGATGCCCTTGGCGTCCTGCAGGCCGAACAGCAGCCAGCTCCTGAAGTTCTCCTTGGCCCCCGGTCCTGGTGCCGACGGATCCGCGGGCGGTCTGCTCATTGTGGTCATCTATGCCTCTCCGCGCGATGCCCACCATCGTGATTACTGCCGACGATACACCGGCCCCGGGAGCCACTGACAGGCCGTCATCAATTTTGACGGATCCTTAACGCCGGGACTTCGATGTAGAGGATGGCGCCGGCGGCGGCCGGCAGGTACCAGTGACTGCGAAGTCGCGCCGGCCGGTAGATGTGTCCGAACGGGTCCTTCACCTTGACGTGCCCGAGGGGCTTCAGCCGGGCGAGCCGGCGATCGATCTCCTCGATGCCCGGCACTGACGAGCCAACGCCGTCGATGTCCAGAGACCACGCTCCCTCCGCCGGACCCCGCCCGTGTTCCAGGGCGAGGGTTTCGAAGAGGTCCGACACCACCTCGTCCCCCGTCCGGGGGTAGAAGCGCCGGAGCCGGTGCTCATCGGGATGGGCGCTCTGCGCATGGAGCCACGCGTGGCGAAGCCAATGGAATTCCACCGGTCCCAGCGCGGGGCCGAGGACCATGTGACGGTCCGGATCCAGCACCAGGCGGTAAGCGATGCCGCTGCGGTCGATGATGCACGCAGCTTCATCGACGTATTCAAACGCCCCCATAAGTTCCTTTTCCGACCGGTGGTAGGAAAAGTCCCCGCCGTCATCGACAGCGACGAAATCCCGGTTGGGGCCTGCTGTGGCCGGAAGGCCCGATGCGTCCCGTATCCGCCGGGACCTGGTGTTCATTCTGGTTGGCTCCTGCCGAGGATCCGGACTGCGGCCACGGCGGCTGCAGTGTCCTCTTGTTTCATCACACCACCGCCGAGTCCTCACGGGGACGGGCCTTAACGCTATCCATATGCCGGAGGCCCGGATATTTGCGCGTTCTTAACGCCCCGGACCAGCCGGAACCCTCAGATGTCCCGGGTGAGGATCTTGAAGCCCACGCCGCGGCCCAGGCCCTGCTCGAACGCGAGGGTGAACCAGAGTTTGACGAAGTCATCGACGATCCCGGCCTTGGTGGCGTCGCCGACGCGGACGGGGCGAAGTCCGGTGGCGCCAATGAGCTCTTCGACGGTCTCCTGGCCGGGGCCCGCGGGACCGGCGTAGAGCATGTCGCCGTTTACACCCTGGTAATCGGCGTCGGCGAAGTTCTCCCAGCCGAGGCTGTTGAACGCACGGTAGATGCGGGCGGCCGGTGCGTGCTCGCTGATCAGGGCGATGCTGTTCATCGTGGCGCCGCCGGTGTTGTTGGTGGCGTCGATGACGATCTTGTTCTCAATCGCGGCGGACATGGCGGGGACCGCTTGATCCATGGCGGCCCCGTTGATGGCCAGGAGGACGACGTCTGCGGCGGCGATTGCGCCGTTGATGGTGTCGCGGCCGGCACCGATGCGGTTGGCGTAGGCGGTGAGGTCGGCGTCGTCGGGGGAGCGGACGCCGAAGGTCACCCGGTAACCGGCCTCGGTCCAGCGGCGGGCCAGCGTCCGTCCGATGATGCCGGCGCCGATCACGGCGAGCGTGGGCTGTGTCATGAGGATTCTCGATTCTTGGGGGTAGGTGTGCGCGGCGGCGCAGGGGTCGCAGGGGAGCGTTAGCTCACGTGGACGCCGCCGTCGACGTCGATGACCGTTCCCGTGACGAAGGTGTTTGTCATCAGGAACAGCGCGGCGGAGGCCACGTCCTCGGCCTTGCCGACGCGGCCGGCCGGGACGGCGTTGCCGTAGCCGGCGTACATGCCCTGGCGCATTTCCTCGGGCATGCCGGAGTACGCCGGGGTGTCTACGAGGCCGGGGGCGATCACGTTGACCCGGATCGGGGCCAGGTCCAGGGCGTTGGCCTTCCCGAAGGCCTCGAGGGCGGCGTTCACGGCGGCCATGACGGGCCGGCCTGGGGCGTGTTTGCGGCTTGCGCCGCCGCCGACCATGGTGATCGACCCGTCCTGGGCGATTGCGCCGGAGGCCGCACGGACGGCGTCGTAATAGCCCCAGAACTTGATGTCCATGAACGGCCTGGCATCGGCGGACGAGAGGTCGCGCACCGAGCCCATCGCACCCGGCCCCGCGGACAGGACCAGGTGATCAAATGCCCCGACGCGGTTGAACAAGGCCTCAACCGAGGCGGTGTCTGAAATGTCGACGTGTTCAGTCCGCACGGGCGCACTGAATGTGCCGTCAGCGCGCTGCGGGTCGCGGCTGGCGACTGTGACGCTCGCGCCGGCAGCCAACGCCTTTTCCGCCGCGGCGCGGCCGATGCCGGATGTGCCGCCGACGACGAGGACATGCTTGCCCGCCAGGGCGGGTTCGGCCTGCAGGTTCTGTGAAACAACACTCATGGTGGGATTCCGTTCAGTTCGGTGGCGCCCCGACGATGTGACGGAGCGTTCTCAAACCATCTTGTGACGGAACGTTCCGTCTGTCAAACTGGAGGGGAACGAATCCCTTCCGCCCGTCGTCGGGCCGGAGAGTGACCGAGGACGCTGAACAGGACAGGCAGGAAAAACATGGCGCGCAAGACGGCCGCTGAAAACCGACAACACGTGCTGGCCTCGGCCGGTCCGTTGTTCTACCGCCAGGGCATCCGGGCCGTCGGCATGGACCAGATCATCAAGGAAGCCGGCGTTGGCAACGCCACCGTATACCGTCAGTTCCCCACCAAGGACCATCTGGCGACCGCCTACGTCCAAGAGCGCGCGGACGCCTGGTTCACGCGGATGCGGGAGGCGGCCGGCGCCGTGGAGGATCCGCGCGGAAAGATCCTGGCCGTCTTCGAAGTCACCGCAGGGGATATCGGCGGAGCGACGTATCGGGGTTGCCCGATGCTCAATACGCATACCGAGTTCCCCGACCCTGCCCATCCGGCCCACGCCGTCGCGGTTGCCCACAAACTGCAGGTGTGCGACTGGTTCCGGGCTTTGGCGGAGGGCGCCGGCGCAACCAACCCTCAAGAATTGGCGGAGCAGCTGCTGCTGGTACTCAACGGCACCCTGTCAACGGCTGCGGTCCTGGGCCCGGACGGTCCGGCCAGGCAGGGCCTCGCCATGGCCCGGCAGCTGGTCACTGCCGCATGCGGCCAGACTGGGCAGTAACCGGGTCCGTCAGTAGCTGCCGGCACGGTCAACGATGAGCCAGGCCGAACCTCTGAAACAGCACCGGAAAGCCGGTCTTGAGCCCGTAGGTCACGGCGTCTCCGCGGTGGCCGATCCCGGCCCCCACGAACCGTTGCGTCGTCATTCCGGCGGCTTTTGCAGCAGCCGCCGCCGTGGCGCTTTGCGGCCCGTACTGCGGGTCGATTGCTCCGCTGGTAAAGATGGCGAGCTCATCGGTGTACGTGTGGGCTTTGAGGATTGTGGAGGGCTTCTCCGCAGTGAACGCGGCCTCGTTGCCGCCAAAGATGGTTGCTATCGTATTCTCCGGCGAGCCGTCCACCGGATCCAGTTCCCCGGAGATGCTGAGCATGGAGCCGAATATCTCCGGCCTCTTGGCCGCGAACGAGAGTGCGCATTCGCCGCCGTTGGAGTATCCGGCCACCGCCCACTGGGTCCGATCGGTGGCCACGTTGAGGTTCTTGCGGATGTAGTTCACGACGTCGGTTGTGACATACGTGTAGACGTTTCCCTTGGGGGAGTCAACGCAGACAGGGTTCCGGTAGGGGTTGCCAAGCTGGTCGATGGTGAGGAGCAAAGGGGCCAGGCCGTGGTTTTGCCGCGCCAGGGCATCGAGTTCCCGAACCGCGGACTTGCTCTGTTCGGGGCCGCCCGGCTGCCCCATCATCATGACGATGATCGGCAGATCCGGCGGATTAGCCACCAAGGCAGCGGGTGGGAGGTAGAGGAAAGCATCGCGGGCATGGAATCCGGAGGCGTCGGCAGGAATCGTCACAGCGCCGCTCCGCCCGACGGCCGGCATTCCCGCAGGCGGCTTCCAGGCCTGCCACAGGGCGGACTCGAGCCCTGAGCGGTGCACGGGGTTCAATTTGGGCAAAGTCAGGTGCTTCGTCAGGTTTATCCCCAACATTGCTCCCAGCGTCGGGTTGAGCCCATACCCGTTATTGATGCCGAGTGCCGCCGTCGCAATGAAGAGCACAGCGGCGAGGACGGCCACCGCCTTCCGCCACCAGCGGGACCGCCACAGGCTGACGGCAGCCAGTCCGACGCCCGCGAACGCGCAGACCACCCAGACGCGGGTGTCCGAGTCCAGTGGGAGCCCGAAGACGTCCAGCATGACTTCGGAGACGAACAGGACGACGGCTCCGGCCAGGGCGCCGCCGGCCACGGCCGCAGCCGCAGTGAGGAGCCATTTGCGCCAGGGCGGCAACTGCGAAGCGCGCGACGGAGAGCCGCCCTCCCCGGCTGATGCCGCGGCGCGGCCGGTCGGACGCCACCGAAGTCCGGCGCGCAACACCAGAAACAGGGCTGCCAAGGCGGAAAGGGCATAGAAGGCGTAGAGCAAGGGGCTTTCGATGACGCTGAGGCTGAGAAGCCGCTCCATCCCGTCTCCTCCTGTCCGCCATTTGGATTCATGGCCGCCGGCCGGTTCGCCGGGCCCGGGGTGCCGCTCCGGAGTGACCTCAGCTCCCTTATGACGCTGTTATAGCACGCCTGCCACCGACGAAGCTGGGAACGTGAGCGCTGTTCCCATCGCAGTATGTCGGCCCTGCGAAGTCTGCGCGTGCCGGCCCTGTGGCGACGGTGTATGGGCAGAAAGGATCTATGCCGGCGCGCACGTCGGTGATCAAATGGAAGCTACAGGATGGGCCTGTCTGATTGTCCCGAAATCCTGAAAGGATGCATCGTGCCAGAATCGCCGCCCGTAGCTAAACCCAGGCGGTTCCGTCGCCGCAGTTTAGTGCGCTGGCTGGTGCCGGTGTTGCGCGGGGCTCCTGTCACGGTGTCGTTCGTTGTTGTCTTCTGGATCCTGGGTCTGCTGTCGTCGAGTATCGTCTCCGGCCCGGCAGTGCAGTGGAGGGCGAATGTGGCGGCGACGGCGCATTCCTTGCCCAGTCATTGGTGGGCGGTGCTGGCTGCCGCCTTCTGGGCCAGGAACCTGCTCGGCTACGTGACAGGCACGGTCCTGGTGCTCCTGGTTTGCATTCCGCTGGAGCGGCAGATGGGGAGCAGGAATTTCTCCGTCGCGGCCGTTGTGACGCAGGTCGCGGGCATGCTGGCCGCGGCGGGATTTTGGGAGGCCACCCGGGCACTGATGGGGAGCTGGGCCCGGGAGATGAGTGGGTTGTTCTTTCTGGGCCCGAGTGCGTTCATTTGCGGCACCGCCATGGCTGCGACGGCGTCCATGGGGGCGCTGTGGAGGCGACGAATTCGCCTGGCCCTCTTCGGGCTGCTGATCCTCCTCGCCCTCTACAGCGGCGGTTTCGCCGATCTGGGGCGCCTTGGAGCCGGTGCCGCGGGCGCACTTCTGGGCCCGATCCTTTTGGGACGTCGCCCCCGGCTGGTGCGCCCGGTCAGTTCAAAGCACGAGGGAAGGGTGCTCGTAGCCCTGCTCGTGGCGGTTTCGGCCGTCGGTCCGGTCGTCGCCGGTCTGGTCCCGCACGCCGTGGGGCCGCTCGCCGTGTTGCGCTTCCTGTTCACGGACATTCGGCCGGTGGACCCCCAGACGCTGCAGAAGATCTGCGCAGTCCCGGCCCAGCATCGGGCCTGTGAGGCTGCGCATCTGCAGCTGAGAGCGGGGGCCGGCGCTATTTTCATGGCGATTGTTCCGTCATTTCTGCTCCTGCTGCTCGCCGAGGGCCTCCGGCGCGGACGGCGCTTCGCCTGGGCCGGCGTATTGGTGGTCCAGGCCGGACTGTCACTGCTGGCATTCACGACGCTGGTGGGGGTGCTGCAGGCAGCCGGTCCGAACACGGTCGCCGGACAGTTGGTGGACGCGAGCCAGCCTGGCCACAGCACCCAGCCGCTGGCACTTGTTGTCCCGCTGCTTGTCCCGGTGATGATATTCGTTGTGGTTTTGGCATGCCGTGAGTTGTTTCCGGTCACCGCACCCCGCGGCACCTATACCCGGCTCGCCCTGCAGGTCCTGGCCCTGGCCGGACTCCTCAGCCTCGTTTACATCGGCGGCGGGCTGGTCCTCGCGCCGGGCTTCACCCCGGTCCCCGCCGCGGCCGATCTGCTGGCGGATACGCCCGACAGGTTCCTGCCGCTGGGCTTCGTTGGAGACGTTCCGCCTGCCTTCTTTCCCGAGACCACGCTTGCCGTTTTGCTCTATGAGGGAGTCGGCATAGTGTTCTGGGCCGTCACGGGGGTGCTGATGCTCAAGTCCTTTGTGCGCCCGAGCCAGCCCCGGCACGGCGATGACAAGGAGAGAGCCCTGGCAATCCTCAAATCAGGGGAGGGAAGTTCTATCTCGTGGATGACCACCTGGGCCGGGAATACTTATTGGTTCTCCGCCACCGGCCGGAGTTTCGTCGCGTACCGCGTAATCGCCGGCATTGCGCTGACGGTCGGCGGGCCTGTCGGACCCGGGAACCTGACTCCGGCCGTAGTCACTGAATTCTCTGAATTCTGCAGGTCCAATGGGTGGACACCCTGCTTCTACTCAATTTCGGCGGAGGTCCGGGACGCCGCATCGCGCCTGGGCTGGGATTCGGTCCAGGTTGCCCAGGAAACCGTCCTGCCTTTGGATTCCCTGTCCTTCAAGGGAAAGCGGTTCCAGGATATTCGTACTGCCTTGAACAACGCGGCCAAGGCCGGAATTTATGCTGAATGGGTTCGCTATCCCACAGCAGGCCTGAATCTTCAGACGCAGATTCTGGCGATCTCGGAAGAATGGGTGGCCGACCGGACGATGCCGGAAATGGGATTCACCCTTGGCGGCGTCGACGAACTGAACGACCCTGAAGTCCGCTGCCTGCTCGCCATTGACGCCCAGCAACACGTGCACGCGGTCACGTCGTGGCTTCCGGTCTACCGCAACGGACGGATTGTGGGCTGGACGCTGGACTTCATGAGGAGGAGGAGCACCGGGTTCCGGCCGGCAGTCGAGTTCCTCATTGCTTCTGCGGCAATGAGCTTCAAGGGCGAAGAGTGCGACTTCATCAGTCTCTCTGGTGCGCCATTGGCCCGAGTCGCTCCGGCCCTCCACCCGGACGCGACGTCGCCGGGGCCGGCAGAGGCCGCCGGCCTGGGAAGATTGCTGGATCGCCTCGGATCCGCGCTGGAACCCGTCTACGGGTTCCGGTCCCTCCTGGCCTTCAAGAGCAAGTTCCACCCGGTCTATGTCCCCCTCTTCATGGCCTATCCGGACTCGGCGGCCCTGCCCGGAATCGGAAACGCACTTACCCGCGCCTACCTGCCCGATCTGTCCTTGGGCGAGGGGTTCAGGATCCTGCGGAGCATACTGAGCGAACATGTAGGGTCCGTTGGCCGCGCGGGCCGCCGCTGACGCTCCCGGGAGACGGTCGGTGTCCCAAGGAGTGCCATCGAGCCCCAAAATTCTCCCGTTTGTCCGACCCAAGGCTTGCAGCGGCCTTAGAAGGCGTCGAGCCGCCGCCGCAGTGACACGATGCCCAAAGCCAGGCCGCCCGCGGCCGTCAGTACCAGCACCGCTACGTCACGGCCCAGGTTCTCAGTCGACTGGTAGAAGATTGCGGCCTCCAGCGCATCCACCCCGTAGAACGTAGGGGTGAAGTGCGCCAAGGCCTGAATCCAATCGGGCAGGAACGCCGCGACGCTGATTCCGCCGCTCAGGAAAAACAAGTAGATCGCCACGTTGATGCCGACGGCCGATACCGGGGCGAACCGGCGGAAAGTGCCTCCAAGGGCGGCCCCGACGCCGGCCGCCGCGAGTGCGATCAGCCCGATCACCGCCAGTGCCGGCAGCCAGTACCACCCCGCAGGCTGCAGGAAGCCGGAAACGGCCGCCAGGATCAGCACCACCATTGCCACCAACATGGTCATCACCCAGCACCCTAGGATCTTCCCGGCGATCAGGACGCCGCGGCCCACCGGCGCGAGCAACAGCGCCTTGATGGTCAGGTCCTCGAACTCCCGGGCGGTGGCCAACCCGCCGTTGACGATGCCCATGAGCGTGAGGAGCAGCACGAGGACGGGCACCAGTTCGAACTGCACGAGGTCGACGTCGTGCGGCCTCAGATCGGACTCGGCGACGCCGACCATGACGGGGTTGTCCGGTTGGCCAGCGTAGAAGCGCGTGATTGCGGCCGGCAGCGACCTGCGAAGGTCGTTGGTGAAGTCCAGGTTCAGATTGTTGATACGGATCCGCACCGGGTCCGGCCGGTGCATCCGGTAGTCGTCGTCGAAGGAGGCCGGGATGGTGATAACGGCCGCAACCTGGAGGGTGTCGAGCAAATGCGCGGCCTCATCCGGGGCCGCCGCCTGGACGCGGAACGCGTCGGAGTCATTAAGGATTGAGACCAGGCGCTGAGCCTGCGGACCGTTGCCCTCGACCACGACGGCCACCGGATTGCGCCCGGTTGCGCCGGCCACGATGAAGATGATGAGCAAGAAAGCGATCGGCGGCAACAGGCTCACGGCGATCGCCGACGGCGTGCGCGCCCACGTCACAATGTCTTTGGCCGCGATTGCCAACACTGCCCGGAGCGATCCCATCAGCGCGCGACCCCCCTCCGGCCGAAAACAAGGGCGGTGATCACGACCGTCAGAACCGTGAATCCGGCCAGCACCAGGGTGTCGACAGCCAGGTCCTGGGTGGCCGTCTGGTAGCCATGGAAGGCGTGCTGGAAGGCGGCGATCGCATAGGTCAGCGGGGACACGGCGGCGATCGCGCCGGGAACGGCGCCGAGCCAGTTCGCCGGTCCGAACGGCCCGCTCAGGAAAAACAGCGGCAGGACGCAGGCGACGGCGAGCGGGATGGCCTGCTGGCGCCGGCGCACCAGCGTTCCGGCCAGAACGCCGAGGGCAAGAAAGGCGGCGATCATCAGCAGGCCGAAACCGAGCACCTCCCAGGGATGCAGGGGGTGAACCCCGATCAACAAGATGACGACGCCCAGCACCAGAACTGCCGAGGCTGCGGTGAGCGCGGCTGAGCCGAGTATCTTTCCCAGCCCGATCGTCAGCCGGCTCACCGGCGCCAGTGCCAGTTCCTTGACGGTGCCCAGCTCATAGTCCCGCGCGGCGTTGACGCTGCCCTGCAGCAGCGCGGCGAGCATCAGCCCGGCCACCACAATGCTCACGGCCAAGTAGGGAACGTAACCGGTGTCGTGCGCCTGGACGTCGGACTCAAGCGCACGCACGACGACTTGTTCAGGGAACGCATTGGCGTAGAAGGATGTTATCGAGAGCGGCAGTGCCCGTCGGATGTCGTTGGTGAAGTCGACATTGAGGTTGTTGACCTCGACCGGGATGTCCACCCTTGTCCCGGCGCTGACCGCGGCATCGAAGTCCTGGGGCACTGTCACGACGGCGACGACCGATCCCGCCCGGATCTCGCGCTCCGCGTCGGCCGAGGAGGCCGTGTGGATGAAGAAGGACTGCGAGTTGTTCATGGCCTGGAGGAATTGCCCGGCCAACGGTCCCGGGTCGTTCATGACCACCGCGACCGGCGCCTGACCTCCGCTGAGGGCGAAGAGAAGGAACAGCAGAAGGAAGTTGATTGGGATGATGAGGCCGGCTATCGCGAACAGCGGTTCCCGGAGGGTGAGGCGGATGTCCGCCGCTGCGACGGCCCGGACCACGCGCAGGTTGTGCCGGAGGCTCATTCCCTCAACTCCTTGCCGGTCAGGCTGAGGAAGACCTCGTCCAGGCTTGGCTCGCGGCTCTGGATCTCCTCGAGGCTCGTGGATGCGACCACCGCAGTCACGACCTTGCCGGTGACGTCACCGCCGCCTTCAACCGTGACCTGAATTGATCCGTTGGACGCAATAGCGGAGACCACACCTTGTAGGGCGCGGACCTCCCGAACGAGGTCTTCCGTGGGCGCCGGCTGGGTGCGTATATCAAGTACGGTGTCACCGAAGCTGCGGCGCAAGTTCGACGGCGAGTCCAGGGCGACGAGGCGCCCGCGGTCGATAATTGCCAGGCGGTCGCAGAGGACGTTCGCCTCTTCAAGGTAGTTCGTGGTGATGAGCACGGTGGATCCGCGTTCCTTGAGCTCGAGGATCCGGTCCCAGAGCGCGCGCCGGCTCTGCACATCGACCCCGAGGCCGGGCTCGTCGAAATAGAGCAGCTCGGGGTCGTGGAGGAGCGCCCGGACCAACGCCAACCTTCGCTTCATGCCGCCGGAAAAGGTGGAGACGCGGCTCTTCCGCCGTTCCTCCAGCTGTGCGAGCTCGAGCAATGACGTAATCCGCTCCTGGAGGCCTTTCCGGGGCACGTCGAAGAGGTCCGCGTGAAAGCGCAGGTTGGCCTCTGCCGTCAGCTCCTCGTAGAGGGCATTCTCCTGCGGCACCGTCCCCAGGGACCGCCGGATCCTCTGTGGATCCGCAACCATGTCCACGCCAAGGACCGTAACCCTGCCGGCGGTCGGCCGGCTCAGGCCGCTAATCATGTTGATGGTGGTTGTCTTGCCGGAGCCGTTGGGCCCGAGCAGGCCGAAGACCTCCCCGCGTTCCACGCGCACGCTGAGGTTGTCGATTGCGGTGAAGGAGCCGAATCGTTTGGTGACTCCGATGAGCTCGATGGCCGTTACGGTCATGCCCTTATCTCCTAGGCCACAGGCACACGGTGCGGCCACCAGCCTGATCGGGCGGGGCCTCGGCTCCATGATGGGACCGGGTCGAATAAAACACAAGCGGCAGGGGGTGGAGGGCTCTGGCGGTCGGCCCCCGGGAGGTCCACGCTTTAACTTATCGGCGCTGGCCCGTGGGGCGGGGCCCGACCGCCGTCGGCGGCATACGGGGTGGAAGGAGAACGAGATGGTTGGCACAGCAGTCCCGGCCCTTAGGGCCGGCATGCGGCGGGATCTGGTGACACAGCTGCTGGGGATCTGGCTCCTACTGGCGGTCTTCCTGGACGGCTGGGCACACCTGCACGTTCCCGGCCTGGAAACGTTTTTCACCCCCTGGCACGCCGCTCTCTATTCCGGCCTCCTGGCTATGGCCGCGTGGCTGGCCTCCCTGATCTGGAGGAACCGGGAGCCCGGGCAGCCACTCGCGCGTGCAATACCGGCCGGCTACCGGGGCACCGTTGCCGGAGTGGTCCTCTTCGCCCTCGCCGGCGTTCTGGATCTGCTCTGGCATGAAATCCTGGGCATCGAGGTCTCCCTCGATGCGCTGGTCAGCCCCACCCACCTGCTGCTCGGGTTCAGCCTTTTCCTCATTCTCGGCACCGGCGTCCGCAGTGCCCGGGCCGGGAGCGGGCGGGACGCCTTCGCCTGGACGCCGCCGGCATTGCTCTCTGTCGCCCTGATGACCGGATTGGGCGCCTTCTTCCTCATCTACTGCTCGGCTTTCGTCCGGGCAGCGCCGGCCCTGCCGTACCTCCCGACGCCGATCGGCAGCCCCGGCCACAGCCAAGCGGAGCTGCCGGCGGCGATCGGAATGGCCAGCTACCTGGTGACCACCGCGCTGATCATCGTCCCCTTCCTCTACACCTGCTCCCGAACCCAACGGCCGCCTCGCGGCATCGTCACCCTGCTGGTCGCCGTCGTGGCGTGGCTGCCCATCGCCATGTCGGGGTTCCGCCCGGCGGCGCTCGCCGGGGCGGCGGGGGCCACGGTGGCAGCAGTTGTGGCGGATGTGGCACTTGCCCGCGCGGCCGGGCGCATGACCGGCCGTCGGCTTCCGGGGGTGAGCGCCCTGCTGGTGGCGCTCCTCTGGACGGGCCAGCTGGTGGGCATTGCCTTGGTGTCAGGGATTGGATGGCCTGTGTCCATGTGGCTTGGAGCCATCGTGTTGAGCTCGGCAGTGGCAGCCGGTCTCGCTTTTGCCAGCTCCTGGAACTTTAGGAGCCCGCACATTCCCGAGGCGTCGCACCCATAGGAGGTCCAAAATGATCAGCATGGCCGCATCCGAAGAGACCCCGCGGGAGAAGAGACGCGCAGCCATTGGCACGGCGCTGTTCGCCGTCGCGCCGGCGACGGCGGCCGGACTCGTTCCGTGGTTGCTGACGCGCTGGCAGGTGAAGCGGCCCGTGCCGGGAGGGCTGCCCGCACAATGCGTCGGCGCCGTGCTCATCGGTGTGGGCGCAGCAGTAATCACGAGTTCCTTCGTCCGGTTCGCCGTCGAAGGACTCGGGACTCCGTCCCCGTTTGCGCAGACGAAGCATTTGGTGGTCGGTGGTTGGTACGGGTACGTGCGCAACCCCATCTATGTTGCCCTCACCGCTTCGATTACCGGACAGGGCCTCTTGCTTGGGCAGCCCAAACTTTTTGGTCTTGCCGCCTTGGGCGCCGTTCCGGTGGCCGCATTTGTGGTGTTCCATGAGGAGCCGACGCTGGCACGCAAGTTCGGTCCTGAGTACGAGGTTTACCGCGAAAACGTCCCGCGCTGGGTGCCCAGACTCACACCCTGGCGGGTGGGGCCCGCCCCCGCGATGTAGCGTGGAGGCCGATGACTCTTTCTGAAGAATTTCTCACTGCGTATGACCGGCAACTCCGCACTGATGCGGAAACTCCAAGCGCGATCGCCGTTGAACATCTTGGGCCGTTGCGCCTGGTGACTTTCGCAGGCGGCCGGGGCTTCGTGACGTATCAGGATCTCGGCGGGGCAAGCGCCCAGACGATCGCGCAATGGGTGGCCGAGGCCCTTGCGTTCTACCGGAGCGATCCGGCAATCGTTCGGGTCGAATGGAAGACCCGTGGACACGATTATGCGCCCGGACTCCGCGAGACGCTGCTCGCCAACGGATTCGAGGCCGACGAAACCGAGTCGATCATGATCGGGCCGGCAGGCGCGTTGACTGCCGATGTGCGGCTCCCGCCCGGAATCAGCCTGCGGCGGATCACCGAAGAGCCGGACATTCGCGCCATGAGCGCCATGCAGGACGAAGTTTTCGGGGACGCCGTCTCCGCCGGCAACGCCGAGGCTATCCTGCGCCGGGCGGCCCTCGACGACGGCATGGAACTGTGGGTGGCCGAACACGAGGGATCGATTGTGAGCGCCGGCCGTCTCGAGCCGGTGCCCGGCACGGAATTCGCGGGCATCTGGGGCGGGGCGACCCGGGCCGGGTGGCGCGGCCAGGGTATCTATCGCGCCCTCACCGCGGCCCGGGCGCGGGCCGCGGTGACCCTGGGCAAAACACTCATCCATAGCGATTCAACGGAATATTCACGCCCCATCCTGGAACGCTACGGATTGCTCCGGGTGTCAACAACCACCCCGTATTACTGGCGTCGCTGAAGCCCCGGAAGCGCGGCAACGGCCGGTCAGCCGGCCGCCTGGACGGTTTGGTTGTCCAAATCCGCCGGAAATTCTCGCCAGGTCCGCACCGGTGAGAATGCGATGGGAATTGCAGAGCCTCCGGCAAGCAGTGCCCAGATCCAGAGCACGGATTGAACGCCCAGCCAGGCGGCCAGGGCGCCCCCGGCGAGGCTGGCGACCGGCATGACGCCGAGGACAAACAGCCTGTTGCTGGCCATGACTGTTCCGATCGCGTGGGGCGCTGCGATGCGCGGGATTATGCCGGCGCCCGCCACGGAGGTGACCACCACCAGGAAGGCCCACCCGAAGGCGGACGCGCCGAGCCAGAGTGCCGGGAACCAAGGCAGGACCGCGGCAAGCGGAGTTAGTGCGGCGGCCGGACCACAGGCGATGCCGGCAAGAATCCGCGTCTTACCAATGCCGTGCCGGTTGAGGATGGCCGGTGCCGCGAAGGATGCTGCGAGTCCGCCCAGGGCCGCGAAGGTGCCCAATGCCGCGAAAACAGCCGGGCTGATCCCCAGCACGGTGAGGGCGTAAACCGCCGTGGCGGCACTCCCAACCATGGTGGCCGCATTAAGAATCATCCCGGACAGGAAAAGACCCCTCAGGGCCGGGTGGTGAATCGTGAAAGACAAGCCCGCCCGTGCCGCCGGCCAGAACCGCTCGTGCTCCCGCGGCGGGGTCATGTCCTCATTGGCCTGGATGCTCATCAGGGACAGGGCGGACAGCGTGTAGGAAATTCCGGCCGTCACCAGGACGAACGGTGCGGCGATGACGCCAAGGAGCGCCCCCGTCACAGACGGGGATCCGGCGGCGACCGCGCTCGCAGCGGTCTGCAGCCGGGCATGGGCATCGCTGATCCGCTCCCGGCCCACCACGGACGGCACGAAGGCGCCGTGGGCGGTCGTGAAGACGACGTCGGCGACGCTGATCAGGGCCGCGCAGACCAGCAAGTGCCCCATCGTCATCGCACCGGCCAGGTAGGCTGCGGGAACGCTGAGGACCACCAGCGCCCGGACGACGTCCGCGATGATCATGAGCCGGCGCCGGCGGTGCCGGTCCACCCAGACCCCGATCGGCAGGCCCAGGACGAGGAACGCGCTCATCCCCAGTGCGTTGAGAATCCCCACTTCCAAGGGGCCGGCCCCAAGCATCGAGACGGCAACGAGCGGGATCAACACCCTGCTGGCTTCGTCTCCGATGCCCTCGAACGCGCTGGCAATCCACAACTTCCGGAATGCGACCAGCCGCAGGAGCGGAGTGCTGGCGGGTGGCCTGGTTCCGGCGGATACAACGTTCTGTAAGGTCACGCCTGACAAGGTGTCAGGATTTACCTGACAAGTCAACTATGCTGGACGGTAGTATCCGATCACCCGCAGGGAGAATCAACTTGAACCAGGAACCGCCGCTGGCAGGACCCCTGCTGTGCAGCTTCTGCGCGAGATCGGCCGGCACCTCGGGACCCCTTGTTGCGGGCCCCGGCGTCGCCATCTGCCGGGATTGTGCCGAGGCCTCCGTGAAGATGCTCGACGGAAACGATGGCACGCCGGCGGACGCTCCTTGGACACGGATGAGTGACGATGAACTCCTGGCACACTTGCCGGAGATCGCCGCCGTCGCCTCTCAGGTCGAAGAGCGCCTCGGCGCCTGGGTGGGGACCGCGCGTGAAAGAAACGTCAGTTGGGCCCGCGTAGGTGCGGCGCTGGGCATGACGAGGCAATCAGCGTGGGAACGCTTTCAGCACGCGCGCTGAACCTGAAATGCGTCAGCCGAGGTCTTTCATGCTGCGCGGGGAATTGATATTCTGAATCCGGTCAGGAAGGGGCCCTCACTTCGTTGTTGGGAGCCCCTAGCTCATGGCCACAGGACTCGGTGTCACCGTCATTGCCGACGCTGGCACTTTGACGTCCGCCGTGAGGCCGCCCGGACCCCGGGCCGAAGCCCCCATCCCCGACCTGCGCGCCGCCTCCGGCGGGCTTGGTTTCCTGCACGCCCGTCCGCGCCTGGCCGCCCGGCCTGGCCGGCAGCGCCCAAGGCCGGGTCCCGGCGTCCCCTAGACCAGCGCGGATGCGACCCTGTGAAAGATCACGCGTCGGGGGCGGGCCGCATCCGCGCTAACACCCAGTTGCAGCGAGTGGCGCCTTGAGCCCGGGAAGTCAATGAGCAGCATCCCGTGAACCGTTGCACTACGGGCTCTGTTCAGGACCGCTGCCCTCGTCTGCTTTGCCTGTATCTGGTGTGCTGTAGGGCGCCCGCGGCGCGGGGGAGTTGAGCGCATCCAAGCGTTCATTGACGGCGTGGGCGAGGATGTCGCGCTGGAGGTCCGGAAGTGACATCGCCCCGTGCAGGTATGCCTCCACCTCGAACTCGCCGGCCTGTCCACCCAGCGTGAAGTATTTGAGCCACAGTTCATCGAGGCTTAGCCCGGTGTACGGCAGTGAAGCAGCAATGCCGCGACGTTGCTCGCTTTCCTCATTGCTTAGGGCCATAGTTTCGCCTTGTGATCACGTGCCGGACGACGCGGCAAAGCGGACCAGCGCCGCTGCGGTCTCGTGCAAGGTCTCCCCTGACCGGCGTGACATCGCGATCAGGGTTCGGAAGGCGTCATCCGCTCCGGTGTTGTCCCGGGCCATGAGCAGGCCTTTGGCCACGCTGATCGTGTCGCGTTGAAAAAGAGCGTCCTGGAGTTGATTGCTCAGTGCTGACGCGGCCTCGCGGGCCTGGGCGTGGATGACAAACAGCGCTGCCTGTTCAGCGAACAAGCCCAGCAGCCGGACGGCGTGGCCCGTGAAGTGCCCCGGCTCGCGGCCGTAAACCTTGACCGCCCCCACAGCCGTGCTCCCGGTCAGAAGCGGGCTGCTGGCGACCGACCCGATGCCCAAGGAAGAAATTGCGGCGCTCCACGTCGGCCACCGGTGGTCGGCGGAGGCATCGGCGACGAGCACGGGATGACCCGAAGCCCACGCTGTGAGGCACGGACCCTCGCCCAGTTCGAACTGGAGCGAGTCCGCCCGTGCAACGATCGCTCCTGATGAGGCCGCCGTGAGCCGCTGACCCGAGGCATTCATCAGGCTGACGCCGGCTCCCGTCGTGCCGGGAACGGCGGCGACGGCGGCATCCGTGATCAGGTGCAGGGCGTGCGCAACCGTTTCCTCGGAAAGTAACATCCGCGACGCGCGTGCAAAGACCGCGGTAAGTTCATCCGCCAAGGGCAGATCGGTATTCATGTTCCACCTCGACAGGTTTCACTGTGCCGTGGCGGGGCGCTCCGGCTGCGGATTCCAGCATAACCGGCCTCGGGCGGCGGGACACCTGTTCACTACGTTGCGGCACGCGTAGTGTGAGAAGAGGAGATACCCCCGGGAAATTCCCACCGGCCGTCGTTCTTCACAGCCAGGTTGCGTACGAGCTAGAGCGCGCATCCGCGAGACAGGGCCTCCGCAGGGTCGGCCCCCAGGAAGAGGACGCCGTCACGTTACAACCAGGGGCTGCACCCACCGCGGAACAGCTCCAAGACCTGTTGCTGGAGAGCCCGGGTTTCACCGATTTCCTCCTCAGCCTTTCCACGCTGGCTGCCGCAGCATTTGGAGGTAAGAATCCCATGATGTGTGCCATCACCGTTGAACGCGACGGAAGCCCGGCCACGGTCGCCAGCAGCGGACCCGAGGCCCAACGCCTGGATGAAATCCAGTACAGCCTGCATGACGGGCCGTGCCTGACCGCGCTGCGGACCGCTCAGACAATCCTGGTGACCGATGTGGGTGCGGATCCGCGCTGGGCAGCCTACGCCCGGGACATGTCGGCGGAAAACGTCCGATCGGTACTCGCCGTGCCGATACCCACCGACACCGGGTCGGGGGCGGCCCTGAATTGTTACTCGTCCGAATCGGGGATTTTTGAGCCTGGCACCGTCGAACGGGTGCAGACGTACGCGGCGTCGATTTCCAACATCCTGCGCCTTGCCCTGAGGGTTCATCCGGCGCCTCCCTACCCGGAGCATCTGCGGTCAGCCCTGCAATCGCGTGCCGTGATTGATGCCGCCGTGGCGCTGGTCATGGCCCAGAACCGGTGTAGCCATGACCAGGCACTGGCCCTGATCAGCCGGGCGTCCACCATCCAAGGCACGCGGATGCATGACATCGCCGCTGACATCGTCGCCGGCACGTCGCCGGACTCCGGTTCGACGGAGCAACACGGCACGGATCCGGCGGGGAACTAGCCGGGCGCCATCGATCAGTGCGGTGCCCTGGCGGGGGACTGCGCACCGATGCTGTCCAGCGGGGCCCGCTCCTTGGCCAATGTAATATGATTTATTCTCATGGCGGAAGGGGGCCGGGGTGAAACTCGAGGAACAGCGATTGGGCGGCACCACTACCGCCGACGCACTTCAGGAGCTCGTGCTGGCCAGCGCGGACCTGGACGAATTTCTTGGCGAACTGGCCCGGCTGGCCGCCGACGGACTTTCCAGGGGAGGTCTGCCCGTCGTCTGCGCCGTAAGGGTAGCGAGGCCCAAGAAGCCCGCCCGGACCGGCGCGGGTGGCCCGCACGCACTGGCCCTGGCGCAGATGCAGAGCCGGGACGGCGATGGGCCCGCCATCGCGGCCATGGGGGAGGCACGCACGGTTTACATCAGGGATCTGACGCAGGGTAACGAGTGGCCCGAATTCGGCAAAACGGCGGCCGCAGGGGGATACCTCGCCGTCCTCAGCATCCCGATTACGCTGGACGACAAAGGTGGGAGTGATCACCGGGCCGCCGTCAGCTTCTACGCCGGGCGCCGTTCCGGGTTTACGGCCGGCGATATCGGCACCGCGGAAGACTTTGCCAGGCAGGCCTCGCGGCCCTTGCGCCTGTCCCTTCGTATCGACCGGCTGCAGGAGGCCCGCGACGACCTGGAGAAGGCCATGCAATCACGTGCGGTGATTGACATGGCAATCGGCGTCATCATGGCGCAGAACAGGTGCCGCCCGGATGAGGCCATCACGGTGCTGCGTAAGGCCTCCAACGCACGGAACACCAAGGTCCGCGACGTCGCGGCGTCAATTGTTGCCTCAATCGCCGGTACCACGGATATCCATTCACGCTTCGAGGTGTAAACGCTGAAGGGATCGGCCAGCGCCGTCAGGCGCGCGCCGCGAGGATCTGTTCACGCAGGATGTCCGCGTGGCCGCAGTGCTGGGCGAGTTCCCTGAGCATGTGCAGGTAAACCCACCGCAGCGGCAGCGGGCCGCGCCGGTTGCCCCTGACGACGTCGTCAAGACCGAGCGCTGCGGTCCGCCGTCGTGATTCCTCGCAGGCCCGGCTGTGGGCGGCCTGCAGTGCCGTGACGGTGTCGGCCTCTTCGAGGATGAATGATTCATCGGGGGTCGCCGGGATGCCGATCTCCTGCCGGCTCCTGCACGTGATCGCCTCGTCGAACCAGACCTTCTCGACGAAGGTGGCGTGCTTGACCAGTCCCAGGAGGGTGGTCCGGGAAGGCACCAGCGACGCCCGGGCTTCCTGCTCCGTCAGCCCGTCCAGGCAGTCATGCAGGGCCGCCCGGTGTTCATCGAGGAAAGCATCGAACTGGGTCTTGAGGTCTGCGGTGAAGGTTGCAGGATCTGTGCTGGCGAAGGGGCTCATGGCCCAACAGCCTATTGGCGGGAGGCCCGATCCGGAAGTCCGGACCGGGCCACCGGATCAGCCCCGTGCCTGGACGCCGTCAGTGTCCCCGCGCGATCCATTCCTCAAGGTGCGGGGATTCCGCTCCGATCGTGGTCGGATCCCCGTGGCCGGTCCGTACCACCGTGTCCCCGGGCAACGGCAGGAGCCGGTTCCGGATGGACTCGATGATGGTGGGGAAGTCGCTGAAGGAACGCCCCGTGGCCCCCGGCCCACCCTGGAACAGGGTGTCGCCGCTGAACACGGTGCTGTCAGATTCGGTGCCTTCGCCCGCCAGCAGGAAGCACACGGACCCGGGTGAATGGCCGGGGGTGTGAAGCGCGACGAGGGTGGCGCCCCCGACGTCGAACGTGTCGCCGTCGGCGATGTCGCGGTCCGGTTCTGTCCCGGGGAAGACCCGCTCCCAGAGCATCCAGTCCTCCCGGTTCAGGTACACGGGGGCGTTTACGGCCGTCCGGACCTCGCCGACGGCGCGGATGTGGTCATCGTGGCCGTGCGTGAGCAGGATGGCCGTGACCTTCCGGCCCGCGACGGCGGCGGCCACGGCAGCGGGATCGTGGGCGGGGTCGATGATGACGCATTCGGCGTCATCCCCGACGATCCACACGTTGTTCTCGACGTCCCAGGTTCCGCCGTCGAGCGAAAACGTCCCGGCGGTGACCAGCCGGTCGATCCTGATGCTCACAGCTCCACCACCGAGCGCAGCACCGCTCCGGCGTGCATCTTCCCGAAGGCTTCTTCGATCTGGCTGATGGTGATCCGTTCCGTCACGAAGGCGTCGAGGTCCAGCTTGCCCTGCCGGTAAAGGCTGATGAGCATGGGGAAGTCGCGCGAGGGCAGGCAGTCGCCGTACCAGGACGACTTCAGCGAGCCGCCGCGGCCGAACACATCCAGCAGCGGCAGCTCAAGGGTCATTTCGGGGCTTGGCACGCCGACCAGGACCACGGTGCCCGCGAGGTCGCGGGCGTAGAAGGCCTGCTTGTACGTTTCCGGGCGGCCGACGGCGTCGATCACCACATCGGCGCCGAAGCCGCCGGTCAGTTCCCGGATCGCCTCGACCGGGTCGACGGCGGAAGAGTCCACCGTGTGGGTGGCGCCGAGATCCTTGGCGCGCTGGAGCTTCTTGGCATCGATGTCGACGGCGATCACGGTGGTGGCGCCGGCAAGCACCGCGCCCGCGACCGCCGCCACGCCAACCCCGCCGCAGCCGATCACGGCAACCGAATCGCCGCGCTGGACGTTTCCGGTGTTGATCGCGGCGCCGATGCCGGCCATGACGCCACAGCCGAGCAGGCCGACGGCGGCAGGGTCGGCGTCGGGGTCCACCTTGGTGCACTGACCGGCCGCCACAAGGGTCTTTTCGGCGAAGGCGCCGATGCCGAGCGCGGCGGTCAGCTCCGTGCCGTCTTCCAGCGTCATCTTCTGGGTCGCGTTGTGGGTGTTGAAGCAGTACTGGGGCTCACCGCGGCGGCAGGCCCGGCACTCGCCGCAGACGGCGCGCCAGTTCAGCACCACGCGGTCGCCGGGGGCAACCTCAGTGACGTCCGGCCCCACGGCGCTGACAACGCCGGTGGCCTCGTGGCCGAGCAGGAAAGGGAAGTCATCGTTAATAGCACCCTGCTTGTAGTGCAGATCGGTGTGGCAGACACCGCAGGTGAGGATGTCCACCAGGGCCTCGCCGGGGCCCGGATCCGGCACCAGGATCGTCTCCAGGGTGACGTCAGCATTCTTGGAACGGACTACGGCGCCTTTGACTTTATGGACCATGGATAAAGCTCCTCTGCTCTGAACGCGGGGTACCCGCACAATTTATCTGCACAATTTATCGGCACAACGTATCGGCACAACGCGCGACGGCGCGGCCCTTGGGAGGCCGCGCCGTCGTGGTTTGCTGTCGTTTTCGGGAGGAAGGGCTAGGCGGCGAGCCGGCTCTTGACCTCGGCCGCGGAGGGGTTCGTGGCGGCCGTGCCGTCGGGGAACAGCACGGTGGGGACAGTGCGGTTGCCGCCGTTGAGCTGCTCGACGAGATCGGCGGTGCCTTCGACTTCCTCGATGTTGATCTCGGTGTAGCCGATGCCCTGCGCGTCCAGCTGCTTCTTCAGCCGGGTGCAGTAGCCGCACCACGTGGTCGAAAACATGGTGACGGTGCCGATTTCGGGGGTAAAGTCCACGAAGTTCTCCTCAAGCTGGTGGTCGGGGCCGGCCCGGAGCGCCGGGTCCCCGCTGAAGTCATACATCACTTCAATAACCGTACAGCGCAGCGCGCTATTCCCGCACGGCGGTCCACGGCGGTCTGCTGCGGCCACTGCGGCCACTGGGGAGCAGGGCGGCGTCGGACCCCAATTCGCGGGAAAGCTGCGGGGTCGCCGGAAAGTTCCGGCGACTCCGCACGTGTCCGGCGACCTCGGCGGCCCGACTCCGCACGTGTCCGGCGACCCCGGCGACCCTCGGCGGGCACGGCGGCGGCGCGGATGACATGGGATAGGTGCGGTGGCATGCTGGGGGCATGTGTGGACGCTACGTGATGGCCCGGGCCGTCGGAGACCTTCTGGCCGAGTTCGATGCCCGGCTCGAAGAAGAGATCGTGATCCCGCCGTCGTGGAACGTCGCCCCGACGGCGGACGTGCCCATCCTGCTTGAACGGCTCATCGACGGCGCACCGGTGCGGCAGCTGCACATTGCGCGCTGGGGCCTGGTTCCGTCCTGGGCGAAGGACCCGGGCATCGGGTCGAAGATGATCAACGCCCGCAGCGAGAGCGTGCTGGAGAAGCCCGCCTTTCGGAAGGCGACCCGTTCCCGCCGCTGCGCCGTCCCCGCAGACGGTTACTACGAGTGGAAGGGCGAAGGACGCAGCAAGCAGCCGTACTATGTGCACCCCCGCGACGGCGCCCCGATCGTGTTTGCCGGGCTGTACGAGTGGTGGAAGGACCCGACGAAGGCCGACGGCGACCCGCACCGCTGGATGCTTTCGACCTCGATCATGACCACCGACTCCCCGCCGGAGGGCTACGCCGGGGGGATGCTGGCAGAGTTGACTGCTCTGCATGACAGGGTTCCGCTGCCGATGAGCCGCCAGACGATGCAGGCCTGGCTGGAACCGGACGCCGGGGACGCCGCGGCCCTGGTGGACCTGGTCCGCGCGGGGGCGCACGATGTTGCGGAGGGCTGGACAATCGACGCCGTCGGAACCGCCGTCGGAAATGTGAAGAACGATTCCGCCGACCTCATTAAGCCCGTTGGGAGCCTGTTCTAAGATCCCAGGGGTCAGGACCCGCCCGGAGGCGGACGGCCCAGGAGTTGGAGTCGACTCGCGACGGCTTCTTTGGATACTGTCATGGACATGTCCACAAATCACGGATACGACAAAGACGCCCAGGCCGACAAGGCACAGCTCGCAGCTGTGCGGGTGGCAGTGGACGAGGTGGATGAGCAGATTGTGGCGCTGATCGGCCGCCGGGAGCGCCTGATCAGAATCGCCGGCACCCTGAAGGCGGACAGTGCGGAAGTGCGTGCGCCGGGCCGCGTGGAGCGCGTGATCGAACACGTCAGGGCCACCGCGGAGAGGAAAGACATCGACCCCGAGATCGTCGAGAAGACCTACCGCGCCATGGTGGAGGCTTTCACCGCCCTGGAACTCGAAGTATACAAAGCCGGCAGCTAAGGCTCCCTGCCGGCTAAGACCCGCGGACCTTGGTCGCCGCCGGGCCCGCCCCTGGGGGTTAGAGGGACTCTTCCACAGGCACGTTGGCCTGGTACTCGCGGCCGTCGGCGTCGCTGAACGCCGTCATGAGATGCCCCTTCGGCAGACCGAGCACGGTCGTGAGCGGGAAGCGGCCGGTAATGGTGTTGCCCGAGTGCTCGACGCCCTTGAGATCGAAATTTTCCTCGGTGCCGTCATGGCTGAAGCAGTAGAAAGACACAGCCTCGCCGTTCATGAACTCGATCCCCATTCTGCGCTGATGGGAATAGTCCGGGGTAGCGGCCAGGAGCCCCACCACGTAGGCACCCTGGCCGGGAATGTTTCCGTCTATATCAAAAGTCGCCACCAAGATTGAATCTTTGGCGGCGATGCTTACGTGCTTCAGGAGTGCGTTGTGGGAGCTCATGGCTCAATCCTGCTACCTGCACCTGCGTCCGTCCACCCCTGATCTGGGTTTTGTCGCCTCTCCGACGTAGACTGGTTTTATTCGAATATATGTTCGAATTTTGGGTGTGAACATAAGTTCTCAACAGGGAATGCCGGCAAGCGACGGGCTGGTGGCATGCGGACGCGCGGGAGGCAGTATGGGGATGTTTAGCGAGTCCGTGGAGGTCGCCTGCACTCCGTCCGGGCTGCCCCTGCGCCTTCACTGGGCGGGCCGGCAGTACACGGTGTGCGCGGAACCGGTCCGCTGGTATGAACGCCGCCAGTGGTGGACGGAGGAAAGCCGGGCGCCGCTCGGGAGCGGCCCGGGCCTGGTGGACCATGAGATCTGGCGGATTCAGGTGCGTGCCGCCGGGCAGGACGCGGCGGACCACACGGTCCTCACCCTTGACCTGAGCCGGCACGTCGGCAGCGGCCGCTGGCGGCTGGTGAGGATCCACGACGCCCTGCAGCCCCTCCGGAAGACCGGAACAGCATGAACTTCACCCACCTGCACGTCTCCACCGCCTTCAGCGCCCACTATGGCGTCTCCTGGCCGGAGGAACTGGCGGCGGCCGCGGCCGCCGACGGTGCCACCGCACTGGCCTGCACAGACCGTGACGGGCTGTACGGCACCGTCAAACACCTGAAGGCGTGCATGGCCGCCGGGCTGGATGCGATCGTCGGGGTGGAGCTTGCGGTCTTTGACGACGACGGCGACCTCCGCACCCAGCTCGGGGGACGCGTGGTCGTGCTGGCGCACGGACACAACAATGGCGCCGGCTACCGGGCGCTGTGCCGGCTGATCTCCGACGCCCACGCCCGCACCACGGGCAAGGCGCAGGGAGCGGTGCCGGTGGCCGTCACCCGGGCCGAGTTGGCCTCCCGCACGCTGCACCCGGAAACCCTCCAGCCGGTCCTGACGGTGCTGATCGGCCCTGATTCCGACGTCGGGCGTGCCATGGGCGGCCGGCGGTACCTGCGGCCCCGCACCCTGTTCAAACGCTGGCTGGATGCCATGCCGCCCGGAACGCTGGCAGCAGAGGTGGTATCCCAGCTCAGCCCGCCGGGGGAGCCGCTGAGCACCGCCCATGCGGTGCGCATGCTCAAACTCGCCGCAGAACACGGTGTGCCCGCCGTGCTGACCAACGCCGTCCGGTATGTCGCCGAGGACGGCGCAGCCACCGCCGATGTCCTGGACTCGGCCCGCACCCTCAAATCCCTCCACGAGCTCTCCGCCGCCCCGCTGCTGCAGCCCAACGGGCAGGGCTGGCTCAAATCGGCGTCCCGGATGCTGCAACTGGGCAAGGAGATCATCCACGCCGCCGGGTACGGCACGGCAGACCTCAAGCGGCTCCTCGCCCAGACCGAGGCGCTCGCGGACCGTTGCCGCATGGATCCGGTGGCAGACATGGGCTGGAAACAGCCCGTTGTCCCGGAAGCGTCCGTGATCGGAATCGACGGGGACGCGCTCGCAGAGTTGACCTTGCGCTGTGAGGCCGGCATCGGCCGCCGGTTCCCGGGAATCTCCGGGGAACGGGAACAGCAGATGCGGAACCGGCTGGAGCACGAGCTAAGGATCATCGACTCGCTGGGCTTCGCCTCCTACTTCCTGACCGTCGCCGAGGTCTCCCGGATGATCCTTGCCATGGGCGTCCGGGCGGCCGCCCGCGGTTCGGGCGCCTCCAGCCTGGTCAACTACCTGATCGACGTCAGCCAGGTGAACCCGCTCCAGCACGACCTCATCTTCGAACGCTTCCTCTCCCGTGACCGCGCCACCCTCCCGGATATTGACATCGACGTCGAAAGCGCCGAACGGCACAACGTCTACCGGAAGATCTTTGAGCGCTTCGGAGCCGAACGCGTCACGCTGATGAGCATGCAAAACGGCTACCGCGCTCGCGGTGCCGTGCGTGACGCCGGCATGGCCCTGGGGATGGACGACGGCGAGATCGGGGAAATCGCCAAGCAGCTGTGGCGGTTCTCGGCCCGGCACTTCCGCGAAGCCCTCGTGGAGAAACCCGAGCTGAAGGAATTCGCGGACCGGGTGGATCAGCGCGGCTTCGGCGAAAACCAGCAGCTGGACCTGCTGGTGGACCTCACGGAACGGCTGGACCGGCTGCCCCGCCACATTTCCATGCACCCGTGCGGCGTCATCCTCGGCGACGCCACCCTGCTTGACCGCACCCCCGTACAGCCCAGCGGCCTGGGCCTGCCCATGAGCCAGTTCGACAAACACGACATGGACCCCATGGGCATGCTCAAACTCGATGTCCTTGGCGTCCGGATGCAAAGCGCCATGGCCTTCGCTGTCAGGGAGGTCATCCGGCTTCACCCTTCCAAGGCCGAGGTGGTGGCCGCCGGCGCGCACCCGGCCGGCCCGGACGGGGCGGGCCCGGATTACATCGCCGAGGACGGGCACATCGACCTCAATGCTGTCCCGCTGGATGACGAACCCACCTTTGAACTGATCCGCAGCACCCACACCCTGGGCTGCTTCCAGATCGAATCCCCGGGCCAGCGCGAACTGATAGGCAAGATGGCGCCCCGGGAATTCAACGACCTCATTATCGACATCTCGCTGTTCCGCCCCGGCCCGATGAAATCGGACATGGTCCGGCCCTTCCTGGAGCACCGGCACGGATTCGCCCCCGAGGTCTACCCGCACCCGGACCTCAAGCCGGTCCTGAAGGAGACCCACGGGGTCACGGTTTTTCACGAACAAATCCTCAAGACCTTCGACGTCATGACCGGGTGCGGGCTGGCGCGCGCCGACGAATTCCGCCGGGCGCTGGGCAACGAGGTTCTGGAAGCGCAGGTGGAGGAGTTCTTCCGGAAGGAGGCACGGGCCCGGCATTACAGTCCCGAGGTGGTGGACAAGGTCTGGGGCACGCTGAAGGCCTTTGGCAGCTTCGGGTTCTGCAAGGCCCACGGCGCCGCCTTCGCCGTGCCCACCTACCAGTCTGCCTGGCTCAAGGCGCACCACCCCGAGGCGTTCCTCGCCGGGCTCTGGGAGCACGACCCCGGCATGTACCCCAAGCGCCTGCTCGTCGCCGAGGCCCGCCGGCTGGGCATCCCCATCCTTGCCCTCGACATCAACCGGAGCCAGGCGGAATACCGGGTGGAGCGGGTGGAATCCGGGCCGGACCGGGGCAAACTGGGCATCCGGCTGAGCCTGAACGGCATCTTCGGCCTCTCCGGCGCCGAGCTGAAACGGATTGTGGCCGGCCAGCCCTACGATTCCCTGGCGGACCTGCGCGCCCGGTCTCGGCTGAGCAGGCCGAGCATCCAGCGGCTGGCCCAGTTGGGCGCCTTCGATTCCCTGCACAGGGCATCCGGGGGAGCCGCCAACCGTGCGGACCTGGTCCAGCACCTGCAGAAGCTCCAAGCCCGGCCCCAGCGGAAAGGCATTGAGGTCATCGAGGGACAGCTGGCGTTGCCACTGGGGGACGTGGAGCTGAAGAACCTCAAGGCGGTGCTCCCCGCGCCCAGCATGGTGGACAACGTCCGGGCGGAGCTGGACCTCATGGCCGTGGACGTCAGCGAGCACCTCATGACCAGCCACCGTCCGTTGCTTGACCGGCTGGGCGTCACCACGGCGGACAGGCTGCTGGGGCTGCGCAACGGCACCGAAGTGCTCGTCGCCGGGGTCCGGGTGGCAACCCAGACCCCGCCCATGCGCGGCGGGAGGCGGGTGGTGTTCATCAGCGTCGACGACGGCACCGGCTGTGTGGATTCGGTCTTCTTCCACGAGGCACAGGAGCAAGCCGGTTCCTTGCTCTTTGGCACCCGCCTGCTGCTGATCCGCGGCACCACCCGCCGGACCGGGCCGCGGGGGATCAGTATCAGCGCCAACATGGCCTGGGACCTCAGCCGGCCGGAGACTCTGCCCTTCCCTGAAACGGCATCCGGGGGCGCCGGTCAGCACGAGCCCTGCCTGCCCGGCCCCCTGCCCGGCCCCTTGGACGGGATTAGCAGGAACTTCGCCATCACCGGGCTGGGCGGCTGACCCTGTCCCGGGCGCGGCCGGCGCTGCGTTGCGGCCGGGCCGTGGCGCGTTGGTTGGCCTCCGGAGAAACCGATAGCATGGACGAGGCTGGCTGTGGTCCCCGTACGCCACAAGCTACGAAGCCTTAACTTTGAATAGGAGACACCCGTGTCAGATGCCCAGCAGATCACCCTTCTCGTCGACGGCGAAGAGACCAAGGTGACTACCGGGACCACCGGCGCGGAACTCTTCTTTGAGCGCCGCGACGTCGTTGTGGCCCGCGTCAACGGCGAGTTGAAGGACCTGGACCAGCCCCTCCCCGAGGACGCCACGGTGGAGGGCGTCACCATCGATTCCCCGGACGGGCTCAACGTCCTGCGCCACTCCACCGCCCACGTCATGGCCCAGGCCGTGCAGCAGCTGCGCCCCGACGCGAAGCTCGGCATCGGGCCCTACATCACGGACGGCTTCTACTTCGACTTCGACGTCGCGGAACCCTTCACACCGGAAGATCTCCGCCAGCTCGAAAAGATGATGCAGAAGATCATCAACCAGAACCAGAAGTTCGTGCGCCGGGTGGTCGCCGAAGACGAGGCCCGCGCTGCAATGAAGGACGAGCCCTACAAGCTCGAACTCCTGGGCAAGAAGAACGCCGCCGCCGAGGCCGGCGAGGGCGTTAGCGTCGAAGTGGGCGCCGGCGACATCACCATTTACGACAACGTGGACCGCAAGAGCGGGGACAGCGTCTGGTGCGATCTGTGCCGCGGCCCGCACCTGCCGAACACCAAGCTGATCTCCAACGCCTTCGCGCTGACCCGGTCCTCGGCAGCCTACTGGCTGGGAAACCAGAACAACCAGCAGCTGCAGCGCATCTACGGCACCGCGTGGCCCACGAAGGACGCGCTCAAGGCCTACCAGGAGCGCATCGCCGAGGCCGAGCGCCGCGACCACCGCAAGCTCGGCGCCGAACTGGACCTGTTCTCCTTCCCGGACGAGCTCGGCTCCGGCCTGCCGGTGTTCCACCCCAAGGGCGGCATCATCCGCAAGGCCATGGAGGACTACTCACGGCAGCGCCACGTTGATGCCGGCTACGAGTTCGTCTACACCCCGCACATCACCAAGGGTCACCTGTACGAGGTTTCCGGCCACCTGGACTGGTACCGCGAGGGCATGTTCCCGGCGATGCACATCGACGCGGAACTCAATGAGGACGGCACGGTCCGCAAGCCCGGCCAGGACTACTACCTCAAACCGATGAACTGCCCCATGCACAACCTGATCTTCCGGTCCCGCGGCCGGTCCTACCGCGAACTGCCGCTGCGGCTCTTCGAATTCGGCTCGGTCTACCGCTACGAGAAGTCCGGCGTGGTGCACGGGCTGACCCGCGTCCGGGGCATGACCCAGGACGACGCCCACATCTACTGCACCCGCGAGCAGATGAAGGACGAGCTCACCACCACGCTGAACTTCGTCCTCGGCCTGCTCAAGGACTACGGCCTGGACGACTTCTACCTCGAGCTCTCCACCAAGAACCCGGACAAGTTTGTAGGCGACGACGCCGTGTGGGAGGAGGCCACCCGCACCCTGGCCGAGGTGGCCGAAGCTTCCGGGTTGGAGCTCGTCCCGGATCCGGGCGGAGCCGCGTTCTATGGCCCCAAGATTTCGGTCCAGGTCAAGGACGCGCTCGGCCGCACCTGGCAGATGTCCACCATCCAGCTGGACTTCAACCTGCCCGAGCGCTTCGAGCTCGAGTTCCAGGCCGCCGACGGCACCCGCCAGCGGCCGGTGATGATCCACCGCGCCCTGTTCGGTTCCGTGGAGCGGTTCATGGGTGTGCTGACCGAACACTACGCCGGCGCGTTCCCCGCCTGGCTGGCGCCCGTGCAGGTGGTGGGTATCCCGGTGGCGGAGGCCTTCAACGACTACATGTTCGACGTCGTGGGACAGCTCAAGGCCGCCGGCATCCGCGCCGAAGTGGACATCTCTTCGGACCGCTTCCCCAAGAAGATCCGCACGGCCAGCAAGGACAAGATCCCGTTCGTGTTGATCGCCGGCGGTGACGACGCCGAGGCCGGCGCGGTTTCCTTCCGCTTCCGGGACGGCAGCCAGGACAACGGCGTGCCCGTCGCCGAGGCTGTCCAGCGGATCGTCGACGCCGTGCGCAACCGGACCAGCTAGGCCAACGGAAGGGCAGTTCGTGCAGGAATCCACAGGGGCCGGGCCGGAGTATCCGGGCGACCACGCCGTGACGGACGACTTCGGCCTGGCCGGGGTCCCGGACGCTTTCCAGCGTCTGTGGACCCCGCACCGGATGGCGTACATCAAGGGGGGCCAGCACCAGTTCAAGGACCCCAATGACTGCCCGTTCTGTGCCGCGCCCGAGCGGGGGGACGAGGAATCCCTGATCGTGTACCGGGGACGCACGAGCTATGTGGTGCTGAACCTCTTCCCGTACAACCCCGGGCACCTGCTGATTTGCCCCTACCGGCACATCCCCGATTACACGGATCTCACGGTCGAGGAAACGGCGGAATTCGCCGAACTGACCCAGACCGCCATGCGGGTGCTGCGCAAGGTCGCCAACCCCACCGGTTTCAACCTCGGGATGAACCAGGGCGTCACCGGCGGGGCGGGCATTGCCGGACACCTGCACCAGCACGTTGTGCCGCGCTGGGGCGGGGACGGCAATTTCTTCCCCATCATTGCCCAGACCAAGGCGGTCACGCAGACCCTCGGCGAGGTCCGCCAGCAGGTGGCCGACGCCTGGCCGCAGGAAATTCCAGCGCGGCAGGACGCAGCCGGGGAGCAGGATGCTTAACCGGCACGCGCGCGGGTTCTTCACCGCCCTGTTTTCTCCGGTTGCCCGCTGGCTGTTGAAGATCGGCGTCTCTCCGGACGCGGTCACGATCGTCGGCACGCTCGGGGTGGTGGTCGGCGCCCTGGTCTTCTACCCGCTCGGGCAGCTGTTTTGGGGAACCGTCTTCATCACCGCCTTCATCTTCTCCGACGTCGTTGACGGCATCATGGCCCGGATGCAGCACCGCGGCGGACGGTGGGGCAACTTCCTGGACTCCACCCTGGACCGCGTTGCCGACGGCGCCTTGTTCGCCGGCGTCGCCGTCTGGTTCTTCACGGGCGGCACCAATCCGCCGATCGCCATCGCCGCCGTCGTCTGCCTCGTGCTGGGCATGGTTGTCTCCTACGCCCGGGCGAAGGCCGAGGCGCTCGGTTTCCAGGCCAACGTCGGCATCGCCGAGCGGGCCGAGCGCCTGGTGTCCGTGCTGGTGGTCACGGGTCTCACCGGACTGGGCCTGACCCCGGTCGTGCTGCTCGTAACGCTGTGCCTGCTCGCAACCGCGAGCCTGGTGACAGTGATCCAGCGGATCGCGACCGTCCACCGCCAGTCGCTGGAGGAACCTGACGGCACCGCCTCCGAACGGGCTGCCTGACGGCGCCACGCGTCGCAACGGAGGCCGGGCCGAATGCCCGCCGCCAGGCGGGATTCGGTTGCTGTAACCAGAATTCTGCGGCGCCCCGGCCGGGGGCTAGTATTAGCTTTACCGGCCAATGGATCCGGTAATCCGGTGTGTGCGAGACACGGCATGAACGTGCTGTCCGCGCCCCGGCGAGGTCATCTATCTACCCATAGGGGTTTTTGTGTCTACACCTGATGTAAGCAGCGAAGCCGGCTCGTCCGCGAAGAACGTCACGGGCAGCAGCCGCGTCAAGCGCGGCATGGCGGAGATGCTCAAGGGCGGCGTCATCATGGACGTCGTCAACGCCGAGCAGGCCCGCATCGCCGAAGACGCCGGTGCCGTGGCCGTGATGGCGCTGGAACGCGTTCCCGCCGATATCCGCGCCCAGGGCGGCGTGTCCCGCATGTCCGATCCCGACATGATCGACAAGATCATCGCCGCCGTATCCGTTCCGGTCATGGCCAAGGCCCGGATCGGCCACTTCGTCGAGGCGCAGGTCCTGCAGTCCCTCGGCGTTGACTACATCGACGAGTCCGAGGTCCTGACCCCGGCCGACTACACCAACCACATCGACAAGTGGAACTTCACCATTCCGTTCGTCTGCGGTGCAACCAACCTCGGTGAGGCCCTGCGCCGCATCAACGAAGGCGCGGCGATGATCCGCTCCAAGGGTGAGGCCGGCACCGGCGACGTCTCCAACGCCACCACGCACATGCGCCAGATCCGCGCCGAGATCAAGAAGCTCGCCAACATGGCCGAGGACGAGCTCTACGTCGCCGCCAAGGAACTGCAGGCACCGTACGAACTGGTCAAGGAAGTCGCCGCCACCGGTAAGCTCCCCGTGGTGCTGTTCACCGCCGGCGGCATCGCCACCCCGGCCGACGCCGCGATGATGATGCAGTTGGGCGCCGACGGCGTGTTCGTCGGCTCCGGCATCTTCAAGTCCGGCAACCCGGCGCAGCGTGCCGCCGCCGTCGTGAAGGCCACCACCTTCTACGATGACCCGGACGAGATCGCCAAGGCCTCCCGCGGCCTGGGCGAGGCCATGGTCGGCATCAACGTCGACGAGATCCCGCAGCCGCACCGCCTGGCCGAGCGCGGCTGGTAACTCGCGTTGGGGGCGCCGGACGGCGCCGATCCTCTGCCGTTCGACTGCTTCTCCACAGACTCGGCGCCGAGGCGCCTCGCCAATGGAGCCTCTGCACCCTCTCTTATTAAGCCAAGAGAGTTTGGCGCGATAGTCGCCAGCTGCTAACGACGACGCCGGCCCGTCACCTTTCCAGGTGGCGGGCCGGCGTCGTTTGCGGATTGGACGGTTATTCGAGGCCGCGGCGCTTGAGGAGCGGTTCGAGTTCCGCGTCGCGGCCGCGGAAGGCCCGGAACGACTCCAGCGGGTCCCGGCTGTTGCCGCGGGACAGCAGCTCGGCGCGGAAGAAGTCCCCGTTGGCGCGGCTGAGTCCGTCGTGTTCCTTGAACCATTCCACGGTGTCGGCGTCCAGAACCTCGCTCCAGATGTAGGAGTAGTACCCTGCGGCGTACCAGCCCCCCGCGAATATGTGCTGGAAGTAGCCGGTGCGGTAGCGCGGGGGGATCAGGCTGTGGGCGATCCCCGCCGCTGCCAGGGCCTTCGCCTCGAACTCGACGGCGTCGTCCGGGATGTCGGAGCCGTCCAGGACATGCCAGGCGAGGTCCAGCAGGGCCGCGCCGAGGTATTCAGTGGTGCCGAAGCCTTCACCCCAGAGCTGCGCGGCGTTCAGCTTGTCCACGGTTTCCTGCGGCAGGGCCTCCCCGGTCGCGTGGTGCCGGGCATAGTTCGCCAGGACTTCGGGCCACATGATCCACATTTCGTTCACCTGCGACGGGTATTCCACGAAGTCCCTTGGCACGTTCGTACCGGAGAACCGCGGATAGGTGACGGCCGAGAACAGGCCGTGGAGGGCGTGGCCGAACTCGTGGAACGTGGTGCGGAGTTCGTCCAGCGTCAGCAAGGTCGGCTCACCGGCCGGCGGCTTGGAGATGTTGAGGTTGTTGATCACCACGGGACGGGTGTTCAGGAGTCCGGACTGTTCCACCAGGGAGTTCATCCACGCGCCTCCGCGCTTGGTGTCCCGGGTGTAATAGTCGCCCAGGAAGAGGCCAAGGTCCGTGCCGTCGGAATTCTTGACCTCCCAGACCCGCACGTCCGGGTGATAGCCGGCGAGGTCCTTGCGTTCGTGGAAGGTGATCCCATACAAGGCGTTCGCTGCGAAGAACACGCCGTCGTTCAAGACTCTGTCCAGCTCGAAGTACGGGCGCAGGGCCTGCTCGTCCACGGCATACCGCTCACGCTTGACCTTGGCCGAGTAATACGCCCAGTCCCAGGCCTCGAGCGGGTGGCCGGCGGCCTCGGCCAGCGCCTCCGCCTCCGCGTCGGCATTGCGGACGGCGGCAGGGGCCAGCCGGCTCATCATGTCCTGCACGGCCTGGAAATCCGGTGCCGTCTGCCGGTCCACTGTCAGCTCGGCAAAGTTCGCGAACCCCAGCAGGGCGGCCTTCTCGGCGCGGAGCCGGACCATGTCCTTGACCAGGCCGAGCACGTCGAGGCTGCCGCCGTCGCTGCCCCGTCCGATCGAGGCCTCGTAGAGCCGACGGCGGACATCCCGGTTTGCCAGGGCGGCCATGGCGGGCTGGTTGCTGGGCTGGATGAGCGTCAGCAGGAACTTGCCCTCATGCCCGGCGGACCGCGCTGCCTCGGCGGCGCTGGCGATGTCGTCCGCAGGCAGGCCGGCGAGGTCGGCGGCGTCCTCCAGCAGGAGGGCGGCGGACTTCATGCCTTCCTTGACGCGCTGGCCGAATTCGGTGCCGAGCCGGGCGAGCTCGGCGTTGAGCTCTTTGAGCCGCGTCTGGCCGGCGTCGTCCAGTTGGATGCCCGAGGCCCGGAACTCCTTGAGGTATTCCTCCACGAGCCGTGCGGACTCCGCGTCCAGGACGGTGCCGTCCAGCGAGGCGAAGCGTTCGTAGATCCTGCGGTTGAGGTAGACGGCGTCCTGATGGGCGGAGAACAGCGGGGAGAGGCGGGTCTCGAGCTCGCGGATGGCATCCGAGGCGTCCGCGGACACCAGGGTGAAGAACGACGCGGCCGCTCGTTCCAGGAGCCGCCCGGAGCGCTCCATGGCCAAGGCGGTGTTCTCAAACGACGGCGCCTGGGGATCGTCCACGATCGCCTGGATTTCGGCAAGATGCTCGGCCAAGCCGGCCTCAACGGCTTCGGCGTAGTGCGCGTCCTCGATGTCCGCGAACGGCGGCAGGCCGTATGGCAGGGGGCTGGGGCTCAGGAGGGGATTGGTCATGAACCGACTCTTCCATGCAGGACACGGGTTCTCAATGACCGTCTCAGTGTGTTGTGATTGCGCTCACCGTAGGATGGGACGGCAGGGACTACCGCCACGGGAGGCAGAAGCTGGAAGGCGCCGGCTGTTGCGTGTAAGGCCGCTTCCAGGAAGCCGAAGGGGAACATATGGAGACGCTGAATGAACGACGCCGGGCGGTCGCCGTCCCCGGGGCCGTCCTCGCCGTGTTCGAGTTTGGCCCGGAACCGGGCCCGGACGTGCCCACCCTGCTCCTGGTGCACGGCTATCCGGACGACCACCGGGTGTTCCTGCCAGCCATCCGCGAACTGGCGCGGACCCATCACGTCGTGGCCTATGACACGCGGAACGCGGGCGCCTCGGCCGTCCATGCTCCGGATGGGGACTATTCGTTGAAGACCCTTGTGGACGATGCCTTCGCCGTAATGGCCGAGACCGACGCCCGGGCAGTGCATCTCGTGGGACACGACTGGGGATCGATCCAGGGCTGGGCTGCCGTGCAGGACCCCCGGACGCCGGCGCGCATCAGTCGGTACACAAGTATTTCCGGGCCCGACCTGGGGCACTTCTCCCGTTGGGTCCGTGACCGGGCCAGGGACCCGCGGGCCTGGCCGGAGCTGGGCGGCCAGTAGGTGCGCAGCTGGTATATCGCGGCGTTCCTGGTCCCGGCGCTTCCAGAAGCCGCCTGGCGCCTGTTCCTAACGCGGCGCTACGAAAAGACGGCTCGGCGCGGCGTCGGCAGCGATCCGATCCGCGGCCTCGCCCTGTACCGCAGCAACTTCCGCGGCCGCCGGCCGCCGGCCTCGACCGGCCGGGTGGGCATTCCCGTGCACGTGGTGGTTCCGCTGAAGGATCCCTTCCTCTCGCCGGCCCTGGTCAAGGGGCTCGAGGCGTGGGTGGACGATGTGACCATCACCAGGGTTGACGCCGGACACTGGTGGCCGGCCGCCCGGCCGGCCGATTTCGCGGAACTGCTGCGGCAGTCCGAACAAGCTCAGTAAGGCGGCGTCATGGCGGGGGCAGCCAGGCGCGATCGGGCAGTTCAGAGCGGGGTATTCCGCAACGGGATGGAGTACGTGACGTGGGGGCGGGGTGCAAAGTCGTTGCTGTTCATCCAGGGCGGACCGGGGAGCGTCGTGCCCCATGGGCTGCTGGGCGGACTGTTCCGGCGGGAGTTTGATCCCTACCTCGACGCGGGTTACGCCGTCTGGATCGTCACCCGCCGGCGGAACATGCTGGCCTCACACACGAGCGCGGACATGGCCGAGGACTACGCGCATGTGATTGCGGAGCAGTTCGGCGGCCGAGTCGATCTGGTGTTGGCCAAGTCATTCGGCGGGATGATCGGGCAGCATCTGGCCGCACGCCACCCGGAGTCCTTCCGGCGCATCGCCCTGGTGGCCACGGCAGCCGAGCTCAGCGCCTGGGGCAAGGACGTGGATCATCGGATGGCGGCCGCCATCGCCGCGGGAGACCCTGGCGGCGCCGGAAGCGTCCTGGCGGAATACGTCCTCCCCGGTCCACGGACCCGCTGGCTCCGGGACCTGCTCGGACCCGTCGTCGGCAGGCGCGTGCTGAGCCGTCCCGGCTGCCCGGCCACGGACGTCCTCACCGAAGCCCGGGCCGGGCAGGCTTTCGACGCGCGGGCGGAGCTGCCGCTCATCCGTCCGCCCGTCCTGCTGCTTTGCGGCGGGCGTGATTCGTTCTTCCCGAGAACGGTTGCGGAGGAAACTGCGCGGCAGATTCCAGACTGCACGCTCGTCGTCTATGAACGGCTGGGACACCTCCGGGCGGCGTCCAGCAGGAGGGTGCCGCGTGACGTCCTGGCCTTCGCCCGGGCCCGCTAATGGCAGGCTGGGCCGATCGGCAGCCGACACGCAGAAGTCTTCGAAATCTCTATGTGCGCTGGGGCCTCGACACTTTTGGAATCCAGCAGCGAACCGTGTCGCGGTATTGCTGGAATTCCTCGCCGAACCGTTCCTTGAGGTCAGATTCCTCAAGGGGCCTGACGGCGTAGTTCCACACCTGCGAGCCCACGACCGCGTAGGCGATGACAAGCCATGACTGCAGAATGAGTCCAATCGCGGCGCCCTGGACAATGCCCGCGACCGCCATCGGATTGCGAATCCACCGATACGGGCCCGCGATGACCAGGCGGTTGGGCATCGCCGATGGCAATGGAGTGCCGTCTCCCCGCGTCGACATCACCACTGCCGACCAGAGGCCAAGAGCGCTGGCGGGTACCAGAACCGCGGCACCTAAAGGACCTGCAAACGATGCTAGAGGTAGATCCACCTCCCAGCGCTGTGCGAAGAATGCTATGGCCAGAGGAAGCACCGCCAGGACGAACCCCCAGAAGAGGACGATTTGCCCAAATGTTGCCGCCACGTGGATGGCAGCGGTCGAGCGGTTGACGGCGGGACGGAAAGCGAACGGACCGCTGATGATCCAAGCGATCGGAACCCGCCCCAGCATGAGGAGGCAGAGCGCAATCAGGGAACCTGCGGTTGCAGCCCCCACCGAACCAGGGGCTTCACCGGCTGACTCCAATCATCAATGGTCCGTGCCTGCTTGTGGATGGAGTTCGTTGCGATGGGGGAGTGTCCTGTGTGTGCCCCGGCCGGGAGACGCGCTAACTGGACGGTGCTGAGGGCGTGGCATGCCGGACCATCCGCAGCTCGGGGAGTTCGTGCCAATCGGGCGGCAGCAGGGTGCGTTTCCCGTCGGGACGAAACCCGTGCTTGCCATAAAAGGTTCGCGCCCGCGGGTTTGCCTCAAGGACCCAAAGGTAGGCCGGGGAGTCGCCCAAGGCGGCCGCCAGCAAGGCGGCGCCGAGCCCGGCGCCGTAGGTGCGGTTCAGGGTGTAGAGGGCGTACAGCTCCAATGCCTGGGGCAACTCCTCGTCACGCCCGGGGCCGGCATCGGCAAATCCCACGATTTCGCTGGTTTCGTCCAGGGCGATGATCCGGGGTTGCGGGCTGTCCAGGTATGGTCGGCGTCGTTCCACCCGTTCGGCCATGGTGGCGCGCCGGGCCTCGAAGAACGCCGGGGGCAGGAGGTGGCCGTAGGACTCCTCATGGGCAAGGGTGTGCATCCGGACCAGGGCATCAGCATCGTCAGTCGTGGCCTGGCGGATCTCATATTCCATCTGCCCAGCCTAATGTCGGCCGTGCCGCCCCATACAGCCGCCGCGCCCCATCACCTGCACGCTAATGGCAGACTGGGCCGGTGGACAGCTACGCGAACCAGAAAGCCACCCGCCGGCCGGCCATGGTGCATCCGCGCCCCACGGTCCATTTGCTTTGCGGACTCAACGGTGCGGGGAAAACGACGCTGGCCAGGGAACTGCAGACGGCACTTCCCGCCGTGCGCTTCAGCCTGGACGAATGGATGCTGCGGCTCTATCCCGGCGTCCACTTCGCAGCCGCGGAATACGCGGGCCTCGCCGAGACCTGCAAGCTCCTGATCTGGGAAACCGCACGGCAAGTACTGGATTCCGGCACGGACGTTGTCCTGGACTGGAACCAGTGGAGCCCTCAACGCCGCGCTCTCTGGCGGGAAAAGGCCGCAGCAGCCGGGTTTCCGGCCGTCCTACACCACGTACAGACACCGCTGGAGACCGCCATCGAACGCGTTGTTACCCGAACCGCGGGCGGGGACCCCTGGGCCCACCGCCTGGACGCGGGCGGCGTCCGGCATCTGGCCGGCATCTTCGAGCCGCCAGGGCCCGACGAAGGGCTGGAAATTCGGTCGGTCTCCGGGCGCTAAGCGGACCATTCGGCCAAGGCCGGCGGCTACCCGGCGTCGAGCCCGAGGGTCATGAAGACGCTGTTGGGGTCGGGCACGTAACCGGCAAACGGCGGGCAGGCCGCGAAGCCGTGCCGCTCGTACAGCCGCCGCGCGGGGGCAAAAAACTCCTGGCTCCCTGTCTCCAGGTACAGCCGCCGGTACCCGCCGGCCCGGGCCTCCGCAACGAGATGGCGCAGCAGCGCCGAGGCAACCCCCCAGCCGCGCGCCCATTCCGCGGTGCGCATTGACTTGATCTCGCCGTCGCCGGGGGCCAGGCGTTTCAGCGCCGCGCAGCCCAACAGCCGCGAGTCCGCCCGGGCCGTCCAGAAGCTGATCTCCGGCCCGGCGAGTGCGGCGGGGTCGAGGGCATGGACGCTTTCCGGCGGGGACGTCGCGTACATGTCGGCGAGGTGGCCGGCCAGGAGTTCCTGGACGTCGGCCCGTTCCGGTGAGTCGCGGTCAATCAGCATCATGCCGCCGGATGCGCCTGCCACAAACGTCAGCGGGGCCGCCGGGCGGCGTGCTCACGGGCCAGCACCGCGTACGAGTCGTCCGGGTTGCCTGGCGTGAAGCTTCCGTATTTACGTTCGACGGCGGTCCGAATCAGGAAGTCCGCCAGCGCCGGGTTCTTGGGAAGCAGCGAGCCGTGCAGGTAGCTCGCCACGATGTTACGGTAGCGGGCCCCTTCCTGGCCGTCTGCGCTGTTGTTGCCGGTGCCCTTGGCCGTAGTTCCGAGCGGCTCGACGCCGGGTCCGAGCGTGGTCTGGCCGCTGTGGTTCTCGTAACCCAGGATGCTGCCGAACTCGGGGGAGGAGACGGTGACGTTGCCGATCAGGCGCTCGTCGGTGCCGTGTGTTTCCACGTCCAGGACGCCGATGCCCGGAATGACCGAACCGAGGCGGGTCTTGAAGAATTTTCCGAAGAGCTGGTAGAGGCCGCAGATGACGAGCATCGGGGTCCCGTCATCGGCCAGCGCCTTCAGCGTGGACTCCCGCGAGAGGAGGTCGTCCTGGATGACGAGCTGTCCGCTGTCCTGTCCGCCGCCGCCGACGATGAGGTCCACGTCTGCGGGGAAAGGGTCACCCACGTTGTATTCGAGCAGCTCCGGCGTGTAGCCGTGCCAGCGCAGCCGCTGCGCCAGCACCAGGGCGTTGCCCCAGTCGCCGTAGATGTTCATGTCCCGCGGGTATAGCTGCAGGACCCGGATGGTTCCCTTGCTGGGCGCGGCCGGTTCTTCGGGCGGGAGTTCGTGCCCGAAGGAGGGCTGGTGCGGGGTTTCGGGGGACTGGGGGGTCATGAGACCACCTCCACTGTGGTGATTTTGGACAGCTCGCGGCGGATGGCGAGCATGGCCGTGTAGGTGCAGAAGATCCGTTTCGGTTTGCCCTGGCCGCCGCGGATGAACGCGGCCAGCGCCGGCGCGATTTCTGTGTCGACGGCGCCGATGGCGACGTCGTCGTACTGCAGCCGCAACGCCATGTCGTAGGCGCGGGAGCCAGTGAGCTGATCCACACCGCCGTCGCGAAGGGTGTCGAATTCGACGTCCCACAGCCAGGACATGTCCCGGCCGTCGGCGTAGTTGTCGTTGATGGCGATCATCGTGGCGTAGCCGGCTGCCGGGAAGGACTTCAGGCCGAGCCGGAACCCGCTGGGGTTCTTGACCAGGACGAGCTCGAGCGGCAGCCCGTCGACCACAAGGCTTTCGCCGCGGCCGAACGCCGGCGCCACCTTGGACAGCGCCGCGACCAGCCCGGGCTGGTCGGTGCCCGTGCCGCGGGCGGCCGAGACCGCCCGGGCCAGGGTGAGCGCGGCGGCGGCGTTGAAGATGTTGTAGACGCCGCGAAGCAACATCGGCGTGGTGACGGTCGCGCCGTCGAACTCGAAGGAGGCGTCATCGACGCCCACCCGGCGCAGCACGACGTCGGCAGCCGGCCGTGCCGGGGCGTCCGGCACCGGGCTCCCCGGGGCCGCGCGCATGTCGTCGTCGTTGGGGAAGGTGCTCAGCAGGGAATCGTCAAGCCCGAAGTAGAGAACGTCCGGTCCGTCCAGGGTCGCGGCGATCCGGGCGACGCGCGGGTCTTCGCGGTTCAGCACCACGGTCCCGGTGGTTTTGGACGCGATGTGCTGGAGCAGCTCGGCGGTCTTGTCGATCTCGCCGAAACGGTCCAGCTGGTCGCGGAGGACGTTGAGCAGGAGGCTGTACCGCGGCGGGACCTTGTTCACGAAGTGGACGGCATGCGCCTCGTCCAGCTCCAGGATTGCGACGTCGGCATCCAGCCGGCCCCGCCAGTCGACCTCGCCCAGGAGCGCCGCGGCCACGCCGCGGGTGAAGTTGCTGCCGGTGCGGTTCGTGAAAACCTTCAGCCCCTGGCTCTCCAGCAGCTCCACCACCATCTTCGTGGTGGTGGTCTTGCCGTTCGTGCCGCTGACGACGGCGACCCCCAAGGGGAGCGCGGACAGTGTCCGCTGCATGAAACCGGGATCAATTTTTTCGACCACAAGCCCGGGGAGGGCCGAGCCTCCGCCCCTGAGCCGGGAGACCCGGCGGACGAGCTTGCCGAGCGGAACGCTGAAGTAAAGCATGCTCTGTAATATATCCCAGCAGCGGCATGGAACCCGGACGCCGGGGGCCGGTGCATGCCTTCCGGGGGTGCCCGGCACATTATGCTGTGGGGATGACCACCCCCTCTTTCTCCCCTGAATCCCGCGCGGGTACAGGCCTCCGGGTCGGAGTCCTGGCGCTCCAGGGCGATTTCCGGGAGCATCTGCACGCCGTGGAGGCCACTGGTGCTTCCGGCGTCGGAATCCGCCGCCCCGCTGAACTTGCTGGCCTGGACGGGCTGATCATTCCCGGCGGGGAATCGACCACGATCGACAAGCTCTCCAGGATCTTCGGTCTCCGCGATCCGCTACGCGAACGGATCCGGGAGGGCCTGCCCGTCTACGGCTCCTGCGCCGGCATGATCCTACTGGCGGACGAGATCGCGGACCCGGCCACGGACCTGGCCGGAAATCCGCAGAACACCTTCGGCGGACTCGACATCACCGTCCGCCGCAACGCCTTTGGCCGGCAGCGCGAGTCCTTCGAGACGGACCTCGAATTCAGGGGACTGGAGTTCAGCGCCGTCGGCGGCGCCGTGGCACCCGTCCACGCCGTCTTCATCCGCGGCCCCTGGGTAGAGCGCGTGGGCGACGGCGTTGAGGTCCTCGCCCAGGTGGAACCGTCGAAAGCCGGTCATCCCGAGTCCCTCGACGGGACAGCTAGAATTGTTGCTGTGCGTTCCGGCCAGCTGCTGGCCACCTCCTTCCACCCGGAAGTGACGGGGGAGAAGCGCGTGCACGAATTGTTTATTCGAATGATCAGAGGGGAAGCGTAAAGCATGTCAGGCCACTCCAAATGGGCGACGACCAAGCACAAGAAGGCTATCCTCGATAGCCGCCGGGCCAAGTCGTTCGCCAAGCTGATCAAGAACATCGAAGTCGCCGCCCGCATGGGCGGCCCGGACCTTTCCGGCAACCCGGGCCTGGAACTCGCCGTCACGAAGGCCAAGAAGACATCGGTGCCCGCGGACAACATCGACCGTGCCATCAAGCGCGGTGCCGGCCTCACCGGCGAGGTCGTGGACTACACCGAGATCATGTACGAGTGCCGCGGCCCGCAGGGTTCGGCGCTGCTGATCGAGTGCCTCACGGACAACAAGAACCGCGCCGCTTCCGAGGTCCGGCTTGCCATCTCCCGCAACGGCGGCACAATCGCCGATCCCGGTTCGGTCAGCTACCTCTTCAGCCGCAAGGGCGTCGTATCGCTGCCGAAGAACGGCCTGAGCGAAGACGACGTGCTGATGGCAGTCCTGGACGCCGGAGCCGAGGAAGTCAAGGACAACGGAGACTCCTTCGAGATCCACTCTGAGCCCACCGACCTGCAGGCCATCCGTGATGCGCTCAAGGAAGCCGGGATGGAGTACGACACCGACGAGGCCGAGTTCGTGCCCTCGATGCAGGTTCCGCTGGACCTCGAGGCCGCCAAGAAGTTCATGAAGCTCGTGGACGCCCTGGAAGAACTCGACGACGTTCAGAACGTTTACAGCAACGCCGACCTCAGCGACGAAGTGCAGGCCGCACTGGAAGCAGAGTGACGCTGTCACCTCGCCGCGACGCGCGGGGCCCGGCCGTGACGGCCGGCCCTTGACGCTGCGCGTCCTGGGGGTCGACCCGGGCCTCACCCGCTGCGGCATCGGCGTCGTGGATGTCGAAAAGAACCGACGGGCCACCATGGTGGCCTTCGGCGTCGTGGGGACCTCCCCCGAGGAGAGCCTGGACCAGCGGCTGCTGGTCATTGCCACCTCCATCGACGAGTGGCTGGACCAGTACGAGCCGCACGTCCTGGCCGTGGAACGGGTCTTTTCCCAACTCAACGTCAGCACGGTCATGGGCGTGGCCCAGGCCTCCGGGGTGGTCATTGCGGCCGCCGCGCGCCGCGGCATCCCGGTGGCCCTGCACACGCCGTCGGAAGTCAAGGCTGCCGTCACGGGGAGCGGTACCTCGAACAAGGACGCCGTCACCAAGCTGGTCACCAAGATCCTCCGGCTCGATGCCCCGCCGCGCCCCGCCGATGCCGCCGACGCCCTGGCCCTGGCCATCACCCACGCCTGGCGGGCCGGGAGCGGCGCCGCTGTTGCCACCACTGGACCAGGCAGCCTGTCCCTCACCCCGGCCCAGCGGGCATGGGCCGACGCGGAGGCAAAAGCGCGCCGTGCGCGCTGAATGTCCGGGCCCCTTGCTACGCTATTCGTAGATATGTTCGGATAGCCGGGTTGCCGGCAGTACGCGTCTCTGATGTATCTGTTCGCTGTTGTATCTGTCGCTGTTATTTCTTTTCGCTGTCATCCCAGGAGCCCGGCCTTGATCAGTTTTCTTCGCGGAACCGTAGCCCATGTCGGCCTGTCTTCCGCCGTGATCGACCTCAACGGCGCCGGCATGAGCGTCAACGCCACGCCGCAGACCCTCAGCGGCCTCCGCGTGGGGGACGAGGGGAAGCTGTTTACGTCCCTGATCGTGCGGGAGGACTCGCTGACCCTCTTCGGCTTCGCCAGCGACGACGAGCGGGAAGTTTTCGATGTCCTGCTCAGCGTCAGCGGCGTCGGGCCCCGCCTTGCCTTGGCCGTGCTGGCCGTCCACGAGCCGGAAGCCATCCGGGTGGCCGCCCACTCCGGTGACGGCAAGGCCTTCACGAAGGTCCCCGGAATCGGGCCGAAAGTGGCCGGCCGGATCGTGCTGGAACTCGCCGGCAAGCTCGTGCCGCACGGCACGGCCGGCGCCCCCGTCGCATCGGTGTCCGCCGAATCCGTCTGGAAGCCGCAGGTCATCGCGGCCATGACAAGCCTTGGCTGGTCCGAAAAGGACGCGGCCGCCAGCATCGACAAGTCCCTCGCCGATTCTCCGGACCTCGCCGCGAACGGCAATGTGGCGGAAATCCTCCGCGCGACGCTGCGCTGGCTCGGGCAGGACGGCGCCCGCGCAGGAAACCGGGTAGGCGCGCGTGGCTGAGCCGTCGATCGTCGCGGGCGGAGAGGAACCGGAGGAGCGCGCCATCGAAGCCGCCCTGCGGCCCAAAAACCTGCACGACTTCGTGGGCCAGCACCGGGTCCGGAAACAGTTGTCCCTCGTGCTCGAAGCCTCGCGGATGCGCGGCCGCAGCGCGGACCACGTGCTGCTCTCCGGCCCTCCAGGCCTGGGCAAGACCACGCTGTCCATGATCATCGCCGCCGAAATGAACGTTCCCCTGCGGATCAGCAGCGGTCCCGCCATCCAGCATGCCGGCGATCTCGCCGCCATCCTCTCCTCACTTTCCGAGGGCGAGGTCCTGTTCCTGGACGAAATCCACCGCATGTCCCGCCCCGCTGAGGAAATGCTGTACATGGCCATGGAGGACTTCCGCGTCGACATCGTGGTCGGTAAGGGAGCCGGCGCCACGGCCATCCCGCTGGAACTGCCGCCCTTCACCCTGGTCGGCGCCACCACGCGGGCCGGTCTGCTCCCCGGGCCTCTGCGTGACCGCTTCGGCTTCACCGGCCACCTGGAGTTCTACTCCGTTGAGGAGCTGGAGTTGGTGTTGCGTCGTTCGGCCGGCCTTCTGGACCTGAAGGTCAACTCGGCAGGCTTCAGCGAGATCGCCGGACGGTCCCGCGGCACGCCCCGAATTGCCAACAGGCTCCTGCGCCGGGTCAGGGACTGGGCGCTCGTGAACGGCCTGGAGCAGATTGACGCCCGGGCGGCGTCCGCGGCCCTGGACATGTATGAAGTGGACAAGCGCGGCCTGGACCGGCTTGACCGCGCCGTTCTGGAGGCTCTCATCACGAAGTTCGGCGGGGGACCGGTCGGCCTGTCCACACTCGCGATCGCCGTGGGCGAGGAAACGGAAACGGTGGAGACCGTCGCCGAGCCCTACCTTGTGCGCGAGGGACTGCTGGGCCGCACACCCCGGGGACGCATTGCCCTGGCACCGGCCTGGACGCACCTGGGGTTTGCCGTTCCGGCCGGCGTGTTCGGGCAGGACCCGCTGGAACTCTTCCAGACCGAGGAGCTGGACGACGGTCCGTTCGGCGGATCCGGCGTCGCGCTGGGTGAAGAAACCGGTCCGGAGCGGATCCGAAACGGCCGCTAACACCGTTCCTTCAGCTTTTCCCTTTAGACTGGTATGACGCTCGGCACGTTCGGGTTCGTTTCCGTGGGCGGAGAGCAGGGTGCCGCCGGCGGCTGGGGGATGGTTTCGCTGCCAGCTTGCTGTGCAGAGCGCTGCCCGCGCCGCCCGGAGCAAACGGACGTTGCTGAAAACCAGCTATGCAAGTACAGAACGGAACTTTCCCCTTGGATCCAATGACAATTCTCCTGTTCGTCATGCTTGGCGTGTTCGTCTTTATGATGTTCCGCCGCAATAAGAAGACGCAGCAGCAGCAGGCGCAGCTCCAGTCGAAGTTCGGCCCCGGCGTCGAGGTCATGACGAGCTTCGGGCTTTTCGGCCGGATCGTCAACATTGACGAAGCGGAGAACAAGGTCACGCTGGAACTTTCCCCGGGCAACACGGCCACCGTGCACCGCCAGGCTGTCACCAAAATTGTGGAGCCTGTGGTTGCGGCCGAGGAGCCGACCGTCGTTCCCGACGACGCGTCCTCTCTCACCACCGAGAAGGTCAACGCTGAGAACACGGACAGCGCCTCCCCGCTGAACGAAGCCCCCAGCGCTGAAACTCCCGAGGAAACCCTGCGCCGCCTCAACGACGAAGGCAAGAAAGACAGCTAGTCTGCCTAACTTAGCTATCCCGCGGAAGCAACGGCTGCGGGCATCCGCCGGCGGGGTCCAGTGCCCGCGCCGGCGGATCCGCCGTAAATAATAGAAAGATCGACAATGGCACGAACTGCCCCCAAAAACTCAGCCATCAGGATGCTGGTCTGGCTTGGCGTAATCATCGCCGCCATGACGGCTGTCCTGGCGGGCGGCACCATTGCCGGCCAGGCCAGCTGGGCTCCCAAGCTCGCCCTGGACCTTGAAGGCGGTACCCAGATGATCCTGGCGCCCAAGGTTGAGGGCGGTTCGGGCATCACCGAAGACCAGCTCAACCAGGCCGTGGCGATCATTCGTCAGCGCGTGGACGGCTCGGGCGTAGCGGAAGCGGAAATCAGCACGCAGTCCGGCCGCAACGTCGTGGTCAGCCTCCCGGGAACACCTGCCAAGGAAACCCGCGCCCTGATCCAGGCCTCCGCCGACATGAACTTCCGGCCCGTGCTCCAGACAGGCGCCGGCGCAGCGGTCCCCGCGGCCTCCAGAACTCCGGACGCCAAGCTGCCCAAGCCGACGGCCGCGCCCGCCAACAGCAGCGACCAGAACTGGATTACCCCCGCGATCTACAAGCAGTTCGAGGCACTCGACTGCGACCACCCGTCCCAGGACAAGCAGCAGCGTTCCGACCCGGCCAAGCCGCTGGTGACCTGTGAACCTGCATCGGCCAAATCCCCGGCCATCAAGTACATCCTCGGTCCGGTAGAAGTCAAGGGCTCGAACATCAAGTCCTCGTCGTTCCAGCTGCAGCGCGGCGCCCAGGGCGCGGTGACCAACGAATGGGCTGTGAACATCCAGTTCGACGACGCGGGCACCACCAAGTTCAAGGAAGTCACGCAGCGGCTGTACCAGTTCTATTCCGCCGGCGGCGGCCAGACCGGCTCGGATCCGCGGGCCCAGTTCGCCATCGTCCTGGATGACCAGGTCATCTCCGCCCCGCGTTCCCTCGCCGTCATCACCGACGGGCGGCCGCAGATCACCGGCGGGTTTACCGAGGAATCAGCGAAGGCACTCTCCGATCAGCTTCGTTTCGGTGCCCTGCCAATCAGCTTCGAGATCCAGAGCGAACAGCAGATCTCGGCAACCCTCGGCGGGGAACAGCTCCGCATGGGCATGCTCGCCGGCCTGATCGGCCTGCTGCTGGTGGTGGTGTACTCGCTGTTCCAGTACCGGGCCCTGGGCTTCGTGACCGTGGCTTCCCTCGTGATCGCCGGTGTGCTGACGTTCCTGGCCATCGCCATCCTCGGCTGGACCGAGAACTACCGCTTGTCCCTTGCCGGTGTCGCGGGCCTGATCGTGGCGATCGGCCAGACGGCCGACTCGTTCATCGTCTACTTCGAACGCATCCGCGATGAGCTCCGGGAAGGCCGCGGTCTGGTCTCGGCCGTGCAAAACGGCTGGAAGCGGGCCAAGCGCACCATCCTCGCGTCCAAGGCCGTGAACCTGCTGGCCGCTGTGGTGCTGTTCTTCGTGGCGGTGGGCAACGTCCGCGGCTTCGCATTCACGCTCGGCCTCACCGCGATCGCCGACCTCATCGTCGTCTTCATGTTCACCCACCCGACCCTGCAGCTGCTGGCCCGGACCAAGTTCTTCGGCGAAGGCCACCGGTTCTCGGGTCTGGACCCGAAGCGTCTGGGTGCGGTCCCGCTGTACCGCGGCGCCGGCAGAGTCCGCACGCCGGAGGACAAGCCCGTGGCAGTCGTGCGCGCCAAGAACACCGGCGCCGCCGCAGAGGCAGAGCGCCGGATGACGATTGCAGAACGCCGCCTCGCCGAAAAGCAGGAGCAGGCACAACAGGCGCAGCTCGCCGGTTCCTCCAAGAGCGCGTCCAAGGAGGGCAAGTAAATGGTCAACTTCTCAACGTTCGGCAATGAGCTGTACACGGGCAAGCGCTCGTACGACTTCGTCGGTTACCGGAAGATCTGGTTCCTGGTTGCCGGGATCGCCGTCGCCCTCTCCATCCTGATCCCCATCGCCAAGGGCGGCTTCAACCTCGGTATCGAATTCCGCGGCGGATCGGAGTTCACGGTCTCCAACGTCCGGACCACCGATAGCTCGCTCGGCGAGAAGGCCGTCAAGGACGTGGTTGCGGGAGCCGTGCCGCGTGTGGCCAACGTCGCCGGCACCACCATGCGCATCCAGACGGACAAACTCACCGACGACCAAACGCTGCAGATCAAGGAAGGCCTCACCAAGGCCTACGGCGTGACGGACAACGAGGTAACTTCCACGTTCGTCGGCCCCACCTGGGGTGCGGACGTCACGAAGCAGGCGCTGCTGGGCCTGGCGATCTTCGTGGGACTCGCCGCCGTGCTGATGGCGCTCTATTTCCGGACCTGGAAGATGTCGCTCTCGGCCCTCGTCGGCATGGCGGTCACGATGTTCATTACCGCCGGGGTCTACGGCCTCAGTGACTTCGAAGTGACACCGTCCGCCATCATCGGTTTCCTGACCGTGCTCAGCTATTCGCTGTACGACACCGTGGTGGTGTTCGACAAGATCAGGGAGAACACCTCGGACATCCAGGCGTCCACCCGGCGTACCTTCGCCGAAGAGGTCAACCTCGCCATCAACCAGACCCTGGTGCGCTCCATCAACACGATGGTGGTGGCCATTCTCCCGGTCGGGGCGATCCTCTTCATCGGTGCCGGGCTGCTCGGCGCCGGAACGCTGCGGGACCTCTCCCTGGCGCTGTTCGTGGGCATCCTCGTCGGCACCGCCGCAACCATCTTCATCGCGGCCCCGCTGTACGCCGCACTCCGGCAGGGCGAACCCGACCTGGCCAAACAGGCCAAGCGGGTGGAGCACCGGCGCGCCGAGGCGGCAGCCAAGACCGCCTCGGCGGCCACCCCCGCCACGGCCTAGGCGGGCAGCAGGCGGGCCGGAGAACGTCGTTTACGGCGGACTCCGGCCCGTCGTCGTATCCCGGCGAGTTATCGAAGTATCCTGCTGCGGGAATACACTTGAATAATTAACCGGTCGCGAGAGGTGCTCCATTGGAAGAACGTTCGACGCCGGTGCCGGAGGCACCAGCGGACAAGGGCCAAGGCCAGGGATCTCAGACTGGCGTGGTGGCTCCCGGACGTCCCGATGTTGCCGTGCCGGTCGACAATTCGGGTGCCCGGCCGACCTTCCCCGGCCGACGGGAACGTACGCGGTCCCGTCTGGCCCGGCTGACCGGGCGGGGTGCCCCCGCGTACTCCCCGATCCTGGAGCCCTTGCTGCGCACCGTGCGCGCCAATAATCCCAAAGAGGACTTCGACCTCATCCAGCGCGCCTTCGTGGTGGCCGAGCGTTGCCACCGGGGCCAGAAGCGCAAGAGCGGCGACCCGTACATCACGCACCCGGTGGCAGTGGCCACGATTCTGGCCGAACTCGGACTGAGTGGCACCACGCTGGCAGCGGCCCTGCTGCACGACACGGTCGAAGACACCTCGTACACGCTGGCAGACCTGAAGGCCGAGTTCGGCCCGGAGGTGGCCATGCTCGTGGACGGGGTCACCAAGCTGGACAAGGTCAGCTTCGGTGAGGCGGCCCAGTCCGAGACTGTGCGCAAGATGGTCGTGGCCATGGCCAAGGACATCCGGGTCCTGATGATCAAACTCGCCGACCGGCTCCACAACGCCCGCACATGGCGTTTCGTCTCCGCCGAGTCGTCGGCCCGCAAGGCACGCGAAACCCTGGAAATCTTCGCGCCCCTGGCCCACCGGCTGGGCATGAACACCATCAAGTGGGAGCTGGAAGACCTCTCCTTCGCCGCGCTGTACCCCAAGGTGTACGAGGAAATCGTGCGGATGGTGGGGGACCGGACCCCGGAGCGGGAAAAGAACCTGGCGGTGATCCGCAACCAGATCACCGAGGACCTCCGGGCGGCCAAGATCAAGGCCACGATTACCGGACGGCCCAAGCACTACTACTCCATCTACCAGAAGATGATCGTCCGCGACAAGGACTTCGACGACATCAACGACCTCATGGGCGTCCGTGTCCTGGTCGACTCGGTCCGGGACTGTTACGCGGCGCTCGGTGCGATGCACTCGCGCTGGAACCCGTTGCCCGGGCGGTTCAAAGACTACATCGCGATGCCCAAGTTCAACATGTACCAGTCCCTTCACACCACGGTGATCGGCCCCGGCGGCAAGCCGGTGGAAATCCAGATCCGCACGCACGAGATGCACCGCCGGGCCGAGTACGGTGTTGCAGCGCACTGGAAGTACAAGGACCAGCCGAACCGGACGGCCGAAGGCCCCGGCAGCCCGCGCGACGGCGACATGGGCTGGCTGCGTTCCCTCGTGGACTGGCAGCAGGAAACGTCGGATCCGGGCGAGTTCCTCGACTCCCTGCGCTTTGAGATCAACGCCCGGGAAGTGTTCGTCTTCACCCCCAAGGGCGAGGTCATGGCCCTGCCGGCCGGATCCACCCCGGTGGACTTCGCCTACGCCGTGCACACCGAGGTGGGCCACCGGACCATCGGCGCCCGCGTCAACGGCAAGCTCGTACCGCTCAACAGCGAACTGAACCACGGCGACTGGGTGGAGATCTTCACCTCCAAGGCCGAGGGCGCCGGTCCCAGCCAGGACTGGCAGCACTTCGTCAAGAGCGCCCGGGCCCGGAACAAGATCCGGCAGTGGTTCAGCAAGGAACGCCGCGAGGAAGCGATTGACCGCGGCAAGGACCTTCTCACCAAGGCCATGCGGAAGCAGAACCTCCCGCTGCAGCGGCTCATGACCCACGACGCCCTGGCAGCGATCGCGGAGGATTTCAAGTACGCCGACATCTCCGGGCTCTACGCCGGCGTGGGCGACGGCCACACCTCCGCGCAGTCCGTCATGGAACGTCTGGTCGAAAGCCTCGGCGGGAACGAGCATCCCGACGATGAGCTCGCCGAGGTCTCCATCCCCACCCAGGTCAGCAAGGTCCGCTACTCCGACTCCGGAGTTGTGGTCCGCGGTGTGGACGACGTGTGGGTGAAACTGGCCCGGTGCTGCACCCCGGTCCCGCCGGACCCGATCCTAGGCTTCGTCACCCGCGGCTCCGGCGTCTCCGTGCACCGGACCGACTGCACCAACGTCAGTGGCCTGATGGACCAGCCGGACCGGATCGTGGAAGTCGACTGGGCGCCCACCCAGTCCAGCGTCTTCCTGGTGGAAATCCAGGTCGAAGCGCTGGACCGCAAGTCGCTGCTCTCCGACGTCACACGGGTCCTTTCGGAAAACCATGTCAACATCCTGGCGGCCAGCGTCCACACGTCCACGGACAGGGTGGCGATCTCCAAGTTCGCCTTCGAGATGGGCGATCCCAAGTACCTGAGCCACGTGCTCAGCGCCGTCCGCAGGATCGACGGAGTCTTCGACGTGTACCGCACGACGGGAAACCGCCGCCGCAGCTAGCCGTCACAACTTAGCCCGCGGCAGCTAGCCCGCGGCCGCGGGGTCGCCCGGCCGCGGCCTGATGGCGGCCAGCTTGGCCAGCGCCGCCCTCTTGTACGGCAGGCGCGGGCTGGCGTCGATAGCGAGCCGGAGCAGCCGGAGCCGCACCCCCAGTTCGGGACGGGCCAGTAGCGCCCGCAGAGCCGGCACAGCCCGCTCCTGCTCCACGTGGAGGGCGACATCCACAGCCGTGCGCAGCGGGCTGGACACCATCAGCCCGCCCATGCTGACGACGTCGAGCGGCCCCAGCCGTACCTCATGGAACGTGCAGCCGCGCATGGATCTCAGGCTGGAAATGCGCCGGTTGGCGTCCACGAGCAGCGCAAGCCGGTCAGGCTCCGCGGCGCAGCCGTAGATCCAGGCCGCGGTCATGCGTCCCGCCACCACCCGTTGCCGGATGGCCGGAGCCACCGCCAAGGACGCGGCACGGGCACGCAGCTGCGGACTGGCAACGACGCCGGGCGGCAGGTAGCCGCGTTGATACAGCTGCGTCAGCAGTCCGTCGGAGGCCATCGCCTGCAGCTCCGGCCAGGAGAACATTGCGCCGGGGGAGTAGAGCGCGCAGTGTTCAGGCCCCGGACCCGGCGGGCCCGGGGCGCCGTGACCCAGACCGGGCGGCCCCAGAACGGTGGTTGCCGAAGGGGCCGTGTTTGCCTGAGGAGCGGTGTTTTCCGTACCTGCGGTGATTGCCGGAACTGTGGTGTTTGCCGGAACTGTGGTGGGAGCGCGGGGCCTGACTGCCATGCCGCCATCGTTCCCGGTTACCCGGGCACGGAACAGGCCCCGCATCGGTCATGTGGATAAACCGAAACGAGGCCTGGACTGGATCTTTGGCGTGCTGCTTGTTTAGGAGAGTTCGCTCGCCGAGCGTTCGAGCTGCTCAAGCCACGCTTCGCGGGCCTCGAGGGCCTCCTGGGCTGCCTTGATCTTTCGTTCGTCGCCAGCCTTCTCCGCCTTGGCGAGATCGTCCTTCAGACCTGCAATGGCGGCTTCGAGCTGGGACAGCGCGCTGTTGGTGCGTGCCTTGGTCTCCGGGTTGGAGCGCTTCCAGTTTTCGTCCTCGGCGTGGCGGACTGCGTCCTCCACCTTCCGGAGGCCGGCCTCGATGCGGCTCATGTCGGCGCGGGGGACCTTGCCGGCTTCTTCCCAGCGGTCGCGGATGGACTGCAGCGCCTTCTTGGCGGCCGCGAGGTCCTTGATCGGCAGGAGCTCGTTGGCCTCGGCCAGGAGCGCCTCCTTCACGAGGAGGTTTGCACCGTATTCCTGGTCGATTTCGTCGTTGGCTGCCTGGCGGTTGGTGAAGAACACGTCCTGGGCGGCGCGGAAGCGGGCCCACAGGGCGTCGTCGTCCTTGCGGCTGGCACGGGGCGAGGCCTTCCACTCATCCATCAGGCGACGGTACTCGCCGGCGGCAAAGCCCCAGTCGGTCGAGGAAGAGAGTGCCTCGGCCTCGGTAATCAGCTTCTCCTTGGCGGCCTTGGCTGCCGAGTTGTTGCTGTCCAGCTGGGAGAAGTAGGCGCGGCGGTGCCGGTCAAATACCGTGCGGGCGGCGCGGAACCGCTTCCACAGCGCGTCTTCGTTGCTGCGTCCGAGCCGGACGCCGCTCTTCTGCGCGGCCTTCCAGCTTTCGAAGAGCTCGTTCATCCGCGCACTGGAGGTCTTCCACTGGATCTGCGCGGGATCGTGCCCGGCGATTTCCTCGGCCTCGGCCACGATGGCCTCGCGTGCAGCCAGCTCGGCGGCGCGGACGGCGTCGTGCTCGGCCTTCTCGGCCTTCTCGAGCTCACCGATCTGGATCACCAGGGCGTCCAGCCGGGCCTCGGCGGAGCGGAAGTCGCCCACCATGTTCCGCTCGGCGAGCTGCTCGCGCAGGTGGGTTACGGTCTTCTGCATGTCAGCCGTGGGAGCCTTGGAGCTCACGCGCTGTTCAAGCAGGACGATCTGGGCCAGGACGTCCTCGAACTTCCGGGCGAAGTAGCCCAGCGCCTCGTCGGCGCTGACGCCGGGGTACTGGCCTACCGGATACTCCGTGCCGTCAACTGTCAGGAAGACGTGACCGTCACCCTCAACGCGGCCCCAGCGGGCAGCTTCGGCCAGCGAAGCCGCGGAGGACACTGCCGCCGGCGCGGGAGCCGGTGCGGCCGCCGACGGCTTGGCCTTCGGGCGGGCAGCGAACGCTGCCGGGCTCGGCGCGGGGCGGGCAGCCGTCGATGGACCCGGCGACGGGGCGGGAACAGCAGAGGGCGCGGTCTCAACGGCCGCGACCGGATCGGTGGCAGGTTCCACGGCGGTCTCAGCCAGGGTCTCAGCCGGGGTCTCGGCCGGCTCGGCGGCGTCCTCGCCTGCTGTCGCCGGGGCTTCCGGTGTCTCGGCGGCGTCCTCGCCTGCCGTCTCCGGTGCTGTCGGTGCCTCGGCCGCCGTGTTTACGGCAGCGCCTGCAACGTCGGCAGGGGTTGCCTCGGCTTCGGTTTCGTTGGCAGCTGCTGTTGCCAATGTTTCGTCGGATTTCTGACTGTCTGTCACCGCTAGAAGTCTTTCGCTTGGAGGGAAATACCGGGACCACGGCCCTCAGGGCCGCGGCTGGTTACTTCAGTGAGAACGAGTCTATCGTGACTGGTTCCGCAGGTGCGCCGTCGGTGGCGCTGGCGCCCGGCTTCAGCCCCGCGGCAGCGACCTTGCTTACCACGTCGAGTCCCGAGGTGACTTTGCCCACCACGGTATAGCCGCCGGCGGCATCCGCCGGGATGACGGTGTCCTTGTACACAATGAAGAATTGGGTGCCGTTGCCGTTGGCGTTGCCGCTCGTCCGGGCCACGGCGATGGTGCCTGCCGGGTATTTATTGTCCGCCGGCGTGTTTTCCAGCGGACCCCACGTGTAGGCCGGATCGCTGCTGCCGTCACCGGTCTTGGATCCGCACTGCAGGACCCCGAAGTTCGCTCCCGTGGTGAGCCGGTGGCAGCTGAGGCCCTTGTAGAAGTTCTGGTCGGCGAGGGATTTGAAGACCGCCGCGGCCTGCGGGGCCTTCGTTCCGTCCAGTGCTAGGCCCAGCGTGCCGCGGTTCAGCTTCAGGGTCCCGGTAAAGGTCTTACCCGCGGCGGTTTCCGGCTTGGGGATGTTGGCGGCATTCGTGGCGGCGGCCGTCGGCGTGGCGGAGGCTGACGGGGCGGCAAGTCCCTCCTGCGCGGCCTTGAACTCTTCCTCGGTCGGGTTCGACGAAAACACGGCAAGTTGCAGGATCAGGGCCAGCCCGATGGCGGCTGCACCGGCGCTGATGGCCAGAACGTTGTCGCGCTTGCGGCGCTTGTCCTGGTCCCGGCGCAGGCCGCGCCTGGCCTCCATCTGCTGGACACGCCGCTTCGCCTCACGTGCGTTGCGTGAACTGGCCGCCAAAGGTCCTCCTGGTTGTAAGGCCGTGACCGCAACGGGCCGTGGGCGCCGTCGCGGTAACGGCAGCAAGCTGCCGGCAGTCCCGCCGGCCGGCCCCGTTGGAAGAAGCAGGCGCCGACCGCATAAACTGACTGCCGCACACAGTTTATGCACGACTGGCCGGTCTGCCGCCTATCTACGTTACGTTTCGACAGATAATGGCGCCTGACGTCCGCGCGCGAACAAACTGCGGAAGCAACAAGACACCGCAGTAGTAACCAGAGGAGAAAATTTCACCATGGCACGCACAGCCTCCCTGTCAGGATTCCCCGAGTGGCTTCCCGAGGAGCGGCTGGTGGAACTCCATGTTCTGGACACGTTGCGCAGGACGTTCGAGCTTCATGGATTCTCCTCGATCGAGACCCGCGCCGTGGAAACGGTGGGGCAGTTGCTGCGCAAGGGAGAAATCGACAAAGAGGTCTACGGCCTGAGCCGGCTCCAGGACGACGAGGGAGACGCGTCGGCCAAGGCCGACCCCCACGCCCTTGCCCTGCACTTTGACCTCACGGTGCCCTTCGCCCGCTACGTCGTGGAGAACGCCGGCTACCTGGCGTTCCCGTTCCGCCGCTACCAGATCCAGAAGGTCTGGCGCGGCGAACGCCCCCAGGAGGGACGGGCCCGCGAGTTCACCCAGGCGGACATCGACGTCGTCGGCGACGGCGACCTGCCGTTCCGCTACGACGTGGAAATCGCGCTTGTGATCGCCGAGGCGCTCAATGCGCTGCCGATCCCGGACTTCCTGCTGCGCATCAACAACCGCAAGCTGGCAGAGGGTTTCTACACCGGCATCGGCCTGACGGACACCGCGGGCGTTCTCCGCAGCATCGACAAGCTCGAAAAGGTCGGCCCTGCGAAGGTGGCCGAGTTGCTCAAGGAAGAACTCGGCGCCACCGACGAACAGGCGCAGGCCGCGCTCAAGCTAGCGAGCATCCGCACCGGAGACACGTCCTTCGTGGCGCAGGTCCGGGCGCTGGGGGTCAGCAATGAGCTCCTCGAGGAGGGCCTGAGCGAGCTGGAACAGGTGATCGCCGCCGTCGTCCAGCGCGCGCCCGGCCGCGTGGTCGCCGACCTCAGCATCGCCCGCGGGCTCGACTACTACACCGGGACCGTGGTGGAAACCGTGCTGGTGGGGCATGAACAGCTGGGCTCTATCTGCTCGGGCGGCCGCTATGACGCCCTGGCCAGCAAGGGCAACCGCAAGTTCCCCGGCGTCGGCCTCTCGATCGGCGTGACCCGTCTGGTGTCGCGGATCCTGAGCCAGGACCTTGCCAAGGCCTCCCGCGCGGTTCCGACCACCGTCCTGGTGGCGCTCAACAGCGACGACAGCTGGGGTGCGGCCCAAGACGTCGCGGCGCAGCTGCGCAGCCGCGGGATTGCCACGGAGGTGGCCGCGAAGGCCGAGAAGTTCGGCAAGCAGATCAAGTTCGCCGACCGGCGCGGCATTCCGTTTGTCTGGTTCACCGACGACGACGGCAAGCACCAGGTCAAGGACATCCGATCGGGCGAGCAGAACGACGCCGATCCGGCCACGTGGACTCCCTCGGAGGAGGACTTGCACGTGCGGGTTATCGCCGCGGGCTAGTTCTCCGTGGACGTGCCGGCCGGTTTGGACGTGCCGTCAGCCCGGCGCAGCCTGAGGACAAGGAACCGCCCGGCCACCCCGACGGCCAGTACTGCCGCCATGACCAGCATCGAGGCCGGCGGCAGGGTCACGGCCAAGATCAGGCAGCCGAGGAAGCCCAGCACATTGAGCCAGCGCGGCGCATGCCAGGGCCGGGCCGCCAGGGTGAAGGCAGCCGCGTTGGTCACGGAGTAGTAGATCAGCACCCCGAAGCTGGAGAATCCGACAACGGTCATCACATTGGTGCTCAGCAGCAGGACGATGACGACGGCGGCGACCGCCAGTTCCGCTACGAACGGGACCGTGTGGGTGCCGCCCACCCGGGCCAGCGGGGCGGGAAGGTCGCGTTCCCGGGCCATTGCCAGGGTGGTCCTGCCCACTCCGGTGATCAGGGCCAGCAGTGCGCCAAGGCACGCGGCCGCCGCCCCCGCCTGGACGAACGGAACGCCGGCGCTGAGCTGGGAGACTGCCACCGCGTCCAGCAGTGGCGCCGTCGAACTCGCCAGCTGCTGAGGGGGCAGGTGCCACTGCAGCAGGGCAGCCAGGCCCAGATAGACCACAAAGGCGCCGGCCAGTGCCGCCAGAATGGCCCGCGGGATGGTCCGGGTGGGGTCCTTGACCTCCTCGCCGAGGGTGGCGATCCGCGCGTAGCCCGCGAACGCGAAGAACATCAGCCCGGCAGCGGGAAGGATGCCCCAGCCGCCGCCGGAGACCGTGGCGGGGTTGGCCGGTCCAGGCGATACCGCCGGGGCGCCCACCGGGTGCGGGCCCAGCAGTGACGCCACGGCGACGAACACGAGGGTCGCCAGCACCACGGCCAGCAGGATCCGCGTCAGCAGCGCGGTCCGGGTGATGCCCAGCAGGTTGACCCCGGTGAGAACCACGACGGCGGCGACCGCCAGAGCGGTGGCGTAGGCCGGCGCCACGTAGTGCCCGAAGGTGAGTGCCATCGCCGCGCAGGACGCCGTCTTGCCCGTCACGAAACCCCAGCCCGCCACGAAGCCGGGCCACTCGCCCAGCTGCCGTCGGCCGTACACGTAGGTGCCGCCGCTGGCGGGGTACCGGGCGGCCAGCTGCGCCGACGCGACGGCGTTGCAGTAGGCGATCACCCCGGCCACCGCCACGGCGAGGGTCAGCAGGGGCCCGGCCAGGGCCGCGGCAGGGGCGAACACGACGAACACGCCGGCGCCCAGCATGGAACCGAGGCCGATCGCCGTCGAATCGACAACGCCGAGCCGGCGTTGGAGCTGCGGCTGGCCGGGCCTGCCGGCGGAGTCCCGGCCGGGGCGGTCACCGGACTGGGTTCCTTTATGCCGGGTTGCCATGGCGGAAGGGCCCTTTCCAACGGGTAAACTCGAACGGGATCGTTCCAGTAGCGATCCTATTGAACATTACTTTTGATTTTCCCTCTGTCTTCTTCAGAAAGGCGTGCTGTGCTGCGCACACATGACCTCGGATCTCTTCGCTCCGAGCACATTGGACAAACCGTAACCCTCGCCGGCTGGGTCGGCCGGCGTCGTGACCACGGTGGTGTCGCATTCGTTGACCTGCGCGACGCGTCCGGCGTCGCCCAGGTTGTGGTCCGTGAGGAAGAGGTCTTCCACGGACTGCGCAACGAGTACGTGCTGCAGATTGTCGGCACCGTGTCACAGCGCCCCGAAGGCAACGAGAACCCGGCGCTTCCCACCGGCGAGATTGAAGTCATGGCCGAGAAGGTCACCATCCTCAACACCTCGGAACCGCTGCCGTTCCAGATCGACGAGCACGTCGAAGTCGGCGAGGAAGCCCGCCTGAAGCACCGCTACCTGGACCTGCGCCGCCCCGGCCCCGCCCGCAACATGCGCCTGCGTTCGGAAGCTAACCGCGTGGCCCGTGAGCTGCTCCACCAGGACGGCTACGTGGAGATCGAAACGCCCACGCTGACCCGTTCGACGCCGGAAGGCGCCCGTGACTTCGTGGTCCCGGCACGCCTGGCCCCGGGCTCCTGGTACGCGCTGCCGCAGTCCCCGCAGCTCTTCAAGCAGCTGCTGCAGGTGGGCGGTTTCGAGAAGTACTACCAGATCGCCCGCTGCTACCGTGATGAAGACTTCCGCGCGGACCGCCAGCCCGAATTCACCCAGCTGGACATCGAGGCCAGCTTCGTGGACCAGGATGACATCATCAGTCTTGGCGAGAACATCGTCAAGGCGCTGTGGAAGCTGATCGACGTCGAGATCCCCACGCCGATCCAGCGCATCACCTACCACGACGCCATGGCCCGCTATGGCTCGGACAAGCCGGACCTGCGCTTCGGCCTGGAACTGACCGAGCTGACCGAGTTCTTCAAGGACACCAACTTCGGTGTCTTCAAGGCCCCCTACGTCGGTGCCGTGGTCATGCCCGGCGGCGCCTCCCAGGCCCGCCGCGCCCTCGACGCCTGGCAGGAATGGGCCAAGCAGCGCGGCGCCAAGGGCTTGGCCTACGTGCTGTACAAGGAAGACGGCGAACTCGCCGGTCCCGTCGCCAAGAACCTGACCGACGCCGAGCGTGCGGGACTGGCCGACGCCGTCGGGGCCAAGCCCGGGGACTGCATCTTCTTCGCCGCCGGCGAGAAGACCCCGTCCCGCGCCCTCCTCGGCGCTGCGCGCGTGGAGATCGGGCACCGGACCGGCCTCATCAACCCCTCCGACTGGGCGTTCTGCTGGGTCGTGGATGCGCCGATGTTCGAGCCGGCCGCCGCTGCGGTCGCGTCCGGCGACGTCGCCGTCGGCGCCGGCAAATGGACCGCGGTGCACCACGCGTTCACCTCGCCCAAGCCCGAGTTCATGGACTCGTTCGACACGGACCCCGAGTCGGCCCTGTCCTATGCCTACGACATCGTCTGCAACGGCAACGAAATCGGCGGCGGCTCGATCCGTATTCACGAGCGCGACGTCCAGGAGCGGGTCTTCGAGCTCATGGGCCTGGACAAGGAAGACGCCCAGACCAAGTTCGGGTTCCTCCTGGAGGGCTTCAAGTTCGGTGCGCCTCCGCACGGCGGCATCGCCTTCGGCTGGGACCGGGTGGTCGCCCTGCTGGCCGGTGTGGAGTCCATCCGCGACGTCATCGCGTTCCCGAAGTCCGGCGGCGGCTACGACCCCCTGACCCAGGCGCCCGCTCCCATCACGCCGCAGCAGCGCAAGGAAGCCGGCGTCGATTTCAAGCCCGAGGCCAAGAAGCCCGAAGACGGCAAGAACTGACCCTCTGGCAGTGTTAGCAGGGGCTTCCCGGGCAACCGGGGAGCCCCTGCTCCCTTTATGGCGGCAGTACTCGTTCTGAACGGAGAACCTCGATGGACCTGAGCCCACGCCCCGCCTCGAAACCCGCACCGGCTCCCGCGGCGGTCCCCGGGCTGGAGGAGCTGATGGATGGAGCGTGGCCCGCCATCGACCGGGAGGAGTCCGGCGGCTGGGTGATGCGGGCCGCGTCCGGCGTGACGCAGCGGGCCAACTCCGTCTGGGTACGGGAGTCCGGCGCGGACCCGCACCGGCAGGTGGCCGCGGTCCGGGCGGCGCGCCTCTGGTACCGGAACCGCCGTCTTCCGCTGATCTTCCAAGTCTTTGACGGGCCCCGCTCCGCGGCCCTGAACACGGTGCTCGACGACGAGGGGTTCACCCGGCAGTCCGAAACCCTGGTCCTGGCGCGCAGCTCGGAGCCCGGGCCGGACACCGGCGGCCCGGACCCGGCCGTGGAAATCTCCGCCGAGCCGTCGGCGGAGTGGCTGGACCTGTGGTGGAGCGTCGACGGCCGCGGGGGAGCGGCCGAGCTCGCCGTGGCCCGCAGGATCCTCGAAGGGTGCCCGGCCGCCTACGCCCTGATCCGGGACGACGACGGCGTGCCCGCCGCCGTCGCACGGCTCGCCCTGCCCCGCCCAGCGCCCGGCGGATCCCGCTGGGGCGGCCTGTACTGCATGGCTACGCGTCCTGACGCGCGGCGGCGTGGCTACGGCGGCCGCATAGTCCGGGCGCTACTGCGCGAGGGCGACGCCCGCGGCGTGGCGGGCTGCTGGCTTCTGGTGATGGCGTCCAACGCCGACGCCAGGACCCTGTACGCACGGGCCGGCTTCCGCGAAGCCTGCCGGTATCTCTACCGGCAGGAGCGGCCGAAACGGCACCTGACCGGCTGCTGAGGATTGTGGCCGGCAACGGAATGGCGCCTTCCTCCGCCGGGCAGCCCGGCAAGGCTGCCCGGTCGCGGCGTCTTGCGGTTTGGGGCCTTTCAGCACTGGGAGCCCCCCGGCATGGCCCGGGATAGTCGGAAATGAAGGAGGACACCTGACCTCCGGCGCCCGGCATGCTGGGAAGGGCGGCCACTTTCACCCTTCATGGAGGCGTCTCATGAGAGTAACTATCGCCGAAACCGTGGCCATGATGGCCATCGGTGACGGGGTCCTCGGAGCGTTGTTTCCGGTCGAGCACTGCACCCGGTGGGATGTCGGCCCGAAGCCGTGGCGTGAGTGCATGCGCATGTTCGCCAGGCATCCCGAGATAACGCGGACTATCAGTGTTCTGCAGATCGCCCTCGGCATTGCATGGGCCGCGAGCCTGCCTGCGACACCGGTGAAAGGCAAAGCCCGCACCTAGGAGCCGGCGCCTGGTGTGCGTTCCGGGAGCGACCTCCGCTCCGACGGATCCCGGCGAATGCCGCACTACTGCACTGGATCCGTCACGAGGATCCGCACCGAGCACAGCTCCGCCGCGGCCTTCTTCAGGACCGCGGCGCGCGGGTCCGGGACGTCCAGGAACGCCAGCCGCGGCAGGCCGGCGTAGCGCTTCAGCACGGGCTCGGCGAGCACCTGATCGGCGAGCGTGCGGTCGCCGCCCGGCGCGAGGTACTCGATCGGGTGCGGGGCGAAGATTCTGCCGGCGTGCTCGGCGACCGCCTCCACGAGGGCATCGGCCTGGTTGGCCCGCCGCCGGGCGAACCGCTGCTGGGACCAGCCCCCGGCAGCGGTCCGTGACTGGACGTGGCGCGTGCCGGTCTTGGACGCGAGCACGGCGCCGCCGCTGACCACGGCCACCGAATAACCGCCGCGGCGGACCAGCACGGTGCCGATGGTCCGCGGCTGCCCGGCCAGGGCGGCCAGCCGCGTCACCGCGTCGCCGCCGCGTCCGGGCCGGCCGTCCACGGGCCAGGGCGCCTGCAGCAGCGCCACCGCGCCGTCCGCGGCGCTCAGCCGCAGGCCGGCGTCGAGCTCGTCTTCCACCACGGCGCCATGGCTCGCCGCGAAGCGCTCCACCCACCCCGCCAACCGGCCGCCGGAGACAAAGGCCACACGGGACTCGGGGCTGGACATGGCGGGTCTCCGTTGGGGTAGTCGGGCGGGGTGTCGGGGCGGGCAGGAACTAGAAGTAGCCTATCTATGTGGATGATCTCTTTGGCGCAGGGCGGGACAATGCCGACGCAGGCGACGCCGACGCCGGCTATGACGACGGCGGAACTGACCAATCCGGCAGCGCCCGGTCCGCGGCGCGCTCCGCCGCCGGTGCAGGGTCGCCGCGGAGTCCGCTCGCCGTCCGGATGCGGCCGCGCACCCTGGATGACGTGGTGGGCCAGCAGCACCTCCTCGGCCAGGGCTCGCCGTTGCGCCAGCTCGCCGCCGGGTCTGACGCGACCGGCCCCGCGGGCCCCAGTTCGCTGATCCTTTGGGGGCCTCCCGGCACCGGCAAGACCACGCTCGCTCACGTGATCGCGAAAGGACCCGGCCGGAAGTTCGTTGAACTGTCCGCCATCACCGCCGGCGTCAAGGACGTCCGCCGCGTGATGGACGAGGCCCTGACCGCGCGCGATCTGTTCAAGACCACCACGGTGCTCTTCCTCGATGAGATCCACCGTTTCAACAAGGCACAGCAGGACGCGCTGCTGCCCGGCGTCGAGAACCGCTGGGTGGTTCTGGTGGCGGCCACCACCGAAAACCCGTCGTTCTCCGTGGTGTCCCCGCTGCTTTCCCGCTCGCTGCTGCTGACCCTCAAACCCCTCACGGACGCCGACGTCGAGGGCCTGCTCCAGCGGGCCGCCACGGATGTCCGCGGGCTGAACGGCAAAGCCGAACTCAGCCCCGACGCGCTGGCCCACCTCGTCCGCCTCTCCGGCGGCGATGCCCGCCGGGCGCTGACCGCCCTGGAGGCGGCCGCCGGTGTGGCGTTCGGGGACGCGGACGACGCCGACGGAATCGCCACGGCGGCGGAGAACGCTCCGGTGCAGATCGAACTCAAGCACACGGAGCGGGCCCTCGATGTCGCCTCCGTCCGCTACGACCGGGCCGGAGACCAGCACTACGACGTCGCCAGCGCCTTCATCAAGTCAATCCGGGGTTCCGACGTGGACGCCGCCCTGCACTACCTCGCCCGGATGCTCGAGGCGGGGGAGGACCCGCGGTTCGTGGCCCGCCGGATTGTGATTTCCGCGGCCGAGGACGTCGGCATGGCGGACCCGACCGCGCTCCAGACCGCCGTCGCAGCCGCCCAGGCTGTCCAGCTGATCGGGATGCCTGAGGGCCGGATTATTCTTGCCGAGGCCGTGGTTCACCTGGCCACCGCGCCGAAGTCCAACGCCGCCTATATGGGGATCAACCAGGCGATCGCGGACGTCAGGGCCGGGCTCGGGAACGGAATCCCGGCCCATTTGCGCGACGCCCACTACCCGGGCTCAAAACAGTTGGGCCATGGCAAGGGCTACAAGTACGCCCACGACGCCCCGCACGCCGTGGCCACCCAGCAGTACCCGCCGGACGATCTGGTGGGCCGCAATTACTACGAACCCACCGCCAACGGGGCCGAACGCGACATTTCCACCCGGCTCGAACGGCTCCGGAAGATCATCCGCGGCAGTTGACGTTCCCCTGGATATTGCCCCCAAACGGCCCTGACCGGCGGCTGGCCTGCCGCGCCCCGCGGTGCCGGAATCCACCGTTGACACCGGGACCAAGAGGTCTAACGTGGAAAGAGGAACTACGTCAGCACGGATCTGCTGGCTGTTCGTGCGGCGCAGGGGACAGCGGCTCACTTCGCCGGCTCTGGCCACCCGGACCCCGGAACGGCAGCCGGCTTCGTTTCACCCAAGATCTTCCAGCGAAAGCGTCTCCGCCCGTCCCCAGGTAGGGTCCTATGACCATCAATTGCGTTACCGCCATGGCAGTCAAGTCCTTCGATCTGCCCGACAGGAAACGGTGCCCGGACAAGGCCGAATTCGATCTGTGCACCGTGAACGATTACTCGGTCGCCAAGCTGATCCTCGGCCCGGGCTGGCGGTGGTCTGTGGATACCAGACCGTACGAGCAGACCGACGTCTGCCTGCACCACCATCTGGGCTTCTGCATCTCCGGGATGATGGAGGTCGAGACGGCTGAAGGGCTGCACTCCCTGATCCACGCCAACGACACCTACGCCATTCCACCGGGCCATGACGAATGGGTTGTGGGCACGGAGCCCTTTGTGGCCGTGGAATTCATAGGTGCGGCGTCGTTCGTGCGCAGGGCAGGCCGCGGCGTGCACGCCCGCATCTGAATGGGGACGCCGGCCGGATCATGGTAGGCTGGTTCGTTGTCTGGCAAGGCACGGACGCACAATCCATTGAAACTTCGCGTTTGATGAGGGTTGCCCTGTGCCCAGTAGCAAAAGGCAGCGGTTGGCCGATGCTCTCCATCGTGGAGGCCAGTAACACTGACACACCGCAGATATTGGAAGGACACAAGTGGCTAACAACACTCGTGCTCGCCGTACCGCACGCCTTTCGCGTGCACTCGGCATCGCTCTGACCCCCAAGGCCGCCAAGTACATGGAGCGCCGTCCGTACGGCCCCGGTGAGCATGGCCGTGCCCGCAAGAAGCAGGACTCCGACTACGCCGTACGTCTGCGCGAAAAGCAGCGTCTGCGCGCCCAGTACGGCATCCGCGAAGCCCAGATGACCCGTGCATTCGAAGAAGCACGCCGTACCAAGGGCCTGACCGGTGAAAACCTGATCGAACTGCTCGAAATGCGTCTTGACGCCCTCGTGCTGCGTGCCGGCTTCGCCCGCACCATCGCCCAGGCCCGCCAGCTGGTTGTGCACCGCCACATCCTCGTTGACGGCATCCGCGTTGACCGTCCGTCTTTCCGCGTCGGTGAGGGCCAGCTGGTCCACGTTCACAGCCGCAGCGAGACCATGCCTCCGTTCCAGGTCGCAGCAGCCGGCGCTCACCGCGACGTCCTGCCGATGGTTCCGGCTTACCTGGACGTCAAGCTTGACGCCCTCCAGGCCCGACTGGTGCGTCGCCCCAAGCGTTCCGAGATCCCCGTGACCTGCGAAGAGCAGCTCGTCGTGGAATTCTACGCGCGCTAATCAAAGGCACCACCTACAAAGAAGCCCGTGGCAAGCGCCGCGGGCTTCTTTGTATGTAAGGTACTTGGGGGAGTTCCCCGGGAGCCGTTTCTGCTTGCCGGCAGAAACTGCCGGCGAAATCCGTCGGGACCCGACGCAACGAGCAGGTATCCCCTGCAGTTCAAGGAGATGAGTGTCTATGTCTGGTGGCGATATTGCCGGCCTGATCGCGGCTGGAGTGTTCGCACTGCTGGTCCTGCTGCTCGCCGTGCCGATCCTGAAGCTCGGGGGCGTGTTTGACGAAATAAGGACCTCCATCCGCTCGATCAGCGACGGCGCCACCCCGCTCATGGACGAAGTGACGGCCACGGTGTCCACCACCAACGAGCAGCTGAAGAAGGTCGACGGCATCGCCTCCAACGTCTCGGACGCCTCCGCCAACATTTCGGCGCTGTCCTCCCTCATGGCCGCCACCGTGGGCTCGCCGCTGATCAAGGTGGCTGCCTTCAGCTACGGCGTACGCTCCGCCTTCGCCAGCCGCAAAAAGCCCGCCACCGGCCGCCGCAGCCGCTAGCCCTCCGGGAGAACCTGCTAATGAACAGAATTATTTGGATGGGAATCGGCGTCGCGATCGGCGTCATCGCCTTCCGTAAGATCACCGAAGCAAAGTCCGCACTCGGCCCCGAGGGACTCAACCGTGCCGTGGGGCGCCTGGCGGACGGCGTGTACGATTTCGCGGATGCAGTCCGTGCGGGAATGGGGGAGCGGGAAGCCGAACTCCGCTCCGCGCTCGGTATCGACACCACCATCGAGGCGGGCCCCGGCGGCCTGATCGCCCGCCGGGATGCAGTCCGGCGCTAGCCGGGAGAGAATTACTAAGTACGGTGCCCTTCACGGGCGTCGGCAAGTTGGCACCACCCGGGAAGAGTCCTGGAATGACAGGGCGGCTCCGGTGCCGGACATCAGCTTGTCCCGCGGCACAGACGCGGGCCACACAACGCAATGCATATTGAACGCAGTGCATATTGAAGGGTAAGAAATCAGCTCATGAAGTCGCAGGAGATCACCAAGCGCTGGATCGACTTTTTTGTCAGCAAGGGACACACCGCCGTGCCCTCCGCCTCCCTGGTCTCCAGCGACCCCTCCCTGCTGTTCACGGTGGCCGGCATGGTTCCGTTCATCCCGTACCTCACGGCCCGTGAAGAGGCCCCCTACCAGCGGGCCACCAGCGTGCAGAAGTGCATCCGGACCGGTGACATCGAGGAAGTCGGCAAGACCGCCCGTCACGGCACCTTCTTCCAGATGTGCGGCAACTTCTCCTTCGGCGACTACTTCAAGGAAGACGCCATCAAGTTCGCGTGGGAGCTCCTCACCACCAGCGTGGACGACGGCGGCTACGGACTGCCGCCGGAGCGGCTCTGGGTCACCGTCTACGAAGAAGACGACGAAGCCAAAGAGCTGTGGCTGAAGAACACCGGAGTCCCCGCCGAGCGCATCCAGAGGATGGGCAAGGCCGACAACTACTGGTCCACCGGCCAGCCTGGCCCGGCCGGCCCCTGCTCCGAGATCTACTACGACCGGGGTCCCGCCTACGGCGTCGAGGGCGGCCCCATTGCCGACGAGACCCGCTACGTCGAAATCTGGAACCTCGTCTTCATGCAGTACCAGATCGACAACGTCCGCTCCAAGGTGGACTTCGACATCACCGGCGAGCTGCCCAAGAAGAACATCGACACCGGCCTCGGCATGGAACGCCTCGCGATGATCCTGCAGGGCGTCGAGAACATGTACGAGACCGACCAGGTCCGTCCCGTGATCGACCGTGCCGCGGCGCTGTCCGGCCGCGAGTACACCTCGGCCGAGACGCCTGAGGACCCGCACCACACCGACGACGTCCGGATGCGGGTCGTCGCCGACCACATCCGCTCGGCCCTCATGCTGATCGCCGACGGCGTGACCCCCTCCAACGAGGGCCGCGGCTACGTGCTGCGGCGCCTGATCCGCCGTGCAGTGCGCTCCATGCGCCTGCTGGGCGTCGAAAAGGCCTGCCTGCCCGAGCTTCTGCCGGCCTCGCGGGACGCCATGAAGGGCGTCTACCCGATCGTCGAGACCGACTTCGAGCGCATCAGCCGGATCGCCTACGCCGAAGAGAAGGCGTTCCTGCGCACCATCGCCTCCGGCACGGCCAGGCTCGAGGACGCCGTCAAGGAGTCCAAGGCCGCCAACCAGCCGCTGTCCGGCGCGGACGCCTTCGCCCTGCACGACACCTACGGCTTCCCGATCGACCTCACACTGGAGATGGCCGAGGAAGCCGGGCTCAAGGTCGACGAGCCCGAGTTCCGCAAGCTCATGCTTGAACAGCGCCAACGCGCCCAGGCCGACGCCAAGGGTAAGAAGGGCGCGCACGCTGACCTCAGCGCGTTCCAGGAACTCCTCTCGCAGGGCGAAACCGTCTTCACCGGCTACACCGAGCTCCAGGGCGAGTCCAAGGTCCGCGGCATCCTTTCCGCCGGCCGGAAGGTCTCCCAGGCCTCCACGGGTGACGAAATCGAACTGGTCCTCGCGGAGACCCCCTTCTACGCCGAGGCGGGCGGCCAGGCGGCCGATACAGGGCTCATCACCGGCGACGGCTTCGTCGTCGAGGTCTTGGACGTCCAGCGACCCGTCAAGGGCCTCAGTGTGCACAAGGCGATCGTCCGCGAAGGCGAAATCGGGTCCGACTCGCTGGTCCAGGCCGCCGTCGACCGGGAACGCCGCCACGCCGCCGAACAGGCGCACACTGGCACGCACATTGTGCATGCGGCCCTGCACCAGATCCTCGGCCCGGAGGCCCTGCAGCGCGGCTCATTCAACAAGGCCGGCTACCTGCGCTTCGACTTTGCCTGGGGTGAGGGCCTGAGCGCCGCAACCCGGTCCGAGATCGAGGAAGTCTCTAACATCGCCATCCGCAACAACTTCCGGGTGGAGACCAAGATCATGGGCCTCGCGGAGGCCAAGGCTCTCGGCGCGATGGCCCTGTTCGGCGAGAACTACGGCAACGAGGTCCGGGTCGTGGAGATTGACGGCGCCTGGTCCCGCGAACTCTGCGGCGGCACCCACGTCGAGAACACCTCCCTGATCGGCAGCCTGTCCCTGCTCGGCGAACAGTCCGTGGGGTCGGGAAACCGCCGCGTCGAAGCCTTCGTGGGCATGGACGCCTTCCGGCACCTCGCCGCGGAGCGGGCCCTGGTCACCGAGCTCACCGAAATGCTGAAGGTTCCCTCCGGGCTCCTCGCGGACCGGATCGCCAGCACGCTGACCAAGCTCAAGACCGCGGAAAAGGAGCTTGAGCGCCTGCGCAAGGCCCAGCTCACGGCTGCCGCGGCCCAGCTGGCCGGTACGGCAACGGATGCCGCCGGCGTGAAAGTGATCGCGCACGACGCCGGCCAGGTCAGCGGCGCGGATGATCTGCGCGGCCTGGCCCTGGACCTTCGGACCCGTCTTGGCTCCGAGGCCGCCGCTGTCGCCGTCGCAGGCGTCAGCAACGACCGTCCGGTGATCTTGATCGCCACGAACGAGGCCGCCCGGGCCGCCGGGGTGAAGGCCGGGGCCCTCGTCCGTCTGGCCGCCGGTGTGCTCGGCGGCGGCGGCGGCGGCAAGGATGACGTCGCCCAGGGCGGCGGCACCGACGCAGCCCAGGTCGGCGCTGCCCTGAGCGCCGTCGTGGACGCCATCACCCGGCGATAAGCGGATCCTCCATGACTGAAGGAGCTGTGGCCGGCGTCTATCCCCGGGGTGTGAAGCTCGGGGTGGACGTCGGCACCGTCCGCGTGGGTGTGGCCCTCTGCGACCCCGAGGGGATCCTGGCGACTCCGCTGCGCACGCTGCAGCGGAACGTGAAGAAGAACACTGATGTGCGCATCCTGGCCGCCTTGGCCGCGGAGCTGAACGCCGTTGAGATCTTCGTGGGACTGCCGCGCACCATGCGGGGCGAAGAGCACGCCTCCGCCAGGATGGCCACAGACTATGCCCTCCTGCTGGCCCGGTCGCTGCAGGAGGCGGGAACGGACGTGCCCGTGCGCCTGATTGACGAGCGCCTCAGCACGGTGACAGCCCACCGCAACCTGCACGAAGCTGGCATGAGCAGCAGAAATCACCGTACAGTGGTTGATCAGGTTGCGGCGGCAGGTATTCTGCAACATGCGATTGATATGCAAAAGGCCAGGGGAACGGAGGTCGGAAACCGCGTGTACGCGGAGTCTGCGCCGGGGCCGACCGGAGACGGCGCACAGACCGGACCGGCAGTACAGACGCACTCTTCAGACAATGGAAGGCTACAGTGAGCCCGGTCAACAGTGATGACTCCTCCGGTGATGCCCTGAGTGGCGCCGGCCGACCGCTGACGCGCAAAGAGATCAGGGCCCGGGAAAAGCTCCTGGCGACGCAGGGACACAACGTGATCCCGCCGCAGGCCTTTGAGACCGGACAGGACGATCCGGCGACGGCGCCTGCACCTGAGAGCGAGCTGCCGCAGGCCGCACCGGAACTCCCCGGAGTTGCCCCCGAGTTCCCCGATAACGCTCCGACTGTGCACGAGGATCATGAAGAACCTGTGCACGACGTCGCCGCTGACGAAGCGCCGGCGCGCCATGACTTTACGCAGTTCACCCCCGTCCGCGACGACCTGGCCCACGAGGAGCCGGTCCGCGAAGAGCCCGTTCACGAAGAGCCCGTTCACGAAGAGCCCGTCCGCGCGGACCCCGCCCACGAGGAGCCGGTCAGTGAGGACCTGGCCCACGAGGAGCCGGTCCGCGAAGATATCGCCCGCGAGGACGCCGTCTACGCGATAGCGGGCCAGCACGGCTACGCAGCCGGCCACGAGGCGACCGCCCACGAGGCGACTGCCCACGGCGCCGTCCAGCACGAGGGCTACGCACTGCACCCCCACGATCTGGGACAACAGGACGCGGCCCCCGATTTTTACGAGGACGCCAGCGACCCCCACGCCGCGGCGCAGCCGGTCGCCGAGTACCACGACGAACCGGGCCACGAACTGATGGCCGGAGCCAGCCGCTATGAAAAGGGTCCCTCCAAGAAGGTCCGGCGCCGGCGGCGCTTCCTGGCACTGGTGCTGACGCTGACCGTGTTCGTCGTAGCCGTGGCCGTGGGCGCACAGTTCCTCAAGCCCCTCCTGGGCGGGGACACCGTGGCCGACTATCCGGGCCCCGGGACCGGGGAGGTCACCATCACGGTCGAACCCGGAGCGGGGCCGAAGTCGGTGGCCACCGAGCTCGTATCCAAAAAGGTGGTGGCAAACGCGGACACGTTCCTCAAGGAGTTCGCCGCCTCCGGCGGAGCGCTCAGCCCGGGCACCTTCACGTTGCGCCAGGAAATGAAGAACTCCGATGCGGTGGACATCCTGCTCAACAAGGACAAGGGCAAGGTCATGTACTTTGCGCTGAGCGCCGGGCTGCGGGTCGGCGAATCCCTGCAGGCGATTTCCGAGGGGACCGGAATCTCGCTGGACACTTTGAAAGCGCTCAGTGATGCGCCCACGCAGTTCGGCCTCCCTGCCAAGGCCAAGAACCTGGAGGGCTACCTGGCCCCGGGGGAGTACCGCTTCCCGCTGGGATCTTCCGCCAAGGACATTCTGAAGAAGCTCGTCGGCAACACCCTGGACGAACTCAAGGCCCAGGGCGTCACCGACCCCGCGAAACAGTACGACATCGTGACCGTGGCCAGCATTGTCCAGGCCGAGGGCGGCCAGGCCGAATACGGTGATGTGGCCGGCGCCATTTACAACCGCCTCAAGCCCAACAACACCGAGACCAACGGGCTCATCCAGTCCGATGCCACAGTCACTTACGGATTGGGCATCCGGAGCTTCCACATCGATGAAAACCAGAAGGCCGACAAGTCGAACCCGTACAACACGTACGCCAACAAGGGCCTGCCCGCCGGACCGATCGGCTCGCCCGGCAAGACGGCCATCGACGCCGCCGCCAAGCCCAAGACCAACAACTACCTGTACTGGGTCACCATCAACCTGGACACCAAGGAGACCAAGTTCTCCAAGACCCTGGCTGAGCACCTCGGCTACGTGGCGCAGTACGACGCGTGGTGCCAGGCCAACCCGGGCCGCTGCGTATGACGCTTCGGGCGGCCGTGCTCGGGCATCCCATCAGCCATTCGAAGTCACCGGCGCTGCACCGGGCCGCCTACGCCCACCTGGGCTTGGACATCGCCTATTCCGCCATCGACGTGACGGAGGCCGCGCTGCCCGGATTCATGCGGCAGGTCAGGGATGAAGCGCGCGCGGACGGGTCCTGGCGGGGGCTGTCGGTGACCATGCCGCTCAAGACCGCCATGGCGGCCGAAGTGGACGAGGTCCGGGGCGTGGCGCGTGCGCTCGGGGTCGTCAACACTGTCGCCTTCGAACCCGACGGAAACGGTGGTGGCCACAGCCGTTTGGTCGCGTACAACACCGACGTGGCCGGCATCGTCAATGCGCTCCGGCACGCGGGGGCGGTCACGGCGCCCACCGCAGCGGTCCTCGGCGGGGGCGGGACTGCGGCGGCTGCCGTCGCGGCCCTCAAGGAACTTGGTTCCGCGTCCGCGGACGTGTTCGTCCGCGATGTCAGCCGCGCAGCAGAGGCCCGCGCGGCCTCCGTGGCCGTTGGTCTGCCCATCCGCGTGTTGCCCCTGCAAGGCGCCGGAGCCGCCGTCGCGATGGCCGACGTCGTCATCTCCACTCTGCCGCCCCACGCGGCCGACGCGCTGGCCGGGGAGCTGGCAGGAGAAGTGAAAGCTAAGCCGTCAGGAGTGCTGTCTCCCGATGCCGGCGCGGCAGGTCTGCAGGAAAAAACCGGCGGCATCGCGGGCGTGCTGTTGGACGTCGCCTACGATCCGTGGCCCAGCCGGATTGCCGCCGTCTGGCAGGATGCCGGCGGTACCGTGGTCCCGGGACTTGAAATGCTCCTCTACCAGGCGGTGGAGCAAGTGCGGCACTTCACCGGGCTGGGCGACGCCATGCCCGCCGGAGTCATAGATGTGATGTGTGACGCAGTCGGGGCGCCCCGACGGGTGTTCTAAGCTCCCGACGTGGCAGGATGGAATTTATGTTGCGTTGGTTGACTGCCGGAGAATCCCATGGCCCGGCACTGGTCGGAATTATTGAAGGCGTGCCCGCCGGTGTGGAAGTCACCAGCGGCCACATCAGCGAGGCCCTGGCCCGCCGGCGGCTCGGCTACGGCCGCGGAGCGCGGATGAAATTCGAGCAGGACGTGGTCACAATCCTCGGCGGCGTCCGCCACGGCCTGACCCAGGGCGGCCCCGTCGCCATCCAGGTCGGCAACACCGAGTGGCCCAAGTGGGAACAGATCATGTCCTCCGATCCGGTCGATCCGGAAATCCTGGCCGACCAGGCCCGGAACGCTCCGCTCACCCGGCCCCGGCCCGGCCACGCCGACTTCACCGGCATGCAGAAATACGGCTTCGACGAGGCCCGTCCGGTCCTGGAGCGCGCCAGCGCCCGCGAGACGGCCACCAGGGTTGCCCTCGGCACGGTCGCCGCAGCGTTCCTCAAGCAGCTTGGAATCGAACTCGTCTCCCACACCGTGTCCATCGCAAGTGTGGCCGTACCGGAAGGCCGGCCGTTGCCGGTCCCGGACAACGTCCTGGCCCTCGACGCCGATCCGCTGCGCTGTTTCGACCGGGAAACCTCGGACGCGATGGTGGCCGAGGTCGACGTCGCGCACAAGGAAGGCGAAACCCTCGGGGGAGTCGTCGAGGTGCTGGCCTACGGCCTGCCGCCGGGACTTGGCAGCTACGTCCACTGGGACCGGCGCCTTGACTCGCGCCTGGCCGCGGCCCTCATGGGCATCCAGGCCATCAAGGGCGTTGAAGTCGGCGACGGCTTCCTCACGGCTGCCCGCCGCGGCTCGGCCGCCCACGACGAAATCGTCAAGGATTCGGACGGCAAGATCATCCGCACGTCCAACCGGGCAGGTGGGATCGAAGGCGGCATGAGCATCGGCGACGTCCTGCGCGTCCGCGCGGCCATGAAGCCGATCGCCACGGTGCCGCGCGCGCTCAAGACGGTGGACGTCAGCACGGGGGAGGCCGCCAAGGCCCACCACCAGCGCTCCGACGTCTGTGCGGTCCCGGCCGCCGGCGTGGTCGCCGAGGCCATGGTGGCCCTGGTCCTCGCCGAAGCGGTCACGGAAAAGTTCGGCGGCGACTCCGTGCAGGAGACCGCCCGCAACATCAAGGGTTACCTGGACAACATTCCGGCGGCCCTGGACTCGATCGGCCACTAGTGCCGGCCGGGAACAACGAACAGCCTTCCGCCGCGGCCAAGCCCGCGGCTACGCCCGCCGCAGAGCCTCTGGGCCCGATCGTCCTGATCGGACCAATGGCCGTGGGCAAATCGGCGATCGGCCAACAGCTCGCCCAGCACCTGGGCTGGGCTTTCGTGGACACCGACGCCGTCGTGGTGGCACAGCACGGCACGATCGCCGAGATCTTCGCCAGCCGGGGCGAACATGCCTTCCGTGAGATGGAGGCCCGGGCCGTCGCGCATGCGGTCGAGGACGCCCGGCGCGGCCAGGCTGTCATTTCCCTCGGCGGCGGGGCCGTCCTCGACTCGGGAACGCAGCAGCTCTTGGGCCGCTGTACCGTGGTGTATCTGGAGTGCGACGCCGAAACTGTGGCGGAACGCATCGCCCGGAATTCGGGCCGGCCGCTCCTGGCCGGCGACGCCATGGGCCGGTGGCGAACCCTGTTCGCCACCCGGCAGCCGGTTTACGAACGGCTCGCAGACCTCGTCCTCGATGTCCGGCGGGGCAGTATCCCGGAACTGGCTCACCGGCTGGAAGATGCGCTGGGGGAGTACGTCGCGGCCAAATCCGCAGCTGTGCCCGCCCCGGCGGCGACAAAGGAAGTTGAATAGTGAGTACCGAAGCAACCGTCATCAAGGTCACCGGTCAGACGCCCGCTGAGAACTACGACGTCGTGGTTGGCCGCGGCCTCCTGGCAAGCCTGCCGGGCCTCCTGGGCGAACGCGTCAAGCGTGTTCTGGTGATCCATCCCCGCGCGCTCAGGCTCACCGGCGACACCGTCCGGGAAGAGCTGGCCGCCGCCGGTTTCACCGCCCTGACAGCGGAGATCCCCGACGCCGAAGAAGGCAAGCACATTGAGGTGGCGTCCTTCTGCTGGCAGGTGCTGGGGCAGAACGACTTCACCCGCTCGGACGCCATCGTCGCAGTCGGGGGCGGCGCCGTGACGGACCTCGCCGGCTTTGTCGCCGCGACCTGGCTGCGCGGCGTCAAGGTCATCCACATGCCCACCAGCCTGCTGGGCATGGTCGATGCCTCCGTCGGCGGCAAGACCGGCATCAACACGGCCGAGGGCAAGAACCTGGTGGGCGCGTTCCATCCGCCCGCGGGCGTCCTCGCGGACCTCGACACCTTGGACACGCTGCCGAAGAACGAGATCATTTCCGGCATGGCCGAGGTCATCAAGTGCGGCTTCATCGCCGACCCCGCCATCCTCAACCTGATCGAAAAGGACCCGTCCGCGGTCTCCGATCCCCGCTCCGACGTGCTCCGGGAACTCATCGAACGCGCCATCAGCGTCAAGGCCCGGGTGGTCTCGGAGGACCTGAAGGAGACAGGCCAGCGCGAGATCCTGAACTACGGCCACACCCTGGGGCACGCGATCGAACTCGCCGAGCGCTACTCCTGGCGGCACGGCGCGGCCGTCTCGGTGGGCATGATGTTCGCCGCCGAGCTCGCCCGCAGCGTCGGCCGGCTCAGCGACGCCGACGCCGACCGGCACCGCAGCATCCTTGAAAGCCTGGGGCTGCCCATCACGTACCGCCGCGACCGCTGGCAGGCCCTCCTGGACGGCATGCGCCGGGACAAGAAGTCCCGCGGTGACCTCCTGCGCTTCGTGGTCCTCGACGGCGTCGGCCGGCCGGGCATCCTCGACGTCCCCGACACGTCGCTGCTTTTCGCCGCTTACCAGGAGATTGCCTCCTGATGAACATGGTCAAGGGCGGCACGAGCGAGTGGCCGGACGCGGGGTTTCCCGGGATCCGGATCAATCCGCGGAGCCTCATGCCCCAGATCGTCAACGAAGAGGTCATGGCCGAGGCGTTGGCGGCATCCACGGACCCCGGTGACCTGATCCTCGTCCGCCTCGTCGAAGGGCACGCGGCCGAGGCCGCCGAACTGCTCGCCGAGGCCCGGTACAAGGACCCGGACTCGCTGCGGCTGCGAATCTTCGAGGCGGACGTGCTCAGGGTTTCTAACCGCTTCGACCGCGCCGTCGAGGTCTTCCGTCAGCTCCTCGCAGAAACCCAGGGCACCCTGGAAGAGGCCGCCGTCCGCCAGCACCTGGGCCGGTCCTACTTCGCTGGCGGCAACGTGGGCGCCGCCGTCGAGTCCTTCGCGAAGGCCCTCGACCTGCGCGTGGCCGGCTCCGCGGACGCCGCGCTCATTTACGCCTCGGCGGTGGCCCTGCAGCGCGCCCGGGAAGTGCTGGAACAGCAGTCCTGAACCGCCGTCAGCCAGCGTTGCCCGGGAACCGGTAGAATAGAACTTGGATTTTTGACAAACACGCGCTGGCGGCCCGATTGGCATGCCGGCCCGGCATATGACGTCAGGCCGATAGCACCGGCCCGATGGAACCAGATAGAAACGAAGAGGATACTGTGGCAACCACAAACGACATCAAGAACGGCACCGTCCTCAAGCTTGAGGGCCAGCTTTGGAACATCATCGAGTTCCAGCACGTCAAGCCGGGCAAGGGTGGCGCGTTCGTGCGCACCAAGATGCGCAACGTGATGTCCGGCAAAGTGGTCGACAAGACCTTCAACGCCGGACTGAAAATCGAGACCGCCACGGTGGACCGCCGCGACTACCAGTACCTGTACCAGGACGGCGCCGACTTCGTCTTCATGGATACCTCGGACTTCGACCAGCTCACGGTCTCCGCCGCCACCGTCGGCGACGCCACCAATTTCATGCTTGAGAACCAGATGGTCAACATCGCCATCCATGAGGGCAACCCGCTCTACATCGAACTGCCCCCGAGCGTCGTTCTCGAGATCACCTACACGGAGCCGGGCCTGCAGGGCGACCGCTCCTCGGCCGGCACCAAGCCTGCCACCCTCGAAACCGGCTACGAGATCCAGGTGCCGCTGTTTGTCGAGAACAACACCAAGGTCAAGGTCGACACCCGCGACGGCAGCTACCTCGGCCGGGTCAACGACTAGTGAGTGCCCGCGGTAAGGCCCGGAACCGGGCCCTGGATGTTCTCTTCGAGGCAGAGCAGCGCTCCGCTTCGGCGTTCGATGTACTGAAGTCGCGTCGGGAGCAGACCGACCAGATCGTCAACCCCTACACCCTCGAAATCGTCGAAGGCGTGGTGTCCCACCAGGCCGCGATCGACGAGTTCCTGGAGACTTATTCGCAGGGCTGGACCCTGGAGCGCATGCCCTCCGTGGACCGCATCATCCTGCGAATCGGCACCTGGGAACTGCTCTACAACGACGACGTCCCGGATGGCGTGGCGGTCAGTGAGGCCGTGGCCCTGGCCAAGACGCTCTCCACGGACGAGTCGCCGTCGTTCATCAACGGCCTGCTCGGCCGGCTGCAGCAGCTGAAGCCCTCGCTGCTGGCCTGAGCCCGTTCAGCACCAGCTTCACCAAAGGACCGCCCCCGCCGCATGGCAGGGGCGGTCCTTTTTGCATGCCTTCCGTCCGAACTCTTCTGTGACGTAGAACGCCCGGCCAGGGACCGGACCCCGGGTGCCGCTGTGGTAATTTGAAAGAGCAAATAATCCTTTTTTAATTCCGTCCCGTGAGGCGGGGAAAGGGGAGACGAGCTTTGACTTCAGTGCCTTCAGCACCGCGTCCTGCGACGGTTGTGCTCACCCGGGTTGTCCTCAACCAGGCTGACATCGACCGTGCGCTTACTCGTATCGCCCATGAAATTCTCGAGGCCAACAAGGGCTCCCAGGACCTCGTCCTGTTGGGCATTCCCCGCCGGGGCTATCCCCTGGCTGTGCGCCTCGCCGCTAAGATCGCCGCCGCGGATCCCACCGTTGACGCCGCCGCGATCGTCGGCCAGCTCGACGTCACGATGTTCCGCGACGACCTCTCGCACCAGCCCACGCGCCCGCCGTACCCCACCCAGCTGCCGCGCACCGGGATCGACAACAAAGTGGTTGTGCTGATCGACGACGTACTCTACTCGGGCCGGACCATCCGCGCGGCCCTGGATGCCCTTATCGACCTCGGACGCCCCCGGATCGTCCGCCTGGCGGTCCTGATTGACCGCGGCCACCGGGAATTGCCGATCCGCGCGGACCACGTGGGCAAGAACCTGCCCACCTCGTCATCGGAAAAGGTCCGCGTCCGGCTTGAGGAAACCGACTCCGTAGACGGCGTCCCCGTCAACGAAGTGGTCATCGAGGCCACCGCATGAGGCACCTGCTCTCCACCGAAGACTTGAGCCTGCAGAACGCCATCCGCATCCTCGACACTGCCGAGGAAATGGCAGCCGTGGGGGAGCGTGAGGTGAAGAAACTGCCTGCCCTGCGCGGCCGCACCGTGGTCAACCTCTTCTTCGAAGACTCCACCCGTACCCGTATTTCCTTCGAGGCCGCAGCGAAGCGGCTCTCCGCCGACGTCATCAACTTCGCCGCGAAGGGCTCCTCCGTCTCCAAGGGAGAGTCGCTCAAGGACACCGCCCAGACGCTGGCGGCCATGGGAGCCGACGCCGTCGTGATCCGGCACTGGGCCTCCGGCGCCCCGCACCGGCTCGCCGCGACCGACTGGATCGACGCCGCCGTCATCAACGCCGGCGACGGCACCCACGAACACCCCACCCAGGCCCTGCTGGACGCCTTCACCATGCGCCGGCACTGGGCCAAGCTCGCCGGCATCCCCTCCACGGGGGCCGATCTGCAGGGGATGCGCGTCGCAATCGCCGGCGACGTCCTGCACTCGCGGGTGGCACGCTCCAACGTCTGGCTGCTGCGCACCCTGGGCGCCGAGGTCACGCTCGTCGCGCCTCCCACCCTGCTGCCCATCGGCGTCGAAAAATGGCCCTGCACGGTCAGCTTCGACCTCGACGAAACCCTCGCCAAGGGGGTGGACGCGATGATGATGCTCAGGGTCCAGGGCGAACGGATGAACGCATCCTTCTTCCCCACCACCCGGGAATACTCACGCCGCTGGGGCTTCGATGACAACCGGCTCCGCGCCCTGGACACCCTGGGGCTCAAAGACACCATCATCATGCACCCCGGCCCCATGAACCGCGGCCTGGAAATATCCTCGGCCGCGGCGGACTCGCCCCGCTCCACCGTCCTGGCGCAGGTCCGCAACGGCGTCTCCATCCGGATGGCAGCGCTGTACCTGCTGCTCTCCGGGGAGACCCGGGAACCGGCCGCCTCCTCCCACGCCGCCAATCCGAACGCCACCTATTCCCACCAGGAGAGCCACTGATGGCCGAACAGCAACAGCATGCAAGCAACAGCGGCGCCTACCTCATCCGCGGTGCCGCGATCCTGGGCGGAGCAGCCGAGGACCTCCTGATCCGCGACGGCATTATCGCCGCCCGCGGCCCGCACCTGGACGCCGACGGCGTCGGGGTGGGGGACGCGACAGTCATTGAGGCCGCCGGACTCGTGGCGCTGCCCGGCATGGTGGACATCCACACGCACCTGCGCGAGCCCGGCCGCGAAGATGCCGAGACCGTGGAAACCGGCACGCGTGCCGCCGCCCTGGGCGGTTACACGGCCGTCCACGCGATGGCCAACAGCACGCCTGTGGCGGACACCGCCGGCGTCGTCGAACAGGTCCTCACGCTGGGCCGGGCCGCCGGCTGGGTGGACGTCCGCCCGGTGGGTGCCGTCACCGTGGGCCTTGCGGGGGAGCAGCTCGCCGAACTCGGCGCCATGGCCGACTCCCGCGCCCGGGTGCGGGTCTTTTCCGACGACGGCATCTGCGTGCACGACCCCGTGCTGATGCGCCGCGCGCTTGAATACGTCAAGGCGTTCGACGGCGTCGTCGCCCAGCATGCGCAGGAACCGCGCCTCACCGCCGGCGCCCAGATGAACGAGGGCGAGGTCTCCGCCGTCCTCGGCCTTGCCGGCTGGCCCGCCGTCGCCGAGGAAAGCATCATCGCCCGCGACGTTCTGCTGGCCCAGCATGTCGGTTCCCGCCTTCACGTATGCCACGTTTCCACGGCCGGGTCGGTGGAGATCATCCGCTGGGCCAAGTCCCGCGGCGTCAACGTCACGGCCGAGGTCACCCCGCACCACCTGTGGCTCACCGATGAGCTGGCCCGCAGCTACGACCCCGTCTACAAGGTCAACCCGCCGCTGCGCACCGACGCCGATGTCCAGGCCCTGCGAGCGGCGCTGGCCGACGGCACGATCGACGTCGTCGGTACCGACCATGCGCCGCACCCGAGCGAGCACAAGGAATGCGAGTGGGCGCAGGCCGCCATGGGCATGACCGGCCTGGAAACGGCGCTGTCCGTGGTCCAGCACACCATGATTGAAACCGGGCTGATGGGCTGGGCCGACTTTGCCCGCGTGACCTCCACCGCACCGGCCGGCATCGGCCGGCTCCAGGACCAGGGCCGCCCGCTCGAGGCCGGCGAACCCGCCAACGTCATACTCGTAGACCCGGCTGCGCGCTGGACCGTGGACCCTTCTAAGATGGCAACCATGGGCCGTAACTCTCCGTTTGCCGGCCGGGAACTCCCCGGCAGGGTGGTGGCGACGTTCTTCAAGGGCCACCCGACCGTCCTCGACGGCACACTCAATACCCCGTACCGGTGGCCGGACGACGCCGCGGACGCCCCGGCGGTTCGGTCCTGATGGTCAAGGACCTTTCCCTGCTCCTCACACTGGTCCTGGTTGGCGTCGCGCTGGCGCTGATCTGGCTCGGCTGGCGCAACCGCCTGCGCCGCCAGTCCGACGTCGAGCCCCTTCCCGGGGTCCCCGCCGAACTCGGTGCCCCGCTTGCTGAGGCCGACGGCCAGTACGTTGCCTCCACCACCGCCGGCGACTGGCTGGACCGGATCGCCGTCCAGAACCTGGGCATCCGCACCAACGCCGGGCTCAGCGTGTACCCGGAAGGGGCGCTGTTCGAGCGCGCAGGCGCCGGCCCCGTGTTCATCCCGGCCGGAGCGCTGACCGGCGTGCGCCTGGAAAGCGGCATGGCCGGAAAGTTCGTGGAAAAGGACGGCCTGCTGGTGCTCAGCTGGATGCTTGGCTCGCACGAGCTGGACACCGGCTTCCGGACCCGCCGTGCCGAGGACAAGGACCTGCTCCTGGCCACCCTCCAAGATTTGATCTCCGCAGCCCCTCAGGCAGAAGCCGATAGTGGAAAGTAAAGACGTGACGGACCCCAACGCAGTGTCAGAGAAAACAGTGTCAGAAGAAACAGTGGCAGAAACAGTGTCTGAAGAAGCAGTGACAGCAAACCCCGCTGCAGCAGCATCCACCCCCGCGGTCCTCGTGCTCGAGGACGGCCGGATTTTCCGCGGCACCAGCTACGGCGCCACCGGCAGTGCCCTTGGCGAGGCGGTCTTCGCGACCGGCATGACCGGCTATCAGGAAACCATCACCGATCCCTCCTACGCCCGGCAGCTCGTGGTCCAGACCGCGCCGCACATCGGCAACACCGGCGTCAACACCGACGACGCCGAGTCCCGCCGGATCTGGGTGGCCGGTTACATCGTCCGCGACGCCGCCCGCCGGCCCTCCAACTGGCGCTCCGAGCGGTCCCTGGACGACGAACTCGCCGAGCAGGGCATCGTCGGGATCCAGGGCGTGGACACCCGCGCCATCACCCGGCACCTGCGCGAACACAAGACCATGCGCGCGGGCATCTTCTCCGGCGACGCCGCCCGCGCCACGGACAAGGAACTCACGGACGCCGTCCTGGCCAGCGCGCCGATGGAGGGCTCCCGGCTCGCCGAGGAAGTCAGCGTCGACGCCGCGTACACGGTGGAGCCCAAGGACTTCGGCTGGGACGGCGAGCCGCGGTTCAGCATCGCCGCGATCGACCTCGGCATCAAACGCATGACCCCCGTCCGCTTCGCCGAACGCGGCGTCCGGGTGCACGTGCTGCCCGCCACCGCGACCCTCGCCGATGTCCAGGCCGTCAACCCCGACGGCTTCTTCATGTCCAACGGCCCGGGCGACCCCGCCACCGCGGACAACCAGGTGGCTCTGCTGCGTTCCGTGCTTGATGAGAAGATCCCGTACTTCGGCATCTGCTTCGGCAACCAGATCCTGGGCCGCGCGCTGGGCTTCGGCACCTACAAGCTGCGCTACGGCCACCGCGGCCTCAACCAGCCGGTGATGGACCGCCGCACCGGCAAGGTCGAAATCACCTCGCAGAACCACGGCTTCGCCGTCGACGCCCCCCTCAACGGCGCCACCCAGGCGCCCGAGGAGCGCTACGGCCGCGTCGAGGTCAGCCACGTGAGCCTCAACGACGACGTCGTCGAGGGCCTCGCCTGCCTCGACATCCCCGCGTTCTCTGTGCAGTACCATCCCGAAGCGGCCGCCGGACCGCACGACGCCGCGTACCTCTTCGACCGCTTCATCGAGCTGATGGCGGACGCTGCTTCCGCAAAAGAGACTTCCACCGACTCCAAGACTGAGGACAAGAAGTAATGCCCAAGAGAACTGACCTCAAGAGCGTCATGGTCATCGGGTCCGGCCCGATCGTGATCGGCCAGGCGGCCGAATTCGACTACTCCGGCACCCAGGCGCTGCGCGTCCTCAAGGAGGAGGGCCTGCGGGTCATCCTCGTCAACTCCAACCCGGCCACCATCATGACGGACCCCGAGTTCGCCGACGCGACCTACATCGAGCCGATCACCCCCGAGGTGGTCGAGAAGATCATCGCCAAGGAGCGTCCCGACGCGCTCCTGCCGACCCTGGGCGGCCAGACGGCCCTCAACACGGCCATCGCGCTGGACAAGAACGGTGTCCTGGAGAAGTACAACGTCGAGCTGATCGGCGCCAACATTGCCGCGATCGAGCTCGGCGAGGACCGCGAGAAGTTCAAGGGCGTCGTGGAGCGCTGCGGCGCCGAGTCGGCCCGCAGCCACATCATCCACACCATGGACGAGGCCATCGCCGCCGCCGAGGACCTCGGCTACCCGATGGTGGTCCGGCCCTCCTTCACCATGGGCGGCCTCGGCTCCGGCCTGGCCTACGACGAGTCCGACCTCCGCCGGATCGTCGGCCAGGGCCTGCAGTACAGCCCCACCTCCGAGGTGCTGCTCGAAGAGAGCATCCTCGGCTGGAAGGAGTACGAGCTGGAGATGATGCGGGACAAGAACGACAACGTCGTGGTGGTCTGCTCCATCGAGAACTTCGACCCGGTTGGCGTCCACACCGGCGACTCGATCACCGTCGCCCCCGCACTGACCCTTACCGACCGCGAATACCAGCGGCTGCGCGACATTTCCATCGCAGTCATCCGCGAGGTCGGCGTCGACACCGGCGGCTGCAACATCCAGTTCGCCGTCGAACCGGACACCGGGCGCGTCGTCGTGATCGAAATGAACCCGCGCGTCTCCAGGTCCTCGGCGCTGGCCTCCAAGGCCACCGGTTTCGCGATCGCCAAGATCGCCACCAAGCTCTCCCTTGGCTACACCCTGGACGAGATCCCCAACGACATCACCCAGAAGACCCCGGCATCCTTCGAGCCGACCCTGGACTACGTGGTGGTCAAGGTCCCGCGCTTTGCCTTCGAGAAGTTCCCGGCGGCGGATCCCACCCTGACCACCACCATGAAGTCGGTGGGCGAGGCCATGGCCATGGGCCGGAACTTCACCGAGGCCCTGCAGAAGGCCCTGCGCTCCCTCGAACAGAAGGGCTCCCAGCTGGACTTCAGCCACGTCCCGGAATGGGAAGTCGCCGAGCTGATCGAGAAGTCCAAGCGCCCCACCACCGAACGACTGCACCAGGTCCAGCGCGCCCTTCTCGGCGGCGCTACCGTGGAGCAGCTGTTCGAGGCGACCAAGATTGATCCCTGGTACCTGGACCAGCTCCAGCTCCTCAACGAGATCTCGCTCGAAATCCGCAAGGCCCCGGCCCTGACCCACGAGATGCTCCAGCGCGCCAAGCGCCACGGGTTCTCGGACGAACAGATCGGCGCCCTGACGCACAACTCCGAGGCCGTCGTCCGCGGCGTCCGGCAGGCCCTGGGCATCCGCCCGGTCTACAAGACCGTGGACACCTGCGCGGCCGAGTTCGCCGCCTACACCCCCTACCACTACTCGTCCTATGACGAGGAGGACGAGGTGGCGCTGCACGCGAAACCCTCGATCATTATTCTCGGTTCCGGGCCGAACCGGATCGGGCAGGGCATCGAGTTCGACTACTCCTGCGTCCACGCCTCCATGGCCCTGCGCAAGGCCGGCTACGAGACCGTCATGGTCAACTGCAACCCCGAGACTGTCTCCACCGACTACGACGTCTCCACCCGCCTGTACTTCGAACCGCTCACCCTCGAGGACGTCCTGGAGGTCATCGCGGCCGAAGAGCGCACCGGCGGCGTCATGGGCGTCTTCGTCCAGCTCGGCGGCCAGACCCCGCTCAAGCTCGCGCAGCAGCTCGCCGATGCCGGCGTGCCGATCCTCGGCACGTCCCCGGAAGCCATCGACCTCGCCGAGCACCGCGGCGCGTTCTCCCAGGTGCTCGACAAGGCCGGGCTGATCTCGCCGAAGAACGGCACCGCCGTGTCCTTCGAGGACGCCAAGAAGATCGCGGACGAGATCGGCTACCCCGTCCTGGTCCGCCCGTCCTATGTCCTGGGCGGCCGCGGTATGGAAATCGTCTACGACGAGCCCAACCTCTCCCGCTACATCGCGAACGCCACCGAGATCACCCCGGAGCATCCGGTGCTGATCGACCGCTTCCTCGAGGACGCCGTCGAGATCGACGTCGACGCCCTGTACGACGGCACCGAGATGTACCTCGGCGGCATCATGGAGCACATCGAGGAAGCCGGCATCCACTCCGGCGACTCGGCCTGTGTGCTGCCGCCCATCACGCTCGGGAACAACGTCCTGGAGCGGGTCCGCACCGCCACCCTCGCCATCGCCGACGGCGTGGGGGTCCGCGGCCTGATCAACATCCAGTTCGCCCTCGCCTCCGACGTCCTCTACGTCCTGGAAGCCAACCCGCGTGCCTCACGCACCGTGCCGTTCGTGTCCAAGGCCACCGGCGTCCAAATGGCCAAGGCCGCAGCCCTGATCGGCACCGGCGTTACCATCAACCAGCTCCGCAGCGCCTACAAGATGCTGCCGGAAACCGGCGACGGCTCCACGCTGCCGCTGGAGGCGCCGGTCTCGGTCAAGGAAGCCGTGCTGCCCTTCAGCCGCTTCCGCACCCCCGAGGGCAAGGTGGTGGACTCCCTGCTCGGCCCGGAAATGCGTTCCACCGGCGAGGTCATGGGTATCGACAAGCACTTCGACACCGCCTTCGCCAAGAGCCAGGCCGCCGCGAACAACGCCCTGCCCACGGAGGGAAAGATCTTCGTCTCGGTAGCGAACCGGGACAAGCGCTCTGTGATCATGGGTGTCAAACGGCTCTCCGACCTCGGGTTCGAGATCGTCTCCACCGGCGGCACCGCGGACGTCCTGCGCCGCAACGGTATCCAGGCCACCCCCGTGCGCAAGGTCGCCGAGGGCTCCAGCGCCGAGGGCGAGGGCACCATTGCCGACCTCATCGTCGCCGGCGAGATCGACATGGTGTTCAACACCCCTTCCGGCGGCGAAGCCCGCAGCGACGGCTACGAACTGCGGGCGGCGGCAACGTCCATCGGCATTCCGTGTATCACCACCGTCGCCGAATTCAATGCCGCGGTCCAGGCCATCGAGGCGCTGCGCACCTACGAATGGTCCGTCACGAGCCTGCAGGAGCACGCCGCGTACCTCAAGGCCCTCCAGGATGCCTGAGGCACGCAGCGCGGCACCGGCCGGCCGGGAGACGTTCGGCTCCCGGCTGGGCCAGGCCATGGCGGAGCGCGGGCCGCTGTGCGTCGGCATTGATCCGCACCCGGCACTGCTGCAGCGCTGGGGCTTGACGGACGACGTCGCCGGACTGGAACGCTTCTCGCTGACCGTCTTGGAGGCCGTGGCGTCCCTCGCTGCCGCGGTGAAGCCGCAGGTGGCCCTCTACGAAAGGCACGGCTCGGCCGGGATCGCCGTGCTCGAACGCACCCTGGCCGCGGCGGCCGAGGCCTCCGTGCTGACCATCGCGGACGCCAAACGCGGTGACATCGGCTCCACTATGGCCGCCTACGCCGACGCGTGGCTGCGCGACGGCTCGGCCCTGGCCGCGGACTCGGTCACTCTGAGCCCGTATCTGGGCTTTGAGTCGCTCCGGCCGGCACTGGACCTGGCGGCAGAGAGCGGGCGCGGCGTGTTCGTCCTCGCGCTCACGTCGAACCCGGAAGGCGCCTCCGTCCAGCATGTCGGCGGGGCGGACTCGGTCGCGCGGCGGATCACCGAGGCGGCCGCCGAAGAGAACCGGCGCTACGGCGGGTCCCTCGGTTCCGTCGGCCTTGTGGTGGGCGCGACCGTGGGGTCCGCACTCACGGCGCTGGATCTCGATCTGGCGGCGGTCCGCGGACCGATCCTGGCCCCCGGCCTGGGTGCCCAGGGGGCCACGCCCGCGGACCTGCGGCGCACGTTCGGCGCGGCATATCCCCAGGTCCTGGGCACCTCCAGCCGGGAGATTCTCGGGGCCGGACCGGGGCTGACCGGCCTTCGGGATGCCGCGCGGCGCACCCTCGACGAGCTCCTCGCCGCCTGACAGCCACGCCCGGGCCGGCTGCGTCCGGCCCGGGACGCCGGCCTTCCGTTTGCGCCCGGTTCCGGACCGGTTGCAACCGATTCGAAGCAGGTTGCAGCCGGCCCCGGGCGCAGGTCTTCCTGATCCGGCGACGGCCGCAGATTCCCATTGATTTCTGCCGCCGCCAGAAGGTAGGTTCAGGTCAAGGGCATGGGTGCCCCGTCCCGCCATGCAGGGAGGACTTCAGTGAGTTTGAGACCCCTCACGCCGCAGGAGCGTTCCGACGCCCTACGCAAGGCCGCTGCCGCAAGGGCCACCAGGGCCGACGCCAAGGAGCGCCTCAAGTCCGGTGAGTTGACCATCGCCAAAGTCATCAGTTCCGCGGAAACCGACGACGCCATTGCCCGCATGCGGATTGTCGAGCTGCTCGAAGCCCTGCCGGGGATCGGCAGGGTCCGTGCGGCGGCCATCATGGAACAACTCGGCATCGCACAATCCAGGCGGGTCCGCGGCCTGGGAATCCACCAGCGTCGGGCGCTGGTAGATTTTATTGACGACAAGTAGTTCGCTCCGCCGAGCTGCCCCCACCGCCCAAAGGAATATGTGAGCAAGAAACCGGGACTGACAGTCCTCGCCGGCCCGACGGCTGTTGGCAAAGGCACCGTGTCCACCTACATCCGGGACAACTACCCCGGCGTCTGGCTGTCCGTATCCGCCACGACCCGCCCGCCGCGCCCGGGGGAGCAGGATGGCACCCACTATTTCTTCAAGTCAGCCGAGGAATTCGATTCCCTGGTCGAAAACGGCGAACTGCTCGAGTGGGCCGTGGTCCACGGCCAGAACCGCTACGGCACGCTGCGCAGCACGGTGGACGCCGCCATCGCCGAGGGCCGCTCAGTGCTGTTGGAGATTGACCTGCAGGGCGCCCGGCAGGTCAAGGAGGCCGTACCGGACGCCCAGTTTGTGTTCCTGGCGCCCCCGAGCTGGGACGAAATGGTCCGCCGGCTGGTCGGCCGCGGCACGGAAAGCGCCGAAGAACAGCAGCAGCGGCTGGAAACCGCTAAACTAGAACTTGCCGCTGAACCGGAGTTCGACCACACCGTCATCAATGATGACGTTCGACGGGCAGCGGACGAGCTTGTTTCACTCATGGGGCTGACCCCGAACCCGCGCTAGGCGCCGGGACGCACCGGCCCGTTAGAATTTGGAGAATTCGTGTCCACGAACCTTGAAGGCATCATCAACCCGCCGATCGACGAGCTCTTGAAGGCCGCCGACTCGAAGTACGGACTGGTGATTTTCGGTGCCAAGCGCGCACGCCAGATCAACGCGTACTACGCCCAGCTTCACGAGGGCCTGTTTGAGTACGTCGGCCCGCTGGTCGACACCAAGCTGAACGAGAAGTCCCTCTCGATCGCCCTGCGCGAGATCAACGAAGGCAAGCTCGTTTCCACGCCGATCGAAGCCGCAGAGTAATTCCCTTCACGGGAAGAGCAAAGTAAACAGACTGCCTGTTGACGGAGATCACGTGCGCATAGTCCTCGGAGTCGGGGGAGGGATTGCCGCCTACAAGGTGGCGTCGCTCCTCCGGCTTTTTACTGAAGCCGGCCATGACGTCACGGTCATCCCCACCGAGGCAGCCACCCGGTTCGTCGGCGTTGCCACCTGGGAGGCCCTTTCCGGTCACCCGGTCAGCAACAGCGTTTTCGACGCCGTCCACACCGTCAACCATGTCCGCCTCGGCCACGAGGCCGAGCTGATCGTCGTGGCGCCGGCCACCGCCGACCTGTTGGCCCGCGCGGCCAGCGGCCAGGCCGATGACCTCCTCACGAACACCCTGCTGATGGCCGGCGACTGCCCGGTGCTCATGGCCCCGGCAATGCACACCGAAATGTGGCAGCACCCGGCCACCCAGGCCAACGTCGAAACCCTGCGCAGCCGGGGCGTCACCGTGCTGGAACCCGCCAGTGGACGGCTGACTGGCGCCGACTCCGGTCCCGGTCGCTTGCCCGAGCCGGAAGCCATCTTCACCGCCGCAATGGCCCTCGCCGGAGCGTCTGCCGTTCGGTCGGCCCCGGCCGGCGCGGACGTGGAGCCGGACACGGGCCAGGCCGAGGCCGGGCCCTCCGTGGTCCGCCCCCTCGCCGGGCTCACTGTCACTATCAGCGCCGGGGGCACCCGTGAGCCGCTGGACCCGGTCCGGTTCCTGGGGAACCGTTCCTCCGGCAAGCAGGGCGTCGCCCTCGCCGCCGCTGCCCGCGACGCCGGCGCCCGCGTCCGGCTGCTCGCAGCCCACATGGAAGTGCCGGCGCCCGACGGCGTCGAGCTCCTCCGGGTCGAAACCGCCCTGGAACTGCGCAAGGCAGCGCTGCACGCGGCAGCCGACTCCGACGTCGTCATCATGGCCGCCGCGGTTGCGGACTTCCGCCCGGCGGACGTCTCGGGCACCAAGATCAAGAAGCGCGACGACGTCGCGGACCCTGTAATCAACCTCGTGCGCAACCCGGACATCCTGCGTGAGCTTGTCGAGGTCCGGGACGCGGCCTCCAGGACCCAGCTGATCGTCGGCTTCGCGGCCGAGACCGGCGACGCCGGCGGCGACGTGCTGGACTATGCCCGGGACAAGCTGCACAGGAAGGCCTGTGACCTGCTGGTGGTCAACCAGGTGGGCCGGGACAAGGTCTTTGGTGAAGACACCAATTCCGTAGTCATCCTTTCCCGCACCGGCTCCGAACCCCAAGAGGCGTCGGGTTCCAAATCCGACGTCGCGGCTGCGGTGATCGATCGGATCAGCGCCGAGCTGAGCCGGGTTGTCCCGCCGGCGTAGGCCCGGCGTAACCAACGTCTCCTTAGCATGGGGACACACGCCGCCGGACGTCCGTTTTCCAACCAGTAAGGTAGTTGAGTGACTTTACCGCTGCACATCCCCGACTTTCACGGGTCTACGCCCGCCGCGCTCCGGCTCTTCACCTCCGAGTCGGTGACTGAAGGCCACCCCGACAAGATTTGCGACCAGATCAGCGATGCGATCCTCGACGCCCTGCTCGACAAGGACCCGGAGTCGCGGGTTGCCGTGGAGACGCTGGCCACCACCGGTCTGGTGCATGTCGCCGGCGAGGTCACCACGGACGCCTACGTCGAGATCCCGCAGATCGTCCGGGAGACCATCCTGGGCATCGGATACGACTCGTCGGCCAACGGCTTTGACGGCGCCCGGTGCGGGGTATCAGTCTCCATCGGCCAGCAGTCCAACGACATCGCCGGCGGCGTGTTCAACTCGCTCGAAGCCCGCGAAGGGCGCCAGGAGGACGACTACGACCTCCAGGGCGCCGGCGACCAGGGCCTCATGTTCGGCTATGCCAGCGACGAGACCCCCTCCTACATGCCCGTGCCGATCTGGCTCGCGCACCGGCTCTCCGAACGCCTCACCGAGGTCCGCAAGAACGGCGAACTGTCCTACCTGCGCCCGGACGGCAAGACCCAGGTCACAGTGGGTTACGACGGCGACCGCCCGGTGTCGGTCGAGACCGTGGTCATCTCCAGCCAGCACGCCGAGGGCACAAGCCTGGACCGGCTCCGGGCCGATCTCGCCGCGCACGTGGTGGAACCGGTCATGGCGCTGTCCAACCTGGACATCTCGCGTACCCGCAACATCCTGAATCCGGCCGGTGCCTTCGTCATCGGCGGCCCGGTGGGGGATGCGGGACTGACTGGCCGCAAGATCATCGTCGACACCTACGGCGGCATGGCCCGCCACGGCGGCGGTGCGTTCTCCGGCAAGGATCCGTCCAAGGTTGACCGCTCGGCCGCATACGCCATGCGCTGGGTCGCCAAGAATGTGGTGGCCGCCGGCCTCGCCAAGCGCGCCGAAATCCAGATCGCCTACGCGATCGGACAGGCCCGCCCGGTCGGAACCTACGTTGAGACGTTCGGCACTGAAACGGTCGACCCGGCCCGCATCAGCGCGGCGATCGCCGAGATCTTCGACCTCCGCCCGCGCGCCATCATCGACGCCCTAGACCTCAAGCGGCCGATCTACGCGAAGACGGCCGCCCACGGTCACTTCGGCCGCGAGGATCCGGACTTCACCTGGGAACGCCTGGACCGGGTGGACGAGCTGAAGGCGTTCTTCAACGCCTAGGCCCGGGACCGAGCGGTGCTCCTGAGACTGTTTTGGCAGCGCTTCACGCCGGCACAGGCCCCTGACGGCCTAGGCTTTGCGGCTCAGGTTTCTGCCGGCAGAGTTTCGGCGTCGCGGGTCGTCCCAAGGCTGACGGCTAGTTTTGTCAGAGCCCTGTGATCTGCTGTAGCCAGGCCGCCTCCCGGCGGCCTGGCTACTTGCCGTTTGGCTCCCGTTCCCGGACGGAGACTCCGGTGAGCCGTGGTCAGTGGCGCAGAGTGCGTGGTCTAGTGTGAACCGATGTCGAACCGATCCGGAGGGGAGGTGCCAGCCGTGAGTCCTCAGCGTTCCGGTAGCGTGCACGGGGAACCCCAGCAGCTTTCCCTGCTCCAGGGTTTTCCCGCTACCACCGCGCGGATGGCCGGACCGGCCCTTGCCGGGGACCTGCCAGTGGCCCGGGTGCTGATCGAATCCTCGCTGCCGCACCTGGACCGCCCCTTCGACTACAGCGTGCCAGCCGCCCTTGACGCCGAGGCCCAGCCCGGCGTCAGGGTCAAGGTCAAGTTCAATGGGCAGGAACTGGCGGGCTACCTGCTGGAACGTGTGGCGAATTCGGACGCCGGTCACCCCCTGGTACCCCTACACAAAGTGATATCGCCCGTCCCGGTCCTGACCCCTGCGGTGGCCGAACTTGCCGGCCGCATCGCCGCGCGCTACGCAGGAACCGTCAGCGATGTCCTGCGGGTCGCCGTGCCGCCGCGGATGGCAAAACTCGAAAAGGAGTTCGCTCCCGGCGGCCGCCTCGACCCTGAGCTGTTTGGTGCTGAGTTGCCGGGTGCCGAGGTCGGTTCTGAGGAGATTGGTTCTGCGACCCATGCGTCGATTCAGCCGGCCGCCGCGGGCAGCGCCTGGGCCTCGTACCGCAACGGGCCCGCCTTCCTCGCCCATCTCGGTGCGGGGGAGTCTCCCCGGGCCGTGCTGACGGCGCTGCAGGGGTACGGTCCTGGCGGCTGGCCGCGGCTGGTCGCCGAGGCTGTGGCGGCGGTACGCCTGTCCGGCCGCGGCGCCGTCGTGGTGGTGCCCGACTACCGTGACCTTGACCGGGTGGAGTCGGCCCTCCTGGATGTCCTTCCTGCCGGCGACGTCGCCCGGCTGACCGCGGACGACGGCCAGACGCCGCGCTACCGCAGTTTCCTGCGCCTGCTCAGCGGCGCCGCCGGGGTCGCAGTGGGCACCCGGTCCGCGGCGTACGCGCCGGTGCAAAATCTCGGGCTCGTGGTCTGCTGGGATGATGGCGACGACCTCCACATCGAACAACGCTCCCCGTACGCGCACTCCCGCGAGGTCCTGCTGCTCCGTGCCGGCCAGGAGGGGGCCGCGTGCCTGCTCGCCGCCCACTCGCGCAGCACCGAGTCCGAGCGGCTGGTGGCCTCCGGCTGGGCGCGGGCCGTCGACGCGGAGCGAACCGTCGTTCGCCGGACCGTCCCGCGGGTGCTGAACACAGCCGACAGCTTCGAACTCGAACACGACCCGCTTGCCCGCATCGCCCGCCTCCCCGGCGCCGCGTGGCGGGCTGCCAAAGAAGGCCTGGAACGTGGCCCGGTCCTGGTCCAGGTGGCCCGCGCCGGCTACGCCCCCTCGCTGGTGTGTGAAAACTGCCGGGAACCGGCGCGTTGCACTGCCTGCAGCGGGCCGCTGGCGATCGCCGGTCCCAGTGGCGGCAGCGCTTCCGTGCCGCAGTGCCGCTGGTGCTCGGCGCCGGCCCCGGCATGGCGCTGCGGCACGTGCAACGGTGTGCGGTTGCGGCGCGGCGCCGCGGGAGCCCTGCGCACGGCGGAGGAGCTGGGCCGGGCGTTTCCGGGAAAGCCGGTCATCACGTCCTCGGGGGACCAGGTTAAGGCCACCGTTCCGGATGCGAAGGCCCTGGTGGTGGCTACCGTGGGGGCCGAGCCGGTGGCGGCCCGCGGGTACGCCGCGGCCCTGTTGCTGGACGGCGACTCGCTGCTGCGCCGGGAAAACCTGAGGGCCGGCGAGGACGCGGTCCGCCGCTGGTTCAACGCTGCCGCTCTGGTGCGGCCGGCACCCGACGGCGGCCTGGTGGTCATTACCGCCGACGACGCCGCGGGCGTCGGCGCCCTGCTGCGCTGGGATCCGGCCGGGTATGCCAGCCGGGAACTGGCCCTGCGTCAGGAGCTGGAGTTGCCGCCCGCCGTGCGCGTCGCGTCCGTCACCGGCGGCAGGACCGCCGTCGGACATTTCACTGAGGCCGTGCAACAGCGGCTGGCGGCGCAGGGAATCGTGCTGCGGGTGGCCGGGCCAGCGCCCGTCGTGCTGCCGGCGGCTGCGGGGCCGGGACGACCGGCGTCACGGGACCTGTCTTCACGTGATTCCTCGCCGCGGGATTCCGGCGAGGAGGTCCGGACACTGCTGTTCATCCCCTATGCCCGGGCCGCGGAGGTCACGGCCGTCCTGCGGGCCGTCAAATCGGCAGCGGCAGCCAAGCGCAGTGATGACCCGGTGCAGTTGCGCCTCGACGGCGTGGACGTCCTCTAGGACATTCCCGGCGTGCCGGCGCGTCGGTGCGTCGGCGCACCCGGCGTCCCCGGCGTGCCCGGCGTGCCCGGTGTGCCCGGTGTGCCCGGTGTCCCCGGTGTCCCCGTTGTGCTTCCCGACGCCGAGGCTACGAAACCTGGGTCCGCATACTGGCGGCCATTCGCCGCAGATGGCCGGTATGAGGCTCCTTTTCCGGCCATCTGTGGCAAATGGGTGCTCGGCGACTCCTGAATCGCGGGCCTTCGTGGCGAATGGGTGCTCGTGGCTCGTGTCTTGCGGGCATTCGTGGCAGATGGGTGTCCGGCGTCCATTCGCCGAAGATGGCCGGTATGAGGCTCGTATTGCGGCCATCTGTGGCGAATGGGTGCCGGGCGGGTTCTGTGCTGCGGCCCTCTGTGGTCAACGGGTGCTCGACGACGCCTGAATCGCGGCCCTAGGTGGCGGATGGGTGCTCGTGGCTCGTGTCCCGCGGGCCTTCGTGGCAGATGGGTGTCCGGCGGCCATTTGCCGAAGATGGCCGGTATGAGGCTTGTATTGCGGCCATCTGTGGCAAATGGGTGCTCGACGACGCCTGAATCGCGGGCCTTCGTGGCGGATGGGTGCTCGTGGCTCGTGTCCTGCGGGCCTTCGTGGCAGATGGGTGTCCGGCGGCCATTCGCCGAAGATTCGCCGAAGATGGCCGGTATGAGATTTCGTATTGCGGCCATCTGTGGCAAATGGCTGCTCGGCGACTCCTGAATCGCGGGCGTTCGTGGCGAATAGGTGCTCGACGCCTCCTGAACTGCGGCCCTATGTGGCAGAAGTGTCCGGCCGGCCATTCGCCGAAGATGGCCGGAATGAGGCTCGTATTGCGGCCATCTGTGGCACATGGGTGCCGGCCGGTCCGGTGTTGCGGCCCTCGGCGGCTCCTGGCCCCCCCCGGCATCCCGTTCCCGCTGCGTGGCCGGCGCGGAGTGGATCGCGCCGGCCACTGGAAGCCGTTCCGGCTATGAACGGCCGTGAACTACTTCTTGTTCCTTGCACGGAGCGCGGCGGCTTCCTCGGCGACGGCCACGAGCCGACGCGCCGACTCGTCCCAGCTGAAGTCGGCGGCCCGCTCCACGGAACGGCGTGACCGGGCCTTCCACAGATCAGGATCCTCGAGTTTGCGTACTGCCTCGGCAAACTCCGACGGCGAGTCCGGATGCACGTAGCTGACGGCGTCATCGCCGACTTCCCTGAAGATCGGTATGTCGCTGGCGATCACGGGCGTGCCGTGCGACATCGCCTCGACCAGCGGCAGCCCGTAGCCCTCGGCCCGGGAGAGGCTGATCAGGGCGGTGGTGCGTGCCAGGAGCGTCTCGTATTCGGCGTCGGTCACGCCGTTGTGAAAGACGATGTTTGCGCCCAGCGGGGCCAGGGCCTCGAGTTCGGCCCTCCGCTCCGGGGTGATCCGGCTCAGCAGGTGGAGGGTCATGTCCGGCAGTTCCGCCATGCCGCGGATCATCGTCTCCACGTTCTTGTAGGGCATGAAGGACCCCATGTAGAGCAGCGTCTTGTCGGCCCCCGCCCCGGGGTCGCGCGGTGTGTGACCGTGCTGGGGGGCGTTGCCGACAATCCTGACGGGGCGTCGGGTCAGCCGGTACTTGGAGATCAGGGCCGCCGTGGTGGAACTGATGGTAGCCACGATGTCCGCCCGGTTCAGCAGGATCCGCTGGGGCCAGAAGGCCTTGTGGTAGAGGCGCCACAGGACCCGGACGGGTGCCGGCAGGAACCCGGGAGGCGCGGGGTGCTCGTAGTAGATCAGATCGTGCAGCGTCAGGACCAGAGCGTACTTCCGGCCCCAGCTGCCCATGGTCTGCATGGGGCATACCACCACGTCGGCGCCCAGCTTGTTGACCCTTGCGGCCACGAAGAGCTCGGCAGGGGACAGCGGGCTGTTGATCACGGTGTACGGAACGTCCGGCAGGAGCGCGAGCTGGCGGGGGTCGCTGATCAGCATCGAGACATCGGCGATCTTGGCGGCCGCCGCGATCAGGCTGGCGCCGTAGCGGCTGATGCCGTCGTGGTGATCCAGCCGGGTGAAGCGGGCGTCGATGAGAATCTTCATGCGGCGTGGTCCTTGAGGAAGCGTCGGATGTAAAGGGCGGCGGGTTCGGGAGTTTCGTAGTGGATCAAGTGCCCGACGCCGGGAATGACTTCCAGCGTCCCGTCAGGAAGCCGCGCCACGAGTGTGTGCTGGTCCGCCAGCATGGCGATCTCGTCCTTTTCCCCGGCGATTAGCAGAACAGGCAGCGTCAGCTGGCCTGCCACCTCCGAGACATTGTTGCCAACCGAGGCCTTGAAGGCTTGAAGCAGGCTGTCCCGGTCAGCGAAGGCGGAAAAATAGGAACTGTGCTGGGCATGCACAAACCGACGGAGGTCTTTGTCCGGGGTCTTGGCCATGGTCACGCTCATGACCCGCACAATCGCCTGGCTGCGCAGCAGGCCCAGGCCCAGCCGCTGGGGCAGACGCGCCGCGGCCTCGTAGTAGAACACCGCAAGCTTGGTCATCAGGCCCTTGGCTCCCTCGAGGGCGGGCGCGGCGATGGGATTGACCAGGATCAGTTCAGCCACGGCACCCGGGTTGGCCGCCACAAAATGACTGGCGATAATCGAACCGAACGAATGTCCCAGCAGGACGGTGTCCGCCCCCAGGCCCAGTGCTGCCATGAACCCGCTGAGGAACCCGCCGTAGGCCGCGACGCTGTGTTCGGTGTCCGCGAAGGCGGCCGAACCGCCGAAGCCCGGCAGGTCCGGCATGATTAGACGCATGTCCGTGAGCTGATCGGCGACCCGGAGCAGGCCGTGGTGGTCACCGCGGAACCCATGGACCACCAGGATGGTCCGGGTCTCCGGTGTGGTCTGGACCGGTTCGTAGACCCAATAGGCGATGCGGGTGCCGTCAACGTCCGCGTAGGCAGCCCGGGTACGGGCGGCGAGTGCGTTGCTGAACAGGGGCGTGCGTGAGGATCCGGTGTCCACTTGTTCCATTGGTTCGAAATCCTATGCGACGTTGTCGGGGTGGGAGCCGGTCCGGAAGCCGCGCTCAAGGCCTGCGATCTCCGTCATGTCCAGCGGGGTGAGCTCAAAGTCGAACACATCACGGTTTTCATGGATACGCGCGAACGAGCTGGCCTTCGGGATGGCGATGTTGCCGAGCTGCAGATGCCAGCGGAGGATGATCTGCGCTGGCGTGCGGTCGTGTTCGGCGGCGAGGGCCAGGATTACCGGGTCCTTCAGGACCTGGCCGCGGCCCAAGGGACTCCACGCCTCGGTGCGGATGCCAAGGAGCCCGTGCTTTTCCCGCAGCTCGTCCTGCTGCAGCCAGGGATGCAGTTCAATCTGATTGACGGCAGGCACAACCTCCGCCGTTTGCAGGAGCCGGTCAAGGTGTTCCGGCTGGAAGTTCGAGACGCCGATGGCGCGGACCTTGCCTTCGCGGTACAGCGTCTCCAGGGCGCGGTAGGTGTCGGGAAAGAGGCCGCGCCGGGCGCACGGCCAATGGATCAGGTAAAGATCGATGTACTCCAGGCCCAGGTTGGAGATCGAAGTGTCGAACGCCCGCATCGTGGCGTCGTAGCCGTGGTCGTCATTCCAGACCTTGGTGGTGATGAAGAGGTCCTGACGGGACACATAGGGTGCGGTTTCCCCCGGCCCGCCGCCCGTGCCCTCAAACCCGGACAGGGCGCCGATGCCCTTGCCGACGCCTGTTTCGTTGCCGTACATGGCGGCCGTGTCGAAGTGGCGGTAGCCGGCCTCGATGGCCGTGGTCACCAGATCGGCGGCGTCGGCCGGAGGGACCTTGTACAGTCCGAACCCCAGCCGGTCGATCAGTACGCCGTTGTTCAGGGTCAGCCGGGGGGAGATTCTCATGACACTGACTTTACCCACTGGTGCTCCCTTGTGGCGGACGGCGACTGGCGTCCCCCGCCCGGGGCCGGCCCGCCCGGGGCCGCCCCGCCCCGCGGCCGTCACGCCAGCCCGTCGAACCGGACCAGCCTGCGTGCGCTGGCTTCGTCGAGGATCAGGTCCGTGGCCAGCCCTGCCGCCAGCGCGCCCCTGAGCCCATTGATCTTGGACGCGCCGGACACGACGCAGATGCGGCGCCGCACCTGACGAAGCTGGGCGAGGTCCGGCCCGGTGGACCGCTCGTTGAGCGTGATGCCTTCCGAGGAGCCGTCGGCACGGAAGAACACCGTGGCGACGTCACCCACCACATCGGAATTCGCGAGGACGGCCAGGTCGTCCTCATCGAGGTACCCGCCGGCGTAAACATGGCTGGGGTAGTCGGCGTCGACCGATCCGACACCAAAGATCGCGATGCTCATCCGGGCCTGCAGGTCCAGGATGCGCTGAACACTGCGCTCATTCCACATGGCCGTTTTGGTTTCGGCGTGATCAAAGAAGGCCGGCACGGGGAACTGTTCAACCCGGGCCCCGTAGGCGCTCCCGAACCGCCGCATGATGTCCGAGGCATAGGTGATGCCGGTGGTCTGCATGTTCCCGGCACCGTTGAGCTGGACGATCACGCTGTCGTGGGTGATCTTTCGGGTCAGGTGCCGGCTCACGGCGCTCAGGGTCGAGCCCCAGGCGACGCCGATGATGGCGTTCGAGTCCACCAGCGGGCCGATGGTCCGGGCAGCCTGCATGGCCACCCGGTCCAGTGTTTCCGCTTCATTGAGGGTGTCGACCACCGGAACGACGTGCACATCCACCTTGTATTCAGCCCGGATCATGCTCTCAAGTTCGGGCCCGGTGTCCAGGGGGCTGCGGATCTGGATCTGCACCAGACCCGAATCGCGCGCCGCAGAAAGCAGCCGCGACACCGTGGAGCGGGATGTCCGGAGCTCACGGGCGATGGCGTCCATGGTCAGGTCCTGGAGGTAATACAGTTGCGCAGCGCGGAGGGCATCGGACTGGCGTGGAGGTGTCATGAAATTTCCCGTCTGCACGTTTGTGCATAGTGCTTGACTCCATTTTCCATTACTCCAAAGAATAGTCTTGAACGGCGCCGCGCCTTGGGCGTGCCGCACAGAACCAAACCCAAGGGAGCAGTTTTGGGACAGAAGGACTCAGCCCGCACACCGGCCAACGATCGGGCCTCGGTGCAAAAGCTGCGGACCCGGCGGCACGCGCAGGTCTTGATCATCGGAGGCGGCATTAACGGGGTGGGCACCTTCCGTGATCTGGCCCTGCAGGGCGTCGACGTGGCGCTCGTGGAGCGCGGGGACTACTGCCAGGGCGCCAGCGGCGCATCGTCCCACATGATCCACGGCGGGATCCGGTACCTCGAAAACGGTGAGTTCCGGCTTGTCCAGGAGTCCGTGGTCGAACGGAACAGACTCCTGCGGATTGCACCGCACTATGTCAAGCCGCTGCAGACCACCATTCCCATCTTCAGCACGTTCTCCGGAGTCCTGGCGGCACCCATGCGCTTCCTGACGCACAAGCAGGGCAAGCACACCGAGCGCGGAGCTTTCCTTATCAAGCTCGGCCTCAGCATGTACGACTTCTTCTCCCGCGACGGCGGCACGGTCCCGCGCCACCAGTTCCGCGGACGCAAGCGGGCGCTTGCCGAACTGCCGCGCCTCCACCCGGGAATCAAATACGCGGCCACCTACTTCGACGCCTCGGTCCACAACCCCGAGCGGCTCACCCTCGATGTGCTCCAGGACGGCGAGAAGGCCGGCGGTGCGGACAGCCACCTGGCACGGGCCAGCAACTATGTCTCGCTCGTCTCGGTGGGCGCCGCGGACAGCGCGGGCGTCGCGGGGCCCCCGGCCGGCACCACCGTCCAGCTGCGCGACGAGCTGACGGGCGAGGTGTTTGATTTCACCGCCGACATCATCGTGAACACCACGGGCGCCTGGGTCGACCTGACCAACGAGGCCATGGGGGCGGCGTCGTCCTTCATGGGCGGGACCAAGGGATCGCACATTGTGCTGGACCATCCCGAGCTGCTCGCGGCGTGCAACGGCCGCGAAATCTTTTTCGAGCACACGGACGGCCGGATCGTGCTGATCTACCCGATGGGGGACCGCGTCCTGGTCGGCACCACCGACGTCGACGCCGACATGGCCCAGGATGCCGTCTGCACCGAGGCGGAAATCGACTACTTCTTCGACCTGATCGGCCACGTGTTCCCGGACATCGCCGTGGATCGCGGGCAGATCGTCTACACGTTCTCCGGCGTGCGCCCGCTTCCGAAGCACGACGCCACCCAGCCCGGTTTCGTCAGCCGTGACTACAGGATCGAACGCCGCGCGGCGGCCGGCGGGGCGGTCCTGAGCCTCGTGGGCGGCAAATGGACCACGTTCCGTGCCCTCGCCGAGCACCTGAGCAACGACGTCCTGGCCGAACTCGGCATGGAACGGAAGCTCTCGACGTCGAAGCTCGCCATCGGCGGAGGCGCCGGCTTCCCGGACAGCGAGGACGGCGTCCAGCGCTGGATCAAGGCTCACATGTCCGCAGGCCGCGACGCCGCCCGGGTTACGGGTCTGCTGACCCGCTACGGGACGCGGGCCGAGGAGGTCATCCGGTTCCTGGACCGTGCCAATGCCGCCAAGCCGGACCGGCTGCTGCACTCCACGCGCGAGCTCAGCACACGGGAACTGGAGTTCATGGCGGCCAACGAGCAGATCGGGCACCTTGTGGACGTTCTGATCCGCCGCACCTCCCTTGCCTTCCGGGGGCTGGTCACCGGAGAGCTGCTGAACGAAGTCGCCGACATCCTTTCCGGCCCGCTCGGTTGGGACGCGGCCCGCCGCGCCACGGAGATCAGCCACGCACAGGAGGTGCTTCAGAGGTTCCACGGCGTCCAGGTCCACAGCCTGGTCGCCTGATATGACTTGCGTGCCCGGGCAGGGAAGCCCGGGTGCAAGCACTGCGCGGCCCGCCCCGGCGGCTGGCGCAGTGGCTGGCCGGCAGCACCAACATGCTGCCGGCCCCACGGCCACTCAAACTCGCGAAGGGCCGACAACAGAAAATAGAGGAGTCAAAGATGTCTCTTGGAATAGTTTTCCTGTCCGAAGTATTCGGAACCGCAATGCTGACCCTGCTGGGTTGCGGCGTTGTGGCCAACGTTGCGCTCCGAAGCACCAAGGGCAACAACGGCGGGTTCCTCATGGTCACCTGGGGGTGGGGCATTGCCGTCTTCTGCGGTGTGTATGTTGCCGCCCGGTCAGGGGCTCACTTGAACCCCGCGGTCACTTTCGGTCTGCTGCTCAACGGCAAGAAGCTGTACGCTCCAGGCGTTCCGGTCGACTTCGCATCCACCCTGACCTACTTCGGCGGTGAACTGCTCGGCGCCTTCCTGGGTGCCGTGGTGATGTGGCTGGCCTACCGGCAGCACTTTGACCTCGAGCAGGAACCCGCCAGCCAGCTGGCCGTCTTCTCTACCGGCCCTGCCATCCGCTCCAGCGTTTGGAACCTGACCACCGAGATCATCGGCACCTTTGTCCTCGTGTTCGTCATCCTGACCTTCGGCGGGACACCTTCCGGACTTGGCCCGCTGGCTGTCGCACTGCTGGTTGTCGGCATCGGTGTTTCCCTCGGCGGCCCTACCGGCTACGCCATCAACCCGGCCCGTGACCTCGGCCCCCGTGTCGCGCACGCCCTGCTCCCCATCAAGGGCAAGGGTTCCTCCGACTGGAGTTACTCCTGGATCCCGGTCGTCGGTCCGCTGATCGGTGGCGGCCTCGCCGGCATCGTCGCGGCTGTCGTGCCGATCATCGCCCCCGTACTCCCTCTCTAAACCCCAGTTCAACTGCCACGCTAAACAGACAAGGACGTCAATATGAACCAGTACGTAGTCGCCATTGATCAGGGCACCACGAGCACCCGTGCCATCGTCTTCGACCACAGCGGCAGCATCGTCTCCTCGGGCCAGATGGAGCATGAGCAGATCTTCCCCCAGGCCGGCTGGGTGGAGCACAATCCCGCAGAGATCTGGAACAACACCCGCGAAGTGATCGGCTCGGCCCTGTCCAAGGCGAACCTGACCCGTCACGACATCGCCGCCGTCGGCATCACCAACCAGCGCGAAACGGCGGTGGTGTGGGACAAGAACACCGGCGAGGCCGTGTACAACGCCATCGTGTGGCAAGACACCCGCACCCAGCCGATCGTGGACGAGTTGGCCAAGGACGGGGGACCGGAACGTTTCAAGCAGAAAGTGGGCCTGCCGCTGGCGACCTATTTCTCGGGCACCAAGATCAAGTGGATCCTGGACAATGTCGAGGGCGCCCGGGCCAAAGCGGAAGCCGGCGACCTGGTGTTCGGCAACACGGACTGCTGGGTGCTCTGGAACCTGACCGGCGGAACCGACGGTGGCGTTCACGTTACCGACGTGACCAACGCCTCGCGGACCATGTTCATGGACCTCGAGACGCTGTCCTGGGACCAGGAAATCCTGGACGCTTTCGGCGTCCCGGCTTCCATGATGCCGGCCATCAAGTCCTCCTCCGAGGTCTATGGCACGGTGCACACCTCCCAGCTGCTGCGCGAGGTTCCCGTGGCCGGCATCCTGGGCGACCAGCAGGCCGCCACGTTCGGCCAGGCCGCGTTCGATGCCGGGGAAGCCAAGAACACCTACGGCACGGGCTGCTTCCTAATCTTCAACACGGGAGAGGAAATCGTCCACTCCAAGAACGGGCTCCTGACCACGGTTGGTTACAAGCTAGGCGACGCGGCGCCGCACTATGCGCTGGAGGGCTCCATTGCCGTGACGGGGTCGCTGATCCAGTGGCTGCGGGACAACCTCGGAATGATCGGCAGCGCTCCGGAGGTCGAGAGCCTGGCCGCCTCGGTGGAGGACAACGGCGGCGTGTACATTGTGCCGGCGTTCTCCGGCCTCTTCGCGCCGTACTGGCGTTCTGATGCCCGCGGCGCCATCGTGGGCCTCACTCGTTATGTGAACAGGGCGCATATTGCTCGCGCGGCACTGGAGGCCACGGCTTTCCAGACCCGTGAGGTCCTGGACGCGGTCAACGCCGACTCAGGCGTGCCGCTGACGGAGCTCAAGGTCGACGGCGGCATGGTCGCCAACGACGCCCTCATGCAGTTCCAGGCGGACATCCTCGGCGTGCCGGTTATCCGTCCGAAGGTGGTCGAGACCACGGCGCTGGGCGCAGCCTACGCCGCGGGCCTGGCCGTCGGGTTCTGGAAGGATCTGGGCGAGTGCTCGGCCAACTGGGCCGAGGACAAGCGCTGGGAGCCGCAAATGGACCAGGCCGAGCGGGAGCGGCAGATGCGGCTCTGGAAGAAGGCCGTCACCAAATCCATGGACTGGGTTGACGCGGACGTCAAGTAGGCGCCAACTACAACCCAAGCTGAGCCCGCCAGGCGGGCGAAGCCCAGATGGGACAAGGAAGAGCTCCGGTCAGGTCACCGGCCGGAGCTCTTCCTTGTCCCCGGCCAGCGTTCCAGCGTCATGCTCACGCCGCTCCGGGCCTTGACCACGGCGTCCCGCAAAATCGGCTCCCGTTCGACGGCACCGCGAAACCCTGGCGCCCCCGGGCAGTCGGTTCAGCGCGAACCAGCCCAAGGGGCTAAAGTGGTCCTATGCGCGCTGTGCTCCTGCTTAGTTAGCCGCCGGCATCCGGTCGAGACCTCAAGCCACAAGAGATCTCGAAATGCCGAGCGGCGGCCCCTCCATCTCGAGGGGCTTTTGTGTGTCCGGGGTCCGTTCCCGGCCGCAGGGCAGACAGCACAGCAGTCGAAAAGCGTAAGGACTGCGCGGAGTCAGGGCCGATCAACCGGCCCTGACGGTGCAGACTTGAAGGTAGACAGGCCTGGCGGCAGGCAGGCCTGAAGGTAGACAGGCTTGACTTAACAGGCCGCATAGAACAGAAGAGGCCAGTAGTGAGCGTTCAGCCGGAAACACAGACCGGATCACCAGCAGCCGCGGCGGAGGGGCCCGAGGAAGGCGCCTACAGCTTCGCTGCCATGGAAGCCAAGTGGCCGCAGGTCTGGGACGACCTGAAGGTCTTCACGCCGCTCGACGACGGTTCCAAGGAACGCCGCTACGTGCTGGACATGTTCCCTTACCCCTCGGGCGACCTTCACATGGGCCACGCCGAGGCGTTCGCGATGGGCGACGTTGTGGCGCGGTACCTGCGCCAGCAGGGTTACGACGTGTTGCACCCGATCGGCTGGGACTCCTTTGGCCTTCCCGCGGAGAACGCCGCGATCAAGCGCAACGCGCACCCCAGCGAGTGGACGTACGCCAACATCGACACCCAGGCTGCGTCGTTCAAGCGCTATGCCATCTCGGCTGACTGGTCCCGCAGGCTGCACACCTCGGACCCCGAGTACTACCGCTGGACCCAGTGGCTGTTCAAGCGCTTCTATGAGCGTGGACTGGCCTACCGCAAGAATTCTCCGGTCAACTGGTGCCCCAAGGACCAGACCGTGCTGGCCAACGAGCAAGTGGTCAACGGTGCCTGCGAGCGGTGTGGCACGCCCGTCACCAAGAAGTCGCTGAACCAGTGGTACTTCAAGATCACCGACTACGCTGACCGGTTGCTCGATGACATGGACGAACTGCGCGGGCACTGGCCCGAGCGAGTCCTGGCCATGCAGAAGAACTGGATCGGCCGCTCCGAGGGCGCCCACGTCAACTTCGTGATTGAAGCCGACGCCGGCAAGCCCGCCAAGGAAGTCACGGTCTTCACCACGCGCCCGGACACCCTCTACGGTGCCACGTTCTTCGTCGTCGCCGCCGACGCGCCGCTCGCCGTCGAACTCGTCACCGACGAGCACGCCGCGGCCCTGGACGCCTACCGCGAACAGGTCAAGGCACTGTCGGAGATCGAGCGCCAGTCCACCGAGCGCGAGAAGACCGGCGTCTTCACCGGCCGTTACGCGACCAACCCGCTCAATGGCGAGAAGCTGCCCGTCTGGGCCGCCGACTATGTCCTGGCCGACTACGGCACCGGCGCCATCATGGCTGTCCCGGCCCACGACCAGCGCGACCTCGACTTCGCCAAGACCTTCGACCTGCCCGTCCGGGCCGTTCTGGACACCGGCGAGGACGATCCGGCGGTGACCGGCACTGCCACCACCGGCGAGGGCACCCTCATCAACTCCGGCGCACTGGACGGGCTGCCGAAGGCCGAGGCCATCCCGGCCGCCATCGAGATCCTGCGTGAGCTCGGCACAGGTGAGAAGTTCGTGAACTTCCGCCTGCGCGACTGGCTGCTGAGCCGGCAGCGGTTCTGGGGCACCCCGATCCCCATCATCCACTGCCCGGCCTGCGGCGAGGTCCCGGTCCCGGACGAACAGCTGCCCGTAACCCTGCCCGCGGACCTGCGCGGCGAGGACCTGTCCCCGAAGGGCACGTCCCCGCTGGCTGCCGTCGGGGCGTGGGTCAACGTCGAATGCCCCGCCTGCCACGGCCCGGCCAAGCGCGACACGGACACCATGGACACGTTCGTAGACTCGTCCTGGTACTTCCTGCGCTTCGTCTCCCCGCAGTACACCGAGGGGCCGTTCGACCCGGCCAAGATCAACGACTGGATGCCTGTTGGGCAGTACGTCGGTGGCGTCGAGCACGCAATCTTGCACCTGCTCTACGCACGGTTCTTCACCAAGGTCATTCACGACCTCGGCCTGATCGACGCCGACGAGCCCTTCCGGGCACTGCTGAACCAGGGCCAGGTGCTCAACGGCGGCAAGGCCATGAGCAAGTCCTTGGGCAACGGCGTGGACCTCGGCGAGCAGCTGGACAAGTACGGCGTAGACGCCGTTCGCCTGACCATGATCTTTGCCTCCCCGCCGGAGGACGACGTCGACTGGGCGGACGTATCGCCGTCGGGCTCCGCGAAGTTCCTGGCCCGCGCCTGGCGGCTCGGCCAAGACGTCACGAGCCAACCCGGCGTCGACTTCGCCACCGGTGACCGGGCCCTGCGCACCGTCACCCACCGCACCATCGCCGACGCCCAGACGCTGCTGGACCACAACAAGTTCAACGTGGTTGTGGCGAAGCTGATGGAACTGGTCAACGCGACCCGCAAGAGCATTGACGCAGCCGGCGGGGCCGGCGGCGCCGATCCCGCGGTCCGCGAAGCTGTCGAAACCGTTGCCGTCATCCTGAGCCTCTTTGCGCCCTACACGGCCGAGGACCTGTGGAACGTCCTCGGGCACCCGGCGTCGGTGGCCAACGCCGGCTGGCCCACTCATGACGACGCGCTGCTGGTGCAGGACACCGTCACCGCCGTTGTCCAGGTGCAGGGCAAGGTGCGCGACCGCCTCGAGGTTTCGCCGGACATTTCCGAGGACGAACTGCGCGAACTGGCGCTGGCCTCGGAGAACGTCCAGCGGGCCCTGGACGGCCGCGCCCTGCGCACGGTAATCGTGCGGGCGCCTAAACTGGTCAATATCGTCCCGGCCTAGCCGGACGAACCAGCGTGGCACTGGCCGCCGGCATTTGCCGGCGGCCAGTGTCACATCGTCACCTGCAGGGACTCTGCAGGCAGGCGATTTGTCCATGCGTCCCGACAGCAGGAGGTTCCCCGTGCCAGACCGCGAACCGCCAGGCTGGCCGTGGCTGCGCGAGCGGCTGGTCCGACTTCGGCAGGGCCCCCACGCGGAGGTTGTCCCGGAGCCCGTGCCCGCAGCCGTGCAGGTCGCGGTGGTCACGGACTCTGCGGCCGCGCTGCCCGCCGACTGGGTTAGGGAGTTCAGCGCCGACGGTGCGCTCACTGTGGTTCCAATGCCCGTGATGGCGGGTGGAGATATCTACGGTGAGGGGGATGACGACATCACCGAGATGATCGCCCTCGCGCTTGCCAGCGGCAAGCCCGTCAAGACCTCGCGCCCCTCACCCGGGCAATTTGAACACGCGTACCGCACGGCCAGCGAGCGTGGCTTCCGGTCCGTGGTCTCGATTCATATCTCCGGCGCGCTGTCCGGAACAGCCGACGCCGCGCGCCTGGCAGCCGAACGCGTCGACATCCCGGTTGAGGTTCTCGACTCGAGGACCGTCGGCATGGCTCTGGGGATGGGCGTGCAGGGCGCGGTTGTCGCGGCCGCCGACGGGCGGACCGCGGCCGAGGTGAAGTCCTTCGCGCAGGACAGGTTGGCCCGCACCAAGGTGTACTTCTACGTTCCGAGCCTGGAGCAGCTGCGGCGGGGTGGCCGGATTGGGGCGGCTGCCTCATTGTGGGGAACCATGTTCTCCATCAAACCCATCCTGGCCGTCGAGGACGGCCGGATCATCCCGCTGGAAAAGGTCCGGTCTGCGGCGAAGGCGATTGCAAGGCTGGAAGAAATTGTCAGCGCCGACGCTTCGGCACGTCCCGCCGGCCGGGCGCGGCTTGCAGTGCATCACTTCGGCAACCAGTCCGAGGCCCAAGAGCTTGCGAGGCGCCTGGCGGCAGCGTTGCCGGCGTGCCCGCCGGCGCAGATTACTTCCCTCCCGGCGGTTCTGGCCGCCCATGCGGGGCTCGGCGTGCTGGCGGTGATCGTGGGGGAGGGCAGTACCCCCGGAGGCGCGGATGGCGCCACTACTTCCGGCCACGGCGGGGCGGACGGCGCCACTCCTGCCGGCGGCGCCACCACCACTGTCGGCGAGGACCGGGGCAGCAGGCGGAAGGGCGGGGCTGGCCGCGCAACGGCCCGGGCGGGAGACTAGCCCGGGAGACCTCCCCGACGCGCGAAGGGCTGGCCGGGACAGGGCGCTGGCGGTACAGTCACTGGACCGAACCACACCGTACCGGAGGCCGCCATGGCAATGCAGGTGCACCACGTAGCCCAGTTGGACCGCGACGTTGCGGAAGAGGTGACCAAATGGCTGAAGTACCTCAAAGGCCAGGTGACCAGCGTCCAGTTCCTGACCACCACCGTGCCGGATCCTAAGGTCCCCGACACATGGCGGGTGCAGTACGAGGCCTACATCACGTACCAGCAGTAAATCCCCGCGTGTAGCTGCGCATTAGGGCGTTGGGCCGGGCGTGGGCGAGAGCGTCGGCTGAGGGGCCGGCTGGGAGATGGGCGGGGATGTCGGCGGTGTCGCCGCCTGCCCCGGCTTGATGGTGTAGCTGGGCTGGGGGGCAGAACCGTTGACCCAAAGCGCCGCACTCACCCTTCGGGCATTCCCAGGCTCCACCCACCAGAACACCTGGACGTTGCAGTGGTACACAACCGTCACGTTTGCGACCGCGCCCGCCGACGGAACGGAGCGAATCGATGTGGCGGCCGTCTTCGTGGTCCAAATGAAATTCTGATCGGCTGTCATCCCCGCCGTGCCGTCAACCGTCACGTGCGCTATGCCGTAAAGGCCGTACTGGGGGCAGAAGCTGCCGTCGACGGAAAAATTGACGACTTGGGTTGAAGTCGCTTGCATCGGCTCCGATAGCGGGTCTGCCATCGCGGCCGGGGGGAACATCATGGCGCCGCAAAGGGCCACGGCTGCCGCAGGCCCAATCAAGCTCTTCATTGCACACCAGCTTTCGACGCCTGATGGTTAAATCCAGGCGATCAGGGTTGCCCCCAGCCGGCAAAGTCTTCTCGATTGCTTGCTGACGTTATCACCGGTCCCGTGAGGCCACCAGCGTAGGGAGTACTTGCCCGGTGGCATGAAATTACGCGAATTACGCAGGTATATCCACATACCCGAATCCCGGCATTTCTGCGTGGTCGAGGCCTGCCTAGAGTAGATCCCATGTCACGCCGGAAGCCGGGAGCCCTATCCGCATTGGGGATCTTGGGTGCCCGGGAACGCCTGGAGTCGACTCTTGGAGGTGCCGTGGACGCCGCGGGTGCCGCAGCGGTCGCGAAAGCCGCAGCTGCGGGGGACGGCGGGGGCGGCGCGGACGTTGCAGACGCCGGGGACGCAGGCCGTTCTGAGGTGCGCCCCCGTGACCTGCTCGAATCTCACGCCGCGGCGCCGGGGTTCTCCCTGGCAGGGCCGTTCCCCCTCGCAGGGCCGTACGCCGTCCCGGGGCCGCCGGCGGAGGACGGCGGCGGCTACGACTGGCGCCTATCCGGGGACGCCTTACCCCCGCACTCCGGACCCGCGGGTCCACTGCCCGGGCGTCGGAGCGCCGGACGGGCGCCGGTCTCCGCGCGTCTGCGGTACCGGACCGGGGTGCGGGCGGCAGCGTTGTTGGGGATCCTCGCACTGGTGCTGGGCGGCTGCTTCTGGTGGCAGGTCGCCACCGGGGGTGCTCAGGTGGTGGCGCTCAGCAAGTCGGCGCCGGCTGCTGACGAGGCAGCTGGCCAGGAGGCCGTGGCCACCAGCACCCCGCCGGAACAAGTCCCCAGCGACGGGCCGGGGAGCATCACGGTGCATGTTGCCGGCGCTGTGGCCAGACCCGGGGTGGTTCAGCTGCCCGCTGGCAGCCGGGTTCACGATGCGATCACAGCGGCCGGGGGAGCCACGAATCTTGCGGAGCCGGACAGGCTCAATCTTGCAGCCGTGCTGGAGGACGGCCAGAAGATCCTGGTGCCGGCCCGCGGCGACCCCGATACAGCCGACCCGGTTGGCGGCGGCACTGCTTCGCCGGGTCCGGGTGCGGGTGCGGGTGCCGGTGGCACCGGTCCGGGCGGTGGTGGTGGAAGGATCAACCTCAACACCGCCGGCATCGAGGAACTAGGGACGCTTCCGCGCGTCGGCCCGGTCCTGGCTCAGCGCATCGTGGACTGGCGCCGGCAGCACGGGCGGTTCAAAACCGTGCAGGAGCTCGACGCCGTTGACGGCATCGGTCCGAAGTTGCTCGAGGCGCTGCTTCCGCTGGTGGGTGTCTAACATGGCCCGGCGTGGCATCGAGAGCGCACGACGCACGGACGTGGCAGGGCCAAACGGGAGCGGGTCCGGCGACCCCGACGTTGCGGAAGGTCGGCGGAGCCGCTGGCAGCGCTATGTCGATTCTGCGGTCCTTTTCCCGGCGCAGGCTGAATGCTCTGGCTATGGCGGGACATCGAAGCAGGAACAAAAGCAGAGGCAGGAACAGGAGCAGGAACAGGAGGCTGCCAACCGGGTTCTCGGAGCCGGCCGGGCCGGGCCCGGAGTGCGGAGGCCGCGACCGGGCGATGCCATGCCGGGTCAGCACCGCGAGCAGCACTATTCCTCGCATGCAACCGTGCCTCTTGGGGAATCTTTCACAAGTCGTCTCGCCGGACGGCTCGTCTGGCATTTGGGGTTCCAGCCCGCGCGCGACCCGGGATCGCGTCGGGGCATCACGGACCAAACGCAGCGGACCGATCTTCGCCTGGTGCTGCCCGCGCTTCTGGTCTGGGGGACGGCAGTCGCCGGAAACTGGTGGACCCCAGGAGAATTGGCCGCTCTTTGCACCAGCATGGCGGTGGCCGCCGGAATCGTGCTCTGCCTGGCTGCCCGGAAAAATGCAACGTCGGCCAAAACAGAGCGGACAGGAACAACGCTGGCAAGGTTTAGATTGTCGGCCAAGCCCGGGCGGGCGAGTGCCGGGCGGCCAACCACCGGCGGGGGAGCAGCCCCGCGTGGCGGCCCTCCAAAGCCGGCCACCCGGCGGGCCTTTCGCGCCACGATGGCACTTGCCCTGATGTTGTCTGTGGCGGCGGGAGCGCACGCCGCCGTGGATGCGTCCCGGCGGCACGACGGGGCGATCGCCGCGGCGGTTGCCGCCCGCGCCGCCGTAGTCGCGGAACTGGAGATTGCCGGCGCCCCGCGCCGTCTCAAGACACCGGGAGCCGGCGGCCTGGCCGACCGCTGGGCAACTCCGGCGACGCTGAAGGAGATGACTTTCGACGGCCGAATCGTCACCGGGGAAGCCCGGCTCGTCGTCATGGGCGGAGCGGCCTGGGAACACGCCGTCGCGGGCCAACGCCTCCGCGCGACGGGCAGGCTCCGGCCGGCAATGCCGGGCGCGCCGGAAGCGGGAATCCTTTCAGCCTCGTCCAATCCAACGGTGCTGCGGGGCCCGGGGCCGTGGCAGCAGGGCCCCAGTGAGCTGCGCAGTGCCTTCACCGTCGCCGCGGCACAGTTCGGGGGCGACGTCGGCGGTCTCCTGCCCGGAATGGTCACGGGTGACACCAGCGCCCTGGACACGGATTTGGAGGGCGTAATGAAACTGGTCGGGATGACGCACCTGACCGCCGTCAGCGGCGCGAACTGCAGCCTGATCCTGGGGGCGCTCCTGCTGGCTGCCCGCACCCTGCGGGTTCCGCGCACCGCAGCCGCCGCTGGCAGCGTAGCGGGACTTGGGCTGTTCGTCCTTATGGTGGGGCCGGACCCCAGCGTGCTGCGGTCGGCACTCATGGGGGGCATCGGCCTGACTTCCGTCGCCCTTGGCCGGGCAGGGCGCGGGCTCAGCCTGCTGTGCGTTGCGGTCGTTGGACTGTTGCTGGCGCAGCCCGCCCTGGCCGTTAGTTTCGGTTTCCTGCTCTCGGTCCTGGCCACACTGGGAATTGTGGTCACCGGACGCCGCATTATCGACTGGCTGCCGCCGGGTGTGCCGCCCTGGGCGGCGGCAGGGCTTGCCGTGCCCCTCTCAGCGCAGCTTTTCTGCGCGCCGGCCATCGTCCTGCTGCAACCCCAGTTCAGCCTGTATGCATTGCCCGCCAACGTGGCCGTTGCGGCACTCGTGGCCCCCGTGACTCTCCTCGGGACGGCGGCGGCCGCACTCCTGCCCGCGGTCCCGGGTGCCGCGGAGCTGTTGATGGCCGCGGCAGCCGTCTTCACCGGTGGCGTGGCGGGGACCGCCCGCTTTTTCGCGGCCCTCCCGGGCGCAGCCCTGCCGTGGCCGGAGGGGCCCTTCGGCGTCGCAACTATGGGAGCGTTTTCCGGGACCGTGCTGGCAGCCCTCTGGCTTGCACTGCACCCGGCCGTAGTGGCCCGGTGGGCCCTGGCGGCACACGCAAGGACCGTCGCCGTTCTCGACTTCGGGTCCCACGCGACTGCGCACCACGAAGTGCGCGCGGCGGCCCAGCAGGCGGCCCGGCGCAGCTTGGAACACCGGTCCGGGCGTGGGACGCTTAGAGTCCACAAACCAATTCCCGGGAGGAAACACGAGTGGCTGCTGCCCAGACCCAACGGCCCAGGACCTCAGCGTCGAAGATCGCCACCTGGCGCGACGTGAGCCCCGCTGCCGTCGTGCTGGTGGGCGGCCCGGAGGACTACCTGGGCTCGCGTGCCATGGACCGCATCCGTGCGCAGGTCCGCGAGGCGGCGCCAGACGTCGAAGTTACCCGGCTCAACGCCGGCAGCTACACGGCCGGGTCCCTGGCCATGAACGTCAGCCCGTCGCTGTTTGGCGAACAGAAGCTCATTGAGGTTGAGGGAGCCGAGGCGATGAACGATGCGTTCCTCGCCGATGCGCTGAAATATGTGGCGCAGCCGGAACCCGATGCTGTGCTGGTGCTCCGCCACGGCGGGGGAGTCCGCGGCAAGAAACTGCTGGATGCCATCAAGGCTGGCGGCTGGCCCGTTGTTGACTGCCAACCGCTGAAGAAAGACGCCGAAAAGATCGCGTTCGTCACTTCAGAATTCAAGACGGCCTCCCGGCGTATCGATCCCGACGCCGTCCATGCCCTGGTCAACGCGGTCGGTGCCCACTTGGCTGAACTGGCTGCCGCCTGCAGCCAGCTGATCGCGGACGCCACCACGGGCGTGGATGCCGCCATGGTGGACAGGTATTACGGAGGCCGGGTCGAGGCCACTGCCTTCAAGGTCGCCGACGCCGCCATGGCCGGCAACGGGCCCCTCGCCCTCTCCACCCTCCGCCACGCTCTTGCCACCGGGGCGGACCCGGTACCGATCGTGGCGGCACTGGCTTCCAAACTCCGTGCGCTGGCTAAGGTGGCCGGCGCGCAAGGGTCGTCCTCGCAGATTGCCAAACAACTGGGGATGCAGCCCTGGCTCGTGGAACAGGCCCAGCGGGAGGTGCGGCGGTGGACGCCCGACGGTCTGGTCCGCTCCATCCAGGTCACGGCCGAGGCAGACGCCCAGGTCAAGGGCCTGTCCCGGGATCCCGTCTATGCCGTTGAGCACGCGGTAACCGTGATTGCCACCTCGGTCCGCGGTTCCTGAGCTCCCGTCTGACCCGGGGGTTCCCGGCTGCCCGGGGCTCCCGACGCAGTGGTTCCGGTTTAACTGGATGTGGCCGGCACCCATCGGGTGCCGGCCACAATCATCAGTTCAGATGAACTGGAAAACCTTAGAGTGCGTTGACCTTCTTGGAGATCGCCGACTTGCGGTTTGCAGCGTTGTTCTTGTGAAGAACGCCCTTGCTGACAGCCTTGTCCAGCTTACGGCTGGCAGCAAGCAGAGCAGCAGATGCAGCATCCTTGTCGGTGGACTCAACGGCGGTGTTGACGGCGCGGATGGCAGTCTTCAGCTCGGACTTGACTGCGTTGTTGCGCAGGCGAGCCTTTTCGTTGGTCAGGATGCGCTTCTTCTGGGACTTGATATTAGCCACGTGTGAACTCTCTTTTTCAATGCGGAAAATGGTCTAGAGGGCTTTCAGATTGGCCATTGACTGAGCGGCGTGGGGATACCTATGGCGGCCAACCATCTGTGGCCGTCGACCTGCACGGACACACAGCTGTCAATAATAGCAGAGATGGCGCCGCGGGGACGCGTCCGGCGAGTCGCGGCCGCGCCGGCCACGCGGCGGTCAGCTCCAGCCGTGGCGCTGGCGCAGGGCCGAAGCGACGACGCTGAAGCGGCCCGAGTCCAGGATGGCGCCTTCGCGCCGAATGTCCTTCGCGTTGATCTGAAGGACGCGGTCCAGCTTCGCCTCACTGGGCCGCCACTGACGGTCCCAGGGGCCCGTGCCAATGTCGACGTAGTCGTCGGCGCGGCGGGCGTCGCCGTCGTGGTCCTTGCTGGTCAGCATCAGGCCGAGGAGGTACCGGCCGCTGGCGCCCACCAGGAGTACCGGGCGGTCCTTGCCCTGGGAGTAGTCCTCTTCATAGGGCACCCAGGTCCAGACAATCTCGCCGGGCTCGGGCAGGCCGTTCGGCGCGGGGGCATAGTGCACGGTCGCCCGTCCGCGGAAGTCGCCAGGGTACCGCCCTGTCAGCCCGGCGGCAGGCGCCCCGCCCGCAGCGCGCGCCGGAGACCCCGGCCGGGACTGGGCCGGCCGCCGCTTACCGGCCGGCTTAGCTGCCGGCTTCCCTGCCGGTCTGCGGGTAGTGCCCGGGGCGGAGCCGCCGAGTTTATCCAGGAAATGCAGCGCGTCGCGGACGGCGCTGCCGATCGAGCGTAAGTTCCAAGCCATGGGGAAACCATACCGGCAACCCCTTGGCGGAGAGGCCGCCAGGACTGGGCCCGGACGCGGCAAAGCCCCGGCGGGGCGGCGGCAGCACGGTGGCAGGCGGCCGGGCCGTGACGGCCGTGGCGGCCGGGCTGCGCGCCGAATATCGATCGAAGAATCCACGGGACCAAACGGAGTCCGCACCGCGAACCGGGAATGCAGGCCCACACTCCCGGACGTGGGAGACTATAGGGACCACAAGAGCGCCACGTCGCAGGATGGGAAACCAGCATCCGCCCCGATCCGTGGAAGAGCCAACAGTAATGCCAACAGTTAGGACCCTGCGTGTCTCCCATGGCCCGCACCGCCCCGGTGCCCGCCGCAACAGATCCGGCCATCATCCGGAACTTCTGCATCATTGCGCACATTGACCACGGCAAATCCACATTGGCCGACCGGATGCTCCAGTACACCGGAGTGGTCCAGTCCCGTGACATGAAGGCCCAGTACCTGGACCGCATGGACATTGAGCGCGAACGCGGCATCACCATTAAGTCCCAGGCCGTCCGGATGCCGTGGGAGCTCGACGGCACCAGCTACGCGCTGAACATGATCGACACCCCCGGCCACGTTGACTTCACCTACGAGGTCTCCCGCTCGCTCGCCGCCTGCGAAGGCGCGATCCTGCTGGTGGACGCGGCCCAGGGCATCGAGGCCCAGACCCTCGCCAACCTCTACCTGGCGATGGAAAACAACCTCACGATCATCCCGGTCCTGAACAAGATCGACCTCCCGGCAGCCCAGCCCGAGAAGTACGCGGCGGAACTCGCCAACCTGATCGGCGGCGACCCCGACGACGTGCTCCGCGTCTCCGGCAAGACGGGCATGGGCGTCGAGGCCCTGCTGGACAAGATCGTCCGCGACCTGCCGGCACCCGTGGGCGACCCGAACGCCCCCGCCCGCGCCATGATCTTCGACTCGGTCTACGACACGTACCGCGGTGTGGTCACCTACGTCCGTGTGGTTGACGGCATGTTGCACCCCCGCGAACGCATCCAGATGATGTCCACGCGCGCCACCCACGAACTCCTCGAGATCGGCGTGAGCTCCCCGGAACCCACCCCCTCCAAGGGCCTCGGCGTCGGCGAAGTGGGCTACCTCATCACCGGCGTGAAAGACGTCCGCCTGTCCAAGGTGGGCGATACCGTCACCAACCTGGCCAAGCCGGCCACCGAATCCCTCCCCGGCTATGCGGATGCCAAGCCGATGGTCTTCTCCGGACTGTATCCGCTGGACGGCACGGACTATCCGGTGCTCCGCGACGCGCTGGAGAAACTGATGCTCAACGACGCCGCGCTGGTGTACGAACCCGAGACCTCAGCGGCGCTGGGCTTCGGCTTCCGGGTGGGCTTCCTAGGCCTGTTGCACCTGGAGATCACCCGCGAGAGGCTCGAACGCGAGTACAAACTGGACCTGATTTCCACCGCCCCCAACGTGGAATACGAGGTCACGCTGGAGGACAAGAAGGTCGTCCACGTCACCAACCCCAGCGAATACCCCACCGGCAAGGTCGCGGAAGTCCGCGAGCCAATGGTGTCCGCCACCATCCTGGCCCCGAACGAGTTTGTCGGAGCCATCATGGAGCTGTGCCAGAGCAGGCGCGGCGTCATGGGCGGCATGGACTACCTCTCCGAGGACCGGGTGGAAATCCGGTACCGCCTGCCGCTGGCCGAGATCGTCTTCGACTTCTTCGACATCCTCAAGTCCAAGACCCGCGGCTACGGGTCCCTGGACTGGAAGGCCGACGGCGATCAGGTGGCCGATCTGGTCAAGGTGGACATCATGCTCCAGGGCGAGCAGGTGGACGCGTTCTCCGCGATCACCCACCGCGACAAGGCCTATGCCTACGGCGTGATGATGACCGGCAAGCTGCGCGAGCTCATCCCGCGCCAGCAGTTCGAGGTTCCCATCCAGGCTGCGATCGGCTCCAGGATCATCGCCCGCGAAAGCATCCGCGCCATCCGCAAGGACGTGCTGGCCAAGTGCTACGGCGGTGACATCACCCGAAAGCGGAAGCTGCTGGAAAAGCAGAAGGAAGGCAAGAAGCGCATGAAGATGGTGGGCCGCGTCGAGGTCCCGCAGGAAGCCTTCATCGCCGCCCTCACCACGGACGAGTCCAAGGACAAGGCCAAGAAGTAGCAGTGCTGAACATGATTGTTGCGGCAGCGTCGGCAGGCCGGGCCCGTGCCTAGCGTTCTCCCGCTCGGCGACCCGGCGCCGCCGGACGGACTCCTGCCCGCCCAGGCGGCCGAGGGAGCGGACCAGCGCGCCTTCGGACTCTACGTGCATATCCCGTTCTGCGCGGTCCGCTGCGGATACTGCGACTTCAACACCTACACCGCCACCGAGCTCGGCGGCGGGGCATCCCAGGACGCCTACGCCGCCACTGCGATCGCGGAAGTAAACTTCGCCGCCGCCGTGCTGAAGGAGACAGGCCTGCCGGAGCGCCCGCTCAGCACGGTCTTCTTCGGCGGCGGCACGCCCACGCTGCTCCCGGCGGAGGATCTGGCGCGCATTCTCACCGCCGCCATCGCGGCTTGGGGCTTGCAGCCCGGCGCCGAGGTGACCACGGAAGCCAACCCGGATTCCGTCACCCCCGAGTCCCTCCAACTGCTGGCCGACGCGGGGTTCACACGGGTCTCGTTCGGCATGCAGTCGGCGGTGCCGCACGTCCTGAAGGTCCTGGACCGGACCCACACGCCCAGCCGGGTGCCGGAAGCGGTGCGGTGGGCCCGCAATGCAGGCCTGGCCGTCAGCCTGGACCTCATCTACGGGACGCCGGGGGAGTCACTGGAGGATTGGCGCTACTCCCTCGAGACCGCCCTGTCCTACGCCCCCGACCACATCAGCGCATACGCGCTGATTGTCGAGGACGGCACCAAGCTTGCCGCGCAGATCCGCCGCGGCGAAGTGCCCGGAATCGACGACGACGACCACGCCGCCAAATACGAGCTCGCCGACGAGCTGATTTCCGCGGCCGGCCTGGCCTGGTACGAGGTCAGCAACTGGTCTCGCACCCCGGACCAGGCGTGCCGGCACAACCTCGCCTACTGGCGCGGGGATGACTGGTGGGGCATCGGACCCGGGGCTCACTCGCACGTCGGGGGCGTGCGCTGGTGGAACGTCAAGCACCCCACCGCCTACGCCAACCGCCTCGGCGCCGGCGTTTCGCCCGCCGCTGGACGGGAAACGCTGGACACCGAAACCCGCAACGTCGAACGCATCATGCTCGAGGCCCGCCTGAACTCCGGACTCGATATCCCGAGCCTCGGAGGCCTGGGGGACACGGGCCGGCACGCCGTCGCTGGCCTGATCGCAGACGGCCTGGTGGACCCCGCCGCCGCTTTCCACGGCCGGCTGGTCCTCACGCTCAAGGGCCGGCTGCTGGCCGACGCCGTGGTCCGCAGGATCCTGCCCGACTAAGCCTGGAAGACGCACAAAGAGCCGGCCGCTGGACCCTGACGGGCAGCGGCCGGCTCTGTCGTTGAGAACCGGCGTTAGGGCCGGGTTATTTGATCCAGCGGAGGTTGAACTCGTAACGGTGCGGCTGGCCCCGGTTGACGTGGATGCCGGCCGCCACGGAGAAGCACGTCACCGCGATCCAGATCACGGTGGCCAGGACGGCAAAGAGGTTTCCCACCACGGGAATGAAGACCAACAGATTGGCGAGTACTGCGGCGATGGTCGGCGGCAGCGTGAAATTCAGGGCTTCCTTGGATTCCTGCGCCGTGAACGGCCCACGGTCCTTGAAGATCAAGTAGATCAGCAGCGAGGGCACGCAGCCCAGGATGCCGCCGAAGTGTGCCAGCGTGGCCCACTGCCGGTCTTCGCTGGCCGTGAGGGGCAGCGCATTTGCCGGAACGCCATGGTACGGGGGCTGGCCATGGCCGGCCTGGTTGTCCGTGTGTTCGCGTGCGTTATCTGCCACGGTGTAGTCCTTCGGATTGCGGTGATGCGTTGCTGCCGGGGTGGTGCTTTGAATAGCCGGAATCGCGCTGGAAGCGCGACCGACCTCTCAAGAATACTTGCTCGGGCGCGATAACGGAGATCGTCGGGCCGGCCGCGGCGGTCTACGGCACGGTGAGAAAGTCGATAACCTCTTCCACCCGCCCCAGGAGGGACGCCTCCAGATCCGCATAGCTGCGCACGGCCCCCAGGAGTTTTTGCCAACCGAGGCCGATGTCCTCCTTCGTGGAGTGGGGCCAGCCGAAAGCCGTCAGAATACCGGTCTTCCAGTCCACACCGCGGGGGATCACAGGCCAGCGCTCGATCCCCAGGACCGCGGGCCGGATGGCCTGCCACACGTCCACGTAGGGGTGGCCCACAATCAGAACGTTGCCGGCGGCGCCGGGCGAGGCCATCACGGCCTGCGCGATCCTCGACTCCTTGGAATCGGGGACGAGGTGGTCAACGAGGACACCAAGACGGCGCCCCGGGCCCGGACCGAACTCCGCCACGGCGGCCCGGAGGTCATCAATGCCATGGAGGGGTTCGACGACGATGCCCTCCACCCGGAGGTCGTCGCCCCAGACTTTCTCCACGAGCTCGGCGTCGTGCTTGCCTTCCACCCAGATACGGCTTGCCTTGGCAATCTGCGCGCGCTGCCCTGCCACCCGCACCGAGCCCGACGCCGTCCGGCCGGATCCGGCGGCAGGCGCAGCCTTTTTCGGAACCGGAGGCATCAGCCGGATCGGCTGCCCCTCCAAAAGGAAACCGAATCCGAGCCGGAACGACCGGGACTTGCCCCGCCGGTCCTCCAGCGCCACCACGTGCATGCCACCGGACTTCTCGACCCGGGTAACGGCGCCCACCCAGCCGGACTGGACCTCCTCGAGGACCATTCCGCGTTCCACCGGGACTTCCGGCAGCTGCGTCTTGGCGGGGGCGGACAGGTCCTGGGGTCCCCAGTTCTGGTACGACATCTCTACACGCTTACTTTGCACTCGGATTTTTACGGCGGTCAGCTTGTACTGCGGTCAGTGGAACTCTCCGGGGGCCGGAACCGGGCCGCTTGGGGGCGGCAACGGAAGCAGCTGCCCCGGTCTCAGCACCGACGTGACGGGAAACTCGACCCCGCTGGCCACGCCTGGAGCGAATCCAATGCTAACAACGCGGCGACTCATATTAGACTGGTTAGCACTTAGGCATGTCGAGTGCTAACCCCTGACCAGTCGCGGACCGCCCTTGCAACTTGTGGACGCGACTTCGGATACTGCGGGCGGCACCGGCTGCGGGACAGTCGATTGGAGGTGGAGCGTGAGCGAACCGCGCAAACTCGAAGTGCTGCGGGCGATCGTGGAGGACTATGTCCATTCCCGCGAGCCCGTCGGTTCCAAAGCGCTCGTCGAACGGCACCATCTCGGAGTCTCCAGTGCCACGATCCGCAACGACATGGCGGCGCTGGAAGACGAAGGCCTCATCACCGCGCCGCACACGAGCGCCGGCAGAATCCCCACGGACAAGGGCTACCGGCTCTTCGTTGACCAGATCTCGGCGGTCAAGCCCCTTTCCCCGGCCGAACGCCGGGCCATCCAGGCGCTCCTGGAAGGATCCCAGGACCTCGACGACGTCCTTGACCGGACCGTGCGGCTCCTCTCCCAGCTGACCAACCAGGTCGCCGTCGTGCAGTACCCGCTGCTCAGCCGCGCCAGGGTGCGGCACATCGAGTTCGTGCTGCTGGCGCCCCGGAAGGTGCTGGTGGTGCTGATAGCGGACACCGGCAAGGTGGAGCAACGCGTGATCGACGTCGGGCAGGACCTTCCCGACGACGCCGTGGCGGAACTGCGCAACCGTTTCCTGGCAAGCCTCTCCGGTACACCGCTGAGCCTCCTGCCGCAACTGCTGCCCGCCGTCGTTGCCAGCGGGCCGCCGGCGCGCCGCGGAGCAGCCCAAGCCCTGGCCCGCGGCCTGGAGGCCCTGGCCACGAGCAGCCGCGAAGAGCGCATGGTCATGGCCGGCACCGCCAACCTGGCCCGCTCGAATGTGGACTTCCCGCTCAGCATCGGCCCGGTCCTGGAGGCCCTCGAGGAGCAGGTGGTTATGTTGCGCCTGCTCAGCGAAATGGCGGAGGACCCGCGGGGCGTCACCGTCAGCATCGGCCGCGAAAACCCGTACGACGGGCTCGCCGAGGCCTCGGTGGTGGCTACCGCCTACGGGCCGGACGCCACGGCCAAGGTGGGCGTGCTTGGGCCCACCCGGATGGATTACCCCACAACCATGGCCGCCGTCCGCGCGGTGGCCCGCTACCTTTCGAGGATTCTGGGGCCCTGACCGGCGCCGGACCTGACGCTACTTTTGCCCCAAAGGCAGTACAACAAGGAAGAGAAACAAACTTTGACCAGCCACTATGACGTTCTTGGAGTCTCCCGCGATGCAACGGGGGAGGAGATCAAGAAGGCCTACCGGAAACTGGCCCGGACCCTGCACCCGGACGTGAACCCGGGGGAGGACGCCTCGGACCGGTTCAAGGCCGTCACGCACGCCTACGAGGTCCTCTCCGATCCGCAAAAGCGCCGGGTCTACGACACTACCGGGAACGAAAACGGCACCGACAACGGCTTCGGCGGCGGCAGCTACGCGGGCCAGGGGTTCGCCTTCCAGGACATCTTCGAGACCTTCTTCGGTGCAGGCGGCGGCCAGGGCGGCCCGGCATCCCGGGTCCGCCGCGGCCAGGACGCGCTGATCAGCGTCCGGATCGACCTCCGCGACGCCGTGTTCGGCGTCAACAAAAAGCTTGAGGTGGACACCGCCGTCGTCTGCCCGACCTGCGAGGGCTCCTGCTGCCGCGAGGGCAGCCACCCCGTCCGCTGCGACATCTGCGGCGGCAGCGGGCAGGTCCAGCGCGCCGTGCGCTCCATCCTGGGCCAGGTCATGACCTCCGCCCCCTGCGGATCCTGTGAGGGGTTCGGCACGGTCATCAAGGACCCCTGCAACGAGTGCAGCGGCCAGGGCCGGATCCGCAGCCGCCGCTCCCTGACTGTCAAGGTACCGGCCGGCGTTGCCACCGGCACCCGCATCCAGCTCTCCGGCCAGGGCGAGGCCGGGCCCGCCGGCGGTCCCGCTGGTGATCTGTATGTGGAGATCAGGGTGAACAATGACCCCACCTACGTCCGCGACGGCGACGACCTCCACGCCAGCCTCAACATCCCGATGACGGCCGCCGCGCTCGGTACCGAGATTTCGCTGGAGACCTTCGACGGCGAGCAGGAGATCGATGTCAAGGCCGGCACCCAGTCGGGCGAGGTCATCACCCTGCGCGGCCTCGGTGTCACGCACCTGCGCGGCCACGGCCGCGGCGACCTGAAGGTGCACCTCCAGGTCGAAACGCCGGTCAAGCTCGATCACGTCCAGGAAGACCTTCTCCGTCAACTGGCCAAGCACCGCGGCGAACACTTCACGCCGGGAAAACTCGCTGCCAGCGGCGGCGTCTTCGCCAAACTGCGGGATCGGCTCGGTAACCTGTAGCGGTGAGTAACCCGGTCTTCTTCACCGCCCCCGGCACCCTGGACCAGCAGGTCCCCGGCTCCGTTTTTGTCCTCCAGGGCGCCGAGGCCCGCCACGCCGTCACGGTCAAGCGGCTCGCCGTCGGGGAGGCTGTGGACATCGCCGACGGCGCCGGAAAGCGCCTGACCGGCACGGTGACCGCCGCCGCGCCGGGCGAGCTGAGCGTCGAGTGTCAGGACGTGGCAGACGAGCCGCGGCCCGGCATCCGGCTGGTCTTGGTCCAGGCACTCGCCAAGGGCGACCGCGACGAGCTCGCGGCCGAAACGGCGACCGAACTGGGCATCGACGCCGTCATTCCCTGGCAGGCGGAGCGGTCCATTGTCCGGTGGAAGGCCGAACGGGCCGCCAAGGCCCACGCCAAGTGGCAATCGGTGGTCACAGCGGCCGCCAAGCAGGCACGGCGGGCATGGATCCCGGAGGTCCGGGCCGCGGTGGACGGCCCGGGGCTGCAGGCGGCCGTCGCGGCCGCCGACCTCGCGATCATTCTGCACGAAGATGCCGTCCGCCCGCTGCGGCAAGTGCTCGAGTCGTGGCTGGAAGCTTCCGCGTCCGGTGAGGCCGGACCCCGCGAAGTGCTGCTGATCGTGGGCCCGGAGGGCGGCATCAGCCCCCGGGAGGTGACCCGTCTGTGCGACGCAGGGGCGGTCACGGCTCTCTTGGGGCACCATGTGCTGCGCTCGTCCACCGCGGGGCCCGCCGCTACCGTTCTGGCCAGCGACATCCTCGGCCGCTGGTAGCAGGCTGCAGGCGCTTCGACCGGCCGGCTGAACGAGGCTGCCGCTACTGTTTGGCCGAGGTTATTTAACCGTGAAGCCCCGGGTGTCCTGGAACAATTCCTTGGCGCTGTCTGACGCGTCCACCTGGGACACCCGGACTTCGTACCGGCCGGGGCCGAGATTCGCGGACAGCGTGAACAGCCCGGGCTGCACGGCGTTGGTCGAGGCAGTGGTGGTGCCGTTGAGATAGGCGGTCTTGGCGTTATCGGCGTCGACCTTCAGGATCTCCCAGTGAAGTTTTCCGCCCTGGGCGGTGCTGCGGCCGCTGATTTTGACCGACCCGTCACCCACCGAATCGCCCTCCTGCGGGTCGATGATCCACACGGGGGCCACCAGCCCGGCGCTGCGGGAGGTCGGCGCGCCCAGCCGGACGTGGTTGAAGGCCACGTAGTCCGTGTGGCCGTCGACCAGAATCACCACCTGGACCTGCTGTCCGGAATCGATCAGGCCCGCGCTGGCCGCCGCGGCCGTTGCCGTGTACACAAGCTGCTGGATGGCGCGCTCTGCCATGGCCGCGTCCACGTTGCTGTTGAAGGCATCGGCGGAAACGTCAACGGTGATGACGTTCTCGCCGGAGATCGACGTCGCCAGCTTCTTCGGGTTCTGCCAGGGGGTAAAGAAATCCGGGTCAAGCGGCGTCTGGGACATCATGACCCGGAGGGCGCGGGTGACCGGGTTGTCCTGATCGGGAACGTCCCGGAACTCGCGGTAAAGGAACGCGTTGTCATTGCTCCGGCCGATCCAATACACCGGAGCCTTGTTCGACGTCTGGGCTGTCTCGAGCGGAGCGCTGGTGGTCGGGGCGCCCGACGCCGGGGCAGGAATCAGTTCCGACGGGCTGCTGGAGTTGGTGATGCCCTCCTGCGGCGTCGCCACGCAGCCGGACAGGAGAAGGGCCGCGGGCAGCACGAGCACCAGCGCGGCGCGGCGAAGGCCCCCCACTGGTGACTGCTGTCCTGCACGCTGCCTGATGATCCCGCTGTCCCTTCATGTACCGTCTCCGCGGTCCGCGGAGCCGTTCCGTTTATGGGCGGCATGGGCCGCCGGTTGCCGCCCGTGCCGCACCCTCCGGGCAGACCGGACAGGCGACCGCGGACAGCCGATTTCCAGCATGGCACACGGGTGCAGCGCGACAGCCGGGTTTGGGCCCCGTCGCCGGAACTGCAACGGGAACGATATGAGGCCGATACAAAGTTGATACCAAATCGGGGTGTGGGCCGCTGTGCCGGCACGCGGAGAGTGTGCTGGCACAGCGGGGAACGCGCTACCCTGCGATGAGTTCCTGGACCTGGCCTTCATGCAGGGCGATGTAAACATCGTCCCGGATCTGATTCGCCTCCGGATCTGTCATGGTCCGGGCGAGCGGGCGCAGCACCAGGCGGATCAACGCATTGGCCTGCCCATCGCGGCTACGGAGCCGCTCCTGCGCTGCCGCGGGAAGGTCCCTGTGCGAAGTGAGGGCCAAGAGTTCGACGCTTTCCAGGTCCTCGGCTTTCCGGCCCAACGCGGTCCGCACCCGGTCCCCGAGGACTTCGCCATCCAGGTCCCCGGGAACGAGGATCGAAATGTCCCGGCGGATGGAAGGCATTTGGGAGACGCGTTTCCACGGCGACAGGTCCAGCATCTGCCGTTTGATGCGAGGGTCCGTAGACCGAAGCAACCTGATGTCAGGGATGCCTTTGCGGAGCATTAGGGCCCGGTCCAAACCCATCCCCAGCGCCAGTCCCGACCACTTCGCGGGATCCAGCCCGGCTTCGGAGAAGAGATGCGGCGCCATCAAACCGCATTCCGCGAGTTCGAGCCATTCCCCGGCCATGAGGACATCGACCTGCACGCCGTCCCGGGTATAGGGGTGAACCGCCGGAACTGCACGCCATTGCGCTCCCGGAAGCACCGCCTGCACCACTAAGGCGATCATGTCCTGCAGGGTGCCAGAGCCGAGTTGTGCCCGCGAGCTGACCCGCCAGAGGTCCACCTGATGGGGCGTCCCCACGTGCGTGCGGTCGATGGAATCGCGCCGATAGACCAGGCCGGGGATGGCCCAGAGCTCGTCCATGGATTCGTCGGCATCCAGGGCCCGCAGCAGCGACGGGACGGACGCCGAGGTGTGGCTGCGGAGCATGACCGTCGGGCTGACGTAGCGGGAGTATTTCTGATCCCGCGTGACAGCCGAGGTGCTGAACCCCAAGCGGTCGTAGTTGTCGGCCACACTCACCAGGGGGCTGTGGCGAAGGATCCGTTCCCGCACGCTCCATTGCCCGCGGAGCGTATCGATGACCCCTTGCAGCAGTGCCTGCATGGCATGCGGCTGGCTTTCCGGATCGGAGAGATCACGGATGGTTAGGGCGTCCTGGAGTTCGGAGGGACTGAGATAAGTGAGCATTGAGGGTCCTTGTGTTCGGATTCAAGTGGTGGCTAAATCCCCCCGACTCAAATCCGGCGCCAGGACCTAGGCGCGCGCCTCAGTGCCCTCGCGACCGGAGACCGGCCGGGGGCACGTAAATCGACGCGTGGAGAGCATGGAGCGACTCTACTCCCAAAAGTGCGTGCATGGAGCGGTGGACCGGATCCGAACGGTCCGCCGGACCTCCGAATTCGGGGAAGCGTTAATCTCCAAGACTCAACTGCCGGGCGTGGAAGTCGAAGTGCAGCGTGGGGTAGGCGTAGACGTCCCGGACGGTCATGACGGGCTTGAAGAAGGGGTCCCACTTGTCCGGGAACGGCATGGACCGGGCCAGGGACTCCGGGGTCTCGCGTTCCAGCCTTCGTGACAAGGCCAGGATCGTCTTATCCAGTTTCCGGCCCATCCGGTGCCTGTTGTAGACGAGGGCGGCGGTGCGGGAACCCCAGTAGTTCACGGCGTCGAACGGGCGGGTGCCCGCGTTCAGTCCGGCGGCGAACGCAATGCCCACGCCCCCGGGGAGCCTGCTGACCGCCCGGACCAGGGGAAGCAGAGCGCGGACGACCATGTATCCGAAGACCATGTGGAAGAGCAGCTCTTCATTGGTCCACCGCGTGCCGTGGCTTTTGCGGCGCAGTGCCTCCGGCGTTGCGCTTCCCAGCCAGGCGTCGAGGCGGTGGACGGCGCGGCGGTACCCGGCCGCGATCTCCTCGCCTGTCGGCTCGTGGGCCTGCGCTCCCACCCTCAGGTCAGCCGGCGGCTGTGGCCTGACGCCGCGGATCGCCTGGCGGAGGGATTGCAGGTCCGGCTGTCCCGACAGGCCATGCCCGCTCGGGTACAGCCGGCAGGTGACGGCCGGCAAGGCGTTGGACGGGTAGAGATCCGTCCCGTCAATGATGAAGGTCGGTGATCCGCGGAACGAGGCGGCGGCCGCGTCAGCGTCCGTGGTGATTTCGGTGACCGTCAGCAGCGCCGGATCGATGCCCTCCAGTTCCAAGGCGCTGGCGAACAGCTCCCGGGCCGAGGCGCCGTGGGGGCAACCGGGAATCGTCAGCAGTTCGATGCGCATGGCCTCATTATGGCCCCGGACGCCAACGCGGCGGCCGGGGCATCAGCTCAGGTGCCTGCGCCGGATCGTCCGTGAGTCAATCCGGTGGGGAAGCCGACCAGCACCGGCTCCGGGGCCGCGCAGCAAGTGGACTCTGATGCGGCGGCTGCCGGAGCGTCGCAGCTGGTGCCGGCGTCGGAGGAGCACACGCCGGTTTCGGGCAGTTCGAGCTGCACTTTGTCTGCCGCTTCGCGGTCACCGGCCAGGGCTGCGGCGACGGAGCGGACCTGTTCGTAGCCGGTGGCTAGCAGGAAGGTCGGCGCGCGGCCGTAGGACTTCATGCCGACGATGTAGAAGTCCTTCTCCGGGTGGGCCAGCAGTGCCGCACCGTGCGGGGGGACGGTGCCGCAGGAGTGGAATTCCGGGTCGATGAGCGGCCCGAGTTCGGTGGGCGCCTCGACGGCGGGGTCCAGGTTCAGCCGGAGCTCGCGCAGGATGGCCAGGTCGGGGCGGAAGCCGGTGCAGGGCACCACGACGTCGGCCTCCAGAGTCCGGCCGTCAACGGCCTCGACGGAGACGTGCGAGGCGAGGGATTTCAGCGAGGCTATGCCGAAGCCGGTGTGCAGTTCGATGGTTCCTGCCTCGACGAGGCGGCGCAGGCGGGCACCCAGCTGGCCGCGGGCAGGCAGGCCGTCGGCGTCCCCGCCGCCATAAACCTTCTCGGCGGACGCCCCGCGGAGCGCCCAGAGGATCCGGGTGTCCGGTTCTTCCTTGGCCAGGGCGGCGAGGCTGATCAGGGTGTTGGCGGCGGAGTGTCCGGCGCCGACGACCAGGACGCGGCGGCCGGCAAACACTCCACGGTCGCGGCCGGTGACGTCGGGCAAGGGCGAGGAGATCCGGTCCGCGGCGGTGTCTTCGCCCATGGCGGGAAGCCCGGAGGTCCCGAGCGGGTTCCGGGTGGACCAGGTGCCGGAGGCGTCGATGACCCCGGCCACGGTGTGGTCGCGGCTTCCGCCGTCCTCGTGCTCGACGCGGACGATGAACGGTGTGCTGTCGCGGTTGCGGGTGTGGGTCTTGTCGAGGCCGGCGCGGGTCACCGCGATGACCCGGGCGCCGGTCTGCAGCTTTGAGCTGATGGCCGGGTGCGCGGCCAGCGGGGCGAGGTAGCTGTCGATGAGTTCCCCGCCGTAGGGGAGGGCGGTGGGCCGGGGAGACTCCCAGCCGGAGGCCTCGAGCAGGCGGACGGCGGCTGCATCGATGTTGTACCGCCAGGGGGAAAACAGCCGGATGTGGCGCCACTGCTCGATTGCGGCGCCCGCGGACGGGCCGGCCTCGAAGATCAGCGGTTCGAGGCCGCGTTCGATCAGGTGGGCCGCGGCCGCCAGGCCCACGGGCCCGGCACCGATGACAGCAATGGGAAATGAAGTGTTTACAGCCATGGTGTCCTCTGGTTCGTCCTTAGGGTTGGCCTGATGCTCAGGAGTGCGTCGGTTCCTCGACGAGTGCCGTGGCGATACTGTCCGCGTCCTCCAGCGCGGCAAGGTAGCGTTCGGCGTCCAGTGCCGCGGCGCAGCCGGTGCCGGCGGCGGTAATGGCCTGGCGGTAGCGGTGGTCCACGGCGTCCCCGCACGCGAAGACACCGGTCAGGTTGGTGACCGTGGTGGGCGAGTCCACCTTGATGTAGCCCTCGGCGTCGAGCTCCACCTGGCCGTGCAGCAGCTCGGTGCGCGGGACGTGGCCGATCGCGACGAAAATCCCCGTGGCCGCCAGCTCCCGGGTGTCACCGGTGCGGGTGTCGGTCAGGGTCACGCCGGTGACCTTGGACTCGCCGTGGATCTTGGTGATGGCGGAGTTCCAGGCGAAGCGGATCTTGGGGTTGTCCTTGGCGCGCTGGGCCATGATCCGTGAGGCGCGCAGTTCGTTCTTGCGCACGACGACGGTCACGGACTTTCCGAAGCGGGTCAGGAAGGTTGCTTCCTCCATGGCGGAGTCGCCGCCGCCGACGACGATGATGTCCTGGTCACGGAAGAAGAATCCGTCGCAGGTGGCGCACCAGGACACGCCGTGGCCGCTGAACCTCTTCTCTTCGGGCAGGCCGAGTTCCTTGTAGGCGGAGCCGGTGGCGAGGATGACGGCAGGTGCTTCGTGGGTCTCGCCGCCGCCGGTGACGACGCGCTTGAGGTGGCCGGCGAGCGTCACGTCGGTGACGTCGTCGAATACCACCCGGGCGCCGAATTTCTCGGCCTGCTGCTGGAGCCCGTCCATCAGCTCCGGACCCTGGATGCCGGCGGGGAAGCCCGGGAAGTTCTCCACCTCGGTGGTGTTCATCAGGGCACCGCCCGCGGTGACGGCCCCGGCGATGACCAGCGGCGCCAGCCCGGCGCGGGCGGCATAGATCGCCGCGGTGTAGCCGGCGGGGCCGGATCCGATGATGATCAGCTGTTCAGTCATGACTGGGCTCCTACCTGGCGGCCGGGGTGAGGGAGGCGATGAGGTCCTCGATGCGGGCCTTGATGTCGTCGCGGATCGGCCGGACGGCGTCGATGCCCTGGCCGGCGGGGTCTTCGAGTTCCCAGTCCTCGTAGCGCTTGCCCGGGAAGATCGGGCAGGTGTCGCCGCAGCCCATGGTGATGACGACGTCGGATTCCTTCACGGCCTCGGTGGTGAGGACCTTGGGGATTTCGGCGGACATGTCGATGCCGAGTTCGGCCATGGCCTCGACGGCGGCCGGGTTGACCTTGTCCGCGGGCTGCGAGCCGGCGGAGCGGACCTCGATGGCGCCCTGGGACAGGGTGGTGAGGAAGGCGGCGGCCATCTGGGAGCGGCCGGCGTTGTGGACGCAGACAAACAGGACGGACGGCTTCTTGGCGGTTTCGGTGCTCATCGGAGGTCTCCTGGGGTGTGGGGCTAGACGAAAATCGGGCTGGGAGCGAAGTAGCGTTTGCGGGCCTGCAACGCCACGTAAACCAGTGCAACAAGGACTGGGACTTCAATCAAGGGGCCGACGACGCCGGCGAGGGCCTGCCCGGAGGTAACGCCGAACGTGCCGATCGCCACCGCGATGGCAAGTTCGAAGTTGTTGCCGGCGGCGGTGAACGCGAGGGTCGTGGTTTTGGCGTAGCCGAGGTCCAGCCAGCGGCCGATCAGCATGCCGGCGCCGAAGACCACCAGAAAGTAGACGAACAGGGGCACCGCGATGCGGGCGACATCCAGAGGGCGTGAGGTAATGGTGCCGCCCTGGAGGGCGAACAGCAGGGTGATCGTGAAGAGCAGGCCGTAGAGCGCCCAGGGGCCAAGCCGCGGCAGGAACGTCCCTTCATACCAGTCCCGGCCCTTGGTCTTTTCGCCGATGGTGCGGGTGAGGAATCCGGCAAGGAGCGGCAAGCCAAGGAATATGAGTACCGAGGCCGTGATCGCCCAGAAGGAGAAGTCGGCACTGGTGGCCGGCAGTCCCAGCCAGACGGGCAGCACCTGAAGGTAGAACCAGCCCAGCGCGCCGAACGCGACGACCTGGAATACGGAGTTGATGGCCACCAGGACGGCGGCGGCCTCCCGGTCACCGCAGGCGAGGTCGTTCCACACCATCACCATCGCGATGCAGCGCGCAAGGCCGACGATGATCAGTCCGGTCCGGTACTCCGGCAGATCCGGGATAAAGATCCAGGCCATGGCGAACATGAACGCCGGCGCCAGAACCCAATTGAGCACCAGCGAGGTGATCATCAGTTTGCGGTCGGCGAGGACGCGGTGAGTTTGGTCGTAGCGGACCTTGGCCAGCACCGGATACATCATCACCAGGAGTCCGATAGCGATAGGCAGGGACACCTCGCCGATCTTCACCGCTCCCAGTGCAGTGTTGAGTCCGGGAACAAAACTGCCGAGCAGAAGTCCCAGGAGCATCGCCGCCACGATCCAGACCGGGAGAAAGCGGTCCACGGTGGAGAGCCTGCCGGCGGTGTCGGCCTCTCCGGGCGCGGGCGGCGGTGTTCGAGTCTGGATGCTCACGGGGCTCCTGTGCTGCTGTGCTGCTCGGCAAGATTGATGAATGTCGATATCTGAAGTATCACTGCCTATATCGATCAATGTCAATCTTGTGCATAATGGGTTTATGAGCTCTCCGCAAACACTCGAGCCCGCGGTCGACGCGGACTGCTGCGCGCCGACGCAGAAACCGGCGATCAGTGCCGGCGAGGCGCATCACAGGGCGCTGGTCTTCAAGGCCCTGGCGGACCCGAACCGCCTGCGCTTGCTCTCCATCGTCAAGAGGGCCGACGGCGGCGAGGCCTGCGTCTGTGACCTTACCGAACCGCTGGACCTGGGACAGCCCACCGTGTCACACCACTTGAAGATCCTGGTGGAGGCAGGACTGCTCAGCCGGGAAAAGCGCGGCACCTGGGCGTATTACTCACTCGTGCCCGGTGCTGTTGAGCGCACCGCCGGGCTTTTGGCCTCCCTGTGATCGGACAGAACTCGCCGGCCGCCGCGATTCGTCCCATGCGCGACGACGACTGGCCGGCCGTTCGCCGGATCTACCGCGAAGGCATCGACACGGGTCATGCCACTTTTGAAACCGAGCCGCCGGAGTGGGAGTACTTCGACGGTTCGCGGCTTCCGGACCATCGTCTGGTGGCCGAAACGGAAACGGGCTTAGTGGTGGGCTGGGCCGCGGTGTCCGCGGTCTCTTCCCGCCCCGCCTACGCCGGCGTGGTGGAGCACTCGATCTACGTTTCCGGTCAGGCGCGCGGACTCGGCGTGGGCACGGCACTGCTGAAGACCTTGACCGTATCGACGGAGCTGGCCGGGATCTGGACCATCCAGGCCAGCGTTTTCCCTGAAAACCAGGCGAGTCTGAAGCTCCACCTTGCCCAGGGGTTCAGAATCGTGGGCCGCCGGGAACGCATCTCTCGATCCACGCACGGTCCGCGGCCCGGTCAATGGCGGGACACCCTTCTCATAGAGCGCCGCTCGGCTGCGATCTGACTCCTGGAGTCGGCGGCTCTGGCTCGTTCACTCCGCCGGGACAGCCCCTGCGCCTTTCGCCGGCAAGTCCCGGGTGCCGGTGAACGCGTCCTCGCGTGAGTAGTCGAGGTAATGCTCGAGGAAAGGATCGCCCGTTCCCGGCACCCTTCCGGCGGCGGCCTCCTTCACAAGCCAGTCCACCTGCCCCGGAATCGTCTGAGCGAACGTTCCGACAGGCTCATAACCCAGGTCGAGGGAGGCCTTCGTGCTGAGGACAAGCGGGGGCCGGTAATCCCAGGGATGGTCGCCGAGGCCGGCGGGGGCTGCGTCATCGAGCAGCACCTCGTTCCATTCGTGGCCGAGGTACCGGGCGATCACGCCGGCAATCTGCCGGGCGTTGGGCGCGTCCGGATCGGCGCTGTTGAGGATCCGTGCCCCGGGTGCTGCGGCAACCGTTTCCACGAGGGCGGCCGTGTTGACGGCCGCCGTCGTGTGGTCCCCGCCCTGCCCCTCGTGGGCCAGGAACACCGCCGGTCGCCGGTCGAGAATCCGTTTGACGAACATCCATTCCCGGGGGCGGGCGGCGCCTTCCCCATGCACCTTCGACGCCCGGATCACCGTCACCGGATAGCCGCTGTCCAGCAGCGCATGCTCCGCGGCCACTTTGTTGGCACCGTAGCCCAGCGGGGAGTCGTACACACGTGCGCCGGGATTCATGGTCGGGTTACTCTCCACAACGGGGGCGTCGAAGCGCGGCGGCACCACGGAGTTGACGTGGTTGCCGGCCGGATCAACATATACGGCCTTGCTCGACAGCATGACGGCGGACGTAACGGCACTGAGGTGTGGCAGCAGTTGCCGGGCGTCGGCCTCGGTGTAGCACGCGGCGTCAACAAGGAGATCCGCACCCCCGCCCAGAACCCCTGCCAGGGCGGGCCCGTCACGTCGGTCGGCAACCAGGAAACGCGCTCCGGCGGCAGCGAGGTCCGCCGGCATCTTTTGCTGCGTCCGGCCTGTCATGTCCACCTCCCAGCCTGCACTTATTAGGCGCCAGGCAATGGCACGTCCCAGAACACCCGTTCCTCCAAGGATTACAGCCCGATTCATCGTCCGACTCTAACGGACGGTACGAAGCGCGCCAGGAGCGGCGGTCACTTTCGTGGGTCGGTCCGAAGGATATGTCGCAGCACTTCAGCGTAGGGGCGGTGTGCGAGGTTCAGCCCAAGGGCATCTTCGGGGCAAAGCCAGCGCGTTTCCGAGTGCTCGCCCGTGGCAAGGTTGGCGGGAACGCCCGACCGCGTGTCCAGGACCCAGCCTGAGAGATGCAGCCCGTCGGGGGAGGCCACGTTGTCCCGGACCGTAAAAGCGGGGGCAGAAGCCGGCGCCCTGACCGTGACGCCGATTTCTTCAAGAAGCTCCCTGGCCAGCGCTTCACCGGCGCCTTCGCCATCCTCGATGTGCCCGCCGGGGAAGTCCCACGTATCCGGGTACCATCTCGCGGACGGAAGACGGTGGCACATCAGCACGCCGAGTGGCCCGACGAGTACGCCGACGGCAATGCGGTGGGTCATGGGAGCGGTCGATTCGGCCTGGCATCCGATGCGCGAGGGTCACGGCCGCGGGGCGGTTGGCCGGTACGTCTCGCGAGGATGAATGCTTGCGCGTGGGTTTCATTTGACCGCGGCTGCCGGGTCAGCTGGGCGGCGATGGTGAAACCGTTGCGGGTGAGGAGCCGGGCGGTATCGGCGGGGTCGTGTAGACAGACGGTGAGAGCCACATCGTGTCCATAGGCGCGGTCAACCGCCCGTTGGCCAGTGCCAGCGTGGCAGCCCAGGAGCACATGAGCTCCCGGGCCGGTTACGCGTGCCAGTTCCGTGACGATATCCGGCACATGTTCTGGCGGAGTGTGAATCACGGAGTACCAGGCCAGGACACCCCGGAAGCGGGCGTCGGGATAGGGGAGCGCGGCAAGGTCGCCGGTCTTGAAGCGACGACGGGGATGGGAGATCCGGGCCTGGGCGATCATGGCCTCCGACAAGTCCACCCCTTCGACATCCAGCAATCCCTCGAAGGACGTGTCGGGAAGAACCCGCGCGTACGACGCCGCCACGGCGTTGTAGGCCGCGCGGACGGAACCGTTAGTGCTCTCAGGGATCATATGTAGAGCGGCACCTCTCCAGGGTCAGGCGTTCGTTATGGCGGCAAGCAGACCTTGGCCGGCGTGGTGGAGGCGTGCCATGACCGCAAGCCTAAGCGCGCCCGCACCTCGACGGACTGCGCCACGCGCCGGGCCGGAGGCGCGCCGTCGAGATTGTGTGCGGACCCCCGCCGGTGACGGCAGGGAGAGCGGTCAAGAACACCGGGAGATGTCGGCGATGACCTGCTCGATCTGATACTTGGACACTCGCGCGAGTGCTGGGTTGGTGTCCACATAGTAGGGATAGGCGACGAGTCCAATCGAGAGTGCCCAGGCGCGGCCACGCCGCCACATGGGTTCGTCGACGTCCAGCGCGTCCCGAAATATCGCGCGCCCGGCGTGGTCGAGCAGGTTCCAGGCGACGATGAGGTCGACTGCCGGGTCGCCGATGGCGAGGCCACCCCAGTCGAGGACAGCTGCCAGCCGGGACCCGGAGACCAGGATGTTTCCGGGTTGCAGGTCTGTATGAATCCAGGGCCGCCCACCGTCCCCCTCGGAGACTTGTCGGGCCTCCTCCCAGGCCGCCGTCAAGAGCGGGACGTCCAACAGGCCCTCACAGCTGGCGATTGCGGATCGGGTGGGCGCGTCCCGGGCAGCCAGCGGACCACCCCGGTAGGACCGCAGGGGACCGACGGCCATGTTCTTCCCGACGTCAATGCCATGAAGCGCACGGACGAAGCGGCCGAGATCGGCGGCCAGGGCCGGTCCGGACGCCTGGCCCGGGGACGGGTTCTGCCCGCTCAGCCAGCCGGACACTGTCCACGGCCATGGGTAGCCGCGCCCTGGTGTGCCTTGTGCGAGCGGAACCGGCACCGCGACAGGCAATTGCCGGCTGAGCAGGGGCGCAATATCCAGTTCCTTCGTCAGCGAGGGAACCGCGGAGGCAATGCGGGGAAGCCGGACGACCAGCCGGTCACCCAGCCTGAGCATGACATTGTCCGTCCCGGTTGCCGCCACCGGCGCCAGCGGCAGTCCGGTCCATGCCGGGAACTGGTCCGCAATTATAAGGCCGACTTGATCGATGCTGATGTCGGGCTCCGTGTCATGCAGTTTGGCGATCAACATGACTGCAACCTATCCCGTTGCTCCGGATGCGCCGCTGACCGTCTGCTCGGCGTCGTCCGTTGCCGCACCGGCCGGCAACGATAACAACTCCGCCGGGTCTCCAACCGGCCGACGGCGGTCATGCCAGAATCGGTAGATGCCACTCATACAGGTCCTCAATGCGTCCCCGTCCTCGACCGCAAGGAAGCGCGAGCTCCTGGCCGCGCTGACGGCGACCTACGCCGATGTCATGGGAATCCGGCCGGACACCATCCGGGTGGTTCTGCACGAAGTGCCTCGGGAGAATTGGTCGGTCGCCGGAGTCACCCTGGCTGACTCGGGCCAGGATGAATCAATTGGAGTGCCGGCGCCGGGCTCGGAATAGCTGCGGCCGCTGACGTCCAAGGCTGAGACCGAGCCTTTGGATCAAAGCCGGATCAAAGCCGGAGCAGGTTCAATTCCCCGGCGGACCGGAAACCCAGCCGGGCGTAAAAATCCCGTGATTCGGCAGAGGGCGAAAGCACAATCCGTACGGCCTTGATGCTCTGCGAGAACCCAATCGACGCCTCCACGAGCCGGCCGCCGATGCCGCCGTTCCGGAAATCCGGCAGCACGTAGGCGTTTCCCAGATAGACCCAACAGGACGTTTCCGTCCCGGGCTTGGGCATCCTCTCGAAAATCATCAGGTTGAGCATCCCCACGAGCTCGCCGTCGTGATCAGCCACAAAGAATTTTCTGGGATTGGCCTCCATCCAGTCCCTAAAGGCCGCCTCAAAGGCCGGGTCTCCCTGGAGCGCAGACTCCTGCTCTGCCGCCCATGCGGCCCTCAGCGCTGCCAGTCCGGGCATATCGCTCGGACGGCTTTCACGAATTGTGGTCATGGGATCAGCCTATGCCGGCACTCGAGCCTCGTTTCTTACGTCATGCAACGGGTGCGTGACGCACAGTGTCGCCGCGCGACGACGCGTTTCGGCCGCGGTTGGGAAGCCGCGGCCGGGGTGGTTGATTGGGGGCTACCAGCGTCGAAAGGACCCGCAATGACCAAACAATCTGATCTGAACCCGACGAGACTCCGCCACGTCCTCGGACACTTCGCCACCGGGCTGACGGTGATCACCGGAGCAACCACGAACGGCCCCGCCGGGTTCACCTGCCAGTCCTTTTCGTCCCTGTCGCTGGAGCCGGCGCTGATCACCTTCAGCCCGGCGCGGACCTCCAGCACCTGGCCGCTGCTGCGGGAGGCCGGGCGGTTCACCGTGAACATCCTGCCGGCCGAGCACCAGCACCTGGCGGCGCAGTTCGCCCGATCCGGGGCGGAGAAGTTTGCCGGCGTGAACCACTGGCCGTCACCGCTCGGAAACCCCGTACTGGAGAAGTCGCTGGCCTGGGTGGACTGCGAACTGCACCAGGAGTACGACGGCGGGGACCACACCATCGTGGTGGGCGCCGTCCGGGCCCTGAGCGCCCGCGCCGACGCCGAGCCCCTGCTCTTCTACAAGGGCAGTTACCTGGGCGTCCGGTCCCGGGCCGGCGCGCTGGAGAGCGTGGCATGACCAGGCTGAAGTCATTGTCATGGCGTGGAGGGCGCCGCGGCTCCATGCCGGCGGACAACGTCATCGCCGGCGGCGGCGGGCCGGCTGAAGGGGTGCGGCCCGCGTGGCCCGTCAAGAAGGTGGCACGGCCCGTTCCGCCGGCCGACGGGGACGTTCCGGAGCCCCAGATCCCTGAACCGCCGTTTCCGATGACCGGCGCCCACTGGCTGGATGGGTTCGTCATTTTCGGAGACACCTACCCGTAACAGCAACGCCGCGGCCCGGCCGGCTTCGCGCGTGCCGCGCTGGCGTAAGATGGAAGGACCCGTTGACCCCGGCCACGGATGGTGCGAACCGCCGTCGGCTTGGATCACGGGGACCGACCATATTCATACTGGAGGGGACCAGAGGCCCGCGGGCCAACACCATGACTGAAGCAGCGAACGGCAAGGCCCGGTTCAGCGCCGGAGAGCGCACCGCAGGGGAATTCCCCCACTCCCTACCAGGGTTGCGGACGGAGGTGGTCTTGTTCGACGACTCAGAACAGATGGTCCAGTCGCTGGGCAGCCATGACGAAGCTTTAAGGTTCATCGAAAACCAGTTCCCCGCCGTTGATTTCCATGTCCGGGGAAACGAGCTCGCGATCAGCGGCCCAGCGGCCGACGTTCCGCGCATCATGCGCCTGCTCAACGAAGTCCGCGGCCTGGTGGCCAGGGGAACCGTCATTACCCCGGCCGTCCTGCAGCAGCTGATCTCCCTGCTGCGCAGCCAGTCTCTGCAGAACCCGGTGGAAGTGCTGACCACCAATATTCTTTCCACCCGGGGCAAGACCATCCGCGCCAAAACGCTGAACCAGAAGAACTATGTGGACGCGATCGACGCCAACACGGTGATCTTCGGGATCGGGCCGGCCGGCACCGGCAAGACGTACTTGGCCATGGCCAAGGCTGTCCAGGCCCTGCAGCAGAAGGAGGTCAGCCGCATCATCCTGACCCGCCCTGCAGTCGAGGCGGGGGAGCGGCTGGGCTTCCTGCCGGGAACCCTCAGCGACAAGATCGACCCCTACCTGCGGCCCCTCTATGACGCCCTGCACGACATGATGGACCCCGAGTCCATTCCGCGGCTCATGGCCGCCGGCACCATCGAGGTTGCCCCGCTGGCGTACATGCGCGGCCGTACCCTCAACGACGCGTTCATCATCCTCGATGAGGCCCAGAACACCACGCCGGAACAAATGAAGATGTTCCTGACCCGTCTGGGGTTCGGCTCCAAGATGGTTGTCACCGGTGACATCACCCAGGTGGATCTTCCCTTCGGCACCCGTTCGGGACTGCGGATTGTCGAGGAGATCCTGCAGGGGATCGAAGACGTCAACTTCTCGGTGCTGGACGCCTCCGACGTCGTCCGGCACCGCCTGGTGGGCGACATCGTCAACGCCTACAGCATCTGGGACGAAGTACAGAGGAACCGGGTCAAGCACTCCGTAGCCCGGGAAACGCGGGGAGAACGCGCATGAGCATTGAGGTCAACAACGAATCCGGCGTGACGGTCGACGAAGCCGAGATGGTGGCCCTCGCGCGATTCATCTTCGAACGTCTCTACATCCACCCGCAGGCGGAACTGTCCATCCTGCTGGTGGACGAACCGGCCATGGAAAAGCTGCACATCGAACTCATGGACGAGCCCGGCTCCACCGACGTCCTGTCCGTGCCCATGGACGAACTGACCCCGGGCACCCCGGACAAGCCGACGCCGCAGGGCATGCTCGGCGATATCGCCATCTGCCCCCAGGTGGCCGAAATCCAGGCCAAGAACGCCGGCCACTCCACCCAGGACGAGATGCTGCTGCTCACCACGCATGGCATCTTGCACCTGCTCGGCTATGACCACGCCGAGCCGGAGGAGAAGGAAGAGATGTTCGGCCTGCAGCGCGAACTCCTGACCGCTTTCACCGGCAAAGCGGCCCCCTCAGAGACGATTCAGTGACCCCACTGATCCTTGCCGGCATGGCGCTGGTGTTTCTCAGCTTTGCCGCGGTGCTGACCGCAGCCGAGTCCGCTTTCAACTTCCTGCCCCGGCACGACGCCGAACAGGCGGTCCTGCACAGCCGGGGCACGTCGCTCAAACGCATCCTCGCCCACCCCGTGGGGCATATGCGCGCCCTCCGGTTCTGGCGGGTCTGGTTTGAGATGGCCTCCGCCGTCGCCGTGACCGTGCTGCTGCACAGCATGCTGGCCAACGTCTGGCTGGCCGGACTGGCGGCCACCGGCATCATGGCCGTGGTGGGTTTCGTGATCGTCGGAGTGTCCCCGCGACAGTTCGGCCGAGTCCACTCCGCCGCCCTCGTGCGGTTCAGCGCCCCGATCGTGCGGTCCCTCTACGCTGTCCTGGGCCCGATCCCGGGCTGGCTCGTCCGGCTCGGCAGCGCCGTCGCCCCCGGCGCCCCGGCCGACAACGAGGCATTCTTCAGCGAAGAGGAATTCCGCGAACTCGTGGACCGTGCCACCGAGTCCGACGTGATCGAGGACAACGAGGCGGAGCTGATCCAGTCGGTCTTCGACTTCGGTGACACCCTGGTCCGTTCGGTCATGGTTCCGCGGACGGACATCCTCACCATCGACTCCGGATCCAGCCTGCGGCGCGCGATGGAGCTGTTCCTGCGCTCCGGGTACTCGCGGATCCCGATCATCGGCGAAAACACGGACCAGATCCTGGGCATCGTGTACCTCAAGGACGTTGCCGCCGTGCTCCACAACCTCGGCCCGGACGACGAGCCGCCCGTGGTGGACAAACTCGCCCGCGAGGTCCGTTACGTGCCGGATTCGAAGCCGGTCAGCGATCTGCTGCGCGAACTGCAGAAAGAATCCACGCACGTTGCCATCGTGATCGACGAATACGGCGGAACGGCGGGGCTGGTGACCCTCGAGGACCTCATTGAGGAGATCGTCGGGGAGATCGTGGATGAGTACGACACCGAAAGCGCCGAGGCCGTGGCTCTCGGCGACGGGAGCTACCGGGTCAGTGCCCGCATGAGCATCGATGACCTCGGCGAGCTCTTCGACCTGGAGCTCGACGACGACGAAGTGGACACCGTCGGCGGCCTGCTCGCCAAGGCCCTCGGGCGGGTGCCGATCGTCGGCAGTACCGTCGAGGTCCACGGGCTGTCCCTTCGCGCCGACCGGCTCGAGGGCCGCCGGAACCGCGTCAGCCACATCATTGCGGCCGCCGTACCAAAAGAACAAACTGACCTTGAAGACCTTCTCGACGAGGCCGCACCAATCCAACAGGGAGTCCTACGTGAGCAAGCAGAATAAGTCCGACGGCGAAGCAGCCCACGGCGGCTACCGCGCCGGGTTCTCCGTACTGGTCGGGCGCCCGAACGCCGGCAAGTCGACCCTCACCAACGCCCTGGTCGGCCAAAAGGTCGCTATCACCTCGGCCAAGCCGCAGACCACCCGCCACACCATCCGCGGCATCGTGCACCGGGACGACGCCCAGCTGATCCTCGTGGATACCCCGGGCCTGCACCGCCCCCGCACCCTGCTGGGCAAGCGGCTCAACGAACTCGTCGCGGACACCCTCGCCGAGGTCGACGCAATCGGCTTCTGCCTGCCGGCCAACGAGAAGATCGGCCCGGGAGACAAATACATCGCCGCCCAGCTCGCCGCCATCGGCAACAAGCCGATTATCGCGATCGTGACCAAGGCCGACACCGTGGACCGCCAGGGCCTCACGGAGCAGCTGCTCGCCGTCGCCGCCCTGGGCCGCGAAGTCCTGGGCGAGGACGGCTGGAAGGATATTGTCCCGGTTTCCGCCACGGACGGTTTCCAGGTCGAAACCCTGGCCGACGTGCTGATCAGCCACATGCCGGCCTCGCCGCCGCTGTACCCGGACGGGCACCTGACGGACGAACCGGAAGCGGTGATGATCGCCGAACTCATCCGCGAAGCCGCCCTCGAAGGCGTCCGCGACGAGCTGCCGCACTCCCTGGCCGTCGTCGTCGATGAAATCGTTCCGCGCGAAGGCCGGCCCGAAGACCGGCCGTTCCTGGACGTCCGCGTCAACCTGTACGTCGAACGCCCCTCGCAGAAAGCCATCATCATCGGCAAGGGCGGCGCCCGCCTCCGCGAGGTGGGGACCAATGCGCGCAAGGCGATTGAGGCGCTGCTCGGCGCCCGAATCTACCTCGACCTGCACGTGAAGGTCGCCAAGGACTGGCAGCGGGACCCGAAGCAGCTCGTTAAACTCGGCTTCTGAGCCGGGTCATCAACCGAGGCTCCAAGCCGGGGCTGAAAGTGGGCCGCCGGCCCGTCGCGCCGCTCCCAAACGCGGACCATCGGCATTTTCTCAGATTCGGACACTAAAATGGGCAAACTCCCGTTCGTGAAGGAAGGCTCAACAAGTGGTTCGACCCCCTGACAACCGTGCCGACGGAACCGCCCCGCCGGTCCGGTCGGCAGCCGCTGCCCGCCACACGGCCGATGCCGCCGTCGGTCCGGCCCGGCATCTCGGTGCCGCCCGGCGGACGCCCAAGTGGCTGAAAATCACCACGGGCGTCATCGCGGTCCTCCTGGTGGGCGTGATCGCCTTCGGCGCCTACTGGGCCATCCGGCTTCAGGGCAACATCACCACGGCCCCGCTGAGCGCCGGCAGCATGAAATCCGAGAACGCAGTGAATGACTCGACGGACCGGATGCAGATCCTGATCCTCGGCTCGGACACCCGCGACGGGAAGAACTCCGAGTACGGCAACAGCAACGACTCGACCGGCTACGGGCACTCGGACGTGATGATGCTCATGGACATCTCCGCCGACAACAAGCGCGTCAATGTCATCAGCTTCCCGCGCGACCTCCTGGTCGACATCCCCCAGTGCACTGATCCCAAGACGCACAAGGTCTACCCGGCCCAGAGCGGCGTCATGATCAACTCCGCAATGTCCGAGGCCGGCATCGGCTGCGCCGTGGACACCGTCAACAAGCTCACCGGCCTCCAGATCGACCACTTCATGATGGCCGACTTCAACGCCGTCAAGGAACTCTCCAACGCCGTCGGCGGCGTGCAGGTGTGCGTCAGCGACGCCGTCTATGACCCTGACTCGAAGCTTCGGCTTCCCAAAGGCACGTCCACTGTCCAGGGCGAGCAGGCGCTGTCGTTCGTACGCACCCGGCACGCCTTCGGCGACGGCGGCGACCTCGGTCGCATCAAGGCGCAGCAGGGATTCCTGTCGTCTTTGACCCGAAAAATCAAGGATGACGGCACCCTTACCAACCCTTCCCGGATGCTCGGCATCGCTGACGCGATCACCAAGAACCTGACCATCGACGAAGGACTGGCCTCGGTGCCGACGCTGCTTACCGTGGCCAACCGGCTCAAGAACATCGACGTCGGCAAGGTGGCCTTCGTGGCGACGCCGACCGTGCCGGCCGAATCTGACCCGAACCGGCTGCAGCTGGCCGAGCCGGCAGCGTCCCAATTGTTCACGGCAATGCGCAACGATGTAGACCTGACGGACCCGACCGCGAAGCCGAGCGCGACCGCGACTGCCCGGGCCACCGCCAAGCCGACGCCGAGCGCCGCCGCGCCGGCCTACGACAAGACGCTGCAGCCCGTCACAGTGGCCAACGGTTCAGGAGTGCCCGCCCGGACCCAGGCGATCATGCAGACCCTCCAGGGCGCCGGCTTCACGCAGGTGGGCCAACTAACAGCACAGCCTGTCGCGAAAACGGCTGTCTATTATGGCGCGAACTTCGCCGACGTGGCCGCCGACGTTGCGGCTCTGCTCGGGGTGGCTCCGGGCCAGGTGCTCCCGGCCGCCGGAGTCGCCGGAGTCCAGGTCTACTTGGGTGCCGACTTTGCCAACGGCGCTCCGACCGCCAACGCGGCTCCTGCGCTGCCCAAGGACATCGTCAACCAGACCGCGGGCGACACTGTTTGCCAGAAGGCGAATCCGGAGTTGATCACCCGTTAGGCAACGGCATTAAGGCCAAGGCCCCGTCCAGATTCTTCTGGACGGGGCCTTGGCCTTATGCCGGGTGTCGCACTTCGGGTCCGCGGGCCATCGGCGGCCCCGGAACCGCCGATGGCTGATGGTCACCAGATGCTGACGCGCTCCTGCGGTGGCATCCACATGCCGTCCAGCTCGGTGACACCGAAAGCTGCATGGAAGGCGTCGAGGTTCTTGGCGATCGCGTTGGTGCGGAACTCGTTGGGGGAGTGCGGGTCCGTGGCGAGCCGGCGGATGGCCTCCTCGTTCCGCATGACCTGCCGCCACCCCGCGGCCCAGGACGCGAAGAACCGCTGGACGCCCGTCAACCCGTCGAGCACCGGGGGTTCCTGCCCGTCGAGGCTGATCAGATAGGCCTTGTAGGCAATGGTGAGGCCGCCGAGGTCGCCGATGTTCTCACCGAGGGTGAGCTTGCCGTTGACGTTGTGGCCGGGCGCAGCGGTGGGGGAAAGGGCATCGAACTGCGCCACCAACCGGGAGGTGAGGGCCTCGAAGGCCGTCCGGTCCTCCTCGGTCCACCAGTTCCGGAGCAGCCCGTTGCCGTCGTACTGCGATCCCTGGTCATCGAAGCCGTGGCCGATTTCATGCCCGATTATGGCGCCGATGCCCCCATAGTTGACGGCGTCGTCGGCGTCGGCGGTGAAGAACGGGGGCTGCAGGATGGCGGCCGGGAACACGATCTCGTTCAGGAGCGGGTGGTAGTAGGCGTTGACCGTTTGCGGGGTCATGAGCCATTTCTCGCGGTCCACGGGCTTGCCGACCTCGTCGAGGTGCCGGTCGACGTCGGCGCTGTGGCCGCGCTCGACATTCCCGAGCAGGTCGGCGGGATCGATCTCCACGGCGGAGTAATCGATCCACTTGTCCGGGTAGCCGATCTTGCCGCGGAAGGAGTCTAGTTTCTTCAGGGCCTCCAGCTTCGTTGCCTCGCCCATCCACTCCAGCCCCGTGATGGAGTCCCGGTAGGCGGCGATCAGGTTGGCGACGAGGGACTGCATGCGTGCCTTGTTGCCCTCGGGAAAATGTTCGGCGACGTAGATCTGGCCGACGGCCTCCCCGAGGGCCGCCTCGACCACCGCGACGCCGCGCTTCCAACGGTCCTTGATCCGTGGCGTGCCGCTCAAGGTAGTGCCGTAGAACGCGAAGTTCGCGTCCACGAAGGCGGCGGACAGGTACGGCGCGGCAGAGCTGACCACCCGCATGGCGAGCCATTCCTGCCAGGTTGCCAGCGGTTCGGTATCTAGCAGCGAGGCCGCGCCGGAGAAGAAATCGGGGGTGCTCATGACCAGTTCGGCACGCTTCTCCGGCACGATGCCGGCGGCGTCGAACCAGTCGGCCAGCAGCGGGAACAGTTCGGCAGCCTCGCCGGCGGACTTCAGGTTGTAGGTCTTCTGCGGGTTCCGCAGTGTCACGTTGTCCCAGTGATGCGAGGCCAGTGCCGTTTCCAGCGCCACTACCCGTGCGGCCGCCCCCGCGGGGTCGGCCAGCTCCGCCAAGCCCAGCATGGCCTGGACGTGCTCCCGGTAAGCCTGGACCATCGGTGCGAACTTCTCTTCACGGTAATACGACTCGTCCGGCAGTCCGAGGCCGCCCTGGCCGGTGTAGAGCAGGATCCGGTCCGGGTTTCCGGCATCCGGGGCGGGATAGATGTAGAAGAGTCCCGCGACGTCGGCGCGGAACAGCCGTCCGGCCAGGGCCACGAGGTCGGCCACCGACGTCGTGGCGAACACCTCGGCCAGCCGTGCCCGGAGCGGGTCCAGGCCTTTCGCTTCCGCCGCGGCCTCGTCCATGAAGCTGTTGTAAAGGTCGCCGATCTTCCGTTCGACGCCGGCAGCCTCGACGCCGCGGGCGGCCGCCCGCTCGATGATCTCCTTCACGGCGAGTTCCGAAGCATCGCGCAGCGCCGTAAAGGTGCCCTCCAGCGGCCGGTCGTCCGGAATTACCGTGGTCTTGAGCCAGCCGCCGTTCACGTGCTGGTACAGGTCATCCTGCGGGCGGACGCTGGCGTCAAAGGTGGACTTGTCGATCCCCGAAAGTGGCACGGATGCTCCTTTGAGTGGCAGCCCGGCACCGGAGCGTGAGCCGGTGCCCGGTCTGCATGGTGGACGTTGCGGTGGTATGGCTCCTTCATCTTACGCACCCGTGTTACTGTGAAATGGTGCGCGCAGAACTGCTTCTTCTTAGCTGCCGCGGCGAGGCCTCAGACGCGATCTAGCGCAAGGCCCACCCTCGCTGCGGAGTTTGTGTTGCCCGGCCACCCTTTCATCAAGAATCACAGAAAAGGCCCCGATAGTAATGCGAAACGCACAGAAGCCCTCAGGAATGCCGGTCCACCGCTACATCCCGTTCCAGGACCAGATCACCGTTGAACTGCCGGACCGCACGTGGCCGGACAAGGTCATCACGAAGGCCCCGCGCTGGTGTGCCGTGGACCTGCGCGACGGCAACCAGGCCCTGATTGATCCCATGAGCCCGGCCCGCAAGCTAAAGATGTTCGACCTGCTGGTCCGGATGGGCTACAAGGAGATCGAAGTCGGGTTCCCCTCGGCGTCGCAGACGGACTTCGACTTCGTCCGCCAGCTGATCGAGGGCAACCACATTCCCGACGACGTAACGATCCAGGTGCTGACCCAGGCCCGCGAGCACCTGATCGAGCGGACGTACGAGTCCCTCGTCGGCGCCAAGCAGGCGATCGTCCACCTCTACAACTCCACGTCCGTCCTGCAGCGCCGGGTCGTCTTCAACCAGGACGAAGACGGGATTCTGGACATCGCGTTGCAGGGTGCCCGGCTGTGCAAGAAGTACGAGGAAACCCTCGCCGATACCCATATCACCTACGAATACTCGCCCGAATCCTTCACCGGAACCGAGCTGGAGTACGCCATCCGCGTCTGCAACGCGATCGCCGACGTCTTTGAGGCGTCGGCGGACCGGCAGGTCATCATCAACCTGCCAGCCACGGTGGAAATGGCCACGCCAAATGTCTACGCGGACTCCATTGAGTGGATGAGCCGGAACCTGCACCCGCGGGAGGGCATCATCCTCTCCCTGCACCCGCACAACGACCGCGGCACCGGCGTCGCCGCCGCCGAACTGGGCTACCTGGCCGGCGCGGACCGGATCGAGGGCTGCCTCTTCGGCAACGGCGAGCGGACCGGCAACGTGGACCTGGTGACCCTGGGCCTGAACATGTTCGTCCAGGGCATCGATCCCATGATCGACTTCTCCAACATTGACGAAATTCGCCGCACGGTTGAGTACTGCAACCAGCTGCCGGTTGCCGAGCGCGTACCGTACGGCGGGGACCTCGTCTTCACCGCGTTCTCCGGTTCGCACCAGGACGCCATCAAGAAGGGCCTGGAAGCCCTCGAAAAGGACGCCGCCGCCGCCGGCAAGGACGTCGCCGATTACACCTGGCAGGTCCCGTACCTGCCGGTGGACCCGAAGGACCTCGGCCGCAGCTACGAGGCCGTCATCCGCGTCAATTCGCAGTCCGGGAAGGGCGGCGTCGCCTACCTGCTGAAGAACGAACACAACCTGGACCTGCCGCGCCGCGCCCAAATCGAGTTCTCCGGCGTCATCCAGAAGCAGACCGACACCGTGGGCGGCGAGGTCAGCGGCGCCCAGCTCTGGCAGGTCTTCCAGGACGAATACCTCCCCTCCACTGCTGCTGAGACGCAGTGGGGGCGCTACGCGCTCGGGGCCATTGGCACCGAAACGGACGAGGCCGGGGCGATGACCCTGACCGCGTCGCTCAAGATCGACGGCAACCAGGTCCGACGCACCGGGACCGGCAACGGCCCCATCGCGGCCCTGCTGAGCATCCTGCGCGAGGACGGCGTCGACGTCCGTGTGCTGGACTACAGCGAGCACGCCCTGTCCGAGGGCGGCAGCGCCCTCGCCGCCGCCTATGTCGAATGCGCCGTGGGCGAGCGGGTGCTGTGGGGTGTCGGGATCGACGCGAACACCATCACGGCGTCGCTTAAGGCAGTGATCTCGGCCGTGAACCGGGCCATCCGGGACGCCCGCGCCTAGGTTGTCAGCCACTGCGCCGCCGGTTCATCCGGCGGCGCAGTGCTGCTTTCCGCAATGGCAGCGTTTTCCCGAAAGACAGTGCGAAGATTAACCGTGGCCCAACCTTCCTCCTATGCCTCCCGCGCGTACCGCGATGACGCCGTCGTGCTGCGCACGCATAAACTAGGCGAGGCCGACCGCATCATCACCCTGCTGACCAAGCACCATGGCCAGGTCCGGGCGGTGGCGAAGGGCGTCCGCCGCACGTCCAGCCGGTTCGGAGCCAGGCTGGAACCGTTCATGGTTGCCGACCTCCAACTGATTTCCGGGCGTACCCTGGACGTTGTCACGCAGGCCGTGGCCAAGGGGGCCTACGGCAGCAACATCGCGGCGGACTATGGCCGGTACACCGTGGCGGCCGCCATGACTGAAACGGCGGAGAAGCTCACCGACGTCGACGGCGAGGCCGGCACCGCCCAGTACAACCTGCTGGTCGGGGCGCTGGCGTCGCTAAGCCGGGGCGACCACGCAGCCGAACTCATCTTGGACTCCTACCTGCTCCGCGCCCTCGCGACCGGTGGCTGGGCGCCCAGTTTCACCGATTGCGCCCGGTGCGGCGCAGCGGGCCCGCATGCTGCCTTCTCCGCACCGCTGGGCGGCATGGTCTGCCACAACTGCCGGCCGCCAGGTTCCCCGGCGCCGGCTGCGGAAACGGTGCTCCTGCTGGGCGCCCTGCTCACCGGGAACTGGACGACGGCGGATGCCTCGGCGTCCGTGCACCGCCGGGAAGCGGCCGGCCTCGTGGCCAGCTACCTGCAGTGGCATTTGGAACGAGTCCTGAAATCCCTCAAACATGTGGAGCGAACGTAGAAGTGGCACTGGGAAGAAGCTTGGGAAGGAACCTGGAGAAGAACCAGGCGAAGCAGGCCAACGCAAGGCGGCGCACAGCGCCGGTGGTGGCCCCGTACCCGCATCCGTCAGGCGCTGTTCCGCCCGCCATTCCCGCCGAATTCATCCCCCGGCACGTGGCGATTGTCATGGACGGCAACGGTCGCTGGGCGAACCAGCGCGGGCTGCCCCGGATCGAGGGACACAAGGCGGGGGAGCCTGCCCTCCTTGACGTCATGGCCGGCGCGATCGAGCTCGGGATCGAGCACGTCAGCGTGTATGCCTTCTCCACCGAGAACTGGCGCCGCTCCCCGGAAGAGGTGCGGTTCCTCATGGGATTCAACAAGGACGTGCTCCGCCGGCAGCGGAACCAGCTCGATGACTGGGGTGTCCGCATCCGCTGGTCCGGGCGGCGCCCGAAACTGTGGGGCTCGGTGATCCGCGAACTCGAGGAAGCCGAGGACTACACCAGGGGCAACAGCACCTGCACATTGAACATGTGCGTCAACTACGGCGGACGCGCCGAGATCGCCGACGCCGTCGCCGCGATCGCGGAGGAAGTCGCCCATGGCCGGCTCAAACCGGGCGCCATCACCGAACGCACCATCCAGAAGTTCCTCGACGAGCCCGACCTGCCGGACGTGGACCTGTTCCTGCGCAGCTCCGGCGAGCAGCGGCTGTCCAACTTCATGCTGTGGCAATCGGCCTACGCCGAGTTCGTCTTCATGGACACGCTGTGGCCGGACGTGGACCGGCGGACGCTGTGGGACGCGGTGGAGATCTACGCCCAGCGGGACCGGCGCTACGGGGGAGCGGTTGATGCCGCTCCGGCCGCCGGGGCCGAGGGCACCTAGGCAGCCTCTCACGGGGATTGCCGACGGGGATTGACGGGAAACCGCCGGAGGCCGGCGCGGGTGAACGGTCACGGGCCGTCGTGGGCCGCGTCAGTCGAACACGTAGGCCCTGATCCATCGGGACAGCCGCGCGTACGCGTCCGCACGGACCCGGGGTGCGGAAAGGAAGACGTCGTGCAGGGCGCCGTCAATCCGTTCCAGCGTGACGGTGCGGCCCAGGCTGAGGGCGCGCAGGGCGATCGTGTTCACGTCCAGGACCGCGTCTGTGCTGCGCATCGATTCCTTCCAGAACATCCCGTTGGCGCTCGCTCCCGAAATCAGGACAAGGATGGGCACCTCGATGTTCAGCCCGCGGGCCACCCTGGCCTGGCCGGCGAGTACGGCGCTGAGCCAGCCGGCGCGGACCGGAAAGGCGTGCGGCGGGCGGTAGGCGTCGTCCAAGGCCCATTCCCCTTCCGCGGAGCTGCTGATGCTGCGCCAGTAGAAGGCTCTTTCCGGGAGCCGGATCACCGACTCGGGCCAGAACCGGGCGAAGGGCTCCACCATGGTCCTTGCGGCCCGGCGCAGGGCCGGGCTGCCATGAACCTCCAGCCACGGGCTGTCGAGGACCAGCTGCGCGGCCACCCCGGGGTGCCTGTCGGCCCACAGCGCAGCGATCAGGCCGCCGGTCGAATGGCCCATGAGGGTCAGCAGCGGTGCCGCGCCGCCCGGCCGGAGCGAGCCGATGATGCCGATCGCCGCCGTGATTTCGGCGTCGTAGTTGTCCAGGTCCGAAACGTAGCCGCCGTGGGTGCCCGGCCGCAGGCTGCGGCCGTGGTTGTGCATGTCCAGCGCGAAGAACTCGAATCCCTTGCCGGTCCAGAATTCCGCGAGCTCCTCGTTGAAGAAGTAGTCACTCCAACCATGCAGGAAGAGCACCGCCCGGTCCGGCGGCGCGGCCGGGGCCCCGGGGCCACGTTCCCCTGAGAGTTCCGCGGCCTCAGCCGGTCCGTGGGGCGTATGGCGGACCAAGGTGGCGGTGCGCAGCACGCCATCGGCGCCGGCGGCCTCGAAGGCGCACGCCTGGAAGTCATCCCCCAGTATGTCGGTCCGCCACTGCATCGATTTCCTCCTGCCCGCTGACTCTGCCGCTGGTTGCGTCCCTTGCTACACTGCCGCCGCTGCGGCGCGGCCCGCCGACCGGCCGGAGAAGAGGCACCCGCCCAGGAACGTTCCCTCGAGTGCCCGGTAGCCGTGGATGCCGCCGCCGCCAAACCCGGCGGCTTCACCGGCGGCGAACAGTCCCGGCACGGGTTGCCCGGCGGAGTCGAGGACCCGTGACTGCAGGTCCGTCCGGAGGCCGCCGAGGCTCTTGCGTGTGAGAACGGAGAGCCTGACGGCCAGCAGGGGGCCGTGGCGCGGATCCAGCAGCCGGTGCGGTGGTGCCACCCGCATGATCTTGTCCGTGGCGAAGCGGCGGGCGGCCCGGATGGCAGCCAGCTGCGGATCCTTGCCTAGTCCGCTGGAAAACTGCCGGTCCCGGGCGCGGACCAGCGTGTCTAGGGCCGCGGGGTCGATGAGGTTTCCGCCCGCCAGATCGTTCATTTTCCCGGCAAGCTGCGTCGGAGACCCGGCCTGGAGGAAGTCGACGCCGCGGTCCAGGAACCGTTGCAGGGGCGTGTCGCCGCCAGGCCTTCGCCTCGCCGCCAGCAGCCGGACATCCTTGCCGGTGAGGTCCGGGTTCTGCTCCGAGCCGGACAGGGCGAACTCCTTCAGGGCGATTGTCCTGTTCAGGACAAACCAGGAATGGTCATGCCCCGTCGCCAGGATGTGGCGCAGGGCGCCGAGGGAATCGAAGCCGGGAAACAGGGGAGGGGGGAGCGGGCGACCCGTGGCGTCCAGCCACAGGGCGGACGGTCCCGGCAGGATCCGGATGCCGTGCCGGGGCCAGACCGGGGCATGGTTGTGGATTCCCTCCGGGTAGTGCCACATCCGGTCGCCGTTGATGAGGCTGCCGCCGGCACGGCTGACGGCCGGCAGGAAGTCCCCGTCCACGGAGGCGGGCACGCCGCTCAACATAGTTTCGGGCGCCGCGGCTTCCGGCCACTGGTCGCGGACCATGGTGTGGTTGCCGCCGATCCCGCCGGTCGTCACCACCACGGCCGCCGCGGCGGCCTCGAAACCGCCGGCCGTGCGCCGGTTGGACGCTTCACCCCGCCCCGCGGTGCTGGCCTCGAGCAGCTCGCCGCGCACCCCGCTCACCCGTCCGGCCGTCTTGATGAGCTCGGTGGCGCGGTGCCGGAAGTGAAAGCTCACGCGACCGGCGGCGACGCCATCGCGGAGTTTGGCAAGGAAGGGCGCTACCAGTGCAGGTCCCGTGCCCCACGCGACATGGAAGCGCGGGACCGTGTTGCCGTGGCCGTCCGGGCCGTAGCCGCCGCGCTCGGCCCACTGCACCAGGGGGAACAGCCCCACGCCCAGGGAGGTGAGCCAGGCCCGTTTCTCGCCGGAGGCGAAGTTCACGTACGCAGCCGCCCACTCCTTCGCCTGTGCGTCCTCCGGCCGGTCGAATCCGGCGGACGCATGCCAGTCGGCGAAGGCCAACTCCTCGCTGTCCCGCACCCCCAGCCGCCGCTGTTCGGGGGAGTTGACCAGGAAGAGGCCACCGAAGGACCAGTGGGCCTGGCCGCCGACGGACGCCTCCGGCTCCTGATCCAGCACCGCCACCCGCCGGCCCGCGGCATAGGCCTGGGCCGCCGCCACGAGGCCGGCCAGTCCCGCGCCGATCACCACGACGTCGGCCTCGATCCGGGGATCCCGGGCCCCGCGTCCGCCCGTCCCGACACCGTCATTGCTGGTCATGGCTTCATGCTAACTCGCCCCGGTTCACTTCCGGCGCCGCGCCTGTGGCGCGCGGCGCCGCAGGCACAGCCGCGGCCGCTGGCGCAGGCACGATTGGCGCCACGCCGGCAGTCACACCACGGCACGCCGAGGGTCCGGTTTGGTCTGGGCGGTTCCAACCGGAAAACTAGAGCCATGCGCGTATATCCCACAATCTTCCGGCTGGCCTTCTCATGGATGGACGCCGAACGCGCCCACAAGATCGGGTTCCGGGCGATCCGCCTGGCCCACAGTTGCGGCGCAGGCCGGGTGCTGCAGAAGTTCACCGCCCCGGCGGCCTCGCTGCAGACCCAGGCGTTCGGACTGACCTTCCCCTCGCCGTTCGGCCTCGCGGCGGGCTTCGACAAGGAAGGCCACGGCATCGAGGCGCTGGCCGAGCTCGGCTTCGGCCACGTGGAAGTCGGTACCATCACCGGTCAGGCCCAGCCCGGCAACCCGGCGCCCCGGCTGTTCCGCCTCGTGGAAGACAGGGCGGTCATCAACCGGATGGGCTTCAATAACGATGGCGCCGCGGCGGTGGCCCCGCGCCTGAAGTCCGCCCGCGCCGCCCTGCAGCGCCAGCACCCCGGCGTGCGGCCCGTGATCGGGGTGAACATCGGCAAGAGCAAAGTGGTGGGACTCGACGATGCGGTCTCGGATTACCTGATCAGCGCGCGCAGCCTCGCTCCGGCCGCGGACTATCTTGTGGTCAACGTCAGCTCGCCCAACACGCCCGGCCTGCGGCTGCTGCAGGACGTGGAGACCCTGCGCCCGCTGCTGACCGCCGTGGGCGAAGAAGCGGATAAAGCCGCTGGCCGCCACGTTCCGCTCCTGGTCAAGATCGCGCCCGACCTCAGCGATGAGGACATCGACGCCGTCGCACGCCTGGCGCTGGACCTGAAGCTGGACGGCATCATTGCCACCAACACCACCATCGCCCGTACCGGACTGTCCTCCAGCCCGGACACGGTCGCGGCCTGCGGAGCCGGCGGCCTGTCGGGGGCGCCGCTGAAGCAACGGTCCCTGGAGGTCCTGGCCCGGCTCAGGAACGCCACGGCCGGCGCGCTCACTCTCGTCTCGGTGGGCGGCGTCGAAACAGCGCAGGATGTCCAGGCCCGGCTGGACGCCGGCGCCACCCTGGTTCAGGGGTACACGGCCTTCCTCTATGAGGGACCGTTCTGGGCCGCCCGCATCAACCGGCTGCTCGCCAAGCACCCCAGCCGGCGCTAGATCCCGCACAGCCGGGCCGGCGGGCGAAGCCTCCGGAACGAGGGCCCCGTCAAAGAAGCCTGCACCGACGCGAACACGGCGAAGCCCCCGGCAGTTAACTGCCGGGGGCTTCGCCGTTCAGGAATTCTAGAGGTGGACGATCAGGCGGGGAACTGGCCGCGGGCGACCTGCGGCTTGGGCAGGCGCAGGCGGCGGAACTGCAGGGAACGCATGCAGCCGTACCAGACGGTGCCGCGCTCCACATCGCCGAATTTTTCGCTCAGACGCTTCTTGAGTTTCCGGGAGAGGATGAAGACGTCCACGAAGACGGCCAGGAACATGACCCAGAAGGCGCCCAAGACGTAGATCATCTGCTGGCTGGAGGCCGGCACAAGCAGGGAGATGACCACAAACAGCAGGGCGCCGAACATAAGGTACTCGCCCAGGCTGAAGCGGGCATCGACGAAGTCACGGGTGAAACGCTTCTGCGGACCCTTGTCGCGGACCGGCAGGAACTTCTCGTCACCGCTGTCCATGGCCTGCCGCATCTTGAGCCGCTGCTCCGTGACGGCGGTGCGCTCGGCCGCCTTGGAAGCCTTGCGGTCCTCCGGCACGAGCGGACGCTTGCGGGCCGCCTCCTGGGCGCTGCGCTTGGGCGTGGGCGCACCCTTGCCGGTCACGGTACCCCGGGCTGCCGCCTCGGCCGCCTGCTGGTCAACTACGTTTTGCGCCGCTGGCGCTTCCTTTTTACGTCCAAACACCCCTAAAGAATACCCCGCAGATACCGGTGCGAGACCCAGCCCACACGGCGTCGGCGCCGTCATGGCGCTGTTTGTCGTGATTGAGCGCACGGGTAGTGTTTTGGCCATGACTTCTTCAACCGCGGGGAACCCGCAGACCACCATGGATCACGCCGGCACCATCAAGGCCGGCGCCCTCCGCCAGGCCGTTGCCGAATCGTTCGATCAAACGATTAGCCAGCTGAAGGACCTTGTTGCCATTCCGGGCATTGCGTGGCCCAGCTTCGACCCTGCCCCGCTGAACCGCAGCGCCGACGCCGTCGCCGGCCTCGTGCGGGCCAGCGGCTTCGACGACGTCCGGATTCTCCGCTGCGACAAGGAGGACGGGACACCGGGCGGGCCCGCCGTCGTCGCCCGCCGCCCGGCCGCCGAGGGGAAGCCCACCGTGCTGCTCTACGCCCACCACGACGTTCAGCCCACAGGCGATCTAGCCCTGTGGGAAACCGAGCCGTTCACCGCCGTCGAACGCGACGGGCGGCTTTTTGGCCGCGGTGCCGCGGACGACAAAGCCGGCATCCTCGCCCACATCGCCGCCTACTCAGCAGTGACGCGTGTGCTCGGGGACGAACTCGGCCTGGGGGTGACGTTCTTCTTCGAGGGTGAGGAGGAGGCCGGCTCGCCGACATTCCGGCAGTTCCTGGAGACGCACCGCGAGCTGCTCCGCGCGGACGTGATCGTCGTGGCCGACTCCAGCAACTGGAAGGTCGGCGTTCCCGCCCTCACCACCAGCCTGCGCGGCCTGGTGGACGGCACCATCGAAGTAAGGGTCCTGGACCACGCGGTGCACTCGGGCATGTTCGGCGGCCCCGTGCTCGACGCGCCAACGCTGCTGGCCCGCCTGATCGCGACACTCCACGACGACGAGGGCAGCGTAGCGATCGAAGGGCTGGTGGGCCGGGACGACGTCGCCGTGGACCTCACGGAAGAGGAATACCGCGCCGATGCCTCCGTGCTCGACGGCGTGAAGCTCGCCGGAACCGGGAGCATTGCCTCACGCATGTGGACCAAGCCCGCGCTGTCCATCATCGGCTTTGATGCCCCGGCCGTGGACGTCGCCTCCAACACCCTGCTTCCGCGCGCCCGGGCCAAGTTCAGCCTGCGCCTGGCCCCGGGGCAGGATCCGGCCGCGGCCATGGACGCCGTCCGCAGGCACGTGGAGTCCCACGCGCCCTTCGGCGCCCAGGTGGTGTTCACGCCGGGGGAGAGCGGCAACTCCTTCCTGACCGACACCAGCTCCAAGGCTGCGGCCGCGGCCATGTGGGCTCTCGGTGAGGCCTGGGGCGTGCCGGCCGTGGAAATGGGAATCGGCGGGTCCATTCCGTTCATTGCGGACCTGACCGAGCTCTACCCGGACGTGCAGATCCTGGTGACCGGAGTCGAGGATCCCGACTCCCGGGCGCACAGCGCGAACGAATCCCTGCACCTTGGCGATTTCCGGAACGCGATCGTCGCCGAGGCGCTGCTGCTGGCCCGCCTGAACGAGGAAGGCGCGGCCTAGCTCGTCGCGCCCCGCTCCGTTCCCGGGGAACATCCAGCCGCTTCCGACGGTTACGTCAGAAGTTAGAGCTACAGGGCTGCGCGACGTAGCATGTAGCTATAGCCCATACCGTTTAAGTAGGGGCGGGCACCGTGCAAGCGGAGCCGCCACCACCGTTGCAAGAAGGTAGGCCATGAGCACTACAACTAATGAAAACAGCGCAGGCGCCACGGCCACTGAGGCCAGCGAACTGGCCACGCACGAGGTCAAGCTGACCGACGTCGCGGCCGGCAAGGTCCGCAGCCTCCTCGAGCAGGAGGGCCGCACCGATCTGCGCCTCCGCGTTGCCGTGCAGCCCGGCGGTTGCTCAGGTCTGATCTACCAGCTCTACTTCGACGAGCGGCTGCTCGACGGAGACGCTGTGCGCGACTACGACGGGGTCGAAGTGGTCGTCGACAAGATGAGCGTTCCGTACCTCAGCGGTGCCAGCATCGACTTCGAGGACACCATCTCGAAGCAGGGATTTACGATCGACAATCCGAACGCCGGCGGGTCCTGCGCCTGCGGAGATTCCTTCCACTAATTCCTTCCACTAAGGCCGGGCATATTGCCCGGCCTTAGTGCCGCCAGGCCTCAACGATCGGGACCCTCAAAAAGCTCCCGACGCACGGGGCGGACATGTGGGCGAAAACTCCCGGGGAGCGGTAAGCTCTACACCGAGTAGTAAAACTTTTCGTTTGTCCTGCCCGTAATTCGCGGGACAACAGCAACAAGTAGGAAGGGCCGTCTGTGAGTTCGCAGAACCGAACCGGCAGCCGACGCAAACAGATCACTACGATCACTGGCTTGGCACTAGCCGGCGCGTTGGCTTTGACTGGATGTTCACCAGAGGTAGAGAAGGGTTGGTTGCCCACCGAGCGTGGCACCACCAGTAATACTGGCCTCATCATGGACCTCTGGGTCAACTCATGGATTGCCGCGCTGGTCGTCGGCATCATCACCTGGGGCTTGATGATCTGGTGCATCGTCGCTTACCGTCGCCGCAAGGGCACGGTGGGTTTCCCCCGCCAGAACAGCTTCAACCTTCCCCTGGAAGTGTTCTACCTGACGGTGCCGCTGTTCATGGTCCTGGTGTTCTTCTACTTCACCGACCGCGACCAGCAGCAGATCGATGACCGCTCCAAGCCGGCCGACGTCGTCGTCGACGTCCGCGGCAAGCAGTGGGCATGGGACTTCAACTACAAAAAGGGCGCCGTCGTCACCGAGGACCTCCACGAGACCGGTGTCCAGGCCCACCTGACCGGTAACAATGTGGACAAGGAAAAGCTGCCCACGCTCTACCTCCCGGTGAACAAGTCCGTTGACTTCGAACTCAACTCCCGCGACGTCATCCACTCCTTCTGGGTGCCTGCCTTCCTGCAGAAGCGGGACATGATCCCCGGCAAGACCAACTACATCCGGTTGACTCCCACCAAGGAGGGAACCTACGACGGCAAGTGCGCCGAACTCTGTGGCGAGTACCACTCCGAAATGCTGTTCCGCGTCAAGGTTGTCTCCGAAACGGAGTTCCAGGCGCACATGAACCAGCTGCGCCAGGACGGAAACACCGGCCTGCTCGGTGACGAGTACGACCGCAACCCGGTCCCGACCGAAACCAAGTAAGGGGAGCGACGTGGCAACTTACACTCAATCCGCCGGGATCCTCGAGGCTCCCGTAGTACCCAGGTCCAAGGGACGCATCGTCGTCAACTGGATCACCTCGACCGACCACAAAACGATCGGGTACATGTACCTGATCGCGTCGTTCATCTTCTTCTGCTTCGGCGGCATCATGGCCCTGCTGATCCGCGCCGAGCTCTTCGAGCCGGGCATGCAGATCCTGCAGACCAAAGAGCAGTACAACCAGCTCTTCACCATGCACGGCACCGTCATGCTTCTGATGTTCGCGACGCCGCTGTTCGCCGGCTTCACCAACGTCATCATGCCCCTGCAGATCGGCGCCCCCGACGTCGCGTTCCCGCGACTGAACGCACTGGCCTTCTGGTTCTTCCTCTTCGGCTCCACGATTGCCGTCTCGGGCTTCATCACCCCGCAGGGCGCCGCATCCTTCGGCTGGTTTGCTTACGCGCCGCTGTCGGACACGACGTTCAGCCCCGGCGTGGGCGGTGACCTCTGGGTCTTCGGCCTGGCGCTCTCCGGCTTCGGCACCATCCTCGGCGCCGTCAACTTCATCACCACGATCATCTGCATGCGCGCCCCCGGCATGACCATGTGGCGGATGCCGATCTTCACCTGGAACGCCCTCGTGACGTCCATCCTGGTCCTGATGGCCTTCCCGCCGCTGGCCGCCGCGCTGTTTGCCCTCGGTGCCGACCGCCGCTTCGGGGCCCACATCTTTGACCCCGCCAACGGTGGCGCCGTCCTCTGGCAGCACCTGTTCTGGTTCTTCGGCCACCCTGAGGTGTACATCATCGCGCTGCCGTTCTTCGGCATCGTCTCCGAGATCTTCCCGGTCTTCAGCCGCAAGCCGATTTTCGGTTACAAGGGCCTGGTTTACGCGACCATTTCCATCGCAGCACTGTCCGTGACCGTGTGGGCCCACCACATGTACGTCACCGGCTCGGTCCTGCTGCCGTTCTTCTCCTTCATGACGATGCTGATCGCGGTTCCGACCGGTGTGAAGTTCTTCAACTGGATCGGCACCATGTGGCGCGGTTCCATCACCTTTGAAACCCCCATGCTGTGGAGCATCGGCTTCCTGGCGACGTTCCTCTTCGGCGGCCTGACCGGCATCATCCTGGCCTCCCCGCCGCTGGACTTCCACGTCTCGGACTCCTACTTCGTTGTAGCCCACTTCCACTACGTCGTCTTCGGCACCGTGGTGTTCGCCATGTTCGCCGGCTTCTACTTCTGGTGGCCGAAGTGGACCGGCAAGATGCTCAATGAGCGCCTCGGCAAGATCCACTTCTGGATGTTGTTCCTCGGTTTCCACGGCACCTTCCTGATCCAGCACTGGCTCGGCGTCGAGGGCATGCCCCGCCGCTACGCCGACTACCTGCCGCAGGACGGCTTCACCTGGATGAACCAGTTCTCGACCATTTCCTCGTTCGTCCTGGGCGCATCGCTGATCCCGTTCTTCTGGAACGTGTACATCACGTGGCGCAGCAACGAACGCGTGGAAGTTGATGACCCGTGGGGCTTCGGCGCCTCGCTTGAGTGGGCCACCTCCTGCCCGCCGCCGCGCCACAACTTCACGTCCCTGCCCCGCATCCGCTCCGAACGTCCTGCCCTGGATCTGCACCACCCGGAGCTCGCCCAGTCTTACACCGCGGAATCTCCTGCTCCGGCAGCGGCTGCCCTCGGTAACGCCGACCAGAAGGACACCGGCAAGTGAAAATCGAATCTAGAATCTTTGGCCTCGGTGTTTTCTTCTTCGTACCGGTGGCATTCATCTACGGCTACCTGACTCACTGGAGCGAATGGGTGGGCGCGCTGGCCATCCTGCTGGTTGGTGGCCTCGCCGGCATGATCGGCGCCTACCTCGGCTTCACCGGCCGGCGCGTCGGCATGCGCCCCGAGGACCGCAGCGACGCTGAGATCCACGAAGGCGCCGGCGAGCAGGGTCACTTCAGCCCCTGGAGCTGGTGGCCGCTGGTTCTCGGCATGTCCTGTGCCCTCGGATTCCTCGGCATGGCCGTCGGATTCTGGATTGTCTTCATCGCGGCTGGCCTCGCCATCGTCGCGCTTGTCGGCTGGGTCTACGAGTACAGCCGCGGTGACCACGCGCACTAGCACCACCCGGACAAAGAGTTCATGACGTACGACGGCGGGCCCCACCGATGGTGGGGCCCGCCGTCGTTTGCGTGTGCGTCGCCCGAGCCCGGGAGCTGCCCGTAGGGCCTGCCGGCCTCTCAGGCGGGGGCGGAGGATTCCAAGAGGGTGCGCAGGTCCTCCAGCGCCTTTTGTGCCTCGGGGAGGCTGCTGCGGCCCGGTATGGCCGCGGCGTCGATTGCCAGTTCCACCTCACAGCCGCATTCAAAGTCCTCCGTCATTACCTCCAGTAGCGAGCGGGCGTCGACGCCCGGCCTGCCGTCCTTGCTGATGGTTACCGGAAGCCCGGTCGCCGTGACGGCCCGGACGAATACTGCCGCCGGACGGGCGTGCAGGCCAATGGCGGCCGTGACGATTGCCTTGCAAACTGGCAATGGGACTCCCTTGTGCTGGTGTTGATTCTGCTGGTGCTGCCGGCGAGCGGACGGCTCCGCGCGGTTAGGGGACTGGTGGCGACCGGCGGCCGAAGCTCCGGGCTCCCTGCGGAGACCGTGACTTCCATGGCCCCGGCCCGGTCCCACCTTCAAGGGTAGCCGTGGGGGAGGGGAGCGCACGACCGGTAGGGCCGGTGGTCTAGACCTCCCGGGCGGCGCGCTTATCCTTGAGGTATGAGTGCATTTTCCACGTCGAACCGCCGTCGAGGGCGTACGCCATGACATCCTCTAACGCCGCGCGGATGGTTGGCGATATCGACCGGCAGAGCGGCATCCCCATCTACGTCCAGCTACGGGAGATCCTCCGCGCCCATATTGCTGCAGCCTGCCCGCCGGGTTCGGCACTGCCCTCCGAGCGGGACCTTGCCGTGCGGTTCGGCCTTGCCCGGATGACCGTCCGCCAGGCCATCGATGCGCTGGTGGGCGAGGAAGTGATCGAACGCGTCGTGGGGCTGGGCACGTTTGTGCGGAAGCCGAAGCTGGATCTCCAGGTCAAGCTGACCTCGTACAGCGAAGAGATGCAGCGCCGCGGCATGGTTCCCGCGGCCAAGGTGCTGAGCTTTGAACAGATCGGCGCCAGCGCTTTCCTGGCCCGTGAGCTGCAGCTGGAGGAGGGCACGCCCCTGGTCCGGTTCCGGCGGCTCCTGCTGGCCGACAACGAGCCCATGAGCGTGGACGAGAACTTCATCCCGGCGCACCGGGTGCCCGGCCTTCTCGACGGCGAACCGCCCACGTCCCTCTACAACGTACTCAGCGAACGGTACGGCCTGGTCATGGAATGGGGCGAGGACATGATCGAGGCCACCGCCGCTTCGCCCTCGACGGCCAGGCTGTTGAACGTCGAAGTCGGCACCCCGCTGTTGAAGATTCAGCGCCACGCATTCGTGGCCCGGGCCATGGTGGACTATTCCGTGTCGTACTACCGCGCGGACCGCTACAAACTCTGGGTGCCGCTGCAGCGCCCCGGCGTCCGGCCGACCCGCAACTACGCGTCGGGGTACCGCCAGTAGCCATACAACGCGGGGTCACTTCGCGCCCATAAACCCCCTCGGGATGGGCGCGAAGTGACCCCGCGTTGCTGTCGATTCTGTGGGAACGCAGGAAGGCCCGGTCCCTTTGCGGGACCGGGCCTTCCTATTTAGTGCTGTGTGGCGCCGGCTAGTGGCTCAGCGTCTTCTGGGCGTCAGCCGCTTCGACTGCCTCGTGGCTGCCGTGGTGGCCGTGCGCGGCCTCCAGCTCGACGGGGGTGACGGGGGCAACCCGGTCCTCGAAGAACCAGCGGGACAGCTTGGCGCGCCGCCTTTCCTTGCGGTCCACGACGCCGTGTTCGTTCGGCACGGCGGGCAGCGGGGAAGGTGACTCGAAGCCGACCAGCTTGTAGCGCTTGTACTCGTCCAGCGGGGCGTGGACCTCGATGAACTCGCCGTGCGGCAGACGCACGATGCGGCCGGTTTCGCGGCCGTGCAGGGCAATCTCGCGGTCCTTGCGCTGAAGTGCCAGGGCGACGCGCTTCGTCACGATAAACGCGATGACCGGGCCGATGAAGAACAGCGCGCGCAGCCAGTAGGTCACATCGTTCAGGGCCACGTGGAAGTGCGTGGCGATGAGGTCCGAACCTGCCGCGGCCCACATGACGCAGTACCAGACGAAGCCGGCCATGCCGATCGCCGTGCGGGTCGGCGCGTTGCGGGGACGGTCCAGGACGTGGTGCTCGCGGTTGTCCTTGGTGATCCAGCGTTCAATCCACGGGTAGGTGAACATAACCGTGAAGAGAATGCCCGCCGGGACGAGGGCCGGCAGCAGCACGTTGAACGTGAACATGTGGCCGAACCAGATCTGTTCGACTTTCCAGTCACCGATCGTGCCCGGCATCAGGCGCAGCGCGCCGTCAACGAAGCCGATGTACCAGTCAGGCTGCGTGCCGGCCGAGACCGGCGAGGGGTCGTACGGGCCGTAGTTCCAGATCGGGTTGATGGTGAAGAATGCGGCCATGATGGCCACGACACCGAACACGATGAAGAAGAATCCGCCGGCCTTCGCCGCGTAGACCGGGCCCAGCGGGTAGCCGACGACGTTGCCGTCGTTGCGGCCCGGGCCGGGGTACTGCGTGTGCTTGTGCACAACCACCATGAAGAGGTGCATCACGATCATCAGCAGGATGAGCGCGGGTACCAGGAGGATGTGCAGCATGTACAGGCGGCTGATGATCATGGTGCCCGGGAACTCGCCGCCGAAGAGGAAGAACGAGATGTAGGTGCCAATAACCGGGATGGACTTGATAACGCCGTCGATGATGCGCAGGCCGTTGCCGGAGAGCAGGTCATCGGGGAGCGAGTAGCCGGTGAAGCCTGCTGCCATGGAGAGGATCAGCAGGACGCTGCCGACAACCCAGTTCAGTTCGCGAGGCTTGCGGAATGCGCCCGTGAAGAACACACGGAGCATGTGCACAGACACGGAGGCGACGAACAGCAGGGCTGCCCAGTGGTGCACCTGGCGCATGAACAGGCCGCCGCGGACATCGAAGGAGATGTTCAGCGAGGAGCTGTATGCGACCGACATCTCGACGTTCTTCAGCGGCGTGTACGAGCCCGCATAGTGCGTCTCCGCCATTGACGGGTCGAAGAAGAAGGTCAGGAAGGTGCCCGAGAGGAGCAGGATGACGAAGGAGTACAGTGCCACTTCGCCGAACATGAATGACCAGTGGTCGGGGAAGACCTTCCGGCCGAATTCGCGCAGGATACCGGAGCCGCCAACACGCTGGTCAACGAAGTCCGTGATGCGGCCGCCTTTCGTCTTTGCGACGAAGACGGGGGCATCAGGAGTTAGGGATGAGGACATGCTGCTCACGCTCCCAGTAGCTCGGTCCAACGGGTTCATGGAAGTCGCTCGTCGCGACCAGGTAGCCTTCGGAGTCCACTGCGATAGGCAGCTGGGGGAGAGGGCGGCTGGCGGGGCCGAAGATAACCTTGCACTGTTGGGTCAGGTCAAAGGTTGACTGGTGGCACGGGCACAGTAGGTGGTGGGTCTGCTGCTCGTACAGCGCAACAGGGCAACCAACGTGGGTGCAGATCTTGGAGTAAGCAACGATTCCGTTGTAGGCCCAATCGATGCGTTCCGGGGAAGGGTGGAGCTCCGCCGGGTCCAAGCGCATGAGCAGGACAACGGACTTGGCCTTCTCGTTCAGCTTGCCTTCACTCAGTTCGTTCAGCCCTTCCGGGATGACGTGGAAAGCGGAGCCGATGGTTACGTCCGCGGCCTTGATGGGAGTGCCATCGGGGTCGCGGGCGAGGCGCTTGAGCTTGCCGTCCGGGCCCGGGGCCCACATCGTGTGGGCCAGGGCGAAGTCCGGCCGGGGGCCGAGGTCACCGAAGATGGCCAATGCCGGCAGCGGCGCGAGTGCGACCGCGCCAAGCAGGGTGTTGCGGATCAGCGGCCGGCGCTTGATGCCGGTCTCTTCCACAATGTCATCGACGATGCGCACCGCGGCCTGGCGGTCTTCCTCTGTGCGGATCGCGTGGCGCTCTTCCGAGACCTCGTGATCCGGCATGAGGGCCTTGGCCCAGTGGACGATGCCCGTGCCGATGCCCAGCATCGCGAACGCGGTGCCGATGCCCAGCAGGGCGTTCTGGAGCCGGATCGTGGCGATCGAGGAATCATTCCCCAGATCGATCGCAAAGTACGACACCAGGAATATCAGGGTGCCAACGACCGAGATACCAAACAGAAGGGCTACCTGCCGTTCTGCTTTCTTTGCGGCCCTCGGGTCCGTGTCAGCCAGGCGCAAACGGTGCGGGGGAATTCCAGGATCCTGGAACTTCTCCACCTCATTCTGACCAGCCGTAGCTACGGTGCCCGAGTGGTTCGGACTGCCGTCACTATGGTTGCCCATAATTCGCCTCATCCTTCTCTCGTCTCGGCGTGTGCCGAGTTAGGTTTCAATTCAAACTGCTGATGAGCCAGCAGAAAATTCTTACAGGTGCAAGGTCCGCTTAGGACGTGCGGGAGGTCAGCCAGATCGTGAACGCGATGATGACGCCCAGCCCGGCAATCCAGACGAAGAGACCTTCGGAGACCGGCCCCAAAGCACCAAGATCTGCGCCGCCGGGCGAACCGTTGGACTCGATCTGCTTCAGGTAGGTGATGATGTCGCGCTTGCCCTCGGGGGAGATGTTCGCGTCATTGAAGACCGGCATGTTCTGGGGGCCGGTGACCATTGCTTCGTAGATGTGCTGGCCGGAGACGCCCGCGAGAGCCGGGGCAAACTTGCCCCGGGTGAGGGCACCGCCGGCAGCGGCAGCGTTGTGGCACATGGCGCAGTTGGTGCGGAAGAGCTCTCCACCCTTGGCTGCGTCGCCCTTACCATCGATGACGCTGGCTTCCGGGATGGCAGGACCGGGCGCGAGGGAGGCAACGTAGGCAGCGAGCTGCTTGGTCTGCGCCTCGTTGAACTGGGCGGGCTTCTTCTCGGCCTGCGGGCCGTTCATCTGCATGGGCATGCGGCCGGTGCCGACCTGGAAGTCAACGGCTGCGGCGCCGACGCCCACAAGCGAGGGCCCGGACTGGGAGCCGCTGGCACCCACGCCGTGGCAGGTGGCGCAGTTGGCGGCGAACAGCTTGCCGCCTTCGGCTACGTCGCTTGCGCTGTAAGTGGTGTCGGCCTTGGCTTGGTTGACGGTGGTGGCAACGGCGTACAGCCCACCCGTGACCAAGAGGCCCATCAGCAGCAGCGCAATTGCTGCCAGTGGGTGACGTCGCTTCTGCGAGATTGCCTTCACGTGGTGGTTCCTTTTTTCGATCCTGCGGTGGCTCCGGGAGCCGCTTCTTGAAATTCTGCCTCTTGTAGAAAAAGAGTCAAGCCGGCCTACTTGAGGACGTAGATGACCAGGAAGAGGCCAATCCAGACGACGTCCACGAAGTGCCAGTAGTACGAGGTGACAATCGCCGAGGTCGCTTCAAAGTGGCCGAACTTCTTCGCTGCGAAGGAGCGGCCCATGATGAGCAGGAAGGCAATCAGACCGCCGATGACGTGCAGGCCGTGGAAGCCCGTCGTTATGTAGAAGGCGGAACCGTAGGCGTTCGTAGACAGCGTGACGTGCTCGGAAACGAGCATGGAGTACTCAGTCGTCTGACCGGCCACGAAGAAGGCACCCATGAGGAACGTGAGGATAAACCATCCGTTCATCCCCCAGCGGGTGAAGCTGAAGACTCCGCCGGTCCGGCGCGGCTGAAGCCGCTCCGCGGCGAAGACGCCCATCTGGCAAGTAAAGGAACTTGCCACGAGGACGATCGTGTTAACGAGCGCAAAGGGGAAGTTGAGCTTGGCTGTCTCTTCGGCCCACATCAGTCCGGACGTCGAACGGAGTGTGAAGTACATGGCGAAGAGACCGGCGAAGAACATCAACTCACTGGACAGCCAAACAACGGTTCCTACAGAAACCATGTTCGGGCGGTTCAGCGTCGGGTGCGCCGGGGTACTGGGGGCATGGGTCGCAGATGTCACATAGACATTATGTCTATAAAAGTCCGTCCTGCCCAACGCAAACCGCGTTTTCGGAGGACTTTTTCTACAAAGACGCGAATTCGCGCGGAAAAGTTCCCGGAGGGGTTCACATTGGTCTTTGCGGTGCCGACCTCGATAGCATCGGGAGGTGACTTCTCAGGCATCTGCACAGGCGGCAGGCAACACCTGGCCGCGCCTCATCAACGCGCTCATCGGCGGCGCAGACCTCACCGCCGAGAGCACCGAATGGGCCATGAACTCAATCATGTCGGGCGAGGCGACGCCGGTCCAGGTGGCGGGGTTCCTCGTGGCCCTGCGGGCCAAGGGCGAGACCGTCGATGAAGTCGCGGGCCTGGTCGAAGCCATGGTGGCCAACGCCAATCCCATTGAGATTGCCGGTGAGAAGCTCGACATCGTCGGCACGGGCGGCGACCAGCAGAACACGGTCAACATCTCCACGATGGCCGCGCTGATCTGTGCCGGCGCCGGCGCCAAAGTGGTCAAGCACGGCAATCGGGCGTCGTCGTCGTCGTCAGGATCGGCAGACGTACTGGAGGCGCTCGGCGTCAGGCTGGACCTGCCCATTCCGCGTGTGGCACTCAACGCCGAGGAAGCCGGGATCACTTTCTGCTTTGCCCAGGTGTTCCACCCCTCGATGCGGTATGCCGCCGTCGCCCGGCGCGAGCTCGGTGTGCCAACAGCCTTCAACTTCCTGGGCCCCATGATCAACCCGGCCCATGTCCAGGCGTCCGCCGTGGGCGTCGCCAACGAGCAGATGGCGCCTCTGGTGGCCGGCGTGCTGGCCAAGCGCGGGAGCCGGGGCCTGGTGTTCCGGGGCAATGACGGTCTGGACGAGTTGACCACCACAGGCCCGTCGCGGGTGTGGGAAATCCGCAACGGTCAGGTTACCGAGCAGATGTTTGATCCGCGTGGTCTTGGCATCCGGCAGGCCACGCTGGAAGAGCTGCGGGGCGGTGACGCCGCGGCGAACGCCGCCGTCGTCCGCGCCGTCCTTTCCGGCGCGCCGGGGCCGGCCCGCGATGCGTCCCTGCTCAATGCCGCAGCCGGCCTGGTGGCGTTCGACCTCGACGCCGCCGGCCCACTGGCGGACCGCATGGCCGCCGCGCTGAAGCGGGCCGAGGCATCGATCGAGTCCGGCGCCGCGGCCGCGGCGCTGGACCGGTGGGTCGCGTTGTCACAGGCCGCGTGAGCGTGCCGGCCGTGCCGCCCGCACGTGCCCTGAAGATCAGCGAGTTATAGAAAAAGACGGACCCGGCAGCTGCTGCCGGGCCCGTCCCTGAGGCTGGGTAATGCGGTGTGCGCCTACTCCTCGAATCCGAGCGCAAAGGCCGCATCGAGGTCGTGCTGGGAGTACGCACGGAATGCGATCTGGGTGGTGGTGTGGACCACTCCCTGAACCTTGGAAAGCTTGTCCGCGATGACTTCCGCCAGATCGTCGTGCTTGGCGACCCGGGCGATGGCGATCAGGTCCCATTCGCCGGTCACGGAGTAGACCTCACTGATTCCCGGGATGGCCGAGATTTCCTCGGCCGTCTCGGGGATGCGTGAAGCGTCTGTCTTGATCAGGACGAATGCGGTGACCACGTGTGAGCCTTTCCGGATCGGTTGCGCCGTTTACAGGCCTGTCGGCGGGGCCTGCGAGGGCGCTGCCATCTTTTGCAAGCCTAGTGCATTAGGCCTGCAGGCGGCGGGAACGCAGCCGCCTTACGCCGGCCACCACAAGGCGATAACCGAGCAGGAAAACACCGAGGCTCAACAGGGCCACAATGATGAAGGGCGGCACCACCGTCTGCCCGGTGACGGCCCTCAGGATCATCCCGACGCCAACGGTGCCAAGCCAGACCGCGACGCCGGCCGGCCACAGCCGCAGCGGGTCATGCCACAGCCGCAGGGCAAGCCATGCCAGGGCCGCGCCCGCCAGGAACGGCCAGGCCGTCGCAAAGACTCCAGTGATGATCTCCCCGCGCTGGTGCGCATCACGGCCGATCGCGGCGAAGAGCAGAATCAGGAGCGCATCGGCGCCGGCGGCCAGGGCCGCCGAACGTCCGCCCCGGCGGCCGGGTTGAGACCTGTCCTGGGCTGTCGGGCGGGGGAGCTGAGGGCTAGGAGAAGGCATGCATCCAAGCCTAGTCCTGTCGCGCCGGCCCCGTGGCCGCGCCGGCCGGCGGAAATCCTTGTGCGCCCGCATGCCCCTCCGGCCCGGGTCGGCGTGGCCCCCGGTTCCCAGGGCGGCCCGCCCCTATGATCGTTGGATGAGTATCGACGCCGTCCCGGAGGCTACCGTCCCGGTGCAGCCCGAAGCCCAGCTGGACGGCCAGCTGAGCATCAATGACATCCTGCTCGAACTCGGCCAGGCTCCGGTGGTTCATCCTTCCCCCGACGCGGCCAGCGAAGTGCACTTCTTCTAGGACCACCGCCCGGCGCTGCCTCGCACGTCGTCCCGCTCGTGTACCTGTCCCGACGGCCGATTGACACGGGCGACCCCATGCGTAGGCTGGTGGCGAACCGGCAGGCCACCCCTCCGATGGGCCACTTCAGCCGTTCAGGGTCGCAGCTGCATCACCGGTCTCGCGAAAGGCGAAGGTCATGGGATTTTGGGATGTCATCTGGCTCATGTTCTCTGTGGTGATGTTTGCCGCCTACCTGATGGTGCTTTTCCTTGTCCTCAGGGACCTCTTTTCGGACAGTCAGCGCCCCGGCTGGGTGAAAGCGTTGTGGTTACTGGCAGTTCTGCTGTTCCCGCTGCTCGGTTGCCTGGCGTACATGCTGTTCTACGGGCAACAAATGACCGCGCGACAGTCGGTACGGCAGGATGCGCGGGGGGACGACATGGCTGAATATGTTCGCCGGACGGCCAGCGCCAACCCGGCGGAACAGATCGCCGCGGCGAAGAAACTCCTCGACGAAGGCACGATTACTGCCGATGAATTCCAGATGCTGAAGGCCCGAGCCCTGGCCTAGGCGGACCCCGGCTGGCCCAGGGCGCCCGGCGGCTCCACCTCGCCAAATACAGGCCTAATGGTCCTAACCGGCGGCCGCGGCGGGGACTACTTTGGCGCCTAAGGGATGCCAGCAGGGCTTCCTCAGAACGAAAGGATGGCTCCCGTGGAGCAATTCTGGAACGTCATTTGGCTGTTCTTTTGGGGGTTCGCGTTCGTCTCTTACCTTTTCGCCTTGTTTGCGGTCATCACGGACATTTTCCGCGATCGCGAGCTCAACGGCTGGCTTAAGGCGATTTGGCTACTATTCCTGGTCTTCGTGCCGTTCCTCACGGTCCTCGTCTACCTGATCGCCCGGGGCCGCAGCATGGCCGAACGCCAGGCCCGGAGTGCCCAAAGGGCGGACGCGGCCACAACCGAATACATCCGTTCCGTGGCCGGAGCGTCCCCCACCCAGGAAATCGCCAAGGCGAAGGAACTCCTCGACGCCGGCACGCTGACCCAAGGCGAGTTCGAAGCGGTCAAGGCCAAGGCCTTGAGCGGGGCCTGACCGCCCACCCGCCTCCTTGATCCGGCGGTCCGGCCAGGACCGTCCGCGGGGCCGCCGGCCGCCGGTGAGCCCTGTTGCTCCCACCGTTCCAGTGCCAAGTCGTGAGCAGGCGCACGCCGCACACCAACTGCGGCCGCGCAAGGCACCTCGAGAATCGCGTATCGCCCAATGAAAAAATGGACCGCCGGCATCATCCTCGGATGCGCACAGTTCGTCATGGTGCTGGACAGCACCGTGATGAATGTTTCCATCTCCACGGTCGTGAAGGACCTGAACACGACCGTCGCCGCTATGCAGGCCGCCATCACGTTCTACACCCTGACCATGGCCTCCCTGATGTTGTTGGGCGCCAAGCTTGGCGACGTGTGGGGGCGGCGGCGCGCGTTCGTCATCGGCTCGGTCATCTACGCCTGTGGCTCCCTGCTGACCGCGCTCAGTCCCAACATTGCGGTGCTGTTCCTTGGCTGGTCTGTGATCGAGGGGGTCGGGGCGGTGCTGGTCATACCAGCCATCGCGGCGCTTATCGCCAGCAACTACCAGGGCCAGGACAGGGTGACCGGTTTCGCGATCATCGGGGCGACCTCGGGCGCCGCCGTCGCCCTGGGGCCGCTCATCGGCGGCTACGTCACGACGTACCTGAGCTGGAGGTATGTGTTCGTTGGCGAAGTAGTGGTGATGGCGGGCGTCGTCGCCTTCTCGCGGCTTGTGCCGGACTCCAGCCGCCCGCAAAGAATCAAGATCGATGTTGTCAGCGTCCTGCTCTCGGCGGCGGGCCTGATCCTGATCGTATATGCCATGCTCCAGAGCAAGACCTGGGGCTGGATTTTGCCCAAGCAGTCCCCGGAGATCAACGGCGTTCCGATTAATCCGCTGGGCCTGTCCCTGGTGCCCTACATGATTCTGGCCGGCGGGTTCTTGCTGTGGGCCTTCTTCGCCCGGCAGGAAGCGTTGATCCGGCGCGGGCGTCCGCCGCTGGTCCACGTCTCGATGCTGTCCATCAAACAGCTGCGTTCCGGTTTGTCCGTCCTCGCCGCGCAGTACATGATCACGGCGGGTCTGTTCTTCATGATCCCGGTGTATTTGCAGATGACCCTGGGGCTCAATGCGTTGGAAACCGGCATCAAGATTTTTCCGCTCTCCGTTTCGCTGATCCTGTTCTCCGTTGTTGGCACCCGTCTGACCGCCATCTGGTCACCGCGCCGCATTATTCGGCTCGGACAGGTCGTCCTGGTCGTGAGCAGTTTCGTCCTACTTGGATCAGTCGACCTCGAGCTGCGCAGCGTGCTCTTTGCGGCGGGAATGTTCTTCGCGGGAGCCGCCCTGGGGCTCCTGGCATCCCAAATCGGCAACGTGACGATGTCGAGTGTCGGCGTCGAGCGGTCCAGTGAGATCGGCGGGCTCCAGGGGATCTTCCAGAACCTCGGCTCCTCCCTGGGCACCGCACTCATCGGATCGGTCCTGATCGCATCCCTCTCGAGCTCATTCTTGGGTGCGGTGGACAGCAGCAGCCTGCCGAGCAGCGTCAAGGATCAGGTCGCGGCCAGCACCCAGTCGGGCGTCAACATTGTGCCGGTGTCCACCGTAAACGACATCGCGACGACGGCGGGCCTGTCAGCCGAAGACGCCGCGACGCTGACCACGCTCTACAGCGACTCCCAAGTGTCCTCGCTCCGCGCCTCGATGGTGGCGCTGGTGTTCATCGCGTCGCTGTCGCTGCTGTTTTCCAAGAACATTCCCACCGAACTGGTCCGGCGGAAGCCGACGGACGAACCAGAGAACGATACCGCCCAGTCCAGCACCGCGTGAGCTCCGCGCATTACGCTCGGGCGCCCGGCCCTGCAACCGGGGCCCAGGGGCGGCGGCCCACCAACGCGGTGAATACCGTGAGGCCATGTTGAGGGTCGATTTGCTCCGGTCAGGTCGTCCGGGAGCCGGTCAGGCCGTGTTCATAGGCGAAGATGACGGCGTGCACGCGGTCCCGCAGCCCGAGTTTCATGAGGATGCGGCCCACGTGGGATTTCACCGTTGATTCCGCCACGAACATCCGATTCGCGATCTCAGTGTTTGTCAGTCCGCCGGCGATGGCCGACAGAATCTCCCTTTCCCTGGCGGTCAAGGCCGTCATGGCGTCCTCGCCGGCTGAGGAGGGACCGGAGGGAAGGCTTTGGCTGAAGAGATCCAGCATCCGGCGGCTGACCCTGGAGGAAATGGCGGCGTCCCCGGCGGCGACTGCCCTGATGGATGCGAGCAAATCGGCCGGCGCTACATCCTTGAGCAGGAAGCCACTGGCCCCGGCCCGGAGTGCTGCAAAGGCATACTCGTCGAGATCGAACGTTGTAAGGACGATGACGCGCGACTGCGGGCACTCCCGGACTATGCGCCGGGTAGCGGCGATACCGTCCGTGCCCGGCATGCGCACATCCATCAGCACCACGTCTGGCGCCAGGAGACGACACATGTCGATGCCAGTACTGCCGTCGGCCGCTTCCCCTGTGACTTCGACGCCGTCCTGGGCATCGAGCACCATGCGAAATCCCGTTCTGACGAGTGTCTGGTCGTCGACGACCAGTACCCGGACCGGGAGAGCGGACGAGGCAGCTACCCCAGCCATGGGGCGCCCTTCTGCGGCGGGAACCGGGCGGTCACGGACCATCCACGGCCGGCAAGAGCGCCGGCGTCGAACGTGCCGCCATAGAGTGTGACGCGCTCACGCATTCCCACGACGCCGCGCCCGGCATGGTCGGACGGGACCGTCCGATGTTGCCCGTCGTCGGTGACGGAGACAATGATCTCCTGCGCGGTGAACTGCGCATTGACCGTGACCACTGTGGCCGCCCTCCCGTACTTAAGTGCGTTGGTGAGGCCCTCCTGGATGACGCGGTAGATCACCAGTTGGATCCCCGGGTCGGCAGGAGGAATACCGGCCGAATGCAGGACTACTGGAAGGCCTGCAGAACGGAAAAGTTCCACTAATTCGGGAACATCCGCCATCCCGGGCGAGGGTGCCAGCGCTCCGGTCGAACCCGTGGTCCTGCCTTCGTCCAGGACTCCGAGCAACCGGCGCATGTCCGCCACCGCAACGCGACCCGTCTCGGCGACCTGGCGCATTGCGTGGACGGCACGGGCGGGATCAGTAGGAGCGATCTCCGCCGACCCATGGGCCAGGGAAATCATCACAGCCAATCCGTGCGAAACGATGTCGTGCATCTCCCGCGCGATCGCGTTGCGCTCCGCGGCAGCTGCAATGCCGGCCAGATGCTCTCGCTCGCGCGAGAGGCGGTCGGCGCGGTCCACGAGGGCGGTCAAGTAGTCGCGCCGCGTGCGAACATTCAGCCCGATCAGTGTCGCGAACACCAGCAGGGCAATCGCCTGAACGGCCTGGACCAGATCCATCGAACGGGGCAGCAGCATCGCAGCGGCAAGGAGGCTGGCACTGGTCCCCAGCAGGCCGAGGGCCGCGTGCCGCGCCGACCGGTAGAGGGCCACGGCAAACAGCGCCATCGCTGTTGCCACCGCAGCGAAGCTCGCCGGAATCGAAAACGTGAGCACCATGATGCCGCCCGTGACGGCCAGCGAAACCATCGGAGTCCGGCGGCGAAACAACAGCGCCATGCCGGAACCAATCACAGCAATCAGGGGCAGAGCGAGGCCCGTCCCGTTGGTCCCGGCAACGTCAAAGATGATCGCTGTCGCCAGTGCCGGCCCGGTGTAGGAGGCGCAGACCAAGAGATCTGAGATGCCCGGACGGAAGCGCCCGTCTCGCGGCGGTGACGTTGTCGGGACCGGCGCTGTCCAGGCCGCTGCCGGCAGCGCGGGCCGGTCTGCTGTGTCCCCGGTCTCGGTCATGATCGGGACTCTACCGGTCGTCGGGTGCAAAGCGGCATAAGAACGGGTGCGATCGCGACGCATGAATCGGATGCGGCACTGCCGGCCTCACGAACGAGGTGCATCGTAGGCCCTTGCCGGGGGCGGACCTGCCGGTGCCGGCGCATGATCGCCATGACTCTTTGGTCTGACCGCCGATCCGTGTCGCCTTCATGACCGCTGTCCGGCAGCGCGGCGGCGGATCCTGGACCCAAGGATAGCCGGGAGGGAACCCGTCAGCACGGCGAGCAGCAAGCCGAGTGCGAGCAGCGCTGGAATCCGGAGAGAGGTTCCTCCGGCCGGAAGGGTCAGGTGCGACGTGGGATAGTCGATCATCTTGGCTGCGGACAGCGCGGTGGCACTGCCGGCATGGCCTGCCAGGTACTCAAGGGCGCCGTCGAATCCGAGCACCCCGCCAGCGCCGGCAAAGGCATCGAGGGGAACATTGCGCGACGCGGCCCAGCCACGCAAGTGCGGATCAATGTCTTGGATCCCAGCCGCCCCGGGGGCAACCACTTTGTCCACCGGAGGCGCCTCGCGTTCCGGAACGGTCAGGAGAATCAGCCCGTGTTTTGTGGTGACGGTGCCCTTGGTGGCGATCGCCACCGTCCGGGCCGCGAAGGACATGTTGTAGACCTCGAAGGCGCTGGCGACGTCGATTTCGCCCACCCCGTTGAAGAGCCCCACGCCGATTGTCGGCCGGAGCCACGGGATGAGGGCGTTGAGCCCAACGGGAATGTCCGAGGCGTCGAAGGACTGGACGGGAATCTGGGCCGGCGCCGCGGCCGACCAGCCCGGGTAGTCCACGAGCCGGGCGACCCGTTCGGCTTCGACGGCTCCTGCCAGGTCCGCCATGACGTGCAGGGCGCCTGGTATGCCAGAAGTTACTCCACCTGTGGTGGTGATCGTGCCGTCCTGGACGAATCTCAGGCCTCCCATCCATTGGACCTCGGGATGGCTCTGCTTGAGAGTGCTCAGCCGGGACCAATGACTTGTTGCCTTATGTCCGTTCAACAGACCCGCCCCGGCCAGAACCATCGACCCATTGCAGATGCCGAGGACACGGGCGCCGCGACCGGACTGTTCCACGATCCACTCCCGCAACGCGGCTTCTTCGGGGCCTTCCGGGGCGCCGACGGCCGGGACGACCACAACGTCCGGCTTGCGGGCCTTGCCCGCTGCAACATCCCCGAACGTGTACGTGGGGATGATCGCCGGACCACCGTCGACGGCGGCCGGGGCGGCGGACGCCGCGATCGTGTATACCGAGAATTTCGGGGAGTTGGCAAACACTTCGTAGGGAGCCAGAACGTCACTTCCGACCGTGCCTGACGCGCCCAGGACAACGGCTACGACTATCGCCCCGGAGGAAGAAGGCCGATTCGCCGGCAGGTCTTGCGATTCGCGCGCCGGGCGGACGTGAGTTTCTGCATCCGAGACCCGAGCGCCTGCAAGAGCTAGCGTCGTGGCGGCCAGGAGGGACAGTCCCACCGAAAGAGCGAAGTGAATAAGGCGTCTTGAGCGGGAAGCCATGAGCGAGTCTCGATTCCGTTTGGTGTGCGGGGTCCTGCATTGCCCTTCACGCTACGGATTGGCGATTACATGCACATCGGCCCCAGGGACTCAACGGAACAGGCGCAACTGATACCCGGGTACGAGGCGATCGCACCCTCGGCGGCGTTCTGTACGTCGCAGGTTGCATGGCCCCTCGCTGCTGACCGAACATGCTCCCAAGGCGCGGAACCGGACACCGAACATCAAGCGGCCGCGGTGCCTCCCGACGCCACCTGCAGGGCGCGTCGCATTTTGCCTTCGGCCCTTGCGCTTGCACACCACGTACCGGGTACTGTGAGGCGCATGGAGATGCGCCTCGAGGTTGTACAAGTGCCAGTCACTGATGTGGACACAGCTAAGTCGTTCTACACAGACCGGCTCGGTTTCGCCCTAGACCATGACGTGGAGTACATACCCGGCATGAGGGTCGTCCAACTGACGCCCCCGGGCTCCGCCGCCTCAATCGTCATTGGCACGGGAATGACGGGCATGCTGCCGGGCAGCCTGGAAGGCTTGCAACTGGTGGTCCCGGACATGGCGTCGGCACGCGCCGAACTTCTCGCACGAGGAGCGGAGATCAGCGCGGTGCAGGACCTGGGCGGAGTCGCTTTCGCCTATTTCAGCGATCCTGACGGCAACCGCTGGGTCATACAGGAAGCCACCCAGCCGGCTGGCAGGGAAGCCTCTCAGCAGGCGTAGCCTTCGGCTCGGCATGGGGCCGCTGCAGGTCCACGCTGTCCCCAGAGCCGCCAAGCCGGCCCGCACTACGCGGCTCAGGAACCAACGCTTCCGGGCAATAACGCGCGCGTTATTTAGATTTAGCTACTAAAGTCTAAATAATGAGCATGCAATTTAGGCTTCCGGGTTCAAGGAGCGGCTGGCCCGCGCACAGCAGCGAGACCATGCCGTGGAAGTCCTCCGGGCGGCCGCCCCGGGAAGTCCGGGAGTTCACCGAGGTAGAGGTCTCGCTGCCGCCCATGATCGCCGAATGCTGGTTCGATCCCGGCCGGGAGACGATTGTCGCACTCGAGGAAGCCGCCGTTGCCGTGGCATCCCTCGACGTCACGGCCGAAACCCGGATGGACGCCATCAGTGGATTCCTGCTCCGCAGCGAGGCCGTCTCGTCCTCCAAGATCGAGCACGTCGACGCCAACCGTGACGACTACGCGCGGGCCATGATCGGACTCAAGGCCAGTGACGACGCCCGCTCCATGGTGGCCGCGGCCGATGCCGTTCAGGCGATGATTGACGACGCCGGGCGCACGGGGGAGATCCGGCTGGAAGCCCTGCTGGCCGCCCACTTCACCCTGATGAAGGACGACCCGATGGATGGTCCCCACGCCGGCAGGCTCAGGGACGTGCAGAACTGGATCGGCGGTAGCGATCATTCACCCCGGGGGGCCATCCATGTCCCTCCTCCGCCGGAGCTTGTGCCGGGCCTGATGGAGGATCTGATGGTCTTCTGCAACCGCCGGGATGTCCCGATCATGGCGCAGGCTGCGATCGCGCACGCCCACTTCGAGTCCATTCATCCGTTTACCGACGGTAACGGCCGGATCGGGCGGGCCCTTATCGGGGCGATCTCCCGGCGTCGCGGGCTCACGAAGAACACGGTGACGCCCATCGCGTCGGCGATGGTCGCCGACGTCGGCACGTACTTCAGCCTGCTCAACGGCTACCGGTCCGGTGACGTGGACCCGTTCGTGCTCTACCTGGCCCGCTCCGCGGTCCGCGCATCGGATGCAGCCAGGGATTCCGTGGCCGCCCTCGATGCCCTGCCGGGCATGTGGCTGGAGCTGGCCCGGCCCCGCAAGGGATCCGCGGACGAGAGGATTATTCCGTGGCTGCTGGAGCGGCCCGTGTTCGAGGCCCACAGCGCCGCCCATGCTGCCGGCGTTGCCGAAAGCTCCGTCTATGCGGCGCTGGAGCGCCTCTCCGGCGCCGGGGTGATCACCCCCGTCACCCGGTCAAAGCGAAGCCGTGCCTGGGCCGCGACCGAAGTGCTCGACGAGGTGGACCGGCTCAACACCAGGTTGGCCGGCAAAGGGTATTGATCCTCACGTGGCGTGAGGATCTACCGTGGTCCCATGACGGAGACAACGCGGGCAGTAGATCAGTGGAGCATCGGCCAATTTGCCAAGGCATGCGGCGTTACGGTGCGGACGCTCCATCACTACGACGAGATTGGGTTGCTCCCGGCCAGCCAGCGGACGGTTGCCGGACACCGCCGCTACACCGGGCAGGACGTGCGGCGGTTATACCGGATCCGGGCGCTCCAGATGATCGGACTCCCGCTTGCGGACATCGCCGCAACGTTGGAGCCCCCGCCCGATGACCTGGCCTCGATGCGCACGGTCTTGGAATCACAGTTGATGCACATGCGCCGTCAGGCCGAACAGATCCAGACCGTCAAGGACCGGATCCTGGACCTGCTTTCGCGCATCGACGTGGCCGCCATGCCGTCTGCCGAACAGTTCATGTCAACGTTGGAGATGATCACCGTGCTCGAGAACCACTTCACACCCGAACAGCGCCAGAACCTGGCCGATCGGAGGGCCGAACTCGGCGCGAGCAGCATCGAGACTGCAAAGATCCGGTGGGTCGCCCTGGTCGAGGAAGGCCTCCGGTATGTCTCGGACGGAACGCCGGCATCGGATCCGTTGGTCCGGGAGTGGGCAAGGGCATGGGACGAACTCGGATCGATGTTCCACTCCGGTGAGCAAACCAAGACTGCTGCCCGTGCCATGTGGCAGGAGAATGCCGCCTCCCTCAGCGCCGGTCTTCCATGGCCAACGGAGCAACTGGCCGCACTGCTGGTCTACCTGGAAGAGGCAAGGACGCGGCCCTGAGCGTCCTGGCGGAGCAGGCGGGCTGCCTGCATCCAGTTGCCCGACCGGACCTGCCTGCCGGGTGGCCCCATTTCCCGTGTAGCCGGTGCTTTTTGGCGGCGCTGGATGCACTATGGAAGGAAGCCGGGCTGTCTTCTCAGCCCCCTCCAACGACGAGGACGGCACATCATGACGAGCAACAAAGCACAGACGGTACTTGCGCTGGCCGCAGTCTTGATCGGGCTGAGCGGGTGTGCCGGAGGCGGCGGGACGCCGACGTCGGCCCCCGCCACGACGGCCGGCACGTCGGCCAGTATGTCGATGGCGCCGTCAGCGTCGGCAGGTTCGACGATGACAGGGTCGGGAAGCGGGACCGCGAACGCCGCGGCGTCGGGAATCACCGTCAGTAACTACGCCTACCAGACCCCGGTCTCGGTCGCACCCGGCGCGAAGGTGACGGTGACCAACATGGACAGCGTCGAGCACACGGTGACCGCCGACCAAGGATCGGCCTTTGATGTGGAAATCAAGGAAAACGGCGGAACGGCAACATTTACCGCCCCTGCGCAGCCGGGAACCTACGCCTTCCACTGCAGGTACCACCCCAACATGCACGGCACACTGACGGTCAAATAGGAAGAACACCCGGTCAAACGAGAACAGCGCCGTGCCGGACACCTTTGCACGCACAGGGCACCAAACCGGACGACGGGGGTGCGGAGGCGGTGTCCTAGTGAGCTGGGCGAATTAGTGAGCTGGGTGAATTAGCGAACGGGGTGTCCTAGCGAATTGCGTCCTGGTTCGCTGCTTCGCCGAGCGGGCTAAGGGTCAACCGGCTCGTGTGGAGGAGTGTACCCAGCAGCGAGCGGGCCGCAGCGAGCAGGACGTTGACCTCGGGACTGGCCAGTTCATAAAACAACCGCCCGTCGCGTCTTGAGGGGACGATCAGGCGCTGGCGGCGGAGCAGACTGAGATGCTGCGAGAGGTTCGACGGCTCCAGGCCCGTGTCGTCGCGAAGCCTGCTCACGGCAACGGGCCCATCGGCGAGCATCTCAAGGAGTTGGATACGAGCCGGGTGGCCCAAAGACTTGAAGAGTTCGGCCTTCACATCTACCAGGACCAGGCCTGCGGGAAGATCATCCGGCATCGGGACCTCCATCCTTCGCATTCGGTGTTCTGAGCCCCGCGTCTGCGCGGAACCCGCCGACAGCAATCTAGCGTGTGCGAGACAGAAAAGTCTGTCTCGCACTACCCGCGATAGGCCCACCCGCACGTACATCGTAGCGCCGCGCCGCCGTCGTGTCGCCGTCGCCGGTTGAGGCGTGGTTGCCTCTTGCGCAGACGCTAGACGTAGTTCAGACTTTCATAAATTCATCAATTCGATCCGGTCGCCTTCGCATGACCGGCATTGTGCGGGTGGGTTCAGGCTGTTCCCGGTGACAAGGGCGTCACCGGGAATTTGTCCCGCTTTCAGGAGGGTTCGATGACCATTATGTGCCAACTGTTCACCATCTCCCGCGCGTCCCGGCCGGCCGGACCGCCCGCGGTCATGACGACTCTCACCCAGGGCAGCTAGACATGTCCATGACACGGCTGAAAACGCTGCAGACGTTCTCCAGCGCGTTGGTCGGCGAGGCCTGCTTGGCCGGAACCTTTCACTACGATGTGATGTCCCGCGAGCTGTGGTGGTCCGAAGAGATTTTCCGGATTCACGGCTACCACCGGGGGGAGGTTGTGCCGACGACGGGCCTCATGATGTCGCATCTGCATGAGAACGACCGGAAGAGGTGCCGGGAAATTTTCGAGGAGGCGGCCCGCGCTGGTGGATTCTTTGCCAGCTACCACCGTCTTTACGACGCACGCAGGCGCGAACGCACGGTCCTGACGGTGGGGGAAGGGGTGCCGGGCGGCGACGGGAAACCGCTGTTCATCGATGGTTTTATCCTCGATCTCACCAGGACGGTTCAGGTGGAAACGGACCGGTCCTCGCGCGAGGCCATCGCCGGAGCCATAGGGACGCGGGATCTTATCGAACAGGCCAAGGGCATCCTCATGGGAATCCTTCACATCGGTTCGGACGCAGCTTTTCAGCGGATTTCCGCCTACAGCCAGCACCACAACTTCAAGGTGGCGCACACGGCCTCCGCGATCGTCCGGCTCGCCAACAACACTGACGACACCGCCACGCTCCGCAGTCTCATTCATGCACTGGACACGCGGTTTTCCGCGCGGCACGACGCCGGCCGGGTCCTTAATCCATAGCCGGCGCTCCGCCGCAGGAACAGGTGCCGGGCTCCAAGGCAGACCAGTCTGTTCGCCTTGCTGCAGTGTAAAATCTGTTGCATCATGACTGCCTACGACGCCGGTCCTACGTTGCTGCCCGCCACCGCCATGGCCGGCCGCGATGATCCCGTGGACCGAATTCTCGCCACCGCCTACGAGTTGTTCTCCCGGCGCGGCATCCGCGGCGTTGGCGTCAACGAGCTGATCAATAGTTCGGGGGTCTCCAAGGCGACGTTCTACCGGCATTTTCCGGCCAAGGACGCCCTAGTGCTTGCCTTCCTGGAACTGCGCGATCAGGTGTGGACGGTTGACCTCATCGTGGCCGAGGCGCGGCGGCGGGGCAGCACCGCCGAAGAACAGCTGCTGGCCGTCTTTGACGTGTTCGAGGACTGGTTCCAGCGGGAGGACTTCGAAGCGTGCTCGTTCATTAACGTCCTGCTGGAGATGGGGCCGGGACACCCCCTGGGCCAGGCAAGCATCGGGTATCTCAGCCGCATCAGGGGCCACATCGAGGCCCTGGCCCAGGAAGCCGCGCTGGACCGGCCGGAGGAGTTTGCGCGCTCCTGGCACATTCTGATGAAGGGCTCCATCATCTCGGCCACTGAAGGGGACACTCTGGCTTCCCGGCGCGCCCAGCAGATGGCACGCTGGCTCATCGAGCACCACCGGACGCTTTAGCCGCGCGGGTTAGCCGCGGACGTCAGTCCCGCGGCAGAGGGACCTTCATGTTTCCGGTCGAGCCGGGTAGTCTCACCCGAATGGGCCTGTGGGGAGGAGCTGGGATGGCATCGGAGGAGCTGTGGCTGCATGGGGCGGTAGCTGACGAGCTTCAGGATCTGGTGCTGGAGAGCGCCGATGTTGAGGATTTCCTCCGTGAACTGTCCCGGTTCGCGGCGGACACGTTGTCCAGGCCCGGGAGGCCGGTGGTCTGCGGGGTCACCGTCACAAGGCGGAAGAAGCCGGCGGCGACGGCGGCGAGCGATCCGGAGGCATTCGCGATGGATGAGATCCAGAATGCGGCCGGGGACGGTCCTTGCCTTGCGGCCATGAGGGACCTGAAGACCGTGTACGTCCGGGATCTGGCGCGCGACCGGCAGTGGACGACGTTCTCAGAAGCCGCCGCACGGCGGGGATACCTGTCGATTCTGGGTGTGCCGGTGGAGCTCGAAGACCAGACACGGGCCGCGCTGAACCTTTATGCCGAGGACGCTTCCGCGTTTAGCCCTGATGACATCCTCCAAGCGGAGAGTTTCGCCCGCCAGGCATCGAAGGCCTTGCGGCTCGCCCTCAGGATCGGGGGTCTCCATGACGCCCGGGACGACTTGATCGCTGCGATGGCATCGCGCACCGTCATTGACATGGCCATCGGGGCAATCATGGCGCAAAGCCGGTGCTCGCCGGAGAAGGCTTTTGCGTTGCTGAAGGACGCATCCAATACCCGCAATACCAAGCTCCGGGACGTCGCCAGATCCGTGATCGAATCGATCGGCGGAACAGCCGACATGCCGACACGCTTCGACGTTTAGGCCCGTGCGGGCCATCAAAGAACTTCCCGCTTCAATGTGCGGGCTGGTGGCGGAAGGCCCGGGGTGTCCCGTGTGGGGCAGCGGCGTTGTTAGCGCGTCAAGCTAGACGACTTCCTTCTGGAGGTCAGCCAGGAAGCTGGATGCGACGTCGCGGGTGAAGCCGCTGCGCGCGACGATCCTTTGTCCGTACCGGATTGCCCGGAGGCGGAGTAATGTGCGGATTCTCAGTGAAGGGCCGATCTGTCCCCGGTTGTTGACGCACTTTAGGAGGTCCGGCGATGCACGATACAGGCGATATCAAGGGTGGGGTCCTTGTGGGTGCGCCGTGGCTTGCGGAGCACCTGCACGATCCAGGGCTTCGTCTGATCGAGATCGACGTGAATTCGACGGCCTATGACCGCGGGCACATCGTGGGTGCTCTGCTGTGGAATGTCTACCGGGATCTGAAAGACGGCAACTACCAGCTCATCGAGCAGACCGCTGTCCACGAGTTGGTAGCCGGTTCAGGTATTGCGCCGGACACGACGGTGGTCTTCTACGGCTATGGACCGGCGATGGGCTTTTGGCTGCTGAAGCTCTACGGCCACTCCGATGTCCGCATTCTTGACTGCTCGCGAGACATATGGAAAGAGGCCGGGCTTCCGTGGACCACGGAAGTGACCACGCCGGCCCGCACAGAGTACCGACTGCCCGACCAAGATGAACGGCTCCGGGCCGACCGGACGCGGGTGCAGGCGGCAATTGATGAAACATCGGTCACGATTCTGGATGTTCGCAGTGAACTTGAATTCCGGGGCGAGCGGTTCTGGCCGTCAGGTGGTCTCGAACCGGGCGGTCGCGCGGGCCACATCCCCTCGGCCGTCCACCTTTCGATTGACGGCTTGCGCAACGAGGCCGGGGCGTTCCGAGGCGTTGAAGAATTGCGTAAAATCTTTGCGCCGATAGACCGCGGCGGCGAGGGAGAGGTGATCCCCTACTGCACCATCGGAATCCGGGCCTGCACGGCATGGTTCGCTCTGACTTACCTGCTTGGACGGGAGGGCGTGCGCGTCTACGAAGGGTCTTGGGCCGAATGGGGCCGGATGCCCGAGTCGCCGGTGGAAACCAACTGATGCGATTCGTCCGCTTTGCCGCTTTGCCGCTTGCCCGGCCCGGATTGCCTCCTGCAGGACTCTTCAGCGCCCGACGGCGGATGGGTCAGCCCCGCGTCCGTGACCGCGGCTCGGAGGCCGTGAAGCCGGTCTCTTCACAGTGGCGAGGAGGAAGACGCCGGCGACTGCTGTGGCGCCGGCGAGGACAAAGGCGACGAATGCCAGCGGCGGGGCGGCGTCGGCTTCACCGAGGATTGTGACGCCGACGGCGACCGCAACCAGGGGATCGATGACAGTCAACCCGGCGACCACAAGGTCCGGTGTGCCCCGGGTGTGAGCGTTCTGGACCAGGAACGTTCCGGACAGGGCGGCAATGACCAGCCCCGCCAAGCAGGTCAAGGACAGCCATTCGAAGTCGCCCTGGAACAGCCGGGCGATGACGGTCTTGGCCAGAGCCGCCACGAAGCCGAACAGGATTCCGGCGCCGCATGTAAAGATGACCGCGCCCCACCGGTGCCGCCAGAGGACGAAGCCGGTCCCGAGCCCTGCCAGGACGACGCCGAGCAAGGCCAGGATCGTGATGAGGTGCCGGTCGCTGACCTCAACGTCCCGCGCGGACACGGCTGCGACAGAAACGAAGGCGCCCACTCCGCCCACGCACAATGCCACGGCTATCAGGGCGCGGCGGCCCGGTGACCTGCGACTGGTACGGGCGGTGGCCAACGTGGTCACGACCAGGGCGACCGCGCCGATGGGCTGGACCACGATCAGCGGCGAAAACCTCAGGCTTGTCAGCTGGAGAATTATTGCCACGGCCAGCATGGCCGTGCCGCCCAGCCATACCGGCTTGCGAACGAGCGCCTGGAGCCGTCCTCCGCCCATACTTCCGGCGGCGTGCCCAGGGGCCGGTCCCTGCTTTTCGATACTTCTATGCTGGAACAATGTTCCAAGCGCGAGGAGCACGGCCCCGGCTGCGGCGATCGGGATGCCGAGCCAGTGGGAGGACATCAGGGCCGGCTCGGCCGCAGTTTGGATCATTACCCGACCTTACCGAACGAACGAGCACTGAGGTTCACCCTGTCTATTCTGGAGCCATGACTTCTCCCCGCACCGTTCTTCTCGCCATGGACTTCCAGTACGGCATCGTCGAGCGCGCCGGCACACCGGCAGCGCTTGAAGCCGCCGAGCGTGCGGTCACGGCAGCACGCGCAGCCAAGATCCCCGTGTTCTTCATCCGCGTCGCGTTCCGCCCCGGCTATCCGGAAGTGGCCGCTTCAAATCAGAGCTTCTCGCAGACCGCACGGAACGCCGGCGACACCATGACCGAAGCACATCCCGGCACTCAGGTGCACGAAGCGCTGGCGCCGCGCATCGACGAGCCCGTCGTCACGAAGAGGCGTATCAGTGCGTTCACGGGCAGCGATCTCGAAGTATTGCTCCGCGGCGCGGCGGCCGAGCACATCGTCCTTGCGGGCATTTCCACCAGCGGCGTCGTGCTCTCCACCGTCCGTCAGGCTGCCGATATGGACTATCGCATCACCGTCCTAGAGGATGCCTGCGCCGACCCTGACACCGAGGTGCACCGTGTTCTGATGGACAAGGTCTTCCCGAGGCAGGCAGAGGTCACCTCCACTGATGCCTGGATAGATTCCCTCGGCTGACCTCGATAACCCGTTCTCAATGAGAAACGCCACCCGGCGGCCTGCCGGGTGGCGTTTCTCAGCGGATTGCATGGCTGGCGGCTATTGTCCCGGCCGGAGCAGGCCGGACCGGGCCGCAGGATGCTGCTGCGCAGCGGAGTTTACCGGCCGGAGTTTTCCCGGCCGTTCCCGGTGGCGGTTATTGAGGCTACGGCGCCGGTCTGTTCGTTGAGCAGCACCGTGTCGTTGCGCTGCTTGCTGAAGTTGAACATGGCGTTTACCGAGCCGGCGCTGGCGTCGGCAGAGGCGTCGCCGATCTGGCCGGTGTGCCAGTTGTCCTCGATGAAGCGCAGGATCGAGGCCTGATCGGTCTCGGTGTGGTCCACGTAGTTCTTCTTCGCGAAGGGGGAGATGACCACCAGGGGCTGGCGGGGACCGGGGCCGCAGCGGTCAGCGTAGCCGCCGGCCATCGGCACTCCGCCGGCCGCGGCATTCTGGCACCAGGCGGCGTCGTCGGCGTTGTTGGAAGAGTTCTTCACCTTCGCGGCAACGTGGTCGTACCAGCCGTCCGAGTCGTCGTAGGCGAGGACGACGGCCGTGTTTTCCCAGTTCTTGGATTTCTGGATCTGGTTGACGGTGCTGGTGATGAATTTCTGCTCATCTATCGGGTCAGAGTAGGCGGCGTGGCCGTCCTGGAACATGCCTGCCTTCAGGAAGGACACCGCGGGCATGTTGTCGGTGTTGACCACCTTGTTGAACGCGGTGAGGTCGTACTGATGGTTCGCCTGGCCGTTGTGGCCGATCTCCGCGTCGGATGCCGGTGCCAGGTGGTGCGGGTTGGCGGTGGAGGCGTAGTACTGGAACGGCTGGTGGTGCGGGGAGTAGTCAACGACGCTGGCGCCGGCGGCGTTCGTGTGGCTGGACAGGCACGATGCCGGGGTGGTGGCGGTTGCGGCGGTGGTCGGTGTGAAGCCGCCCTGGAACCAGCCCCAGGAGGTGCCCTTGGCGTTGAGCAGGTCGCCGATGTTCCTGCCGTTCATGCCGGCCAGGTTGCTGGTCTTGGCGTGGCTGCTGTTCGAGCAGTCGTCGTGGACCGGGTCGGGGTCGTTGATGACCGTGCCGACGCCGTTCGCGTCCGGCTGGCGAACGGTGTAGTCGCTCCCGGCCGGTGTGACGGGCTGGCCTGCCGCGGTGTATTCGGTGGCTCCGTGGGTCTGGCCGGAGACCAAGTTCAGCGCTCCCGGGGTGGACGGCCCGAACACGGTGCTGAAGTGATTGTCGCTCATGGCGTAGTTCTGGGCGTAGTTCCAGATGCCGGTAACGGTGTTTCCGTCGTAATAGTCCATGGTCAGGCCGGGCCGGCCGTACTGGTTGGTGCCGCAGGCGTCCCGGCTGGTGTTTTCAACGAATTTGTCCATCAGGCCGCCGTTGTACGCCTTCTGTTCGGCGCCGTAGTTGTGGTCCTGGTCGCAGGTGACGGCCTGCATCGGCGAGAGCCGGGACGGCTGCGCCGCGTTCGGGTTGTTCGGTGCCAGCAGCCCGGCCGTGGCCAGGGTGTCGATCTTCTTTGGCGTGTTCTTCGCCGCGCTGAAGGCGGCCGCCTTAGTGCTTGTGCCCTGCTGGGTTTCGCCGGGAATATTGGCGGCCTTGGGGTAGGTGGCGAAGTAGTGGTCGAACGAGACGTTCTCCTGGAAGATCACCACCACATGCTTGATCGGTGTCGCGGTGCCGTCGTGTGTCTCGCCGGCTGCGGCCGGGCCGGCGCCGACGCCGACCAGGCCGGCTGTCAGTGCCGATGCCGCCAGGGCTGTTGCGCTCGTAGCGGCGGCAAGCCTCTTTCGGCTGAATCGTTGTGCTGGGTGGGGCATGGGAATTCCAATCATTGATTGCCCGGGGGCGAGGTGAATGAGGTTGGGAAAGAGTTCGTTGAGCGGGCCGCCGGCCGGCGCGGATGCGCCGTCCGCCGTCGCCGCACGCCTTTACTTGGCGGGAGTGGCGGTGGCTTCGTAGGTGAGGATTTCGGTGCCGTTGCCTTCGTCGCCGTTGTCGGGGGCCACCTTCATGGTGAGGTGGTCGCCGTCGGCGGTCATTTTGAAGGGGTTGCGGGTGGCAACGTGCCCGGCAGTGGACCACTGCTGGAAGGGGACGTCGCGGAGAACGTTGCGGGTTTTGAGGTCCATCATTGCCATGCCGCCGAGCTCGTAGGTGGCGCCGGTGCCGCCCGCGGCCGGGGCCTGCGGAAGGTTGGTGATTCCGCCACACAGCATCTGGGCGGTGGGGACGTACTGGCAGTCCTGGTAGTCGATGAAGTAGTTCGGGTTCTTCCAGGTCGAAAGCTGTTTGCCGTGCAGGTCCCATTCCGCGAAGCGCCGCGAGCCCCAGGTGTTGCCGATCAGGTGACCGTTCTCCTTGTCCATCACGATGCCGCCGAGGTGGTCCTTGACCTCGAACTGCTTGTGAACGTCCAGGGTGTTGGCGTCGACGCGGTAGATGATGGCGCTGCTGTCAGGCCGGTACTGGGCTACGGGGACCCAGACGTTGGTGCCGTCGAAGTCGATGCCGCCCGGGTGGTACATGTCGCCCTCTCCGAGGGTGATGTCCTTTTGCAGGTTGCCGGCCTTGTCCATCACGAACAGGTGTCCGATGCCCTTGCCGGGAGTGCGGTCGAACCCGTTCTGCGGAGTCTGGAACTTCGTGGTCGGCTCGATGATCTGAACGGCAGAGAGGAAGATGTGGTCCGGGCTGTAGGCAATTCCCTCGGTGTGGTAGGTGGGGAAGTTCAGCTTCAGCTTCGATGTTTGCCGCCAGGTGGTGTTCCGGTCGACACCATTGAACGCCTCGGCCAGCGACGTGGCCGTTCCCCTGCGGCTGCCGGATTCGGTGTTGTTGGCCCGGGGCTGGTCATGGCTCCCGGCGGCCTGGGCTGCCACGGTGCCGCTGATTGCGGCTGCGGTCAGCATGATGGCGGCAGCGGATGTGAGGATGCCTCGGGTGCGGGTCGTGCTCATGGGGGAGCCTCTCAGATGTTGGGTCGTATCGAGAGATCGTCACGTTACTTGCCGGTAGTTAACCCTCCAGAGCGGGCTGGTGAACAGCAGGTTGCGACTAGCCCACCGGTGAACATCGAAGAACGAACGGTGAATTATTGCTCCGGAGCAACCCGGGCGGTGCGCCCCTTGGTAGCATCGGGCTAGATGGGCACACCCGGCGCGGTGCGTGGCGTCGTTGAAGCCTGACGATGACCAAGTTGGGGCCATGATCGGGGTAGGTCTTGCGAGGTTCGGCTGTTAGCGCTTCCTGAGAGGACGTCATGACCGACGATACGATGCCGCCGGGGGCGCCTCCCGCCCTGACGGCGGAACATGCCCGGCTGGCCGAGGCCACGGGCGCGGCGGAGGATGTCCTGTTCGAGGCGAATCCCTGGTACGAGTGGGGACCGTACCTGTCGGAGCGGGCCTGGGGCACGGTTCGGGAGGACTACAGCGACAGCGGCGACGCCTGGGAGTACTTTCCGCACGATCACGCCCGGTCCCGTGCGTTCCGGTGGAACGAGGACGGCATGGCGGGACTGTCCGATATTCACCATGATCTCTGCCTGGGCTTGGCCCTGTGGAACGGGGCCGACCCAATCCTGAAGGAACGGATGTTCGGGCTGACCGGTCCGCAGGGCAATCACGGGGAAGACGTCAAGGAATACTGGTGGTACCCGGATGCGCTGCCCAGCCATGCGTGGCTGCGGTGGCGGTATCACTACCCCCAGGCGGCGTTTCCCTATCAGCAGCTGGTCGAGGAAAACGCCCGTCGCTCCCGGGACGAACCCGAGTTCGAGCTGCTGGATACCGGTGTGTTCGACGGCGGCCGGTACTGGTCGGTCGATGTCGCGTACGCGAAGGCCTCGCCGACCGAGGTACTGGCCCGGATCACCATCGAAAACCATTCATCCGAGGAAGCGGCGATTTCAGTATTGCCGACCCTGTGGTTCCGGAACACATGGCGGGTTACGGGCGAAGAGGCGCCGTCGTTGGTCCTGGACGGGGACGGTGTCGCGGTAGAACACCCGCGACTGGCCGGCTACCGGCTCGATGCCGCTCCCACCAGGGAGGGCGTGCGGCCGGAGGCGTTGTTCTGTGACAACGAGACGAACACGGCCCGACTGTTCGGCGCAGCTCCGGTCACGGCCTATCCGAAGGACGGCATCAACGATCATGTGGTCTCCGGCGCGGACACCGTAAATCCGCAAAACCGGGGCACCAAGGCATCCTGGTGGTACCAGGTGACCGTGCCGGGCGGAGGACAGGTCGAGCTGCGGCTGAGGCTGCACCGGCCGTCCCCTGACCGGACCCCGCCCACCGCCGGCTGGTCCGGCTCCTACTTCGATGACGTCATGGCAGCGCGGGAGCGGGAAGCGGACGAGTTCTACGCGGCGATCGCCCCCAAAGAGATCGGTGCCGTGCCCATGCAGGTGATGCGCCAGTCCTGCGCGGGGCTGGTCTGGAGCAAGCAAATGTACCCGTACCGGGTCAACGTGTGGTTGGACGGGGACCCCAACCAGCCGCCGCCACCGGCCGGGCATCGCAACGGCCGGAACACGGGCTGGCGGCACCTGGACTCGTTCGACGTGCTTGCCATGCCCGACCCCTGGGAGTACCCGTGGTTCGCGGCCTGGGATCTGGCATTTCACTCCATCACGTGGGCGCACCTGGATCCCGCGTTCGCCAAATACCAGCTGTTGGTGCTGCTACGGGAGTGGTTCCAGCATCCCAACGGGGCGCTCCCGTCCTACGAATGGAGCTTCGACGACGTCAATCCACCGGTCCATGCACTGGCCGCCATCCGGGTTTTCGTCATCGACGGCGGCACCGACGTCGAATTCCTGAAACGGGTGTTCCACAAGCTGCTGCTGAATTTCACGTGGTGGCTCAACCGGCAGGACCCCGACGGGAACAACCTCTTCGGCGGCGGCTTTTTGGGTTTGGACAACATCAGTCCAATCGACCGGTCCCACCTCCCGCCCGGCTTCAAGCTGGACCAGGCGGACGGTACCGCGTGGATGGCCTACTACTCGGTGGCTATGCTGACCCTGGCTACCAAACTCGCCGAGTACGACGTCGTCTATGACGATATGGTCGTGAAATTCCTGGAACAAGCCGTCCTGATCATGGACGCGCTGGAGGATTCCGGATGCTACGACACCGAGGACGGCTTCTTCTACGACCGGCTCACCGACCCTTCCGGGAATAGCGTCTCGATCAAGGTCCAGACGCTCGTCGGGTTGATCCCCGCACTGCCCGCCGTCGCGCTCCCCACCCAGAACACGGAACGGATCCGCCGCCTGCGGAAGCGGTTCGCCCGCCGGCTGGAACAGACCGATCGTCACGAGATCCTTGATTGGCAGGTGCGTGGCACGGGGGATTCCCGGCGGACGCTGATGTCGGTCGTCCCGGTGGATAAACTTGTTCGGCTGTTCGGCACCTTGTTCGACGAGGAGGCGTTCCTGTCTCCCCACGGCCTGCGATCGCTGTCCAAACGGCACAACACCCCCTACACGGTTCCGGGGCTGCCCACCGCGGCCATCCAGTACGAACCGGCCGAATCGCGGACGGCGATGTACGGCGGCAATTCCAACTGGCGGGGACCGGTGTGGTTGCCTGTCAACTACCTCATCATCCGGGCCCTGCTGCAGTACGACCAGTTCTTCGGTCCGGACTTCACCGTCGAATACCCCACCGGCTCCGGTCACCACCTGACCCTGCGAGAGATCGCCGGGGACCTCGCCGATCGGCTGGTGAGCATCTGGGTCCCCGGGCCGGACGGACGCAGGCCGGTCTACGGTGCCGTCGACCTCTTGCAGAACGATCCCGCGTGGAAGGACAACCTGCTCTTCTACGAATACTTCAACGGCGACAACGGCGCCGGACTCGGCGCCATGCACCAGACCGGGTGGACCGCTCTGGTCGCGGACCTCCTCCTGGACCCACCGCACCGAAGCCACCGGATGGTGTTCGGGGACATTCAGGAGCCCGAGGCCACGACAGGAGCGCCGGAAGAAGAACCGGGAACCCCTGGCCAGCAAGACTGAGCGAGAGTTGTCCGGCTCAGGCGAGTCACGATCGGAGAGCGAGCAGTGATGAACGGGATGGTAGTGCCGGAGCGACCACCGGGCCTGACGCCACCGGCGGCCCACCCCTTTATCTACGAGATCAACACGTGGGCATGGCTCGAATCAATCAGCGGGGAAGAAGGCAGACCCATTGATTTGGGCTCCGTCCCGCAACGGCACTGGGACGAGATTGCCGGCCGGGGCTTTGATTCGGTCTGGTTGATGGGCGTCTGGCGCCGCAGCCCCGCCGGAATTGCGATCGCATTGGCAAACCCATCCCTGCGGGCCGATTTCCAGGCCGCTCTTCCCGATTGGCGTGAAGAGGACGTCGTCGGGTCCCCATACTGCGTGCGGGACTACGTGGTCGACGACCGCCTGGGTGGGCCCGCGGGTCTTTCCGCCGCCCGGGCGGCGCTGGCGGTGCGAGGCGTCCGGTTAATTCTGGACTTCGTGCCCAACCACGTCGCACCGGACCATCCGTGGACCACGGAGGCGCCCGGGCTCTTCGTGGCGGGAACCGCGGCGGATCGTAACCTGGATCCGACGTCCTTCGTCGAGGTAGGCGGCCGGGTGCTAGCCAACGGGCGGGACCCCTACTTTCCGGCGTGGCCGGATGTCGTTCAGCTCAATGCCTTCGACCCCGCGCTGAGGTCGGCGGCCGTGGAGACCCTGAGGACCATTGCAGATCAATGCGACGGGGTGCGTTGCGACATGGCCATGCTGGTCATGAACGATGTCTTCGCCCGCACCTGGGGTGCTCGCGTCGGACCGGCTCCGGGCACGGAGTACTGGCCAACAGTGATCACTGCCGTCCGTGAAACCCATCCCGGTTTTGTGTTCCTCGCGGAGGCGTACTGGGATCTTGAATGGTCCCTGATGCAGCAGGGCTTCGACTACTGCTACGACAAGCGTTTGTATGACCGTCTTGTCAGCGGCAGTGCGGAGCAGGTGCGGCTGCACCTGCTGGCGGAGCCCGCATATCAGAACGCCCTTGTTCGTTTCGTGGAGAATCACGACGAGCCTCGTGCCGCGGCCTCGTTCGGAGCCGCCCGAACAAAGGTAGCGGCGGTGGCGGCCCTGACCCAGACCGGTGCGCGGCTGATTCACCACGGCCAGCTGATGGGGTGGCGGGTGCGCCTCCCGGTGTTCCTCGGCCGTTTCCCCGCCGAGCCGGCCGATGACCAGCTCGCGGAATTCTATCGCCGGCTCCTGGCGGCTCTCGCCGACCTAACCTTTCGGGAGGGCCACTGGCAGTTGTGCGAACGGTCGGGGTGGCCGGGGGACAACAGCTCCGATAACCTCGTCGCGTGGAGCTGGGACGGTGCCACCCGGTGGCTGATCGTGGTGAATCTCAGTGATGCACCCGCAACAGGCCGGGTGAGCGTTCCGTGGCCGGAACTGCGCGGTCACCGGTGGCAGCTGACCGACCCGACCCGGGACATGAGTTTCGACCGCGCCGGTGACGATCTCGTCGACGGGCTGTTCGTCAGGATTGACCCGTGGCAATGGCATTTGCTCCGCCTCGACCGAGCGCAAGAAAGCACTGACCACGGCTGACGGCAAGGATCCGAACCCGCCCTGCCGGCGCGCTAGAGCGATCAGCTCACCACCCGGTAGTGCCCGGGCCACCCTTGAACGGGCCAACGATTTGCGCGGTGATCCATCCGCCGTAGAAGTCACCTTCCTGGAAGGTCACCTGCTCGCCGTTGACCTCACAGGAGTCCATGTGCGCCGGGTACAGAGCAGCTCGAGTGCTGAGCGCCTCGAAACCCCGGGCGGGGTCCGGGTAGGTCCAGCCGGCGCGGGGAACGACGACTCCGCCGGCAACGACGTCGAAGTAGTGCGCCTCTCCCTTGAACTCGCAGAAGCTGGTGCCCTCGACCGGGACAAGGACACCTTCAGGGAATGCCTCCAAAGGCAAGTAGTAGACCGGGGGATGACTCGTCTCCAGGACGCGGACCGCATCGGTGGTGTCGGCAATGACCTGGCCGCCAAGCCGCACGACGACCCCGTCCGGTCGCGGCTCCACCCTCGGCGGCCGCGGGTAGTCCCACACCGATTCCTGACCGGCCTTGGGCGTGATGGGCTGGGGACGCCGGACGAAGCCGGAAAAACCGTGAGCGGGGGTCATATCACCATGCTGTCACGGATCCGCAGTCCGCTGTCAGGGAGTCGGTGTCCGGTCCGCGGTGATGACGATGTTCGTTCCCCAGAGGTCTGCGGTGTAGCAGCTGATCAGGATGAGCCTGTTGGGGACCTTGTTCCAAATGGGGCTGTCTTTGAGCGTGTTCTTGTTTTCAGTGGAAACGGCTTTGACGGTGTATGTCGCAGGTCCGGATTTTGTCGTGACGACGATCCGGCCTCCGGGTTTCGCCTGGCTGCTCAGGTGGTTGAAGGCGGAGTCCCGGCCTTCCCAGCTGTGGCCGATGATATATGTGGTGTCGGCAGAGCCCGGGCTGCCGAAAGGGGTCAGCCAGTAGGCGTCCAGTGTCATGGGCGGAACGATTGAGGCAGGCCCTTGGACTGGCGGTGTCAGGGGCAGGACGCCCTGGTCCATGCCGACATCGGCGTACGTGATGTGCAGCGGAGGGGAGCCTTGGGGCGCGGGCGTGGCCGGCATGGAGGTGGGCCGGGCATGGACAGGTGCTGGCGTTGTCGCCGCGGCGCCGGGTGCGTGCGCGGGCGGAGGCGTGGCAGGTGTTGCCGTGAGACTGAACATAACGCCCAGTGAGACGGCGATCAGGGCGCCGCCGGATATGAGCCTGACTCGCGGCCGGCGACGGGCAGGTGGCCTGGCGGGCGCACCCTCGGCCGTGATCTGATCATCCACGCCGGGGCGCTCCCGTGGCAGCATTGGGGATGGCCAAAAGCGGGTCTCCGCGTCTCATTTGTTCCGCTGGAACGGACGCTTTCTCCGGGTCAGCATCCAAGCCCCGATCAGGCCCGTCGCCACAGCGGCCGTGCCGATTGCCGGCCCGGCATTAGGGGCCTCCGCGGCCGTATCGATATTCAGCCCACGGCCGGACACGGTTCGGGGGGTGACGGCCGGCGGTGCTGTCGCAGTCGTGGCGGCGGCTCCGGCGGCTGACGCTGACGCCGTGACACACCCGGGCATCGTGAAGACGTTGGTGTCCAGCGATACTTGCCCGTTCCGGGCGAGCGCCCTTCCTTGGACGGTGGTGCCGGTCGTCGCGGTGATTGAGGTCAGGGCAAGAATATTCCCCTTGAAGGTCGACGCCGTGCCGAGGGTTGCGGAGCTGGCAACCTGCCAGTAGACGTTGCAGGCCTGGGCGCTGTTGGTCAGGACAATGTGGCTGGCCGAGGCGGTCGTCAGGGTTGAGGCGACCTGGAAGATGAACACCGAGTTGGGGTTCCCTTGTCCGTTGAGGGTCAGGGCGCCACTGACGGCCAGCGGACCGGAGGATTTGTATACGCCCGGAGTCAGAGTCTTCCCGACGAGGTCACCGGCCACGCTTGCGGTCGCCGCGCGGCCGGCCGCGTCGTTGTAAGCAGTGGTCAGATCGGACTGGGCCTGCAGGGCCTGGGCGTCGCCCCGATGGATGGCACCGGCCGCGATGCCGGGCCGAAAGCCGGTGATCGCACTGCCCGGGTTCACTCCGAGCTCTCCGCCCAGCGTCGTGGGTCCTGTGTTGGTAACTGTTGTTCCCCCCAGGACAGAGTACGCAGCCGCCGTCCCCAATCCCACCGGGGCGTCGGCGGCGTAAGCCGGGGACTGCCCGGCTACTGCCACAGCCAGCAGTGCAGCCGCGCCGATGGCGGCGCCGGCTGCGGTGCGACGTCGTTCCCGGGGACCGCGCATACGGGATCCGTCACTGGATGCGTCTTGGATATGGGTGTGCCTAGGAGAGATTGAAAGCATAATCGGGACCCTTGCTGATCGGCGGCCCGGCCGACCACTGGGGCCCCGTAGCTTTGCGTACCGGACTCGCGCGCGGTTTGCCCTTGTCGACGAGCGAATGCTCGATCTGCCCTAACCGTAACAGCAGGAAGCAGCAAATCATCAGCACGCTTGACGGGTTCCCTCAGTTTCAGCCTTTCGGCCGGACTTTGATTGCCGAGCTCTGCCCGCAGTTTCACCGGTGACGAAGGCCCGGATGAGGTGAGGACCGGGATGAAGAACGGGTGAGCCGGGCCCCGCGTGCTTGCAACGCTCATCGGTAGAATCTGTCACATGGAATTCGTCGTGTTGTACAGCCTTCGCGAGGGCGTCGACCGCTCACGCCTTCTCCAGACGTACCCCCGCCACAAGGATTACTACGAGGCCTTCCGCGCCTCCGGCGGCGGCCTCGTAGCGCTGGGCCCGTTCCAGACCCCGGATCCTTCCGCCGGGTCGATGGGGATATTCACGTCGCGCGAGGATGCCGAGCGTTTTATCGCCGGTGACCCCTTCGCCACCGAAGGACTCGCCGACCCCCGAATCCTCGAGTGGAACGCGGTTTGTTTCGAATAGGAGCAGGCCCATTCGGACAGAGGCGCTTTTGGTCGGCGTTCTCCGCTCCGCATCTCTTCGAGATCCAGAGGCATCTGGCGTGGCGACGGCGTTCACGGCCGGCTTCCACCTTCTAGTCCAGCGTGCCCACACAGGCATCGGAACCACGCCTGTCACCCGAGTGCCACTAACCTGATGGATCTGTGGAGCCGGCACGTGGCGACGTGCCGGCGGCTGGGACCACGGGCCGCCAGGTGACCGGCTTGCAGACCCCCGGGTTTTCCGCCGAGCCTCAAGGGCATGCGGGCACGGTACTGGGGTCCTTTCATGGGTTCATGGGACGTTCATTCTCCGGCCGGAGTCCGAACCCCGCCCGGACATTACCCGGCAGTAGTTTCTCGTGTGTTCCGTTCGCTGGCAGGCTGGGGCCGCAGCGGCAAATGACCGACGTGAGGACTGCAGTGAAGCCGATTTCTTTTGATGATTTTCGTCCTGCCCTTGGGTTGTTGATGGAGTGGAGGGTCGGGCCGCAGACGTCGGCCGCAGCCGAATCCGTTCCGGCCGGGCCGGAACCCTTGTCCTACAACCAGGAGCTGCACTTGAGCTCGGCCCGTGCCGCGCAGGTCGCGGGCCTGCCTGGCAACCCGTGGGTGGGTGCCTCTTTTGAACTGGAAGGGGCTTTCCGGGCTGATGCTCTGGGCCACGCCTTCGAATCCTGGCTACGGCGTCATGACGCGCTGCGCGGTGGCTTCCGGTGCGCCGGGCCGGGTGTTGAACGGTTCACGGTGCCCGCGGACGAGGTTTTCCTGGTCCAGGATGAAGCCGTCGCATTCGCAGCCGCGGATGAGCTGCATGCCTATCTGGGCCGGCGATTTGCCGAAGGGACCGATCCCTTTGCGTGGCCTCCGCTGGTCATGGGTGCCATCAGCCGTGACTCGTCGACCACGGTCTTTGTGGCAATGGACCATGTGGCCGCGGACGGTTACTCCCTGGCTCTTGCGGTATGGGAGCTGCAGACGACATACGAGGCGCACCTTCAGGGTGCACTGCCCGAGCTCCCGGAGACCGGCGGCTTCCTGGAATATTGCGCGGCAGAACGGGACTTCGGCGCCAGGATCTCCGCTGATGACCCGGCAGTGGGGGCATGGAGGGACCTGGTGCGCAAATGTGGCGGAACGGCCCCGACCTTCCCTCTGGATCTCGGCGTCGAAGCCGGCCGGACGTGGCCGCAACGTGTCTATAACCGGTGCCTTCTCCGGCCCGCGGAAACCGACGCCTTCGCTGCCGCCTGCAAGGATTCCGGAGGATCCGTGTTCGCCGGACTGCTCGCTTGTATGGCCTTAGCCGTCCGGGCGATGACCGGGAACGAGGAATTTCGTACGGTAACCCCGCTGCATACGCGCAGCAGGCCACAGTGGCGCCCCGCCATGGGCTGGTTTATCACGTGCGCGCCGCTGAGTTTCTCACTCGAGGGGGTCCAGTCCTTCGCTGAGGCCCTGGAGCGGGCCCAGCTCAGCGTTCAAGGGGCGGTGCGGCTGGCCCATCACCCCGCACTGAGGATGATCGAGCTCCTGGGCAATGAGTTCCGAATCACCCGCCGGGATCTTTTTTCCATGGTCTCCTTCACGGACTATCGGAAAATGCCGGGCGCGGATCGGCACGCGGAGTCGAACCCGGTCACCATTGGCCGTGTGACCGAGGCGGATGACAGCCACGTTTGGCTCTCACGCCAGCACGACGGGCTGCACATCAGCATCCGGCACCCCGACGCTCCGGTCGCGGCTGACGTGCTGGACGAGTACACCCGGTTGATCCGGGACGCCGCGACCCGCGTGCTGCTGGGATCGGACCCCCTGCTTGCCCCTGTCGCAACTTTCGCCGGCGCGTGAGCCCTGGACCCGCACAAATGGATCCGCACAAGAGGACCCGGCGCGTGCCAGGAGGCGGGGCGCACATGTTCCGTATAGGCCTCAGTCGTAGTCGTATTCGGCGTCATCGTCCGTGAGGCGGCGGAAATCCCGGGAGAGGTAGAGGGCCATCGCCGCCGAATTGTTTTCGTCGACGGTGACGGTCACTGTGCTGAGGCCCAGGGTGTGCAGGACGTGCATGCAGTGCAGGAGGAGTTCTTCGGCGAGGCCTTGACGGCGGTGGTCCGGGTGGGTGAATAGTTCATCGATGACTGCTTCGCCGTCACGTTCGGTGATGATGATGGCGGCTGTAATCTTCCCGCCGGGCCCGGACGTTACGAGCGACGCTGCTTCGGCTGTCCGGTTGCGGCCCCAGTCCGGGGAGGTGCCGATCCAGCCGAGATCGCGGCCGCGCTGCTGCGCACCGGCGTCGGCGTAAATGTCGCGGTGCAGACTGGCCAGCTCAGGGATATCGCCGGGTTCCAGGGGCCGGACAGGAATGCGGGCCGGTGTGTTGTTCTGGTGTCCGGTCACTGCAACAAGGGTGATCAATGCGTTCATGAGGGCGCTGCCTTCCCCGGCGTGCGGACGACACCGTTGAACCAAGTGTCCGGCATTGCTTCCGGGTGCGGAAGACACAAGACCGCAACGATCTCCGGGGGAGCTTTGCCGGCTCGGCGCACGCCGGACAGGACCGACTCGTTTCTGTAGCGTGGGCACGGTGACGGACAACCATGCTTCGGACTTGTATGACGCAGTCAATAGCTGGGGCCCCAGCGACGACTTTTTCCTGGGATTCGCCATGGCCGTCCCCGGCGGCCGCGTCCTTGACCTCGGCTGCGGCACCGGAGGACTGACGATCGCCGCGGCTAAAGCGGGCTGCTCCGTCATGGGTGTTGATCCCGACCACCCATCCCTCGAGGCGGCCCGCGCGAAACCTGATGCAGACAGGGTCGAGTGGATATACGGCAACTCCCGGGCCATTCCGGCAAATGCGCGCTTCGACGTCGTCCTCATGACCTCCAACGTGGTTCAGGAGATTCTCGACGACGTCGAACTTGCCCGCTCACTGGCTGACATCGCGGCACATCTTGTCCCCGGCGGCCGCCTCGCCTTCGATGCACGCGATCCCAATGCCCGGGGCTGGGAAGCCTGGACCAAGGAACGCAGCCACAAGATCGTCCGTCTCCCCGGAGGAGACAGCCACCACTGGTACCAAACCACTCACGTAGATGAACAAAGCGGCCTGATCGATTTCTGTGCGCACGAGATCGGCCCGGACGGGACCGCGCATGTCACGTGCGGGCCGTTGCGCTTCCGCTCAGAAGACCAGCTGCGTGCCATGCTCAGCGACGCGGGCATAGTCGTCGATGAAGTGTTTGGCGGCTATCGCGGCGAACCTGTGGGACACGGCGTTGGTGCTCTTACATTCACCGGACACCGTCAGTGAGGGATGGGCATGATCAGGGGCCCTGCCTCACGAGAGCTTGTTCCCAGGCTGCCTGATTCCGAACTACGTACTGAGCGGCGGCACGCCAGTGCTCGCCGTGTCCATGGACATACATATCGGCCCAGGGCTGGAAGCCGGTCGTGTGCGAGGACTTCAGGAGATTGAACATCGCGGCTGTCCGGTCGGCCATAGCGGCCGGGAGAGCCTTGCGGAGTGTGTCATCGGCGTCGTAGCCGTCCACGACGGCGCGCAGTCTCAAAGCGGCATCTTCCACCGGCTGCCCGTCGAACAGGTGGCCGAATGACTGCGCAGAGTATGCCAGATCCCACAGCCGGGTGCTGGGCCCGGCACCATCCCAATCGATGAAGACCCAGCGGTCTCCCATGATGAGGTTCCATGGCGCGAGGTCGTTGTGGCACATCAGATCCGGATTCTCAGCCGGGAGCAGCATCTCCCAGCTGGACAGGCTAGGGATCACGACCGTTTCGCTCGCATCATGAATATGCCTAATCATCCGGCCCACCCGTTGCAGTTCGTCCTGCCCGAGCGGCGACTGATCCAGCGCGAGTGTGCCTTCGATGTATTCGACCACGTGCCGGCCGGCGTCGTCCCGGCCCAGGGGCTGCGGTACATCCACCCCGGAGGATCGGAGCGCACCAAGATAGCTCTGCACGGCGGAAGAGTGCTTCAGCCAGGGTTTCCGGACGGTCTGCCCAACGCGCACCACACTTTCGGACGCATTACCCCCAGTCAGCGCCTGCTCATGCTCAGCCATCCCATCACGCTACTTGGCCGCACGCCCGGTAGCCAAAGACCGTTGGGCGCAGTTCGGAGCGGGTGGCCGCCGCCTAGGGAATGAGTGCCTCTTCGTCGGAGAGTTGCTGGACTTCGATCCGCGCGCCTCTGAACCTCGAGAACAGAAGCACAAGTGAGGCCAGCAGGAGGAAGACGGTGGCCGCCCAGAGCGCCGCTTCGGTACCCGCGACAGTGGCTATGACGCCGCCTAAGGGGGCTCCGATGACGATCATCCCCCGGTTTATCGAGCGCCTCGTGGCACTCATGCGGGCTATGAGCCGGTCCGGCGTAACAGCCTGCTGGTAGCCCATTTCCAGTGGCCCTTCGACTCCCATGGCCATGCCGAACAGCAGCTGCCCGAGGCCGGCCAGGGCAAACGCAGCCCACAACTCTCCGGGCCAGTACAGGGGAGCGCCGTAGGTGTCTCCCGCGTGTTGCCCGCCGGCGGCGAGGGGCGCCACCGCCACCAGAGCGACAGCAAAGGGCTGGGCCAGACGTGCCGCAACCATGGCGGTGCCCGTACCCCATCGGTGCCCCAGCCGGGTGGACAGGGTGGTTCCCACCACGGCCCCGATCCCGGAACATCCCATCACCAAACCCAAACCCAAGGAGCCCAACCCGAGGTCGTTCAAAATCACCGTCGGCAAGACGGCCCCGAGGATGGCCGAACCGATGAACCATATGTGGGTACTCCACGCCAAAGGCGCCAGATGGGAATGGCCGTAAACCCACCGCAGACCCTCCGCGACCTTGCGGTGAAATCGTTGCTTGCTTCGAACTGGCGCCTGACCGGATGGCCCTTTCAAGCTGAGGAGAACCCCTGCCGAGAAGAAATACGAGACGGCATCCACAAGAAGCGCCCCAGGGGCGCTCACCAGTGCGACAAGACCGCCGGCTACGGCGCTTCCCGTGGTTTGGGCCACGGTATCGCTTTGCTGGAGCCGGGCGTTCGCCTTGGTCAGCAAGGATCTGGGGACCAGCTGGGGGAGGAAGCTCTGGTACGCCGCGTCACTGGTCAGTGCGAGGGTTCCAAAGGCGAACATCAGGATGACTAAAGCCGTAACCGAGATGGTCCCCGTCGCCGCTGTCACGCACACGCCCGCAAGGATCAGGCCCCGGCCGACGTCTCCGCCAATGAGCACCGTTCGGCGGGGCAACCGGTCAATCCAGACTCCGGCAACCAGGCCGAAGAGCAAATACGGGGTCCATCTCGCCGCATTGACCAGCCCTTGGTCCAGCGGCGTGCCGTTCATCGACACCAGAATCAGGAAAGACAATGCCAAAGTGGTTATGTAGGTGCCGAAATCGGACACGGTCGAGGCCAACCAGAATCTGACAAATGCCGGATACCGGCGAAGCTTTGGCTCCGTTGCCGAATCGCCGGTGGCAGAGATGCCCACGGTGCCCCCAATCATCTCGTAGGCGTCGAGCCTAGCGTGCCGCCGATCCGCTGATCCGCTGATGCGTGCTTGGTGCTCGCTTAGCGGATGCCGGCGAGGTGGCGCATAAGCGTCACCTCCGCGGTCTTCGCGGTGCGGCGGGCGAGTGAGACTGCCATGATCGGGGCGAAGTTGCGGCACCAGAGCCACAGCCGGTCGGCGTCGATCGGTTCGGCGAAATCAGCGAGTTGCCGGCATCGGCTGCGAATGGCCGCTTCGCTGTCCGCCCCGGACATGGCCAAATCGGTGAGGTCCATCGCTGGATCGCCAATGCACGGGCGAGGATCGATCGTGACCGTCCTGCGCCGGTCGCCGACCCGCAGAATGTTGCCGGGGTGAAGATCACCGTGAAGAAGCGTTGCTCCTTCATTTGCCATATCCAACGCAGCCTCGCGAGACCGGCGCCAGACGGCATCGCCGACTGGTGGGTTCGGGAGGGCGTGTCGACGGCGGTCCCACAACTCGAACACGAACTCCAGCCGTTCACGGGCAGCGGGAACATCGGCGGGCGGTGTCCCGCGCGGCAGGTAGAGGTCGCCGATGATGCCGGCAACATCCGCGATGCCCCATGCAGCATCTGCCAGCCCGGCGGCGTCGGGGAGCCATTCGAGCAGGATCGCGCCGCCGGTGGCGTCCGCGTTGACCAGGTTAACGACGGCGGGGGCGTCCGCCCAGTACCTCAGCGCGGCCGCCTCCTGTTTTGTGATCGTTGGGTCGGGTGAGAGCTTGAGCGCGTACCGCGATCCGTCCGTGATCGACACGCACTCGACAACGGCGCCCGTCCCGCCCGCGTGGACACTGCGTGGGTCCAGCCCCCACTCCTGACACAGCGCTCCAACGGTCGGCCCGACGTCGTCGATCCAGGCCGCAGCGGCGGGGCCGAACCGGTCGAGAAGCCGGCCGCGGGCAGCGGCGGGAAGTGCAGCCTGTGTCATGTAGCGATGCTAGGCGTTCCGACGCCATCCCTGCGAATGCCCCGGGCGGTCCCCCGGTGCGGACTCCGCCGGGCCCAATCAGGCATAGCTGGCGGTAACCGTCTTAGCAGCGCCGTCGAGTTGGATTGAACCGCCGTAGGGGAGGATCCACTGCGGCCGGGTGTGTCCGAACGGGACCCCGATGCAAACGACGGCGTCCGGGTTGTAGTGTGCGATTTCGGTGCTGACCACATCTCGCTGCGCCGCGCGCAGCCGGGCCCGTTCGGCGGCAGGCGGAACCTGCCCGTGGATGCTGACGGGAGGCCTGGCGACCATCACGCCGGCGACCGCCTCAAGGACACCCCGCTCGCCGAGCGCTCGAACCCATCGCTTGACCCAGTCTGCCGGAGCCAGCAGTTCGCTGGTTTCGAGGATCAGGATTGCGCCCCGGAGCGCGTCGGCGGGGGGAGCCTGTCGGCGAGGGCGAGCTGGTCAATGACTTCGACGCAGCCGCCCCACGTGTGGCCGGAGACCGCGCGTTCCGGGCCTGTCCACGCCCAGGGCTCGGTGGGCCCGCGGTCGCCGTATTCCACGAGTGCCCGGGGGTCCAGCCAATCCGGGCCGAAGTCCTCCGACTCCCCGGGGTCGGTGATCTGGAGCTGGCCTCCAGTGAGCAGCGCGGCCCGCAGGGAAGCGAGGTGGACGTCGTCGGCGCCCGGCCCGGCGCCGAGATGGACTTGGGTTGACCCGCCGTAATACGCGGGTATCCCAAGTGACCACAGCCAGTTGAGCACGTTGGTGTTGTCGCTGTAGCCGATGAAGATCTTGGGATTGGCAACCGCCGCCGACTCGTCCAGATGCGGTACGACGGTGATCTGGTCGTCGCCTCCGATGGTGGCGAGAATCGCCCGGATGCCGGGATCGGCAAATGCCGCATTGATGTCCGCCGCCCGTTCCTCGGGACTGGATCCGAGCTTGCGAGTCGTCGGGAACTCCACCGGGATCAGGCCTGTGGCGGCTGTTAGCCGCCGCATCGCCTGCTCGTGCACGGCCGGGGCCAATCCGGGCGCCGCGAACGAGGGGGAGAGGACCGCGACCCGATCGCCCGCCCTCAGCTTCCGAGCGGACAAGTTCCGTTGCGAAAGTTCCATTCACTCATCGAACCAGACGGGGGCACTGAGACCGGCGCAAAACTGGCTCAAAGAATGAATTATCTGCCTTTTGGGTGGAGATTGCCGTGATATGCGGAGGGCGGGGTGATTGCCGTGGATATGGTGACTGGCATGGAACCAGTTCTGAAATTTGCGCGGTGTTGGGGCGCCCCCGCGGCGGCCGTCGTCTTCTTCTCTCTATGGTGCATCGCCGAGGCCGGCAGAATGGGAGGATCCTGGCTGACGTGGTCCGGGAACTGGCCGCTGGCCTTGATGACATTGGCTGTTGCCACGGCTTCGTGGAAGCCGCTGGTGTCCCTCGGGTTCACGGCGGCGCTCCTCGCCGGACAGTTAAGTCATGCCCTTCCGCCGATGTATTCCAACCACTGGGCCATCTACCTGGGCTCCTTTGTCGCCCTTGGCTTCATATTGTGGACCGCCCCGCCACGGCTGCGGTACATCGCAGTGGGCGCGAATGTGGCCGCCGCTGCCATCATGACTTTCCTGATGCTCTCGTGGCGATACGGCAACGGCGTCGGTTGGTACCGCCCTGCCTATGCCGGCGACCGGTGGATGCTGCAGGACTATGGCTGGCAACTGTTTGCGCTCCTCCTGCTGATCGCCGGGTCCTGCGCCGCCGTCGGACTTCTGCTGGCGCTGTTTCAGGAACGGGGCAGTCTGTTCCGGGCCCGTGAATTGGCGCAGAGCAGCCTGAAGGAAACCGAGATCGACCTGATCGTGGAGCAGGAACGGACACGCATCGCGCGGGACCTGCACGACGTCCTCGCCCATTCACTGGCTGTCATCGCCGCCCAGGCGGACGGGACCCGCTATCTCAGCACGGACCAGCCCCAGGCTGTCCTGAATGCCCTTGACACCATCGCGCGGTCAGCGCGCAGCGCTCTCGGGGACGCCCAACGCGTGATCGAGGGTGTCCGCGATGACGGCCTGGTGACGCCCCAGCCGCGGCTGAGCGACATTCCGGCACTCATCGAAGGCATGCAGCGCGGCAGTTTGAAGATCCACCCCTCCGAGTCCGGGGAGCCGGTGGAGCTCTCCACGGGACAGGAGATGGCGGTCTTCCGGATCGTTCAGGAATGTCTGACCAATGCCCTCAAACATGGCGGGCGCGGCACCGATGTGCGGCTCCATTTTGACTGGAGCGGCCCGGGCCTGACACTGCACGTGGCTTCTGGCGTCGCCCAAGCCGGCAACGACGGCGCTGGGATGCCGGCCTCGTCCCGGGTCGGGAGGGGACTTCCCGGCATGCGCGAGCGGGCCCATCTGGCCGGCGGCTGGCTGACAGCCGGCCCGGACGGGGAGCACTTCCGGGTGGCTGTCTTCATTCCCTACGGCACCCGGGAAGCGCGGCCAGGCGACGATACAGTGGGCGCCGGAGCCCGGCATGCCTTCGGTGACGATTCCGGCGCGGAAGCTCAGCCTGTGCTGGCCGCGCCGGGTCTTCCCGGGCTGGCTGGGGCCGCAAGGGAAGCGGACCACCGTGGCTGATGCCGGAGCGCGCATCACAGTGGCCCTAGTGGATGACCAGCCCTTGTTCCGGGCGGGTATCCGCATGCTGGTGGAAAGCCAGGGGGACTTGGAACTCTCGGGCGAGGCCGGTGACGGGGGAGAGGCCGTGACCCTGGCGATCGAGCGGCGCCCGGACGTTATGCTGATGGACCTGCGTATGCCGGTCATGGACGGCGTCGAAGCGACGCGGCGGATCGTGCAGCACGCCGCGGCGGCGGGAACCGACAAGCCAAAGATCATCGCGCTGACCACGTTCAACCGTGATCAGGCCGTGGTCCAGGCCGTGCAGGCCGGCGCGAGCGGGTATTTGCTCAAAAGCGCGGAACCGGAATTCCTCCTGGCAGCGATCCGGACCGTTCACTCCGGCTACTCGGTCATCGCCCCAGGATCCATCCATTCCCTCTTCGAGCATGCTGCCCGCAACGCTCCAGCTGCGGGTCCGGACTTGACAGTGCTGAGCGTCCTGTCCGTGCGGGAGCGGGACGTCTTTCTACTCGCGGCCAAAGGCCTCAGCAATGGTGAAATGGCCGAGAGTTTGTTCGTCTCGGAAGCAACCATCAAAACTCACCTGCGCAGCGTCCTGGACAAACTGGAACTCCGCAGCCGGCTCCAACTGGTGGCATTCGCCCACGAACGCCGGCTATTGGGTACCTGAAAAGTTGCTGTGAGGACTCCGGCCCGCGTTAGCTCCAGCGCTTAGTGTTTACTGGGAGGGTGAACCTCCCGGCGGTGGCTCGTACGCAAGCACTCGTACTCTGGATCGCGATTCTCGCGTCCTTTGTGTCTTTCCTCGACAGCAGCGTCATTAACGTGGCGCTGCCCGCCATTTCACGGGAACTGGGCGGCGGCCTGTCCACACAGCAGTGGGTTGTCGATGCCTACCTGATCACCCTGGGCTCACTGATCCTGGTTGCCGGTTCGCTCTCTGATTTGCTGGGACGCGTTGTGGTTCTCCGCGCAGGCCTGATCGGATTCGGCGCGACGTCCGTCATGTGTGCGCTGGCGCCGACGGTGGAGGTGCTGATCCTGGCGCGGGCCCTTCAGGGCGCCGCGGGCGCTTTGCTGGTGCCCAGCTCCCTCGCCCTGATCACGTCACACTTCGACGGGGCGCCGCGGGCAAAAGCGATCGGGCAGTGGACCGCTGGAACCACAGTGGCCTTCATCGCAGGACCGTTGCTCGGCGGGGTGCTTGTCGATTCTGTGGGCTGGCGTTGGGTATTCGGAATCAACGTCCTGCCCATTGCCGTGACCCTGTATCTGCTGGGCACCTTGCGGGCCAAGGACGTGCGCCAGGTGGGGGTGCGGATCGACTACCCGGGCGCCGTGCTTTGCGTCTTGGGGTTGGCGGGGCCGGTCTTCGCGCTGATCGAACAAGGGAACTATGGCTGGGGGAGCCCGCCCATCATGGCGCCCCTTATCCTCGGTATTCTGTGCCTTGCCGGATTCATTTGGCGGGAACGGACCGCTCAGCAGCCGCTGCTCCCGCTCAGCCTTTTTAATGTCCGGAACTTTTCGGTCGGCAATGTGGCTACAGCACTTATTTACGCAGCGCTGTCCACCGGGGGATTCATTGTGGTGCTCTTCCTGCAGCAGGTTGCGGGTTTTCCGGCGACCCTGGCGGCACTGGCGTTGCTTCCCGTCAGCATCGTCAGCATCCTCCTTTCCTCGTGGTTTGGTTCGCTGGCCGGACGGTTCGGGCCCCGCTGGTTCATGGCGCTCGGTCCCGCGCTGGCCGGTGGCGGCTACCTCCTGATGCTCGGGGCTGAATTACCGGTCAACTATTGGACCCAGCTACTGCCCGGGATCCTGCTGTTCGCGCTCGGGCTTTCGGCGACCGTCGCGCCGCTCACTGCCGCCATTCTCGGGTCGGTTTCCGAACGGCAGGCCGGCATCGGCTCGGCAGTGAACAACGCCGTCAGCAGGGTTGCCGGACTGATAGGCATCGCGCTGGTGGGCCTCGTCGTGGCCGGCCAACTTGATTTGGGGGGATTTCACCGGGTGGTGGCCTCGACGGCGGTGTTGCTTATCCTCGGGGGCATAGTCTCCGCCGTCGGAATCCAGAATCCGGTCCGGAAGCCAGAAGCCAAAAAAGGACAGCATGACGCAGCGGGAAACACACACCTCGGCCAGACTTTCAGGCGTGGCCGATAGGGCTGCGGGCGTGAGGCCCGGCCAAGGTCGGTGAATTATGCCCTGCTTCTGCGGTCGGCTATTGCGGGTCCGGACGCTAGTCCTTGGCGCCGGCGATATTGACCAGCCAGGCTACGCCAAATTTATCGGCGCACATCCCGAACGTGTCGCCCCAGGGCGCTTTTTCCAGGGGCATGGACACGGTGCCGCCATCGGAGAGCTTTTCCCAGTATCCGCGGAGCTCGTGGTCGTCTTCGCCGCTGAGGGAGATGCTGAAGGTGTTGCCCGGCTTGAATTCCATGCGGGCGGGAGTGTCCGATGCCATCAGGGTGAAGCCGGAAGGGGATTCAAGCTGTGAATGCATCACCAGGTTCTCTTCGGCGGGATCCTGGCTCGCGTGCAGGTCGGCAAAGGTGCTGATGGCCAGCTCACCGCCGAAGACGGCCTTGTAGAACTCCATCGCTTCACGGGCGTTGTCGCGGAAGCTGAGGTAGGGATTGAGACGGGTCGTCATGATCAATTCTCCTAGGTTGTTGGGGCGATCATTTCACCACCGGGCCATGCTAGCAGCGGGTCACAGGCTCGCAACAGGGGGCTCGGAACAGGGCATTCTTGGGTCTGCCGTGGCTATACTGTCATCTGAATAACTGTTCAGATGTTGGAGGTTGTGTGGGTCCGCGCGAAGCCATCGATGAATGCGCTGTAAATCTGGTCGACCCCGACAAAGTCGCAATTGTCCGGGGTGCTCTGCCCTCAGACCATGACATTGCCGAACTGGCGGACGTGTTCTCGCTCCTGGGCGATCCGGGTCGGCTGCGGCTGTTGACGTCGCTGCTGGAAGGCGGGGAGCTGTGCGTGTGCGATCTCGCGGCGACCACCGGAATGAGGGAGAGCGCTGTAAGCCATGCGTTGCGCCTGCTGCGGGCCCATCGCGTGGTTTCCGTCTCCCGGCGGGGCCGCATGGCGTATTACCGGCTGGATGACGCGCATGTCCGGATGTTGCTGGATCTAGGTCTTACCCACACCGGACACACCGTCGTCGTTCATCCCGAGCGCACCGATCCAGCGTGGAAAGAGGACGGCTGATGACTGCCAAGGTGGCCAACCACCACGCCCATGACGCTGCAGGCAAGCAGTCTCCGGCCAGTCACGACGGCCACGGCCACGGAATAGCCGCGAACGCCGACCGGCGTTACCTGGTTATCGCGTTGGCGCTGATTGTCGGGTTCATGATCCTGGAGGTGGCCGTCGCGGTCGTTTCCGGATCTCTGGCCCTACTCTCGGATGCCGGGCATATGCTCACCGACGCCGGAGCCATCGCCGCCTCCCTGTGGGCCATGAACCTGGCCGCGCGGCCGGCGCGGGGTATCTGGACCTTCGGCTTCAAGCGCGCGGAGATCCTCTCTGCCGCCGCCAACGGCGTCACCTTGCTGGTCATCAGCGCCCTCGTAGCCGCGGAGGCCATCCACCGAATTCTTGAGCCGCCTCCAGTCTCGGGTGGACCCGTCCTGATCGTGGCCATCCTGGGGGTCCTCGTGAATCTCGTGGCGGTGTGGGTGCTGGCCAAGGCAAACCGGGCCAGCCTGAACGTGGAGGGATCCTTCCAGCACATCCTCACGGATCTGTTCGGGTTCATTGCCACCGCGATTGCCGGCCTCGTCGTCCTGACCACTGGCTTTGCCCGCGCGGACGCCATCGCCTCCCTGATCGTGGTGGCCCTGATGCTCCACGCCGCATGGGGCCTGCTCCGGGACTCCGGAAGAATCCTTTTGGAAGCCGCACCGGAAGGTGTTGACCTGGACCAGATCAGGGAACATCTCCTGGAAACAGAGCACGTTCGCGACGTCCACGACCTGCACGTCTGGACCGTCACCTCTGACCTGCCCGCGCTATCTGCGCACGTCGTCCTGGACGAGGAATGTTTTTACGACGGACACGCCCCCCGCATCCTTGATGAGCTGCAGACCTGCCTGACCGGGCATTTCGACGTGGAGCATTCCACGTTCCAGCTCGAACCCTCCGGCCACGCGGTGCACGAAGCGGGAACACACTGATGGCGGATTCTCAGCCCCTGCCGTCGGGCCCGGGCACGCACGCAGGTGAGGACGCCTCTGCCTGTGCTGACGGCTGCCGCGCGCCGGACGTTCCCGCCGTTCGAGACGTTGTCTGGATCAGGAACGCCCGCATCGCGCGGCTGCTGTCCTGGTTCAGCCTGGCGTGGATGGTTCTGGAGGGGGTTCTGGGCCTGGTTGCCGGCGGCGCCGCGGGCTCGGTGTCCCTGATCGGCTGGGCGCTCAGCTCCGCAGTCGAGGGCCTGGCGAGCATCATCGTCATCTGGCGGTTCACCGGATCCCGCACCCTCTCCGAAACCGCAGAACGGCGAGCACAAAAAGCAGTGGCCATTAGTTTCTGGCTCTTGGCCCCCTACATTGGCATCCAATCTGTCATCGACCTGACCACCGGGCACCGGGCCGAAAACAGCCTCCTCGGGATCGTCCTCACCGCGGCCAGTCTGATCGTCATGCCGGTCTTGGGCCTCGCGAAACACCGGCTCGGCGCCCGGCTGAACTCCGGAGCCACCACAGGAGAAGGAACCCAGAACCTGCTCTGCGCCGCGACCGCCGCAGCTGTCCTCATCGGCCTCGCCGGCAACGCGATCTTCGGCGCCTGGTGGCTTGACCCGCTCATCGGACTCGTCGTTGCCGCCGTCGCCGTCAAGGAAGGCCGCGAAGCATGGAAAGGCGAAGACTGTTGCTGACACCCCCAAGCCGCCATCAGCCACCGCCGTGCGCCCGGAAGGGCCCGCATGACCAGGAACAGACCCACCGTAGGGAAACAGGAACCCATGGCCAGAACTAACGGCATCACCAAAACGACAGGCCCCGAACTGCTGCTGCGCCGCGGGCTCCGCCTTGAATACGCGACCCTGGGCTGGAACGTGATCGGCCTCGGCGTCCTGGCCGCCGCGGCCCTTGGCGCCGGATCACCGGCGTTGGCAGGGTTCGGGCTGGATTCCCTCATCGAAATCTTCGCGTCCCTCGTCGTGGTCTGGCAGCTCAAGGGCATCCACAAAGATCGGGAGGCCCGGGCGATGCGCCTGATCGGGGTGGCCTTCGCGGTCCTCGCCGCCTATCTGGCAATCCAGCTGGCTTTCGTCGTCGCGGCCGGACTGCGTCCCGCCACCTCCGGATTAGGAATCGCGTGGACGGCCCTGACCTTTGTGGTCATGCTCGCGCTGGCCTTAGGGAAGATCCGCACCGGACACGCCCTGGACAATCCAGTGTTGCGTGCCGAAGGGAAAGTGACCCTGGTCGACGCCTACCTGGCCGGCGCCGTCCTGGCCGGGCTGCTCCTGAACTCCCTCTTCGGATGGTGGTGGGCCGACCCGCTCGCCGGTGCCGTCATCATCTACTACGCCGTCAGCGAGGCACGCCACTCCTTCAAGCACGACGCCGACGCAAACATCGCATGAAACGGCCATCGGCCTGACACTCGCCGCCGATGGGCCCCCCACGCACGGCCAAAGCTGATTTCAAGACTCTTCGGCAATCCCCCGCATATTTGGCTGAAAGCATCATTCGGGGAGGCCCGGTAGAATTTCGTCCCATCCTTTATCCCTTCAGGGGTAACCGGCGGCGACAGCGAAGGCAGACCGATGGACATCCCCAAACCACCAATTGCGCCTCGGCGTTTACGGCCGGACCGGCTTCCTCGATCTGGTGCGCCGGCCAAAGTTGTGGTTTCCCCGGTGCCCGTCCCGTTCGCGCCCGGGCCCGATCAGGTACAACAGCCGGTCTCTCAGTCCGATCAGCCTCGGCGGATTCCACAGAGCCGGAGGGATGAGCCGGCCCGCGTCATTCCTTACCCGGGACCGGACACCGGGACGCCCCAAGGGCCGTCGACGGGGCCGGATCAAGCCCGACGGCGGGTTCGTCCGGGTGGTCAGCCAGGCAGGCGTCCCAAACGGAAGTGGCGCCGGAGGATACTGCTGGCCCTGATCGCCCCGTTGGTTCTGGTCCAGATCATTGCCTTCATGTTCAGCATGGGCGTGACACCGCCGCGCACCGCTTACATGCTGGAGGCCGGCGAGCCAAACGTCTACCAGTTCGTCTCGATCGATCACATCAGTCGGCACCTGCTCGCTGCGACCATCGCCCACGAAGACGAACAGCTCGGCACCCGCAGTGGCGCCTTCGACCTCGGAGACTTCCAGGCCAGGGCCCAGGCATACTTCCAGGGAAAGCCCGACCCCAGTGGTTCCACCATCCCCCAGCAGTTGGTCAAGAACATCTTCCTCTGGGACGACCAAAGCGCGCCTAGGAAAGGGATTGAGGCCGTCCTGGCAACCCAATTCAGCTACACGTTGAGCCCCCGGCGGACCCTGGAGCTGTACCTGAACTACGCCCAGTTTGGCCCCCATCTGTACGGTGCTTGCGCGGCCAGCTGGTATTACTTCGGGACACCGCCGTGGAACATGACCGACTACCAGTCCGCGCAACTGATGGGCGTTCTTCCACTGCCGGATCTGGTCAAGCGGGATCCCAACGGAGGCATCTTCCTGGGTGCGGGCGTCCACCCCGCCGTGTGGAATTTGGTGAACGGGGCCGCGAACGTCTGGGTTCCTCAGCAGCTCACCGGCCTCGGCGGATGGCAGGCCGCCGTCGCGACGGTGGGCATCACCGACACCGCCGATAGCCACGCTGACCGGCGCGCCGATGGCGATGCGTGCTCGACCATGCCTCAAAGCGTCAAGGACCGGATCCAGGCTGAAGCCGGCTAGTGCGGCCAAGGCGTCGTCGCCAAGTCTGATCGCTTTTTTGATGTCCGAATTTTCATGGACGTGGTGTCTCTTCAGGGGTACGCTGACCTTTGCTCGGCTCCGGTGGATTCCGGTCTGAGCTGCGCCGACGTAGTCGCGGTCAAATAGTTTCCGGGGGATTAGATGACAACACTGTTTGAGGCCGAGGACGTGGTTCACTCTCCCGCAGGGGCCGATCTGTTGTCCTACAGGCCGAAGGACGGCCCGGCATCCCCCGGCTCGGGCCCGGCGAATGTCACGGTGGAAAACACAGGCGAAGGGATCGTCCGGATCACGTTGCGCCCCGGATCCAGGATCAGCCTAGAGGACGGCATCCGGGTCCGGGAGCAGTACTTGGCTTCGACGGGCGGGGCGGGGGCCGCAGTGCTGCTGCAGATCACGGGCGTGGAGAGTGTCAGCCGCGATGCGTTCCGGTTCTTCAGTGAGGCGTCCACCATCACCGCCTTTGCGATTCTGGGCAGCACGTCCGTGGACCGCGTGATTGCGCATGGCCGGCGCGGGCTGCCGCTGCCCCAGTGTCCGAGCGAGTACTTTTCCGACGAGCAAGACGCCCTCGTGTGGCTCCGCGACCTGACGACGGCGGCCACGGCATAGACGCCTGAGTCGAGGCGGAGCCGGCCGAACTGGTGACCCGCCTTTGTGGTCTCGCCTCGGCACCCGGCACCGGCACCGGCGCCGGCACCGGCGGCGCGCCAAGGACTCTCGCGTTAGCCGCGGCCTTTGAGCCGGATGATTCGTGCCTGGTGGATGGCCGCCAGGGCGACGGCGCTGGCGGCGAGTCTGAAGGCATGGACCCGGTACCAACGCTGCAACAGGGGCTTGCGGCGCATTTCGCTGAGCGGTTGCGGGCTGAAGAACAGTTTGGGGTTGATGTTACGGAGCAGATACACGGTAGCGGCCGCACCGGAGGTGGAACCGGCGGCCGCCGCTATCAGCCATGGCCGGCTGTCGATACGATTCCAGCCGGCCGCCAGGGCGGCGATGGCGGCAGGGGCGATGAACGGTGCCATCGGGGCGTAGTACCGGCCAGGGCTTCCCGCGCCGAAGGGGGAGCGAGGGAGTTCACGGCTCGCTTCGGCGGCCGCGACCCGGTGGGGAATTTTGACGATGACCTCATAGAGATTGCCGAAAAACCAGTACGCATGGCCGAACTCCGCGATACCCAGGAGCCGGTCAGCGAGCAGGCCCTCACGGCTTGCGAAATTCTGTCCCATGCCCACAATCTACCCCTGGCTGCCCGTCCAGGCTGCGCGGGTCAGAAACCCACCCTCCGGACTTCAACGCGGTTCGGTGTGCGGGCACGTCCTGTTCCGGGAGTTCGACAATCCCGCCAAGTCAGACGGTGGCTGGAGGATTTGTTGTGGCAGGGACCCTAGCCTGACGGCGTTGTGCCAGCACGCCACAGAACGCGATCACGACGAGGACAAAGCTTATGAGAACTGATGCGTTGACGACGAGCGACAGTTCCATTTGGTGGGGCAGGAGCATGGTCTGATCCCACCCGGCATCGTCGGCGCGATTGACGAAGTCTGCATCGATCGGATTCCACAAGATGGCTGCGGCGCTTGTAGCCGCCAGGGCGCAGAGGCTCAGGACCAGCTGGATGACGGACAGTGCGGATGGCATTCCAGTGTGACGCGTCGGACGTTGGTCCAAGATTCCCCCGTGTTGTTTCGATGATGGCCGTTCCAGCCGCTGCCAGCGGCCCGGATCCATATATGGGTGAGACCCGCAAAAAGGATACCGCTGACCATGCCAACGCTCATTGGCTCCGGTATGACGACTATCCCGGGCCACAATCTTTCGATTTTCCCGACATGGACCAGGACCGCGACGAAGAGACCCAGCTACAGTGACACATCACCCCAGCCAATGCTTGTCGCCGCATACTCCCGTATTGGATCCGAAGGTCCCCCTTGTCCAAACGGCGAACGTCATGCGAGAGTGCACGAATAGTGGCGGCGGTTGCACCGAAATGTCGCCCGGACACTAATGGGGAAGCAATGAAAACTCGAAAAGTCGGCGCGATCTGCATTAGTGCGGCAATGGCAAACCTCCGCACGGTGAACGAGGAGCGCACAGGGAACGTGAACCTGGTGACACCCAAATGAATGAATCCGATGCTGAGGTCTGGCGCAAACTCAGCACAATTCCAGTTCGTGTGTATCGCCAAATGACCCCCACCGAGTATCAGGTGCGCGTGGCCGATGTCCTCAACCTTTTTGACATCGAAGCGGTGGGCGACGAAACGGGTGTACATTACGGGGGCGAGGGCGTTGCGCTGGAAGATCAGCCTCTACTCGCGGCCATTCGCATACTCATTGGACGGCGATTCGGCGTCCCGGATGATCTACAGTAGCCCGACCGTAGGGACCCTTCGGCGCTAATGCCGCGTTCCTTAAGTTGTGGGACGGTTGACTCTAGCGGGGCAAAGTGGCTGCCGTGAAGGCGATGCCCGCGGAGTGTCGGTCCGGCGCGGCCGCTGAAGATCCATGTCCTAGGCTTGATTCTCGCGGCATTGCCGCATTGAGATAACTTCCCACATCTGGTCACGCATCGGCGTGAGCCTCACAACCTCGGTTCCCCGGAAGCCAAGGGACTCGTAGAGGCTTCGGGCCGGATTGTTTTGGGCGATCACGCCCAAGGTTAACTCGGTAACGGTCGGGGTCCCGAAGGCTTTGGCCCTCAACAGCTCCACCAGCTTCCGCCCTAATCCTTCGCCCCGACGGTCTGGATCGACGATTATGGAGCCCAGACGGCACACTCTCGCCTCGTCGTCGAACAGCAGGGTGCCGTGCCCAAGAACGGCTCCGGTGGTTCCGTCGATTCCAGTCCAGTACTGGCGTAGCGAATTGGTCAAGTACAGCTCCAGCTGGAATCGGGTTAGAGGCCAGGAGAACGTCGGTCCTGTCCACATCACCATGGCTTCCTCGTCGTGGACCCAGCCCAGGAAGACGTTGATATCGGCGGCTGACGTGGGCCTTAGCAACATCCCTGCAGTCTATGCACAGCACGGCCTTCACATGCGACTCCATGCTGGTGTCTCGGCCGAAGACTGACGGGAAATACGCGATGTCATGTGTGCGTCGTGGCATGTTGCCTATCGCCACAGGAGCCGGGTTCCAAGAACGTTCCCCGCCACGGAGGCCTTTTCATGGCAGGTGGGTTGGGCCGGCAGGACGTTAGTCCGTCGACCCAACCCACCCACCGCGCTCGAGTCGCTTGAAGCGACCCAGCTTGGCCCCCTGTCTTTATTTTTGAGCAGCAGCTCCTGCCGCGGCGTTGTGCGACCTGAGTAGGGCGGCGATTTCTATCGCATCGCCGGTGGGCGCCCCTGACTTGCTGTCCGGGTTCGTGATGAAGAGGTAGAGCAGGCCCACCCCTGCCACGATGGCCAATCCGATGAGGACGATCCAGTCGTTGAGGAGGACGCCGGTGTGGCCGGGCCAGGCGAGGAGGATCATGGCGAAGACACCGTAAACGAGAGCTGCGACGTTCACGGCAAATCCTGCCTTGCCGAGGTTAAAGGGCCCCGCCGGGTGCCAGCCCTTGATCCGCTGGCGTAAGGATGCCAGGACCACAGACTGGAAGGCGACGTAGATCCCGAGAACGGCGAAGGCTGTTATCTGGTTGAGGAGACCGTCCGGACCGATGTAAATGATGACGCACAGCAGCAGCGGGATGGTGCAGGCCACGATTAGGGCGTTTGTAGGGACCTTGCTGCGTTCGGAGACTTTCGCCAGCCAGCTATGTCCCGGAAGCATCCCGTCACGTGCGAAGGAGAACAGCAGCCGGCTCGCAGCGGCTTGGAGGCTTAGAACACAGGACAGGAAGGCGGTCAGGGCGACGACAAGGAACAATTTTGCCCCCACGTCGCCGAGGGATGCCTGAAGAATGAGCGGGATCGGGTCTGTGTCGTTGCCGGAGACGATATCTGCCAGATCGGGTGCTGCCAGAACGTATCCGCCAAATGCCAGCAGCGCCGATACTCCGCCGACAAGAATTGTCATGATCATTGCCGTGGGAATGCGGCGGGCAGGGTCTTCGACTTCTTCGGCTACGTCGCCGCAGGCCTCGAAACCATAGAACAGGAATAGCCCGGCAAGCGCTGCGCCCAGGAATGCGCCGAGGTAGGACCCGTCGCCCTCGACGCCCATTGAATTGAAGAACACGCCGAATTCCTGTTTGCGCTGGAAGATCAGCAGGTACACGCCAACGGCAATGACGCCGATAAGCTCAGCTGCCAAACCGATTCGGGCCACTCTGGCCAGGGTCTTGGTGCCGGTGAAGTTCAGTCCGAGTGCCAGGACGAGGAAGACCACTGAGAGAGCCAGGGTGAGTTCTTTGGTGACGGTCAGATCAAAGAGGCTGGCCAGGAAGCCGCTGCCGAACTCGGCGATTGCCGTAATCGTGACGATCATGGCCCAGATGTAGACCCAAGCCGCCATCCAGGCGTAGCGCCGACCCCACAGACGCCTAGTCCAGGGATAAATGCCGCCGTGTATCGGATACTGCGAAACGACTTCGCCGAAAATCAGGGCGACCAGCATCTGCCCCGCACCGACGATGATCATCCAGAAGATCGACGGCGGCCCGGCCGTGCTCATGGCCAGCGCAAACAAGGAGTAGACCCCTACGAGAGGTGAAAGGTAGGTGAACCCAAGCGCAAAGTTTGACCACAGGGTCATGGACCTGTCGAAGGAATCCTCGTACCCCAGTGCAGCCAGATGGTCTCCATCGGCCAGACGCGGGGATGAGCCGTTTTTTGACATGTTGCCTTCCGTGAAAGAGTCGGTCCTGCCGGCGGCGGTCGATAGTCCGTTGACGCGCGGTCAGTACTTGAGAGTCGATGACACTGGTCCTGAAGTCTTCAGTTAGACGGCGCTGAGACGAAATGTCCGGAGCGCCTTCTCACACCCCGCGAGGCATCCGACGGCCGCTTCGCCGGCCAGACCGGTGAAGCCACCAAGCCTGACGGATCAGTAGAAAGTGACTTGAGTCATAAAGAACTGTCTGAGGCTATGGTGCGGCTAGCGGATCGCATATGGAAGATTGCACATAGGCGACGCGTCTATTCGTCACTAATGCACAATAAATTACGTGCTGATAATCAAATGTTGCCTGTACGGCACCAAATACTGGTGATAATCGATTTGTGCCGGTAGCTGCCCACGGCCAGTGAAATAGACGCTGTTGACGCTGCCAAGCGCGTCAACGCTCTTAGAGCGCGTTCTCTTTGACCCAATCTATTGGTCAGGACTGCGGACGTTCCTCCAAAGTTCGAAACGGAGCCTACCGCACTGGAACCACCGTTTTGCTACGACGCTCAGGAGGCTTCATCCGGTTGAAAGACGCCAGGCAGTTCGCTCTACGATGGTGAATCCCAGCCTGTTTAGATTGCTGAGGCTTGGCGATCCCGGCGCCGCGGTGGCTGTGGCCAAGGCGGCACCCAGCTGTACAGCATGTGAGAGCCGGCAGGCCAGGAGTGCACTTTGAGCCCCAGTGCGTCGCGCTGCCGGAAGCGTTGACGCTCCGCCAAGTACAGCGCACGTGGCATGTAGGGACATCGCTCCTGCAGCGAACGGAATTCCATTGCGCGAAGCGGTGAAACGAAGAATGGCGGGCAGAGCGGCCTCGGTCCGGATTAACGCTCCTAGTTGGTCCGACGCCGCGTAGCCTCGTTCAAGGACTTCCAGGAAGCGTGTCGTCTCCTCCTGGCCGAACACTTGGCCTATCCGCCACGGTGTGGCTCCCATTTCGGCCCGGCTGTATGCATGGCTCAAGGGCAGGATGGCGAGTGGACGTGCCGGGGCGGGTTCGTAACCCTGGCCTCGCAGCCATCCGCTGAGCTTCTGAGTTGGGGCCGTTGCAACGACCGTTATCCGGCAAGGGGCCGGGAACCGCTCGACGACGTCGGACAGGGCCTCGGCCGACTGCTCGGTTACGCCTTCGATGGTGTTGAGGAACTCATAGTGATCCGAGGTTGCCATGCTTGCCCGCAACCCGCCAATGCCGAAGGTTTCGAACCTGCCCGGTAGCCGCGAACCTGCCGCCGCATCGAGCAGGAGTTTTTTGCGGGCGAATATCGCTTGTTCCGCGGCTTCAACAGGCACTTCCAGGGAACTTGGCATCTCCGAACCCTAACCCCACCGCGCGGGCCGGCTTCAGAGGCGCACGTGCACCGGCCTCACAAACTGCTGTGTTCGCACCGCCGACTCAAGGGTGGCCAGCGCAACTTAGGATTCGACGTCGGCCGCGGCAATTGCCTTGTCCGTCAGGATTGGCATCATCACCAGCAGTGCGAGGGCCAGTCCTCCCATGATGCCGAACATGACCTGCAGTCCGAGCCATTGCGCCAGCACGCCGCCCGCCGCGGCCCCCAGCGGCATAGTGCCCCAGGCCAGCAGGCGGTAGACGCTGTTGACTCTGCCGAGCAAGCGGTTGGGGGTGATGCGCTGGCGCAGGGACACGGTGATGACGTTCCACAGGACGGTCAGTATGCCGCCCACAAAGAAGATGGGGCCAAGGATATACGGGTTGTCGGTCATGGCGGGCGCACCTACGAACAGCGCGACCCCGAGGACCGCGAGCGTCAGGGACTTTGACCGGCCCAGCCTGGCTTCCGCCCATTCGGAGATGAACGAGCCTGCGAAGGCGCCGAGAGCGGAGGTCGTCAAAAGCAGGCCGAACCCCACATCGGACAGTTTCATGTCTGAAGCGGGCCCGACGGCAAACAGCACCAGGACCGCGAAGGCCGCGCTGGACGCGAAGTTGAACACGCCCGTCATCACGGCAAGCGTGCGAAGGATCTTCTGGTTCCAGAGGAACCGCAAACCCTCGCCGATGTCGAAGCGCAGCGTTGTTGTCTGCTCCCGTTCCATGCGGAATGCCCCCGGAACCAGGAGCAGGCCACCGACGGCGGCAAGCCAGAGCGCCGCCGGCACGGCAAGGCCCGCAACGACGCCGATGGCCACCAGCAGTCCGCCCAGCGGCGGACCAACGAACTGGTTGGCGGTGAGCTCGACGGCGTAGAGCCGGCCGTTGGCGCGCGAAAGCTGATCTCTGTCCACTACCTGGGGCATGATCGACTGGGCGGACGTGTCGTAGAGCGTTTCGGCCACGCCCACCATCAATGCGACAACATACAGGGCCCAGATGGAGCCGAAATCCAGCAGGATCACGGCGGCCAGCATGGCGGGAAGTATGCCGCGGCTGACGTTGGCCCACAGCATGATCTTGCGCCGGTCCAGTCGGTCGGCGAGCGCTCCGGCAGTCAGTGCGAATACTAGCCAGGGGAGTGTCGCCGCGACGCTCAGCCCGGCTATCAGTGTGGGTGACTGCGTGAGCTGAATGGCCAGCAGGGGCAGAGCGATCTTGAAGACGCCGTCCGCGAGATTGGAGAGCCCGGATGAGGTCCAGAGCTTCCAGTAGGACGCGCCGAGCGGCGCACGATTCCGTGCTTTCACCTGCATGGCGGAATTGGTCATGTGGTGAACAATTCCCTATGAATTGAAAAAGTTCAAGGGGGTTGAATCCAGTACATCAATTTGTAGGATGAGTGCATGACGGATTCAGAGCAGACGAGTGCCGACGCCACGAGGCCCGCCGCAACCGCCCGCGAAATTAGGGCACTCGCCCATCCGCTGCGCTTGAGGATCCTGCGCCTGTGCGGGCTACACGAACTGACTAACAAGCAACTCGCCGATCGACTGGGCCAGGATCCTGGGACGATGCTCTATCACGTGCGGCAGTTGCTGGCTACCGGATTCCTTGAACCCGCCGCGGTCCGCACAGGAGAAAGTGGTGCGCTCGAAAAGCCCTACCGTTCCACGGGGCGATCCTGGAATCTGGACACAGCACTGGGTGAAGCTGGTCCTGACGGTCCGTTGGCACCGGTCGAGGCGTTTCGGGAAGAGCTGACGGAAGCAGGCCCGGATGCACTGGCCAGCCTCTCACGCTTCGTTCTGCATCTCTCCGAGGCAGACGCCAAGGACCTCATCAATCGCGTCCACGCAGTGCTCAGCGAATACACCGACACGGACCGGGAGCGATCGGAGCAGCCGGCATACGGCGGCATCTTCGTTCTTCACCGGTCGTCAGACTAGGCCGGGTGCAGCCCACATCAGGCCACGACCGTGCCGGATGCTCCCGTCGCGCGCTCAGCTCAGCGGCCGGTGCTGTTCCAGAACGTCCCTGGCGGTGGTCCACGTCCGGCTGCCGTACCGGTCGTTGCTGATGTAACGCAGGTTTGCGTCGCCGCTGAACATGCTTGCAAAGTACTGCATGCCCTGCCACGGCGGGAACGGATCGTCGGAGGCCGGCATGAGGGCTTTGACGGCCCTGCTCATGGCAGTTAGGGAACCGACACTGCCCGCGTAGAGGAGCCGGAACCGTGTCCCGGTCAGCTCGGACATCGTAGACGCGAGGGTCCTGGCCGTGACCTGATCCCCGGCGATCTGCAGGACGCGGGGCGCCCGTTCGTCGAGGGCGGCGGCGGCGGTGTACCTTGCCGTGTCGTCCTTGGTAGTGAAATCGAGGACTTGGTCCGGGTCGGACCAGAAGAGCACACGGTGCCGGGAGAACAGGATCATTGGGGCCTGGCCGGAGAGCATATCGGTGAAGGCGCCGTTGAGGATCGATGTGGCCCGGATTTGGGTTGCGTCCAGTCTCTCGGCAAAGTCTCGGCGGAGCTGCAGGTTCCGGTTGCTTCGGGGACGGATACCGCGGTAATCGATGGAGAAGTCGGAGGGGACGAAGCGCGGCACGCCCACCGAGGCTGCCGCCTCCAGCAAACGGGATTGAGCGCCGATGATTGTGCCGTCCAGGCCGTTGATCGCCGAGACCACGCAGTCAACGTCCGTGCAGGCTCGTCGGAGGCTAGCCGGATCGTCGTAACCCGCGGGGATCACTTCGACGCCATGGGTGCGAAGCTCTGAGATCCGTGCCGGGCTGGTCGCGGGCCGCGTCAGGACCCGAACGGTGGCCCCGAGGGCGAGCAACTCGCGAAGGATCCTGCCGCCAAGGTCGCCGGTGGCGCCGGCCAGAAGAACGGTGCCCGGAGGCGGTGTAGTCGGAGTCATGGTCCACACCTCACGTGATGCCTGGCAGAAAAGCGATAGTGGGCCCAAGCCTACCAACGGCCGTTGCCGGCTCTGGGCGCATCCCACTGGTCTGGGCTCCCCGCACACTTTGGCTTGGGGGCTACCTTCAGCGGACGCTCGCTGGAACCATGAAAGGAGGTCCGGGACTAATTCGTTGAAGGACGCAGTTATGCAGTCGGAGCCGGAACCGGCTCTGCGAGCCACGCGCCTCGGGCGCCGACGGGAACGAGATCATCTGATGACAACGCCTGCCGAGGGGGTCGGCTTCCGCTCTAAACGCGGACCAGTCCTCATTGCCCTGATGCTCTCCACCGGTCTGGTCGCGATCGATGCGACGGTGGTGGCGACGGCGGTGCCCTCGATCGTGCATGACATCGGCGGGTTCACGTCGTTCCCGTGGCTATTCTCTGCCTACCTCCTGGCACAGGCAGTGTCGGTGCCCGTCTATGCGAAACTCTCCGACACCATCGGCCGCAAGCCGATCATGCTTATCGGAATCGGCCTGTTCCTGCTCGGCTCCATCCTGTGCGGGGTTGCGTGGAGCATGCCGGTCCTCATCGCATTCCGCGTGGTTCAAGGCCTGGGCGCCGGAGCGGTTCAGCCGATGGCCATCACGATTGCCGGTGACATCTACACGCTGGCGGAGCGGGCAAAGGTGCAGGGCTACCTGGCGAGCGTGTGGGCGGTCTCCTCAGTTGTGGGACCGACACTCGGCGGAGTCTTTGCCTCACTCGGGTTCTGGCGGGGCATCTTCCTCGTGAACATCCCGCTGTGCCTGGTGGCCGGGTGGATGCTGGTCCGGTCGTTCCACGAGAATATAGAGCGCGTAAAGCACCGGGTCGACTACCTGGGGGCCGGGCTGCTCACGGTCTCGCTCACCCTGCTCATCCTCGGAGCCCTCGAGGGCGGCCAAGCGTGGGCCTGGAACTCCGCCATCAGCAGTGCAGTGTTCGCTGGCGGAGCTGTTCTGTTCGCCGGGTTCATCCTTGTCGAGCGGCGGGCGGCGGAGCCGGTTCTGCCGCCCTGGGTGGTATCCCGGCGGCTGCTGGCGACCACCGCGATGATCTCCTTCGGAGTGGGAGCGGTCATGCTGGGCCTGACCTCCTACGTTCCCACGTTCCTCGAAGGAGCCCTCTCGACCTCTCCGATCTTCGCCGGGCTCGCCTTGGCGGCACTGACGATCGGCTGGCCCATCAGTGCGTCCCAATCGGGCCGGCTGTACCTGCGGATCGGGTTCCGGAACACGGCCATGATCGGCATCACCGTCACCGTCATCGGCACTGGGGTCCTGGCCCTCACCGCGTCCACGCCCAGCATTGCATTGGTCGCGGGCAGCTGCTTCATTGTGGGGCTCGGACTCGGACTCGTTGCAACACCGACCCTCATCGCCGCCCAGTCGAGCGTCGAGTGGAATGAGCGGGGCGTGGTCACCGGTACTAATCTCTTCGCGCGATCGATCGGCAGCTCCATTGGCGTCGCGGTTTTCGGCGCGATAGCGAACGCCGTTTACGCCGGCACCACCCACGGCGACACGGATCCGCACACGATCGTGGCGGCCTCCACCGCCGTGTTTATGGCCGTGATGATTGTCGCCGTGCTCACGGTCGTCGCCGTCATCGGCATGCCCGCCACAAAACCGGTCAAGCAGGTCCAGGCTGCCGCCCGGGGGTAATCCGGCCGCCTTTCCCTTGCAGCACGAGCGCAATCGCCCGGACGATGGCCAGGCCGAGGCCGTAAAGATCACTAAGTCCTGGACGGGGGCTTTCTGGTCCGGGCGGTGACGGGGTGGTTCACGGTCCTGCGTGCCCGTCCCGGATCTCGTCGTCGGTCTCCAGCAACGCCGCGAGGGCGGCCAGGGCAGGTACGGCGTCTTCGATGGCCTTCTGGTAGTTCTCCGGCAGCCGCCGCAGGGCATGCCCGAGCCGGCGGTCGTTGGCCGCTTGCCATGCGTTGAGCACCTCATTTCCCTTGCCGGTCAGAGTGAGGTTTACCGATCGGCGGTCGTCGGCGCGGGTCAGGCGTTCCACCAGTCCGGAAGTCACCATCTGCTGAACCAGGTTGCTTACCGTGTTGGTGGCCAGACGCTGACGGGCGGCGAGCCCACTGACACCCAGGCCGGGTTCGTCGGCAAGCCGCTGGAGGACTTCCACCTGGGCCATAGGCAACGATTCCCAAGGAAACTCCTGCCGCACGCTAGAGCGCAGAACCCGCCGCAGGCGGGTGATGGCACCGGTCAAAGACCACGCGCCGGGGCCGGCCTGGGCCGAGCCCATTTCCATGACAATTGCGTCGGCTGCCTTCATGGTCACAGCCTATCTTGATGCACGCACCTATAGAGTAGTTCTGTAGCAGAACGAATTTCGTGTTTTCGGCCCTTCCGGGCCGAACTCACGCCTTCCGTCGGCGCAGCAGGCGGTGCGGCTGCCGGGCGGCCTCCTCCGCCGCTGACTCCCGGATGAGGGGCGGCGGCCCGATCGGCCGGTATTCGGGACCGCTTATGCACCGCCGCGCCACGACAATTTCCAGACAGGATCCTTCTTCTCCATGACTGCCAGTGATTCCTTCATTCCGTCCCCGACCGTCAGCGCGTTCCATGTGGGCCCGCTGACAATCCATTTCTATGCCCTCTGCATCATCGCCGGGATTGCGGTTGCTGTCTGGCTTGGGTCCCGTCGCTGGGCGGCCCGGGGCGGACACGCGGGACAGGTGTTGGACATCTGTCTGTGGGCTGTTCCCGCAGGAATTATCGGCGGACGGCTGTACCACGTCATCACCGACCCGGAGCTGTACTTCGTTCCCGGCAGGAACCCTTGGAACGCCTTCGCGATTTGGGACGGCGGCCTGGGTATCTGGGGCGCGATCGCCGTCGGGTGCCTCGGCGCGTGGATTGGTTGCCGCAGAGCAAACGTCTCGCTGGTTGCCTTCTTGGATGCGGTGGCTCCTGGCGTGCTCTTCGCCCAGGCCCTGGGCCGCTGGGGAAACTGGTTCAACAACGAACTCTACGGCGACCCGACCACGCTGCCGTGGAAACTTCAGATCCACCAGATGGACAACGCCACCGGGTCTGCGCTCACCGATGCTTCCGGCGCCCCGGCGGTGCTCGGCTATTTCCAGCCCACCTTCCTCTACGAATCCCTGTGGTGCGTGGCGGTCGGGTTTCTGGTCCTCTACCTGGACCGGCGTTTCAGCCTCGGAGCCGGGAGCGTCTTCGCTCTCTACGTCGCCGGTTACACCGCCGGGCGGTTTGCCTTTGAACTCATGCGCTCCGACTACGCCAACCTGATCCTGGGGCTCCGGGTCAACACCTGGGTCGCGGCACTGATCTTCCTGGCCGGCGCGGCCGGATTTGTCACGTTGTTTCGACGCGGCCGCTCAGTTGCCGTCCCGGCTGCCGACGCCGACATCGACGCCGCCCTGCGGCCGCCGTCGCCCGGGCCGCGGCCGGAACCGGGCCTCGCCTCGAAGGAACACACCAATGCTTAGTAAGGACTCGCGCTGGGGGAGGATCCTTTCGTTCGTTGTTGCCGGCGCACTCTGCGGCGTTCTGGTCGCGGGACTATTCCTCCCGGCTACCGCCGTGGCAGGCACGGCGCTCAGCAATTCGATCGGCGTCTTTGACCGCTTGCCCGATGATCTGGATATGAACGCTCCGCCCGCGGCCTCGACCGTTCTCGCCAACGACGGGTCCGTGATCGCCACCTTCTACGCGGAAAACCGCGCACCCGTGGCACTGGCCAAGATGTCCCCGTTCATCCGCGACGGGATCGTCTCCATCGAGGATGCCCGCTTCTACCAGCACGGCGGCATCGACGCCACGGGGATCCTCCGGGCCCTCGTGGCGACGGCCCAGGGCGGACGCCAGGGGGCCTCTACCATCACGCAGCAGTACGTGAACAACATGATTATCGAATCCCTGGTGGCCCAGGGCAAAGGCGACGAGGTCAAGCTGGGCTACGCCAAGACGATCGGCGACAAGCTGCGGGAAATGAAACTCGCCATCGCCTTGGAGACGAAATACTCCAAGGACCAGATCCTGCAGGGCTACCTGAACATCGTCTATTTCGGCAATGGCGCCTACGGCATCAACGCCGCCGCCGAAGAGTATTTCAATGTCCCGGCGAGCGCACTGACGCTCCCCGAGGCCGCGGCCCTGGCCGGCGTCGTGAACAGTCCCGTCTACTACGACCCGCTCACCGAACCTGCCCATGTGGTGGCCCGCAGAAACGAAGTCCTGGACAAAATGCTCCAGCAAGGACGTATCACGGCGACTCAGCATGACGCCGCGGTGAAAGCGCCCATCGGCCTCAATGTCCATAGGAGCGCCCAGGGCTGTTTCGGCGCCACGACGGCACCGTATTTCTGTGACTATGTCCAGCGGTTGATCCTCAACGACCCGGCCTTTGGGGCGGACGAAGCGGCCCGCAAGAAGCTCCTGAATCTGGGCGGGCTCACCATCCGCACGACGCTGGACCCGAAACTTCAGAAAGTAGCGCAGGAGCAGGTTAGCGCCTCCATGTCCGCGGCCGATCCCCTGCAGCGCGGATCCTCGCTCGTCAGCGTCCAGCCCGGCACCGGCAAAGTGCTGACCATGGCTCAGAACACGGTCTACAACCCCGCCACGGCGCCGGGAAACTACACGGGAAACTTCGCCCTCCCGGAAAAGGACGCCAACGGACAGCCGCTTGACGGGGCAGGCGGATTCCAGATCGGGTCCACCATGAAGCCGTTCGTCTTCGCCGAATGGCTTAATTCGGGTAGATCCATGGGCACCGAGCTGGACGGGTCGGTCCGCCTCTACAAGCCGGACTTCCCCTGGCAGAACTCCTGCGGCAGTACGACAGGCTCATATGATCCGGCGGCAGGTACCCACCTCCTGCCCAACGATGACCCCAACCATTACTTCCGGATGAGCGTCCTGCGGGGCCTGTACCAGTCGATCAACACCATCACGTTCCAGTCCGCTGCCCAGCTGGATTTCTGCAATATCCAGAAAATGGCCACGGCGGCCGGAGTCACGAACGGACACACAAACCAGCCCTACGACCTATCCAGCATCGCCAGCCTGATCGGGACCGAGGACGTCGCTCCACTGTCCATGGCCAACGCTTACGCCACATTCGCGGCCAAGGGAGTCCATTGCGACCCGATCGCGCTGGAGTCAGTCACCGGTCCGCACGGCCGGAACTATCCTGTGCCCGGCGCGGACTGCCGGCAAGCCATCTCCCCGGATGTCGCCGCCGGCGTCACGTACGCCCTGAAGAACGTGCTCACCAGAGGTTCCGGCTACAACATCCCGGTCAACAAGAGCTACGACATCTTCGCCAAAACCGGCACCACCGACGGAAACACCATGACCTGGACCGTCGGCGCCACCTCCGGCATCTCCACGGCTTCATGGTTTGGAAGCTACCAGGGCATTGGCCCACGCTGGATCAACCAGGACATCACGATCAACGGCAAGTACTATGCCGCCGTGGACGGCGCCGATATTGCCGGCGGCCAGTGGGCCCGCCTGATGAATGCGGCCGCGCCAAAGTTCTCCACCGCACCCTTTGCCCGGCCGCCGTCCTCCATGCTGGGGTGACGGCCCGCGAGAAGCAGCGTTAGCACGCCCCAAGCCGGTCAAGAGCCGGGCCTAGCTCCGGAAGGAGGATTCCAGCACGCGAAGCAGGGGAGCGGAGCCACCCTTGAGGTGGTCGACGGGTCGGCCACGGGCGAGATCCTTGGACGGGGTGATCATCCAGACGGTGAAGTTGTTGTGCGGAATCTGCAATTCGATCGCACGCTGGAAAAGGTCTAAGACCGTCGGGTGCAGGTGGCCGCCGGCAAGGAACTGGAAACCCGGACAGAACGTGCGGTCGTCGATGAAGACGCGCACAAGCTGCTGCATCACCGGTTCCGGGTCATCCAGGAGCTCGGCGAGGCGCCGACGGACATGTTCCAGGGCGGGCAGCGTGAATTCCCGTCTGATCCCTTCCCACGTCTGATCAGGGATTGGTTGGCGGCTGGTTCGCACTGTCGCCTAACCGGCGTCGTTGATGTCGTCAAGGAGCCACCGGCCGCCGGACGGTTCACGGCGCAGCGTGAAGGTCCGCAGTGCGGAGCTGGAGCCGAGCCGGACCTGGATCCGCCAATATTCAACGCCCACCGGGTCGCCGCTTTCTGCGGCAGACGCGCGTCGGCCGTCCCGTCCGGCGGTCCTTCCTAGCCAGTGCTGGGGCTCGGTCTCGGGATCGACGAGCCAGATCTTGCCATCATGGCGGACGGCGAGAGGTTTGCCTGCCGGGCCGGTGCGGACGTGCAGCTCGCGGGTCTGGATGGGGGCTTCGGGCGCAAGGGTCATGGGGTGGCGTTCTTTCGTGGTGCGGCGGTGGGTTGGTGTCTAGGCGGCTTTGACGAGGGGGAGTTCGTCCCAGTGGGTGGTGTAGCGGGGGGAGAGCATGTCCCGTTTCATGGTCCAGTCCGGTCCGCCGCGTATCCCGGCGTGGCCCAGGCCAATGGAGCCGCGCCCGTAGCGTCGGGTCACGTCTTCCAGGAGGGTGCCTATATGGCGCTCCTCGTGCGGGTTCTCGAACACGGCCAGGGGCGCCTGATTGCCGGTGGGCCGGAGATCGGTGACCATGATTCCGGCCCTGGCGTACCTCACGCCCTCGTGGATGCGGGGGAGCAGGGCGTGGGCGGCCTTGGTGAGCACGACCGGGTCCGCGGTGGGGACCGGCAGGCGGACACAGGCGGACGGGTAGGAGGTCTCTTTCGGATTGAAGTGTGAGGTCCCGGCGAACGCGGTGAGGACTTTGGCCTGGAGTCCGTGTTTGGCCAGCCGCGCCGAGGCCTGCTGGCCGTAGACGCTCAGGACCTGCCGCATCGCGGCCGCGGTGGTGATGGGGTTGGCGAAGGAGCGGGAGAAGATGAGCTGGTCCCGCCCGATCCTTTCTTCCTCCATGGGGATGCACGGGGTGCCCTGCAGTTCCAGGACCGTGCGCATCATGACCACGGAGAAGCGGTCCCGGATCATGACAGGATCGGCCCGGGACAACTCAAGGATCGAATGGATGCCCAGGACATTGAGCCGCCTGGTCAAGCGGGCGGCGACGCCCCAGATCTCGACCACGGACAGGCTGCCCATCAGGGCCTCCCGGGCGGCGGCGGGCACGGAGTCCCAGTGGCAGACGCCTTCGAAAGCCGGGTTGTTCTTGGCCCATTTGTTGGCCAGTTTCGCGAGGGTCTTGGTCCCGGCGATCCCGACGCAGACCGGTACCCCGACGTGGCGCCGCACGGCTGACTTCATGGTCCAGCCCAGGGCCAGGAGTTCGTCCGGGGCGCCCTTGACGCCGAGGAAGGCCTCGTCGATGCTGTAGACCTCAAGCCAGGCCGAGTACCGGCCCAGCAGTTCCATTACCCGGGCGCTGATGTCGCCATAGAGCTCGTAGTTGCTGGAGAGGGCAACGAGTCCCCATTCCTTGGCGCGCGGGGCGAGCTTGAACCAGGGCTCGCCCAGGGGGATGCCGAGGGCCTTGGCCTCGGGGCTGCGGGTGACGGCGCAGCCGTCGTTATTGGACAGGACAACCACGGGCCGGCCCTCCAGAGCCGGATCGAAGGCTCTCTCGGCCGAGGCGTAGAAGCAGTTCACGTCCACGTGCGCGATCTGCGGCATGCGCCGTATCGGGGCGGGCTTAGACATGACCGGCCTCAGACATGGTGCAGGCAGCGGGTTGCGACGCCCCAGATGACCAGGTCCGAGACGGACGGAACCCGGATGTCCGGGTATGCCGGATTCTCCGCCTGCAGTACGACGCCGGTTCCCGTGACACGCAGCCGCTTGATGGTCAGTTCCCCGTCCAGGACGGCGATAACGACCGACCCGTCTTTGGGTTCCAGGGCCCGGTTCACGATGAGTTCGTCGCCGTCGCTGATGCCGGCGCCTTCCATCGAATCCCCGGACACGCGGACCACGTAGGTGCTGGTGATGTCCTTGATCAGGTGCTCGTTCAGATCGATCCGGCCGTCAAAGTAGTCCTGCGCCGGCGAGGGGTACCCGGCCGCGACGGGGACCGGGGAGATCAGCACCGACAGCAATGACATCCCCGCGTCTATCACGCGGGGCCCGACTAGAACGCCCACAACACACCCTCATTAGAATATATGTTCGATACATTCAGTGTAGTGGTGCGGGCCGACAAAAGAACGATGCCAGCATATTGCATCCGCCGTTTTGTCGGTCAGAAGCCTGAGGCAGCTCCGTACGCGCCTGGGCCGAGGCGTGTCCCGGCCACGCGCAGGGGTTGAGTGTTGGGTCGAAGTCCTCCGGAGGCTGACCATTCGCGGCCCGAGCCGCTCCGGGCCCGCGGGATGATCCAGCCCGGGGGCCTGTGCCGGCACCCCCCCCAAATATGCGCGCCGACACAGCCGCTCATCGAGCGGAGCTCCCTTGGGATCTGCGACAAGAGTAGGTGACCCGTAAAGAATAAACAAGACGGTCATCCGGTTTCTGCCGGGGACCCGTCCGATGAGCAGTGAGATCGTGGCAATCAAGGCGATCACGGACCCAGCCTCGTGGGTCGTGCGAATCTGTCAGTGCGCCGGTAGGGCTGGGATTGCGGTGGAAATGAGTCGGGAGAGTGTCCGGGCGTCCTCGTGAAAATCCTCGTGCAGGATCCCGGGCAGTAAGATCTCCCACATTTCTTCGATGCGCTGCATGACGTCCGCGCGGCCGGTGAGCACGCCGGAGACCAGCTGAACGCCGGTGAATGAGGCAACAAGGTATCGGGCGAATGCTCCGGCATCGACTGAGGGGCGAATCTGCAATTCGGTCTTGGCCCTCCCGGTCAGCTGTTCCATGACGGCGATCCAGTCCTCATAAGGGCCGCGTACTGGTGCGCCAAACGCCGTCGCCTCGAACGTCAAACGAATGCCTGCCCTGACAACTGGCTCGTGGACCAGCTGGAGACCGAAAGCGCGGCACATGAGGATCATTGTCGTCAGGGCTGGCAGATCCTCGGCAACGATCCTCTCACCTTCGGCTGCAGCGATCCGGTGCTGTTCCTCGATGACCGCCCGTGCGAGATCTTCCTTGGACTGAAAGTGGAAATAGAGTGCGCCCTTGGTTACCCCGGCCGCCTCAGACACCTGGGTCAGGCTGGTACTGCCGTAGCCGTGCTCCTCAAAGACTGCAGCGGCACCGATAATGATTGCCCCGCGGGTGGCTTTCGCGCGATCCTGAAGGACCATTTATGAACCTCGACTCCTACGTGAAAACCCAACTATATTGCCTGCATCAGTGCGAGCCGTTTCACCGCAGCTGGTAGGGGTGCTTAGGCGCCGGCGATGCCGTCGATGTCGATCGGCAGGTGGGAGGGTCCGCGGAGGAACGGGCTGGGCCGGTAAGGAGGCGGGTCGGACACCAGCCGCGGATTCTCCAGCCTGGTGGCGAATGCGGTGAGGGCGATCTGCGCTTCCAGCCGGGCCAAAGGCGCCCCAAAACACAGATGGACGCCGCCACCAAAGCCGAGGTGTTGGTTATTCGGCCGATCCGGGATGAACAGATCCGGGTCAGCGACGTGGGCGGGGTCACGGTTGCCCGCGGCCAGGACCAGAGTGAGGGAGGCCCCGGCGGGGATGGTGGTCCCGGCGATGTCGATGTCGTCGAGGGCGGTGCGGAAGGGCACAAAATGCACGGGCGGCTCGTAGCGCAGCAACTCCTCCACCAGCGGGATGACAAGGTCCGGGTTGCTGCGCAGCCGTTGCAGCTCGGCCGGGTGGCGGAGCAAGGTCAGCGCGCCGTTGGAGATGAGGTTCACGGTGGTTTCATGGCCGGCAATGAGCAGGAGGAGCCCGGTGCTCACCAGCTGATCGTCCGGCATCCGGCCTTCCGGGCCGTCGTCGGCGGCCATCGCGGAGAGGAGGTCGTTTCCCGGCGCCCGCCGGTGGGCGTCAACCAGTTCTTCCATGAATGCCCGCAGTTCCCGGCCGGCTTCGGCCCTCTTTTCTTGCTGTGTTTCGGGATCAAGGCCGGGATCCGTGGACTGCAGGGCGACGTCCACCCAGACCCGGAAACGCTGTTCGTCGCCCGGGGGCACGCCGAGCAGTTCGCAGATCACCGTGACGGGCAGCGGATACGCCAGGTCATCGACGACGTCGATCCGCCCGGGCGCCGTCATTTTGTCGATGAGGTCGGTGACAATGTCCGTCATCCTTGCCTCCATCCCGGCGACCCTGGCCGGCGTCGTGGGTGGTCCGAAATGCCGCATGGTCATCCGCCGAAACCTGTCGTGATCAGGGGGATCCATGCTGAGGAAGGTCGGTGACATGCCCGGGCCGCCCTCGCCGTCGCCGGTGGCGCCTGCAGCAGCGGCGGCCGGGTTCCGGTCGATGTCGGAGCTGACCCTGGGGTCATGCAGCAGGGCGGCGATTTCCGCGTAGGTGCTCACGAGGTAGCTTCCGTCCGCGAGCCGTGTCACCGGGGTCTTGCGGAGCTCGTCGTAAAAGGGGTAGGGGTTAGCCCGGTTGGAGTAGTCGAGGATCTGCTCCCATGTGCTGGGCTGGGTCATGGTGAAGGCTCCTTGGGTCTTGGGTCTTGGGTCTTGGGTCATTGGGCCGGTGGGCCGGTGGGCCGGTGGATGCCGGTCTCCGGGCGGCGCACTATGGCAGGCGGCGATCCGTGAGCCTGGCGCGTCGCTCGTTGGGATAGTGACCGGTCACGACGACGGTCGCGTCCTGGGTGGGGTTGACGGCGGGCTGGAACCCGGCCGGAACCGGCCGGGCATCGGCTGGCTGGTCAAGATGGTGGAAGGCCGGCGGGAAGGGCGCCGCCTGATCAATCAGCGCTTCATAGTGGTCGAGCCATTTGTTTTGGTTGAAGGCAACCGCAGCCACGATCCGGCCCTTGTAGCCATAGACCGCAACGAACCTCCGCTGGGCGACTGACCCCTGCATGATGGCGACCTGATCGGCGGCGGAGGGCACGCCGACGCTCTTGATTTCCGTGCCGAACTGAACCGACCAGAATTTCGGCACGGCAAGGTGCGGCCACCGTTCGGTCTCGTGGCTGACCATGTTGTGCGCTGCAACCTCCGCCTGGGAGATGGCGTTGCCCCAGTGCTCGGTGGCGAGAAATTGGTAGCCGAACATCGGCTGCGGCGCGCGCGCCACGTCCCCGGCGACGAAGACGTCGTCGGTGACCAGCCCGTTTACGTCGAAAGCGCGGCAGCCGGCGTCGCACGCGACGCCCCAAGGGCCGCTGGCCAGTCCGGAACCGTCGAGCCATTCGCCGTTGCGGACGGTCCCGAGCGCGGCGACGGCGACATCGACGTCGAGGGTGGTGCCATCGGACAAGTGGGCGCGGCACAGCTGCCCGGTGGCATCGCCTTCGAGCGAAACCACCCTCACGCCGCAGCGCAGATCCACGCCGTTCTCAACCTGCAGCTCTCCGGCGATGGCGCCGATCACACCGCCGAGCGCCGCGCCGAGCGGCGCCGGACCTGCCTCCGCCACGGTCACCGGCAGACCTAGTTCGCGGCACACCGAAGCGACTTCGCAACCGATGAACCCGGCGCCAATAACCAGGACCCGGCGAGGCCGCGCCGCCAGTAGCCGCCGAAACTTGGCCGCATCCTCCCGGGTCCGCAGGGTCAGGACTCCTGCCAGCGCCGCCTCGGCGATGTTCGGCCACGGCCGGGCCCGCACGCCGGTGGCGATGAGCAGTTTGTCGAATCCGATGCTGCTGCCGTCCGCGAGGTGCACCTTCTTCGCCGCCAGATCCAGGCTCGTGGCCGCCACTCCCAGCCGCCAGTCGGCGTCGATTGCCCGGCGGCGGGGCAACGAAGTGTCGTCGGACGGCACGGATCCTGCCAGGACCTGTTTGGACAGCGGCGGCCGGTCGTACGGTTCGTGCGTCTCGTCTCCGATGAGGGTCAGCGAGCCGGTGAACCCTTCCTCGCGCAATCGCTCCGCCGCGCGGAGACCGGTCAATGAAGCGCCAACGACGACGATCCTGCCGGATTGCTTGAACGTGTCCCCGTTACCAGCGATAACGGCTGCCGTTCGTCGGGTTTCCGTGGGGAGCTGCGGGCTGTCCGGCTCGTCTAGTTGGATGGCCTGTACGGGACATGCGGCGGCGGCCCGCCGGATCCGCTGGCGCTGCGCCTCGTCAGGGTCTGGATCGTAGGTGAGTGCCTCGTCTCCCTGAATAGTGAAGACGTCCGGGGCGAGGAAGGCGCACTGAGCGTAACCCTGGCATTTGGTGAGATCGACGACGAGCCTCATGCCGCACTTCTCCGTGGTTGAGGGACCCTCACGGGCTGCACCCACCCTGCGCCGGTGGGCTGGCGGCTCGTTCGTGAACCGGGCGGCTTAGGTCCTGTCCGGACTTCCGGGTGGGCGCGCCGGCCCGATTCCTGCTCGAGCGAATCGAGTCTAAGCCTCGTGGGTGGGGCCGCGGAAGAGGCCTGCGACCGGATCGTGCGGTCCGGAACTCGATCGGTCCGGGTTTCAAAATCCTGACGACCTGACCGAATCTGTCCAGGGTTAGGGCGTGCGGACGCTGTACTGGTGTTCGGGACGCCCGGTCGATCCGTAGCGGAGGTTCACCTCGATCGAGCCCTCGTCCACCAGAGCCGACAGGTACCGTTGGGCGGTGGCGCGGGACACGCCTACAGCGCTTGAAACATCGATGGCCGTCAGGACCCCCGGGGTTTGGCCCAGCGCGCTGAGGACGGCGGTCTCTGTCACCGAGCGGACCCGGGCTGTCTGTGTGTCCGAGGTGTGCAGCTGGCGCAGTGCCCGGTCGGCGAGGTCTTGGTCCAGGGCGGAACCTCCGGCCAGGAGGCGCCTGTAACGCGTGTATCCGCGCAGCCTGTCGGAGAGGTGTTTCTCCGAGAAGGGCTTAATGAGGTAGCCCAGGGCGCCTCGGCGCATGGCCTTGCGCAGGGAGGCCGCATCAGAGGCGGCGCTGAGAACGAAAGCGTCGACGTCGAGCCCGCGCAGTATGTCCAGCCCGTTGCCGTCCGGGAGGTAAATATCAATCAGGACCAGGTCGGGGCGGTATGTCTGAATGGCTTCGAGGGCCGCCCCGCCGGATCCGACAGGTTCCAATGCCGTGAAGCCCGGGGCGGCGTTGACGTACGTGGCATGAAGCCGGGCGACGTGGAAATCGTCATCGACGATCAAGACCCTCAGATCATCCTTCATGCGTGTTCCTTCCATCCGGTCGTGTCCAGTACTTGGGGGAGTCGTGCACAGAATACGGCTCCGGGTCCGCCGGGACTGCCGGGCGACACCACCCAGACGTCGCCGCCGCCGCTGCGGGCGATCTGGCGGGACAGGGCCAGGCCCAGCCCTTCGCCTTGTCCGAATTCCTGGTCGTTTGTTCCCCGGGGGACGTCCCTCCCGTCCGCGGCGGAGGAGGTCGAATAGCCTTCGGTGAACGGCGCCTCGCGGTCGTCCGCCTGCAGCCCGTCGCCGGAATCTGCCACCGTGATGTAGAGCGTGGTGTCCTCGCTGAGAAGTTCCACTTCCACCCATCGGTCCCGGCTGGCGCCCCGGACAGCTGCCGTAACGGCATTGTCCACGAGGTTCCCAAGGACTGTGGTGACGTTTTGCGGGTCCGCGACGGTCCCGGCGACCAGGGTTGATTCGCCCAGCCGCAGCGGGATCCCGACCTCAGCGGCGCGCAGCGCCTTCGCGCCGATGAAGGCCTGCAGATAGGTGTCCTCCAGCCGGCCGGCAAAGTCCACCGGGTATTTCAGCGGGCCTGATTTCAAGGTTTCCTGCAAGTAGTCGGCGGCCTCCGCGGGGCGCCCGACATTCAACAGGCCCGAGACGGCGTGCAGGCGGTTGGCGAACTCGTGCCGTTGTGCCCTCAAGGCGGTCGAGAGCGCCCCCACGGCGTCCAATTGACGGCTGAGGGCCTCCACGTCCGTCCGGTCCCGGACCATGAGTACCCAGCCGAGTTTCCTTCGGCCGCGCACCACCTTTCGGGCGGTCATGATCAGCACTGAGTCGTTCACCATCATTTGCACACTGCGTTGATCGTCGGCGTTCCCCGGTTCCAGCAGTGCCAGTACCCGCGGGGGGAGCCCGAGTTCGCTCAGCGTGCGGCCCGAGGTGTCTTCCAGGCCAAGGAGCCGGCGGGCCTTGTCGTTGCAGACGGTCACGTGCCCGTCTTCGGCGATGCCGATGACGCCTTCCACCACGCCGTAAAGCACCACCGCCTGGTCCTGTACGAGTTCACCAATCTCCGACGGCTCCAGGCCCAGCGTGTGGGTCCGCAGCCGGCGGCTCAGGAGCATCGTCCCGGCAGCACCAAAGGCAAGCGCAACCGCGGCGATCCCGAGGATGGGGAAGATGGCTGTCTGCAGCCCCGTCAATACGTCACTCGTGGAGAACCCCACGCTGACCTCTCCCACCACCGCCCGACCGTCGGCGGACCACACAGGCACCTTGGAGCGGACCGATGGTCCAAGGGTTCCGATCTCCTCGACGGTGATTTCCTGCCCGGAGAGTGCCGCGTCCGGGCTGGTGCTCACGGGCCGGCCGAGTTCAGCGGGGTTAGGGTGTGACCAGCGCATGCCGTAGCGGTCCGTGACCACAACGAACAATGCGTCGGTGCGGCTCCGCAACGTTTCTGCCAGCTGCTGGACGGCGCCGGTGCGCAGCCGGGTATTCGCAGGGGTGGACGCTGCGGCCGAGCCGGCGCCTAGTTCCCGGCGGACAATATCCTCCACCGCCATGCTCTGCGCGACGGCCAGGGATTTGGAGCCGATCTCCGCGCTGAGCCGCTGGTAGGACAACCAGCCGTAGACGCCGGCGGTGAGGACGACAACCACAACCACGACGGTCAGTTGCAGGACCAGCATCTTGGTTGAAAATGCCATTCCGGTCTTGTGCGCCGACCGGCGGTCGCCTAGCTCAGGGACAACTGTGTCCGCTGCTTCCACGTGATCCTCATTCAGTTCTTGCACCGGACCCCGGTGGTCCGGGACCACGTTAGGGCCATTGCCGCCTCCGGCACCAACCGGCGACTGAGCACAATGCGCAAAAGGTGCACAACGGGTTGATTGGGGGCAATGGCATAAAGCGCGACGCCCCGGCTTTTCGCCCGTACGGTCTTGTGAGGCAGCCCACAGGAGCGTCTTTCCGTCCCTGATGCGGCAGCAATGCAAAGTGACGAAGGAGACACCATGCCAGGTAACAAAGCGCCGCTGATTGAACTGAAGGCGGCAACGAAGAGATTTCCCAAGAACGGTGGCGGCATTCACACGGCCATCCGGGACGTGAACCTGTCGATAGCCCCGGGCGAGTTCGTCGCCGTCGTCGGCCCCACAGGTTGCGGCAAGTCCACCACCTTGTCGCTGATCTCGGGACTGCAGCCCGCATCGGAGGGGGAGACCTATGTTCGCGGAGACCGGGTCACGGGCATCCCGGCCGGGGTGGGGTACATGTTTCAGGCCGACGCGACGCTGCCGTGGCAGACGGTGCTGGACAACGTTGCCTCGGGACCGCGCTACCGCGGGGCCTCGAAGGCCGAGGCCCGGGCACAGGCACGGGAGTGGGTGCAGCGGGTAGGGCTGGGCAAGTTCGAAAAGTACTATCCGCACCAGCTCTCCGGTGGCATGCGCAAGAGAGTCGCCCTGGCCCAGACGCTGGTCAACGAGCCCGAAATCATGCTCATGGACGAGCCGTTCAGCGCTTTGGACGTACAGACGCGCCAGCTCATGCAGCAGGAGTTGCTGCGCTTGTGGAGCGGCAGCGACGCGGCGGTCGTCTTCGTCACGCATGACCTGGAAGAAGCCATCGCCCTGGCCGACCGGGTGGTGATCATGACCGCCAGCCCGGCCACCATCAAGGCCGAATTCAGGGTGGACCTGCCGCGCCCCCGCGACGTGGAAGAGGTCCGGCTGACTCCCGAGTTCCTCGCCATCTACCGCCAGGTCTGGGACAGCCTGCGGGACGAAGTGGAACAGGCCCGGGCCACGGCCGGGCAACCCGATGCAAAGTAAGCAATCAGTGAGGACAACGACGATGACGTCACCAACTATCAGCGCGGCCCCGCCCGTGGGGCCTGGCTATGCGCTCAGCGCGGAAAACGAGGCAACCCTGCTCGCCGGGGTACGCAAATCGAATCGGAACGCCGCCCTCAAGGTCTGGGCCCTGCGCGCGGTCATCGTTGCCGTGTGGCTCGGCAGCTGGGAACTGACCGCCACCTATGTCATAGACCCGTTCTTCTACTCCAAGCCCTCACTGATCTGGGACCGGCTGATCCAATGGTTCTCCGCCGGCACGCAGTTCGGATCCGTGTGGGAGAACATCGGCTACACCGTCCTCGAAGCGACCGCCGGCTTCGCCATCGGCACCGTCGCCGGGATTGTGCTGGGCGTCCTGCTAGGCCGCAGCCGTTACATGGCGCAGGTCTTTTCCCCCTTTATCAAGGCCGCGAACGCCGTCCCGCGCATCGTCCTGGCCGCACTGTTCATCATCTGGTTCGGGTTCGGGATCAGCTCCAAGATCGCCACAGTGGTGGTCCTGGTCTTCTTTGCCGTGTTCTTCAACGCTTTCACCGGAGCGCGGGAGGTGGACGGCAATGTGGTCAACAACGCCCGGATCCTGGGCGCCAGCAAACGCAAGATCCTCACCTCCATCGTGCTGCCCAGCGCGACCACCTGGATTCTGTCTTCCCTCCACACCGCCTTCGGATTCGCCCTCATCGGCGCGATCGTGGGCGAATACGCCGGCGCCAAGCACGGCATGGGCATGCTCATCGCCAACGCCCAGGGCACCTTCGACTCGGCAGGCATCTACGCCGGCATGATCATCGTCACCGTGGTGGCACTCCTGGCCGAATCCCTCATCACCACCGCTGAAAACAAACTCCTCAAATGGCGACCCTCTCAGGTCCAGAATCAGATCAAGGGAATCTAGAACATGAAAACGAAACTACAGCGACGTAGCGTCCAGGCATCAGCCGTCATCCTCGCCTTCTCAGTTGCCGCAGGCGTGAGCGGCTGCCAGGACTCGCGGGCCGCATCCGTTGACAGTGCAGCCACGCCGGAAGTCAACATCATTGTCGGCGGCCTCGAAAAGGTCATCTACATGCCCGCCAAGCTGGCCGAAGGCCTCGGCCTGTTCGAGAAGGAGGGCGTGAAGGTCAACCTGCTCGGAGAACAGTCCGGCGCCACGGCGGAGAACTCGCTCTTGACCGGCAACGCGCAGGGCGTCGAGGGGTTCTACGACCACACGATCGACCTGCAGGCCAAGGGACAATGCATCACCTCCGTAGTCCAGCTTGCCAACATCCCGGGGGAGGCCGAGGTCGTCTCCACCGCCAAAGCGGACGCGATCAAGGGCCCGGCAGACTTTGAGGGCAAGAACCTGGGCATCACATCCCTGGGCTCATCGACGGACTTTCTGACCCAGGCGCTGGCAGGACAGGCCGGTGTGAAGAGCTACACCCCGGCGAAGGTCGGCGCAGGCCAGACGTTCATCGCGGCGATGGACAATAACGGCATCGACGCCGGCATGACCACCGACCCGACCATCGCCCAGCTGGTGGAAACCGGCAAGGGCAAAGTGCTCGTCGACATGCGCACCGAAGAGGGGACCCGCAAGGCCCTCGGCGGCCTTTACCCCGCCGCATCCGTCTACATGAGCTGCGACTTCGTGCAGAAGAACCCCCAGACCGTGCAAAAGGTGGTCAACGCCTTCGTGGGTGCCCTCCGTTTCATCAACAGCCACACCGCCGCGGAGATCGCCGCCAAGATGCCAAAGGAATACGCCAACGCGGGGCAGGCCCTCTATGAAAAATCCATCAACGACACCAAGACCATGTTCAACAAGGACGGCATGATGAACGCCGAGGGTGCCAAGAACGTCCTGAGCATCCTCGACAAGTACTCGACCAACGTCAAGGGCAAGGCCTCCACCATCGACCTGGCAAAGACCTACACCACCGAGTTCGCAAGCAAGGTCCCGGCACCCTAGCCTGAAACAGATGCGCAAATAAACAGCCAAACAGCGGACCCCGTGCGCCGCCGTCCCACCGGACGGCGGCGCACGTTTTGGCGTCGCGGCCGCTTCGGGCAACGCGGGGGCATGCGCCCTGTTGAAGAATAAATCCAGTGCCTATTCTGTTGCTTAGGACTGCTCGACTCGCGGTCCACAGGCCGCCGGCACGTCCCGGGAAAGCCTTCCCGCTCCGGGGCCGTCTCGAAGAGGAGGCGTTGATGTCAAGTCCCGATGTCCCAACGCGGGGTCCGGCCAGGTCCGGCCCATATATCATCACCGGCATTCTCTTGGGCATCGCAATTGTGGTTCCGTTGTTTGTGCCCGCGTATTCGGTCGATGAGCCGCGGTTGGCCGGTATGCCGTTCTTCTACTGGTATCAAATGTCGTGGATTCCGATTACCTCGGCGCTGGTGGGGATCTCCTTCTGGATAGTTAGCCGGGAGGACCGCCGCCGGCGCGAAGCCGTGCGCGGCGTCACGAGCCCCGAGGAGGAGCCATGAGCGCCGGATCAGTACCGCTGGCTGCTCCGGACCGCCCTGTTAACGGTGTTGCACTCGCCATTGTGATCCTTCTTTTCGTCCTGGTGGCGGTTCTCGGGTTCTTTGCCGCGCGGTGGCGCCGCGGGGAGGCGACCGGGCTGCACAGCCTCGACGAGTGGGGCCTAGGGGGCCGGGGGTTCGGGACCTGGGTGACCTGGTTCCTGCTCGGCGGCGACCTCTATACGGCGTACACCTTTGTCGCCGTTCCGGCGGCAATGTGGGCCACCGGAGCCGTGACCGGCTTCTTCGCGGTTCCGTACACGATTGTTTTGTACCCGATTGTGTTCCTGCTGATGAGCCGGTTGTGGTCGGTCTCGCACCGGCATGGGTTCGTCACGCCGGCGGACTTCATTGGCGGCCGTTATGGCAGCAGGGCGCTTACCCTGGCCGTGGCGGTCACCGGGATCGTCGCGACCATGCCTTACATCGCATTGCAGCTAGTCGGTATCAAGGCCGTGCTCACGGTGTTGGGCGTGGGCAGTGCGGGGAACGTGCTGCTGACTGACCTGCCGCTGATCCTCGCCTTCGTGGTGCTGGCCGCCTATACCTACACGTCCGGCCTGCGGGCTCCGGCCCTGATCGCCGTGGTGAAAGATCTGCTGATCTATCTGGCAGTGATCGTCGCCGTGATTTACCTGCCGATCAAGTTCGGCGGCTGGGGCAATATTTTCGACTCCGCCGAGACGAAAATGGGTACGGTCAACCCGGCTACCGGCAAACCCACCGGGATTTTCATTCCCGGCGCCGCCAGCTACTCCGCCTACTGGACGCTGGCTCTGGGCTCGGCCCTGGCGCTGTTCATGTATCCGCACTCCATCACGGGAGTCCTGGCGACCAAGAGCAGGAACACGATCCGGAGGAACGCGGCCGTGCTGCCGCTGTACTCATTGATGCTGGGGTTCTTGGCGCTGCTGGGCTACGCGGCCATCTACGCGGGGACCAAGCCCATCGACCTGAACGGCGCAGTGAACCCGCAGCTGGTGGTGCCGCAACTGTTCCTGGACTATTTCCCGGCGTGGTTTGCCGGTATAGCCCTGGCTGCCATCGCCATCGGTGCCCTGGTCCCGGCCGCGATCATGTCAATCGCCGCAGCGAACCTGTTCACCCGCAACATCTATCGCGATCTGGTCAGGCCCGAAGCCACACCCCGGCAGGAAGCACAGGTCTCCAAGATCGCCTCGCTCGTGGTGAAATTCGGCGCACTGATTTTCGTCATTGCCATGGACCAGTCGGCAGCAATCAACATGCAGCTCCTCGGCGGCATCTGGATTCTGCAGACCTTCCCGGCGATTGTGGGAGGGCTCTACACACGGTGGTTCCACCGGTGGGCCCTCTTCGGCGGCTGGGCGGCCGGAATTATCTACGGGACCGTCGCGGCCTATAACGTCGTCAACCCGGTCACGAAAGCCAACTTCGGCGGCTCCATCGCCGCCATCCCGGGCACCAATATTCAGGTCTACATCGCTGTTGTGGCGTTTGCGATAAACCTCATCGTTGCCGCCATCCTGTCTCTGCTCTTCCGCGCCATCAAGCTCCCTGACGGGCAGGACATCACCCGTGCGTCGGACTACGGGGCAGACGAGAACGATCCGAAGGTGGCCCAGATCCAGCGCGAACTCCCTATCGCCGAGCCCGGAGGTCCCACATACTGATCACGCAGGATGATGTCCGGCACGGACGGGGCAAGCCCGAACTTTTTGGCAAGCGAACGGAATTCCGGTGAGCGGACTTGTGGACAACATCTTGAACGTCAGCCCGCTGCTGGCGCTGCTCATCGTGGGCCTGCTGGTCTTCGCCGAGGATGCCCTCTTTATCGGCTTCGTAATTCCCGGCGAGACCGCCGCTGTCCTTGGCGGGGTGGTGGCCAGCCGCGGGAACGTGCCCGTGTGGGCGATGATGGTCCTGGTTGTACTCGCCGCGGTCATTGGGGACACGGTCGGCTACGAGGTCGGCAAACACTTCGGGTCCAAATTCCTGAACCTGAGCGCCCTGAGCAAACGCCAGGCCAAACTGCAGAAGGCGCAGGACTTTCTGCGCCGCCGCGGCGGCATGGCCGTCTTCCTGGGGCGGTTTGTTGCGTTTTTCCGCGCCGTCATGCCAGCCCTGGCCGGTACCTCGCGCATGCACTACCCGAAATTTCTGGCCTTCAACTTCGCCGGCGGGCTGGTGTGGGGCGCCGGTTGTGTCCTGCTCGGATACCTGGCCGGGAATTCCTACGAGGCGGTCGCCAAGACCGTGGGACGCGACGTTACCGCCGTCGTGGTGGTGGCCGTGGTGATTGCCGTGATCATCTGGCGTATCCGCAGGGCCCGCGTCGAACGCAGTGCCGGCGGCGCGCCTCATACTGGCCCCGCCGACGACAGGACGGAACCCTGAGACGAGGCAACCGGTGTCCCGCGGGCGGGAGAATCCCCGCCACGGGATCTCTGCGCACATGACGGCGGGGCTGTCATGTGCGGGGAAACGCCGGCAATGGTGTACGTTGGCTACCCGTCAGAACAAAAACATTAGGAATGAGAGTCACCGCAGTGGCAACCGATTACGACGAAGTCCGATCCGACGTCAAGGAGTCGCAGGACCATTCCCTGCAGGCGCTGCAATCCGCCAACGCCCCGGATGCCCGCAGCGTTGTCCGTGAGCTGGATGAAGCCGACGCGTTTGATGACGCCCTCGTCCCCGGCGGGGAATTCGTCTCCGAGGAGCTCGTCGTACAGGTCATCCCGCAGGCGCAGGACGAGTTCACCTGCTACTCGTGCTTCCTGGTTCGGCACCGTTCTCAGCTGGCGCGGGAGAAGAACGGCCACGCATACTGCATCGACTGTGAGGGCTAGCACAGTGACCTCCCGCGTGTCCGGCGCCGGCGCGCTGCCGCGCAGCCCGCGGTACACAAGCGCCCAGGGCGGGTCCGCCTAATCCATGCTCCGCGTGAAACGCCTTGCTGTGCTCGGTCTGTTCGCGTTCTGCGTTATCACCGGGTTCTTGTTTTGGGCACTCCATCTGTCCGGTGGGGGTGCCGACGGCGCCCGGCCTGCGCCCCCGCGTGCGGAGGCGAAACTTCAAACGCTGTCCACTGGCATCACTTCCGCCGTAAACGTCACGCGGAGCGCTGATGCGCAGTGGCTCACCCGTGCCTCAGCGCGGACCGGCATCCCTGCCCGCGCACTGGAGGCTTACGTTGCGGCGGCCGGTATGGCCAACGAATCTGCTCCCGCATGCCGGATCGGCTGGAATACGGTGGCGGCCGTCGGCTTCGTTGAATCCGGTCACGGAACCTTCGGTGGTGGAAAGCTGTCAGCCACGGGCCAGGCGAGCGGGCCGATTGTCGGGCCGAGCCTGAACGGCGACGGCTTCGCCGCGGTCGCGGACACCGATGCCGGGGCACTGGATGGGGATGCGCACTGGGACCACGCCGTCGGGCCGATGCAATTCATTCCGTCCACCTGGCGGCTTTACGGGCGGGACGGGAACGGAGACGGGAAGGCCGACCCCTTCAACATTGACGACGCCGCGCTGACCGCCGCCTCGTACCTGTGCGCCCACGGCCGTGATCTGATCACCGCAGACGGCTGGACCGACGCCATCTTCTCCTACAACCAGTCTGATTCGTACGTGGAGCATGTCCGTGACCGCGCCGTCGCCTACGCGGCACAGGCGGGTCCGCCAGGGTAATCCACGGTGGTCCCGGTCAGGCGGACCCTCCCTCGGGTGACCGCGCTCCAACGTCGGGTTCGGAATCCGCCGGTGGGGGAGCGGGTCACCCTGCGGGCGGTATTGCGTCCGGCTTGGTGCGACGGGCCAGCGCAATCGCGCCGGCATTCGTGGCGACCACCAGGCTTATGCCCAGCCATTCGTGCGGGGCGAGGATCTGCCCCAGCACGATCATTCCGGAAAGGGCCGCGAGAAGGGGGTTGATGCTCATGAACACACCGAAGAAGGCCGGGCGGACGCGGCGGAGGGCAACAAGGTCCGCGGCGTAGGGGATGACAGAGCAAAGCACGCCGGCAAGGACCGAAAACAGGATTGCCGGGCCGGTCAGCGACCCTTGCAGAGCGACGAAGGCGGCCACCGGCAAGTAGAGCACCATGGAGACCAAGGTTGCGGCCGCCGGTCCCTGGAGGCCGGGCAGCCGTTGGCCGACCACCCGGTTGAGCACGATGTAGGCCGCCCAGCAGCCAGCTCCGGCAACGGCGATGCCGATGCCGAGGTAGTCGCTGGACGGTCCTGGCAGCACCAGAACGTACACGCCGGCGCCGGCACTCAGCGCGCAGAGCAGATCCAGCTTTGATCCGGAGCGAAAAAGGGCGATGGCCAGCGGACCAAGAAATTCCAGCGTCACGGCCAGGCCAAGTCCAATGCGCTGAATCGCGACGTAGAGGCATATGTTCATCAACGCGATCGTTCCGCCCAAGAGAAGCGCGGGCCACCACTGTCTCCAGGTGAAGCGATGGACGGGCGGCCGGGCGGCGGAGACGAGCACGGCCGCGGCCACGAGTTGCCGCACGGCGACCACCCCCGCAGGGCCGAGCACCGGAAACGCGAGGGCCCCGAGGCCCGCGCCGATCTGATTGCTGATCCCGCTGCCAGTCATGGTCAACAGCCCGCCAAGAACTCCGGGCGGGGACTGAGCCGGCTGGCGGCGGTCTTGGCCGAAGCCGTCCTCTGCAGATGCCTCCATGGTTCACAGTGTGGGGCCAATTTCCGTCACCAATAAATGCCTCCGCCGATCCTTCTATACGATGACCGTATGAATCTTGAGCTGCGCCATCTCCGGGCACTCGTCGCCGTCGACGAGGCCCGGACCTTCACCGACGCAGCCATCAGTTTGGGCACATCGCAGGCAGGTGTCTCCCGTGCTGTCGCCGCCCTGGAGAGCACTCTGGGGGTCCGTGTTTTTCAGCGGACCACGCGCAGCGTGACCCCGACCGCAGCCGGGCAGCGGATTATCGAACATGCACGGCGGGTCCTGAACGAGGCCAAGCTGCTGGAAGAGGCCGCCAGGGATCACGCCGGCGAGCTCAGGGTCGGCTACGCCTGGTCAGCGCTCGGCAGCCGAACCATAGCCCTGCAGCGCCGCTGGGAGGAGGTGAACCCGGGGGTGCAACTCATCTGGGTTCAGTCGAACTCGGCGGCTGCCGGTCTCGCCGACGGGTCGGTGGATCTTGCCGTCGTCCGGCGCCGCCTCCATGACCCCCGCTTCACTGAGTCGCCGATCGGAACGGAGCGCCGCTACGCCGCGGTGGCTGCGACCGATCCGCTGGCGCGACGCCGATTCCTGCGGATGGCGGATTTTGCCGGGCGTACAGTCGCCGTCGACAGCCGGACCGGAACCACGGTTGAGGATCTGTGGGGGCCCGAGGCAAAGCCGTCGTCCCTGCGTCCAATCCAGGGCGTGGACGATTGGCTGACGCTGATTTCCACGGGTAAGGCCATGGGCATGTCCTCCGAAGCCACCGCGACACAGTACCCACGTCCCGGGGTCGCCTACAGGCAGGTGCGGGACGCACCCCCGATACCGGTCTTTTTGGCGTCCTGGAAGGATGACCCGTCAGTTCTCCTGGCGGATTTCGCGCGTCTGGCCCGGGACGTATTTGCGTCCCCGCCCCCGCTTTAGTCCCGTCAGCCGGAGCCCTCGGCATCGAAGGCGTTCCGGTCGCCCGGCCGGCCTCGTTCTGTGCCGGCTGCCGGCTACTGGTCCGCTTCGGGGTGCTCACGGTTCCCCGGGATGCGCGAGGGCAGACCTGGGGCCGCGCCGTACCGGCGCAGCCGGCCCGGCCCGGCATTCGGGCTGCCGGACCCGGCCGGCACATCCGCGCCGGGGTTGCTGCCCGTCATGCCCTGGGCCTCGCTGTAAGTCTGCAGGCCGCCGTCGCGCTGGTAGTGGCGGTAAAGCCGGTCCTGCTCGTCAGGTTCGAGTCCGCCCTCGGGCTCGATGCGGGGCGCGTCCTTGACGAGGGCTTTGTTGTACGGGATGACGAGGTTCGAGCCGTCGATCCGTGCACCGTCCAGCGGGAAAAAGGATTCATGGCTGCCGAAGAGGCCGGTGGCCACGGTCGCCCAGCTTGGCCGGTCTGTCGCATCGTCCACGTAGATCTGGCCGATGCCGCCGATCGTGTCGCCGTCGACGCTGATGACATTGCCCTTGCTCTGGATCAGGCCATCAATATCTTCCCTGTTCAGCATGACCGTAGTTCCTTGGATTCCGTAGGGTGGATTCCGGGTGCCGGCCGCCGCCGTCGGCTCATTGCCGGGCGTCGGAGCCGACGCCGGGGTCTCAAGATCCAGGGCGGCTTCCGTGTTCTCGCCGGCCGGCCGATTCCAGGTCGCGACGATGCTGACCCCGCCCCCGTCATCTCGTTCCGTGGCGACGGTGATCTCCTCAGGAGGCGCTCCCATCCGCAGGAGCTCGTCCCGGAAGCTGGCCACGAGCGAGGACAGTGTGTCCTCGGTCCATTCTCCTGGCCGGACTCTGGTGGAAATTTCAACAGGCTCTGGCTGATCAAGCGTCACCGAAGTGACCTCCTTGTCGAGATAGCGGCAGCCGGGCTGCTCCTTTGTCCAGAGGCCGGACGTGACGACCTGAGGGCGAGGCGGCCGCTGATAGGCCGTGCCCTGCACGTGCCGTTCAGGTCTTTCAGGCGACCCCGCCAGTACATCCTGAAGCGAGAGCCAGGAAGCGGTGCCGCCGTGCCGCTCGTTCTAGGCGGACGGCGCGGCTGGCGGCACCGGGCGACCGACCGGCGAGGCGTCGGACATGGATCTGATGAAAGCCTGGTCCTGTGGCGAAAGCGGCAGTTGGCCGTTCCGATCCACTCCCGCCGGGCCTTCCGGGTGGGCGTTTGCCTGTAGGACCAGCTCGGTCACGTTCCGTGGGAGGATCACCATGCCGGGATTGGCGCGGAGCCATTCTTGCGTCTTTGGACTCAGTTTGTTCCATGCGCGTTCGATTAATCCGCTGCTCATTGCGCCTCCTCTGCGGCTGTCTTTATTGGCGGGATCGTCCCCCGCTAGGCCCTGCTACGCCCTGCTAGGCCCTGCTACGCCGGCCTGCAACCGCGCCGTAGATCACCAGGACGATGACGGCGCCGAGGATGGACAGGAGCCAGGTCCGCAGATCGAAGAAGTTGCCGAGGCCGCCGCCGAAGATCAGCGAGCCGATCCAGCCGCCGAGGATGGCGCCCACGACGCCCACGACGAGGGTGATCACCCAGCCGCCACCTTGCGTGCCGGGAAGAATTGCCTTGGCGATGGCCCCCGCGATGAGCCCGAGAATGAGAAACGCGAGAATCCCCATGACTGTACTTCCTTTCGACGTACCGGCCGCTGGATGCGACCGTAACCATGATTCAATCAGCATGCTTAGTAACGCGCAATACCCGGCGCCGTATGAATATCCGGGACTCCCGAGTGCGCCGCCGCACCCGCGCGCCCTCCCAGTGCCTGCCGGGATGCGGATGGGCGGCGGGCGCCCCTGCGGCCGTCAGGTCACGTAGTTCTCTGGCGCATCCGGTGACTGATTGCGGCCGCGGCTGACGTGGACTTTCGTGGCGGGCCCGCCCGGGTGCTCCGGAAGCTGAACCCGGATTTCCAGGACGCCGTCGATGTAACTGGCCACAACAGTTTCAGGGTTCGCGCCCCAGGGCATCGGGACGCTTCGAGAAAATTCCCCATAGCGCACTTCGCTCCGATAGCCGGGCAGATCCTTGACGTCCGGTTCCGTCCGCCGGGCGGTGATGTGCAGGGTCTCATCCGTGACGCTGATGTCTATGTCATGGTCCGGGTCGATGCCGGGGATATCGGTTCTGACGACCAAGGTGTTTCCGTCCCGGTACTCCTCGACTCGCAGACCGCCTTCCGCCTCGCCCTGCAGAAAGCGCCGGACCGGTTCGGGCACGTCAATGCCCGTGCGGCGGAAGAAATTTTCCATGAGTGTCCCCTTTGCTGATTGTGGCCCTGTCAGCCTGCCCCGGTATCACGTGGCGGGTTCCTATGGTGCCCGATGTTACAACTGCCGGGGTGGCCGCACCAGCGGTTGCGGCGCCGGGCAAGTGCAGCCGGCCAGCCGGCCAGCTGCCGTGAGCCGGCCGACTCAGTCCTTGGCAGTGTCCGGCCCCCGCCAGGGGTCAGGGCAGAATGATAAGCATGACCCTCACGACGTTCGCCCTCGTCCGCCACGGCCAGACGGATTGGAATGCGCAGCGCCGGCTGCAGGGCTCCACTGACATACCTCTCAACGACGTCGGCCGAGCGCAGGCGCGTGACGCCGTCGGCATTCTGTCCCGATATGAGTGGGATGTGATCGTGTCATCGCCTCTGTGCCGCGCCACGGAAACCGCCGACCTGATTGCCGCCGGGCTGGAGCTCCGGGTGACCCGGCGCGTGGCCGAGCTCACCGAGCGTCGCTTCGGAGCCGCCGAGGGGCTCCAGGACGGCGCGGAGCTGGACGCACTCCGCGTGCCCGGCGGATTCCGCGGCGCAGAAACCGAGGAGGAAGCGGCCAGCCGTGGGCTCGCGGCGCTGGAAGGGCTGGCTGAGGAATTCCGTGGCCGCCGCGTCCTGGTCATATCCCACGGTTCACTCCTCCGGCTCAGCCTCAATCGCGTCGCCGGCCGCCTCCTGGACCGCATCGACAACGCCGTGCTCAACCTGGCCCACCATCATGCAGTGAACGGCTGGCAGCTGGAATACTTCAACGGCGAGCGCGTCATGGCGGACGCCCGGAGCTGATGGGTGGCGGATGCGGTCAGGCGTCCCGGTGCCTTACTGCCGTGAGGGCGCCGGCCTAATTCAGTGGCGCCGCGTGGCCAGCCTAGGGGCGTCCGTTTACGAGTACCCGTCCCGACGTCGGCCGGTCCAGCCCCAGGATCATGCGCATGGTGGTGGACTTGCCGGCTCCGTTTGGGCCGAGGAAGCCGGCGCCGGGGGTCTTTTCCCGAATGGAACTATTGGAGCCCGGCAGTCATCTGAATGCGACGACCGTGTCGGTCGAGCCCGAGTTGCCGCTCGATATTCGCGAGGTGCTGGTGAAAGGCGGTGGACGGCTCCGTTTCGATGAAGCCGGCGCGCGCGTAGAAGGGGCCGTTCCAGGGGACATCGGAGTAGGTGCGCAAACTTAGGCACTGGTATCCGCGACGGCGTGCTTCGCTCTTCGCGGCCTCGACGAGTGCCCGGCCGTGTCCGCGCCGGCCATGTCCGGGCAGCACCGACAACTGCTCCAAGTGGGCCACCAAATCGCGTTCGAGGACGTGGACGAATCCGATAACAGCGCTTGCCTCGGCCTCTTGCGCGACCAGGATGTAACCAGGGACCGCCGCCCTCGACGCACCGGACGGGGCTGGCTCCCAACTGTCGGGGGTCAGCCAGTCGATGAGCAGCTGGTCGGCGGCGTTCTCTATCCGTTCGATCACCGCGTAGTCGGTGGGCGCAGCGAGTCGGATATGAAGGGTCACCGGGAAAGTCTATGTGTTGTCCAATAACCAGAGTCCTTGTGCTTCCGGCCTGGCCACGCCGCGTGTCCGGAACGGCATCAGGCGCCCAGGCTCCATCGTCGGGAAGCTCTGACGGTCACCGTGCCGTTGCGGGAATGCACTATCGTTCTCTCCATGCCCACAGCACTTTTGTCCGAGTCCGCGCCTGCAGGGCTACAGCCAGCGCAGGCCAGGCGGCCCGCTTTTCGCACGGACATTCAGGCGCTCCGGGCCGTGGCGGTCAGCCTGGTGGTGCTGAACCATTTATGGCCCGCCCGCCTAACCGGCGGATACGTGGGCGTGGACGTGTTCTTTGTCATCTCCGGTTACCTAATTACTTCGCACCTGAATAAGGAGCTCGCGGCAACGGGCCGTCTGCGCCTCATCTCGTTCTACGCCCGGCGGGTGAGACGACTCCTGCCGGCAGCATTCCTGGTGCTGGCAGCAGCCAGTGCGGCAGTCATGATCTGGCTTCCGTTTTCCCGCTGGCTGGCAACTGCCCAGGAAATTGTGGCCAGCGCCGTCTACGGCGAGAACTGGGTGCTGGCCGCTAAATCTGTCGATTACTCGGCGTCGACGCAGTCCGCGACGGTAGCCCAACATTATTGGTCCCTGTCGGTGGAGGAGCAGTTCTACCTGCTGTGGCCGCTGCTTCTGGTCGGTCTTTTCCTCCTCGCGCGCCGGTTGAAGCGCAGCCCGGAGATGGTGCTTGGACTGGGCATCGGTGCGTTGTGCGTCCTAAGCCTGATCGTGTCTGTGCTGATGACTGAGTTTGCCCACAACCAAGCCTATTTTGCTACGCCGGTCCGCGCATGGGAGTTCGGTGCCGGGGCATTGATCGCTGTGGCAGGACGCCGGCTCGCCTTCGGACGGACGGCGGCCAATCTTGCATCCCTGTCCGGGCTGGCCCTGATACTGCTTTCCGGTCTGTTCTTCACCGAGCAGACCGACTTCCCCGGCGTCGCCGCGCTTCTGCCCGTGCTGGGGACGGCACTCGTCATCGCCAGCGGGGGACGCGGACCCCTGATGCACGGCAAGGTGACTGCCCTGGGGCCCGTCCAGTATCTTGGCAATATTTCGTATTCGGTCTATCTGTGGCACTGGCCGCTCATTGTTGTTGCCCCGTTCGTACTGGACAGGCAACTGAGTTCGGTGGACAAGCTGGCAATCGTGCTGGTTTCGGCTGTCCTTGCGGCCGTCACCAAGGTCCTTGTCGAAGACCGGGGGCAGAAAGCCCGCATCCTCGCCCTCAGTAACCGCCGCAGCTTCCTGGCGATGGCGGCAGGCATGGCGATCATTGGCTGCATCGCGGCTGGCCAAACCTGGGCCTGGGGGATTCAGAGCGCCGCCGCAGAGGAGGCCAGTGCCGCCGCCGACCGGTCGCCCTGCCGCGGACCCAGGGCCATGGAACCGGACGCGCACTGCCCTAACCCCTTTGGGCCGGCCACCGTTCCCGACATGACGAAGGCGAACCAGTACTGGAATTTGGCGCCCGAATGCGGAGCGCCCCTCACGGCCCTGATGGCGGGCGGAACAAAGACGCACGTTTCGTGTGATTTCTCCGCCGGCAGGCCGAACCCCAAGGTTGTCTGGCTGGTGGGAGATTCCCACGCCCAGCAGTGGCAAGGCGCCATCTTTGCCCTTGCCCGGCAGCGTCATTGGCTCGTCAAGACGGCCATGCTCGGCGGATGCCCCGTGGCCGACGTTCGCTTCGTTGGTTATGAGGGCAAGACGGACCCGGCCGAAGCGAAGCGGTGCATGGACTGGTCCGCGGCCGTTGCCGACGCCGTGGCCACGGACCGGCCGGCCGCCGTCTTTTCCTCCGCATTCGCCCGGGATGAAAAAGTCGACGACGGCTCCGGGGCCCCGGAACAGCAGCAGTTCGGCGGTGGGTTCCAGCGGACATGGAAGAAGTGGACGGATCGCGGCGCCAAGGTTTACGTGCTGGCGGACCCTCCGTTGAATGCCGGGGTGAGAAGCGCGGACTGCGTGTCCTTGAAGGCGGCCGATCCGGCCCAGTGCGCTGTTCCGCTGGCGGTGGCGCAGCCGCAGGATCCGCTCACCCTGGCGACCCGGACTGCCCGAAATCCCGGTGTTTCCCTGATCGATCTGACGAGCTACTTCTGCGACCGCCGGGACTGCTACGCCGTAATCGGGGGAGTGGTTGTCTACTTCGACACGAACCATCTCAATGATGAATTCAGCGCGTTGCTTGGACCCATCCTCGGAAAGTCCGTGCCGTCAACAGGTTCCCTGGGCTAGCAGCCGGTCGCCCTGCCATAAGCCGTTCGCTTCCTACCGCAAATGACGGGGTGTCTCACACCCGGTCAAGAACAGACCCGGAATGTATCTGCGGAAGCGCCTCGAATGCTGGCTTCGCAAACCAATATCCCTGGAAGAGGCGGATGCCGGTTGCCTTCAGAACCAGGAACTCCGCCTCTGTCTCGATGCCTTCTGCGAGCACCGTGATGTTGAGTTCCTTGGCGATCCCGACGATGCCAGCAGCCACGGCCTGACGGACCGGACTGGTGTCGATTCCTCGGATGAGCTTCATGTCTATTTTGATCAGGTCTGGCTGGAAATCGACCAGGAGCCCCAGTCCCGCATGACCGGCACCAAAGTCGTCGATGGCGGTGGTGAAACCGTGCTTGCGATACTCGGTGATGATGTTCCTAAGATGAGCGGTGTCCGAGACCTCCTCGTTCTCCGTGAACTCGAACATGATTGACGACGTCGGAAAGCTGCACCGCCTGGCCGCAAGCAGCGTCGCGCGAAGACATGCGGCCGGTTCGTAGACGGCGTTCGGCATGAAGTTGATCGACAGCATCAACTCCTCATCCGCAGGGAACAGGCGCGACGCCAGCTCGATTGCCTTGACGCGGCAGTCTTGGTCGAAGCGGTACTTCTGCTCCGGTGAGACCTTTGACAGGACGTCATAAGCACCCTCGCCCGACAAGCCTCTGACCAACGCCTCGTAGCCCCAGACGCGGCCGGCAACGGCGTCGTAAATTGGCTGGAAGGCCATGCTGAATTCGAAGTCGAGTTTTGCAGATGCGCTGCAGCCGTCGCATGCCATGTGGGGTCCTCTCGCTGGTTTAGTCCACCGTATTGCAAGACGGATGCTGCCCACATCTTCGCAGTCCGGGTTGGGGGCCGCGTCCCAACGCACGCAGGCCCGGTCCGGGCTTTCACCCCTAGGCAGAAACTGAGAAAACGAGGGAATCCTGCCACTGCCCGCGGATGAGCTTGTCCGCTTTCCGCAACCCGTTGCGGGACATGCCGATTTTTTCCAGAACCCGCGCGGATGCAACGTTCCCAGGCCTGCACGTGGCCGTGATTTCCGACAAACCGAGCTCTTCCATGCCAAATCTCAGCAGGGATTCCGCCGCCTCGGTAGCGTAGCCCCGTCCCCACAAGCCCGGGGCGATCACGTATCCGAGGTCGCCCCTGCCGCCGGTCAGCGACAGGCCGACCGAGCCAATTGGATCGCCGGGCGGGACGGTTACGGCGAGGGTGAAGTTTGCCCGGTTCGGGTCACTTTGCGCGACTAGGCAGGTTTCGAGAAATGTCTTGGTGTCGGCTGTGGTGTTCGGTCCCCACTCAACGAATTTGGCAATTCGTTGATCGGAGGCGAAGGCATGTACCGCATCGAAGTCGTTCGCCGTGTATTCGCGAAGCAGGAGGCGTTCGGTGCGGAGCTGCATTCCCCCATCATGCCGGACCTGGGTGAGGGCTAATCCCGTGGCCCGCCGGCTTCGCAGCAGCCTCTCTGGCCAAACAGACAGCCGCCCTCCGCAGCGAGTCGCTTTACTCCAGCCGACGACGCGCTGCACGAGGGAACGCGCCCGACGCCTCCCGAGCAAGTGGGAAGATCCTGTTATGACTTCAGCAACCCCTGCACCCGACCCCGGCCTGGTGCCGGAACTTCTCATCACGGATCTCGACAAGAGCCTGGATTTCTGGTGCCGGCTCTGCGGGTTTGCGGTGCTCTATCACCGGTTCCACGAGGGATTCGCTTACCTCGCCAGGGGAACGGTTCACATCATGCTCGAGCAGGCAGGAGTGGGGCGTAACTGGATCACCGGTCCCCTCGAACACCCATTTGGGCGCGGGATTAACTTCCAGATTTCCGTTCCATCGATCGATCCGCTCGTCAAAGCTCTGGAGGCCGAGGGCTGGCCGCTCTTCTTGGCGCCCGAGACCACATGGTACAGAACCGGTGAGCACGAAGCCGGCGTCACACAGTTTCTGGTGGCAGATCCGGACGGCTATTTGCTCCGCTTCCAGCAGACCCTGGACCGAAGACCCGTCCCTCCAGGGTCGGCATGAGGAGCCACTGGACCTGGGGCAGAATCGCTGCGGGGTGAGAGTCAAGCCCCCTGCGCAGCCGGGTTTGTCCTGTGTGAGGACCACAGTTCCGCATGAGATAAGCAGAACGAGGGTAACGTCCGGCCGTCGCCTGACTTGTATGATCTGGTCATGGGGGTGCGGCCATGACTGAGGACCTGTTGGCCGGTCCGCGAGGACGGCGGTTCTGCCTAGCAGTTCTCACGGCCGCGCGACCAGAGACTTGGACGTTGGCATTTGAATCTGCAATGGCCCCCGGTGATCAGGGGCTTATGGATGAACTAGCCCGCGCCCTCGGCAGCGCTCATGCAATTGCGGTGGCGGAATCCGCCGGAGGTGCCCTTCTGCTGGCCGGGCTCGCGGAGGCAGTTAATTCCGCCCGTTACTGGCAGGAACCCGACGAGACTGACGAGTTGCTCCTGCAGCGTCCCGTCGTGACGGCCCTGGGCCCCGCTGCCGCTTTGCTGTCAGGTTCACTGGCGGCCTGGCTGCGCCCAAACTCGGTGGCTCTGGACCGGCAATGTTTCGTGCAATGGACTGATGGACAACAGCTGCAACCGCCCAGCTTCACTGGTGCCGGTGAAAAGCTGGCCCGCTGGAAAGCCTCTACTCTCGCAGACGAACGTCAGGCAGCGGACCGTCCAAGGGATCCGGCAGCTCTCTGGAGCGGACGGTGGTGGTCCACGCCGGCCCTGTCTGATCTGGTGACAACTACCAGGAGCATCACCGGGCTGGGGCCATGAAACTGATGCTGGTCGAAGACAGCCTCGGATGGAAGCGCGCCATGGTCCGGCCGCTCGCACCGGCCTCAGGGTCGCGTATTTACGAAATATCGGGGCCGGCGGCGTGGACGGCCCTTGTGGCCCGGTACCCGCTGGACGTCAGCCTTGCGAAGCGCCACGACTGGTGGCGAACTACGGGGGTGGACGGGTCATGGCTGATCCCCGACTGGTCAGCCGTTGCCGCGGACTACGACGGCGTTCACCTCACCGTCTCCGGTTATCTCACGACCGCCGGGAGATACCTCCCCGTCGGTCAGTCCGGCACGGTTTTCGCGGGCTGGAACCCTGACGAGACCTACTGGCTCAACGACGTACTCCGTCCAGGGACCGTCCCCTCAGAGTGGCACAGCAACGAGTCCCAACCGCCCGCATGGCTGGGCGCAGCCACCAGACGGTAATAAGCGAATCGGGATCCCGGGGGATCCGGTCGAGGTGAACGGATGGTGTATTTAGCCGTCACTTCTTCTGAACGAACCATGAATACCATTCGGTTCTTCGGAGGCGGGGGCTGTATTGTGCTGGAACTTCGTCCAGTCCACAGGTTGTGTCAAGGTTGGGCTGTCAGAGTTCTCCGGTGACAACAACAGAACTCCGCCCCGCAAGTGGCGACAAGCTCGCAGACATCCACCACTACGCCGTCGACCTGGTGGCGTCCCAGACCCCCGAAGAAGTCCGCGTAGGCCGCAATCTCATGCTGATCCTCAGGGGCAAGAACAGATAGTCCAGTGCGGGTGCCACCTGGCTCGCCCCTCATACGAAGAAGGACCCCGGACCGATGATCGGTCCGGGGTCCTTCCGTGGTGGTTAACTCAGCCAAAGCGGGCTTGAGGCCGGCTGCCGTTCAGCGGTGGTGCTTCAGCAGGTATTCCCGCCCGGTCAGGTGGCCAGGGCCACACCGGGATCAGGCGGGTTTAGTTGCAGACGACGGAGCCGCCGATCTGGGTGCAGCCGTGCCCACCGCCAGCCCCGCGGGCGAGGGAGTTCAGCCACCGAGGTGGACCTGGACACCGTACCGGTAGCTGTAGTCGATATATCCACCCTGGTAGATCTGTCGGACGCCGCCGCTGATCGCGTACTCGTCCGACGTCGGGTAGCCCAGCTTGCCGCGCTCGTAGCCGAGCCGTGCCCACGCTGCGCGGATTGCCCCGGTGGAGCTGTGTGCTCCGGTGGCCGGTGCCCAGTAGATCGCGCCACCCTGGTACCTCTGGTAGACGCCGCCGTTGATGAGGCCACCGATCTCATCAGAGGTGGGGTATCCCATCTTCCCGCGCTCATAGCCCAACCGGCCCCAGGCTGAGCGGATGCCGCCGGTGGACATGTGCGCTCCGCTGGCCGGCGAGTAGTAGATGGCACCGCCCTGGTACCCCTGGTAGACACCGCCGTTGTTGAGGGAGACCTCATCAGTGGTCGGGTAGCCCATCTTTCCGCGCTCATAGCCGTACTGGCCCCAGACACTACGGATGCCGCCGGTGCTCATGTGCGCTCCGCTGGCCGGCGAGTAGTAGATGGCACCGCCCTGATAGGACTGGTAGACGCCGCCATTGACGAGTCCGCTGATCTCATCGGTGGTCGGGTAGCCCAGCGGGCCGTTCTCGGCCGCAAACGACTGCCAGTCGGCGCGGATGCCGCCGGTGGACATGTGCGCCCCGGTGGCCGGCGTCCAATAGATGGCACCACCCTGGTAGGACTGGTACACGCCACCCTTGTAGCCGGGGATCTCCTCGGAGGTCGGGTAGCCCATCTTGCCGTCCTGGGCACCGAACTTCTGCCAGACGCTTCGGATGCCGCCCTTGACGATCACCGCTATGGATCTCGGGGAGGTGAAGATCCCGCCGTTCTGGAATTCCTGGGACGAGCCGCCGTTGGCCAGGCCGGTCGTCAGATCAGTGGTCGGGTAGCCCAGCGGACCCGCTTCGGCGCCCGAACCCGTCCACCGGTTGTACACCTCAGAGAGGTTCACGAACTTGTGGGCGCCGGTCGCGGCGGACTGGTAGATCCTTCCATTCTCGAACTGCTGGTAGCTGCCACCGCTGGGCAGGGTGATCTCCGCGCCGGTCGGGTTGCCGAGCGGGCCGGATGCACCGCCGGCGGCGTTCCATTCGGTGGCGATCGAACCGCTCACCGGCGGCGTGCCGGTTGTGAGCATGCCGTTCCGGAACTGCTGGGTGACGGTGCCGGTGGAGTCGGTGACCGGTGCATTGACCGGGTAGCCGTACTGGCCGGTGGCGCCGCCGGCGTTGTTCCACAGCGTTTCGATCTTCGGGTCAACAGGTACCGCGCCGGTGGCTGCGGACCAGTAGGCGTTGCCGCCAATGAAGGACTGCGAGCAGCCGCCGTCCGCCGCGCAGGTGATGGCGTGTGTGGCAGCTCCGAGCCAGCTGTTCGTCGGATCGCTCTGCATCGCGGTGAACACTGAGTTCATGTTCGTGAGCGCGCCCAACCCGTTCGGAGTACCCATGCCGGTCGGGCCGTCGTAGCCGTAGCTGCCCGTGCACAGGTAATGGGGCAGGCAGAGGTTGGTGGCGCCTGTGGTGACGTCGTTGAGTGCCGACGGCAGGGCGTAGGCGTAGCTGGCGGGGTTGCTGGTGCTTGTCGGGGCCAGGGCGCCGGCAAGAGCGGAGAGCCCGGCGATGAACGGTGCCGAGGCACTGGTGCCGCCCATGACGAGCCAGCCGCTGGTGTTGCTGTCCGGAGTGCTGTCATACACAGCCAGGCCGGTCCGGGGATCGGCGACGGCGGAAATGTCCGCCACGGTCCGGTTCGCACACCCGGTGTCCTTCTGCCAGGCGGGTTTCGTTGAGTAGGTCGAGCAGCCGCTTCCGGCACCCGTGGTGCTTCCGGCTGCGCCCCAGACGGTTTCTGCCCAGCCGCGTCCGGGCAGGCTGCTGCGGCTCAGGCTGGTTCCGCCGACGGCGGTGACTACCGGGGAGGATGCGGGGTATTCGGCCCCGTAGCCGGAGTCGCCCGCGGCGACCGTGATGGCCACGCCCGGGTGGGTGTAGTACGGGTCGAAGTTGTTCAGACCGGCCGACTCGGCGGCGCCGTAGCTGTTGCTGACGGCGACGGCTCCCATGCTGACCGCCGTGTTCACGGACGGGCCAAGGTCATTGAGGAGGTCGGAGTTCGCTTCGACCACGAGGATCCTGCAGCCCGGGCAGGCGGCGGAGACCATGTCGACGTCCAGGGACGCTTCCTGTGCCCATCCGGTGTTGACCGCCGGAAGCGGGGAGGCCGCGCCGGTCTGGTTGACCTTCTGGAAGCAGCCGTTCGCGCTGGTACATGCGGGCAGGCCGAACTTGGCCCGGTAGACGCCCAGGTCAGCTTCGAGGGTCGGGGCGTCGAACGCCACGGCGACGGCGACCGTGCGCGGCGCGGCCAGTGACACCGCCGGCACGTTGTAGGCCGAACGCAGCTCAGCCGGCCCGTAGCCCTGAGGGGGCGCTGTTGTGGTGAACGGCTGGGCACGGACGTTCCGGTTCAGGATCGCGGTGCAGGCCATCTGGAGCGGCTGGCTGGCGGAGCAGACGTCGTGGAGACCGCCGCTGTCCTGAGAAGTCACAGCCGGGGTCACAGCCGGGACGGCGGCGGAAGAGACCGGTGCCGATGCCAGGCCAAGGACGATCAGGCCCAGGACAGTGATGATGGAAGGCAGGGCTTTGGGCACGCCCGCGAAAGGTGTTTTCAAGTGAGAATCCCCCGAGTAAGGTCCGTGCCTCGCATGGTGCGGAACCGGACAGGGCTGAATGGATCAAAGTCGTAGCCCCGGGCAACAGAGTACGCGGGGGAAAGGTTCAGCGAAAGTGCCACTGACATGCAGATTCACTGGAAATCCCGATCGCAGCTCGGCTGCGACTGCCTACCGAGCGACACTGGGCCCAAACAGCGTCCTCAAAGTAGCGAGACCAGCCCGGCGCGAACCAAACCCCAGGAAAGCCAGCACCCCGGCCTTGTGAACCGGCTCCGCACGCGCGCCCCCATGTTTTTCGTCGCACTCCATACCGTCGCCTGCGCTGTGCTGGGCGCCTTGGTATCTGTCCCGGCAGCCGAGGCGGCCGTGCGTGGCCTGCGGAGCGTTCATTCCGGGAATACTGTGGTCGCGGACCTGCACCTGAGTGCCCGGTCGTGCCACATTCAGACCGTGAACAGCCGTGCCGGCCAGTACCACACCTAGTTGCCGCCTAAGAGCCTTCCGCTTCGATGATGGCTTCCGCCAACCTTCTTCTCGCTCCGGCCGGGAGCCCATCGTGTGCCAGATGAACCGCTCAGTGACGGGTGGTGATGTCCTCCGGGTTCCGTGTCAGCTGAGGGTCACGATGAACTTGCCGAGCACGTGGCCTTCTTGGCTTTTTGTTTGTGCGGCCCCGACATTTTCCAACGGGAACGTTTCCGCGACTGGCAGTCGGAACTTTCCTTGCTCGAACAGTGCTGCTGCTTCAGCGCGGGCTTCCGGTGCATGGCCTGGCCCCCGGCCGCCGGTGAACCGCACGCCGTACTTGGCCGCCGTGCTGTCAGCGATGGTGATGACCTTCCCGGCACTGCCCGTGAGCTCAATAAGCTCCGGGAGGATGCCGGAGCCCACCGCGTCGAAGGCGACATCGATGCCCTGCGGGGCGAGTTCCCGCACACGGCCGACCAGGCCGGGACCGTACGTCGTCGGGCTGGCGCCCAGGGAGCGCAGGTACTCGTGGTGCCCGTCGCTGGCGGTGCCGATCACAGTGGCGCCTGCAGCGAGGGCAAACTGCACTGCGGCCAGTCCGACGCCGCCTGCGGCTCCGTTGACGAGGAGAGTCTGACCCGGCTCCAAGGGCAGCAGGTTCAACGCCCGGCGCGCTGTTTCGGTCGCCATAGGGTATCCGGCGGCCTCTTCGAAGGACAGCCTCTCGGGCTTCTTCGCCCACTCGGCCAGTACGGCGTACTGCGCCGCGGCACCTGTGGCGGCGGCGCCGAAGACTTCGTCGCCGACGGCGACTCCGTCCACACCATCACCGACCTCGTCCACGACACCCGAGGCGTCCATCCCGACGCCGGCGGGGAAATCGATCGGCATCAGAGCTGCCAGCGCCCCGCTGCGGATCTTCCAGTCGATGGCGTTCACGCCTGCGGCACGAACGGCGATGCGGATCTGACCGGCGCGGGCATGGGGTTCTTCGATGTCGACGACCTTCAGGACTTCCGGGCCGCCATACTCGGTGAACTGAACAGCTTTCATGGCTTTCTCCCTGTCTAGGTCCCGGCTGAGTGCTTTTTCCATGATGCCCACGACAGTCATTGGGGGCAATGATGCCGGACTCATATACGCGCTCGTTTCCGCCTGCCCCTGCCTTGGTAAGGAAGCGGCCTGCACGGGCGTTACCCGTGCAGAAAAGCCTTTCTCGATGGGGCCCATTGCGGAGTGCCAAGCGGGCCAATCTTGCCATCGCTGACTGCCAGTGATCCCTGCAGCATCTGAGCAGTTGCAGGAGAGGTGGGGCAATTGAGTGGAAGCGAGCGTTGAAGCCCGGGCGCCGGCGGAGGGTCAGGTGTCGGGGATCTGTTCCGGGAATTCTTCCCGGTACACAAGGTAGTGCCGGTGGGTCAGGGCGAGGGTGCCGGTGAGCATTCGGTGCGGCCGGTAGAGGTGTTGGTAGGGATCCTGCACGATCGTGTCCGGGAGGTCTCTGGCTTTGAGCAGCAGCTCATTGACCTCATCCAGGGATTGAAGATGGAGTGTCCGACCGGGCTGGCGCACCTTCCAGGTCCACCCTTCGGCGGCGCCGGTGGCTGTTTCTTCGAGCATTTCGAAGAGGGACGCCAGAAATTCTGCGTCCGAGTCCGGCATCACCCGTTCCAGAGGGTATCTCCAAGGCTCCTTTTGCTGGGCGGTTTCCCAGGCCTCCCGCAGCCATCCAATATCCGCTGTCCCCGAGGGAGGCGCGAGCTTGAGGTTCCCATGTTTATCGCGGAGCAGCGGATAACGGCTGCCTGCCCTGTCGATGATGACTTCTGTCCGCGCATCGTATTCAGCGTCGCCGACCAGGGACTCGGGGGAAGGCGTGTACTCGAATATTCCGCCATTCATCACAATGAAATCCGTGTCGCCCCTCGCGGGTCCCGCACCGTCACCGACGGCGGACCACGGTAGCGCCGGTATCAACACCCGGGTTGCCCTCAAAATCCCCATGAGATCCTCCAAATCCCGATGACTGACTATGACACGTTTGGATGGCCCCGGTCCTTCCTGGGCCGGAAATACTTGACACGATTATGCCGGGCGACCAGTTATGCCGAGGGGGATAACACCTCGAGTCACCTGGCGTTTCCTCATGGCTACCACCCCAAGGCGGTGGCGAAAGCTAGACCCGCCAGCACCAATGACGCCGGGACCATGAGCCGTCGTTCGTCCCTGCTCTTTGACGCAAGGTTGGGCAGGACACTCAGCAACAGGTAGGCCGCAATTACCCACATCGCCACCACATCCGCTGGCGCTGGCAGGACCGTAACCAACCCGGACCTGTCAAGGGCCACGGCTGCAAAGGCGGCGTAGATCAGGATTGAAACGGCGCTGCCCACGCGCAGCCGCGCCGGAAGGACTTCGTCTTTGCCGCCCCAGGCGAAACGGCCGAGGGGAAGCCCGATGATGAGCAGCACCTGGAAGACGGCGAGGATGCCGAGCAGTGCGCAGAAGGCCAGAGGAATTGCCAGCGTCATGAGCTGAAGACTAGCGTCTGAGACAAGCCGTCCAGCCTCCCGACACCCTTTGCCCTACTGCGTCTCTATTCCGGGGGACCAGGTACCGACACGCCCAGACGGTGATGCCTGGTGAGAGCGGCGTCGACTTAGGCTTTCTCGGATGTCGGCGGGAGGTCGTGCCGTTTTATGAATCAGCGGGGTGGGTGCAGGTCTATGCCAAGGAACGATGTCTATCCCCGGTTGGATCAGAAGTCCGTTGGCGTGTCTCAGGGCGGCCCGAACTTGATCTGCTCCGCCAGGTGCGACGCGAGCACGTGGTCGAAGGATGAACGACGTCGCCAAGTCACTCGGGATGGTGCAAGCTCTCGACGGCGGCGGCTCAACAACGGCCGTTGCACGTCAAGATAGCAACTGCAGGGATGGCCGGCAGCCGTGGGCTGCCGGCCATCCCTGCGGCGATTGCGGATTGCGGTCAGAGACCTGCGACCCCGTTTGGCGAGCCGACGCCGGTGGGTCCGTCCCAGCCAGTGCCGGCGAGGCACCACTGCGTTGCAGGGCAGCTGCCCGTGGAACCTGACGCGACATCGTTGAAATTGCCGGTATTTGAATAGGGGAGCGAGTTGGCCAGCGTGGAGGAGTTGCCCGTGTTGCCGGAAAGTGCATACATAGCGGCGATCAGGGGCGAGGACAGGCTGGTGCCTCCGTACTGGGACCAGGACGATGCGGTGCTGCTGGTCGGCGCATAGACGGACAATCCGGTCTGCGGATCTGCGACGGCGGAGACGTCTGCAGAGGCGCGCTTACTGCAACCCGTGCCGAATGAGGCCGCTGCCGGCAGCGCCGCATTGACGGTGGAGCATCCGGATCCCGAGCCGGACCATGCAGACTCGCTCCACCCGCGGGCACTCGTGTCCTTGACCAAAGACGTGCCACCCACCGCTGTGACGTAACTCGATGAGGCGGGGTAGGACGATCCGGTGTAGCCATTGTCACCAGTGGATGCCGTCACGGCGATGCCGGGGTGGTTGTAGTAGGCGCCGTAGCTGGAGTCAGCGGAGTCGCCGCCGCCGTAGCTGTTGGAGATCGCTGCGACTCCCGGCTGCTTGGCTGCCGTAGCTACAGCCGTTCCGAGATTGGCCATGCTGGCAGTTGACGCCTGGACAACGAGGATCTTGCAGCCCGGGCATGCGGCGGAGACGGCGTCGACGTCCAAGGCCGTTTCGTCGGCCCAGCCCGAGTTGAACTGGGGAAGCTTGCTGCCGCCGGTCTGATTCATGATGGTGAGGCACTGGTTGCTGACCGTGCACGCCGGCAGACCAAACTGGGAGCGGTAAACGCCGAGGTCGCGCTCAAGGTTCGGATAACCGTAGGCGTCCACGATGGCCACGGTGCGCCCGCCCGGGTTGAGGCCCGCGATGTTGTAGGCGCCCTGAATATCAGTAGGGGTCTTGCCGGTGGACGGTGGCGTGGTGGATGCGGGCTGGACATGCCCACCCTGTGCTGCGTTTGCTGTGGCTGAGTCATCGACAAGTTTCAGCGCAAAGCACGATGCGTAACCGCTAGGGACGTCGGCGCAGACTCTCTTCGCATGCCAATTCGCGGACGGAGCAGGCTGGGCTACTGCCGCCGGGGCGACCGATGAGAGCGCACCCACCAACAGTAGTAATGTCCCTGAGACACTAAGAAGCTTCTTCACAAAATCTCCCTGAGGATCAACAAGATCCGTGTTGACAAAACCTGTCATCACGTCATGACAGAGTGTCGCACCAATTGCAACAATTGTCACTCAGGTATCTCCTGCCGCTTTGGTGTCACAGAAGCGGCCAGGGAGGATCGCGCTTTCCGGGACTTGGGCTTCGCAATCTCGATCACTCCGGCCGTTGCCCCGAGGGAAAGAGAACGAAGCCTCCCTACAGGAACCCGGTTCAGGACCACTCGGCGCGCCTTGCCGACGGGGAGAAGCTGGAGCTGGTGCTCGCGGCCATTGCCCATGCCGGCGGAGATCACGAGCACTCCTATTCGGGCGAACGAAGACGGAAGCATGACGCTTAATCCCGGGCGGTTGTGCGACGCGGGATTCTGTCGATCGAAGCGAGACAGTTTTGCGGGCGGGGTATACGCGAATTTCGGATTCCAGCATCTGTATGGGCTTTTTCGCGGCGGGGGATCGGGCCGAGGGTGTCGCGGTGGGGGACCGGCTTACGGGACGGACCTGCCGGGCCCGCTGCGGCGTCTGCAGATTGGATAAGTTTTGCAGGATCATCTTGAAGCGTTAGCCTCGTCGGGACTCTGCGACACCGACGGGTAGAGCAGCCATCGCTTCACGGAGTCCGGAGGCGCATGTAACTATGGGGCGTGGTCGACGAAGAACTCAGTGGAGCGTTGAGGGCCTACTCCGAGGCTTGTTATCAGTACCATCACGACGCGATGCTCCGGCGCGGGGAGGCTGTGCTGTCAGAGAAGGAGCGATTTTTGGCGGCGGTCGGCTCCGATCGAGGTCAGGAGTTGTGGGCCACTATCCGTGCATTGCAGGCTGAAGCGGACCGTGTGCCTGACCCGGGCGGACCGATTTCCAACTATGTTGACGCGCTTCATGCTTGGGCAACTACCCATCCCGAGGTTGACCCCCGCGAAATGGGCGCAATCACCTCCCCCTTGATCCGGGATCACCGGTAAGACACTCTGGCTACTTTGACGATGTGACGGTCAAGATTCCGCTCGAGGATGATATCCGTGGGTAACGGCATGCAAGCGACCCAATCCATGTCACTTTCCCCTACCACTGGACGAGTAAACCCCTCCTTGGTCTACCTGACCGGTGAGGGATCCTTCACCGGGCGCGCTTATCAGGTCCGACTTGCCGTGCGCCCGCGCTGCCTAGCGGGTGTTCCCAGACATCAAAGTGCCTCAGTTGCCTCGGAGCCTGTCTCCGTCAATGAGGTCGATTGCGTGGTCGTAATTCATCGCTAGGGTCGGCAATCCCACATCAAGCCGTCGTTGAGCCACATGGATAACCGAAACGCTTGTGTTCCTGCTTATCCGGACCGTTGGGAAGCCCTCTTCGACAACTTCCCAGTGGGCTCCCGGGATGATGTGAGTAAGAACGTCTCCGTAGAACATGCCAATGGCCCTAGCGAGTCCCGTTAGGTCCCCCTTGGCCTCCGGGTGCTCAATCAAGGCATCAATTACGACAAGGCCCTCGCGCGAGCGGGGAAGGGCCACCTCTTTCCCCCGGCAGTAGTTGAGGAGCCCGTCATAGCCCCCAACATTGGTTGGTGCAGGCGAGGGCTTATCCGGGGCAGGCTTGTACTCTGCATATCTCCGGGCCATCCCAGGAGGCAGCGACTGAAGCGGCTCTTCGGTATCGTCCCGGTCAGGCATGCCGTCATGCTACCCCGCCGTGTTCCTGGGGCAGAACCGGCTTACGGGCAGCACCTCCGGATGCATGGTGCTAGTGAGTAGGGTCTAGCTGTGAGCGATTACGACGCCAGGTTGGTTGACCTGTATGACCAAGACAATCCGGATGGACCGGACCACGACTTCTACCGCTCGGTAGCTGACGATTACGAGGTGAAGTCCATACTCGACATCGGGTGCGGGACTGGCATCCTGACAGCTACTTTCGCCCGAGAGGGACGCACTGTTGTTGGAATAGACCCATCGGAGACGATGCTTGCTTTCTCGCGACGTCGACAAGGAGCGGATACCGTGGACTGGATCCTGGGCGACAGTCGCGCCATCCCTCCCAAGCAATTCGATGTCGCGGTGCTGACCGGCAACGTTGTCCAGCACATCCTTGATCCGGAGTGGCAACGCACGTTGCGGGACCTTCGCGCTCATCTGCGAACAGGTGGAGTGCTCGCCTTCGACAGCAGGAACCCCACAGCCCGTGCTTGGGAAACCTGGGGGTCACAGGAACGCTCTCGCCGCGACACCCCACATGGGCCGCTCGTCGAGTGGGCAGACGTGTCCGAACCCGACGATGGCATCGTAACGGCCAGGTTCCACAACCAGTTCCTGCGAACCGGTGAAAGCGTAACCGAGACGGCGCGCTTCGCTTTCCGCCACGCTGACGCCTTTGGCCGGCAGCTGGCAGCAGTCGGCTTTGAGGTGGATGCCGTGTACCAGGACTGGGTTCGCACATCATTCACACCGGAGGCATCCTTCATGGTCTTCGTCGCACGCGCCCGCTGAAGGATCCTCAACCGGACAGCCTTGGGCGGTATTCGTCCGGTGAAGGGTTGGGGCATCGGCCAGCAGATCGGCTGGCTCAACGCCCTCGAACCGTCGGACGGCCGGCGTGAATAATCGGAGGCGTACTGGATGATTCTTAGGATAGATTTCTTTCATCCGGGCGGGTGTCCGGGCATGGAGGGGGACCATTGCAGACATCAAATGAGGGCTCGGTTAAGGGACAGCCGGACAACGGCTCAGGTCGTCAGGTGACGGCGTTGCCGGCCGTAACGCACCGGTCGGCATCGGCTCGTCCGGTGGCAGCAGTCGTGTGGTTATTCGCCGTCGGCACGCTGGTGTGGTTGCTGGTTGCAGGCGCTACCAGTGCCGCGATACACGCTGCGCCATGGCTGGGTCTGCTGTCCTGGTGCGTTTACACATCCCAGTGGCGGCCGTGCCTGCGCGTCGACGGCTCCGGGTTTGGGGTGATCAATGGTCTGCGCGACCACCAGATACCGTTCGGGACCGTCCGGGACATCGAAGTCAGTTACACCACAGCTATCTGGGCAGCCGGGAAGAAGTACGTGAGCTGGGGCGCCCCGACCCCGCCGTCCGCTTTCGGCTCTGGATTTCAGAATGTCAGAGACCTGAAGACTCGTCCATACACCATGCTTCCGAGCAATGAACGCATCAGCCAGCCTGAGATGAAGACCGGACGCGATGCCATCGTCGCCGCGTGGCAGGATGCGCGCCATGCCGGATTCGCCTCCACGAGCGAGGTTGTTGTATCCACATGGAACTGGCCGGTGATCGTCGTCGGGGTTCCCGTGATTTTTTCGGTGATCGCATCAGCCATCGTCTAGATGGGGACGGTCTTTAAGCGGTCGAATCCGTTGCCGAATCCGTTGCGGGCCGGCTTGGGGGAGTTGAACCACGATGAATGAGATCCGCAGCGGCGGCCTGATTAAAGGACGTACGGCCTTCGCGCTGCTGAGGTTGCGCTATTGGTGCACCACCGTGGCTCTGAGGGTTCAATGCACCACCCCGGCACTCAACGTGCTCGGGATTCCGCAGTCGTGGTTCACCAATTCCATCGTGGCGGCCATGGGCCTGGTCGTGATTCCGGTGATCGTGCTGATCAACTGGGTTGCGGTCAAAGTCCGGGCGGAGCAGAAGGCCGGTTACACCACGCTGAGGAACAAACTCAAAGAGCTGGAGCAGCGCGACCCGTACCTGGGTCGGGTCATCCGGAAACCGGGTGAGGAGTACCTGCAGCGGGCGGACTTCTTCGCGATCAGTCAGGCTGCCAAAGAGGAAGCGGAACGGCTGCCGCATCTAGTCGAGGCCAGCAGCACATATGCGCCAGGGGGACTGAATGACCTCGGGAAGCAGCCCGGGCGGAGCAATACATGGATGAGATCGGCGGTCTACGCATGTTCGTAAACAGCCGCACAAGAAACAGGGGGACCGTGGAAACGCAGCAAGGAACAGCACTGAACAGGGGTTGGAAGTTCGCAACAATCGCCGTCCTGCTCTCGGGAGGACTGGCTGCGTGCTCCTACGACGGACCGTCTCCGCAACCGGTCCCCTCAGAGATCGGCACTCCAACCGGGACAGCGAGGGCCGCCGGGGCCGACGTCGGAATACGGTCGGCGCTGGGGCCGGTGGTGTCCGACTCGTTCGGCAATGCGGACTTCTACACGACCCTCGCCGGGGACACGACTGAGATGGTGGCCCATTCCTTCCGGCTCTCCGATGCAAAGCTTGCTGAGTTCAACGATCTCGACCACGAGGGAACCCTGGCAACGGGGATAAGACTTCGCCTCATCCCCGCCCCCGGTCCGATCATCGGCGCGAAGGGAACAGCCGTCGTCGACGCCAAGGGCATCCCCATCAGCTACGTTGTTGCACCCAACGACACCATCGGCGGGATCACATACCGGTTCGGACTGACCGACGAGCAGCTGGCAGAAGCGAACAAGGTCGCCATCACCTACGAGAAGGGCGGCGTCTATTTTCTCCTCGCCGGGAAGCACCTGCGGCTGCAGAAGAACCCGGTCGACAGCCGGTCCGGCACCGGAGCCAGCGTCAACAATTCATTCGGTAAGACCATCTTCTACACCACCGTGGACGGCGACTCCCTCGACAGTCTGGGCTACATATTCCGCTGCAGCACCGCACAGCTGCTGCAATACAACCCGTCCCTGGCCACGGACCGGCACATCCCCGCAGGCACCAGGGTGAGGCTGATACCCGGTGAACTCAAGATCGACGGCGCCCGGGGCTCCTTCACCGCCGACGCGGCCGGGATCCCGCTGACCTACACCACCGCACCCGGGGACACCGAGATTCAGGTAGCGCTCCGTTTCGGTGTCACAGATCTGAGATCAGCGAACCGCCCGCTCACCGGCGGCGCAGGGGCCTGGTACGACCTCGCCCCCTCCCTGGATGAGTTCGCCCCCGGCCAGACCATCAGCCTCGACCTCAACAAGCCCATCAACAAATAGGCCCCTCCCGGCTCAGGAAACTCTTCAACAGACAGGGATAAATGACGGCGTAAAACAGCACCCGGCCGGGTTGGTGGCGCTCCGGAAACGTATCGGTCAGACTGGGCTGCCTCGGCGGCCCTAAGGGCCCGTGATTTTGATGCCGGCAACCGCACCTGTCCAGGCGCCGTTGTAATCATGGCGCAGGAGCTGGGCGCCGATGTATCCCTCTTGCAGTTGCACGGTGCGAGTCTGGGTCGCAGTGCAGTCGATCTCGAAGGTCTTGTCATCTACTCCGCCCACGGTCCGCTGGGTGAGGAAGATCCGGGCGTGAGAGATGCCGACGCAGGCCAGGGTGACGGTGTACGGGCCGGCGGTCTTCACGGTTGCGGCTCTTAGGAAGCCGATACTCGGACCGTCTGCGGGGCCGGAGCCGCCCAGCAGCACTCTGCCCGGCGCCTTTGCCAGTCGCTGTCCCAGCTCAGTGTAGTTGCGGGCTTCCACGGCCACCACTGCCGGATCCTTCGCGGGGACGGTGTATACAGGTCGTGGACTGACCCCTGCTGACGTTGGCGGCGGCCTTCCCTCGTCCTCGTATGAGCAGCCGGCCAGGCTCCCGGCCAAAAGTGTACTGATAAAGAGCGCCGCAAAGCCGTGGACTGTTCTTGTTCCCCCAGAACCAAGCATTGGCCGAGTCTACGGGCCGCCCGATGGGAGTCAAGTCATCCCACGGTGCGAGCGTGCGCCGGCCGGGGGATTGCACCACCACGACGGTGCCACACGTCGCCGCCCGACCGGTTTGGCGTAAACGGCGCGGCATCGGCGATCGGGTTACCGCCGGCCCGGCATCTCCCGGACCGACGGGGTGACAAGCCGTCCTCAGTGGGGCACCACTGCACGGCGAAGGATCCTTGACCGGACCACGATTTGGGATGCGCCGTTACGATCTTGCCGTTCGGGAGTAGGCTGCGCGTGGCCCCTTGATGCTTCCGGGCCAGACCGGTTTGCGTCAATGCCATTCCCATCTTCAACCGATAGGAGCGCTGACTTGGCCGGAATCCATGAGCCGAACGTGATTGATCTCGTGACACACAATCCCGCACGTGACGAGTACAAGCTCATCATGATCGAAGGGCGTCCATGGTCGGACGCACCCGAAATCTAGGACACAAGCTGTTCGGGATGGCTGGCTTATTGTCGGGTCTCGAGTCGTCGATGATCCAGTGCGTGGGCTACTGGAGTGAGCGCGGGCCAGAGGTCCGCTTCGCTGGCTTGAAGCTCCGGGGGCAAACGCTTCTCGGGAAGGCGGCGGCGTCTGGCGCATGGGCGCATGGAACCTTCGAGATACTCAACGGCTGCTAGCAACAGCGCGGAAGTGACGCCGCTCGGGCCGTCGGGCCAGATAGCACGTGCTTGGCCGTATTGTTCCAGGTCACCGGCTCAGATCCCGACGTCGACGGCCTCCTCGGCGCTCAAGCGCACAGCGCGTGGGCAGGACCGGGCTCGCCCAACCGCCAAAGGTCGCGTGCGATCGACAGCGGGGGCTCGTGATCGTAAATGATCCCATGAAGTCAATGATTGCCAATCTTCTCCGTATTGGGCCTATTTGATGGCGGATCATCCACGGCCAGGCACCTATGAGGGCTTCGTAGGCTGCTTGCTGGCCTGCCTTGCGACATAGGCTGTCGGAATGAGTGTCAGCGCAGCGCATGCAACCGTCTTCTACGACGAGATCGTCAAGAACGGTGAGGTGTGGGGGATCCGGGATGCAGGTGGCCTCCCGGCACCGCTCAACGGGGATGGTGATCGCAGCATGCCTTTCTGGTCCCTTCGGAGCAGGGCAGAGCGCGTTATCGCGGATGTCCCCGTCTACGGGGGATTCGAACCGATGGCCATCCCCGTGGAAGTGTGGCGCACTCGCTGGATAGACGGCCTTGAGAGTGACGGGATTCTCGTGGGCCTCAATTGGACAGGTGCTCGGGCGAGCGGTTTTGACTTCAGACCAGCGGAAGTGCGCACCCGCCTGGGCGCTATCGAGAGCAAGAAATGAACGTGGACAACGAGCCGAGGCAGCGGGTGGACCCCGCCGGCCGTTCTCCCCTCCACTACGCGGCACTGGAAGACGATCCCGGGGCAATAGCACGGTTGCTTGCCGAGGGAGCATTGCCTGACGTGGTGGACCGCCCAGGCTTCACACCGCTTCATCTCGCAGCCCAGGAATTCGCCCATACGGCGGCTGCCTCCCTGCTCGATGCAGGAGCACGAGTCGACGCGGAGAACGTCTTCGGCAACACACCACTTTGGGTCGCCGTCTTCAACTCCAAAGGGCGGGGTGAGCTGATTGGCCTGCTCCGCTCCCACGCTGCTGATCCGCTGCACGTCAACGCGAGCGGGCAGACACCGGTCGGATTGGCAAGGCTCATTGGTAACTACGACGTCGTGCAGTACTTCCAGGACATACCCGAATAGCAGCCTCGCGGCATTCCTGATATCGCTTCCTCATCGGCACGCTGGGGCCCCACCGGACGCGTCCTACCGCATGGGCATTCTGTCGGTGCTTTGATCCAGCTTCTTCGAGATTGTCGGCACCTCCGGACCGCGGAGGACGACGCTGTCGCCGATGCGAACCATCCCGGTACGGATCGTGTGGGCCTGCAAACCTAGATTCGTGTTGTGGTGTGTGCCGAGCAGTTTAAGGGTTTTCGGTTCGGCGGGGACTCCGCGTTGAGGCTGGTCGACCATCACGCAGCGGGGCATGCCGTGGCCAAGTTGTACGCGGACCTCGTCTCCGATGACCAGTTCGGCGCCTATCCAATGATCTTCCTGGAAAACCGGCTCGGTCCCGGTGTCGATGATGATGTTGGCTCGGAATCGACGCTCGTCCACCGGTAGTCCTGACAGGTCGGCGAGCGCTGCCAGGGAGGACGTTGTCACCAGGTGCAGTGGAGTCTCATCGTGGTGCTGGATTGTTGTTTCGGGGCGCAATATCAACTGCTGGTTAAAGACTTCGGAGAGCTCATGCGAGGCTGCGGCATCATCGGCGCGGAACCGGGCGCCGTCGGGGCTTACCAGTATTGGGACGTCGTGTTCGTCTTCGACACGGGAGGACCATTGCATCAGCCCGGGGACGGGACGAAAACGCCGGGTACGTTTTCCGCTGGCGATGCCCCCGTCTTCGGTGTAGATGGCCCACTTCCGATCGTGCTGCAGCCCACCCGCCGTTACGTTGGCGACACGCAGCACCTGACCGGCGGTCGATTTGACGGGGTAGCGGTACAAGGCTCGGATTGTTCCGATTAGCGTTCCCTCGTGTGTCATTCTGGCATCCTTCCACAAGCACGCTGGATGGCCCCCCTACCAGATACTCACAGACTGCAAACGGTTTTCATCGGCCGGGCAACAACTAGTGTCCGGTGCGGGATCGGCTACTGCGCATCCGACGATGGTCAGCTTCAGCCCACCCTGTATTTGAAGCCACGGTGCGATCCAACGAATCCCAAACGCTCATAAAAGCGATGTGCGTCCTGACGTGCCTCGTCAGAGGTGAGCTGCACAAGCGACGCCTCAAGGGCGGGGGCTGCACTTCCAGTAACCCACCGCATCATTGCTGATCCGATGCCGCTTGACCTGTTGTCGCTGCGGACTCGAACGGCTTCTATCAGAAGCCGAGTCGACCCTCGTCGGGCCATGCCAGGTATCCGTGTGAGCTGCATGGTCGCCAGGGGCTTGTCTGTCTCGTTCACGACCACGAGTAGGTCGTTGGAGGGGTCTGAAACGATCGCAGTCAATGCAGACCGGTACGCGGCGGCATCCGAAGCGCTGGCCTTGTCACCCCTCGTTGCGCTGATTGGGTCGTCCGCGAGAAGGAGCATCAGTGCCGTGAGGTCGTTGTCGGCAGCCCTGCGCAGCGTGAGTTCCCGAGTCTTAGCGCTGAGGATAACGGGTAAGTTCAGAGTACTAATCACTCTTTTAGTCTCCCATTTATCGCCCTGTGAGCCCCCGGTCAAGGGTCGGCTAACACGCAGCGTGAGCAGGTGCTTAGACAACAGCCCCCTTATCGAACTGCCGTGTCCGGGAAGATCGGCGCGGCAGTCCCCACGCCCAATACGCCATCATCAGGCCTGCGGTTGCCGCTCCTCCTGCGTAGGTCAGGGGCGAGGACCGTGAGCCGTCAGGTGTGGGGATCACTAGGGCGAGAACGACTGCAGTTATGGCCAGGACAACCTCCGCGGCCGCCTGCAGTAACCTTGCCCACTACTCGGAGCAGGCCAACCGGACGAGCTGAATGATTGGCAGTAGGAACAGGCCGAAGCTAAAGACCGGCCAGAAACCCAAGCATTTAGGACCTGAGCTACCCGTTGGAGTCTCCGGTAAAGGATCCCCTCAGGTGCTGAAGGGTGAGAAATAGCGCTGCGAAAGGGCCGCCATTTGTTACGCGAGTTACAGCCCAGGACAGCAACCGCGCGGAACGTGACGGTAGGCTTCCGCGGCACGCTGATCGACCGTCTAACGGGCGCGATTCGACAACCGACACCGGTCCCTTTGTCGTGGCATTGAGTTGTTCGTTGTCTTGTGCGCCAAGATGGCAGCATGCCCCTTAACGATCTGCTCACCAGCCTCCAGGAAGTTCCTCAGTCAGGTTCGCGAGACGCTTATCTACGGTTCGTGACCTTTGCCGGGGACGCGGCGTTGCGTCGCGACGGCGGCCCGGAGCATGTCACGGGGTCCTGCTTCGTCTTCTCGCCCGCATTCGATCGTGTTCTTCTGTGCTTCCATCGCAAGGGGCAGTTTTGGGTGCAGTTCGGCGGTCACATCGAGTCGAAGGACGCATCGGTGGCAGAAGCAGCGCAAAGGGAGGCCCGCGAGGAGTCCGGAATTGGCGACCTTGTCCTGCTCTCTACTGCGATCGTTGATCTTGACCGGCACGATCTGCACGCGGGATTCTCATGCACCGCCCACTGGGATGTTGGATACGCTGCAACCATCGACCCTAATGTCGAGATCGCCGTGAGCGACGAAAGCGACGACGTCCGGTGGTTCCCAATCGATGAATTGCCAGATCACGTGCCAACAGGCTTCGGCGCGCGGTTGGAACACGTCCGGCGCAGGGCAATCACCCTGAGTCACTGATCGGTTGACGCATCGCACGCGAGCCGCCGTCGTCGTCCGCTGGGATTCTCCAACTGTCCGACGATACCGTCGGCATCGTGCTCCTCAGACTTTGAGTGTCCCGGTCATCCAATCTTTGAGGTAGCGCATGACGGTCGGGGCGACCCACACCCGGCTGTCATCCATGTGGTTCTAGGCGTAGGCCTCGTGATTTCCACTAAGAGACGGCGAACTGTTCGCCGTTGCCCGGCCGGATGGAGGAGCCCTTACGGCTGCATCCGTTTCTGCGCTTCCTCACCAAGGGCAGCGGCGATCTGCTGGTGGCCGGCGGCGTTGGGATGTATGCCGTCGGTGGCCAGGTAATGGGTTTCGTCGTAGGCGTAGTCGGGGCCTTTGAACGCCGCGCGCAGGTCGACGTACGCCGACCCGGTCTGCGCTGCAACTTCCCGGATCACCGTGTTGACCTTGTCGGTGACGCTAGCCGCCGCGTCCACGTAGGCCTGGCCCTGCTGGTGTGCGTACTGGCCGCCGAGCCAGACGCTCCAGTAGTCCAGCAGGACTACCGTCACGGCATGGCCGGCGGTGAGTTCGTGTACGCGGTGCACGATGTTGTGCAGGTTCACGTTGAGGTCCGTGATCTTGGGCTGGTAGCAGGCGGCGTCGGTTCCGCACGAGCTGGAAGGCGCGACGTCGTTCGCCCCCACTTCGATCTCCACCAGGCGCGCCGCCTTGACCGCGTCGATCGGAGCGCTTGCGCTGCTCAGCTGGTCAAGAACGTCGACGCTGATGAATCCGGCGACCGCCTCGTTTGAGGCCGTGACCGCGGGTCCGCCCGGTAGCGACAAGTCCGAGGCGCGCAGTTGCGGGTAAGGCGTGCAATCGCAGGCGGTGCCCGCCGGGATGGAATCACCCAATGCGGCCAGCGACCACGTGGGGGTGGGGGTGGTGGACGGGCTGGCCGCCGGTGAGGTGCAATCTGCCAGCACGAGCGTCAGAAGTCCCAGTGTGAGCAACGCCAACCCTCTGGCGATCCGGTGCCTGCCCACGCCGGATCCTGGTGCCAGGAGTTGGCGCCGGGAACGAAACGATGGCGGGCGGCCCGCTGTACCGGCCATAAAACGAGTCTACGCGCGTCGTGGGTCCTCGCCGCGGTTACCGGCGTCGATTCCCAAGGCTGCGGCCCTGAGCGGATGGTCGCGGGTCAGCCGTCATTCAGGGTACAGGAGCGCACAAGCTCAATGGTTTACTGCACGGTATTGTCCCGCCCGACAGCCACACGAGACTCGTGAAGCGTGCTCGCGAAATGGGGTGCGTGCCCCATATTGAGCGTCCAGGCTGCCGTCCGAGGAATCACATCGATGGGAGGACGTTGTCTTTGCCGAGGCTGGTGCGGGGGCGCCAGCCGCCTTTGCCGTTGCCGGGGTAGAGCCAGAGCGTGCCGGTCGTGTCGCGGGCGAAGGTGTCCATGGTGCCGTCGCCGTTGAAGTCCCCCGCCCCGAAGATCGCCGCCATGCTGTTCCACCCGATGCCGACTTTGGTGCGGGGGAGCCAGCCGCCTTTACCGGTGCCGGGGTAAAGCCAGAGCGCACCGGCGGCATCGCGGGCGAGCAGGTCGGGATGGCCGTCACCGTTGAAGTCACGCGGTGCTATGAGCACGGTCATGGTATTCCATCCGATGCCGACTTTGGTGCGGGGGAGCCAGCCGCCTTTACCGGTGCCGGGGTAAAGCCAGAGCGCACCGGTCGTGTCGCGGGCGAGCACATCCGCGGCGCCGTCGCCGTTGAAATCACCGGCGCCGAGGATCGACGTCATGATGTTCCAGCCGATACCGACCTTGATGCGTGGTTGCAGGCCGCTGTTGCCGTTGCCGGGGTAGAGCCAGAGCGCGCCGGTGGCGTCACGGGCAAGGAGGTCCGCCTTGGCGTCGCCGTTGAAGTCGCCGGGGAAAACGGTTGCGGTCATGTTCGGCCATCCCGGGGACAGGATTCTGACGGAGACCGGGGTGCCCGTCAAGTTCCCCGCTTCCACAGCAAGCTCGCCGTCCGCATAGCGGAACAAGAGGTCGGCGATGCCGTCACCCGGTGAAATCGCGCCACGCGCCGATTGTGGTCGATGGCACGGTCGAGGCCTTCACGACGGTGATGGTCAACGCCGACGCGGCGGCGTCCGGGACGATCCCGTTACTGGCAGTAACGCCGAACGTCGAAGTTCCAGGCACGGTTGGCGTACCCGAGAGTGTGCCGGTGCGGCCATCGAGGGACAAACCCGCAGGGAGCGAACCGGAGGAGACCCTGTAGCCCGGCGACGGCAAGCCTCCCGCGGTGAACTGATAGGCGTAGGGCACGCCGACTGTTGCCGCCGATGGTAGGACGGCGCTCATCGCAGGACCAAGGTTCACAATTGAAACGTTGCCCCCGCCGGGATTTGTCACCACCGCCCTGGATCCGTCGGGAGTGACGGCCACGCCTGACGGGCTCGTGCCGGTCGGGAATGTTCCGAGGAGTTTGCCGGACGCCACCTCGACGAGAGAGAGTTCGTTGCTTCCGGCCTCGGCCACAAGCGCGCGGGCGCCCGCGGCGGTGAGTGCGATACCGGCAGGGCTCGAGCCGACTGGGACGGTGCTGACCCGGTTGGTGGCAATGTCAATGATCGAGATGCTGTTGGTCCCGGTGTTGGTGATCAGGGCCTTCGACCCGTCCGGTGTGACGGCGATGCTGCGCGGGCCTGTTCCGACGGGGATGGTTGTCACCACCTGATCTGATGCGGTCGCGATCACGGATACGGTCTTATCTGAGGAGTTGGCGACGAACACCCGCGACCCGTCCGGTGTGAACGAGACTGCCACCGGCTGCACCCCGACCGGGACTACGGCTTTTAGGGAAGCGGATGCGACGTGGATGACGGCCACCGTTCCTTCCCCGGCATTCGTCACATAGGCTTTCGCGCCGTCGGGGGTGAAAGCGACCCCGGAGGCGCCCCAGCCCGACCCGACAGGTATCGTGGCGGACAGCGTGCCGGTTGCGGTGTCGATCACGGATACCGTGTTGTCGCCGCTGTTAGTCACGTAGGCCTGGGCGCCGTCAGGTCGTACAGCCACCCCGCGGGGGCCGGGCCCGACAGCAATGGTCGAGCGGACCGTTTCCGCCCTCGGGTCAAGGACGGAGATTGAGTTGCTGCCTTCGTTGGTGACGTAGGCCGCGGCCCCGTCGGGGCTGATGGCGACTCCCGCCGGGTGCTGCCCGGTGTCCATGCCGGCCGGATAAGGGTTCGAGGATCCGAGTTGCAACGGCGGCAGGGAATAACCGGCCGTTCCGTCCCGAAGGCGGCGATTGACCCCGTGCCCCCAACCCCATACGGACCGGTCGGTCGCCATGGCATACACCGATTCGTCCTCCGGGAAAATGTCGGTGACGGCGCCCAGGCCTGGAACCCGGACGGGGACGGTCGAACCCGCAGAGTTCCCGTAGCCCGTGCCGAATTCGTCCAGGCTGCCTTCGCCGCAGCCCCAGATGCTGCCGTCCGTTTTGACCGCGTAAATGGCCCGGCCGAAGCTGTTCGGTGAAACCCTATCGACGCCGGTGAGTCCCGGGATGGGCGCCGGCGCGGCAGACGAGGGGAAGGGGGTTGTCCTGCCGAGGACACCGAAGGTGTTGTCCCCCCAGGACCAGACTGTGCCGTCGGTCTTAACCGCAAACGCCGAATCGGGGCCGCCGTCGCGTGTACTGGTACTGACGCTTTTGACACCGGAAAGACCGGTGACGGGCGCGAAGTGATCGAACGAAGTGGTGTCCGTCCAGAGCGTTCCGTCGGACTTCAGCGCGTACACGGTCGCGGGGGCGGCGCGGGCCACCAGCGACCGGATGCCGGAAATATGGGGGATTGCGGCGGCCGGCAAGGGAGAGTTATAGCCGGATAGGCCGCCCCAGCTCCAGAGCGTGCCATCGATCTTGAGCGCGAAAATGACGCCTCCTGGGCTAGGGGCGAGCGATTTCACCCCGACTAACCCAGCGACCTGGACCGGCGTCGAGGAATCGCGGACCGTCGCGTTGCCCAGTTGGGCATAGTCATTTCTGCCCCACGCACTGACGGTTCCGTCCGCCTTGACGGCGAATACTGAATCGCCGTCGACAGTCAACGCCCGGACCCCGGTGAGTCCGGGCACCTCGCGAGGGGAAAGGCAGGTGGGGGTGGTGCCGGTGCCCAGCTGCCCGTAGGTGTTGTTCCCCCAGGCCCAGACCGTGCCGTCGGCCTTCAGCGCGTACTGGGATCCGTCATCGTTGACACTCATGGACACTACACCGGTCAGGCCCGGTATCGGGGTGGGGGAGAGGGCCTGCCCTGTGGTGGATCCGTCCCCCAACCCTCCGTAGGTATCGCCTCCCCACGCCAGAACGGTCCCGTCGGCCTTTACCGCGTACTTCGCGTAGTGCCCTTCTACGACAGAGCGGGCTCCCGTCATCAGGAGCGGGAGCGCTGCCGCAGGGGACGCCTGGACGGACAGGGGAGTGGTGAGGACCGAAGATGCACCCCGGTAATCCGTGAGCGCAATTACGGGATGGGCGGTCCCGGGAGCGGTCGGGGTCCCGGCCAGGACCCCGGTTTGAGGATCGAGCGTGATCCCGCCCGGGAGGGTGCCACTCGAAATAGACCAGGTATACGGGCCAAACCCACCCTTCGCGGCCAGAGCAACGTGATAATGCTGCCCGACGATACCGTCGGGAACCGCAGTGGTGCTGATAACCGGTGCATCGTTTGGTGTCGACGATGACGGCGTCGGCGACGCGTCTGCCGCGGGCGTCGCTGCCTCGGTCGGCGTCGCAGTGAGGCTGCCGGAGGCAACGACGAGACCGCCGCATAGAACTACAGTCAAAATCGCGCGACTCATCGCGCCGGAACCAATCCCCACGGGACCACTTTCACCAGAAGAATTCAGGTCCAGGGGGAGATTGCAAAGTCAGTCGCCCCCAACACACCGACTTGATGAAAGAAACCTAAACTCCAAAAAGTGTTCGCACAAGCAACTATCTAAAAATATTTCACCCAGGCATCGCCGCGGCCCGCGCGTGCTGGATGTTAACCACATCACCGGACCGTCCGCAGCACTCAACTAACCGCTCGGGACCGCCATCGACCAGTCCCGGGTCAAAAAGTCGCGGGTGTGGGTTTGGAAATCCTGAACAATGCCGCCGAAGGGGGCGACTTCAGGGGTAGTTGGATTGTGGTGATTATTCCGACTTGAAGCTGAGCGAATCGGGGCCGCTCACCCAGAAAAGTGTGCCGTTGGCGTATGTCATTGCAATGGGGCGTTTCAGGAATTCCTGTAGCCACGATTGGTAGTCACCAGCAGCGCCCACGCACCCTGCTGCGCCCACGGCGATCCTTCCGACGGTGAGAGTGTTCCCCCTGATGGTCACCGGGGCGCTGAATGGGGAGCATGGTGCGCGTATGGCCAGCTGCAGCCCGCCATTGACGGACGTGAGTTGAATTTTGACAGCTCCGGCCGCGGCCCAGGGCAGGGCTTTACCGTCCGAGGAGGCAGCGACGCTGTTGTAGGTGATGCACGGTGCGGCGGGCAGGAAGTGCGCGCACGCCTCCGTCGGCGGGGCTGAGGTGGCCGGGATCGGCGTAGCTGCCCCCTTGTCGGCCAGTGCTGTTGCTGAGAGCACCGTGGTTGGGGCGGGTGTTGGCGTGCCCGGGCCGCCTAATGGGGTCGCTGCGCATGAGGCCACGAGCAATGACGCTAGTAGAACTGAAATGTTGATTGGCAGATGCCGGCTGCGATCCATTGTTCCCCCTTGAGAATGAACGCTGAACCTGAGCATAGGTGTCCGACCCGTGTTTGTCGTTAGGTTGGGGTAATGAATTCTACCTGCCCGTTTTGGCGTCCGCTAATTATTGGTACGAAAAATTGTCAACGTATTGAACGATAAATCCAGTACTAAATATCCCCCTTGAGTGGGGGGCCGGTGGACAATGAGGCCATGAACACAGCTGAAGCAATATTCGCGGCGGTCGTGATCGCGGCCTTGATCGCGACCGCCATCTACTTCGTCGTCGTTTACCGAAAGAAAAGGGGCGCCGTCAACAAGCATCCTCACTTTGATCCACGCGCCAGCCGCAGCCGTGATCTGGGCAATAACGGCGGCAGCAGCCTCAACGCAACGAGGGCCAACGGCGGCTACAACGGCGGGGGCGGGCTCCCGGGCTGAAAGACGTGAGGGGGAGTGCCATCAAAAGCGCTAGCGTACGCACGCATAAGGTGAGGCCATGAATCCCGCCTCCCGGCACCACCTGCAGAACACCCTGAGGACTCTGGCTCTACCGGCAGCGATCGTCGGGCTGATCGTCGGCCTAGTGGGACGTTTCCAGGTCCAATAAGGCCTCACACGGTCGGGCCGGTGCCGTTCGCTGCCCTCCCGCCGCGAGGCGCCACACTCAGGGTGACCGTCACCGCGTCACCGTTGCCGAACCGCTCCTGCGTGCGGACGTCCTTCTTTACAGGCAGCACGTACGCACCGTTGCGTGGCAGGAGCGAGGTCTCCCATTCGGTGCCACCGATCCGCGCGGACACCGGGATGGCACCCCACCCGTAAGTGGCCGTCGCTGCTTGGGCCCTGACGTAGTCACACACTTCAGCAGGCAGCGACAACCAGTAGAAAGGCGCCGGTCCACGCCATTCAAACAATTCCGCACTGAAGGTCATGTCCACGTCAGGGAACGCTAGTGGTCGAAGGCAGCTTTATCAACGTTCTTTGCTGGACTCCTTCTGCCCGCCACACCGTGACCGACACGCGCGGAACGGGCGCGGGGGACGGCCAACGCGATTCCGGTGACGAGATGCGCAAACTACTACTTGACATAATGTTGATTATCGGCACTGTATAATCAGTCGAAAGGGGCTGATTATCATGCGGGCCGCCGTGCCACGAGTTCCACATCCAGGCGTCCACACATCTAGGCAGCTAAGCAGTCCGGCCGTGCCGCGTCGGCAGCAGCACGAGTCACCGGAACGCAGTGCAACGCCCGGCGCCGGCTCAGGAATATGTCCGCGGCGCGTGTGTTGTCGCCCACCAACCAACTGGTGATTCGAATACCGAATGTTTCTCGGGATCCGGAACAAAATTCCAGAGGCCCGGCTGCTGGCTAGGTTGACATAAGTATCCCGATTCAGCGGCAAGGTGCCCTGAGGCGGCCGCGGGCTTTCCAGAGCCGCTCAGTGCAACGGGCGCCCGCTTTAACGCACGGTTCGTTCCGCGGAACTCGGCGGAGGCCAGCCACTGCACGTTCACTGCGTGCTGGCCGAGCAACTTCCCGCCGCCGGCGGCTACAACGCCCAGTCGGCGTCGTCGTACGGGCGGCCCCGGAAATGAGCGCGGAGGTACTCCCCCACCACGGCAGCCCCCAGATCCCCGGTCTCGGGCGCGACCACCCGGCCGTCGATCCGGCGGGCCATACGTTGGACAAACCGCTCAAGTCCCGGATCATCCCCGAGCCGGAAGAAGGTGGCCTGCGTGCCGGCACGCCCAAGGCGGTCGAGCTCGGCGACCGTAATGCGGATGGTCTCGGTGTCCGGCGGCCAGGCGAACCACGATTCGCCGTCGGCCAGCAGGTGCGCGGTGGGCTCGCCGTCGGTCACCACGAGAAGGACCGGCTGCATGGTCGGGTGCTGGCGGAAGAATCGACCCGCCAGCAGCAAGCCGTGATGCAGGTTAGTCCCCTGTTCCCGCAATGCCGGCAGGGCCGTGAGCTCGCCGATGTCCATGGTCTGCGCGTAGCGGCCGAAGGTGATCAGCTGCAGGCGGTCCCCGCGGAACCGGGTGGATATGAGGTGATGCAGGGCCAGTGCCGTCCGTTTCATCGGCACCCAGCGGCCCTCGGCCGCCATCGAGAAGGACACATCGGCGAGCAAGACGACGGCGGCCTGGGTGCGTGCCTCCGTCTCCGTCACCTCGATGTCGTCTACAGCCAGGCGGAGGCCGTGGCGGGGATCCCCGCCGTCGGCGATGGTGCGGCGGATCGCATTTGTGATGGTCCGGGTGACGTCCCAAGGCTCGGCGTCGCCGAACTCCCACTGGCGGCTGGAACCGGTCTGTTCCCCGGCTGCCCCGGCCGCCCGGGTGTCCCGGCCCCCTTGCCGGCCGGACAACTGCCTGGCGGTGTCCCGCAACAGCGCCCTGCCGAGCCGGCGCATGGCCTGCGGTGAGAGCCGGAGGTCGCCATCCGCCCCGCGCCGGAGGTAGCCCCCGTCCTGCATGGCCCGTTCGATTTCTGCGAGGGTGCGGGCCGTCACCGCGGCGTCCTGTCCGAGCTGCCGGGCGAGGGCGTCCAGGTCCAAGTCGTCGAGCCGGGAGCCGTTGTAGGACTGGGAAAGCTGTTCGGCCAGCTCGTCCAGTTCGGCCAGGTCTTGGAGCACACCGGTGCCGTCGCCGAGCCCGAGCCCCTCTTCGCCCTCGAATCGTTCGGAGCCGGTCCAGTCCTCGCCGGGGCGCAGGGCCTGCAGGTTGGCATCGAGCTGGCCGAGCTGGGCCATGAGTTCGGGCGAGCCGAACGCCTGGGCGGAGAGTTGCATGAGCTCTTGGCGCTGCTCGGCGGACATGGATTGCAAGAGCCGCTGGGCGGCGGCCCCACGCTGGGCGAGAGCGTCCACGAGTTCCTCGACGGACTGCGGGTTCTCCGGGAAGAACTGGCCGTGCTTGGCCATGAATTCCTGGAAGTCCGCGTCGGTGTCCTCGCCGCGCCGATGCTTGTCGAGGAGTTCGTTGAGGTCCTGCAGCATCTCGCTGACGGCCGCGCGGTCCTCATCCGTGGCGCCCTCGAGCGCCTCTTTCATCCCGGCGAACCGCTGGTCCAGGATCTCGCGGCCCAGCAGGTCCTTGATCTGCTCGTAGGCCTCCCGGGCGGTGCTCGACTGCCAGTCATAGGAGGCAAGCTCGTTGACCGCAGCCGCCGTGGATTTAGGCAGGTTCTGCAGCTGCATCTCCCGGAAGGCCCGGTCTGTGTCGTCCATCCGCACGTCGCGGGCGAGCTGTTTGCGCTCCTCCAGCACCGCAGTGTCAAGGAGCTTCTGGACCTCGTTGAGGGTGCCGTCCAGCCGGTGGCGGTCCAGCAGTTCATTGCGCCGCTGCTGGACGCGGCCGGCGAGGTGATCAAGGCCTTCCCGGTTACGGCCGCCGCGCCGCAGGTACTCCTGCAGGGCTTGGCGGGGCGAATATCCGGCCATGACGTCCTCGGCAACAGCATCCAGCGCCTCCGCCAGGTCCACCGGCGGGGCGAGCGGGTCCGGTCCTCCCGCGTACCGGCCATAGCGGGACCGGTTATGAACGCTCATGGGCCCTCCTCTATTCAGTCGAAGAACTACCCGGCCTGGGAACTGCCTAGCCGTAGATGGTGGCCTCGTCGTCGGAATCCTTGGAGATCCGGCGGGCGAGGTAGAGACCCTCCAATGCGAGTTCGACGGCGGCGGCGCGCTGCCCGTCGCTTCCCGCGCCCAGGCGCTCACTGATGTCGTCGTAGAGCCGCGAGCCGTTGAGGGGCGGGAGATTCTGGAGGAACTCCCGGGCGGTGACCAGCTCCCCGGTGGTCACCGTGGTGTGGCCGTCGAGCGCAGCGACGAGCGGACCCATGTCGATGCCGTGGAAATGCGCCCGCACGGCCTCCGCGGTAGCCATGCGCAGGAGATGATCAAGGATGTCCTGTTCCCGGCCCTCCTCCCCCGACTCGAACTCGATCTTCCCGGCGAGGACTTCCACCGCGGCGTCGAGGTCGATGATCCGGGCCACGGCCTCGTCCTCGCCGCGCACACTCGCCCGGCGCAGGGCCGCCGCTGCGACGGTTTCGGCGCCAGCGATGGCGAACCGCGCGGACACTCCGGAAGTCTGGTTGATCGCCGGGGACTGCCGCAACGCCCGGGTGTAGCGGGCCAGGATCTCCAGGATGACCGGCGGCACGCCGGCCACCAGGTGCCCCTCCTGCCGGATGACGGCGACCTCGTCGTCGAGCTCTATCGGGTAATGGGTGCGGATCTCAGCGCCGAAGCGGTCCCGCAGCGGGGTGATGATCCGGCCGCGGTTGGTGTAGTCCTCCGGGTTGGCGGACGCGACCACGAGGACGTCCAAGGGCAGCCGGAGCACGTAGCCGCGGATCTGGATGTCGCGCTCCTCCATCACGTTGAGCATCGAGACCTGGATCCGCTCGGCGAGGTCGGGCAGTTCGTTGATCGCGATGATCCCCCGGTTGGAGCGCGGGACCAGGCCGTAGTGGATCGTTTCCGGATCCCCGAGCCGGCGGCCCTCGGCCACCCGCATGGGGTCGACGTCGCCGATGAGGTCGGCGACGGAGGTGTCCGGCGTCGCGAGCTTCTCGACATACCGTTCCGAACGGTGGCGCCACGCCACCCGCAGCCGGTCCCCCTCGGTGAGGGCAAGGGCGCGGGAGTGCTCCGTGATGGGTTCGTACGGGTGTTCGTTCAGCTCCGAGTCCTCGATCACCGGCGACCACTCATCCAGCAGCCCGGCCAGGGTGCGCAGGAGCCGGGTCTTGCCCTGCCCGCGTTCGCCGAGCAGCACGACGTCGTGGCCGGCGAGCAGCGCCCGCTCGAGCTGGGGCAGGACCGTCCGGCTGAATCCGAACATCCCGGGCCACGGATCCCGGCCAGCGGCAAGGGCCGCGAGCAGGTTGTCGCGGATTTCGCGGCGCAGGTCCTTGTGAACGTGGCCGGAGGCACGCAGTTCACCAACAGTGAAGATATCGGGGCGATCACTCACTCCTCTACGTTAGTCCTCGACGGTGCGGGGAATCGAGAGATTTATCCAGATTTCCAGCTCACCGGGCATCCGCGCGACTTACCGCTGCGCGGCTCCCCCGCCCCTCGCAAGCTCGGGCGGGGCCCCTGCCGCTACGCTTAGTCCTGATGACTGCAGCAACGCCGCCGGCATCGCCGGCACCGACGTCCGGGCCTTCCCCTGAGCGACAGGGCACGCTCCTGCTTCTGGTGCGCCACGGGGAGACGCCGACGACGGGCACGGTGCTGCCGGGGCGGGCACCGGGACTGCATTTGTCGGACCGGGGCCGTGCCCAATCCGAACGGGTGGCGGAACGGCTCGCGGGCTTGCCCGTCGACGCCATCTATTCCTCGCCGCTGGAGCGCGCCAGCGAGACGGCGGAGCCGACGGCGGCCCGCGCGGGGCTGGACGTGAACGCCGACGCCGGGCTGCTTGAGTGCGATTTCGGCGACTGGACCGGCGCCGCGATCGCCGACCTGGCGGCCTTGCCGCAGTGGCAGACCGTGCAGCACAGCCCGTCCACGTTCCGCTTCCCGAACGGCGAAAGTTTCACGCAAATGCAGGCCCGGATCGTGGGAACGGTGGAGGCCTTGCGCACGGCCCACGCCGGAGGCGTCGTCGTATGCTTCTCCCACGCCGATCCCATCAAGGCTGCCGTCGCCCATGCCCTGGGCACGCACCTGGACCTCTTCCAGCGCATCGTCATCAGCCCGGGCTCGGTGTCGGCCATCTCGTTCGTGGAGGGTCAGGCACCCGTGGTGCTCATGGTGAATTCGACCGCGGAACCACTCAGTGGGCTGAGGACGCCGTGAAAAGGGATGAAAAGTGTCCGGCCGGGAGCTGAGCCTGCTCACCGAAGGCCGCATCGAGCTTCTCGGACTGATCCCGCGCAGCAGCAACGAGACGTTCCTCGTCCAGGTCTCCCGCGGGGACGACGCCGCGTACGCGGTCTACAAGCCGGAGGCCGGGGAGAGGCCGCTGTCCGATTTCGAGCCCGGGCTCTATCGGCGGGAACGGGCGGCCTACCTGCTCAGCGAATCCCTGGCGTGGGGACTCGTGCCGCCAACGGTGATCCGCGAGGAAGCGCCCCTCGGGATCGGTTCGCTGCAGTGGTTCATCGAGTGCGACTTCCAGGAGCATTACTTCACGCTGTACGAGGGCGCCCCCGAGACCCACCGCGAGCTGGCGCGGATCGCCCTGTTCGACTACATCGCCAACAACACCGACCGCAAGAGCGGTCACGTGCTGCGCGGTCTTGACGGACGGGTGTGGGGCATCGACCACGGGCTGTGCTTCTCGGCAGACTTCAAACTGCGCACCGTGATCTGGGACTTCGCCGGTGATCCCGTCCCCGGGAACCTCCTTGAGGACATCGCGCCGCTCGCTGAGGCCGTGCCGCCAGATGTGGCCGGGCTTCTCGACCATGCGGAAGTCGCAGCCCTGCAGCGCAGGGTGCGGCGCTTGCTGCGTGAGGGGGTGCTGCCGATTGACCGCACCGGCATGCGCTATCCGTGGCCGCTGGTTTAGGCGAGGCACGAACGTGCTGCGGGCCGGCCCCGTGGGGAGCCGGCCCGCAGCTGTAGGTCAGCCGCCGGATCATCCGATAGCCGGACCCCGGCCCGGCCGCGGGTCAGGCGGAAATCCGGTCTGTCAGGCTGGCCCGGGCCTCACGGACGGCCGGTACGCCGTCGCCGTACTGGCCGTACAGCCAGTCGTTGTACTGCAAGTCGTTGTCCTTCCGGCTCTTGAAGAGCAGATTGCGCAGTGTCCGGGCTAGTCCGGACACGTGCCAGGATTCACCCCAGACGCGGGCGGTGCGCTGGACCCGGGCCGTGCGGCCGGCACGGATGGTGTTGAACTCCTTGATCGCGCCGTCCCAGGCTTCCGGGTTGACGCCTCCCTGGGTGAAGACGGTGCCATTGGTGGCGTCTTGCAGCACGGCGGCGTCCTCGAGCGCCTGGCAGGCGCCCTGGGCGAGGTACTGGAGCATCGGGTGCGCGGCGTCGCCCATCAGCACCATTCGGCCGGCAACCCAGTTTTCGATCGGATCGCGGTCGTACATGGGCCAGCGGATGCCGGTGGCCAGGTTCTTGAGCGCTTCCTGAACGGCCGGGACACAATCCTTGTACGCGGCCTCTAGCTCGTCCACACCGCCGTACTGCTCTTCGCCGCGTTCGAACGAGGCGGACTTGAAGACGGCCACGGTGTTCAACAGCTCGCCCTTGCGCAGGGGGTACTGCACGAGGTGGCAGTCCGGTCCGAGGTAGACGATCACGTCTTCGAGATCGGCCTTGGGCGTGTTTTCGGTGATCGGGACGGTGCCGCGGTACGCGACGTAGGCCGAGGGGACGGGCTCATCGTTGGCCACGAGCGGACGCAGGGTGGACTTGAGTCCGTCGGCGCCGATCACGACGTCGGCCTCGTAGTCCACGCCCGCTGCGGTGTGGGCAACGCCGCGGCCGTTGACGGTTTCAACGCTCTCGACCATGACGTCGTTGACGAGCTTGACGCCCGCCGCCTCGCAGCCTTCGAGCAGGACCCGGTGCAGGTCGCTGCGGTGGATCACGACGTACGGCGCGCCGTAGCGTTCCTCGAATTCCCCGCCAAGGCTCTGGCGGGTGAGCTCCTCGCCGGTGACGGCGTCGCGGAAGACCAGGTGCTTGGGCTGGACGCCGATTTCCAGCGCCTTTTCCAGCAAGCCCCAGCGCCGCAGAACGCGGGAGGCGTTCGGGGCCATCTGCAGGCCCGCGCCGACCTCGCCGAATTCGGGGGCCCGCTCCACGAGGGTGACGTTGGCGCCGTTTTCACGCAGCGCGAGGGCTCCGGCCAGTCCGGCCATTCCCCCTCCGATGACGAGGACATCGGTGGACGTGGCGTGCTCAGACATTGCTTGCTCCTGTTGATGTAAGTGAGGGTGAGGTTGAGAGTTTGGACTTGAGTTTGAGGCCGACGGCGGCCAGCAGTACCGCGGCGATGGCGGCTGCACCGGCGAAGGCGAGGAAATTGGAATTGACGCCCAGTCCGGCGGCCAGCAGGAGGCCACCGATCTGGGGTGCGGCGACGGCGCCTATGCGGCCCGTCCCCAGGGCCCAGCCCAGCGCGGTTCCGCGGAGGTGTCCGGGATAGTGACTTGCGACGGCGGCGATAATCAGGCACTGCGTGCCGTGCGTGCCGACCCCGGCGAGGACCAGCATGAGGTACACGATCGTCACGGGCGGACCGGTCACGAGGACCACGAGGGCTCCGGCGGCGACGGCGGCAGCCGCGATCGCCGTCGGGATCGGACCAAAGCGGGTCCCGGCCCAGGCCGTGATGACCGAGCCGGCCACCGCACCCAGGTTGAGGGCGAGGGCGAACGTCAGGGCGGAACCGAGGTTGTAGCCGGCCAGTTGCATGAGGTTTGGCAGCCACGTACCGAGTCCGTACCAGGCGAACAGGGTGGCGATGGTCGCCACTGCGAACAGCACGCTTACCCCTAGGTACGGGGCGCGGAGCAGGGAGGAGAAGCCGGCGGGCTTCTTGATCAGGTGGCCCGGGCTGGAGGCCTTGTGAGCCGCCTCGCCAGGTGCACTGCCTGCCGCGCTGACCGGTGCCAGGGTCTCCGGCAGATATTTCAGTCCGAGCGGCACCACGACCATCAGGGCCAGCACCGCTACGAGGAACATGGACTGCCAGCCGAACGCCGGGATCAGCTGGATGCCGACCAGGGCGGCGATGGATCCGCCAATCGGGACGCCGGACATCATCAAGGTGGCGACGGTGGAGCGCCATTTGGGCGTGACGAGTTCGGCCACGAGCGCATTGGCCGAGGGCACCAGCCCGCCGAGTCCAATGCCGGCGAGGAGCCGCAGGACGCCGAAGACCGGGGCACTAGGGGCGAACGCGCAGAGGATCGTGAAGATCGAAAAAACGATGGCACAGCCCAGGATGGTGCGGCGCCGGCCCCACGAGTCGGCCATGCGGCCGGCGAAGATCGCCCCGATCATCATGCCGACGAAGGCCATGGAGCCGATGGTTCCGGCCGTGGCCTTGTTCAGGCCCCAGCCGGTCCCAGAGATCAGGGAGGACTGAACGGTGCCGTAGACAATGAGATCGTAGCCGTCGAAGACCACCAGGAGCCAGCAGACGAGGACGGCCGCGGCCGAGCCTTTGGAAAACCGCGATGCAGGCCCATCGGCGGTAGTGGGGCGGGCCAAGCCCGGTGTCGGCCGCTCCGGCGCTGCAGCGGAAGGTGTGTGATTCATCCCACTACTGTCATGGAGATTGCAGACGAACAACAATACAATTCTGATGTGCAGAACAACTCGCCAACCAAGTCCACCCGGAAGCCCGTCCAAAAGCGGCCGACCTATTCCATCGAGGCGGTGGATAATGCGCTGCAACTCCTGCAGCTGCTCCGCGACGGCGGCGCGCTGCGGCTCAAGGACGCCGCCGCCGAGCTCGGCGTAGCCCCCTCCACCGCCCACCGGCTCCTGGCGATGCTGGTCTACCGGGGCTTTGCCGTGCAGGATGAAAACCGCCGCTATGTTCCCGGGGCGGCCATGGGGGTCGGGCCGGCGGGCCTGAGCTGGACCAGGCTGCTGCGCTCGCTCGCCCAGCCGCACATGGAGCTGCTCTCGGCTCAACTGAACGAGACCGTCAACCTCATGGTGCGGGTGGGCACCAAAGTTCGCTTCCTGGCCACGGTGGAAGGGAACAACGTGTTGCGCATTGGTGACCGGCAGGGCACGGTCATGCCCGCCAACAGGACGTCGGGCGGCAAGGCCATGCTTGCCGAACTGGAACCCCACATGATCGACCAACTCTTTCGCAGCAACAATGCCGAAATTGGCGGGGACACCATTCCCGCCGCCGAGTACCCGGCGTTCCTGCGCGAGCTTGAGTCAATCCGCAGCAACGGCTTCGCGGCCAATTTCGAGGGGACGGAGGAGGGGGTGAGCGCCCTCGGGATGGCCCTGCATAACCGGCACGGGCACGTCGTCGGTGCACTCAGCGTCGCCACCCCCTCGACCCGCTTCCGCCGGGTGTTCGACGCCGGACTCGTCCCCGCGCTGCGGGAAACCTGCCGGCAGCTGGAGATTGACATCGCGGCCAATCCGGCAGATCCGGAGTAGGCGCAGCCGGGAATCCGACGTGACAGGCAGATAATTCTGACTGACAGAATATGTTGGGGGTCACACGCCCGGCTCCGTAGAGTCGAACTACGCCAAGAACTGTTCACCTACCGAGGAGGCCCACGTGTCCATCAGCGCCGAGAACACGACCCATGAATCAGTGGCCGCGGGGCACGTTGCTCCGGAGCCGACGCCCGAAGAAGCCGCGCAGCTCAAGGAGCTGTACCGGGACTTTGATCGGGAGAACCTGATCCCGCTGTGGACCGAGATCGCGGATTTGATGCCGATGGTCCCGAGCCCGAAGGCGGTGCCCCACGTGTGGCGGTGGAGCGACCTGTACCCGCTGGCCGCCCGCGCCGGGGACCTGGTCCCGGTGGGCCGCGGCGGGGAACGCCGTGCCATCGCCCTGGCGAACCCGGGCCTGGGGAACACCCCGTACGCCACCCCCACCCTGTGGGCGGCCATCCAGTACCTCGGCGCCCGCGAGACCGCCCCCGAACACCGCCACTCGCAGAACGCCTTCCGCTTCGTCGTCGAGGGAGAGGGCGTGTGGACGGTCGTGAACGGGGACCCGGTGCGGATGTCCCGCGGCGACTTCCTGCTGACCCCGGGCTGGAACTTCCACGGCCACCACAACGACACCGATGAGCCGATGGCCTGGATCGACGGGCTGGACATCCCGTTCGTGCACTACGCCGACGCCGGGTTCTTCGAGTTCGGCACCGAACGCGTCACCGATGAGGCCACCCCGGACATCTCCCGCGCCGAACGGCTCTGGGCGCACCCGGGCCTGCGCCCGCTCTCCGGGCTGGATGACACCACGAGCTCCCCCATCGCGGCCTACCGCTGGGAATACACGGACCGGGCCCTGACCGAGCAGCTGCTCCTCGAGGACGAGGGCCACCCGGCCACGGTCTCCCAGGGCCACGCCGCCGTGCGCTACACCAACCCCACTACCGGCGGGGACGTGATGCCGACCATCCGGGCCGAGTTCCACCGCCTGCGCGCCGGCGCCTCCACCGAGTCCGTCCGCGAGGTCGGTTCCAGCGTGTGGCAGGTCTTCGAAGGATCCGGCTCGGTGGTCCTAAACGGCGAAACCCGGACCCTGGCGAAGGGTGACCTGTTCGTCGTCCCGTCCTGGGCCGCCTGGTCACTGCAGGCAGACACCGAATTCGATCTCTTCCGCTTCAGCGACGCCCCCATTTTCGAACGGCTGAACTTCAACCGCACCTACATCGAAGGACGCACCAAGTAATGAGACTCCTCACCCTCCGCACCCCCGCCGGCAATAAGGCTGTCCGCCAGGACGGCGACACCCTGACCGAGATCGACGGCTTCGCCGACGTTGGGGAACTCCTCCGCACCCCGGGCTGGGAAGCGACCGCAAAGGCAGCGGCCGGCGCCACGCACCCGGCCGAGGGCGCGGACCTGGACGCCGTCGTCCCCTCCCCCGGCAAGATCATCTGCGTGGGCCACAACTACCGCAACCACATCAAGGAAATGGGCCGGGAAGTCCCCGAGTACCCCACCCTGTTCGCCAAGTACCAGGAATCCCTGATCGGCCCGAACGATGACCTGGCCCTGCCGCAGGAATCCGACGCCGTCGACTGGGAGGCCGAACTCGCCGTCGTGATCGGCAAAAAGGGCCGCCGGATCAGCGAGGCCGACGCAGCGGACCACATCGCGGGCTACGCCGTGCTGAACGATGTGTCCATGCGGGACTACCAGTTCCGCACCATCCAGTGGCTGCAGGGCAAGACCTGGGAAAAGTCCACCCCCTTCGGCCCGGCCCTGGTCACCAAGGACGAATTCGCCGCCGGCCCGCTGATGACCTCCGCGGTGGACGGCGAAGTCCAGCAGCAGACCCCCACCGGCGACCTCGTCTTCACCCCCGAGTACCTGGTGTCCTATATCTCCACCATCATCACGCTGAACCCGGGCGACGTGATCGCCACCGGCACCCCGGGCGGCGTGGGTCACGCCCAGGACCCGAAGCGCTACCTCCAGGAAGGCCAGGTCCTGGTGACCACCATCGAGGGACTGGGCCAGCTGAAGAACCGCGTCATCAAGGAAGCCTGATGGTTGCCCGCCATGACCTGACAACGGACCCGGAGCTGCTCGCGGCCCTGCTGCAGGCACGGCGCGGCACGGCGTTCTTTGCCCGCAAGCTCAACGAGCTCTCGGATGCGGACCTCGACGGCGACTCGCTGCTGCCGGGCTGGACCCGCCGGCACATCACGGCGCACATCGGCTACAACGCCCGGGCCATCGCCCGGCTGGTTGAGTGGGCTGCCACCGGCGTCGAGACCCCGATGTATCCCTCCACGGAGGTCCGGGACCACGAGATCGACTTCGGCGCCACGCTGAGCCCGATCGCGCTCCGGCACCTCTTCGACCACTCCGCCGTGCACCTGAACGTCGAATGGCGGGACCTGCCCGGGGACGCCTGGCACCACACAGTCCGGACCATCCAGGGCCGCGAGGTGCCCGCCACGGAAACGGTCTGGATGCGCAGCCGGGAAGTCTGGATGCACGCCGTCGACCTCGCCAACGGCGCGGCCTTCGGGGACATCCCGGAACCCGTGCTCGAACGGCTCCTGAAGGACATCACCGGCGCCTGGAAGACCCGCGGTACCGACAAGGACCTCGTCCTCAAAGTCACGGACCGGAACCTCACCTTCGGGGACACGACGTCGGAATCCCCCGCCATCGTCTCCGGACCGCTGGCCGCCGTCGTCGAATGGGCCGCCGGCCGGGGCAGCGGCGGCGTCACCGCCGCCGGGCCGGGCCGTGCCGCCCTAAACAGCACGGTGCCGGCCGCGCCGAAGTGGATCTGAGCCCGTCGCAGCCCTGATTGCGCCGCAAGGAAGTCGCAGCCTGGGCCGCAGCTTCTGGATGCAGGCAGCGGTCAGCGGAGGTGCTGATCCGGGTCCGAGCCTTCGCGGCGGGACCCGAAATAGTTGACCGGGAATACGCAATCCTCGATAATAGTTGAAGCTTCAATAAACATCCTTGCGTCAACTTCCCCCAAGCAGGAGCTTTCATGCGTATCCCCGAGACATCCACGGTCGTGGGCGACCCTTCCCTGAGCGCTTCACCGGAGGTGGCGACGGCCGGTTCCTCCGACCCGGCGGCGCCGCTGGTGGTGCTGCTGCATGGCCGGGGCTCAAGCGAGCGTGACATCATTGCCCTCGCCGACCAGCTTCCACCCGATGCCGCCTATGCTGCAGTACGGGCGCCGATTGCCGAGGGCGGCGGCTACGCGTGGTTTGCCAACCGCGGCATCGGCCGCCCGGTTGCGGAGTCACTGGCCGCTGGCATGGCATGGTTCCGGACCTGGCTCGACGCCGTTGCCCCCGACGGCCGGCCGGTAGTGCTGGTCGGCTTCAGCGGCGGTGCAGCATTCGCTGGCGGACTGGTGCTTGCGGATCCGCAACGTTTTTCCGGCGCGGCCATTCTGTACGGCACCCTGCCGTTCGACGCCGGAGTCCCCGTCACCCCGGCCCGGCTGGCTGGTGTCCCGGTATTCGTAGCCCAGGGTGATCAGGACAGGGTCATTCCGCCAGAGCTGCTGGCGCGCACCTGGCAGTACCTGCTGACCGACTCGGCAGCGCCTGCCTATGCCCGTCGCGACCCCGGGGGGCATCACATCAGCCCCCGGACGCTCGGCGAACTCGGGGGCTGGATCCACGAGCGTTTGTCCTTCCTTGGCCGCCCGGGAGCAGCCGTCCGCACCGCCAGCAGCGTTCATTGGGCACAGCTGCCGGAGGGGCACCTGCCCGTCCGGGCTGGTCAGCGTCCCGCGGTGTCGTGGACGATTCCGCAGGAGCAACTCAGTGACAATGCGCCGCTGGACCTTCAGGAAAGATTGTTCTCACAGATTCGTTCCCTGGCAGGCGTCTCGAGCTCGCAGTCCGCGATCTCGGTGCCCGGTGCGCGGGGCTTCATGGTGACGCCGCCGCTTGGTGCCCCCGCGGATGCGTTCCTGGTTCGTTCCGCCGGTGAGTTTGCCCACCAGCATCCGACGCGCGACGGCTCGCTCCATCTGGCGCTGCCGCCGGAACTCGTCGCGGATGCAGTGGCCAAGGGCTGGGCGGTGTCCCACCCTCTGGCCGGCATCCGGTTGGCCCGAGGCATGGTCATGGTCTACGGGCCCCGCGACGAGAACGAGCTGCGCGTCGTCGCGGCCTTGGTGGCGACCAGTCACGCGTACGCCATGGGCGGCATCGCTGATGCCTCCTAGGGGCTAGTGCGGTTGAGCCTCGCCTACCCCTCCGGTCAGGATTCCCGGCCCGGTGCGCGGCCCTGTGCCTGGCGTTTCACGCTGCGGCGCGCTCGGGAGCGCGCCGCAACCTTGCCCAATCGCGCCTGGATTGAGAGCAAGCCGCCAGCTCGCCACCGCCCTGGACGACGTTCCCGTGGTCGGCTCAGGTCCTGTGGCGATCGCCGATTTCGCGGGCCGCTACTTTGATTTTTCCAAGAGCTCCCCGGGGCTCGCCCGACTCACGTGTTGGGAGGGGCTTGAGCTGGGACACCCGGTCGGTGCCCAGGCGCGCGCCCTCCGCTCGGCGAATAAAGTGAGTGAGATCCGCGGTGCACTCCCCACAGCGAGTGAGGCGGCAGCGGAAGACCTGCTGCTGACCATCGTCGCGCTGTGCCACGCCTGGGTGTCGAGCCCCAATGTCCCTCTGGTGATCACCGGAACGCCGGACGAGGAACGAAGGCGGGTGTCGATCATGCGAACCAGCGAACTGCTCGCTCTCGACGCCGCGGCCCCGTAATGGACCAGGAAATGCCCCGTCGGCGAAGGGGCTCTTCCTGGTCCAAGCTCGCTGTCTTTCGGCGGCCCGGCCCGGCCCAGCCCGGGGAGACGATTTGGGGCGTACCCCGCTTAACCTTCAGCGCACAGCAGGTGATACCAGTTGTCGGCCAGCACCTCGAGGGCATGCTCGCGGTTTGGTTCGAACTTGCGTCGCGTCCAGAGCGTGGCCACGTAGTCGAGCGCGGTGAAGGCGAGGGTTCCGCGGATGTGACGCGTCTCCTCCGAGAAGCGCCCGGCCAGCTGCATGCCGCGGACGAGATCGGAAATGACCTCCTCATGCCATCCGTCGACCATGGAGCGCACCTCACGATCGACGGCGGCAGCCTCGTCGAGCACATCGAGGTAGGGACGGAAGACCGGCCACAGCACGGCCCGCGACTCCAGCCAGGCCAGGATGCCCGGCAGCTCCCCCGCCCGCACCACGTCAACGAGATCGGGAGCGGTGGATCCGCTCCCCGGGGCGTCCGCACGGTCCAGCACGGCGTTCACACGCGCCATGAAATCCCGCATCAGATCAGCACGTGAGGGGTAGTAGGCGTAGAAGGTCGCCCTCGTGGTGCCGGCCGCCGCGGCGATCTCGTCGATGGTGGTGGTGGCGTAACCCTTCTCGGTGAAGAGTTCGAGGGCCCGCTCCACGATCATGTCGCGGGTGAGCTTCTTCTGGGCTTCTCGCAACGACGACATGGATCAATCCTAGCGGTGATGTGGCCTCAAACCCGGGCGGGCGACACCGGACGCAGCGCGGCCGGCCCGGCGTCGGCCAGCCGGCGGAGTTTGGGGATCGGGATCCTGTAGTTGACGGCGGCAGCGGTCCCGTAACCGTCAGGGTTGTCCCACCGCAGGAGCACCGACCCGTCCTCCCGGCCCGGCTCGCAATAATCGGGGGCGCCCTCCACCGGCGTGAAGCCGACCGATTTGAGCGACAGCCCGAAGCCCTCCGTCCAAAAATAGGGCTGGAAGTTGAACTCGGGTGCGGCGTCGCCCTGAAGCAGGCCGGCAGCCGCGACCTTCGCCTGGTCGATGGCGCTCGTCCACAGCGGAACCCGCTGCACGCCGCGTCGGGTCGGGAAGAACGCGACGTCGCCGGCCGCCACGATCTCCGGCCGGAGCCGGCCACGCGAGTCGACGCGCAGCGACCCCTCGGTGAGCAGATTGGAGCCCGCCAGCCAGCCGATGTTCGGCTCATCGCCGACGGCGGTGACCACGAGATCCGCCTCCAGTTCGGTGCCGTCGGCCAGGACAACCCTGGCGCCGGCACCGTGACCGGCAAGTCGGGCCTTCCCGCCGCCCACCACCCGCAGTCCGCGCCTGACGGCGGCGGCAGTGAAGAGACTAGCCAGATGCCCGCCCAGCTGACGCGACAGCGGCTTGGCGTCCGAGACGAGTGTGACCTCGCAGCCCACGTGCAGGCAGCCGGACGCGACCTCCATGCCGAGCGGTCCCCCGCCGATCACTATGACCGAGGGGCGCGATGCGAGGCGTTCCCTGAGAAGGATCGCATCCTCGATGGTGCGCAGGGTGAACTCCCGGGGTGAGTCGTCCTGGTGCGGTCCGGCGGCTCCCTGCCCGTCGGCGAGGCGCTTCGCGCGGGAACCGGAGGCGATGACGAGGCCGTCATACGGCAGGCCACCGCCCCCGTCCAGGAGTACCCGCCGGGCCTCGACGTCCAGGCCCGTGGCGCTCACGCCGAGCAGCTCCTCTGCTTCGTGGGTCGGTGCCGGGAGTACATGCGCCTGGAGGGCGTCGTCGCCTTTTCCATTCACACTCGTCCCGTCCACACTGTGCAGCAGCGCCTTGGACAGGGCGGGGCGGCTGTAGGGGTGGTGCCGCTCGGCGCCCACAATGGTGAGCTCGCCGTCGAACCCGGCCGAGCGCAGCGAGTCACAGGCCGTCAGCCCGGCAATGCCGTTGCCGACCACCACGATCCTGCGCATCGTCATGCCGCGGCCAATCGGAGCGCGGCGACGGGGCAGACCCGGACCGCCGACCTGGCAGCATCGAGGTCCGGGCCGTCCACCTCCGGCACATCAATGACCAGCTCGCCGTCGTCGTCGAGGTGCATCAGCTGCGGTGCGGCTTCCTCGCAGAGGCCGTGCCCCTCGCAGCGGGGCCGGTCCAGTTCGATCCTCATGCTGACACCACCTTTTCGAGGTTCAACTTCTCGAAACTCCGCGTGATGTTGCTGGGCTCGCGGAGTTCGCCGGAGACGGTCAGCGATTTCACCCTGCGGGCCAGGGCCTCGATGATGGCATGCGCTTCCAGCTTCGCCAGGCCCTGGCCGGCACAGCCGTGCGGTCCGTAGCCGAAGGACAGGTGGTCCACGGGGTTGCGGATGATGTCAAAGGAGTCAGGGTTCCCGTAGTGGCGCGGGTCCCGGTTGCCGGCACCGAAGAGGATGCCCACTTGGGCGCCGGCGGGAATCGTGACTCCGTCGATTTCCACGTCTCGGGTGGCTTTGCGGCCCCAGATGTGGACCGGTGCCCAGTAGCGCAGCACTTCGGCAAAAGCCGCGGGGACGAGGTCCGGGTTCTCCCGGACCAGCTCGAACTGCTCCGGGTGGCGGCCGAACAGCGCGACGATGTTCCCAATCGAGGCGATGGTCGTGTCGACGCCGGCACCCAGGTACTGGTGGATGATGTGGCCCGCCGAGCCCTGGGGGATGTCGCCGCGCGTCTCGGCGTCGAAGATTCCGCGGCCGATTGAGCCGGGTGCGAGGTCGTCGGCGGTGACCGAGGAGCACCAGCCGTAGAGCTCGCCGGCGATCGGGAAGCTCTCCTGAGTGCGCTGGTTCAGCGGGCCGATGACCTGCATCGCGGCCTGGCCCCAGCGCAGCATGTTGTCCTTGACGTGTCCGCTGAAGCCAATGAGATCGGCAACTATTTCGATCGGGAAGGCCCGGGCCAGCGCGTCGATCGCCTCGAAGCTGCCGCTGGCGGCGAGCTCTGCCACGAGCTTGTCTGCCTTCTCGTCGATGGTCACCTTCAGGCCGCGGAGTGCGCGGGGGGTGAGATTCTGCGACAGCGTGGCGCGGAGCTGCGTGTGCGTAGGCGGGTCAGAGGCCAGCGAGGTGCCCTGCAGCGCCTCGTTCACCATGAGGTTGAAGCCGATGCTGGTGGATGAGAAGGTCTCCGGATCGCCGAGTGCGTCGCGGATGGCGTCGTAGCGCGTCAGGACGTACAGGTCGTTCTTGGGCAGGTGGACCACGGCGGCCTGCTCGCGGAGCGAGGCATATGTGGGATACGGGTCAACAAGGATGCGGTCATCCCAGATGTCGATGTCGGATTCAGTGGGTGCAGTCACGGTGTTCTCCTTTTTGAAGGATCTGTGGTGTGAAGGATCAGTGGTGTGAAAGATCGGTGGTGTGAAGGATCAGTGGCGTAAGGATCATGGCGGGGCCGGGAGCCGTCAGTCTCAGACGGCGGCCTCAGCGTTCGCTTCGGTAGTCTCCGCGATGTCGTCGGTCGTGGGTGCCGAGGAACGTGCGGAGATGAAGAGGGTAAGAACGGCGGAGAGCGTCGCCGCGATGCCGGCGGTGAGGTAGACAATCCGGAAGCCCTGGCCGAGGGAGGTTCCCGCCGCTCCCTGGATTTGCTGCTTCGCGGCGGTGAGGGACTTGACCATGGCGTCGACGGCATCGGCAGGTGCGCCGCTCGCGGTTGCGTGGCCGGAGAACTGCGCGATGACGCCATCCCAGCCTGAGAGGTAGCCCAGTGGCGGCACGTTCGACAGCCCGGCGACGGCGTCGGCCGGTAGTCCCGCCCCGCTGAGGATTCCGGCGAGGGGTTCTGCGAACACGGTGGCTCCGATTCCGAACGCGATGGCTGAGCCGATGACCGGGCCCAGTGCGAAGCCGAGGTCGCGCAGGAGGTTGGTCGTGGCAGAGGCCATGCCGATGTGCTGCGGCTGGACAGTGTTGATGGCGACGGCGGTGATGGAGCCGACCGTCAGCGCGAAGCCGATGCCCAGCATCAAGAGCGGCGGAATGAACGCCGTCCAGGGCGTTCCGCCGAAGGCCTCCGGCGTGCCCAGGGCGAACGTCGACAGCCAGTAAGCGGAGAGAGCCATGAATGCGAAGCCCGCCGTGAGCACCCAGCGCGGGGCCACGTGGTGGATGAGCCAGCCCACCACTGGGATGAAGGCGAATGCCGGGCCCTGGATGAAGACGAACAGCACACCGACCTTCCAGGCTTCGGCGAGGGCAAGTCCGCCCACGGCGACACTCGTGCTGAAACACACCGCAAGGAAAGCGAACATGCCCGTCACCGCGACGATCCCCGTGATCGAGTAGGCGCTGTTCCTGAACAAAGAGAGGTGGATGAGCGGCTGCTTGGTCCGCATCTCGATGACGACGAAGACGATCAGGAGGAGGCCGCCTGATACATAGCTTGCGATCACCTCAGGACTGCCGAAACCGGCGTCGACCGCCTGCACGGTAGCGAAGAGGACGGCGATCAGGCCGAGCGCGAGGGTAATCTGGCCGGGCAGGTCCAACTTGCGTCCCTCGGCGGCTGCGGAGTCCTTCGCCCGTACCGCAACGATGAGGACGGCGACGGCGATCGCGGCGGCAATGTAGTACGCCACGCGCCAACCACTGAAGACGTTCGGCGCGCCTGCCGAGGGGCCGGCCACGGTAAAGGCCTGGGCGGTCAAGCCCGCCAGCATCGGGGAGATCACCGCGCCCAGCGACAAGAACCCGGCCCAGGTGGCGATAACTTTCGCCCGGGCGCGATGCTCCGGGGTGATCGCCGCGATCATGGACAGTGAAATGGGGAAGAGTATGCCCGCCCCAATGCCGCCGACCGCCTGCGCCGCAATCATCATTTCGGTGGTGGAGGCCATCGCCGCCAGGACCGAGCCGGCCACGCTGACCAGGGCGCCCGCGTAAAGCAGCTTCTTCCGGCCGAACATGTCGCCCAGGAGTCCCCAGCTGAGCTCGAACACCACGATGCCCATCATGAACATGCCCGCGATCCAGGTCAGGCCCGCGCCCGAGGTATGAAACTCCACGGCAAAGGTGCCGTTGAGGGCTCCCGGCAGGGCGTTCGTGATCTGGGCGAGTGTGACAGCGCTGTAGGCGGCCACGAAGGTGGCTCGTACAGAACCGCGGCTCGGCGCTGAGCTCGCCGGCGCAGTGGTGGTTTGACTCATCGATGAAACTCCTTTGTTTCGGTGGGCTCTCCGGTAACGCGCCAGAACTGGTGCCCTGCGGGCAAGTGCGGCAGACCGGCGGTAGATGTGGCGTCCCCCACAGTTTGATATCTAGGTTTACACGATGTCAAGACTATGTACGCAACGTCGGCTTCATGAACATCTCATAAAAATCAGTCTGACTATTTCTTTGACACGATGTAAAGAAATATGTGATGCTGAAGCACCGCAAGGGAGCGACGGCGATTGCCAGGCTCCGCGGCGCCCTCCATTCAGAACCCGAACTTCTAGGGAGAATCCACGTGAGTCACCCCACACCCGCCTTGACCGGCGACGCAGTCCACGCCCCGGCCGGGCAAACCGTCAATACGGTCCTGGGTCCGGTCCCTGCGTCCGACCTGGGGGTTGTCGCGGTCCATGAGGCCTTGTTGTCGGTGCTCCCCGGCGCCCAGTACGCCCCGGATATCTCGATGGACCGGGCGGAGATCTTCGAGGCCCTGGCCGCCAAGCTTGCGGACTTTCGCGAGCACGGCGGGCGGACGATCGTCGACAGCACCGGTATGTTCCACGGGCGCGATCTCAGGCTCTACGAGGCGCTCTCGCGCTTTACCGGTGTCCACATCGTCGCCTCCACGGGCCTGGGTCCGGAGGAGGAACTCGGCGGGTACTTCCTGACGCCGCAGACCAACCCGCCCACGCCTTGGCCGGCCGAAAAGTTCGGCGATCTCTTCGGCAAGGAGGTCACTGAGGGGATGGTGGTTCCCCGGGTCGAGCGCCGCGCCGCCGCCGGCATTGTCGCCACAACCGCCGGCCGCACCGGCATGACCCCGACGGAGGAAAGCCTGTTCCGCGGCTCCGCCCGCGCCGCTAGGAACACCGGCGTCCCTGTCTCCATCCGCTTCGGCGCCGATGCCCTGCACGATCTGGACATCGTTCTGGATGAGCAGATCGAGCCCGACCGGGTGCTCGTCGGGGACCTGGACCGCAAGGATGCCGCCGGCTTCGCCGTCGAGGTGGCCGGCCGCGGAGCCTTCGTCGGCATCGACCACGTGGGCCTGAACGACCACACGGACTACCTGACCGACCACGATCGCGCCGCGCTGGTTCTCGAGCTCGTCAAGGCCGGCCATGCCGGCAAGATCATCCTTTCGGGCAACTCGATCGGCGTGGCGAAGGGCCTGCCGGAGTACAACCTGCCCTACAGCCATGTCCTGACCACGTTCGTGCCTTTCCTCAAGGCCAACGGCCTGAGCGAGGAAGACTCCCGGCGCATCCTCGTGGACAACCCGCGCCACCTGCTGACCGTGCGCTAAGCACGCGTCCTCCCGCCACAACAACCTTTTGAACCCCTGAGGTGAACTAAATGACCAAGGTCAACACAGTGCTGGGAACCATCCCGGCCGAAGAACTGGAAATCGTGGCGGTCCACGAACACATCGGCTACGGAATGCCCGGGTCCGAGTTGGACACCAAATGGTGGAAATCGCCGGAGCAGGCCTACGAGGAGACCGTGCCGAAGCTGCGGAAATTCCGCGAATACGGCGGCGGCACTTTCGTGGATGCCACAGGTATCTGCAACGGCCGCGACGTCGACTACTACAAGTCCCTGTCCCGGAAGATAGGCGTGCACATCGTGGCCTGCACCGGATTCGTCGGCGGCGACACCGCACTTCCGCACTTCTCCCGCGCCACGGTGGACTACCTCGCAAAGGTGTTCATCCACGAGATCACCGTCGGTATCGGCAACACGGGCGCCAAAGCCGGCGTCATCAAGGTCGGCGTCAGCCGCGGCGGTCGAATGACGGACCTGGACAAACGCATCTACCGGGCCGCGGCCCGCGCCGCCGTCGTCACCGGGGCGCCGGTCCTGACCCACCTGGCCGTCGACCCCGAACCGGCAGTGGAGATCTTCAAAGAGGAGGGCCTCCCCCTGGACCGCGTGCTTTTCGGCCACGCCGACGACGGCCTGAACGCTCCCGTCACTCCGCACGATTGGATCTACGAGCAGGGCGGCCGAATCGGCTTCGATACCTTCGGGTACGACCTGGAGCTGCCGGACCCGCCGTTCTGGGGCCGCAAGCGTGCCGAGCGCATGGACCACTTCGTCAAGCTCGTCAACAAGGGTTATGCGGACAAGCTCCTCGTTTCGGCCGACGCCAACTGCAGTCCCCTGGGCTGGCCCGGCGTGAAGGGCCACACGATCAACTACATCTTCGAGGACATGATCCCCGACATGCGGGCGGCCGGCATCGACGACGCCACACTCAAACTCCTGCTGGAGGACAACCCGGCGGACTTCCTGTCGCTGCAGGCCTGAGCTGCGGACAGGCCACCACGCCTTACCCGTGCGCCTAGACGTCGCCGGGGCCACGAAAAAGCCAAGAAAGAGATGAAACCATGAAGGCTGAAGAGATAAAAAACCTCAAGATCGCCATCGTCGGCGCAGGCTACGGCGGCGCTGCCGCGGCCAAGGCCCTGAGCCTGCTCGGTGCAGACGTCAAGGTCTACGAGCAGGCTCCCCAGATGGGCGAGGTGGGCGCCGGCATCGGCCTGCGTCCCGCCACCATGGCCCGCTTCCGCCAATGGGGGATCTTCGACGCGGTCGCCAAGGTGAGCTCGGCGAGCGACTACTTCGAAATCCTCACGGCCACCGGCGAGCCGATCATGAAGGACACCTGGCCTGAGTTCGGCGAAGAGAAGCAGACGTACCTCATCCACCGCCGCGACTTCATCGAGGCACTTCTGGGCGTGCTCCCTGAGGGCATGGTGCAGCTTGGCCACAGGTTGGAGTCGATCGAGGACAGGGGCAGCCGATCCGTCCTGACCTTTGCCAACGGGGAGAGCGTCGAGGCGGACCTGGTGGTCGGCGCCGACGGTATCAAGTCCGCGGTGCGGGAGCAGCTCTTCAGCGACAAGGGCCCGGTTTTCTCCGGCGAACACGCCTACCGGGTGGTGATCTCCGCCGACGACGCCCACGGGATGGTGGTCGACGATAACCTGCGGATGTACATCGGCAAGGGCACCAAGGTCTACCTGCTGCCGCTGCGCCACCGCAACCAAATGTCCTTCGACATTACCGCCCTGAACCCGGACGGGACCTGGGCACCCGCCATCACGAAGGAAGAACTCCTCAAAACTGTGGAAGGTTTCGACGAGCGGATCGTGGCGATCGCCGGCGGCCTGGACCCGGCCACCGTGAACATCCGGGCGGTCTACGACATTGACCCCGTGGACACCTGGCACACCGACTCCGTTGTCCTGATGGGAGACGCGGCCCATTCCATGCTGCACCACCAGGGCCAGGGCGCGAACTCCGCCATTGAGGACGCCGGGGCTCTGGCGGATGCGCTGGCCGAGGCCGGTTCGGTCAAGGAAGCGCTGGCCCTGTTCCAGGCAACCCGCAAGCCCGTCACGGACGAACTGCAGCGCATCTCGCGGCAGGGGTGGTCCGAGGAAGAGGTCAACGACGTCTTCCCCGGTCAGAAACCTGCGTCCCAGAACCCCGCCAGCGTAAAAGCACCAGCAGAGTCGAAGGGCTGAACGCCATGACCATCCATCCCGAAATCGCCAAGATCCTTGCCACCTTGCCCGCACCCGATGGCTCCCCCCTGAACCCCGAGGCCATGCGGGCCGGCGAGGCCGCACAGGTAGCCCCGCTGGAGGAACGTCGCCCGCTGCACGCCGTCCAGGACGCCATGGCAGTGACGGCGTCGGGAGAAGTGCCCGTCCGGATCTACACCCCGGTCGAAGCCGACGCGTACGGAGTGCTGGTGTACTTCCACGGCGGCGCATTCTTTCTGGGCAGCCTGGAGACCCACGACCACGTGGCACGGGCGCTGGCCAAGGAGTCCGGCTACAAGGTCATTTCCGTCGGTTATCGTCTGGCCCCCGAGGCCGCATTCCCGGCTGGCCTCGACGACTGCTACGGGGTGGTCCGCTGGGCCGCCGCGCAGGGCGGCAGCCTGGGCTGGGACGGGAAGAACCTCGCCGTCGCGGGCGACAGCTCGGGCGGCAACTACGTGGCCGCCGTTACCGCGAAGGCCCACGACGACGGGTTCGCCTCCATCTCGCACCAGGTTCTGTTCTACCCGTCGCTGGACCTGGACTTCGACGTCAACCGCTACGCGTCGCTGCGAGAGAATGCCGAAGGATACGGACTGGAAACGGCGGCCCTGTTGCCGTTCAACGCCTTCTATCTTCAGAGCGGGGCGGATCCCGCGGATCCGCTGGTCTCCCCCATCAAGCGCATGGACCTCACCGGGCTGCCGCCGGCCTTGATCATCACTGCCGAGCACGACCCCCTCCGGGACGAGGGCGAGCTCTACGGCCTGCGCCTCAGGGAGGCCGGCGTCGACGCGGCCGTCAGCCGCTACGAACGGGCCAACCACGGCTTCGTCCAGAACTTCTCCTGGATTCCAGAGTTCTACGGGGCGATCGAAGAGACCGCCGCCTTCCTCAACGGGGGCGCTGGGCTCAAAGGCGGCGCAGGGCTTAACGGGGGCACGGCACAATGACCGAGTCAGTCGCCGTTCATCCCCTGGTCTCCCCGTGGGGCCGGTTCGGTCTCTACAGCTTCTTCATCGACGCCCCCGAGCCCGCCATCGTCGACACGGGGATCGCGACGTCGCCGGCCGAAGGGATGGTGCCGGCGCTGGAGGCGATCGGCCGCCGGATCGAGGACGTCCGCTGGATCCTGCTGACCCACGGACATATCGACCACATCGGCGGCGCGTACGCCCTGTGGGAGCTCACCGGACGGCGAGCGCAGGTGGTTATCCATGAGGGCGACGCGCCCTTGCTGCGCTCGCGCCGGGCCCACGTGGATGAATACCTGTCCGGGCGGGCGCACTATCTGCATGACCCGGACGGCGAGGCGAAACTGACGGCGGCCACGGCCGCGGTCATCTCGGGCGAGATGGAGCCCACCCTGCTGGTGCGGGGTGGAGAGACCATCTCGCTCGGCGGCGACGTCACCGTCTCGGTCCATTCCATTCCGGGCCATACCCCCGGTTCGGTCGCCTATGTCATCGACGGGCAAAACGGCGTCTTCGTCGGCGACGCCGTCCAGGTCCACGGTGCGGCAAACGGCTTCCCCGGCTTTGTGGACCCGGCCGGCTACCGCTCCAGCCTGCGGTACATCAGCGATGAGCTGCGTCCGCGGCATCTTTACCTGGGACACCCGTACCGCCGCGCGGACGGCACCCCCTACGGCGTGGAGCTCGACGCCGTTCAGGCCCGGGAAGCGCTTCAGGAGAGCCTGGCGATCGAAGCCCGTGTCAATAACGCGGCCTGTGGGTGCCTGGCTGCCGGGCTGCAGGAGACGGACTCGCCGTACTCGCCCTTCGCCCGTGTAGCCGAGGACCTCGGCTACGCCGGAGACCCCGGCCTGGAACCGTCCCCGTTCTTCACCACACTCCACGGCTACAGCACGAGCCTCGACCACTTGATAGACGATGAGGAGACAAGCACCCATGGATGACTTCCAGTTACTGGACGCAGGCGGGGAGAAGATTGCCGTCCGTAAGGACCTCCGGGTCCCGATGCGCGACGGCGTTGAGCTCGCCGCGGACGCCTACCAGGGCGTCGTCGACAAGCCGCGCCCGGCGCTCGTTGCCCTGAGCCCCTACGGCAAGGAACTGCAGGCTCTGGCCCTGACCACCCCGCCGCAGCGGCGACCCAGCCCGATGTGGGACGGTTGCATTGAAGCCGGCGACATCGCCCGGATCGTCAAGGAGGACTACGTCCACGTTATCGGCGACCTGCGCGGTTCCGGGCACTCCGGGGGCGGGCACATCGGCAATTACAACGCTGGAGGTGTCTCACTGGGCCAGGACGCGTACGACTTCATCGAGTGGGTCGCCGAACAGCCGTGGTGCGACGGCAACGTCGGCATGGTGGGCATCTCCTACTTCGGCTCCATGCAGGTGCTGGCCGCTGCCGAGCGCCCGCCGCACCTGAGGGCAATCTTTGTCTCCGGCGGCCACTACGACTTCTACGAGACCACCTACCACGGCGGCGTCATGTGGTTCATGCCGCGCGCCGCCCGCGAGGGCCGAGGCGGCGACTCCGGCTGGGCGTTCACCGACGGCGTCAAGTCCCGGATGATCGAGACGTACTCCCCCGGGGAACTGAAGAAGCTCGTCACCAAGCGTCTGGAGGATCCCGACGTCGCCGCGTGGCCCAACCTGGTCCATGTCCTGAACTACCCGAAGAACCACGAGGCCTGGTTCGACATTGTGATGAACGAGCTGGATGGGGACTGGTACGAGGAGCGCAACCCCATCACGCTGGCACCGAACATCGACATCCCGGTGTGGGTACAGCTCGACCAGGGCCGAGGCTGGACCTTGGACGGCACGATCGAGCTGTTCAACGCACTGAAGGGACCGAAGAAGCTGGACATCGGCCCCTACCCGCCGATGCAGTCCCGCCCCTTTATTGAAGAACACGACAAGATGTTCCGGTGGTACGACTACTGGATCAAGGGCATCGACAACGGTGTCATGGATGAGCCGGCCGTAAGCGTGTTCGTGGAGGGCTCCCGCGAGCTCGTGACCGCCGAGGAATGGCCGCCCAAGGATATCGAGTACACCTCCCTCTACCTGCGCCCGCGGCACAAGCTGTCCAGAGAGCCCGAGCTCATGGGCGCCGAGTACGCGGCCCCGGACGGTTTCTACCAGGCGCCGCTGACGGTGACCGACAAGGTGGAGATCATCAGCTGGTCCACCCCCGCGTTCGAGGAGGACACGGAAATGATCGGCACCGGCGCCGCACACATCTTCGCCGAGATCGACCAGCCGGACACCAACTTCATCATGCGGCTCTGGGACTATGCCCCCAACGGCAAGCGGCAGCTCATCACCAGCGGCTACCTCAAGGCCTCGCACCGCGAGCTCGACGAGCGCAGCACCGAAGGCAGCCCGGTGCACCCGCACACCCGCTCCGTTCCGGTGGAACCCGGGACGATCGAGGAGTACGTGCTGCGCCTCTACCCGTTCGCGAACACCTTCAAGGCCGGCCACACGCTGACCGCAGAGCTGTCCAACGACGAGCCGCTGGCCGACGAGCACAACGCGCTGCTGCCGCCGGACGCCTTCCACCTCCCAGTGGGCCGTCCCGTCACGCACAAGATCTACCGCGACGCCGCCCACCAGTCCCGGCTGGTCCTGCCATTCACGGCACGGTCCGCGGGCAAGCCTGCCAAAGGACAGGCAGGCAGCAGCCAGGCGGTCTGATTCCGGCGGCCCGGACGATTCCGAGGGGTGCCGGGCGCGCTCCCTCCCGGTTGCACCCCGGAAACACGCCCCGGGACGGGGGACGCGCCGGCCGATTGCGCGTGCCGGGCCCGGCAACTGGGCTGGAGCGCGGCTTCGACATCCAAATCCGACCAGAGCAGAATGAGCCGCGGGCGGTTGTGCTACATTTCGGCGCATGATCTCGCACCCGGCAAACCATCAGACGGACGGGCCCGCCGCGGCCGCTATCGGGCTGCTGGCGAGGCAAGGCTACGACGCAACCTCCGTTGACGAGCTGGCGGACGCCGCGGGCATGAGCCGCAGCACGTTCTTTCGGAAGTTCGGGTCAAAGGAGGACGTCGTCTTCGCCGACCACGAGCGGATCCTGGCCCAGGTGACGGACCGCCTGGCGGAAACGACGCAGGAACCACTCGCAGCGATCGAGGACGCGGCGCTGCTGGTGTTCAATCACCACCTGCGGAACCGGACCACCTCGCGTGCCCGGTACGAGCTCATGCAGACCGTGCCTGCCCTCCGGGACCGGGAGCTGGTCACGTCCCACCGGTACGAGCGGGCGTTCCTCCTGCACCTGGTCGATAACCTTCCAGACGGCGAGCATCGTGAATACAAGGCTGTTTCCTTCGCCGCCGGCGTCGTCGCCGTGCACAACGCCTTCCTGCGGCGGTGGCTCCGCTCCGCCCAGGACGTCCAGGAAGAGGCGGCGGCGGACCGTGAGAGGGTAGCGGCTCTCGCGGGTGAACTCCACGCCCTCTCCGGGATCTTCCGGCCGGCATTGCTGGATTCCGCGCCCGCCGCCCACCCTTCCCCGGCCGTCGTCGTCACTGTTCTGGCCGCGGGCGCGGACAAGGACGCAATCCTGCAGGCAGTCCGTGAGGCCCTGCCGTGAATCCCCGGCGCGTTGTGAAACTAAGTTCCTTGACGTGGAACTAAGTTTCACTGCATCCTTAGTCAATGTGGTGTGAGCCACAGAACGTGGGCTGCCTAGGCCCGACGCCGAGACAGAGGACGAACAATTGACGACGACGTCACCCCGCTCCGGGTTCATCGCGGCAGAGACCGCGACCGAGTTCCCGGCCGGCACCGTAGAACCTGATTACGTCCTGACCGAGTCCCTGGGCACTGACCCCGCGTCCGTGTTCGCCGGTATCAGCGACGACGACCGCGGCTACTGGGACCGTGCCCGCCACTTCGTGCAGAACGAGGTGCTTCCCGTAATAGACAGCTATTGGGAGCGCGCCGAATACCCGCTGCACCTGCTCAGGCGCCTCGGCGAACTGGACCTGCTGCGCGACGGAGTTCAGGTGGACGGGTTTGCCCCGATGAGCAGGATGGCTGCCGGCCTCGTGAACATGGAGATCAGCCGCGGCGACGGTTCCGTGGCGACGATGATCGCGGTTCAGGGCGGACTCGCCCTGCGGTCCATAGCGGAGTGCGGGTCCGCCGGGCAGAAGGAACGGTGGCTTCCGGCTGTCGCCACCGGCACCGAATTCGCCGCGTTTGCATTGACGGAGCCCACGCACGGCTCGGACGCGGTGGCCCTGGAATCCACGGCCACCGCCACGGACGGCGGGTTCCTTCTGAACGGCGAAAAGAAATGGATCGGCAACGGCTCCATCGGCGGAACGAGCGTGGTGTGGGCCAGGGGCGGGGACGGCCAGGTGCATGGCTACCTGGTTCCCCAGGACTCCCCCGGCTACACCGCCACGACGATCGAAGGCAAGCTGGCCTTGCGCGCCATCTGGCAGGCCCACATCCGGCTTGACAACGTTTTTGTGCCCCAGGAGAACGCCCTCCCGGGAGCACGGTCCTTCAAGGACACGGCGCGTGTGCTGCTGGCCACCCGGCTGGGCGTCGCCTGGTCCGCCGTCGGGCATGCCACCGCCTGCTATGAGACCGCAGTGCAGTACACCCAGCAACGCCTGCAGTTCGGCCGGCCGCTGGCCGCGTCCCAAATCGTGCAGGAAAGACTGGCCCGGATGCTCAGCGAGCTGGCAACGATGCAACTGATGGTGGTTCAGATGACCCGCCTCGACGAGGACGGCCTGCTTACCCCGGAACAGGCATCACTTGCCAAGTACACCTGCACCCGGACTGCCCGGGCGATTGCCTCCAACGCCCGGGATCTCCTGGGCGGCAACGGCATCCTGCTCGCCAACCGCGTGGCCAGGCACCTCGCCGACATCGAGGCCATCCACACCTATGAGGGCACCGAAACGATGCAGGCGCTGATCATCGCGCGCGGCATCACCGGCATCTCCGCCTTCGCCTAACCGGCGCCGTGCCCGTCACCCCGAAAGGACTTCTCATGAACCAGAACGAAAATATCCCTGTCATCCTCGGCGGCGCCCGGACCCCCTTCGGCCGGTTCCGCGGCGGTCTCACGCCCTTCTCCTCCAGCGAACTGGGGGCCCACGCGATCCGGGCCGCGCTGGACCGGGCCGGGGTCGCCCCCGATCAAATCGGTGCCGTGATCGTCGGCCAGGTCATCCAGGCCGGCGCCGGCCAGGGACCCGCGCGCCAGGCCAGCCTCGCAGCCGGAATCGGCTGGGACGTGCCGACGGTGACCATCAACAAGCTCTGCCTGTCCGGCCTCACGGCCGTCATCGACGCCGCCCGGATGATCCGTGCGGGGGAAGCCGACTTCATCGTCGCGGCCGGCCAGGAATCGATGACCAACGCCCCGCACCTTGTACCGGGGCTCCGCGCCGGCGTCGTCATCGGGGACGCCCCGATGCTCGACTCCCTGAACCACGACGGCCTGCAGGACCCGGTGAGCGGACAACTAATGGGCGCCGCCACCGATGCCGGCAACGCCGAGCGCGGCATCGGCCGCGCCGAACAGGACGCCGTCGCGGCCCGTTCCCATCAGCGCGCCGAAGCGGCCCGCGCCGACGGCGTGCTGGCGGAGGAAATCGCCCCGATCCAAGTGCCCCAGCGCAAGGGCCCCGCGGTGACCCTGGAGCACGATGAGGGGATCCGCCCGGACACCACCGCGGAGTCCCTGGCGCAACTGCGCCCCGCCTTCTCGAAAGACGAAACGGCAACCATCACCGCAGGGTCTTCCTCCCCGCTCTCCGACGGCGCCGCAGCGCTGGTGATCGCCAGCAAGGCGGCAGCCGAGGCCGCAGGGCTCGAGTGGATCGCCGAAATCGGTGCCCACGGCCAGACTGCGGGGCCGGACGGGTCCCTGCATTCCCAACCCGCCCGTGCCATCGAACGGGCCCTCAAGCAGGAGGGCCTCACCGTCCAGGAACTGGATCTCGTCGAGATCAACGAAGCCTTCGCTTCCGTGCTCCTCCAGTCCGCCAATGACCTCGGCATCGACCCGGCCGCCATTAACGCCGAGGGCGGGGCCGTAGCCCTCGGCCATCCGGTCGGAGCGTCGGGCGCGCGTTTGGTCCTGCACCAGGCTCTGGCCCTCAAGCGCCGCGGCGGAGGCATCGGCGTCGTCGCCCTCTGCGGCGGCGGCGGCCAGGGCGACGCCCTGATCCTGAAGGCATAACCATCCCAACGAAGAAGCAGGCCATGATCACCAACAACCCCGCAGACGGCTTCGCAACAATCTCCGTTGCAGCCATTCTGGCCGAATCCGCCCGAAGGACGCCGGAGAGCGTCGCACTGATCGTCGGTCAGGACAAGACCACCTACGCCACGCTCTGGCGTGAGACCCGGGCCTACGCCGGGGCGCTCCGCGCGCGCGGCATCGGCCCCGGCGCTGCCGTCGCCGTCCTGATCCCCAATGTGCCGGACTTCGCCCGGGTGTACTACGCCATCCTCTCCCTGGGAGCGATCGTGGTCCCGGTGCACGCCCTGCTCAAGGCGCGCGAAATCGACTACGTGCTCCAGGACAGCGGCGCCCGGATGTTGATCTGCGCCGCCCCGCTGCTGACGGAAGGCGCTGCCGGTGCAGCCAGCGCCGGGGTCGATCTATTGACCGTGATGGCGCCCGACGGCGGGGCCCTGCCGCGGCTGGAGGACGAGGCGGCCGAGTCCCAGCCAATCGACACCTACGTCCCCTGCCGGCCCTCGGATACGGCGACCATCCTGTACACCTCCGGCACCACCGGCAAACCCAAGGGGGCCCTCGGCACGCACTTCGCCCTGGTGGAACAGACGTCCGTCCTGCTGACGTCGGTCATGGACTTCAAACCTGGCGACGTCCTCTTCGGCGGCCTGCCGCTGTTCCACACCTTCGGCCAGACCGTTGTGCTCAACGCCGGGCTGCGCGCCGGCGCGACCATCGTCCTGCTGCCCCGGTTCACCGGCGAGGGCGCACTCAATCTGTTGGCCGAGCACAACGTCAACATCTTCGTCGGCGTGCCGACCATGTATGTGGCGCTCCTGGAGGCGGCCAAGGCACTTCAGGTCCGGCCGGCCGCCCTGCGCTACGGCATCTCCGGCGGGGCATCCCTTCCGCTGGCCGTTATGGACAAGTTCCGCGACGTGTTCGGCGTGGAAATCCACGAAGGCTACGGTTTGACCGAAACATCCCCCGTCGCCGCGTTCAACCACGTCGGCGCACCACCCCGGCCGGGCACCATCGGGGTGGCGATTTGGGGCGTCGACATTGAAATTGCCCGCGCCGAAACGGTCGAGAGCATCGAGCTGCTGCCCCGCGGCGAACTTGGCGAGCTGGTGGTCCGCGGGCACCTCCTCATGAAGGGATACCTGAACCAGCCCGAGGCGACCGCCGAGGCGGTCGTCGACGGCTGGTTCCGCACAGGCGACCTCGGTACCAAGGGCGACGACGGCTACCTGACAATCGTGGACCGCAAGAAGGACATGATCATCCGGAACGGCTACAACGTCTACCCCCGCGAGGTCGAGGAAATCCTCCTCACCCACCCGCAGGTCGTCAGCGCCGCCGTTTACGGCATCCCGCACGACGTCCACGGCCAGGAAATTGCGGCCGCGATCGTGCTTGATGCGGGAGCCACGGCCACCGAGACGGAGCTGATGGAGTTCGCTAGCGCGCAGCTCGCGGCGTACAAGTACCCGCGTGTCATCAGGCTGCTCGCCGAGCTTCCCCTCGGTCCCAGCGGAAAGATCCTGAAACGAACGCTGGCGGCCGAGCCGGTCGGGTCCTAAAGACCGCATCCTAAAAGACCGCATCCTAAAAGACCGGGCGGGCCGCCGGCGGCATACACGCGACTCCGCAGGCTCCACCGATGCATCGCCCCCAGACAAGGACTCCCGACATGACTGAAACCAGACGCCAGGGCTACACCACCATTGACGTTCCCGTGCGCGGCGGGCTTCTGCATGCCGCCATCTGGGGAGCGGACAATCCTTCGGCCCCCACCATCCTTGCCGTGCACGGCGTGACTTCCTCGCACATGCAGTGGGCGGTCCTGGCGGACGCCCTGCCCGGCGTCCGGATCATCGCGCCGGACCTGCGGGGGCGGGGACGCAGCAACGCGTTGCCGGGACCCTTCGGCATGGCCGCCCATGCCGAGGACCTAGCGGCCCTTCTCGATGCAGCCTCCGCCGGCCCTGTCGTGGTGCTCGGGCACTCCATGGGCGCGTTTGCGGCGCTGGTCCTGGCCCACGCCCATCCGCATCTCGTCAGCTCGCTGGTCCTGGTGGACGGCGGGCTTCCGCTCCCGCTGCCGCCCGGGGTCAGCGTGGACGACGCCATCGGCGCCATACTCGGGCCCGCGGCCGCCCGCCTGTCGATGAGCTTCCCGGACGTGGACACGTATCTGGGCTTTTGGCGCCGCCACCCCGCCTTTGCCGGCAACTGGAACGGAGCCGTCGAAGCGTACGCGCGGTACGACCTGGAAGGGGAAGCTCCGACTCTTCATCCCTCCACCGCCATCGAGGCAATGACCGAGGACTCACGGGACCTCCTTGCCGGGAACTCCGTGGTCCGCGCCCTCCACGAATTGAACCATCCCGCCGTCCTGCTGTGGGCGCCGCGCGGCCTCCTCAACGAATCCCCCGGTCTCTACACCAGGGAAACCGTCGACGCCTGGAGCCGTGGACAGGCATCACGGCGGGCCGAGCTGGTACCGGATGTGAATCACTACACGATCGTCATGGGGAGCGCCGGGGCGGCCCGGGTGGCCACCGCGGTCAGCGGCGCCCTGGACACCGCCCACACCTAAGCCCGGCCCGTACCTTAACGGGGCCTACGCCCAACGCCGGACAGCGTCGCCCGGTCAGCGGGCCGGTCAGGCGCCGACGTAGGCCGCGAGGTGTTGGCCGGTAAGCGTGGAATGGCTGGCCACGAGGTCCGCGGGGGTGCCTTCGAAAACGAGCATGCCGCCGTCGTGACCGGCTCCGGGGCCGAGGTCGATGATCCAGTCGGCGTGCGCCATCACCGCCTGGTGGTGCTCGATGACGATCACGGACTTGCCGGAGTCGACGAGGCGGTCCAGCAGGCCGAGCAGGTTCTGGACGTCGGCCAGGTGCAGGCCCGTGGTGGGCTCGTCGAGGACGTAGACGTCGCCCTTCTCGGCCATCTGGGCGGCCAGCTTGAGCCGCTGCCGCTCGCCGCCGGAGAGGGTAGTGAGCGGCTGGCCGAGAGTCAGGTAGCCCAGGCCGACGTCGGCCAGCCGGTCCAGGACCTTGTGGGCTGCCGGCGTCTTCGCTTCGCCGACGTCAAAGAATTCCTCCGCCTCGGCCACCGACATCGCGAGTACCTCGGCGATGTTCCGGCCGCCGAGCCTGTACTCCAGCACCGAAGCCAGGAAGCGCTTTCCATCGCATTCCTCGCAGGTGGATTCGACGGTGGCCATGACACCCAGATCGGTGTAGATCACCCCGGCGCCGTTGCACGCGGGGCAGGCGCCCTCCGAGTTGGAGCTGAAGAGCGCCGGTTTCACGCCGTTTGCCTTGGCGAACGCCTTGCGGATCGGGTCCAGCAGCCCGGTGTACGTCGCAGGGTTGCTGCGCCGCGAGCCACGGATAGCCCCCTGGTCGACCACCACCACGCCGTCGCGGCCGTCGATGGAGCCGTGGATCAACGAACTCTTCCCGGAGCCGGCGACCCCCGTGACCACGCAGAGCAGCCCGAGCGGGATGTCGACATCCACGTCCTTGAGGTTGTGGGTCGACGCGCCGCGGATCTCCAGGGCGCCGGCGGACGGACGGACCGAATCCTTAAGTGCGGCCCGGTCGTCGAGGTGGCGGCCGGTGATCGTGCCGCTGTCCCTCAGCCCCGCCACGCTGCCTTCGAAGCAGACTGTCCCGCCCCCTGTGCCGGCGCCGGGGCCGAGATCCACCACGTGGTCGGCGATCGCGATCATTTCCGGCTTGTGTTCCACGACGAGCACGGTGTTGCCCTTGTCCCTCAGCTGGAGCAGCAGTTCGTTCATCCGCTCGATGTCGTGGGGATGCAGGCCGATCGACGGCTCGTCGAAGACGTACGTGACGTCGGTGAGAGAAGAGCCCAGATGGCGGATCATCTTGGTGCGCTGCGCCTCTCCCCCGGACAGGGTGCCGGCCGGCCGGTCCAGGGAGAGGTAGCCCAGCCCGATGCCCGCGAAGGAATCGAGGATGTGCTGCAGGCCTGTCAGCAGCGGCGCCACGGACGGCTCGTCCAGACCGCGGACCCACTCGGCCAGGTCGCTGATCTGCATCACGCAGAGGTCCGCAATGTTCTTGCCCTGGATCTTCGCGGACCTGGCCTCCGGGCTGAGCCGCGTGCCGTTGCACTCGGGGCAGTCCTGAAACGTGATTGCGCGCTCCACGAAGGCCCGGATGTGCGGCTGCATCGCGTCGACATCTTTGGAGAGCATCGATTTCTGGATCTTCGGAATCAGGCCCTCAAACGTCAGGTTGATGCCTTCGACCTTGATCTTGGTCGGTTCCTTGTAGAGCAGGTCGTTCAGTTCCCTTTTGGTGAACTTCGCGATCGGCTTGTCCATGTCGAAACCTGCGCCGCTGAAGATGCGGCCGTACCAGCCGTCCATGCTGTACCCGGGGACGGTCAGTGCGCCCCCGCGGAGCGACTTGGCATCGTCGTACAGCGCCGTCAGATCGAAGTCGGAGACCGAGCCCATGCCCTCGCATCGCGGGCACATGCCGCCAAGGTAGACAGCATCGTGGACGACGTTCTTCTCGACTCTGCCGCCCTTCTCGGTGCTCATCACGCCGCTCGCCTTGCGCGTCGGAACGTTGAAGGAGAACGCAGTGGGCGGACCGATGTGCGGCTGCCCGAGCCGGCTGAAGAGGATGCGAAGCATGGCATTGGCGTCGGTGGCGGTGCCGACGGTGGAGCGGGGGTTGGCGCCCATCCGCTCCTGGTCGACGATGATCGCCGTCGTGAGGCCTTCGAGCAGGTCGACGTCGGGCCGCGCCAGCGTCGGCATGAAGCCCTGCACGAAGGCGCTGTAGGTCTCGTTGATCATCCGCTGCGACTCCGCGGCGATGGTGTCGAACACCAGCGAGCTCTTGCCCGAGCCGGAGACGCCGGTGAACACCGTCAGCCGGCGCTTCGGGATCTCGAGGCTGACGTCCTTGAGGTTGTTCTCGCGTGCGCCCTGCACGCGGATCAAATCATGGGTGTCGGCAACATGCTGCTCGGGCGACTCCGTGTCCATCCCCGTGGCCGTGCTCATGGTCTCTCCATCTGTAAGCGGGGCCGCCTGCGCGGCCTCCCTGAGTGTCGCTGTGCTCTATCTAACCAGTCGGGGATCCAATCAGCCCGGAATCCAACACGCCCAACGCAGTCCGGCGGCGCCGGTGTTGCCGGCGCGTTCGGCGGCGGACTCAGCGCTGCTGCTGGAACGGCTCCTGAATCCGGATCAGGTTGCCCGCGGGATCGCGGAAGGCACAGTCGCGGACCCCATAGGCCTGGTCGGTCGGTTCCTGGACCACTTCGGCGCCGCCGGCCTGCAGCCGGTCGAAAATCCCGTCGACGTCGGTGGTGGCCAGAAGGACCCGGGCGTAGGTGCCCTTGGCGATCATCTCTGCAATGGTGTGGCGTTCCTCGTCCGTGATGCCCGGGTCCGCGGCCGGCGGCTCCAGCACGATCGAGGTGCCCGGCTGGCCGGCGGGGCCCACCGTGATCCAGCGCATGCCGCCGTACCCGACATCATTGCGGACTTCAAAGCCGAGGATGTCACGGTAGAAGGCGAGGGAGGCGTCGGGGTCGGTGTGCGGGAGGAAACTCGCGTGAATGGTGATGTCCATGGCCTTCATGCTAGCTGCGGCTCGGTGGCAGGCGCTTCTCGATTCCTGACCGGTCTGGTCACCTGTTTCGCCACACAGGACGGCATCCCCGCCGTCGCGCTCGCCGCCTGACGCCGGTACACGCTCGGCGGCACGCCCACCAGTTCGGTGAAGCGGCTGCTGAAGGTTCCCAGCGACAGGCAGCCCACCGCGAAGCACACCTCGGTGACGCTGAGGTCGCCCAGGCGTAGCAGCGCCATCGCGCGTTCGATGCGCCGGGTCATCAGGTAGCTGTATGGAGGTTCGCCATAGGCCAGGCGGAATTCGCGGCTGAGGTGACCGGCGGACATGTGGGCGCCCCGGGCCAGGGCCTCGACGTCCAGCGGCTGCGCATACTCCCTGTCGATCCGGTCGCGGACACGGCGCAGCCGCGCGAGGTCGTGTAGGCGCTGCTGGTCCCGTAGCTGTGGATCCGGTTGCTGTTGAAGCGGGGCGGGAATGCTGGTCACATTTGAGATCGTGCTACGCGTCGGCGGTGTTGTCCAGTGCAGCCGGCGTCCCGAATCTGCGGCTCATCCATTGTCTTTGACCCCGGGCTCACTGAGAATGAACCATGACGGTCTACCTGAGGTCTCTGGAAACTGCAGTCCCGCCAACCATCCTGATCCAGCCCGAGGCCAGGGCCGTGTTCGCCGCCCAGCCGGGCCTGACGCGGCTCGGCTCCCGGCTGGTCAACACGTGCTTTGACTCCGCGGCCATCGACACCCGGCACACGGCGGTGCAGGAACTCACCAAGGACAGCCGGGCGGAAGATCCCCAGTTCTTCGACCCGGCGACGGGCCTGCTCCTCAGCCCCAGCACCCGGGTCCGGAACGACATCTTTGCCACGGAAGCCACCAAGCTCTTCATCGAGGCCGCCCAAAAAGCCTTGGACGCCTGCCCGGGAATCGATGAACGGGACATCACGCACCTTGTCACCGTTTCCTGCACAGGATTCTTTAATCCCGGCCCTGACTACAAGATCGTCCGGGCTCTGGGGCTGAATCCTGCCGTGCAGCGGTACCACCTCGGTTTCATGGGGTGCTACGCCGCCTTCCCGGCGCTCCGGGCCGCGAAGTCCTTTTGCGAGGCTGATCCCGGCGCCGTGGTGCTGGTGGTCTGTGCCGAGCTTTGCTCGCTCCACGTCCGTACCTCCAATGATCCGGACACCATCATGGGATCGGCGCTGTTTGCCGACGGTGCCGCGGCGGCCATTGTCACCGCCCGGGATATCCCCGGCGAGGCCGCGCTGTTGCGGCTGGACCACTTCGAGACCGTCCTGACGCCCGTCGGGGAAGAATCCATGGCATGGAACATCGGCGACGAAGGCTTCGAGATGGTTCTGGGAAATTACGTTCCGCACATCATCGACGACCACATCATCGGCGCCCTCGAACCGCTCCTGTTACGTGACAGCTCCCTGCGCGGCCTGCCATACCGGGACATCCAGCACTGGGCCATCCACCCGGGTGGCCGGAGCATCCTGGACAAGGTTCAGGCCAGGCTGGACCTCAGCGATGAACAGCTGGTCCCCGCGCGGGAAACCCTCCGAAACTTCGGCAATATGAGCAGCGCCACGGTCCTGTTCGTCATCAAGCACATCCTGGACCTGCCGGCCGCCGACGACGGCCCGGACAACAACACCGCCGGCGCCGGAGGGGAACGGATCTGTTCCATGGCGTTCGGGCCGGGCCTAACGGTGGAAACGGCCCTCTTTACCCGGCTGCCGGCATCGCGTGCCGCCGAACCGTCACGCCTGAAGCGTTCGGAGTCCCCCGCCCCCGGTACCGGGCGTGAAGAAGCGCAGCCGGTATCGGCGCGGGCCTGAAAGCGGTCAAACTGAAACCGTTCAGCCCCAAGTCGCCCAGAGCCTGGTCGTTCAGCACCCATGGCCCTGAGCGATTTCGCGTGGCATTTCTGCGTGACCGTGCCTCCGACGCCGTCGAGGAAATGGACCTGCCCGGCTGCGATCCGGGCCGCCTGGAGCGCACCTATGCCCAGTTTGCGCTGGTGAACCGCGTGGTCGCCGGCTGGCGTGGCATCTATCGGAAGGAAGTGCGGCCGCGGCTCTCCAAAGACTCCCCCACCTCGCTGCTGGACATCGGTTGCGGCGGCGGAGACGTTCCGGTGTTACTGGCCCGGTGGGCCGCCCGGGACGGGCTGCGCCTCGAAGTCACGGCCATTGACCCGGACCCGCGGGCAAGCCTGTTTGCCAGGGCCCGCCATGCGTCCTCGGGAGTTGCCTTTCGTCAGGCCGCCGCCGCTGAACTCGTCGAAGAGGGCCGCCGGTACGATCTCGTGGTCTCAAATCACGTGCTGCACCATCTTGACGGGCTGGACGCCTTCCTGGCGGAGTCGGCCCTGTTGTCCCGCGGCGTGGTGATCCACAACGACATCCGCCGCAGCCCCGCCGCCTACGCGCTCTTTTATGCCGCTTCCTGGGTGTTCACCGGCTCCTACATCCGGCAGGACGGCCTGACCTCGGTCCGGCGCAGCTACACCGCAGCCGAGCTGGCCGCCGCCGCGCCCCGGGGCTGGACAGTGACCCGGCACGCTCCCTTCCGGAACGTGCTGCGGGTGGACACCGCGTCCGGCGACCACCCGGAAGGGCCCGCTCCCCGTGCCTGACGTGCTGATCATCGGCGCCGGGCCAGTGGGACTCTACATGGCTGCGCTTCTGCTGCAGGAGGGAGTGGACGTGCAGGTCCTGGAGCAGAGAAGCACCCCGGAAGCGCATTCGCGGGCCATAGGCATCCATCCGCCGGCGCTTGCCGCGCTTGCACGGGCCGGCGTTGGGGAGGCCCTGATTGCCGAGGGCGTAAGGATCCGCCGCGGGGTTGCGCTGGCTGGCGGGAAGGCGCTGGCGGAGATGACCTTTGCCGGCGTCTCGGCCCGCTTCCCGTTTATCCTCTCGCTCCCGCAGGGACGGACGGAGGCGCTGCTGGAGCGGCGCCTCAATGATCTCGGGGACGGCGCCTTGCACCGCGGCGTCCGTCTCACGGGCCTGTCGGACGACGGCGGCCAGGTCACGGTTGAGGCCGTCTCCCGGTTCGGTGCCGTCCGGTATGCCGCGCCGCTGGTCCTGGCGGCCGACGGCGTGCGCTCCCCGGTGCGGACCCTGCGGGGCATCGGCGTGCGCGCCAGGGACTACCCGGACAGGTACCTCATGGGAGACTTCGCGGACCAGACCGGCTTCGGCCCGGACGCCGCGCTGTTTCTGTCCGGCGAGGGCATCGTGGAGTCGTTCCCCCTGCCAGGGCAGCTCCGCCGCTGGGTGGTCCGGCTCGGGGCCGGCGACTGCGCTGCCGGCGCTCCCGCTGCCGACGACGTGGCCCAGCGATGCGGCGACGCCGGGTGGTTAGCGCAGTGCGTGCGTGAACGGACGGGGTTTGAGATCGACGCCGGGACCAACAGCATGCTCAGCAGCTTCGGCGTCCGGACCCGCCTGGCCCGCCGCATGGTGGCCGGCAGGATCGTCGTGATCGGGGACGCGGCCCACGAGGTCAGCCCCATCGGCGGACAGGGCATGAACCTCGGTTGGCTCGATGCTGCGGCGCTGGCACCGATCGTCACGGCCGCGGTGCGCGGGGAGGACGTGACTGATCCGATCAAGACATTTGAACGGACCCGGCTGAAGGCGGCAGGCAGGGCGGCACGCCAGGCCGAAATCAACATGGCCCTGGGCCGGCCGCTCCCGGACCGCCTCCTGGCGCTGCGGAACCGTGCCATTTCAGGGGTGGCCGCGGTGCCGGCCGCGAATTCCATGATCGCCCGCCGCTTCACCATGCATTGAGGGTTTCCCCAAAGGGGCGGCCACTGATGATCGTGGCCAATCTTGACGATCAGGTGGCACCGAATGAGAGTTGAGCCGGAGGTACATGCTTTGTCGACGGAACAGAATCTGCTCACCGAAATTCTCGCGGCCCTGCCCGGCCTCGACGGGAGGGACCTCACCTTCGCCACTGAAGGCGGCCTGCCCTCGGTGTTTCCCGTTTCCGAACTCGCCACCAGCGCCCTCGCCGCGGCGGGCCTCAGCGCAGCGCGATTCACCGGTTCCGGACGAGTGGCCGTGAATCGTATGCTCGCGTCGGCCTGGTTCGCCAAATCGATCTACCCGGCGGGCTGGACCCTGCCGTCGCCCTGGGACCCGATAGCCGGTGACTACCCAACCCGGAACGGATGGATCAGGCTACATACCAACGCTCCACACCACCGGACAGCCGCCCTCTCAGTTCTCGAGAGTGACAACAGTCCCGAGCACGTCGCTGCCGCCGTTTCGGCCTGGGACGGTGACGAGCTCGAATCGGCGATCATCGCCGCCGGAGGCTGCGCTGCCGTCATGCGCACACCCGAGGAATGGTGCAACAGCCCACAAGGCCTCGCCGTGGCCGCGGAACCCCTGATTGCCTGGCAGGATCACGGACCAGGCCCAGCCCGTCGGCAGTCGGGCATGACCAGCCGGCCGCTCGCCGGAGTGAGGGTCCTGGACCTGACTCGAGTCCTTGCCGGACCGGTCGCGACACGCTTCCTTGCCCTGCTCGGCGCCGATGTCCTCCGCATCGACCCGCCCGGCTGGGACGAGAGCATCATTCCCGAAGTCACGCTCGGCAAGCGCACCGCCCGTCTTGACCTCACCCTGAGCGCCGACCGCACATCGTTCACCGACCTGCTCGCGACCACGGACGTCATCGTCCACGGCTACCGGCCCGGCGCGCTCGAGCGTCTCGGCTTCGGAGCACAGGAACGCCAGCAGATTCGCCCCGGCCTCGTCGATATCTCCCTCGACGCCTACGGCTGGAGCGGACCCTACGCCGGCCGCCGCGGCTTCGACAGCCTCGTCCAAATGAGCGCCGGCGTCGCCCACGCCGGCATGGTTGACACCGGCGCGGACCGCCCCGTTCCGCTCCCGGTCCAGGCACTGGACCATGCCACGGGATACCTCGCGGCTGCAGCGACCCTCGTCGCCCTCACCCACCAGCGCGGCACAGGTACGGGACGCTCAGCCCGGCTCTCCCTCGCCCGCACCGCCCACCTCCTCATGCCCTACCGCGGCGAAGGCAACCACAGCCCGTTTCCTGTCCTGGATGAGGAGGACTTCGAGCCCGGGCAGGAAGTCACGAGCTGGGGGCCCGCAAGACGACTCCGCCAACCCGTCCACATCCAAGGCATCGACCTGCTCGCCGGACCGGCACGCCGTCTCGGTCTCGACCAGCCGCAATGGCGGTGAAGACACCGGCTGCCGCTTGACGCACAGGCCGGCCGCCAGAGGCAGTCCGGCACCGGACCGTTTCGCCGACGCCGATGCCGACCGCCCATTGCCGGACACCGCAGCCATGGGCTCGAGACCTCGCGAGGCAGCATCTAGCGGTACTCGGTGCGTTGCCACGAGCCGGCGAACCGGGTGACGGGCCCCGGAATAGACTGTGGGCATGGATGGCCTTCCTTGGGCACGCACGCGTCGTATCCTGTTGCGGATGGCGGCTGCCGTGACCGTGCTCGGCATTGCAGCGTCCTGCAGCGCAGGGACCGGTGGCGGTTCCGCAGACACAAACTCCCCGGCGCCGACGGCGACGCCCTCCGCGACGACAGCCACGACCGCGGCCGCAGGGCCGGTGACCGCCGAGATCAGCCAGTTCCGCGACAACTACAGCAAGCAGATCATCGAAATCCAGCTCACGAACAACACCGGCCGTGCCCTGATAGCCGTCGGCGCGGCACTGACCAGCCCTCTCTTCGGGGCCCCGATCACGTGGGCTGCCCCCACCGGCGGGATCGAGCTTCCGCCCGGACAGGCGAAGAGCCTGCCGGCACCACTGCCCGCACCGGTCTGCGGCGGCCCGGCAGCACCTCCATCCGGGCCGGGAGCCACTTCCGGCGCGTCGGGGTTGGCGCGTGTGTCGCTGCGGCTGGCAACGCCGGGAGGAACCGTACCCGGCCCGGCTGCGGCCGATACGACGGCCGCAGACCCGTTCGGCGTCCTGGCCCGGAACAACGCTGAGATGTGCCTGGCCGTGGAAGCCTCGGCGGTGGCTACGCTCAAGCTGGCCCCAGAACTTGAGGTCGCCGCGGACGGGCGGACCGCCGTCGTGCGCATGCTGGTGACACCGCACCCCGCGAGCGGGCCGGCAGATACCGGCACGCCAGGCGCCGGAGAGCTTGTGATTGACAGGATCGGGGAAACGACCCTCCTGGCGGAGGCTCCGGTTGCCCCTTGGCCGCGTGAGCTGACGCTCAGGGCCGGCGGCCCCCCGATGGAATTGCGGCTCGGTATCCGGCCGGCCCGCTGCGATCCGCATGCCGTGGCCGAGGACAAGGTGGGCACACTTCTTCCACTGCAGGTGCGGGTCGCGGGCAGGGAGGGCGTCCTGAAGGTCGGCGCCGGCGGCCAACTTCGCGGCCGGATCTACGATTTTGTTACAACTGCGTGCGGTCGCCAGTAGTCTGAGGGCATGTCCTTTGACGCCAGGCCCACCGATTTCAGCGCCGCCCGGATCCGCGAGACCGTCCAGGAGATTCTGGGGGCGGGTATCCTTCCGTCGATTGTCCAGGCGGGGCATCCGGTGCTCCGGCACGTCGCGGCGCCTTTCGAAGGGCAGTTGAGCGACGCCGAACTCGGGCACCTCATCGATCTCATGCGCAGCGTGATGCATAAGGCGCCGGGTGTCGGCTTGGCGGCCCCGCAGCTGGGGATTCCGCTGCAGCTCGCAGTCCTGGAGGACCAGTTCGCCGTCGACCCCGACGTTGCTGCGGTCCGCGGCCGCGAGCCGCTGCCGTTCTTTGCCATGCTGAACCCGCGCTATCAGCCGGTCGGCAGCGGCGCCGTGGCGTTCTATGAGGGCTGCCTGTCCATCGGCGGCCTGCAGGCAGCGGTGCTGCGGCCGGAATCGATCCGGCTGAACTTCACGGCGCCGGACGGCACGGAACTTCAGCGGCCCTTCTCCGGGTGGCAGGCGCGGATTGTCCAGCACGAGACGGACCATCTGCGTGGGATCTTGTTCCTTGACCGGGCCGAGCTGCGCTCCATCAGCAACAACGCCGAATACGCCTCCCGCTGGGCCCAGCCGGACATCACCCGCGCCCGGCAGGAACTCGGGTTCCTGCCGGACCCGACGGAGTTCTAGGGCCGCGTGCCCGGATTCCCTGCAGTAGGCAGGTAACGGGCCCACCACTTCAGGATTTCATCGAACCTCTGCTTGCGGTGGTGCGGCGTTCCCGAGCGCGACAGCTCATGGTTCTCGCCCGGGAAGACCAGGAACCCGGTTTCGACGCCCAGCTGCTTGAGGGCGGTGAAGTACCGCTGGCCTTGCTCCACGGGGCACCGGAGGTCCTCCTCGCTGTGGATCACCAGCGACGGCGTCCGGACATGCTGCACGCGCGCCATGGGACTCTGGGCCGCCACGACTTCCGCCGAGGTGCCGGTGTATTCGTCGCCGAAGAACCAGCCGATGTCGGAGGACCCGGTGAAGCTCACGGGATCCAGGAAACCGCGCTCCACAATGGCCGCACGGAAGCGGTGGTCGTGGCTGATGGTCCACGCCGTCAGGTAGCCGCCATAGGATCCGCCCATGATGCCAACATTGCCGGCGTCCAGCTCCTCGAACTTCGCCACAGCCCCGTCCAGGAAGGCCAGGACGTCCTGCATGTCCACGGTTCCCATCCGCTCCTTGATGGACCGCCCGTGGTCCTGGCCGTAGCCGGCCGAACCGCGCGGGTTACACATGAGCACGGCGTAACCGGCGCCGGCGTAGACCTGTGCCTCGTCGAACAACGCCACGTTGAACTGGGCAAACGGCCCGCCGTGGATGTTCAGCAGCACCGGGTGCGGGCCGGGGCCGGCCGGCCTGACGAGCCATCCGTGGACCGGGTACCCGTCGGCCGAGGGCAACGTCAGCTCCTGCGGCTCGGTGATGCCCGCCACGCTCCGAAGCGGCGCGGAAAAATCCGTCACGCGGCGCAGCTGCCCGCCGCCGAGGACCGCAACATCCCCGGCCGTTGACGCGTCGCTGAAACTCACCACGAGTGCCCCTCCGCCTTCTGCGGCTCCGGTCACCACCCGGTTGCCTTCCATATGGACGCTGTGGCCGCCTGTCGCGCCGAATTCGTGCAGCTCCACCGTTCCCCGCGCGTTGTTCAGAACCAGGGCGCCGGCGGCGCCGCGCAGCTCGATCCGGCTGCCGCCGGAAAGGTCCACGGTCTCGACATCGCTGAGAACTGTGGCATCGCCGCCGGCGGCGGGCATGGCGTACAAGGCGGTGTTCCTGGCGACGAAGTCCCGGCCGGATGCGCCCAGATCCTGGGCCAGGAAGAACAGCCACTGCCCGTCGGCGGACTGGCGCACGGCGCTGACGGTCTGCCGTCCGGTATTGGCGGGCATGACGGCCTGTGGTTCGCCGCCGGCGGTGGGGACCGCGTAGATTCCGCTCGCCAGATCGGAATCCCGGCCCTCATGGAGGGCCGCGGTGAAGTAGATGGTGCCGCCGTCGGCGCTGAAGCTTGCGCCGTTGTGGTCGGCTCCCCCGGTGGTGAGTTGCCGGGCGGCCGGCAGCGGGCTGGCGGCCTGTTCCGCGGAATCGGCCGGGGCGGCGCCGAGGGCCTTCAAGGCGCGTCCGGTCGGGGCCACCCGTGGTTCGGCGTCGAGCTGCGGGACTTCGACCAGGAACAGCTGCAGGGGCTTGTCGGCCGTATAGCCCGTGCCGTTCATCCGGTATTGGAAATCGGTGATTAGCCGGGCGTCCTCGCTGCCCGCACCGACGCCGTCGACGCTGCCGTAGCGGCCCTCCTCCGGGTTCCTGGCGCCGAAGACAACGGCCCGTGAATCCGGCGACCAGGCAAAGGAGCTGACCCCCAGCGGAGCGTCCGTCAGAGGCTGGGGTTCGCCGCCGGTTGCTTCCACTACGTACAGCTGCGGCTTCCCGCCCGCCGCGGCACGCAGGAATCCAAGGATCCGGCCGTCCGGGGAAAAGTCCGGGGCCGTGTCACGGAAACCGCGCGTCAGCCGGCGCGGCCGCCTCCCCTGATCCATGGGGTCCTGATCCTTGGCGTCGCCGTCTGCGGCGTTCGGGTCTGCTGGGTTCGGGCCTGTCGGGTTCGGGTCTGCTGGGTTCGGGCCCAGGGGGACGGTCCACAGCTGCCCCACGTAGGCGTCGGCATTGAAGTCCGGGCGGGTCACGGACACCACGGCGCGTGACCCGTCAGGGTGGACGGCCGGGGCGGAGACGGAATTGAGCAGCGGCAGATGTTCAGATTTCACGCTTGCGAGCCTAGCCCGTGGTGCCCCCACTGTGAAACACCTCACGTCCCCCCGGTGCGGCGCGGTCACGCGCGCCGCGCGCATTCCCGGCCCCTGGTCCGCGCTTAGGATGAAGGTATGCCTCCCGCCGCCGATTTCCCCCTGCTGTGCCCGGTGTGCCGGGACAGGCTCCGGTCCGGCGACGACGCTACACGGACGCTCGTGTGCGGCGCCGGCCACAGCTTCGATGCCGCCAAGCAGGGGTATTTCAACTTCCTGGTGGGCAAGGGCACCGTGTTTGAGGCGGACACCGCGGACATGGTGGCGGCGCGCTTCGACTTCCTGTCCGCAGGGCATTATCAGCCGCTGGCCAGCGCCGTTGCGGAGCTGGCCGCGCCGGCCCTGGCGCGCTCCGCCGGCAAGCGGCCCACGGTGCTGGATGCCGGAACAGGTACCGGCCACTACCTCAGGGCCGTGCTGGACCGCGCGAAACAAGACCGTGCGAAACAAGACCGTGCGAAACAAGACCCCACCGCCCAAGAACGGGCCGAACAGCAACGGCCCGAACAGCAGGGCGGGGCGCCTGACGGTTTTCCGCGGGAAATCGGTCCGGCGCAGGCAATCGGGCTGGATATTTCCAAGTTCGCCTTGCGCCGGGCCGCCAGGATGAACCCGGAAGCGTTCAACGTGGTCGGAGATGTCTGGCAGCCGCTGCCAGTCGCGGACCACGCCGCCGACGTCGTGACCGTGGTCTTTGCCCCGCGCAACGCCCCCGAGTTCGCCAGGGTGCTCCGCCCCGGCGGGCGCCTGGTGGTGGTCACGCCACGGCCCGGCCATCTGGAGGAGATAGCCGGCCAGGCCGGGCTGCTCGGAATCGAGCCGGCCAAAGACGAACGCCTTGCGGTGTCCCTCGGCAAACACTTCACTCCCGCCGGGTCACGGGACCTGGACCTGGCGTTGTCGCTGGACCCGCGCGACGTCGCCAACCTTGCCCTCATGGGACCGGCCGGCCACCATCTGGACCGCGCCGCGCTCGCTGCCCTCGAGGCCAGCCTCCCTGCACGGACCTCGGTCTCGGCCCGATTCCGGATCAGCGTCTTTGAACCGATCCCCCGGGCAGTCCGCCAGAACCCGACTTAAAATCCGGAACCGGGTCTGCACCCGGGATACTGCGTGCCGGCCCGTCCCGTTTCCGGCGCCGGCCGAACCCCGGGTAATCGATCCGGCAAGTAACGACTTGGCCACTTTGGCCACCAATTCCCGGCTTCAGGTCCCAGCGATTACCGTTCCGTTTAGGATGGAATAACAGTTACTGGGGAGCTGTGCCCTTCGCTCCCGGAACTCAAGGGGGAATAGATGTCTGAATGGCTCGTCGAGAATTGGTGGGCGCTCTGGCTCACGCTCTTTCTCCTGTTTGCCGTGGTCGAGATGATCACCTTGGACCTGTTCTTCATCATGCTCGGAGGTGGCGCCCTCGCCGGACTGGTGGCGGACTTCGCCGGCGCGGATCTGTGGCTGCAGATTATTTCCTTCTGCGTGGTATCCCTGCTCATGATCGGCTTCGTCCGGCCGGTGGCCCTCAAGCACCTCCACAAGGGACCCGCGGACCGCCGCAGCAACATCGAAAGACTCATTGGCGAACCCGCCGTTGTGATGGAACCCGTGAGCGAAAACGGCGGCCTTGTCAAGATCGGCGGCGACGTCTGGAGCGCCCGGTCCGAGTCCGGAGTGCTGGCGGCCGGGCAGCAGGCCGTGGTCAGTGCCATCGACGGTGCCACCGCGATTGTGGCTCCGCAGCCGGAGCAGGCAATCCAGTAACGGCAGCAAAACTTCCTGCGGGCAGGAAAGCAGCAAATCGCGGACCCGCCCCGGCGAAACCAAAAACAAACTATCTGGGGAATTGGTGATGTATGGATATCGCAGTCGCAATTGTGCTGCTGGTACTAGTTGTGTTCGTAATTATTGTCCTGGTCCGCTCGGTCCGGATCATTCCGCAGGCCCGGGCCGGCGTCGTTGAACGGCTGGGCAAATACCAGCGGACCCTGAATCCCGGCCTCACCCTGCTCATTCCGTTCGTGGACCGTTTGCTGCCCCTGCTGGACCTGCGTGAGCAAGTGGTTTCCTTCCCGCCGCAGCCTGTCATCACCGAAGACAACCTGGTGGTTTCGATCGACACAGTGGTCTACTTCCAGGTCACCGATGCCCGGGCCGCGACTTACGAGATCGCCAATTACATCCAGGCTGTGGAGCAGCTCACCACTACGACGCTCCGAAACGTCGTCGGCGGGCTCAACCTCGAGGAAGCGCTGACGTCGCGCGACCAGATCAACGGCCAGCTCCGCGGGGTCCTCGACGAAGCGACCGGACGCTGGGGCATCCGCGTTTCCCGGGTGGAGCTCAAGGCGATCGATCCGCCCCACTCCATCCAGGATTCGATGGAGAAGCAGATGCGCGCCGAACGCGACCGCCGGGCCGCCATCCTGACTGCGGAAGGCACCAAACAGTCCGCGATTCTCACGGCCGAAGGCCAGCGGCAGTCCTCGATCCTGAAAGCCGAAGGCGACGCCAAAGCCGCGATCCTGCGCGCCGACGGCGAGGCACAGGCCATTCAGAAGGTCTTCGACGCGATCCACAAGGGCAACCCGGACCCGAAGCTGCTCGCCTACCAGTACCTCCAGACCCTCCCGAAGATCGCCGAGGGTACGTCGAACAAACTGTGGATCATCCCCAGTGAAGTTGGCGAGGCGCTCAAAGGGATCGGCAGTGTCCTGGGCGCCGGTACGATGCAACAGGGTACGGCGCCACACGACACAGCGACACACGACACAGCGCCACAGCAGGCATCGACGTCGGAGGTTACCCCGCAGTCATCACCCAACGGTGCCGAGGGCCCGGGGAGCCGACTCTAGGCATCCGTTTCCCGCAGTCCCCCACGGGCCCCTGCGCCGACCCTTCCGGCCGGCGCAGGGGCCCGTCCGCTTCCGTTTAGGCCAGGCGCGTAGTCCTTGCGCAATACATGCCCTCGGGTTACTCGCTTTACCTCGGGCGCAACACTCCCGTATACTTGAATATTTGTCCGGCCGGTTCAGCCGTCCGGAACAAAAACGCTTCGTGCAGCGTTGATTCCAATGACGTGCCAAACAGTTTTTGTCCACTGGTGGCTGTCCTCTGGCCCGGAAACACGGGCCGGTACAGGGCAACGCAGTGCAACCAGATATCCGGCCCCTGACGGTCCCCGGATAACGCAGGGCTGGACCCTGCGAACCGAATAGAGGGAGAAAAGATGAGCGATCGCAGCCTGCGGGGTATGCGCCTTGGCGCACAGAGCATGGAGACCGAATCCGGCGTCGAACCGGCTCCGCGCCAGCGGGTTGAATACCGTTGCGAGGACGGCGAACAGGTGTTCGTGACGTTCTCCTCGGAAGCCGAAATCCCCCCGGTTTGGGTTTCGAAGACGGGCAAAGAGGCCTTGCTCGTGGACGGCGAACGCCCCGTCAACAGCAACGAAAAGGCAGTGCGCACACACTGGGACATGCTGCTGGAACGCCGCAGCCTCCCGGAGCTTGAGCAGATCCTCGAAGACCGCCTCACGATCCTGCGCGAACGCCGCGGCGAACGGCGCTCGGCCTAGGCGGCCAGCGCATCAGCTGAAACCGCCAGTTAAAGAGGATCGGGCCCGCAGTAATGCGGGCCCGATCCTTTTTTGTTGTGTGGAATTGCTGCCCCGGGCGGGAACCCGCCAGGTCTGCTAGGCGTCCTTCTTGCCCCGGAGCTTGTTCCAACGGGCAGTCAGGCCCCACTTGGTGACGTTGATCATGGCTTCCACCACGATGTTGCCGCTCATCTTCGAAGCGCCCAGCTCGCGCTCAACAAACGTAATGGGACGCTCCACGATCGTCAGGCCCAGCTTGGCCACGCGCCAGGCCAGATCCACCTGGAAGCCGTAACCGACCGAGTCCACGGCATCCAGATTCAGCTTCTCCAGAGTGGTTCGGCGGAAGGCACGGAAGCCGCCGGTGACGTCTTTGATCTTCACGCCGAGCATGATCCGGGCGTAGGTGCTGCCGACCCTGCTGATGGCCTGCCGGTACAGCGGCCAGTTCACCACGCTGCCGCCGGGCACCCAGCGCGAGCCCATGGCCAGGTCAGCGCCTTGCTCCACGGCCTCGATCAGCTGCGGCAGCTGCTCGGGCTGGTGCGAGCCGTCGGCATCCATCTCGACGAGGATGTCGTAGCCGGCGTCCAGGCCCCACTTGAAGCCCGCGATGTACGCCGCGCCGAGTCCGGCCTTCCCGGCCCGGTGCAGGACGTGGACCTGGCCGTCTGCTGCGGCCATGTTGTCCGCCAACTGCCCCGTGCCGTCGGGGCTATTGTCGTCGACAACCAGCACATCGGAGTCCGGCACGGATGTGCGCAGGCGGCCGAGTGTCTTGGGCAACGATTCCAGCTCGTTATAGGTGGGGATGATGGTGAGGACACGCACAGCGAGGCCTTTCCTTGAAGGGAGCGGTCGGAGCGCCGGCAGAAAGTGTTCTCCATTGGCTGGCGCAACTTCCCATTATAGGGACTTGCGCGCCCTTGACGGTCCGCAAGGCCCCGCCGGGCAGGTCCACCCGCTTCGGGCCAGTTCCGGCGGGCCGCGAAATGTGGCGCCGGAACCGTTTTCTTCTGCGAAGTAGACCCGCCCCCTCGGGGCGTCCGTGGTCATGACCAGTAAAGCTCCCGCGGGTGCGGCAACCTGGAATGTACCGGGGACTGCCGGAGCCTGCGCCGTACGCAACCCTCCGTTGACCCTCAATGCTACGGGGGCGCCCCGATCTGTCAACCGAGCCGTGACCTGCCGTTTTGTTCATCGCCCCAGCTCAGGCTCCGGTCCAGGCTCGCCATGTTTCGGCCCCGTCAGCCCGATGACGCGCACGGCCGACGGAACCGGATGCCGGCCGGCACAGCGCCCGACGGCGGCAGGATCAGGCGCCGAGAGCCCCGCTGGCGTACAGTTCCTGGCCATCACGCACGGTCTGGAGGCAGACAGGATCGCTGCCCGTGTCCAGCGCCGGCAGGAGCGGCGTGCGGGCGCGGGGATCGGTGCTCCACGACTGCACCCGGCCGTCGGCAACCTGGACCATGAGTTCCTCGACCTCCCAGACCGCGAAGCTCGCCGGAGCCCCGGGCACGAGCTGCCCGGCCATGGGATTCCGGTAGCGTGCAGCACGCCAGCCGGCGCGCGTGTGGCCAAGGAACGCGGCACGGGCCGAGATCCGTTCTGCCGGATTGGTGTGCTCCAGGCAGGCACGCACGCTGGACCACGGCCGCAGCGGCGTGACGGGGCTGTCGCTGCCGAAACAGATCGGCACACCTGCCGCGTAGAGGCTTGCGAAGGCGTTCATGCCCGACTGGCGGGAGCCGAGGCGCTGCTGGTACAGGCTGGCCCCGCCGCCCCATAAGGCGTCGAAGACCGGCTGGGCGCTCACCGTGACCGAATAGCGGGCCAGCCGGCTGATGGCCGCAGGATCTGCCAGCTCGACGTGTTCGAACCGGTGACCCGCGGCGCGGACGCGCTGCTCCCCCACCTCGGCCGCCGCAAGGTCCAAGGCGTCCAGGGCGGCGTCCAGCCCGGCGTCGCCGATTACGTGGAACCCTGCCTGGATGCCCAGCAGCGAACATGCCGCCAGATGCGCGGCCGCCTCGGCCATGGAGAGGTACTGGCTGCCGCGCTCACCCGGAGCGTCGGCATAATCCGCGCGCAGGGAAGCTGTCCGTGAGCCGATCGAACCATCGATGTTGAGGTCTCCCGCGAGGCCCAGCACCGATGCGCCCAGCCCGTCCAGGATGGCCCGGGCGTGATCCGCCGAGGTGCCAAGCTCGCCCCAATATGGCAGGATCTCCGGCACCCCGGGGGCGCCAGCCGTGCTTGGCCCCGCTGCAGCGCCGGCGTTGTTCCAGGCCGCCGCGACCTGCAGGTCCTCGACGCTGCCAATGTGCGGGGCCGCCATCTCGGCGAGGGCCACGTACCCGTTGGCGGCCGCCTCGGTGAGGGCACGATGCTGGTAGCGGCGCAGGTCGCCGGCCGGAAGCCGGCGCGCTGCCAGCCGGGCAGCGGTGTGCGCGCCGCGTTTGACCTGGCTGCCGGCGGCGTAGCCGTCCAGTCCGTCCAGCCGTGCCGACGCCGCCAGCGAGCTTGAGACGAGGGCCGAGTGGGCATCCACCCGGGACAGGAAGACCTCGCGGCCGCCTGCTGCACGTTCGAGCTCCTCCCGGGACGGCAGGGCGGGATCGGCCCAGGTGGCCTCGTCCCAGCCGTGGCCGAGCACCGTGCCGCCCGCGCTGGAAGCGGAGGCAGCGGCGACGGCGTCCAGCAATTCGGCGGCCGAGCGCACGCCGGCAAGTTGCAGTCCGTCCAGCGCAATTCCGGTTTCGGTCAGGTGGACGTGGGAATCGACGAATCCGGGGGCCAGGAGTGCCCCCTGCAGATCAATGACGTTCATGGAGGAGTCCGCAATGGAGGTGGCGGCCTGCTCGGAGCCGACCCACGCGACGGTGTCGCCGTCGACCAGCATGGCTGTGGCGAAAGGATCAGCCGCGGTGTAAACGGAGCCGTTGCGGTACAGCGTGACGCTGCGGGGGGCGGGGGCGGCCGGCGAATCGGTCATGGGGCGGGAACTCCTTGTAACTGGTGGCCGGTCCAGCGCCGGCAGGTTCGAAATACTAGGCAGGTTCGAAATACTCGGAAGGCTCAGGGGAATGTTGCGTTGACGGCGCTGGGCCGGCATGGCCGGCGCCCCGTGCTCCCGCAGCTACGCCACGGAGGAATAGGCCACGACGCCGCGCTTGATGAGTTTGATGGCCTCCGCGCACAGCCGGGACACCCGGGGGTCCAGGTTCGGGATGTCGGCGAGCTGATCCAGGAGGTCAATGACTTGCTTCACCCAGCGGACAAAATCGCCCGCGGCGAGGTCTGTGCCGCTCAGAACTTCCTGCAGGTGCCGGCCCTTGGCCCATTTGAACATCGGCCAGACGAGGCCCAACTCGGGCTCGCCGGTGAGCGGCAGTTTGCTCGCTTCCTCCACGTCTTCGAGCGCGGACCACTCGCGGACCACGGTGTCTACCGCGGATTCCAGTGAGATGCTCGGCATCTTGGGGCGCAGGCCGCGGTCCTCACGTTTGGCCTGGTACACCAGGGCACTGGCCAGGGCGGCGATCTCAGCGGCGTCGAGGTCGTTGAAAGCGCCCATCCGCAGGGACTGCGAAATCAGCAGGTCCTTTTCGCCGTAGATCCGCCGCAGCCGCTGCCCGTCCGCACTGATGGACAGCACGCCGGTGTCCGAGGTTTCCAGGTAGCCGTAGCCTGTCAGGACCCCGCACACGCGGTCAAACGTCTTCGCGATCGTGTTCGTCCGGCCTTGAATCTGGCGGATGAGCCCGTCCGTTTCCTGGCGGAGCTTCCACCAGCGTTCGGACCAGCGGGCATGGTCTTCGCGTTCACTGCAGCCGTGGCACGGGTGCGCGCGCAGTTCCCGGCGCAACTCGGCGATCCGCTTCTCCTGGTTGGGTGCGGCAGCTGACCGGCCGAAGTCGTCGTCGCGGCGCGGCGGCGCCGGCGGCCGGTGTTCGCGGATGGCATTGCGCACCGAGGACGCCAAATCACGGCGCGACTTGGGAACCTTGGCGTTGAATGACTTGGGAATCCTGATTCGGGTGATCGGCGCCAACGGACCTTCGACGTCGTGCAGGCCGATCCGGCGGAGCTGGTTGTCCAGCGTCATGACGGCAGGGCGGGGCTCCCGGGACTCGTGGTCGGAGCTGAGCACCACCGCCAGGCCCGGCGACTTGCCGCCGGGCACATCCACCACGTCGCCCGGCAGCAGCCGGCTCAGCGAGTCCTCGGTGAGGGACTTGCCGGCCCGGGAGGTGGTCCTGGAAGCGGCCTTTTCGGCGTCGGCAAGGGCGCGCCGGAGCCGTGCGTATTCGGTGAAATCCCCAAGATGGCAGGTCATTGCCTTGCTGAACCCGGCGAGGGATTCCTCCCGGCCCTTGACCTGCCGGGCCAGTCCGACGACTGAACGGTCCGCCTGGAACTGCGCGAAGGACGATTCGAGGATCTCGCGGGCGCGGGGCCGGCCGAACTGTGCCAGGAGGTTGATGGACATGTTGTAAGTGGGCCGGAAGCTCGAGTTCAGCGGGTAGGTCCGCCGCGACGCCAGACCGGCCACGGCGGCGGGGTCGGTGCCCGGCTGCCAGATCACCACGGCGTGGCCTTCGACGTCGATGCCGCGGCGCCCTGCACGGCCCGTCAGCTGGGTGTACTCCCCCGCCGTGATATTCACGTGCGCTTCGCCGTTGAACTTGTCCAGCTTCTCAAGCACGACGCAGCGGGCGGGCATGTTGATGCCAAGGGCCAGCGTCTCGGTGGCGAAGACGGCCTTGACCAGTCCGTCGACGAACAGCTTTTCCACCACCTCCTTGAAGGTCGGCAGCATGCCTGCGTGGTGCGCGGCGAGACCGCGCAGCAGCCCGTCCCGCCAGCTCCAGAAGCCCAGCACGTCCAAGTCGTCCGAGGGGATGTCCTGGGCGGCTTCGTCGACGCGTTGGGCGATGATCTGCTGTTCGCGCTCGGTGGTCAGCCACAGCCCGGCGGAGACGCACTGGGCCACGGCGGCATCACAGCCGGCCCGCGAGAAGATGAACGTGATGGCAGGCAGGAGATCCTGCCGGTCCAGGCTGGCAATGACCTGGGGCCGGCTGGCCTTTCTCACGGGGCTGCGCTGGCCGCCCGGAGCCTCGTCCTGCTGGCCGCGCTGGCTTCGCTGCTGGCGCTGGTTCCGCCCGCCGTGGCCGAACCGGCCCCGGAAGTTCATCTGGCTTTCGGCCCGCGCCATGGAGAGAAGTTCGGGGTTGACTTCGAAGCCGGTGCGCCCGGGCAGCTCCGCCGCGCGGGCGGCCGCGTCCTCACTGCCAGCGCCCTCCCCGGCCGGGGCGATCTCGTCAAAGCTGGTATCGCCCGCGAACAGGTCCACGATCTTCCGGCCCACCATGACGTGTTGCCACAGGGGCACGGGACGGTGTTCGGAGACGATCACGTCGGTCTGCCCGCGGACGGTGTCGAGCCAGGCACCGAATTCCTCGGCGTTGGAGACCGTGGCGCTGAGTGATGCGACCTGGACTTCGCTGGGCAGGTGGATGATGACTTCCTCCCACACGGCGCCGCGGAAACGGTCGGCCAGGTAGTGGACCTCATCCATGACCACAAAGCCGAGGTCGTCGAGGGTGTCCGAATCCGCATAGAGCATGTTGCGAAGTACTTCGGTGGTCATGACCACCACGGGAGCGTCCCCGTTGATGCTGGTATCGCCGGTGAGCAGGCCCACCCGGGCGGCGCCGTATTTGGCGGCCAGCTCGGCGTACTTCTGGTTGCTGAGGGCCTTAATGGGCGTGGTGTAGAACGCCTTGAGCCCGCGCTGGAGGGCAAGGTAGATGGCGAATTCGCCGACGATCGTCTTCCCGGCTCCGGTGGGTGCTGCCACCAGCACGCCCCGGCCTGCCTGCAGCGAAAGGCACGCCTCGCGCTGGAAGTCATCGAGCTCGAACTCAAGTGTGCGGATGAAGCCGCCCAGATAGGTCTTGGCTTCGGCGGCCCGCTCTAGGCTGGCGCGGTAACGTTCGGACGGTGACTCCGGCCCGGGGTGTGACGACATGCTTCCAGCCTAATGCGCCGAAGCCTAGAGATTCTCCAGCTCGGAGCTGGGGGTTGCCTGGTCGGCCGTGGCCTCGGTCTCGGCGGCGCGTTTGACGGCGCGTCGTTCGCGCCGGCGGTCGTTGAGCAGGCAGAGGCCGATCGCGGCGAAAAAAAGCGCCAGCATGGGCACGGCCAGGTAGAACATGCTCGTGGCGTCGGCGCCGGGCGCGGCCATCGCGGCGAAGAGGCACACCAGGAACACGGTAATCCGCCAGCTCTTCAGGAGCTGGCTGCCCTTGATGAGGCCGGCCAGGTTCAGTCCGAACAGGACCACCGGGAGCAGGAACGCGACGCCGAAGGCCAGCAGCAGCCGCAGGACAAAGGTCAGGTACACCTGGGCGCTGATGAAGTTGGAGCCGCCCGACGGCGTGAACTCGGTCAGGACGCGCACGGCGTTCGGCAGCACCATCCAGGCCAGCAGGACGCCGCCTACAAACAGTGGCACGGCCGCGGCGACGAAGGACAGGGCCACGCGCCGTTCCTTCTTGTGCAGCCCGGGGACAATGAAGGCCCACAGCTGGTAGAGCCAGACGGGGCTGGCGATAATCAGGCCCAGGAATACGGACACCTGGATCATGAGGTCGAACGAGCTCGCGACGCCGTCAAAGTTCAGGGTGGCCTGACGGCCCTGCTGTTCGTTCAGGTCGCGGATCGGCTTGGTCAGCGCAGCCAGAAACGGCTGGTAGACCAGGAAGCCCAACACGGTCCCGATGACGACGGCGATTGCCGCCTTGAAGAGCCGGTTGCGCAGCTCTTTCAGGTGGTCGAGGAGCGCCATCCTCCCCTCGGGGTTCGATCGACGACTCATGGTTACTGCCATGCGGTCTTAGGCGCGGGTCGACGGCGGAACGTCGGTTCCGTCGCCCGTGCGGCTTTCCGGTGCGCCGGTCTGCGGGTGGTTAACGACGCGGCCTTCGACAGGATCGGAACCATCCTTGGCGTCCGTGGTCCCGTCTTTCTTCATTTCCCGGACTTCCGACTTGAAAATGCGCATCGACTGGCCCAGGCTGCGGGCCATGCCCGGCAGCTTCGGTGCAGCGAACAGCACCAGTGCCAGAACGATGATGATGATGAGATGCCAGCCTTCAAGCCTCATGTCAGGAGGTCCTTTCGTTTGAATACATCCTATGTCTAACCCAGTTCGATGTCGCGCAGCGTCTGGGGCTGCCCGCGGTCCTGCCTGCGCTGGATGCGGCGCAATCGACGGGCGTTTTGCCGGGCAATTTTGGATGCAAGGTAAGCATGACGCATCCGGGCAGGCGAGGCAAAAACTGCGTCGCCGGGAGCCGGCCGGGGGGCTTCATGCACACCGTTCTCCATGGTGGTGCCGGCGCCGCCTGTGGCGGATCCGGCGCCGTGGGCCGCCGGGGAAGGAAGGCGGGAGAACCGGTCTGTTGCTTCACCCAATTCCCGGAGCGTGGTCGTGAATTTTCGGAACAGCCGCACGCCGAGCACCACATAGAACAGCAGCGACAGCGCGACGAGCGCTATCCAAATTAGGATCCAGGACCACCAAGGCATGCTGATCAGTCTATCGGGCGGGCCGGTGAGACCTCGTATTGCGCCAGGGCAGCGGCGAGCCACTCCCGGGACGCGTCCGCGAGTGCGCCTGGCTGCAGGATACGCACCATGCCGCCGTGCTGGGCCACGAACATCGGCAGCCAGTCCGTGCTTCCGAACCGGATTTCCGCGAGCATGCCCCCGCCGGGCAGGGCCGCGGTCCGTTCGGCATAGTAGTCGTCGGCCAGACCCGTGCCCCGGGGCGCCAGTTCCACGACCACCAGGGAGTCGTCGTCATTGGGTGTGAACAGCTTCACCGGGAACCCGTCCAGCGGTTTCGCCGTCCCGGCCGCCGGCCGGCCGTTGGGAGCCAGGGCTTCAATCCGGTCGAGGCGGAAGTTCCGCAATCCCAGCGCGGAATGGCAGTAAGCCTCGAGGTACCACGTGTTGTCCAGGGAATAGAGCCGCAAGGGGTCCACATCGCGTTCGGAGACGGCGTCGCGCTGGGGCGAGAAGTAGGTCAGGTGCAGCTGAGCCCCGGTCCGGATGGCCGCGCGTGCGGTCTCGAGGATGGCGGAGTTGCCGGGAGCCACCTCGGGGCCGGACAGCGCGGCCGCCTTGAGCCCCTCCTCCCCCGCCGCGGCCAGAAGTTTGAGCGTCACCGATTCCAGCGCGCCGCCCTCAGCGAGTTCAGGCAGGCCATTGAGCGTCTCCAGACCCGTCAGGAGCGCGCACGCCTCGTCAACGGTGAAGCGGACGGGGCGGGTCAGGTCCAGGGCCTGGGTGATGAAGACGTGGTCATCGTCCCACTGGATGTCCAGCAGATCGTCGGGATAGCCTTCCGGCAGGCCCGAGCAGATCAGGATCCGCAAGTCGTCTTCGAGTTCCTTGCGGGTGACCCCGAACTTGGCGGCTATCTCGCTGATATGCAGTCCCTGGTTGTGGACAAGGAACGGAACCAGCTGCAGCATCCGCTTGAGCTGGTCCTCCGAGGTGCGGCTGCGGGCCCGGACAGCGCGCCCGGCCGCGGGGAACACCACGTCCGGAACCGGCCGGGCGGCGAACTCCGCGGCCGCGGTGAGGCGGCGGCGAACGGCGGCGGCAAGTTCCGGTGGCGATTCCACCTTGACCCGGGGGCCGTAAGAGGCCAGTTCCTCGCCGAGCGTCTCGGCGTCCCGGAAGGGCACCAGGAGACGGTCGGTCCCGGCGGCGGGACCGGCGGCTTCCGCTGCGGATCCCGGCTGGGTCAGGGCCCGTTTCCGGAGCCCCAGCAGGCGCCCGTGTTCGACGTCGACGACGGCGGTCTGTACGGGCAGCTCGGCAAGGCCGGCGAGCTCGGCGCGGACGTTGAATCCGGCCGGAGACGCGAACGTGTCCTTGTCCAGCACGGTCACGGCGGAGGTCAGGCGGGAGAGCCGGAAGAACCGCTTATTCCCCCGCGTACGGTCGTGGCCCACGAGATACCACTGCCCGAAGCGGCTGCCGAGGCCCCAGGGTTCCACCAGCCGGACCTCTTCATTGCCGGTGCTGCCGGCGAGGTACCTGAAACTGACCGGGTGCTGGGCGTGGATAGCGGCCACCAGGTCTTCAAAGGCCTGGCCGGCGGGACGGATGCGTGGCTGGACCCCGGCGGGGAGCTCGGCGTCGACGAGGCCGCCGGCAGCCTGCAGCTTGCGGACCGCGTCTACGGCGGCGGAGCCGAGGGCTGCGTGCTCCCAGAGCTGTGCCGCGAGGATGAGCACCGTGCACTCCTCGGGCGTAAGGCTGACATCGGGCAGCCGGTTCGATTCCTTGCCGATCCGGTAGCGGGTGGTTGCCGGGTCATCGGAGCCCCAGCCCTTGTCGGTCACGGTCTCGACCTCGAAGCCAAAATGGCGCAGCTCACCTTTGTCGCGTTCGAACATGCGGCCAAAGGCGACATCGCTGCTGGTGGTGTCGTGGTAGACCTTTTCCCGCAGCTCGCTGCGGCGCAGGCCGTACTTGGTGTCGAGCAGGGCGATGAGCAGGTTCAGGAGGCGTTCTGTACGTGAGGCGGACACCTCGCAAGGGTACTAAAGCCGATCCCGGAAAATGACGAAAGCGCGGCAACAGCCGGAAGAACTTTTCCGATTGTTACCGCGCCTGCGCCCGCAGGGCAAATCAGCGGGCTGATTCAGCCGGGCTGCTGAATTTGCGTAGGTTCCGTCCCTTAGCGGACGGCGACGAGGTCCACGACGAAGATCAGGGCTTCGTTGGGCCCGATCGCTCCGCCGGCGCCACGCGCACCGTAGGCCAGTTCGGAGGGGATTTCGAGGCGGCGGCGGCCGCCGACTTTCATGCCCAGCAGGCCCTGGTCCCAGCCCTGGATGACCTGGCCCACGCCGACCCGGAAGTCCAGCGGTGCGCCGCGGCCCCAGGAGGCGTCGAATTCTTCGCCGGTGGACCAGGCGACACCCACGTAGTGGGTGGACACCGTGTCGCCGGCCTTGGCCTCAGCGCCGTCGCCTTCGATCAGGTCGGTGATGACCAGTTCGGTGGGGACGTCTCCTTCGGGGAATTCAATTTCCGGCTTCTCGCGGTCGAGGTCGCGCTGTCCAAATGACATGGTTGCTCCTTTGGGGGTGACGTGTGGTGGATGCGGTGGATTACTTGACGCCGAGGATGTCGACGACGAAGACGAGGTCGCCCTTCGCGTCGCCCTGGCCCTTATCACCGTAGGCGAGGGCCTTCGGGACCACCAAAAGCACGCGTGAGCCGACCGTCTTGCCGGTCAGGCCCTGGGTCCAGCCCTTGATGACGCCGGTAAGCGGGAAGGTCGCCTTCTTGCCGCGATCAAAGCTGGAATCGAAGATCTTGCCGCTGGCCAAGGCAACGCCCACGTAGTTGACCGTGATGGTGTCGGAGGCCTTGACAGCCTGGCCCTTGCCCTTGATGAGATCCTGTGAGATCAGGGCGGTCGGTGCGTGAACGCCTGCGACCGAAATCTCGGGCACGCCCTTGGCGTTGTCCTTCACCGTCGGCAGCCCTGCCGGCGGGGTGACCGCGTCGCCCTCAGGCTTGTCGAGAACCGGGGGCGCGTCCTTCGCAGCGAGAATCTTGACGATCAGCAGCTGTGTGGGCTTGGCGGCGGCGCCCTGGGCCGCGGGCTGGCTGGGGACGGCCAGGGCGAGGTGGGAGCCAACCTTGGCGCCCACGAAAGCGTTGTAGATCACCGGGCTGCTGCTCTTGAGCTCGTCATTCAGTTCCAGCGGCTCGGGATCGTTCGGGAACGTGTCTTCGAGAGTGGAGCCGTCGGTGCCGTTGAAGGCCACGATGGAGATGTCGGCGATCTGGTTGGCCTTGACCCGGTCTCCGCTGCCCTCGGTTACCACCTTGACGGTGGGTTCCTTGACATCGATCGGCTTGGTGAACTCGACCCCGGGGGCCTTCTTGTCACCCTTCTCCGTGAGTTTGACCGAGTCCAGCTTCGAGGTGTCACCCGCGGATTGGCTGGTGGGCTCCGGAGTGGAGGTCGCTTGGCCGCCCCCGCCGCCGCCACAGGCGGTCAGCAGCAGCAGTCCGGGAAGAAGAATTGCTAATATTCGGCGCACTTAGAAACTTTCGTCGGGGCAGTGTGGACTCAGAGCCGATCGGTTTCCCGCGGCAAAGAAAGCAGCGGCCGCAAGGCGGCCCTACTTCAGACTAACGTGCGAAGCTGGGTATCAGCCCATCGAGTCCAGGAGCGCATCCACCCGCTCGTCCACGCTCCGGAACGGGTCCTTGCACAGAATGGTCTGATGCGCGCGGTCGTTGAGCTTCAGATGGACCCAGTCCACGGTGTAGTCACGGCCCAGCTCCTGGGCCCGCCGGACGAAGTCGCCGCGCAGTTTGGCCCGCGTCGTTTGCGGCGGCGCATCCACGGCGTCTTTGACGGCGGTGTCATCCACTACCCGGCGGGCGGCCCCGCGGGCCTGCAGCAGGTAGAAGAGCCCGCGGCTGCGGGAAATGTCATGGTACGTCAGGTCCAGCTGAGCGATCCGGGGCGCGTCCAGGCCCAGCCCGTGCCGTTCGCGGTAGTTGTCCATGAGCTTCTTCTTGATGGCCCAGTCCACCTCGGTGTCGATCGTGCTCGTGTCACCGCTTTCGATGGCATCCAGGGTGCGGCCCCAGAGATCCAGAATCAGCGGCACATGCGGGTTGTGCGCACCTTGTTCGGCCACGAACGCCGTCACCTTGGTGAGGTACTCGCGCTGGATTTCCAGGGCCGTGAGCTGACGGCCGTTGGCGAGCCGGACCAGTGCCCGGCCACTGAGGTCATGGGAGATTTCCCGGATGCTGCGGATCGGGTTTTCCATCCGCATGTCGCGCATGATCACCCCGGCCTCGATCATGCGCAGGATCAGGTCCACCGTGCCGATCTTGAGCATGGCCGTGGTCTCGGACATGTTGGAGTCGCCCACGATCACGTGCAGGCGCCGGTAGAACTCGGCGTCCGCGTGCGGCTCGTCCCGGGTGTTGATGATGGGCCGGGAGCGGGTGGTGGCCGAGGAGACGCCCTCCCAGATGTGGTCGGCGCGCTGGGAGAAAGCGAAAGTGGCGCCGTGCGGGGTCTTCAGAATCTTTCCGGCCCCGGCAATCAACTGACGGGTTACAAGGAACGGAATCAGGATCTCGGCGAGCCGGGAAAACTCGCCGCGGCGCGGGATGAGGTAGTTCTCATGGCTGCCGTAGGAGTTCCCGGCGGAGTCGGTGTTGTTCTTGAACAGGTATACGGTGCCGTTGAAGCCCTCCGCTGCCAGCCGCTCCTGGGCCTCGTCCACCAAGTCGCAGAGAATCAGCTCTCCCGCGCGGTCGTGAGCAATCAGCTGGGCGAGGTCGTCGCACTCAGCCGTGGCGTACTCCGGGTGCGAGCCCACGTCCAGGTACAGGCGCGAGCCGTTGGTCAGGAACACGTTGGAGGACCGGCCCCAGCTGACCACCTTACGGAAGAGGTAGCGGGCTACTTCCTCCGGCGCCAGCGGCCGTGACTCCGGGCTTGAATAGGAAATTCCGAATTCGGTTTCGATGCCGAAAATGCGCTTGTCCATTTCACTTCTCCTCAGCCAGCAGTGCCACGATGTCCGCGTCCTCCAGGCGCCGGAAGGCCCGGCGGGTGCCGCGGCTGGTTTCCGAGCCGCGGTCCAGCACCGCGACCTCGAGCGCGGATGCGGGCAACGTGGTTGTTTCCTTGTCCGCCACGAGGCCGGCGAGAGCCAGCCGGATGGCGCCGGCGAAGTCGAGCTCGCCCTGCCAGCCGGCCGCGACTGCCTCGGACACCTTGTCCGCCTGGCCACCCATCACGATAAATCCGTGTTCATCGGCAATGGAGCCGTCAAACGTGAGCCGATACAAGTGGTCCGCTTCCTGGATCGGCGCGACTTCAGCCACGGCCAGTTCCACCTCGAAAGGTTTCTGCTCGGCAGTGAACACCGCCCCCAGGCTCTGCGCGTAGACGCTCGCAAGGCCGCGCGCCGTGACGTCCTCGCGGTCATAGGAGTAGCCCCGGACATCGGCGTACCGCACGCCTGCTTGCCGCAGGCTTTCAAACTCGTTGTATTTGCCGACTGCGGCGAAGGCGATTTTGTCGTAGATCTCGCCGATCTTGTGCAGCGACGGGGACGGGTTTTCCGCGACGAGGGCAATTCCGTCCCGGCAACTGATGACGACCACCGAACGCCCGCGGGCGATGCCTTTCCGCGCGAAGTCCGCACGGTCCTTCATTAGCTGTTCGGGCGAGACATAGAACTGCTGGGTCATCTTAGGCCTCCCGCGCAGCGACGGTGCGGGACTCGATGACACGGCCGGCGACGGCGGCGAGGTCGCGGTCCGGCACCCGTAGGGCGCCTGTCCGGCCCACGACGTAGACCACGGGCCACAGCTGCCGGACCGGATCCGGGCCACCCGTGGCGGAGTCGTCGTCGGCGGCGTCGTACAGGGCCTCGACGGCCACTGCCACGGCGTCCTGCTCCGAGAGGCCGGGGCGCCACAGCTTCTTCAGCGCGCCGCGGGCGAACATCGAACCGGAGCCGACGGCGTGGTGCTCCTGCTCCTCGTACCGGCCGCCCGTGACGTCGTAGGAGAACAGCCTGCCGAAACCGGCGGGACGGTCGAATCCGGCGAACAACGGCACAACGGCGAGGCCCTGCATGGCCATGGGCAGGTTGCCCCGGACCATGGCGCCAAGCCGGTTTGCCTTGCCGTCCAGGCTCAGAAGGGTTCCCTCGATCTTCTCGTAGTGCTCCAGTTCGACCTGGAACAGCCGGGTGATATCGAGGGCGATTCCGGCGGTGCCGGCGATGCCGAGCACCGAGTACTGGTCGGCGGGAAAGACCTTCTCGATGTGTCGGCTGGCGATCACGTTGCCCATCGTGGCGCGGCGGTCCCCGGCCATTAGCACTCCCCCGGCGTAGGTCATCGCCACGATGGTGGTCCCGTGCGGGGCCTGCAGGGGCGACGCGGGGTGCGCTGCGGTGGCGGGCAACTGGTTGAACGGGACTTGGCCGAAGGGCATCAAATCGGGCCGTTCGCGCTGCAGATGCTCGGTGAATGAGGACGTCGCGTCGGCTGCTACGCGGTTGGCTGTTGTTTCCTGCACTAACGCTCTCCCTCAACGTGGTGGATCAACGACTCTTCCGGCCCGTAGCCCCGCCTGCCGCCCTCATCCGGCGGCCGGCTGTGCTCCTACTGACCGCCCTTTTGGACGAAGGCGCGGACGAATTCCTCGGCATTGGACTCCAGAACGCCGTCGATCTCGTCAAGGAGATCGTCAACGCCCTGGGTGGCTGCCGACGCCTGGGCGTCCGCCGGGGCCGGCGGCGCGGCGGGGACGTCCTCGTCGATCTCGGTGTCCCGCGACTGCGGCTGATGCTGCTCCTGGCCTGCCATTGTTCTTCTCCTTCATGTCCGTCCCTTTTCTGCTAAGGGACATCCTGTAGCAATAGTGCCACGCCCGGGGCGCCCGCGGGGGGCTTTGTTCCTAGGATCCCGGGCTGAGTCCCAGCAGTTCCGCCAGGAAGGGCCCGGCCTCCCGGTGCCGGGCAAACAGGGGGCCGGTGAGGGCTTCCGTTCCGCGCAGCGGCTCCCGGGTCGGGACCCGTTGGAGCCTGCCGCGGCCGGGGACATCGAATATCACCGAGTCCCAGCTCGCGCCCGCGAGGTCGGCGCCGAAACGGCTGACGCAGCGTCCGCGGAAGTATGCGCGGGTGTCCGACGGCGGCTCGGTCACCGCCCGGCCGATCGCGGCGTCGTCGACGATCCGCTGCATCCGGTCGCGGGCCAGGAGCCGGTAGTAGAGCCCTTTTTCGGGGCGGATATCGGCCCATTGGAGATCCACGAGGCCCAGCCGCGCGTTGTCCCAGGCGAGGCCGTCCCGCTGGCGGTAGCCCTCCAGCAGGGACAGCTTGGCGAGCCATTCCACCGAAGTCGCCGCAGCTGCCCGGTCCCCGCCGAGTTCACTCAACGTCGCCGACCACCGTTCCAGGACCTCGTGGGTGTGTCCGTCACCGTCCACGGCGTCGGCCACCCCGGTGTCCTGCGCGTGCTTGGACGCAGCCTCGAAATAGATCCACTGCAGGTCAAGGGCTGTGACCCGGCGGCCATCGCCCAGCCGCAGCGTCGCGGTGAGCGAAGTGTCGTGGCTGACGGCCTGCAGCGCGGCGACAGGCTCGTGGATTTCAATCCGCGGCGCCAGGCCGGCCTCAATCAGGCTCAGGACCATCGCCGTGGTCCCGAACTTGAGGAAGTTGGACGCCTGGCTGAGGTTGGCGTCGCCGATGATGACGTGGAGCCGGCGGTATTTGTCGGCGGTGGCGTGGGGCTCATCCCGGGTGTTGATGATGGGGCGCCGGATGGTGGTTTCCAGGCCCACTTCCGTCTCGAAGAAGTCCGCCCGCTGGCTGATCTGGTAGCCGGGCCGGGCGCTGTCCTGCCCGAGGCCCACGCGCCCGGCGCCGCAGATGATCTGCCGGGTGACGAAGAACGGTGTGAGGCCGCGGACGATGTCGCCGAACGGCACCGAGCGGGGCATCAGGTAGTTCTCGTGCGAGCCGTAGGAAACGGACTTGTTGTCCGTGTTGTTCTTGTAAAGGTTGATCGGCGGGAGTTCCGGGTCGGCGGCGAGGCGGCGGACGGCGGCCAAGGCCACCAGGTCACCGGCCGCGTCCCAGGTCACGGCGGCGCGCGGGTTGGTCACCTCGGGGCTGGAATACTCCGGGTGGGCGTGGTCGACGTACAGCCGCGCCCCGTTGCCCAGGACCATGTTCATGAGCAGGGTGCCGGCCTCGTCCCCGCCGTCGGCTTCCAGCTCCTGCCGCCCGTAGGCGAGGGCTATCGCCTCAGCGTCCAGGACCGGGGGCTGGTCGGTGAGCTGTTCGGGGTCGGCGCTGGCGCGCTCCAGCGTCCAGCCGCGGGCGTCGTGCAGCGGTTCCTCGTCGGTGTAGTCCCAGCGGGTTTCGGCGCCGCCGGCGGCACGCTGGCGGGTCACCTGGGCGTAGGCCTGGATGACGCGGGCGGACATCATCGTGGCGTTGGCACCAGGGGCCGACGGGGCGTGGATGCCGTACTCGGTTTCCGAGCCCATCACCCGCATTGCCCCGCCCACCGGCAGGCCGCCGGCTGCGTCTGCCTGCCGGCCGGGGACGGCAGCCGTCACAGGTACTGCCCGGTGCTGGGCATCGTCTCGATGGACTTCCCGGGCTCCTGCCCGGCCTTGCCCTGGACGATGGTTCGGATGTAAGTGATGCGCTCGCCCTTCTTGCCGGAGATCCTTGCCCAGTCGTCAGGGTTCGTTGTGTTGGGCATGTCCTCGTGTTCACGGAACTCGTCCACAACCGCCCGGAGCAGGTGGTCGATCCGCAGGCCCTTCTGACCGATGGTCAGCAGGTCCTTGATGGCGTATTTCTTGGCCCGGTCCACGACGTTCTGCACCACGGCACCGGAGTTGAAGTCCTTGAAGTAGAGCATTTCGGTGTCGCCGTTGGCGTACGTCACCTCAAGGTACTCGTTGGACTTCTCGGTGGAATACATCGCCTCCACGGTCCGCTGGACCATGGCGTCCACGGTGGCCTGGACGTCCCCGTTGTGCTCGGAGAGGTCGGACTCGTGGAAGGGCAGGTCCGTCGTGATGTATTTGTTGAAGATGTCCGCCGCAGCCTCGGCGTCGGGGCGCTGGATCTTGACCTTGACGTCCAGCCGACCGGGGCGCAGGATCGCGGGGTCGATCATGTCCTCGCGGTTGGACGCGCCGATCACGATCACGTTGTCCAGCCGTTCGACGCCGTCGATCTCGCTGAGCAGCTGCGGAACGATGGTGGTCTCGACGTCGGAGGAAATGCCGGTCCCGCGGGTGCGGAACAGCGAATCCATTTCGTCGAAAAAGACCACGACGGGGCTGCCCTCGGAGGCCTTCTCACGGGCCCGGGCGAAGATCAGGCGGATGTGCCGCTCCGTCTCGCCGACGTACTTGTCGAGCAGCTCAGGTCCCTTGATGTTCAGGAAGTAGCTCTTCATGTCCGTCTTGCCGGCACGCTCGGCAGCCCGCGCGGCCAGCGAGTTCGCCACGGCTTTGGCGATCAGGGTTTTGCCGCAGCCCGGCGGGCCGTACAGCAGGATGCCTTTGGGGGCCTTCAGCCCGTGCTCGCGGTAGAGGTCCGGGTGCAGGAACGGCAGTTCTACCGCATCCCGGATTTGCTCGATCTGCGGGCCCAGGCCGCCAATGTCCTGGTAGGTGATGTCCGGTACTTCCTCGAGGACGAGGTTCTCCACCTCGGAGCGCGGGATCTTTTCCAGCGCGTAGCCGGTACGTGAGTCGATCGACAGCGCATCGCCCACCCGGAGCCGCTGGGCGAGCAGCGCTCCGGAGAGCCGGATGACCCGCTCCTCGTCGGCGCGGCCCACCACCAGGGCGCGGTCGGCCCCCAGCATTTCCTTCAGCGTAACCAGGTCACCGGCCCGCTCGTAGCCGAGGCCGGCAACCACCATCAGGGCCTCGTTTAGCAGGACTTCCTGCCCGACAGCGAGCTGGTTGATGTTGACCAGCGGGCTGATCCCCACCCGCATTTTGCGGCCGGCGTTGAAGATGTCCACGGATTCCTCCGTGGCCGCCTGGCCGCTGTTGCCGGTGCTTGGCTGCCGCCTGGGATTGAGCTGCAGGATGGTGCCGAAACTGTAAGGCGGCTGTCCCTCCTGGTCGAGGGCGTTCTTGAGCCGCAGGATCTCCGCCTTGGCGGTTTCCAGCATGCTTACGAGCTTGGAGTTGTTCTGGGTCGCGGCGGCGAGCTGGCGGTCAATGTGCCGCAGCTTGTCCCGGAGGATATTGACCTGCCGCTCCGCGACGGACAGTTCATTGGCGGCGTACCGCTCGGCCTCGCCGGTCACGGGCCGGGCCGCGTCCGAGCGTGCGGCGGCGTCCGCCGCGTCCTGTGCCGGTGTGCGGCCCGGGTCAGTGTTCGGAGTCTCCATCGTGCATCAGCCCCTTCCTGCTCTTCTGTTAAGACCATAGCCCCAAGAAGGCGGGTGCCGCTGGAGACATCCGAAATATGCTGACTAGTTCGTTACGTCCGGGGCGTCTACGACGTTAGTTCCGGCGATTGCGTCGCGGGCAGCGCGGCGCAGCTTCTTGTCCGAGACGGCGCGTTCACCGACAGCACCCGGGGTCCAGGCGTTGACGTCATCTTCGTTGAAGTCGGTCTTGGAGGGGCGGCGCTTCACGGAGATTCCCGTGACGCCGTCGGCGAGCCGGCGGGTGACCAGCAGGAAGCCGGTGTGGGCGACCATGCGGTGATCCGGACGCACAGCCAGCCCTTCGAGGTGCCAGCCGCGGACCATGGATTCCCAGGCGTCGGGTTCCGTGAAGCGTCCGTCGGCGCGGATCGCTTCGGCTGTCCGCGAAAGCTGCGTCACAGTCGCGACATAATTGATCCAGACCCCGCCGGGGGCCAGGACCGTGGCGACGGCGTCGAGGCATTCCCAGGGAGCAAGCATGTCCAGGACCACCCGGTCCACGGAGCCGGGCTCCTCGGTCCGCACCACTTCCTCCTGGAAGTCTCCGAGGGAGATTTTCCAGGCCGGGTGCGGGCCGCCGAAGATGGTCTCGACGTTGCCGCGGGCAATGTCCGCGAACTCTTCGCGGCGTTCAAAGGAATGCAGATATCCGTTGTCCCCGACGGCGCGGAGCAGCGAGATGGACAGGGCGCCGGAGCCGACGCCGGCTTCAACAACGCGTGCACCCGGGAAGATGTCCGCCATGGTGACGATCTGGCCGGCGTCTTTGGGATAGACCACGGCGGCGCCGCGCGGCATCGAGAGCACGAAGTCCGAGAGCAGCGGACGCAGCGTCTGGTACTGCTGACCAACGTTGTTGACGACCACCGAGCCGTCAGGCTTGCCGATGATCTCGTCATGGTTCAGGAAGCCGCGGTGGGTGTGGAATGCTCCGCCGACTTCGAGCGTGATGGTGTTCATGCGGCCGCGTTCGTCCGTGAGCTGCACCCGCTCGCCTTCGCGGAACGGCCCCCGGCGGCGCGCCGCGCCGGTGGCGCCGTTCGCGGCCGAAACGGCGGTGTTGGTGCCTGCGGGGGTGGTATTGGCGGCAGTGTCGCTGCTCATGAAGATGTTCCTCGCTCCTGTAAAGCTGTGTGGCCGCGGACATGCCGGCGGGCACCGGTCCTTGCGCGTGGGGGCCGGAAATTCACGACCGCCCAGTAACTCTACCGGTTCTGCCTCTGGTTCTGGCGTTCGGACCGGTCCTTGCCCGTAATGGCGCTGAGGACGGCGGACTGGCGGAGCAGCCCGGTAACGGCGCCCTCACGGTCCACTACCGCGTACTCCTGGCCCTCGAGCTGGGCAAGGTACTGCACCAGTTCCTGGCCTTTGGACCATTCGGGGACGTACGCGCCGGCACCAAGGGGGTAGGACACCGCGGTTACCGGAGTCGAGGCGGCCAGTGCCGCCGGCACGCTGGCCGCCGCCCCCGCATCGACGATGCCTACGGGACGGCCGTCCCGGTCGCAGAGCACGGCGACGGGCATACCCGCCGTGGTGTTCGCCTGGAAGTCCGCAACCGTTCCGGCATCACTGAGGCCGATGGCGGGCTCGGCGAGGGCCGCCGCGTCCACAAGGTACAGCCGGCTGCGCATGCGGGCCTGCTGGATCGACGCCGATGCCCCCACCCACAGGAAGCTGCCCACCAGGGCCGTGACCAGCGTGAAGGAAATATCCGGCCGGGCACCGCTGAGCAGAGGAAGGAGAATAAACCACACCGCGAGGGCGATCACGATAATCCGGCCCGCCCAGCCGGCGGCGACAGTACCCTTGTCCTGGCTGCCGGTGACCTTCCACACTGCCGACTCGACCAGGCGTCCGCCGTCCAGCGGCAGGCCGGGGAGGACGTTGAAGATGCCGATCAGGAGGTTGGCCCAGACGAAGATGTTGGCCAGGATGCCGGCTACCCCGCCCAGATCCGCGGAGGAGAGCACGAGCCAGCCTGCCCCGGCCAGGACGAAGTTCGCCGCCGGGCCGGCCATCGCCACCAGCACGGAGCGGCCGGGTGAGGCCGTGAAGCTTTGGAACTGCGTGTGTCCGCCCCAGAGGTTGAGGACAATTTTCTCCGTGGGCCAGTGGAACAGCTTCGCGGTCAGGGCGTGGGCGAGTTCGTGGGCCAGCACGGAAATCAGGAGCAGCAGCGCATAGGCGAAGGCGACGAAGAACGCGGTAATGCCGAGGCGGGGGTTGTTTGTCTGCAGGACAGGTCCGTACGCGATCACGGTGAAGGCCGCGATGATGAACCAGGAGTAGGCCAGAAAGACCGGAATGCCGGCGATGCGCCCCAGCGGGATCCCGTCCCGGCGGGAGGGCGCCGTCGTGCCCGGTCCCTGACCTCCGGCGTCAGCCACGGACATGACCCGCAGTTGAGGGCACGGCCCGGTGCTCAACCGCTCGGGCTGTGGAGTCCGCAGCCGACTCGGCGGTGGCCTCCGCCGCGCGGCCGAACGTTGCATCCGGAAACTCATGCCTCAGGGCCACAAGTTCTTCCAGGTCCGCAACGGTGCGGCCTTCGAGGGTGTCCCACGTGGCGCGGCGCGGACCATGCGGGAGCGGCAGAATGTGCGGGATGGCGACCGTGACCACACCGGAGGCCACGGCGGCCGCGACGCCAGGCACGGAATCTTCCAGGGCAACGCAGTGATGCAGGTCCAGCTCGGGGTCCTGCTGCTGCAGGAGCCCGACTGCCGTCAGGTAGGCCTCCGGATGCGGTTTCCCCTGCGCTACGGTGTCCCCCGTGACCAGGAATTCGAAATAGGGCCGGGGCAGGCTCGCAACGATCTCCCGGGCCAGCGGGGCCTCGGACATGGTCACGAGGGCGCAGCGGATGCCGGCGTTGTAGAGGTCGTCGAGCAATTCGCGGGCACCGGGCCGCCAGGGAACGGATTTCCGGACCTGGCTGACCACATGCCCGGTAAGGGTGTCGATGATTTCGCGTCGCTCCATCGCCACGCCGGCCGCCTGCAGGATGCCCGCGGAAAACATCAGGGACTGTCCCACGAGCTGCATCGCCTGATCATGGGACCACAGCCCGCCGTGGGCCTCCACGAGTGCACGTTCGGCCTCGATCCAATAGGGCTCGGTGTCGACAATGGTCCCATCCATGTCCCAGAGTGCTGCCTTGAGGAGTGGCCCGGGAGCTGAGGATCGCATGCCTTCCAGTCTACGGTGAAGCCCGGCGCTGGCGCCCGCAGCTACGCCTACGGCGAATTTTGACGGCACGGCCGCGGGTTCCCGGGGCACATTTGCGCATCCGTGGCGCCTAGTTGCCTGCGCGGGAAGGGGTCTTGGAAGTAGGGTGATGGCATGAACAGCTTCGAGGCAGACCCCACCGAACCAGGCGCCGTCTCCGAGCCGGAGCGGCTGCTGCAGCCCGTCCCCGAGGGCCGGCGCGTCACCGTCATGCTGGCGGCCTTTGAGGGTTGGAACGACGCCGGCGAGGCCGCCAGCGATGCCCTTCGGTATCTGAACAAACTCTGGGGCGGCAAGAAGGTCGGGTCGATCGACGCCGACGAGTACTACGACTTCCAGTTCACCCGGCCCACAATCCGCCGGACTGCCTCCGGCGAGCGGAAGATCAAATGGCCGTCCACGCGGATTTTCAAGGCCAGCGTCCCCGATTCGAACGTGGACGTGATCTTCGTCCAGGGCACCGAGCCCTCCTACAAGTGGCGCGCCTACACCGCCGAGCTCCTGGTGCACGCCGAAGCCCTGCATGTCGACTACGTCATCCTGGTCGGCGCCCTGCTGGCAGACGTACCGCACAGCCGGCCGATCCCGGTCAGCACGTCCACCGACGACAACGCCCTGCGTGAACGGATGGACTTCGAAGCCTCACAGTACGAGGGCCCGGTGGGGATTGTCGGCGTCCTCGGCGAGGTGGCCCTCCTGGCCGGGCTCCCGACGGTCTCGCTTTGGGCGGCCGTGCCGCATTACGTGGCCCAGGCGCCGTCGCCGAAGGCGCAGCTGGCAATCCTGCACCGGATCGAGGAGCTGTTGCAGGTGCCGCTGGACACCCACGAACTGGTCGAGGAAGCCGACGCGTGGGAGCGCGGCGTGGACGAGCTCGCCATCGAGGATCCCGAAATTGCGGCCTATGTGCGCCAGCTCGAGGAGGCCAAGGACACCGCTGACCTCCCCGAGGCCAGCGGCGAATCCATTGCCCGCGAATTCGAGCGCTATCTCAAGCGTCGGGGCAAGGACAAGCCTTAAGCGGTAGCAGCCGTTCCGGCGGTTACAGCTCGACGCCGAGCAGGGCGTTCACGGCGTCGCTGACCAGCGCGGCGTCCGTGGCTGAGGCGGTTCCTGGTGTTTCCAAGGCGGCGGCGGCCCAGGCGTCGACGGCGGCCAGGGCGCCCGGTGCGTTGAGGTCGTTGACAAGTTCGGTCCGCAGCTTGCCAATGAGGGACGCGGCGGAGCCCTGGGGGGCCATGGCCAGGGCCTCGCGCCAGGTGCGGAGCCGATCCTTGGCCTCGGCGAAACCCTCAGCGGTCCAGGACCAGTCCGTGCGGTAGTGGTGGGCCAGGATCGCCAGGCGGATCGCGGCGGGCTCTTCACCGTCGGCCCGGAGCCTGGACACGAGGACAAGGTTGCCCTTGGACTTGCTCATCTTTTCGCCGTCGAGGCCCACCATGCCGGCGTGGGCAAAGTGGCGTGCCAGCGGCACACCGGCCAGGGAGTACGCGTGGCCGGCACCCATTTCGTGGTGCGGGAAGATGAGGTCCGAGCCGCCGCCCTGGACGGTGAACGGCTTGGGCAGGTACTGCTGGGCAATCACGGTGCATTCGATGTGCCAGCCGGGCCGGCCCTCCCCCAGCTCTCCCCCGGGCCAGCGCGGCTCGCCGTCGCGGGCAACCCGCCACAGCAGCGGGTCAAGCGCCTGGCGCTTGCCGGCCCGGCCCGGGTCTCCGCCGCGTTCGGCGAAAAGCTCCAGCATCTCAGCATCGGAAAGGCCGGACACGGACCCCAGGGTCCAGGCGTCCGGGTCGCCGGCACGGCCCGCGGCGTCGGCGCCGGCCTCTGTGGAACGCTTCCCGGCGGCCTCGACGTCGTAGTAAACGTCGCCGTCGGGCTCTCCGCCGGTGCCGGGAACGCGGTACGCCAGGCCGTTGTGCAGGAGCCGCTCGATGGCCGGAACGATCAGCGGAACGGCCTCGACGGCGCCGACGTAGTGGTCGGGGGCCAGGACGTTCAGGGCCTCCATGTCCGTCTGGAAGAGCTCGATTTGGCTGGCCGCGAGGTCGCGCCAGTCGACGCCGGTGGCCGTCGCGCGCTCCAGGAGGGGGTCGTCGACGTCGGTCACGTTCTGAACGTACGCCACGTGCTGGCGGCCGTCCCGCCAGGCGCGGTTCAGGAGGTCAAAGGCGACGTAGCTGGCCGCATGGCCCATGTGGGTGGCGTCGTAGGGGGTGATGCCGCAGACGTACATAGACTGCTCACCCGTGGCCTCCAACGTGACCATTCCGCCCTTGGCGGTGTCGAAGAGGCGCAGGGCAGGCATGCTGCCCGGGAGCTGGGGAACAGGGCGGGAGATCCAGGATTTCACAGCCCAAGCCTAGTGCTAGGCGCTGATGACATTGAAACCGAGCAGCAGGAACAGGGACGCGCCCAGCAGGATCCGGTACCAGACGAACAGCCGGTAGCCGCGGGTGGAGACGTATTTGAGGAACCAGCCGATGATGACATATCCCACGAAGAAGGCGATGACGGTGGCCAGTGCCGTCTCCGGAAGGCCGTACGGGCCGGTGATGCCTTCCTTGGAGACCACTTTGTACAGCTGGTACAGGCCGCTGCCAAACACAGCGGGAATGGCCAGCAGGAACGAGTAGCGGGCCGCCGCCTCGCGGGTGTAGCCCATCAGGAGGCCGGCGCTGATGGTGCCTCCGGAGCGGGAGACCCCGGGGAACAGTGCCAGCGCCTGCGCCAGCCCGTAGTAGAGGCCGTGCTTGTAGGTCAATTGCGTGAGTTCGCGGTCCTGCCGGCCCATTGTGTCGGCGACGGCGAGGACCATGCCGAACACGATGAGCATGGTGGCGACGCCCCAAAGGCTGCGGAGCACCGATTCGATCTGGTCCTGGAACAGCAGTCCAAGGATGATGATGGGCAGGCTGCCCAGGATGACCAGCCAGCCCATCCGCGCATCCGGGTCCTGGCGGGAGACGTTGCCGCGCAGCGAACCGGCCCAGGCGCGGATAATCCTCAGGATGTCGCGCCAGAAGTAGGCGATCACGGCCGTCTCGGTGCCCAGTTGCGTGATCGCCGTGAAGGCGGCCCCGGGGTCGGACGAGTCCGGGAGGAAGGCGCCAACAATACGCAGATGGGCGCTCGAGGAGATCGGGAGGAACTCGGTCAGTCCCTGTACCAGGCCCAACAGAGCCGCTTGTATCCAGTTCACGTTTAAAGACCCTACGTTATGAAGCCGCGCGAACCCGTAAGCTTGCTGGCATGCAGCAGCGTTATGTCGGCAACAGTGGGTTGCGCGTGTCCGCCCTATCCCTCGGCACCATGTCCTGGGCGCGGGAAACCGAAGAACAGGATGCGGCCGCCCTATTGCGGGCGTTCGTCGATGGCGGCGGGACCCTCATCGATACCGCGGCCTCCTATGCGGACGGGCAGGCCGAGGCCATGCTCGGCGGCATGCTCGGTGACGTGGTGGCCCGCTCCGAGGTCGTGATCTCCACGAAAGCCGGGCTGACGACGACGGACGGACGCCGCGGCGTGGACACGTCGCGCAACGGGATGCTGTCCGGCCTTGACGCGAGCCTGGCCCGGCTGGGCACTGATTACGTGGACCTTTGGTTCGCCCACGCCTGGGACCCGAACGTGCCCCTGGAAGAAACCCTGTCCGCGCTGGACTACGCCGTCCGCTCCGGCCGTGCGCGTTATGTCGGCGTCTCCAATTTCAATGGCTGGCAGACGGCCAAGGCCGCCGCCATTGCCGGCTTCCCGCTGGTGGCAAACCAGTCCGAATACTCGCTCCTGCAGCGCGGCGCGGAACTTGAACTGATTCCGGCCATCGAGGACGCAGGGCTCGGCCTGATCGCCTGGGGTCCGATGGGACGGGGCGTCCTGACCGGAAAGTACCGGGGTCACATCCCGGCCGATTCCCGTGCAGCACAGCAGCGGCTTGCCACGTACGTGGAGCCTTATCTCGAGGCGCCGGCGTCCAGTGTGGTGGAGGCCGTCGCCATGGCTGCCAAGGGGCTTGGCCGGACGCCGCTGGACGTATCGCTGAGCTGGCTGCTGTCCCAGCACGGCGTGGCTACCGCCGTCGTGGGCGCGCGGACGCCGGTCCAGCTCAAGGAGATCCTGGATTCCACCCTGGCGCCGCTCCCGCCGGAGATTGCGCAGGCGCTCGAGGACGTCTCCGATCCTGCCTGAGCCGCGGTGGCGTCCTGGGTTTCCGGTGGTCGCGGGCTACGCCGCATTTCCTGAGCGTTCGCCGGCTGCTGTCACTGGATGTGCTTTGGTCACTGGATGTGCTTTGGTGCGCCGTGCGGGACCGCGGTGAACCGGTGACCGAGAGGCCCCAGTGCCGCCGCACGGATAATATTCTGCGTGACCCGCGAGGCGAAGGCTCGGGAGCGGGCCGGGACGGCTGCATCGTATTGGGCCTGGAGCCAGTCCAGGCTGCCCATGTTTAGCACTCCGGCGCCTGACGCTGCAGTGTAGAAGGTCGAATCTGCCCAGCCGTGGGAGTCGTGCACCCCGGCTGCCGGCGAATGGGCAAAGACGAGAAGGTTACCGGCATGGGCAAATTCAGGCCGCTGTGCCGTCGGGTACAGCCGGTCGACTTCGCCGGTGGTCAGCCCGGCGTAGGTAGCGCCCCGGACCGCGCCGGTGCCGGAGAAGGCGAAAAATCCTGGATCTTCGACGGTGAACATTCCCTTGACTTCGCGGTCGCCATAGACCGACCCTGTCAGCGTCGATTCCGGGTCGGGGGCAGGGCCTTGGCGCCACTGTGTGGTCGTGGCATCGGGCTGGCTGAGGCGCTCGGGATCCAGCTCAGCCTTCCGGTAGCAGACCATGACCCGGTCTACCCCGGTGAAGGAAGGCTCCAGGCGAGTCCGCCAATAAACGTTGTTGGCGCCGAAGAAGACAATGTTGGTGCCCGTGTCCCTCGCGGCCTCGACGTTTCGGCGCAGTGCCGGCGACCAGTATTCCGAATGGGCTGAGAAGATCACGGCTGCGGCACCGCCCACGAGGTCCGGGTTTCCGCTGATCCTTGCCTCCGTGGTGTAGGCGAGGCTGAGCCCGGGGTCAGTGATGGCCTCCGCGGACCGGATCAGGGGTGCGTTGCGGCGCTCGACCTCGTCGAAATTCCGGTAGGGCCGGTCAAAGGAGACCTTGTAGGACCGGTCCGCCGACCGGTGCCCGGGTCCGGTGTAGAGCGAATATCCTCCCCAGTCGTTGTAGGCCTGCATCGTGCAGTCGTTGAGGACCAGCACTGCCTTGCCCGCCACCGACGCCGGCTCGACGACGAGCGGGATCATGTGGTCCCGCCCGGAACCGCCCGTCAGCACCAGGTGGTAGAACCCTTCGGGCCAGCCGGTCGTGTCGATCGACGTCGTTACGCGCCAGGGGCAGGACACCATCCGGGTTTCCCGCTGAAGGGTCGGGGGCGCCTGCCGCCAGACTGGCACTGGCGCGGACGTCCACACCAGACGCTGACCCTCGCCGTTATAGTGCCCGATCCGGTAGGCCAGGATCCGGATGCTGCGCAGGGTGGAGTTGACGTAGACATCCACGTTGCGCCGCTGCGTCGTGGACGCATGCTGGCCCAGGAACCCCTCCAGAGTCGGGGTGGCTGACCAATGCGAGGGGACATTCCTCCACGGGGTGCCCGGCAGCCGATTTTCCGAGGCAACGCTGAACGCGGTCTCCGATGGATACACCGGCGACTGGCCCGTCGTTGCCGTCGATGCTTGGACTATGGGTGGGTGGGGCCGGCGCCCGCTCGCTCCGGCTTCCGCGGCGAGCCAAACCAGCCCGGCGATCCCGGCGCGGATCACGGTCCTGCGGTCAGGACGGTAGTCATTCGAGCCCACATCGCCTCGATTCACGCCGGTCGATTTGTGGAACCGGCCAGCCCCCAAGCGGCGTTGAAAAGTCCGGTCTACGACCTCTTCTAAGGCTATTGGCAAACGTCCCGGACGGCAGGAGCAGGGACTACCTGTTTATTGCCTGCGAACACGGCTGCTACGCCCGATGTGTACTCGCGTAGGCGCCGGAGTCTGCGGGCAGAGAACACGCACGGCAAGCTGGGAAGTCAGGACCGGACGGTTTGCTAGTGATCTTCAACAACTAGGGATCTTCAACAATCTGTGCGGGAGACGCTGCGACGTCGGGCGCGCATCGTGCTGCAGCGGCCGGGGCCTTAGTCCTGCAGGATCTCGAGGTCCTCGTCGTCGTCGATGCCTTCGTCGTCATCATCGTCTTCGTCGCCGTCAATGACTTGAAGCGGCGTCACTTCCCCATACGCTTCATAGAGGGCATCGTCGTAGACTTCAAAGGCATCAGCAACGGCAAAAAACGCCGCTTCAACCGCGGGATCCCCGTCACTCCTGCGGGCGGCGGCGGCCGCCAGGTGTTCTTCCAGTGCAGAGGCCAGAGACGCAAGCGCGACACGCGGATCGATGCTCATGACTTCACGTTAGCCGGAAAAAGACGAAAATGGAGAGCGATGAAAGAACATTTTCTGAGCAGCTCGGTCCGGCGGGAACGGGACTATGTGAAGCAGTACGAGTACCTCGTCCTGACGGTCGGCCCTGAGGATTCACTGCCTGAGGCGCGCCGCCGGCTCGTGGAACATTCCGAGTACGGCAAGTGGGAGCTGGAACGCAGCCGCCTCTACGTGGGCGGCGGCCGGCGCTTCTGGTTGCGCCGGAAGGTCATCCAAGTCCAGAGGACCGTGTAGCCGGCGCATCGTCACGCACCTGCCGCCCCGGGCTTACAGCCCGGCACCCGCGCTGCATCGGCGGGCGCCTCAGGGTGTTTCCAGCGGACCCAGCCAGGCGTTCGCCACGGTGTTGTGGGCGGATTCGTCGTCGGACGGGTGGAACAGGCCGGCCAGCACGTCCCGGTACAGCCGTTCCAACTCGGAGCCGCGGAAATAGCTCGAACCTCCGGACACTCGAATGGCGAGATCCACCACGGTGCGGGCAGTCTCCGTTGCCCGGACTTTGAGGCCCACCAGCCGCGGGAACCACTGGTTGCCGAGGTCTGCGAGTTCGTCGACGTCGGCCGCCACCCGGGAAAGCTGCGGGTAGAGCGCATCCATGGCCATCGCCGCTTCCGCCACTTTCCAGCGGATGTCCGGATCCTGGGCGTAGCTGCGGCCGCCGTTTTTGAACGACGTCCGGCGCTGCACGGCCTCCACCCCGAGCGTGAGGGCCCGTTCCCCGATTCCGGTGTACACCGCGGCCAGCAGCGTCTCGAAGCAGGCAAAGATGGCGAAGATCAGCGGGTCGGCGTTCGGGCCCACCGGCAGTTTCCTGAAGATCCGCTCGGCCGGCACTACTGCACCGTCCAAGACAGTCGTGTTCGACTGGCTGGCCCGCATGCCGAGCGTGTCCCAGTCGGGCAGGATCGTGTACCCAGGCGTTTCCCGGCTGATGAATCCGTGGACGAGTTCCCCGGCGCCATCCGCCGCGGCGGCATCCTTCCCGAAGATCCCCAGCCGGGTCCACGCCGGTGACAGGCTCGTGAAGATCTTGCGGCCGGTGAAGCTGTAGCCGCCGTCGGGCAGGGGGACGGCCTCGGTGCGGGAATCGAACAGCACGGAGTCGTTTCCGGCCTCCGAATTCCCAAACGCGAACACCTCACCCTGGGCGGCTTCCCTGAGGATGAAATCCAGGGAGGAATCCCCCCGGGCGGCAAGCACGTACGCCACCCCGGTCCACACGAGGTGCATGTTGACGGCCAGTGCCGTGGCCGGGGCCGCCGTCGCGAGACGGCGCTGCAGCTGCGCGGCGTCTGCCAGCCCGAGTCCCAGGCCGCCGTCGGCCACGGGGACGAAGATCTTCAGGTAGCCGGCCGCCTTCAGGTCCGCGAGGTCTTCATGGAAGAAAGCGTTGTCACGGTCGTAGCCGGCGGCGCGGCTGCGGATCCGTTCGAGCAGGGCCCCGGTGAGGATATCCTCAGGCGTCATGGCGTGGGTGTCCGGTCAGTAGTTGGTGAGCAGGGTGTCCAGCACGCGCGCACCGAACTTCAGGGATTCGGCGGGGACGCGCTCGTCCACGCCGTGGAACATTCCGGTGAAGTCGAGCTCGTCCGGGAGCATAAGCGGAGCGAATCCGTACCCGGTGATGCCCAACCGGCTCAGCGACTTGTTGTCCGTTCCGCCGGAGAGTGTGTAGGGCAGAACCTTGGCGCCGGGGTCCTCGGCGTGCAGGGCATCGATCATTGAATCAACGAGGTTGCCGGCGAAGGGCACTTCGAGCGAGACGTCGTTGTGGACGTAGCTGATGTCCACGCCGGTGCCGGCGAGCTCGCGCACTTTCTCCAGCACCTGCTGCTCCTGTCCGGGCAGCGTGCGGCAGTCGATGAGTGCCTCGGCCGATTCCGGAATGACGTTGTGCTTGTAACCGCCCTTGAGCAGGGTGGGGTTGGTGGTGTTCTGCAGCGTGGCACCCACAAAGCGTGCCACCGTGCCAAGTTCCTTGAGGATCTTGTCCGGATCGTCCGGATCGAATTCGACGCCGGTGAGTTCGGTCACGCCGTCGAGGAACTGCCGGGTGGTGGGCGTCAGTTCAATCGGCCAGTTGTACGCACCGATCCGGGAGACCGCGCCGGCAAGCCGGGTCACGGCGTTGTCGGTGTTGATCTGGGAGCCGTGGCCTGCGCGGCCGTGGGCGACGAGGCGGAGCCAGGAGAGGCCTTTCTCGGCGGTCTGGAGCAGGTAGGTGCGCTGGCCGCCGATGGTGGCGGAAAAGCCGCCCACCTCGGAGATCGCCTCCGTGGCCCCCTCAAAGAGTTCCGGCCGCTTGTCGACGGCGTAGCGGGCTCCGTAGGTGCCGCCGGCTTCCTCGTCCGCGAAGAACGCGAAGATGAGGTCGCGCTTGGGCTTGCGGCCCGTGCTGGCAAAATTGCGCAGCACGGACAGGATCATGGCGTCCATGTCCTTCATGTCCACGGCCCCGCGTCCCCAGATCAGGCCGTCTTTGAGTTCGGCGCCGAAGGGGTCCACCGACCATTGCTCGCGGAGGGCAGGGACCACGTCCAGGTGGCCGTGGACCACCAGGGCGCTGGCGGAGGGGTCCTCCCCCGCCAGCCGGGTGACCACGCTCGCACGGCCGGGGGCCGCCTCGAAAATCTCAGCGTCGAGCCCGACCTCGGCCATGAGGCCGGCCGTGTATTCGGCGGCCGCCCGTTCTCCTGGGCCGGAGCCGTCACCGTAGTTGGATGTGTCGATCCGGATCAGCTCCTGGCAGATCCTGACGACCTCGTCCTCGGGCCTGGGTTCGGTCCGGATGTCAGTCATAGCGGCTCCTCGTGGCGGTGGCTCAATTGCTGGCTTCAGCCTACCCACACCACCCCCGCGGACCCCGATTATTTGTTTCCGGAAAAGTCGTGCTAGAGTCTTTCTCGCTGCTTCCGAGAAAAGCAAAACGCTGAAAGGCGAAACGAACTCGGAAATACCACCTGCGCGGGTGGCGGAATGGCAGACGCGCTAGCTTGAGGTGCTAGTCCTCGAAAGGGGGTGGGGGTTCAAGTCCCCCTCCGCGCACAACGGGAAACACCCTGGAATCTACGGATTCCAGGGTGTTTTTTTGTGTCCTGCCCACGCGCACCGTAGTTTCGCTCACACCGGTGCCGCCGCGCTCGCTACGGCTAACCCGCCAGGGCCGCCGGGCAAACTAAAGAGGACCTTGGCCTCATGCGTCGGCTCCGGGCCCTAGGCTGCCTCCGCGTGGCCGGGCCGCTGTGGTCTCTTTCGCAGTTCGCGTCGGAGCTTGTGCGTGATCGAACCGTCAGGTGCACCCTCGACGAACATCAGCTGCTGCTGGGGCGTCCAGCCCAAAGCTATAAAAGCCGCCTCGATGACAGCCCGATCGGCCACTACCAGGGGACGGCTGTCCAGGCCTGCGGCATACAGGAAGTCGTCCCGGTACTCCTGATAGAACTGCTGGCTGAGTGCCGTACGGCCCTCACCGGGCAGGGCTGCATACCGGTGCACTGCTTGCTCCCGTCGCGTCGCGTCATTCGAGATTACGTCCGCCGCAGGCTCCGCGACACGGGTCTTTCGGCACCAAAAAGGAAGCACCGCGGACGGCGGGGCCTGATTCACGTTCCCGTGCGAGGCTTCCCAGTTGCCGAGGGGCCAAGGAGTGCGGGCCCCATTTGCTGATTGGTGGACCGTCCTCTGGGTGCGAAGGCCGCCGAATCACCTACGGCTCGTTCGGTGACCTCCGCCAGCCTTTGCGTAGGTTACTTTGGAGACCGGACACTAGCGGCCTGGCCCCGGGCCCCGAAAGTAGGATTGAGTGGACAGTATTGCTGCTGCCTGGTTCCTGAGCCGCGCTGAGCGGGGGAATCTGGCGACTGACGTGCATGCGGGCGGTGCCGGAGCGCCGTCGTGGTCGGAGGGTAACCTTGTGCGGCCGCTGATTCACGGCGCTACCTACTTCGCCCGGCTGCATGAGGAGCTGACGGCTCTGCAGGCGGGAGACCGTGTATGGTTCACCGACTGGCGCGGCGACGCCGACGAGCGGCTGCTGGCGGACGGACCGTCGATCGGCGACGTGCTCGCGGGGTTGGCCCGCCGGGGAGTAGAAGTGCGGGGCCTGGTCTGGCGGTCCCACGGAGAACGGGTATCGGCCCCAATCAGCGGCCGGTCCAACGAGCTGCTCAGTCGTCAGATTAACGACGCTGGCGGTGAGGTGCTGCTGGATCAGCGTGTGCGCCTGTTCGGCTCCCATCACCAAAAACTCTTCGTCATCCGCCACCGTGACAATCCGTCGCGGGACGTTGCCTTCGTAGGCGGCCTCGACCTTTCCCACAGCCGTCGAGACGACGCCGACCATGCGGGAGATCCGCAAGCGGTGTCCATGGATCCCCGGTACGGGAAACGACCCCCCTGGCACGACGCGACCCTCGAGCTGCACGGGCCCGTGGTGGCGGATGTCCTGGCCGTGTTCGCTGAACGGTGGAACGACCCCCATCCCCTGGACCGACGCACCCCCTACCGGATGCTGCTGCAACGCCTGGCCCGAATGCCCCGGCACCCCGAACCGCTCCCGGCCAGTGCGCCGCCACCGCCACCGGCGGGCCCTCACGCCGTGCAGTTGCTGCGCACCTACGGGGTGAAACGCCCTCCATTCCCGTTTGCGCCCGTTGGGGAACGCAGTATTGCCCGCGGCTACGCGAAAGCATTCGCCCGCGCCCGCTCGCTGATCTACATCGAGGACCAGTACCTGTGGTCAAGAGAGGTCGCAGCCGGGATCGCTGAGGCCCTCGAACGGAACCCCGCCTTGAACGTGATCGTTGTTGTGCCCCGCTATCCCGACTCCGACGGCCCAATCGCCGGGCCGGCTATCCGGATCGGGCAACTGCGTGCCATCAGGATGCTGCGCCGGGTCGCGCCGGACAGGGTCGGCGTGTTTAACCTGGAGAACAGCGCCGGGACTCCGATTTACGTCCACGCCAAGATCTGCATCATCGATGACACCTGGATGACCTGCGGCTCAGACAACTTCAACCGCCGGTCTTGGACCACCGACAGCGAGCTCACCTGCGCCGTGCTCGACACGACTGCTGACACCGGGGAAGAAGCTTCCGGCCCAGGCAGAGGCACAGTCACGGGCACCGGCCACGACGCGTCCCCGCCGCTGGCCCGCGGGCTCCGGCTCCAACTCTGGGCCGAACACCTTGGCCTGGACCAGGACGATTCCCGGCTCCTCGACACCTCGGCCGGGCTCAAGCTGTGGAACACCACCGCCAACGCTCTGGACCAATGGCACGAAACGGGGCACGGCTCGCCCCGCCCGGCCGGGCAAGTGCGGCACCACACCCCGGAGCCCGTGCGGCCCCTCCAACGTCTCTGGGCGGTTCCGCTGAGCCGCCTCGTAGTGGACCCGGACGGCCGCCCCCGCCGGCTGCGTGGCACCACCGAGTTCTAGGCAAGCAGCCGTTGTCCAGTGAAGTTGTCCAGTGAAGGTGTGCAGTGAAGGTGTGCAGTGAAGTTGTGCAATGAGGTTGTGCAATGAGGTTGTGCAACTCTCCGCGCGGGCGCTAGGCGTTCCCGTCGACGCTCCCCTGGTCAGATCCCGGGCCGGCACTCCCCGCGGCCCAGGCGGGCCAGACCGGTGAGGTCCCCGGCCTGGTAGGTGGTCACCCCGGGGACACCCCTGGGGTTCATCAGCTGGGTCGGGTCCTGGACGTGGTCCAGTCCCACGACGTGGCCGAGTTCGTGTTCGATAACCGCTCGGGCCTGCGCCGGGCCTTCGCGGAAGATCAGGGACTGCAGGGCGGGACCGTTCAATTCCAGCTGGCCGCTGACGTAGGTGATCTCGGAACCTTCACGGCTGACTGCGGCGCTCCCGCCCAGACCCATGACGTTGGTCCCCACGGCGTAGTTGGTAAAGCGGGGTTCCTCGGCGGTGGTCTCCCAGGCGATGAGCACCGGCGCCCACCGGTCCCCATACCGGGCGGGCTGGTAGGACTTGTGCTGCGGTGCCGGAGCCTCCGTGGTAGCCCCGTCATTGATGAAAACCAGCCCGGTCGCCTGGGAGACCGCGGCGATGGCCTCCTTGATCAGCTGCGGGCCGGCGGCCGGCGAGTTAGCGGCGCGGGTGACGTAGTGAATGGGCCGGCACGGGTCGTAGGCGGCCGGCCGCTTGTCCTTGCCGGTGAGCGTAAAAGCGTATGAGCCGGACGTGGCGACCACCGGGGCGGGACGGCCCAGCGGGGCAGCGGACTCCTCTCGGCCCGGTGTGGGGTGATCCATGGCGGCCCGTGGGGTGGGCGTCGGAGCAGGAGCCGCAGGAACCGCCGCAGGCGCCCTCACCTTAGTAGGATCCGGGACGGTGTGGTAGATCAGTGGGACGGGCGCATCGGTGGCGGGGGTTGGTGCCGGGCTGCCCAGGAACGCCGACGGTTTCAGGTCCCCGTGAAAGTACAACAGGAAGCCGCACAGGAGCGCGCCGGCGGTCAGGACAGCGACGGCTTTGAACAGCAGACGCAGCATCCCACCGAGTGCCCGGAAGAGGCGGATGGGCCACGGGACGGGGCGGCGCAGCTCGTCCTGGATGGCAGCGAGCGTGCGGACGTGGGTGCCGTCCCCGCCGGGAAGAATAGGGGTGGCGCTGCCGCGCCAGCTCTCGGGCGGGGCCGGGTTGGCGGCCATTTCTTCGAGCTTCCACAGCGGAATCCGCGTTGGCTTCGCCGGCTGTGCCGCCCGGGGAAACATGTCGTAGTCGGGCTCACTCATCTGCGCTCATACCCTCACCATCGTCCGCGTCGGTGTCAGTGTAAGGGAATCCGAGGCCCGCCAGCGGCGCTCCCGCGCCATAACGCAGGTCCGCACCCCGGGCGGCGCCCTGGCCACTGCGCGACTCGTCTCCCCCGGGTCCCGCTCGCCGCGGCCGGCGTGTTTGCTCTACTTCGTTGCCACCTGCTGTTCGTCCTTGCGGGACGGCAGCACGAGGAGGGCGTCCCCGATGGGGCGCTCCCCGCCGCCCGAGGGGCTGTTCAGAATGGTTCGCCCGGCGACGGCCGTTGTGGAGCCACCGCCGTCCAGGTTCATGGCCTGCACCATGCCGAGGGACGACGCGACGTCGGCTTCTTCTTTCAGGCTGAGGCCCAGGGATTCAGTTGAGCGTCCGTCCGCGGTGACCAGCATGGTTCTACCCTGGGCGTCGGTTCCGGCGAAGGTCCGCGGGTTCCTTTTGTGAACCCAGCCGTAGTAGAAGCTGTTCCCGTCGTTGGGGTGGACCATGCCGTCGCGCTTGACGGTGACGTCTTCCTGACCGTCCCGGACCAACACAGGGCCGCCGTTGACCACACTGGTGGCTTTGTCCGTGGCGAGGGCCTTCCCCTCCTGGCCGAGGAGCCCGGTGCTGATTTTCAGTTTGGCGCCGACGGGGGCCAAAGTGCGCAGACGGGCGACGTCGCTTCCGGTGGCCTGGACGGTGTGGCCGCCGGCGGGAACGGCTTCACCGCGGGATTCGGAGACGGCGGTGACGGTGTCATGGCTGTCCACGGCTACCTCTAATCCCGGGCCGGCCGGCGTGGAAGGCCCGAATTGCGGCGTGAAGGTGACGAGCTCGTTGGCGTTGGTGCAGGTGAAGTCTTGGAGCGCGAGCGGTGTCGGCACGTCGTGGGCGCCGCCGCAGTTGCGGATGAGCCCCGGAACGCGGTCAATGCCGTCCAGGGAGACCTCCCCCGAAGCTGAAGACAGGGACCCGGACCAAGCCAGGCGTTCGATGCTCGTGCTGTTTTTCGTCCCATCGATGACGAGGGCCGGACGGTCTGCAACAGGTTCGCTGAGGGTCTTACCGCCGTAGACTCCGACGCCCGCCGGGTCGCCTTCGGCTCCGGCTTTCGGGTCAAAGACGAAGAACCCGGCGTTGACCGCTGCGATTGCATGAGCGTCGGAGGCCAGCTGGCTGGTTGTCTCGCGTTTCTCCAGGTCGGGCCCGAAGGTGGCGGCGAGCCGTCCCTGGTACGTCTTGGGGTCGATAGTGATGACTTCAAGGTTCCACGGCCCCCGGGTCTTCGTGCTGGTATCAGTGTCCCCGTCCCAGCCGGTGTAGATGGCAGAGGAGGCAAAGCCGGCAGCCTTGATCTTCGCGACGGTGGTGTCCCCGTCCATTTTCGCGGCGAACCGGCCGGCGCGGACCCGGTATCCCAGGGCACCGCCTGCATCGGCCAGCTGCGGGGACTGGACGTGTTCGACGCGGGACTCGATGCCGGCAGCCTTGAGCTTGTCGGCGGTGGCCTGCGCACTGGCCTGGCTGGAGAGTGCGGAGGCGGGGGCGTCCGGATCCGGTGAATCGGAGGGGATGGCCACCTCGGCCGTCCAGAAGAGTGAGGCGTCTGCTCCGCCGCGGCTGATCTTCGTCAAGGTGACGCCCGGAGCCAGGGTCCTGACGGTTCGGTGTTCCGGAAGGTCGGTGGCGCCAAGATTGAGATGGGCCCCCTGATCGGTGCTGCCATATCTCGACCGATCGTCGTCGGCGTGGCTGGGACCAGCGGGGCCGAGGAGCGCTGAACACAAGGCAAGGACCAGCCCGCCGGTCAGGGCGCTGCGGCGCGTGAGGGAGGATTCCATGCGTCCACGGTATAGAAATGCGGACGAGGAACCGGGCCGCATTGGGGCCCTGGACTGCCTGTTGAACAGAGCTTCATCTTCCGTTCACGCAATGGAGCCCGGTGAGCGGAGCGCCGCGGTGGAATTCAGGTCCCCCTTCGCGCACAACAGGAAACACCCCGGAATCCAAGTCGCGGATTCCAGGGTGTTTTTGTGTCCTAACCTATGCGGAGCAGTTCAACACCCTGCCCGGGCTTCGGCGGTGTGCTGTTACTTGCCGTGGCGGCCGGACTCGTGATGGGAGCTGGTGCCGTCGTGGTGTTCGGTCGTACGAGCGGGCGCCGCAGCGGGAGCGACAGGCTGAGCATCCTCCCGGTCGCCGTCGTGACTGCCGTTCTGGCGGTGCTCGGCAGCATTGGCCTGTCCGGCGGCGCGGTGCTCGGCAGCGTTCTCGTGAGCCCAGGCGCTATTGCCCGGTGCAGCCGGCTTGGCCGTCTCCGGTGCATCAGGGGTCTCCGGTGCATCAGGCGTCTCGGACGCCTCCGGTGTCTCGGGCGCCTCCGGCGTTTCGGAGGGGTCGGCTGGCTCTGCCGTCGCCGGGTCGGTGGAAGTCGGCGACGGCGCGGGTTCGGTGGGATCCGCAGACTCAGTCGGGTCGGCGGTGGCCGTAGGGGACGGAGCCGATGTGGGGTCGGTTGCGGGCGCCGTCGGGTCGGTTGCGGGCGCCGTCGGGTCGGACGACGGGTCGGACGTCGGGTCGGCCGTTGGGGTGTCGCTGGCAACGGGGGTCTCTGAGACCGTGGTGGATGGATCTGCGGGTGTCAGGGTGGCGGTGGACGCTACGGCGGCCCCTGCGCCTCCCGTGACGACGACTGAGGCTACGACGACGGCCTTGCCCGTGGTGCCGAGGGCACCGAGCCAGCCAAAGATTCCTGCCATGTGTATTGGTCCTTCCAAGAGAGCTGCGTGAATGTGACAGGCCGCCCCCACGGCCATCCGGGCGTCACGTTACCCGAGCGACAGCCCTACTTCGTGACTTTCCAGGGATGCTGAGCCGATCCTTGGCAGTTCCTGCGCTTGGTCAGTGACGGCGCATAGTTGCGGGCCGGCAAAGTGCGTCTGGCGAAACGGCCGGGGCGGCTATCTGCCGGGCCGTTCACCGCCGGGCCGGTCACCGCCGCGCGGGCGCGGGAAGCCCCTGCGCTGGGCTCATTCAGATGCCCATTCCGGGAGACGGGTCCCGGCCAGCGGGAAGCCGTCGTCGTGCCGGCCCTCGGGTTGTTCGGATCACTAGTAGCGGGCCATGCCTCCCGGGCTGAAAGCCGGGAGCGCGGTCAGAGTCCGCTGTGGGTCGACCGGATCCAGGACAACTCGTAGGGGATGGACGTCGATAAATCCAGGTATTTCGCCGTTGGCGAGTCCTCGAAGGCGGAGATGATCCCGACAAGCTTCAGCACGCCGTTTTCGCTCCGCAGCACCGGCCCCCCGCTGTCACCATGGTTGGCGGATTTGGTGTGCGAGAAGGTGCAGAAACTCCAGCGCCCGGTGATGGACGGGCATGAACCAGAGGGGACGACTCTCGTGGACATCGCTTCGAGGGTGTTGGGCAGGCCCCGGGGGCAGCTCTGACGGCTCAGGAACGGGTCGCTGAGACAGCCGTAGCCGGCCTGCACGACGCTGGTGTTCGCGGGTGCGCTCACTGTGGCCAGCGGGATCGGCGCTTCAGAAACGCGATGTGCCAGATGAAGGACGCCAATGTCGTTCCTGAGCAAGGGCTCGTTGAACCCCGGATGGACAATTAGCCCTCCCCGCAGGACCGGGACCGGCACGGTGAATTGCCCTGGATGGGATCCGTAGTGGAACGTGACGTTCACGGTCCGCGGCGTTCCGCCGTTGTAATGAAGGCAGTGAGCGGCCGTGACCACCGCATATGAACTGATCAGCGCGCCGCTGCAAGTGGCCGTGACCCCATTTGGATAAACAAGCTGGATTCTCACGGCCCAGGGGTATTTGTTGGGGCTGAGGACGGTCCCGTTGTAGATGGCCTGGGCCGGCGGCGCGACGCCGATGAGGCCAGCGAAGACCAGGAGCATGGCCACCAGAGCCGCTCTCCATCGGGCATGCGGACGTGCAGTGGATGGCCCGCCGGCCGGGCCTTGGTACTGGATGTCGATCTCTGGCATGGGATTCTCCGTCAAACAGGTACGGACAATAGTCGGTCGGGGCCGCCGGCCCGGTTCGAAACAGCTCTGTGGACTGCCAACCACAGGCCATCACCTTGCGCCCGTTTCCTGCCCTCCGTCAAGCATGAGGACAACCGGCGGTGACCTGGGGCCCACCCTTCCCGCCAGAGGACTGGCTGACAAACCGGGGGCGGGTGCCGTGCGCACGGTGCTGCTAGCCGGGGACCCTGTATTCCTCGGCCGTGAGGTGCCAGATGGTGCCGGTAGTGCTGACTATCAGGGCGTACGTCCCCGGTGCCAAGGTGACGCCGATCGCCCCGGAGGAGGCCTTGAGCTGGGAAATAATGGTGAGGGCCGGACCTTTCGCGGGTTGTAGGTAGGCGACGGCCGGGCCGGTGAACGCGTACTCGATGTGGAGCTTGCCGGTGACCGTCACGACCGGCCCCGGGCGTTTAGTGCCGGAGGCCGCCGCAACCGTGACCCATTCCTTCGTCGGCGGCGGCGGGGCGGGGTTCGCCAGCGCGGTCATGGCCGTGACGGTGGCGGTAATGGTCCCAGTGACGGGAGCGGCCAGGACGATCACCGCTGCCACGAGAACGGCGGCCACCACGACGCTCGACGCCAGGCGCAGACCATGGCGCAGGGAATTAGTCCCGGCCAGCGGCAGCGAGGCACCGTCGGCGGCATATTCGCCGGTGATCCGGAACAGGTCAATGAGCCACCAGATGCCGGCACCGCCGAGTGTCAACAGTTTCAGGGTGCCGGTCACGGGCTGGCGGAGGTAGAACCGGTCCGCGCCGGTGAAACCCAGGAATAAAGCTAGCAGCCACGCGGTGCGCAACGAACGCCGCGGCGGCAGCCCGCGTCCGAAGGAGGGCGCGTACTGCTGGGTCGGGGGCACATCTTGATTTTGGACCGGCCAGCACGTGAAGTCCATGCCCCCGGCGGCCGGACTCGCCTGTCACCGGCCCGGGTCATCCCATGGTGGGCAGCGTTCGCGGTGATCGCCAGCAGTCCGCTCACGATCACCGCGCTCCCCCTCCATGGCACCGACGGGCAGAACGCCAGCTAGCCGGGATCCCGGAGCGGCCGTTTAATCGAGGGGGTCGCCGGGCTGCAGTTCGGGGGCGGGCAGCGGATCGCGGCCTGACCATGTCTTCAGGACCGTCCAGCCCACGGCGGTGATCGGCACGGCCAGCAGCGCCCCAACGATGCCGGCGAGCATGGTGCCGGCGGCGAGGACAAGCAGGATCGCCAGCCCGTGGATGCTGAGCACTTTGCCCATCAGTACCGGCTGCAGGAAGTGGTGCTCGAGCTGGTTCACTCCAATCACCACGGCGAGGACGATGAGCGCCTGGATGGGGCCGTTCGAGATCAGTGCGACGGCGATCGCGAGGGTGCCGGCGACGGTGGCGCCGACGATCGGGATGAATCCGCCCATGAAGATGAACACACCCAGAGGCAGGGCCAACGGGACTCCCAAGATGGCGAGCGTGACCCCTACGACCAGGCCGTCGATTGCTGCGACGATCGCGGTGCCGCGCACGTAACCGCCCAGGACAACGGTGCTCCGGTCCGCCGCAAGGCGTGCCTTGGCGCGATGGTCCGCAGGCAGGAAGCCGATCAGGAAGTTCCTGATCTCAGTGCCGTCCTTGAGGAAGAAGAACAGGGTGACGGCCATCAGGACCGCGCCGGCAAAGATTTCTCCCACGGTGCGCGCCCCCGTGAGTGCCTCCGCACCGAAGGAGCTGGAGGTCAGGAACACCCGCACTGAGTCGACGGCGTCGGTGATCTGCTTGTCGCTAACGGGAACAGGACCGTTGTTTAGGAAAGAGTGCAGCTGGTCAATCCCGGTGGCGGCGCGGGCTGATAGCTCAGCCCACTGGTTGCGGACCAGGAACACGATGCCGGTGACAATGCCGCCCACGACGACGAGGATGGCAACGAACGAAGCAACGACGGCGAGGGCACGCGGCCACGAGCGCCCCGTAAGCCAACGGACCAGCGGAGAAATCGCGGCGGCCAGGATGACGGCAATCAGGACGGGGATGATGACGAGCGGGACGCGGGTCGCGGTCCAGACGATGGACCACGCGAGGGCGGCCACCGCGAGGGTCTGGACCGAGCGGATGCTGGCGCGGCCGAGGCCGTCGGACCATATGGCCGCGATACCAGTGCGGGGTTCTGTCATGGTGGATCTCTCTTTCGCAGCTCTGAGGTGTGCCTGAAAGTCATTCTTCCCGGTTCCTGGCCCGGGACACGACAAGGGCGGCGGGTTTGATCCCGCCGCCCGTGTCCGGCACCGCCACCCTTGTCCGCCAACGCGGCCGACGGGCCGCTCAACGAAACGCGGCCACGTAACTATTTCCAGTCCAGGGGACGCGGCCTGGCGTTCTGCCACACGTCGTAGAACCGGGCACGGGCCTCCTCGCCCCGTTGCTGCTCCTGGGCATGCAGGCGCCCGTAGCTAAAAGCGCTGCCCCCGCCCGCCGCGGAATCTGCCGCCAGTTTGAGCAGGGTTTCCCGGATGACGACGCTGTCGTGGAAGTCTCCGAGTACCTCCTGGATGCCCTCGGCGGCTCGCGCCAGGGCGGTTGCCTGCTTGCCGAATATCGGGGTCGCCGCTTCGGCGGCATACCGCAGTCGCTTGGCCGACTTCCGGACTTCATGCAGTGCGGCGTCCTGCGGCCCGCTCCCGCTGGCGCTGTCCACGGCCCGGACTGCCTTCTTCAGGCGCTTTTGCTGAGCCGACACGAGCTTGCCGACCGTTCGCACCGCCTTCTTCCCGGCAGGGTCCGTGAAGGGAGGATCCGCGAGGAACGAGTCCAGGGCATCCAGCAGCCGGAAGTAGCGCTCACTGTCCAGCGCCGCCAACCCTGCAGCCCTGGCGGGGCGATAGATGCCGTCCAGATGCTCCTCGATTTGTTGCGCGACAGGACCCATCAGCAGTTCCGGCGGTTCGGCGCTGATCATCTCGTTCAGCCGGGTCCGGATGACCTCCGTGTCGCGCGCCTCACCCACCGTGCCGGCCAGCCATTGGAGCTCGGCCCGCAAGAACTGCGTGGATGGGGCGTCCAGGAGCTTCCGGAAGGTGGCAAGGGCCGACCGTAACCGGCGCGCGGCCACCCGGAGCTGGTGCACGGCGTCCGGGGCATCGATGCGGACGCCCGGGTCATGCGTTTTCAGGGCCCGAATTTGTTGGAATGTGTACGCCAGCACAAGATCCGAGGCCGGTCCCCGCCGCCTCGGCTTGGGTGCCTGCACGGCATCGCCCGGATAATCGGAACCAAGCGCTTTTGCCAGCTTGGACGGCAGGGACGCGATCGGAACCCCGGCTGCGGCGAACTGTGCGTCGGCGTCTTTGAGCAGCTTTCTGTCGCCCTCGACCAGCTCAATCTCCCATTCCCGCCACCGCTCCGGTTCCCCCGGGGCCAGGAGGTTTTGCGCCTCCACGCGGTCGTCGCTGAACTGGGCCAGGATTGCACCGTGTCCGTCGTACAAGGGAATCGAGCTGCGGAGGGTTCTGATGCGGGCGACAGGCTGCAGGGTGCGGCCGCGGACGTGGACCAGCACGTGCTGACGTAGCCGCTCAGGCACTGAGTCCTGGTCGCTTCCGAGCGGCTCCACTATTTCCTGCCGTTCCTCGGCAGCGACCGGCAGCTTCAGGTGCCAGCCGGCATCCAGACCTCCGGTCCGGCGCCGCAGCGTGATCCGCTGCGCTGCCAGCGCCAGCGTGTCGGTATCAAAGTAGACCGCGTCCAGGTGTTCATTGGCGGGATCCCCGATGCGGTCCACCCCTTGGATCGATGCCAGCCGGGGAAGCGCCTCGGAGTCCGCCGGGCTGTACTTGCGTTCCACCTCGATCGCATCCAATCCGGCCATATTCCATTTTAGAAACGGCTGCCCCGCCCGGCACGTGCCCAAAGCCCCTAATAGGCGACTGGAAGAGGCCTCCGACGCCGGCACCACCGGGATACGCGTGCCCGTGCGGGGCTGTCCGCCGTGGAAGTGGCGAAGCCCCGGTCAAATAGCGGTTGACCGGAGCTTCGGGACCATTATGGACAGGACTTCCTGTGTGTTGGCCGAAAGGCTGTGGATCGGCCTCGCCCATGGCGTCACTAGGGGCAGCGGTGCTACCGGTTAAGCATTTCACTCATCAGTGGCGCGTCGCGGACGTTGTCGGTCAGGGGCGCCAGCCCCCACATGTCTTCGATCGTGTGCAGCAGCGAGTAATGCGAATAGGCGGCATGGGATGTAAAGCCCTTTCGGGCTGCGGGGCCTGCAAAAACCGTGGCCACCCGGTTGTCATCGTCGCTTCCTTCGTCCCACGTGACCACCAGCAGGGAATTCTGCGTCGTGAAGGCCGGCGACCCGAGGATCCTCGGCACTACCCTGGACAGCCAGTCGTCCCCTGTGCCGATGGAACAGTTGTGCGTGTCGTTGCACATGTTGGGGCTGATGAAGGCGTAATCCGGGAGCGAGGTGGCGGACTGCAGATCCTGGTCCAGCCGGTCGAAGGGCACAACGTGATCCGCGCACGACGTCTTGTCGCCCGTGACCGACGGGTAGTACATAAACGGGTTGTGCTTCACGGCATACGCACCGTGGTCCCGCGCAACACAGGGTTCAGGCATGCTCTCCGCGTACATCTTCCACGTCCGGCCGGACTGCGTGATCTCATCGGCGATAGACCGCACTTCGGCGGTGCAGGATCTCGGTTTGCAGTCGCTGGTAATCCCGGCGTTCGTTCCGCTCGTCAGGGCGAGATAGTTCGGCAGGCTCGGGTGCATGATCGCCTGGTAATTAGCGGCCAGCGAGTATTCCGCCGCGAGTTGGTTGAAATACCCGGCCTCGGTTGCGCCGAGGATCTCCGAGGCCGGCTTGTTTTCCAGGACGATGACCACAACGTGCTGGACGCCGGGGCTCCCAGGCGTCGCGGACGACGGGTGCGGGGCGGGCTGCGCGAAATACGGTGACGACGGCGGCGCGGTGCCGGCCGGAGGGGTGTCCTGGCCACTCGGCGCCGGCACAGACCCGGTAGCTGCAGACCCGGTAGGTGCAGTCTCGGTAGGTGCAGTCTCGGTAGGCGCAGACCCGGTTGGCGCGGGCGGTCCCGGTTGCACCGGGGTGCAACCTACCAGCAACAAGGCCAGCGCCAAGCCGCCGGCCAAACAGCCTCGGCCGATCCGCCTCATCGGATCATGCTAACGGCCCGTGATACTGCCGCCAAGGGCGTCCGGAAGGCCGGCGCCGCCGGGGTCTCAGGCCCCGCTCAGGGTCCGGCCGGACGCTCTTGCAGCGGGTCCCGGTGCAGCGCATTCCGCACGGTGCCCAGCAGGGACCGGAACCGCTCGTTGTCCGGCAGGTCATCGATCAGCACCACGCCCTCGGGACCGGCCAGCGGGATGCGCCAGTTGGGGTACTCGGTGCTGGTGCCGGGCTGGTTCTGGGTCCTGGTCTCCCCTACGGCGTCAACAAGCGCAACGCCCAGCAGCACGGAAGGGGCAAGCGCCGTGTAGGCGTACAGCGCCTCAACCGTGGACCAGACGTCCGTGTCGCCCAAGCCGTCCGCGCCCCCCAAGAGACCACGGGCCCGGACCTGGCCGAGCACGCCCTCCTGCTCGGCTGCAGCCTCGGCGCGTTCTTCAGCCACCGGCCGCCGCAGCAGCCCCAATGACTCGCGCAGGGTGACGTGCTCGCCGGCGAGGTAACCCGCCGTCGGGGGCAGATCGTGGGTGTTGACGCTGGTCAGGCATTGCTCACGGTAGTACTCCGGCGGGATCGGGCCGTCGGCGTCGTGCTCGAACCAGAGGATCGAGGTGCCGAGGATTCCCCGCTCGGCCAGGTAGTCGCGGACCCAGGGCTCGAACACGCCCAGGTCCTCGCCGATCACGATCGCGCCCGCCCGCTGCGCCTCCAGCGCCAGGATGCCGATGAGGGCCTCATGGTCGTAATAGACATAGGTGCCGCTCTCCGGCCCGGCCCCTTCGGGGATCCACCAGAGCCGGAACAGGCCCAGGATGTGGTCCACGCGGATGCCGCCAGCGTGGCGCAGCACGGTCCGGAGCATGTCGCGGTAGGCCGCATAGCCGGATTCCGCCAGACGGCCAGGATGCCATGGCGGCTGGGACCAGTTCTGGCCCTGCTGGTTGAACATGTCCGGCGGCGCACCGACGCTAACGCCACGGGCAAGGACTCCGGCCAGCGTCCAGGCGTCGGCGCCGCCCGGTTTCACGCCCACCGCAAGGTCGTGGACGACGCCGATTGCCATCCCGGCCTGACGAGTCGACCGCTGTGCCGACTCGAGCTGCACGTCGCAGAGCCACTGGAGCCAGCGGTAGAACTCGATCCGGCCCGAGAGCCTGGACCGCTGCTCCACGCAGTAGGGCGTGGACGGGGCCGCCGCCGCCCCGGTCCAGTCGGGGGAAGACGGCGGCAGCTGTTCGGCGAGCGCGCACCACAACGCAAAGTCCTCGAGCCCCTGCCCCTGCTCGGCGCAGAAGTCGGCGAACTGCCGGCTCCGGGCCGGACCCCGGCGGACACTGAACACGAGTTCAAGGGCGGCCAGCTTCGCGGCGTAGCTAGCGTTGCGGTCCAGCAGATCCGGGGACCGGTTGGCCGCCTTTGCGCCCTCAGCCAGGCGTATGACCTCGGCCTGGCTGGCGGCGTCCAGGTAACCGTACTCCGGGATTTCCTCCACCCGCAGGTAGAGCGGGCTGAAGAAGCGCCGCGTGGTGGGCAGGTACGGTGAGTCCTCCACGGGCGGGGCCGGTTCGGCGGCATGTAGCGGATTGACCAGGACGAAGCCGGCTCCCTGCTCGCCCGCGACCGCGGCGAGGTCGGTGAGGTCTGCAAAATCACCGATTCCCCAGGACCGGGACGACCGAACGGAATAGAGCTGGGCCGTCAGTCCCCAGCTGCGGTGTCCCGCCAGCCGGGTCGTCGTGCTGAGCCGGGCCGGTGTGACAACCAGCGCACACTGCGCCAGGGTGCCGTCGGCGTCCGCCATCAGGGTGTGCCAGCCGAGGCCGAGGTGGCCGGGGATGGCAAACGTGGCGCGACCGGTGAGAACGCCGTCGACGTCGACCGGCTGATCCCAGTTCTCGTGTTGCGCGGCCTCATGCCGGCTGCCGTCCTCCGCGTCAATCCACACACGGACGTCACTTCCGTGCGGGACATGGACGTCCACGTGGATATCCTGTCCCTCCCTCAGTACCAGGACCGGGGGGAGGATGCGCCGCCACGGCGCGAGGCGGGACTCCGCCAGGGAGCGTTGCTGCTCCTGGGGCCCGGAGGCCGGGACGCCCAGGGCCGCCAGGACGGCCCGGAGCGTGCCGGCCGCGACCGAGCGCTCTACTCCATCCCAGCCCCAGTAACTGGTGCCCACGCCATGTGCCGCGGCAAGCTCACACAGGAGCGCATCTGCCGGTTCGCTGTCCGTGGCGCTGTCGGGATTCGCGGGGTAACCGGGGTTCTCGTGCTGCGTGGGGTCCGCCATGGGCCCACTCTAGACGCTGGACCCGCGGTCCGCGCCCCCTCCATGAATGTGGGATTCGCCTACTAGTTCTTCGAGCCCCTCCACCGCGGAGGCAAGCGACAGGTCCGGGTGCCCCGCCAGGAATGGCAGCAGGATCTGGTCTTCCGTCTGGAGGTGCATCGCGACAAGGGCCCGCAGGGCGCCGGCCGCGACGGCGGCGTCCACGCCACGGGATCCGCGCAGTTGCTCGATCATGCCGGCGATGCCCTGATGCTCGGCGACCAGGGCCGTCACGAGCAGCCGGGCCTCCGGCGTGCGGCCCGCTCCCTCGTACAACCGGCCTTCTTCGGCGAGCGCATGCGGGACGAGGTCCGTTTCACACCACTCCACCAGGACCTCGTGGGCGTCATGTTCGGCCACGGCGTTACCTGCCATTACCGCGCCGGAGAGCGCAGCGGCCAAGGCGCCCAGCCGTTTGAGCATCCCCGCGTGGTGCTGTCGCAACGCTTCGAGGGCCCGGACGTCATCGTCCGCGCCCCCGGGCGGCGTATTCAATGCCGTGGCGGTGGCGTCTTCGGTGGCGTCCGGGCTGTCCATGATGACTCCTGCATGATGACTGTTGGCTGCGCAGGACTGAGGTTCCCTTCCTACGTTACGGGCACCGGTCACCGGGCGGACGGGACTTTCGGCCCGGTGACCCGAGCAGGTGGGTGGATCCCCCCGAGGCTCCCCCGGCGCCGCCGCCGGGGTCCGGTCTGCGGCGGTTTCGCGGCGGCCCGGTTTAGGCGCGGCCCCGGCCCCCGCGCTAGCCTTGCAGCCTATGGTTGACATCGAACGGTTCCGGATCCTCCTGCAGGAACAGCGAGACCGCAAGCTTGCGCTCCTGCCCGCACTCCGCGGGGACATCCTCTCCGTCAATGCCGCCCGCCGGGACTCCAACGTGGATGACGAGCACGATCCCGAGGGCACCACCATCGCCTTCGAACTGTCTCAGGCCTCCGCGCTCCTGGAGCAGAGCCGCGCTGGCCTGGCGCAGATAGACGCCGCACTAACCCGGATGGAAAACGGCTCCTACGGGACCTGCGAAGTGTGCGGCGCCACGATCCCCGAGGGCCGGCTGGAAGCCAGGCCATCGACGCCATATTGCCTCCAGCACGCCTCCGGCCGGGCTTGATCGTGTTCGGGACGCAAGGGGATCCGAACCTGGCACAGACGTGGTGGGAGCGGATCGTTGCCGGATTCGCCCATGCCCCCAGCCCCCATGTGACTAGCACGGAGCTGGTGGTGGTGATCCTGCTGGCCGTGGCCGTATCCCTGCCACGGCTTACCTGGCGCTACTTTGGCTTGCTGGCCACCGTGACCCACGAACTCGGCCACGCCTTTGCCGCCCTCACCACCGGCCAGCGGCTCGGCGGCATTCGGCTGGGACTGGACCACTCGGGCACCACCACGACGTACAGCAGGAGCCGCGTGGCCGCCGCCTGGTCCACGTTCTGGGGCTATCCGGTGCCCGCCGTCGTCGGCGCTGTGATGGTCTGGTGCGGTTTCAACGGCTGGGGCCCGGCCGCGATGTCCGTGGGCACGCTGATCCTGCTGGGGTCATTCCTGTTCCTCCGCAACGGGGTCGGCCTTCTCATCACCGCCGCCGCGGTGCTCGCCTCCGCGCTCCTGGTGCTGTTTGTGCCGCCGGTGTTCAACGGGCACGTGATGATTGTGTTGGGCTTGGCGCTTTTGGTCGCCGCCGTGAGGGACCTCGGCAAACTGGCCGACGTTCACGTCCGCCACCGTGACAGGCTCCCGACGTCGGACGCCTATCTGCTCTCCCGGGCCACCTCTGTCCCGGCGGCAATATGGATTTTCTTCTTCGCCGCAGTGGTCGCCGGGGCCTGGTGGTTCGCCTGGCAGCCAATGGCGCCGGTGTTCACGGCCCTGTTCGGTCAGTTCAGTCCCCGGCCTTAGGCTGGACCCATGAGCCAGACGACCCACACCGACGACCCGGGATTCAGCACCAAAGGCGCCTACGTGACCGGCGGCGAGGAATTCACCCGGGACACCAACTACATCGAGGACCGGATCACCCGGGACGGCGCCCCCGGCCGCAACGGCGAACCCGGCTGGCCCGTCCAGCCAGGCCGTTACCGTCTCATCGCGGCGCGCGCCTGCCCGTGGGCCAACCGCACGGTCATCGTTCGGCGGCTGCTCGGCCTCGAGGACGTCATCTCGCTCGGCCAGCCCGGCCCCACCCACGACGCCCGGTCCTGGACCTTCGACCTCGATCCGGGCGGCAAGGATCCGGTCCTCGGGATCGAACGCATCCAGGACGCCTATTTCCGCCGCTTCCCCGACTACCCCCGCGGGATCACGGTTCCCGCCATCGTGGACGTTCCCAGCGGCCAGGTGGTGACCAACAACTTCCCACAGATCACGCTCGACTTCGCCACCGAATGGACGCAGTACCACCGGCCCGGCGCGCCCGAGCTGTACCCGGAGCACCTGAGGGCAGAAATCGACGCCGTCAACAAGCGCGTGTTCACGGAGGTGAACAACGGCGTCTACCGGTGCGGATTTGCCGGCTCCCAGGAGGCATATGACGCCGCCTACAGCAGGCTCTGGACGGCATTGGATTGGCTGGAGGAACGCCTCGCCGGGCAGCGGTACCTCGTGGGCGACACCATCACCGAGGCCGATGTCCGGCTGTTCACAACCCTGGTCCGTTTCGACGCCGTCTACCACGGGCACTTTAAGTGCAACCGGCAAAAGCTGAGCGAAATGCCGGTCCTGTGGGCCTACGCACGCGACCTCTTCCAGACTCCGGGGTTCGGTGACACAGTCGACTTTGTGCAGATCAAACAGCACTACTACATCGTCCACGAGGACATCAATCCCACCGGAATCGTTCCGCGCGGCCCGGAGCTCGGCAACTGGCTCGCCAAGCACGGCCGCGACGAACTCGGCGGCCGGCCGTTCGGCGACGGCACGCCCCCGGGACCGGTCAGGGCCGGCGAAGAGGTGACCCCGGGACACGGCGCAGCCTGAGGCCGCCGGCGCCCCGGTCGCCGCTAGTGTGTTGGACATGAACCTGCGGTCCACGGAACACACAGCGCAGTCCCTCTCGGCCGGCTTTGCCGCCGAAGAGTTCACGGAAGTGCGTGAGCTCTTCGACTCATTCCTTTCCGAGGACCGGGACTACAGCGCGCAGTTGTCCGTCTACCGCGACGGCACCAACGTGGTGGACCTTCGCGGCGGCCCGGGGTTCGCACCCGGCGACATCACGGGCACCTACTCGTGTTCCAAAGGCGCCGCCGCGATGGTCATCGCGCTCCTCGTCCAGGAGAACCTCCTCGACTTGGACCAGACCGTCGTGTCCTACTGGCCTGAGTTCGGCGTCCACGGCAAGGACCTGCTCACTGTCCGGCAGGCGCTGTCCCACCAGGCCGGGCTTCCCGGCGTCGCTGGCGGATTCGCCCTGGAGGACTTCACCACCCCCGACGCGGCCGGCCGGCTCGCGGCCTCTGCGCCGCTGTGGCGGCCGGGCACGGCTTTTGGCTATCACGCATTGACCATCGGGATCCTCATGGAGGAACTCTGCCGCCGTACGGCCGGAATGCCGCTCCAGCGACTCTACGACGAGCGTATCCGCCGTCCCTGGGGCATCGACTTCTTCCTGGGCCTGCCCGAGGACCAGGAGTCCCGGTACCGCGAGGCGCTCTATGACGCGGACCCGGCGCCGGCGTGGCTGGATCCGCTTAGCCTCGACGGACTGACCAGCAATGCGCCGGTCAGCACCATCATGGAACTGCCCAACCACCGTGCCGTGCGGGCCTCCGGAATGAGCAGCGCCGGCGGCGTGGGATCCGCCGCAGGCCTGGCCAGGCTGTATGCCGCCGCCACGACCGGGGTGGACGGCAGTCCCGCGTTCCTGAGCCCGGGCACCATCGATCTCATGGCGGCGGAGCAGGTGTGGGGACTGGACCGGTGCTCAGGCTCGGACAACGCATTTGCCGTGGTGTTCATGAAACCCCAACCGGGACGGAACTTCGGTAGCCACCTGGCCTTCGGGCACGAGGGCGCCAATGCATCCCTCGGCTTCGCCGATCCCGGCTACGGCCTCGGATTCGGGTACGTGCCGCGCCGCAGCGAAGAAGGCCGGACCAACGGCCGGGCCCAGCGGCTCTCCGCGGCAGTACGGCGGGCCGCCCACGCCGCGTCCTGAGCGGTATCCTCGGTCTCCAACAGGCTCCTGGAGCGCCGGCGCAGGTTCGTCCAGTTGTCGCAGTAGCCTCACGGCCCTAGGGTGAGCCGGGATGGTCAATCCAGAAAAGACAACAGAGAATCCGCCCTCCTGGCTGCGCATACGGGCCCACGGCGCGGCCAGTGGCGTCGCGGCGGCGCTCGTGTGGCCGCGGCTCCAGCTGGCCCTGAAAGCGGCGTTGGCCGCGGGCATCGCGTTCGCGATCGCCCCCTTCATGCCGGGCTCCGCCGCGGATTATCCCTACTACGCCCCGCTCGGCGCCCTGGTGGCCATGTACGAGAACGTCGCCGGTTCCATGCGCCAGGGCCTGCAGGCGCTGGTCGGCCTGTCGATCGGGGTAGGGCTGGCGTTCATGCTGTTCAGCCTCGGTCATCCGACTCCGCTGACGGTCGCGGTGGTCATGGGGCTGGGCGTGGTCCTGGCCGGGCTGCCGAGGATCGGTTCGGGCCGGGACTGGATCCCGACGGCGGCCCTCCTGGTACTGCTGGTCGGCGGACACAACCCGGACGCGTTTTCCTTCGGGTACCTTTTCCAGATGGCGGTCGGCGTCACGGTAGGCATAGTCGTGAATCTGCTCGTATTCCCGCCACTGCACTTCCGGGCCGCGGCCTTGAGCATCGTGGAACTGCGTCAGGCGCTCGCCCAACAGCTCTGGGACATGGGCAAGGCGCTCAAGGAAAGCTGGCCTCCGGAGCATGTTGACTGGTCCCGTCGCTCGGAAGCGCTCGCGGCGCACGCCCGCTCGGTGCGGTACGCCGTCGAGAAAGCTGACGCCAGTCGCCAGGCCAACCCCCGCCGCCGCCTGCATCCGCGCGACATCAACCTCGACTACCGCAACCTGCGGGACCTCGAGAAGCTCACATTCCACGTCCAGGACGTGACCCAGGTGCTCTCGGACGTCATCTGGGCCGAGGACACCCCGTTCGTTATTCCGGACGAATACGCGGCACCCCTCGGTGACGCCATGGCCGCCGTCGGTGACCTGCTGCGAGCCACGGAGGAAGACAACCCGGATCGCCAGGCCGAACTGACCCGCACCGCCGATGAGGAGATCAACGAACTCACCGCCCGGCTTGGCTCCGAGCCGCACCCCAGCGACGCCCCCAGCGCGGTGGAATCCATCCTTATGAGCCTGCACCGCATGCTGCGCGTTGCACGGCCCCGCCGGCCCGAAGGCCAACAGGCGGACCCGTCCGGCAGCCCGTCCGAAACCTAGGCAACCGGCAGGCACAACGACGGCGGCTCCGGCGGGGTTGACCCCGTCGCGGATGCCGCCGTCGGGCTGTGTGCGGAGCAGGCTAGTCCAGCGCCGCGACGGTCCCGCTGAAGTGCCGGCGCCCGGACAGTGGGTTCCAGGCCACGTATGCCGAGCGCGCCCATGCGCCGCCGTCGCCTTGGACGGTATTGATGTCCAGGGCGACGCGGGCCGGAAGGAAGACCGGCGCATCGAAGGCCACCTCCCAGCTGAAGGAGTCACCCTTGACGGCACCGACGTCGGCCAGTGCCCGCGACGCGAGGTACATTCCGTGCGCGAGGGACCGGCGCATTCCCAGGGCCTTGGCCGTGAGGACGCTCAGGTGAATGGGGTTGAAGTCACCGGACACGGCGGCGTAGGCGCGTCCGGTGTCCACGCCCAGCTGCCAGAGTGCCGTGGGATCGGGTACCGAAAAGGGCGGCTGCGTGACTGGCGCCGAGGGCTTGTCTATCCCGGGCAGGAAGACGCCCTTGGCAAGGTAGGTCGAGATCCCGCGCCACAGGAGGGCTTCCCGCCCGGCCGTCCGGACCTCAGCCACGACGTCGAGCTGGGTCCCGGTGCGGTGGCCGCGCAGATTCTCCACCCGCGCCCGGATGTCCAGGGCCTCCGTGAACAGGATTGGCCCGGACTGCACCACCTTGTTCGTCAGGTGGATCATGCCCAGCAGCGGCAGCGGAAAATCGTCCCGGCTCATTACGCTCATGGCCAGCGGGAAGGCAAGGGCATGGATGAAACCGGCGGGCAGCACATCACCCGCCGTCTCGCCGATCAGGTGCTGGTACGCCGTCAGATTGGCGACGTCGGCCCTCACGCCGCGCACCTCGTGGGTGTAGGCCGGCAATTCGGTGCCGCCGTGGGTGCCCAAGACCCGGCGCCGTGCAGCCGCGGCCGCCGCGTTGACGTAGAGCTTGGACAGGGCCGGCATCTCCCCCAGGATGACGGTCTGGAAATCGCTCATGCGCCCACCAGATTCTGCCCGCAGACGCGCAGCACCTCTCCTGTAATCCCGCCGGCGGCGTCGCTCGCCAGGAATGCGATGGCCTCGGCGACGTCCCCCGGCTGGCCGCCCTGCTGCAAGGAGTTGAGCCGCCTGGCCACTTCGCGGGTGGCGAAGGGAATCCGGGCGGTCATCTCGGTTTCGATGAAGCCCGGAGCCACGGCATTGATGGACCCGCCGCGCTCGCCGATCAGCGGGGCCGTGGCCCGTACCAAGCCGATCACGCCGGCCTTGGACGCGGCATAGTTGGTCTGGCCGCGGTTGCCGGCGACGCCGCTCGTGGAGGCGACGGACACGATTCTTGGCGCGGCGCGGAAGTGTTCCGAGGCCAGGAGGGCCTCGTTGATCCTTAGCTGGGCGGCCACGTTGACCCCGATCACCGAGTTCCAGCGGTCCGTATCCATGTTCGCCAGGAGTTTGTCGCGCGTGATTCCGGCGTTGTGGATCACGGTGTCCAGCCGGCCGTGGCGTGCCACGGCGTGGTCGATGATCCGCTGGCCGGCATCGGTGCGGCTGATGTCCAGCTGCAGGGCTGTTCCGTGGACCTCGTTGGCCACCGCCGCGAGGTGGTCCCCCGCGGCGGGGATGTCGACGAGGACCAGCGTGGCGCCGTCGCGGTAGAGGGTCCGGGCAATGGCGGCCCCGATGCCCCGTGCGGCGCCGGTCACGACGGCGACCCTCCCGGCCAAGGGCTTCTCGACGTCGTCGGGAAGCTGGCCGGCTGAGGACGTGACGGTCAGGAACTGTCCATCCACGAATGCGGAGCGGCCGGAGAGGAAAAACCTCAACGCCCCGAGCGTTGACGGGCTGGTGGTCGCGATGCCGTCCGCGAGCAGGATGCCGTTGCCGGTGGCACCGGCGCGTAGTTCCTTCGCCAGCGACCGTAGGAGCCCGTCCACGCCCTGCCGGGCAGCGGCGGTTGCCGGGTCCGCGGCGGACCCGGCCGTACGGGATACGGTGATGATTCGACCGTTCGGAGCGAGGTCGCGCAGCGAAGCGGCAGCGGTGAGGACCGGCTTTTCCAGATCCTCGGGCCTGCCCAGGTCGTCCAGCACCAGGATGATGGCGCCGAGCTTTTCCTTGGGGATCGCGTGGCGGCGGACGTCCAGGTCCCAGCCCAGGAGGGCTGCGGCGAGGCTATCGGCGCCGTCGGTGGAACCTTGGACCAGGATCGGTCCTTCGACAAGCGGACTGCCGGGCCTGTGGCGGCGGAGGACCACCGGTTGCGGAAGCCCGAGCCGCTTGGCGATGTCTCTGCCGGGTCCGTGGCTGACGAACCGGATGTATTTGTCGGTCATGACGTTCCCCTTAGAGTGCTTCGAGGATTGCGACGACGCCCTGGCCGCCGGCGGCGCAGATGGATACGAGCCCGCGCGCCGGGCGCCCGTTGACCTGGCCCCGGGCGTGCAGCATTTTTGCCAGCGACGCCACGATCCGCCCGCCCGTGGCGGCGAACGGGTGGCCGGCGGCAAGCGAGGAGCCGTTGACGTTCAGTTTGGACCGGTCGACGCTGCCCAACGCGCCGTCCAGGCCCAGCCGGGTACGGCAGAACTCTTCGTCCTCCCACGCGGCCAGCGTGCTCAGCACCGTGCCGGCGAACGCCTCGTGGATCTCGAAGAAGTCGATGTCCCCAAGGGTGAGATTGTGGCGGGCGAGCAGCCGCGGCACGGCGAACACCGGGGCCATGAGCAGCCCGTCCTTGCCGTGGACGAAGTCGACGGCGGCCGCTTCCCCGTCAACCACCGTGGCGAGCTTGGGGAGGTCGTGGGCATCAGCCCACTCTTCGGAAGCGAGCAGCACGGTCGACGCGCCGTCCGTCAGCGGGGTGGAATTGCCCGCCGTCATGGTCGCCTCGGCCCCCAGATTCTTGCCGAAGACGGGTTTGAGCGTGGCCAGCTTCTCCGGGCTCGTATCAGGGCGCAGGTTGGCGTCGCGGCTCAGGCCCCGGTAGGGGGTCAGGAGGTCGTCGAAGAAGCCGGCGTCGTAAGCGGCGGCGAGATTTCGGTGGCTGTTGAAGGCGAGTTCGTCCTGGGCCTCGCGGGTGATCTTCCACTGCGCGGTGGTCAGCGCCTGGTGCTCGCCCATCGAGAGCCCGGTGCGCGGCTCGCCCGTGTTCGGGGCATCGGGGGCCAGGTCCTTGGGCCGGAGCCGGCTCAGGACCTGCAGCTTCCGGGACACCGTCTTGGCGCGGTTCAGGTCCAGGAGCACCTCGCGGAGCCCTTCGCTGACGGCGATGGGTGCGTCCGACGCGGAGTCCACGCCGCCGGCGATCGCCGAATCGATCTGGCCCAGCTTGATCTTGTTCGCCAGGCCGAGGACCGTTTCCAGCCCGGTCGCGCACGCCTGCTGCAGGTCATAAGCGGGGGTCTCCGCGGCCAGGGCCGAGCCCAGGACGGCTTCCCTGGTGAGGTTGAAATCGCGGGAGTGCTTAAGGACGGCTCCGGCCGCGACTTCCCCGATCCGCTCCTCCTGCAGACCGAAGCGTGCGATCAGTCCGTCCAGCGCGGCGGTCAGCATGTCCTGGTTGGAGGACTTGGTGTACGCGCCGCCTGCCCGGGCGAACGGGATGCGGTTGCCGCCCACGACCACGGCCTTGCGCAACTGCGTCGCGGCTGCAGGTTCATGGGTTCCGGGTACTGACTGTCCGTCAACGGACATGGGCTGTCTCCTTCGATCAATGCGGTTACCGATACCCAGCGTACCTGATACGCTGGGTATCGTGAACATTCCACACGTCAACCCGTCGGGCGCGGACTCCCCCGCAGCCCCGGCGCCGGGCCCGGATTCTGACGGGGCGCCCGCCGCCCCCGGGAGTCAGCCAGCCGTCGACGGCCGCGCCTCGCGCTGGCAGTCCCACCGCGAGGAACGGCGGCGGGAGCTCATCAAGTCCGCCAGGAGGGCGGTACATGCCCTGGGCAGCGAGGCGTCGATGGAAGACATTGCCGCCGCCTCGGGTACTTCAAAGTCCGTGTTCTACCGCTACTTCGGCGACAAGGCCGGGCTCCAGCAGGCCGTGGGCGAGGTCGTCCTGAACCAGATGCAGCGCCGCATCCAGGAGGCCGCGCAGAGCGCCCAGACCCCGCGGGAAGGCCTGTTCGCCATGGTCTCGGCGTATCTCCAGATGGCCGAGACCAGCCCTAACGTCTACACGTTCGTCACGCGCCATGCCCCTGGCGACGCAGAAGCCGCCGGCCCTGCGATCTCCACGGCCGGGGCACTCAGCCACTTCTTCGCCGCCATCAGCGACATGATCGCCAGGCCCATGCGCAGCCAGCTGGGCACCGGCGAGGACAAGGAAGCCGTGATCGGCTACTGGCCCAACGCGGCGATCGGCCTGGTGCGCAACGCCGGAGAACAGTGGCTCGCCAGCCCGCCCGGACCGGCCAAGCCGGACCAGGAGGCCATGGCCCGGCAGATCACGGACTGGCTCTGCTTCGGGATCGCCCCCGAGCTTCAGGCACCGGCAGACGCCATCGGCCAGGGCTTGCCTTAGCAACGGCAGGCCGGCCCGCGCCCAAAGACTCAATTGTCAGCACTAAAGAATGTCAGAACCACAGAAGGAAACGACATGACTGAACTAGCCGACCGCACCACCGGTAAGGCTCCGCGCCGCGCCACAACGCCGGCCGCGGCTCCAGCAACGGGCCGCTCCGGCGCGCAGCCCGGCTCCCCCGAGGCGCCCGCCGTCGACGTCGCGGCCCTTGGCCAACAACTCCTCGGCAAGTGGGCCGATATCCGGCTGCAGTCCAGGGCCCTCGCCGGCAGCCCGGAACTGCACAAGATCGAGGGCCTGACCCACACCGAGCACCGCCAGCGCGCGTTCGGACAACTCAGGATTCTGGTGGACAACGGCGCCGTACACCGCGCATTCCCGCAGTCCCTGGGCGGTTCGGACGATCACGGCGGCAACGTGGCCGGCTTCCAGGAGCTGGTCATCGCGGACCCGTCGCTGCAGATCAAGGCCGGCGTCCAGTGGGGCCTGTTCGGTTCCGCGGTGAACCACCTCGGCACCGCCGAGCACCACCGGAAATGGCTGCCCGGCATCATGAGCCTGGACATCCCGGGCTGCTTCGCCATGACCGAAACCGGGCACGGCTCCGACGTGGCCAGCATTGCCACCACCGCCATTTACGATCCCGCGGCCGAGGAATTTGTGGTCCACACGCCGTTCCGGGCCGCGTGGAAGGACTACATCGGCAACGCCGCCTCCGACGGCCTGGCCGCCGTCGTGTTCGCCCAGCTCGTGACCAAGGGCGTCAACCACGGTGTGCATGCGTTCTACATGGACCTCCGGGACCCCGAGACCAAGGAATTCCTGCCCGGCATCGGCGGCGAGGACGACGGCGTCAAGGGCGGCCTGAACGGCATCGACAACGGCCGGCTCCACTTCACGAACGTCCGGATCCCCCGCACCAACCTCCTGAACCGCTACGGCGACGTCGACCCCGAGGGCAACTACACGTCCCCCATCGCGAGCCCGGGCCGCCGCTTCTTCACGATGCTCGGCACGCTGGTCCAAGGCCGGGTGTCCCTCGACGGCGCCGCCGTGACGGCATCGAAACTGGCCCTGAAGACCGCCATCCAGTACGCCACCGAACGGCGGCAGTTCAATGCCTCCTCGCAGACGGATGAGGAAGTCCTGCTGGACTACCAGCGGCACCAGCGCCGGCTCTTCACCCGGCTGGCCACCACCTATGCCGCGAGCTTCGCCAGCGAGCAGCTGCTGCAGAAGTTCGACGACGTCTTCTCCGGCCGTCACGACACCGACCAGGACCGCCAGGACCTTGAGACCCTGGCCGCGGCACTCAAGCCGTTGAGCACCTGGCACGCACTCGATACCCTGCAGGAATGCCGCGAGGCCTGCGGGGGCGCCGGATTCCTGATCGAGAACCGTTTCGCCTCGCTCCGGGCGGACCTCGACGTGTACGCCACTTTCGAGGGCGACAACACGGTCCTGCTGCAGCTGGTCGCCAAGCGCCTGCTGGCCGACTACGCCAAGGAATTCCGCACCGTGAACTTCGGCGTGCTGGCCCGCTACGTCGTGGGCCAGGCCACGGGTGTCGCGATCCACCGCACCGGCCTGCGTGGCGTCGCCCAGTTCGTCGCGGACTCCGGGTCCGTGCAGAAGGCGGCCCTGGCGATCAAGGACGAGGCAAGCCAGCGGACCCTGCTGACCGACCGCGTCCAGACAATGGTGGCCGAGGTGGCCACAGCCCTCAAGGGCGCGAACCGGCTCCCGCAACAGCAGGGCGCTGCCTTGTTCAACGCCCACCAGCACGAGCTCATCGAGGCCGCCCAGGCCCACGCGGAGCTGCTGCAGTGGGAGGCCTTTACCGCTGCCCTCGCCAACGTGTCAGACCCGGGCACGCACAAGGTCCTGACATGGCTGCGCGATCTGTTCGGCCTGTCCCTCATCGAGAAGAACCTGTCCTGGTACCTCATGAACGGCAGGCTGTCAATGCAGCGTGGACGCACCGTAGGCGAGTACATCAACCGCCTGCTGGTGAAGATCCGGCCCCACGCTATTGATCTGGTGGACGCCTTCGGTTACGGCCCGGAGCACCTCCGCGCCGAGATCGCCACCGGCGCCGAGAAAGTCCGCCAGGACGAGGCCCGCGACTACTTCCGGAAGCAACGGGCCAGCGGCCAGGCGCCCCTGGACGAAAAGATCCTGCTCGCCCGCACAGCCGGCGGCTCAAAGTCTCACGGGACGAAATCCCCCGGCGCAACGTCCGCTGCCAAGGCCGGCAGCGCAAAGGCCAACAGCACAAAGACCCGCGGAACCAAGACCCGCGGCGCCTGACCCGGCCGACCGACGACGACGGCGCCGCCCCTCAACCGGGGCGGCGCCGTCGTCGTACTGCCGTTTGGACGCGGGTCAGGAGTCCTTGGAGAGCACCGAGCGGTAGACCTCGAGCGTGGTCTCCGTGATGGATTCCCAGGAGAAGTGCTCCTCGGCCCGTCGCCTGCCAGCTTCGCCCATGGCGCGCGCCCGGGCAGGATCGGACACCACTTCGATGAGGGCCTCGGCGAAGTCGGTGACGAACTTCTCCGGGTCCAGCGGGATGCCGGTGCCGTCGGTGACCTGCTCGATCGGAACAAGCAGCCCGGTCTTGCCGTGCTCGACGACCTCCGGAATGCCGCCGGTGGCGCTGGCCACCACGGCCGCGCCGCACGCCATCGCCTCCAGGTTCACGATGCCGAGAGGCTCGTAAATGGACGGGCACGCGAACGCGGTGGCGTGGCTGAGCACCTGGATGACCTCGTTGCGGGGCAGCATCCGCTCGATCAGGATCACGCCGCTGCGCTGGCTCTGCAGCTCCTCAATCAGGCGTGCCGTCTCGGCTGCCAGTTCCGGCGTGTCCGCCGCACCCAGGCACAGCACCAGCTGCACGTCGGACGGAAGCTTGGCGGCGGCCCGCAACAGGTACGGCACGCCCTTCTGCCGGGTGTTCCGGCCCACGAAGACAACGCTGGGCCGCTCCGGATCGATTCCGAGCGGGCGGATGATGTCATCGCCCTCGTCCCGGTTCCACTGGCTGACATCGATGCCGTTGTGGACCACCTTGACCTTTGCCGGGTCAACGTCCGGATAACTGCGCAGGATGTCCTGCCGCATCCCTTCGGACACGGCGATGATGGCGGCGGCGGCCTCGTAGGCGGTCTTTTCCACCCAAGATGACACCGCGTATCCGCCACCGAGCTGCTCGGCCTTCCATGGCCGCAGCGGCTCCAGGCTGTGGGCGCTGAGCACATGCGGGATGCCGTGGAGCAGCGAGGCGATGTGTCCGGCCATGTTGGCATACCAGGTGTGGGAGTGGACCAAATCCGCGCCGGCGATATCCGGAACGATCCTCAGGTCCACCCCGAGGGTCTGGATTGCCGCGTTTGCTGAGCCCAGATCTTCGGGCACGGAATACGACGTGACGGTCGCTCCGTGATACCCGGGCTCGCGGGGCGCGCCGAAGGCACGCACCTGAAGATCCACGCGTTGGGCCAGCACCCTGCTGAGCTCGGCCACGTGGACCCCGGCGCCGCCGTAGATTTCCGGCGGGAATTCTTTGGTCACAATATCTATTCGCACATGCACCAAGGTAGTCGTTACGGTGGAACTGATCTAGTGTGAAGACGTTCGGGCATGCCGGACTGTATTGGGGAGTAACGAAGGCGTTCAGGAGCGATCACCATGCCGCATCAAAAGAGAGTTTTGGCAATTGTCCTCGCAGGTGGCGAGGGAAACCGGCTCATGCCGTTGACGGCGGACCGGGCCAAGCCTGGTGTCCCGTTTGCCGGAAGCTACCGGCTTATAGACTTTGCCCTTTCAAATCTTGTGAATTCCCGCTATTTGCAAATCGTGGTGTTGACGCAATACAAGTCCCACAGCCTTGACCGGCACATTTCCGAAACGTGGCGCATGTCCACCCAGCTGGGCAACTATGTGGCCTCGGTCCCGGCCCAGCAGCGCGTCGGCAAGAGCTGGTTCCTGGGCAGCGCCAACGCCATCTACCAGTCCCTGAACCTCATCCATGACGCCAATCCCGACATCGTGGTCGTGGTCGGCGCAGACCACGTCTACCGGATGGACTTCTCCCAGATGGTGGCGCAGCACGTCGCCAGCGGCGCCAAGGCCACGGTCGCCGCCGTCCGCCAGCCGCTGCACATGGCGGACCAGTTCGGCGTGATCGAAACCGACCCGGACAACCCGGACAAGATTGCCGCGTTCGTCGAGAAGCCCTCGTCCACACCAGGCCTGGCGGCCGACCCGAGCCAGTTCCTGGCCTCCATGGGCAACTACGTGTTCGACGCCGACGCCCTGATCGAAGCGCTCCACGTTGACGCCGAGCGCCTCGACACCAAGCACGACATGGGCGGGGACATCATTCCCTACTTCGTCAACCAGGGCGAGGCCGGGGTCTACGACTTCACCCTCAACGACATCCCAGGCTCCACCGAACGTGACCGCACCTACTGGCGCGACGTCGGTACCATCGATTCGTTCTACGACGCCCACATGGACCTCATCTCCCCCGTGCCGGTGTTCAACCTCTACAACTCCGAGTGGCCGATCTACACCCGCCAGACCATCTCCCCGCCGGCTAAGTTTGTCCGCGGCAAATCCAACACGGTGGGCACGGCCATGGACTCCATCGTCGCCAGCGGCGTCGTCGTCTCGGGAGGCATCGTGGAGGGCTCCGTGCTCTCCAACGACGTCTACGTCGGCACCTCGAGCCGGGTCCTGGACTCAGTCCTCATGGACAAGGTCAATGTGGGCGAGGGCGCCGTGATCAAACGCGCCATCCTCGACAAGAACGTCAAGGTTCCTGCCGGGGCGGCAATCGGCCTCGACGCGGACATGGACCGCGCCCGCGGCTTCAAGGTCACCGAGTCGGGCATCACCGTCCTGTCCAAGGGCCAGATCGTGCCGGAACCCAGCGACGCCGAACGGGCCCTCTCCTCGGCCCACCTTCGCCTCTTGCCGGATGCCGTCCGCTCCGCCACCGAAAACTGGCCGGAATTGCGGGAGTCCGTGGACAAGGTCGCTGACGTTCAGGCCGCCGCCGTCGGTGCGGACGGCGCCACCAAGCGCTCTCCCACGGCGTAGTCCTGCGGGAGCCCGGCGCCGGCGTCGGACCGGGCTCCCCGCAGCCTGTAAAATTGGGGCAATGAGCTCCCCTGATCTTTCTTCCGGTCTTCCCTCTGCCGAGTTTGGCCTGGCCGGTCCCGGCGGTGCCGAGCTGACGGCGGAAGAGATCCAGGCTTGCCTCAAGGTCCTGAACACCATCCACGCGTACGACGAGGAACACCCGGACTACGTCTCTGTCCGCCGTGCCACCGGGAAGATGTTCAAGGCCGTCAAGCGGCACCGCCGGGTCAGCAAGCGCGACGAAATCGCGGAAGCGGACCGCGCAGTGATTGCACAGACCGCGACGGCGGCCCCGGACCGGATTGATGACGAGACGCGCGGCAACAAGCTTGCCCCGTCCGCGACCGGAGAGATCGCCGGACACCTCCTTAAGTCCCGCCCGTGTTACATCTGCAAGCAGCATTACACGCAGGTGGACGCCTTCTATCACCAGCTGTGCCCCGAGTGCGCCTTGTTCAGCCACAGCAAGCGGGACGCCCGCACCGATCTGACCGGTCGTAGGGCACTGCTGACGGGCGGCCGGGCGAAGATCGGCATGTATATCGCGCTCCGGCTCCTCCGGGACGGCGCCCACACCACGATCACCACCCGGTTCCCCAAGGACGCCGCCCGACGCTTCGCCGCCATGGAGGACAGCGCCGACTGGCTGCACCGGCTTCGGATCGTCGGGATCGACCTTCGCGACCCGTCCCAGGTGATGGCCCTGACCGATTCCCTCGACGCCGCAGGGCCGCTGGACATCATCATCAACAACGCGGCCCAGACGGTGCGTCGCTCCGGCAACGCCTACAAGCCCCTGGTCGACGCCGAGGACGAACCGTTGCCCGCCGCTCTCGAGGCCGCCAACGGAGGCCCCGAGCTTGTCACCTTCGGCCACGCCCATGACAAGCACCCGCTGGCCCTTGCCAGCACCGTGCTCGAACATCCCGTGCTCGCCGGGGACGCCATCACGTCCCTGGCCCTGTCCACGGGGTCGGCCTCCCTGGAGCGCATCGCGTCGGGTACCGCGATCGACGCCGGCGGGCTGGTGCCGGACCTCGCCACGATCAACAGCTGGACCCAGGTGGTGGACGAGGTGGATCCGCTGGAGATGCTTGAAGTGCAGCTGTGCAACGTGACGGCTCCGTTCCTGCTGGTGAGCCGGCTGCGTGGAGCCATGAAGCGCTCAACCGCGCGGCGGAAGTACATCGTCAACGTCAGCGCCATGGAGGGCCAGTTCTCCCGGGCGTACAAGGGCCCCGGGCACCCGCACACGAACATGGCCAAGGCGGCCCTGAACATGATGACGAGGACCAGCGCCCAAGAGATGCTCGACGCCGACGGCATCCTCATGACGGCCGTCGACACCGGCTGGATCACCGATGAGCGCCCGCACTACACCAAGGTCCGGCTCATGGAAGAGGGCTTCCACGCCCCCCTGGACCTGGTGGACGGCGCGGCCCGCGTATATGACCCGATTGTGATGGGTGAGGCCGGCGAGGACCAGTACGGCGTCTTCCTGAAGGATTACAAGCCCAGCCCGTGGTGACAGGTCCGCCGGCCCGGACCGGACCCTGCGGCGCTTAGATTCACGCTGGGGGCCTTATGGCCCTGACCGGGGCGCGGGCCGATATGTATTGTCTCTCTTCATGGATACAACGCCCGCACCGGATTACTCGCTCACCATGGACCAGTGCTGGGTCCTGCTCGATACCGAAACGGTGGGGCGGGTCGCGCTGATCGTGGACGGCCATCCGGAGATTTTCCCGGTGAATTTTGTTCTGGAGCGCCGCGCCATTGTCTTCCGCACCGCCGGAGGCACGAAGCTGTGGGGCGCCATCACGGCCAAGCCGGTGGCATTTGAGATCGACGGCTATGACGCCCACGACGAGACTGCGTGGAGCGTCATGGCCCGCGGCGAAGCCGAGCTCATCGAGACCCAGGCCGAGAAGGATGCGGTAGATGCCCTGTTGCTGGAGCCCTGGCAACCGGGCGAGAAGGCCTACTACGTGCGAGTGGCTCCCAAGGCGCTGACCGGGCGGCGCTTCAAGGTCAACAGGCCCGATCTGTGGACCACGCGGCTCTCGGATCCGCGCCGTTCCAGGTTCGAATAGCATTCAGGTTCGAACAACGCAGGTCGGAACAACGCTCACGTTCGGAAAACTCCAAGTTCGGAAAACGCCAAGTTCGGAAAGCGAAGGGCCTCCGCCCTCACTTCGTTTCGGGCGTGTGGACCACCAGCACCGGGCAATGCGCATGCGCCACACAGGCGGAACTGACTGAACCCAGAAGCAGACCGCCGAACCCGCCGCGCCCGCGGCGGCCCAGCACCAGCATGTCCGCCGATTTGCTCTCCTCGATGAGCACATGACGGGGATGACCCTGAACGAGCCTGGCCTCCACGTTGCCGGGGGTCTCCGGCCCGAAGGCCTTCGCTACGGCTTCGGCCAGGATTTCTCCGGCCCGGACGTCGAAGTCGTCGATGCCGACGGCGACGTAGCCGTCGTACACCGGCGGATAGTCCCAGCAGGCCAGGGCGACGACGTGGGCTGACAACGGCACGGCGAGGCCCTGCGCGTGCCGGAGCGCTTCTACCGAAGCGTCCGAACCGTCCACGCCTACCACGATCGTGCGGACGTCCCTGACTTCGTTCATCGGTGACCCCTAATCTCGTACCGGCCGGGCGGCATGCCCGGAATGGCGCCGCTCCCATGATTTCGCCCGGGCAGCCAGGCGCCTAGGGCCAAAAGGCATGCAATAATTTGGCTGACGGGGAGCTGATCTCCCGCCGGCCGGTCAACCGCGGGCTGTCCGCTGGGCACAATGACCCTTGTCCGCGGCTCCGCAGTGCACAAGAATGGCAGAGGCTGGGGAACTAGACGAACCATCGAATCAACGGTCTGAGCGACCGGACAGGAGAACCATGATTGCCTGGGCAGACGCAGGTCTCACTGCACCTGACGGCACACCGGCGGTGATCCGAGTCTTCATTCTCGATGACCATGAACTTGTCAGGCGAGGGCTGCAGGAACTCCTCGAGGGAGAGGGATTCGTTGTGGTCGGCAGCTCCGGATCCGCGATCGAGGCGACGCGCCGGATTCCGGCCCTGCACCCCGATGTTTGCGTGCTGGACGCCCGCCTGCCGGACGGGACCGGCATCGAGGTCTGCCGCGACGTGCGCTCGGTGGACCCGTCCCTGAACTGCATCATCCTGACGAGTTTCGACGACGAACAGGCCCTGCGCGGCGCCGTCCTGGCGGGCGCACGGGGATACGTGTTGAAGGAGATCGGCGGCACGGACCTGATCGGGGCCCTGCGCCGGGCCGCCACCGGGGAGTCGCTCTTCGAAGAAGGCGTCGCCGCCGGCGTGGTCGACAGCATGGTCGAAGCCGAGGAGGTCGACCCGCGGACCTCCACCCTTACGCCACAGGAGCGGAAGGTATTGGAGCTGGTGGGAGGCGGACTGACCAACCGGCAGATTGCCGCGGAAATGTTCCTGGCGGAAAAGACCGTCAAGAACTACGTGTCGTCGCTGCTGGCCAAGCTCGGATTCGAGCGCCGCACCCAGGCCGCAGTCTTCATCGCGAGCCCGGCCTCGCCGGTGGCCACCGGCGACGGAGCGCGGCCGCACAGCGTCAGGTAGCGCACGCTTCCCGGGGCCTCCTGGGCACGTTGTCGTGCCGGGGCCTCCCGGGCACGTTGTCATGCCGGGGATTGTCGGCACTGAATTGTCGGCACAGGGATTTCGGCACGGGGATTTGGCACAGACGGCCGGTTAGAGCGGAACCGACCACTCCAGGCTGGTGCCGGCGTCCGGGGCGCTCGTGATGACGCACTCGCCGTCGAGCATCCTTGCCCGGTCCTCGAGATTTGTCAGTCCATTGCGTTTTCCGGGATGGGCGAATCCGGAGCCGTTATCGCTGATCACGACGTTTACCCGGCCCTTGACCACTGCAACGGAGACTGAAATGGTGTCCGCGCCGGAGTGCCGGATCGCGTTGCTGAGGCCTTCAGAGACCACCGCGACGACGTTGTCTGCCTTATCCGGTGTCACGGCGTCCACCGGTCCGGTGATGGTCAGCCGCGGAGGAACGGGCATGGACTTCGACGAACTTCGCGTGACCCTGCGGATCCGGCCGCTCAACAGTTCCGTCACGCCGGTGTTGGTCTTCAGCGAGTAGATGGTGTCCCGGAGGCTTCGGATCGCCTCATCAAGCTCGCCCGTGATGGTGCGGATCCGCTCCAGCGCCAGCTCATCCTTAGTAAACCTGGTGAGGCTCTGCACGCTCAGTCCGGCGGCGAAGAGCCGCTGGATGACGAGGTCGTGCAGGTCCCGGGCGATCCGGTCGCGATCGGTGAAGACCACGAGCTCTTCGCGCAGCCGGTGCACCCGGGACAGCTCCAGGGCCAGGGCCACGTGGGATCCGAACACGGCCCCCATCTCAATGTCGGTCCTCGCGTAGCGTACCGAGTCCTTGTTCCGTGCCAGCAGCAGGAGCCCGTGGTGGGCGCCCTGGGTACTGAGTGCCACCGCCAGCAGCGGCCCCGTGACGCCGGCGTCAAGCTCGCCGACCACCTCCGACGCGTCATCAATCACCACCGGTTCGCCGCCGTCGAGGACTCCCTCCAGAAGCTCGGATTCCAGCCGCAGGGACCTTCCGGAAAAGGAAGGGCCCCGTTCACCCGCAACACCGATCACCACGTGGCCAGGGCTGTCAGCGGCAGGTGCCACCAGCAAGGCGAGATCGGACGCGGACTCCTGCAGCGCACGGCCGGCAATGGGATCCAGGCCGCCGGAGGTGTAATCGCGGTCCAGGCTCAGCATCAGTCCGGAGACGTCCATGCTGGCCTCCAGCCAGCGGGCCCTGCGGCGCGCGTCATCGTAGAGCCGGGCGTTTTCAATCGCGACGCCCGCGGCTGCCGCCAACGCCACGGCAAGGGCCTCGTCCTCGGCGGTGAAGTCCTCCCCGCCTTCCTTCTCCGTGAGGTAGAGGTTTCCGAACACCACGTCCCGGACGCGCACCGGGACGCCGAGGAAGGACTGCATGGGCGGGTGGTTCGCCGGGAAGCCGTAAGACTCCGGGTGCTGGCGAAGATCGTGCAGCCGCAGCGGCCGGGGCGACGAAATCAAGAGGCCAAGCACGCCGTGGCCGGTCGGCAGCGGGCCGATCCTGCTGGCGAGGTCGGAGTCGATGCCGACGGTGATGAAGTGGCTCAGCGCGTGGTCGGCCCCGATGACCCCCAGCGCACCGAAACGGGCGTGCAACAGCCGGCAGGCCGACTCGACTACCCGTTCCAGGACGGCGTCCAGGCTAAGGTCCTCCGCCAAAGCCACGACCGCTTCCAGCAGTCCGGCCATTCGTTCCTTGGACTGCAGCAGCTCTTCTGCGCGGACTACGAACCCCTTGAGGAGTTCATCCACGCCGGCTTTTGGCTCGGATACAGTATGGCCTGAACTCTCACCCGTTGAATGCATGTCATTGCCCCCACTCGCTCCGGCGCACGTCGACGCTGACGGCCTAGTGCAAGAATACCGTGAACCGCCCGAAAGGACCCGAGAAATCGCAGAATGTCGGGCGGCTGGGACCTTTTGCCCTAGCATCCGGAAAGGCCCCCGGCGTAGGCTCGCCCGCATGAGTACTGACGCGAACCCGGGCGGCAACCAGCCGAAGGACCAGACCCACGCTGTGGAAAATCTCGAACCTCACGAATGCTGGCGGCTGCTGCGCAGCGTCACGGTGGGCAGGCTGGCGGTCTGGGTGGACGACCATCCGGACATCTTCCCCATCAACTACAAGGTGGATCACGGGACCCTCGTGTTCCGGACCGCGGAGGGCACCAAACTGCAGGCGGCCACCGGAGATACCCCCGTTGCTGTGGAAGCCGACGGCGTGGACCCGGACACCGGAATCGCCTGGAGCGTCGTGATCAAGGGCCAGGCCGCACCGGTGAAGAACCCGGAGGAAATCATGGACACCGTCGGCCTGCTGCTGTTCCCCTGGCAGGCCGGGAAGAAGGAACACTTTGTCCGGATCACGCCGGACACCGTCACCGGCCGCCGCTTCAAGGTGGTGCCCCCGATGACGTGGTGGACGCCGCTGGACGACGCCACCCGGTCCGGTCTCGAATAACCCCAAATAAACCAAATGCGCTATCAGATAGGGCTGCCCTGAGGCGTCAGGGCAGCCCTATCTGATAGCGCAACGTAGAAGATGAGGGCAGCTAGGCGAGGCGGGTGATCTCCACGCTCACGCTCAGCGCCGATCCCCCGCCGCCGGACAGGATGCCCTTCAGCGGCGGCACGTCCCGGTAGTCCCGGCCCCGCGCCACGGTGACGTGGAAGTCCCCCGCCGGCTTGTGGTTGGTCGGGTCCCAGCTACGCCATTCGCCGTCCCACCATTCGAGCCACGCATGGGACTGGCCGGCAACCGCCTCACCCAGATCCGCCGTCGAGCGGGGGTGAAGGTAGCCGGACACGTACCGGGCGGGGATCCCGCAACTGCGCAGGGCGCCGATGGCCAGGTGGGCCAGGTCCTGGCAGACGCCCTGGCGCTGGTTCCAGGCCTGCTCGGCGTTCGTGGTGACGCCGGTGGAACCCTTCATGTACGTCATTTCCCCGCGCATCCAGGCAAACACCGCCATGGCGGCCTCGTGCGGGGACTTTCCCTCGACGACGCCCGGAATGATGCTGAGCACCTCGGAGCCGGGACCGGTCAGCTGGGACTGCGGAATCCAGTCGCTGAACTGGTTGAGCCTCTCCGGGGCGGCCAGGGCGTCCCAGCCGACGATGTCGGCCTCGGCTGCCATCTTCTCCACCCGGTGCACCTCAACGGTGGTGGTGGACAGCACCTCAAGGTGATCGTGCGGCATCTGCATGTCGAAGGCCGTCACGCGCGTTCCCCAGTAGTCGCGGTAGCTGCTCAGGGCCGCCTGGGAGGGCGAAACCTTCATGGAGGACTCCAGCACCACCTGCTGCGGGTCCGTCAATGGGGTCATCCTGGCCTCGTTGTAGGACAGGGTGACACGCTTGTTGTACTTGTAGGCCGTCGTGTGGACGATCTTCAGCCGGGTCATGAAACTTCTCCCACCCAGGCCAGTTCGTCTGCCTGATTGAAGTACTTACGGGAAATGGCGTCCGAGGCCTGCGAAACGGCTTTTTGCACACGTTCCATGTGTTCCGGGAGCTCCGACATGAGGTCATCGGTGCGGTGGAACTCCAGGAACGTGCGGGCCTGGCCGACAATCCGGCGGGCGTCGTTGATGAATCCGACGCGCTGGGCGGACGGATCAAGCTTCGCCAGGCATTCGTCGGCGTCGCGCAGGGCGTACACGATGGAGCGCGGGAACAGCCGGTCCAGGAGCAGGAATTCTGCCGCGTGCTGGTCGCCGAAGGCCGCCCGGCGGGTCCGCAGGAAGGATTCGTACGCTCCCGCGCAGCGGAGCATGTTGACCCAGGACATGCCGGCCGAGAGGACGTCGCGCGTGGAGAGCATGCGGGCGGTCATGTCGGCGCGCTCCAGCGAGCGGCCCAGGACCAGGAACAGCCAGCTCTCGTCGTGGCTGACGGTGGTGTCGGCAAGGCCGCTGACCATCGCCGTGCGCTCCAGGACCCAGTTGCAGAACCGGTAGGTGCCCACAACGTCCTTGCGGTGCTGATTCAGCCCGTAGTAGGTCGTGTTGAGGCTTTCCCAGAGCCCGGAGGAGACGGTCTCGCGGGCTCGCCGGGCGTTTTCCCGGGCCGCACCGAGCGAGCCGGCAATCGACGTCGCACTCTGCTTGTCGTAGGCGAGGGCGTTGAGCAGTTCCGGCAGGCCGAAGTCGTCGTTCTGCGCCCGGGCACCCATGACGGCGAGCAGTTCCTGCGCAACGCTGCGCTGCTCCGCCATGGGCAGGTGATTGAGCCGCTCGAGGTGGACGTCGAGGATCCGCGCCGTGCCGTCGGCCCGTTCCACGTAGCGGCCGATCCAAAACAGTGACTCGGCAATACGGCTAAGCATTCGCGGGTACCTCCTGCGCGTCAGAAATCTGCTGCTGCTGCTGCTCTTTCTGGCTGTCACGCCAGTTGCTCTCCACGGGCCAGACCGAGACCCGCTCGCGTACCGCGATGGCGGGACGCGGGATAACCTCGACCGGCATCTGCGGCGAATCGGCCAGCACCCACGTGTCCTTGGAGCCGCCGCCCTGGCTGGAATTGACGATCAGTGAACCCTCCTTGAGGGCCACCCGGGTGAGGCCGCCGGGGAGTACCCAGACGTCCTCACCATCGTTGACTGCGAAAGGGCGCAGGTCCACGTGCCGGGGGCCGAACTTGTCACCGCTGAGCGTGGGGACGGTGGACAGCTGCAGCACCGGCTGCGCGATCCACCCGCGGGGGTCGGCGATGATCCGCTTGCGCAGGGCATCGAGTTCGTCCTTGGACGCGTCCGGGCCGATCACGAGGCCCTTGCCGCCGGAGCCGTCGACGGGTTTGACCACGAGCTCGTCAAGCCGGTCCAGGACGTGTTCCCGGGCTTCCTTCTCCTCCAGCCGGAACGTGTCCACGTTGGCGATCAGCGGCTCCTCGCTGAGGTAGTAGCGGATCAGGTCCGGGACGTAGCTGTAGACGAGCTTGTCGTCGGCGACGCCGTTGCCGACCGCGTTGGCGATGGTGACACCCCCCGCGCGGGCCGCGTTGACCAGGCCCGGGCACCCGAGCATGGAATCGGCGCGGAACTGCAACGGGTCCAGGAACTCGTCGTCGATGCGCTTGTAGATGACATCTACGCGCTGCTCGCCCGCCGTCGTTCGCATGTAGACGCGGTTGCCGCGGCAGATGAGGTCACGGCCCTCGACCAGTTCGACGCCCATGAGGCCGGCGAGCAGGGTGTGCTCGAAGTAGGCGCTGTTGAAGACGCCGGGGGTCAGGACCACCACCGTGGGATCGTCGACGCCGGACGGCGCGGTCTTGCGCAGCGCGGACAGGAGCCGGCGCGGGTACTCCTCGACCGGGCGGATGAGCTGCTGGCCGAAGGCCTCGGGCAGGCCTTTGGCCATGGCCCGGCGGTTCTCCAGGACGTAGCTGACGCCGGAGGGCACGCGCACGTTGTCCTCGAGGACCCGGAAGGTGCCCTCGGCGTCGCGGACGACGTCGATCCCGGAAATGTGCACCCGGACGCCGCCGGCGGGCTCAAAGCCGTGCACCTGACGGTGGAAGTGGGCACTCGTGGTGACCAGCTGGCGCGGGATGACGCCGTCGGACACCACGGTCATCTTGTCGTAGACGTCGTTGAGGAAGGCCTCAAGAGCCCGGACGCGCTGTGCCACGCCGCGTTCCAGGACGCTCCACTCCTCGGCGGGGATCACGCGCGGGACGATATCCAGGGGGAAGGGACGTTCCTCGCCCGCGAAGTCGAACGTGACACCGCGGTCCAGGAAGGTACGCGCCATCGAATCGGCGCGGGCGCTGACATCGGCCAGCGACAGTTCCCGCAGGGCCACGGCCACCTGCCCGTACGATTCCCGGGCCTGCTGGCCGGGGGCAAACATCTCGTCATAGGCGCCGGAGCGGCCGGCAGCCTCGGAGTAATCCTGGAATAGGTCAGACATGGTGACAAGCCAATCACATTTTTTGCTGCGAAATCATTTCGGCGGTCTCCGGCCCGGCGCACCGTGCGGTCGGCACGGTGCACTCCCGCCGGCCGGGCGTTCGTCCAAACCCCGTCCAGGCACGCCTGCCGGCACGCCCGCCGGGCGGCCACAGTTACTGTTTACCCGCCGCGTACGGCAATGTAGGGGCGTGCTTCCCACCAGATCCGCGGCCGCCGCCGCGCCAGGCCTGCTCGCCGCCGCAGCGGCCGTTGCCGTCGCCGTCGCCGTCCATCTGCTGCTCCCCGCGGTGCCCGCAATGACCCTTGCCGTGGTGCTCGGCCTCATGGCGGCGAACCTTCCTGGCGTGGCAGCCTGGACCGCCGGGCCGGCTCGTCCCGGGCTCGACTTCGCCGGGAAGCATCTGATGCGGGCAGGAATCGTGGTGCTGGGCCTGAAGGTCAGCCTCGGCGATGTGCTCGGGCTGGGCTGGGCTGCGCTGCTGCTGGTCGCGGCCGTCGTGGCGGCTGCGTTTGCGGGCACCTACGGGATCAGCCGGCTTTTCCGGCTTCCGCCCCGCGTTTCGCTGCTCGTGGCCACCGGATTCGCGATCTGCGGGGCGTCCGCGATCGGGGCAATGGCGGCCGTTCGCCGGATCCGGCAGGAGGAAACGGTCCTGCCGGTCGCGCTCGTGACTCTGTGCGGAACGCTGGCGATCGGGGTGCTGCCGCTGCTGGCGCGGCCGCTGGGGCTCGATGCGGAGATCTTCGGGGCATGGACCGGCGCCTCGGTGCACGACGTCGGGCAGGTGGTCGCCACTGCCCAGACCGCGGGCGCCACCGCCTTGGCGGTCGCCGTCGTCGTCAAACTGTCCCGGGTGATCCTGCTGGCACCGGTGGTCGCCATCGCAGGGATCCACCACCGCCTGGGCGCGGAAGCCGACGGCGCCACCCGGCCGCCGGTGATCCCGCTGTTTGTGATCGGATTCGTGGCGTTGGCCGGCCTTCGGACCGCCGGCTGGCTGTCCCCCGCCGTCCTGGATGCCGCCGCTGCCCTCCAGGACGCCCTGCTGGGCATGGCGTTGTTCGGGCTGGGCTCGGCCGTCCGTGTGCGCCAGCTCCTGCACACCGGCGGCCGGGCGCTGCTGGCCGCGCTCGCGTCGTGGCTCTTGATCGCCCTGCTGGGCCTGGGCGCCGCCTTCCTGATGTTCCCGGCTACCTGACGTCCGTACCTTCCAGAGGTCCCCCGGCGGCGTGATCCGGCACACAGGCTGCCGTGATTAGATAGCTTGGTGTCGAACCAGAATCTAAGCCGCGACGAGGCCGCGGACCGCGCCGCCCTCATCACCACGCACAGCTACGACGTCTCCCTTGATGTCCGGCAGGCCGCTGACCCCAGCGTCGCCGGCTACCAGAGCCGCAGCGTCATCACGTTCTCGGCCAGCGAGCCTGGCGCGTCCACCTTCGTGGACTTCATCGCGGGCAGCGTGCACAGCGTCTTCCTCAACGGCAAGGGCCTGCCCGTCGCCGACGTCGTGGACGGTTCCCGGATCCGGTTGGAGAACCTGCAGGCCGAAAACCAGGTCACCATCACCGGGACCGCCCTGTACAGCACCTCCGGTGAGGGCATGCACCGCTTCGTTGATCCCGCCGACGGGCAGTGCTACCTCTATACCCAGTACGAACCCGCGGACGCCCGCCGGGTGTTCGCGAACTTCGAGCAGCCCGACCTGAAGGCCGAGTTCACGTTCCACGTCATGGCACCCTCGCACTGGCAGGTGTCCTCCAATGGCGCCGAGGTCCTGCGCACCGAGCTGACGAGCGACCCGGCCACGAGCCGCTGGGACTTCGCCCCCACCAAGGCGATGTCCACCTACATCACCACCGTCCTCGCCGGACCGTACTTCAAGGCGGAGGACGCCTGGAGCGGCACGCTGGCCGACGGCACGGTCCTCCAGGTCCCGCTGGCACTCTACTGCCGTGCCTCCATGGCCGCTTCCTTCGACGCCGGGGAGCTCTTCAGCCTCACCAAGAACGGGCTGTCCTTCTTCAACGAACTCTTCGACTTCCCCTATCCGTGGGGCAAATACGAACAGGCATTCGTGCCCGAGTACAACCTGGGCGCGATGGAAAACCCGGGACTCGTGACCTTCACCGAAAGCTACGTCTTCACTTCCCGGGCCGCAGACTCGCAGTACCAGGCCCGCGCCAACACCCTCCTGCACGAGATGGCGCACATGTGGTTCGGCGACCTCGTCACCATGAAGTGGTGGGACGACTTGTGGCTCAAGGAATCCTTCGCCGACTACATGGGCACCTTGGGTGTGGACCGCACCACGGACTGGGACACGGCCTGGGTAAATTTTGCTAACAACCGCAAAGCCTGGGCCTACGTCCAGGACCAACTCCCCACCACGCACCCGATCGTCGCCGACATCCCGGATCTGGAGGCCGCGAAGCAGAACTTCGACGGCATCACCTACGCCAAGGGCGCCTCGGTGCTCAAGCAGCTTGTGGCTTACGTCGGGTTCGAGGCGTTCATTGCCGGGTCCCGACGGTACTTCCGCGATCATGCCTACGGCAACACCACCCTCGCCGAGCTGCTGGCGGCGCTGAGCGATGCGTCCGGGCGCGACCTCGCCGAGTGGGCGCGCCAATGGCTCCAGACCTCCGGCATCTCGACCCTTTCGTGCGAGATCAGCCAGTCCGACGCAATCACCCGGGACGGGGATCCGCTCAGTGCCGTAGCCGTACTGCAGGACGCCGTGGATCCGGCCACCGGCCGGCAGGAGCCGCGGCCGCACCGCCTGCGGATCGGCCTGTACAACGTTGACGGCGCCGGCGCCCTGGTCCGCACGGACAGCGTCGAAACAGACCTCAGGGGTGCCCGGACCGAGGTGACCGCCCTGGCCGGCAAACCTAGGCCGGCATTGCTGCTGGTCAACGACGACGACCTCAGCTACGCCAAGGTCCGGCTGGACCCGCATTCCGAAGCCACCGTGCGCGAGTCCTTGGACAAGCTGCGCGACCCCATGGCGCGGGCGCTGTGCTGGACGGCGCTCTGGGACTCTGCCCGCGATGCGGTTACGCCGGCTTCGCTCTATGTCGACGCCGTCCAGCGGTTCGGGCCGGCCGAACCGGGAATCGGCGTCCTGCTCAACGTGCTGGGCAACGCCTCGACGGCGGTGGAACGGTATGTCGCCCCGGGACAGCGGGACGCGGTGCGCCGGGGCTTCCTCACCGCCGCGGCCGAACAGCTGCAGGCGGCAGCGCCGGGATCCGACCAGCAACTGGCCTGGGCCCGGACGTTGGCTTCCACCAGCCGCTACGACGCCGGCCGCCTCGACCTGGTCCGCGGCATCCTGGACGGCAGCACGGTGATCGAGGGCCTCGCGGTGGACGCAGAGCTGCGCTGGAACTTCTGGCATGCCCTCGCGGCACACGATCAGGCCTCACCGGACCAGCTGGACCAGGAACTGGCCCGCGACAACACTGCGGCGGGCAAGTCCGGGCACGCCACGGCCCTCGCTGCCCGGCCGCAGGCGTCCGTCAAGGCGGCAGCTTGGGAGGCCGCCGTCCACGGCACGGGGCTGTCCAACCAGCTCCTGAGCGCCACCATCGCAGGGTTCAACACCGGCGCGGCGCCGCTGCTAGCCGAATTCATCGAACCGTACTACGAGTGCCTCGAGCAGGTCTGGGCGGACCGGAGCATTGAGATCGCCGGCCGGATTGTCCGCGGCTTCTATCCCGCGGGACAGGACCTCGACGGCCAGGGCGGAACGCCCGGGACCCACCCCGTGCTGGTCCGCACCGACACCTGGCTTTCGACCCATCCGGATGCCCCGCGGGCCCTGCGGCGCATCGTCATCGAACAGCGCAGCCATCTGGACCGGTCGCTCGCGGCGCAGACGCTCTCGGCGGGCTTTTAAGGAACGGGCTTTTATGGAACGGGCTTCTATGGAACGCGGTGCAGCCACTCCGCTGTGCCGAACTTGGTCCGCACGCGATGGCTGGCGGCCTCCAGCTCGGCGTCGGTGACTTCGGACGGCGTCGCGCTATAGCGTTCGGTAAAGACGTCCATCATGGCCGCGACGATCTCGGCGCGGGCCATGCCGGTCTGACGCCGGAGCGGATCCACCCGCTTCTTGGCGCTCCTGGTGCCCTTGTCCGACAGTTTCTCCTGGCCGATCCTCAGCACCTCGACCATCTTGTCGGCGTCGATGTCGTAACTCATGGTGACGTGGTGCAGCATCCCGCCGTTCGCGAGCCGCTTCTGGGCCGCGCCGCCGATCTTGCCGTGCTCGGTCGCGATGTCGTTGAGCGGCACGTAGAAGGCGCTGATGCCGACCTTTTCCAGGGCCGCCATCACCCAGGCGTCCAGGAAACTGTACGAGTCCGCGAAGCTGATGCCGTCCACGAGGGTCTGCGGGAGGTAAAGCGAGTAGGTGATGCAGTTGCCGGCCTCCATGAACATCGCTCCCCCGCCGCTGATCCGGCGGACCACGCTGATGCCGTGCCGGGCCACGCCCGCGGGGTGGAGTTCATTGCGCACCGACTGGAAGCTTCCGATCACCACGGACGGCTCTTCCCAGTCCCAGAACCGCAGCGTGGGGTTGCGCCGGCCGGCGCCCACTTCCTCCGTGAGGACCTCGTCCAGGGCGACGTTGACGTGGGTGGGCAACACGGACGGGCCGATGATGTTCCAGTGGTGGTCCGCCCAGCCGGTCGCCTTCGCCAGGGCACGGCGCACGGTGACCGCGACGGCGTCGGTCGAAAAACCGAACAGCACGGCCCCTTCGGGCAGGGCGGCGCTCACGGCAGCCGCGATATCGGCGGCGCTCGAATCCGTGGGCAGTCCGGTGAGCGCCCGGTTGATCTCCGGCAGTGCCTCATCCGGTTCCAGGAAGAAATCGCCGCTCAGCGAGACGTGGGCCAGCACGCCGTCCACGACGTCGAAATCGGCGACCACCAGCTTGCCGCCGGGGACCTTGTACTCGCCGTGGTGACGGCCGCCGTCGTCGTTGCCGGAACCGGGGGCCAGAGGAAGGGATGTCATGACATCCATCCTGCCGCATGCGTCCGGGAACCCGCGAGACCGCGACGCCGGGAATGCGGCAGGTACGCAAGAAGGCCCGCACCGTTGCCGGTGCGGGCCTTCCATAAGACCTTGGGGAAAGAAGGTTACTTCTTGCCGCCGAAGCCCTTGAAGCGAGCGTTGAAGCGCTCGACGCGGCCTGCGGAGTCCATGATGCGCTGCTTACCCGTGTAGAACGGGTGGGACTCGGAGGAGATTTCGACGTCGATGACCGGGTAGGTGTTGCCGTCTTCCCACTCGATGGTCTTCGAAGAAGACACGGTGGACTTGGTCAGGAACTTGACGCCGGAAGCCAGGTCGTTGAAAACAACAGCTTCGTACTTCGGGTGGGTATTAGACTTCATAATTGGACCTTTGTTCGCACAACTGGATTTTGCCAGCTGCCAGGTATGAATGGGATAGCCGGCGGAATGTACCGGACGGCCAGCTATCAATCATAGCCGATGGCGCGCGGGCTGACGAACACCGTCGGCGCACGTCAGCCCGGCCCGGCAGGGGCTCGTTTCAAGGGTTCGCCGCAGTGATTCGCTGCAATGGTTCGCCGCAATGGTTCGACTCAGCCGTTCGACTCAGCTGATCGACTCAGTCCCGCGGGCGGAGCTCCCAGAACGCCACCGCCGACGCCGCAGCGACGTTGAGCGAATCCACCCCGGCGCGCATCGGGATCTTCACGGCGAGGTCGACGGCGGCCAGGGTACCTTCGCTCATGCCTGCGCCTTCGGTCCCCAGCACCAGGGCCAGCCGTTCCGGCCGGCGGGCGGCGAGCTCGTCGAGGTCGACGGCGTCATCCGTAAGTTCCATGGCCGCCACTGTGAAGCCCTGTTCCTGGAGCGCGGCGAGGCCTTCGGTCCAGTCCTCCAGCCGGGCCCACGGAACCTGGAACACTGTGCCCATGCTGACCCGTACGCTACGCCGGTACAGCGGATCCCCGCAGCGCGGTGAGACCAGCACAGCGTCCACGCCCAGGGCCGCCGCGGAGCGGAAGATGGCCCCCACGTTCGTGTGGTCCACGATGTCCTCCAGCACCGCGACGCGGCGGGCCCCCGCCAGGAGGTCCGCCAGCGGCACCGGCGCGGGCCGGTGCATGGCCGCCATGGCGCCCCGGTGGAGGTGGAAGCCGGTGATTTCCTCCAGCAGGGCGGCGGAGCCGATATAGGCCGGCACGTCCGGGTACTGCTCAAAGACATCCGCCAGGTCCTCGGCCCACTTCTCGGCCAGGAAGAAGGACCGCGGCCGGTGCCCCGCCGCCAGCGCCCGGCGCAGCACGCGGGAGGACTCGGCGATGTAGAGGCCTTCGGCGGGTTCCCGCACCTTGCGCAGGTGCACGTCCGTGAGCTTCGTGTAGTCGGACACCCGAGGGTCGTCTGCAGATTCGAGGTGGTAAAAGGTCACGGGCGGGTCATTTCTATTTGAACAGATTGGCAATCATGAAACCCAGTGCAACCAGGCCCAGGACGAAGATAACCCCGCGCAGGACCACCGGGGAGAGCCTGCGTCCCACTTTGGAGCCGATCACGCCGCCGATCAGGGAGCTCACGGCGATCAGTCCGACCACAGGCCAGTCGATCCGGTCGAAGGCGAAAAGAAGGTAGGAGCACGCTGCGACGACGTTCACGCCCAGGACCAGGATGTTCTTCATCGCGTTGGCGTTCTGGATGGTCCCGGTCATGAACACGCCCAGGATCCCGACCAGCAGGATGCCCTGGGCCGCGACGAAATAACCGCCGTAGACCCCGGCAAGGTACACCAGCCCCACGAGCAGGACACCGTGGCGGCGGTCCCGGATGGCGTGTTCCGGGTTTTCCTCCCGGTCTTTCACCCACCGCTGGAGCCGGGGCTGGAACGCCACCATCAGCAGGGCCAGCACAATCAGGACGGGGGCGGCGTAGTAGAAGACTTTTTCGGGCAGGTGCAGCAGCAGGTAGGCGCCGGTAACGGCGCCCAGCAGCGAGGCCGGGAGGAGCCGGAGAAGCTGCCGGCCGCGCCCTGTCAGTTCCCTCCGGTAGCCCCAGGCGCCGGCGGCGTTTCCGGCCACGAGCCCCATGGCGTTGCTGATCGAGGCGGTGACGGGAGGGTAGCCGAGGGCGATCAGCACCGGGAAGGTGACCAGGGTGCCGGAACCGACGACGCTGTTGATGGTGCCCGCCCACAGCCCGGCGAAGAAAATGAAGACGCTATTGAGGAGCTCCACGCGCGGTCAGCGGCCCCGTCAGCGGCTGGCGGTGGCGGTGTACCGGCCGGCGTTGACGGTGATGTCCAGCGGCAGGCCGAACGTTGCACTCAGGTTTTCGGCCGTGAGGACCTCCGCAAGCGGCCCCGAGGCCACCACACCGCCGTCGCGCAGGAGCATGGCATGCGTAAAGCCCGGGGGCACTTCTTCGAGGTGATGCGTGACCAGGACGATCGCGGGTGCGGCCTCGTCGCGGGCGAGTTCGCTCAGGCGTTCAACCAGGTCCTCCCGGCCGCCGAGGTCAAGGCCCGCCGCGGGCTCGTCGAGGAGCAGGAGTTCAGGATCGGTCATGAGGGCGCGGGCGATCTGGACGCGCTTGCGCTCGCCCTCCGAGAGCGAGGCGAAGGCGCGGTTGAGCAACGGTCCCATCCCCCACTCGTTCAGCAGCCCAAAGGCGCGGCGCTCGTCGTCGCGCTCGTAGCCTTCGCGCCAGCGTCCGGTCACGCCGTATGCGGCGGTGACCACCACGTTAAGGACCTTTTCCTGCTCGGGGATCTGGCTCGCCAGCGCGGCGGAGGACAGCCCGATCCGGGGCCGGAGTTCGAAGACGTCGACGGCGCCGAGGACTTCCTCGAGGATTCCGGCCTTGCCCGACGTGGGGTGGATCCGGGCGCCGGCCAGCTGCAGCAGAGTGGTCTTGCCGGCGCCGTTGGGACCCAGGATCACCCAGCGTTCGCCTTCCTTGACCTGCCAGTCCACCTTGTCCAGGAGCGTCTTCGCCCCACGTACAACGCTGACGCCGGCCATTTCAAGAACTTCACTCATAGGAGTAGACACTAGGACAAAACAGCGGATGACTGATAACCGGCGCCGTGGCATGCCGCGGCGCGTCACCGGGCCGTCGCCGGCGCGCAACGAATTCGGGCCGTCAACCGCCTGCTCGCTAGGATTGAGGCCATGACTTTGAACGTGACCGCAGTCAGCTACGGCCTGAAACTGTCCCTGCCCGACATCCAGCGGCTGCGATCGCTCCTGGCGGCCGCGGGGCTGAGCGTCGGCGAGGAAACCCGCGGCGGCGACGGCCGGTTCGAGGTGTACGCGGCGGACTGCGTGCTGCCCTCCCCTGCGCCGGGGGCCGGAGCGGCCGCTGACGCCGCGTCCCGGACGAACACCGCGGCCCTGCTGGCCGGCCCGCGCCGGGCGCTGGCGGAGTCCGGGATCGACGGCGTGGACACGGCACTCGTTCCGGCCGCACTGCGCGGCGCGGCGCGGAAGTTCCTGATTATGGATGTGGACTCCACGTTGATCCAGCAGGAAGTGATTGAGCTCCTGGCCGCCTATGCGGGCAAGCGCGAGGAAGTGACGGCGGTGACCGAGGCCGCCATGCGCGGCGAGCTGGACTTTGCCCAGAGCCTGCATGCCCGGGTGGCGGTGCTGGCGGGGCTGCCATCCGACGTCGTGGAGAAGGTCCGCGCCGAGGTCAGGCTCACCGACGGCGCCGCCGAGCTCGTGGCGGCGTTCCAGGCCGCCGGCCATGCCGTGGCCGTGGTGTCCGGCGGCTTCAACCAGATCCTCGAGCCGATCGCCGAGGACCTCGGGCTGCGGTACTGGACCGCCAACGAACTCGAAATCGTTGACGGCGCACTGACGGGCAAGGTGATCGGCGACGTCGTCGACCGTGCCGCCAAGGAGAAGTACCTGCGCGAATGGGCCGCCGCCGAGGGCATTCCCATGGAGCACACGATTGCCGTGGGCGACGGCGCCAACGACCTCGACATGCTTGGCGCCGCCGGAATAGGGGTGGCCTTCAACGCGAAGCCGGCCGTCCGCGCGGTCGCGGACGCCGCCGTCAACCTGCCGTACCTCGATGCGGTGCGGTACATCGCCGGGGTTTAATGCGTTAGCCGTCGCATTGGTCGTTGTTTTGGTGCTGTTGCTTTAACGGCAGGTGGCACGTCACGGCGATTTTCCTGGGAACATTGCCGTGACGTGCCACTGCCGGACAGCCGGCCGGGGCTCCTAGCTGGAACTCTTCTCCGCTGCCTGGGCTGCGGTCTTATCGAAGTAGTCGGCGCCGCCGACGTATTCGGTGTGCCCGGTCTCGACGTCGGCCGTGGCCATCTTGGCGACCTCGGCGGCAAACTCCTTGACCGAGTAGAGCTTGCCGGCCTCGGCACGGCGGGCCTCGATGGCGCCGGGGTTGGAACGGTCAAGCAAGGTCGCCGTGACGGTGCCCTCGATCATGTCGCCGGAAACGACGACGAGCGAGATGCCCTTGTTTGCCAGGTCCGGGACCAGGCCCCGCAGGGCGTCCTCGCCGGCGCGCTTGCTGCGGGCGACGGGCTCGTACTCGGGCATGGTGGTCACCGTGTTGATGAAGTGTGCCTGGTGGCTGGTGACGAAGACCACGCGGGAACCTTCGGGCATGAGGGGCACAGCGGCGTTGAGCATGTTCACCTGCGCGTCCCGGTTCAGCTTCAGCGCGTAGCCCTCTTCCATGCCGGTCTCCATGCCGCCGGAGGCGTTCAGGACCAGGAGGTCGAGCGAGCCGAAGTTCTCCATGGCGGCACTGGCCAGCGCCTGGACGCCTTCCTGGGTGGTCAGGTCCGCCCCGATCGCCACAGCGCGGCCGCCGGCGGCCTCGATCTCCGCGACGACCTTGTTGGCACGCGGCGCTTTCTGGCGGTAGTTCACCACCACGGCCGCCCCTTCGGCGGCGAGGAACTTGGCGACTTCCGCGCCGATTCCGCGCGACGAACCGGTCACGATCGCAGTCTTGTTCTCCAGCAGTCCCATACAAGCTCCTTTGTTCCAAACGTCCAAACACTGAGGGTCTGCAATCCATCATGCCAGCGAATTGCAGCTTTCCAGTTGTTCAGCGTCCACAAAGAAGCCCCGGCGGCGTAGTTCCCGGGGCATGGCGGACCGGCTGCACCGAACGCCCCGCCGCCCGGCCGACAGCGGAGGAGGTTCTGGGATCAGCGAGTGCCGCCTCGACCAGCGCCGTATCAGCTGCGGTCGATGGGGATCTTCCTGGTGGTTTCAACGGGCGCCACCTGGGGTGCAGGCGCGCGGACCTCCAGGACGCCGTCCTTGTACGTGGCGGTGACGTCTTCTTCCTTCGACCCGGCAGGCAGCGCGATGCTTCGTGAGGCCGAGCCGTAGCGGAATTCCGAGCGGTAGCCGGTCTTGCTCTTTTGCTCGGACTTTTCCTCCCGCTCCACCGAGATGTTCAGCATGCCCTCGCTAACCGAGACGTCGACGTCTTTGTCGGGATCGATCCCGGGCACCTCCGCCCGAACCACCAGGGTGTTGCCCTCCTGGAACTGCTCGATCTTGATGCTGGGCGCCAGCGTCAGATCGCCTTCAAGGAAGCGGCGTACCGGTTCCAGCATGTCCGAGGGCGTCCATTTGCTCAGATCACTCATGATGTTCCTCCTGCGTCCACGCCCCTGCCGCGGCAGGTCAGGGGCTGTGAAGCCATTACACGCTCCCGGGGCGGCACTGCCAAGGGCAAAAGGGCCCGGCGTCAAGGAATCAGTCGGCCGTCCCTTGATGGAGATGGAGACGACGACGGCAGGCGACGGCGGTATCCACCGTCGCCTGCCTGTCCCCGCCACACCAGGCACCGCCTGTGCGCGCGGGACGGCCGTGGGTCGTCGGTGGTGCCTAGTGGCCCATGCCGAGGCCGCCGTCGACCGGAATCACCGCACCGGAGATGTAGGAGGCCTCGTCGCTGGCGATCCAGCGCACGACGTTGGCGACCTCGGACGCCTCGGCGAACCGCCCGGCGGGGACCTTGGTCAGGTAGTCCTTCTGAGTGGCCTCGGGCAGCTCGGCCGTCATGTCCGTGTTGATGAAGCCGGGCGCCACCACGTTCGCGGTGATGCCGCGGCCGCCGAGCTCACGGGTGAGTGACCGGGCGATGCCCACGAGGCCGGCTTTCGAGGCGGAGTAGTTGATCTGGCCCGGAGCGCCGTACAAGCCGGACACCGAGGAAATCAACACCACGCGGCCCTTGCGGGCCCGGATCATGCCCTTGGACGCGCGCTTGATGACGCGGAAGGCGCCCGTAAGGTTCGTGTCGATCACGGACGTGAAGTCGTCTTCGCTCATGCGCATCAGGAGAGTGTCCTTGGTGATGCCGGCGTTGGCGACCAGTACTTCCACGGGACCGTGGGCGGCTTCGACCTCGGCGAACGCAGCGTCGACCGATGCTTCGTCCGTGACGTCCGCCTTGACCCCCAGGATGCCCTCCGGCAGCACCGACTCGCTGCGGAACGTGACCGCCACCTTGTCGCCGTTGGCCAGGAACGACTCGGCGATGGCCAGGCCAATCCCGCGGTTTCCGCCGGTGATCAGGACGCTGCGGCCGGTGGTGGGTGTCTCAGACATGTGGGGCTCCGGATTCTGCGGCGGGGACGGCCGCGCTGGGGGCTGGATTTTTCCTGCCTCCGATCTTAGCGTCCGGTTGGCACGCGTTTGGGCGGCTCCGCCGATGGTGAGAGAATCGGAGTAAGCCTTGGGAGCGTGATCTGACAGCCGTGACACTCAAAAACCGACCCGGTGTTCCTGTGCCCGGGAGGCCGGACGCCGAGTCCGGCGACACCGAGGTGCACAGCATCACGGACGCCGCTGCCGCGCACTCGGACGAGATGCGCCAGCGGATGATCAAGTACGCCATCGCCATGGGCATCCGCATGGTCTGCCTGATCCTCATTTTTGTCGTGGATGGCTGGTTCAAGCTCATCCCGGTTCTCGGCGCCGTATTCCTGCCATGGGTGGCCGTGGTGATCGCCAACGGCAGCGACAAAGCCGAAATTCACAGTGACTCCCTCCTGGACTATGCGCCGCGGGTAGAGCTGGACGCCCCGGCGACGGCGGAGACGGCCGGGACGGCCGCCAAGGACGACGACGACGCCTCGGCGACTCTGCTGCAGGGCGAGCTGATCGATGATGAGAACGACAACGACACGCACGGACGGGCAGCTCCATGAATCTCTTTGACCTGGCCGGGAACGGCGGCGGCGCCGCCGCGGCCCCCGGAACCGTCTGCTCCCGGAAGGCCTGCCGCGCCGCGGCGGAATGGCAGCTCCTGTGGAACAACCCCAAGATCCACACCCCGGAACGGCGCAAGATCTGGCTGGCATGCGGCGAGCACCGCGCCTGGCTTGAGGACTACCTCCAGACCCGCGGACTGTGGAAAGAAACGGCCGCCCTCGGCACCGTGCCCCTCGACCCGTCAGGCAGGATCGGCTGAATGTACCGCTTTCTCTTCTCCAGTAAGTGGCTGGGGTACTTGTTGCTGGCCGCAATCTTCGCCGCAGGCTGCGTGGGCCTGGGCCGGTGGCAGATGGACCGGCGCGCCGAAACCCTGGCCGAAATCAACCGGGTGGTCTCGAACTATTCAGCCACTCCCGTGCCCTTCGCCACTATCCGGGACCAGTTCAGCCGGCTCGATCCGGCCCGCGAGTGGACCCAGGTGGAACTGAAGGGACGCTACGACGTCGCCGGCCAGCGCGTGGTCCGCAACCGTCCGCTCAACGGCCAGCCCGGCTACGAGGTGGTGGTTCCGTTCAAGCTCGATTCCGGCGAAACCGTGGTGATCGACCGCGGCTGGCTGCCGATCGGCAACAACACCCCGGGCCACCCTGATTCCGTGCCGGCACCGCCGCAGGGACCAACGACCGTCGTCGCCCGGCTCAAGGCGGGCGAGCCCGCGCTTCAGCGCGGCGCCCCCGACGGCCAGCTGGCCTCGATCGACCTCGCCTCCTATTCCACCCAGCTCGGCTATCCGCTCCTGACAGGCGCATACGGCCAGCTTGCCTCCGAGTCGCCGTCCGTGCAGGCCATGCCTTTCCCGTTCCCCAAGCCGTCCACGGATGAGGGCACCCACCTCTCCTACTCACTGCAGTGGTTCGCCTTCGGCGTGCTGATGTTCGTCGGATTCGGCTACGCGGCCCGGCAGCAGGCCCGCAATGCCGCGATTGACGCGGAGGACGCCGAGGCCGAGGCCGCCGAGGGTGTGTTCCTGCATTCGAGCGGGCCCGCGGTGCGACGCCGCCAGGCCCCCCGCAAGCGCAAGAACGCCACGGCGGAGGAAGAGGAAGACGCCATTCTGGATGCCCAGGGATTCTGACCCGTGAATCCTGAGAGCCTTCCCGCGCCCGTGGCCAATGTGAAGCGGGCGCTCGTTGCGTTGGGCGCCCGGGACACTGTGACGGTGTTCGATTCGAAGGTCCCGACGGCGGCGGCCGCGGCTGCCGCGCTGGGCTGCGACGTGGCGGCCATCACCAACAGCCTCGTGTTCGACGTCGAGGGCGCGCCGCTGCTGATCCTGGCCAGCGGCTCGGCCAAAGTGGACGTCCACAAGGTTGCCGAGCAGCTGGGGACCGGCAAGATCCGCCGGGCCACCCCCGAGTTCGTCTTGGAGCACACGGGCCAGGAAGTCGGCGGTGTCGCCCCGGTCGGCCATCCGGAGAAGATCCGGACCCTGCTCGACGAGTCCCTGTCAGTCCACCGTGTCCTGTGGGCAGGGGCGGGCGACCACAACTCGATGTTCTCCATCAGCTACGAAGACCTGCACCGGATCACGGGCGCGGAAGAGATGCCGGTCCGTTAGCTCCCCCACTGGCCAGATGACCGCTAGCGGAGCGACGCGGCAAATCGAGCGCGGTGCGAAGCGTAAGGCGAGCCTGGGCCGCCTTACGCCAGCGTGATCAGGTCCAGGTAGTCTTCGTTCCAGTGGTCCTCGATGCCGTCGGGAAGCAGGACGACGCGTTCCGGGTTGAGCGCCTCGACGGCACCCTCATCGTGGCTCACGAGCACGACGGCGCCGGTGTAGTTGCTCAGGGCGCCGAGGATTTCGGCGCGGCTGGCGGGGTCCAGGTTGTTGGTGGGCTCGTCGAGGAGCAGCACGTTCGCGCTCGAGGCCACAATGGTGGCCAGCGCCAGCCGGGTCTTCTCGCCGCCGGAGAGCACACCGGCGGGCTTGTCGACGTCGTCGCCGGAGAACAGGAACGAACCCAGGATGTTGCGCACCTCCGCGTCGTTCATGTCCGGGGCGGACGAGCGCATGTTCTGCAGCACGGAGCGGTCCACGTCGAGCGTCTCGTGCTCCTGGGCGTAGTAGCCCACCTTCAGGCCGTGGCCGGCGACGACCTCACCGGTGTCCGGTTTGTCCACGCCGGCGAGCATGCGCAGCAGGGTGGTTTTGCCGGCGCCGTTCAGGCCCAGGATGACCACCTTGGATCCGCGGTCGATCGCGAGGTCGACGTCGGTGAAGATCTCCAGCGAGCCGTAGGACTTGCTGAGCCCGTCCGCGGTCAGCGGGGTCTTGCCGCACGGGGACGGATCCGGGAAGCGCAGGGCCGCCACCTTGTCCTGCGCGCGGACGGCTTCGAGTCCGCCCAGCAGGCGTTCGGCCCGCTTGGCCATGTTCTGCGCGGCGACGGCCTTGGTGGCCTTGGCGCGCATCTTGTTGGCCTGGTCGATCAGGACCTGGGCCTTCTTCTCCGCGTTGGCCCGCTCCCGCTTGCGGGCGCGCTCGTCGGTTTCGCGCTGGGTGAGGTAGCGCTTCCAGTCCATGTTGTAGAAGTCGATCCGGGCGCGGTTGGGATCCAGGAGGAAGACCTTGTTCACGGTGGCCTCGAGCAGCTCGGTGTCGTGGCTGATGACGATCAGGCCGCCCTGGTGGTTCTTCAGGAACTCCCGGAGCCAGGAGATGGAATCGGCGTCAAGGTGGTTGGTGGGCTCATCGAGAAGCATGGTCTCGGCGTCCGAGTACAGAATGCGGGCCAGCTCCACACGGCGTCGCTGTCCACCGGAAAGGGTCTTGAGCGGCTGGTTCAGCAGGCGGTCCGGCAGGGCGAGGTTGGAGCAGATCGCCGCGGCCTCGGCCTCGGCAGCGTAGCCGCCGGCGGCCAGGAATTCCGATTCCAGCCGGTCATAGCGGTTCATCGCCTTCTGCTGGACCGCGGCGTCCTCGCTCGCCATCTCTTCGTGGGCCAGACGGAGTTTGCCGACGGCAATGTCCAGGCCGCGCACGGACAGGATCCGGTCCCGTGCGAGCTGTTCCATGTCCGGGGTGCGCGGATCCTGCGGCAGGTAGCCGATCTCCCCGGTGCGCGTCACCTTGCCCGCGGCGGGCAGGCCTTCACCTGCGAGTACGCGGGTCAGCGTGGTCTTGCCTGCACCGTTACGGCCGACCAGGCCGATCTTGTCTCCCTTGTCGATCCGGAAGCTCACCTGGTCCATGAGGAGGCGGGCGCCGGCGCGCAGTTCGAGATCCTGGACGGTAATCAATGCAGGTAAGGCCTTTCACAACAGGGAACGCCGCGGCACAACGGGTGGAGTCTGGGCGGGGCCGGGGCAGGGCGGTGCGAGAGCACGGCCTCTACAAGTCTACCGGCACCACCTCCGCCCCATGACATGGGCCGGACCGCCGTCGGCGCGGGCGCCTCGCCCCGCCAATTGGCGGCGCCCTCCAGCATCCGGGACGTCGGTTAGTAGGGCACCTACAAAAACCCCGGTGCGCCCCGCCCGTACAGTCGGAATCACCAGACCGCTTTCCACGCAGCACTCGACAGGAACACCATGACGCAGACCGACCCCACCGTTACAGCCCTGAGCCCGCGCCGGAGCCGCTGGAATGCCACCGACCTTGGCCTGATCGCCGTGTTTGCCGCCCTGGTGGCCGGTTCCGCGCTGATTGCCGCCATTCCGGTCGGCGGTCTCGGCGTTCCCATCACGCTCCAGACCCTCGCCGTCATCCTCACGGGGCTGTCTCTGGGCCCGGGGCGGGCCTTTGCGGCGGTCGGCCTTTACCTGCTCCTGGGCCTCGCCGGCCTCCCCATCTTCAGCGGCGGACGCAGCGGGCTGGGCGTTCTCGCCGGGCCCTCCGCCGGTTACATCATCGGGTTCCTGTTGGCCGCCACTGCGGTGGGCGGGCTCGCCGCCGTCGTGCTTCAGCGCACCGCCCACCGCACCGGCCGGCTGCGCGCTGTCCTTCTGTTCGCCGCCGCCATGGTGAGCAGCATCATCTTCATCCACGGCCTCGGCATCCTCGGCATGATGGTCAACGCCAAGCTGGACTTCCCCAAGGCCTTCCTGGCCGACCTCGCGTTCTACCCCGGTGACATCGTCAAGAATGTCCTGGCCGTCAGCTTCGCCCTGGCCCTGCACAAGGCCTTCCCGGATCTCCCGCTCCGCCGCGTCCGATCGGCTGACGACCGATCGGCTGATGTCCGGAAGGCTGATGTCCGGCCGTGAGCCGCATCCTTCTGGACCGGGTGACGGTACGGGTCTCGGTCGACGGCCGCCCCGCACCCAAGACGCTCCTCCAGCAGCTCTCGCTGGACCTCACGGAACGGCGGATCGGGGTCATCGGCGCCAACGGCTCCGGCAAATCCACCCTCCTGCGGCTCCTCAACGGGCTCGTGGCTCCGAGCGAGGGCACGGTCCGGGTGGACGGGGCCGACACCGTCCGCGCAGTCCGGGAAGTCCGCCGCCGCGTGGGCTTCGTCTTCACGGACCCGCTCTCCCAGCTGGTCATGCCCACCGGACGCGAGGACGTGGATCTGTCCCTGCGGCGCTCCATCCGCAACGCTGCGGAACGCCGGGCCCTCGCCGAATCCGCCCTGGAACGGTTCGGTCTGCTGCCCCTGGCGGACCAGAGCATCTACGAACTCTCCGGCGGCGAACGCCAGCTCCTGGCGCTGGCTGCAGTCCTGGCCGTGGACCCGGAGGTGCTGGTCCTGGACGAGCCGTCCACGCTCCTGGACCTCCGCAACCGTGAACTCCTTCGGCGCACGCTCGCCGGGCTCCGCCAGCAGGTCATCCTGTCCACCCACGACCTCGAACTCGCCCAGGACATGGACCGCGTCCTGGTGGTCGACGCCGGGAGGATCGCGTTCGACGGAGGGCCGGCCGCCGCCGTCGCGCACTACCGTGCCTTGAGCGCTGAGGGCCTGCCAGCCGGGGGTACCGGCTCGGCGGGTGCCGTGGTTGCCGACGGTGCCGGTGTCTCGCCAGGGCGGCCCCGCCCGGGGCAGCCGTGAGCGGGCACGGCTTCCTCCTGGCCGCCTATGTGCCGGGCACTTCCTTGATCCATCGGTCGCCGCTTTGGCTGAAGTTCCTGCTGGTGGTCGGCTGCGGAATGGCCTCGTTTCTGATCGCCGACTGGGCGGTGGCGGCCGCCGCGCTGGCCGTGTTGTGCGGGGTATTTCTGCTCAGCGGAGCGGGGGCGGCCCGGCTGTTCCGGGCGGTGCGCCCGGTCCTGCCGGTCCTGTTGGCGATCGGCCTCTTCCAGTGGTGGCAGTTGGGGGCGCCCACCGCCGCGCGGATCGTGCTGAACGTGCTGATTTGCGTTGTGGCGGCCTCGATCCTGACCGCCACCACCCCGGTGCAGGAACTGCTGGACGGCGTGGCCTCCCTGGCCCGGCCGTTCCGGCGTCTGGGTGCGGACCCGGAGCGCTTCGCACTGACCATTGCCATCATGCTCCGCAGCATCCCGTTCGTTGCGGAGGCCTTTTCAAATGTGCGCGATTCCGCCCGCGCCCGTGGGCTCGAACGCAATCCGCGGGCCCTTGTGCTGCCCGTGATCATCACCACGGTGGCCTTCGCCCGGCAGACCGGCGAGGCCCTCGCAGCCCGCGGACTGGGTGAGCCCGGGGACGCGGACGACTAATCCACGCCTGACGCCCACTCGTGCAGTCCTCCGAGTGCCGCAGGGCCGCCTGCCCAGTGGACATGCCCCCTGCGCAGGAAATGCGCTCCCCGAGCGTGCGACATGCCCTCCCCTGGCCGCATCAGCTGGACAGATTGCCGCAATGTCCCGTGCCCGAGCCCAGCACTGGACATGTCCCCTCCGGATGGCCCGCTAAGCCGCCGCACGAGGGCCCGGCCAGTGGACATGCCCTCCCCTCGCCGCAGCGGCTGGACAGATTGCCGCAATGTCCCGTGCCCGAGCCCAGCACTGGACATGTCCGGTGGCGGGGGTGCGGGGCAGCGCATGTCCCGTGCCGGCCAAGGGGCATGCCCTTTAGTGCAGGCATCCGTAGGACATATGCCCACTATGTCCACCGGCCGCCGCGAAAAATGGGCATGTCCCCTGGGGGAGGCGGGCTGGGTGGTCTGCTAGGCGAGGCCGCGGTACCCGAATAGCGCCGCCGTGCCCATGCCGCCTGCGATGCTGATCATCGCCAGGGCAAGCTGGCCCTGCTCCCGGGAGCTGCGCGCCTGGGCCAGCAGACGGGTCACCAGGACCGCGCCCGAGGCCCCGTAGGCGTGCCCGAGCGCTAGGGCCCCGCCGTCGAGGTTGGCACGTTCCGGATCGATCCCCAGCTGGTCGAAACAGGCGAGTGTCTGCGACGCGAAGGCCTCATTGAATTCCACCAGGCCCACGTCCGCCGCCGTCAAGCCGTGCGCGGCCAGGAGCCGTTGGGCCGACGCGGCCGCGCCGATGCCCAGGAGCTGCGGCGACACCCCGGCCGTGTCGGTTCCCAAGACCAGCAGCCCGTCCGCGGCGCCCAGATGCCGCGCCCGCTGCACGGACGTGATGACGACGGCGGCCGCGCCGTCCGCGTCGGAGCATGAGTTTCCGGCCGTAACGGTGCCGCCGCGGGCGAATACCGGCGGGAACCGGGCCATCAGGGCCGGTCCAAGGCTGGACCTGGGGCCGTCGTCGGCGCCGACGGATGCTCCGGGCCCTGCGGCGAGCGGGACGAGCTCGGCGTCGAACCTTCCGGCAGCCGCGGCGGCCAGGGCCCGGCGGTGGCTGCGGAGCGCGAATGTGTCCTGTTGTTCCCGGCTGACGCCGTAGTGCGCGGCGACATTCTCGGCAGCCACTCCCATGTCCGGATCGCCGAGGCTGAGCGGGGCGAACTGGGCCCGGCTGTAGTAGTCCGGGGTGCCGTCAGCGTTGCGGTGCGCCCGGAGCGGGGCGGTGCTGATGCTCTCCACGCCGCCGGCCAGGTAAAGAGGGTTGCCACCCGCCGCGACCAGCCGCGAGGCCAGGACGATAGCGTCCAGCCCCGATCCGCACTGCCGGTCCACCGTGATGCCCGGCACCGTGACGGGCAGGCCTGCCTCCAGTGCGGCGAGCCGTGCCACGTTCCCGCCGCCGCCCACGGCGTTGCCGATCACGACGTCGGCCACGGACTCCGGGCCAAGTCCCGCACCCGCGTCGGCGAGCAGGCTGCGGAGCACCGGAGCGAGGAGTTCGTGGGCCCGCAGTCCCTTGAGGGCGCCGCCGGCGCGGCAGAGCGGCGTCCGGCGGGCGGCAATGATGACGGGCTGCCTGTCCTCCGGCAGCAGTCCGGGGAACGGCCCCCGGGGAGAAGGCGGGTGCCAGGACGCCTCCGGCCATGAGACAAGCGGCGCAGGAGGCACTGCCGACGCGGGCGCGGGGTCCGCGCGCTGCTCAGCCAAGGCGCCGGATCCGGGAATCGTTCCCATTCACCCAGTCGAGCAGAAGCTGCCGGCTGATCTTGCCCCGGTCCGTGAGGGGCAGTTCCGCCAGGGCAAAGTACTCCAGGGGGCGTTTGTTGCGGGCCAGAACATCCTCGATGCCGGACTTCAGCTGGGTGGCGGTGACCGCCCCATGGGAGGGAACCACGGCCGCCACCACGCGCTGGCCGCGGAGGTCATCGGCCATGCCGGCAGCCACGGCGGCCGCGACGCCCGGGACGGAGGCCAGCGCCATTTCGACTTCGTGCGGGTAAACGTTGGTGCCGGCGGTGATGATCATGTCGGAGCGGCGGCCCAGCATGTGCAGGGTCCCGTCCGAAAGGTACCCCTGGTCTCCGACCGTGTACCAGCCGTCGAAGCACCGCAGGGCCTCGCCGTCGTCACCCCAGAGATAGCCATTGCTGACCATGCCGCTGCGGACACAGATGTTGCCGTCCCCGCCGTCCGGGAGCTCGGCGCCGCGATCGTCCAGAATGCGGATGTCGACGCCGGGGAACGGCTTCCCGATGCCTGTCCCGCCCGGCTCGGCGGCCTCGCCCGGCCGCAATCCGGCGCCCGAGACGAAGCTGAGTTCTGAGGCGCCGTAGTACTCGAAAATGGTGGCGTTGGGGGCCCACCGCCGGGCCGCCTCCAGTGTGCGGGCATCCAGCTTGGACCCGGCGCAGATGATGCTGCTGATGCCGGAGGCATCGACCCCGCCGGCCAGCCCCCGCTCGCTGAGCAGCCGGAGCGTGGTGGGGACCAGGACCAGCCGGGTGATGCCGTCGTGGCTGACTGCCGCGTGGGCGGCGCCGACGTCGAAGTGGTCCAGGGTGTGGAATTCCGCGCCGGCGTACAGGCATTCGGCGAGGGCATAGAGGTTCAGGCTGGCCGCGAGCGGCCCGGGAGCCAGGGTCTTGTCGGCCTGGGTCAGACCGAAGAATTCGATCGAGGCGTCGAACGATTCCTGCCACGACCGCCGCGAGCGGGTGAACGCCTTGGGCACCGAGGTGGTGCCCGAGGTCAGGCCGATCAGGAACGAGGCCTCGGGCGGACCGTCAACAAGATCCGTCCCCCGTGTCAGCACCGGTGTCCGCGCCGGGTCCGGCCCGGCGTGGCCGACGCCGGCGATCCGGGCGGTGAGCGCATCCTGCAGCTGGACTGGCCACGCGGGGTCCAGCACGGCGCACTGGCGCCCGCCCGCGACGGCGGCCGCGAACTCCACGGCGAAGCGGATTGAGTTGTGTTCGGACAAGACGGTGACGGCGGGCGCCGCCGGCACCAGTGCCGCAGCCTGGTCGCGGAGGCGGCCCCAGGTGAGGCGCGTTCCGGCCACGACGACGGCAGTTTCGTCGGGGCGGTCGTCGGCCCAGCGCTGGAGTCTGTCGAGAAAAGGCATCGCCCCAACTTTACCGTTGCCAGCAATGCCGGCCGCCTGTGCGCGATATTGTGACTGCATGAGCTTCAATGACAATGCCCCGCTGGATTCGTCCCAGGTCCAGGACCGCCGGGGCATGGGCCGCGGCCCGATGATCGGCGGCGGGATCGGCGGCGGCATCATCCTGCTGCTCGCCGCCCTGTTCGGAATCAACCCCAGCCTCCTCGAAGGCCTCGCCGGCGCCACCCAGGACCCCCAGTCGCAGAGCCAGGGCTCCGCCCCCGCGTGCAAGACCGGTGCCGACGCCGATGCGCGCCTCGACTGCAGGATCACCGGCACAGTCAACAGCCTGAACGCCTTCTGGCCCGCGTACCTGGTCCGGTATGACACGAAATACCCGCGGCCTAAGGCCGTGATCTTCAGCGGGGGAACCAGTACCGGCTGCGGCGCCGCGACCTCCGAGGTGGGACCGTTCTACTGCCCCGTCGACACCACCGCGTACTTCGATCCGGGCTTTTTCCAGGAACTCGTGGACCGGTTCGGCTCGTCCGGCGGACCGCTGGCACAGGAATACGTGGTGGCCCACGAATTCGGCCATCACATCCAGAACCTGCGCGGCACCCTCGACCGGGCACAGCAGGACCCCCAGGGCCCGCGGTCAGGAGGCGTCCGGGTCGAACTCCAGGCCGACTGCTATGCGGGGCTGTGGGCGCACTACGCATCGACGCAGCCGGATCCCAAGACCGGCCAGCCCTACCTGGAGCCTTTCACCGGCAAGGACGTGCAGGATGCGCTCTCGGCCGCCTCGGCGGTGGGCGATGACCGTATTCAGAAGGCCGCCACGGGCCGCGTCTCGCCTGAGTCCTGGACCCACGGGTCCAGTGCGCAGCGCCAGAAATGGTTCTACCAGGGTTACACCACCGGGGACCTAAACAAGTGCGACGCCTTTGCCGTGTCAACGCCCTGAGGCACCCCTAAGGCTTCAGGCGTGCGCCGCCCCGCGCCGCGCCGCGCCGCGCCGGAACTTCCACGTAGGTCAGGAATCCGGCGTGGCCCAGATGCCGGTGTTTCGGGTGCCATACCGGCCGGTACAGGTGCCCGAACGGGTCCATCACCCGGACGGTGTCCAGCCGCTCGTTCCCGGCCAGGAGGCGGTCGACGTCGGCCAGTGCGCTGCGCCGCGTCGAAAGCCCGTCGATGTCCAGGCCCCACAGCCCGAGGTCGGCGTCGGTCCGGCGTTCGAGCTGCAGCGTCTCGAACAGTCCCGCCACGAGGTCGGCGAGCCCGGGCGCGTCGGCGCGCTGCAGCCGGTGCCGGTCGGGGTGCACCTCACGGGCATCGGCCAGGGCCTGGCGCAGCCAGTGGAACTCCACGCGCCCCAGCGGCGGTCCGATCCGCAGGTGCCGGTTCTCGTCCAGCTCGAGCCGGTAGGTGCGGGCGTTGCGGTCAATGATGCAGGGGGCCTCGCCGACGTATTCAAGGTCGGCCAGGAGTTCTTCCCGGGACCGGTAGTAGGAGAACTCGCCACTGTCCTCGACCACGACGAAGTCCGCGCCGGTACCGCCCGACGGGGGTGTCGGGCCGGGGCCGCCGGCATCCGGCCGTGGTGGGGTGACGTCCATTCCCAAGGGTCTCCTGTCGCAGGGATCCGGTCCGCCGCCGGTGCCGCGGCGGACTCGATGTCTTTATCAGACCACCGCGACGGCAATATGGGAACACAACAACGACGCCGGCCCACCGCGGTGCGGTGGTCCGGCGTCGTTCACTGCCCGGGCTGTGCCCGTTGGTGCGTGGGACCTAGATGTTGAAGCCCAGGGCGCGCATCTGATCGCGGCCGTCTTCGGTGATCCGTTCCGGACCCCATGGCGGCATCCATACCCAGTTGAGCCGCCAGTCGTCCACAATCCCGTCCAGCGCCTTGCCGACCTGCTCCTCGATGACATCGGTGAGCGGGCAGGCGGCTGTGGTGAGTGTCATGTCGATCAGCAGGGCGCCGTCGTCGTCTGAGTACTTCAGACCGTAGAGCAGGCCAAGATCAACGATGTTGACCCCGAGTTCCGGGTCGATCACATCCTTGAGTGCCTCTTCGACATCCTCGAGGCCCGTGCGGGCCACATTGAGTTCGGTCATCGTGAAGTCCTAACTAGGCCTGGGCTGCCGCGTCTGCGGCAGCGATGGTGGCCGCCCCTGCGCCGGTGGCGTAGCGGTCGTAGCCTTCTTCTTCGAGGCGGTCCGCGAGCTCCGGGCCGCCCTCTTCCACAACCTGGCCATCAACGAACACGTGCACGAATTCCGGCTTGATGTAGCGCAGGATCCGGGTGTAGTGCGTGATGAGCAGGGTGCCCATGTTGCCCTCGGCGTGGGCGCGGTTAACACCCTCGGAGACAACCTTCAGTGCATCGACGTCGAGGCCCGAGTCCGTCTCGTCGAGGATGGCGAACTTCGGCTTGAAGAGCTCCAGCTGGAGGATCTCCACGCGCTTCTTCTCGCCGCCGGAGAAGCCTTCGTTGACGTTGCGCTGGGTGAAGTCAGCGTCGATGCGCAGCTGCGCCATGGCGGCCTTGACGTCCTTCGTCCACGTGCGCAACTTGGGCGCTTCGCCGTCGATGGCCGTCTTGGCGGTGCGCAGGAAGTTCGTCATGCTCACGCCGGGAACCTCGACGGGGTACTGCATGGCCAGGAACAGCCCGGCGCGGGCCCGCTCGTCGACGCTCATCGCGAGGACGTCTTCGCCGTCGAGCGTAATCGAGCCCGAGGTGACGTTGTAGCGCGGGTGTCCGGCGATGGTGGACGCGAGCGTGGACTTGCCGGAGCCGTTCGGGCCCATGATGGCGTGCGTCTCGCCGGTCCTGATGGTCAGGCTGACGCCCTTCAGGATTTCCTTGGTGCCCTGCTCGGTGTCAATGCTGACGTGCAGGTCCTTGATCTCAAGAGTAGACATGTGCCTTGTTCTCCTCTGCACCGTGCCCTCCGGCACCGTGCGGTTTCTTGTCGATAAGTTTTAGTGTGCGGGCTGCCGGCGGCGGCAGCTAGCTGAAGTTCGGGGCCTCGGCGCCGTTGAGGACATTGGTGAAGTCCACATAGACCTCGTCATCCACGACGGTCACGGCAAAGACGGGAACAGGATCATAGGCCGGCAGCTGAAGCGGCTCGCCGCTGCGGAGGTCGAACTGGGAACCATGGCCCCAGCACTCGATCTTGCAGCCTTCGACCTCTCCCTCGGACAGCGAGATGTCCGCGTGCGAGCACGTGTCTCCGATGGCATGGATCTCCCCCATCGAGTCCTTCACGATCGCGACGGGATAGTCATCGATCAGGATCCGCAGCGCCTGCTTGAGTTGGATCTCACTGGCGTTGCAGACCAGCTCGCCCTTTGGCTGTTCAGTCATTGATGTGTTCCCTGTGTCCTCTGATGCCGTGCTGTCTAGTGGTTCGTTGCCGCGAGTTCGCGCTCGACAGCGTCCGTGAGGCGCTCTTCGATGGCCGGAACCTTGATCTGCTGGATGATCTCGTTCAGGAAGCCACGGACCACCAGGCGGCGGGCCACCTCTTCCGGGATGCCGCGGGCCATCAGGTAGAACAGGTGCTGGTCGTCAAACCGTCCGGTGGCGCTGGCGTGGCCGGCGCCGGCGATCAGGCCGGTCTCGATCTCCAGGTTCGGCACGGAATCAGCGCGCGCGCCGTCGGTCAGGACCAGGTTGCGGTTGGCCTCGTACGTGTCGGTGCCTTCGGCCTCCTTGCGGATCAGGACGTCACCTACCCACACGGTGTGCGCGTTGCGGCCCTGGAGGGCACCCTTGTACAGCACGTTGGACTTGCAGTTGGCGACGGCGTGGTCCACGAACAGGCGCTGCTCGAGGTGCTGGCCGGCGTCGGCGAAGTACAGGCCGAACAGTTCCACTTCAGCGCCGGGGGCGGTGAAGCGTGCCGACGGCGTGACGCGGACAAGGTCGCCGCCGAGGCTGACGACGATGTGCTTGAACTTGGCGTCGCGGCCGAGCTTGGCCTGCTGGGAGGACGCGTGCACGGCGTCATCGTTCCATTCCTGGAGCGAGATGACGGTGAGCTGGGCGCCGTCCTCCACGAGGATCTCGATGTTTTCCGAGACGACGGCGGTGCCCTGGTGGTCCAGGACGACGACGGACTTGGAGAACTTCTCCGCGATGATCACGACGTGCTGCGCGGAGGCCTCGGTGCCCTGGCCGGTCAGCAGGACGCTGACCTCGCCGTCGGCCTGGACCTCGGCGGGAACCGTGATCACGGTGGCCTCGGTGAAGTTCTCCCAGGCGTTGGCGGACACGCGGTCCTCGGGGATGGCGGCGGAGCCGATCCGGCGGTCGTCACGGCCGACGGTCTCGACAGTGACGCTGTCCGGAGCGGTGACGCTCACGGTCGGTGCGGCACCGTTGAGGACCTCGGTGTGCAGGCCGCGGAGGCGCTTGAGCGGGGTGAATCGCCAGTCCTCTTCCATGCCGGTCAGCGGCTTGAAGTCCGCCAGCTTGTAGGAGGTGAGGCGGCCGGCGCGGGAGCTGTCCGGAATGCCGACGCCGCCGCCGTGCGAGTGGCGCTTGACGGCCTCGCCGGCCAGCGGCGACTTGGACGCCGCGGCGTTCAGCGGTGACAGGCTTTCGCCTTCCTCGGTGAAACCGTTGATGAACGGCTGGGCTGACGGCGCGCCGATGCGGGCCTTTTCAGTAGTGATGTCAGTCATTAACCGACCGATCCTTCCATCTGCAGTTCAATCAGGCGGTTCAGCTCGAGGGCGTATTCCATCGGCAGTTCGCGGGCAATGGGCTCGATGAAGCCGCGGACGATCATCGCCATGGCCTCGTCTTCGCGCATGCCGCGGGACATCAGGTAGAACAGCTGTTCTTCGCTGACGCGCGAGACCGTGGCCTCGTGGCCCATGGTGACGTCGTCCTCGCGGATGTCGATGTACGGGTAGGTGTCCGAGCGGCTGATGGTGTCCACCAGGAGGGCGTCACAGCGGACCGTGTTGGCCGAGTGCTTGGCGCCTTCGCGGACCTGGACCAGGCCGCGGTAGGCCGCGCGGCCGCCGCCGCGTGCCACGGACTTGGAGACGATCGAGCTCTTGGTGTTGGGCGCGATGTGGACCATCTTGGAGCCCGTGTCCTGGTGCTGGCCTTCGCCAGCGAACGCGATGGACAGGGTCTCGCCCTTGGCGCCTTCACCGACGAGGTAGACGGCCGGGTACTTCATGGTGACCTTGGAACCGATGTTGCCGTCGATCCACTCCATGGTGGCGCCTTCTTCGCAGATGGCGCGCTTGGTGACCAGGTTGTACACGTTCGTGGACCAGTTCTGGATGGTCGTGTAGCGAACGCGGGCGCCCTTCTTCACGATAATTTCCACGACGGCGGAGTGCAGCGAATCCGAGGTGTAGATCGGCGCCGTGCAGCCTTCGATGTAGTGGACGTAGGAGTCCTCGTCGGCGATGATCAGCGTGCGCTCGAACTGGCCCATGTTTTCCGTGTTGATGCGGAAGTAGGCCTGCAGCGGGATGTCCACGTGGACGCCCTTGGGCACGTACACGAAGGACCCGCCGGACCAGACGGCCGTGTTCAGCGAAGCGAACTTGTTGTCGCCCACCGGGATGATGGTGCCGAAGTACTCCTGGAAGATCTCCGGGTGCTCGCGCAGCGCCGTGTCCGTGTCCAGGAAGATGACACCCTGCTGTTCCAGGTCCTCGCGGATCTGGTGGTAGACCACCTCGGACTCATACTGGGCCGCGACGCCGGAGACCAGGCGACTGCGCTCGGCTTCCGGGATACCCAGCTTCTCGTACGTGTTACGGATGTCCTCGGGAAGGTCTTCCCACGTGGCGGCCTGCTTCTCGGTGGAGCGCACAAAGTACTTGATGTTGTCGAAGTCAATGCCGGAGAGGTCCGCACCCCAGGTGGGCATGGGCTTGCGGTCGAAGTACTTCAGCCCCTTGAGGCGGAGGTCCAGCATCCATTCCGGCTCGCTCTTCTTGGCCGAAATGTCGCGGACAACGTCCTCGTCGATGCCGCGGCGGGCGTTGGCCCCGACGTCGTTCTTGTCGGCCCAGCCGTACTCGTAGGTGCCGATTCCGTGGAGCTCGGGATTCTTCTCGAGAATCTCCGAAATCACAGTAGAGTCAGCAACCTTCTTCTCTGATAGTTGGTCCGTCATCACGGCCTTTCTTGCAGATGGTTGGATACTTCGTCCGGGTTGCCCGGGGCTGCGGGACGGGAAGTCCCGACGGCGGCCGGACGGCCCGTAGGTATGTGGGTGGTGCAGACGTGCCCGCCGCGCGCGAGGGTGGACAGCCGGCGCACGTCGACGCCCACCAGCCGGGAGAAGACTTCCGTCTCCACATCGCAGAACACGGGGAACTGGGCGGCCAGGTGCTGGATGGGGCAGTGCCCCTGGCAGAGCTGGACGCTGGACAGGGCGGCCGGAAGCGGCGCCTTGGCTTCGATCGACTGGGCCGAGGCGACGAAACCGTCGCGACTCAGGGCCTCGGACAGGATCTGCGCCCGGGCCGCGATGTCCGGTCCGGCCTGCTCGATCTCGGGTGCGTAGCGGCGTTCCATGTCGGCGAACCGCTCGACGGCGAACTGCCGGACCGCCTCGGGGCCGGCTGCCTCGCCCAGGCGGCGCAAGGCTACAGTGGCGATATCGAGGTAGTCGTTGCCCAGGCTCGACTGTCCCTGGGAGCTGAGGACGTAGCGGCGGGCGGGGCGTCCCGCGCCGGCACCGGCCCGGGCAGCCCGCTTGACCTCAATCACTCCGGTGCGCGAGAGGTGGTCGAGGTGGCGGCGCACGGCAGCCGGGGTGAAGCCCAGGAGGTCGCCGAGTTCGGCGGCGCTGATGGGTCCGTGCTCCAGAACGGCGTTGAGGACGCGGTCGCGCGTTCGTTCCTCGGCGTCGTGGGGGTGGCTGGCGCCGGCCGCGGGACCTGCGTCCGGCACGACGGTCACGTGCGCCCGGGCCGACCCAACGCGCGCGGGACCGCGGCCAGGGTTGCGGCCCGGTACGGCAGCGGGCGCGGCGGCTCCAGACACGGCTGCTCCAGACGCAGCTGTTCCAGAAGCAAGGGGGCTCATGGAATACACAACACAATCATGTCGTAATTTACTCCACCGATCCAGTAAGGCATGACTTGCCTCCCGGCACGGGCCATCCCGAGGGAACCCCGTACTACATCACGTAGAATGCTGTGGTGCGATCTCCCGAATCCCCCGTTCTGACCATCAACGGGCTCGTCAAGGATGTTGGTCCACTGCCCACCCTCGACGGCAAGATGCTGCGTGTGGTCAGCGGACTGTCCCTCATTGCCGAACGCGGCCAGGTCACCGCGCTGCTGGGCGCCAATGGTGCCGGCAAGACCACCACCATCGAATGCGCCCAGGGCCTGCAGAGGCGGACCGCCGGCAGCATTAGCCTGTTGGGCCAGGATCCGGACACCGCCGGAGCCGGGCTCCGGGCGCGCGTCGGGGTCATGCTGCAGGACGGCGGCCTGCCGCCGTCGGCCCGCCCCATTCCGCTGCTGCGGCACATCGCCGGCATGTACCAGGACCCGTGGCCGGTGGATGAGCTCATTGCTCGCCTGGGCATCGACTCCTTCAGCCGGACGTCCGTACGGCGCCTGTCGGGCGGCCAAAAGCAGCGCCTGGCCCTGGCCGCCGCACTGGTGGGCAACCCGGAGGTACTTTTCCTCGACGAGCCGAGCGCCGGACTGGACCCGCAGTCCCGCCAGATGGTCTTCGACCTCATTGCCGAGCTGCGCAACAGCGGGATGGGAATCATCCTGACCACCCACCTCATGGACGACGCCCAGCGCCTGGCGGACTACGTGTACATCATCGACGCCGGCCGCAACGTGGCCGAGGGCACCGTCGCGCAGCTCCTGCGCCACGAGCTTCCCGCCGGTGACGACGGGCAGCACATCCGCACCCTGCTCTTCGAGACCGAACCCGGACTGGACTTCACCGGAGTGCTTCCCGACGGCGTCGACATCACCGAGGCGCGGGCCGGCAGCTACGCCGCCACCGGCGCCCTCACCCCCGCCGACCTCGCCGCGATCACCGCGTGGTGGGCTGCTCGGGGAATCATGCCCAGCTCGCTGAGCCTGGAGGCACGCAGCCTCGAGGACGTCTTCCTGGACATCTCCGGAAGGGAGATCCGATGACCCGCGTTTCCGGCAGCGCACCCCTGGGGAGCGCACCTCTGGGGAGCCCGGCGCGAACCGCGGGCGGCCGCGCGCCCGCTCCGTTGCTGCGCCGCATCCTGCTTCAGGGCCAGTACGAAACCATCACGATGCTCCGCAACGGCGAGCAGCTGATCCTCGCGATCGTGCTTCCGCTGCTGGCCATGGTCGGCCTGACCGTGACACCGCTGCTGGACGGACTCGGTCCAAGCCGCATCAACGTCGCCGTTCCCGGCATCCTGGCCCTGTGCGCCATGTCCACCGCCTTCACCGGCCAGGGCATCGCCACCGGCTTCGACCGCCGGTACGGCGTCCTGCGCTTCCTGTCCACCACTCCCCTGGGCCGCACCGGACTCATCGCGGGAAAGGTGCTGGCCGTCCTGGCCGTATTGTTCCTGCAGGTCCTGGTCGTGACAGCCGTGGCGCTGATGCTGGGCTGGCAACCCAACGCCGCAGGCTGGCTGCCCGGCCTGGCAATACTGGTCCTGGGCGCGGCGTCCTTCACTGCCCTGGGGCTGTTGGTCGCCGGAACGGTCCGGCCGGAAGCGACGCTGGCCATCACCAACCTGCTCTGGATCCTGCTCGGCGCGCTGGGCGGGATTGTCATCCCGGCCGAACGGCTCCCTGCACTCTCACAGGCTGTGGTGCATTTCCTTCCCTCCGGCGCGCTGGGGCAGGCGCTGCGGGATGCTTTCCTGTACGGCAGCGTCAACGCTGGCGCCGTCCTTGTCCTGCTGCTCTGGACGGCGATCGCCGGCGGCGCAGCAATCCGTTGGTTCAAGTGGAATTGAGAAAACTGTGAGCACGGCGTCACGCACTCCCCGGATCATCTCCGGCTTCACCTCCCGGCTGCCCGTCGAGGTCGACAACAGGATCAGGCGACTGGCCGTGTTGTCCCTCATCGGCCAGATTGTCCTGGTGGTGACCGGCGGCGCCGTCCGGCTGACCGCGTCGGGCCTTGGCTGCCCGACCTGGCCGCGCTGCACGGAGGGGTCCCTCGCGACCACACCGGAAATGGGGTTCCACGGCATCATCGAATTCGGCAACCGGCTCCTGACCTTCGCCCTGGCCGCCGTCGCCGTGATGATGCTCGTCTACCTGTGGAACCTCCGCAAGGAACGCCGCGACCTCTTCCTGCTGGCTCTCGGCCTGCTCGCCAGCATCCCGGCCCAGGCCGTGATCGGCGGCATCACGGTGCTGACGCAGCTGAACCCGTGGGTCGTGGGCCTGCACTTCCTCGTCTCCATGGCCCTCGTGGTCCTCGCGACCCTCCTGGTGAACCGCGCCTACGGCCGCACCGGCAAGGCCCGGACCGTGCAGCTTCCGGCCCTTCCGGGCGCCGCACGGCCCGTGATGACCGCCGTCGCATTCTTCGCCGCCCTGGCCGTCTGCCTGGGCGTGGTGGTGACCGGGGCCGGCCCGCACGCCGGTGACGCCAACGCCCCGCGGAACAACCTCGACTGGGACCTGTTCGCGCACATCCACGCCATGCCCGCCTATCTGGTGACCGCAGGCGCCCTGTTCGGCGTGTTCCTCGTGGTCCGGGGCCGGATCCAGGGGCCGTTCCGCTCCGCGGTGTTCATGCTGCTGGGCGTCACGGTGCTGCAGGCCGTCATCGGTTTCACGCAGTATTACAACGGCATCCCGGCCCTGCTGGTCGGCGCGCACATGCTGGCGGCGGCACTGCTGATGAGCGCGGCTACCAACGCCGCTGACCTGGCCCGCTCCAGCCCGGTGCAGTAGGCAACCACCGCCGCTCTCCGCCATCAAGCAACGCGGGGTCACTTACGGCCCGTCCGGCACCTCCGGGCCGGCCGTAAGTGACCCCGCGTTGTTTTGGTATGGCTCCGGCGGGATTGTCAGGAGCACTATGAGATGGCATGGATTTGGACCGTCGCGGTTGTGAGCCTGAGTGCGTTCACTCCTGCGATGCTTACCGGAAGGCCTTTTCACATGAATGCGATGGAACCCGCCGCGCCTCCCGCGGCCTCTGCCCGCCACCGCGCGGCGAGTCTCAAAGAGCGCGTCTACATCATTTTTACGAGCCTGGCCGTGGTGTTGGCGCTTCGAAGCCATGCGGACGAGACGTCGCCCGCGGCCGCCGCGGCAACGCTCAGCATCGTGGTGATCGGCTCCTTGCTGGGGATCTTCGTGGCCGACCTCCTGAGTCACCTGACGGTTCATTCGAAACTCCCCACCGGCGAAGAACTGCATCGTATGATCGCGATCAGCGCCGAAGGCCTCGGCGTCCTGGTCACCCCCTTGCTCCTCCTCGCGGCCGCCGGCTTGGGGCTGTTGTCGACGGCTGCAGCCCTCGCATGGGCGATCGTGGTGCTCGTGGCCTCGCTCGCCATCGTGGGGTTCCTCGCGATCCGGCGCCTGGAGATCCCGCTCCATCACAAAGCCGCCATCATGTTCGCGGAGGTCGTGTTGAGCCTCCTGGTGATCGGGCTGGAACTGCTGGCCCACAACCTTTGAGCACGGCCCGGCGACCCCGCCTGCACGGGCGGGAAGGTCCGCCCGGAGGGCCGGAGTCAGGTTTCGCTCAGCCGCGTCTGGAATACTTGGTCATGGCGCAGGACTGGCGCCGCATTCGCGTTCATTCAGATCCACTTGCAGATCCAAGAGAAGAGGAACGGCTCGCCGTGCCCCGATTCAGCAGGAATCGTCGGCCGGCCTGACAGAGGTAGCGGAGGCCACATGGCGTTACTAGTTGGTGAAAGCACCACAACAGCAGCACCAAACACGACAGCCCACGAGACTGCGGCGCAGCAAACGAAAGCGCAGCAAACGAAAGCGCGGCCGCGGCTGGATGGCTTGGACGTTCTCCGCGGTGCTGCCGTCGGCGCCGTCCTGCTGGGACATTCGTGGCCGGGCATATTCCAGGGCGCAGGCATCATCGGCGTGATTGTGTTCTTCGTGTTGAGCGGTTACCTGATCACCAACGTGCTGCTCCGGGACATCGAACGGCACCGGCAACTGCGGTACGGCCGTTTCTACGCGCACCGGGCCTTCCGGCTGGTGCCGGCACTGATCTCGCTCCTGGGGGTCTACGCCGTCGTGGAACTTGCCACGGACGTCCTCGGCGACCGATCCAAGGGAATCGTCGGCTACACCGTCCTCGCCGGTCTCGGCTACCTCAAGGACCTGCCGCTGCCCTTTGACGTCAGCATGGCCATCGGACCGCTCTGGACCCTGGCAGTGGAAGAACAGTTCTATCTGATCTGGCCCACGCTGCTGGAGCTCGCCCTGCGCCGCAACCGCCAGGGGCGGCTGATTGGCTGGTCCGCCGCCGTCGCCGTGTCCCTCATGAGCGCGAGCGTGCTGGCGATGCTAATCCTGGCCCCGCAGCTTCACGCCCTGGTCTACGCGCTGCCGACCACATGGGGGCTGGGACTGATCATCGGTTCCGCCCTGCGCCTCTACAGGGTGCGGGTTTTCGGCTGGTTCTCCGACCCCCAGTTCAGGTGGGCGGCGCTGCTCGGCTCGGTGGCTGTCCTGGCCGCGCTGGCCTACTTCCCCAAAGCCAACGAGACGCCGGCCTTCTTCTTTATCGGGGGCCCGCTGGCCATGTTTGCGTCAGCGGCCCTGGTAGCACTGGCCGCCTCCCGGACCGCCGTGATGCCGCGATGGACCCGGCCCCTCCAGCTGCTGGGAACCGTGTCCTACGCCGCTTACCTCTGGAACTACGTCGTCATCCTCTGGCTCAACGGAGGTTCGACGGCAGACCTTCCGCCGCTCGTGGCGGTCTCGGCCATCCTGTTGACCCTGCTGATCGCGGTCATCAGCTGGCACACGGTCGAAAGGCTGGGTCGCATCGCGCGCGCCCGCTTCGACAAGCGCTACCCGGACGTCCGCCCGCCTGCCGGCAAGGCCGGTACCGGGCCCGAGCCGGCCTCCGCGGAAATAGCCGCGGGCTAGGCACCTCCGCGGGCGTCGCCGCCGACGTCGGGCTGGATCTCCAGCGTGCACGGATCGGTGTTGGCTCCACAGACGATGACCGCCACGCGTTCGCCATCGCCGGGCACGTAGGCCCCGGAGGCAAGCGCGGCGAATGCGGCCGCGGCGCCGTATTCGGCGGGGATACGGTACTCGCTCCACAACTGTGACCGCGCCGCGGAAATCGCTGCATCGTCCACCAGGGCCAAGGCCGGCGGGACACGTGAGGCCATGCCGAATGCAATCTCGCCCAGCCGCCGGGCACCCAGGGAATCCGCGGCAATCCCGGAAACGGCCACGTCCACGGGGTGCCCCGCCTCCAGGGCCGCGTGCAGGGTAGGGATGCTGAAGGGTTCAACCGCGACGACCCGGGCACGGCCCTCCGCCGCCGCGGCAACTCCCGCATACAGTCCGCCGCCGCCAACCGCGACGATGACCGTGTCGATGGCGGGCTCATCCCGAAGAATCTCCTCGGCGACAGTGCCTGCACCGGCCGCGATTTCCAGCTGATCGTAAGCATGGCAGAACAGGGCACCGCTGGTTTCCACATGCTCCATGGCGGCTGCGAACGCCTCGGCGTACTCTGAGCCGACCTGACGGACAGTCGCCCCGTACGCCAGGAGGCGGGCAACCTTCACCTTCGGGGCGTTTTCCGGCACGAACACGGTCGCCGGAACTCCGAGCACCGCCGCGGCATGGGCATTCGCCAGGCCCGCGTTCCCGCCGGACGCCGCCACTACGCCAACCACCGGGTCCAGTTCCCCGCGCTCCCGGGCGGCGAGAAGCCGGTTGAAGGCGCCCCTGGCCTTGAAGACGCCGGTGTGCTGCATGAACTCGCATTTGAACCACACGGGGGCCGCCGCCGTGCCCCCGCGGAGCAAGGGAGTGTGCCGGACATAACCCTCTATCCGTCTTTCCGCGCCGAGCACGTCGCTGCGGTTGATCATTGGCTCTCCCTTGGATTGCGATCGTTATTCCGCCGCGGTCCCAGCTCGGTCGTGGTCACAGTTCAGTTCGTGGTCACAGTTCGTTCGTGGTCCCAGTTCGGACGTTGGTCATGGCTCAGTCCGTAACGATACTGCGCTCAAACTCCGAACGCTCCCTCACCACGGGTGAGGGAGCGTTCCTGGAACATCTTCGACGAACGACCTTCGGTGAAGGACCGGCCGTGAGGGTACGGGGGCGTCAGCCGCCCATGACTGCGGAGCCGACGAACGGGTCCACGGCCAGGGCGATGAAGAGCAGCGTGAGGTAACTGATGGAGCCATGGAAGACCTTCATGGCTCCCTTGTTGGAGACATCGCCGGCCTGGGCGCGCTGGTAGAGAGCGTGCGACTCATACAGGAACCACGCACCGGCCGCGACGGCGGTCACCGTGTAGACCCAGCCCGCGCCGCCCGCCGGGATCATCAGCAGCGAACACGCCACCATGGCCCACGCGTACAGGACCACCTGCACCGAGACCACTTTGGCGCCGGCAATTGCACCCAGCATCGGCACGTTGGCGTTGCGGTAGTCCTCGCCGTAGCGCATCGACAGCGGCCAGTAGTGCGGCGGGGTCCAAAGGAAGATCACCATGAACAGCACGACGGCGGGCCACTGGACGGTGTTGGTCACAGCGGCCCAGGCGATGAGGACGGGGAAGCAGCCGGCCGCTCCGCCCCAGACGATGTTCTGGGCCGTGCGCCGTTTGAGGATCATCGTGTAGATCACCACGTAGAAGACAATGGCGCCGAGTCCCAGCCACGCCGACAGCGGGTTGGCCCCGAACCAGAGGATGGCGATCGCGGCCGCGCCCAGCAGCCAGGAGAAGACGAGGGCTTCGCGGGGGGTCACCTCGCCGGTGACCAGCGGGCGGTTTTCCGTGCGGTGCATGAGCTTGTCGATGTCACGGTCGATGTAACAGTTGAAGGCGCCGGCGGAGCCTGCCGCGAACGCACCGCCCACCAGCGTGGCCAGAATCAGGCCGACCGACGGGAACCCTCGCTGCGCGTAGATCATGGTGGGCAGGGTGCTGACGAGCAGGAGCTCGATGACACGGGGTTTCGTGAGCGCCAGGTAGGCCTTTGCTTTGCGGCCGAAGCCCATTCTTCCCGGGGCCCGGGAGGCGTTCAGCGGCGTATTAGTTGTGCTCACGGTGGCAGTCACTCTGTTCTGTCTGGCTGGGCAGTTCTGTCTGGCTGGGCAGCCCCGGGTGGATTTCGCAACGCTTTTCTTGCTGCGGGACGGGCTTCGTGCTCGGCGCACACCCGTGTCCTTGCCCCAGTCGAAGGCCACCACCCATCATACCGTGACGCTGCCTGCCGCCGGGCCGCCGCCGGGGCCGCATGATTCCGGCGTGTTAACGCGGGCTCACGGGCGCGTTGGCGGGCGGTGATTCATATAAGCGAAATCAGGTCCATTTGGTGAGATATACGCTGACCACCAAGTGGAATGGGACTAGGCTGTCTTTAGATCAGCGCACACGGGAACGCCTACAGGCAATTGCCGAACAGGCCGCTTGCGTCTGCGTCTGAATGATAGATCAACGTTTCGATGGTGAACGGCTGGTACGAACCGCAGCGGGCACCGAACTGTGCCCGAGGCAGGACCGAGCGTACCGCCGGCCGTCAGCACAGAGAGGGGCCCGGTTTTCGTGCCACATTTGGAAGAGCAAGAACTGTCATGGACTACCTTGGATCAGCGCGCCGTGGACACTGTCCGCGTGCTGGCCGCGGATGCGGTGGAGAAGGTCGGCAACGGCCACCCCGGTACCGCGATGAGTCTGGCGCCGGCGGCGTACCTTCTCTTCCAGAAGCTGATGCGCCACGACCCGAAGAACCCGGACTGGCTCGGCCGTGACCGGTTCGTGCTGTCTCCGGGCCACACCTCCCTGACCCTGTACATCCAGTTGTTCCTCTCCGGGTACGGCCTGGAACTGAAGGACCTGGAGGCGCTGCGCACCTGGGGTTCCCTGACCCCGGGGCACCCGGAGTACAAGCACACCGCCGGCGTGGAGATCACCACCGGCCCGCTGGGTCAGGGCCTGGCCTCCGCGGTGGGCTTCGCCTACTCGCAGCGCCGGATGCGCGGCCTGTTCGACGCCGACGCCCCGGCCGGCACCAGCCCGTTCGACCACACCGTATGGGTGATCGCCTCCGACGGCGACCTGCAGGAAGGCGTCACCTCCGAGGCGTCCTCGCTCGCCGGACACCAGGAACTGGGCAACCTCGTGGTGATCTACGACGAGAACCACATCTCGATCGAGGACGACACCGACGTCGCTTTCACCGAAAACGTCCTGGCCCGCTACGAGGCCTACGGCTGGCACACCCAGCGGGTCGACTGGACCCGGACCGGCGAATACAAGGAAGACGTCGCCGAGCTCCACGCGGCGCTGCTCGCGGCGAAGGCCGAGACGGGCAAACCCTCGATCATCTCGCTGCGGACCATCATCGGCTGGCCGGCGCCGAAGAAGCAGAACACCGGCAAGATCCACGGCTCGGCCCTGGGCGCGGAAGAGGTCGCGGCCCTGAAGAAGGTTCTCGGCTTCGATCCGGAGCGCGCGTTCCAGGTCGACGAGGATGTCCTGTCCCACACCCGCGAGGCCGAGGCCCGCGGCGCTGCCGCCCGCACCGCCTGGCAGAGCAGCTTCGAGGCCTGGCAGTCCGCCAACCCGGACAAGGCGGCCCTGCTGGAGCGCGTCGAGGCCAAGAAGCTTCCCGTCGAGCTCGACGCCGCGCTGCCGGTCTTCGAAGCCGGCAAGGACGTCTCCACGCGCGCCGCGTCGGGCAAGGTCCTCAACGCGATCGGCCCGGTCATGCCCGAACTCTGGGGCGGCTCCGCCGACCTCGCCGAGTCGAACAACACCACCATCGAGGGCGCACCTTCCTTCATTCCTACCTCCCGCTCCACCGCGGCCTGGAAGGGCAACCCCTACGGCCGGGTCCTGCACTTCGGCATCCGCGAGCACGCCGCCGCCTCGATCGTGAACGGCATCTCGCTGCACGGCCGGACCCGGGCGTTCTCCGGCACCTTCCTGATCTTCTCCGACTACCAGCGCCCCGCGATCCGCCTCGGCGCCCTGATGGGCGTCCCGTCGCTGTACGTGTGGACCCACGACTCGATCGGCCTCGGCGAAGACGGCCCCACCCACCAGCCCGTGGAACAGCTTGCTTCCCTGCGCGCCATCCCGGGCCTGGACGTGGTCCGCCCGGGCGACGCGAACGAGGTCGCCGCGGCGTGGAAGGTCATGCTGGAGAACCATGACAACCCAGCCGGCATCGTGCTGACCCGTCAGAACATCCCCACCTGGGCCCGCGGGGAGGGTGACGCCGCCGGCGACACCTTCGGCTCCACCGCCGGCGTCGCGAAGGGCGGCTACGTCCTCGCCGAAGCCTCCAAAGACGGCGCCACCGTCCCGGCGCAGGTCATCCTGATCGGCACCGGCTCCGAGGTCCAGCTCGCCGTGTCCGCACGCGAGGCCCTGCAGGCCGAGGGCATCGCCACCCGGGTCGTGTCCATGCCCTGCGTGGAATGGTTCAACAAGCAGGACCCCGCCTACCGCGAGGCCGTGCTCCCCACCACCGTGAAGGCCCGCGTCTCGGTCGAAGCCGGACTGGCCCTGGGCTGGAAGGAATTCGTCGGCGACGCCGGCCGCTCCGTCAGCCTCGAGCACTTCGGCGCCTCCGCGGACTACAAGCGCCTCTTCCAGGAGTTCGGCATCACCGCCGACGCCGTCGCCGCCGCCGCGAAGGACTCCCTCGCCACCGTCACAAACTGACCCACCACCACGGTTCCGGGGGTCCTTGCGCCCCCGGAACCCACCATTTTCAGGAGTTATGACATGACTACCCCCACCCAGCAGCTGTCCGACGCCGGCGTCTCGATCTGGCTCGACGACCTCTCCCGCGGCCGCCTGCAGACCGGTACCCTGCGTAAGCTCATCGAAGAGAAGAACGTCGTTGGCGTCACCACCAACCCGTCCATCTTCCACGCAGCCATCACCGCGGGCACGGACTACGACGCCGTCATTGCGGCCCAGGCCGCGGCCGGCGCCACCGTCGAAGAGACCGTCTTCGAAATCACCACCACCGACGTCGCCGACGCGTGCGATCTCTTCGCTCCCGTCGCCGCCGCCACAAAGGGCGTCGACGGCCGCGTTTCCATCGAGGTGGATCCGCGCCTCGCCTGGGACACCGCCGGCACCATCGCCGAAGCGAAGCACCTGTACAAGAAGGTCAACAAGGACAACGTCCTGATCAAGATCCCGGCAACGCTCGAAGGCCTCGAGGCCATCACAGCCACCCTGGCCGAAGGCATCAGCGTCAACGTGACCCTGATCTTCTCGCTGGAACGCTACCGCGCCGTGATCAACGCCTTCCAGTCCGGCCTCGAACAGGCCAAGGGCAACGGCCACGACCTCTCCACGATCCACTCCGTCGCGTCCTTCTTCGTCTCCCGCGTCGATGCGGAAATCGACAAGCGCCTCGATGCAATCGGCACCGACGAAGCCAAGGCGCTCAAGGGCAAGGCCGGCCTGGCCAACGCCCGCCTGGCCTACCAGGTCTACCAGGAGCAGTTCTCAACCGAACGCTGGACGCTCCTTGCCGAGGCCGGCGCCCTTCCGCAGCGTCCGCTGTGGGCTTCCACCGGTGTGAAGGACCCGTCCTACCCGGACACCCTCTACGTCACCGAGCTCGTCGCACCCGGCGTGGTCAACACCATGCCGGAGAAGACCCTCGACGCCACGTTCGACCACGGCACCGTCACGGGCGACACCGTCACCCGCGGCTACGACGACGCCAACGCCACGCTGAACTCCCTCGACGCACTGGGGATCTCCTACAACGAGGTTGTGGCCCTGCTTGAATCCGAGGGCCTGGACAAGTTCGTGGCCAGCTGGAAGGAACTGCTGGGGGACGTCGAAGGCGCCCTGGCCTCTGCACGGAAGGCTTCCTAACCCACCATGAGCACACTCAGCTACGACGCCAGCGGCGCAGCCCGCCAGGCCCATGAGCAGCACCTGCCCGCACTCCTGGCAGACCGCATCGCCACCCGGATCTTCGCGAAGGACCCCACCCTCTGGGGGCCCGATGCCGAGGCCGAGGCCGCTGTCCGGTTGGGCTGGGTCGAGGCGGCCACCGTCTCCCAGCCTCTGGTCGGCGGCATCCTGGAACTCCGCGACGCACTGCGGGCCGAGGGCGTGAGCCGCATCGTCCTTTGCGGCATGGGGGGATCCTCCCTGGCGCCCGAGGTCATTGCGGGCACCGCTGGCGTCGAGCTGACCGTGCTGGACAGCACCGATCCCGAACAGGTCAGCGCCGCCCTGGCGGACCGCCTGGCCGAAACGGCCATCGTTGTGTCCTCCAAATCCGGCTCCACCGTGGAAACCGACTCCCAGCGCCGCATCTTCGAGCAGGCATTCACGGATGCCGGCATCGACGCAAAGAGCCGCATCATCATCGTCACCGACCCGGGCTCGCCGCTGGACAAGGCGGCGCGTGAGGCCGGCTACCGCGCCGTCTTCAACGCCGATCCGAACGTCGGCGGCCGTTTCTCAGCGCTGACCGCCTTCGGGCTGGTCCCCTGCGGGTTGGCCGGAGTGGACATCCAGGCCTTCCTGGACGAAGCCGAGGAAGCCGCCGAAATCCTCAATGACGACTCGGAAGACAACATCGGGCTGGCCTTGGGCACCGCCCTGGGCGGCACCAGCCCGTTGCGCAACAAGATCGTCATCGCCGAAGACGGCTCAGGAATCGCGGGCTTCGCCGACTGGGCCGAACAGCTCATCGCCGAATCCACGGGCAAGCTGGGCACCGGCGTGCTGCCGGTCGTGGCCGGCCCCGCCTCCCCCGAAGCAACGCTTGGGGCCCCGGATGTCCTCGTTGTCCGGCTCGTTGCGGCGGACGCCGACGACGTGCAGCTCGGCGAGAACGAGGTCGCCATTGCCGGCGGCCTCCCCACCCAGATGATGGTCTGGGAATTCGCTACCGCGGTGGCCGGCCGGCTGCTGGGCATCAACCCGTTTGACCAGCCCGACGTCGAGGCCGCCAAAATTGCCGCCCGCGGCCTGCTGGACGCTCAGCCGGAGCCGACGCCGGCCAACTTCACCGACGGCGCCATCGAAGTCCGCGGCGGAGCGTGGCTCGGCAACGCGGCCACCGCTGCAGAGGCCGTCGGCGCCCTGCTGGCCGAACTCGGCCCGGACAGCTACCTCAGCGTCCAGGCCTATTTCGACCGGATCGCCTACGCGGAGCTCGAAGGCGTCCGGGACCAACTGGCGGCCGTCAGCCGCCGCCCGGTCACGTTCGGCTGGGGCCCGCGCTTCCTGCACTCCACGGGCCAGTTCCACAAGGGCGGACCCGCAATCGGTGTGTTCCTGCAGGTCACAGCCGCCTCCGCAACGGACCTCGCCATCCCGGACCGTCCCTTCACGTTCGGCGAACTGATCTCGGCGCAGGCCGCGGGTGACGCGCAGGTCCTCTCCGACCATGGCCGTCCGGTCCTCCGGCTGCACCTGGCTGACCGCGCTGCAGGGGTGAAGCAGTTCCAGGAACTCATCACCTCCCTTGCCGGCCAGCCAGCATCCTCTACTGAAAGCTAAGGCACCCAAGCAACCATGCCAGAAACCTACAACGGCGGCAGGAACACGGCCGGCCGCGGGCGCAATCCGCTCCGGGACCCCCGTGACCGCCGCCTAAACCGAATTGCCGGACCGTCATCGCTGGTCCTTTTCGGCGTGACCGGGGACCTCGCCCGCAAGAAGCTCATGCCGGCCGTGTACGACCTCGCCAACCGGGGACTGCTGCCGCCGAGCTTCGCCCTGGTGGGCTTCGCCCGCCGTCAATGGGAGAACGAGGACTTCGCCGCGGAGGTCAAGGAGTCCGTCAAGGCGTACGCCCGGACCCCGTTTGATGAAACGGTCTGGAAGCAGCTCTCCGAGGGCATCCGGTTCGTGCAGGGCGAGTTCGACGACGACGAGGCGTTCAAGCGGCTCTCCGACACGATCGACGAGCTCGACGAACAGCGCGGCACGCGGGGCAACCATGCGTTCTACCTCTCCATCCCGCCGAAAGCCTTCGAACAGGTCTGCCGGCAGCTCTCCAAACACGGCCTGGCCCAGGCCGAAGGTGACAAATGGCGCCGCGTGGTGATCGAAAAGCCGTTCGGGCACGACCTCGAATCGGCCCGCCAGCTCAACGACATCGTTGAGTCGGTGTTCCCGCCGGACGCCGTCTTCCGGATCGATCACTACCTGGGCAAGGAGACGGTGCAGAACATCCTGGCACTGCGCTTCGCCAACCAGCTCTTCGAGCCGCTCTGGAACGCCAACTACGTCGACCACGTCCAGATCACCATGGCCGAGGACATCGGCACCGGCGGCCGGGCAGGCTACTACGACGGCGTGGGCGCGGCCCGCGACGTCATCCAGAACCACCTCCTGCAGCTCCTGGCCCTGACGGCCATGGAGGAACCGATCTCCTTCAACGCCGATGACCTGCGGGCCGAGAAAGAAAAGGTCCTCGCGGCCGTCCGGCTCCCCGAGGACCTCTCCACCCACTCTGCCCGCGGACAGTTCACGGGCGGCTGGCAGGGCGGCGAGGAGGTCCTGGGCTACCTGGAGGAAGAGGGTATCCCGGCCGATTCGAAGACCGAGACGTTCGCCGCGATCCGCGTGGACATCAACACCCGGCGCTGGTCCGGCGCGCCGTTCTACCTGCGCGCCGGCAAACGGCTGGGGCGCCGGGTGACGGAGATCGCCGTCGTGTTCAAACGCGCGCCGAACCTGCTGTTCACCGACCACGGCGAGGACGACTTCGGCCAGAACGCCGTCGTCATCCGGGTGCAGCCCGACGAGGGCGCCACCATCCGGTTCGGGTCCAAGGTCCCGGGCACCCAGATGGAGGTCCGCGACGTCACCATGGACTTCGGCTACGGCCACTCCTTCACCGAGTCCAGCCCCGAAGCGTACGAACGCCTCATCCTCGACGTGCTGCTGGGCGAACCCCCGCTGTTCCCCCGGCACGCCGAGGTCGAACTGTCCTGGAAGATCCTTGACCCCTTCGAGGAATACTGGGCGGGCCTGGCTGAACAGCCCGAGCCTTACCGACCCGGCAGCTGGGGCCCCGCCTCCGCTGACGAACTCCTTGCCCGCGACGGACGAACCTGGAGAAGGCCATGATCGTAGATCTTCCCGACACCACCACCTCCAAGATTTCGAAGAAGATCATGGCCCTGCGCGAGCAAGGCGGCGTGATCGCCCTGGGCCGGGTGCTGACCCTCGTGGTCGTCACCCGTTCCGGGCTCGAGGAGGAGGCCATCGAGGCCGCCAACGAGGCCAGCCGGGAACACCCGTGCCGGATCATCGTCCTCGCCGACGCCGGGGCGTCCGCCCCGACCCGGCTGGACGCCCAGATCCGGGTAGGCGGCGACGCCGGGGCTTCCGAGGTCATCCTGCTGCGCGGTTACGGCGAACTCGCCGAGGAAAGCGAATCCCTCGTCGCGGCGCTGCTGCTCCCGGACGCCCCGATTGTGGCCTGGTGGCCGCACGGCGCTCCCCGGAACGCCTGCCAGACCTCGATCGGCAGCATCGCACACCGCCGCATCACCGACTCCGCCAACGAGGCGGACCCGGTAGGGGCGCTGGAAAACATCCGCCGCACCTACAAGGCCGGAGACACCGACCTCGCCTGGACCCGCCTGACCAACTGGCGCATCCAGCTGGCCGCGGTCCTGGACCAGGTGGACGATTCCCCGGTGACGGCTGTCACCGTCGAAGGCGCCTCGGACTCCCCCAGCACCATCCTGCTCGCGGCCTGGCTCACACTGGCACTGGACGTTCCGGTGACGATCGTGGCGGACCCGGCCGGAACCGGCATCCGCCGCGTCCGCCTGAGCCGGCCCGGTGGCGACATCCAGCTCTTCCGCCCGGGGCTGACCGTCGCGGAACTGACCCAGCCGGGCCAGCCCGCGCAGCGGATCTCCCTGCCGCGACGCAGCCTCAAGGACTGCCTCGCCGAGGAACTCCGCCGCCTGGATCCGGACGAAGTCTTCGGCGAAGTGATTACTATGGGACTGCCACGTACCAATCTAAGGAGTGTCCGTCCCAGTGAGCGCTGACCCGAGAGTAAGCATCCATCCTGACTCGACTGTCCTGATGGCTGCGATCGCCGCCCGCCTGATCACCAAGCTGGTCGACATCCAGGACCGGCACGGCGAGGCAACGGTGGTGCTTACCGGGGGCACGATGGGCATCGGTTCGCTCAAGGCCGTGGCCGAGTCTGCGGCGGCGTCCGCCGTCGACTGGTCCAAGGTCAACTTCTGGTGGGGAGACGAGCGCTTCCTGCCGGCGGACGACGCCGAGCGCAACGCCCGCCAGGCCCATGAGGCCCTGCTGTCCCGCATCGCCGTCGACCCGGCGCGCGTCCACATCCCCGGTTCCTCCGATGACTTCGAGAGCCCGGAGGAGGCTGCGGCGGACTATGCCCGTCGTCTGGCTGTTGCGGCCGCCGCCGAGCACGCCGCGGACATGTCCGACGACCGGCCGGAACGCCCGGCACGACTCCCGCGCCTGGACATTGTCCTGCTCGGCGTCGGCCCCGATGCGCACGTCGCGTCGCTCTTCCCGGAGCAGGCCGGCATCCGCGAGAAGGAACTCACAGTCGTGGGCGTGCGCAACTCGCCCAAACCGCCGCCGGGCCGCGTGTCACTGACCCTGCCGGCTATCAATACGGCCTCTGAGGTATGGATGGTGGTGGCCGGAGAGGACAAGGCCGGTGCCGTCGGCCTAGCCCTGGCGGGCGCCAACCCGGTGCAGGTTCCCGCGGCCGGGCCTCGCGGCCGCCGCGAAACCCTGTGGCTGATTGATGAAAACGCGGCCTCACGGGTCCCGGAGCAGCTCGTCCGGAAGGGTCCGTCCGGCGCGTAGCCGTTCCAGCGCTCCGGCCAGCACGTCTTCGGCGTCCTGGCTGGAGCGCCGCTCTTTAACGTATTCCAGGTGCGTCTTGAAGCCCTCGGACGGCGTGTCATCCAGGGCGAACTTCGTTTCGTCGCGGGTGGCGGTGCCGCCGCAGCGCCGGCAGTCCCAGACGCCCGGGATCTGGTCCTCTGGCAGTTGGGCGAACACGAGCGACGTGTCGTGGCCCTTGGCGCACCAGTAGGAGACACGAATACGGGGCTGGCGTACGCCGGCCCCGTTGAGTGGCTCGTGACGGGGCGAGGCCCCCTCGGTCGCGCCCACGCGGATTCCTTTGAATCCGGAAGCAGAATGCAGCATCGGGAACTCCTGGCTACTTAGCTGGTGGAATGGTGCTTGCCTCCAGCAGTGTAGTTCGCGAGTTCCCGATGCCGGGAGGGCCGCAAGACCCCTTATGAAGTTTTTGGGAACGATGCCCTAAACGATGTCCTAGGAGTCGGCGCCGGTGCTGAATCGCATCAGCAGGCCGAGGGCGATGATCACGACGCCCCAGGTGACCCCGAGGATGATCGTGAAGCGGTTGAGGTTCCGCTCCGCGACGCCAGAGGAGCTCAGTCCGGAACTCATGCCGCCGCCGAACATGTCCGACAGGCCGCCTCCGCGTCCCTTGTGGAGCAGGATGAGCAACGTCAGCAGGAGGCTGGTGATGCCCAGGAGGACCTGCAGAATGACATGAAGAACGTCCACGACGGCCTTTCAGAAGAATTGGATTGCGGGGGCCAAGCTGTGTCCGGACTAATCCGTCAACAGGTGACTCTCGAACCTGACAATATTAGCAAACTCGGCAGCGTCCAGGCTGGCACCGCCGACCAGCAAGCCGTCGACGTCGCGTTCCTTCAGGATGGAGGCCGCGTTGTTCGCCTTGACCGACCCGCCGTAGAGCAGCCGGGTCTTGGCTGCGACGTCGGCCCCGAACAGCGTGGACAGTTCGGCGCGGATGGCTGCGCACATTTCCTGCGCGTCCTCCGGGCCGGCGACCTCGCCCGTGCCGATGGCCCAGACGGGCTCGTATGCGACGACAAGCTCGGCGGCCCGCTCCGGGGTGAGGCCGTCGACGCCGGCGCGCAGCTGGGCCAGCGTGTGGTCGACGTGGGTGCCGGCCTGCCGGACCTCGAGGCCTTCACCGACGCAGAGGACCGGAGTGATGCCGTGCTTGAATGCGGCCTTGGTCTTGGCGTTGAGGACGGAGTCCGACTCGTTGTGGATGGTGCGGCGTTCGCTGTGGCCGACCAGGACGTAGCTGCAGCCGAGCTTGGCCAGGAACTGCCCGGAGATATCACCGGTGTAGGCGCCGGAGTCGAACTGGGAGAGATCCTGGCCGCCGTAGGCGACGGCGAGTTCGTCGCCCTGGACGAGGGTCTGGACGCCACGAAGGTCCGTGAACGGCGGGAAGACTGCAACCTCCACCCGGCTGAAGTCGTGCTTGGCGTCGGACAGGGTCCACGCAAGCTTCTGCAGGAGGGTGATGCCCTGGACATGGTCCATGTTCATCTTCCAGTTGCCGGCGATGAAGGGCTTGCGGTCGAATTTACCGTTGGTTGACGTGGTCACGTGATCTCCAAGTGCTTGTCGTGGGGACAGCAGGCAGGGTGCCCGGATCCTTGCGGAGGGGCACCCTGCCGGCTCGTTTGCCTGGCGGCTGGTGCTTCTAGCGGTCGAGGACGCTCAGGCCCGGGAGTTCCTTGCCTTCAAGGTACTCCAGGCTTGCGCCGCCGCCGGTGGAAATGTGGCCGAACTGGTCGTCGGCGAAGCCGAGGGTCCGGACCGCGGCGGCGGAATCGCCGCCGCCCACCACCGTGAAAGCATCGGTCTCCGTCAGCGCCTGGGCGATTGCCCGGGTACCGGCGGCAAAGGCCGCGAATTCGAACACGCCCATGGGACCGTTCCAGAACACCGTCTTGGCGCCCTCGATCCGGTGCGCGAACGCCGCGGCCGACTCCGGCCCGATGTCCAGCCCGATGCCCTGGGCGCCGAAGCTGCTGGACTCAATGGCGTCGGCGGAAATCGTCTCGTGCTCGGCGTCGGCGGCGAACTTGCTGGCCACCACAACATCGGTGGGGACAACGAACTCGGTGCCGGCGTCCGCTGCCCGCTTCAGGTAGTCCTGCACGACCGGGATCTGGTCCTCTTCGAGCAGGCTGCCCGCGACCTTGTGGCCCTCGGCGGCGAGGAACGTGAACAGCATGCCGCCGCCCACGAGGATCGTGTCCGCCTTGCCGATGAGGTTGTCGATAACGGCGAGCTTGTCCGAGACCTTGGAGCCGCCGAGGACGACGACGTAGGGCCGCTGGGTGTCGGTGGTGAGCTTGCGCAGCACCTCCACCTCCGTGCGGACGAGGTCGCCCTGGTAGGACGGCAGCCGGGTGGCGACGTCGTACACGCTCGCGTGCTTGCGGTGCACGGCACCGAAGGCATCATCGACGAAGGCGCCGTTGTCACCGGTGAGGGCGACGAGTTCGTCCGCGAAGGCGCCGCGTTCGGCGTCGTCCTTGGAGGTTTCGCGTGCATCGAAGCGCACGTTTTCCAGGACCAGCACTTCGCCGTCCCGGAGCGCCGAGGCCAGCTCCCTGGCCGACTCGCCCACCGTGTCGGCGGCCAGCGAGACCTTGAAGCCGGCAAGCTCGGCCAGCCGCGCCGCCGCGGGCTTGAGTGAGTACTTGTCCTCGGGGGCGCCCTTGGGGCGGCCCAGGTGTGCTGTCACCAGCACGCGGGCACCGGCATCCGTCAGCTTCGCCAGCACTGGCAGGGAGGCCTTGATCCGGCCGTCGTCAGTCACTGTAGAGCCGTCGAGCGGCACGTTCAGGTCACTTCTGACCAGAACGTACCGCCCGCGGACACCATCAGCGATCAGTTCGTTGAGGGTGTGGAATGTCATGAGTCTTACCCTAGCCCAGCTTGGACGCGACAAGCTCCGTCAGGTCCACGAGGCGGTTGGAGTAACCCCACTCGTTGTCATACCAGGAAACAACCTTGACCTGGTTGCCGATCACCTTGGTCAGGCCCGAGTCGAAGATGGACGATGCAGGGTCACCCACGATGTCCGAGGAGACGATCGGCTCGTCCGTGTAGGTCAGCAGGCCCTTGAGCTCTTTGCTCTCGGAGGCGGCCTTGAGGGCGGCGTTGACTTCCTCGACGGTGGTCTCGCGGGAGACCGTGACCGTCAGGTCCGTGGCGGAGCCGGTGGGGACCGGGACACGGATCGCGTAGCCGTCGAGCTTGCCCTTGAGCTCCGGCAGGACCAGGCCGATTGCCTTGGCCGCACCCGTGGAGGTGGGGACCATGTTGATGGCGGCGGCGCGGGCGCGGCGGAGGTCGTTGTGCGGACCGTCCTGGAGGTTCTGGTCGGCGGTGTACGCGTGGATGGTGGTCATCAGTCCGCGCTCGATGCCGAAGGCGTCGTTGACGACCTTGGCCAGCGGGCCGAGGCAGTTGGTGGTGCAGGAGGCGTTGGAGATGATGTGGTGCGCGGCGTCGTCGTACAGTCCGTCGTTGACACCCATCACAATCGTGATGTCCTCGTTCGAGGCCGGGGCGGAGATCAGGACCTTCTTGGCACCGGCGTCGATGTGCTTCTGCGCGTCGGCCGCCTTCGTGAAGAAGCCCGTGGATTCGATGACGATGTCGACGCCAAGCTCGCCCCAGGGCAGCTTGGCGGGGTCGCGCTCGGCGAGGACCTTGACGGTCTTGCCGTCGACGACGATGTTGCCGTCCTTGACCTCGATGGATTCCGCCAGGCGACCGCCCACGGAGTCGTACTTGAAGAGGTGAGCGAGGGCTTCCGGGCTGGTGAGGTCGTTGACCGCAACGATCTCAAGGTCTGCGCCCTGTGCGAGGGCGGCGCGGAAGTAGTTGCGGCCGATACGGCCAAAGCCGTTGATGCCAATACGGGTCGTCACGTTTTCAGTCTCCTTGGTGCTCTTGCGAGCACGACTAGTTGAGAAGGCGTTCAAGCCAACTAACAGATCCCGCACGCCATTGGGCAGAGATAATTACCAGATCGGAGGACGACCAGCCACGTTGCTGAAGGCTAACCGCCTTCCGTGATCCATCTTACGTTTAACTGGGACCGCCCCCGCAAGTGCAGGGGCAGTCCGTCCACATTTCGGGCTGAACGGCCCGTAATGTGAGGTTTGTTACAAGCGCGAGTCGGTCAGATCACACTTAGAGGGTGATCAGGCCCGTCGCGTTCTTGCGGGCGGCGTCGAAGCGCTTGGCGACGTCGGCCCAGTTCACGATGTTCCAGAACGCCTTGACGTAGTCGGCCTTGACGTTGACGTAGTCCAGGTAGAAGGCGTGCTCCCACATGTCCAGCATCAGCAGCGGGGTGGTGCCGAGTGCGACGTTGCCCTGCTGATCGTAGAGCTGCTCGATGACCAGGTTGCCGCCGATCGGCTCGTAGGCCAGGAAGCCCCAGCCGGAACCCTGCAGGCCCAGCGCCGCGGCGCTGAACTGGGCGCGGAAGGCGTCAAACGAGCCGAACGCGTCATCGATGGCTGCCGCGAGCTCGCCCTCGGGCTTGTCGCCGCCGTCCGGGGACAGGTTCTTCCAGAAGACGGAGTGGTTGATGTGGCCGCCGGTGTGGAACGCGAGGTCCTTGGAGAGGCGGTTGATGTTGGCGAAGTCGCCCTTCTCGCGCGCCTCGGCCAGCTGGGCGAGGGCGTTGTTGGCGCCGGTCACATAGGCGGCATGGTGCTTGCTGTGGTGCAGCTCCATGATCTTCGCGGAGATGTGCGGCTCCAGTGCTGCGTAGTCGTAGTCGAGCTCAGGCAGTACGTACTCGGTCACAAAATCCTCCAATGTCGTGGACAGGTTGTCCGGTTCGGTAACTCTCGGATTGTGCATCCGGATGGGCAAGCACCCGGAAGTGTGTGGTGAACCCGGGATCCGGTGGGCATAACCTCCGATGCCGCCGAGGTATTTCCACCAACTGGATCTGATTCTAGGGGCGGGCTAGTCGTCGAGCATCTCCGGCGTCACATTGGCCTCCGTGCCCGGGATGCCGAGGTCCTGGGCCCGCTTGTCCGCCATGGCCAGAAGCCGGCGGATCCTTCCGGCGATGGCGTCCTTGGTCATGACGGGGTCGGCGAGGCGGCCCAGCTCGTCCAGGCTGGCCTGTTTGTGCGCGACCCGCAGCTCGCCGGCGTATTTGAGATGGTCCGGGACGTCGTCGCCGAGGATTTCCAAGGCGCGGTCCACCCGCGCGCCGGCGGCCACCGCGGCCTGGGCGGAGCGGCGCAGATTGGCGTCGTCGAAGTTCGCGAGCCGGTTGGCCGTGGCACGGACCTCCTTGCGCATGCGGCGTTCCTCCCAGACCATGAGCGCGTCGTGGGCGCCCATGCGGGTCAGCAGCGCGGCGATCGTGTCGCCGTCGCGGATGACCACGCGGTCCACTCCCCTGACCTCGCGGGCCTTGGCCTGGATGCCGAGGCGGCGGGCGGCGCCGACGAGGGCCAGGGCCGACTCGGGGCCGGGGCACGTGACCTCCATGGCGGAGGAGCGGCCGGGCTCGGTGAGCGAGCCGTGCGCCAGGAAGGCGCCGCGCCAGACGGCCTCGGCGTCCGCGGCGGATCCATTGACCACCACGGAGGGCAGACCGCGGACGGGCCGGCCGCGCGCGTCCAGGAGCCCGGTCTGGCGGGCCAGGGCCTCGCCGTCGCGGACCACGCGCACCACGTAGCGGCTCCCGCGGCGCAGGCCGCCGCCGGAGACGACGATGATCTCGCTCTGGTGGCCGTAAACCTCGGCGATCGCGGCACGCAGCCGCCGGGCGGTCGATGCGAGGTCCACCTCGGCCTCGATCACGATCCGGCCCGAGATGATGTGCAGCCCGCCGGCGAAGCGGAGCATGGCGGAGACCTCGGCCTTGCGGACCGAGGATTTCTTGATATCCAGACGGGAAAGTTCTTCCTTGACTGATGCTGTCAGTGCCATGGCACCTTTCCTAACTATTCCCGAAAATATCGTGGTACGCCGTCGCCAGCCGCAGCGGATCGTGGACCGGACGGCGACCAGACGCCCCCACTTTACCCAAGACCACCTCGGCACCGAGCATCCCGGCCGCCTGCTGGAAGTCGGGCATGTCCTTGATCGACGCCGGATCGGCCAGGACGACGTCGATCGTAAAGTCCGGCGCGTACTCGCGGAGCACCCGGAGGTGGTCGGCGGCGGTCATGCCCGCGGTCTCCTTGGTGTCCGTGGCGAGGTTCATGGTCAGGCAGCGCCGGGCGGCCGTGTTGCACAGGGCCTCGCGCATTTCCGGGAGCAGCAGGTGGGGCAGCACGGATGTGTACCAGGAGCCCGGGCCCAGGATGACCCAGTCGGCCAGCTCGATTGCGGTCAGCGCCTCCATGCACGCGGGCGCGTTCTCGGGCAACAGCCGGACATGCTCCAGGGACCCCGCCACGGCGCATTTTGCCTGCCCGGTCAGGGTCTGCAGGGCCGTGGTGCCGTCCGAAGCCGTGACCCGCACCTGGCCTTCGATGGTGAGCGGGATGCTGGACATCGGCAGGACCTCGCCGCGGGCGCCGAGCAGGGCTCCGGCCCATTTGAGGCCGACCACCGTGTCGCCCAGCAGCTCCCAGAGGGTGACGATCAGGAGGTTGCCCATGGCATGTTCGTCGAGGGAACCGCCGGGGCCCTTGCCCGGGGCGAAGCGGTGCTGCATGACGTCGCGCCAGGTGCGGCCCCAGTCGGTGTCGTCGCACAGCGCGGACAGGGCCATGCGGAGATCGCCGGGCGGCAGGACGCCGTACTCCTCACGGAGCCGGCCGGAGGACCCGCCGTCGTCCGCGACCGTGACGATCGCGGTGAGTTCGGAGGTCAGCAGCCGAAGCGCGGATAGCGACGCGGACAGGCCGTGGCCGCCGCCAAGCGCCACCACGGAGGGGCCCTTGTCCTGTTGGCTGGCGAAGGCCGCGCTGGCGGGCGGGACCAAGGGCAGGGGGCCGGTCAGCAGCGCCATTACTCGCGGCCTAGGTCCCGGTGTGTCGTCGTCACGGTGACGCGCGGATACTGCGCCAGCCGCCGGGACAGCTCGACGGCCACCGCCACGGAGCGGTGCTTTCCGCCGGTGCAGCCCACGGCGATCGTGGCATAGTGCTTGTTCTCGCGCCGGTAGCCGTCCAGGACCGGTTCGAGGGCCAGGACGTAGCGTTCCACGAAGTCACTGACGCCCTGGGCCTCCAGGACGTAGTCGCTGACGTCCTTGTCCAGTCCGGTATGCGGGCGCAACTGCGGCACCCAGTGCGGGTTTGGGATGAAGCGGGCGTCGGCGACGAAGTTGGCGTCCACCGGCAGCCCGTACTTGAAGCCGAAGCTCATGACGTTCAGCCGCAGCGCCACCGGTCCCGTCTCACTGAAGAGTTCCGTAATGGCCGTCGCGAGGCCGTGGACGTTCAGCGAGGACGTGTCCAGGACAATGTCCGCGGTGTCCTTCAATTCACGGACAAGCTCGCGCTCCGCGGCAATCCCGTCCAGGATCCGGCCCCCGCCTTGGAGCGGATGAGGCCGCCGACCCTGTTCGAAGCGCCGGACCAGGACGTCGTCGTTCGCGTCGAGGAACAACACGCGGAAGGTCACGCCGGTCGCCTCCAGGGCGCGCAGGGCCGCGCGCATGTCGGCGAACAGCTCATTGCTCCTGACGTCCATCACGACGGCGAGCTTGGACATTGAGTGCGGTGTCCGCGAGACCAGTTCCGCGAGCGTGCCCAGCATCTGCGGCGGGAGGTTTTCCACCACGTACCAGCCATGGTCCTCAAGGGCGTCGGAGGCGGTGCTCCGGCCCGCTCCGGACATTCCGGTCACTACGAGCAGTTCGGCCTCAACGGGTTTGACGGGTGTCATGCCGTCCGTATCCGTCCCGGATCCTGCCGTCGACTCTGCCATCAGTGAAGTCCCATCTTTGCCTGTGCGATCTGCTTTTTCGCTGAAGTATGCCGGGCAGCAGTGATGCCGCCCGGGCGGATACCCAAGTCTTTACCCTAGCTAAGTTTGGCGGTGCTAGCTAAGCGTCAAGGATTTCACCCGTGGTCATGTTGACCGCCGGAACCGCGGCGGCTGCCTCGCCGCCGTCGGCAGTGAAGTGCCGGACGATTGCGGCGGCCAGGGAAGGGCCGATTCCCTTGGCGCCCGTGAGCTCGTCCAGTGTCGCGGCTTTGATGCCCTTGACGGACCCGAACTCGGCCAGGAGGGCCTTGCGTTTGGACTCCCCCAGCCCGGGCACGCCGTCGAGCGCGGAAGCCGTCATGGCCTTGCCGCGCTTTTGTCGGTGGAAGGTGATGGCGAAGCGGTGGGCCTCGTCGCGGATCCGCTGCAGCAGGTACAGCCCGGCCGAGGCGCGCGGCAGGATCACGGGGAAGTCGCTGTCCGGCAGCCACACTTCTTCGAGCCTCTTGGCCAGGCCGACGACGTACACGTCCTCGATGCCCAACTCCGCCAGTGCCCGGGCGGCGGCGTTGACCTGCGGCTTTCCGCCGTCGACGACGACGAGGTTGGGAGGGTAGGCGAACTTGGAGCGCGGCGCCGGCGTGGTGGAGTCGGCGACAGCCGCCGCTGTTGCCGCTTCCAGCGCTGCCTGGTGCGCAGGCTTCGCAGCGGCCGCCGCCTGCTCGTTCTTCTCGTCGAGATAGTGCCGGAACCGCCGGGTCAGGACATCGTGCATGGCCGCGGTGTCGTCGTTGGCCGCCGCGCCGGTCACGCCGAACTTCCGGTAGTCGGACTTCTTCGGCAGGCCGTCCTCCACGACCACCATCGAGCCGACCACGTTGGTGCCCTGGACATGGGAGATGTCGAAGCATTCGATGCGGAGCAGCGCCACCGGGAGCTCGAGGGCCTCCTGCAGTTCCTGGAGGGCCTGGGAGCGCATAGTAAGGTCACCGGCACGCCGGGACTTGTGCAGTTTGAGGGCGTGCTCGGCGTTCTCGCGGACCGTGGACATGAGCGCGGCCTTGTCACCGCGCTGGGGAACCCGGACGTCCACCCGGGCTCCGCGCAGCCCGCTGAGCCATTGCGTGAGTTCCTCGGCGTTGCTGGGCTCGGCGGGAACCAGGACTTCCCGGGGCAGCCTGCCCTGCAGCCCGGCTTCCTCGCCGTAGACCTGCTGGAGCAGATGTTCGACGAGCTCCGGGGTGGTGGAGTCCTCGACTTTTTCCACCACCCAGCCGCGCTGGCCGCGGATCCTGCCGCCGCGGACGTGGAACACCTGGACGGCGGCCTCAAGCTCGTCCTCGTGCAGCGCGAAGACGTCCGCGTCGGTGCCCTCGGCGAGGACCACGGCGTTGCGCTCGAAGACTTTTTTCAGCGCCACGATGTCGTCCCGGAGTCGCGCCGCGCGTTCGTAGTCTAGCTCGGCGACCGCGGCGGCCATCTCCCGTTCCAGCCGGTTGACGAACGGCTTGGCTTCGCCCGCCATGAAGGTGCAGAAGTCCTCGGCAAGGGCCCGGTGGTCCTCGGCGGAGATTCGGCCGACGCAGGGAGCGGAGCACTTGTCGATGTAGCCCAGCAGACAGGGCCGGCCGCTGGCCTCGGCGCGTTTGAGCACGCCGGCGCTGCAGCTGCGCACGGGGAAGACCCGCAACAAGGTGTCCATGGTGTCCCGAATCGCCCCGGCGGTGTAGGGGCCGAAATACCGGGTTCCCTTGCGCCGGTCACCACGCAGTACCTGGACGCGCGGGTACTTCTCCCCCATCGTCACGGCCAGGTACGGGTAGGTCTTGTCATCCCGGAACATCACGTTGAAGCGCGGCGTGAATTCCTTGATCCAGGTGTATTCCAGCTGCAGGGACTCGAGTTCGCTGCCCACCACGGTCCATTCGACACTGCTGGCCGTGTGCACCATCGCGTAGGTCTTCGGCAGGAGCCCGGCCGGGTTGGCGAAGTAGGAGTTCAGGCGCGAACGCAGGTTCTTGGCCTTGCCGACATAGATCACCCGGCCGTGCGGGTCGCGGAAGCGGTACACGCCCGGATTGGTCGGAATCTCACCCGTCTGGGGTCGGTAACTCGCTGGATCTGCCACGGTACAAGTCTACTGAGCCGACGGCGGTGACATGGCACCTGTCCGGCCGCGAGCCCCGGGGCCGGACGAGCCCGCGGGCCGGCAGAGCCCGGGCACGCCGGGCACAGCAGGCGGGCCTATTCGACCGTTTTGCTTTGGTTGTAGCTTGCGGAGCGTTCCTGGCCGCTCAGTTCCGCGATCGCGTCCATGATGCGGTCCGTGACCTGGCGACGTGCCGGCAGGGAGTGGTCCGGTCCGGTCTTCTCGAAATACAGCGGTTCGCCGACCTTCATCGTGAAGTGCTGCGGCTTGACGGATTTGCTGTCCGCGGGCTGCAGGTGTTCCGTGCCAATCAGGCCCACCGGGATGACGGGGGCGCCCGTGGTGAGGGCCAGCCAGCCGACCCCGGTCCGGCCGCGGTACAGCACGCCGTCGCGGGAGCGCGTGCCTTCGGGGTAGATGCCGATGCCGCGTCCGGCGTCGAGGATGTCCAGCAGTGTCTTCAGGGCCTGGACGCTGGCCGCCTGCTCGCCGCGCTCCACCGGGATGGAACCCACGGCTTCGAAGAAGGACTTCATGACCTTGCCCTTGACTCCGCCCGTGGTGAAGTATTCAGCCTTCGCAAAGAAGGCAACGGGCCGCGGCATGAGGGCCTGGACTATCACGCTGTCCAGGAAGGAGAGGTGGTTGGGGGCAACGATGAACGGCCCGTCCTTGGGCACGTTTTCCAGCCCGATGACCGTGGGGCGGCACGTGGAAGAGATGAGCCGGCGCGTGGTCCAGCGGATTGCGTCAAACATTTCCATGGGTGTGCACCTCGTTCAGGGCTGTGGTCCCCGGGCGTTCGGAGAGCCTGGCGATCGTCGCGTGGAGCGCCGCGGCGGTGTGCACGATCTCGACGGCACCGGCCGCGTGCAGTTCCCCGTCGGGCGCAAAGCCCCAGCCTACGCCGATGCAGTCCAGTCCGTTCGCAGCCGCCCCGGCCACGTCCTGTGCCCGGTCCCCCACCATGACGGCCCGGCCGGGCGACGCGGCGGAAGCCGACGCCAGGTCCGAGAGCGCTGCCGCAACGATTTCGGCCTTTCCTTCGGGTACAGAGCCTTCGGGTACAGAGCCTTCGGCGACGGGCCCCGCGTCCGGGACGCCGGCCGCCTCGTCAGCGGCGGACCCGCGGATGGTATGGAAGAGCCCGGCGATGCCGTGGTGCGCCAGGACGGTGCGGGCCAGTCCTTCCGGCTTCTGGGTGGCGACGGCGATCGGGCGCCCGGCTGCCACGAAGTCCTCGAGGAGGCCGCGGATGCCCGGGTAGAGCCGGCCCTGGGCGATGCCCGTCGCAATGTAGTGCGCCCGGTAGATCCTGACGGCTTCGGCCAGCAGGGCCTCGGGGACGCCGGCGATTTCTGTGAGGGAATGACTCAGCTTGGGACCAATCATGGCGTCCATCCGGGACTTGCCCGGAACCGGGAGGCCGAGTTCGGTGAGGGCCGCGGCGATTCCGTCCGTTATCCCGCCGGCCGGATCGACAAGAGTGCCATCAAGGTCGAAGATCACGGGCACTGTTGTATGCGTCACCGGCTTAGTTTCTCACGAGTGAGCGGATGCCAGAAATTCGCATGCTCCCTCGGGAATACATCAGCGGCACCCGTCCCGGAGCCGGAGGGAGAAGCGCGCGTCGCCGCCCGCGCGTCCCCCGCCCGGTTCACCCGCGCCACGGTACTCCCTCGGCCCCGTCCTCCCCGGCAGTACCTTACGGTCCCCGACGGCGGTTCTCAGGCCAGGAGATCGGCGAGGAACGCGGCCGTGTGGCTTTCGGTGGACTTGGCCACTTGCTCCGGGGTTCCGGAGGCGACCACCCGGCCGCCGCCGGAACCGCCGTCCGGGCCAAGGTCCACAATCCAGTCGGCGCTCTTGATGACATCGAGGTTGTGCTCGATCGTGATCACCGTGTTGCCCTTCTCCACGAGTCCCTGCAGCACCATGAGGAGCTTGCGGATGTCCTCGAAGTGCAGGCCCGTGGTGGGCTCGTCCAAAACGTAGACGCTCCGGCCGTTGGAACGCTTCTGGAGCTCGGCCGCGAGCTTGACCCGCTGGGCCTCGCCGCCCGAAAGCGTGGTGGCCGGCTGGCCCAGCCGGACGTAACCGAGTCCGACGTCGACCAGCGTGTTGAGGTGCCGCGCGATCGGGGAGAAAGCCGCGAAAAACTCGGCCCCCTCCTCGATGGGCATGTTCAACACGTCCGCGATGGTCTTGCCCTTGTAGTGGACCTCCAGGGTTTCGCGGTTGTACCTGGCCCCGTGGCAGACCTCGCAGGGGACGTAAACGTCCGGCAGGAAGTTCATCTCGATCTTCAGGGTGCCGTCGCCGGAGCAGGCCTCGCAGCGGCCGCCCTTGACGTTGAAGGAGAACCGGCCCGGCAGGTAGCCACGGACCTTGGCCTCGGTGGTCTCGGCGAAGAGCTTCCGGATGTGGTCGAACACACCGGTGTAGGTGGCCGGGTTGGAGCGCGGGGTGCGCCCGATGGGGCTCTGGTCGACGTGCACCACCTTGTCCAGGTGTTCGAGGCCCTGGACGGACTTGTGCCGGCCGGCCACCTGCTTCGCGCCGTTGAGCTTGTTGGCGAGCACTTTGTAGAGGATTTCGTTGACCAGGGTGGACTTACCGGAGCCGCTGACGCCGGTGACCGCGGTGAAGAGGCCGAGCGGGAAGCTGGCGTCGACGTTGAGGAGGTTGTTCTCCTTCGCCCCGACCACCTTGAGTTCGCGCTTCTTGTCGTACTTGCGCCGCTTCTTCGGGATCTCGATTTTCTTGCGCCCCGCGAGGTAGTCGCCGGTCAGCGAGTTCGTGTTCTCCAGCAGCGCCTGGTAAGAGCCGGAGTGGACCACCATGCCGCCGTGCTCGCCGGCTCCGGGTCCGATGTCCACCACCCAGTCGGCCTCCTGGATGGTGTCCTCGTCATGCTCCACCACGATCAGGGTGTTGCCGAGGTCACGGAGCCGGGTGAGGGTTTCGATGAGGCGGCGGTTGTCCCGCTGGTGCAGGCCGATGGAGGGCTCGTCCAGGACATAGAGCACACCCACCAGGCCCGAGCCAATCTGGGTGGCCAGCCGGATGCGCTGGGCCTCTCCGCCGGACAGGGTCCCGGAGGGGCGCTCCAGGTTCAGGTATTCGAGCCCGACGTCGAGGAGGAAGGTCAGCCGGGCCTGGATTTCCTTGAGGACCTGGTTCGCGATCTGGGCCTCGCGGCCGGTGAGGACGAGGTTGTCCAGGAAGTGCGCGCATTCGCGCATGGGCAGCGCGGCGACCTCGGCGATGGACTTGCCGTTGATCAGCACCGAAAGCGATGCCGGGTTCAGGCGCGCGCCGTTGCAGGCCGGGCACGGGACCTGGCGCATGTATTCCTCGTAGCGGTCGCGCGCCGAATCCGAATCGGTCTCGCCGTGCTTGCGGTGGACGTACTGCACCACGCCTTCAAAGCCGGTGCTGTACTTGCGTTCCCGGCCGAAGCGGTTGCGGTACTGCACCACCACCTTGTGGTCCTTGCCGTGCAGCACCGTCTGGCGGACGTCGGCGTCGAGCTTCTCCCACGCGGTGGTCATGGAGAATCCGAGCTCCTTGGCGAGGCCGCCCAGCAGCCGGTTCCAGTACTCCGTGGTGGCGGTGCCCAGCGACCACGGCGCAATGGCCCCCTCGGAGAGGGAGAGCTCCGGGTTCGGGACGATGAGTTCCTCATCCACCTCGAGCTTGGTGCCGATGCCGCTGCACGCGCTGCAGGCGCCGAAGGGGTTGTTGAAGGAGAAGGAGCGCGGCTCGATCTCATCGATGGCCAGCGGGTGCTCGTTGGGGCAGGCGAGGTGTTCGGAGAACGCCCTGATCCGTTCGGGGTCATCTGCGTCGAGGTCGACGAATTCGGCGAGGACGCGGCCCTCGGCCAGGCCCAGCGCTGTTTCCACGGAGTCGGTCAGACGCTGGCTGATGCCCTCCTTGACCACCAGACGGTCCACCACCACTTCGATGGTGTGCTTGAACTGCTTTCCCAGCTTCGGCGGATCGCTCAGCTGGACGAGGTCGCCGTCCACGCGGGCCCGCGAGTAGCCCTTGGCAGTGAGTTCCTTGAAGAGGTCCACGAATTCGCCCTTGCGGCCGCGGACCACGGGCGCCAGCACCTGGAAGCGGGTGCCATCCTGAAGCTCAAGCAGTTGGTCCACGATCTGCTGCGGGGTCTGCTTCGCAACGAGCTCCCCGCACACCGGGCAGTACGGCCGGCCCACACGGGCCCAGAGCAGGCGCATGTAGTCATAAATCTCGGTGATGGTTCCCACGGTGGACCGCGGGTTTTTGCTGGTGGACTTCTGGTCGATTGATACCGCCGGCGACAGGCCCTCGATGAAGTCGACGTCTGGCTTGTCCACCTGGCCGAGGAACTGCCGGGCGTAGGCGGAGAGCGATTCGACGTAGCGGCGCTGGCCTTCGGCGAAGATGGTGTCGAACGCAAGGGACGACTTGCCGGAGCCGGACAGGCCGGTGAACACGATCATGGCATCGCGCGGCAGGTCCAGGTCCACGTTGCGCAGGTTGTGCTCGCGCGCGCCCTTGACCACGAGGCGTGTCATGTCCGGGCGTTTCAGCTCGGGGCGCGACGGGGCCGGGTCCCGGACTGCCTGCGGTTCGACGGCGGACTGGACTTCAACGGCTGGATCTTCAGCTACAGCTTTAGGCACGAATCTAATGCTAATCGAAAACTTCTTCGAAAAACTATTCCGCGCGCCGCGGGCATCCCGCGGAGCTGCTACTGGCGGTCGTAGGCCGCGGCGAGCAGCTGCACGGCCTCCGCGAAGCTCGCGCCCTGGGCTTTCGCGGCCGCGGCGAACTCGGCGGCGGCGGCGGACAGCGAGCTCCAGGCGGCGTCGCGGGCACAGACCACGGTGCCGTTCCGGCCCCGCGTCACCACCACGCCGGCGGACTCGAGTTCCTTGTAGGCGCGCGCCACGGTGTGGGGTGCCACGCCCAGTTCGCCGGCAAGGCTCCGCACGGCCGGCAGCCTGGTGCCCGGCGCGAGCGAACCGTTGTCGGCGCGTTCGATCACGTACAGCCGAAGCTGTTCGAAGAGCGGGACGGAGCTGGCCGGGTTGGTCCGCCAGGCACCGGGAAACCGTTCCCCCGCGGTGTCTGCGGGACTCACAGCTCCTGCTCCCGTACGGCCGTGATCTGTTCGCGACCGGCGAACTGTGCCTCGTACAAATCCGTGTAGAGCCCGCTCCTGGCCATCAGCTGCTGATGGGTCCCGTGTTCAACGATTCGTCCGTGGTCCATGACAAGAATTAGATCAGCGTCCCGGACCGTGGACAAACGGTGCGCGATGACGAAGCTCGTATGTCCCTGCCGGAGCTTCTCCATGGCGTGACGGATCTGCACCTCCGTACGGCTGTCTACGGAACTCGTCGCCTCGTCCAGCACCAGGATGCTGCGGCCGGCGAGTTGGGCCCGCGCGATCGAGATGAGTTGCCGCTGCCCCCTGCTCAGGGAGTCGCCGTCGTTGCCCAGCAAGGTGGCGTAGCCGGCCGGCAGCGACCGGACGAAATGGTCCACGTGGCTGGCGCGGGCCGCCTCGACGATCTCGGCGTCGGTGGCGCCGGGCCGTCCGTACTCGATGTTTTCCCTGATGCTGCCGGTGAAGAGCCAGGCATCCTGTAGGACCATCCCGAAGGTGGATCGCAGCTCGTCCCGGGGAATTCCGGCGACGTCGGTTGAATCCACCAGGATCCGTCCTGAGTCGAGCTCATAGAAGCGCATCAGGAGATTCACTACCGTGGTCTTGCCTGCCCCGGTGTGTCCCACGATTGCCACGGTCTGTCCTGGTTCCACAGTGAAGGACAGGTCCTTCACGACCGGCGTGCCGGGGCTGTAACTGAAGCTGACGTGCTCGAAGGTGACGCGGCCTGCCACGACGTCCGGATTAAACGGGATCTGGTCGACCTGGCCGGCCGGGACTTTGCGCCCGTTGGGTGATTGCCCCCGGGCAGATGACCTGCGCCGGACATGGATCCTTCGCGGAGCGTCGGCGCCCCGATGCTTCCCCGCGCCGTTGGCCGCCGCGGCCGGCACCGCGTTGTCCGGCGGGATCTCCGGGGCGTCAAGCAGGTCAAACACCCGCTCCGCGGAGGCGAGGCAGGACTGCAGGAGGGTCAACATGCCGCCGATTTGGCCCATCGGCTGGCTGAAGAGGCGCGAGAACTGGATGAAGGCCTGGATGCCGCCGATCGTCATGACACCGGCGGTAACCTGCAGGGCCCCCACGACAGCCACCGCCACGTAGTTGAGGTTGGCGACAAAGACCATCAGCGGTTGGACGATGCCCGACAGGTACTGCGCCCGGGCGCTGGAACGCGTCAGTTTGTCGTTGCAGTCCCGGAAGCTCTCCGCCGACGCCTCCTGACGGCCGAAGGCTTTGACCACCTCGTGCCCCGTGAAGAGCTCTTCGAGTTGGGCATGCAGGGCCCCCGTGCTGGCCCACTGCTGCGTGAAGTGCGCCTGGGAATGCCGGGCCACCACGACGGTAATGGCTGTGGAGAGCGGCACGGACAGGACCGCGATCAGTGCCAGCAGGGGCGAGATCCACAGCATCATGGCGAGGGCGGCCGTGAGCATCAGGACGGACATGATCAGCTGGTTGAGGAGCTGGTTGAGGGCCTGGGAGATGTTGTCGACGTCGTTCGTCGCGCGGCTGAGCACCTCGCCGCGGCGCTGTTCCTCGAAATGGCTGGACGGCAGGACATGGAGTTTTGTCTCCACGGCTCCGCGGAGCCCGTAGCTCACCCGTTGCACGGCGGTGGCCGTCAAGGCGCCCTGGATCCAGCTGAAAAGTGACGCCCCGGCGTACATGGCGGAAACCGCCAGCAGCAGGGACGCCAGCTTCTGCTCGTCGAGGGAACCGCCGACGAATCCGGCAACGACGACGTCGGTGGCGTCACCGAGGAGTTTAGGGGCGGCCACGTTGAGGGTCACGAAGGCACACGTGGCCGCGATGACACCGGCCATGCGCCACTTCAGCGGACGCAGCAGGCCCAGCAGCCGGCCGGCGGCCCTCCACTTGGTAGGTGTCGCGTCCTTCGGTCCGGCAGCGGTCCCGGCCGCCGCCGCGGTCGCAGCAGTCCCCGCGGCCGCAGCAGTCCCCGCGGTCTTGGCCCGGAACGCTCCGAAGCGGCTCACGGGGTTTCCTCCAGGACCAACTGGGATGAGGCAATTTCCCGGTAGCTTGGCGAGGACTCCATGAGCTCACTGTGCGTGCCCTGCGCAACGAGGCAGCCGTCTTCCAGGACTAGGATCAGCCCGGCGTCCAGGATGGTGGCCACCCGTTCGGCCACGATCAGCACGGTGGCCGAACGTAACAGCGGCTCGATCGCCGCCCGGAGCCTGGCATCAGTCCCGTAGTCCAGGGCCGAGAAACTGTCGTCGAACAGGTAGACGGGAGCATCTTTGAGCAGTGCCCGTGCTATGCACAGGCGCTGGCGTTCACCGCCGGAAAAGTTGGTGCCGCCCTGGCTTACGGGCGCGCCGAGCCCGAGGGGCAGGGCACGGATAAAGTCGCCGGCTTGGGCGGCCTCGAGCGCCTGCCACAAGTCGTGGTCGGTGGCCGTGGGCGAGCCGAACCGGAGGTTCTCCGCGACCGTGCCCGCAAACAGGTAGGACTGTTGCGGAACAATGGCGATGAGGCTGCGCAAGGCATCCAGCGGCATGGCCCGCACGTCGCGTCCGCCGATGCTGATCTGCCCGGCCGTCGCGTCGAGGAATCTGGGCAGCAGGTTCATCAGAGTGGTCTTGCCGCTGCCGGTCGCCCCAATGATCGCCGTCGTCGTCCCCGGGACCGCGGTGAAGGAGACGCCATCGAGAACAGGCGCCTCCGCGCCGGGATAGGCGAAACCCACGTTCCGGAACTCGACAGCATGCCCGGAGCGTGCGGCGCCGCGGGGAAGAGCGCCGCCGGGCCGCGCGGTGACGTTGCCGTCTCCCGCCGGAGCAGCCGGGTCCGTGATGGCCGGCTCGGTGTCCAGCACCTCGCGGATCCGCTCCGCGCACGCAGTAGCCCTGGGAGCCGTCATGAACACGTACATCGCCATCATGATGGCGATCAGGATTTGCAGGATGTAGGACATGAACGCGGTGAGGGCGCCCAACCGCATTTCGCCGGCATCGATCCGGTGGCCGCCGAACCAGACGACGCAGACGGAGGAGAGGTTGACCACCAGCATGATCATCGGCATCATCCCCGCCACCAGCAGGGCAGACTGCAGGTTGTTCCGGGTGAGGTCCTTGTTGGCCTCGTCGAAGCGGCGTTCTTCGTGCCCTTGGCGGACGAAGCCGCGGATGACATTCGCGCCGATGATTTGCTCGCGCAGCACCCTGCCGATCCGGTCGAGAAGCCCCTGGCCCTCGCGGTAAAGCGGTATCAGGCGGCGCACGATCACGGTCATGATCAGCGTGAGGATAGGGATGACCGCGACCACGATCCAGGACAGCGCGACGTCCTGGTGCACGGCCAGCGCGATGCCGCCAATGAAGATGGCGGGGGCGGCGATCAGCATGGTGAAAATCAGGACGGCGAGGTTTTGGATCTGGGCGACGTCGTTGGTGGCCCGGGTGACGAGGCTGGGGGCGCCGAAGTTGCCCACCTCTTGGGAGGAAAACGACTGCACCTTGGCGAAAAGCTCCCGGCGCAGCTGGCCGCCCAGCTCCATGGCGACGCCGGCGCCCAGGTAACCTGCCGCGATGGCGGTTGCCACCTGGACGGCGGCGATTCCGGCCATCCAGCCGCCGAGATAGAGGATCTCCCCCGTGTCGCCGGCGATGATGCCGTCGTCGATGATGGCGGCATTCAGGGTGGGCAGGAGCAGGTTGGCGGTGGTCTGCACAAGCTGGAGCACAACTATTGCCAGCACGCTCCCCTTATGCGCGGACAGCAGCCGCACCATCAGGCCTGTAAGCACCGAACCTCCATCGCTAGCCAGGGCCCGGAATAGGAATCAGCCTAACGGCCGCCCCCATGCCGCCACGTCATTGTAAGCCCCAATCCGGAGTGCTTCGTGTCAAGCGCAAACACGCAGATCACCCGTGTTTTTGCGCCACCGCAAACGTGCGCCGGAACGGGAACACCGTCCCGTGCCGGCCCCCGGGATATGCGGTGTCCAGGAGTGCCGAATACTCGGACTCGAACTCCCGCGCCGCGTCCTCCGGCAGCGCGGCCAGCACGGGTCTGAGGCCGGTGCCGCGGACCCACTCCAGCACCGGGTGCGCGCCGGGGAGCAATTGCAGGTACGTGGTTTCCCAAGCATCGGCCGCGCAGCCGGCGTCGAGCATGATCTGCAGGTATTCCGCAGCATCCCCGACGACATCGTCGTGGCGCAGGACCCCGGCGAGCCGCCCTGCCCAGGCCGGGGACTCCGCCAGCTCCCGCATCAGGGTGTGGGACGGGGCGTTGAAGTTCCCCGGCACCTGCAGCGCAAACCAGGCGCCCGGTTTGAGGGCATCAAGCCATGCCGGCAACAGCTTCCGGTGGCCGGGGACCCACTGCAGGGCGGCGTTGGTGACCACCACGTCCGTGTCTCCGGACGGGAGCCAGTGCGCGATGTCGGCGAGCTCATAGGAGAGATTTGGCGTCCCGCCCGCGTACTCCTTTGACGCGACCAGCATCTCCGGTGACGAGTCCAGGCCCACTACCTGCGCCCCGGGCCACCGGGCCGCGAGAGTGGCAGTGAGGTTTCCGGGACCGCAGCCGAGGTCGACGACGTGCCGCGGGGCCTCGGCATGAATGCGCCCCGTCAGGTCAAAGAAGGGCCTGTCCCGGTAATCCCCGAACTGCACATATTTTTCGGGATCCCATTTCACGGCTACCTCCAGTCCCCGGCACTGTTGTCCTCCTCGAAGCCTAGCCCCGGCCCGAAGGCCAGCCAAGGAGGCAGGCCTCCGGCTTGCGCGCCGCGCTTTCCGGGCGGTGCCGCGGGCACCGCCCGGGCACTAAGCTGGAAAGCGATGAAACTCGTTGATCAGCTCCCCGCCCCGGCCGCCCGAATTCCCGGCAGGACGGCCCTGGACCCGGATGAGCTTTACACGCGTTTTGTCGAGTGGACCGAGACACGCGGCCTGGCCCTCTACACCGCCCAGGACGAGGCGATCATGGAGCTGGCCGCCGGCTCCAACGTCATCCTGGCCACACCCACCGGGTCAGGGAAGTCCCTCGTGGCCATCGCCGCGCACTTCCAGGCCATGGCCCGCGGGGCGCGGAGCTATTACACGGCCCCGATCAAAGCCCTGGTCTCGGAGAAGTTCTTCGCCCTTTGCGAGATCTTCGGGGCCGAAAACGTCGGCATGATCACCGGTGACTCCGGCGTCAACCAGGATGCCCCGATCATCTGCTGCACGGCTGAGATCCTGGCCAACATCGCCCTCCGCGAGGGAGCCGCTGCCGAGCTCGGTTCGGTCATCATGGACGAATTCCACTTCTACTCGGACCCGCAGCGCGGCTGGGCCTGGCAGGTGCCGTTGCTGGAGCTGCCCCAGGCGCAGTTCCTGTTGATGTCCGCGACCCTCGGCGATGTCAGCCGTTTCGAAGCCGGAATCACGGAGCTGACCGGCCGCCCGACGACCACGGTCAGTTCCGCCGAACGTCCCATCCCGCTGCACTACTACTACGAGCAGACTCCGGTCCACGAGACCCTCGAAGAGCTTCTCGCCACCAAGCAGGTCCCGGTCTACGTGGTCCATTTCAGCCAGGTCGAGGCAATCGACCGGGCCCAGAACCTGATGAGCATCAATGTCTGCACCCGCGAGGAAAAGGACAAGATTGCCGAGCTCATCGCCGGGTTCCGCTTCGCCGCGGGCTTCGGGAAAACCCTCAACAGGCTGGTCCGGCACGGGATCGGCGTCCACCATGCCGGCATGCTGCCGAAGTACCGCCGGCTTGTCGAGCAGCTCGCCCAGGCCGGGCTCCTGAAGGTCATCTGCGGCACGGACACCCTCGGGGTGGGCATCAACGTGCCTATCCGCACCGTCCTGCTGACGGCCCTGAGCAAGTACGACGGCGTCCGCACCCGGCTGCTGAACTCCCGCGAGTTTCACCAGATCGCCGGAAGGGCCGGACGCGCCGGCTATGACACGGCCGGCACCGTGGTGGTCCAGGCCCCGGAGCACGTGACCGAGAACGTGAAGGCGATGGCCAAGGCCACGGCCAAGTTCGGCGATGACCAAAAGAAGCTGCGCCAGGTGGTGAAGAAGAAGCCCCCGGAGGGCTTCGTCTCCTGGGGCGAACCGACGTACAAACGGCTCGTGGAGTCCGTGCCCGATCCTCTCACGTCGAGTTTCACCGTGACGCACGCGATGCTGATGAACCTCATGGAACGCCCCGGGGACCCGTTCCAGGCCGCCCGCCGCCTGCTCACCGAGAACCACGAGACCCGGTCCTCGCAGCTGCAGCTCATGAAGAAGGCGCTGGGCATCTACCGGGAACTGCTCGCGGCCGGCGTCGTGGAGCGGATCCCGCCCGAGGAACAGGGTGCGGATGGCCGCACGGTGCGGCTCACGGTCCACCTGCAGGCGAACTTCGCGCTCAACCAGCCCCTGTCCCCGTTTGCCCTTGCGGCCCTGGAGCTGCTGGATCCGGAGTCGCCGTCCTACGCCCTGGACGTCGTGTCCGTGATCGAAGCGACCCTGGAGAAGCCGCGCCAGATCCTGTCCGCCCAGCAGAAGAAGGCGCGCGGCGAAGCAATCGCCGCCATGAAGGCCGACGGCATCGAGTACGACCAGCGGATGGCGATGCTCGAGGAGGTCACCTACCCGCAGCCGCTCGCAGAAATCCTCGGCGAGGCCTTCGACGTCTACCGCAAGGCCGCGCCGTGGGTGGGCGATTTTGAGCTCGCACCCAAATCCGTGGTCCGGGACATGTACGAGCGCGCCATGAACTTCGGCGAATTCGTCCAGTTCTACGGCCTGGCCCGCTCCGAGGGGATCGTGCTGCGCTACCTCGCCGACGGTTTCAAGGCGCTCCGCCAGACCGTCCCGCAGGACGCACTCCGGGAGGACCTGGAAGACCTCATCGCGTGGCTGGGCGAACTGGTCCGTCAGGTGGACTCGAGCCTCCTTGACGAGTGGGAAGAACTCACGTCGGGCGCCGCGCCCACCCCGCACGATGCTCCCCCGCCCCCGCCGCCGTCGCTGACCTCCAACATCCGGGCCTTCCGGGTGATGGTGCGCAACGAGATGTTCCGACGCGTGGAGCTGTTCGCGGACGAGGCCGCCACCGCCCTGGGTGAGCTCGACGCCGGTTCCGGCTGGGACGCGGAGCGCTGGGAGGATGCCCTGGATGACTACTTCGACGAACACAATGACATCGGCACCGGCCCGGACGCCCGCGGCCCCGGGCTGCTGATCATCACCGAGGAGCCCGGGGTGTGGAAGGTCCGGCAGATCTTCGCGGACCCGGCCGGCCACCACGACTGGGGCATCTCCGCCGAGGTGGATCTGGAGGCTTCGGACGAGTCCGGGACCGCCGTCGTCCGCGTCACGGACGTCAACCGGCTCTAGACTGCCGGCCGGGTGGCGGCCTGCCGGGGCCGGGGCCGGACCCGCACCCGGCGTGGGCCCCCGGACCGGGGCCAGTGCGCGCCGCGAGTAAACTCGAATAATGAGTGTAATCCGGCCTGCCGCAGCGCAAGACGTCCCAGCCATCCTGCAGATGATCCACGACCTCGCCCTCTACGAGAAGGAACCGGACGCCGTCCGGAACACCCCCGAAATGCTCACCGAGGTCCTCTTCGGAGAGAACCCCCGGGTCTTCGCCACCATGGCGGAGAACGCGGCCGGCGAGGTGCGGGGCTTCGCGCTCTGGTTCCTGAACTACTCCACGTGGGAAGGGGTCCACGGGATCTACCTGGAGGACCTTTACGTCAGGCCCGAGGCCCGTGGCGAAGGCCACGGCAAGGCCCTGCTGCAGCACCTGGCGGCGACCGCCGTCGACCGCGGCTATGCCCGCGTCGAGTGGAGCGTGCTGGACTGGAATGAGCCCTCCATCAACTTCTACAAGAAGCTCGGCGCAGCCCCGATGGAGGAATGGTCCACCTTCCGCCTCGCCGGTCCGGCGCTGACGGCCTTTGGCCGCGCCCGCTCCGACTCCCGCGCGGAGGCCGGACGTGGCTGACCTTCCCCTGACGGGGCTCATGGGGGCCGCACTCCTGGAGGCGTCCGGCGCCCGGAACACCGTCCGGCATAGCGTCCGGGCACGCCACACCTACCGTGGAATGCACACCGCGGAGCACTTCTTCCAGGTGCCGCTGGACCACTTCAGCGAGGCCGGTCGCCGCGGCGAGTCCGTCACGGTGTTCGCCCGCGAGTATGTGTCCACGGAGCACAGCGAGGCAGACGCCGCCGGGCTGCCCTGGCTGCTCTTCCTGCAGGGCGGTCCCGGCGGAAGGGGCAACCGCTTCCCGTCCCTCGGCGGCTGGAGCAAGGCCGCCGCGCGGAACTTCCGGATCCTCATGCTGGACCAGCGCGGCACGGGCCTGTCCTCGCCAATCGACCGCAACACCCTGCCCCTGCGCGGCAGCTGCGAGGCACAGGCCCGCTACCTGACGCACTTCCGCGCCGACTCAATCGTCGCGGATGCCGAGGCCATCAGGGCGGCCCTGGGATCCGCCCCCTGGACCGTGTACGGCCAAAGTTATGGCGGATTCTGTTCGCTGAGCTACCTGTCGTTCGCCCCCGAAGGGCTCCGCGAAGTGCTCGTGACCGGCGGCCTCGCCCCGCTCGGCGGCTCCGCGGAGCGGGTCTACCGGGCGACCTTCCAGCGGGTCGCGGCACGCAACGCCGAATACTTCGCCTGGTACCCGGAAGACCGTGCCGCCGTCACCCGGATCGCCCGGCACCTGAGGGCCACGGAGGAATTCCTGCCCGACGGCGGCCGGCTCACCGTGGAGCGGTTCCAGATGGTGGGCTCGTTCCTGGGCGGCAACACCCGGGTGGACGCGCTGCACCACCTTCTGGAGGATGCCTTCGTGGCCACGCCCGACGGCGACCGCCTCTCGGATGCCTTCCTGGAACAGGTCCGCGGCCTCGTCTCCAGGGCCGCAAACCCCTTGTACGCCCTGATGCACGAGTCCATCTACGGCCAGTCCGGGGCCACCGACTGGGCCGCCTGGCGGGTCCTGGCGGACTTCCCGGAGTTCAGCCCCGACGCCGCCGAACCACTCCTGACCGGGGAAATGGTCTACCCCTGGTACTTCGAGCAGGACCCGGCCCTGCGCCCGCTCAGGGACGTGGCCCGGTTGCTCGCCGAGAAGGATGACTGGGCGCCGCTCTACGATCCGGAACAGCTGGCGCAGAACCGCGTGCCCGTCGCCGCGGCCGTCTACACCGACGACATCTACGTGGACCGCGACCTCTCCCTGGAAACGGCCGCGTCTGTCCGGGGCCTGCAGGTGTGGGAGTCCGGTGAATTCCACCACGACGGGATCGCGGACGACGGCGAGGCGATCTTCGGCCGCCTGCTGGGCATGGCCCGGTCAGACGGCCGCTGAGCCGGCACAGGGCCCGTTGCCGGCAGTCTGCCAACGAGTACGGCGCTGGACCCTTGGAGGTCCAGCGCCGTACTGTTATGCGCCGTACTGTTATGCGGCCGGGAACCCGGCAGTGCGCTGCTAGTCGACGTCGCTCAGGCTCTTCCGGGCGTCCTCTTCCAGCCGGGCATCCAGCTTGGCTTTGGTCGCCTTGGAACTGATCAGGCTCGCGATCACCGCGACGATGATGGTGCCGATGATCACGCCAAGCGAAACGTAGGTGGGGATCTCGGGGGCCCATTCAATGTGCTGGCCGCCGTTGATGAACGGCAGTTCGTTGACGTGCATGGCGTGCAGGACCAGTTTGACGCCGATGAACGCCAGGATGACGGACAGCGCGTGCTTGAGATAGATGAGCCGGTTCATGAGCCCGCCCAGCAGGAAGTACAGCTGGCGCAGGCCCATGAGCGCGAAGATGTTCGCGGTGAAGACGATGAAGGCGCTCTGGGTGAGGCCGAAGATGGCCGGGATGGAATCGACGGCGAAGAGCAGGTCCGTCATGCCGATGGTCACGAAGACGATGAGCATCGGGGTGAAGACCTTCTTGCCCTCCACCACCGTGCGGAGCTTGCCGCCGTCGAACTTCTCGGACATCGGCAGGACCTTGCGGATCCGCGCGATCAGCGGGTTTTCCTTGTCTTCCTCGTCCTCGCCCTCGTCCTGCGCCTGCTTCCAGGCGGTCCAGAGCAGGAAGGCGCCGAAGATGTAGAAGACCCAGCTGAACTGCTCGATCACGATTGCGCCGAGCATGATGAAAATGCCGCGGAGGATCAGGGCAATGATGATGCCCACCATGAGCACTTCCTGCTGGTACTTACGCGGTACCGAGAAGCGGGCCATGATGATGATGAAGACGAACAGGTTGTCGATGCTGAGGCTGTATTCCGTCACCCAGCCGGCGATGAACTGGCCGCCGTATTCCGGCCCGGTGAAGGCGAACATGGCTCCGGCGAACACCAGGGCCAGGGCCACGTAGAACGTGACCCACAGTCCGGCTTCTTTCATGGAGGGTTCGTGAGGGCGTTTGAGGACCATCAGCAGGTCGATGGCGAGGATGACGCCGAGGACGACAAATGAGCCGATCTCGAACCACAGGGGAAGTTCGGGCACGGGAGGCCTTTCGTAGGGTACAGCTAAGCGGTGTAAGTCTCTCCGACCGCCGGCACATGGTGTTGGCCTGGCTGCCCGCTACGCCCGGCGCGGCATCGTAGCCGTGCGTGTTGACGATCGTAGCGCTGGGATACTCCCCTACGTTTGATCGAGTTTACCCTAGGCGTGCCCCGCCGACTGCATCTGGCGCAGCTCCTTCTTCAAGTCGCCCACCTCGTCGCGGAGCCTGGCGGCGAGCTCGAACTGCAGCTCACCGGCCGCGGCGTGCATCTGTTCCGTCAGCTGTTCGATCAGGCCCACAAGATCCTCGGCCGGGGCAGCTGCCAGCCCGTCGTGCCTGATGGTGGAAGCGCCCTTGCCCTTGCCGCGGTTCTTGCCCGCAGCGGCCAGCAGCTCGCGGGTGTCCGCGTCTTCCTTGGCGAGCTGGTCCGTGATGTCCGCGATCTTCTTCCGCAGCGGCTGGGGATCGATCCCCCGCTCGGTGTTGTAGGCAACCTGGATGGCGCGCCGGCGGTTCGTTTCGTCGATGGCGTGGGCCATCGAGTCGGTGATCCGGTCCCCGTACATGTGCACCTGTCCGGACACGTTACGGGCGGCACGTCCGATCGTCTGGATCAGGGAGGTCGAGGAGCGCAGGAAGCCCTCCTTGTCCGCGTCCAGGATGCTGACCAGCGATACCTCGGGGAGGTCGAGGCCTTCCCGCAGGAGATTGATGCCGACAAGGACATCGAAGACGCCCATCCGCAGCTCGCGCAGGAGTTCCACGCGGCGCAAGGTGTCGACGTCGGAGTGCAGGTACTCGACCTTCACGCCGTGGCCCAGCAAATAGTCGGTGAGGTCCTCCGCCATCCGCTTGGTCAGCGTGGTGACCAGGACACGCTCGTTCTTCGCGGTTCGCGTGCGGATCTCGCCCAGCAGGTCATCGATCTGCCCCTTCGTGGGCTTGACGATGACCTCGGGGTCGATCAGCCCGGTCGGCCGGATGATCTGCTGGACAAAGCCGTCGGACTTGCCGAGCTCGTACTTGCCAGGGGTGGCGGAGAGGTAGACCGTCTGGCCCACGCGCTCTTGGAACTCGTCCCATTTCAGCGGGCGGTTGTCCATCGCCGAGGGCAACCGGAAGCCGTGGTCCACCAGGTTCCGCTTGCGGGACATGTCGCCCTCGTACATGGCGCCGATCTGGGGGACCGTGACGTGCGACTCGTCGATCACCAGGAGGAAGTCGTCCGGGAAGTAATCGATGAGGCAGTGCGGCGCGGTCCCGCGGGCGCGGCCGTCGATGTGCGAGGAGTAGTTCTCGATGCCGTTGCAGAAGCCCATCTGCTGCATCATTTCCAGGTCATAGGTGGTGCGCATCCGCAGCCGCTGTGCCTCGACGAGCTTGTTCTGGCTTTCCAGGACCTTGAGCCGCTCCGCCAGTTCGTCCTCGATCCGGGTGATCGCGCGGGCCATGCGTTCCGGGCCGGCCACGTAGTGCGACGCCGGGAAGACGTACATTTCGGTCTCGTCCCGGAGGACCTCTCCGGTGAGCGGGTGCAGCGTGTAGATGTTTTCGATCTCGTCACCGAAGAACTCGATCCGGATGGCCAGTTCCTCGTACATCGGGATAATTTCCACGGTGTCGCCGCGGACCCGGAATGTGCCGCGGTGGAAGTCCATGTCGTTTCGGGTGTACTGCATGGCCACGAATTTCCGGAGGAGGTCGTCACGGTTCATTTCCGCACCCTTGCGGAGGGTCACCATGCCGGCAATGTACTCTTCAGGGGTGCCGAGGCCGTAGATGCAGGACACGGTGGCAACCACGATCACGTCGCGACGGGTCAGCAGCGCGTTCGTGGCCGAGTGCCGGAGCCGTTCGACTTCCTCGTTCACGGAGGAGTCCTTCTCGATGAAGGTGTCCGTCTGCGCCACGTAGGCCTCGGGCTGGTAGTAGTCGTAATAGGAGACGAAGTACTCCACCGCGTTGTTGGGCAGCAGCTCGCGGAATTCGTTCGCCAGCTGCGCGGCCAGCGTCTTGTTCTGCACCATCACCAGGGTGGGGCGCTGAACCTGCTCGATCAGCCACGCCGTGGTGGCGCTCTTACCGGTGCCGGTGGCGCCCAGCAGCACCACGTCCTTCTCGCCGTTGCGGATCCTCTCGGTGAGTTCGGCGATCGCCGCCGGCTGGTCGCCAGCGGGCTGGAACTCGCTAATGACCTTGAAGGGTGCCACGACACGATTGATTTCCTGGGCAAGGCTCATGCATCTAATCTACCGCCGGCCTCCGACAGGATGTCCTGATTCAGCTTTGGGCAGTACCAGGGCCGATTCCGGTGTCCGCGGGGCGTTTGGCGCCGGTGGCGCCGGCATGGGCGCCAGTGGCCGCAGGCTTGTCCGAGGCGGTGTCCGCGGGGCGTTCGGCGCCCGTGGTTCCGACGTCGTCGGCATGCGACGGCGGCTGCCAACCCGTGCGCTGGACCCAGGCTTCCATCCGCGGCCAGGCATAGTCGGTAAACCAGCCCTCCTTGTCCGCCGCGTACCCGGCGGTAGACTTGTCGACGTCATGAAGCCCGGCCACCCGCTTCTTCTCCGCGACATAGTCAGCCCGCGCCCCGGCATCGGCGCGGAGCCAGTCACGGAAGCACAGCGCGTACCGCCAGCCCGGCGACCCGGCGACGCGGATGTGCAGGTTTGCCGGCCGGCCGGGATCGGCGTTGCCGTGCAGCCGCTTGCCCCAGTCGGCCGGATCCGGATGCGAGGGTTTGGGGTTGTCCGAAATAATGCCGGGCCAGCGCGGAAAACCGGCCCCCGCCAGCAGCGGCGCGATCCGGTCGGCGGCGTCGAGGTCGCGGACACTCAACTGCAGGTCGATCACGTCCTTGGCGTCCAGCCCCGGCACCGCCGTCGACCCGATGTGGTCCACGGCAAGAACGTCCTGCGCAACGGCGGCGCGGAGCCTGCCGATCAGCCGGCCGGCCTGGGCTGCCCAGGTCGGATCGGCGGGGGCCAGGACGGGCCCTTCCGTCCGCGGGGCAATCCTGTGCCCCTCAAGGTTCAGCGCGAACGGCGCCAGCCGTCCGGCCCACAGGGCGTCGATTGCGTCCCGAAGCGCCTCCGGGGTCCCCGAGTTGTCCAGCACGACGTCCGCGGCGGCCAACCGCGCTTCGCGGCTCGCCTGCGCGGCCATCCTGGCGTGGGCCTCCTCGACGCTCATCTTGCGGTGTTCGGCCATGCGCCGGACCCGGACGTCATCCGGGGCGTCCACCACGATCACCAGGTGGAAGTTCTGCCCTTGTCCGGTTTCCACCAGCAGCGGGATGTCCTGCACCACCACGGCACCGGCCGGGGCGGCGGCGACCAGCGCCGCGGCCCGCTCCCTCACCAGGGGGTGGATGATGCCGTTGAGCACGGCCAGGCGTTCGGGATTGCCGAAAACGAGGGCGCCCAACCGGGGGCGGTCCAGCCGGCCGTCCGGGGTCAGGACGGCGGCGCTGAAAGCTTCGACCACCTTGGCCAGCCCGGGCGTGCCCGCTTCTACGACCTCGCGGGCAAGCGCGTCGGCGTCGATAAGTACCGCGCCGAGCTCGCGGAGGCGCGCAGCCGCCAGGGACTTCCCCGAAGCGATCCCGCCGGTCAACCCGATCTTCAACACGACACCAGCCTAAACTGAACCGGTGGCAGATGAGACGGATTACCCCCGGAGCAGGAATTCCGCCTACACCACCCTTGCCGCGGGCCCCGGGTTCCGGCACGAAATCGAGGTCAAGAGGTCCCGGTTCATTACCGTCCTGGCGCGCGTGTCGGACGACGACGCCGCCCGCACCGTCTTGGCCGGCCTGCGCCGGGAATTCCATGACGCGCGGCACCACTGCTTCGCCTACGTGCTCGGTCCCGACCGGGACGTGCAGCGCTCCAACGACGACGGCGAACCGTCAGGAACGGCCGGCATCCCGATGCTGGAGGCGCTGCTGAAGCGTGAGACTGCGCCCGGCGTCGCCGACCTGAGCGATGTCGCCGCGGTGGTGGTGCGGTACTTCGGCGGCATCCTGCTGGGCGCCGGCGGCCTGGTGCGCGCCTATTCGGAATCGGTGTCCGGCGCGCTGGAGCTCGCCCCGCTTGTGCGTCGCCGCCGGCTGCGGATCTGCTCGGTGCGGGTGCGGCATGCCGTGGCCGGTCGGCTGGAGAACGACCTGCGCGCCGCGGGGTATGTCATGGCCGAAACCGCCTACGAGGCGCAGACTACTGTCCTGAGGCTTGCGCTGCCGGATGATCCGGAGGCGCTGGCCCGCGCCGCGGAACGCGTGGCCGCCATGACTGCCGGCAGCGCTTCGCTGCGGCCCGGAGAAACGGAGTGGATCGATGTCCCCATCAGCTGATCCGGCCCCCGCTGTCGCCCTGCTTGACGTCACCGAGTCCGTGCTTGAACAGCTCCTGGAGCTTGCGCTCCGGGACGCCGACGCCGACGAGGTCACCCCGCCTTTGGGCACTGCCGCCGGCTGGAACACCGATCGGATCAGCTGGTTCCGCGAGTTCCACCGCGCGGCTGCGGCCGGCTTGGACGGCCCCGCACGGCAGAAGAGCTGGGCCATCAGTTGCGACGGTCAGCTGGCCGGGTCCATCCGGCTGATGCGGGCCGGAGCGGAGGCTGCGGGTTCTGTTCCAGCGGTTCGGGCGGCTGCCGGAGAGGCCGGGGCGGCAGTGCCGGCGGAGGGCGCCGGGGAAGGCAGCGCGGGCGGCGCGGTGCTGGAAACCGGCATCTGGCTCGCCCGGGGCTTCCGCGGCCGCGGCGTCGGCCGCGAGGCGCTGCGGCTGGTGAAGGCCCGGGCTGCGTCCGACGGAGCGACCGCCCTGGTGGCCGAGACTACTGCCGGCAACGTCGCAGCCCTCGCGTTGCTGAAGTCCGCGGGCGCCGAACTGGTCACCGGTGCCGCCTCAGACACAGAGACCGTGCCGGTCAAGGGCCGCATCCCGCTAACCTGAAGGTTCAGCTCCCGGGCCGGCTTGCATTCCCGCCACTGGCTGACCGTACTGCCCGCGTGACCAGGTGCCGAGACCAGAACTGGACATGTCCCAAAAGTGCGCACCCGAGGAATGGACATGTCCCGTGCCCAGGGTCAGTCCTGAGCAGAATACCCAAATGCCCCTCGGCCGACCCCAGGAATGAGCATGTCCCCAACAGCCAGCCCCCGGAATGAGCATGCCCCAAGTGCTGGGCCCGAGGAATGAGCATGCTCCCGGGGAGAGCGGCCGAGGAATGGACATGTCCCGTGCCCGGGGCCAGTGCTGAGCAGAATACCCAAATGCCCCTCGGCCAGCCCAAGGAATGAGCATGTCCCCAAGGGGTGGGCGCCACGGCTGAGCATGTCCAGTGGAGCCCGCAGCCACGGAGCATGTCCCGACAACGCAAAAGTGGCCGCCCCCGAGGGGACGGCCACTTTCACTGAATTACTGGAGCTGCAGCGCACGGGGAAACCGGTGCGCTGCATTCCTGAGCACCGTGACGGTGCTGCTTCAAGCTACGAACTGCCTAGACCCCGGGGAGCGGACTCCCCGGGGCACAAGGGCAATTAGTTGCCGGTCAGCTTTTCGCGCAGAGCTGCAAGAGCCTCGTCCGAAGCAAGCGTGCCTGCACCGGTCTCGGTTGCAGCCGGCTCGGAGGAGTAGCTCGTGGTGCCGGAGTCGCTGTCACCGGACGTTGCAGCAGCAGCGTCGTCGGCAGCGTGCTGGGCAACCTGCTTCTTGTGGGCTTCCCAGCGGGTCTGGGCGTCAGCGTACTGCTGCTCCCAGGCGGCGCGCTGGTTCTCGTAGCCTTCAAGCCACTCGTTGGACTCCGGATCGAAGCCCTCCGGGTACTTGTAGTTGCCCTCTTCGTCGTACTCGGCGGCCATGCCGTAGAGTGCCGGATCGAATTCGGTGGACTCGGCGTCGACGCCCTCGTTGGCCTGCTTGAGGGACAGCGAGATGCGGCGGCGTTCGAGGTCGATGTCGATGACCTTGACGAACAGCTCGTCGCCAACGGAGACAACCTGCTCGGCCAGCTCAACGTGGCGCACGGCGAGCTCGGAGATGTGGACCAGGCCTTCGATGCCGTCTTCAACGCGAACGAACGCGCCGAACGGAACCAGCTTGGTGACCTTACCCGGGACAACCTGGCCGAGGGCGTGGGTGCGGGCGAAGGTCTGCCACGGATCTTCCTGCGTAGCCTTGAGCGACAGGGAGACGCGCTCGCGGTCCAGGTCGACCTCGAGAACCTCGACGGTGACTTCCTGGCCAACTTCGACAACCTCGGACGGGTGGTCGATGTGCTTCCAGGACAGCTCGGAAACGTGAACCAGGCCGTCTACGCCGCCCAGGTCCACGAAGGCACCGAAGTTGACGATGGAGGAAACGACGCCCGGACGAACCTGGCCCTTTTCCAGTTTGTTGAGGAACGTGGAGCGGACCTCGGACTGGGTCTGCTCGAGCCATGCACGGCGGGAGAGCACAACGTTGTTGCGGTTCTTGTCCAGCTCGATGATCTTGGCTTCGATCTGCTGACCGATGTACGGAGCGAGGTCGCGCACACGGCGCATCTCGACCAGGGATGCGGGCAGGAAGCCGCGCAGACCGATGTCGAGGATAAGACCACCCTTGACAACCTCGATGACGGTACCGGTGACAACACCGTCTTCTTCCTTGACCTTCTCGATGTCGCCCCAGGCGCGCTCGTACTGAGCACGCTTCTTGGAGAGGATCAGGCGGCCTTCTTTGTCTTCCTTGGTGAGCACCAGGGCTTCGACCTGATCGCCAACGGAGACGACGTCTCCGGGGTCAACGTCGTGCTTGATGGAAAGCTCGCGGGAGGGAATGACACCTTCGGTCTTGTAACCGATGTCGAGCAGAACTTCGTCGCGGTCGACCTTGACGACGGTACCTTCGACGAGGTCTCCGTCGTTGAAGTACTTGATGGTGGCGTCGACAGCTGCGAGGAAGTCCTCAGCGGTACCGATGTCGTTAATGGCGACTACGGGGGTACCGGGCTTCTCGGTGGAGGTGATGGTCATGTAGTAGGGGCTCCGTTGTGGATAGTTAGTCGGTCAGGCAAACCGCTTCGCCCGCATTATGGAATGCAGGCAAAGAATGCGGCTTCTCAGCAAGTGATCCGCCGGGTCATCCTGATTTTGTGAAATGGTGATGCGGGCACGTAGTACACGCCCGTTTAGTCTAGTCGTTTCCGCCAACGCGGGTCAAAGCGCACGGGCCCCCGCGCGGCGGCCGCACCCCGGAAACGCAGGAGGCGTAGCCGCCGACGGCGGGCAGGCCGGCTAGAAGTGCGTGGGGCAGTGCGGTGAGCGTTCGACGGCGAACATGAGACGCGCCGTCAGCGCCGCCCCGGCGGTGTGCTCGGTGATCCTGCCTGCGGCCTTCAGGGTCACCGGACACACGGCACCCAGATAAATGGAGCCGAGGTCCGCGACATCCAGTGACAGGTCCGGCGCCGCCTCCGGAGCCGGCGTCACCGAGGCCTCTCCCCCGCTGACGCTGAGGGCGAAGGTGCCGGCGGCGTGGCCGAGGCTGTCCCGCACGGCGAGAACCAAGGTTCCGTCGGCCGAATAGCGCCGGGCACCCAGAACCCGCACGGTGTCCAGGATGCGCAGCCACAGCATGTCCCGGTGGTCGGAGGACTCGACGCAGCGTGGGTCCTCCAGCGCCCAGGTCAGGGGATCATCCACCGGCGCTTCCTGCCAGCTGATCCGTTCCACGAGGTCCATGCTTCCGAGGAACTGCCATAGCTCCAGGTAGGCGGCGTCGGTCGCCGCCACGAGGTCCACGACCTCCACGGTGTACGGCTTGGTGTCCCAGCCGGCGAACTTATAGGAGACGTACCCGTCCACGGTGCCCGCGGCGTCGTAGTGCAGCGCGCATCGAATTGCCTCGTCCTCGCTGCCGTCGCGGCCGAGCACGCCCGAGGACCGCAGCCGGTAGGCCTCCTGCCGCGAGATCGATCCGGGCAGGGTGCCGTGGAGCCGGGCGAAGACCTTCGGGGCGAGTTCCAGCAGGACCTTCCGGTCCGCGATCTCCACGGAGCCGGAAGGTTCGTGGTGCAGGCGGAAACGCGGCCCGGTATCGACCTTGATGCTCCGCTCGAAGGTGGCCACACCGTACCCGAACCGGCCGTAGATGGATGCTTCCGAGGCCGTGAGGGCCGCCAGCGCGACGCCGTCCGCCTTGGCCGCCGCGAGGTCACCGGTCATCATTCGCCGGAGGAGTCCCTGCCGGCGGTGGGTTCCGCGCACCGTGACGGCGGTGATCAGCTGGGCTTCTAGCTGGCGGCCGTAGCCGATGTTCAGGTCCTTGCGCAGGGTGGCAAAGGTGGCCACGGGGACGTCCGCCGCCAACGCGTGGGCCGCGACGGCGCCGGTCTGGTAGATGCCGGTCATCTCGCGGTTGTCCACCAGATACATGGCCATGATCTTGTCCATGAAGTCGTCTTTGCGAGGCTCGTCGTAGAAGCCGATCCCGACACCCCGCAGCCACGCTGTACCCTGCGCATAGTCCGCCGAGTCCTTATCGGACACGCGGAACCGCCTGAGCTCGTACTTTTCTGCCATGTGTTTCTCCCCCTGAGAATCCTGCCAATCCTGTGGCGCCGGCGGCGCCGGAACCGGTATACCGTTAGTGCCCCGCCTCGTACCAGCTGGAGCCGACGCCGATCTGGACGTCCAGCGGGACGCTCAGGTCCGCGGCCGAGCCCATTTGCTCGATCACGAGCTTCTCGACAACCTCGCGCTCGCCCTTGGCGACTTCGAGGACCAGTTCATCATGGACCTGCAGGAGCATCCTGGATTTGAGGCCCTGCGCCGCCAGGGCGCCGGAAACGCCGAGCATGGCGCGTTTGATGATATCCGCGGCGGACCCCTGGATCGGCGAGTTCAACGCCACCCGCTCCGCATTCTCGCGCAGCTGGCGGTCAGTGCTGGTGAGGTCCGGAAGGTAGCGCCGGCGGCCCTCGATCGTGGCGGTGTAACCGTCGATCCGCGCCTGGTCCACCACGCCGCGAAGGTAGTCGCGGACGGCGCCGAACCGGTCGAAATAGTCCTTCATCAGGGTCCGCGCCTCGTCAACGGAGATCTCCAGCTGCTTCGACAGACCGAAGGAGGTCAGACCGTATGCGAGGCCATAGGACATCGCCTTGACCTTCGAACGCATGGCACTGGTCACCTGGTCGGTGGGCACGTGGAAGATGTTGGAGCCCACGAACCGGTGGAGGTCCTCCCCGTCCTTGTAGGCCTGGATGAGTCCGGCGTCCCCCGACAGGTGGGCCATGATGCGCATTTCGATCTGCGAGTAGTCGGCGGACAGCAGGCACTCGTACCCCTCGCTGACCACGAAGATGCCGCGGACGCGCCGTCCCTCCTCGCTGCGGATGGGAATGTTCTGCAGGTTGGGATTGTTGGAGGAGATCCGGCCCGTGGCGGCGACGTTCTGCGCGTAGGTGGTGTGGATCCGGCCGTCCTCCGCGACGGACTTCTTGAGCGACTCCAGCATCTGGCGCAGCTTGGATGACTCCCGGTGCGCCATCAGCTGGACCAGGAACTCGTGCCCGGTCTTCTCCAGCAGGTTCTTGAGGGAGGCGGCATCGGTGGTGTAACCGGACTTGATTTTCTTGGTTTTTGGCAACTGGAGTTCGTCGAACAGCACGGTCTGGAGCTGCTTCGGGGACCCAAGGTTGACCTCGTGGCCGATCGCGGCGAACGCGAGCTCCTGGGCGTTGTCGATCACCTTGGCGAGGTCCGAGAGCTGCTCGTCCATCCGCGGCATATCAATGGCTATTCCCGCGAGTTCCATATCGGCGAGAACGCGGCTGACCGGCAGCTCCAGGGTGGTCAGCAGGTCCTGGGCCCCGCGTTCAGTCAGTTCCGACTCGAAGTAGCGGCTCAGGGCCTGGACCACTGCGGCCACGTGGACCAGCGCGCCCGCCGCGGCGGCATCGTCGCCGTCGAACGCCAGCTCAAGCTGGCCTGCCTTCGCCGCCTCCGTGGACACGGCGATGTTGAGGTGATGCTGCGCCAGCTCCGCGAGCTCGTAGCTGCGGCGGTCGGGCTGGATCAGGTAGCCGGAAATCGAGGTGTCATCCACGACGCCCTCCAGTTCCAACCCGCGCGCTCGCAGGGCCTTCAGGGCGGCCTTGAATCCGTGCATCACTTTGGGTGCCTGGGCGTCCCGCAGCCACGCTGCCAGAACGTTCTCGGCGGCTGCGTCCTGGCTGGCCAGGTCGATGTAGACGGCGGCGCCGTCGCGGACGATCGCGACCGCGGCCGCGTCCTCGCCGATGCGGCCGGGTACGACGTCGACTGCCACAGCGGAGCGCGTGCCGGCACCGGCCGCGAGGAAGTCGGCCAGCTCGGCGGCGTCCGCTGGGATCAGGAAGTCCGGGGTTTCGAGGCTTTCCCGCTCGGATTCGGTAACTTCGCTGCCATACAGGGCAAAGAGCCGGGTGCGGATGGTCTTGAATTCGAGGGCGTCGAACAGCTCCTCAAGGGCGTCCTGGTCAGGCCGGGGGTCGGCGAGCTCGTCGAGTGTGACGGGCAGGTCCAGGTCAGTGTGGAGCCTGTTGAGCCGCCGGTTGCGCTTGACGTCCTCAACGTATTCGCGGAGGGAGTCACCCACCTTTCCGCCGATCGCGTCGATGTTCTCCAGGACTCCCTCAAGACCGCCGTAGAGGTTGATCCATTTGGCTGCCGTCTTGGGGCCGACGCCGGGAACACCGGGGAGGTTGTCGGCGCTCTCGCCCACCAGGGCGGCGAGGTCCGAGTACTGCGCGGGGCTGACGAAATACTTCTCCTGGATGGCGTCCGCGTCCATCCGGGGAATGTCGCTGACCCCCTTCCTGGGATACAGCACGAAGACGTTGTCCGTGATGAGCTGGAAGGCATCGCGGTCGCCCGATACCAGCAGCACCTCGTAGCCGGCCTTTTCGCCCATGGCTGCCAGGGTGGCCAGGATGTCGTCAGCTTCCCAGCCGGGCATCTTGATGGTCTTGATGCCCCACGCGCCCATGACCTTGTCGATGAGGTCGATCTGGCCGCTCATTTCCCGGGGGGTCTCGTTGCGTCCGCCCTTGTACTCGCTGTATTCGGCCTTGCGGTGCGTCGTGTCGTCGGAGACGTCGAAAGCCACGGCCACGTGGGTGGGCTTTTGCTCCTTGATCAGGTTGATCAGCATGGACGTGAAGCCGTGGACGGCATTCGTGTGCTGCCCGGTGGCGGTGGAGAATTTGTCCGCGGGCAGGGCGAAGAACGCCCGGAACGCCATGGAGTGCCCATCCAGCACCAGAAGCCGCGGCTGGTCCGTAATGGGTATCACAGGGGCCTCGGTGGCGGAAACCGACGCAAAGGCCCGACTCGATTTTCCGGCGGCCTTGGCCGCAGGCACTGATTCCTGCGCCGTTGCAGGAAGCATGTCTGCTGCACTGCCTGCCGATAGGGGGGCAGCTGTAGCAAAGGGGGCAGTGGCAATTGGGGCTGTGGCAATTGGGGCAGTGGCCGGTTTGGTAGTTTCACTCACAGGTGCCAGCCTAGTTCCCATGATGGACAATTTCACGCCCGCCCCCTACGCCGCCGAGCTCGCGGCGGCCGGAGTTCCCGAAGAGATGCACGACTGGCTGGGTGAGTACGGCATTGGCGCCCTGGTGGTGAAGATGGGAATCCACTTCCTTGAACTGAGCCCGGAGCGCACCGTGGCCACCATGCCGGTGGAAGGCAACACCCAGGTTGCGGGCATTCTCCACGGCGGCGCGCACGTGGTCCTGGCCGAAACCCTTGGCTCCTTCGCGGCCGGAATGCACGCGGGTCCCCACCGGCAGGCGCTGGGGATCGAGGTCGGCGCGACGCACCACCGGGCGGTTTCGCAGGGAACAGTAACCGGCACGTGCACGGCCATCCACCTCGGCCGGACCCTCACGACTCACGAGATCGTCATGACGGACGAGCAGGGCCGCAGGCTCTCCACGGCCCGGATCACGAACCTTATCCGCGACATCGCGCGTTAGGAAACGCTAGGTGGCCCTGCCGGGAAACCGGTAGCGCAACTCCACGATGCCGCGTCCCATGGTGCGGGAAGTTACCAGCTCCAGTGGCGGCGTCGGACCTGTCATGGGCAGCAGCGGCTTTCCGCTGCCCAGCACCACGGGAATGACGGAGAGAATGAGTTCATCCAGCAGCCCGGCGTCAGCGAATTGCGCCGCGAGGACTCCCCCGCCCACCACCCAGACATTCCGGCCGGCAGCCTCGTCCTTGAGGTCTTGGACGAACTCACGGACGTCGCCACGCACGAACGTGACGTTGGCGCCCTTCGGGGCGGAGTGTTCGTGGCGGGTGAAGACCCAGCAGGGCGTGCCGGGGTAGGGCCAGTTGCCGGGTTCGTGGTCGCGGAGCCAGGCGTAAGTCTCCCCGCCCATGACGATGCAGCCGACGTCGGCGAAGAACGCGTCGTAGCTGTCCTGGCCGCCGTCAAAGCCGTCAAACTGCATCAGCCACGTCAGGTCGTCATCGTCGGTAGCGATAAAGCCGTCGAGTGAGGATGCCACGAAGTACTGGAAGCTCGCCATGGCCCCAGCCTAGCCAATGCATCCCGGGGTTCCCATCCCCGGGGGCGCCCAAATGCCCGCCGCAGCAGGCGGGAGGCCGCCACCTTGGACGCCCCGCGACGGGGCGCGTGTGGCCGCGGCCTACTTGTGGTGGAAGTAGGGAATGATCAGGTACAGCCCGAAGAGGATCGCGGCGGCGCACACGGCGAAGCACGTGTAGGCGAGTGGACGGGTCCAAGACGGCGCGGGGCTCCGGGTGTCCCCCGCGATGGCGGTGAGCCGGACGCCGAGGGAGTAGAGGACCACCACGGTTAGCGCGGACACGAGCGTGGTACCGGCCACGCTGAACAGTTCCAGCCATTTCATCGCTGGACACCCCCGTTCTTGATCGCCTTGGCGGCGGACTTCTTCTTGCGGAACTGCACGGCCTGGCCGACTTCCTCGATCTGGACGGCGTTGTGGTGGCCCACATGGGACTTCCGCGAACGGACGAACATGTACGCCACGGCGGCGGTGCCGGCCATGGCAGCGATGACCACTCCAATAACGCCGGTCTGCACGAGCAGGGCGGTCAGGGCGCCGACGATTCCGGCAGCCGGCAGCGTGAACAGCCAGCCCAGGGCAATCCGGCCGGCGGTCCCCCACCGCACCGTGGTCCCGCGGCGTCCCATACCGGATCCGATGACCGAGCCGGAGGCCACCTGCGTGGTGGACAGGGCGAAGCCGAGGTTGGACGACGCGAGGATGGCTGTGGCGGTGCTTGTCTCGGCGGAGAATCCCTGGGCGGGCTTCACTTCGGTCAGTCCCGAGCCCATGGTGCGGATGATCCGCCAGCCGCCCGCGTAGGTGCCGATTGCAATCGCGAGGGCACAGGCCGTGATAACCCACCACTGGGGGCCGGAACCGGCGGCCTGGGTGCCGGCGGAGATCAGGACGAGGGTGATGATGCCCATGGTCTTCTGGGCGTCGTTGGTGCCGTGGGCCAGTGCCACGAGGCTGGACGTGAAGACTTGTCCGGTCCGGAATCCGCCCCGCTTCTGCGTGAGCTTATCCCCGGTTTCCGGATCATGGCGGGAAGTCAGGGCGTAGGCCAGGCGGGTGCACAGGTACGCTACGCCGCCCGCGATGATCGGGGCGAACACCGCCGGAAGAATGACCTTCTGCAGGATGGACTCGAAGTTGATCGAGTGGATGCCGATGCCGGCGATCGCGGCGCCGATGAGGCCTCCGAAGAGCGCGTGGGAGGAACTGGAGGGCAGGCCCTTAAGCCACGTGATCATGTTCCACAGGATGGCGCCCATGAGGCCGGCGAAGATGATGTCCGGGGTGATCTGGACGCCGTCCGCGCCCTCCTTGATGATGCCGCCCGAGACGGTCTTGGCGACTTCGGTGGAGAGGAACGCGCCCACAAGGTTCAGCACCGCCGCCAGGGCGACAGCCGTCTTTGGTTTGATGGCGCCGGTCGCGATGGGAGTTGCCATGGCGTTCGCAGTGTCATGAAATCCGTTGGTGAAGTCGAAGAACAGCGCCAGCGATATTACTAGCGCCACCATTACGGTGGTTTCCACCTGTTGCCCAATCTGCAGTGTCCATGGTCAGCAGTTCCATCCCCCGATGCCGCGTAACCACAAAATAATCATCCCATGCCTATCCGGATGAATGCTCAGTGGCCACGAACGCAGCTTGAAACCTTATCGATGGTACGTGGGAAAGACGGCAGTGCAAAACATGCCAGAAGACCCTAAATCCCGGCACCCCCGCCGGGGACCGGCTTTCCCGGAGACGGCGCGATACTCGTCACAGCGCGCTAGACCGCCCGGCGCACGTCCGGGGCCGGACCGGCGTCGAGCATGGAGGCAATCTTGTCCTCCAGTGCGGCGAGCGTAGCCTCCGGCAGGACGATGAGCCCGTCGAGCTCACGGCGGGCGCGGCGGTAGGCTGTCTGGCGTTCGGCCGGCGTCGCCGCAGCGTCCGACGCGATCCTCAGGAGCTTTCGCGCGGTCTCCAGGCGCTGGCGTTCCGGGCCGCTGAATTTGCTGTCCCTGATCCGCTTCGCTTCCCGTTCGGCCACGTCGAAGGCAAGCTCGAAGCTGGTGACCGCCGCCCGGTACTCCGCGAGCCTTCCGACCGTCCTGATGTCCCCTGGTGCGGCGGGGCACAGGCCGTCGGCCTCACGCTTGGCCCGCAGGAAAGCCACGGTGAGGGGCTCCCGGACGTCGGTCATGACGGGAAAGTCGATCAGCTTCCCCACGTCCAGTTCGTAGTCCAGCCAGCGCCTGTTGACGGCATCGTGCGCCTTCATGAGCCCCAGCACCTCGGTCTGGCTGGCCTGCTCCGCCTGCGCCGCCTGGTTTTTGAGCGTGTAGAGCTCAATCCGACGGCGGTGCCGGCGCTCCGCGGCTTTGGACCAGGACCGAGCCCACCCGCCGATCAGCCCGCTCATGGGGAAAACGAGCCACCAGGAATGGCTGAGAAAGTTAAAGAACGGGTCCACGGCAACATCCTCCCATCCGTCGGCGGCGGCGGAAAGCCCCCTCGGCGGAGGGGGCTTCCCAGCCTAATGCGGCCGGTCCGTTGCGACGGTCCGTTGCGGGCCGTGCCGCGGCGACGGACTGCTTGCCGGCGTCAGTCCTCGTGCTTGACCTTGTGCACCCGGGTGACGATGGTGGGGCACGGCACGTTCAACAGCACGGCGTGGGCCGTGGAGCCGAGCACCGTCCGGGACAGCCCGCCGCGCCCGCGGCTGCCGATCACCAGCAGCCTGGCGTCCCCGGCGATATCAACGAGCGCCTTCGCCGGTTCGGTGTTTGTCTCGAGCCGTTGATGGACCACGAGGTCGGGGTATTTGTCGCCGAGACCGGCCACCGATTCGGCGAGCACAATCCGGTTCTCTTCGACAATGCTCTCGGCCAGCCCGCTGGAGGGCAGTTGTTTCTCGAGCCACCGGGCCGGGCTCTTGAACGCCAGGACCACGCTGAGTTCATCTCCGCCCAGGTCAGCCTCTGCGGCCGCGAAGGCAACCGCCTGTAGCGACTCCTCGGAACCGTCCACCCCAACCACCACGCCGGTGCCCCCGGCGCCAGGTTTCGCCGGCACCACCGCTACCGGGCATTCCGACGCGGCGACAACCTGCAGCGCGCGGTCCGTCATGGGACCGCCGTCGACCCGGCGCTTCTCATGCCCGCCAACCACGATCATGGCTGCCTCCTTGGAGACCTCCCGGAGGACGGAGCCGCCGCTGCCATGGCGCAACTGGATGTCCACCTTGACGTCCGGGGCTTGCTCGCCGGCGCTGGCTTGCGCCTTTTGCAGAAGCTCCATCCCGGATTCCTTGATGAGCTCGTGGTACTGGAAATCCGGGGACATCCAGCGGTCATCCACCGCATGGACCGCGATGACCGGAAGCTTGTCCCGGCCCGCACGCTGAAGGGCCCAGGTCAGTGCGGCGTCGCTTCCCGCGGACCCGTTGATACCGACGACGATTGCTTTACTCATTCTGAACCCTGCTCTTCTGAAGTGGAGTGATGGTTGCACACCGCGTAACCCGGCAAGTCTCCTGACACTTCAGTGTGCTCCGCCTGCCAAAACCCGGCTTAGGGCCTTAAGCCCCCCACTTGGCGCGCTTCGCCGCGCCGCCGGCTCCGCCGGAACCCGCCGGCGCCCCACCCGGCGCCTCGCCCGGCAACGCCTAGAATCCCGTGGGCTCCGTCTCAAACTCGGGTTCCCGGGGCGGCCCCTCATGGTGGACCGGGCGCAGCGCCGCGGCATGTTCGAGCCAGATGAGCGCGTCGTAGCGCTCCCCCATTCGGGTCGGAACGTAATTACCCGCTTCCCGTTCCGGGTGGTACACGACGCCGATCGCGCGGTGCCCGAGCCATGTCGAAAGCCAGGGCCCCGACCTGTCGTCCCCGAACTCCAGCACGGACGGCACGCCCAGCGCCTGGTGCAGGAAGTCCTCGTGGCTGCCCGGACGGGCCTCCGGGACCGTGAAGACCCGCTCCGGCCGGCCCCACGCGTCCGCGGCGATCACGGTCCCCCGGTGCGCTGCGAAGCCGACCAGCAGGACTCCTTCGTCCGCGTGGCGTTCCCGCAGCAGCTGGCCGACATTGACCAGGCCGTCCTGGGCCATGTCGGTGGCCCGCGCGTCCCCGACATGCGTGTTGTGCTCCCAGACCAGGCCCTTCGACGCCGGGCCGAGGTGCTTGCTGACCCGGTCGATGGTGTCCGCCATGTGGTGGTCGCGGACGTTCCAGGACTGCCGGTCCCCGCGGACCATGATGCGGTAGTAGTGCTCCGCGTTGGCGGCGACTTCGGCGTTTTGGACGGCGTCGAAGGCGTCCTCGTCGTGGGGGCCGGGGCTGAAGGCCCGGTTCCTGACCTCGGCCAGGAGGGCCACGACGTCGGCCTCGCAGGACTGCGGCACCAGCCGCGTGCTCCACGCGTACTGGTGCGGATCCTCGTGATGCGGCAGGAAGCACTGCCAGGCCCGCATGGCCGCGGGCACGGCGTCGGGGACGTTCTCCTGCAGCCAGCCGATGATTTCCCGCAGCGAATCCCAGAGCGAGTAAACGTCCAGCCCGTAGAAGCCCACGCGCTTGTCCATGGGCCGTCCCAAGTTCCAGGTGCGCAGCCAGTCCAGGAACGCCGCGATTTCCTCGTTGGCCCACATCCAGGTCGGCCAGCGTTCGAATCCGGCCAGCATCGCGTGGACACCCTGGTCCTTTCCGTCCTTGCCGCGGACCCACCGGTTGATGCGCCAGCAGTCCGGCCAGTCGCCTTCGACCCCGATCCAGTTGTAGCCCTCCTCCGCGATCAGCCGCCGGCTGAGGGTGTCCCGCCAGGTGTAAAACTCGTGGGTTCCGTGGGACGCCTCGCCGATCGCGACAAACCGGCAGTCCGCAGCCCGCCGCACCAGGCCGTTGAGGTCGCGATCGCTTTTCAGCGGCCGGGCGAGGTCATGGATCTCCCTCAGCACGGTTGTCCGGGTGACGGCGCCGGGATTCATCGCGGATCCTCGATGTCAATCGACTCCAGGTGCTCAGGGACCCGGGCGTGCCAGCCGAGTTCGTGTTTGATCCGGAGACGCAGGGCATCGGACGCGTCGGGTTCGCCGTGCGTGATGTAGGTCATGCGGGGCTCCTTCGTTGCCGCTTTCATCCACGCGATGATGCCGTCGGAATCGGCATGCGCGGAAAGGCTTTCCATCTGGATCACTTCGGCCCGCACCTTGATGTCTTCGCCGTAGATGCGCAGCTCGCGTTCGCCGGCCGCCAGGGTGGCCCCGCGCGTGCCGCCGGCCTGGTAACCGCTGAGGATGATGGCGTTTTTCGGGTCGGGGCCGTAGGCCGCGACGTGGTGCAGGATCCGGCCGCCGGTCAGCATGCCGCTGGCCGAGATGATGATCATGGGCCCGCCGCGCAGGTTCAGTAGCTTGGACTCATCCACAGTGCGCGTGAGCTTGGCCAGCTTGTACATTCCCGTGTACTCCTCCCGTTTGAGCCGGTGTTCCTCGGGATGGCGCTGGTACATTGCCGATGCATCGATGGCCATGGGGCTGTTCAGGTACACCGGGATGTTCGGAATCGCCTGCTTTCGGAGGAGCCGTGAGAGATACAGCATGAGCGTCTCGGCACGGCCGACGGCGAAGGCGGCGAACATGATGACCCCTCCGCGTTTCGCGACACGGTTGATAATCTCCCCCAATTGCTGCTCCGGATCCTCCGCGGAGTGTTTCCGGTTGCCGTACGTCGACTCCGTCACGAGGACGCCCGTTTCACCAAGGGGGCGTGGCGGGTACATGAAGGGGTCATCGGCGCGGCCCAGGTCCCCCGTGAAGTGCACGGAATGGGCGCCGAGCCGCACGTGGACCTGGGCGGCCCCAAGGATGTGCCCGGCCGGCATGAACGTCAATTCCAGCCCGCCCCCGAGGTCAAGGGGCTCGTCAAACCCGCGGATCCTGAAGCTGTTGAGGGACGCCACGGCGTCGGCGGCCGTATAGAGCGGCAGCGCAGGATCGTGTGCGGCAGATCCCCGGTGCGAGGCATACCGGGCCTCCTCCTCCTGCAAGTGGCCGCTATCCGGCAGGAGGAGTTTGCACAGATCCGTGGTGCCGTCCGTGGCGTAGACGGGCCCGTCGAACCCGTCCCTGACGAGGGCGGGGACGTAGCCGGTGTGGTCCAGGTGCGCATGGGTCAACACGACGGCATCAATGGACCGGGGCGGCACCGGGAACGGCGACCGGTTGCGCTCGCGGCTGCGCTTATAGCCTTGGAAGAGGCCGCAGTCCACCAGCACGCGCCTGCCGCCGGCGTCGATCAGGTAGCGGGAGCCGGTGACGGTGTCGGTAGCGCCCAGAAATTTCAGGCTCGGATGCTGGTCTTTCATGGCGCTCCCGTGGACCTCCACCCAGTAGATCTGTACATTGCGCGGACCTGTGACGTGCGCAGACCTGCAGCTGGCGGTGCATGCCCCAGCTTCCGCCCGGGCCCGGTGGGTGCCAAGGGCCGAAAGTCACGTCCGGGCCGGCACCCAAGGCCCAGCGGTTCCGGGCGAAGCGCCCGGGCCGGGACCGCCCCGGTAGGATTTCCTGACGGGTCCTGCCGGGCCCGAGGCCGGAAGCCCGGCGCAGCCCAGTGGCAAGGACACACCATGAGCAACAGATCCGCGGGGCACCAGCATCCCGACCGCCCGTGGACGCGCCACTACAGCCTCGGAGTTCCCGCCGACCTCAAGCTCCCCACAGGATCCCTTGTGGACCTCATCGACGCGTCCGTCCGGCGCTACGGGTCAAAGACAGCACTGGAGTTCTTCGGGGCGCGTACCAGCTACCGCGAGCTCGGGTCCGCCATCAGCAAGGCGGCCGCGGGTCTGAAGAAGCTTGGCGTGCGGGCCGGCGACCGGGTGGCGCTGGTTTTGCCGAACTGTCCGCAGCACATCATCGCGTTCCATGCGGTGCTGCGGCTGGGCGCCGTCGTCGTCGAACATAATCCCCTCTATACCGACCGGGAGCTCCGGCATCAGTTCGAGGACCACGGCGCCACCGTGGCCGTGGTGTGGGACAAAGTCGCGGACAAGGTCCGGCAGTTGCCGTCCGACGTCGGGCTGACGGGCATTGTCTCCGTTGAGTTGATACCCGCGATGCCCCTGCTGCAGCGGCTGGCGCTGCGGCTCCCGGTGCCCGCAGCACGCAAGGCCCGCGCCGCACTGGCCGCCGGCAAGCACCGGCCCCGGCCCGCGTCGGCGCCGGACGGCCGTCAACTGCTGCCCTGGAAGGAACTCCTTGCCGCCGGCGAGCTGAAGAAGAGGCACCCTCGTCCGGCCGCAAGTGATCTGGCCGTCATCCAATACACCAGCGGCACCACCGGCCAGCCCAAAGGCGCCATGCTCACCCATGCCAATCTGCAGGCCAACGCCGCACAGGGCCGGGCTTGGGTGCCCGGGCTCAAAGAGGGCAGGGAAACGGTCTACGCGGTGCTGCCGATGTTCCACGCCTACGGGCTGACCCTCTGCATGACGTTTGCCCTGAGCATCGGCGCGAAGCTTGTGCTGTTCCCGAAGTTCGATGTTGACCTCGTGCTGAAGGCACACCGGAAATCGCCGGCCACGTTCCTGCCGGCGGTGCCACCGATCTACGACCGCATCGCCGCCGCCGCGGCCGAACGGGGCATTGCGCTGGAGGGCATCCGGTTTTCGATTTCGGGGGCGATGAACCTGCCGACGGCGACAGTGGAGACCTGGGAGAACGCCACGGGAGGCTATCTGATCGAGGGCTACGGGCTGACGGAGACCTCGCCCATCGCCCTGGGCAACCCTTTCGGTCCCAGCCGCAAGCCCGGAACCGTGGGGGTCCCTTTTCCGCTGACCGACATCCGGGTGGTGGACCCGCGGAACGTCCTCCTGGACCGCGCTCCGGGGGAGGAAGGCGAGCTGCTGATCAGGGGGCCGCAGGTGTTTGCCGGTTATTGGAACCGGCCGCAGGAGACCGAGGAAGCCCTGCTGGAAGGGGGCTGGTTCCGCACGGGTGACATCGTCTCGGTGGACAAGGACGACTTCGTGACCGTCCGGGACCGGATCAAGGAGCTGATCATCACGGGAGGCTTCAACGTCTCCCCCACGGAGGTGGAAGACGTCCTCAGCGAATACCCCGGCGTCCTGGAGGTGTGCGTGGTGGGCCTGCCCCGCCCGGGCGGCGGCGAAGACGTGGTGGCCGCCGTCGTCCCGGCTGCTGGTTCCGGCGCCGACGTCGACCCGCAGTCGCTGCTGGCATTCGCCCGGGAGAACCTGGCCGCCTACAAGGTTCCGCGCCGCGTCGCGGTGGTGGATCAGCTGCCGCGCTCGCTGATCGGCAAGGTCCTGCGCCGCGAGGTCCGTAACTCGCTCGCGGCCGGCCGCTAATCCGGCGGTCTACTGCCGCGGGCCCACTCCGGGATTGAGTCTCGCGATGGCTGCCGACAAGACCGTGGCGAATCCGCACCACACGGCGTAGGGTGCCAGGGACGCCCCGGCGGCGGGGTTCAACCGGTGCGTCCGCCGGACCAGGTCGGCGCTGCTTACCGTCAGCACGGCGCACTCAGCCGCCGCGAGCCACGGCTTGCGGGTACGCCAGAAAAGCCAGCTCCACGTTGCATTCAGGAGGAGGTTGGCGGCCAATGCGCCCCGGTAGGCGGTGAGATCCCGGCGCGTGGCCCCGGCACCGGAGGTCCCTGCCGCAGCTGGGCTGTCCAGGGCGGCGGCGGAGCTCACGGCAAGGTCCGCGTAGAGTGCTGTCCACACCACGGGAAAAGCTATGGCGGGCGGCTGCCATCCGGGTTTGCGGAGCTCCCGGTACCAGCGGCTGCCAGGATCGGTCGCAATCCCGCCTGCCGCCGCCGTTGCGGCGGTGGCCGCCGCAGTCCACACGAGCGTCTTCAGTTTCATGGCCGGTCCTCAATTCCCCTGATTCGTGTCCGTTTCGCCGTGTCAGGGTGCAGGCGCGCGCTAATGAACCACATGCTACTGAACCGCGGCGCCGCCGTCGACGGCGGATCGCTTGCGGCACTCCGGGCAAGCTGGTAGGCCTGAAGGTAGGGTGCATAGTGGCACATAAGCGCGCCGTCCTCTCCGGACCGCGGTTGCAGAAGGGAAGTACACGTGACTCGCAAGACTCCTCGCATCGAGGAACCGTCCGAGAAAGAGCTTGTTGTCGAGAACGGGCCGAAGAGCTGGGCCGCCGGCGTCCCGGGCGTGTACCACTCCATGAAGCCGGCCATCGAGCAAATGGGCCTGAACCGGACCCGCAAGACCGTCATGGCCATGAACCAGAAGGACGGCTTCGACTGTCCGAGCTGCGCCTGGCCGGACCCGCACCACCGCAAGGCGTTCGAGTTCTGTGAGAACGGGGCCAAGGCCGTTACATGGGAAGCCACCCCCATCACGATTCCCTCGAGCTTCTGGGCAGAACACCCGGTCAGCGAGCTACGGGGCCGCTCCGAGTATTGGCTGGGCATGCAGGGCCGGCTCATCGAGCCCGTCTACAAGCCCGCCGGAGAGGACCACTACAAGCCGGTCAGCTGGGACGAAGCCCTCCGGATTGTCGCGGACAAACTCAAGGGGCTGGACTCCCCCGACCACGCTGCGTTCTACACGAGCGGCCGCACCTCGAACGAGGCGGCCTTCCTCTACCAGCTGCTGGTCCGCGGCTACGGCACCAACAATCTGCCGGACTGCTCCAACATGTGCCACGAATCCTCGGGCTGGGCCATGGGCCAGACCATCGGCATCGGCAAGGCCACCGTCAGTTTCGACGATTACGCCAACGCGGACCTGATCATCATCATGGGCCAGAATCCGGGCACCAACCACCCCCGGATGATGACTGAGCTTGAGAACTGCAAGCACAACGGCGGCGAGATCGTCGCCGTCAACCCCCTTCCCGAGGCGGGGTTGCGCCGCTACAAGAATCCGCAGCAGGTCAATGGAGTCGTCGGTCACGGCGTCCAGATTGCGGACCAGTTTTTGCAGATCCGGATCGGCGGGGACATGGCCCTGCTGCAGGCCGTGTCCAAGCGCGTGCTCGACGCCGAGGCCAAGAACCCGGGCACCGTCCTGGACCACGCATTCCTGGCCGAACACTGCGAGGGGCTTGAGGAACTCAAAGCACACCTGTCCCGGCTGGATGAACAAGCCGTGCTTCAGGCCACCGGGCTGCGCAGCGAGGACATCGACGAGCTCGCCGCCCGCTACCTCAAGGCCGAGAAAGTCATCATCACCTGGGCCATGGGCATCACGCAGCAGAAGAAGGGCGTGGCCACGATCAAGGAGATCATCAACCTCCTGCTGCTGCGCGGGAATATGGGCAAGCCCGGCGCCGGAGCCTCGCCCATCCGCGGGCACAGCAATGTCCAGGGCGACCGCACCATGGGCATCTGGGAACAGATGCCGCAGTCCTTCATGGAAGCCCTCGGCAAGGAGTTCGACTTCGAGCCGCCCCGCGACCACGGCACGGACGCCGTCGAAACCATCAACCAGATGCGCGCCGGCCAGATCAAGGCCTTCGTCGCCCTCGGCGGCAACCTTGTGGCGGCCATCTCGGACACCAATGCCGCCGAGGCCGCAATGGAAAACACCGAGATGACGGTCCAGATCTCGACCAAACTGAATCGGTCCCATACCGTGACCGGCCTCGAGGCCCTGATCCTGCCGACCATGGGCCGGACCGAGATTGATATACAGGAATCGGGCCCGCAGTTCGTGTCCGTCGAGGACACCGTCTGCGCCGTGCACCCGTCCTGGGGCAGCGTCGAGCCGGTGTCACATCATTTGCTCTCGGAGCCGGCCATCCTCAGCCGGCTGGGCAAACTCCTGGTCGGCGACAAGATCAAGGCCGACTGGGACGGCTACGAAAAGAACTACGACCTCATCCGCGACCACATCTCGCGGGTCGTGGGCGGCTGCGAAGACTACAACGAACGGATCCGGCAAGAGGGCGGCTTTGTCCTCGCGAACGGTCCCCGCGACTCGCGCACGTTCCCCACACCGACCGGCAAGGCCGTGCTGACCGTCAACGACCTCGAACATGTCCAACGGCCGGCGGGGACCCTGATCCTGCAGAGCATGCGCTCCCACGATCAGTTCAACACCACCATCTACTCGCACAACGACCGGTACCGGGGCATCAAGAAGGGCCGCCACGTGGTGTTCGTGAACCCGGACGACCTCGCCGAACTCGGCCTGTCGGACGGGCTGTACGTGGACATCCACGGGGTGCACGAAGACGGCGAGGAGCGCGTGGTCCGCAAGTTCCGTGTTGTGTCCTACCCGACGGCCCGGGGCTGCGCGGCCGCGTACTACCCCGAGGCCAACGTGCTCGTGCCCCTGAACCACACGGCCGAAGGCAGCAACACCCCGATCTCGAAGGCCGTAATTGTCCGGCTCGAGCCGAGCCGGGACCAGACCCCGGAGGGCACGGCTGAAGTCCCCGCAGACGTGGCGTCGCACTAGGCACCCGCTTGCACAGGCCGGGGCCACGGGACATGCCCAGTCCCCGCCCCGGCCACCGGACATGACACCACCATGCCCACCCCTGCACCCCAGCAATGAGCATGTCCCGTGGAATGGGACCCGGACGCGAAAGGCCGCGTTCCCTTTTTCGGGAACGCGGCCTTTCCACATAAGCGGCCTCTCCTGCCACCGCGGCGGGCTACCGGGGCCAGCTGCCCGCAGCTGTGCGCGGCGCCGTCGGCGGCCTATCGCCGGCAGGCGCCCGCATCAGACGCCAGCCCGACGCCCGAGGCAGGCGCCCGCGTTATTGGGCCCGTTTGCTCCAGCCGCCTTCATCCGGACCGCCCGACTCGCCATGCTCACAGAGCTCAATGACTTTGTTCGAGGCGGCGTGCACGGCCTCTTGCGTGCCCTTGCGGCCGTTGGTGGACGCGGTGCCCGCAGCGTAGCCAACGATGAATGCACTGATGGCGTCTGCGTGCGGCCCGACGGCTTTGACCGATTCCTCGGCGACCTGGACGATCTTGTCGTGGTCGACTTCCAGGTCAAGGATCTGCAGCGCCTGGATGAGCCGACTGCTCCAATGCCGCAGCGAGCTGTCTTCGTCTCGGGACAACGTCATTGCTACTCCTTCTCGCGGGTGAATGGATCGTCTAACCCTCAAGGGTTAGCATCCGGCCCGGCGTTGCGCAACGCGACTCAGCGCCCGGCGAACGAGTGGACCTGCTCAACTCCAGAGGGCCACATGGAACTTGGGCCCCCGCCGCTCCAGCCCCCGCGAGCCGCCCGGGGCGACCATGGCCGCGGTGGCATCGGCCGTTGCGGCGAACTTTTGCAGGGCCCGGGCCATGGAGGTGGCCCGGCGGCGGTTCAGGGTGCTGGCCCACCAAAGTCCCGGGACCGGTGTCCCGGCCACGGGCACGCGGATCAGGGCTCCGCTGCGGATTTCGGGCTGGACAATGTGGCCGAGCGCCATCATGGTTCCTTCACCGGCCCGGACGGCGGCGAGGGCCTCCGTTTCGCTGCTTAACCGGATGATCTCCGGCGCCACTCCTTGCGACGCCAGCCAGCGGCCCTCTTCGCTGGCCGCCTGGACGCCGGCGGGACCGGCAAACCACGGCCTGCCCAGCAGCTCGGACAGCGCCACCGGCCCGGGGAGCGAGGCGAGGGGGTCCCGGGCGGCCGCCACAACCACCCGCTGGTAGCGCAGGAACGGGGCCGAATCGAGGCCGACGTCGGCAGCCCCGTTGGGTGCCGGGGGCCGGGCTCCCAGGGCGACGTCGTAGACACGCTCCAGCATGAGCGGGGCAATATCCTCCGCGTCCTCGACCACCACATCGACGGAGGCGCCGGGAACCCGGCGGGTGAAAAGGTCCAGCAGGCGCCCTGCCGCGTGCTCCGCGAAGGGCGCCGTCGCCACGATTTTCAGCCGCCCGGTCTCGGTCTGGGCGTGCGCCACCTCCCACCGGGCCTTGTCCGCGAGGCCCACAATGTCCTGGGCGTACTCGGCAAGGGCACGGCCGCCTGGGGTCAGCGCGATCCCGCCGTGGGCGCGGACAAAGAGCGGGTCACCGAGGTCCTGCCTCAGCGCGGTGAGCGCCGCAGATACGGCCGGTTCGCTGACTCCGAGCTGCGATGCGGCGGCATGAAGTGAGCCCAGCTTGGCCACCAGGGCGAAGGTCCGCAACTGTCCCAATGTCATCGCCACGGCATCATAACCTTTCGCTTATGACGATATTGACACTCCTGTTCGGCCGGGGCAAGACTGACCTCAATCCGGCGCTCGACAGGCGCTACACCATGCCGACGGCGGCCATTCGGAGTGTGAGGTAGGGACTATGCAGATTCCGGCTCCATTTGACTACGTGCGTGCCACCACAGTGGACAACGCCCTGGAACTTCTCGCCCGCTACGGTCCGGAATCCCGCGTCGTGGCCGGCGGCCACAGCCTCCTGCCGATGATGAAGCTGCGCCTGTCACGGCCCGAATGGCTGATCGACATCAACGACCTCTACGAACTGGACTTCATCCTCCGGGACGGCAACAAGCTCAGGGTCGGCGCCCTGACCCGCCACACCACCTTGCTGGAGTCGGAGGAAGTCGCCGCGCTGTTCCCGATTGTCCGGGACGCGGAACAGGTGATCGCCGACCCCGTCGTGCGCAACCGCGGCACTATTGGCGGCTCGCTCTGCCAGGCTGACCCGGCCGAGGACCTGTCCACCGTTTGTGATGTCCTGGCAGCCGAGGCAGTGATCCGCGGGACAGGCGGCGAGCGCATCTTGCCGATGGCAGAGTTCCACCGGGGCCCCTATGAAACGGCGGTCGGGCCGGATGAGCTGCTCTGCGAACTCAGGTTCCCGGTCCGTCCCCGTTCCGGCAGCGCGTATGAAAAGGTCGAACGCCGGGTCGGGGACTGGGCCGTCGGCGCCGCCGGCGCCGCCGTCTTCCTCGCCGAGGACGGGACCGTTGAGGACGCCGCCGTCGGGCTCACGGCCTTGGGGCTTGACCACCCGGTGGCCGAGGCCGCGGGCGTGCTCCGCGGCAAGCGTCCGGACGAGGGATTGTTCGCTGAAGCCGGCAGGGCGGCGGCGGCGGCCTGCAATCCCGTCGCGGACCAGCGCGGCCCGGTCGACTACAAGCGGCATCTCGCCGATGAGCTTACGCGGCGGGTATTGCGGCGGGCCTGCGCCCGCGCCGCCGCCCAGATGCAGGAAGGCTGAACCCGATGCAGATCAGCATGACCGTCAACGGCACCGAGGTCACAAGTGAGATTGAGCCCCGAGTGCTGCTGGTCCACTACATCCGGGAGGTCCTGGGCCTCACGGGGACGCACTGGGGCTGCGACACGAGCAACTGCGGGACGTGTGTGGTCCTGATGGACGGGCAGCCCGTCAAGTCCTGCACCGTCCTGGCCGCCATGGCCGCGGGGCACGACATCCGCACCGTGGAGGGGCTGGCCACCGGCGGCACCCTCGACCCCGTCCAGCAGGGCTTCATGGAGGAGCACGGGCTGCAGTGCGGCTTCTGCACCCCGGGGATGATGCTGACGGCCCGAGCGCTGCTGGATAAGAACCCGCACCCCGGCGACTCCGAGATCCGGCAGGCCATTTCCGGTCAGATCTGCCGGTGCACGGGGTACGCAACGATCGTCCGCTCGGTGCAGTGGGCAGCCGCCCACCCGGCCGGCGGCGCCGGCGAGGACACAGCCGCAGGGGACGCCGTCGAAGGCACGGACACCGCCCTTGAGGACACTGCGCAAGACACAGAGGTGAAAGCATGACCGTCATCCATGACCGGCCGTCCAACCCGGCCGCCGGCGACGCGGACCGCCCGATCGGCTACGGCCGCATCCAGCGCAAGGAAGACCCGCGCTTCGTGCGCGGCAAGGGCCACTACGTCGATGACATCGTGCTGCCCGGAATGCTTCACGGTGCCATCCTGCGTGCTCCCGTGGCTCACGCCCGGCTCGTCTCCATTGACACCACCAACGCGTTGGCCCATCCGAAAGTGGTGGCCGTCATCACGGGCAACGACCTGCTGGGCCTCAAGCTCGCATGGGCTCCGACGCTTTCCGCGGATGTCCAGGCCGTCCTGGTCACCGACAAGGTCCGGTTCCAGGGGCAAGAGGTCGCTTTCGTCGTGGCCGAGGACCGGTACGCCGCCCGTGACGCCCTGGAACTGATCGACGTCGAATACGACGTCCTTCCCCCGCTGGTGGACGCCCGCAAGGCGCTGGACCCGGACGCGCCGGTGATCCGCGACGAGATCGAGGGCCGGACGGACAACCGGATCTTCGACTGGGAGATGGGCGACAAAGCCGCGACCGATGCGGTGTTCGCCTCCGCTGACGTCGTGGTCGGCCAGGAGATGGTGTACCCGCGGGTCCATCCCGCGCCGATGGAGACCTGCGGCGCCGTCGCCGATTTCGACGCCGTAAGCGGCAAACTGACGCTCTATGAGACCACCCAGGCCCCGCACGCGCACCGGACCCTGTTCGCGATCGTCGCCGGCATCCCCGAGCACAAGATCCGGATCGTCTCCCCCGACATCGGCGGCGGCTTCGGCAACAAGGTCGGGATCTATCCCGGCTACATCCTCGCCGTCGTCGGCTCGATCGTCACCGGCCGGCCGGTCAAATGGGTGGAGGACCGCTCGGAGAACCTGATGTCGACCTCGTTCGCCCGCGACTACATCATGCAGGGCGAAATAGCGGCGACCAAGGAGGGCAAGATCCTGGCACTGCGCACCCACGTTCTGGCCGACCACGGCGCGTTCAACGCCACCGCCCAGCCCACCAAGAACCCTGCCGGCTTCTTCTCCATCTTCACCGGCAGCTATGACCTTCAGGCAGCCCACTGCTCGGTCACCGGCGTCTACACCAACAAGGCGCCCGGCGGTGTGGCCTACGCGTGTTCCTTCCGCGTCACCGAGGCCGTCTACCTGGTCGAGCGGATGGTGGACGTCCTGGCCCGCAAGCTGAACATGGACCCGGCGGAGCTGCGGCTGAAGAACTTCATCAAGCCGGAGCAGTTCCCTTACGCCAACAAGACCGGCTGGGTCTACGACTCCGGCAACTACGAGGCCGCGATGCGGCTCTCGATGCAGCTGGCCGGGTATGAGGACCTGCGGCGGGAGCAGGCCGAAAAGCGCGAACGCGGGGAACTCATGGGCATCGGGGTGTCCTTCTTCACGGAGGTCGTGGGCGCGGGTCCACGCAAGCACTTCGACATCGTGGGCCTCGGCATGGCCGACGGCGCCGAGCTGCGCGTCCACCCCACCGGCAAGGCCGTGGTGCGCCTCTCGGTGCAAAGCCAGGGCCAGGGCCACGAGACCACGTTCGCCCAGATCGTCGCCGAGGAACTGGGCATCCCGCCTGAGGACATCGACATCGTGCACGGGGACACGGACCAGACCCCGTTCGGCCTCGGCACGTACGGCAGCCGTTCGACGCCGGTCAGCGGCGCCGCCGTCGCCCTCGTGGCACGGAAGGTGCGCGAGAAGGCGAAGCTGATCGCCGGTGCCATGCTCGAGACCCGTCCGGAAGACCTCGAGTGGGAGAAGGGACGCTGGTTCGTCAAGGGCGACCCCAGCGCGGGAAAGACCATCGCCGAGATCGCCATGGGCGCCCACGGCACTGTGGCGCTGCCCGAGGGCGTGGACGGAAACCTCGACGCCGAGGTCACCTACGACCCGCCCAACCTGACGTTCCCGTTCGGCGCCTACATCTGCGTCGTCGACGTCGACCCCGGCACGGGACAGGTGAAAGTCCGGCGCTTCATCGCGGTGGACGACTGCGGGACGAGAATCAACCCGATGATCATCGAAGGCCAGGTGCACGGCGGACTGACCGACGGTGTGGGCATGGCCCTGATGGAGATCATCGAGTTCGACGAGGCCGGCAACTGCCTGGGCGGGTCCTTCATGGACTACCTGATCCCCACGGCCATGGAGGTGCCGGACTGGGAGACCGGCTTCACTGTCACACCGTCCCCGCACCACCCGATCGGGGCGAAGGGAATCGGCGAGTCCGCCACCGTCGGCTCACCGCCGGCGATCGTCAACGCCGTCGTGGACGCCCTGGCACCCTACGGCGTGACGCACATGGACATGCCTTGCACCCCGGCCCGGGTCTGGGCGGCCATGCAGGGCCGGGCGAGGCCGCCGATCTGATGGCCGCCACCTCCGAGGCCCTGGCCGCCAGGGCGGAAGAACTCGCCGCCCGCCGTGAACCGTTCGTCCACGCCACGGTGGTCCGCGCCCAGCGTCCCACGAGCACCCATGCCGGGGACACCGCATTGGTGCTGCCCACCGGGGAGATCCAGGGCTTTGTGGGCGGACACTGCGTCGAGGCGTCGGTGCGCGAGTACAGCCTGCAGGTTCTGGCCGCCCAGGAGCCGCTCCTGCTACGGGTATTGCCCGGAGAACCCTCCCGCACCGTCGAGGAAGGCGCCGTCGAGGTCTCCAACCCGTGCCTGAGCGGCGGCGCGATCGAGATTTTCCTCCAGCCGCGAATTCCGGCGCCCCGGGTCCTGGTGGTAGGCACGACGCCGGTGGCACAGGCCCTAGCGACGCTCGGCCCCGGCGTAGGCCTCGACGTCGAACTCACGGACGGCGAATCCGCGAACCCCGGCGGCGACGATGCGGCATTGATTGTCGCCTCGCACGGCAATGCAGAAGAGGGCGCCCTGGAGGCGGCCCTGCGCGCGGGTGTCCCCTACGTTGCCCTGGTGGCCAGCGAAACGCGCGGTGCCGCCGTGCTCGGATCCCTCGACGTCGACGACGCCCTGCGGCGGCGGGTTTTCACGCCGGCCGGTCTGCAGCTTGGTGCCCGGACCCCCGGGGAGATCGCGCTGTCCATCCTGGCCCAGCTGATAGGCGAGCGGTCCAAGGCCAGACGCCCCGGCCCGGCGTCGGCTGGAAGCGCCACGGCGGCTTCCCGGCCCTCGGCGCCCGCCGAGACAGGTCCAGAAACGGCTTCCGGGCCATCGGCGCCCACGGAGGCAGAACCGGCGGCAGTACCGGGGATCGCGACCGATCCGGTGTGCGGCATGTCCGTACCGGCCGTCGAGTCGTCCCTGCATCTGGACTACAACGGGGTGACCGTGTACTTCTGCTCTCCCGGTTGCCGGGCCGCCTTCCGCAAGGATCCGGAGCGCTATGCCCTCACGAGCTGAACTCCTGGGCGCCACCGGAGACCCCGGGACCCGGACCGCAGGCATCATCCTCGCCGCTGGCGCGTCCCGGCGTCTTGGCCGGCCCAAGCATCTCCTGCCTTACGGCCCGGGGGTGCTGCTGGACGCCGTCCTGGCGACCGTCCGGGACTGCGCCCTGAGCCAGACCCTGCTGGTCCTGGGCGGCGCGGCGGCCGAAGTACAGCGCACTGTGGACACCGGCGGCTGCGACGTGGTGCTCAACCCGGATTACGGCGAAGGGTGCGCGTCCTCGATCGCCACGGCCCTGGCTGCCGTCCGCCCGGACGTGGATGCCGTGGTCCTGCTGCTTGGCGATCAGCCCGGTATCCGCGCCGCCAGTGTCCGCGCCGTGCTCCGCGCCCTCCAGCCGGCAGGGGTCGGCGCCGCAGCGGCCGCGGTGGCCGCGGTGGCCGCGGGCACTGTCCCAACGGCCCAACCTGTCCGGCCTGTCCAAGCCGGCATCGCGGTGTGCCGCTACGACGACGGCGTGGGCCACCCGCTGGGGTTTGCCCGCCGCCTGTTCCCGGACGTGGCCGCCCTGCACGGAGACAAAGCGATCTGGAAACTCCTCGACCAGCGGGCGGACGACGTCGTAGAGGTCCGCGTTCCGGGTCCCGTCCCCCCGGACGTGGACACGGAGGAAGACTACCGGCACCTCCTGGCAGGGCTGCGGGGGGTCACATGAGCACTGCGGCACGGGCCGGCGCTGAGGAGGACGTGCAGCGCCGGGTCCCGGATGTCCCGTCGCTGATGACCGCGCTGGACCGCAAGAACTACCTTGCCGACGTCGGGCTGGCGACGGCGTTGTTCCTGGCTGTCCGCCTGCCGCAGCCCATTCTGCTGGAGGGCGAGGCGGGGGTCGGGAAGACGGAGGCCGCAAAGGCGCTGGCCGAGCTCCTCGACACCCCGCTGTACCGGCTGCAGTGCTACGAGGGAATCGATGCCGGTGAAGCGCTTTACGAATGGAACCACCAGCGCCAGCTCCTCGGCATCCGGCTGGCCGAGGTCCGCGACGCGGCGGTCACGGAGACGGACCTCTTCGCTCCCCAGTACCTGCTCCGGCGGCCGCTGCTGCAGGCGCTGGAGCATCCCGGCCCGCGGCCGGCAGTGCTTCTTCTCGATGAGATCGACCGCGCCGACGCCGAATTCGAGGCTTTCACGTTTGAGCTTCTGGCAGAGTCCGCGGTTACCATCCCGGAGCTGGGCACCATCCGGGCCACGCATCCGCCCATCGTGGTCCTGACGTCCAACCGGACCCGGGACCTTCATGACGCCCTGACCCGCCGCTGCCTGTACCACTGGATCGACTACCCCGGCCCGGCCCGCATCGCCGAGATTGTGCGCCGCCGGGTGCCGGCGAGCAGCGGCCCGCTGGCACTCCAGGCGGCGGCCGTGATCACCCGGCTGCGGACCCTGGACCTCGCCAAACCGCCCGGCATTTCCGAGGCCATCGACTGGGTGTCCGCGCTGGCCGTGCTGGGAGTCGAACGCATCGATCCCGGGACGGCCGAACAAACGTGGGGCTCCATCGTCAAGAACCGCGACGACCTCGAACTCGTCGGCTCCCGCGGGGCAGCCTGGCTTGTGGAGGGCACCGATGGGTGAAGACATCAGCGCCGCCGCGCCCCCGCCTCCGCCGCGGATCGAGGCAGCGGCCTTGTCCGCCGCGTTCGTCACGGCTGCCCGGCGGGCCGGCCTGTCCGCATCGCCGGACCGGGCCGCGCGGCTTGCCGAGGCACTGCACCTAATTCCGCCGCTCCAGCTTGAACAGCTCTACTGGACCTGCCGCGCGGTGCTCGTGTCCGCGCACGAGCAGGTGCCCCTGTTCGACGCCGTCTTCGCAGCCGTGTTCCGCGGCGCGGCCGTCGCCGCCCAACCCGGGTTGACGGCAGTCCCGGCCGTCCCGCCGCCCGGGCCGGATGTCCGGAGCCGGCCCTCAGCGCCGGACGCCCGGACGCCGGGGACCGCCGCCGGCAAGACCCCGCACCCGCGCGTGGCACTGCCGGGCCAGGAACCTTCAGAACCCGGGGGCGCCGATCGGAACGCCGTCCTTGCCATGGCGTCCGCGGACGAACACCTGCACGAAACTTCCTTCGCCGAACTCTCTGCCGACGAAGTGCTGGAGGTTCGGCGCCTGGCAGCGGCGCTGCGGCTGGCTACGCCGCTCCGGCTGAGCCGCCGCACGCGGGCATCGGCGCACAGCAGCGCGAGGCTGGACGTGCGGGCGACGGTCCGCGCCGCGCGCAGGTCCGGTTCGGATGCGCCGCGGCTGCTGTATTCCCGCCGCCGCCAGCAGCGCCGCAAACTGGTGTTGCTGTGCGACGTGTCCGGGTCCATGGAGCCCTACACCCGGGTCTTCGTGTCCCTGTTGCAGGGCGCCGTCACCGGCGCAGGTGCCGAAGCGTTTGTTTTCTCCACCCGGCTGACCCGGCTGACCAGGCAGCTCGCCCGGCGCGATCCCGACGAAGCCCTGGCCCGCGCCGCTGTCTCCGCGCCGGACTGGGCCGGCGGGACACTGATCGCGGAGAGCCTCCGCCGCTTCGTCGATGAGCACGGCCGCCGCGGACTCGCGCGCGGAGCTGTGGTGGTGGTGATTTCGGACGGCTGGGCCGGCGAAGATCCTGAGCAGGTGGCAACGCAGATGGCCCGCCTGCGGCGGCTCGCCCATCGGATCATCTGGGTGAATCCCCGCAAAGCGGCACCGAATTACCAGCCCCTCGTGGGCGGCATGGCGGCGGCACTCCCCTACTGCGACGCTTTCGTCAGCGGCCACAGTTACAGCGCTTTGGCTGATGTGGCTGCCGCCATCCGCGGCAGCGGCCAGGTTTCGGAGGAATTGCACGTATGAGCGAGAGGCAAGGGAGCAGCTAATGCAGATTGACAGCACGTTTTCAGTGGTGGCACCGATAGACCGGGTGTGGGACACCCTCATGGACTTTGAACGGGTGGCCGGCTGCCTTCCAGGCGCCAAGATCCTGAACAAGCTCTCCGACGACGCCTACCAAGTGGGCATGACGGTGAAGCTCGGCCCCGTCACGATGCAGTACAGGGGTCTGCTGAACGTCCTCGAACGAGACCCCGCCGGACACCGCGCCGTACTCGGCGGCAAGGCCCAGGAGACCCGCGGACAGGGCACCGCCGAGGCAACCGTGACCTTGGAGCTGGCCGCGGACGGTGCGGCCACGCGGGGATCCGTCAGCGCCGACCTCGCGCTGTCCGGCAAGGCCGCAGCCATGGGCAAGGGCGTGATCGGCAGTGTCACGGAGCAGATGATGTCCCTCTTCGCCGGCAACCTGCAGGCCATGCTGGCCGAGGAAGCTCCCCCGGCGCCGGGGGGCGTTCCGGAACCGGAAGCAGTTCCGGAACCCGTACCGGCGTCGGCCGCGATTCCGGCCCGGGTCCCTGCCGCAGGGACTACGACGACGACGGCCCCTGCCGCTGGACCCGCGGCCCCGCGCCCACCGGCCGAACACGCCGCACCGGCCGGCAGTCTTGATGCCCTGAGCCTGGCCAAGGGCATCGCCGCGGATCAACTCTCCAGCCCGGCGAAGGTCCTGGGCATCGTCGCCGTGGTGGCGGTCATCGCCTACTGGGCCGGCCGGCGTTCAGCGTTCCGGCTGCTCCGGCTGTGCGGCAGGCTCTAAGGGGCGTCGATGCGCGACGTCCTGTCGGCCATCTTGCCGGACTGGCGGAGGGGCGCCACCGCCGGGCTGGCCACGGTGGTGAACACCTTCAAATCCGCGCCACGGCTCCCCGGTGCGGCCATGCTGGTGACGGCCGGCGGCGACGCTGTGGGCTCCGTCTCCGGCGGCTGTGTCGAGGGTGCCGTCTACGAGCTGGCCAGCCAGGTCAAGGACGACGGCCAGCCCGCCCTGGTGCGCTACGGGATCAGCGACGACGACGCCTTCGCGGTGGGTCTGACCTGCGGCGGGATCATCGACATCTTCGTAGAGCCTGTCTCCCGGCAGCACTTTGCCGAACTCGATGACGTCGCGCAGGACATCGCGGCCGGGCGGCGGATCGGCGTCGCCACAGTCATCGAACACCCTGAAGCCGGCCGCGTGGGGCGGCACCTGATCGTCAGGCCGGGCGGGTGGGAGGGAGACCTCGGCTCGGAGCGTACCAATCACGCGGTGGGCGATGACACCCAGGGCCTGCTCGCTGCCGGGCGGACGACCATCCTGACTTACGGTGTTGACGGCCAGCGGCTCGACACCGGCATGCGCGTCTTCTTCGCAAGCTACGCGCCGCCGCCACGCATGGTCGTCTTCGGCGCCATCGACTTCGCGGCGGCACTGTCGCGGCAGGGCGCCTTCCTGGGGTACCGGGTGACAGTCTGCGACGCGCGTCCCGTCTTTGCCACGCCCGCGAGGTTCCCCGACGCCGCCGAGGTGGTCAACGCGTGGCCGCACCGCTATCTGAAGGACCAGTTTGACCAGGGACTGCTGGATGCCAGGACCGTGCTGTGCGTCCTCACCCACGATCCGAAGTTCGATATCCCCGTCCTGGAGGTGGCCCTGAGGGGCGGTCCCGTGGCGTTTGTCGGCGCTATGGGATCCAGGCGCACGCACGAGGACAGGATGGCACGGCTCCGGGAGGCGGGACTGAGCGAGGCCGAACTGTCCCGGCTCCACAGTCCCGTGGGCTTGGATCTGGGCGCCCGCACACCCGAGGAGACGGCTGTATCCATCGCCGCGGAGTTCATCGCCCAGCAGTGGAACGGCAGCGGGGAGCCGTTGCGGGAAATCGATGAACGGATCCACCATGACGAACAGCTGTGACGGGGCAGCTTCGGCCAACAGCGCCTGAGCAGGCAAGCCTGCGCCGAAGAGCCCCATCCAGAGAAACGATCAAGGGGGAAACGATCCGGAGCGCCCGTGACCGCGGACGAGGCAGCCCGGCGCTAGTCCCCGGGCCCGGACGCGTGCCGCGCCGCCTGGCCCGGATTCCGGCCAGCGCCCGGATTCTTGTCAGCCCACGGATTCCCGTCAGCGCCCGGCGGCGGCAGGGACGGCCGAGAGCAGCTCACGGTACCGGGCTGCGTGCCGGTCAAGTTCATCGGCGTCCGCCCCGTGCGCCGAGTGCAGGATGAGGGGCTCGGCCATGTCCAGCCCGCACAGGTGTGCGGTGGCATGGAGCGGGCGCAGGAGCTCGTCCATCGTGAAGCGGTTGTGCCCCGACGGCGCGTAGGACGATTCCGGGCCTCCGGTGGACAGGGCGAGCTGGAGTCGCTTGCCGTGGAGGGCGTCTCCTCCCGTGCCGTACGCAAAGCCGTACGTGAGAACCTGGTCCATCCATTCCTTCAGCACTCCAGGCACCGAGTACCAGTGCCAGGGGAAGGCCCAGACGATGGTGTCGTGCCCGCGCAGCAGCTCCTGCTCCCGGGCCGCATCGATCCGGCGATCCGGATACGCGGCGGAGAGATCGTGGACGGTGACGTGTTCCATGTCCTTGACGGCTGCGGTGAGATGCGCAGTGATCCGTGAGCTCCCGAGGTCAGGGTGGGCAACGAGGACGAGCGTGCGGTGGAGGGTCATGGAAGATTCGTGCTTCTTTCAGAATCGGGTTCGAGTCCTACCAAGGCCGCGCTGACCCGCCAGAGGCGGTCGGCATCGACTTGGCTGTAACTGCGCTTTGAGGATTTCTTCGGTGTGCTGTTGGCAAAATACTGGCCGGACACGTTTTCCAGCCCAGGCGCCGAGGCGAGATAGAGCGAGGTTTGAGCGCCCTGCTCGGGAGTTTTCATCCACCGCTGCACCAGCGGGGTCAGGAACTCCTGGAGCGGGCCCGGGTCCTCGGCTCCGAACGCCGTAGCCACCACTCCGGGGTGGAGCGCGTTGGCGGTGACGCCGGTACCGCGGAGCCGGGCGGCAAGTGCGTAGGTGAACAGGACGTTGGCCAGTTTCGACTGGTTGTACGCCCGTTGCCCGGAATAGGACCGCTCGGCCTGCAGGTCAGCGAAGTCCATGCGTCCCATGGCCTGGGCGCCGGATGAAACCGTCACGATGCGCGCCGGGCCGCCCTCGCCCAACCGCTCAAGGAGAAGGTTGGTGAGCAGGAACGGCGCCAGGTGGTTAAGGGCAAAAGTGTATTCAAGCCCGTCAACGGTCACGCGCCGGGTGTTCCAGAATCCCCCCACGTTGTTGACCAGCACATCCAGGCTGTCGAAGGTGCGCAGCACCTTGCCGGCCAGGCTTCGGACCTCCTGCTGGGAGGAGAGGTCGGCTATGAACACCTCGACGGGTGCCGTGGCCACGGCGCGGATCTGCTCCGCTGCCTGGGCGGCCCTGCCTGCATCGCGTCCCGTGATGGCAACCCGCGCTCCCCGGGCGGCCAGGCCCAGGGCCGTCGCTTTGCCGATCCCGCCGGTGCCGCCGGTGATCAGAACAGTCTTTCCAGCCATTGATGGCATTCCGGCCCCCGCTCTTTGGACACTTCGGTGAATAGGCATAGACAGAAGTGTCTACGCCCGAACGAAGTTATCAGACAGAACTGTCTGTGCACAATCGGGCCCGGGTCTGCGCACTAGCCGGACTCAAGGCTGGCGGCCGGGCTGTACGGTAGGGGCCCCGGCCCGCCGTCGGGCGTAAGCTCGTCCCATGGCGAGATACTTCGATGTGCATCCCGAAAACCCCCAGCAGCGTTCGATCCACCAGGCGGTGGAGATTGTGCGCTCAGGCGGCCTGATCGCCTACCCCACCGATTCCTGCTATGCCCTGGGCGCGCAGGTGGGCAACCGGGAGGCCCTGGACCGGATTAGGAGCATCCGTCAGCTCGATAGCAAGCATCACTTCACCCTGGTCTGCAAGGACTTCGCGCAGCTGGGCCAGTTTGTCCAGATCGATAATGACGTCTTCCGGAGCATCAAGGCCGTCACGCCCGGCAGTTACACGTTCATCCTGCCGGCCACCCGGGAGGTCCCCAAGCGGCTGCTGCACCCGAAAAAGAAAACAGTTGGCGTGCGCATCCCGGACAACCACGTGGTCCAGGCACTGCTGGCCGAACTCGGCGAACCGCTGTTGTCCAGCACCTTGCTTCTTCCGGATGAGGAGGAGCCGCTGACCCAGGGCTGGGAGATCAAGGAGCGGCTGGATCACGTGGTGGATGCCGTGATCGATTCCGGCGACTGCGGTGCAGAGCCGACCACCGTGATCGACTTCTCCAGCGGCGTCGCAGAAGTTGTCAGGCGCGGCATGGGCGATCCTTCCCGCTTCGAATAGGCCGGAAGTTAGGTGCCGCCCGGGTGGTGCCGGCTAGGCCAATTCCGCCGCACGCGCTTTCCGGTTCCGTAGCCACCGGCGGACCAGATCGATGGCTGCGACGAGTCCTGCGAGGGGCGACAGCACCGCTACGGCGTAGACGAACAGCAGCCACGTCAAAGTGGTCACCGGCGTCTGGCGGGAGCTCAGCAGCGATAGTCCGCCGAAGAGGCCAAGGACCCAGAACAGAATGACCCCCGACAACACTGCTGCCGCGGGGAAGTACTCGTTCGTGACGACTTTCTTCAAAGTTTCCATGGGCCCTCCTCACACCCGGCGGTCGGACTGCCCGCCAGGGTCCTTCCAAGTATGAGGCCCGGGATGGCGGATTTTCCCGAGAATCCCGGCCACGTGACGAAGCTAACGCCCTGCTCTTCGCGCCCGCTCCCGGCCCTTCAAGCGGCGGTCACCCGTGCCGTCAGAGCCGGGCCGCCGGAACAGGTGACTCGGTGCGCATGAAGCCCCCGGCAGGCATGGCCGAACCGGCCGCCTCCGTCCTGCAGGCCGCACGGGCCAGGGCCCGGCAACAGAGGAAACGGTAGGCCCAAAAGACGGCGTAGTACCGTCTGTCCGGTCGACAGCGTCAGACCGCCGCGCGGACGCGCTGGAGGAACGAATCCAACACGCGCCCGGCGTTTTCATGCATACGCCGCGACTCGGCGGCCGGCAGTTGCCGGTTCTTGGGCCCGTTCAACCGCTCGCCCAGATACAGCAGCGCCGCCAGCACCTCGGAGAGCTCGGAGTTGCCTTCGGCACGCTGCCGCAGCAGCCTCAGATGGGCCTCTTGCAAGGCCGGACCGGGCGTGCAGCCAAGGTCGCGGTCAAACAGCCGTCGGCAGCGGTCGTAGGCCGCCAGGCCCTCCGCTGGCAGGCCCGCCTGTTCGTAGGCTGTTACCAGCACCGTCCACGCCCGTTCGTTGAGGGGCTCAGCCCTGATGGCCGCCTGAACGAGGTTGACGGCGTCGTCCGGCTTGTCCAGAAGGGCCGCCGTCTCGGCGGCAAGGATCTGCAGCGCGACCCTTTCGGCCATATGGCGGGTGCGCGCCTCGTCGGCCCAGTCGGAGGAAAGCTCAAAACCGAGCAGCGGCGCGGCGGACATCTCGAGGGCCTCAAGCAGCAGCGGATAGGCCTCATCGGGGGGCAGCTCGCCGGCATCCCGGACCATTCCACGGAACCGGAACAGGTCCAGGTCCACAAGGGTCGGATCCAGGACGTACCCGCTGTTTGCGGTGCGCAGCGGACCGGTTTTGGTCTGGCCAGGCTGAATGGCCCGCCGGATACCACTGATATAGCTCTCGAGCGTCGCCACCGAGCCGTCACTGGCACCCGCGCCCCACAGCAGATCGATGAGGCGGGTTTTAGACACGGGCGTTCCAAGGTTCAGCAGCAGAATTTCCAGAATATGCCGGGGTTTGCAACCCCCCATGTCGGCAGCGGTGAGCGCCACGCCGTCCCGGCGCACTTCAAAGGATCCAAATAAGCGGACCGAAATGGAGGGGGCACTTTCCAATAGGCTTTCCACGATATTCTCCGATTTCCCCAGATCAAACGTCCTCAACCGTCTGCGGATAGCCGGACCAACCGAAACCAGGCCGTACTGAGACTCTGTTCCCACCGGCTTTCCATTGACACCGTGACATGCCGCACGTGGCGCAACAAGGCATGCTGCTACCCGATCTTTCGCCCGGAGAAAGACGCGTACAGGCGTCAGTACCGCTGGGTGAATCGGCGGAGCCGCAAACAGGTATTTGCAGCGGTAAACAAGTAATCCTCCGCGGCGGCCGCAGCCAAACGCAAGTAGTCCAGGTGTCGGCGAGAACCCGCTCCCGAACGATTTTCCGGCGCATTTTTCGGCGCACGGAACCGGCTTTTGCGGCGGAAGATTTCGCTATTGGTTGTCTGTCATCTCCGCCGGCACTGCCACCAAATTCACTTCCGCGCCGTCGCGGAGCACGGCAAGATCCAGGGGCTCCCCGATCGCTTCGGCAAAGAGGAGTTTCTGCAGGCTTTCGGCGTTGGAAACATACATCTGGCCGACCTTCAGGAGGATGTCGCCGGCCCTCAGTCCGGCGCGTTCGGCGGGTGAGTCGGGGAGGACTTCGACCACCAGCAGGCCCTCCCTGCGGCCCGTCCGGACCACGGCCCGGGGCTGGAGCTGGACGGGGGTGTTCACCAGGCCAAGATAGGCCCGGCGGACGCGGCCGTCTTTGAGCAGGGAAGCGATGATGCGCCGGGACGTGGCGTTGATGGGGACCGCCAGGCCGAGCCCCACCCCGGCAACGGCCGTATTGATGCCTACGATCCGGCCGCGGGCGTCCGCCAGCGCACCTCCGGAGCTGCCCGGGTTGAGCGCCGCGTCGGTCTGGATGACGTCCTCGATCACGCGTCGGTTCCGTCCGGACCAGACGGGAATGGACCGGCCCAGCCCGCTGACGACGCCGGCCGTGACGGAGCCTGAGAGCCCGAGCGGATTGCCCACGGCGATGACCAGCTGGCCGACCCGGAGCAATTCGGCGTCGCCCATGTCGGCAGGGGCCGCGGTGGGAGCCCTTCCATGGACCACGGCAAGATCGGAAAGCGGGTCGGCCCCGACCACCTCCACAGCCGAAGCGGTACCGTCAGCGAAGGCCGCATGGCCGGACTCCGCACCACCCACCACATGGGCGTTGGTGAGCAAGTACCCGTCCGTGGTGAAGAGCACGGCCGACCCGGCGCCTACCCTGCGCCGGCCGGAGCGACCGCTGCCGGACATTTCGAGCGCGGCGACATGCGGTGTGACAGCTGCGGCCACGCGGATGACGGTCGCGGAATAGGAATCCAGCGGGTCCTCGGACACGTCGGATCCCGATGCCCTGCTGATAGCTTTCGCCACTGCGCACCTCCTGCGATCCGGTACTCATCCAAGTCAACCACCGACGCACCGGCAGTAGTCCTGGCGCGCCTACGCCGTCAGAGAAATACCCCGGATGGGGCTCCGGTGTTTCAGGGAGCTCAGTTCAGGGTCTCAGTTCAGGGGCCGCAGTTCAGGGGTCACCGCGCCATACTCACGGCGCAACACTCACCGCGCACGGGCTGCAATAGTTCAGCCGGGCGAGGATCCGCGGCTAGGCTCGGACGTAGATCCGCACAACAGCCCAGGAGACCCTCCGTGTATCCAGCGTCCGCTTCCTCTGCTCCGCTGCCCCCGCAGGGTCTGACCTGGGGCATCAAGCGCAGCTTCATGGAATACATCGCCGGACTCCCGGACGGTGCAGTCTCCGCGTCCGGCGGCGCGAGCCTGACTGACTCCGGGCAGTTTTGCTTCGCCCCCGCAAGCTCCGAGTTTGACCCTGCCCGGGGCACGGGTGTGCTGCGCTTTCGCGGCGACGTCCGCGTCGCCGGCCATCATGGAATGATGTTTGTCCGCTTGTTGGATCCATGGGTCGAGTTCACGGCGGGCCACGGAGTCCTTTCCATCAGCACCGGCGACGGCGGCGCCAACGAACGCACGGACGTCGGCACCCTTCGCACTGCCGCGCCCCGCAACATGGACGGGTTCCTGGTCTGGGAGCACGTCGACGTCGCCGTGTCCGAGGCCGGTTCGGAACTGTTCGACGGCCAGTACGCTGCCGGCCAGGCGATGGATCCGCTCGTCATCCGGGTTCCGGCCTAGTTACGGCAGACCCCGCGCCGGCCTCAGCGGGGCCGGGCAGGACGCACTCTCACCGGCGCAAGAACCTGGATGAGCGCGACGGCCGTGATGGAACCGGCCGCCATGATGGATGCGAGCACGACTATCTGGAAACGACCCGCTTCCAAGGGCGAAAGTCCGCCGAAGATGGCACCGACGAAGGCCCCCGGCAGCGTGACCAGGCCGGTGGTTTTCGTCTGGTCGGTCGAGGGGATGAGTGACGAATAGACGGCGCGCCGGGCCAGCTCCAGGGTCGACTCCCGCCGGGTCGCGCCCAAGGCCAGCCAGGCCTCAACCTCGTCCCAGTGTTCGTGAACTGCCTCGGCGAAGTGCCGCCCGGCCAGCGTGGCAATCGTCATCGCATTGCCAATGACGATCCCTCCGATGGCCAGCGCGTACCGGGGGGTGAACGCAATTGCACCCGTGCCGAAATCGATTGCCAGGGTCACCACGATGCCTGCGGCCATCGCGCCGCCCACCAGCCCCAGCCGGCTCCAGGCCCAGCCGAGGCGCCGTGCCGCGGTCACCGCCGCCACCATGAACATCACGAGAAGGGCGGCTCCCACCCACACGGGGCTGGTGATGACTCCGCCGAGGATCAGGCTGATGCCGGCCAGCTGCGCGGCTCCGCGCAGGATCGCCAACGCAGGCGCAGCGCGGTGCGGGATCCGGAAAGCCGCCAGCAGCGCGACGGTCACCGCCACGAGAAGCCCGACGCACAGCAACGTCGGCAGGTAGTCGGTGGCCCGGGTCATCAGCCCAGCCTATAGACCACCCGCGGGCGGCACTCCCAACCGGACAGACCCGCGTGCCGCACCTGGCCCCGGATGCTGGGCACCGGACCGTCCGTCTGCAAGGATGTGAACTGCCGCGGCGCTGCCGGGGCGGAAATTTCGTCGAAGGAGACCGTCCATGGTGGAACTCGTGGTCACGGAGCAGTCTGCCCGCCAGCACGTGCTCAGTGCCCTGGCGGCAGACCACGGAATTGCCTGGGATGCCCGCTGCCGGGAGGCCTTCGCAGAACGCTTCGACCGCCACTTCCCGTCCTTGTTCCGGCTCTTCCACGACCTTTACGGGGCTCGGCCCGACTGGCTGGACCAGCTGACGGAACTCGTGGGGCAGTCCGCCCGGTCGTGGGCGCAGAGGCCGGCGGATCTCAAGGCCCTCGACGCCGAACGTGAACACAACAGCGGCTGGTTCCAGGCCGGCACCATGCTCGGCGGCGTCTGTTATGTCGACCGGTACGCGGAGGACCTCACGGGCGTCCGGGCCCGGATTCCCTACTTTAAGGAATTAGGCCTCACCTATCTGCACCTGATGCCGCTGTTCCTGGCCCCGGAACCGCATTCCGACGGCGGGTATGCCGTCTCGAGCTACCGGGAGGTCAGCCCCGGACTGGGCACCATGGCGCAGCTTCGCGACCTTGCCGCCGAGCTGCGGGCGAACGGCATCAGCCTGGTGGTCGATTTCATCTTCAACCACACCTCCGACGAACATGAGTGGGCCCGGAAAGCGGCCGCCGCGGACCCGGCGTTCAGCGGCTACTACTGGATCTTCCCGGACCGGTCGATGCCGGACGCCTTCGAGCAAACCGTGCGCGAGATCTTCCCGGACGACCACCCCGGCTCCTTCGTCGAAATGCCCGACGGCCGCTGGGTCTGGGCCACGTTCCACAGCTTCCAGTGGGACCTGAACTACGCCAACCCGGCCGTCTTCCGGGCCATGGCCGGCGAGATGCTCTTCCTGGCCAACCAGGGCGTGGAAATTCTGCGGATGGATGCCGTCGCCTTCATCTGGAAGCAGTTGGGCACGCCGTGCGAAAACCTGCCGGAGGCCCACACCCTGCTGCAGGCGTTCAACGCCGTGTGCCGGCTGGCCGCGCCATCGCTGCTTTTCAAGTCCGAGGCGATCGTCCATCCCGATGAAGTGGCCCGCTATATCGACCCCGCGGAGTGCCAGCTTTCCTACAATCCCCTGCAAATGGCGCTGATCTGGGAGGCGCTGGCAACCCGTGATGTGTCGCTGCTCTCGCAGGCCCTGGGGCGACGGCACAATATCCCGGCCGGCACGTCCTGGGTGAACTATGTCCGCAGCCACGACGACATCGGCTGGACATTTGCCGATGAGGACGCCGCGGAGTTCGGCATCAATGCCTTCGACCATCGCCGGTTCCTGAATTCCTTTTACGTTGGACGCTTCCCCGGAAGCTTTGCCAACGGCGTGCCCTTCCAGGACAACCCCCGCACCGGGGACTGCCGGATTTCGGGCACGACGGCATCCCTTTGCGGGATGGAGGGCGCACCCGCCGCCGCGGTGAACCGGATCCTGCTGGCTCACTCGGTGGCCTTGAGCACCGGGGGCATACCCCTGCTGTACCTCGGCGACGAGGTCGGCCAGCTCAACGACTCAGGGTATGCCTTGGAGGAGGGCCACGGAACGGACAGCCGCTGGGTGCACCGGCCGCACTACCCGGCAGCAGACTACGCGCTGCGCGAAGACCTGGAATCGCCCGCAGGGGCGGTCTACGCCGGACTGCGCCGGATGATTTCCGTGCGCGCCGCGACGCCGGAATTTGCCGGCACCCGGCTGATCGGTTTCACCACGAACAACCCGGCAGTCCTGGGCTACCAGCGCCCGGGAGACGGAACACTGATCCTGGCGCTGGCCAACTTCAGTGACGGCCCGCAGGAAGTGTCGGCGCTGACGCTCTCCGGCTTCGCGGCCGACGCCGTCGACATTCTCACCGGCGCCGGCGTGCGTCTGGGCGCCGGAGTAGTCCTGAACCCCCAGCAGTTCGTCTGGCTCAAGGTGACGCCGCTGTTGTAGAGTCCCTGCTTGCCGACGCGAGCCGGGTATCAGGTCGCCGGGTAACAGCCGCGGCGCGGCTGGGAAGGCGCTAAGTGGGAGGTCGTGCCCGGCCGCACGCTGGTTGAGGAGAGCGTGCGGCCGAAATCTGGGGACTAACGGCTGCCAGGGTGCCCGGCTGTCCGTATCCGGATCCTTCGTCAACTTTCCCGCATCCCGCTGAGAACAGACTGAGAGCGTCCCGCCCCGGAGCGGACCATACTGCCGCCACCTGCCTGGGACCGGCCGGGCAGGGCAGTGGGCGGGAGCCGCCGGCAATGCGAGCCGGAATGGTTGTCCGTTGCCATGCATTGCAGCATCCTTGGAGCATGGCACTGCGCAGGTGGACCACGCTGGGACGCCCCGGCCGGGGCGGGACCCGTTGGGGCGTACGGAAACGCTCGACGGCGGTCGCCGTCGCAGTCGTGGCCATGGCATTAATGCTTGGCGGCGTCGTCCTGCTGGTGCTGCTGCAAGCGTCCCTGGTCAGGGCGACCGACGCGGCGGCCCGGCAGAGGACCTTGGACGTGATGGCCGAAATGGAGGATCTGAACGTCGCGGATCTCAGGGCTTACGTCGTTGAAACTGCGCATGCGGGCCAATTCGTCCAGGTACTGGACGCCGGGGGGTCCGTCATAGCCGCCTCGGATCCCGAAATCGCCAACGCCCCGCTCTCCGCCCAGCGGCCCGCCCCGGGCCAGACCATCACCCAGGACGTCTCGAGCCTTCCGAGCATCGGGGACAACGACGATTACCACATCGTCTCGGTCGGAACGCGGACCGGAACAGGGAACCACACCGTGGTTGTGGCCCAGGCAGAACAGATACAGGCGGACACCATTTCCACGGTCGCGTGGTTCATGCTCGGAGCAACCCCGCTGCTGCTGCTCACGGTGGCAATTTCGGTGTGGCTGCTGGTGGGCCGGTCCCTCCGCCAGGTGGAACGAATCCGGGGCCAGGTGGCCAGGATCAACGCGGAGCGGCTGGACGGACGCGTCGACGTGCCACCAACCAACGACGAACTCCATGCCCTGGCACTGACCATGAACACCATGCTGGACCGGTTGCAGGCCTCGGACAGTGAACAGCGGAGGTTTGTCTCCGACGCCAGCCATGAGCTCCGCAGCCCGCTGGCCACGCTCAAGGCCGGAGTGGAGATCGCGGCCGCGGACCCCACAGGGGCGATGTGGCTGCAAATGAAGGACGTCCTTGCCGAAGAGACGGCCCGGATGAGCTTCCTCGTGGAGGACCTGTTGACGCTGGCGAAGGCAAACGACGGCGGCCTGAAAATTGAGCAGAAGGACGTCGACCTAGACGACGTCCTGGACCAGGAAATTCGCCGGCTGCGGTCCACCAGCCGGAAACAGATTTCGGTGGATCTCGTGCCGGCCCGGATGCGCGGCGACGCCCGCCGGCTGGCGCAGGTCCTTCGGAACGTCCTGGATAACGCCGAGCGCCACGCCCTGACCCGGATCGCCGTTGACCTCCATACCTCCGGGGACCAAGTCGTCATCACGGTCGATAACGACGGCGACCCCATTCCGGTGGTGGACCGGGACCGGATTTTTGAACGTTTTGTCCGGCTCGACGGAAGCCGCTCCCGTGAAGGCGGCGGAAGCGGACTGGGCTTGGCCATAGCGTCGGGGATTGTGGCCGCCCATCACGGGACCATCCGTGCCACGGATGCCCCGGAAGGGCTCTGCAGGTTTGAGATTGCCTTTCCCGCTCCCGATGCGGCAGCGCAGACTGCTGCGCTCAGCCCCGGCGGTGCCCGGCGTCACGGGAACCAGACGTCGGGTCGGCGCTGAGCAAATAGCCCATGCCGCGGACCGTGGTCAGGGTGCGGAGTCCAAAGGGGACATCGATCTTGCGCCGAAGGTAGCCGATGTAGACCTCCACAACGTTGTCCGCACCCTCAAATGCCGGGTCCCAGACGTTCTGCAGGATCTCCGTTTTTGAGACGATCTGGCCATGCCGGCGCATCAGGTAGAGCAGCAGTCCGTACTCCCGGGCAGTGAGGCTGATGGCTGTCTCCCCGCGCCGCACACTGTGGCTGCCGGGGTCCAATGACAGGGTGCCGAGAGTCATGATCACGGGCCTGGCCGGCGCGCCTCGCCGGATCAGCGCCCTGATCCGTGCCACCAGCACCAGGAAGCTGAAAGGTTTCGTGAGGTAGTCATCGGCTCCCAGGTCGAAGGCATCGGTCTGGTCGTATTCACCATCCTTGGCCGTGAGCATCAGCACCGGCGTCCAGACTTTGCGCCGCCGGAGTTCCTTCAGCACGTCATAACCGTTCATCCGCGGCAGCATGAGGTCCAGCAGGATCGCGTCATAGGCATTCTCGACCGCCGCCGAGAGTCCGCTCACGCCGTCATGGGCGACGTCGACGACGAACCCTTCGTTCCTCAGGCCACGGCGGACTGTTTCCGCCAAGGCCTGTTCATCCTCAACCAAAAGAATCCGCAATCCGGGACCCCTCTCCTTGAGAGAAGTATGGCCCTTTCCGGGCCGGTCCGGGAGGATTCCACCGTGTCCCGGCGCGTGCAGGGCGCTTCCCGGGCCAGCCCCGCCATGCCCCGGTGAGCACGTGCGGGCGGTGCAGGTCCGGCGGCGCCGCCGGCGGCCCCCACGAGGTGTCATGAGAGTCACTGGCACGACTCCCCCGGTCCCCAGCATTTACCCGGCGTCATGCTGTACGGTTCAATTCCGAAGAGCCGGAGAGACTGCCGGACGAGATACCCAGCTATGGAAATGAGTACCACCAGGTGGCAACCGATTATGACGAAGTACGCTCCGACGTCGCGGAATCCCGCAACGCTTCCCTGGAGGCCCTTCGTTCTGCGAACGCGCCCGACGCCCGCAGCGTTGTCCGGGAGCTCGACGAAGCCGATACCTCCGAAGGCGTGGAGCTTCCGGGAGCGGACCTGTCCGGGGAGGAACTGACCGTCACGGTCATCCCGCAAAAAGAGGATGAGTTCACCTGCTTTTCCTGCTTCCTGGTGCGCCACCGGTCCCAGCTCGCCAAGGAGAAGGGCGGCCACGCGTACTGCGCGGACTGCCTTAGCTAAACCCTGGAGCCGGAGTTCAGCCGGCGGGCCCCCAAACCGTCCCCCCGAATTCACTCCTGTCACAGGCTTCACAATCGTGTCGGGAAGGCGCCGGACATGGCCCGCCGGTACAGGGTCGGCTACGCTCCTGATTGACGATGCGGCGAGTGCCGGCACGTGGCCGGAGGCTGATCCATGCGTAACCCCAACAGTAAGTTGGCGGACCCGGCTGCTCCGTGGCCGTCACGCACTTCCGCCACCGCTGGAGAGTCTGTCCAGGAACCTTCCGAGGGCGTGTCCGCGTTGCCGGCTGAGCGGCAGTCCTTCCCGCCCGCACGGGGCGAAACGCAGCCCCGCCCGGGGAGCCTAAAGCGCGAATGGTCCAAGGCGTTCACGCTGATGCTCCTGGCCCTCCTCGCCGGGGCTGCGGCGACCGTTGTTGGCGTGCGCGTTGTCACGGAACAGATCCAGCGGGCCACCTTCCAGCACCGGCTCGAGTCCCAAGCTGTCACCGAACTGCAGTCCGGCCTCGATGCCCACGAACAGGCCGGCCTGCAACTGCTGTCCGCGGCGCCCGCCGACACCTCGGCCTTTTTGCGGCAGCAAGAGGACATCTCCGCCCGGTTCGATGCCGCCGCCGGAATCCTGCCGGACGATCACGGCATGCGTGCCACAGCCGGCGAGGCACGGGCAGCGTGGCAGGAGGGCCTGTCAGCGCACGGCCTTTGGGGCGAACAGGTTGCCAGGCTGCGCGGCAACCACCTGGCTGAGGCCCCCGCGTTCGCGGCCTCCGGCGCCCGGACCCGCGCCTTGCTGGCCGACGTCCGCCGCGCCTCCCTCGACGCGCTCGACGGCGACATCGCCTACGGGGCGCAAGTCCAGCAAATGGTGGTGGGCGGCCGAGTGGCCCTCTTTGCACTGGCCGGGGCCGGCGTGTTCTTTTTCCGCCGCAGGATGACCAAACACCTCATGCGCCCCGTGGAGGAGCTGTACCGCGGGGTCCAGAAACTGCAGTCCGGCGATTACAGCCACCGGATCGACGTCGTCCGCAATGACGAGCTGGGCCAGCTGGCCGCGGCGTTCAATTCCATGGCGGCCACGGTCCATGACAACCATCTGGAACTGACCTTCCGGGCCACTCACGACCCCCTCACGGGTCTGGCCAACAGGGCGGTCCTCACCGAACGCCTCTCGGCCGCGTTTGGCACGGGTCCAAGCCATCCTTCTGGCACCGCGAACGGGGCGTCCCGCCGCGAGGGCCTGTTGATCATCGATGTCGACGATTTCAAGGACGTCAACGACTCGCTCGGCCATGAAGGCGGCGACGCCTTGCTTATCCAGCTGGCCCAGCGCCTGCGGGGCTGCGTTCGGGCCGGCGACCTCGTCGCCAGGCTGGGCGGGGATGAATTCGCGATTGTCGTGATGGACGATCGCGGCAGCGCCACGGGCGACGTCGCAGGCCGCGTCCAGAGTGCCCTGCGGGATCCGTTCTCCATCGATGAAGTCCGGCTCAAGGTCACCGTCAGCATGGGTGCCGCCCAGCGCAGCGCCGAAACGGCGGATCCGGCCGAGCTGATGCGCCAGGCGGACTTTGCGATGTATATGGCCAAGCATGGCGGCAAGGGGCGCTACCAGCTCTTCGATGCCCGGGGCTATGACGAAATGACTTACCGTGCCGCGCTGCGGGCCGATCTCGCCGCGGCGGTGCAGTCCGGCCAGCTGCGCCTCGACTACCAGCCCGTGGTCGAACTCGAGACAGGGGCAATTGTCGGGGTGGAGGCCCTGGTCCGCTGGGAACACCCCACCCTCGGCCGGCTGGGGCCCGCGGACTTCATTCCCCTGGCCGAGGAAACCGGAGAGATCGGCGCTATCGGCTGCTGGGTGCTCGACACCGCGAGCCGCCACGTCGCGGGCTGGCGCCGCTCCCCCGGCACGGCCGCAGACATCTGGGTCTCGGTCAATCTCTCCACGCTGCAATTGTCCAGCGACCGGAATCTCGCCGCCCTGGAGCGCATCCTGGCAAATCCCGCGGCGCAAGCCCACAAGGTAATTCTCGAAGTCACCGAATCTGCCCTGGCCACAAGCTCCGACGGCGGCGTCGGCGCCCTCAACCGGCTGAAGAGCTTCGGCGTCCGCATCGCAATCGACGACTTCGGGACCGGTTTCTCGTCGCTGAGCACTCTGGCGGCGCTACCGGCGGATATCCTCAAGATCGACCGTGCCTTCCTGGCCGGCCTGCCCGGGGACGCGCCGGCCGCAGCCATGCTCGAGGGCATCCTGGAAGTGGCCCGGAAGCTGAACCTCGACGTCATAGCCGAGGGCATCGAGGAGACCGGGCAGCTGGACCTCCTGCGCTCCCTCGGCTGCGAAATGGGGCAAGGATTCCTCCTCGCCGCCCCGAGCCCGTCCCCGGTTCTCGAAGCGCTCCTTGCCTCGGGGGCAGCTCTCCATCCACCAGTGGACACGGACGCGCGGGCGGAGGGCGCCTAAGGCTGCGGGGCCCTCAGACGGCGGGGAAGACCAGCGAGGGCTCGTCCGCTGTGGCAAGGGTCAGTACGGCCTCTTCGACCGTTTCGTGGTCCTCGAGTTCCCGCTCCACGCGGCGCAACGCCACGGCGACATCATGCTCCCGGCGATCGCCCTGCATGTCCACTGCCGCCACAAGGTAGAGCTTGCGCGGTCCTACGAACTCTAGATGCAGGTACGTGACGCGCTCGATCTCCGGGTGCTCCAGCAGGCGCCGGGCCATGGTGGTTTCGATGTCGCTGGTGACCGCCTGGCCTACAAGGAAGCGCCGGTTCCGCTCGATCAGTACCACCGCGACTACCGCCAGGAGGATGCCCACCAGAATCGACCCTACGGCGTCCGGCACGGAGGATCCTGTGATCTGGTGCAGGAACATTCCGGCGAAGGCGATGAGCAGGCCCAGCAGCGCGGCCGAGTCCTCGGCGAAGACGGCACGCAGCGTGGGGTCTGAACCCTTGAGAACCTGCTCGAGGGTGTTCCGGTCAAGCTCGCGCGCCGCCTTCCGGCTCTGCCGGAACGCTTGGTTGAAGGACACGCCCTCCAAGACAAAGGCGACCGCCAGGACCATGTAGGCGACCGTGTAGTCACCCGCCGGTTCCGGTGTGATGAGCTGCTGGACGCCATGCATCACCGAGACCACCGCCCCGGCCGTAAACAGGCCGAAGGCCGCGATCATGGACCACACATATGCCTCGCGCCCGTAGCCCATGGGGTGGGTCTTGTCCCGCTTCCGCGCGGCCTTCCGTTCCGCGACCAGCAGGAAGACCTGGTCGCCCGTATCGGCCCAGGAATGCGCTGCCTCGGCCGTCATGGAAGCCGAGCCGGAGATGAGTGCGGCCGCGGTTTTGGCCGCCGCGACGAGTACGTTCGCGGCAAAGGCGATCAGCACCGTCAGCGATGCGGGCTTGGATTTGTCATGCTTCACGCGGTCTTCCCTTCTGCGGCCGTTCGAACACATGCCAGAGACCACGCTACAGGCCCGGCCCGGCACCTGCTCCCGCGGCGGCGCAACAGCGTCGAGCACCCGGCGGCGATTGCGGCCGCCGCTGCGTTGACGGGCACCGGATCCATTCGTGCCATTCCTGCCGGATCCATTGACGCCGGGCAGGCGCACAATGAAATGAGTACGATCCATTGCTCGTTGTTCCGTGGTTCTTTAGGGAATCGTTGTTGAGGGCATGCCTCTCAAGGGAACAGTCTGATAGGGGTGTGCGCCATGAATGCCGGCCGGAAGCTCTCATCGCTGGGGTTTGTTCTGATCTTGCTGGGAACCGCCGGGTGTGCGGGCGGAACCGGAACCCCGCCGCCGGCGCCCGGGTCGGCGTCCGCATCCGGTTCCGGTTCCGGAATCAGCCCGACGGCGGGCCCCGGCACCATCACGATCAAGGACTTCACCTATGGAGACCCGCTCACAGCGGCGCCCGGCGCGACGGTCACCATAACCAACATGGATAGCGCTGCGCACACGGTCACGGCGGACGACGGCGCGGCGTTTAACACTGAGGTCAAGGGCGGCGGCGGCACGGCCACCTTCATGGCCCCGACGAAGCCCGGCACCTATGCCTATCACTGCACCTTCCATCCCGGAATGCACGGGACGCTGATCGTCAAATGAGCACCCAACGCCAGCCCGCACAGTCTGCGAAGGTTCGCGGCTCCGGCATGACCCTGCGCATCCTCACGGCCGTTGCCCTGTTCATCGACGCCGGCATCCACATCCACCTTGCCCCGGGCTACCAGGCGGGAAACCCCGGAGGGATCGGCCAGGGCAACCTCTTTCTGCTCGAATCAGCCGCGGCCTTGTTCGCAGGGTTGTACGTCCTGATCCGCGGCAGCCGCGCCGCCTACGCCGTCGCATTCGTGGTTGCGCTGAGCGCCTTCGCCGCCGTCGTTTCGTACCGCTACGTCAACATTCCCGCGTTCGGGCCCTTCCCGCCCATGTACGAGCCAATATGGTTCTTCGAGAAGTCCCTCAGCGCGGTGGCCGAGGGCGCCGGAGCCGTTCTGGCAGCTATCGGCTTCGTCCGGGCCGGACGAGCCACTCCCCGCCGGCGCGCCGCCTCCCACCGGTGAGCGGACCGGACGGCGGCAGGTGCCGGCACTGTCCGGTCGGCCGGTGCGTCGCCCGCGAAATTGCTAGCATGTCGGGGGAGGTTCAGGCTGAAATCGTTCGCAGAAGGTACGAAGCTGAGGGGCGCGTCGCCCGCGGGCACATGGCCCGAAGACGCGGCCCCCGGGGCCGCTGGTCAAAGGCGCATGGGGTCAGCGGGCGCGGGCGCCACGCGGGCCGTGGCCGACGCCGTGGTTGCCGTCGCCGCCTATCTGGCGGGCTGGATCTGGCTGGGCTGGATCTGGCTGGGCGCGGCGGCGGCCGATCCCGGGCCCTGGTTCCTGGCCCTGGCGGCGGGTGCCGTCGTGGTGCTGCGGGCGGCCGGATCCGTGTTGCGGCGCAAGCCCCGGTTTTCAAGCCCCGCGGACCGCGTCACCCTGGGCCGGGCGGCCGTTGTGGCCTGTTGTGCAGCGGTGACGACCGACGGTCTGCTGGCCGGAGCCCTGCCCGGCGGGCTGGTCGTTGTGCTCGGCACGGCGGCGTTCCTGCTCGATGCCGTGGACGGACGGGTTGCCCGGCTTACGGGGTGGGCAACGGCCGAGGGCTCTCGGCTGGATTCGGATACTGACGGCGCGCTTGTCCTGGTGTTGTCCTGCGCCGCAGCGGGAGTTTTCGGTCCATGGCCGTTGGCTATCGGCCTGATGTACTACGTGTTCCTTGCGGCGGCGTGGTTCCGGCCCTCCCTGAAGACGCCGCTGCCGCCCAGCACCGTCCGCAGGGTGATCGGGGCCGGCCAGCCCTCGGCCCTATTGTTTGCTTTGTTGCCCGGCGTCCCAACCTGGCTGGGCGCTACGGTGCTGGGCCCGGCGTTGGGGCTGCTGGCCTATTCGTTCGGCCGGGACGTCATCGAGTTAGAACGGCTCCGCGGCGTGGGCCCCGCAGCCGCGGCTGTCTCCCCCGGACTCTCCGGCGGGACTCCGCCCGGCGCATGACGCGCTCCGGACTGTCCGCCCTAGCAGGCAGGTCCAGGCATCCGGTGGTCCGGCTGGAATTCAGGAGTTAGCCGGTCACGGGTCCGTCCGGCCGTCGGGAGTAGGCTTCGGCTCGAGGTTCATTGTCGCCGGACCCTGGATGACCGCGCCGTCGGCGGCAAACCGCGAGCCGTGGCAGGGACAGTCCCAGGTCGTGTCCTCTGCGTTGAACTCGACCGTGCAGCCCAGGTGCGTGCAGATGGCCGAGACCGCGTGGAGGTCTCCTGCGGCGTCGGCATAGACGGCGGTCTTGTGAGCGCCGATCTCCACGACGGTACCGTCGCCAGGACGCAGGCCCGCGAGGGCCGATTCGTCGCTTCTCACGGATTGTTCAGGTTGTTCAGGTTGTTTGCGCTGTTCCGGTTGCGCCTGCTTCCCGGCAGCGTGGCTTTCCGGAGCCGTCCGGGTGGTATCAAAGGCTGCCGCCCACGGATTGAACTTCCCGCAGATGGTGTCCGTCAGGATCAGCGCCCCCGCCGTTCCGTTGGTCAGCCCCCATTTCCGGAGGCCGGTGATGACGTGAAGGTGCGCCGACGTCGCGGACAATTTCCCCGCATAGGGAAGCCCGTCGAGCGGCATCGTATCCTGCGTTGACCAGCGGAAGCTGGTCTGCCCGGCGCCGAGGCGATCCCGGGCAAATGCCGCGAGCCGGCGGTACCGGTCGGCGGCGTCGCCGGTCTGCGAGGCCAGGTGCCCCTCACCGCCGGTGAGAACGTAACTGGAGCCGTCGACGTCGATCGCCAGGATCGAGCGCATGGGCTCGTCGACGCTGATGAAGGTCCCCGCCAGTGGCGCGGCGTTCGCCTGGCTGGCGATGAGATAGGAACGGTGAAAGTAGCACCGTTCGGCGAAGATGCCCGGATCGCCGATGGGAAAGTTGGCGGCCACGATCACCTCGGCAGCCCTGACCGTCCCGCGCCCGGTCTCAACGACGGCGGGCGTGCCGTCGCGGACCGAGGTGACCGGCGAGTTTTCAAAGACGTGGCTTGCGTTTCCGTCGATGGCCCGGGCAAGGCCCTGGAGGTATCTGACCGCGTGAAACTGTGCCTGGTCGCTGAACCGGACCGCACCGCTGACGGCGAACGGCAGCGGCACATCGGAGGTGAAAACTGAAGGCAGGCCGAGGCGCGCGGCCAGGGCGGCCTCCTCGCGGACCGTGGCAACGGCGTCGTCGGATTCCGCGTACGTGTAATTGGACACCCTGCGGAAGTCGCAGTCGATGCGCTCCTCCGTCACGAGGCGCGCGATGTGCTCGATGGCGGCCTGGTTGGCCTGTCCGTAGCTGCCCGCGGCCTTCGTCCCGTGCCTGTCAGCAAGCTCGGTGTAGGCCAGCCGATGCAGGGAAGTGATCTTTCCCGTGGTGTGCCCGGTGACGCCGGTACCGACGCGGGCCGCCTCAAGCACCGCGACGTTGTGCCCGGCACGTTTGAGGGCCAGCGCCGCAGTCAGGCCGGCAATCCCTCCCCCAACCACCGCCACGTCGACTTCCAGGTCCTCCGCCAGCGAGGGGTACGCGGTGGTGCCGGCGGTGGCGATCCAGAGGGAAAGCTGTCGGCCTTCGAGCCGCTCACTCACGGCACAACCGTTCGCCGGACATGCTTTGCCGCGGCCGGCATCCGGACGCGTGCCAGCACCAACGCCGGAGAGGGACGGAAGGCGACACCCCGGTGTTCATTCGGAATCTAGAGGCCGTCGAGTGCTTCGAGGCGGCCGGAACGAACCGCGTCGGTGAAAGCCTGATAGTCCTGCTCGTTCTGCTCGGCGTAACGCTCGGAGAAATCGGTGATGGAGACGTCGAATTTGTCGCTCTTGCCCAGGTACGCCGCGATCGCGATCGGGTCGCCTGAGCGGGCGTGTGCCCGCGCCAGTGTCCAGCCGCATGCGGTGGCATAGAAGCCCATGCCGAGCGGTTTCATCGCTTCCACAACGGCGGAGCCCTTCATGTCGCGCAGTTGGCGCCAGTACAGGTACCGGTTGTCCTGCGCGCCCCGGGTCCAGCCCAGGAAGATGTCACTCGCTGCCTGCATCATCCGCTGCCCCTGCACCACGCGCTCGCCGGGCTGTTTGAACTTGCTCTTGGGCAGGTGATCCTCGAGCACTGACCTCGTGGCTTCCTTGACCTGCAGGAATAGCGGATCCTCTTGATCGCGCCCCTGGAGCAACGCGATGAACGCCCGCGTGCCGACGCTGCCGACGCCCACCACCTTGCGGGCGACGTCGATGATTTCGAAGCGCTCCAGCAGGTGGCGACGGTCATCCGGCAACGACGCCCGGTAGGACCGCAGCTGCTCATGAATCACCTGCTGAATCTCATCGGCAGACATGTCGAAGGACTCACCCAATTCCCTGGCGGGGATGACGATGGGCGGCTGGCTGACGATGCGGTATTTCCCGTCCACGAGCTCGCCTAGCTTGGAGAGTGCCTGCAGACTGTCCCGGGTGTGGGCCTTTGCGACGTTTGCCCGGGCAGTCTTTTCCATGCCTTGTGCCGCCTTCTTGAGGGCTTTCCCCTTCTGGGTGGACACGGCCAGATCGATGGTTTCCAGCAACTGTTCCTCGGACAGCTTCGCGTACCAGATGTCCAGGGTGCGCATCTGCGCGAATTGGGCCATCGCTTCGCGGTAGGACCGAACCGCCGTCAGGGTCACGTCGCGGGTCTCCTCCTTCGTGAAGGCGTTGTTCCGCGCCGCGATCGTGAAACTTGCTGACATGCGCTTGACGTCATATTCAAACGGTCCGGGAAGCGTCTCATCGAAGTCGTTCAAGTCGAACAGCAGCGTCCGCTCCGGCGAGGCAAACACGCCGAAATTGGACAGGTGCGCGTCCCCGCACAACTGGGACACGAGGCCGGCCCGCGGCGTGTCCTTCAGGTCGGCCGCCATGATTTTGGCGGCACCCCGGTAGAACGTGAAGGGCGAGACCATCATCCGGCCGTGCCGCACCGGCACGAGGTCCTGTTCGCGGGTGAGGTTCTGTTCCTCCAGAAGCGCGACCGGATCAGGACGGTCCGGGGCCGGAGTCCAGCCGGTGTGGCTGGAGACCGGAGTCTTCTTCCGGTACCCCTTGCCCTTCTCCGCCCGTTCCTCCACGCTCAGGTGCTTGACTTTGGTCTCGGCCATGCTCGGTGACCTCCCTTTGACGTCAGGAGCCGCCACCGGCACGAATTGCCTGGGTCAGCCCTGTTGTGCGCGCGAACGCGCCTTGGGTCGAGCTAATGCGATTGTGGCCCCGAACCGGCTCCTCGTCAACGCGTTGGCGGTGTCCTTCAGGCGCCCGCTAACGGATGCCCGCGGCCGTCCGTTCCGACGGCCCATGGCTGGCGATCGGTTCATCCCGTTCGGGTGATGTCTCCCCGGGCGGTGTCGGGCTACGTTGCAGAAGAGTCCTGGTGATCCGTTCGCGACGCCCGCTCGAGATACAAACCCCGCAACCAGATGGAGACACGACCATGGCCGAAGAAGAAGCACCCGTCCTTGACGCCCTCGCCGACATCACAGCGGTATCACTCGAACGCTCCATGTTGGAACCCCGCGAATTGATGCTGGCCCGCATCGCGGCGCTCGCAGCCGTTGATGCTCCGGCCGCCTCCTACCTGCTGAACGCCGGTACCGCCGTGGACGTCGGGATCACTCTGGAAGATGTTCAGGGGGTTCTCATCGCCGTGGCTCCCATAGTCGGCACTCCCCGGATCGTGGCGGCGGCCGGCAACCTCGCCAGCGCGCTGGGATTCGCCCTCGAGATGGCCGAGGCGGAACTCGAAGCGGAAGCCGAAGGCTGAGCGAGCGGTCGCCCGGAGTGGCGGAGTCGCTTGGAGTGGGCGGGAGTCGCCTGGGGTGGCGTCCGGCCGCGGCGGGACAGGCACAGTTCCTAACTGCCTCTGGTAGCTGCCTCCGGCCCGGCTCCCGCCGCGGGTTGCTCGCGGAAAGGCGGAGCGGGCGGTAGCGTTTGCATGGAACCGCGCGTGACGGCGTCGGCAGCCCGCTGCATCGAACACGATGCTCTGATCAGAGGCGACCATGAACAAAAACCGCCTGGAGGCGTTCAGCGATGGCGTGCTGGCCATCGTGATCACCATTATGGTGCTTGAACTTCATGTTCCGGCCGAACCCACGTGGGCGGCACTGCTCCATGAGCTTCCGACGTTGCTCAGTTACGTGCTGAGCTTCGTCTACGTCGGGATCTACTGGAACAACCATCACCACATGCTGCATTTGGCGGGCAGGATCAACGGCAGTGTTCTGTGGGCCAACCTGCATCTGCTGTTCTGGCTGTCCCTCATCCCTTTCACGACGCGGTGGATCAACGACACGGGCCTGGCGGAAGTGCCCGTCCTGGTTTACGGCCTGGACCTGCTGCTCGCCGCAATTGCCTATTACATCCTCAAGCTGGCCCTGATCCGCCAGCAGGGCCGGGGCGGCGCACTGGATGCGGCCATGGGGCAGGACTGGAAGGGCAAGGGCTCCCCCGTCCTGTACATCGCCGGGATGGGGCTGAGCCTGGTGAACCCGTTTCTGGGCATCGCCGCGTATACAGTGGTCGCGGCGATCTGGCTCATCCCTGACCGGCGCGTGGAACGCTTCATCGCCCACACCTGAGCACCACCAGCGGTCACTGCGCGCCGCTTTGGTCCAGTCCTGCCTTCAGGAACTCCAAACGGGCCGGGACTCGTTGGCGGGGCTCATTCCCGCAGATAGGTGGCGCAGATAGGTGGCGCAGATAGGTGGCGCTGTTCGTTGACGCGGTTCGTTGACGCTGTTCAGCCGCGCGGCCGCAGACGGGCATTGGGCAGCGCCGGGGCCGGGAGGGCCGCAGGCTCCCCGGTAGGAAACGGGCCGAACCACAGGTCCGGGCCGTCACCGGCCGCGTCGGTGGCTCGCGACGCCGGGCCTGAGACGTCCGCCCCGCCGTCCGCCCCGCCGTCGTCGGCGCCGATTTCGGCCTGCCACCTGGTCCGGTACGCGACGATCTCATCGTGGCTGCGCCCCACGAAGTTCCACCACATCACGATTTTTTCGCCCAGGGGCTCTCCGCCGATCAGGAGGACACGTGCACCGGTGCTGCCCGCGACCAGAGTCAGGGACCCGTGGCCGACCGGCAGGTACGCGAGGTTATTCTGCGGGACGGGATGTTCGTCCAGGATCAGGGTGCCCGAGTCCAGCAGCAGCCCATGTTCAAAGGACGCATCCGTTGCGAGCGTCAGTTCCGCCCCTGCCTCAAGGAGGAGTTCTGCCCCCAGCAGGGGCGTGTGGGTGGTGACCGGGGAGACGGACCCGGCGAGCGTGCCCAGGAAGACGCGCATCGTCCATCCGTTTCCGCTGACCGGTTCCGGACGGTAGTGCTCGAAGGTGGGCGCCATGTGCCGGGCGGTGTCCGGCAGCGCCACCCACAGCTGCGCGCCGTGCAGGACGGTCGTGTCCGGGGTGGAGAATTCCGAGTGGCTGATGCCGCGGCCGGCGGTCATGAGGTTCACTTCCCCGGGCCGCACCGCGGCATGGAAACCGGCCGAGTCCCGGTGCTCGATCTCCCCCGTGAACAGCCAGCTCACGGTCTGCAGCCCCGTGTGCGGGTGGCGCGGGACTTTCATGCCGCCGGATTCGCCGACCCGGTCCGGTCCGTAGTGGTCAAGGAAGCACCAGGCGCCGATGAGGCTTCGCTGGCGCTGCGGAAGGGTGCGCCGCACGTCCATCGCGCGCGGACCGCCCAGCGGGACCTGACGCGGAACCAGGAGTTCGACGCCGGTGCAGGTTCCGTCCGTTTCACAGAGGATTTCCTCGGGGGCAACTTCGGTATTGCTCATGATGACAGCCTAGTATCGTGCGCCCCGCGGGTCAGCTGCCGGAGCCGTCGGGCAGCGTGGCAACTCAGAGCCGGGGCCGCCGGTCAGAGCCATGCCGAGCGCCGCAACGGCGGTTCCTCGCCGCCCGGACGTTGGACCAGGACCTGGTTCACGCCCGTGATGCCCGATTCGAAGCCGAGGGCGCTCGCGGCCATGTAGAGCCGCCAGACCCGGGCGCGTCCAACGCCGGCGAGGCGCACTGCCTCGTCCCAGTGCTCCTCAAGGTTCCGCACCCAGGCCCGGAGCGTCAGCGCATAGTGGCGCCGCAAGGCCTCGACGTCCAGGACTTCCAGGTCCGCCGCTTCGAGTGCCGCGACCATGTCGGCGAGGCTGAGCATCTCGCCGTCCGGGAAGACATATCGGGGTATGAAGGAATCCGGATCCGGTGCGGTGGTTCCGGCGTTCCAGGAGATCGCGTGGTTGAGCAGCCGGCCTCCCGGACGGAGCAATCCCTGCAGCCGGGCAGTGTAGTGCTGGATCTGCTCGCGTCCCACGTGCTCGGACATGCCGATGGAACTGATCGCGTCATACGGACCGTCGTCCACGTCGCGGTAGTCCTGCACCCGGATTTCCACCCGATCGGTCAGTCCGGCATCTGCCGCGCGTTTGCGGGCCAGGGCGGCCTGTTCGACCGACAGCGTCACCCCGACGACGTCGGCCCCATAGTTCCGCGCGGCGTGCAGGGCAAAGCTGCCCCAGCCGCACCCCACGTCCAGCACGCGCATGCCGGGCTTGAGCCCGAGCTTGCGGCAGACCAGATCGAGTTTGGCTGTCTGGGCCGCGTCAAGCCCCGTCTCCTCCGACTCCCAGACCGCGCAGGAGTAAACCATGGACGGCCCCAGGACGAGCGCGTAGAAGTCGTTCCCGACGTCGTAATGATGGGAGATGGCCGCGGCGTCGCGCCCCTTGGAATGGCGCCGCCCGTGCCGGCCGACGCGGGCCTCCTCCGGCGGCGGCGCAGGATTCGGTCCCAGCGCGCCGAGCCGGACGGCGGTCCTGAGCAGAGCAAACACTTCGCCGGCAGTCGGCGGCCGGAACGGGCCGGGCTCGGCGAATTTCCCGGCCGAGCTGAGTGCCGAGAAGGCGTCGAAAATGTCACCGGGCGCGTCAACCTCGCCGGCCACGTAGGCGCGGCTGAGTCCGAGCTGCCCGGGCGACCACAGCATCCGGCGAAGGGCCCGCCGGGACCGGAAAACAACAACCGGTGCATCTGCCGGGCCCGCTTCCGTGCCGTCCCACGCCCGCAGCCGCAGGGGAATCCCGTCGGTGCCAAGAACGACTGCCAATGCGTCGGCAAGCCGTGATGCCGCTGTCGCGGATTTTGCCATGTCCCGTGCCTCGTTTCCGGTGTCTCGTTTCCGGTGGTGCGGGCCGCGCGCCCGCCAGCACAAATCTAAGGGCTAGGCGTGCCCTGAAACCAGAGCGGAGGCCCTGTTTACCCGTTGTTGACTGCCCGGAGGCGGACGACTCTGGCGCTCCAGGGCTCCCGTGCCTATCGTGTGTCCTATGTCTGAGTCTTTCTCGTCCCTCGTGGACACGTTCAAGAATGTGGGAGTGTCCAGGGCGTACGGACCCGCCGTGATGGTCGCCGGGGAAGAGATCATCCCCGTGGCGGTGGTGTCGTTCGGATTCGGCGGGGGCAGCGCCCCCGAAGACGGCCAGCCCGGCGCCGGCGGAAGCGGCGGAGGCGGCGGGGGTTTCGTGCTGCCCCTCGGTGTCTATGCCAAGGGTCCCTCCGGGCGCATGATGTTCCGGCCTAATGCTGTGGTGGCGCTTGTAGCCCTGGCTCCGCTGGTGTGTGCCGTAGGCGTGTCGATCCGCGGCATCCTTCGGGCTGTTCACTCCCGCGGCTAGCCGCAATCAGTCAGCCGGTGCTTCGGGCACGGCTGGGCTGCACCCGCGAGGGCTCTCCCGGCATCTTCGGGAAGTCCGGCGGGAACGGCAGCTCCCCCAGCCCTGCCTCGAGGTCCCTCTCCCACCATTCCAGGAGGAGATCGACGGAGCCGGCACTCGCATGCATTTCGGCCCACGGATCACCGGCCGCTTTGAGCCGCTCGGGCACGGTGCGGATGGTGAAGGTGTTCGGATCGGCGGTCCCGAGCTCGTCCCAGCGGATCGGGCACGAGACGGTCGCGTTCGCGAGGGCCCTCGGGCTGTAGGCCCCGGCCATCGTGCGGTCACGGTTCGCCTGGTTGAAGTCGACGAAGATACGGGCACCGCGTTCTTCCTTCCACCAGGCCGTGGTGACCTTCTCTGGCATGCGGCGTTCGAGTTCACGCGCTGCGGCAATGACTGCGTGGCGCACGTCCAGGAACTCCCGGGCGGGCTCAACCGGGGCAAAGACGTGCAGTCCCCGGCTGCCCGAGGTTTTGATGAAGGATTCAAGGCCGGCCTCGGCGAGTACGCGCCGCAGCTCCCGCGCAACCGGGACGGCGTCCGCGAATCCGGTTCCGGGCTGCGGGTCGAGGTCAATCCTGAGCTCATCCGGATTGTCCGGATTGTCGGCCCGGGACGCCCAGGGGTGGAACACGACGGTATTCATCTGGACCGCCCACACGGCGGCGGCGATTTCGTCGATGACCAGCTGCGGATGCGAGCGCCCGCTGGGGTAGACGACGGCGACCGAGCGGACAAAGTCCGGAGCACCTTTGGGCGGGTTCTTGGAGAAGAACTGCTCCCCGTCCACCGTGTCCTTGAACCGCTGGAGCGTCACCGGCCGCCCGCCATTCGCGGCCAGGAAGGCGTCGCCCACATCCACGATGTACCGGGCCAGGTCCAGCTTGGTCAGTCCCTGAGCGGGCCAGATGACCCTTCCCGGACTCGACACCCTCAACTCCCGGTCGCCCTGCGGACCGCTGACGGTGAGGTGCGTTTCTTCCCTGGCCATGGGGACAACGTACTCCCGTGTCCCGGGCAATTGAAGAGCGCGGGCGCACAGCAACCGCCGGACGGACTCGTCGGCGTAACGCAGAAGCGGAACAATCCGTGACCCGGCATGATGGATGCATGACCACCTCCGAGTCCCCGATCACCATCGACGTCGGTGATGCTGCGGTCTCCGGCGCGTTCGCCGAACCCGACGGCGCATTTGCCACCTTGGTTGTTGCCCACGGTGCCGGCGCGGGCATGGACCACCAGTTCCTGACGGGCTTCACCCGGGCCCTGAATGCTCTGGGCGTGGCCACCCTGCGGTTCAATTTCCCCTATCGGGAGGCCGGGAAGAAGTTCCCGGACCGGCCCCCGGCCGCAATTGCCGCCTGGCGGGCCGCACTGGATGCCGCCGCGGCCCGGTCCGGCGGAAGGCCGCTGTGGGCCGCCGGAAAGTCGTTCGGCGGCCGCATGGCCTCAATGGCGGTGGCGGAGGGCATGCCGGCCGCCGGCCTGGTCTATCTGGGCTATCCGCTGCACCCGCCGGGGAAACCCGAGAAAATTCGTGATGCGCACCTCTACGGACTGACCGTGCCGATGCTTTTCCTGCAGGGCACGCGGGACCCGTTTGCCACACCGGACCTGCTGGAGGCTGTGGCGGCCAGGATCGGGCCGGCCGCGACCGTCCAGTGGCGCGAGGGCGGCGACCATTCCTTTGCGGTCGCCGGCCTCAAGCGTGACGCCGACGAGGTGGGCGCGTCTCTGGCGGCCAGTGTTGCCGAGTTCCTCAAAACGCATGGCAAAAGTCCCGCCGGGCTGGCCTCCTAGCCTCCTAGCCTCCTAGCCTCCTAGCCAACGTTCCCGAACCGCCCGGCCCCGTGGCGCACATGCGCTTCAATGGCGTCGGCGGCAGCCGCGGACCCTCCCGCGTTGCGGACGATGTCGCTCATCGCGGCCACGTTCCGCCGGACCTGCGCGTCGGCATGGAGGGCGTCCACTCCGGCCCGCAGGGCTTCCGGTGTGACTTCCTCTGCGGCCAGGCGCCGGCCCAGGCCCAGTTCTTCGAGCCGGCGGGCGGTGGCCGCCTGCTCCGGCTGCTGCGGCACAGCCAGCATGGGGACGGCGAAATAGAGCGCCTCCATGGTCGAATTCATGCCCGCGTGGGTGATGAACACAGCTGCCTGGCGGAGGACCTGCAGTTGGGGAAAGAAGGGCCGGATCCTGACGTTCGGCGCGATGGTCCCCAGGTCTGCCACGCTGGTCTGTTCGCCGACCGCCATGGCAACGTCCCAGCCGCCCCCGCCGAAGGCGTCCAGGCACATCTTGAAGAAGTCCGGCTGGCAGTTCAGCGGAGTGGTTCCCAGCGAAATGAAGAGCAGCGGGCCCGTTCCCTCACGAATCCACTCGCCGTCGTCGTCCCGGCCGCCCACGCTCGGCCCGACAAACCGGAACCGGTCATCGAATGTCTCCCCCATGGGCTGGAACTCGCGGGGAATGAACACGATGTTGAACGGTGCCGGCGGACCGTCGAACATCCGCGGCGTCCGCACACCCTGCTCGGCCGCGAACTCCGCGAGCAGCCGGCCCATGGCCATCCTGACCTTGGCCATCTCATCGGCGCTCCCGGGTGGCGGGGCAGGCATGAGTGTCCGCAGCGAGAAATGTTCATTCGTGGCGTAGGTGGGCAGGAGGGCAATGGCCGGGGCGCCGATCTTCTCGGCCGCCATGCTGCCGCTGAGCGTCATCGCGTCGAAGCAGACAGCATCCGGCGGGTCCTGCCGCAGCAGCTCGACCAGGGCGGGAAAGCTGGACCTGATGTCCTCGAACACCTTGGTCATGATCGGCAGCATCACGTGCGCCGGCGGCCGCTGGCCGCCCCCCAGTCCTGGCAGTGACGCCAGCCAGTTGCCGCCGGACGCTCGAAAAGCAGCGCCGGCGCGGCGGATCCGCGGTTCGAAGTCCGTCGAGGTGAAGTAGGTGACCCGGTGCCCCCGGCTGACAAGTTCCGCCACCAGCGGCAGGGTCGGGTTGACGTGTCCGTAGGCCGGAATGGAGACGAACGCAAAGTGCATGGCCATCACTCTTCATCGCTGGGCTATGTCCCGCTTGGCCGGCGTCCAGGGGTCCCCGGCGGTCCGCCGGCGTCGTCCATCTTCATCATGCCCCCGTTGCCCGGGCGGCGCGAGTGCCAGTCGGTGGTATCAGCTCCGGGGCTTGGTCCGGGCTGTCGCGGGCGCCGTCCAGGGGTCTTCGGGCCAGGGGTGCTTGGGATAACGGCCGCGCATTTCGGCCCGGACCTGAGCGTAGGGTCCGGACCAGAATGAGGCGAGGTCGTCCGTCACAGCGAGGGGGCGGCGCGCCGGGGAGAGCAGGTGGAACAGGACTGGCACGCGTCCGTCTGCCAGCCGAGGCGTGTCGGCCCAGCCGAAGCACTCCTGCAGTTTGACGGCAACGACGGGCCGTCCGCCGGCGTCGGCGGCGTCCGGGTAGTCGATCCGGATTCTGGATCCGCTGGGGACCGCGAGGTGCTCCGGCGCCAGTTCGCCCAGCCTGGCCGCCTCGGGCCAAGGCAACAGCCGGCTCAGCGGGCCGGCGAGGTCGATCCCGCCGGTGGAAGCACCGCCGGCCAGGGTGCCGAGCTCCGGGGCCAGCCATTCGTCGAGCCGGGCCAGCAGCGCCGCTTCGGAGACGTCCGGCCAGGGCGCACCCAGTTCCCGGTGCAGGAGCGCCAGACGGCGGCGCAGGGCCTCCGCCGGCGTCGACCATCCGATGGTCGCCAGCCCCTCGCTTGCCAGGGCGCGTGCCACCGCGGCACGGCCCTCCTCCGCCGGAGGCCGTACGGGGGTGGACGAGAGCACGATCGCGCCGAGGCGGCGCTCCTGCCGGGCCGAGACGCGGCCTTGGCTGAACCGCGCCTCCAGCGTTTCGCTCAGGAGGTGCCGGGCGGCGGCTTCGGCGGTGTCCGCCATCAGCGGTGCGGCAGAGCGGATGACGGCGCCGGTCCCGGCGGCGTCGCGGCCCCGGGCGCGCGATACTTCGGCCACGCCCAGCCACTCGTGCCCGGACAGGGGGCTGCCGGCCGGTAACCCGGCCCGCGTTCCGGATGTGAGCAGATACTGGGCCGGGCCCTCGCCGGGAACCCGGCGCGCCACACGGTCCGGGAAAGCCAGTGCGACGACGAAGCCGATCGCCTCTGCGGCGCGCACGGTTCCGGCGGTCTTGGACGGCGCGACGCCGGACGCCTCCTGGCGGGCGATCCCCTCCATCCGCCGGACATCCTCCGTCCAGCGCCGGGACCCGGGATCCCGCCCGGTCCTCAACGCGGCCACCAGGCGCGTGAGGTCCGCGCCGGGGGCACGCTGGTCTCCCGAGACCAGCGCCACGGCCTCGGCCGCGGTGCGGTGCCCCACGGTCGCGGCCCCGTCAAGCAGGGCGCGGGCCAGCCGCGGGTCCGTCGGGACCCGGGCCAGGATCTTGCCCAGTTCCGTGGCGTGGCCGTCCGGCGTTACGGCGCCAAGATCGCGCAGCACTTCAACGGCTTCCTCCATGGCGGCGGCCGGCGGCGCGTCCGGCAGGCTGAGCCCCCGGCCGGCGGGAGCTCCCCAACACGCCAGGATCAAGGCGGCGCCGGTCAGGTCCGCCGCCGCAATCTCCGGAGTCTGGTGGGCCGGAGCGGCACCGAAGGCCCTCTGGTCATAGCAGCGAATCACCCTGCCCGGGCCCTGGCGTGCGGCCCGGCCTGCCCGCTGGTCCGCGGACGCCCGGGAGCAGGACACCGTGACGAGTCCGGACATGCCGCGGCTGGAATCGCGTCGCGGCTCGCGCGATAGCCCGGAGTCGATGACCAGCCGGACGCCCGGCACCGTGAGGGAGGACTCGGCGAGCGCCGTCGAAACGATGATCCGCGCCGTTGCGCCGGGCTGGCGCCCGGAGATGGCGCGGTCCTGCTCCGCCGGGCTGACCTGGCCGTGGAGCTCCAGGACGTCGGCCTGGCTCCGGCCCCGTAGCCTTGCGGCAACGTAGGAGACCTCCCACGCGCCGGGGACGAACACCAGGGCATCGAGATCCTGCCCGGCGGCCAGAGCGGCGGCGTGCCCCGCCGCTGCAGTGTCGGCCACGTGGTCCAGGAAGGCCCGGGTCACGCCGCGTTCATCGAGCCGCGGAGCCGCCGCGGGGGTCCACTCCAGGTCCAGGGGGAACAGTGCTGAGGGGCAGTCGATTACCGGCGCCGGGCTGCCGGCGTCGTCAATTCCAGCCGCGTCCCCGATCAGCGCGGCAAATCGGGGTGCATCGAGGGTCGCCGACATGGCGACGAGCCTCAGGTCCCCGCGAAGTTGGCGGACTTCGGCGAGCATGCCGACGAGGAGATCGGTCTCCAGACCGCGTTCGTGAACCTCATCGAGGATCACGGCATCGGTGCCTTCAAGCCCCGGGTCCGCGAGGAGGCGGCGCAGCAGGATCCCCGGGGTCACGAACTCGACCACGGTACCGGGGCCGCTCTGGCGTTCGCCGCGGACCGTGTAGCCCACGCGGTCCCCGACCCGGCTGGAGTCGAGGGCGGCCAGGCGACGCGCGGCCGAGCGGACGGCGACGCGGCGCGGCTGGGTGACGACAATGCTCGGACGTCCGGAACTCCCGCCCGCAGCGATGTTCGCGAGCAGCGGAGGCACCAGGGTCGTCTTGCCCGTCCCCGGCGGAGCCTGCACCACTGTTGAGGCCCCGGCGCCCCGCTGCAGTGCCGCCGCCAGGTCCGTCAGGGAGTCCGCAAACGTCAGGCCGGCGCCGATGGCGCGGAGGTCGAAGAGTCCTTTGGCGCAGGCAGGGTCCAGGGGTGTGGTCGCGGAAGTCACGCCTCCATTGTCTCCGGTATTCGATCCCGGCTGCGTCCGCCGGTGCATCGGGTGCCCGGATGCCCCGGACGGGTGCCGTCCCGTCTTCTTTCGCGGGGCGTGCCCGGGTCTACACGCGCGCGCGAAGGAGCGTCTGCCCGCTGGCGACAGCGCGGATTTCGACCCGGCGGATGTCAGCCACCGGGACATCTGTGGTCGCAGTCGGCGCGGCCACCGTGCCTGGTGTCGCCGTCCACGTGGCCACCTGCGTGGCGACCCCTGTGGAGTCAACAACCACCAATCCATACGCCTCCGCGGTCCGGGGACCGCCCGGCGCCGCCTGGGGCGGGAGCTCAACCGGGGACACGGTGTAGGTGCACTCCCAGTCGATGCGCGTTCCCCACGGCTGCCGGGTCAGGGAACCCTTGGCAACCAGTGCGCTGTCGACTACTGGGGTGAAGTTCAGCATCACCTCTGATGCCGGCTGCGTCTGCGCAGCCGGCGGGGCGGGGGATGTGACCGCAACTGCGACAGCACCCGACGCGGCAGCGGCTCCCAGCACCAGTCCGGTGACGGCCAGGCGCGCACGGCGCCGCCCCCGCTGGGCCCTTTTCGCAAGCCCCGGGAGCAGTCCTTGCGGCGGCCTCCCCGCGTCGGAGCGGCCGAGGGCCTGTGCCTCCTCGGGTGAAAGAACGGCCAGCAACGACGGGAGTCCGGCAAGCTCGCCCACGGCTGCCCTGCAGGCGGCGCAACCGGAGAGGTGTTCCTCGAACTCATGACGCTCGGAGGACACCAGGGACCCCAGCACATAGGCGGCATCCCAGCTGCGGTATCGATCGATTCCGGTGTGGCTCATGGAGTTACGCCTCCTTCCTGCAAGGCCAGCCGCAGAGCTCGCAGCGCGTAGTGCAGGCGGGACTTCACCGTTCCCTCCGCCAGTTGCAGGCTTTGCGCGATCTCGGCCGTTGTTTCCCGGCGGTAGTACGAGTGGATAATGACGGCTCGGTGTTCGGCCGATAGTCCGGCCAGGGCGTCCGCTACGAGCCACTCATCGAGGATCCTGTCGACCCGGTCCGCCTCTGGAATCTCCGGGAGCTCGTCGCCCCGGGTCTCGTGCCGGCGACGGGCGCTGCGCCGGTCATCAATGACCAGGTTGCGGGCCACCGTATAAAGCCAGGCCTTCACCGCAGCGTCCGGGCGTTGCAGAATCGCCGGGTGTTGCCAGGCGCGGATCAGTGTTTCCTGCACGACGTCGTCGGCCACTGTGCTGTCACCGGTCATTCTCATGACGAACCGCCATAGCGCCGGACCGTAGGCCTGGTGCAGCGAGCGCAACAGTTCGGCCTCCTGATCGGACATGTCCGCCTCCTTGCATGTACTACGACGCCGGCCGGTTTTCAGTTCACTGCCCTCAAACCCTTGCGTGCGGAAACCGGGGTCCGGGTTGAACCTCTGGGCGGCCGGGACCGTTCTAGGAACAGCCCGGCCGCGGAAGGCCGGCCTTCCCCCAGGAGCCCCCTATGAAGATTTCCCGCCGGGCGTATGCTGCCGCCGCGCTGGGCACGACGCTATTGCTCGGGGCCTGCTTTGCCGGGCACCCGGCAGTGCCGGCCTCTCCCCCTCTCCCTGCCCTTGTGACGCCGGCGAAGGCGAAGGCCGGCCCGTCGACGTCGCCTTCGACGCCACCCACGGGCACCGTCCGCCATAACGCCAACGGAGCCCGGCAGCCCGTGCCGGCACCGGCGGTGCCCGCCCAGCGGCTCGTGCCGGCAGCGCCCGCGCCGGCTCCCATCGTGCGGGCCCCGGCGCACAATGCTCCAGCCCCGGCGGTCCGACCGGTGCCTCCGGCGCCGCGCCGCGTCCTTCCGCTGGCGGTCCCGGCTCCACAACCCATGGTCCCGCCGCCCGCCCGGGTATCTCGCGGAAACGATCATGATGCCGACAACAACGGAGGGCCGGACGACGGTGACGGCAACAGGTAGGACTACACGGTCCCTTCGATGCCGCAGACAGGCGATGGTGCTCGCCGGGCTGCTGGGAGCCACGGCCGTGATGGTCAGCGGCGGCTGCGCCCGGCCCGTGAACCGCACACCAGCGGTGTCTCCGTCCGGCGCAGTGCCGTTCGGCTGGTTTCGCGCCGGCCCGGCTCCGGCAGGGTGGCAGTCCTTGGAACTTCCCGGTGGGACAGCAGTGCTATCCGTCCCGCCCGATGCAGCTCCAATTCCCGGGGACCCTGGCACCGTGTCCGCACGGGTCACTGGCCCGAGAAGTGAACTCAGGATCTATTTCAACGCCACACCGCAAGAAGGCGGGGAGTCGCTGTCCAACTGGGCCGGGTTTCGGCTCGCCCACCTCACCGGCGAGCACGCCGCATCCGCCACCCGACTGGCGAACCGTTCCGGAATGCCGTTCCGGGGCGGCACCGGTTCCTGCGTCGAGGACACGTACGTAACGCGCATAGGCGCGCACAAGTACCGCGAAATGGCCTGCCTTGTGACGGGAAGCAGGGGTGGCAGCGTGGTGGTGGTCGCCGCGCCCGCCGATTCCTGGGACCGTATCGGTGCCGAAGTGGAGCAAGCCGTGGACGCCTACGTGGCCGAATAGGGTGGCCGCCTTCGACGGCCGCTCGGCACTCGGATTCGGCCGCATAAATTCTGTCGGTTGGATTCGCGGTTGGATAAGACGGGTTGGACAAGACGGGTTGGATAAGACTCAGCGAAGACGGGAGACTGGATCATCTCGATCACGAAAGTGGGAACCACATGATCAACCTCAAGCAGGATGCCGACGGCTTCATCCGCATGCCCCGGCATTTTCCCGACACGGCGCTCATCACCATCACGTTCACCGACGGCTCTGCGCAGGTGTTTTCCGGACGCCGGCTCAACGGCATCTATGACGAGGCGCTTGCCGCTTTCCGGGCGCAGAATCATTTGGACGCCAAGGGATATTCGCGGGCCCCCAGGAAGACGGTTCACGCGGCGAACAAAATCGACTTTGTTCCGGTGCAGGCAGGAATGGCCCCTTAGGCCGGCCTCCTGCGCGAGTCCGTCCGGCGCTAAGCGCCGGACGGTTCAGGCGGACGGTTCAGGCGACGCCGATCGCGCCTGCCGCGTGCGCCGGGCGCCGGAGGGCTCTGGCGCGGATGCGCAGATCATTGTCATGGACTCGGCGGTCGACGCCGGGCACCGGAGTGGCGGCTGCTTTGGGCCGCGGTGCTGCCGGGGTGGCTGTGGAGGACGCCGGGCACAGGTCACTGATCAGCCCCATTCCGGCGTATTCACGCACGGCGGTGATGCCGGCCACGGCCGCGGGCTTGTCCGCAAAAGCCTTGGATACTGCAAGGACTGCCCCGTCCGGAGCCCTAAGCCGGAACCTGAAGCAGGCGTCGGCGTCAACAAATAATTCAAACGTGCCGGCCATGACGATCCTCCCGAAATGCAGGCTGCCCTCCCGGACATCGTTGCCCGGAATGGCTGGGCAAGTGTCGCCGCCGCCCGCTGGTTTGGTCCTAATGGACTGACGAGACGCCGTCAGCCCATGGTAAAAGTTTCGCCGTGGCCTTGAAACGCTCACAAGGCCACGCACGTAAATCCTGGGTAAACAGCAACCAACCAGGCTGCAAGCGGACGCGTGGTTGCGCCCGCATGGACTGGTGGCTGTGCTTTTTTGGCGCGTATGCCGCGCCGGTGATCCGTCTGCCTCGCGCCCAGCACAGTGCCGTGCGCGGGGGCGTCACGGTACCGCCTACAAGGGCGGCCAATGGTCGCGGCAGTAGTCAACTCGGCTGGCGCCCGGGGATGCCGGCGGGATGGGCCGGTCCCAAGTGAGCGCGCCGGCGTCACTGCGATCGAAAGGCTCCTTCGACGTGATGCGGCCTGCATCGTCGGGTCGCCAGGTCGTGCTTGAATCGTTGGACAACGTACCCCCCATTGTTCTTTGCTGGAGACGCACCGGCTCGAATCACGGACCGCCATGCGCCTTACGCAACACTAGCCGTGGGGACCGACACGGAAACAGGGACTTAGGACCGTATTCAGGATCGTCGACCCCATCTAGCAGGAGCGCCGCCCCGGCTCGTCGGCGGGGCAGGACCATCCCACCCTTGACATGCCCCGCGGCGGAGTCTACGACTGGCCTTGTCCAGTACATCCACCAGCCTAGGAGTAACCATGCCCTATGGAGTCGTGCACTTCTTCCCGGGAGGCACTAAGGAGCAATACGAAGCGTCGCTTGCGGCGGTCCATCCAGGCGAGGGGCGCCTGCCGGAAGGCCAGATCTTCCACGCCGGCGGGTCGTCCGCGGGCGGGTGGACCATCATGGCCGTCCATGACTCGAAGGAGAGTTGGGAAAAGTTCCGGGACACGATCCTCATGCCCCGGATGCAGCAGGGAATTGAGGGCGGCTTCGCCTCGCCGCCCGAAGAGACGGTCATCGACCTCTACAAGGTCCTGCCGTAACGCCCCGCACTTCACGAAGGGCCTTCATACGGGTCCAGGACGCGCGGCGCACGGAGCAGGCCACCCGCCTTCGTCGAGCTGGTGGCTGAGGAGCCCGGAGAGGGTCCCGTCGGCCCGCGCGGGCAAGTAGGCGCACCCGTCCCATTGGCCGTCCCGGCCTCGCAACGCCAGCGAGGTGGCAGCAAGGCCGGGACGGCGGAGGGTGCAACCCCCGCCGTCCCCGGACAGGACCGTCTTGGGCCCGTCAGCGGCCTCCGTCACCCCTCCTCCGTCAGCCGGCCCCCGTCAGCGGGCTTCCGTCAGCCGGCTTGGGAGGAGGCTTTGGGACGGACCACCAGGACGGGGCACGGTGAGTGGCTGGCCACCTGGGCGGAGACCGAGCCGATGTGCAGGCCTGCGAAGCCGCCGTGGCCCCGGGAGCCGACCACCACCAGATCGGCTTCCCGCGCGGCCTTAAGAATGGCCGAGGCCGCCGAGTCGTTCCGGACGGTTAACTTCACCACGTTTACACCGGCCGCGGCCTGCGCGGCGTCCGCGCTGAGGGCTTCAGCCTGCTGTTCCGGAGAGTCCTCGGCCACGATTTCGCCGGCCGCCGTCTCCAGCAGCGCCGGATACCACGACATCGGCGCTTTGTTCCAGACCGTTACCACCCGAAGCTCGGCATCACGGTACTTGGACTCTTGAATGGCCCATTCCAGGGCGTCGCGCGATTGCTTCGAACCGTCAAATCCAACCACAATCACAAAGGGATCCGCATTTGTCATGGTTACAGAATTTCACCGCCGCATTGTGGCGCCTAGAGGCCTCTGGCCCCGTCCCCAAAAGAAACCCCCGGACTCAATTCGGTCCCCTGCCGGGTCCACCTGTGTCGGATAACCTCCGTCATGGACGACGTCGACAGGCTCCGGTTAGACAATTCCCCGCTTGGCGGCCGTCTTGAGGGCATCACGCCTGCTACCCGCTCCGAGTTTGCGATAGATTGACCGCTCGTGCGTCTTGACCGTGTTTACGGAGATGTACAGGGCATCGGCAATTTCAGCCGCGGTCATGATGGATCGCATGTAGGCAAGGACTTCGCGCTCCCGCTCCGTCAGGCTCCAGTAGGACTGTGTTCGAAGTCCGCTCCCGCCCTGCGCATCGCGCGCCATGAGCGCCGCGATAAAGGACTCGTAGGCGGTTCCCCAGACGGCGTGCTGCACGAGCAAATCAGCGAGTTCGTCTCTCCGCTCGGCGAACGGCCGCAGGATTGATGCCGGCTCGGCCCGGTGGACTGCGTGTTCAAGCCGCTCGTGTGCCGCGGCCGTGTCGCCGGTCCGGTGAGCCACCAGCGCCTCGGTCAGGCTCAGGCAGACGTCGATATAGGCGTTCGACCGACGATCGGTCATCGACTCCGCACAGTGCTGGGCGCCGTCGATGTCCCCTCCCCGGCGCAACAGCTCTGCCAGCAGCGCATCCGCCAAGGCTCCGTGCCCTCCGGGGGCCAGCGGTTGAACGATCGCCAGCGCAGCGGCGGGATCGCCCTGAGCCTCCGTAACCGTTGCCACGGCGATGGAATGCAGGGCATCCGAGGACACGGCGAACAGTCCGCGTCCATGAAACGACTCCAGCGCCGCGAACGAGTCGGCGAGCCGGGCCGGATCACCAGAGGCACAGTCAACCAGCACCCGGTATGTGGCGGTGAGCGGGCCGGCCGGGAAGAGCTCGCCGCCTGCCCGCTGGGCCTTGGTGAGGCACGTCCGCGCGGCTGTCAGATCGTCCCGCCAGTAGCATGCGATGCCGCGTGCCAGCCAGGCCGGAGCGATCCGCTCTTTCGAAGTCCAGCCCAGCGCGTCTGCCCGTCCCAACACTTGCGTGGCATATTCGTCGGCGCTCGCCAGGTCCCCGGCCGCTGCGAAAGCCAACGCGAGATCCGCCTGGGCGCAGACTTCGATCGCTTCCAGTTTTTCGGGCTTACGGGTGCCCCTGGCTGCTGCGAGCAAGGCGGTCGCAAGATCGCCCCTGCGATGCAGTCGGAACTCGGCCTGGGCAAGCAGATACATGCCGGTCGAACAGTCGGCGGAACGGCCGTCATCCGGGGTGTCGATAGTTGACCGGCCATCCTCCGCCTTGGTGGCGTGAAGGCCCAGCCGGCCCCCGTCCGGCAACGGCTCGAAGAGTGCCCGGTAACCGTCCAGCCGTCGACGTCGACTGTCGTCAAGGACAAAAGTCCGCGATAGCGCACGCTCCGTCAGCTCGGACGCGGCGGCGGCGTCGCCGGCAAGGACTCGGCAGACAGCTCGGATCATCAGGATTTCGGGGTCCTCGCTCCATGGCGCCGGCAAGTCCTCGCAGAGCTGTTCGAGGGTCCGGGCGTCATTGCCGAGCACGAACTCAAGCCAATGGGCTCCGAGGGATATCACGGCCTCCCGGGGTGCGCGCCCCTGCAGTGCCTGGGCCACGCACTCAACGACGTCGGCGTCCTGGTAATACCGCGCCGCGACGCGGTGCAAACGCTCCGCCAGGAGGGGATCCCGCCGCTGAAGGATGCGCCGGCACTGAGCCGCGAAGAGTGATTGCCACTGGTACATTGATTCGCCGCCGCGGTAGTCATGCTCCGCAATGAAAAGGCCGTTGCGGAGGCATTCCTCGAGCAGCACACCGCCCTGGGGCCGGCCGGAGAGTTCGACGGCGAGACGACGGCCCAGCCAGTCGCTTGTAGTGGCCCGCAGGATGAACTCCGCCAGAGACGGCTCGAGCTGGTCGAGGATCTCCTCCGCGACGTAGTCGGCGAGGGGGATTTGAGTGGGGAAGGCGTTCGGCGTCGTGACCGGCACGTGGCGGGACTGCGCCAGCGAGACGAGCCTGGCGTGGACGGCGACGGGCCAGCCGGCCGTGACTGCCCATAGCGATCCCGCGTCAAAGGCCGCGCCCTGTCCAAACGAAAACGCGTAATGGCCGACTTCCTCCCGGGTGAAGGCGAGCTCCGGGGCGCGAAGTTCGCCAAGTCCCTCGCCATACCGGAACCTCTCCAGCTGGATGGGCGCATGCCCGCGTCCCGAGAGGACCAGCCGCAGTGAAGGGGGCGCCGAGGCCGCGAGCACCCCGACAATTCCGTTGGCGAGTTCGGGCCCGGCCAGATGAACGTCGTCGATCACCAGCACGATCGGCTCGGTGAGGTGTTCGAGCGCTCCGAGGAGGAGGTCGTAGGAGGCAGCCCGGTCGTGGGTCAGGCCTTGGTCAAGCGCCAGAAGTGCATCATTTCCAGGTAGCGGCAGCCTGCCCGCCGCCGATTGAATCGCCCCGACGACGCCGTGAAACAGTCGTGCGGGTTGGGTATCGAAGCGGTCAAGCGACAGCCACGCGCACGGCAGGGCACAGTTGCGGACCCAGTCGCCCAGAAATGTCGTCTTGCCGTAGCCGGCTGGTGCTGTGACGAGCGTCAGGCGGTGCGAGTCTGTGGACACGGACAACGCGTCTTCCAGGCGCGGGCGCTCCAGCGCTCCGAGGCCTCGCACAGGTGGCCGGATCTTGAACTGCGGACCAGGCACCCATTCGGGGTTTAGCATCTCTCCCACGTTGCACATGCTAGGCGGACGCGAAAGGGCTCCAACAGGGCGCAAAGACCCCTTGTGCGCTCCGGAGTAGCGCGACTTTTCTGCGGCCGTACAGGCCCAAATGCCGTGCGGCATGAATTGTGTGCCTCGGGGTATCATCAGTCATGGCTACGACGGACGGCCCCCCGGGTAATCCGATTTTCCTCCGCGACCTCGATAAGTCCAGCCGGCGGCGTGTCCTTATTCAGGCCGTTTCACGTATGGCCGCATTTACGGTAATCATCCTCGCCCTTTACTTCTTTATTCCGGTGGGCGGATTCAATGACGCCAATCCTGCGGCGGCCTGGATCCGTCTGGCAGGAGTTGTATTGATTTTTTTGGCAGCCTTGGCTGTCCAACTGCGGATGATCCTCGCGGCACATATCCCGCAAGTCCGGGCGGCCGAGGCAGTGGTCGAAACTGTTCTAATGTTCCTGTGCCTTTTCGGGCTGCTATACCTGTCACTGTCCCTAACGGACCCGTCGTCCTTTAGTGAGCACCTAACCCGGACAGACGCCCTTTACTTCACAACGTCCACGTTTGCCACGGTCGGGTTCGGCGATATTACTCCTGTAAGTCAATTGGCCCGCGCAGTCGTATCGGTGCAAATGGTTGCTGATCTGGGCGCTCTCCTCCTCGTCGCAAAAGTGGCATTTTTCGCGGCGGGCCGACGCCTGGGCCGTTAGCCCCTGTACCGCCCCCGTGATCATCCGGAGGAGGTGATGCCCGGTGTGCATGCTGGCGGATGGCGCACCAGGCAGAGCAAATGGGCTGGCGAACCGGGCTGCCGGGACGGGCTCTTATTCACCATCATCGGGACGTTCCCCACCCTGGCCCCGCGGCCCCCGGCATGGCCGGCCATTCTTCAGGCAGCCAGATCACCCGATGTGGGTGGGGTTGGAGCAGTCCGCCGAGTGGACAATGAAAATTGTCATGAGTGCCCAACCGCGGAACAGGAACAGTGCTTGTCTTACCTGCTTCCGGCTTAGTCAGGCGTCGACGGACGACCCGTTAGGGTCACCGCGGAGCCTGCCGCCATCGACTCATAGTTGGAGGTTGTTCCCGTGCCGGTATTCAGCAGCCTGGCCTTGGTGGATGCTCTGCTGACGGCCCTGACTCATCCGAATGCAGCCGCCCGTGGCCATGGGCCGGCGCGAAGTGTTGCTACTTAGGCGGAGCACCTCATGTCCCTCCACGAACAGTCACCGGGCGCAGACAGCCCGGAACAGGAAGAAATACTGCGCCTACGGGCGGAGGTCGCCCGGCTGCAGCGCGAACGGGACGACGCCAGGACGGCGCATCCGAGGCCTCCCAGGCAGCGTTCGGGCATGGGTCGGCACATAGTGGCAATCGTGTTGGTGGTCTTGACTGCGGTTTTGGCACTCGCCGCAGTCCCTGCCCTCTATCTGCGCAGTGAACTCATCGACACCGATCACTATGTGGCCACCGTGGCGCCCTTGGCCTCGGACCCAGCGATCCAGGCCGAGATTGCGAACAAGGTCACGCAACAGATCAGCGACTCCGTGGACTTCGAGGCCATCACCCGCGACGCACTCAACGAACTCAGCAAGACGGCGCCGCGCGCGGCTGCGGTGATCACCGGTCTGGCGCCGGTGATTGCGGAGCAGACCAGGAACCTCGTTCACTCCGCCGTGTCCAAATTCGTGGCCACGCCGCAGTTCCAGGATCTTTGGATCCAGGTGAACCGGGTGGCACATCAGGGCCTGGTGAACCTCGCCACCGGAAACACAGGCGGCACCGTCAGCATTGACCAGAACGGTACGGTGACGATCTCCACGAAGGAGATCATCGCCCGGGTCAAGACGCTCCTGGTCCAGCAAGGTGTCGGCATCGCTTCCAGGATCCCCGAGGTTGACGCGCAGATCGCCCTGTTCCAGTCACCCGAACTGGTCCGGGCCACGACCGCGATCAGGACGTTGAACCAGACCGCCCCAATATTGGGATGGCTGACGGTGATCAGTGCCGTGGGCGCCGTAGCCGTGGCCCCGCGTGGCCGGAAGCGGAGCACCACCAGCGGGGTCGGGTTGGCCGTGGCCATAGCCATGGCGGTGTTGGCCCTGGGCCTCGTGATCGGGCGCAGCATCCTCCTGAACTCGATTCCGCCGGACGCTGTCTCCCCCGCAGCCGCACAAAGCCTGGTGGAGACACTGCTGGTGCCACTGCGCACCAGCGTGCGCCTCGTATTTGTGGTGGGACTCATCATTGCGCTGGCCGCATTCCTGGGCGGCCACTCGCGTCCCGCGGAGTTTGTCCGGCACGGGCTGGCGACTGCCGGCGACTATATCAACGGCAAGGTCGGCGCGGGCCAGGCCAAACCATGGCAGCTCTGGCTGGCCCGCTACCGGCGGATACTGGAAGCCGTCGTCGTTGGAATCGCCGTGCTGGTGCTGATCTTTTGGCAGGACCCGACGGCGGCCGTCGCAATCTGGACGGCGGTCCTTGCGGTCCTGGCTATCCTCGTGGTTGAACTGCTTTGCCGCCCTGCCATTGCCCTGGGCACGGACGTCGAATCCACCGCGGTGACGGCCCCCGAGTCCGCAACCTCACCGGCGGCCGCCGGGCCGGCCGCCGCGCCTACTACCAGTACTACCGGCTCTGCCGCCTCTACCGGCTCTACCGGCTCAACCGGCAAGGATTCCGCCACGGCCGGTGGGGCCCCGGACAAGCCGAATCCCACGATTCCGCTCCCCTAACCGCCTTTAGGCAATAGCGGGCGAGAACGGAACCAGGTCTTCCCCGCCGCCGTGTACGACGACGCACGTGGACTCCGGCACTTCCCGCCAAGCGCCGCGCAGGTCCCCCAAGGGCTCGGATACAACCAGTCGCGCGTTGTCAGAGAGGACATGCAGCATGGGATTGTCCGGGTACTGCTCGCGGAGTGTCGCGACGTCGGTGCTGTGGAACAGCGACCGTGAACGGCCTTCGCTCGAGTAGCGGAACGCCCAAGTCGTCTCGCCGTCGGTGGTTGCCACCGTCATCTGAATCGGAAAGTCGACGCCGTGCCGCCTGCCGACGTCTTCAATCAATCCCACGGCAGCAGCGACAGCGCTGATCGGATCCTGTTCCAGGCCGAAGGTGAGCGCGAGGAAGAAGAACAGTTCCGAGTCCGTGGCTCCCTCGATCTGCGGAAAGAGCGAGGGTTCCACGGTCATGGCGAGATCGCGCTTCACCGCCGGGAAGTCCGCGATGAGCCCGTTGTGCATCCACAGCCAACGGCGATGGCGAAACGGATGGCAGTTAGTCTGTTGGACCGCCGAGCCGGTCGAGGCGCGGATATGTGCGAAGACGCGCCCGGATGACGCCTGGCCGGACAACTCGCGGAGGTTGCGGTCGTGCCAGGCCGGCTCCGTGCTGTGGAACAAACCTGGATACGGCGCCGATCCGTACCAGCCAACACCGAAGCCGTCCCCGTTGGTGGTTTCGACTCCCAACCGCGCGTGTCTGCTCTGCATCACGAGCGAGTTAGCGGGTTTGTACAAAAGCTCCTCGAGGTTGATCGGCGAACCCGAATACGCGAGCCAACGACACATGGCGTCCTCCCTCTCCTGTGGACTGAAGTCCATCACGGGTGCGCGGCCCGCACATCATCACCCCGGGGTGATTCGACGAGGCCCGGGCAGCCGCCGACGGCGAGTCTCCCGCCGTCGCGTGCAGCCCCGAGGATCACCCCCGGCGGGTGAGGCGCCCGCACGGCGCGAAGCCAACACTGGTGATACCTGCGGTGTTTGACCTGCCCAGGCGCAGGCCTATGAAGAGCGTCAAACCAAGGAGAGAGGGGCCTCCAATGTCGAGACCACTACCAGTCCTCGCGCGGATGATTACGCTCGTCGCAGCCATAGGGTTACTTGCCGGCTGCGGTAGCACAGGTACCAGCACCAGTCCCAGCCAGACCCCGAGCGTTTCGCCCGTTTGCGCTGCCGCCTCTGCCTACGAGTCTGCCTTGACGAATTTCAAGGACACCCTGAAACCAAGCTCCACCATTGAGCAGATCCAAACAGCTCGGAATCAGGTCGTGAAAGCCTTTGACGATATGGTCAGCGCTGCAGGGGACGCTGCCAAAGATCGGGTGGACGCAGTTAAGACGGCGGAACAAAAGTTCGCCGCCGCAGTGAAGGCCGTTCCCGACAGCGCAACCCTGACCCAGGCAATCGATTCCCTGCGGGCCGAAGCTGCGAACGTGCAAGGCGCGGTCGCCGACCTCACCAGCGAGGTCAAGTGCTAGCCCGGGCTGCACGCCGATCTGCGCAATACCCGTCCCCCGCCCCGGGCCGCGTTCACAAACAACACCGCGCCGAGTGAAAGTAGGGAAGCCACAATGAGTTTCTTCGAAGATTTCTGGAATATTTTCTGGTGGCTCTTCTGTGTATATGCGATCTTCGCTTTCCTGTGGGCGTTGTTCATGGTCATCGGTGACCTCTTCCGTGACCACGAACTCAGCGGCTGGTGGAAGGCCGTATGGATCTTCTTTCTCGCCTTCGTACCTTTCCTGTCGCTGCTGGTCTACATGATCGCCCGCGGCAAGGGAATGACGAAGCGGTCGATGGAACAAGCCCGTAAGAGCCAGGCGGAGACGGATGCGTATATTCGCCAGGTTGCCGCCGCGAGCCCGAGCGAGGAGATCGCCAAAGCCAAGACACTCATGGACGCCGGAACCATCAGCGCGGAAGAATTCGAAAGGATCAAGAGCAAGGCAGTCGCCTGACGCGGCGCACGCCTTCTCACCCCTAAACCAGGGCCAGACTGAACCAAGGAGGGCTCAATGGAGCCGGCATCATCGGAGTCCGAGCCACGCCCAGCCCTCCCCCGCAGCGTCACCATATTGCTGGCCCTGGCCAGCGCCTCCGTCGTGGCTTTCGGCCTGGGTGCGATGAGGGGAATCATCACACCGGTATTCTTTGCGTTCGTGCTCACTCTGTGTGTCCATCCGATCCGCCGCTGGATGCAGGCTCGGGGAATCTCCCGGGGCATCGCGACGGGCACCACGATTGCGGCCGTCTTCGGATTGCTCATCGCCTTCGCCGCCATCTTTTTGGCCTCCCTCGCCCAGTTCTCCGCGCTGCTACCGCAATACGCCCCCCAAGTGGCCCAGCTCGGCGCCAACATCGCCACAGCCCTGGAATCCATAGGCTTCGGCCCGGAGCAAACCCAGGCGGTCCTAAACGGCTTCACCCCGGGCAGTATCATCGGCTTCCTCGGCAGTCTGCTGGGGAACATCGCGAGCCTGGCGGGCAGCCTCGTTATCATCCTGACGATGCTCATCCTCATGGCCATCGACGGCTCGCGCGTACCCGTGATCCTGACCCATTTGAACTTCCACCGCCCGGCAGTCGTCTCCGCCTTCGTCGAGTTCGGGACCGGCGTGCGCCGTTATATGGTCGCCACCACGATCCTTGGGCTCGCCCAGGGCTTGTTCAACTTCCTTGTCCTGGTCATCCTCCAGGTCCCCGGAGCCCTGCTCTGGGGTTTGCTGTCCTTCATCTGCAGTTTCATCCCCAACATTGGCTACTTCATCGCGATCGTCCCGCCGCTGTTCTTCGGATTCCTCACGGGTGGCTGGCAGACCGTTGTGGCCATCATCGTCATCTATGGTGGAATCAACGGCCTGATCCAGTCCGTCATCCAGCCGAAGTACGTGGGCAACGCAGTGTCGCTCAGCGAGACTCTGACCTTTGTCTCCGTCCTTTTCTGGGCAGTGGTGCTGGGGCCGGTCGGAGCGATCCTCGCGGTTCCCCTGACCCTTTTTGCCCGCGCCCTCCTGCTCGATTCAGACCCGTCCATTTCATTGTGGCGGCCCTTGACGGGCGACAGAAGGGACGTGGCCCTGCTCCTCAAGCAAGAAGACGATGCGATCCGCGCCCGCCGCGGCCGGCCACGACCAGGCCGGCCGGACACGGGCAGTGTCCCGAAGGCATGACATGCTGTCGGGAGGCCGTCCGGGGCAGGTGAAAGCCACATGCTGAACACCATCACCAGCCTCCTGCTCTTCGCCGTCGCCGGGGCGATGAGCACCGTGCCCGTCAGTGTGACGATCATGATTCTGCTCTCGCCCAATCCACGCCGCGGCGCCCTTCCCTTCCTGATCGGCAGCCTCGTTGGTTCGATTCTGCTCGTGGGCCTGTCGGCGGTCGGGCTGCAGTCCCTGCCCGTCAGGCCACGCCTGCGCAGGGACGAACTAATGGCCCAGTTTGGCGTTCTGATCGGTGTACTTCTCATTGGCTACGCCGTATACCTCCTCGTGAGCAAAGGCGGGCGGGACAACGCCATGCTGGGCAAGGTGAAGTCGCGGTTCATCTCCGCCCGGCCTTGGGAATTCGTCGCCCTGGGCCTGGGCTTGAACCTGCGTCCCAAGGCAATCCTGCTGGCCGTCACGGCGGGCGCCGTGATCGGTGTCCAGGAACTGCCGCCGCTTGAAGGAAGCGTGCTGGTCCTCGCTTACGCCGCCGTGGCCCAGTCCGCCGTCGTCATTCCGGTCCTCGTGTGGCTGCGCTCTCCGGAACGCGCCCAGGCACCTTTGACCACGCTCTACAACTGGTTGCAGCGCCACGGCCGCAGGATCGCGGCGATCGTCACGCTGGCGATTGGGCTTTTCCTTGTGGGCTACAGCGTCCTCCAGCTCTGACCGGGAAGTCCGCACAGGCCGGCGGTCCGGACCTCGCACACCGGCTGCGGCGCTCAATCCAGAAACGCGCCTTCCCCGGCGCCGGATGGTCGAGGATCGGGGATCCGCATCATGCGGAAGGAGAGAAGGAGGCCGGCGAGGCTGGCCAGGATCGGAATCAGCAAGCCGATCTGGAGTGAGATGGGCCGCGCTTCGGTGTTGATGCGGACAATTTCTTCCTGGATCGGCACCGGCTGAGTGGCGAGGAGTTCATAGAGTTGGGTATTGCTGAGCACCTGCGCGTCCTCCTCCAGCACTTGGGCGACCTGCTGCTTTTCCGCGGGTGGGAGGACGGAGCTTGAGTTTGCCATGCTGGTGAAAATCAAGGAGAGCGACGCGAGCATAATGGCTCCGGCGAAGGCGAGGCCAAACGACAACCCGAAGGACCCTGCCGCTGAGTTCACGCCGGCGGCCTCGCTGACTCGTTCGTCCGAGATTGGCGACAAGGTGTAGTTGTTCAACTGCGAGACCAGCAGCCCGAGGCCACAACCGGCAATGATCAACGGGATCAGGAGCCACCAGCCGGAGTCCGCGCGCGGCACAACGGGGAGGACCGCGAGCAAGCCCACCATCAGGAGCATGAAGCCCCACCTGATGATGCCTGCCGGTCGCCGCGTTCCTGCCCTCTTGCCAGCGAGCAGGGCGATGCCGAACATGCTGAGCGAGAGCGGTGCAATGGACAATCCTGCTTGCATTGCGTTGTATTCGAGGACCATTTGAAGGTAGATCGGCAACACGATCATGGTGCCGCCGAGGGCGATCTGTTGGAGCATTTGCTGCGTGGCGCCGAACCGGAAGCCTTTCGACCGGAACAGTGTCGGGTCGAGCAGCATTGCCTTGTTGAGTCGCTCCCGCCGCTTGAGCCAGTAGTACAGCCCGGCCAGTCCGGCCGCCCCGATGATCAACACGGCTCCGACGGCCTCGCCGCCCTCCTGCCAGACCAGGATGCCGAGGACAATGCCTCCCATACCAACGACCGAAAGCACCGATCCAACGACGTCGAACTCCCGGGGTCCGGTATAAGGCACATCGTGAACGAGCTTGATTCCGGAGAGCACGACGGCGATGATGACGGCCTCGAGCAGGAAGGCGACCCGCCAGGAGAGAAAGGTGGTGATGAAGCCGCCGAGCAGGGGGCCGACGGCGGCGGCGATCGCCGCCGACGCTCCCACGAGGGCATAGACGCGTTTGCGGGCGTCGCCGTCGAAGTTTCCGTGGATGAGCGACTGCATGGCGGGAAGCAGGAGCGACGCGCCGAGCCCGCCGATCAGGGCCCAGAAGATCAGGATCGGCACGATGCTCTGGGCCAGTGTCATCGCCACGGCACCGACCGCATACCCGCACAGGCCCATGACGTAGGCGCGTTTGCGCCCGATCAGGTCGCCCACTTTGCCGCCAATGAGGATGAAGGCCGCGGACACCAGCGCCTCGATGGCGATCGTCGCCTGAAGGTCGCTGACCGTGCTGTTGATGTCCCTGACCACTGCGGAGATGGAGACGTTCATGATCGACGTGTCGACGACAAGCACGAACATCGCCATCGCCAACAGCAGGGCCAGCCTTTGGTTGAACGGCACCGGCTGGTCCCCCGAATTACTGGAAGCGGTCATCGGTGGCCTTCTCCCCGGTTCGCAGCGTCCGTGAACGTTTCACCACCGGACATGTCGCCTCCTCTGGCGTGGCCGGACAGCATCACGCGCGCGCGTGGTACCGCCAGATCACATCCCGCCAGAGCCCGCCGTGGTGTGATGCTGATGCAAAGCTAGCCGCCCGGCACCTGGACCGGATCATTCCTGGCGGGTGAGGTTTCAGCCCGAACAGCCCGTGGAAACCACGCAAGCACGTGATCCGCCCGGAATGGCCTAACGTAGAAGACTGCCCTGGCTTTGTTGCGGGCACATTTGTCCCGTCCCGCTCAAGAGTCCGATGCCCGGAGGCACCCCATGGTCCAACAGCTAACCGCCTTCGTGCTGACCTGCCTGGTGGTAGTCCTCGTGCCTGGACCGGACTTTGCGCTGGTCCTTCGGAACGCGACGCGCGGCCCTCGATCGGCAGCAACAGCGGCAGCCGGAATCATGGTGGGCAACACGATTCTTGCGCTGCTGGCCGTGCTCGGTATCACCGCGCTGCTGGGGGCCTCGGAGGTTCTTGGGACCGGGATCAGGATCGCCGGGGCGGCGTACCTGCTTTATCTGGGTGTCCGCGCCCTCGCGGAGGCGTTCGACAGGAAACCCAAAATACCCAATCAGCCCGCGGCCCGGGCGGCGGGACGCCAACTCGGTGGGCGATCGCCCTTCGTGCAGGGAATGGTGAGCAACCTGCTCAATCCGAAGGTCGCTGTGTTCTACCTTTCGCTGTTCCCGCAGTTCAATTTTGCCCCGCTACCACCCCTGGCCCAGCACGCCGCGATGGCCTGCATTTTCCTGCTGATAGCTCTGGCCTGGTACGTGTTGCTGCTATGTGGGCTCAAGAGGGTGACCGGTTTTCTCGCCCGGCCCCGGACCAGCCGGATGATCGTTGGGGGTTCAGGCGCGGTCCTGGTCGGCGTTGGTGGCACGATCCTGACGAAGACGCTAATCTCCGCCTAGCCGCGCGGGCACGGGCACGAGCACGAGCACGAGGGTCACCCACAACGGGTGAGGGGCCTATTGATTCGAACCGGGTTCTGGCGGCCGGTGGTCCGTTGGCCGGCGCACCGGATGCGGGCGGGCGCCGGGCGGTTCAGGATGCGGTCGCGGGGGCACAGGACGCGGGCCCGGCGGCACGGCGTGCAGGCCCGGCGGCACATGTTTGCGCAGATGAGGTAGCGGGGGCGGGTGTGCCGGCCCGGCATCCGGGGGGCCGGGCGGCAGGGGGCGGGGCATCTGTCCCGCGGGCCGTGCCCCGGCGACGTCAGGCGGTCTATCGTTTGGCGTGAGATCGGCAGTCGAGCGTGTCTCCACGGACTCTCCAGCTGCCTCTGGGGCATCGTCACGGCTCGATAAGGCGTCGGATTCCTTGCTGCTTGAGTCGGCCGCCAGGCCGTAATAGCGGTAGAGCTCCTGCTCCTGCGCTGCCGTGATCACCCCGCGGTTGCTGTCGATCCGGGGCCCGTTCTTGATCTTGTCCTTGCCGAAGGCCACCCTGATCACGGATTCCGCCAGGCTGGCCCCGGAGAGCGGGGCGAAGGACTCTGACATGCCGAACAGGCCGGTCCGCACGGTGACAAATGCCGGATCACCGGACTCGCCGTTGGTGAAGATCTGTTCCACGGAGCCGACTTTCTCGCCGTCGGCATCCACAACGATGCCTCCGTTGAGGACTATGTTGTCGATGTCCTCCAGGCTGAGCATGCAAGCACCTCCCTCGCCGATAGTGCAGCTCCGGATGCCCGGCCGGCCGCACTTCATTTTTGCCTGTTTGTCCGGATTCGGTAAGAGCCGACGAGGAAACGGGCGTTGACCACGGCCACGGCCGGACTCATGGCTGGCGGGGATGATTCACTAACGGGTCAATTTACGTCTGGGTCAATTTCTATCTGGGACGATTCACGGCTGGGACGATTCACGAGTGGGATGCCGCCAGTGCCAGTACCGCGGCCAGCACCGTCACTGGTGCGATGATGAGGCCGAACAGCGCGTACCCCTTCCACGTGATGAGGACATTCATTCGCACGAGCCGCTCGTGCCAGAGCAAGGTTGCCAGCGAGGCCCACGGGGTGATGAGCGGGCCCGCATTGACCCCGATCAGCAAGGCAGCCATTCGCTGCGGTGTCTGGGCCAATGGCTCCGCCAGCAGGTAGGCGGGCAAATTGTTCAGCAGATTTGAACCGGCGGCCCCCGTCGCGGCCAGCCGAAGCAAGTCCGGGAGGCTTTGGCGTTGCCCGGCCAGCCGGCCCAGCAGCACCGGAGCGCCCAGTTGCCGGGCGGTTTCCATCACCAGGAAGAGGCCGGAAGCGAACAGCAGCAAGGACCAGGGAACCAGGGAGATCCTCAGGACCCGGGGCCGCCGCAGCGCGAACACCAGCGCCAGCACCACGGCGGCAGCCACGGCAGGGATCCAGACCGGCATCCCTGACACCAGAGCCGGAAGCAGCAATGCCAGTACAGAGGCGCTCACCCCGAGTAGGACCCGGTCCGTCGCCGCGGCGTCCGATCCTCCGCCGGCAGGCTGATCCGGTCTGATCCGCCCCACCGGTATCCGTGAATACCGCTTGCGGAGGTCGCGCCGGAAGACGATGCCGATAAACACCAGGGGCACCAGAATGGCTGCGAGCGACGGGGCCCACATCAGGGCCGCAAAGCCGGCCGGGCTGATGCTGCCCAGGCTGTGCTGGGCCAGGAGGTTGGTCAGATTGGAAATCGGCAGCAGCAGGCTGGCCGTGTTGGCAAGCCACACCGTGGTCAGCGCGAAAGGAAGCGCCGGAAGCCCGGCCTGCCGGGTCACGCTGACCACCACCGGGGTCAGAAGCACCGCCGTCGTATCCAGGGACAGGAAGATGGTGCTCAGCGTCGCGAACACCGCCAGGAAGAGCCACAGGAGAATGCTGCGTCCCCGGCCCCAGTGCCGGAGCCGGCGGGCAGTCCACAGGAAGACCCCGGCCTCGCTGGCCAGTTCCGTCACAATGGTCATCGCGACGACGAAGAGCAGAATCGGCGCCACCCGGTCGATCAGAGCCGCGAGCTCGTCCAAGGGCAGGGCCCCGGCGGCCACCGCCACGGTCCCGGCAAAAAGTAGCACCGCTCCAATGATCGCCAGACGCATGAACGGATTCTATTCCCCGGCATAGGCCGCCAGCGCGGGAAACTCCCCTGGTCGCAAGGGCACGAGTTGTTGCGGAAACGTCTGGCGGTTCTTCGCGGATCAGATCAGGCGCAGACCTGCCGGTCAGAGCTCACGGTTCGGCCGCGGTGTCATCGCTTGCGGCTGGAACAGGCTGGTCCTTGATGTCCGCTGGCCCTGCCTGCGGCCGGCCCGGACGGTCGACGTCGGGAAGGCGGTCGACGTCGGGAAGGCGGTCGGCGGCGAGGTGGTCGGCGTCGACGGCGGCGAGGTTACGGATCAGGACAATGAGCCAGGTGAAGATCAGTGACGCGGCGATGAGCTCCACTGCGGTCAGGTTGTAGTAGCCGACGGGGAACCAGAGCACCGCGGCGACGATGATGGCTGCCAGGAACAGCCAACCAAGCGCGGCGAAGGCCGCCGGGAGGGAAGGGACGAGGGCGCGGATGCGGACAGCGAGGGACGCGAACACCACCACCATGCCGGAGGCAACCAGGGTGTGGAGCCCGAAACGATCGTCGACGGGGAACAGGCCGACGCAGGCGAGGAATACGCCCATAAGGATGATGCCGCCTTCGAGCAGCCTCACCCGATGACGTGCAGGCGGGGTAGTCGCCGTCGTCGCGAGAGTCATGGTGGCATATCCGGCGAGCGTGGTGACAACGACGCCGGCGATGATCAGGGTGATGTTGAATGCCGCGCCCGAGACGTCGGAGCTCGTGCCGAGGGCGCTCAGGTTCTCCTGCCACCACTGAGGGTCCTGTGCAGTGAGCATGCTGGCGAGGACACCGGTGACGAGGAACCCGGCCAGGAGTGCGGCGAGCCGGTAGGCAGTCATGCTGAGCGCCGAGAGGTACGCGATGTAGACACTGACGGCCCCAGTGGTCCCTACAAGGACTGCGGCTGCCACGGGATACAGGACCGCACCGATGAACGCCTGCTGGAAGATCGAGAAGAGCGCCAGCCAGCCGACCAGGAAAATACTCCCGTGAGCCAGCGCGAGCGCCGCGATGTCGATGGTATTGCGCGTCCGGCCGCCCCCGTGTCCCTGCGGTGACACGGCCGGCTGCCGCTGCAGGCACCCGGCCACCACAGCTCCGGCGCCAAGTATGGCCGTGCCGAGCGCGGCAATGTCACCGGCCGAACCGCGCCCGGACAACGACACGGGTTCCCGTCCGACGAGCAGAAACGCGACGCCGCCGAGGACCACAAAGCCCACGCACCCGATGAAGAGCGCCCGCGACTCCGCCGTGACGGCTGTGTGTCCATTCCGGCCTGGCATCACTCACTTCGATTCGCTGGCTATGTGGTAGACCAACGCTAGGACTACTTGGGCTCGGGGCCGTCACCCTGAAGGGGTGAAACCCATATCAGCGGATCACGGGCCTGGGCCGGGAAGGACATGCGGAACGATCAGCACCGGCCTGGCCTGCAGGCGGGTCAGGGAAACACTGACGGAGCCTTCCAGGAGCCGGGCCATCCTCGCGATCCGCCCGGGCCGCTGGCCGCCGACTATCAGCGCCGCCGCATCCGCGCTTTCGGCCAGGCGGCCCAGGGCCTGGGCTACTTCTCCGTTCAACACCCGGAAGGACCATGCTCCGCCGGGAGGGCCGAGGATGCCCTCGATGCTGGCCAGCATTTGCCCGGAGGGAAATTCGGCGTCGACATTGACGACGGGATCGAGCGAGATGCCCGGCCGCGAACCGGCGGGCTCCCACTCCGTGAGGTAGCTAGCCGGGTCCACGAAGGCGCAGATCAGGTGCGTGCCCATGATGACGGAGAGCCCCGCGGCGGCCCGGACTAGCCGTTCGTCGAAATCCCAGGGCACGCCGAGAACCAGCGGGCCGTCCGACCACACTCCGGCACCGGCCTGGCCGAAATCACCCAACGATTCCACGGGGACCATTCCTCCTGTCCCGCACCCGCTGGCCCGTTATGCCTTGAGGGCTTGCAGAGAATCCACGCCTTTCATTATGCCCATTCCCCGCCCCGCGGCGAAGGGTAATGGGACGCCGGATCATGCGGTCCGCGGGCGGCCGTCGGTTTCCCGGCCCGGCCGGACGCGGGACCTAACTCGCGGCCGCGGCCGCGGACCGCAGGGCCTGCAGCAGCGGCGTCGTCGGCCGTCCGATCAGTCCGGAGAGATCGCCCGTGACGGTGGCCAGCAGACCGGCTTGGGTGTCCGAGTCCAAGGCGGCGAGGAATCCCGCGGTGCCCTGGTCTAGCCCGGCTGACGTCAGGACCTCCACGAGCTCGGCGGCGGTGACGGGCTGGTAGACAACCTCCCGGCCCGCGATCTCGGTGAGCGCCGTCGCAAGTTCCTTGAAGTCCCAGGCGTAGTCGCCGGAGAGTTCATAAACGCGGCCCTCGTGCCCGGCGGAGCTGAGCACCACGGCGGCGGCGGCCGCGTAGTCGGCACGCGCGGCACTGGCCACGCGGCCGTCACCCGCAGCTGCCACGACGGCACCCGTCTGCCGGGCCGTGGCCACGGTCTGGACATAGTTTTCGGTATACCAGCCGTTGCGCAGGATCGTATTTTCCAGTCCCGACGCGCGGATGAGCTCCTCTGTGGCCTTGTGCTCAGGGGCCAGGATCAGGTCAGTGGTGTCCGCGGCCAGGACACTTGTGTAGGCGATGAAATTGACGCCTGCCGCCTTGGCCGCGTTGATCACGTTGGCGTGCTGCGCCACGCGGGAGCCCACTTCGCTGCCGGAGATCAAGAGGAGTCTGTCGACGCCCGTGAGCGCGACCTCCAGCGAGGCGGGATCGGAATAATCCGCGACGCGCACCTGGACACCCCGGGCCCGCAACTCCCCGGCCTTGCCGGCGTCACGCACCACCGCCACCAGCGCGGCGGGTTCGTGATTTGTGAGCAGTTCGTCGAGGACCAGCCGGCCCAGCTGTCCTGTGGCACCTGTTACTGCAATCGTCATGCTGCGCTCCTGGAATCCGCGGTGAAAGTTCATGAAGTTCTTGGCGGGCCGGGGAACCGGCTCCGCGCTGCACAACCGGTCCCGGGCCCGGGGCATTCCGGTGTTACGTTGTGCGACGCCGGTGGTTGCCCGACGTCAGCCGTGTGCGGCGATTGTGCCTAGGTCAACGTCCATGAGCGCTTGGAGAGCCCGAACCAGAACCCGTCGATCGCCGTCTTGGCCTGGATGTCACCGGAGCCGTAGGCCGCCCCGAGGGCAACATACAGGGGAGCCCAGTGCTCGCTCCGGGGGTGTGCTTCGCGGGCGACCGGGGCCTTATTCAGGAAGTCCAGGATGGAGTCGACGTCGCCGCGGGCCATGGCTTCCTCGGCCCAGTGGTCAAATTCGCTGGAGGCCGCCGGCGGGGTGGTGTCCGGTCCCCCGGCCGGGTTGAACCAACGCAGGTTGTGCGTGGTGAACCCTGATCCGACGATCAGCGTGCCCCGGTCGCGAAGCGGTCCGAGGGACTTGCCGAGGTCGAACAACCCCTGCGGATCGAGCGTCGGCATCGACATCTGCACCACCGGCACATCGGACGCGGGGTACATCTCTTTGAGCGGAACGTATGCACCGTGGTCCAAGCCGCGGCTTTCGTCGCGCTCAACGTGATGGCCGTGGCTGGCCACAAGCTTCTCCACTTCGGCGGCGAGTTCAGGAGCCTGCGGGGCGTCATAGGCCACCTCGTAGTACTTCTGGGGGAAGCCCCAGAAGTCGTAGACCAGGCCCGGATCACGGCCGGTGGCGCTGAGCGTCACCGGGGCGTTCTCCCAGTGGGCAGACACCATAAGGATGTCCTTGGGCTTGCCGAACGTGCCGGACCAGGCGTTGAGTTCGCGGGTCCACGTGGAGTCATCGGCCAGCGGCGGGGCACCGTGGCTAAGGAAGAGCACCGGAGGGCGGTCAGTGGTCTGAGTCATGGCACCATCGTAACGTATTTTGATTGAAGCTTCAAGCTTCTCGTTCACGGCCGGCCCTCGCCGGACACGGGTACACGGGTACGCGGGACCGGCCCGGCCGGCCCGGGCCCGGGTGCCCGGTCCGGGCGCAGCGCCACCGTCCGGCCGACCCGAAAGCGTCGCCGGCCCGTCCGGTGCCATTATGGGGGGCGTGACTATCGCAAAAACGATCCTGCTCTTCATTCTGGCCGCCGCCGCGGAAATCGGAGGGGCCTGGCTCGTCTGGCAGTCCGTCCGGGAGGGCCGGGACTGGTGGTGGGCGGGACTGGGCGTCGTCGCCCTAGGCATCTACGGCTTCGTCGCGACACTGCAGCCCGATGCGCACTTCGGCCGGATCCTCGCCGCGTACGGCGGCGTATTCGTCGCCGGCTCCCTAGTCTGGGGAATGGTCTTCGACGGCTTCCGGCCAGACCGATGGGACATCCTGGGTTCGGCGGTCTGCCTGCTCGGGGTCGCCGTCATCATGTTTGCACCCCGCGACGCCGGATAGCGGGCACACCGGAAGCTCAAAAGTCCCGCATGGTTGGCGCTCGCCGCCATTGGGCAAGAACTCCCCCGCCTTCGGCGCCCGCGCGGAACGGCGGCTCCGTGCCCTGTACGCCTAGCGGCCTGCCGTCTGTCCGAGTACCTGCCCGAGGATCCGGGCGCCTTCCCGGAAGGCGCCCGGATTGGGTCCGGCGTAGTTGAGCCGGATGAACGGCCCGGCCGGTTCGGCGGGAAACCAGTCGGCGCCGGCAGCGATGATCACCCCGGCGGCTTCACAGTCGCGAACGAGCTGGCCGACGTCGGTGCCGTCGGGCAAGCGCGCCCACAGGTTTAGTCCGCCCGTGGGCACGTGTGCAACGTGGGCCAGCGGGGCGTGCTCCCGCAGGCTGCTGACCAGCAGGTCCCGGCGCCCCTGGAGCTGGTGGCGCAGCCCCCGCAGGTGCGTGTGCCACGCCGGCTGCGTCACGACGTCGAGGGCGGCCGCCTGGAGCACTCCGCTGACGTACATCGACTCGGCTCCCCGGTCGGCCAGAATGCGCTCACGCGCCGGCCCGCGGGCTATCACAGCGGCCACCCGAATGGCCGGGGACACGCTCTTGGTCAGCGAACGCAGATAGACCACATGGCCGGAATCGTCGCGGGCGGCAACAGGTGTGGCCTCGGTGGTGATGCCGAAATCGTGCGCCCAGTCGTCCTCGACGAGGAATGCGCCGTGGGCGCGCACCACGTCCAGCACCTGCTCGGCCACTCGGGCCGGCCACTGCGCGCCGGTGGGATTGGCATAGTTCGGCTGCGCATAGAACAACCGGGCGCCTGTCTCATCAAAGGCCCGAGCCAGTTCTTGCGGGTCCGGGCCCCCGGGACCGCTGGGCACCGGAACCACGCGGACGCCGGCCTGCGCTGCGGCCAGAATGGCCCCCCAGTACGTCGGCGACTCCACCAGCAGCGGCTGTCCGCTGCCGACCAGCGCCCGGAAGACGGAACTGAGCCCGCTCTGGCTGCCGGGAAGCACGATCACATCGCCCGGTGTTGGCGGGGTGACTCCGGCCGGGGTGGCAGACCGGAGTTCGTGCGCGAACCACGACTGCAATTCAGGCATCCCCGCGGCGGGCGGCCGGGACAGGGCAGCGTCTCCCCGGGCCGCCCGGGTCAGGGCGGCCCGGACCAGGCGCTCGGGCAGCAGCTCGCGGTCCGGATAGCCGGAGTGGAAGGCGATGACATCGTTCGGCGCACTGCGCATCGCGGTAGAGACGGCCCGGAGCGGGGCGCGGGGCGTGCCCAGCGCGGCCGTCTGCCAGCCGTAGTCCGCGGGCCGCGCTGAACGGACGGCGCGCACAAACGTTCCCACCCCGGGGCGGCTCTCGATCAGGCCCTGCCCGGCGAGCGCGCGGAGCGCTTTCTGCACGGTCACGGGACTGGCCTGGTATTCGGCAACAAGGGACCGCGTCGACGGAAGCCGGGCGCCCGGCGCGGCCGTGGCAATCCACTCCCGGAGCCGTGCCACAATCCGGGCAGTGCTATCGTTGGACATGAGACACAATAGTAGCGCTACTCTGAGAATTGGCCAACCGATATCGGCCGGACCGGCCACCGGACTGTGGTGGGGCCTGGTCGGCGTCGCGGCCTTTTCCTTCACGGTTCCGTTTACCAGGGTGGCGGTGGCGGCCCTGCCGCCGTTGTTCATTGGATCGGGCCGGGCCGTCGTCGCCGCCATCCTCGCCGCGTGCGCCCTCGCGATAACCCGGCAGCGCCGGCCCCAGGGGGCCCAGTGGGCGCGGGTTGCCGTCGTCGCCGGCGGGGTCGTAGTGGGTTTCCCGCTGCTGACCTCCTTCGCCCTTGCCTCCGTTCCCGCCAGCCACGGCGCCGTCGTTATCGCCCTGCTCCCCGCTGCAACAGCCACGATGGCGGTGCTTCGCGGCCACGAACGCCCGCCAACCAGGTTCTGGATCATCACCGGTGCCGGCGCGGTCGCGGCGGTTGTGTTCGCGTCCGCACAGTCCGGGGGCCTCGGGCAACTGCATCTTGCGGACCTGCTGCTCTTCGGTGCCGTCGTGTGCGCGGCCATTGGATACGCGGAAGGCGGCAAACTGGCCCGGGAACTCGGCTCGTGGCAGACCGTCTCCTGGGCCCTCGTCCTGATCTCGCCGCTTATGGTGTGCATGGCGGTCGCCTCTATGGCCGGACAACCTCCGTCCGCTACCCCGGTACAGTGGGCCGCTTTCGCGTACCTTGGAGTCGTGAGCATGTTTCTAGGCTTCTTCGCCTGGTACCACGGCCTGGCGATTGGCCCCATGGCGCAGGTCAGCCAGATCCAACTGGTCCAGCCCGTGTTGAGCATCTGCTGGGCCGGGCTCATCCTGGGCGAGGACCTGACCTGGACCACCATCGTTGGCGGCGCGATCGTCATATTCTGCGCCGGACTGGCCGTCCGCTCCCGGCCCGGGACGGGCCGGCCGGTGGGGTCAGGGAAGCAGGTGCTGGCCGCGGCGAGTCGGTCCCGGTGACCAGGCCACCTCCTCCCCCGGCTCCTTCAAAGTCACCCTCGTCCCAAACCCCGCACCCGTTCCGCTACCGGTCCACGAACCGAAGGGAAGATCTCCGTGTACATCCCCGCACATTTCGCTGTCAGTCCCGATGCCATCAAGCACCTGCTCACCCGCCCGGCCGCGGCAAACCTGATTACCGCCACCGCAGGCGGCATACTTGCCACACTGTTGCCCTTTGTTTACGATCCCGAGGCCGGTGAACACGGCGCCCTCCACGGACACCTCGCCCGCAACAACCCGCAGTGGTCCGAACCCGCCCTCGGCGAATCTCTCTTCATCATCCAGGGCGCCGACGCCTACATCTCACCGTCGTGGTACGCATCCAAGGCCGAGCACGGCCGCGTCGTTCCCACCTGGAATTACTCCACGGCCCATGTTTACGGCAACCTCGTCATCCACGACGATCCGACGTGGCTCGCCAGCCATGTCCGTCGCTTGAGCGACCACAACGAGGCCGGCGCCGAGCGGCCGTGGACGGTCGACGATGCCCCCGAGCGCTACATCGCCGGCCAGCTGCGCGCAATCGTCGGCGTCGAGCTTCTCATCACCCGGATCGAGGCGAAGCACAAACTCAGCCAGAACCGGTCCGACGCCGACATTGACGGCGTGGTAGCGGGGCTGCGGGCCCGCGGGCAGATGGAAAGCGCCGCCGACGTCGAGACGGCCCGCGAGGGCCGCGAGGCCCGCGACGAGCCACGATGCCCCCACTCCGGCGCTCCGGCCGGCCCTGTTGCCTAAGCTGAGCAGCGGCCTGAGCAGCGGCGCCCGCTCAAGTGCGGGTCTGGAGCGCTCACAGGCGCCTAAGAGATAGGATCCGCCACGGAAACGCATTCCGGGGACCCTCACGCGGGACGTTTTCGCCGTGCTTTCGGATGGGCGCTACGCGGGAGGTCCTGCGCTACGGGGATCTCCGTAGCGCAGGACCTTTTCCGCGTCACGCGTCCGTTTCCCTAGCGAATTCCCCGGCTAGTGAGTGCGAGGAGCCCCTCCCGGGCCGTGGATTCCACGGTCCGTGCTCCACGGCCCCGGACGCTGGACCGGAGATGTTCGTTTTCTAGGCTTGGCGCAGCCCGAGGGTGTTGCCGTCAGGATCGAGGAACCAAGCAGCCCGGGCGGGGCCGAGCTGAGCGATGTGGCCCGTCGTCACCAAGGGACCTTCGGAATAGTCCAGGAATTCGACGCCCTTGGCGCCCAGGTCCTGGACCACGGCCTCGATATCCTCCACTTCGAAGTGCGCGAGGGTGTGCTCAGTGGCGACGGGCGGGCGCTTGAAGACGGAGATCTCGCTGGCGGCTCCGCAGCGGAATCGTGCGCCGGCAGGGGTCTCCCACAAAAATGTCAGGCCGAGGGTATCGCCGTAGAAGGACTTCGCCCGTTCCAAGTCCGTGACGGGGATCGTGGCTACAACCATCGTGGCAGTGATCATCAGTAACCTCCTCGGTAGACCCACCCGACCGACGTGATCGAACTGTCGCCGGGCGGGGGGAAATACAGGGTCCTAGTGCTTACCCCCGGATCGTCCCACTGTTCGGGGCCACGGGACAGGGCCCTCGGACCCGGCACCCGCCACCCGCCACCCGCCACCCTCGCTGCCCTGGGATCGGCATCCGGTATCCCGGCGGGTCCTTGCGCATGCGTGGGCGCTCACGACGCGGACGGGACGTCGGCGAGCGGATTCGGTCGCCGCCTAGCAGTCCTTTTCGCAACCCTTTCGGACAGGCGACACGCAACGAGTCAAGCGCTACGGTCATCCCCGTAGCGCATGACCTTTTCCGCATCCGGAGTCCGTTTCCGTAGCGGAATCCGAGAATGCGGCGGACGGACATGTTGACCCTCGTCAACGCGTACCAGCCCGGTCGCCGGAGTCCAGAAGGGCCCGCAACGGCAATGCACTCTTGCGCGCCGGATGAACGCAAACACGCGGCCGACAGGCGTGGGCACTGCTGGAGAACGAAAAACTCACCTGATTTGCCCCCTTGTGATCGATTCTGAAAACGTTTACAGTATTCAGATGCCGACGTGATTGGATTCACAGACGGCGCCTCAGGACGGTCCCGCAAGGGCCGGCACAACGGACCCGGCAGACTCAAAGGAGAGCACATCCATGGCAACCATCCATGACGTGGCCAAGCTCGCCGGCGTTTCAATCGCCAGCGTGTCCCGCATGCTGGCGGGCGAAAACGTCCGCAGCGCCGAGGCCATCCGGCAGGCCATCAGCGATCTCGGCTACCGGCCCAACGCCAGCGCCCGCGGGCTCCGCCTAGGCAAACATCACTGCATCGCGGTCATCGTCCCCGACATCGCCAACCCGTACTTCGCCGCCCTGGTCCGCGGCATCGAGGAACGCTTCATGACCCAAGGCTTCCGCATCATCGTCGCCAGCAGCGATGAGCAGTTCAGTGCGGAATCAGAACTGCTGGGCAACCTCGTCGATGCTGTCGACGCCATCGCAATTGTTCCTGCCGAGGAAGGAGAGCGGACCCGCAGGCTGCTGGCTGCTCTGAACAAGCCCGTGGTCCTGATCGACCGGTCCGTGGGCGATGAACCCGGCTTCGACCTCGTCAACGTGGACAACACCAGCGGGGCCAAGGCTGCCGCGGACTACCTGCTGTCCCTCGGCCACCGCCGAATTGGCATCATCAGCGGCCGCCAGGACACGGTTCCCGGCCGCGCCCGGCATCAGGCGTTCCTGGCGACCCTCGCCGCCGCAGGCGTCGACGTCCCGGTCGAAGCCATCAAAATCGGCGAATTCAGCCGTGACTTCGGCCGCCGCGCCGCCCAGGAACTGATCCAGCAGGGCCAGATCGGGGCGGCCCCGGGTGCCGGGGCCGCCGGTATCACGGCATTGTTTGTCGCCAACAACACGATGGCCCAGGGCGCCCTGCTGGCATTGCACGCAGCAGGGGTGTCAATCCCCCGGGAACTCTCCTTCATCTGCTTTGACGACTTCGACCTTGCCGAACTGCTCCCCGCACCGGTCACCGTCATCTCACGGCCCGCCATCGCCGAGGGCCATGCCGCTGCGGACCTTCTCCTGAGGCGCATTGAACATTTCGGCAGCACCAACCAGCCCCCGCTGGAGCACAAAGTATTGCCGGTCAGCCTGACCATCCGGCAATCCTGCGCCGCTCCTCCCTTCAACTGACCCCATCTCAACTCCGTCCCCTAAGGAACCCCCATGACTACAGCTGTGCCCGGAAACGGGAAAGTACTGGTGATCGGCAGCATCACCTGTGACCTGACCAGTTTCAGCGATCGCCTGCCGCAGCGGGGCGAAACTGTGCTCGGCAATGCGTTCACAATGGTCCTTGGCGGCAAAGGCGCCAACCAAGCGCTGGCCGCGGCACGTGCCGGCAGCCACGTATCCCTCGTCGGCTGCGTGGGCGATGACGCGTTCAGCGAGCTCGTGCTCGGAACCCTGGCCGAGGAAAAGATCGACACCCAGCACGTGCTGAAGACCGAGGGACCCACCGGCATCGCCCACATCCGGGTCGACGCCTCGGCGGAAAACGACATCGTCATGATCCCCCTGGCCAATTCCCGCCTCAGCCCGGGACACATCCGGCGGTCCTTGGGCAGCATTGCGCATCCTGCGGGTGTCGCCCTCATCCAGCTGGAGATCCCGCACGAATCGGCGCTCGAAGCGGCGCGCCAATGCAAGGCACGCGGCATCACTGTCATCCTCGACCCGGCCCCGGCACCGGCCGAGGCCCTGGACGCGGACTTCTGGCCCCATGTGGACATCGTCACTCCCAACGAGACCGAAGCGAGACTCATTACCGGGATCGCCGTCACTGACCGGGAATCCGCAATCGCCGCCGGGCGCTGGTTCACCGACCGCGGTGTGCAGCGGGCCGTCGTCACCCTCGCCGCCGCGGGCGCCGTCGTCGTCGAACGGACTTCCGCGGACAGCACGGCGGTGACCATGCAGGAGCCCTTCAGTGTGACCGCGGTAGACACCACGGCCGCGGGCGATGCCTTCGCCGGCGTCCTGGGCAGCGCGCTGGCCGAAGGCCTCGACTGGGACCAGTCCCTGCGCCGTGCCATGGCCGGCGGTGCGCTGGCCGTCACCGTGGCCGGCGCCAGCCCGAGTCTCCCCCAACGCCACGCCATCGACATTTTTCTCCAACGGCAGGCCGTCACGCGTTAGCCGCGGTCCCCCACCCACTCCACAAACATCGGTCCCATCCCTCCTCAACGCAGCGGAGCAACAATGCGCAAGAACAGCGGTACCCTCAACGCGGCCCTCTCCCGGGTCATCTCAGAACTCGGCCACACCGACGAGCTTGTCGTAACCGACGCAGGCCTGCCGATCCCGGCCGGCGTCGAACGAATCGACCTCGCCCTGAGCCCGAACGTCCCGCGCTTCCTGGAGTGCCTGGACGTCGTCCTCGCCGAAGTCCAGGCCGAGGGCGCCATCGCGGCGTCGGAAATCGCCGAACAGAGTCCGGAACTCCTCGAGGCCCTCAAAGCTCGACTCGGCAGCCACGGCATCCCGCTCGAACTCGTCCCGCACACTGAATTCAAGCAGCGGAGCAGGTCGTCCAAGGCGGCCGTCCGTTCCGGTGAATTCACCCCCTACGCGAATGTGATCCTCGTGGCCGGGGTGGTGTACTGACATGACGGTCACCCTCAGTGGCATCACCAAGTCCTTCGGGCCGAACCGCGTGCTCCGCGGCGTCGACCTCAGCATCGCCCCCGGCGAAATTGTCTCCCTCGTCGGCGAAAATGGGGCCGGCAAATCCACCCTGACCCGGATCATCGCGGGAGCCTACCAGCCCGATTCCGGGGAACTCTCCATCGACGGCAAGGTCCGGAAGTTCAGCGGCCCGCAGGACGCCATGGCGGCCGGCATCCAGGTCATCTACCAGGAGCTGAAGAACAACCTCTTCCCGCAGCTGGACGTCGCATCCAACATCTTTGCCCACGACGGCACCGGCGAGTTCGGCAAACTGTTCGTCAACAAGGACAGGATGCACGCCCGCGCCGCAGAGCTGCTGAGCCAGGTGGGGATCGACGTCGACACCCGCCTTCCCGTGGGGAAGCTCAGTTTCGGCCAGCAGCAGCTGGTCCAGCTGGCACGCTGCCTCAACCACTCGGTGAAACTGCTGATCCTCGATGAGCCCACTGCGGCCCTGGACGACCGGGAATCCGAGCTCTTGTTCGCCCAGGTGCGCAAGATCCAGGCCGCAGGCGTCGCGGTCATCTACATCAGCCACCGGCTCCCCGAAGTCTTCGCCCTGTCCGACCGCATCGTCGTGATGCGCGACGGCCGCGTCTCCACGACCGGAACCGCGGCCGAACTGACCGAGGCCGGCGTCGTCGCCGCCATGGTGGGCGGCGAGGTGGAAAACTTCTACCCCAAGGAACACCACGCCACTGACCGCGTCCGGCTCGACGTCCAGGACCTCGCATCGACCGGCGTCAACGGCGTGTCCTTCAAAGTCCACGCCGGCGAAGTGCTCGGCATCGGCGGCGTCATGGGCAGCGGCAAGGGCGAGGTGCTGCGGGCCCTTTTCGGACTCGAGAACGCGGCCGGCTCCGTCAGCATCGACGGCAAACCGCTGGCCCTGAAATCCCCGCAGCACGCCATCAACGCCGGAGTCGCCTACCTGACCCCGGACCGTCAGGCGGAGGGCCTCACCCTGGCCCAGCCCATCTCGCACAACGAATCCCTGGCCACCCTCGGCGCCATCACCCGGAACGGGATCGTCGCCCTGAAGCGCGAGCGGGACCGGTGCCAGGAAATCTCCACCCGGCTCAGCGTCAAATGCACCAGCGTTGACGACGCCGTGGGAACCCTGTCCGGCGGCAACCAGCAGAAAGTCCTCCTGGCCCGCTGCCTGCTGAGCAACCCCGCGATCCTGCTGATGGAAGAACCCACCCGCGGCGTAGACGTGGGCGCCAAGGCAGAGATCTATTCCATCATCAACGACGTCGCCGCCCAAGGCGTCGCCGTCGTCCTGGTCTCTTCAGACCTCCCCGAACTAGTCGAAATGTCGGACCGGGTGCTGGTCATGCGCGGAGGCAGCATCAACGCTGAACTGACCTCCGACGCCTTGACCCAGCAGTCAGTCCTGGAACACGCAATGGAGACCGTAACCCGATGAAAAAAATATCCCTGTTCAACGACCAGCTTCGGGCCGTCTGGATGCTCGCGTTCGTGGCGATAGCGCTCGTCTTCGCCACGCCGCTCTTCCTGCAGCCTTCCAACATGCTCAATGTACTGCTCACTGCCGCCGTCGTCGCCCTCATCGCCGCCGGACAAACCTACGTGATCATCCTCGCCGAGATCGATCTCTCCGTCGGCGCGGTGCTGGGCTTCAGCGCGATCACCACTGCCAGCGTCACCAGCCAGTCCGGCCCGGTGGCCGGGCTGGCCGCGGGCCTCGCCGTCGGCGCGCTGGCAGGCCTGATCAACGGTGTACTCGTCACCAAGGCCAAGATGCCCTCATTCATCGCGACTTTGGCCACGATGTCCATCTTTGCCGGGCTGACGCTGCAGTTCTCCCAGGGCAACCCGGTGAAGGTCACCGACGGAATGTTCCTGGCCCTGGGCCAGGGCAATCTCCTCGGCATCCCCACCCCCATCTGGATCATGTTGGTCCTCGGCGTGCTGTTCGGCTACGTCCTGGCCCGCACCCGGTATGGCCGTGAGCTCTACGCCACCGGCGACAACGCCGACGCCGCACGCCTCGCCGGCATCAGCACGGACCGGGTCAAGATCGTGGCCTTCATGATCTCCGGCGTCCTCGCCGCCACCGCAGGCTTCATCCTGACGGCACGGCTCGGCACCGCCCAGCCCACCGCGGGCACCGGCCTCGAGCTCGCCGCCATTGCCGCCGTGATCATCGGCGGCACCAGCCTCTCCGGCGGACGCGGCGCGTTGCTCGGCACTCTGGTAGGCGCCGTCCTGCTGGCAATGATCGACAACGGCCTCAACCTGCTCAACGTCTCCCCGTTCCTGCAAAGCGTCGTCAAGGGCGCCGTCATCCTGCTGGCCGTCTTCGTGGACCGGAACTCCGGGGTCCTGATGCGCATCTTCCGCGCCGGTCCGGCCAAGGTGGCGGCACCGGCAGCAGGACCGTCGACGGCGTCCGCCACCGGGGCGGACGCACCGGCACCGCTCCTCCCGAAGGTTGCCATGCTCTCCGTGGTGGGCCTGCTCGTGGTCGGTGCCGGCATCACCACGGCCGTCCGCGGCGCCGACGGCGGAAGCGCCGCAGCCCAGCAAAAGTCGGCCACCTTGGTCATTTCCACGCTCAACAACCCGTTCTTCGTCTCCGTCGGTGGCGGCGCCAAGGACCAGGCGGCCAAGCTGGGCGTGAGCCTGGACGTGCAGAACGCCAACAACAACGACACCTCCTCGCTGAACCAGGCCACCACCGCACTGGTCAAGAAGCCCGGCGTTCTGCTCCTGGACCCGACTTCGAGCGAGGCCGGCGGATCGATTACCGTCAAGGCCAACCAGGCCAACGTCCCCGTGGTTGCGTTCGACCGCGTCCCGGACCAGGGCAAGCTGGCCGCCTTCATCGGCTATGACGCCGTCCAGGCCGGCAAGAACGGCGCCAAGGCGCTCTGCGAGGCGGTCGGCGGCTCCGGCAAGGTGGCTGAACTCCAGGGACTGCTCGGCACCAGCGTGGCCCGGGACCGCTCCAAGGGCTTCAAGGCCGGAATGAAGGAATGCCCGGGCGTCGATGTTGTGGCCGTGCAGTCCGCGGACTTCGACCGTGGCAAGGCCCTGGACGTCACCACCAACATCCTGCAGGCGAATCCGGGCATCACCGGTATCTATGGCGCCAACGATGAAATGGCGCTCGGCGCGGTAGCGGCCGTGAAGTCGCGGGGCCTGCTGTCCACGATCAAGATCGTCGGAAACGACGGCATCGGCGACGCTTTGGCCGCAGTGAAGAGCGGCGAGATGTACGCCACGAACGCCGAGTCCCCGTTTGCCCTGGGCCAGGAAGTCGCCAAGATCGGCCATGCCGTCGCCACCGGCCAGAAGGTCGAAGAGTCACGGGTGCTACAGGGCCAGCTGGTTACCGGGAGCGGCGTCGACAAGTTCTGCTCGTACCTGCGCGGCATCGGCGACCTCGCCACCTGCAAGTAACCCCACGGATCCAAGGAGAACCATGACTGAACTGACTGCGGCCGGCCTGGCCGCGATGGTGGACCATACGTTCCTGCAATCCACGGGAACCCGCGCCGAAGCCGAAGACGCTGCCGTCGAAGCTGCCCGGCTTGGCGCCTACTCGGTGTGCGTCTCGCCGTCGATGCTTCCACTGTCCGCCACCAGTACACGGGTCACCGCCGTGTGCGGTTTCCCGTCGGGCAAACACCACAGCAGCGTCAAAGCGGCCGAGGCCCGTGATGCGGTGCGCAACAGGGCCGACGAGATCGACATGGTCATCGACGTCGGCGCGGCCCGCGCGGGTGACTTCGACGCCGTCGAACGGGACATCGCGGCCGTCCGAGAGGCCGTCCCGGCCCCCACCGTGCTCAAGGTCATCCTCGAGACCGCGGCGCTGACCGATGAGCAGATCGTGCGCTGCTGCGCGGCCGCCGAAAGCGCCGGAGCCGATTTCGTGAAGACGTCCACGGGCTTCCACCCGGATGGCGGCGCCACGGTGCACGCAGTGGAGCTAATGGCACGGACTGTTGCCCCGCGCCTCGGCGTCAAGGCGTCCGGCGGAATCCGTGACTGGGCTACCGCGCAGGCGATGATCACCGCCGGCGCCACCCGGCTGGGGCTCTCCGGCACCGCTGAGGTCCTCAGCGGCGGACGCAGCACCGGCTACTGAGCGTAGATCGCACTCGACCGTTCTGAATCGTGTGACTTCGCGGCGTTTTCGGACCGGCGACGCGTAAAAGGTCCGGCACTACGGGGATTCCCCCAGCGCCGGACCTTTTCCGCGTCACGAGTCCGTTGCCGGCGCGGAATCCCGGGGTTCAACGGCGGGCGAGGCAGGCGCCCGGATCGTGGACCGCCGCCGGTGCTCAGGAAGGAACCGCCAGGGACGCCCGGCGGAAGTCGGTGCGCCACACGTCAATGCCCTGGCCGCCCCCGTCCGTGACGACGTACTCGGGCCAGCGATCAAACGCGGAACAGGGATGGGATATCCCGAGATCCACGGTATCGGTGACCTCCAGAGCGGTCACGCCGGTAAGGACTGCGTGGTGGTCGAAGAGATTTCGCACCGCTGCGGTTGCACCATGCTTTGTGTGGCCGTCCGCCGTGCGGGCAGACAAGAGGGTCGGCAGTCCGGCGTCGTACGGAAGATCCCGTTTGCCCGCACCGACGACGGCGATGCCCTCTTCAGGGATGGACAGGACGACGGCGCGCACGGAAAGCGCCGGAATGAGGCCCGGAACGGGGCTGACGGCGGCGTACGTGCCGTGATCGTGGGTAACGTAGCACCCTGATCGGAGAATAGTCCTGGTTCCAGGGACCTGGCCACCGCCAGGAAGGAACTCCACGACGCGGTCCGGGAATGCAGACCCGCCCATTGAATAGATGGGGGCGGCTGTCTCAAAGAACTGCGCCGTTTCCAGATACACGTCCCGGACCAGCCGGCAATGCCGGTCAACCGCTGCCACCGTGTCCTCGGCCCTGCTGTTGGGCACGACGCCTTCGTACCCGGCAACGCCGGCAAGCTTCACGCCCGGCGTGGCCTGGACCAACCCGGCCAGGTGCAGGCCCTCGCGCACGCTGCGCACTCCCGTACGTCCGCCGGGCGTTCCGACGTCGATCAGCACCTCAAGGGCCACCGGCCCGCCGTCGAACGCCGCCGCCGCGGCCTTGATTCCGGCCTCCGAATCGACGAAACAACGGATTTCCCGGTCCGGATCTTCCTCCAGCCACGCGCGGATGCGCAGCAGTCCGAACGTGTCCACGATCTCATTGGCGACGAGAACGCGGTCATGTCCCCACGCCAGTACTGAGGCAACTTGATCCACGGTGGCGACGGTGAGGCCCACCGCACCGGCAGCCAGCTGACGCTCGATGATCGGTGCCGACATGGTCGTCTTGACATGCGGGGCGAGATCCACGCCCCGCTCACGGCACCAGACCGCCATGACCCGGATATTGTTCTCGAGGGCAACACTGTTGAGCCGCAGCTGCGGATACGCCGGGCCGGCGGGGAGCTTTGGCGTTGTCAGTGGCACTCGTCGGCCTCCGGGGCCGGCTCGACGTCCAGCGCCGGGTTCCGGTCGAAGAAACCCACGGGCTTGAGCCAGAATGCGACAGTGTCGACCGGCATGACCGGCCACTCCTCCGGCCGCGGGATGTGATGAATGCCGAAGACGTACCAAACGACGACGTCGGTATTTTCCACGGACCGGCCCTGCCGTACCCATTCGGGCATGCCCAGTCCGCCCGCCCCTTGATTCACGAACTCACCCGCCGGCCAGCGTTCGTCGGGATCGTTGGGCGTCACCCACACCGTGTGGCCGACCACTTCCGCGCGTTGGAACACCGGGGATGCCGGATCGAAAAACGAGGGGAACGACGCGCCGGGCACCAGCTTGTACGACACCCGGGTCCCAAGTCCGTTAGCCGAATTGTCGTTCGTCACGGCCCAGGTGCGCTGGGTCTCCCAGGAATAGTCATCGTGGCCCTCGGTGGTGATGGGGGTCTTCTTCTGGTGCAGGGCGAGCCCGTAGGGATTATCCGGACCCATCGGGACCATCTCGGTTTCCGAGCGGTAGACCGTGTTGGCGGTGCCGTCGATGTCCAGATCGAGCCGGGCCACCAGGAAGTGCTGGTGGAAGGGCGCGTAGGTCCGGTTGTCCACAAGCGTTCCGCTCGGGTGCTCCTGGCCTTCGGCGAAGTAGCTGACCACCATGATGCCCGTGGCCCTCACCTCGCACTCAATGTTCCCGTCCTGGTAGAAGCGCCAGTAGACGAGGTATTCGTAGTTGGCCACCGTGACGTGGAACGAGACCACCAGCCGACGCATGCGGCGCACCTCAACACTGCCATCGTGGTCCATGTGCTTCCACAACACCGCGGCGTCCTCTTCGTGGACGCAGATGGCGTTCTTAATGGTGTACGGCTCCCCCGCCGAATTGTGCATGACCGCGTCCAGATACCGCACTTCCCCGAGACAGTCGCAGCCCAGTTCCAGCGACGTCGTCATGAACCCCAGGCCCCATTCGCCGACGTCGAACGCTGTGCGGCGGTAGTGGTCCTCGCTCGGATCCCGGTAGGGAACGGCCATTTCGGCGAAGGACAGCCGGTTGGCGATCGGCCGCTCGCGGCCCGCGTCCCGGTAGCTGACCCGGTGAAGGGTCAGGCCTTCGCGATAATTGAACCCGATTCTCATGGACCAGTTCTGCCAGCTGATCCTGTTGCCGTCGAAACGGAAGGAAACGCCGTCGGGCTGGGCAATCTCCAGCGGCTTCACCGGCTCACGGGTGCTTGCGTTTCGAAGCCGCTCCGGGATCATGGCGGGGACATATTCGCCCATGATCTCTGGAGGGTCGACCGCAAAGGTGTCCTCAACGTCCAGTAGCTCCATCGTGGCCAGGTCAATGATGCAATGGAAGCCGTTGACCGGCCCGGCATAGGGGTTTGCGCCCGAACGCGCACGGACCCAGGTATCGGACCAGCCGATCCTGCGGCCCTGGTACCGTTCCGGGATCATCATCAGGCCGTAGGTCCAAACATCCATGAACACCAGAGACAAATCGGTGATGCCGCGCTTGGCAAGCGCAGCGATCACCCGCGGGTGGCTGCGCAGCGCTTCGTCAGCTTCTTCCCACTCGTCGACGGTCATGTTCGCCTGCACTCCAGGGATATGGGTGAAAGAGATGACAACCCCGCGGGTCAGGGATAGCCGTGCCTGGTAGGTGTTGTTTGAGGACCGTTCGAAGCAGTTCACGCCCACGATGCGATCGGGAGCGGCTCCATCGGGAGCGGCTTCGAAGGCCTCGACGGCGGCCTTGTCCGGCTCGATCAGCTCGATGGCTGCCAGCCGCCACGCCGGAAACGTGACGCCCTTCGCATCGGCGAGCAACGTTGCCGCTGCACGGAACTCGTCCGCGCCTAGCGGATCCAAGGGATGAAACTGGGCCGGAATTCTCATGGCGCTCTCCTTTGGGAATCTGGACGAAATCCGGATCAGCCGGGAAAAGGGCCCGGCCGTTTAGTACTGAAATTCTCGGGAAGCAACGGTCCGCGGGGCTTAGTTTGGTTCCTCCCGGATATGCCACGGTGAGCCATAGCCTTCGGGCTCGGGGGCGGCCATCAAATCCAGGAAGGGCTTGGACGGAAAGGCTTCAGGTCCCAGGACGCCTGCCCCTGCCCAGGTCCCGGCGGCGAGCAGCTCGAGAGCAATGACGGGATTGATGGCCGTTTGCCAAACTACACATTGGCTGGAGTAATTCGCCATGGTCCACGCGTTGTCGGCCACATGGTAGAGATACGAACTTCGTGGGCGGCCCTCCTTGTCCGTGCCCCGTACCAGGACCCCGGCGCACGTCTTGCCCGTGATGTTGGGGCCGAGGGTGGCAGGGTCCGGCAGGCACGCTGCAACAACGTCCCGCGGACTGACCAGCGCTCCTTTAACGTTCACCGGTTTGGTGGAGTCGAGGCCAAGCTTGTGAAGAACCTTGAGCACGTCGATAAATTCGTTGCCGAGGCCGTACTTGAAGTTCACCCTTTTCGCATCGATCCATCGCGGCATGAGGAGGACTTCCTCGTGCTCCACATTGACGCATTCGACTGGCCCAATCCCTTCAGGGAAGTCGAACAATTCAGGTTCGCTAAACGGTTCCGTGGTCCGCCAGCCATGCTCGGCCGAGTATATGACTGGCGGATTCAGGCATTCTTCAATTGTGGTCCAAATCGAGAACGAAGGGGCAAAGCCATATCCTTCAACCTGCAGGTTTGCCCCGTCCCGAACGGCCAATTCCTCAATCTCTGAGAACAGGAATTCCTTGGCATAGGCCGCAAACACATCCGACAAGCCCGGTTCGACACCCATTCCCACCAAAGCAAGGCGGCCGGCGGCTTCCCATTCGCCCGCCCGTTCAAATTGGAGGTCACCCAGCTTCACGCCTGGGAGTTGATACGGCAGCTCTGGATGCGGCGTCGAGAGCGACATGGCCATATCCAGGTACGATGCCCCGGCCTTCGCGGCGCCTTCAAAGATTGGCATTACGAAGCGGGGATCAACGGCGTTGAAGACGTGCGTGATGCCGTGCTGTCGAACGGCATCCGCAACGGCCGCCGCACTCGAGGCGTCCAACGACACCGCCTTGAAGCGCTGCCTCAATTCAAGAGGAACGGTCTGCACCACAGATTCCGCTCGCGCCGGATCGTAGTCGGCGACGACAAATGCCTCGAAGAAACTCCGCCGTGCCGCGATGCCGGCCGCTGCTCCGCCCACCCCGCCGGCGCCTATGCAGAGGATTCTCATTTGTCTGCACGCCGGGGCAGCGTCCAGCCGCGGAAGAAGTCCGGCTTCCGGATCCACCAGATCCCCATGAGCACGGCGCCAATCAGCAGGCCGCCGATGCCCACGACGGCCTCGGCCCCGATACCGAAGATCGTCACATTGTTGCCGCTTGCGTCTTTCAGCCAATCAGGCTGGGCGAAGTTGGACAGACCGTAGATAAAGACGGCCGCCAGCATGACGCTGCCGGCCAACGGGAAGAGTCCGCGCATGATGAAATTCCGGAACGACGACGTGAGTGTCTTGCGATAGAACCATACGCAGGCAAGGCCTGTCAGGCCGTAGTAGAACGCGATCATCAACCCGATCGATCCGATCAGGGCGAGAAGAAGCGACGGGCTGATGAACGTGAAAACGAGGAAGAAGAACGCGGAAATGACGCCCATACCGATGGTGGACCACGTCGGCGTCAGGTACTGCGTATGGATCCGCGCGAACCTTTCCGGGATCGCCTTGTGGACCGCCATCGAGAGCGACGTGCGCGCTGTCGGAAGGATGGTGGTCTGCGTCGAGGCGGACGCCGATGTCAGGATGGAGAACCCGAGAAGTGTCATGAGGATCGATCCCACCGGTCCCTCGCCGAACAGTGTCGGTCCGATGGCCGAAAATACGTCGGCCGAGTTGTCCGGGTTGGCCAGCCCGATGCCGGAGTCGCCGACGCCGGCGAAGGCCACGGCGGCGACCGTCACGATGGCATAGGTGGCCAACAGGAGAAACGTGCTGATGATCGCCGCGCGCCCTGGGGTCTTGTCGGGGTCCTTCGTCTCCTCATTCACCGAGACCGCGCTGTCCCAACCCCAATAGATGAAAATCGCGGTCAACATTGCCGGGGCAATAGTCTGGCCAAAGTCGAGCGTGAACGGATTGAACCAGTCCCATTGCGGGACGAGGGAGTACGGCTCGGCGGTTCCCGAATAGACCTTGACCAGCGCGAAGACCGCGAAAAATATCAGGATGATGATCTCAAAGGAGAGCAGCACGTACTGCACCCGGGCCGTGATCTCGATGCCCCGGTAGCAGATCCAGGTCATCACGGCGATCCACGCCAGGCCCGCAATCGTTGTGGCAACGACGTTGTTAGCCAGTTCCGCGATTCCCGGCAGCCCGAATCCGCCCACAAAAGTGAACGAATACGCGCCGGCGATCTGAGCCAGGTTGGACATGACGATCACGTCGGCGATGATAATTCCCCAGCCACCCATCCAGCCGGCGACCGGGCCAAACGCACGTGCCGCCCACGTAAAGGTTGTGCCGCAGTCCGGCTCCGCCTTATTCAGTTCCTGGTAAGCAACCGCGATGAGGTACATGGGGATGAAGGCCAACAGGACGATGCCGGGCGCCTTCACCCCTGCGAAGAGAGTGCCGCCGACGACGATGAATCCCAGGCTGGCCGCGAGGCTGTAGGCCGGGGCCGTGGATGCGACACCGACGACCACGCTCGATAGGAGCCCGAGCGCGCCGCCTTTCAGCCCCTTGCTGTCGACTTCCTTGGCCCCAGAATGAACGGTGCTTGCCATATTTTCTCCCTACCGAGGAAACCGGCAGCGCCGGCATAGCTGGAGTTAAGCACTTACCCAAAGAGGAACGGGATACCCCCGGGTAACAATGCACATAATCCAGCCTCAAGAGATTCCCCGCAAGAGGGCGGACTACTCCTTTTCCTTGGCGGCTTCCGTGAAGAGTGCTCCCTGTGCTGCTCCGGAACCCGACCTGCCGCCGCCCGCGCCACGCAGGAGGAACGCGATGCCGACGGCGACTACTGCGCCGGCCAGCGGCCCGGCGACGTACACCCAGTAGTCGGTGAAATTGCCGCTGGCGAGATCGGGCCCGAACGTTCGTGCCGGATTCATCGAAGTGCCGGAAATCGGACTGCCCCACAGGCCCGCGACGGCAATGTACGCGCCCACCCCGAACGCGCCCAGCAACCCGACATTCTGCGCCCCGGACGCGGTTCCCAGGATGACGCTGACCAGCACCAGCGTCAGCAGGGCCTCCATCCAGAACGCGGCGCCGGCCGTATACTCCGCCGCCGGATAGTTGGAACCATAAGTGGCGGACACGCCGATCACGGCCTGCAGCAACAGACAGGCCAGGGTTGCCCCGATCAGCTGAACGACGATATAGCCCGGCACCCGGCGCCACGGGAAGTCTCCGCGAAGCGCGAACGCGATGCTCACGGCAGGGTTCAGGTGCGCGCCCGAGATCTTGCCCATGAACAGGATGATGCCCATCACCATCAGGCCAGGGGCAACCACCGCCGCCGTGCGGCTGATGACACCAGGGAATGCCTGGCTCATCATCCCGCCCCCGGCGGCGACGATGACGAGCAGGAATGTGCCATAAAGCTCCGAAAACAGGCGCCGCCATTCCTGCCGCGGATCGTTGAAGTCCTGGATTCGCAGCAGGATGTTCTGCTCGACATTTCCTAGTTCGCTGGCGAGGTTGTGGTTGTGCGCCCGGTCATCGCCCGAGCCAACGCTTCCGCTTCCGTCTTTGCCCTGATTTTCCGCCATGGCGTGTCGCCTCCGCCGGTTCTGGAATCGTGCCGCGCCAATCTGTCAGCACAGAGCGGGCCGCACCTGAGAACCTTAATGTACCGCTGCCGGGGCCGGTTGTCAGCGGTGCGCGGGCGGCCGGCCACGAGCTGCTGGGCCGCCGGCCCGCGTCCTCAACTGTGGCCCTCCCAGCCTTCAAATTCGTGCGGACATCCGCCGGACAAAGTCCTACGATTCAGCCATGACGCAAGAAACGTGGCAAAAGTACTCGGAGTGGCCCCTGGTGGGCGCGGCCTTTCTTTTCCTTGCCGCCTACTCCGTTCTGGTCATTGTCGATCCCCCTGACCCCTACGCCGCCGCGCTGACGCTAGTCATCTGGGCAACGTGGATTGCATTCGGCATCGACTACATCGTGAAGCTGCTGCTGGCACCCCAGCGGGGCAGATGGTTCATCCGCCATCCCATGGACCTGCTCATGGTGGCGCTCCCTGTCGCCCGGCCCTTGCGGCTCCTGCGTCCCTTCACTTTGCGCAGGGTCATGGAACGGGCCCCGGGCACTGCCATCAGGACGCGCGTCATGGCCTACGTCATTGTCTCCGCCATTTTGTTGATCTATACCGTCGCGCTGAGCGTCCTCAGTTTCGAAAAGGGCGCCCCGAACGCGAACATCACCACAATGGGCGACTCCCTGTGGTGGGCGGTGGTCACGATCACAACGATCGGCTATGGCGATTATTACCCCGTAACCGTTCCGGGCCGATGGGCTGCGGCCGCGCTGATGGTCGGCGGGTTTGCAGTACTGAGCATGGTGACAGCAGCGGTGTCCTCATGGCTGGTTGAGAGCGTGACAGCCGCAACCAGCGGACGTAGCAAGGCCAACAACCTCAGCAGGGACGAAGAGATTGCCCGCCTCACAGCCCAGATCACCAGGCTCCATGACCAGCTGGCCCGGAGCACGAACGCAGTCGACAGTAATCCGGAGGATGGAACGGCCGGCCAGGAACCGCGCTAGGAACGGCACCGGCCACCGGGTGCGCCCGACGCCGACTCGCGGCGCGGCTTAGGGACCCACCTTTTCGATGGACACCGTTTCTATGATTCTGGTCGATGGCTCGCCGACCAACGACGGCGCCGTCACGCCGGTTTTCCACGTGTCGTTCTGCAGCCGGCCCAGGAAGTTTACGGCCGCCTCCTGCGTCTCGAAATCCATCTCCAGCATCACATAATCCTGCTGGTCCAGCGGACGCGAGATCCGGTATGACCGGACCCCTGACGCGGCACGGTTGAGCGGATCACTGTCAAACGCCCTCCTCCACATGTCGAAGTCCCGGACCTGGTGCTCGATCTGCAAGGTAATCACTGGGCGCTCCTGTCGACGGTGTTACACGCCTAACTCTAGGGCCGGAAGGCCCCGCAAAGTAAGGCTCGCGCAGCAGGGACAGTCCGACGGCGCCTACGCCGGCTGGGAGTCGGTGTTCGTCGTGCTGGTCGGGGCGCTGGCAGCATCGGCCTGGTGGCGCTGCCGGCGGCTCGCCAGCAGGAAGGGCACCGCGATCAACTCGATTCCGCCCCCGATCGCCAGCGATGCCGGGTAGCCGTACAGATCCGCGGCCCGGCCGAGCACCGGCTGCACCACCACACCGCCGCTCGATCCCATGAGGGAGTCGAAGCTGAGCACCGTGGCCCGTTGCTTCGAGGCAATCATGTCGTTCAGGTAGGCCTGCCGCACCGGGATTCCCGCCGAAGAAACAAGGGCCCAGAGCGCCAGCAGCACCAGGGCAGCCCAGAACACCTGGGTGAATCCGAGCACGGCCAGGATTGCCGCGTCCAGCACGCTGCTCACAATCAACACGGTGGTCCGTTTACGCACAAGGCGCCGGACCCGGGGCGCCATCCAGCCGCCGAAAACCTGCGCCCCGGCCACGATCGCCGCCGCGAGCCCCGCGACCGAATAGGCGTGAGGGTCCCCGAACAGCTCGAGCAGATACGGTTGCAGGGCGTAGAACACGTAGATCCCGACGCCGGCGGTGAAGGGCGCGGCCAGCATCACATAACGTACCGGCGGATTCTTCAAGCCGTTTTCGATCGAGGCAGCCAGCACGGCCCGGGTCGCCTGAACGGGATGGGTGGAGCCTTCCGGAGTGAACCCGACGTCGTGCATGAGCCCGAAGGCCACCGCGAACATGGCCAACAGCACGCCCACGCGGAGCAGGAACGGCACGCCCAGATTGGTCGCTTGCGCGATCACACCGCCGGCCACCGAGCCGACGAGCATCGCGAAGCCGGAGACCATCTGCCCCCGCCCCAGTACCGTCTCCATCCCGCCGTCATAGCCCGAGAAGCGCAAGGCATCGACCAGCCAGGCCTCGACCGCACCGGAGAAGAAGGTGAAGCCCAGGCCGAGCAGGACCGATACCACCGCCCACCACCAGAACGGGGCGGAAAATTGCCACAGCAGGTAGTAGAGGTAAGTCGATCCGGCCAGAGTCAAGGTGCCCAGCAGGAAAGAAACGCGGCGCCCCCAGGCGTCGGCAACCACCCCGGTAGGCACCTCGAACAGCACCATACCGGCCGTGAAGAAGGCATTCGCGGCAAAGGCTTCAAGGTTGCTCAGTCCGGCGTCGAGCAGGAAGAGGGTGTTGATCCCCCAGATGAACGAGGCCGCAAGGGTATTGCCCAGCGTCAACGTCAGATAGATGCGCTGAATCTTTCGGGCGGAGGCGTTCATCACGTCGCCGCCCCCGCCAGAGCGAGGGGGAAGCACGAGCCCATTCTCGTCTGCCGCGTCTGCGCGCGCCAGATGACGTTGACGTCTTCCGGCCGGGATGGTGCTTGAACGGAAGGCGGCTCCTCTCATCCCCGCATCATCGGGCACGGCCTGGCCGGGGCCGCCGGGCGTGCAGGACGAGCAGGACGGCAAGCCCTGCCAGGGTGACGGCGCCGAACGCGATGACCGCGGCCGAGATTCCAAACGCTTCGGCGCCCAGTCCCAGAAGTGCCGAACCGAACGGGGTGGTGCCGGCAAGCAGCAGCACGAACAGGCTCATCACCCGGCCGCGGAGCCGGTCCGGCGTGAGTCCCTGAAGACGGGTGTTGACCGTCGTTGTGAACACCGTGCCGCTGAGGCCCGCCAGCATCATGAGCCCCAGACTCACCGGGTACACGCGGGAGACGCCGAGGAGGACCAGTGTCAGGGCAAGAACAGCCCCGGAGGTGATCATGCGACGTTCGCTGCTGCCGCCGACGACCACCAGGCCAACACCGGCCACCAGCGAGCCGGCACCGAACGCGGACATCAGCGCACCGAAGCCTACCGACTCAACATTGAGCACATCGCGGGCCAGCAGCGGCGCCGCGACCGGCCAGTTGTAGCCGAAGGTGCCCACCACGGCCAGTGCGCCGAGGACAAAGAGAACGGCCGGGGTGTGGGCAACATAGCGGAAGCCCTCGCGCAGGGCGCCGTGGCGGGCCGGTCTGCTGCGGGAGAGGCGAAGCTCGCCGGTGCGGAGGGCCAGCAAGGCGGCAAGAGCCGCCGTGAAGCTCGCGGCGTTAATGAAAAACACGGCCGCGGCCGAAAGCCTTGCCACGGCCAGCCCACCCAGCGCGAAGCCGATCATCCGGCTGGAATTGAACTGCACGCTGTTCATCGCCACGGCCTCGGGCACCAGCGCGGAGCCCACCAGCTCCGGGACAAACGCCTGCTGAGCGGGGTAATTGAATGCGTTGGACACTCCGAGGGTGAAGGCCAGGAGGGCCAGCTGCCAGATCTGAGGGGATCCGGTCAGAGCCAGGAAGCCGAGCACAACCGCCTGCAGCGCGGCCAGGGTCTGGGCGGTGAGCATGATTGTCCGCTTCGGGAAACGGTCCGCCAGGACGCCGGCAGGCAGCACGAACATCAACAGCGGCAGAAATTGCAGTGTCGTGACCATACCCAGGACAGCTGCCGACCCGCTGATCTCCAGCACGATCCAGGCCATCGCCACCATCTGCATCCATGTGCCGGTGCCGGAGATCAACTGGCCCGTCCAGAAGAGGGCAAAGTTGCGCACCCGCAGCGCACGCAGGAGGTCAGCCGCGCGCTTGGGCTGCGGCGCCCCGGGCGCTATCCCGTCCGCCGAAGTGCCGGTCCTGTCAGGGGGCATCACGGAACCGCCTTTCCGCGGCGTCTTGGCCGGCAGCGCTCCCCGGAATCGAGGCTGGAAACTTTGGCTCCCGACGCTCCGCTAGGGCCAAGTCTAGGTAGAAATCGCCCACGAATGTCCAGACGGAAATCGTCTCGGCGCCCCGTCATTGGCGCCCCGGTTCCGCTACGTCCGCAGCCTCCCCGGCTTCCCGTCCGCCACGCCGCCGTCACGAAAAAGGGCTTAGTTCCCTGTCCTGATTACCCGGCCAAAGAATTCACTGGATACAGAGCAGACGTTGAGTTCAAGGTACGGCGGAGGGAACGTGATCCACGTGGGCGGTCTGATGGGCCGGTTGATGCAATGGGCATTGCTGGCAGGAGGCGACGCGGGCAACCCTCCCCCCGCCGGCGGCCAACGGGACGACGGCGCGAAAGTGCGGGTCCGCGACGCCGCCGTCGCCCATTTCGCGTCCGTCGGGTTCAGCAGGCCTGGCCTCGACGAGATTGCACGCGCTGCCGCGGTCACCGCCGATGACGTCGTGGCGCTGTTCGGAAGCGAGGAGGGACTCCGGCAGGCATGCGACGAGTACGTGCTCCAGGCCTTGGTCGGGTGGGCACATGAAAAAGCCACGTTGGAGGGCATGAGGCAGGTCATGATGTCCTACCAGGCCAATCCCGGCAGCTACCAGGCCCAAATCAGCTACCTTGGACGCGCCGTGGCCGAAAACACCCCGGCCGCGGCCCGGCTTGTCGACGTCCTGGTCGATGAGAGTGAATCGATAATCAGGGACAACATCAGGGATGGCACGATGCGCCCCTCCGATGACCCGCGCGCGCTGGCGGTCCTGATCGCCACCACGATGCTGGGCCTTGTCACCATGGCCCCGCACATCGAACGCGCCCTCGGATTGCCCGCCTCGCAGCAGCAGATGCTGCTCCGCCTGGCGTTGCCTGCCGGGGAGATCTACACCCACGGTCTGTACACCAACGACGCCTACCTGACACTTGTCCGCGATGCGCTCGCCGGGTCCCACCCGCCGCAACAGCAGGGGAACACCGGCTCGGGATCCGAGGGGACAGGATCCTAGGTCACGAAATCCCGACAGGACGGCGGGCGGGCGCCGCCCGCGGACGACCCCGGCCTTGAGCCGCGGGCTTCCCAGCTTTCTTTCAACTGGATACCGTACGTTTGGCGTGCACTTACCGGCCGGTTAGTTATCCGGCGCGCTGACTGGCGAAATCCCCGAGGAATGAAGGTTGTGGTGGCAAAGATCGAAGACGCGGCGGAGCGTGCGCCGGACGGCTTGGGCGGGACGCGGGCAAGGATCCAGTCGGTTGCCCTGCGCCTGTTTGCGGACCAGGGATACGAGTCGACGTCGATGCGGCAGATCTCCGAACAGCTGGGGATCACCAAGGCGGCCCTGTACTACCACTTCACCAGCAAGGAAGCCATTGTCCGGGCGCTGATCGAGACCATGCTGGCCGAGGTCACCGCCCTGGTGGAATGGGCCCGCGCGCAGGAGCCTGGCCCGGCCCTGCGCCGGGAGGTGCTTGCACGGTGGACCGCCATCATGCACAACCAGGGGCTGCGGATGTTCCGCTTCCTCGGCGCCAACTACCGCCTGGTCCGTGACATCCGGGGCGAACCTGGGCAGCCCGGCGGGATGGCCGCCGTCGTCGGCGAGTTGTTCGCCGTCCTGACCCCGCCGGACGCCAGCGTCGAAGACCAGCTCCGGGTACGTTTTTCCCTGCTCATCATCAACATGACCGGCATGGCGGCCCGCGACCTCGATGCCGCCGAAGAAGACATCCTCGACGCCGCGGCGCGGATCGCCACCGGGCTGCTGCCACCCGGATTTTGACCGCCGCACCCCGGAGTGCTGCCGGCCCGGCTGCCCCTGCCCACGCCCATGACCCATTTATGTTCCGAGTTACATTCCGATTTTCATTCCGACTCCTGATTGGAACCCCATGTCTGTGCCAATCCTGTCCGCCCGCGACCTGACCAAGACCTACGGGCGCGGGCCCGACCGCTTCGATGCCCTCAAAGGCGTCACTCTGGAGATCGATCGCGGTGATTCCGTGGCGATCGTGGGTAAGAGCGGCTCGGGCAAATCGACCCTGATGCATCTTCTCGCTCTGTTGGACTCCCCCGGCGGCGGCCAGATCCACGTGGACGGGACCGACGCGAAAACCCTGAACGGGCGTCGGCTCAATGCACTGCGGAACTCGATGTTCGGTTTCGTGTTCCAGCAGTTTTTCCTCAACCCGGCGTCCAATGTCCTGGAAAACGTTGTGCTGCCCCTCAAGATCGCCGGCGTCGGCGCCCGCGAGCGCCGGACCCGCGGAATGACCGTCCTCGAACAGCTCGAACTGACGGACAAAGCGCGCAATAAGGCCGGCGACCTCTCGGGCGGCCAGAAACAGCGGGTCGTGATCGCCCGGGCCCTGGTCAACAACCCCCAGGTCCTGTTCGCTGACGAGCCCACCGGGAACCTGGACACCGCCACCGGGCGCATCGTCGAGGACATCCTTTTCGACCTCAATGCCAACCACGGCATCACCCTGATCACGGTCACCCACGACCACGACCTGGCCGCCCGCTTCAACCGCCGTCTCTATATCCGCGACGGCCTGCTGATCACCACCGACGAGGAGCACGCGGCATGAAACCGCTCGAAATCCTGAAGACCGCCATGACCAACAGCCTCCGCAGCAAACTGCGCACGTTCCTGACCATTCTGGCCATCTTCGTCGGAGCGTTCACCCTGACCATCACCAACGGCCTCGGCACCGGTATCTCGAACTACATCGACAGCCAGATCGCCGCCGTAGGCTCCAACAACTCCTTCACCGTCGGCAAGACCGACACCAGCGGCAATCCCGGCTCCGGACCAAAGAAATACGACGCCAGCACCAGGGTCCTTGCGGCCGGCGGCCGGCCCGGCTCAACCCAGCTCGCCCTGGGCCAGTCCGATCTGAATGCCATCGGGGCCATCCCCGGCATCACCGGCGTCACACCGGTTACCCGACTCAACCCGGACTACATCCAGTGGAAGGGCCACGACAAGTACCAGCTGACCGTCAGTCCCCTGGCCGGGGCGCAGCCCCAACTCGCCGCAGGCACAGGCCTGGACGACTCCGGAACTCAGCCACAGTTGATCCTTCCCGCCAGCTACGTGGCGCCCCTGGGCTTCGCGGACAACAACCAGGCCGTCGGCCAGGACACCACGATCGGCATCACCGACGCGACCGGGACCAGGCACCCGATCACCGCCCGCATCACCGGCGTCGAACAGAGCGCCCTGCTGGGCGGCGGCGGCGCCTTCATCAACAAGGCCCTCTCCACCGCCCTCGCCGATGCGCAGGGCACCGGTGCACCGGCCGCGACAAAGACCGCCTGGGCAAACGCAACCGCCACTTTCGCCCCCTCGTCCGCCGCCCAGATTAACGACATGAAGGCCGGGCTCGCCGCCGCCGGCTACACCGCCCAGACCCTCGACGACCGGATCGGCACCGTCAAAACCGTCATCAACGGCATCATCGGGGTCCTGGATGCCTTCGCCGTCATCGCCCTGGTCGCCGCGGGCTTCGGGATCGTGAACACCCTGCTGATGTCCGTGCAGGAACGCACCCGGGAAATCGGGCTCATGAAGGCCATGGGCATGGGCAGCGGATCCGTCTTCGCGCTCTTCAGCACCGAAGCGGCTTTCATCGGCTTCCTCGGAAGCGCCATCGGCTCCGCCGCCGCCATCGGACTCGGCACCGCGGTCAGCGGCGCCCTCGCCCGAGGACCCCTCAGCGATCTGGCCGGCCTACACATCCTCGCCTTCGCTCCGGTCCCGGTGGCCAGCGTCATCCTCCTGGTCATGGCCATCGCCTTCGTCGCCGGAACCCTGCCGGCCTGGCGGGCCGCACGGCAGAACCCCATCGACTCCCTCCGCTACGAATAGGCCGCACGGCTGACGTTCTTTCGCCGGCACAGACCGCCGCACGGGCCGTGCGGCGGTCTGCCGGGGAGAGCGGCACCCCCGGCGGAGGGCCATCCCCTGAACGGACCCGCCGCCGTCCCCTGCGGCGGAAGTGATCAAAGGGGGTAACTGAAGCAAATAGACTCGGGCTGGAAAGCCGATGCCTGCCAGGATGTTTTCGGGCAGACTGGTGGCGTGAGCGCAATCCGGTGGGTGCTGCACGTCGATCTCGACCAGTTCATCGCGGCGGTCGAAGTGCTCCGGCGCCCGGAGCTCGCGGGCAGGCCGATCATTGTGGGCGGCCGGGGCGACCCAATGGAACGGGCTGTGGTATCGACCGCGTCCTACGAGGCCAGGGCCTTCGGTGTCGGTTCCGGAATGCCCTTACGCATTGCGGCCCGGAAAGTCCCTGACGCTGTGGTCCTGCCCGTAGATCACGAGGCTTACCTGACGGCGTCTGAAGCGGTGATGGCTACCCTGCGCGAGCAGCCCGGCGCGACGGTGCAGGTGCTGGGTTGGGATGAAGCCTTTGTGGGGATTGAGACTGAGGATCCGGAGGCCTACGCCCGGCAGGTGCAGGCCGCTGTCCTGGCGCGAACGCGCCTGCATTGCAGCGTGGGAATCGGCGACACCCTGGTCCGGGCCAAGGTCGCCACCGGATTCGGCAAGCCGGCCGGCGTCTTTCGTCTCACGGCCGGGAACTGGCTTAACGTCATGGGCGGCCGACCCACCAAGGAACTGTGGGGCATCGGGACCAAGGTGTCGGCCCGGCTGGCCAAACTCGGCATCAACACCGTCGCAGCGCTCGCCGCGGCCGACCCCCAGGACCTGGTCCCGGAGTTCGGCCCCCGGATGGGTCCCTGGTACGCGGAGCTCGGCCGCGGGGACGGCGCCAGCGTCGTGGACGACACCCCGTGGGTTGCCCGCGGGCACAGCCGGGAGACCACCTTCCAGAGGGACCTGACCGACCCCGCCCAGGTGGACGACGCCCTACGGGAGCTGACAGCCCGTGTCCTTGAGGATGTTCTGGCCGAAGGACGGCCCGTTATTGGGCTCACCCTGAAGGTGCGCTACGCGCCGTTCCTCACCACGACCCATGCCAGGAAGATTCCCGAGACATTCGACCGGAACGAAATCCTGGCGCGGGCCCTGGACCTCGCAGCCGGAATCGAAGCGGGCCGGCCCATCCGGCTCCTGGGCCTGCGGGCCGAGATGGCAATGCCCGACGATGCCCGGAAGGGGCACACGCCGACGCGCGGCGGCTGGTGACGGAGGATTGGCCGACGACGCCGAGCCCCTTCCCTCACATGCCTGCGGCCATGTGGAGCCCGGGCAGCAGCTCCGGGTGCGCCGGGACAAAGAGCCCGAAAACTATCAGCGCGACTCCGGCGATCCGGCTGAGGGCCGGCCCGTATTTCCACGTCTTCTCCAGGAAGATAACCGCAGTGAGCGCCGCCATCCACGCCAGGTTCATCACGCCAACTGCAATCAGGACCACCATGAGCCCCCAACAGCAGCCCACGCAGTACACGCCGTGGTACATGCCGACGCGAACATCGCGCAGGCGGCCCTTGTACCCGGACACGTGCAACAGGAAGGCGACGGGCGACCGGCAATGCCTGAGGCAGAAATCCTTCAGCGGGGTCAACTGATAGGCGCCGGCCGCCACCAGCACCCCGGCCCCCACCCAGGGAGCGATATCTGCCGCGTCTTCAGCCAGCAGGGCAGAGAGCTGCGCGGCCGCGTAAGCCACCACTCCGAATCCGATCCACGTCAGGAGGTAGCCGCTCACCAGGGCGGTGGTTCGGATGGCCCTGACCCGGCGGCTGCGGACGGCACGGATGGACCTGAGGTACGTGGACGTGAGGGGCGCCAGCGCCGGCAACATCATGGCAGCCATCATCAGCGTCCACACGCCCAGGAAACCCCAGAGCTCCAGTCCCATGGTTCCCGGGCCTGCGGACATGTCGGCTAGGCCTGCGAAAGTGAGGTACCACGCCAGCGCGGCGCACCCGATCAACGCCCATTCTGCGGCATGGCGGCTGGCTGTCAGGCCGCTGCTGCCCGGCACCTAATCGGACCAGGCGAAGGGGGCCGAGAAGGAGTTCTTCCCGGCGTTGTCCCAGGTCATCCCAAACACGTCTACGCTGGCGGCGCTGGACGTGCCGGCCGCCAGAGTATCGGCTGGGAATCCGACCCCGCTGATTTTCACGCCTAGCCCTGTGGAGTCCAGTGGAGACACAAAGTCCTCGACCTCCATGTGGACGGCGCTGCCAATGCGGACCCGGTGGGTTCGTCCGTCGTCGGCGTAGGCCATTTCGAGCGATTCCATGCCCGCCATTTCACCGATCAAGGGGGCGAGGCCAGCCATCGGGCCGCCGAGCTGTCCGCCGAAGACTCCACCGAGAGCTTCGGCCTGCTCAGCCGAGGCGGCGGCGTCCATCAGGACAGCGACCTTCCAGCCGCCGTCACCCATCAGGGCCGGAGTGTCGGCGACGACGCAGACTGTCAGGCCGCCGACGTCGACGCCGTTCACTTCGCCGGTGTCGACGTGGAAGGCCAGGGCCACGTTGCAGCGTTCGTTATCGGCCGGTGCGGTCAGCCCTGACGCCGAACACGGGCAGACCATATCGCAATTGCAATTCTCAAAATATGTGCCCTCGACATGCCACGGCATTTTGGGGCTCCTTTCAAAGAGGCCCCCCAAAAAATAAGTCTCCTCGCGGCCCTGAGCAGTGTCAACGGCTGGCGGCAACCCACGGTCAGGGCCCCGCCCGGCCCGCCCGGCGCTTCCAATCGAGGGTGCGCGACGGGCCGCAGGCATGCTGTGGTGTCAGCTCCAAAGATGCGTGACGGCGGTTAGGTGGCCGGCGTCACGACGTCCTCCAGCACTGACCTGTCGAAGAAGCGGACCTCGCCGGTTGCCTGGAAAAACACCGGAACTACTGAGGTGTTCGCGTCTTGCGCGGTTTCGTAGATCTCGGGCGCGCCGCCGTGCTTTCGCGCAATGGTTCCAATCAACTCAGTGCCGCGAACCCGAACGGTTCGATACTTGTAGCTCATTTGACCCCTTTCGCCTGCCAAGGCAAACCCTACTCCTGAACGGCGGACCCCGGGGGTGATCCGGCAGTTCTCCTGGCCTCCGCCGGGGTTCGCGTCATGAGCTGGCGGTCACGCGATCCGCTCGACGCCGGAGCCGCGCCTGTGGCCGGCAGCGTGGCTCGCCGTGGACCGCACGAGCGGCCCGGATGGCCGCTTCCACCCCGGCGTCGTGGTTCCCGCCCTCCACGTCCCCGTGGCCGGCTGCGGTTTCGGGGCGACCAGGGGCCGGCCCGTACCGGCGGTCAGACGCCCCATCAGCCAGTCCATGTTGTTGTAGACGCCGTATTTCCAGGCCGGCCAGGCGTGACCGCCGGGAGCCTCCTGCAGCTGAACGTCCATTCCCGCCTGCTTCATCGCTTCGTACACTTCAATGCCCTGCGGTCGATAGAAGCTGTCCGAGGCGCCAACAGTGACCACCCCGGCAGAGGTTGTGTAGCGGCGGGTTTTGAGCACATCCAGAGCGTTCTGTTTGGCGAACGCCGCCTCGTTGCCGCCGAAATACGCCCTGACGAGTTCGCTCCGGCCCTGATTGATCGTGGGTTCGTTTTCGCCCGAGCTGTCGATGAAGGTGGGGTAGACATTGGGGTAATTGGTGGCCAGCTGCATGGCGCAGGTCCCCCCGTAGGAGAAGCCGCCAATGGCCCATTGTCCGGGTGAGTAGGTTCCGGCACCGAAGGTCTTCTTGATCCAGTTCGGCACATCCTGGGTCAGGTACGTCGCACCCTTGCCTTGTCTGGAGTCGAGGCAGAGCGGCGGATACTTCGCGTTGATGGCCCCGGCGTCGGGCATGACGACCACGGGCGCCAGGCCCTTGTGATCTTGGGCGTAACCGTTCATGAACTGCGCAATCTGGGGACCCCGGAGCCAGTCGAACGATCCGCCTGGCACCCCGTGGATCAGGACAAGGACGGGCAGATTCGCCCTCGGGGATCCCAGGAAAGCCGGGGGAAGGTAGACGTAACCGGGCGCCTCGGGCAGATGCGAGATCGTGGCCGGGATGGAGGTTCGGATCACGACGCCGTCGCGTGGCATGTCGGCCGGCGGAGTCCAGGTCGCCTCCCGTGTGGGGGTGGGCGACATTCTCACGGCCGAAGGTTGTTGAAGTTTGAGTTGCGCGAGGGACTCGATTGCGACGCCTGAATCCTCAAAGAGGGACCCCAGGGTGGGGTAATACTGGAAGTCCTGGTTCACCAGGGACGCAGAAGCGAGAACAACGACGGCGGCAACCACCGGGGTAGAGATCCGGACCCAAAGACTCCGTTGGACCATCACTTTAGGAATGACGAGAATCATGGCCAGAATGCCTATGGCGATGAAGCAATAGACAGCAAGGGGCAGCGGTGCGCCCCAGAGATTCCAAAGCAGTTCTGAGACGAACCAGAGCCCGACTGTGAGCGCGAACGTCGAAGCAACTGCTATGGGAACTGCCCGCTGCAGGTGTCGGCGGGGTCCCACCAGCAGCCAAATCAGTGCCGCCAGCGCCAACACGTCGAGAACGACGGGAGCGGCACCGCTGGTCAGCGGCAGGCTATTGACATTGATCACCACGCCATATTACGAATCCGAACTGGGAAATTGCCGAAAGACCAGACAGGTTCCTCGTAGCCGCGGGACGGGACCGCGAACTTCATGCCGGCGGGCAAGACAGGAAAAGCGCGGCCTTGGGCCCGCACTGGCGCCCTCCAGCAGTCATTCGGGGAGATTAGCCAGGATGATTTTTTCCATGGTTTCCTGCAAGTAGTGCTGGCCATCCGCGCTGGGGTGGTCTCCGTCCGGCCCGATCAGTTCCTCAGCGTGCCCCATAATCCATTGCTCCTGGATGGGATCGACGAACACGGCGCCCGCCTCGGTTGCCGCGGCTCGGTCCTCATCACGGACTTGAAGGCGGGCCGGCTCGGGCGCGTTGGTGTACGACGGCGGTCCGACCACGACGATCTTGGCGTCGGGGGCTTTGGCGCTAATCTCAGCGAGAGTTTTGGAGACGGCCTCTTTCAGCACCGAACCGTCGGTGCCCATGTCATTTTCGGACCCGAAAACCAGCACCATTTGCGTCGTCTTTTGAACGCTTCCGTCGACCTGGGACAGGAATGTGGATCCGCCGTCACCTTGGCTGACGTAGCCGCTGCCGTTGACTGCCGCATCGACAATGGCGAGGGGACGCTTGCCTCCGCTGGTGCCGTTCCGGACCAGATTAGGCCATGCCATATCCGGGCTCGTTCCTAATCCCGTGCTGAGCGAGTCACCGATCACCACTATCCGCGCTGCGGGCGGAGGTACGGTACTCGACACCGACACCGTCGGCGTCGGCGTCGGCGTCGGCGTCGGCTGCCTGGAGTCGGGCGGGTGGCCCAGCAGTTGGGACGCGACGGGGGCGGCGGCCGCGGCCCCAACGGACAGGGCAGCGACGCCTGTGAGTACAAGAAGACTGCGGGCGTATCGCCGCAAGCGTGTTTTCAAGAGGCTGACCCAACGGACGTGAGGTGGTCGATAACGTGGTGTCCACCATAACAGGACCCAAAAAAGGACCCGCCAGCCTTTGCCAGCCTGTTCCATTCCCGCACCCAGTGAACTCCAAGTTCCCGCCGGTAGTATCGGGGAGTTTGTCGGGGATATTCGGAGGATTCGGTTGCGTCATTGGTTCTACGGGCTCAGCCTGCTGGAGGGCTGGCTTCCCGTCACTCTCTTTGCTCTGGGAGCCGCTTCGATCGTTTTCCTGCTGTGGCGCCGCCGCCGCCGCTGGTGGATCTTCGTTGCCGCTGCGCTGGCGGCTTCGGCGGCGGTGTGCCTGCTCCTGGCGTGGCTGCTGGTGCATGTCTTCTACGTGTGGCCGGAGGATCTTCCCATTGAGGTGGTGGGTTGGGCTGCCCTTGGGGTCTTCGGCGTTGTAGCCACAATCGCCACTTTTTCCTTGAGCGGCCGTTGGCGCCGCGTTCTTGCCCCGCTTGCGGGCCTGCTGGTGATCGCCGTCTGCGGTCTCCAAATCAACGCTTATTTCGGGCTGTTGCCCACCGTAGGGGACCTGCTCGGCGTTCCGTCGTCGACGCTCCTGCCCCTGGAGTCGGCCCTGGAAAAACACGGCGACCGGATCTCCGTGGAAACTGCACCGTTGTATGAGCACTGGCATGAGCCGGCGCATCTCGCGGCGAACGGAGCCCTGCGGTTCGCGCCGATCCCCGGGACCGTTTCCGGCTGGCACGGACGCGACGCCCTCGTCTTCCTGCCGCCGGCGTACCTGCTGAAGAATCGGCCCAAGCTGCCCGTCCTTGTCCTGGTGGGAAGCCAGCCCGGATGGCCGGGCGTGTGGACCGTCAGCGGTGGCCTCGTGGCGGCGATGTCCCATTTCGCGGCCCAGCATCACGGGCTGGCGCCCGTCGTCGTCATCCCTGACCCCAACGGCACGGAAGACGGCAACACGATGTGCATGGACACGACATTTGCCAAGACGGACACCTATATGAGCGTCGACGTGCCGGAGTGGATCCGTCACAACCTGGATGTCGATTCGAATCCGAAGCATTGGGCGATCGGCGGGTTTTCCTTTGGTGGTACATGTGCGGTGCAGATGGCAACCCGCCATCCGCAGATCTACCCAAACTTCATGAGCTTCTCCGGGGAGCGCGAACCCGCACTCGCCGTTTCCCGCCAGCAGACGGCCGATCAGGCATTCGCAGGAAATCTGGCCGCCTTCACGGCACAGGTTCCGCTGACGTTATTGGGTCAGCATCGGTACCCCAATATCCATGGTTTTTTCGCCGCGGGCGCCGACGACCCGGAATTCAGCGCCAACGCCACCGTCCTTGCCGCGGCGGCCACCAAGGCGGAGATGCATGTCCAATCCGACATCGTGCCCGGCGCTGGCCATTCGTGGGCAGTGGTGTTGGGTTCCATGCAGACCGCGATGGACTTCATGGCCGGCCCGCTCGGGTTGGCACCGTGAGCGTACTCCCCGGCCCCCGGCGGTGGCTGAGGGCTGCGGGGCGGCTGGCGCGCAAAGTCCCGCTGGCCCTAGCTCTCACCACGCTGCTCTGGGCCGCAGCCATCGCTACGGGGTCCATGCTTTCCGGTCCCCCGCCGGCCATCGAGCACGAGGTGCCGGTCAGCCTCCAGTCGCTGGCTCAGGGCAGGTGGTGGACAGTTTTCTCCTCGGCGTTCTTCTCCGGAAACCTTGCCTCCCATCTGCTTGCCAGCGCGGTGCTCTTAGGCTTCGTGGGCCTCGCCGAGGCGACCATGGGCACGCGGCGGACGGCCGTGGCCTTCATGGCAGGTCACCTTGGCGCGTTGGTCCTCTATTTCTCAGTGGTTCCGCTCGGAGTGGCGCTGGGAAGCGAATGGCTGGCCGGAATGCTGCACGCCCCGCTCGCCGGACCGTACGCGGCCTCGTTGGCCGCTGTCATCGCGGCCAGCCCGTTGATCAGTGCCCTGTGGCGCCGCCGGCTGCGTTCTCTGATCCTCGCAGTGACTCTGATGCTGCTGCTGTATATCGGGCACCCGCAGAACCTGCTGGCTTTCCTCGGCGTCCTCTGCGGATTCGGGTTGGCCGCCGTGATGAGCCCACGCCCGGCCGAGGCGCATTTCATGCGTTCGACCAGCCGCGAGACCCGGGCGCTGCTGTCGATGATAGTTGCCGTCTTCGCCGCGGGCCCGGTGATGGCCGGCCTGGCGCAGGCGCCGTCGGGTCCCCTGGCCATCCTGCGGAATCTCATTGTCAATCCGGTTCCCACCATCAACCAGCTGCAGGCCAATTGTCCTGCAGCCGTGGACCTGAGCTGCGCCCAGGTCATTCACAGCCCCGGCCTGGACGGCCCCGGAGGGGTAGCGCTGTCGCTGGTGCCACTGGTGTTGCTGCTCGTCTGCGCCGAAGGGCTTCGCCGCGGGAACAGGATCGCCCTCTGGGCGGCCATATCCGCTCACCTGGTGATCGGCGTGCTCTCGGCGGTGTACCTGCAGCTCTTTTCCCTGTTCGGTCTCTATACCCGCAGCGGCGGGCGGGTGCTCCCCGTCGGCCCGGGGGTGGTCGAGGTGCTGCCTGTGGTGCTCGTGCCCTTTGTGATTGCGGGTCTCCTCTACGCCAACCGCCGGCATTTCATCGTCGACACGGACCCGGTGCTGCGCAGGCGCACGCTCATTCTGCTCCCGTCCGTCTTCGCGGTGTTCGCCGGCGGCTACGTGGCCGCATGGTTTGCGGAGGACAACTATTACCGAAGGGCGGGGCTGCTGGCGCTGCTGACCACCCTGCCGCGGATGTTCCTGCCGTACCCGTTCTCCTTCCGATATTCCGTGTCGGTTTACCCGCATGGTTTCTTCTCTCCGTTGTTGTTCAGCTATGGAGGCGCAGCTTTTTGGCTCGTCTGCCTGGTCAGCGCCTTGCTCCTTTTCCTGAGCCGCCGGATAAGGAGCCACCGCCCCGAGAGCGATCTGGCAAGGGCCGGAGAGTTGGTGCGCCGGGGCGGAAACTCGCTGTCCTGGATGGCCTTGTGGCCGAACAATCGATACTGGTTCAACGCCGCCGGAACCGTCGGGATCGCCTACCAGATGCATTACAACGTTGCCCTCACCGTGGGTGGCCCGTTCGGAAATCCTGAGGACTTCGAGGCGGCCTCCCAGGAGTTCATTCTCTTCTGCACCGCCCAGTCCCTGACTCCGTGTTGGTATTCGGTCACCGACGCCAACTGGGACGCGCTGAGGAGCCTGGGATTTCGACGCGTGTCAGTGGCGGAGGAGACCATGCTGCCGATCCGGGGAATTGAGTTCAAGGGAAAGGAATGGCAGAACGTCCGAACTGCCCTCAACAAGGCGCAAAAGCTTGGGATCACGGCCCGATGGGACGTCTACAGCGCCCTCAGCGTCGGCCTGCGGACGCAAATTAATGAAATCTCCGAGGACTGGGTTTCCGAAAAAGCGCTGCCCGAAATGGGATTCACGCTCGGAAGCGTCGAGGAACTCAAGGACGACAACGTCCTCCTCTGCCTGGCCGTGGACGAGGAGGGAAAAGTGCATGGAGTCACCAGCTGGTTGCCCGTTTTCCGCGACCAGGAAGTGGTCAGCTGGACCCTTGATTTCATGCGCCGCAACAGCCAGGGGTTCAACGGGGTCATGGAATTCCTCATCGCCTCGGCCGTGCTCCGTTTCAAGGAAACGGTGGACACCATCTCGCTCTCCGGATCGCCCCTGACCCGCTCCGAAAAGGGGCCCTCCGCGCCCGGACCCGGGGAAGATCCGTTGGCCGCGGCGGACGGGACCCTGGTCGAACGTTTCCTGAAGCTGCTGGGAAATGCACTTGAGCCCGTGTACGGATTCCAGTCCCTCGCGGCCTTCAAGCAGCGGTTCCAGCCCCAGCACCGGGCGCTATACATGATGTATCAGGACCCCTTGCGGCTGCCATCGATCGGCAGGGCCGTCACCGAGGCCTACATGCCAAACCTGTCCGTGCGGCAGACCGCCCGGCTCCTGCGCGGCATCATGGGCTGACATCCGCCAGAACCACTCTGCAGCGGAGCCAAGCCGGCGAATCGACTTTGGAAGAATGTCAGGACAAACTCTTGACGTTGCCGTTAGAGCGCTCTAACGTTGAAGACACGTGATCCAGCCCACTGCCTGGAACGCTCCCAATTCAAAGTCCGCCAGTCCGGCCGGCCGAATCGAGGAAGTCAACAATGTCGTTGCACACAGCAAGCTCGCCCGTATCGGGCTCAAAACATCGCGGGTATCTTGCCCGCCTCACTGTCATCTCCACGCTGGGCGGGCTCCTGTTCGGCTACGACACCGGCGTTATCTCCGGCGCGTTGCTCTACATGCAGGATTCCCTCAGCATGAGCCCCGTTGAAGAGGCCACAGTCGTCAGCGCCCTGCTGTTTCCGGGTGCCGCGGTCGGCGCGCTGAGCGGGGGGCGGCTGGCGGATAAACTCGGCCGGCGCGGCACGTTGCTTGTCTGTGCGCTGCTCTTCCTCATCGGAGCCATAGGCTGCGCCATCGCGCCGACGGTTGGATTCATGGTCGTGGCCCGCGTCATCCTGGGCCTCGGCGTCGGGGCCGCCGCCGTGACGTGCCCCCTCTACCTTGCCGAAATGGCCCCGGCGCATCTGCGCGGACGCATGGTGACCATCAACGAACTGATGATCGTTACCGGCCAGATGCTCGCTTTTGCCATCAACGCGTTGCTCGATGCCGTCATCCACGACTCGGAGGTCTGGCGCATCATGCTTGGCGTTGCGTCCATCCCCGCCATCGCGCTCTTGATTGGAATGTACGTTCTGCCCGAGTCGCCGCGCTGGTTCGCCATCCGTGACAGGTTCGACGAGAGCCGCCGCATTCTTGACCTCAGCCGCAGCCCGGAGGAAGCCGACTTCGAGTACAGGGAAATTGTCGAGTCCGCGAATGGGGCCCGCGATGAGCGCTCCAGTGCCTGGCGCGATTTGAAGAACAATCCGTGGATGCGCCGGCTCCTCTGGGTGGGCATCGGCCTCGCCGCTGCCCAGCAGGCAACGGGCATTAATACCGTGAACTATTACGCGCCGACCATCCTCGAGCGCAGCGGCCTCGGCGTGAGCGCCTCGCTGGTGGCAACCATCGCCGTCGGGGTGACGTCGGTGCTGATGACCGTCCTGGGTATCTGGCTGCTGGGCTTCATCGGGCGCCGCCGCATGCTCGTCATTGGCTTCTCCGGGGTGGTGGCCTCGCAGGCTCTCCTCGCCGTCGTTTTCACGCTTCCCCAGTCGGACTTCGTCAGCTACACCATCCTGGCGGCGATGATGCTGTTCGTGGCCTTCGTCCAGTGCTTCATCGGAACCTGTGTATGGCTGCTGCTCTCCGAGATCTTCCCGCTCGCCATTCGAGGCTTCGCGATGGGCATTGCGGTGTTCGCCCTCTGGACCGTGAACGCGGCCATCTCCTTCCTGTTCCCGATCCTGGTCGTCGCTCTGGGCTCTACCGGGACGTTTACCGTGTTCGTGCTGGTGAACGTCGTTTCCCTCATCTTCGTGGCCAGGTTTGTGCCGGAGACGAAGGGACAATCGCTTGAAGAGCTGGAGGTGCACTTCCGCACCGGAGGCATTCCGGTCATCGTTCCCCCCGCCGCCCCCGGGGAAAAGGCGGTGGCTCTGTGAGCCCGGCGGCACCTGCGCGGGGGTTCTCCCCCGCCGGTCACTAGCCGCGGCTGGAGCGGTCCGAGGCCATCGCCGGCCCTACGCCGAACGCCGCCCGCATTGCTGCGGGCGGTTTTCGGCCGCTGGCGTGGGGGGCCGGAGGCCACCGTCCCTGCCGCGATACCCTTGCTGGCAGGAGGTTACTTGTCAAGGAGTGCTGTGAATCATCAGGGAAGGGCCAAGCGGGCCACCATTGAGGACGTGGCGCGCGAAGCGGGCGTATCCCGGGCGCTCGTATCCCTCGTGCTTCAGGGCTCACCAAAGGTAAGTCAACAAAAAAGAGAAGCCGTCGCCGTCGCCATGACCGCACTCGACTACCGGCCAAGCAACGCGGCCCGCTCGCTTGCCAGCGGACGGACGCGAACCGTGGGGGTGCTGCTGGACGACCTTGCCAATCCCTGGTTCGTGGAACTGCTTGACGGCATGCAGGGCATCTTCAGGGAACAACAGCTGCGGATGGTCCTCGGCGACTCCCGATACCTGTCCCGCCCGGGCGAAAGCCCGGTGTCGGCGTTCATGGAACTTCGCGTTGATGGGCTGATCATCGCAGGAGACATCGATGCCGATGAAGATCTCACACGCGCCACGCTGACCACGCCGGCCGTCGTGGTCGGAACCCGCGCCTTCGACCTCCCGGCAGCAGACCGTGTCACCAATGATGACGCCGCCGGCGCCCGCCTGGCCGTCGAACACTTGATTGGCCTCGGCCACGACGACATCGCTTTCCTCACCGCTCCCACCGGATCCGCCAGGGTGCGGGCCGACGCCTACCGGGAGACGATGACCCGGCACGGCCTGCAGGAGTGCATCCGGGTGATACCAACGGACATGAGCGAAGACGCGGGCTTTGCGGCCATGAGCAGCCTCGTCGACAGCGGCCGGATGCCCACGGCAGTCTTTGCCGCCAACGATATCCTCGCCGTGGGCGCGCTTTCGGCCGCCGACAATTACGGCATTCGTGTCCCTTCTCAACTCTCGCTCGTCGGATACGACAACACCTACCTGGCCGGGATCCGGCACGTCTCGCTGACCACAGTCGACCCCGTCAGCCGGGAAGTAGGCGTCCGCGCCGCCGCGTTTCTCCTCTCACGCATTGCCGACCCCTCGCTGCCGCAACGTACCGAGGTGCTGCCCCCACGCCTGGTCGTGCGCAACAGCACCGCTCACGCCACCCGCGCCTGACACCCCCGGCGCCCTGTGCTTGGCCGGCTCCGCCAGGGGTGTCCCGGTCAGCGGTCGTGGCCCGTCCCCGGGCGCCGTGCTGTCAGTTTGCCTCGGCGCCGACCCCTGCCTGGACGGCACCGCCGGCGAGCCGCAGCCAGGTATCCACCACGGTGTCGGGGTTCAAGGAGACGGAATCGATGCCTTCCTCGACCAGCCACTCGGCGAAGTCCTCGTGGTCGCTGGGACCCTGGCCGCAGATGCCCACATATTTGCCGCGCGCCTTGCAGGCCTTGATGGCCATGCTCAGGAGCTTCTTGACCGCAGGGTCGCGTTCATCGAAGCCGCCCGAGACGATTGCGGAATCCCGGTCCAGGCCCAGGGCCAGCTGAGTCATGTCATTGGAGCCGATGGAGAATCCGTCGAAGTGGTCCAGGAACTCGTTGGCCAGCAGGGCGTTGGACGGAATCTCGCACATCATGATCACCTCGAGGCCGTTCTCGCCGCGGACGAGGCCGTTCTCCGCCAACAAATCGATGACGCCGCGGGCCTCGTCCAGGGTCCGCACGAAGGGGATCATCAGCTTGACGTTGGTCAGCCCCATCTCGTTGCGGACAAATGACAGGGCCTCGCACTCCAGATCGAAGCAGTCCCGGAAGGACGGCTCCAGGTACCGCGAGGCGCCGCGGAAGCCGATCATCGGGTTCTCTTCGTGCGGCTCGTAGGCTGGCCCGCCAATCAGGTTGGCGTACTCGTTGGACTTGAAGTCGGACATGCGCACAATCACCGGTTCCGGCGCAAAGGCGGCCGCGATGGTGGACACGCCTTCGGCCAGGCGCCTGATGTAGTAGTCGCGCGGGCTGTCGTACGCGGCGATCCGGTCGCGGATTTCAGCGGCGACATCCGCCTGCTGCTCGTCCAGGTTCAGCAGTGCCTTGGGGTGGATGCCGATCTGGCGGTTGATGATGAATTCGAGCCGGGCCAGGCCCACTCCATGGTTGGGCAGCTGCGCAAAGGTGAAGGCCTGCTCCGGGGTGCCAACATTCATCATGACCTTGACGGGTGCCTCGGGCAGCTGGGTGATCTCGGTTTCCTCGACGCTGAACTCCAGGAGTCCTTCGTAGATCACGCCGGTCTCGCCGTCGGCGCAGGAGACGGTCACGTCGAGACCGTCGGAGAGCGCGTCCGTGGCGTCACCCGTGCCGACGACGGCGGGAATCCCCAGTTCCCGGGCGATGATGGCCGCGTGGCAGGTGCGCCCGCCGCGGTTGGTCACGATGGCGGAGGCGCGCTTCATGATCGGTTCCCAGTCCGGGTCGGTCATGTCCGCGACGAGGACGTCGCCGGTCTTGAAGGCGGCCATCTGGTCGATCGAGGTGAGGATGCGGACGCTGCCGGCGCCGATGCGCTGGCCGATGGCCCGGCCTTCGACCAGCACCCGGCCGGTCCCGTTGAGGCGGAAGCGGCTCAGGCTGCCGGCGGCCCGGCGGGACTGCACGGTCTCGGGGCGCGCCTGCAGGATGTAGAGGCCGCCGTCGATCCCGTCCTTGCCCCATTCGATGTCCATGGGGCGGCCGTAGTGGTTCTCGATGGCGACGGCGTGCCGGGCGAGCTGCTCGACGTCGTCGTCAGTGAGGCTGAAGCGGTTCCGCAGGGACGCCTCAACCGGCACGAAGTCGATGGTGCGGCCGATCTCGCGGCTGTTCGTGTAGGTCATCTGGAGGGCCTTCTCGCCCAGTCCACGTTTGAGGATGGCGGGCCGCCCGGCCTGCAGCGCGGGTTTGTACACGTAGAACTCGTCCGGGTTCACGGCGCCCTGAACGACAGCCTCGCCGAGGCCGTAGGAGGACGTGACGAACACGGCGTCCTGGAACCCGGATTCGGTGTCCATGGTGAACATGACGCCGGAGGCCCCGACGTCGGAGCGCACCATGCGCTGGATGCCGGCCGAGAGGGCGACCTCGGCGTGCTCGAATTTGTGGTGCACGCGGTACGCGATGGCACGGTCGTTGTAGAGCGAGGCGAAGACATCCTTGATGGCGAGCAGGATGTTCTCGATCCCCCGGACGTTCAGGAACGTCTCCTGTTGCCCGGCGAAGGAGGCATCGGGGAGGTCTTCCGCCGTGGCGCTGGAGCGGACGGCCCAGGAGAGGTCCTCCGAGCCGCCGTGTTTGTCCACCAACCGCTGGTAGGAGTCCCGGATCTGCGCCTCGAAGTCCGGCAAGAAGGGCGTGGCGCGCATCAGGGAACGGATCTCCTGCCCCGCCGTGGCCAGGGCCGTCACATCGTCAGTGTCCAGGCCGACCAGCCGGTCGGCGATCTTCTGGTCCAGGCCGGAATCGGCCAGGAAGGCGCGGTAGGCATCCGCGGTGGTAGCGAAGCCGTCCGGGACCTGGACGCCGGCAGATGTCAGGTTCTGCACCATTTCGCCGAGGGAGGCGTTCTTGCCGCCCACCCGGTCCAGGTCCTTGAGTCCGAGTTCTGAGAACCACAGGATGTCTGTCGTCATAGTTGCTGCTCCTTTGCAGATGATGCCATGCAGATGTGCCGCCCAGTTCACCGGGATGGCCGGTGAACTGGGCGCAAGTCCTGTCCACAGTGACAGGTCTTTGGCGCTCTTTCCACATGACGTGCGCCACACCAAGCTTGTGAAACTTTTCCCTAATGTTTGAGGTTCATCCGCTGCAAGATCGTGGCCGCCATTTCCTCGACGGACACGGTGGCTGAATTCAGGTACGGAATCCTGTGGGAGACGTACAACTGCTCGGCGCTGCGCAACTCGAAGCCGCACTGCCGCAGCGACGCATACGGTGAGCCTCGGCGCCGTTCGGTGCGGATCTGGCTCAGGCGCAGGGGGTTGGAGGACAGGCCGAAACATTTCTCAACGAAAGGCCGCAACGGTTTGGGGAGCCCTTCCCGTTCAAAGTCCTCGTCCACCAGCGGGAAGTTCGCGGCGAAGATGCCGTGTTGCAGCGCCAAATACATGGTGGTGGGCGTCTTGCCGCAGCGGGACGGCGCCACCAGGATGACCTGGGCCTTTTCCAGCGCCCGCAGGCTCTGGCCGTCGTCGTGTTCCATGGCATACTCGACGGCGGCCATCCGGGATTGATACCGCTCCGCGTTCCCGAGGCCGTGCGCCCGCCCCGGCTCTCCGCTAGCCGGCGTGCCCAGGGCCTGCTCCAGCTGACCGACGTGTGTCCCGATGAGATCCACGATGATTCCCTTGCACGTCGCCAAGGCCTGACGGATATCGCTGCTGACCGCGGTGGAAAAGACGATCGGCTGCAGGCCGGTCGCGGCGAGGCTGTCAATGGTCTTGACCACGGACCTCGCCTGCTCGGCCGTGGTGATGAACGGGACCGTGATGCGGTCAAAATTGTTCGCAGGGAACTGCGTCAGCAAGGTATTGCCGAGGGTTTCAGCGGTGATGCCCGTACTGTCCGAAAGGAAGTAGACAGGCCGACGATCGTCATTGGTCATGAACGCATTCTCCACCAGAGTGGCCCCGGCCCGGAATCGGGCCTCTTTGATGGGTCGACACGGTCCCTACCCGGCTTCCGGTCACGCACGTAGACTGCTCGCGTAAACACACCAACTGTCTCAGGAGATGGACATGAGCTACACAGGCACCGGTAACGAGAAGGCCGTTGCGGCAAGTGACCTCAACCGGACACATGTCGGACTGACCGTGAGCTTCCAGCCGGACGAATTTACCGTGGTCTTCGGCCGGATCGGCGCCATTGCACGCAAGGAGGGCGGGGTGACCATCGCGCTGGAGGGCGTGGACGGCACGGGGGCCCTTCCATCCCACTACAGCCTGCCTCCGGCCCAACAGGTCTACGTCCAGCCGGACATGCTCACCAACACGGAGTCGACCATCAAGGATATGTTCGGCAAGCTGCAGGAGAATCTACGGAGCCACAAGGGCGACCAGCGAACGGACACCGTTTAGGCCGCTACTCACGAGTGGCGTCGCCGCGCCAGGTCCGGGAGTGGGTGAGTCCTATCCCTCGCACTCCTTGCAGTAGAAATGGCCGTCCTTTTCGCGTGCGAGCTGGGAGCGGTGCCGGACCAGGAAACAGGAGGAGCAGGTGAACTCGTCTGCGGCCTGGGGAATTACCTGAACAATCAGTTCCTCGGCGACAAATTCCCCGCCGGGGGTCATGGCGTCATCCAGCGCGTCGGATTCGTCCAGCTCGCTGACGACGCTGCGGGCGTCCGGGGCGTTGGCGGACTGCAACGCCTCGAGGGAGCGGTCCTGTGATTCCTTGACGTCGGAACGTACTTCGTCGTAATCGGTTGCCACTGAGGTGCTTCTCTTTTCTTGCGTTCTTAGCTGACGCTAATGCAACGTAGCCCGGGGGTCCGGTATTCCGTGTTCCTGCGACTCCGGCCGGCGTCGCCCGGGAACGGACGGCGTCCCTCATGGCCGCGAAAACCGGGGCCGACGAAAAGCTACAAGCGGCTCCCAGCCGAATGCTAGGGCTCCTCACGGAACTGACGTACTCTGGCGGCAGCTCGGCGGCCCATAAAAGAGCTGTGCCGCCGAGCTCCAGAAGGGGATGAGATGAACGAGATCAGAGTCTTAATCGATGCCGAGCGAACCCGGATGCTCGGTGTGCTGGAAGAGTTGGACAACGAGCAGTGGAACGCGCCCAGCCTGTGCGCCGGCTGGCGGGTGCGGGACGTCGTCGTACACCTGCTGATGCCCTACCAACTGACGGTGCCGCGCTTCCTGGGCAACATGGCGGCCGCCGGATTCAAGTTCGACAAAATGGCTGACCGGTGGGCGAGGAGGGATGGCCGGCCGAACGGGCACATCGTGGATGCCCTTCGCCAGACCGCCCACGGCCGTTTCCGCATTCCCGGCGCCCAGCCCGAGGCGCCCCTATGCCACCTGGTCATCCATGCCCAAGACATCTATCGGCCCCTCGGCGTCGATCACATCATTGACAAGCAAAGTGCGAACATCGTCCTGGATCAGCTGACCAGTCCGCAGGCTCGGAGGGCACTCAAGCCCGGCCTGCTCGACGGGCTCGCCTTCACCGCCAATGACTCGGGCTGGAACTACGGCACCGGCGCCGCAGTGATAGGAAGCGCATCGGCATTGGTTACAACCCTCGCAGGCAGGCCGGCAGCCATCCACGAACTCAGCGGCAGCGGAACGGCCCAAGTCCGGCGGCGGCTCCTGACGGCATCATCCTAAACCGGCGAGTCCACGACGTGATCTCGGCCTTGAAAGCCTCGGGTCTCCTAGAGTATTGACCGTGGCGTCCTTTGGCGGCCGTCCCCTCAACACGCGAGACGGTTCCTGACCCCGGATGACCGTCGCCGAGCAGTGGCGGACCATAATGAGGGAGCGGTCCGCTGCCGCGACCAACTTGAAGAGATCGGAAGATATACCGTGACACGGACCCCGGACCGGCGGTCATTTCTCCTGGCCGCCGCCATGGCACTGGCCGGCTGCGCGCCCGGCCGCCAGGGACCCGGGCCCGCGGCGCACCCGCTTGCCGCTGGCGCGCGGGATCCCGCCAGACGGCCCTCCGCGGGGCTTACCGCGCACACAGGGGCAGCGCCGGGGCCGGTGCCGACCCGGAACCAGGTGACGGCGATGTATGCCGGACGCACCACGAAGTACTGGGGCTTGGAGGCGCCCGGCGTATTGACCCGCCTGCCCCCGGGAACCACCGGGGTGGCGCTGACGTTTGATTTTTGCGGTGGGGTAAACGGCAACGGAGCCGACCTGGCCCTCCTGTCCGTCCTGCGGCAGCAGCACGTCCCTGCCACCTTGTTCCTGAGCTCCCGTTGGATCACCGCCAACCCTGCCCTGGCCATGAACCTGGCCGGGGACCCGCTCTTCGAACTTGCCAACCACGGAACATCCCACCGCCCCCTCTCCGTCACGGGCCGGAGCGCGTACGGGATCCGGGGCACTCGAAACCCCGCCGAGGTCTACGACGAGATCATGACCAACGACGCCTGCCTCACCCAGCTCACCGGACGACGCTCCCGCTACTTCCGACCCGGCACGGCCTACCTTGATGACGTCTCCGCCGCAATCGTCCGTTCCCTTGGCCTCATACCGGTCGGATTCTCCATCAACGGCGACGCCGGCGCTACGTTCCCCGCCGCGACGGTCACCCGCGAGATCTCCCTGGCCCGGGCGGGAGACATCGTCATTGCCCACGGCAACCACCCCGGCGGCGGGACAGCCCCCGGCGTCGAGCACGCCCTGAAAGTCATGAAGGCCCGTGGCGACACGTTCCTCCCGCTCCCCCGGACCACCAATGCCTAAACACTGATGGCCGGAGGATGAATCTTCCTATACCTGGCCCTCACGAAACGCGACGGATCTAGGCCCTCCCGCCCCGGAGCGGTCCGTTATCGTCGGGGCTGCTGATCGGGTCAGCGTGCCGGAGCGCGACGTGCCACGTTCCGTCTTCCCTCCGGAAGACCGTCGTGACCCGAAGGATAAACGGACTTGCCTCCGCGCGCCCCGAAACCTTGGCCTTCCAGTGTTCGACTTCGTGGATGACGGCTGTGTCGGCCGATACCAGGCGGTACAAGCTATCGAAGGACCGGCACTCCCCGTCACGGAAGTGCGCTACGGCGAAATCCGTTCGCTCCTCAACATCGGCCCAGCCCCGGACGGCAGGGCCGAACGGGTTTGCGAGGACGATGTCCCTACCGTGGGAGTACAACCGTTTGATGTCCCGGGCGTCGCCTCTGGCGAAGGTGTCCAGCGCCTCATGGTACTGCGCGAGGACGGTGTCGAAATCCATGGCGTGCCTCCTGCCGGGATTTTTGGGAACGCCTCAATTCTAAGCCCGTGAAGCGTGGATGCGGCCGGGCGCAGGCGGACACTGCAGCGCAGCCGGACACTGCAGACATGCCCCTGACACTACATAATGGGGCTGGACCACTACTTCAGGGGCCCGAACACCAAGCGATCGCGGTAGAGAAGGAGGAGCGATGGCACGCATTTTCATCACCGGCTCAACGGACGGCCTCGGACGGGCCGCCGCGCAGTCCCTGATTGACAACGGCCACGAGGTCATCGTGCATGCACGCACCACCGACCGCCTGGCCGCGGTGAAGGACCTCCTGGACCGCGGCGCCACAAGTGTGGTGGGCGACCTGTCGGACATCGAGCAAACACGCGACGTCGCCGACCAAGTGAACCGAAGCGGCCCCTTGGATTCCGTGGTCCACAACGCGGGTGTGCTCAGCGGGGCACATATCTTTCAGGTCAACGTCTTGGCCCCGTACCTTCTGACCGCACTCGTTCACCGCCCGCGCCGCCTCATTTACCTCAGCAGCGGCATGCACCGCGGCGGCCGCGCCACGCTTTCCGGCATCGACTGGAGCGGACAGGCGCCACAAGTGTCCTACTCGGACAGCAAACTCTATGTCACTGCCCTCGCCGTCGCCGTCGCCCGGCTGTGGCCGGACGTTCTCAGCAACGCCGTCGATCCCGGCTGGGTACCCACCAAGATGGGTGGCCCCAGCGCCCCGGACGACCTGCGGCTCGGCCACCTCACCCAGGCATGGCTCGCCACCAGTAACGACCCGGAAGCGCAAACGAGCGGTGGCTACTGGCACCATCAGCAGCGGACGAAAGCGCACCCCGCCGTCTACGACCACGAATTCCAGAACGACCTCCTGAGCCGCCTGGCCAGTGTCACCGGAGAGCGCATCGCGTAGCGGCGGTGAGCCGCTTGAAGTGACCGGCCGGGAGCTGCCGCGAGCTGCCTGGGTCATCCTGGGCCGCCTTGGGCCCGGCTGGAAGACCTACGACGGCGCAGTGGGCTGGGAGGGAATCGAACCCCCGTGTGGCCAAAGACGCAGAATCCTGGCATAAACCGTTCAGCCCTTGGACCGAGGATACGAACGGAAGCTTGGATTTTCCTTGGGCCCTTCCACGACGCCCCAGCGTAGACAGGGTGACGGCAACCGCGACAGGCCCTGCGAGGGAAGAAGAGGGATCCCGGGCCGAAGGCAGGGCACTCACCCGCCAACCGGATCATTCGTCGTGCCTCAACCTGTTCCCGGAGCTCAGGTTCCGCAGAAGGTCCGGTATGGGCCGAAGCTGTCCGGGGCTGGTGCGGCGTAACGTTCGAGGCCGGGCCGCTCGTCGAAGGGTGAGGCTACTGCGTCCATCAGCTGCTTCAGCGGGCCCGTGTTTCCGGCAGTGGCGGCCGTCAGGGCCTCCTCCACGAGGTGGTTCCGCGGGATGTAGACGGGATTCACCCCGTCCATGGAGTCGGCATCCGGGGCCAAGGCACGCCAGCGCGCAACCCAGTCATCGAACGCCGCGGGGTCAGAAACCTGGCTCCGTGCGGTCTCAGCCTGGCCGCGCGCGGCCTTGCCGAGATGCCGGAAAAACGATGTGTAGTCGGCCCGTGATTCCTGAAGCAGAGCCACAAGTTCGTCCACGAGAGGCGAGGTCACTTCGTCGTCAAGCCCTTCATGTAACCCCAGCTTGGCCTTCATGCCGGCCGACCAGGTGCCACTGTACTGCCGCCGGAACTCGCCGAGCGCTTCCACCGCGAGATCCACCGCCTGCTCCTGGTCATCGTGGAGCAGCGGCAGGAGAGACTCCGCGAGCCGGGCAAGGTTCCACTCCGCCACCAGCGGCTGATTGCGGTAAGCGTAGCGTCCGGTCTCGTCGATCGAACTGTAGACGACGGCTGGGTCGAAGCCTTCCATGAAGGCACACGGCCCGTAGTCGAGGGTTTCGCCTGAGATCGTCATGTTGTCGGTGTTCATGACCCCGTGAACGAACCCTACGAGCATCCACTGGGCTACCAGTGCGGCCTGGGCTGATATGACCCCTTGCAACAGTGCGAGATAGCGGTTCTCCGCCTCCACGGCGGTCGGGTAGTGACGGTCCAGTGCATAGTCGGCCAGGCGGCGAAGAAGGCCGGTGTCACCCGTGGACCCGGCGTACTGGAAGCTGCCCACACGCAGGTGGCTGCTCGCAACCCGGGTAAGTATGGCGCCGGGTAGGAGCGTCTCACGCTGCACCGAACGGCCCGTCGCGACGACGGCGAGGGATCGAGTGGTGGGGATGTTCAGCGCGTGCATGGACTCGCTCACGATAAATTCGCGCAGCATGGGACCGACCACCGCCTGGCCGTCACCGTTGCGCGCAAACGGCGTGCGTCCCGATCCCTTGAGGTGGAGGTCCCGGAGCTGCCCGTCCGCGTGCCTGATCTCGCCGAGGAGGAGTGCGCGCCCGTCCCCCAGGCGGGATGCGTACCAGCCAAACTGGTGCCCGGCGTAGGCCTGCGCCACGGGGCTTGCTTCCGCCGGGAGGGCGTTTCCGATCAGCAGAAGCAGCCCCTCAGGGCTCCGGAGAAAGGCCGGATCGAGACTTAGCTCGGCGGCGAGGGGCTCGTTGAGCACCAGAAGGTCCGGGTCGGGAGCCTCCTCAGCACGCCAAGGAATGGCCATCTCCTTGAACTCCCGGGCGAAGTGGCCATCAAGTGTGACTGTTGAATGCGCGATGTCACTCATTCAATAAGGATACGGGCGGCCCTCCGGCACCGGTCCCGCCGGCCGTTCGCCGCGGCCGGCCACGGCCACAGTGCTACGTGCTGAGATCCCAGTGGACGCGGATTGCCTCTGCCACCGGCCCAGCGGTGACCTCGACCCGGAAAGCAACGGGCGCGGTGCCCGTCTCTTCGATCACCACGTCGTGGTAGGCGCGGCCGCACGCGGGGCACAGCGTGTAGAGATCCTCGTCCTCCGGCCACGCGGCCAGCCCCGCGGGCACAGGCTCGTTTCCGCCGATGTGAACGGGGATGCCTTGTGAGTTGGCCTGAATCAATCCCTCCTTGCTGACGGTATTGCCGCACACGCAGGTGATGGTGGTGACGTCGTGATCGATGACCTCGGCGAATTCGGTGTCCATGATGAGCTCCCCGGCGTTGGAAGAAAGCCTTCTGTTCGTAGATTACGCCTGCAGCGCCTCCGTGCCCTCCCCCCTCCTGCAGAAGGCTGATAGCGGTATTATGGCTCCTTCGGGGCCGGAACAGGGACCCGACCTCGGGCCGGAAGAAGCCGCATCGCGTCGAGCCTCGGCGGATGCTGCAGGTGCGGCGGGCCCCAACCTAAGGTGGGACAGCATTGGCGCAAGGCTCAAATTTCGGAAGTTTCGAAAAGAAGCGCGGCGTGCTTTTCGATGTGGACGGGACCTTGATCGACTCCAGCTATTTCCACGCCCTGGCGTGGTGGCAGGCGTTCCGGCGGGAGGGGCTGGACATCCAGATCTCCGCCATCCACCGCTGTGTCGGCATGGGCGGCGACAAGCTTTTAGATCACTTGGTCCCCGGCTGCACCCCGGCCATGCGGGAAGACCTGAAATCCGCGCACGGGGCCGTGTTCTCCACGTTCTGGCCTTCCCTGCGGCCCTTCGCCGCTGCCAGGGACCTCCTGGCCGCCTGCTCCGACGCGGGGCTTGCCGTGGGGTTGGCATCATCAGCGCAGGAGCGCGACCTGGACGTCACCCGCGGCCTCCTGGACGCCGGCCAGTTCATTGATGCCTGGACCAGCTCCAACGACGCCGACGAGGGCAAGCCCGCCCCCGACATCCTCCTTGCATGCCTGGAAAGGCTTAAACTCAGCCCGGCGGACGTCGTCTTCGTTGGTGATGCCGTCTGGGACATCAAGGCGGCTGCGGCGATTGGGGTTCCCGCCATTGCCCTGACCTGCGGCGGAATCAGCGAAGCCGAACTCCGGGATGCTGGCGCCGTGGAGGTGTACGACAACCCGCGGCACCTGTTGGAGAATCTGGAGAGCAGCAGCATCGCAAGGCTGGGCACCGGAGGGGTGAGGACCTGATCCCACGGCGCATGCGGCCGTGCCGCGGCTTGCGCCGCGGCACATTCGGACAGGACGTTGCCGGCAACCTCCCGCCGCCCGCCTGGTCTGGCAGGGACACCCGATCATTGCTAGCGTGGCGGAATGAGCGCGTCGAAGGCCGCCGCCGAGGTCCTGGACATTGCCGGTAACGAGGTTCGCATCTCGAGTCCGGACAAGGTGGTGTTCCCCGGGCCCGGGCTAACCAAGCTCGACTTGGTTCGCTACTACCTGGCCGTTGCGGATGGTGCGCTGCGGGGCGCGGGCGGAAGGCCCATGGTGCTCAAGCGCTTCCCGAAGGGGATCGGCGCCGAGCCTTTCTTCCAGAAACGTGTGCCTGAAAACCACCCCGACTTCATCGACACGGCAACGTTGCACTACGCATCGGGGACGTCGGCCGAAGAGGCCGTCATCCGGGATCCTGCGGGCTTGGCATGGGTGGTGAATCTTGGATGCCTGGACCTCAACCCGCACCCGGTGCGCGCCGAGGACCTCGAGCACCCCGATGAACTCCGGGTCGACCTGGACCCGATGCCGGGGGTCGACTGGCCGCAGATCGTTGACGTCGCCTATGTCGCGCGGGAGGTGCTCGACGACGTCGGACTGGTGGGGTGGCCGAAGACGAGCGGTTCGCGGGGGCTCCATATCCTGGTGCGCATCGCGCCCCAGTGGTCCTATCGCGACGTGCGGCTCGCCGCCGAGACCCTCGCCCGCGAAGTTGAGAACCGCGCTCCGGGCCTCGCCACGGCGCGGTGGTGGAAGGAGGAGCGCGGCGAGAGTGTGTTCGTTGACTTCAACCAGAACGCCAAGGACCGCACCGTGGCATCAGCGTACTCGATCCGGCCCCTGCCCGACGCCCGGGTCTCGACCCCGCTCACCTGGAACGAGGTTACCTCCACCCGGCCGGAACAATTCACGGTGCCCACGGTGCTTGAGCGCTTCGCAATGATGGGCGACCCCCACGCCGGGATCGACGAGGCGGTGGGGACACTCAACGGGCTCATCGCCTTGGCTACCGAGCTCGGTCCCGCCGAAAAGCCGCCGCGAGGGGGCGACGGTGCGGGCCACCGGCAGTCGGCGATGCCGCTTATCGAGGTGGCACGTACCAAGACCAAGCCCGAGGCGCTTGAGGCGCTAGACGAATGGAAGGCCCGGCATGCGGACCTGGTCCCGGCCCTGCATCCAGCCGACATACTCCTCGATGGAATGCGCGGATCGAGTTCACTCTGGTACCGGGTGCGGGTGAACCTTCAGCATGTCCCGGAAGATGAGCGTCCGCCGCAAGAGGATCTCATCTCTGACTACGACCCGTGGGCGGGCAAAGAGTGGCCGGGGCGCCCTGGGTCCTGACACGGTTCCGACACCGCAGGATGTCGGCTGCGGCGGTGAGCGCGGTCAGTACTCGCCTTTGATCACGAAGTAGGAGCCGCGAATAACGCCGGCCAGTTTGGATTTTTGGCGGGCGAACTTGAAGCGCGCCGCCAACTCCTCCGGAATTTCCATGCCGTCGGCGAGTTTGAATCCGACCGCTCGCTTCCCTCCGTCCTCGACGCTGTACATGACGTTGATCGCCAGCCCGGACTCGTAAAAAACGTAGGCCATCCGCAAACCGTCGACTTCGAAGGCGGTCGCTTCCAGCGGGCGGGAGCCGATGACGATGTCACGTTCTTCCCGGAGTATCGTGGTCACCCGATCGACCGCCTCCGGAACCTCGCTCGCGGGGCTCACTGTGAAGACGTGGCCGTATTTGTTCCGGTAATAGCGGGCCTCGTTGGCGCGCAGCCCGGCGAGCGCCTCGGCCACGGGAGACGATTCCAGGCCGGCAGTAGAAACGTGTTCGAAGTCAACGGTGTACGGCATGCACCCTCCAGGTAGGTCGTGTTCCGACCAATGCTAACGAAGTGTCCCCATCTTCGGAGGCTTGATCGAACATCCCCGGAGTCGCGGCTTGGGCGCGGCCGGTCCAACAGCGGAGCGACACCACGCCGTTGGGCATGTAACGCGCCAGATGCCCGCCGTCGAACTGGGTTAATGGCCGGGTCCGATGATGATCTTGTTTCGTTCGGATTCGTGCGCGCCGCCCTTCTTCGCCAGCGTGGAGCACGCCTCTTCGATGTCGCGGGCGAGCGTGTCGACGTGCTCGCGGCTCAACGTTTCCTTGACCAGGGCGCGCATGATCGTCACGTCTTGGGCGTTTGGCGGGAGTGTGTAGGCCGGAACCATCCAGCCGCGCTCGGCCGAGAGCTGCCAGGCAATGTCGAACTCGTCGTACCCGGGGTCGGAGGCGAGCCGGAACGCCACCAGGGGAAGTTGCTCCTCGTCGGCGCCGATGATCTCGAAGCGGCCCATGGCGTCCAGCTTCTCAGCCAGGACGCGGGCGTTGGTCTGCATGTTCTGCATGATGTACGTGTAACCGGCGCGGCCATAGCGCACGAAGTTGTAGTACTGGGCGAGAACCATCGACGAGCCGGTGGAGAAGTTCAGGGTGAAGGTCGAGTCGGTCTTGCCGAGGTAGTTCTCCTCGAAGACGAGATCCTTGGCGAGGTCCGCTTTCTCCCGGAAGATCAGCCAGCCGATGCCGGGATAGACCAGGCCGAACTTGTGCCCCGAGACATTGATCGAGCGGACCTGCTCGAGGCGGAAGTCCCACGCCGAGTCCGGGTAGAGGAAGGGCCAGACGAACCCCCCGCTGGCCCCGTCTACGTGCAACGGCACATCAAGGTCCCGCTCATTCTTGATCTGCACCAGCAGGTCGTTGATGCCGACGATGTCGTCTTTGTGCCCGGTGAACGTCGTCCCCAGCACGGCCGCGACGCCGATCGTGTTCTCATCGATATGGGCCTGCACGTCGTCGGGGCCGATCGTGTATTTCCCCGGCTGCAATGGCACGATCCGCGGCTCGACGTCGAAGTAACGGCAGAACTTCTCCCACACGACATGCACGTCGCCGCCGAACACCAGGTTCGGCCTCGACGTCGACGCGCCGGCGGCCTCGCGGCGCTTGCGCCAGTTCCACTTCAGGGACAGACCCCCGAGCATGATCGCCTCGGACGATCCCTGAGTGCGGGCTCCCGTCGTCTCACCGGGCGCGTGGAAGAGATCCGCGAGCATCCGGATACACCGTTGCTCGATCTCGGCCGTGCGGGGATACTCGGCGTGGTCGATGAAATTGCGGTGCAGGTTCGCGGCGATGATCTCCTGGGCCTGCGGCTCCATCCACGTGGTCACGAAGGTGGCCAGGTTCCGCGCCGGATCACCCTCCAGCGCCAAGTCCTCGGACACCAGGCGCAATGCATCCTGAGCAGGAATGCCGGTCTCCGGGAACTCCCGGCTCGGAACCTCCTGCGTGATGAACCGGTTGCCGAACAGCGCCGCCGCGGCATCCGCAGACTGCGAATTTGATGACATCACTTCTCCTATAGGGACTGGTGAAAAGCGGTTACGGGTGAGTTCCCCGGTCCGTTTGGACCGAGACGGCGGTGAATTCCGGACCCAGCATGAGAATCGCACCGGTGAGGAAGCACAGGGCTCCCACAAGTGTGCCGAGATTGGACAGTTCGGCGTTCCAGACGTCGCCGCTCGAGGGGATGACAAAGGCCGCGACCGCCGAGATGCCGAACGCAACTGAACCGGCCACGTTGATGACGGCGATCTTCCATGGCCGGGTCCTGTGCCGGCCGGGGATGGCGCCGCGGCCGGCATCCCGCAACGCCACACCGCTGGCAACGAGGAAGGCGATTGAACCCAGGGCGTCGGGTCGCCACACCCGCTGGTCGGTCAGCGCCGCGCTGAGATTATCCCGCACGGCGTTTCCGGTACTCCAGTTGAACCACAGTGTGCCGGCAAGTTGAACGGCGGCAGCGAGCCAGACGAGATTCCGCGGCGCCCAGACCCAAAGCGAGTGGCGCGCCGTGGCACGCACGGCCGGAAGCGCGTCAGCGGCTTCGCGGTACTGCAGGAATGCCGCAGAGGTGAAGAACAGCGAACCGACGAAGAATGTGGCGGCACACCAGCGCAATCCCACGGCCTCGGAGTATGACGGCACCGCCCCCAAAGCGAACAGACTCGAGCCAATGATGAACAACCATGCGATCCACCGGTCCCGTGTGGTCGAACGGCGCGCGCTCGAGATCTCAGTCATGGTCGGCCCCAGAGGAAGCCCGATGTTGGACGCTGCCTGGATCGTCAGGCGCCGCGGGCGCCCTGGGGCCCGGGACCGGGAGCACATTGATGATCACGAAGGACACCGCCACAGCCACCACCACCTGGGGTGTTACTGCCACACCGTCCACTCCGAGCAGCAGTGTGGCCAGCAGCGTCGACGTCAACGGCAGCCGCAGCATGGCCGCGCACATGGCTCCCATGCCCATGCCGATCGCTGCCGCGAGATCCATTCCGGGCAGCGCGCTCGCCGCAATACCCATCGCCGCACCGATGAACATCGACGGGAACACCGGCCCGCCGCGAAATGCGCTCAGCGACAGCCCGTAGACCAAGGTCTTGCAAACGATCAGCAGGACCAGCACAGGAAGCGAGTAGTCCGCGGCGTGTTCGACCAGCTGCGGAAGGCCGTCCTGCCCCGAGAACAACACCTGAGTGAAGCTGTTCCCGGAAATCAACTGGTAAATCATCGCGGTAAGGCCGATCAGCAAGCCAAGCGCAGACGTCACCAACACCCGATTCAGATGCACTACCGGACGAAGCGACAGCGCTACCCAGCGGATCAGCCACGCCAACAGCGCGCCGACCGCGCCCATGAGGACGGCCCACCCCATCGAAGCCAACGTCGGCGCCATCGCGGGCGGCACCACGGGGAGCGCCAGCGAGAAGCTGCCCAACCCGGTCCAGCCGTCCAAGCCGACGAACACCAGCGCCCCGACGCCGGAAGCGATCAGTCCCGGCAGGGCCACCAGGCTCAGCGTCAATCCACCGATCCCGGCGGCCTCCATGATGAGGAATGCACCAAGCACGGGAGACCCGAGCAGGGTACTGATCGCTGCGAAGCTGCCAGCCGACGCCATGATTGTCAGGGCCATCGGCGGAGCGTCCTTTTTCACTAGGTGCACCGCCAGCGCCCCGAGCCCGCCACCGATCGCGATCAGCGGCCCCTCGGGCCCCAGCGCCGCCCCCAGGCTGAGCGTGGTCAGCGCCGCGAGAATAATGCCCACGAGCTCCCGACCGCTGGGCGGACCGCCGCCCGTCTTGAATCCGAAGGCTGGTGAGTGGCCCCCGGTTCCCGGCAGATACCGGATGGTCAACGCCGTCAACAGCCCACACAGCACCAACCACGGAATCGGCCACCATGCAGGTGCAGGACCCCCGAGGACTTGATTCGGCAGCCCGTCGAAGACGTACTGCTGGACCGTCGCCACCAAAGCAAGAAAACCGTACGCAATGGCCGAGATGGGAACGCCCAGAACCGCCGCCAGCACGAGCGCAGCGATGTACGGCCTGGAACGGATCACTACGAGCGGATCGATGCCGGGCGCCGACGCGGCAGGCTGGCTCATCCCCGGCAACCCAGCACGCCAGTGACGATCCGGGCCACGGGTTCGTTGCGCCCGTGGTTACAGGTGAGCATCCTTCTCCTTCCGCTGCCGTCCGCGAGACGGCAGGAGCCTCTAGTGAGGTCTCAGAGGCGATAGAGGCTGGTCAATCACATGTTCCCCAAGCTAACGCTTCGGTCGGGTGCAGTCTTCACCCAATGCGGGTGAAAGAGGAGAGGAACACCGACGTCCGTCGCGGACATGGAAGGAGTGCACCCCCGGCGGGGCCGCGTCGAGGTCGAGCGGGGACAGCGTCGAGGCGTCCCGGCAGGCGGGGACCCCACGAGCGAGGGGCTTCAGTTACCCGGGACTTCTGCACCGCTGAGGGTGCGCAGTGCGGCACGGAGCCTGGTGTCGGCGTCGTTGGCGACGTCCCGGACGGCCGCGCTGTCGCTGAGCTTAACCATGGTCTGCGGGTCGATGGCCTCGATGGTTGTCTCGGCAGCGCCCTTGCCGCGGCGCACTAAGACGTTGCAGGGCAGCAGCGCGCCCATCGCCGGTTCCGCGGCGAGGGCCCGGCTGGCCAACCCGGGGTTGCAGGCGCCCAGGATTATGTAGTCGCCGAGGTCCTCGGCGGCATCGGCGCCGAGCTTGGCCTCAAAAGTTGCCCGTACGTCGATCTCCGAGAGGATCCCGAACCCCTGCCCGGCGAGGGCTTCGCGGGTGGACTGCACCGCTTCTTCCCAGCCCAGCGGGACGGTGACGATATGCGTGTAGCTCATGACTGCTCCTGCGCTAATAGTGGGGAGATCAGGCAAGGGACAGGAAGAGTTTTTCCAGGTCCTTAGTGTCCATGCTCGCATCCCCGCGGACAAGGCACTGCTCGAGGCCGCTCGCGATGATGGCGAAGCCCGCCCGGTCCAGGGCCTTCGAGACAGCGGCGAGCTGGGTGACGATGTCCTTGCAGTCCTTCCCCTCCTCCAGCATGCGCGTCACGCCGGCGAGCTGCCCCTGGGCGCGCTTGAGCCGGTTGATGATGGGGGTGAGTTCTGTCGAATCAAGTTCCATGGCGGACTCCAACGGTGGGCGGGACTTTGCCAATTATATACCCCGGCGGGTATAACGGCGAGTAGGCGTATGGCGGCATCCGGGCCGCCATGGTCCGCTTGCAGGATACCCCCGGGGGTATTATCGTTGTGAGTAGACCAACGGAGAATCCCCAGCCGAGGGAACTCCCCCGCCCAGCGAAAAGAGAGCCTCATGCTTATCGAGCGCATTTATGACGAAGACCTCGCCCAGGCCAGCTATTTCATTGGCTGCCAGGCAAAGGGTGAGGCGGTCGTCGTTGACCCCCGCCGCGATATCGACGTCTATCGCACCATGGCCGCGGCCAACGGGATGAAGATCGTGGCCGTCACCGAGACCCACATCCACGCGGATTTCCTCTCCGGCACCCGTGAACTGGCCGCCGCGACCGGCGCCACCGCCTACGTTTCCGGCGAGGGCGGGGCCGACTGGCAGTACGGCTTCGAGGCCGAGCGGCTCAACGACAACGACGTGATCACCCTGGGCAACATCACCGTCAAGGCGGTGCACACCCCGGGCCACACCCCCGAACACCTGTCCTTCCTGATCACCGACGGCGCGTTCGCCGACGCCCCCGGCTACCTGCTCTCCGGTGACTTCGTCTTCTCCGGCGACCTGGGCCGACCGGACCTGCTGGACGAGGCCGCCGGCGGCGTCGACACCCGGTTCGCCGGCGCCAAACAGCTCTTCGCGAGCCTACGCGACAAGTTCCTGACCCTGCCGGACCACGTCCAGGTCCACCCAGGCCACGGCGCCGGCAGCGCCTGCGGCAAGGCCCTGGGCGCGATCCCCTCCTCCACGGTCGGCTACGAGCGGCTCTACTCCTGGTGGGGCCCGTACTTGGCCGCCAACGACGAGGCCGGTTTCGTCGCCGAGCTCCTCGACGGCCAGCCCGACGCCCACGCCTACTTCGGCCGGATGAAACGCGAAAACCGCGAAGGGCCGGCCGTCATGGGCGAACGCGCCCCGCTGGCGGAGATCCCCACCGCCGACGTCGTGGCCGGGCTCGCCGCGGACACCGTGACGTTCGTGGACACCCGCCCCAACACCGAAGTCCATGCGGGCACCGTCACCGGATCCCTGAACATCCCCGCCGGCAAATCCACCGCTAGCTTCGGCGCCTGGGTGGTCAACCCGGAAACGGACAAAAACCCGCTGGTGCTCCTCGCCCCGGACCAGGCCTCCGCCCAGGACATGTGGGACCACCTGGTCCGGGTCGGCATCGACCAGGTCGCCGGCTACGTCACCAGCCTCGAAGGACTGCCCGTCAGCGTCCCCAAGCTGATCCAGCCCGAAGAACTCGAAGGCTTCGACGCCGCCATGGTCCTGGATGTCCGCAACCGGACCGAACACGCCGCCGGGCACATCCCGGGCTCCTACCAGCTCAGCGGCGGCCGGGTGATGTGGAACCTTGACCAACTCCCGGCCGAGGGCACGATCGTGAGTTATTGCCAGAGCGGGGTCCGCAACTCCGTCGCGGCCAGCGCCCTGCGCCGGGCCGGGTACGACGTCGTCGAACTCGACGGCAGCTACGCCGGATGGGCCGCCTGGCAACAGGCACGGGAATCTGTTGCCAGCAACTGAGCGAGGCAACACCTGAAGTAATTGAATAACAGAGTTGGCGGCGGCCGGGACACCCGGCCGCCGCCAACGCACTTCCCGGAGAACTGGAGATCACAGATGACGCCCGACAGCACCCCGTCACGGCAAGCCCGCACAGTCCCGCCGTCACGCCTACAGCCGAGCAACGTCACGCTGGGCCTGCATCAGAACCTGGCACAGTTCATACTCCTGGTCGCCGTCAACGCCCTCGTCGGCGGCACCCTTGGCCAGGAACGCACCGTCGTGCCCCTGCTGGCGGACCAGGTCTTCCACCTGGACCGCTACACCTCCGCCCTGACCTACATCCTGGCCTTCGGACTCGCCAAGGCCGCCACCAATTACTTCGCCGGCACCCTCTCGGACCGCTTCGGCCGAAAGCCCGTCCTCGTGACCGGCTGGCTCATCGCCGTCCCCGTCCCGCTTCTGCTGATCTTCGGCCCCTCCTGGGACTGGATCGTCGCCGCCAACGTCATCCTCGGCATCAGCCAAGGCCTCACTTGGTCCACCACCGTGGTCATGAAGATGGACCTCGTCGGCCCGTCCCGCCGCGGCCTGGCCATGGGCCTCAACGAGGCCGCCGGCTACCTTGGCGTCGCCGCCACCGCCCTCGCCACCGGCTACATCGCCGCGACCTACGGCCTAAGGCCCGGGCCCTTCCTGCTCGGCGCCGCCTACATCGCGTTGGGCCTGGGACTGTCGGTGTTCGCCGTGAAGGAAACCCGGGGCCATGCCCGGCTCGAGGCGGCCAGCCACACGGCGGCCCATGCCGGCGCCCACGGGGAACTGAGCAACCGCGAAATCTTTACCCTAACCAGCTTCCGGGACAAGTCACTGTCGTCGGTCAGCCAGGCCGGCATGGTCAACAACCTCAACGACGGCCTCGCCTGGGGCCTGTTTCCGCTCCTGTTTGCCGCCGCGGGACTAAGCATTGGACAGATCGGGATCCTGGCCGCCGTCTACCCCGCCGTCTGGGGCGCAGGCCAGCTCGTCACCGGAGCGCTCTCGGACCGAATCGGGCGCAAACCCCTGATTGTCGGGGGCATGCTCATCCAGGCCGCAGCGCTGGGGATGGTCGCGTTCGGCACCGGTTTCGGGCTCTGGCTTGCCGCCGCCATCCTGCTGGGCGCCGGAACCGCAATGGTTTACCCGACCCTACTCGCCGCCATCGGCGACGTCGCACACCCCCAGTGGCGGGCACGCTCAGTGGGCATCTACCGGCTCTGGCGCGACGGCGGATTCGCCGTCGGCGCCCTGCTCGCCGGCATTCTCGCGGACGCCTACGGCATCCCGGTGGCTGTCGCCGTCGTCGGCGCCCTCACCGCGTTGTCCGGCGTCCTCGTTGCCGTCCGGATGCGCGGCACGGACCACAAACCCGCGCACTAAGAAACCGTGCGCAGGCCGGGCGATGCCGGCATGGGGCCTCCCGCTGCGCCCCTCCGGGGACAAGCAGTGCGGAGCAAGTATGTTGAGGAGCAGTAAAGCGCCGGAGGACATGTCCTCCGGCGCTTTACTGTATTCCGATTTCGATTCCGATTGCGGCGGCCCTCAGGAGACGAGAGCCTGCACTGCAACGTACGCAGCGATCCCCAGCACCAGAATTCCAAAGCCGCGCTTGAGCGCCTTGTCCGGGATCCGGGTGCCGATCCGCCCTGCCGCCAGCGAGGCGACCATCGCGGCAACAGCGAACCCTGCCGTGACGGCCCAGTCGATCTGCAGATCACCCAGGTGCGCCGCAAAGCCGGCGGCCGAGTTGATCACGATGATCACCAGGGACGTACCGACCGTCAGCGCCATGGGGAGCCCCAGAACCAGCGTGAGCGCCGGGACGATCAGGAAGCCGCCCCCGACGCCGAGCAGACCGGTCAGGAACCCGACGACGGCGCCGGTGGCGACCGCTCTGGGCAGGCAGCTGCGCCAGTTGACGCCGCCGCCAGGCAGCGCGCAGGCGCCGCCCAAGGATGTCGACGGCATCAGCATCCGGATGCCGGCGAAGACCATGATTGCGGCAAAGGCCAGGAGCAGGCTGTTCGGGTCCAGGAGCCGGTTCACCGCCGCGCCGAGGTAGGCGGTCACGGTCCCCGCCGCGCCGATGATCAGCGCCAGTCGCCAGTTCACGCCGTTCCGCAGCCGGGGCACCACCGCGACGGCGGAAGACGCGCCGACGACGACCAGCGAGGTCGGAATCGCCGCGGCCAGGGGCAGCCCCACGCCGTAGACCAGGGCGGGGACGGCGAGGATGGATCCGCCACCTCCCACCAGGCCCAGCAGGCCGCCGACGAGCAGACCGAACGCCGACGCGGTGAGGATCATGCCCTGGCGTCCAGGTTCTGCAGGGCCTGGTGCGCGGTGGGCTCGCTCGCGGAGCGGTTCCACGGCATCTTGGAAAGCACCTGACCCATGGCGCAGCTGTTGGTGGCCGCGGAGAATGTCAGGCCCGCGCCGATGCCGCCGGCAATCAGTCCGAGTTTGGGCGAGACGAATTTCGCCGCGACGATGCTGGCGAGCACCAGGGATCCGGCGGTCATCCGGACCTGGCGCTCCAGGGCCCAGGCGCCACGGCCGCGGACAACGTTCCCGCCCGCGGCGGCGTAGGCGGGGACTCCCCCGGTCAGCACGCTGGCACTGGCCAGGCCGACGGAATCCAGGCGCTTGCGGGCCTGCTCGGCCCGGTTACCGGACTGGCAGACGAGGACCACGCGGGTGCCCATCTTTGCCGCAAATTCTTCCGCATGTTCGCTGAGCATGGACAGCGGCACATGGTAGGAGCCGTTGATGTGCAGGGCATCGAACTCTGCGCCGCTGCGCACATCAATGATCATCAGATCGTCGTGGTTGTCTTCCCAAGCCTTCAGGGTCGAGGCATCGATGGACTTGGGGGCGGAACCAACGGCATTGGTCGTGTTCAAGGAGGTCATAATCTCTTTCGGTATATCTTGGAGCATTTTTGGTGGCGGCCCGCGACTGCGGCCGGCCGCCCTCCACCGACCGGATCGCCGCGTCAGCGACAGGGCCGGCAGGTGGAAGCCCGGGCGGCATGAGGGGGGACATGCCGCCCGGGCAGTCCGGTGGGGTCAGCCGGCGGGGAGCCCCGCGGCTGTCCAATCAAGCATTCCGCCGGGGACGGTGTAGGCCGTAAAGCCTGCGGCTGCCAGCTGGTCAGCGGCTGCCGCACTCCGGCGCCCGCTGCGACACACGGCGATGACTGGACGGGACTTGTCAAGGTCGCCGAGACGGCCAGCCAGTTCGCCAAGGGCGATGTGCGTCGCACCGGGGATCATGCCTTCGGCAACTTCAGCTGCTTCGCGGACATCCACAATCTGGGCATCGCTGCCGCTCCTGAGCTGTTCCGCGAGCTGCTGCGGGGTGATTTCCATGGGCTGGACCTCTCGGTGGGCGTACTGATGATGGACACCGCCGGCCCAAGCCCCTTCATGGCGCCCGGGAGCCCGCGCGGCGTGCTTCCACTTCCATCATGATACCCCCGGGGGTATTTCGCAACTCGGAGCAGATGGGAGGATGGGCGCATGGAACTGCACATCACAGGCGACCCCGCCGCCGACCAGCTGCTCAGCAACGACGCGTTCGCCCTTCTAGTAGGCATGCTGCTTGACCAGCAGGTGACCATGGAGTCTGCGTTTGCCGGACCCGAAAAGATCCGGACGCGCGTCGGGTCCATGGCCCCTGCCGTAATCGCCGACTTTGACCCGGCAGGTTTCGTTGAGATCTTCAAGGAGCGCCCGTCCGTCCATCGCTTCCCTAGCTCCATGGCCGGCCGCGTCCAGGACCTCGCCGCGACCGTGCAACGGGATTGGAATGGGGACGCAACTGCCATCTGGAACCAGGACGCACCGGACGGTCAGGAAGTGCTGCGCAGGCTGAAGGAATTGCCCGGCTTCGGGGAGCAAAAGGCGAAGATCTTCCTCGCACTGCTCGGCAAGCAGTGCGGGCTCCAGGCCAAAGGGTGGCGTGAGGCTGCTGGCCCCTATGGCCAGGAGAGTGCGTTTCTTTCTGTCGCCGACATCGTCGATCCCGAGTCGCTGCAAAGGGTTCGCGCCAGCAAGCAGGCCGCGAAGGCCGCCATCAAAGCGGCGAAGGCATCCGAGCGCTGACACGAATGGCAGGATCCAGGACATTCCGATGAACTATTTCAGGCGGGCGGCTCCACAGGTGTCGGTTACCGACGCTGCGGGTGCCTATTCCGGGCCGCGGATATCGAGCTGGGGATCTTCGGGTTCGGCTTCCGACGCTACCCGGTTTGTGGGCCGCTTCGGCGGGATCTGTGGCGTCACCAGCCTGCGGGTTCCGCTCCAAAGTGCCGGCGGTGCGTCGATGAGGTAGGCCAGCCGGTAGGCAACGCCCTCATAGTTAAGCCTCCACCCGCGGAAGTGCGGCCACGCCTGTTCCGCTGAATGTTCCACCGGGTATCCGACCGACTTCAGCATCTTCACGGCCTCCTGGAATTCGGCAAACGTCAGCTCGGTCTTCGCGTCCGGATCCACGTCCTCCACGACTGGAATGGACAGCGCATGCGCGATCTGGTTCAGGCAGGAAAATCCCATCCGCAGGAGCAGCCGCGCCCTCAGGGTCGGCGCGGTGCCGGGGCTAAGGGAGAGCTGCAGGGCGGCACTGTCCATGACGCTGAGCAGCGCGATCAGCCAGTTCGACTCCGGCAGCGGCGACCGGAGGGTACAGAGAGTCAGATAGGTGCTGTGGGACTCGGCAACGTCAGCCGCCCACCGCTCCCAGGTGCCGTAAAGGGTGCCCAGCTCTGCTGTGCTGTCCACGGTTGAGAGTCCGAAACGGGTCCGGACAAGGAGCTCCGGGCCCCATGCCGGGGAACCGGCCCGTGAAACGAGAAGCGTAACTTCGGATTCCCGTCGGTTGAACGCTGCGTACAAAGTCGGCAGATACCCGATCTGGAGCGCAATGACTACCAGGCCGGTAAACGCCGCTGAGTACACCAACAACGTATTTCCCAACTCATCCGGGGGCGCGTAGCCGAGCGTGAATAGCGCCGAACCCGCTTCGCTGAAGGCCCGGCCCGGTTGACCCTGGACAAAGGGAAGAAGCATCAGGGCGAAAGAGAGGTAAAACAACATCATCCACATGCCGAGCCTGATGAACAAGGACATCGGCGCCTGCCAGGCAAGGAGCCTATCCAGCCGCCGATAAGTCCGTATTGGACGACGAGCCAGACTGAAGACCCCTTTGGCTGCCAGGGCCGCGCCGGCGGAGAGCCTGTCCTTGTGCTGCCGCGGCACGATCAGAGCGCCGATAACACTCGTCCAGGTCCAGACCAGAATGAGCACACCGGCCGAAAAGCCCACCCACCTAACCACTTCAGCCATGCGATTCCTCACCGATGCTTCACGCACGTCGTGCCAACTACGGGCCCGGACAATCACCGGAGGCCCGGTCCTACCGTACGGGTTCTTGCCGATCTCGGTGCGGACCCGGGCCATGGCAACACATGACCACCGTGATCACCATCCGCCCACCGGTGGACCCCGGTAACTTTGAATGCGGTCATCAGCGGCTTACACCCCCGGCGGCAGTACCAAGCGTGTTCTAGTGTCCGTATTTTGGGATAGAAATCTCAGCATACGGCCAAATGCTTTAGGCTCAGATCCATGAGCAGCGGCGACCCGAACATGCAGCCCTTTGTCGATTGGACCTGGTGTGACGGCCACGCCGGGCGATTCGTTCTCGTGGATGCCCGCTGGTATCTGGACGGCTCCTCAGGAAGGGACGCTTACGATGCCGGCCATATCCCGGACGCGGTCTTCGTCGACATGGATAAGTGGCTTTCCGGGCCGGCGTCGAAGGATGCCGGGAGGAATCCGCTGCCCGATCCTGGAGTGTTTGCCCAAGGGATGCGCGAGGCCGGCATAAATGACTCTGACACCGTGATCGCCTATGACGACGCCGGCGGAGTCATTGCCGCCCGAATTGTGTGGATGCTGAGGTCCTTGGGTCGCAGCGCCGCGGTCCTGAACGGGGGCATCGCCAGCTATCCGGGAAAACTTTCTAAGAGGGTTCCGGATAGACGGGAAGGTAACTTCTCCGCCCATGCCTGGCCTGAGTTCCTGCTGGCCGATATCTCGGAGGCATCGTCTGATAAAAACATGGTCATGGACGCGAGGAATCGTGACCGCTTCGAGGGTCACCAAGATCCTGTTGACCCCCGCCCGGGGCACATTCCCGGCGCCGTGAATGTCCCCTGCCGCGAGAACCTCGACTCCACGGGGACCCTGATCCCCGAGGTGGAGCTCCGCGAGAAATTCGCCCGCGCCGGCATAGTCTCCACCGAGAACACGATTGCCTATTGCGGATCCGGCGTGACCGCCTGCCACAACCTGCTGGTCCTGGAGCACCTGGGACTGGGCAAAGGCAGGCTATTCGTCGGCGGCTGGTCCCAATATGGGCACGCCACGAGCAGGCCTGTCGAAACTGCCCAACCCCTCCCGGGGCAGTCTCCCCTGCGCCGCTCGTAGAGGGTTCGACTGCACAGCAATCCCACAGGCGATCCACGTGGAGGACACAGCCGGCTTGCTCATTATTAATGGAACCGGGGCAACCGTGGATGTGGCGGCGGCCGCGACTTTTCCGGCCCGTACCTGCGAAACCGCGGCCGCCATGCCCAGCGGCGTAACCAGTAAATCTGCCGGTCCGAGCTCCGAACAGCGAGGTGCCACCATGTCACCAAAACGCGAACCACGGTTCTGGAAGCGTGAAAATGCTTCCTTGATCGTCCTGGGCATCGGCATTCTCTTGGTACTGATCGCCGCCGGGATAGTTGTATGGGTTATCAATATTGCCCCGGTCATCTCTCGCATCACAGGATCCTAGGGGAACGGGGGCTCGCTGGAGCCCCCGGCTGACCTACGCCAGTGAACTCGCGGAGGCGGTGCCGGCTGTGACCGCCGCGCGCTCTTGACGCGGCCTTGGCCACAAGCGTATACAAGGGCCATCCCGGTGTCGTCGCGGGGGTTACGACCGCAAAGCAATCGCGGGCAGCCCGGGGCCGTCTTTGTGAACCACGACGGAGCAGCGAAGTGAGGTGTGAGCGATGACCGGATTGGCTGCCCTCCGGTTCGTGGCGCTCGGCTGGGCAGGCTTCGTCGCCGCGGAAGTAGGGATCGCGGACGACTGGGGGTACTACTTCGGCGTTTTCGTGGTTGTGCTGGCCCAGTGCGCCGGCGTACCGCTTCCCGCCGTGGCCGTACTGCTTGGGGCCTACGCCTCGGCACGCCATGGGGATCTGAACCTTGCTACCGTCATCGCGGTCGGCAGCCTGGGCGCCATGCTCGGGAGCACGATTGGCTATGTGCTTGGGCGGGTGGGAGGTCGTCCGTTGTTGCTGCGGCTTGCGAAGCGCTTCCACGCCGACGAGAATCGCATCGCCCAACTGGAGTCATTCTTCGAGCGGCACGGCGGCTCAGCCTTGTTCTTCGGCCGCTGGGTCATTGTCGTGCGGCTCTGGGGAGCCATTGCCGCGGGCGCTGCCAAGATGCCGTGGCCCAAGTTCCTGCTTTGGACTATCACAGGGTCCATTGCCTGGGTCGCGAGTCTCAGCGTTCTCGCCTATCTGGCCGGAGCCGTAGCCCTTGCCATCGGTGACGCTCTCGACATCGGCGGCTGGGTACTGGTCCCCTTCGTCGTGCTTGGCCTGGTGCTCGTCTGGCGCCGGCGCCGACGCCGGAAGCTCAAGCCAGCCGAAGGGCCAGGGGACGCCCTGCCCGACGCCGAATGAAGCCGCGGCCAGCTGCCCCGCGCGGGATCAACCCGGCCCCCACACTTGATCCCCCGGCCCCTGCATTCCCGGCTAGACGGCTGTTCCTCACTGCCCTAGGAGAAATTATGAAGTTGACCGGCAACACCATCCTCATAACGGGCGGTACGTCCGGCATCGGCAAAGGCTTTGCGCAGCATTTCCTGGGACTTGGCAATACGGTCATCATCTGTGGACGTCGTAAGGATCGCTTAGAGCAACTCAAAGCCCGGAACCCGGGCCTCGCAACCTTCCAATGCGATCTGACGGACGCGGCGTCTCGGGAAAACTTGGTTCGGCACGTCATTCAGGAATGCCCCGACCTGAACATACTTATTAATAATGCCGGCATACAACTGACGGCTGACCTGGCCAAGCCGGTCGATTTGGCGGCGGTGGAGCAGGAAATTGCAACAAACCTGATTGCTCCGCTGCATCTGTCGTCGCTCCTGGTGGAGCAGCTCAGGGCCCGGCCCGAGCCGTGCATCGTGAATATTTCCTCCGGCTTGGCCTACACGCCCCTCGCGTTTATGCCGGTCTACTGTGCCACCAAAGCGGCCGTTCACTCTTGGTCACTCTCATTGCGTAAGCAGCTTGAAAAAACCGGCATCGCCGTCTACGAGATAGCGCCCCCGTCAGTGGATACCGAGCTTGGCCACGAACGGCGCGAGGATAAGAGTCAAACCCATGGCGGTATGCCAGTGAATGAATTTATTAGTGAAGCGTTAAAGGCCCTGGAAAATAATGTTTTGCAAGCAGCCATTGGCCCGGCGGCCAGCATGATGGATCAAAGAGATGCATTATTTGAGCGACTCAATTCTCACTTGTAAATAGGTGCAGTCAGGCCTAGGACTGCAGAAATGGGCCGGTACCGGCCGTCGGCATCTCCCGGCAGCTAGACGACTCGGTCGCGTCGGGCGAAGGTCAGGTGGATGACACCGCTGGGTGAGGGTGCTGCCTCGATGTGGAATCGTTGCTCGAGTCCCTCGAGACCGTCCCAGAGTCGTTCGCCGCGCCCGAGAAGGATCGGGACAAGAACGATGTGCATCTGGTCGATCAGGTCGGCCTCAAGGAACCGGCGGATCGTGGTGACGCCCCCGCCGATTCTCACGTCGAGGTCGCCGGCGAGGGCGCGTGCCTGTTCGAGCGCCTCGGCGGGCTCGGCGTCCACAAAGTGGAAGGTGGTGCCGCCGTCCATGGTCAGTTGCGGCCGTGGGTGGTGGGTGAGGACGATCACCGGGGTGTGGAAGGGCGGGTTGTCGCCCCACCAGCCCTGCCACTCCTCGTCGGCCCACGGGCCGCGCTGAGGCCCGAACTTGTTGCGGCCCATGATTTCCACGCCGATGCCGGAGGACCATCGGCTTGCGAAGGCTTCGTCGATTCCATTCGAACCTTCGCCCTCGCCTGGGAGCCCCATCTGCCTAAAGGTCCGCGTCGGAAAAGCCCACTCGACCAGGCGCATCCCGGCGTGCCCGAAAGGTGCGTCCAGCTCCTGCCCTTCACCGGTACCGAATCCGTCAAGCGAGACGGAGAAGTTGTGAACGCGAACGAGTGACATCGGGCTCCTTGGTCGTGGTCATGGTCGGGCGGCGGAGGCGGCGGGCGAAACGGTCAGCCTCAACCGCTTACAGTCTGCACCCGCTGCGCCGACCGTAGCTCAGGTTGCAGCTGACCTGCAAGCAGTTCAGGGAGGCGCATGGCGCCGGAGCGAATCCGCAACCCGGCAGCAGACGGATCTATACGCGCATGGCAGGCTCATTCAGGGAAATCCGGGGGCGCCCGATATGAGCTCGGGGCCTGAGCGAGTCGCCCCAGCGTCACAAACAAAGAAAAGCTCGTGAAATTCTCGAATTGTGAACGTTTCCGGGAGGTTACTTCCTTAGCCCTTCGAGTCCTAAGCGAGTACCTCAACTCGATTCACGGGTACCACTGGATCCCTGCCCTCAGCAGAGCCACTGACGTCAGACCCTCTTCCGGACGTGTGAAACAGGTGCGTAGCCCCTTGGACAACCGCGTGACGGCGGTCGGAATGCGCAGGTAGCGACTACCCGGTTGCTCCCGCTGCAAGGTGTCGTACTTTTTTGTCACCAGCCCCTTGGCTGATAGCCGGAATCCAATATTTCGGCCTTGGTCCGTAGACGGACCCCTCCGACGCCACCGCATAGACACAGGCGCCAATTCCATCTTGATGGCAACTTCCACACATCTGATTAGGGGTAGAAATGCGTGTTCTAGTCACCGGAGGAGCGGGGTTCCTCGGCTCCCATCTGTGCGAAACATTACTGAAGCGCGGCGATTCCGTTGTCTGCGTCGACGATCTCTCGACCGGCCGGCGGGACAACTTGGCGAAGTTCGCAGACCATCCAAAATTTACTTTTGTGCAGCTCGACGTCAGCACGGCCCTCAACATCAAAGGCCGGCTGGACGCGGTAGCGCACCTGGCCAGCCCGGCATCACCGCCGGACTACCACCGGCTCCCGCTAGAAACACTGGCCGTGGGCAGTAGAGGCACCGAAAATGCCCTGAAACTCGCGGAGAGGAAGACAGCCCGTTTCATCCTGGCCTCCACCAGCGAGATCTACGGGGACCCCACTGTCCATCCCCAGAATGAGCAGTACTGGGGCAACGTCAGCTCTATCGGCCCCCGCAGCGTCTATGACGAAGCCAAGCGTTTCGCCGAGGCCCTCTCCATGGCCTACTCCCGCACCAGGGGGGTCAACGTAGGGATCGTGCGCATCTTCAACACCTTCGGACCACGGATGCGCGCAGAGGATGGACGCGTCGTCTCCAGTTTCATCGCCCAGGCATTGAACGGGGACCCCCTGACAATCTATGGCGACGGCCAGCAGACCCGCAGTTTCTGCTATGTGGACGACCTGATCCGGGGCCTGGTGGCCATGATCGACAGCAACGAAACGGGTCCCATCAATCTGGGAAACCCCGTTGAACGTACCGTGCAGGAATTGGCCGAACTGGTCCTGGAGATTACCGGTTCTTCCTCGAACATCGAATTTCACCGGCGGCCCGTGGATGATCCAACCCGCCGCCGCCCGGACATCAGCCTCGCCGCAAAGGTGCTGGGCTGGCAGCCTCAGGTCTCCACCGAGGAGGGTCTGGAGCAGGCCATCCAGTATTTCCGCTCCCACGCCGGCGAAGTGTCGGCCGCAGCCGCGGAAATCGCCGGCGCCCAATTCGAAGGGATGTCCCAAGCCTCGCATCAGGCGGCGCCTTCGGTCATGGCCGAGCCTGCCTAGCCCCCGACCGACCACCAACTGCGGTCTGTTCGGCCGCACACGCGTTCTTTAGGAGACCAGCATGCGTATCACTGTGATTGGCACAGGTTATCTGGGCGCTGTACACGCCGCCGGCATGGCAGCCTTCGGCCACGATGTCTTGGGTGTGGACGTCGACGCCGCGAAAATTGACCGTCTCGCCCACGGAGTGGCCCCTTTCTACGAGCCGGGCTTTCCCGAGTTGCTGCGGGAGAATCTCGACTCGGGTCGGTTGCGGTTCTCAACGTCACTGGAGGAGGCGGCCGCGTTCGGCGATGTTCACTTCATCTGCGTCGGTACTCCGCAGAAGCCCGGCTCCACTGCCGCGGACATGAAATTCGTTGACGCCGTCATCGAGGGCATGGCACCGCATCTGCTCCGTCCGTGCCTCATCGTGGGCAAGTCCACCGTGCCTGTCGGAACGGCGGCCCGGCTCACGGACTTGGTCGCGCGGCTCTCCCCGGTGGGAGGACACGCACAAGTGGCGTGGAATCCTGAGTTCCTGCGGGAAGGGTTCGCTGTCAATGACACCCTCCACCCTGACCGGCTCGTCGTCGGAGTGTCCTCATCCGGGGCCGAGGCGACGCTGCGGGAGGTGTACGCCACCATCCTTGAGGCCGGCACGCCGTACGTCGCAACTGACGTGGCTACTGCCGAACTGGTGAAAGTCTCAGCCAATGCGTTCCTGGCAACCAAGATCTCATTCATCAATGCCATCTCCGAGGTCTGTGAGTCCGTGGGGGCAGACATCGTCCCCCTTGCTGCGGCGCTAGGCCACGACGCCCGGATCGGCAACCGATTCCTCGCCCCGGGCGTGGGCTTCGGCGGCGGTTGCCTGCCAAAGGACATCCGCGCCTTCCTGGCCCGCGCCGAAGAGTTGGGAATCGACGAAGTCCTTGGATTCCTTAGAAACGTCGACGACATCAACGTCAACCGGCGCCGGAGCGCCGTTAATCTGGCCCGCGGGATGCTCGGCGGCTCCCTCAGGGACAAGCGAATCGCCGTCCTGGGCGCCGCCTTCAAACCCAACAGCGACGACATCCGGGACTCGCCGGCGCTCAGCGTCGCCAACGCCCTCCAGGGTCAAGGGGCCCAGGTCCGCGTCCATGATCCCGAGGCAATCGAAAACGCCCGCGCCGCCTACCCGTTGCTCAACTACACCTCCGAGGTCCACAAAGCCTTCGAAGGCGCGGAGTTGGCAGTTCACCTCACAGAGTGGCAGGAGTACCGGGACCTCGACCCGCTACACCTCGCCACGCTCGTGACCACACCGCACATCCTCGACGCCAGGAACGCGCTCGACATCGACCACTGGCGCGCGGCCGGGTGGACGGTTCGGGCCATGGGCCGGCCGGCCAGATAGGCCAACACGACAAGGAGGACGCACCATGAATAAACCCACAGCCCTGGTCACCGGCGGGGCCGGCTTTATCGGCAGCCACTGCAGCCTCGACCTGATCCTCAATGGCTACGACGTCGTTGTAATCGACAACTTCATCAACAGTTCACCGGCAGCAATTGAGCAGGTGCAGCGCGTTACCGGAGGGCACATCACCCTCCACGACGTTGACCTGGCCGACCAGGCGTCCCTGCGAGAGGTCTTCCAGATTCATCGCGTCGACGTCGTCGTTCATTTCGCGGCGCACAAGGCCGTGGGGGACTCCATGAATCGGCCGTTGGAGTATTACTCCAACAACGTCACCGGACTGCTCAACCTCCTTAACGCCATGGAGGAGGCGGGCGTCAGGCACTTGGTGTTCTCCTCGTCCTGTTCCATCTACGGGGACGCGAAGGAACTGCCGCTGACGGAAGATTCACCCGCACGTCCGACGAACCCGTACGCGCAAAGCAAGTGGATGTGCGAAAAGATCCTGGCGGACCTGTGCAGCCGGCACGCGGAATGGTCCGTCACCGCGTTGCGCTACTTCAATCCGACCGGCGCCCACGAAAGCGGCGAAATCGGCGAGGACCCAACCGGCATCCCGGGAAACATCGTGCCCTTTCTGACCCAGCTCGCCGCCGGCCGCCACGACGAATTGCACGTGTTCGGTTCCGACTACCGCACCGTCGACGGGACCGCCGTCCGGGACTACATCCACGTCATGGACGTGGTCGAAGGTCACCGCCTGGCACTCGAAACCGGCCCCCTCCCGGGATTCCGCCGCTACAACCTGGGCACCGGCGTCGGAACCTCCGTCCTGGAACTCATCCGGGAATTTGAGAAGGTCACGGGGAACACCATCCCCTATCGCATCGTCGGTCGCAGGCCCGGCGATGTGCCCGAGCTTGTTGCCTCCCCGGCACTTGCCAATGCCGACCTCGGTTGGACGGCCCGCCGGAACCTCACCGAAATGTGTCGGGACGCCTGGAACTTCCAGGAAAAGCACCCGAGCGGATACGCGAGCGCCGCCATGAGCGGGGGTGGAACCACATGACCGCGAAGACGGCGGCCGCGCTGGTCCAGCCACAACCTCCCGGTTCGGACACGAATCGCGTCAGTCCCAAGGCGCCACGCCGCAAGCATTCCGGGGCTGTCGCTACCAGCACCATCGTCACCTCCACGCCCCACGGTCCGCTCCTCTCCGGTCCGCGCGCGCCGCGGCTGGCGGACAACAAGGAACTCTACGTTCCGGTCCTTGCGGCAGGACGGCGAAAGCTGATTGCCGCCCTGACCCTCGGATGGTGTGTCGCGTTCGCCGCCTTCTGGTTCTGGTGGCTGGAGCCCGAGCACAACGTCGGGTGGCCGGGTCTGGTGCTCAACTCGGTGCTGCTGTTCTATCTGTCCTATCTGCCCAGTTATTTCCTCATCGCCGTGAACCGGCTCCGGCAGATAGATCCCGCACTGCCGATCCCCGACGTGCGGGTCGCGTTCGTCGTGACCAAAGCCCCGTCCGAACCGTGGGACGTAGCGCAAAAAACTCTCTTGGCGATGCTCGATCAGGAATTTCCACGCCCCTACGACGTCTGGCTCTGCGACGAGGACCCGGCCCCGGAAGTCCTCCAGTGGTGCTCAGACCTGGGAGTCAGAGTCTCTACCCGGCGCGGAATCGCCGACTACCATCAACAGCAGTGGCCCCGGCGGACCATGTGCAAAGAAGGCAACCTAGCCTACTTCTACGACACAACGGGATATCAGGAATACGACGTCGTGGCGCAGCTCGACTGTGACCACGTGCCGGCAAAGAACTACCTTGCCGAAATGGTCCGGCCCTTCGCCGACCCGAGCGTGGGCTACGTGGCGGCCCCCAGCATCTGTGACACCAACGCCGCCACCTCCTGGTCCGCCAGGGGGCGGGTACACAAAGAAGGGACCTTTCATGGCCCGTTCCAAGCCGGGCATGTCGGGGGCCTTGCCCCGCTCTGCATCGGGTCCCACTATGCGGTGCGTACGGCAGCGCTGAAGGACATCGGCGGGATCGGCCCGGAGCTGGCAGAGGACTTCTCCACCAGTTTCCTCCTCAATTCCGCCGGCTGGCAGGGGGCCTTCGCGCACGACGCCGAGGCCCACGGGGACGGGCCGCACACCTTCGCGGCAAAGGCCGTACAGGAGTACCAGTGGTCCCGCAGCCTGGTGGTGCTGCTTCTGGAGACACTCCCCCGCCACCTGCACCGGTTTCCCTGGCGGCTCCGGCTGCGATTCATCTTCGCCTTGTCCTACTACCCGCTGCTGGCATTGACAACCATCGCGGGGCTGACGCTGCCTGCCGTTGCCGCCGTGACCGGTGTCCCTTGGGTCAACGTCAGCTACATTGAGTTCCTTGTCCGCTGGGCGTTCATCTCGGTGTGGCTGGTACTGATCACGGTCCTGGTCCGGCGGTGGGGCCTCTTACGTCCCCGGGAAGCCCCCGTCATCAGCTGGGAAAACTGGCTCTACACCCTCGCCCGTTGGCCCTTCATCGCCAGGGGCGTCCTTGCAGCCGTCCGGCAAAAGATCCGTCCACGGGCAGTGGAGTTCAAGGTCACGCCCAAAACCCGCGGCAGCTTCGAGCGGCTGGACTTCAGGCTCCTCACCCCCTACTACGGCATATCGGTTGTCTTGAGCGCAGCAGCCCTGACGGGTGAAACACTCACCGCGGCCTACGGCTACGTCTTCCTGTGCCTGCTGGCTGCCCTCTCCTACGCCGTCGTGGCCTTGGCCGTCCCCCTGCTACACGCCAGTGAAAGCGCCGCGGCGGCGAAAGCCCCATTCACCTCCGCCATCCGGGCGACCGTCGCAGTCCCCCTTGCCATCACGGCGGCAGTCTGGATACCCCTTCTCGTCGCCATCGCACAGTTCCCGCCCTTCATCCGGCCCTTCCTGATCTGAGATCTTGGAGATTCAGGAGCAGTCCAGGCCGGTTCAACCCGAATCGGTCTGGACTGTGACCGTCCCCTTCCGGTGCCGCTCCGCACCCCGACGAACGGTTCCGCAAAAATGCCCCCCATGAAGACGCAATGGCTGAACGGACGCATCCGCATGCTGCCGTGGACGCTGCCCTCCCTGGTCGCCACGTCCGTCGCGGTCCTGGGAATCATTGTTGCAACAGCAGCCATCACGCGCCCTGCCACCTCACCGGAGCTCGAGATCCGTGGCGCCGACATCTCCTTCACACTCCAGGAGGAAGCCAACAACCAAATCCTCAGCGCCAACGGCCAGACGGCCCCGCTGGAGACGATCCTCGCCCAGCACGGCGCCAACTACGCCCGGCTCCGCGTCTGGGTCAACCCTCCCAAGGGCACCAGCGATCTGGTATCCGCGCTGACACTCGCCCGCCGCGCCCACGCCGCCGGTCTTCACATACTCCTAGACTTGCACTATTCGGACTCCTGGGCGGACCGGACCACCCAGCAAACACCGGCGGCATGGCAAGGACAGACTCTGGAGCAGCTTCGCAGCACCGTGGAAACGTACACCCGCGACGTCGTGGCGGCGTTTGCACGGCAGGCGACCCCCGTCGCCATGGTCCAGATCGGCAATGAAACCACCCATGGGATGCTCTGGCCCACCGGACAGATCTACAAACAAACCGGGGAGGACTGGACCGGATATGCCGAGCTGGTCAAGGCCGGCATTCGCGGGGCGAAGGAAGCAAGCCCCGGCAACAGCAACATTCCACTGATCATGCTGCACTCCGACACCGGCGGAGACCGAGGAGCTTCGACCTACTACTTTGACCACCTGCGGCAACAGGGAGTCACGTTCGACGTCATCGGGTTGACCTACTATCCGTTCTGGAACGGCTCCCTCGCCAGCCTTCAAGAAAACCTGCTTGTCCTGGCCGACCGCTACTCCAAAGACATCCTTATCGCCGAAACCGCCTACCCATGGACCCTCTCCAGCGGCGGCGGCGTCCAAAGCGTCGTCACCTCCCGCGACGCCCTCCCGGACGCAGCCGCTTACCCTCCAACACCGCAGGGACAGGCGCACTTCTTTGAAGCCCTCAACCAGATACTGCGCGAAGTCCCCAACGGCCACGGGGTCGGGTACCTGATCTGGGAACCCGGCTGGCTCCCCGGGGTCCCGGCAGACGCCCGCACCGGCAACTCGCACAGCAACCTCACGCTCTTTGACTGGTGGGGCCACGGGCTACCGGCGCTGGACGCCTTCCGACCGACGGGAACCGCGGGTCCGTGACCCGGCCGAAACCCCGCACCACCACGCCGCCCGCGACCAAAGGCACAGCGGTCCCCATGACCAGAGCTGCCCTGCACACGTCACCGACTCACATGAAGGAGATCTCATGCGCAAAGCCGTTATCCCCGCCGCCGGTCTGGGGACAAGGTTCCTGCCCGCCACCAAAGCCATGCCTAAGGAAATGCTGCCCCTCATTGACCGGCCCGCGATACAGTACGTCGTCGAAGAAGCCGTCCGGGCAGGACTGACCGATATCCTCATGATCACTGGAAGGAGCAAGCGGGCCCTGGAAGACCACTTCGACCGCGAGCCGTTCCTTGAAGACACGCTCGAAGCCAAGGGCGACTACGCCAAGCTGGCCGCCGTCCGGCAGTCCTCCACGCTGGCCGATATCCACTACCTGCGCCAAGGCGACCCAGCCGGTCTGGGCCACGCCGTGCTCCGCGCCCGAAAGCACATCGGCAACGAACCCTTCGCCGTCCTGCTCGGCGATGACCTGATAGACGAACAGGACGGGATCCTCGATGAGATGACCAGGCTGCAGGAGCTCACCGGCGGGTCGGTGATCGCCCTCATGGAGGTCGAACCGTCACAAATCAGCGCCTACGGCTGCGCCGATGCCCTCCCCGCACCGGGCGGACACCTACAAGTGAGGAGACTGGTGGAGAAACCGGGTGCCGCGGCAGCACCGTCCAACCTGGCCGTCATCGGCCGCTACGTGCTGCACCCGCGGATCTTTGACGTCCTGGCCCAAACCCCGCCCGGACAGGGCGGCGAAATCCAGCTGACCGACGCACTTCAAACCCTGGCCACAGCGGACGGTCCGGGATCCGGGGTATTCGGCGTGGTCTTCCGGGGACGGCGCTTCGACACCGGCGACAAACTCAGCTACCTCAAGGCCGTCCTTACCCTCGCCCTCGAACACCAGGATCTCGGTGCCGGCATGCGGGACTGGCTGGACGGGATCATGGCCCCGTCTCTGCCATAAAGGCACGGCCGCAGCGCATAGTTGCACCGGGCATTCCTGGACTGGCTGCTCGTCTAGCCTCCGTGGGGAACTTGGCCGCCGCGGAAACGGCTCAGTCTGCCGCAGTCCCAGGCCTCCGGGCTGATACGTCGTCGGTCCGGCCGGGCCACACGCGTTCCGCCAGTGCGAGGACCGGGAGCAGGGCCGGGTTGTCCGAGGCCCCGCGCCAAGCCATCCGCAGATAGATCGGCAGGGTCTCGTCGAGCACCCGCAGGAAGTGCACATGCGGGTCGGTTACGTTCTCAGCCACGGAAGAAACCGTCAGGGAGCACCCGACTTCGGCGCCCACCAAGGCCATGGCCGTCCATGAATCGGGCGCCCTTTGCACGATGTCGGGATCGAACCCGGCTCCGAGGCTGAGCCTGCGCAGCCGGTCGCCGAGGACAGAGCCCTCGTGCGGGGGAAGTGCCACGAACGGCTCCCCAGCAAATCCGCCGTCACGGCAAAGCTGCCGTGCCCCGGGATGCTGACCCGAAGGCCTTCGGCGGCCGTCATGTTCTGCACCTCAGGCGGCTGATCATTTGTGCTGGTGGCTCAGGTCCGGGTGTCCCCCGGCCTCTTTGTCGAGGGAGGGAACCGGTACGGGGGTGGTTCGGATGGACATGGTGTCCAGGTTCGGCAGTGCGTGGCCGAGCCTGTGCTCGGCGGCCAGCACGATCTGATCCGCCGCCGTGAGGGCCATGTCAGCGACCACGATGGCGGCATTGCCCTGGAGCCGGTGGCCGACCCACCGCAGCTGGAGCGCGGAGACGCTGAGGACTCCGGGCGTTCCGGCCAGAGCCGAGCCGGCACGGTCCAGGAGGTCAGGCTCAATTCCGTCCATCAGCCGGCGTCCGATGCTCTTGATGGTTCCCCAGAGGAGAACGATGATGGCTGCGGCGATCAGGAGGCCCACGATCGGGTCGGCCAGGGGGAAACCGGCCCACACCCCGAGGACGCCCAGGACTACCGCCAGCGAGGTAAACCCGTCCATCCGGGCGTGCACCCCATCGGCGACCAGGGCCGCGGAGCCGATCTTTCGTCCGATGCGGATCCGGTAGATGGCAACGGCCTCGTTGCCCGCAAAACCGATCAGGCCCGCGACGGCGACCCACGCCAGATTGGTGAGGGGATGGGGGTGGATGAGCCGGTCGACGGACTGCCATGCGGCAACGATGGCCGAGAGCGCCACGACGCCGACAATGAAGAGACCGGCGAGGTCCTCGGCCCGGCCGAATCCGTAGGTGTAGCGCCGTGTGGCGACCCGGCGGGAGAGAATGAACGCGATCCACAACGGCACGGCGGTCAGGGCGTCGGAGAAGTTGTGGATCGTGTCTGCGAGCAGCGCCACCGAGCCGCTGAACAGCACGACGATGAATTGGAGAATGGTCGTTCCCAGCAGGATGAACAAGCTGATTTTCACGGCCCGGATCCCGTGCGCACTGGCCTCGAGCGCGTCATCGATGGAATCGGCAGCATCATGCGTATGCGGGACGAACAATCCGTAGAAGAACCCCTTGATTCCCGTGGGGTGCTCATGTGAATGCCCGTGGTCATGAGAATGCCCATGATCATGCGGGTGGCCATAGTCAGCGGCATGACCGTGGTCATGGTCTGGGTGATGGTCATGGCCGTGTTCGACGTCGTGGCCGTGACCGTCCGTACCGGCGTGCCCGTGATGAGGGTCGTGAGGGGTGCTCAATGCTTTTCCGCGCTTTCCGTGTGGTGATGGCGGGGAGTGCCGCCAAGGGAATGTTCGGCTTGAAAGATCGCGTCGGAGACGAGCTGACGTGCGTGCTCGTTCTCCAGCCGGTAGAACACCCGGGTGCCTTCCTGGCGTGTGGTCACCAGCCGGCCCAGGCGCATTTTGGCCAGATGCTGGGAGACGGCGGCGGGAGACTTATGCACGAGTTCAGCGAGCCGATTGACCGGCAGCTCACCCTCACGGAGGGCAAGAATGATGCGAATCCGTGTCGCGTCGGCAAGCATCGCGAAGACCTCCACCGCGAGTTCCACGAATTGGCTGTCCGGCTCGCGCCCGCAAATCTTATTATCTGCATCCATACGTAGATTCTTCCACACCGGCCCGCTGCGGTGAGACATGCGCGGCGGGGCTGACCAGGCAGTCGCCCGACCAGCCCCGCCAGGCGCTACAGGCCGAAGCCGGGAGGGGCTCACATTTGCACAGCGTGGAGCTTGGGGTGTGTCAGGACATGGCGCTTCTGGGGTAGTGATTTGCAAGAACCGAGAGCGTCAGTCTGTGGTGGCCGCCGGTGCGGTGACGGGTTCCTCAACGTAGTCCCGGGTCTGGTGACTGCTCAGGGCCCAGAATGCCAGGGTGATCGCTGTAAGGGCGGCCCCGCCGGTCATGACTGCGCTCCATCCGCCGAGCTGCCAGAGGGCAGCCGCCAGTGCGGATCCGGCGGCTCCGCCGATGAAGTTGCTCACCACATACGCGGTGTTGAGGCGGCTGCGGGCGCCGTGGTCCACTGCGAGGACGCGGATCTGGCTCAGTGTCGCTATTGCCCGTGCGGCGATGTCGAGCAGCACGATTGCCACGAGCAGGACGATGATCGAGCCGGCCCCGATGCCGGCGATGAGGAAGCAAAGCAGGGTCAGCGCCAGAGCGGCGCTGATGGCACGGGTGGACCAGCCGCGATCGTGCAGGCGTCCGGCGCGTTGCGCCGCGATGGCGCCGGCGATTCCGGCCAGGCCGAAGAGCCCGATCGTAGTGACGGAGTACGAGTACGGCGGGGACGCGAGCAGGAACGTCAACGCGGTCCAGAAAAGCGTGAGGACGCCGAATCCTGTTCCCGCCACCAACAATGCCATCCGGACAGAGGAGTGGCGTTTGATCACGCCGAAGATCGAGCCGAGCAGGGCTGCATAGCCCAGAGTCGCCCTCGGAGCCAGCGGCGGGATGCTCCGGCGCAGGAGCGCGGCCGTTGCGAGGGCCAGGACCGCGGCGACGCCGTAGGTCGTCCGCCATCCGAATGCCTCGGCGAGGAAACCGCTGATCGTGCGGGAGGCGAGGACTCCAATCATCAGCCCCGAGGCGACCGTGCCGATCGCGTGGCCGCGTTTTGCCGGTTCTGCGAGATCTCCCGCCAGCGGGGTCAGCAACGGCCCGGACACCGTGGTCAGCCCCACGAGAACCAGCGCCACGAGCAGTACCTCGAACGTCGGGGCGACTGCCGCAGCGGTAAGGGCGGCCGCGCACAGGAGCATCATGAGGGGCAGGAGGCGTCGACGGTCCAGTACATCACCGAGGGGAACGATGAAGAACGCCCCGACGGCGTATCCGATCTGTGCTGTTGTGACGAGCAAGCCGGCGGCCCCGGATGAAATCCCGAACGACGAGCCAATGTCCTGCAGAAGCGGCTGGGCCCAATAGAGGTTGGCGACGGCGGCGCCTCCGGCCACCGCGAAGACCAGGATCATGGCCCGGCTGATACCTGCAGGTGCGTTGGTGGTTGACATCAAAGTTGTCCTTTTGCTCTTTCGGATGTGAGGCCCCGACGTGGCGGGCAATGGCGCTGTCGCGGCCGCGGTGCTGATGGATGTCATTGGGTGATGGATCTCCGTCGCAGGGCCGTGTTCGGAGCCAGGATCGCTCCACCCATTCGACGATGCCGTACCTGCCGGGTGCGCGGTAGGACCTGGCGAGACATGGTCTGACAGGTCCTGTTTCGCACCCTGCGAAACCCCTAACGTCGAGGAGGCGGGTACTCCGCACACCGTCCTCTTCCGAAGGAGCGTTCCGTGAATGCCACGACCACCGTCTCGTCCGCGCCGGCGCTCCGTCATTCCCGGGCTGCGCTGTTCGCCGCCGTCACCGGCTTCTTCGTCATCACGCTCGACGCCGTCGTAGTCAACGTCGCGCTCCGCCAGATCAGTCTGGACCTCGGCGCGACAATAACCGGCCTGCAGTGGATCGTTGACGGCTACACCCTCTTGTTTGCGTCATGCCTCCTTTCCGCCGGGGCGTTCTCCGACCGGATCGGTGCTCGGCGCGCCTACGGCATCGGCATGGCAGCCTTCGTCATCACTTCGCTGGGCTGCGGGCTCGCGCCCACCGTCGGCGTGCTGATCCTGGCCCGGATCCTGCAGGGAACAGCGGCCGCGGTGATGCTGCCGGCGTCGATGGCGCTGATCGGCGAGGCCTTCCCGGACCCGGCGAAGCGGGCACGCGCCGTCGGCATGTGGGCGATGGGCGGGGCCCTCGCGTCAATCTCCGGGCCCGTGCTCGGCGGGCTCCTCTCCCTCGTCGACTGGCGGCTGATCTTTCTGATCAACCTCCCGGTCGGCGCCGCGGCGCTGATCCTGCTCGGGCGCGTCCCGCGTTCGGCGCACCGAACCGTTCCCGTCGACTGGGCCGGCCAACTCACCGCCTTCGCCGCCATGGGTGCCCTGACCTACGGTGCCATCGAGGCCGGCGCGGCCGGGATCACGGCCCCGTTGACACTCATCGCCTTCGCTGCCGCCGGCGTCGCCGGCGCGGGCTTCGTCATAGCCGAGCGCCGCGGACCGCACCCCATGGTTCCGCTCCCGCTGCTGCGCGACCGCACGATGGCCGTCTCGATCGGCATCGGGTTCTCGTACATGGTCGGATACTTCGGCCTGCCCTTCGTGATGAGCCTCTACGCACAACAGGAGCGCGGCCTCTCCCCCGTCGAGACGGGCGCGCTCTTCGTTCCGATGATGCTCGGCGGCGCGATCCTGACACCGTTTATCGCCAGGCTCTCCGAACGCCTCGGCGCACGCACACTGATCATTGGCGGACTGACGCTCATGGCGGCAGGACTCACCGTCATCGCGCTCCTGCCGGGCGGGACGCCCATCTGGGTCCTCGCCGCCGTGATGATCCTGGTGGGCCTCGCCGGCCCGCTCGTCATCCCGACCATCACAGCCGTTCTGCTCAACAGCTTCGACAGGCAGCGCGCCGGCACCGTGAGTGGCATCTTCAACACCAGCCGCCAGATCGGCGGCGCGCTCGCAGTTGCGGTGTTCGGATCCTTGCTCGCCCGCTCCACGACATTTCTCCAAGGCTTCTCCACCAGCCTGCTGATCGCCGCCGGCCTCGCCCTCGCCATGTCCGTCCTCGCGACCCGTCTGCCGCGGCGATGAACGACCGTAAGCACTGGGAGGACCTGACAGGTCCTGCCAGGAATCACGGAACCGGGCCTACCCTTAAACTTATGGATTCCCGCGCCGAGATCAGCAGCTTCCTCACCTCCCGCCGTGCCAAGCTCACCCCGGAGCAGGCCGGCGTCCCGCTCTACAGCGGGGCCCGCCGCGTTCCCGGCCTACGACGGGAAGAAGTCGCCCATCTCGCCGGGGTCAGCGTGGACTACTACGCACGGCTCGAACGCGGCAAGATCACCGGAGCATCGCGCGAAGTCATCGAGGCAATAGCCCGCGCCCTGCAGCTCGACGAGGACGAACGCGACCACCTCCTGGACCTCGCCCGGCTCACCCAGGGCCGTGCCCCGCGCCGGAAACCCTCCACCCGCACCACTGTCAGGCCTGGCATCCAGAGCGTCCTCGACTCCATCGATGCCCCGGCGTTTGTGCAGAATGCACGCCTGGACCGCCTCGCCTCCAACCGGATCGGCCGCGCCCTGTATTCCCTGCCCGAGGACGGGTCCCGGGACCGCTTCAACTACGCGCATTACTTGTTCCTGGACTCACGGGCCCCGCGATTCCACCGCGATTTCGACACGGCCAAACACAACGTCGTCGCGCTCCTCCACGCCGCAACAGCCCGGGACCCTTACGACAAGGAGCTGATCCAGATCATCGGCACCCTTTCGACCCAAAGCGAGGAGTTCCGCTCTCTCTGGGCCTCCCACGACGTCTTTCGCTACCGGTCCGGGGCGAAAATGCTCACGCACTCCGCCGTCGGCGACCTCGAGTTCGGCTACGAATCATTCGAGCTCTCCACCGACCCGGGCCTGGTCATGCTCGTCTACACCGTCCAGCCCGGATCCGCGACGGCGGACGCCATGCGAATACTCGCCAGCTGGACCGCCCCCGCCATCCCCATCCACTGAGCCAGTCGCCCGCAGAGAACGGAACCTGAGTTAAAGCTGGTCGAATCAAGGACGATGCCTGTGACTTAGAGCTCTTCGCTCGTTCCTTGCCAACGCTCCCCCACTGTCCTGCAGGGTGCAGGCAAGTTCCGAAGACGGAGGGACCGGCTGCGCTGAACATGTCAGCGCTGCCGGTCCCTGTAGGTGTGCTCCGGCCGGTCATATAACACCGGCCAACGCGATCAGGTCAGTTGGACGGGAAGTTGTAGGAGGCGCCGGAGGCGTGGTGCGTTTCCGGCCAGCGGGAGGTGACCACCTTGCCGCGGGTGTAGAAGGAGACGCCTTCGGGGCCGTAGATGTGCTTGTCGCCGAACAACGACGCCTTCCAGCCGCCGAAGGAATAGTAGGCCACCGGCACCGGCAGCGGCACGTTGATACCGATCATGCCGACGTCCACGGAGCGCTGGAACTTCCGGGCGCTGGCGCCGGAGGAGGTGAAGATCGCCGTGCCGTTGCCGTAGGGGTTGGCGTTGATGAGCTTGATGCCCTCCTCCAGGTCTTCCACTCGGACCACGACCAGGACTGGCCCGAAGATTTCCTCTGTGTAGGCGCTCATTTCGGTTTTGACGTGATCGATCACGGTGGGGCCCACCCAGAACCCGTCCTCATGGCCGGGGACCACGAGGTCGCGACCGTCCACCACCATGGCGGCCCCGGCCTGCTCGGCCTCGGCGATAGTCTTGATGATGAACTGACGGGAGTCGGAGCTGATGACCGGGCCCATGTCGGCGTCGGGCACGGTGCCGTTCTTGACCTTGACGTCCAAGGCACGCTCCTGAACCTTTTTGACCAGCAGGTCGGCGGCGTCACCGACGGCGACGGCGACCGAGATGGCCATGCAGCGCTGGCCGGCAGAGCCGAAGGCTGCGGCGGCCAGGTGGTCGGCGGCGTTGTCGAGGTCGGCGTCGGGCATCACGATGGCGTGGTTCTTCGCGCCGCCCAGGGCCTGGACCCGCTTGCCGTGCGCGGTGGCGACTTCAAGGATGTGCTTGGCGACCGGGGTGGAGCCGACGAAGGAGATGGCGTCCACGTCCGGATGAGTCAGCAGGCCGGAGACCACCTCGCGGTCGCCGTGCAGGACCTGGAAGACGCCGTCAGGCAGGCCGGCCTGCTTCCACAGCTTGGCCAGCAGCATGGCCGCGGACGGCACCCGGTGGGAGGGCTTGAGGATGAAGGCGTTGCCGGTGGCGATCGCCATCGGGGCCATCCACAGCGGCACCATCACCGGGAAGTTGAACGGGGTGATGCCGGCGACGACGCCGACGGGCTCGCGGAAGGAGAAGACGTCGATCCCGGTGGAGACCTGGTCCGAGTAGTCGCCCTTGAGCAGCTGCGGGATGCCGCACGCGAATTCGATGACCTCCAGGCCGCGGCCGATCTCGCCCTTGGCGTCGGAGAGGACCTTGCCGTGCTCGGCGGTGATCAGCTCGGCCAGCTCGTCCACGTGCGCCGCGACGAGCTCACGGAACTTGAAGAGCACGCCGGTGCGCTTGGCCAGGGAGATGTCGCCCCAGGAATCGGCGGCGGCGCGGGCGGCGGCGACCGTGGCGTCCAGGTCTTCCCGGTTGGCGAGCCGCAGTTCCGCGGAGACGGCGCCGGTCGCGGGGTTGTAGACGGCCTTAGTGTCGGTCCCGGTGCCTGCTGCCTCGGCTCCGCTGATGAAGTGGCTGATGGTGGTGACGGTCATTACTGCTCCTGTAGTAGGTGGTGTTCCACGGGGTGCACCGGTTCGACGTTCCGTGGCAGTCCTGAGGCGAGGGATTCCTGGATGGCGAGACGGACGGCCAGGTTCTGCTCGGTGAGTTCCCGATGCACCACCTCGTGTCCCGCGTTGCGGGCCCAGACGCTGAACCTCTCAATTTCGACCTTGAAAGGGTCTTCGGCGATGTCGAAGACCTCCGTGCTTCCGTCCCTGAGCGAAACGGTCACCCTTGCCGGGTCCCCGGGGTCCGGGTCGAACGCCTTGTCGAGCGTGATTTGGCCCTTGGTGCCGATGATCTGGAACGTGTTCGTGCGAGGTCCTTCGAAGCCGCAGTCGAAGGTTCCAAGGACGCCGTCGTAGTCCAGGATCGCGGCGACGCTTGTCTCGACATGGTCCGTTGGGCTCGTTCCCTTGGCATAGACGCTGGAGGGCAGGCGTCCCATGACCATGTTCATGATGTCGATGGCATAACACCCGACGTCGTTGACGGCGCCGCCCTCGAGGCCCGTTTGCAGGCGCACGTCTCCCTGGCTGCGGTCCATGACGAAGTGGAACCGCGCATGCATCGAGACAACCTGGCCGATCCGGCCGGCGTCGATGAACTCACGGACTTTTTGGTGTTGCGGATGGAATCGGTACATGAAGGCCTCCATGAGGCTCACGCCGTTCCGCTCGCAGGCCTCGACGACGAGGGCGTAGTCTTCAAGGCTTCCGACCAGTGGCTTCTCGCAAAGGATGTCCTTGCCTGCCTCGGCTGCCTCGACGATCCACTTAGCGTGGAGACCGTTGGGGAAGGGTAGGTAGACGGCCTCGATGCTCGGATCGGCCAGCAGTTCCTCGTGCGATGTGTAGACAGTCGGGATGCCAAAGCGGGCGGCGACGTCGGCGGCCCGCCCGCTGGGGCTGCTGATCGCCGAGACGGCCGCGTTGCGGGCTTTTTGCATCGCCGGCAGGAACCGGTCCTGGGCTATACGGGCAGTTGTAAGGACGCCCCAGCGCACCGCGCTCATGGGGCGAGCCCGGCTTCCAGATCCCGGAGGAAGGCTACGGACTGCCGGACATCCCGCACGGGGCCTTCATCGGCCGGTTCGGTTTCCAGGATGGTGTCCTGTTCCATCGTGAACCAGCCGCCATACCCGGCCGCGAGGAGGTCCCGGACGATACCGGCGATTCCGACGTCTCCCTGTCCCAACGGGACGTACATTCCGGTCTTGACCCCGTCAGTGTAGGAGATTTCACCGTTCTGAACCCGTTCGGCGACGGTCTTGCGCACATCTTTCAGATGCGTGTGGCCGATCCGGGAGGCGTAGTCGCGGGCGAGCTGTCCGGGGTCCGTGCCGCCGATGAGGAGATGCCCGGTATCAAGGCACAGATTTGCAGCGGTGTCGTTCAGGACCCGGTTGACGTCCGATGTCGTTTCGATCATGGTGCCTACGTGGGGGTGCACGACGGCTTGGATGCCCCGATCGGCCGCCGCCTTGACGATGGCGTCGAGGTTGCGCCCGAACAGGTTCCAGCCGTCTGCGTCGAGTTCGTGGCGCTGGTCATAGCCGGCGACGCCGGTTTCGGCGGCGAGGACCATGATGCTGGCGCCCGCTGCCTGGTAGGCCTCCAGTTCTGCGGAGACAGCTTTAAGCGGGTCCTTGGCGGCGTCGTGCAGGATGACGGGAAAGAATCCTCCGATGGCCTGCAGGTTGTGCCGCTTGAGTACTTCCGCGCGTTCGGTTGCCTGTTCGGGGAGGAAGCCTGCCGGGCCGAATTCCGTCGCGGTGATGCCCAGTTCGGTCATCTCGGACAGCACGCGGTCTGCTTCGAGTTGGTAGCCCCATCCGGGGACTTCGCACACGCCCCAGGAAATGGGGGCGGCGGCTAGGCGGCTGGTGATGGTGCTCAATCTGATCCTCCGTATACGTTTTGGTCCCAGTCGATGACCGAGCCGGTGACGACTCCGCTCCGGTTGGAGAGGAGAAAGACTACAAATTCGGCGATCTCGTCCACTTGTCCGAGCTTGCCCATGGGCACAGAAGCGTTGGCCTTTTCCAGCCAGTCCTCTTCTGCGCCGTGGAATTTCCGCTGGGTTTCGGCCTCGCCCTCGGTGGCGGTCCAGCCGATGTCCAGGCCGTTGATGCGGATCTTGTCCCAGCGGTGGGCGTGTGCGGCGTTCCGGGTTACCCCGGCCAGTCCGGCCTTCGCCGCGACGTAGGGCGCCAGGTACGGTTGGCCGCCGAGTTCGGCTATGGAGATGATGTTCACGATGTTGCCGGGCGCTCCACGCTCCCGCAGGTGCTTGATCGTTTCGGCCATGATGAAGAACGGGGACTTCAGGTTTACGGCGATGTGCGCGTCGAAGAGCTCCGGGGTGGTGTCCAGCATGGTTCCGCGGGTGGTCAGGCCGGCGGCGTTCACGGCGCAGTCGATCCGGCCGAAGGCGGAGATGGTTTCCAGTACCGAGGCCCGTGCCTGTTCCACGTCTGCCAGATCGGTTTTGATGAAGCGGGCCGCGACGCCGGACTTCGTCAGTTCGGCGGCCAGGTCTTCGCCTGCCTCGGTGTTGCGCCCGGTCACGGCGACTCCGCCGGCGCCCTCGGCTGCTGCCCGGCGGGCAATGCCGGCACCCAGACCCTGAGTGCCGCCGCTGACAAGGACAACCTTGTCTTTGAGAAGTGGACTGTTCATTCGTTACTCCTCGCCGATTTTTACGGCGCGGCCGGATCTGGCGGACTCTTCGGCCGCATTGGCCAGGATGAGCGCCATCACCCCGTCATCGAATCCCGGGCTGCAGGCTGTGCCTCCGCGGATGGACTGCACGAAGCTGTCCAGTTCGTTGCGGTAGGCCTGGGCGTAGCGTTCCAGGAAGAAGGGCAGGTAGGCGTCGGACTCTTCGGTGCCGGTTGCGTTGTATTTGCGCACGGTGGTCGGAGTCATGTTGCCGGCGGTCAGCAGGCCCTCGCTGCCGAATGCTTCCAGCCGCTGATCGTGGCCGTAGGCACTGTGGCGGGAATTGGTGATCGTGATGAGCTCGCCTCCGCGTCCGCGCAGGCTAATGACCACCGAGTCGAAGTCGCCGGCCTCTTCGATGTAGTCGCAGAAAAGGTTCGAACCGGTGGCCGAAACTTCGATAATGTCCGGGACGAAGAACCGGGCCATGTCGAGGTCGTGGATGCTCTGGTCCCGGAAGATCCCGCCGGAGGTGAGGATGTAGTCCTTGGGCGCGGGGGCGGGGTCCCGGCTGATGATGGTCAGCTGCTCCAGGCGTCCGATTTCGCCGGCCTCAACCCGTGCGCGGACGGAGGCGAAATTCGGGTCGAAGCGACGGTTGAAACCGAGCATGAGCGGGGTTTTGGTCCCGCGGATCTGGTCCCGGCAAACGCGGACGCGGTCAATGTCCAAATCGATGGGCTTTTCGCACAGGGCGGCGACACCGGCGGCGACCGCCCGGGAGATCAGGTCGACGTGGGTGCTCGTGGGCGAACCGATAATGACGGCGTCGAGGTCCTTGTTGGCGAAGACCTCATCAGCGGTTTCGACGGCCTGCGCCCCGGTTGTGGCGGCGAGTGCCTGGGCGCCTTTGATAAACGGGTCGGCGATCCACGCCAGCTCAAGATCGGGGTGGGCGGCGATGTTGCGGGCATGGACCTGGCCGATGCGGCCTGATCCGAAGAGTGCAACCTTGAGTGGTCGGTCAGCGGACATGCGTGATGGTCCTTTCTTGTTCTCCGCCGGCGAAGGATTCGTCCGCGGATGATTGATGGTGGCTACTCGTGATGGTGGAGCCTCCGCTGTTCACGGTGTGGCCACCGCCGCGGGGGTGCGGCCGGCCAGGACGTCGACGGCGCCCTTGGCGGCGTCGCGGACGGTGTGAACCATTCCCTGACGGGTGAAACCCATCAGGTGCGGGGTCAGCACGACGTTGCCGTGGTCAAACACGGGGTGGTGTTCCGGGGGCTCGGGATCAAAGACGTCCAGACCGAGACCAGCCAGCTGACCGGTGAGGAGGGCACCGTGCGCCGCCTCCAGATCAACGAGGCCGCCCCTGCTGCAGTTGATGAGGATGGCACCGGACGGCATCAGTGCGATGCGTTCGGCGTTGATGAGGTTGTGGTTTTCCGGCGTCAGCGGCACGTGCAGGGTGACGAAATCGCTGCGGCGCAGCAGGTCCTCCACCGTCTCGCAGCGGATGCCGGCCGGGACCTCGGCGAACGGGTCAAAGGCCAGGACGTTGAGGTCAAAGGCTTCGGCGATTCGGGCGACGCGGCGCCCGATGCGGCCGTAGCCGATGATGCCAAGGGTGAATCCTTCGAGGTCGCCGACGTTGACGGACGACCTCTCCTCCCAGCGGCCGTCCCGGACCAGCGACGTCAGGGTGGACAGCTTCTTGACGAGTGCGAGGAGGTGGGCGAAGACCCCCTCAGCGACGGATGCGGTGTTGCTTCCCGGGGTGATCACCACCGGGATGCCGCGGCGGTTTGCCTCGGCGACGTCGACGAGATCGGTACCGACGCCCGTCCGGGCAATCACCTTCAAGGCGGGCATGCGGTCAAGGAGTTCACGGTCCACGGGGTAGGCGGCGCGGACGATGGCGGCATCGGCCCGGGCGAGATCTTCTTCTGTGGGGTTATGAATCATTTGTTGGTGGGGCGCCAGCACCGGTTCGACCAGTCCGGCCTCCACGTCGCCGAGAGCTACGACTATTTGGGGTGCGGTTATTGAAGCCATCGTCATCCTTGAAGATGTGAGGGTGCGCCCCGGCCGGCCCTTGGAGGGCCGTGGGGTGACTATACGAATGAGGGGGTGGGTCAGATGCCGAGCAGGCTGGACTTGCGGATGACCAGGTGCGGGACGATGGGCTGGTGGACGAAGCCGCCGCCAAAGTCGTGTGCCTGGATGCGCTGCAGGAGCGTTTTCGCCCCGGTGACGCCGATCGTCGAGCTGTCGGGATCGACAGTGGTCAGACCGAGCCGGGGCATGGCGCCGAGGGAGATGTTGTCGTAGCCGGTGATCCCGACCTGAAGTCCGCGTTCATCTGCGGCGGTCATCGCTCCCAGGGCTGCCAGATCGTTGATGCAGGCCAGTGCCGTGGGCCGCAGCCGGCCGGACGAGCCGAGGGCCCGTTGAGCTGCCACGTATCCGGATTCCTGGGAGAAGTCCGCATCAACAATGTGGATGTTTCGTCCGAGACCATGGCGTTCCATGGCCTCGGTGTATCCGCTGGCGCGTGCGGTCCCGACTGAACCGCCGAGCCCGCCCAGGTGTGCGATGCGTTCATGGCCCTGGTCGATGAGGTGGTCCACAACCATGGAGAAGCCGTGGGCGTCGTCGCTCCGGACTACATCGGCTGTGTCGATGTAGTCCGGGCCTCCGCCGGCGAAGACGACGGCTCCGCCCGAGACAACGCGGTTAAACGGTGCCTTGTCCGGGACGGTACCAACGACGAGAAGGCCGGCGACCCGCAGATCGCGGAAGGCCTGGAGGATGGACAGGTCCACTCCCCCGCCGGCCGCCGCCGACGCCGTGACCGCGCTGAAGAGCACGGTGTGGCCGGCCTCTTCCAGTACCGGCCGGGCGGCGTCGACGACATCAAAGGCCCAGGGGTTGTGCAGATCGCTGACCAGCACGCCGATTGTTCCGTTGCTGCGGGTTGAGAGCGACCTCGCGGCCGTGTTGAGCTCGTAGCCCAGCTCTTCCACAACGTCCAGCACCCGCTGGCGGCGTTCGGCGCTGACCCGGGGAGAGTCGCGCAGCACGAGGGAAACCAAGGACTTCGATACGCCGGCACGTTCGGCCACGTCCAAGATCGTTGGCCGCCGGCCAGATGCAGTCGCCATGGTTAGCTCCGCGCCGCAGTTGTGCCGTGGATTTCCTCGATCTTCTGCCACTGTCCGGACAGTGAGGACGCCTCGGCGGCGCTGACGATCGCCGCGGCGGAGGCGGCATCATGGATGTTCGAATTTTCCTGGGCGCCTCCTGCGACGGCGACGAGGAACTTCTTCGCTTCGATGACCTTGAGATCGTCGAAGCCCATGCTGTTGCCCGGTCCGGGCTGGAAGCGGGCGTAGTCGCCGTGACGCGGGCTGGCGTTCACGGTGGTGTAGCCCTGCTCGTCGTTGTTGCGGCCCAGGCAGACTTTGAGTTCGTTCATGCGTTCAAAGTCCCATTTGAGCGAACCTTCGGTTCCGTAGACTTCGATCTGGTAACCGCATTCCGGTCCCACGGCGACGCGGGAGGACTCGATGGTGCCGACGGCCCCGGCGCCGCGGGCGGACGGGCCGAAGCGGACCAGCGCTGCTGCGTAGTCCTCATTTTCAACCTCACCCATTTCCCCGTTTTCGATCACCGCGAAGTGTGTAGCCGACCCCATGGCGAGCTTTGGCCGCTGCGTGTAGACCGTGCTGGTCAGCGCAGTGACCTCGGCGATGGGTCCGACTACATACTGGCACAGGTCGGTGGCGTGGCTGAAGAGATCGGCCAGCACGCCGGTGCCGGCGAGTTTCCGGTCGAAGCGCCAGGACAGGGCGCCGTTGGGTTCGGAGGCGTACCCGGAGAAGAACACCGCCCTGACGTTGGTCACCCGGCCCAGGCGCCCGGAGGCGACGAGCTCGCGGGCGTGCTCCACGGCGGGGGCGTGCCGGTAGTTGTAGCCGATGGAGGTAACTACGCCGGCTTCCACGGCTGCTTCCTGCACAGCGGCCGTTTCCGCATAGCCGCGCCCGACCGGCTTCTCGATCCAGAAGTGCTTGCCCGCCTTGGCGGCCGCGATGCCGATTTCCGCGTGGAGGAAGTTGGGTGCGCAGATGGATACGACGTCCACGTCGGGGTGGTTGAGGACATCGTGGTAGTCGGCGGTGCCCTCGGCGAAGCCGAGGACATCCTTTGCGAACTCGATTCTGCTGGGTTCGGTGTCGGCGGCGATGACGAGCTTGGTCGTCAGGCCGAGTTCGGGGTAAACGTACGGTACGGCCTGGTAGGCGCGCGAGTGGAGCTTTCCCATCCATCCGACGCTGATGAGGCCGACACCGATGGTGCGGGTTTCTGTGCTCACGTTCTTGCCTTTCTTTCTAAAAACGTTGTGGTCAGTTGCGGGCGGTGTCGAAGGCGTCGCGGAACGCCGCCGCCATGATGGTCGAGTCGGAGCCGATGGCGACGAACCGGAAGCCCTGCCGGACATACTTGGCAGCTCCCGGACCGTCCACGGCCAGGATTCCCGCCGCCTTGTTGTGCTGTTGCGCCGCGGAGACGACGCGCTGCAGGGCCTCCTGAAAGACGCTGCTGTCCAGCTGCAGCGGGACGCCCAGCGCGTAGGACAGGTCCAGGGGTCCGACGAAGACGACGTCGACGCCGTCCTGGGCCGCGATGTCTTCGACGGACGCCAGCGCTTCCAGGGTTTCGATCTGGATGATGCCGAGGGTTTCCTGGCGGGGTTCGGTAAGGGTCCGGCGGTCCATGCCCCAGCGGCAGGACCGGTTGTAGGTGGCCACGCCGCGGTCTCCGTGGGGCGGATACAGCATGTGCCGGACCGATTCTGCGGCCTGGTCGACGGTGTTCAACCGGGGAACCATGATCCCCGCGGCTCCCTGGTCCAGGACGCGGCCGATCCGGATGCGGTCCCCGGATTCGACCCGGACGATGGTCGGAACGCCGTAGCTCCCGGCGGCAATGACGCCGTCACGGACCGCGTCTTCACCACCGGAGCCGTGTTCAAGGTCGATCAGCACCCAGTCGGCGCCCGCCGCAGCGCAGACTTCGGCGGCCGTTGCCGAGGACATTCCCACGAAGGTGCCGACGGTGACTTCGCCGTCGGATAGGCGTCGGCGCAGCTGCCCGGCGTCCAGCGGTCCTGAATTGATTGGTTCGTTGCTCATCCGAACCACCGCTGGCGGCCGCGTGCCTGCTCGTAGTCGGCGCGCAGGGTGCGGACCCATTCCTGTTCGGATACTTCCGCGGGAGCCACATCCCACCAGACGTCGCCGCCGGGCAGGTCCACGTGGGGCACCGTGGGGACCACGATCACGACGGGACCTTGCGTGTCGCGGGTGGAGGCCAGTGCGTCCCTGACCTCCGCCGCGGTGGTGGCCCGGATGGCCAGTGCGCCGAGGCCCTCGGCGATCTGCCGCAGGTCCACCTTGAGGTACTCGCCGTCGAGGCGGGCCTTGGGGGCATCGGCGGCTGCCACGCTGCCTCCGGCTGTGCGGTAGCGGAACTCGTTGCCGAATTCCTTGCCGGTGCGGTTCATCTGCAGCCGGTGAATGACCTGGTATCCGTGGTTTTCGGAGACGATGACCGTGACGTTGAGCCCTTCCTGCGCCGCGGTTAGGATCTCCGTGGGTGCCATCAGGAACGTGCCGTCGCCGATGAAGGTGACGACGCGGTTGTCATTGTTGCCTTCGGCCAGGCGGACGCCCATGCCGGCCGCGATCTCGTAGCCCATGCAGGAGAATCCGAACTCCAGGTGGCAGTGCCGGTTCCCCGTGGCATCCCACACCTTCTGCAGGTCACCCGGAGGTCCGCCTGCCGCGGCGATGACGGTGTCCCCGGAACGTGCGTGTTCCTGCATGATCCCGATCAGCTGCGGCTGGGTGAGGACCGCTGCGGTCACCGGTGCGTGCGGGTGATCCTCAGCGTTGTAGGGGGTGTCTGCATCCAGCCACTGTGTCCGGATGGGCGCCCAGCGGGCTTTCTCCGTTTGGACGGTGTCCTGCCAGGCATCAGGCGTGCTGTGTCCTTCCAGCGCCTGGGCCAGGGCTTCGAGCCCCAGCCGGGCGTCGGCGAGGATTCCGGTGGCACCCTGCTTGCGGGTGTCGGCGTCCACGACGTTCAGTGCGGCGAACGTGACGTCGTCGTATTCGAAGATGGACTGAGAGCCGGTGGCGAAGTCGGTGAGGCGCGTTCCCACGCTGAGCACCAGATCGGCCTGCTTGACCAGGACGTTGGAGGCGAAGTTGCCTTCGAGCCCGACGCCGCCCACCTGCCACCATTCATCCTTGGTGACTGCACCCTTGCCGCCGAAAGTTTCCACCACCGGAATGCCGGCTTGGCCGGCCAGACGCTCGAGTGCCGCGTGGGCGTCCGAGTAGTGAATGCCACCGCCGGCGATGATTACCGGGCGACGTGCGGCCCGGATGAGCTCTGCCACCTCCTCGATCTCTGCCGGGTCGGGCAGGGGGCGACGGATCTTCCAGTCCCGGGGGGCGAAGAAGTCGGCCGGGAAATCGTAGGCGTGGGACTGCACGTCCTGGGGCAAGGACAGGACCACCGCGCCGGTATCCGTGGGACTGGTCAGCACGCGCATGGCCTGTGGCAGGGCCGTCAGGAGCTGCTCGGGACGGGTGATGCGGTCAAAAAAGCGCGAAACCGGGCGGAACGCGTCGTTGACGGTGGCATCCGCTTCGGTGGGGTGCTCGAGCTGCTGCAGCACCGGACCCTGATGACGGGTCGCGTACGTGTCCCCGGGGAGGAGGAGCAGGGGAAGCCTGTTCACGGTTGCCAGTCCGGCGGCGGTGACGAGGTTGAGGGCGCCCGGACCGATGGAAGCCGTGACGGCGAGGACGGCCTGGCGCCGGCTCGCCTTGGCAAAGGCAGTGGAAATGTGGGCCATGTACTGTTCGTGGCGGCCCTGGATGAACGGCATGTCATCGGCCATTTCGTCAAAGGCCTGGCCTAGGCCGGCGACGTTGCCGTGTCCGAAGATCCCAAGGGCTGCAGGGACCAGGCGGCGCCTGACGCCGTCGGTAACGGAGTGTTGAACCGAGAGGTATTTGATGACCGCCTGGGCGGTAGTGAGCCTGATGGTCTGTGGGTTAGTGGTCATTGCCTTATTCCAGTAGGTGGTGGGTTACCAGGGGCGTCCGTGCAGGATGACCGTTTTTTCCTCGGTCATTTCCTGCACTGCGGAGCGGACGCCTTCCTTGCCGATGCCGCTGCCCTTGAGCCCTCCGTAGGGCATGAGGTCGGCCCGCCAGAGGGGCGTCCAGTTGATGTGGATATTTCCGGCGTCAATCTGGCGCATGGCCCGGATGCTTCCGGCGATATCGCTGGTGAAGATTCCGGCGCCGAGACCGTAGTCGTTGTCATTGGCCATGGCAATGGCCGATTCGATGTCCGACGCCGAGGAAACGGCGACGGCGGGTCCGAAGAGTTCGTTGCGGCTTAGCGGAGAGCGGGGGTCCACGCCCGCGACGACGGCCGGGGTGACGACTGCTCCCTGGCGGTCCCCGCCGGTGAGGACTTTGGCCCCTGAGTGGCGGGCTTCATTAATCGAGGAGTGGACGCGCGCCGCTTCCTCTTCTGAGATGAGCGAGCCGAGGCGTGTGCCCTCTTCCTTGGGGTTGCCCACCGCGATCGCCTCCACCTTGGGCACGAGTGCGTCCAGGAAGTCTGCTTCGACCCGGCGGTCAACGATGACCCGCTGCACGGAGATGCAGACCTGGCCGGCGTTGATGAAACCGCCTGCCGCCACGGCGCTGGAGGCCAGTTCAATGTCAGCGTCCGGGAGGATGATGACCGGGCAGGAGGCACCGAGCTCCAGGGACAGTTTCTTGACTCCTGCGATCGAGCTGATGCGGGTGCCTATGGCGGTGGACCCGGTGAACGAGACTTTCCGTACCCGCGGATCAGTGACGAGCACATCGCCGAGGGTGCTTCCGGGGCCGGTCAGGACAGACAGCGCCTCCGGCGGGAGTCCGGCGTCCACGAAGCACTGCGCCAGCTTCAAGGCGGTCAGCGGGGTCGCGCGGGCAGGCTTCAGCACCACGGCGTTGCCGGCTGCCAGAGCGGGGGCGATTTTGTGCAGCACCAGCAGCGCGGGGTAGTTGAAGGGCGTGATGGCCACGACGATGCCGCACGGCTGCCGGAGGGTGAAGCCGATCTTGTCCAGCCCGGTGCCCGCGTTGGCGTCCAGCGGAAGGGTGGAGCCGTACAGCTGGCTTCCTTCGTAGGCAGCCAGGCGGATGATGTTGCCGGAGCGGCTGGCTTCTCCCCTGGCTTCGGTGATCGGCTTCCCGGTTTCCGCACTGATGGTCTGGGCAATGTCCTCGGCGCGTTCATCAGCCAGCGCCGCGGCGCGCAGGAGGATGTCCACCCTCACGTGCGCCGGCGTGGTCCTTTGCAGGTGGGCGCCGATCTCGGCGCGGTCGAGGGCGGCCTGGGCGTCCTCAACCGTAGCAACGGGGACCGTGTCAATGATCCGGCCGTCAAAGGGTGACCGGACTTCCTCGGACCTGCCGTCGGCGGCGCCGCGCCAGGTTCCGGCGATTAGCATTTGCATGGTTGCTCCATCTGGGTGGACGAGCGGCCCTACCGATCCTGCGGGAATCGGGGTTTGCCGTTCGAATTGAATGTGATCTGTCGTCTCCAGCGTTGCGCCGGAGCCTTGGAGGTGATGGCTAGTGCCGTGCGTGTGAGCCGATGCCCTGGCGTTCTGAGTCGACTTCGGCGACCTCTGCCTGGACTTCCTTGACGATGTCGCCGTGGCCGCCGAGTTGTTCGAGTTCGTGGGCGAGTTCGGCGAGTTCGGCGCCGCCGGCCATTTGGGCGGTGAGTTCGTCGAGGGTGATGTCCTTTTTGTCGTAGTAGCCGATCGACTTGCCGCGCTTGAGCAGCAGGAACCGGTCCCCGACGGGGAAGGCGTGGTGCGGGTTGTGGGTGATGAAGATGACCCCGAGGCCGCGGTCGCGGGCCTGCAGGATGTAGCGGAGCACCACGCCGGACTGCTTCACGCCCAGGGCTGCGGTGGGTTCGTCCAGGATCAGGACCTTCGCGCCGAAGTACACGGCGCGGGCGATCGCGACGCACTGGCGTTCACCGCCGGAGAGCTGGCCGATGGGCTGCTCGACGTCGCGCAGGTCGATGCCCATCGCGGCGAGTTCCTTGAGCGTGATCTCCTTCATCTTCTCGACGTCCATGCTCTTGAACGGGCCAAAACCGGAGGTCAGCTCGGAGCCGAGGAAGAAGTTCCGCCAGATCGGCATCAGCGGCACCACGGCGAGGTCCTGGTAGACGGTGGCGATGCCCACGTCCAGGGCGTCACGGGGGGAGGAGAATTTCCGGTCCTCGCCCATGACCTTCAGGGTTCCGGCGTCGTGCTGGTGCAGCCCGGCGATGATCTTGATCAGCGTGGACTTGCCCGCGCCGTTGTCGCCCAGCACGCAGGTGACGCGGCCGTTGTCCACCGCCATGGTGACATCGGAGAGGGCGATGATGTTCCCGTAGTGCTTGGCGACCCCGTCGAGGGAGAGCAGGTGCACGGGGGTGTGGGTGAGCGGGTC
>NZ_RBIR01000002.1 GCF_003634095.1 Arthrobacter oryzae
CCATCACCCATCCGCACGCGTTTTCCGAAACCAAACACGTCTTCGGCGCCCGGTGGCACGTGATCGTTCCGGATTCCGCCTTCAAGCGCTACTTCTACTACCGGAACCGCGGCTACATGATCCGCCGCCACTTCCGGGTCAAGTCCTTCGTCGCGGATGTGGGCGGTTACCTCGGTTATTTCCTGCGCCGCGGCGACTTCCGTGGTCTCGCCGACTGGTTCCGGGCGTTTTCCACCGGGCTCCGCGGCAAGGGCTTCGGTCCGCTGGAGGACCAGACCTTCTGACCGGTCCCCCGGCGGGCCTATGGCTTCCGGCGGAGCCGACGGCGCAGCAGGAGGCCCAGCAGGACCCAGGGCTCGACGAACACCCGGTACGCCACCCGCTGCGGGTGGAGCATGAGCCGCCAGGCCCACTCAAGCCCCAGACGCCCGATCCAGCGCGGCGCCAGTTTCTGGACGCCGGCAATCTGCTCGATGGCGCCTCCGACGGCGCAATAGACCGCCGGCGGGAGAGTGCCACGCCGGCGCGCCAGAACCTGCTCCTGCAGCGGCATGCCGAGGCCAAGGAGCACAAGCTGCGGACGGAACCCGGATAGCCATTCGACGGCGGCTTCTTCAACGTCGGCATTCCAGCCCTCGCCGGGCATGCCTTCGACGCTGGCTCCCGGAATGATCTGCCTCAGCTTGGCCACGGCGCCGGCGTTGGCCACGGCACCGGCACCGATCACGGCGATCCGTTCGAGGCCCGCAACGCCGCCCAAGGCGGGAATCCAGTCGGTCGATCCCAGCCGATAATCCATGACCGGTCCCGCGCCGCCGCCCTCTCCGCAGGCCTTGGCCCACAGCCACAGCACCGGCGCGCCGTCGATCAGCACCACGTCGCTGTTCTCATAGAACGAACGGAAGGCCGGATCGGAGTGCAGCAGCGTCACGCTGTGCAGGTTGTGCCCCACCACGAATTTGGTCCCGCCCTCGGCGATAAAGGCGCCGAGGACAGCAGTCAGCTCGGGAACCGTCAGGGGGGTCGCGTCAACGTCGAGGAAGGAGACAGGCTGGCGCTCCAGCGTCATGCGGATCCGGACCCTGCGCCCGGAACTGTATCTGACTCCGCGTCGGCAGGCTCGACGTCGGCAGGTGCGTCGGCGGGCTTAGCACCGGCAGGCCCCGCGTCGGCGGGGGCGGCGGCAGGCTCCGCCGCAGCAGGCTCGGCGTCGGCAGGCTTAGCACCGGCAGGCTCGACGTCGGGCTCCGAGTCGGCAGGCTCGACGTCGGCAGGTGCGGGAGCGTTGCCGTCGATGTCCACCAGTCCGGGAACCACGCCGCGCAGGCGTTCGAGGCTAATGGCTCCCTGCCGGACCACGCGCAACGGCAGGGCCGTCGCGTCGACGATGGTCGAGGCGAGGGCTTCGGCACCTTCGGCGGGCCGGGCTCCGCCCTCGAGGTAAACCTCCACGGATTCGGCCAGCTGCGCCTCGGCCTCCGCCGCAGTCCGGGCCGCGGCTTGTCCGGTGCGGTTCGCGGAGGACACGGCGAGGGGCCCGGTGAGTGTCAGCAGGTCCTGGGCGATCTCGTCGGCCGGGATCCGCAGGGCAACGGTGCCCCTGGTCTCGCCGAGATCCCAGTCCAGCGACGGCTGGGCGTGCAGGATCAGGGTCAGCCCGCCTGGCCAGAACGCCTCGGCCAGCCGCCGCGCCTCGGCCGGAACATCGGTGGCGAGCCCGTCGAGGGCGTTCAGCCTGGGGATCAGCACAGGCGGCGGCATCTTTCGGCTGCGGCCCTTGGACGCCAGCAGCATGGTCACGGCCAGGGGCGAAAAGGCATCGGCGGCAATGCCGTAAACGGTGTCGGTGGGGAAGACCACGCACTTGTTCTCGCGGATGGCCCGCTGGGCGTGTTCGAGTCCTGCGGCGCGCTGCTCAGCTGCCGTGCAATCGTAGCTAGTCGTCACTGGCCTATTCTTTCATCACTTGTCGCGTAGCTTTGAGCCGGGGCCGGCGAGTACTGCACTCGTGGCTCGGTCCTTGCCGTTGAGGTCCTGGTGCGTGGTCACCTCGGTGAAGCTCCCGCTGCGGTTCAGCATGGCGGCAATCCAGCCCGACTGGACCTCGGCGTGCTCCATCACGAAGTAGCCGCCGGGAACCAGCAGCCGGGCTGCGGAAGCGGCAGCCGCCGTCGGAAGTTCCATGCCGTCCGCTCCCCCGCCGTACAGTGCCTCCGGCGGATCATGGAGGGCCACTTCGGGTTCGTTCGGGATGGCTTCGGCGGGGATGTAGGGCGGGTTGGACACGACGACGTCGAAGGTGCCGTTGTGCTCCGGCAGCGCGTCACGGAGGTCGCCACGGATGAGGTGGACGCCGAGGTGAGCCAGGTTTTTCGCGGCCCAGGCGTGCGCGAATTCGCTGTACTCCACCGCATGGACTTCCGCGCCGGGAACCTCGTGCGCGATCGACCCGGCGATGGCGCCGGATCCGGTGCCCAGGTCCACGACCTTGGGGTGAGTCAGGCCCTGCCGCCGCTGCCGGTCGCTGAGCCAGTCAATCACCAGCTGCACCACTGATTCGGTTTCGGGCCGCGGAATGAAGACGCCGGGTCCGACGGCAAGCTGGAGGTAGCGGAAATGCGCCACGCCCGTAATGTGCTGCAGCGGGGTCCGCTGCGCGCGTTCGGCGACGAGGTCGGCGTAGCCGTCCGGGGCCGGCGAATCGCCGAGCATCAGCGCACGCAGCCGGCCGAGTCCGACGCCGAGCAGGTGCTCGGCCAGAAGCTCGGCGTCGACGCGCGGGGTGGGCACGCCGGCCGCGGCCAGGACCGCCGTCGCCTCCCGGACCGCCTCCGCGAGGCTCACACTGCCTGCTGTCATCACGGGGTCGACCGCACCTATTCCCCGATGGCGTCGAGCCTGGACTGCTCGTCCAGTTCGATGGCCGACTGGATGACCGGTTCCAGGTCTCCGTTCATGACCTGGTCCAGGTTGTAGGCCTTGTAGCCGGTGCGGTGGTCCGCGATCCGGTTTTCCGGGTAGTTGTAGGTGCGGATCCGCTCGGAACGGTCCATGGTGCGGATCTGCGACTTGCGCTGCGCAGAGTTCTCGGCGTCGATCAGTTCCTGCTGGTGCGCCAGGATGCGGGCGCGCAGCACGCGCATGCCGGCTTCGCGGTTCTGCAGCTGTGATTTCTCGTTCTGCATGGCCACCACGATGCCGGTCGGAAGGTGGGTGATGCGAACGGCCGAGTCGGTGGTGTTGACCGACTGCCCGCCGGGCCCGGAGGAGCGGTAGACGTCGATCTTGAGGTCGTTCTGGTTGATCTCGAGTTCTTCGGGCTCGTCCACTTCGGGCAGCACCAGCACTCCGGCGGCCGAGGTGTGGATGCGGCCCTGGGATTCCGTCACGGGGACGCGCTGCACGCGGTGCACGCCGCCTTCGAACTTCAGCCGCGCGTACACGCCCTCGGCAGGATCGTTCGAGTTGCCCTTGACGGCCATCTGGACGTCCTTGTAGCCGCCAAGGTCCGATTCGGTGGCGGAGATGATCTCCGTCTTCCAGCCCCGTGATTCCGCATACCGGCTGTACATCCGGAGCAGGTCCGCGGCGAACAGTGCGGCCTCGTCGCCGCCTTCGCCGCCCTTGACCTCGAGGATCACGTTGCGGGCATCGTCCGGGTCGCGCGGGATCAGGAGCCGGCGCAGCTTGGCCGCCGCCGTCTCCAGCTCAGCCTCCAGCTCGGGCACCTCCGCGGCAAACTCGGGGTCCTCGTCCGCCATTTCCTTGGCAGCCGCCAGATCATCGCGGATGCCCTCCCAGCGGTGGTACGCCTCCACAATGCCGTTCAGCTGGGCCGAACGCCGGCCCAGTTTCCGGGCGAGCCGCTGGTCAGCGTAAACGGCAGGATCCCCAAGCTGGGCCTGGATAGAGTCATGCTCATCCAACAGGCCCTGTACGGACTCAAACATTTCAAAACCTCTTTCGACTCTCTCAAGTCTAGTTACTGCAACGCGGGGTCACTTACCGCCCATCCCAAGGGCCCGGATGGGCCGGATGTGACCCCGCGTTGCTGTTGAAGCGGGGACCGGTTAACGCAACAACCGCCCGGGAAATTGGCGGCCCGGGAAGGGCCGCCAATTTTCGAGCGGTTACGCGACGCTACTTGTCGTTATCGGACTTCGCACCAAGCGTGGTCTTCTGTACCTGCATGAGGAACTCGACGTTGCTCTGGGTCTCCCGGATCTTGTTGGTCAGCAGCTCAAGGCTCTGCTGCGTTTCGAGTCCGGAGAGGACGCGGCGCAGCTTCCACATGATCTTGACTTCCTCGGGGGAAAGCAGGTTCTCTTCGCGGCGGGTGCCGGACGCGTTGACGTCCACGGCCGGGAAGATGCGCTTGTCAGCCAGCTGGCGGGACAGGCGCAGTTCCATGTTGCCGGTGCCCTTGAACTCTTCGAAGATGACTTCGTCCATCTTGGAGCCGGTCTCGACGAGCGCGGTTGCCAGGATGGTCAGCGAGCCACCGTTTTCGATGTTGCGGGCTGCACCGAAGAAACGCTTCGGCGGGTACAGCGCGGCGGAGTCCACGCCACCGGACAGGATGCGGCCGGAGGCCGGGGCTGCCAGGTTGTAGGCACGGCCCAGACGGGTCATGGAGTCCAGGAGCACCACAACGTCCATGCCCATTTCCACGAGGCGCTTGGCGCGCTCGATGGAAAGTTCGGCGACGGTGGTGTGGTCATCGGCCGGGCGGTCGAAGGTGGAGGCAATGACCTCACCCTTGACGGTGCGCTGCATGTCCGTGACTTCTTCGGGGCGTTCGTCAACAAGCACCATCATGAGGTGGACCTCAGGATTGTTGGTGGTGATGGCGTTGGCGATGGACTGCAGGATCAGCGTCTTGCCGGCCTTCGGCGGCGAAACGATGAGGCCACGCTGGCCCTTGCCGATCGGGGCCACGAGGTCGATGACGCGGGGGCCGATCTTCTTCGGGTCCGTCTCGAGGCGCAGGCGCTCGGAGGGGTACAGCGGGACGAGCTTCGCGAATTCGACGCGGTCCTTGAGTTCTTCCGGGGTCTTGCCGTTCACCGAGGTGACGCGGACCAGGGCGTTGAACTTCTGGCGGGCGGACTGCTGGCTGCGGTCCTCGCCTTCACGCGGTGCCCGGATGGCGCCGACGCAGGCATCGCCCTTGCGCAGGTTGTACTTCTTGACCTGGGCGAGGGAGACGTAGACGTCGTTCGGGCCCGGGAGGTAGCCCGAGGTGCGGATGAACGCGTAGTTCTCCAGCACGTCGAGGATACCGGCGACCGGCAGGAGGACATCGTCCTCGGTGACCTCGACGTCGTCGACGTCGGGTCCCTGCTGGCGTCCGCGGCGGCGGTCGTTGCGGTCGCGGAAGCGGTCGTTGCGCGAGTTGTCGCGGCTGTCCTGCTGGCCGCCCTGGCGGTCACCGCGGTCGTTGCGGTCACGACGGTTGCGGCGGTTCCGGCGGCTTCCGCCGTCGTTGTCGTCGCTATCGCGGGCACTGTCGCGGGTGTTTTCGCGGGTGCCGGCGGTTTCGTCGCGGCCGCCGCGGGTGCGGGCGGTGTCGCGGCGCTGGCCGTCTTCGCTGCCCTGCTCGCCCTGGCGCTGTTCGCGCTGTTCTGTGCGCTGTTCGCGCTGTTCAGTGCGCTGTTCGGCGCGGGTTTCGGTGCGCTGCTCAGCGGCAGGCTGTTCGGCCGGTGCCTCGCTCTGGCCGGCAGACTCGGCGGACTGCGCTGCGGCTTCGCCACGGCGGCGGTTGCGGGTGCGCGGCTGCCGCGTGCGGTCGCTGCTTTCCGTACCGGAAGCGGCGCCGGATTCCGAAGTCCCGGATTCAGTGGAAACCGCGGGGGCCTCCACCGGGGCCGCGGCGGGTGCCTCTGCGGCGGCCGTGGTGACCACCCCGTCGCTGCCTGCACGGCGGCTGCGGCCGCGGCGAGCACGGGGGCTTTCCTGTGCGGCGGTGTCACCGGCCTGTGCGGCGGCGTCGCCGGCTACAGGCGCGGCAGCCGCATGGGCCACGGCGCCGTTATCGCTCGCCTTCTCAGCAGCGCGGGCCGGAGCCTTGCTTACTGGCGTGCCTGCACGATGGGCGGAAATGGCCGTGACCAGATCGCCCTTGCGCATGCGGGACCCGCCGGAAATGCCCAGCTGGCTGGCGAGAGCCTGGAGTTGGGCGAGCTTGAGGCCTGCAAGGCCGCTGCTCTTGGCGGGTGCTGCCGATGATCCGGCAGCAGAAGTTGTATCCACAGCCGGAGACAGCTCAGTGGTTTCGGTCACGAAGGATCCTTCCCCCTCGACGGCGTCCAGGCTAAGAGCTGGACGCGGTGATTTGATCTGGGCTGCAGTTCAGATCTGCAGCCGTGATTTCGGCCTTGCCGGATGGAATTCGGCCAGCAGGGCCGGATACTGCTTCACCATGCACGATCCGAGAAATGAGGAACGGCGGGCTGACGTTTCAGGGGGCAGAGCAATTCTGCTGATTCCTGCGTCAGACCGAAAGCAGGTGGCACCGGAAAATATCGCGCAGTGAAAGATGAGAGAGGCTACGTGGCCAACATCGCGGTCTTACAACGGTTACTAATTTACCGCCTGCGTATTTACCGCCGGTGCACTTCCACTTTAGCACCTTCGACGTCCACGGCCAGCTTCATCACGCGCCAGCCCACTTCCGGCGTGTTGCCCGCGGTGTGGGCACTGATGAAGTCCACCACCTCGCGGGCTTCCGTTTCCCCGTTGGCCAGGACCAAGACGGTGGGCCCGGCGCCGGACACGACGGCGGCGTGACCGGCGCGCCGCAGCGCGGCAATCAGCTCGGCGCTGGGCCGCATGGCATCGGCACGGTAGCTCTGGTGCAGGTAGTCCTCAGTGCCGGGCAGCAGGAATTCCGGGTTTGTGGTCAGCGCATGGATCAGCAGCGCGGCGCGTCCGGAGTTCATCGCCGCGGCGTGGTGGCCCACCGAGGCCGGCAGCAGCGCCCGGGCAGCTTCGGTGGAGAGCTCGTAGTCCGGGACGGCGACGACGGGAATTACCGTGTCCGCCACGGTCGCGCACGTGCTGCTGTACTGGTCACTGTCCTGCCATGACAGCGCCAGTCCGCCGAAAATGGCGGGTGCGACGTTGTCCGGGTGGCCTTCCATTTCGCTCGTGAGCTGCAGGATCCAGTCCCGGCCGCGGCGCGACGCCTCCGGAACCAGGGCATTCGCGGCGCTGACCGCGGCCACCACGGCCGAGGCCGAGGAACCCAGGCCGCGTCCGTGAGGATTGACGTTGTCCGCCGTGATGCGGAGGCCCTCGTGCCGGAATCCCAGACGGTGCAGTGCCTCGGTGAGCGCCTTGACCACGAGGTGGGTCGCGTCGCGGGGCAGCGATTCGGCGCCCTCGCCGCTGAGCTCGAATTCAAGTTCGCCGCTGGCGAGGGTTTCCACGGTGAGCGTGTCATGCAGCGTCAGTGCCAGGCCGAGGCTGTCGTACCCAGGCCCCAGGTTGGCGCTGGTGGCCGGCACCCGCACGGTGACCAGCTGGCCGGCCGGAACGGCCGGGGAGCCGGCAGCTGATTCGGCCGGGACGGTGAGGGTGGTTTCCAACGTTATTTTTCTTCCAGTCCCAGTGCGGCGGCGACGGTGACGACGTCGTTGGAGACCTTGACCGGCTGCACGTCGCTGCCGTCCTCGGTACGCAGGGCCCACTGCGGGTCCTTCAGGCCGTGGCCGGTCACCGTGATCACGATCGTCTTGCCGGCCGGCACTTCCCCGGCGGCGTGCTTCTTGATCAGTCCCGCGACGCCGGCGGCGGAGCCGGGCTCCACGAAGACGCCTTCCCGGGCGGACAGCCAGCGGTGCGCGGACAGGATTTCCTCGTCCGTGACGGCCTCGATCACGCCGCCGGATTCGTCCCGGGCCGCCACGGCGGTGTCCCAGGAGGCCGGGTTGCCGATCCGGATCGCCGTGGCGATGGTGTCGGGTTCGGTGATGGGGTGGCCGGCGACGAACGGGGCCGCCCCGGCGGCCTGGAAGCCCCACATCACCGGGGTCTTCGTGGCGACGGCGGGCAGCGATCCGGCGGTGGGAGATTCAAACGCCGCCGCGTACTCCTTGTAGCCCTTCCAGTAGGCGCTGATGTTGCCGGCGTTTCCCACGGGAAGGACGTGGAAGTCCGGGGCGTCGCCGAGGGAGTCGACCACCTCGAAGGCACCGGTCTTCTGGCCCTCGATCCGGGCCGGGTTGACGGAGTTGACCAGGAACACCGGGTAGGACTCGCCGAGCTTGCGGGCGATGTCCAGGCAGTCGTCGAAGTTGCCGTCGACCTGCAGCAGCGTCGCTCCGTGAGCGATTGCCTGGCTGAGTTTGCCCATGGAGATCTTGCCCTCCGGGACGAGCACGGCGCACTGCAGCCCGGCCGCCGTCGCGTACGCCGCGGCCGACGCCGAGGTGTTGCCGGTGGACGCGCAGACCACGGCCTTGGCACCGGCGGCCACCGCTGCCGTCATGGCCATGGTCATGCCGCGGTCCTTGAAGGAACCGGTCGGGTTCATGCCTTCGACCTTGAGGTAGACAGTGCTGCCCGTGAGTTCGGAGAGGTGGCGGGCGTGCACCAGCGGGGTGCCTCCCTCGCCCAGGGTGATGACCTTAGTGGCTTCCGTGACAGGAAGACGATCAGCGTATTCGCGGATGACACCGCGCCATTGGTGAGCCACTTAGACCCCTTCTACCCGGAGTACGGATGTGACGGAATTGATGACGTCCAGGCCTTTGACGGCCTCGACGGTTGCTGCAAGTGCGGATTCGCGGGCACGGTGTGTCACGATCCGCAGCTCGGCCGACTCCACGTTGGAGTCGGCGTCGCGGTGAATGGTCTGGCGCATGATCTCGATGGACACGCCGTGCTCCGCGAAGAGCTGGGCGATCCGGGCAAGGACGCCGGGCTGGTCCGCGACGTCGAGTCCGATGTAGTAGCTTGTGACGGCTGCGGCGATGGGTAGCGCGGGCACGTGCCCGGTGGTGGTTTCGGTCCGGCCGGGGCCGCCGAGGACAATCCGGCGGGCCGCGGAGACGAGGTCGCCCAGCACGGCGGAAGCCGTCGGGGTTCCGCCGGCACCCTGGCCGTAGAACATGAGTTCGCCGGCGTTCTCGGCTTCGATGAAGACGGCGTTGAACGCACCGCGGACGGCGGCGAGGGGGTGTTCGCGGGGCAGCAGCGTGGGATGCACGCGGACGGAGACGCCGGTCTTGCCGTCCTCGTCCGTCAGCTTCTCCGCGATCGCCAGCAGCTTGATGACGAAGCCTGCCTCCTTCGCGGCGGCGATATCGGCCGCGCTGACCGCCGTGATGCCCTCGCAGGAGACGTCTTCCAGGGCGAACCGGGTGTGGAAGGACAGTGAGGCAAGGATCGCGGCCTTGGCGGCGGCGTCGTAGCCCTCGACGTCGGCCGTGGGATCGGCTTCGGCGTAGCCCAGGCGCTGCGCCTCGGCCAGCGCGTCCGCGAACTGCGCGCCCGTGGAGTCCATCTGGTCAAGGATGAAGTTGGTTGTTCCGTTGACGATCCCGAGCACCCGGGTGATCCGGTCGCCGGAGAGGCTGTCGCGGATGGGCCGCAGGATGGGGATCGCGCCGGCGACGGCGGCCTCGTAGGACAGCTGTACACCGGCCTTGTCCGCTTCCTCGTACAGTGTGGGGCCGTCCTGGGCCAGGAGCGCCTTGTTGCCGGTGACAACGCAGGCCCCGTTGCGCATGGCGGTGAGGATCAGGGTGCGTGCCGGCTCTATGCCGCCCATGAGCTCGATGACGAGGTCCGCGTCCTTGACCAGGGTTTCGGCGTCCGTCGTGAACAGCTCCTGCGGCAACTCGACGTCGCGTTCGGCTTCGAGGTTGCGCACCGCGATGCCGGCCAGTTCGAGGCGGGCGCCGGTCCGGGAGGCGAGGGCGCCGGCGTCGTCAATGAGAATCCGCGCAACCTGAGCCCCGACGTTGCCACAGCCCAGCAGGGCCACTTTCAGGGTTCGCAATTCGGTCATTCAGACTCCCATGTCGCGGTTGAGCAGATCTTCTTCGGTTTCCCCGCGGACAATGAGCCGGGCAGATCCGTCGCGGACAGCGACGACGCCCGGCCGGGCCAGATAGTTGTAGTTGCTTGACAGGGCCCAGCAGTAGGCGCCGGTCCCCGGTACAGCAAGCAGATCACCGGCTGCCACGTCCTTGGGCAGATATACATCTCTAACAACTATGTCGCCGCTCTCGCAATGTTTGCCCACTACTCGGGACAGCTGCGGGGCGGCGTCCGAGGCCCGCGAGGCGAGAATTGCCGAATAATCCGCGTCGTACAGCACCGGCCGGGGGTTATCGCTCATCCCGCCGTCCACCGACACATACCGGCGGGGGTGCGTAACGTCGCCGCCGGCGCCCGGGGAATCCACCCGGACGGTCTTGAGCGTGCCGACCTCGTACAGCGTGAATGTGGTGCTTCCGACGATCGCGCGGCCCGGCTCGATCGAGATCCGGGGGGCGGAAATACCCAGCGCGGCGCACTTGGAACGGACGACGGCGGCCATCGCCTGCGCGATCTCGGCGGCCGGGCGCGGGGTGTCAACGGGGGTGTAGGCGATGCCGTAGCCGCCACCCAGATCGAGCTCGGGCAGCACGATGGAGTACTTTGTCTGCATCGCCGCCAGGAAATCCAGCAGCTTTTCCGCGGCGAGGGCGAAGCCGTCGGGCTCGAAAATCTGGGAGCCGATGTGGCAGTGCAGGCCCAGCAGATCGATACTCCCGTGCCGGACCGCCGCGGCCACAGCTTCCTCGGCCGCGGAAAGCCCGGCCTTCTCGGTGGAGTCCCCGGCCATGGAGAGGCCGAACTTCTGGTCCTCATGGGCGGTGGCGATGAATTCGTGGGTGTGGGCGTGTACGCCGGGGGTCAGCCGGAGCATGACCTTGGCGGTGTCCCCCCGGTTGGCGGCGATCGCCGCGACGCGGTCGAGTTCGTCGAGGCTGTCCACCACGATCCGGCCCAGTTGCATGTCGAGCGCCCGGTGGATTTCGCCGTCGGACTTGTTGTTGCCGTGCAGGGCGACGTCGGCGCCGGGGATGCCGGCGCGGGCGGCAACGGCGAGTTCGCCGCCGGACGCGGTGTCCAGGCGCAGCCCCTCTTCCTCAACCCAGCGGACCACCGACGTGCACAGGAAGGACTTGCCGGCGTAGTAGACGTCCACTCCCCCGCAGATGTCGGCGAAGGCGTCGTTGAACGCGTCACTGAAGGCCCGGGCCCGGGCCCGGAAGTCGGTTTCACTCAGCACGAACAGCGGGGTGCCGTACTGGCGCTGCAGCTCGCTCACCGTCAGCCCCTCGATGGTGAGTTCGCCGTCGCTATTGCGTTCAACGCCGGCAGCCCACAGCGGCTCGTGGAGGGCGTTGAGATCGGCGGGGACCTCAAGCCAGCCGGGCGCGAGGGGCGAGCCCGCGGTGCTGGACTGTCCTGATTTTGATGTCATGGCGGTTACATCCGTTCCGGCGCCGAGACGCCCAGCAGTTCCAGTCCGTTGGCCAGCACCTGGCTGGTGGCGTCGTTGAGCCACAGCCTGGTTCGGTTGGTGTCGGTGATGGGGTCCTCGCCCTGGGGCGCCACCCGGCAGGCGTCGTACCAGCGATGGTAGGCGCCGGCAATGACTTCGAGGTGGCGGGCCACGCGGTGCGGCTCGCGCAGCTCGGCGGCCTTGGCCACGACCGAGGGGTAGCTGCCCAGATATGAGAGCAGTTCGTTTTCGGTGGCATGGTCCAGCAGGGCCGCGTCGAAGCTGTCCTTGCCGTCCACACTGCGTTCCACGCCCGCGGCGACGGCGTTGCGGGCGGCGCCGCGGGAGCGCGCGTGGGCGTACTGGACGTAGAACACCGGGTTTTCGTTGCTGTGCTTCTTCAGCAGCTCCGGGTCCAGGGTCAGCGGCGAATCGGCCGGGAACCGCGCCAGCGAGTAGCGGACGGCGTCCTTGCCGAGCCAGGAGATGAGGTCCTTGAGCTCAATGATGTTGCCGGCGCGCTTGGACAGCTTGGCGCCGTTGACGGAGACGAGCTGGCCGATCAGGACCTCGATGTTGACCTCGGGATCGTCGCCGGCGGCGGCGGCGATGGCCTTGAGCCGGTTGATGTAGCCGTGGTGGTCGGCGCCGAGGAGGTAGATCTTCTCGGTGTAGCCGCGGTCCTTCTTGGACAGGTAATACGCCGCGTCGGCGGCGAAGTACGTCGGCTCGCCGTTCGCACGGACCATCACGCGGTCCTTGTCGTCGCCGAAGTCGGTGGTGCGCAGCCAGACGGCGCCGCCGTCGTCGAACACGTGGCCCTGTTCGCGCAGACGGGCGACGGCGTCTTCGATCGCGCCGGCGTCGTGGAGCTCCTGTTCGGAGAAGAAGACATCAAAGTCGACGCCGAACCCGGCCAGGGTCTGCTTGATGTCGTGCATCTGCGCTTTGTAGGCGGCGCCCCGGATCACCGGCAGGGCCGCGACTTCGGTCAGTTCCCGGATACCGGGGTGCTCGGTGAGCACATCATGGCCCAGATCGGCGATGTACTGGCCGGGGTAGCCGCCCTCGGGCACGTCCCGGCCGTGCAGCCTGGCGTATACGGAGTTCGCGAACACATTCATCTGGGATCCGGCGTCGTTGATGTAGTACTCGGCCGTCACGTCGGCGCCGGAGGCGCGGAGGATGCGGGCGATTGCGTCGCCGAGCGCGGCCCACCGGGTGTGGCCGATGTGCAGCGGGCCGGTGGGGTTGGCAGAGACGAACTCCATGTTGACTACGTGCCCGGCCAGCGCGGTGTTGGTGCCGTAATCCGCACCTGCCTCGACGATGGCCTTGGCGAGCGTCCCCGCAGCCGCGGCGTCCACTGTGATGTTCAGGAAGCCGGGGCCGGCGATGTCCACCGCGGACACGCCGTCGATCAGTTTCAGCCGGGCGCTGAGGACGGATGCGAACTCCCGCGGGTTGGTCCCGGCCGCCTTGGCCAGCTGGAGGGCGACGTTGGTGGCCCAGTCCCCGTGGTCCCTGTTCTTCGGGCGCTCCACGCGCACCTCGTCCGGGATCTCGGCCGCGGAAAGGGCGATGTCGCCGGCCGCGACGGCGTCCTTCAGGCAGGCGGATATGGCAAGGGAGAGTTCTTCTGGGGTCACTCTTCTAGCCTACCGGTGGGCCCGTGGTGTGGCGGAATCTGGGGCCGGGCGTGACTTTTGGGGGCCGCGGGACACGCCCCCGCGCGGCGCTGAACGCCACGAAATGAGGACCGATTTTCCGTTGGAGGCCACCTTCCTGCTAAGCTCTAGGACGTCCCGCCGGAAACGGCAGGATCCCCGGATGCCCTCGTAGCTCAGGGGATAGAGCGTCTGCCTCCGGAGCAGAAGGTCGTTGGTTCGATTCCAATCGAGGGCACAAGCGGAACCCCGCCACTTCAAGGAAGTGGCGGGGTTTTTTGCGTCTAATCCCGGCGAAAGAACGCGGAAATCCAGTGGCTTTCCGCCTGCCAATTGTCGGTGCCCGCTCTTAGGCTGTGTTCATCGGTGGCGGGCTACCCTGCACGCCCCGACGCATGAAGGGGGTCTCACATGTTCTTTCCACACCGCTTCTTTCCAGACCGCTTTTTTCCACACTGCTCCATTGTTCCGCCCTACTTGCTCCGCCGGCTGGCTGCCCAGGATGAGCTCTCCGGAGCGGCCGAAGCCGCCCGCAACGCCCTCCTCCACGTCCCGGCCTTCCATGCAGCCCGGGCGGAGCTGTCCCTGCTGGCGCCCCCCGGAGTGCGGGGGGCCACGCCCGCGCCGCCGGAGCGCACCATTTACGATGCCCGGTCCCTGGAAAAACTGCCCGGCAGCCCGGTCCGCAAGGAGGGCAAGCCACCCACCGGGGATCCGGCCACGGACGAGGCGTATGACGGGCTTGGGCACACTCACAGGCTCTACGCCGACGCCTTTGGCCGTGACTCCATTGATGGACGCGGGCTGCCCCTCGAGGCCTCGGTCCATTACAGCAAACGCTATGACAACGCGTTCTGGGACGGCCGGCAGATGGTGTTCGGCGACGGCGACGGCGAGGTCTTCGGCCGGTTCACGAAATCGCTGAGCGTCATCGGCCACGAGCTCGCCCACGGTGTCACGCAGTACTCGGGCGGCCTCAACTACCGCAACCAGGCCGGGGCCCTCAACGAATCCTTGTCCGATGTCTTCGGCGCCCTCGTGGAACAGTATGCGAAGCAGCAGTCCACTGCGGAGGCGAGCTGGCTGATCGGCGAGGGACTTTTCACGGACCAGGTGCAGGGCACCGCCCTGCGGTCCATGAAGGCACCGGGTACCGCGTACGACGACGACGTCCTGGGCAAGGATCCCCAGCCGGACTCGATGGATTCGTACGTGCGCACGAGCGCGGACAACGGCGGTGTGCACATCAACTCGGGCATTCCCAACCGCGCTTTCTGCCTGGTGGCAACGGCCCTCGGCGGCAACGCCTGGGAGGCCCCGGCACAGATCTGGTACCAGACCCTGACCGGCGGCACGCTCTCGCCGAACACCACGTTCGGTGCCTTTGCCCGGGCCACTGCGGCTTCCGCCAAGGAGCTCTTTGGTGCCGGTTCCGCGGCACATGACGCCGTCCGGTCCGCGTGGGAAACTGTAAAGGTCAAGGTGTAACCGAACGAGGCCCTGAAGATCGCAGGCTCATGAAAATCACAGTCCAGCGAAGCGGCGGCGTGGCCGGAATGCAACGGACGTGGACCGTCCGGCCCGAGCCGCCCGAGGACACCGACCGGTGGCAACCGCTGATCGAGGCATGCCCCTGGGATTCCGTCCCGGGGGCCGGCGGCTCACCCGGCCAGCCGGACCGCTTCATGTACAGCATCCGGGCAGACCAACGCCGCGCGGTCCTGCCCGAGCGTGACCTGACTGGTCCGTGGCGCGATTTGGTCGAATGCGCCCGGGCCGCGGCAGAGCAGGCAGCGGCACAGGACCCGGACTAGCGAAGGTCCAGGGCTGGCGCCGGGCTAGCCATGGCCAGCTCTGTCCCTGCCTTATGCCGTGGCCAGGTGCCCCCGGAACGTGCGCCGGTAGGACTGCGGGCTGGTGTCCAGCGCCTTCGCAAAGTGGTGGCGCAACAGGACCGAATGCCCGAAGCCGGACTCCCGGGCGATCTCGTCAATATTGAGCTCCGTGCTCTCCAGCAGCTCCTGGGCGCGGAGCACCCGCTGGGAGTTGAGCCACGCGGCCGGGGTTGCTCCCGTTTCCGACCTGAACCGCCGCGCGAACGTCCGTGGCGACATGTGGACCCTGGCCGCCAGCTCGTTGACCGGATGCTCCTCGTCAAGGTGCCGGACCATCCACTGCAGCAGCTGTTCCATGGGCTCCGAGCCGCACTGCGGAATGGGCCTGTCGATGTACTGGGCCTGCCCGCCGTCGCGGTGCGGCGGAACCACCATGTCCCGGGCGATGGCTGCGGCTACCTTGGCGCCGAATTCAATGCGGACCAGGTGCAGAGAGGCGTCGATCCCCGCGGCCGTTCCGGCGCTGGTGATGATCCGGCCGTCTTCGACGTACAGGACGTTTTCGTCCACCCGGACGGCCGGATATTTGCTGGCCAGCTCCTGGGAGTAGTGCCAGTGCGTGGTGCACCGGCGGCCGTCGAGGAGGCCCGCCCGGGCCAGGGCGAAGGCCCCGGAACAGATGGACATCACCCAGGCGCCGCGGGCGTGGGCGGCCCGCAGGGTTTCCAGGACCGCCTCGGGGACGTCCTCGTCCCGGCCGTACGGCGCCATCACCACCAGGTCCGCGTCCGCGGCCGCGTCCAGTCCCAAAGCGACGTGCATGGACAGGCCGGATTTGAGCGGGATGTCGCCCGGTTCCGGGGCGCAGACCCGGAAGTCGAAGGCGGGAACGCCGTTTCCGCGGGCCGAGCGGTCGACGCCGAAGACCTCGAAGGCGGTCGCAAATTCGAAGATCGAGAAGTTGGGAACGACGATCATTGCCACTGATTTGATCATGGTTCCAGTGTGGCAGAAACGGTGGCAGAAATTATAGCTTTTTGGTCATTTCTGCCACTTTTTTTCGTGGGCGCACAGGCGAAACATGGAGGTATGGAACTCCTCGGAATCGCCTTCATCATCCTGATCATCGCCGTCGTCGCCGCCACGATCTCGGCCCTGCGCAAAGATGGCCTCGGCCACACCCCGCCCGTCCGCTCGGACGAGTACTGGATGGCCCGGGACCTTCCCAGCGTCAACTACACCTTGCGGATCTTCTGACCCCGCACCAACATCACGGGCCCGGCCCCTTCGGCCGGGCCCTCGCCATGCGCGGGCACGGACCCCCGGCAGACGGCGCGCCCAAGTAGACTGTGTCCAGCCATGACATTGCATATTTCCTACCCCGCCGAGCTGCCGGTTTCCGAGCGCCGCGAAGATCTGATGGCCGCCATCGCGGCCAACCAGGTGACCATCATCGCCGGCGAGACCGGCTCGGGAAAGACCACCCAGATCCCGAAGATGTGCCTGGAGCTCGGCCTGGGCGAGAAGGGGCTGATCGGCCACACCCAGCCCCGCCGGCTCGCGGCCCGCACCGTCGCCGAGCGCATTGCGGAGGAACTCGGCGTCGAGATCGGCCAGGAGGTGGGCTTCCAGGTCCGCTTCACCGGCGAGGTCAGCCGGTCCACCAAGGTCAAGCTCATGACCGACGGCATCCTGCTGGCGGAAATCCAGCGGGACAGGCTGCTGCGCAAGTACAACGCGATCATCATCGACGAGGCCCACGAGCGCAGTCTCAACATCGACTTCATCCTCGGCTACCTCAAGCGGATCCTGCCCCAGCGCCCGGACCTGAAGATCATCATCACCTCGGCCACGATCGACCCGGAGCGTTTCGCCAAGCACTTCGGCAGCGAGGACCAGCCCTCCCCCATCATCGAGGTCTCGGGCCGGACCTTCCCTGTGGAGATCCGCTACCGCCCGCTCTCCCAGCCGGCCGGCGGCGCCGGTGCTGGCACCGAAGACGGAGCCGGCGAAGGCTCAGGCTCGGACGACGAACTCGAGGAGGACCGCGACCCGCTCGACGCGGTGTGCGACGCCGTCGACGAACTCGCTCTGGAGGCCCCGGGCGACATCCTCATTTTCTTCTCCGGCGAGCGCGAAATCCGTGACGCGGCGGAGGCCCTCAACGCGCGCATCCAGTCCAACCGGCGGCTGGCCGGCACCGAGGTCCTCCCCCTCTTCGCCCGGCTGAGCCTGCAGGAGCAACACAAGGTCTTCCACCCCGGCAGCAAACGCCGGATCGTGCTGGCCACCAACGTCGCGGAAACCTCGCTCACGGTCCCCGGCATCAAGTACGTCATCGACACCGGCACGGCCCGCATCTCCCGCTACTCGCACCGCACCAAGGTCCAGCGCCTGCCGATCGAGCGTGTATCCCAGGCCTCGGCCAACCAGCGCTCGGGCCGCTGCGGCCGTGTCTCCGACGGCATCGCGATCCGGCTGTACTCCGAGGAGGACTTCGAGTCCCGGCCGCTGTTCACGGACCCGGAAATCCTGCGCACCAACCTGGCGGCCGTCATCTTGCAGATGACCGCCATGGGCGTGGCCCGCGGGCCGAAGGACGTGGAGAACTTCCCCTTCGTCGAACCGCCGGATTCACGGGCCATCAACGACGGCGTCAGCCTCCTGCGCGAACTCGGCGCCCTCAATGCCGCGCGGCAGGAACCAACCGACGGCGGCGACGGACGCACCGGCCCCCGGCGCGGCGGCACTGACACAGGCAGAAGCGGCGGCGGGCTCACCGCCGTCGGGCAGCAACTGGCCCAGCTGCCGGTGGACCCGAGGCTTGGCCGGATGATCGTGGAGTCCGGCAAGCGCGGCTGCGTCCGCGAGGTCATGATCCTCGCCGCCGCCCTGACCATCCAGGACCCGCGCGAGCGCCCGACCGACAAGCAGCAACTGGCCGCGGAGAAGCACGCCCGGTTCCGGGACGAGAACTCTGACTTCACCGGCTACCTGAACCTGTGGAACTACCTGCAGGAGAAGCAGCAGGAGCTTTCTTCCACCGCGTTCCGCCGGCTCTGCCGCAACGAGTTCATCAACTACCTGCGGGTCAGGGAGTGGCAGGACTTGTTCGCCCAGTTGCGCCAGCTCGCCCGTCCGCTGGGCATCAGCCTGGACAACAAGCGCCTGGCAGATCCCGTGGGCAACCACGACGGCATCCACATCAGCCTGCTCTCCGGGCTGCTGAGCCACATCGGCATCCTCGACGAGCGCAAACGCGAGTACGCCGGCGCCCGCGGCAGCCGCTTCGCGATCTTCCCGGGCTCGGCACTGTTCAAGAAGTCCCCCACCTTCGTGATGGCCGCCGAACTCGTGGAGACGAGCCGGCTCTGGGCCCGCGTCGCGGCGAAATTCGACCCCCTCTGGGCCGAGCAGGTGGCCCCGGGCCTGGTCAAGCACAGCTACAGCGAGCCGCACTGGTCCAAGAAGATGGGCGCGGTGATGGCCCACGAAAAGGTCACCCTCTACGGCGTGCCCATCATCCCGAACCGGCGCATCAACTACGGCAGCGTGGATCCGGAGCTCTGCCGCGAGCTCTTCATCCGCCACGCCCTCGTTGAAGGCGACTGGCAGACCCACCACAAGTTCTTCCACCGCAACCGCGCACTGCTCCACGAGGTCGAGGAGCTTGAGGCCCGGATGCGGCGCCGGGACATCCTGGTCGATGACGAGACGCTGTTCGAGTTCTACGATGCCCGGATCGGCAGGACCGTCGTCTCCGAGCGGCACTTCGACAAATGGTGGAAGGACGCCCGGCAGCAGGATCCCACGCTCCTCGATTTCGACCAGTCGCTGCTGATCAGCGAGGATGCCGCGGCCCTGGACGATTCGGCCTACCCGAAGACCCTGCTGCACAAGGGCTTCGAGCTGCCGCTGAGCTACGAGTTCCATCCCGTGGCGCCCGGATCGCCGCCGAATCCCTCCGACGGCGTCACCGCGGAGGTCCCCGTGCTGTTCCTGAACCAGCTCGACGACGCCGCGTTCCGCTGGCTGATCCCCGGGCAGCGGGTGGAACTCGTGACGGCGCTCATCAAGTCGCTGCCCAAGCAGATCCGCAAGAACTTCGTTCCGGCACCGGATGTGGCCCGCCAGGCGGTCGCCGCGCTGGAAGCGGACTTCGATCCCGCCACCGACGAGCTCGAACCGTCGCTGGAACTGGTGCTGCGCCGTATCCGCGGCCAGGTCATTCCGCCGGGGTCCTGGAACTGGGACGCCGTGCCCCCGCACCTGCGGGTCAGCTTCCGGGTTGTGGATTCCCGCGGCAAGGTGCTGGATGAGGGCAAGGACCTCGGCGCGCTGCAGGAGCGGCTGGCCCCGGCCACCCGCCGGGCCATCGCCGAATCCCTCGGTGCCACCCCGGCCACTACAGCGCCCCCCGCGAGAGGGAAGTCCGGCGGCCAGGGCCCCGCGAACGGGGCGGACGGGCGCCGGGCCTCCCGGTCCGGAGCATCGCCTTCGGCCGCCGCGGCTGGCGCGGCATCCGCCGCCCAGGCCGGCTTCACCGAATTGTCCGGTCTGACGGACTGGACGTTCGGCCCCGTTCGGCGCCAGGTCCAGGGCAGCGTCGGCGGGCACACGGTCACGGGCTACCCTGCCTTGGTGGACGAGGGACAGTCGGTGGCGCTGCGGCTCTTCCAAACGCAGTCCGAACAGCAGGAGGCCATGCGCGCCGGCGTCATCCGGCTCCTGGCTCTCAAGGTGCCGCCGCCGGACCGCTACGTCCTGGAGCACCTGAACAACACCGAGAAACTGACGTTCAGCCAGAACCCGCACGGTTCCGTGGCCGCGCTCATCGCGGACTGTGCCCTGGCCGCCATCGACAAACTCACGCCGGCCGAGCTGCCGTGGGACGAGGTTTCCTTCAAGGCGCTCTACGAGAGTGTCCGGGCGGAGCTGATCGACACCGTCTTCACGGTCACCGCCGTCGTTGAACGGATCCTTGCCAGCACCCGCCGGATCGAAAAGCAGCTCAAGGGCACCACGAGCCTTGCCCTCATCAGTGCGCTCAACGACGTCAAGAGCCAGCTGGAGCAGCTCGTGTATCCCGGGTTCGTGGCACGCACGGGCTACGCGCAGCTCAGCCAGCTGCCGCGCTACCTAGCGGCGATCGAAAAACGCCTCGAGAAGCTGCCGGGCAACGTCCAGCGGGACGCCCAGCACATGGCCGCCGTCCAGGCCCTCGAAGACGACTACGACGACGCCGTCTCGGCGCTCCTGCCGGGGCGGCGGGCCGGCGCGGAGTTAACCCAAGTGCGCTGGATGATCGAGGAACTGCGGGTGAGCCTCTTCGCCGTCGAGCTCGGGACCGCGTATTCGGTGTCCGAAAAGCGCATCCGGGCGGCGCTTAACAAGGTACTGGCGCCGGCGTAGCCCCCTGGGGGCTTCGCGGCGCCAGTACCTTGTTAACTCAGGCCGGAGGAGCTAGGCGTTCGGGACGTGCTCCGCGTGTCCTGCCGCGCGGAGGCCCTCGCGGAGCTTCTCCGCGTTGGCGTCCAGCTTGGCCGGATCCGGGTGCTGGTCCACCGAGCCGAAGTCAAAGTCCGCCATCGAGTTGGAGGGCCACACATGGACGTGCATGTGATTGATTTCGTAGCCGGCCACGATCAAGCCGGCCCGGGCGGCGTCGAACACCTCCACCTGGACGGCGCCGATCTTCCGGGCCACCTCCATGACCCGGGCGAGCGTCTCGGGGGAAGCGTCCGTCCAGCGGTCCACTTCCTCCGTGGGCACCACCAGGGTGTGGCCGTCGGCCAGCGGCCCCACGGTCAGGAACGCCACGACGTCGTCCTCCCGCCAGACGAAGCGGCCGGGGATCTCGCCGTTGATGATTTTGGTGAAGAGACTGCTCATGCGTCCGCCTTTTCCGTCGGGGACCCCAGGGTGCTGACGTCCAGGACAAAACGGTACTTCACGTCGCCGGCCACCATGCGGTCATAGGCGTCGTTCAGCTGGTCTGCGCCGACCACCTCGACGTCGGACACCACGCCGTGCTCGGCGCAGAAGTCCAGCATCTCCTGGGTCTCGGCGATGCCGCCGATCAGTGACCCCGCGTACGCGATCCGGCGCCGGATCAGTGCGCCGGGATTGACGGGCGGCATTGCTTCGGAGGGCAGGCCCAGCTGGAAGAGGGCGCCGTCCAGGCGCAGCGTGTGGAAGTACGGATTGAGGTCATGCGGCGCGGCGACGGTGTCGATGATGACATCGATGCTGCGGTTCGCGGCTTCCATCGCGGCCGGGTCCGTGGAGAGGATGACGTCATCGGCGCCCAGCTCGCGGGCCGCGGCGAACTTCCTTTCGGACGTCGTAAAGACCTTGACCTCAGCACCCATGGCCTTGGCGATCTTGACGGCCATGTGGCCGAGGCCGCCGAGCCCGACGACGCCGACGACGTCGCCCTCTTCGACTTCGAAGTGGTTCAGCGGCGAATACGTGGTGATGCCGGCGCACAGCAGGGGCGCGGCCGCGGCGGGATCCAGGCTCTCCGGGATCCGCAGGACGTAGTTGCGGTCCACGACGATGGACGTCGCGTAACCGCCCTGGGTGATGGCGCCGTCGTTGCGGGGATCCTTGGCTCCGTAGGTTCCCACCATGCCGTTTTCGCAGTACTGCTCGAGGCCGTCCAGGCAGCTGTCGCATTCGCGGCAGGAGTCCACCATGCAGCCCACGCCGACGCGCTCTCCGACCGTGAAGTCGTCGACGTCGGAACCGACCCGGGTAACCCGGCCGACGATCTCGTGGCCCGGGATCAACGGATACGTGTCACCGCCCCATTCGCCGCGGGTGGCGTGCACGTCGGAGTGGCACAGTCCGCAGAATTCGATGGCGATCTCAATGTCATCCGCCTTGGGCGCGCGGCGGGAAACTGTCAGGGGCACAAGCCCGCTTTCCGGTGAGGTGGCACCGTAGGCAGCGGCCAGGGTTGCGCCGGTGGTGTCAGCGCTGGTGTTCGAGGGGGTGTCCACATCCGGCAGCGGCTTGGCAAGGGGCGGGGGTACAGGGCGTCCAGGTGTCATACGTCGACGCTACCCCCGCTGCCTGCGTGGATTCCACTTTGGAGCGCCACGCCACTTTGGACGGAGACGCTTGGCCGCGAGACGGGGCCGCCCGCCGGCCTTCGCGCCAGTGGTCCGTTTGAATAACCCTAGACGCCAACGAGTTCCTCGGAACTGCGGTGCAAGGCCAAGGCCATAAGTACTTCGTCTTGGTCACCCTCGGGCAACCGGAGGGCAGCGGGCCATCGTCCGATTTCTCGCCAGCCGCACGATTGGTAGAAGCCCTCCAGACCCATACCTGACCGCAATTTGAGGTGAAGCTGTTCAAGCGCGAGATCCTCCGTCGCCGCTCGGGCCACTTCCTCCATAAGTGCGCGGCCGACACCACGGTTTCGGAATTCCAATGCTGTCTGGACCCGCAGTACGCGCGCCCAATGCGCTGTGAGTTCGTTCGAATTGCCGGCCAGGAGCAGCCAGCCGGCCAGCTCGCCGTTCACCGTAGCAAGGAGGATGCGATCCACGTGCTGGTCCAGGGTCCGGACCATGGCGTCAATCGAAGATAAGACTTGACCGTCGGATACCGGCGGGAAAGGAAAGCCCACCGCGCCCCCGGCGTTGGACACGTCCCGCCAACACTCCAGAAGCTGGTTCCTTAAATGGGGCTTGACCATTGCAGGGGTAGTCAGCCAAGACATGTGAAGTTTTCCCATCATGCTCAGAGTCTTCCAGAGGCTCGACCGCATACGTGCCATGTCCCCCACATGGCCGGTTATTTGGCCCCGATTCTGGCTGGCCCTTTAATGTCGGTCCTCCGGAGGAGAGTGGATTCATGGACGGCAATCAGGAGCCCGATGTGGCTCAGCCAAAAGGCGTGACGGTCATGGATGTGGCCCTCACGTTGGCTGCCGTCCGCCCGGCAAAGGACAGTGCCGGGATGGTCGACCAGCTCCGCGAACTCGAGGACCTGAAATGTGCGGCCTCCGCCCTGCAGGCCCGTATCTCCGTCTCATTCGATATCGCCCAACGCCGCGAGCAGGCCGACGCCGGGATGCCCGCGGATAAGCTCGGGGCCGGGATCGGCGCGCAGATCGCCTTGGCCCGGCGCGAATCCCCGGCCAAGGGCGGGCAGCTCCTGGGCCTGGCCAAAGCCCTCGTGACCGAAATGCCCCACACCCTCGCCGGGCTGGAAACCGGGCAGCTCAACGAATGGCGGGCCACCCTGCTGGTGCGCGAAACCGCCTGCCTGACCCCGGCCGACCGGGCTGCCGTCGACGAGGAACTGGCGCCCGACACCGGCACGTTCGCCGGCGCCGGTGACCGGGCCATTGGTGCCGCGGCACGGGCCGCCGCGTACCGGCGGGACCCGCGCTCCATCACCCAGCGCGCGGCGCACGCCGCCACCGAACGGCACGTCAGCCTGCGCCCGGCCCCGGACACCATGTGCCACCTGACCGCGCTGTTGCCGGTCGCCGAAGGGGTGGCCGTCCACACCGCCCTGACCCGGCACGCCGATTCCCTCCGCAACGCCGGGGACCCCCGCACCCGCGGCCAGGCCATGGCCGACGCCCTCGTCGAACGCGCCACCGGCACCCCCGGCGGGATCAGCGGGGTCGAGATCCAGGTCATCCTGACCGACCGCACCCTCTTCCAGTCCGACGCCGAGCCGGCCGTGCTCCCGGGCTACGGCGTCGTCCCCGCCGAATGGGCCCGCACCCTCCTCACCGGGCACGCCGCCCATTATTCCGCGGACTCCGGCCCCGCCGCACGCCGGCCACCGGACCCCGGAGACCACGGCTTCAACAAGCACGACCCCGGCGCTCCGCCCGGGCCACGCGTCAACTGCGGCAGTGGCGACGGAGACGGCGCGGCCCCGGATCCGAGTGACGGTGCTGCCGGTGGGGTTGGTACCGGAGGGATTGCTGACGGCCGGGACGGACGCGACCCGGCGTTCGCGCTCTGGCTCCGGCGGCTTTACACCCACCCGGGCACCGGCGACCTCGTGGCCATGGACTCCCGTGCCCGGATCTTCCCCGCCGGACTGCGCCGCTTCATCACCGCCCGCGACCACACCTGCCGCACCCCGTACTGCGATGCCCCGATCCGCCACCTGGACCACATCATCCCGCACCACGACGGCGGCCCCACCACCGTGGCCAACGGCGCCGGACTCTGCGAAGCCTGCAACCACACAAAAGAAACCCCCGGCTGGAACGCCCGCCCGATCCCCGGACCGGAGCCCCAGAACGGTTTGGCAGCCGGACCCGGGTCCGCGCCCGGTCACAGGCACACCATCGAACTCACAACCCCCACCGGCCACAGCTACCGGTCCACCGCACCAGCCCCACCCGGCACACGACTGACCGGAATCCCAGCCTCTGGTGATCACGCCTCGGGGGTGCCGCTGTCTGGAACAAACCTGTCTCGTTCGCTTCCACACGGTGCCGCGCAGCCCAGCTCTTGCGAGCGCCGTCAGCTCCTCGAGCGGGCGAAGGCCCTCAAGAGCCTCAAGCGCACAACTGTCGCGGCGGCCTGAGAGCAATGAATCGCAGCACTGCCTGCCAGTTTGTCCGCCGGAAACCAGGTGAGACTAGTGGGAAGCGGCGTTCTCGCTGTACGGCGCAGCGCCGGTGACAACGTCGTTGGACGAATTGTGGCACCACTCCGAGAATGAGCCCGGGTACAAGGCCGCAGAGAGGCCGGCGATCTCAAGGGCCGCGATTTCGTGGGCGGCCGTCACCCCGGAACCGCAGTACACGGCGGTGGGCACGCCTGCCCGGTAGCCAAGCCGCTCGAAGCGCTCGCGCAACTCTGCCGGCGCCAGAAACGCCCCGTCGGCCCGCAGATTGCCCGTAGTGGGGGCACTCACGGCGCCCGGGATGTGGCCGGCCCGGGGATCCACGGGTTCGATTTCGCCGCGGTAGCGCTCGGCCGCGCGGGCGTCGAGAAGCAGTCCACGCTGTCCGCAGGAAGCTGCCTGCCCGGCGTCGATCGACGGCATCGCCCCCTCGGAGAGGGTGACGTTGCCAGGCTCAGGCTGTTCGGCTCCCGCGGCCAGGTCCAACCCTGCGGCGCGCCAGGCAGCCAGGCCGCCGTCGAGCAGGCGGACCGAACGGAAGCCGGCGTTGCGCAGCATCCACCACAGCCGCGCGGCTGCCATGTTGCTGCTGTCGTCGTACGCCACGACGGCGTCGCCGTCGCTGATGCCCCAGCGGCGCGCGGACTCCTGGAACTGCTCCTGCGGGGGCAACGGATGCCTTCCGCGGGCCGGTTCCGCCGGACCGGCGAGTTCGGTGGCGAGATCCACGAAGACGGCTCCGGGAATGTGCCCGCGCAGGTAATGGTCGTAACCATGCGGGTCACCCAGCGCCCAGCGAACGTCAAGGACCACTGTGCGCTGGCCGGATTCGCCGGCACGGTCCAGTTGGTCCTTCAGGGCAGCTGCATCGATGAGGGTGTCCATGCGCCCACTCTATCTTCGGCGTCCGGGCTCGCCCGGTAGGCTGTAGCGGTGAACACCGCGCACCAGCAGGACCGGGCCTGGGCCGACGAAGCCGTCCGCCGGATCAACGCCGAGAGCAACCGATCAGCCGACACGCACCTGTATTCGATGCCGCTCCCCGCGCACTGGGGAGTGCAGCTGTACCTGAAGGACGAATCGACGCACCGCACAGGCAGCCTGAAGCATCGGCTGGCACGTTCGCTGTTTCTGTTCGGCCTCGTCAACGGCTGGATCCGGGAAGGCACCACAATCGTTGAGGCCTCCAGCGGCAGCACCGCCGTCTCCGAAGCTTATTTCGCGCAGTTGCTGGGGCTCCCCTTCATCGCGGTGATGACCCGGACCACCAGTCGGGAGAAGATCGCCCTGATTGAACAATTCGGGGGCTCCTGCCATCTGGTGGACCACGCCTCCGAGGTCTACGCGGCGGCCGCGGACCTGGCCAGCAGCACCGGCGGGCACTACATGGACCAATTCACGTATGCAGAGCGGGCCACGGACTGGCGCGGAAACAACAATATCGCCGAGTCGATCTTCGGCCAGTTGGCCCTGGAAGAGCATCCCGTCCCACACTGGGTAGTGGTCGGCGCAGGCACCGGCGGGACCAGCGCCACGATCGGCCGGTACCTGCGCTATCACCGCCACCCAACGAGGCTCGCCGTCGTTGACCCGGAAAATTCCGCGTTCTATCCGGGCTGGCTGGCCAGCCAGTCCGACGGCGGGACCCTAGCCGCCGGGACAGCTCCTGCCGCGCCGGCCGCCGGATTGCCGTCCCGCATCGAGGGCATCGGCCGCCCGCGGATGGAACCGAGTTTTGTGCCCGCCGTGATCGACCACATGATCCGGGTGCCCGACGCCGCATCGGTGGCGGCTATGCGCCACCTCAGGGAGCACGCCGGACTGCACGCCGGGCCCTCCACGGGCACCAATCTGTGGGGCGTGTGGCAGCTGATCGCCGAAATGGTCGCCGAGGGCCGTCGGGGCAGTATCGTCACGCTCATCTGCGACGCCGGAGACCGCTACGCCGGCAACTACTACAACGCGGAGTGGCTGGCCGCCCACGGCCTGGATCCGGAACCGCACGAGGCGACGCTGCGCGAATTCTTCGACCGCGGCGTCTGGCCGGCCTGACGCCCGGCCGTCTGATTACCCGGTCCCCGACCATCCGGAACCCGGCCCTATGGGCCGCAGCGGAGCTGCCGGCCGCGGCGGCTAAACTTCCACGGAATCGCCGCTGGAAAGGTGCCGGTATTCGGTTCCGTATTTCGCACCGATCCGGGTCACGTGGCCTTCCACCAGACCGCGGCCCATCTCGTTCAGGAGCGCATCGTGGACCGGGAAGGCCTTTGGCGCGCGGACGCCGATCACAAAGTCCACCACCTCGCCCACCTTGTTCCAAGGTGCATGGATGGGCACCAGCAGCGTCCGGACGTCGACGCCGTCGGGAATCGCGAAGGAGTCCCCCGGGTGGTAAACGTTGCCGTCCACCAGGTAGCCGACGTTGGCCACCACGGGAATCTGCGGGTGGATGAGGGCATGCTGGCCGCCAAAAGTCCGGACCGCGAAGCCGGCGGTTTCAAATTCCTCACCGGCGGACGCCGCATGGATGCGGCTCCCGGCGTCGGGCGCCTTGCTGCGGAGCGTGGCGGCCACCGCTTCCGGGGCGAAAAGCTCCAGGCCAGTGTTCGACTGCAGCGCCGCCGCGACGGCGTCCGCGTCCACGTGGTCGGCGTGCTCGTGGGTGATCAGCACGGCATGCGCTCCGGCCAGTGCCTGGTCCGTCTCCGAGAACGTGCCCGGGTCAAACACCAGCACCCGGCCGTCCTTCTCAAGGCGAACACAGGCATGCGTGAATTTCGTGAGCTTCATCCGGCCAGCCTAGGGAACAGCCGTCACGGTGTCCACGGAGCGCTGCCGGCAATCTTGGACGCTGGTAATCTTGGACATTGCCACCACCGGTTAGCGAGTTACCCGAGAAACCCAAGCGAAGCGAGTTCCATGATGTCCCAGGGCGCCACCGCCGGCAGCGGCCGGGTTCCGGCATCGGCCCCCGCACCGGGCAGGGAGCAGCGCGTCACCAAGCAGCGCCTCGCCGTCAGTGCTGCCCTGGACGATCTCGCAGACTTCGTCAGCACCCAGGAACTGCACCGGTTCCTCCAGGAACGTGGCACCACGGTTTCGCTCGCGACGTCCTACCGCATCCTGCAGTCCCTCGCCGACGACGGACTGGTGGATGTCCTGCGCAATGCCGACGGCGAGGCCGTGTACCGGCGCTGCGCCGTCACCGGGCACCACCATCACCTGCTGTGCCGCAACTGCGGAAAGGCCGTGGAGGTTGAAGCCCCGGCGGTCGAAGCCTGGGCAGCGCGCATCGCGAAAGAACACGGCTTCAGCGCGGTGGAACACACCGTTGAGATCTTCGGGCTGTGCCCCGACTGCACGCAGTTGCAGGCCGGCCACTAACCGAGGCCGCGGCTAGGGGCTCCGCAGGATCCGGCCGTTGATCCCCCGCTTGGCCTTGGCACCGCCGATCACCCGGCAGGCGACGTAGATAAGGAAAGACAGCGTGGTCACGTAGGGGCTGATCGGCAGCCGGCCGCCGAGCGCCAGCAGGATTCCGCCCACGGTCGCCGTCATCGCAAAGACGATGCTCAGGGTGACCACCAGCCGGGGCGAGGACGTGACCCGCATGGCGGCAGCCGCCGGCGTAATCAGCAGGGCCAAAACCAGCAGGGCGCCCACAATCTGGATGGACAGCGCCACGCTGATCCCCAGCAGCACCATGAAGCCGAGGGCCAGCGCCCGCACCGGCACGCCGCGGGCGGTGGCGACGTCGGGGTCCACGCTGGCGAAGGTCAGCGGACGCCAGATGGCGACCAGCGCCACCATCACCACGACGGCGGCGAAGGCCAGAACCTGCAGCTGGACTGTTCCGACGGACACGATCTGCCCGGTGAGCAGGCCGAACTTGTTCGCGGCCCGGCCCTCATACAGGGACAGGAAGAGGATGCCCAGGCCCAGTCCGAACGGCATGATGACGCCGATGATCGAGTTCTTGTCCCGCGCACGGACCCCCATGACGCCCAGCACCACGGCTGCGAGGACCGATCCTGCCAGCGAGCCGAGCACGATGTTCGCACCGATCAGCAGCGCGAACGCCGCCCCGGCAAAGGACAGCTCGGAGATGCCGTGGACCGCGAAGGCGAGGTCGCGTTTCATCACGAACGTGCCCATCAGGCCGCCCAGAAGTCCGAGTACTGCGCCGGCCCAGATTGAGTTCTGCACCAGGACCAGCAGCTCGCCGTAGTTTTCGAAATTGAAGATTGAGTGCAGCAGGTCGCCCAGATCCATCTAGCCCACCTCCCCCGCGACAGAATGCGCGTCCTGGTGATGGTGGGTGGTGGCATCCGGCAGCCCCACGACGATCAGCCGGCCATTGGCCTGGATGACTTCAACGTGGCTGCCGTACAGGTCGGAAAGCACCTCGGTGGTCATGACCTCGGCAGGCGTGCCCACCCGGAACCGTCCGCCGGCCAGGTACAGCACCCGGTCCACGTAGTCCATGATCGGGTTGATCTCGTGTGTCACGAAGACCACGGCGCTGTCCGCCTCGTGGCATTGCTTGTTGATCAGGGCGCTGACGGCCTGCTGATGCTGAAGGTCCAGGGAGAGCAGCGGCTCGTCGCACAGCAGCACGTTGGGATCCGTCGCAAGCGCCTGGGCCACGCGCAGGCGCTGCTGCTCACCGCCGGAGAGCTGCCCCACCGGTACTTTGGCGTAGTCGGTGGCGCCTACGAGGTCCAGAAGCTCGTCGACTTTGCGGTTCACTTTCGCGCCGCCAAGGCGGATGCCCCAGCGGTGGCCGTCCACGCCGAGGGCCACCAGGTCGCGGGCGCGCAGGGGCGTGTCCGGGTCGAAGGATTTCTGCTGGGGCACGTAGCCGATCCGGCGGCTCCCGCGAACAACGGGGCGGCCGTCGAGCATTGCGGTGCCGGTGCTCAGCTCCTGCAGTCCCAGCAGGACCTTCAGGAAGGTTGTCTTGCCGCTGCCGTTGGGGCCGAGCACGGCAAAGAATTCACCCGGGTTGATGTCCAGGTCCAGGCCCTCCCACAGTGTCCGCTTGCCGAACGTCAGGGAGGCGCCGCGCAGGCTCACTACCGGTGTCAACTGTGGTTTCCTCGATTTTTCTGCGGAGACTGCCGCTCCCGCTGGTGCGATCATCCTAGGGCCTTGCTGATGCTCTCAATGTTCCCGGTCATCCACTGCACGTAGGACAGCCCGTCCGGGAGGGTCTCGCTGAAGTTGACCACGGGGACGCCGGCCGTCTCGGCGGCCGTCTTCAGCGCCACGGTTTGCGGCCCCTCGGTCTGGGTGTTGTAGGCCAGCAGCCGGACGCCGCGGGATCCGACGAGGTCGACGGCGGACTTCAGCACGGCCGGCGGGACGTCTGCGTCTTCCTCGATCGCGGCCGTGTACGCGGCGGGGGTCTGGTTCCGGAGTCCGGCATCTTCGAGCAGATACAGCGGCACCGGCTCGGTGACGGCCACCGGCGCGCCTGCCTCCGAGGCCTTGATGGCGGCGAGCTTGGCTTCCAGGCCGCCGAGGGCATGTTTGAAGGCCGCCGCATTAGCCCGGAACGTCTGTGCCGAGGCAGGTTCCAGGGCACTGAGCTTGCCGGCGACGGCGTCCGTGAGGCGCGACATGGCCGGCACGCTGTACCAGACGTGCTCGTTGAGCCCGGTGTGGGCCTGGCCGGAGGAGCCGGCGGCCGTCGCTGCCGGGCTTGCCGAAGCCAGGCCCGAGACGTCCACGGCGTTGATGATGCTGCCGCGGTCCAGCCCGGTGTCGGAGGTGAGGGTGTCAATGAACGTGTCGTATCCGCCGCCGTTCTCGACCACGAGCTCGGCCTTGGAAACGGCCAGTTTGTCCTGGGTGCTGGCCTCGTAGGAGTGCGGGTCCTGGCTGGTGCGGTTGATGATGGAGCTGACCCGGACCTTGTCGCCGCCAATGCTGCGAACGATGTCGCCGTAGACGCTGGTGGAGGCGACGACGTCGACGATGCCGTCGCCGGCGGTCCCCCGCAAGCTGCCCGGGGTCGGGCTGCAGGCCGTCAGCAGGAGACCCAGGCCGGCAAGACCAGCCAGCAGGGCTCGGGCAGCGGGACGGCGCACGGGAAACCTCGGATCTGTTATTGAGAATCAGGAGCAATAGCAACAGTGCGAGTGTATCCCTAAATAGGAATCATTCCTATTTAGGGATACATCGCGTGCCGCCTCGGCGTCCGCTACCCACTACTGGTCCTGGCCGAGCCTCCGGTAGCCTCTGGCCTGGGTCGCGTCCCGGATTTCGCCGACGAGCTGCTCGATCACGTCTTCGAGGAACAAGACCCCCTGGGTCAGACCGTCGGGCCCGATCACGCGGGCCAGGTGTGAGCCCGTGCGCTGCATGACAGACATGGCCGTCTCTATTTCGTCATCCATGGCGAGGTTGGCCAGCGACCGGATCCGGCTTTCGGCAATCGGCTGGTGGTACCCGGCATCGGGAATGGACAGCACGTCCTTGATATGGAGGTACCCGGAGAGCATGCCGTCGTCATCGAGCATCGGGAAGCGGGAGAACCCGGTCCGGCTCACCGCCTTTTCGAATTCCGCCGGCGTGGTGGCCGCCTTGAGCATGACGAGCTTGTGCAGCGGGACCATCACACGGGACGCCGTGTGCTCGGAGAACTCCAGCGCTCCGGTGATGAGTCCGGCGTCGTCATCCACCAGCCCGTGCCGGGTGGATTCCTGCACGATCGACTGCACCTCTTCGAGGGTGAAGGAGGACGTGACCTCGTCCTTCGGCTCAATCCGCAGGAGCTTCAGGATGTGGTTGGCGGACCAGTTGAGGGCCGCAATGACCGGCTTCACCATCCGTCCGATAAACATCAGCGGCGGCGCCAGCAGCAGCGCGGCCTTGTCCGCGACCGACACGGAGATGTTCTTCGGCACCATTTCGCCGAAGGTGACATGGAGGAACGTCACTACCAGCAGCGCGACGGCGAAGGCTACAATATCGGCGGCCTCCATCGGGACGCCTGCCGCTTCCAGCGGGACCGCCAGGAGGTGGTGGATGGCAGGCTCGGCCACCTGCAGGATCAGCAACGAACAGACCGTGATGCCGAGTTGGGCGCACGCGAGCATGAGCGAGACGTTTTCCATCGCCCGCAAGGTGGTCTGTGCGCGCTTGGAACCGGCCTCGGCCAACGGTTCGATCTGGCTGCGCCGGGCGGACATGACGGCGAATTCGGCGGCCACGAAGAAGGCGTTGCCGACCAGCAGGACGGCAAGCCACAGGATTCCAGCCCAGTCGCTCATGCGGAACCTTCCTGGCCGGCGGGCTGGCCGCCGGGCACCCGGGAGGGCTGGAAACAGATCCGGTCGATCCGCCGGCCGTCCATGCGGGTGACGCTGAGCTTCCCGCCGACGACGTCGACCTGGTCGCCGACTGCCGCGATGCGGCCGAGCTGGCTCATGACGTAGCCTCCCACCGTTTCGTAGGCAGCTTCGTCGGGCACGGTCAGGCCCGGGATCTGTTCGGAGAGTTCATCGGGCCTGAGCAGTCCGGGGAAGTACCAGTCTCCCGAGGCGCTCTGGAGCAGGCCCGGCCGGACCTTGTCGTGTTCATCGGCAACTTCGCCCACGATTTCCTCCACGAGGTCCTCCAAGGTGGCGACGCCGGCCGTTCCGCCGTATTCGTCCAGGACGACGGCGAGCTGCAGGTTGCCCTCGCGCAGTTCGGCCAGGAGCGCGTCCAGGTGGATGGTTTCGGGCACGCGGAGCACGTCGGTCATGATGGCTCCGGCCTCCAGCTTGGCGCGCCGGTCCGCGGGCACGGCGATGGCCTTCTTGATGTGGACCACGCCGCGGATGTCGTCGGAGGACTCCCCGATCACCGGGAACCGGGAATAGCCGGTGCGCTTCGCGGCCTCGACGATGTCCGAAACCGGCTGGTCGGCGTCGATGGTTTCGACGCGGATGCGGGGGGTCATGACGTCCGCGGCGGTCCGCCCGGAGAACTTCAGGGTCCGGGAGATGAAGTTGGCGGTTCCGGCATCGAGGGTGCCCATGGCGGCGGAGCGGCGGACCAGCGAGGCGAGTTCGGCCGGGGTGCGGGCGCCGGAGATTTCCTCCTTGGCCTCCAGGCCGAAGACATTCAGGACCTTGTTGGAGAATCCGTTCAGGACCACGATGGCCGGTTTGAAGATGGCGGTGAAGACCAGCTGGGGCCGGGCGACGGCCTTGCCGATCGGAAAGGACAGGGCGATTGCCATGTTCTTGGGCACCAGCTCGCCGATCACCATGGACAGCAGAGTGGCCAGCGCCATGGCGAGGACCAGCGACAGGGAGGCGGCCGCCGCGGCAGGGAGTCCGAGGGCGACGAGGGGACCTTCAAGCAGCTTGCCGACGGACGGCTCCATGACGTAGCCGGTCAGCAGAGTGGTCATGGTGATGCCCAGCTGGCAGCTGGAGAGCTGGGTCGAGAGGGACTTGAGGCATTTGAGCAGGGGCTCGGCGGCGGCGTCGCCGGTGTCCACCGCCCGCTGCACGGTGGCTTGGTCCAGTGCGACCAGGGAGAATTCGACGGCGACGAAGAAACCGGTGCCAAGGATGAGCAGGAGGCCTGCGGCGAGGAGCAGCCATTCCATATTAACGGCCTGCTTCCGGTGCGGCGGCGCACAGCCGGTGCCGCTGCGGGGAACGTTGTGGCCGCCAGCGGCTTCCCGGCGGAGGATGGTCGGCTGAGGCCGACCCTATTTCCTGGAAGGCTCCGGCGTGGCATGCGGCCGGAGAATGATGGGCACGTGAACGGGGTTTGCCGGCTCTGCGGGTGGACTGCGCGGGAACGGTTTCGGTTCTCCGCTGACAGCCCCCAGGCCGGCACCTAGATTTACTGTCCATAAGAATTTCAGTCTACAGGAGCAGCCACCGCCAGCCCCCGGCCTGCGGCTTCACCTCTCCAGCGGCGTCACCGGCTCTGCGGTCCCCGCCTATGCGGTCACCAGCTCTGCGGGACGGGACGGCCTTCCTCGTACCCGGCCGCGGACTGGATGCCGGCCACGGCACGGTCCCGGAACGAGGCGAGATCGGCCGCGCCGGCATAGGTCATGGAACTGCGCAGACCGGCGGTGATCATGTCCAGCAGGTCCTCGACGCCGGGCCGTGCCGCGTCCACGTACATGCGGGACGTGGAAATGCCTTCCTCGAAGAGGGCCTTGCGGTCCTTTTCGAACGCGCCCTCGCGCTGGTTGCGGTTCTGCACCGCCCGGGCCGACGCCATGCCGAAGCTTTCCTTGTACTGCCGGCCGCCCGCGTCGAGCTGCAGGTCCCCGGGGCTTTCGTGCGTGCCGGCAAACCAGGACCCGATCATGACCTGGCTGGCCCCGGCGGCCAGGGCCAGGGCCACGTCACGCGGATACCGGACACCGCCGTCGGCCCACACCCTGCCGCCGACTTCGCGCGCCGCTGCCGAACATTCCAGCACGGCGCTGAACTGCGGGCGCCCCACGGCCGTCATCATGCGCGTGGTGCACATGGCGCCCGGCCCCACACCGACCTTGACGATGTCCGCCCCAGCTTCGATGAGCTCACGGGTGGCCTCACCGGTGACCACATTGCCGGCAACCACCGGCACTCCGGGGTTGAGTCCCTTCACGGCGGCCAGCGCGTCAAACATCTTCTGCTGGTGGCCGTGCGCCGTATCAAGGACCAGCACGTTCACGCCGGCGGCCAGCAGCTCGGCCGCCCGCCCGGCCACGTCCCCGTTGATCCCGACGGCGGCGGCGACCTTGAGTTTGCCGTCCTCATCCAAGGACGGGCGGTAGATCGTGGAGCGCAGCGCGCCCTTGCGGGTGAGCACGCCGGCCAGGACCCCGTCCTTCTGCACGGGTGCGTAGTCTGTCCCGGCGGCGTCCATTGCCTCGAAGGCGCGGCGGAGGGCTTGCGCAGACTCAGCGCCCGGCCCGGCACCGAGCATGCCGGCGTCCAGCACCAGCGGCTGGTGGCGGATGACGGAGCCCAGCGACGCGAACCGGTCCTGACCCTCGCAGTCGGCGGCACGCACCACCCCGGCCACCGCGCCTGATGGGTCCACCACCACCACGGCGCCGTGCGGACGCTTGCCCATCAGGTGCAGGGCATCAATCACGGTGTCCGTGGGCGCCAGGGTGACAGGGGTCTCCAGGACCGGATGGCGGCCTTTGATCCAGGCCGTGACCTCCCGGATGACATTGAGCGGGACGTCCTGCGGCAGGACGCCGAGGCCGCCGCGGCGGGCCATGGTCTCGGCCATGCGCTTGCCGGTCACGGCCGTCATGTTGGCCGCCACCAGCGGAATCGCCGAGCCGGTCCCGTCGTCGGCCGCGAGGTCCACGTCCAGACGCGAGATGACATCGGAACGGGACGGCACCAGGAACAGGTCGGAGTAGGTCAGATCGGTGGTGGGCTCATTGAGGAAACGCACGGCTGCTCCTTAAGCTGGCACCCTTGGGCGCCAAACGGGTTCTCCCTCGATTCTAGGGCGCTTTCCGGGCACGGCCGCGGCGCCGGGTCCCGGCCGCTCCCCCGCCGCCGGACCGGCTCGCCGGGGGCATCCAGGAACGGTCCGAGCCCCGGCCGGGCCACCCCGCCCGGCACAGCCTCAGGCCCGCCGCAAGCACCGGTTCCCGCACCGCTTCCCGCACCGCTTCAGGAAACGTGTCCGGGCCGCGTCCGGGCCGCAATTCGGCGGGATTTCGCCGGGATTTCGGCGGCCGCACGGACAGACCATGATTTGAGTCACGCTTATTGGCGGTTTGGCAAGAATCGTCACTAGACTGGCATGGGTCTGGGTTCACTGGACGCAGAGACTGGCTCGATCGTTGTGCCGCGGCACCGTGGAAGCCAGAGGGAATCAAACTCATGGAAGAGGCGTATTTCAAGTGCCAGAGCAGCCTAGCCACCGTCTACCAGAGGAATTTGGCGGAAACGAGTGGCTCGTTGACGAACTGTACGAGCGTTACCAGCAGGACAAGAACACGGTAGACGCCAAGTGGTGGCCCCTGTTCGAATCCTTTGCTGCCAGTGACGCCTCTTCCGCCAACGGAACGTCCGGCACAGCGTCAGCTGTGCAACCTGCCACCCGTGAAATTCCCGTTGTAGCGCCCCCCGCCGCGCCGGCTGCTCCGGCGCCGGCCGCGCCCGCCGCGGCCGCGGCTCCCGCGCCGGCCCCCGCCGCCAAGAAAGCCCCGGCCACCGTCGCCCGGGACGGCTCCAAGACCTCCGACGCCGGCCCCGGCACGACGCCGATCCCGGCGCAGCTGCCCAAGAATGTCAAGGCCCCGACGGCGCCGGAAGAGGACGTCGTCTCCGTCCTGCGCGGCCCCGCCAAGGCCATCGCGACGAACATGGTCACAAGCCTGGAAGTGCCGACCGCCACGAGCGTCCGCGCCATCCCGGCCAAGCTGCTGATCGACAACCGCGTGGTCATCAACTCCAACCTGGCCCGCGCACGCGGCGGCAAGGTCTCCTTCACGCACCTGATCGGCTACGCCGTCATCCGTGCCCTGTCCCAGTTCCCGTCGATGAACGTCTACTACGACGAGATCGACGGCAAGCCCGTGGCGGTCCAGCCGGCGCACGTGAACTTCGGCATCGCGATCGACATGCCCAAGCCCGACGGCACCCGCCTGCTCATGGTCCCGAACATCAAGAAGGCGGAAACCCTCAACTTCTCCGAGTTCTGGCACACCTACGAGGACCTGATCAAGCGCGCCCGCAGCGGCAAGCTGACCGCGGACGACCACTCCGGCACCACCGTGTCCCTGACCAACCCCGGCGGCATCGGCACCGTGCACTCGGTGCCGCGCCTGTCCAAGGGCCAGGCCGCCATCATCGGCGTCGGCGCACTGGACTACCCGGCGGAATTCCAGGGTGCCAGCGAGAAGATCATCGCCCAGAACGCCATCAGCAAGGTCCTGACGCTGACCTCCACCTATGACCACCGCGTCATCCAGGGTGCCGGCAGCGGCGAGTTCCTTAAGCTCGTGCACCAGCTGCTGCTCGGCGCGCAGAACTTCTACGACGAAATCTTCGAGTCCCTGCGCATCCCCTACGAGCCCGTGCGCTGGAGCCCGGACCTGCAGGTGGACCCGGCGGATGAGATCAACAAGGTGGCCCGGATCCAGCAGCTGATCCACGCCTACCGTGTCCGCGGCCACCTCATGGCGGACACCGATCCGCTCGAGTATGTCCAGCGCAAGCACCCGGACCTCGACGTCCTGACGTACGGCCTGACCCTGTGGGACCTGGACCGTGAATGGCCTACGGGCGGCTTCGGCGGCAAGCCGATGCTGAAGTTCCGCGACATCCTCGGCGTCCTCCGCGACGCCTACTGCCGGACCGCCGGCATCGAATACATGCACATCCAGGACCCGGGCGAGCGCAAGTGGTTCCAGGACCAGCTGGAGCACCCGTATTCGAAGCCGAGCCGTGACGAGCAGCTGCGCATCGTCTCCAAGCTCAACGCCGCGGAGGCCTTCGAGACCTTCCTGCAGACCAAGTTCGTCGGCCAGAAGCGCTTCTCGCTGGAGGGCGGCGAGTCCCTGATTCCGCTGCTGGATGCCATCATCTCCGACGCCGCCGACGACGAACTCGACGAGGTGGCGATCGGCATGGCCCACCGCGGCCGGCTCAACGTGCTCACCAACATCGCCGGCAAGACCTACGCCCAGGTCTTCCGCGAATTCGAAGGCACCCAGGACCCCCGCTCGGTCCAGGGCTCCGGAGACGTCAAGTACCACCTGGGCACCGAGGGCACCTTCACCTCGGACAACGGCAAGGAGACCAAGGTCTACCTCGCCGCGAACCCGTCGCACCTCGAGGCGGTGGACTCTGTCCTCGAAGGCATCGTCCGCGCCAAGCAGGACCGCCTGGACCAGGGCGAAGTCTTCCCCGTGCTCCCGATCATGGTGCACGGCGACGCCGCCTTCGCCGGCCAGGGCGTTGTGGCCGAGACGCTCAACCTCTCGCAGCTTCGCGGCTACCGCACCGGCGGCACCATCCACATCGTGGTCAACAACCAGGTCGGCTTCACCACCGCCCCGTCCTCCTCACGTTCCTCCACCTACTCCACGGACGTCGCCAAGATGATCCAGGCGCCGGTGTTCCACGTGAACGGCGATGACCCCGAGGCCGTGGTCCGCATCGGCCAGCTCGCCTACGAGTTCCGTCAGCGCTTCCACAAGGACGTTGTCATCGACATGGTCTGCTACCGCCGCCGCGGCCACAATGAGGGTGATGACCCCTCGATGACCCAGCCGCTGATGTACAACCTGATCGAAGCCAAGCGTTCGGTCCGCAAGCTGTACACCGAATCACTGATCGGCCGCGGTGACATCACCGAGGAAGAAGCCGAGCAGCTGCTGCGCGACTACCAGGAACGCCTGGAGCGCGTCTTCGCCGAAACCCACGCGGCCCAGACGTCCCCGATCCCCATCATCACTGCCGATTCGGCCGCGGTGTCCGATCTGGAACGTCCCATGGCCCAGCAGTCCGACTCCGGCGTCAGCGCCCCGGTCTCCACCGCGATCCCGGCGGAGACCCTCGCCCGGATCGGCAAGGCCCACACCGATATCCCCGAGGGCTTCACGGTCCACGCCAAGCTCAAGCAGCTGCTGGAGAAGCGTGAAGCCATGTCCCGCGAAGGCGGCATCGACTGGGGCTTCGGCGAGCTCGCCGCCTTCGGCTCGCTCATCATGGAAGGCGTCCCCGTCCGGCTCGCCGGCCAGGACTCGCGCCGCGGCACGTTCGTGCAGCGCCACGCAGTCTTCCACGACCGCGCCAACGGCGACGAATGGCTGCCCCTGGCCCACCTGTCCGAGGACCAGGCCAAGCTGTGGATCTACGACTCGCTGCTCTCGGAATACGCCGCCATGGGCTTCGAGTACGGCTACTCCGTGGAGCGCCCGGATGCCCTGGTGCTCTGGGAAGCCCAGTTCGGTGACTTCGTCAACGGCGCGCAGACCATCATCGATGAGTTCATCTCCTCCGCCGAGCAGAAGTGGGGCCAGCGGTCCTCGCTGGTTCTGATGCTGCCGCACGGCTACGAGGGACAGGGCCCGGACCACTCCTCGGCCCGGATCGAGCGCTTCCTCCAGATGTGCGCGGAAGAGAACATGATCGTGGCCAACCCCACGACGTCGGCCTCGCACTTCCACCTGCTGCGCCGCCAGGCCTACAGCAGGCCGCGCAAGCCGCTCATCATCTTCACGCCGAAGCAGCTGCTCCGGCTGAAGGCGGCGGCGTCCTCCGTGGAGGACTTCACCACCGGCTCGTTCCGCCCGGTCATCCCGGAGCACGAGCAGCTGCAGGCGGACGCCGTCGAACGCGTGCTGCTGGTCTCCGGCCGCCTGTACTACGACCTGCTGTCCACCCGGCAGAAGACCGAGAACAAGACCACCGCAATCGTGCGTGTCGAGCAGCTCTACCCGCTGCCGGCCGCTGAGATCGCCGCGGAGCTGGCCAAGTACCCGAACGCCGAAGTGGTCTGGGCGCAGGACGAACCGGCCAACCAGGGCCCGTGGCCGTTCATCGGCCTGAACCTGCCCGACGCCTTGGACCGCCGCGTCCGCCTCATTTCGCGCCCCGCCTCGGCCTCCACCGCGGCAGGGTCGATGAAGCGCCACGCGGCAGAACAGGACAGCCTGCTCAAGCAGGCATTCGCCCGTAAATAGCGCCATTGCTGCCCGGCCGGAGATTGAATCACAACACTCCGGCCGGGCAGTTCTGTTTAATGGACTGTTAGTGGTCAGCTTGATGAACAGCGTTGAAGTGAAGAGGTAGTCGTGGAAGATCGGAAGCTGCGGATAGCAGCCGTTGGGGACGAGCTGTTGGCCGGGCTCGGTGATCCGCGAGCCCTCGGCTGGCTCGGCCGGGTCCTGGCGCGCACGCCGCAGGACAGCGTCGCCTTGGAGTGCTACTCCCTGCCGTGCCCGCAAGAGGGCACCGAAGGCCTCGCCGCGCGGTGGCTGGAGGAGGCGGGCCGCCGATTCGGTAACCACCACGAGAACCGCCTGGTCATCGGCCTGTCCGGACGCGACATAGAGTTCGGCCTGTCTACCGCCCGCAGCCGGTTGAACCTCGCCAACATCCTTGACTCCGCCTCCCAGAACAAAATCGAGGTCTTCGTGGTGGGCCCGCCGCCCACCCTTGACCCCACCCAGAACCGCCGGCTCGGCGAGCTCAACACGGCCTTCGCCGATGTCACCACGCGCCGGAAGCACCTCTACGTGGACACCTTCTCGCCGCTCCTGAACCACGAACAGTGGCGCCAGGACCTCGCGGCCAACGGCGGCACCCCCGGCCAGGCCGGCTACGGCCTGATGGCCTGGCTCGTGCTGCACCGCGGCTGGTTCCAGTGGCTCGGCATCGACGCCCCGGAATAATCCCGCCTCTGGCCGGACCGACACCCCGGGCCACTCGCGATATATCTTGACCGGAAAGGCGGCCGCGATATATCGTGACTTCGTAGTCACGATATATCGCCAGTTGTCCAGCCACCTTTCGCCTTTCCGGAGGAACCATGTCAGAGAACGCGTGGACCGTGACCGGTCCGCAGACCATCGACGTCGACGGCGTCCGCTCGCTCAAGCTCGGCATCGTCCGCGGCCGGTTCGATATTGTCACCCATGACGAGGACTTCGCGAGGGTCGAAGTCTCCGAAATCAGCGGCGACCCGCTGTCGGTTTCGGTCATCGACGGCCGCCTGGAAGTCCGCCACCAGCTCCACGGCCCGCAGGGGTGGTTCAAGAACCTGATGGGGACGGTCAACAACAGCAGCAGCAACTCCGTGGTCATCAGCATCGCCCTGCCGGCCGGCGTCGAGGTGGAAGCAGGAACGGTGAGCGGCGACGGCATGGTCTCCGGCATCAGCGGCCATGCCCGGCTCAACACGGTCTCCGGGTCCGTGCTCGCCGACGGCACCTCGGGCGACCTGTCCGTCAACACCGTCAGCGGCGAGGTGATCGCCCGGAACCACAGCGGAGTCCTGACCGCCAAGAGCGTCTCCGGTGAGGTGACCGCTTCGGGCGAATTCAGCCACATCCGCGCCAACACCGTCAGCGGCGACCTGAACTTCGACCTGCACGGCTTCACCCAGGACTTCGGCGCCAATTCGGTCTCCGGCGACGTCACCATCCGGCTCCCCCACGACGTCGGAGTGGACATCGTCGCCAAATCCGCCAGCGGCGCGGTGGTCATTGACAGCCAGAGGTATGCCCAGCCCGGCGGCACACTGCAGACCATCGCGGGACCGGACACCAAACTGATGCTGGTCCGGACCAACTCGGTCTCGGGCAAGACCTCGATCTTCCACGGCCAGCCCACCGCGGACACCGAAACGGGCATCTAATGCCGCCCGTCTTCGCCCACGGGGCGCTGCGCCTGTATCTGCTCGCCCTGCTGGAGTCGGGCCCCAAGCACGGCTACGAACTGATCAAGGCCCTCAGCGAGCGGTTCGGTGGCACCTACTCCCCCAGCGCCGGGACCATCTACCCGCGCCTGGGCAAGCTCGAGGAGGAAGGGCTCGTGGCCACCCACACGGAGGGCCGCCGCACCAACTACAGCATCACGCCGGCGGGCCTTAGGGAACTGAACAGCCGGCGGGACGAGCTCGCCGGCGTCGAGAACGACATCTCGGCCTCGGTCCGCCGGCTCGCCGACAACCTGCGCCAGGATATCCGCGTCAACATGCGCGGCCTCCGAGCCGATCTCGCGGCAACCGCGGAGGCGGCGCGCAGTTCGGCCCGGGCCGGGGGCGGGACAGGCCCTGCCGGCTTCGCGGGCCCGCGGTACTCCCCGGAGGGCGAACGGCGGCTGAAAGAGGCTGAGATGCTCGTCCAGGCGTTCCGCGACGACATGCGGGTGGAACTGCGCCGCCACGCCGGGAGCCGCCCCGTCACGGCCGTCACGCTCGAGACCGTCAAGACCGTGCTGGATCAGGCCCGGATCTCGATCCGCAACTCTTTCGAGGGCTGACCTGCGTCTCTTTCCGCTTCCGGTACAAGCCGCCGGCGGCCCCCGGTGCCCGGCCGCCGGTTCGCGGCGGGTGCCCTGATGTGGGAGACTTGAGGGCAGCTCTTTTGAGTACCAAAAATTAAGGAGGCCAGCTATGAGCAAGCGTGCACGTAAACGTCGTGACCGTAAGCGTGGCGGCGCGAACCACGGTAAGCGCCCCAACGCCTAAGCTACGGCTAGGAACGACAGCTTTAAGCGAAAGACCCCGGAAACCTCACGGTTCCGGGGTCTTTCGCTTACGTTCCGGGGTCTTGGCCGCGGCTCAGGCTTCCACGGTCCGGATGGAGTGAATCCGGTCCAGGATGGAGTTCTTGAGGTTCTCCGGAGCCGCTTCGGTGCACGAACGCTTGACCATCACGCGGATGACACATTCGAGGTCATACTGCTCCAGGCACTCCGGGCAACTGTCCAGGTGGTCCTTGATCTCTGCGATGTCTTGATGCGTGAGCGCACCGTCCAGATATTCATAGATACGTTGCATCCGGGCGTCGTCGCAATCGCCCAGTCCCTGGCAGTCGCTCATTTCCTGTTCTCCTGTTTGTCGCTGTCGGCCGCGGCGCCTGACTCGCCGGCGGCCCTGAATCCCCGCTCGGCGGCATAATCGGCAAGCATGTCCCGCAGCATCTTCCGGCCGCGGTGCAGCCGGGACATGACGGTTCCGATGGGGGTGTTCATGATGTCTGAAATTTCCTTGTAGGCGAAGCCCTCGACGTCGGCGAAGTACACCGCCAGCCGGAACTCCTCCGGAATCGACTGCAGCGCGCGCTTCACGTCGGAATCGGGCAGGTGGTCGAGGGCCTCGGCCTCCGCAGACCGCAGCCCGGACGAGGTGTGCGACTCGGCGCGGGCAAGCTGCCAGTCCTCGATGGTGTCCGAATTCGACTGCAGCGGCTCGCGTTGGCGTTTCCGGTACAGGTTGATGTACGTGTTGGTGAGAATGCGGTACAGCCACGCCTTGAGGTTGGTGCCGGGCTTGTACTGGTGGAACGCCGAAAACGCCTTCGTATAGGCCTCCTGGACCAGATCCTCGGCGTCCGACGGATTCCGGGCCATCCTCATGGCCGCCGAATACAGCTGGTCCACGTACTGCATGGCGTCCCGTTCAAAGCGCAACCGGCGCTGTTCCGCGGACTCGGTGGAGACATCCAGCGGCTTGCCGTCCACCTCGGTTTCCAGGGCCGCGGCAGTGCCGGGCTCAGGGGTCTGGGTGGGCGTGGCGTCGTTTCCGGAAACCTCGTGCATGGCCGCAACGGCCGGGTCCATGGTGCTCATTGCCTTCAAGTCTACTGTCCCCTTCCGCCAGGCAGCCGGACGTGCCGCAAGCGCAAGGGTCCACGGTTGCCCGGAACCGGCGTCCAGTTCCGTTCTGTCCAGTACCCGCGTCAAATCTCCGCCTTCGTTAGCCTGCTTGAATCTGCCTTTCACAACCACGTCCGGCAGGCAAATATTCCGCAAAAGTGCAAGACTAGAACCGGTTCTCCCGCAGTGAATCCGCGGCTCGTCCATCCAGGAGGAAATTCATGTCGTTTGTCCGCTTTCTCGCCCGGCCCATGCTCGCCTCCAGTTTCGTCCTCGCCGGCATGGACAAGCTCAAGAATGCGGATGACACCGCGACGCAGCTGTCCCCCCTGTTGCGCCGCGCGGCCGACGCGCTGCCGTTCCAGACCAACGAAAAAGTCCTGGCCCGCGTGATCGGCGGCACCCAGATCGGTGCCGGTGTCTTTTTCGCCCTCGGCAAGTCCGCCCGCCTGGCGGCCACCGTCCTCGCCACCATCTCCGCCCTGAACGGGTACGTGGAATGGCGCAGCGCCGACATCTCCTCCAAAGAAGGCCGGGACGCCCGCCGCAAGCAGCTCCTGAAGAACGTGTCCCTGACCGGCGGCGTGCTCCTTGCCGCGGTGGACACCGCCGGCAAGCCCAGCCTGGCCTGGCGCGCAGGCCACCTGGCCGCGGATGCCCGCAAGAGCGCCGGGCACCTCGCCGCCGACGCCCGGAAGACCACCAACAAGAAGCTGAAGAAGGCCGACAAAGTGGTCCGCAAGGCCGTAGACCACGCGGCCGGAGCCTAAGACGGCAATGACTGGCGTCACCCCCTCAGCAACTGCTTCCGCTCATCCAGCCGACGCCGGTCCGCACTGGCCCGCGCCGTTCGCCGCACGGCCGGTGGACGCGACCGTCACGGTTCCGGGCTCCAAATCCCTGACCAACCGGTACCTCGTGCTCGCGGCCCTCGCCGACGGGCCGTCCCGTCTGCGGGCCCCGCTGCACTCCCGGGATTCCGCGCTGATGATCGAGGCCCTGCGGCAGTTGGGGGCCACCGTCACGGAGGTTCCCGGCGACGGCGCCTTCGGCCCCGATCTCGAAATCCTCCCGATCAATATGGACGCGGCCCCCGCGGACACAACGATCGACTGCGGCCTCGCGGGCACGGTCATGCGGTTCGTGCCACCCGTGGCTGCCCTGCGCCGCGGCGCGTCCCGCTTCGACGGCGACCCGCACGCCCGCAAACGCCCGATGGGCACCATCATCGCGGCCCTGACCGGCCTGGGGGTGGCGGTCGGCGCACCCGACGGCGGACCGGCGTCGTCCCTGCCGTTCACCGTGCACGGCACGGGGGAAGTCCGGGGCGGCCACCTCGTCATCGACGCCAGCGCGTCGTCCCAGTTTGTCTCCGCCCTGCTGCTGGCCGGCGCCCGCTTCAGCGAGGGCCTGCACCTGGAGCATGTCGGCAAGCCCGTGCCCAGCCTGGACCACATCAACATGACAGTGGCCGTGCTGCGCGGGGTGGGCGTGGCGGTCGATGACTCGGTGCCGAACCACTGGGTGGTGTCCCCCGGACCCATCCGCGCCTTCGACCAGCGGATCGAACAGGACCTCTCCAACGCCGGACCGTTCCTGGCGGCGGCCCTGGCCACCCGCGGAACGGTGCGGATCCCCAACTGGCCGGCCGAGACCACGCAGGTCGGCGATCTGTGGCGCGGCATCCTCACCGCCATGGGCGCGACCGTGACCGTCCAGAACGGCCTTTTGACTGTCAGCGGCGGCGAGGACATCAACGGCGGCGACTTCGACGAGACCAGCGAGCTCGCCCCCACCGTGGCAGCCCTCTGCGCCCTGGCCACCGGCCCCTCGCGGCTGAGCGGCATTGCCCACCTCCGGGGCCACGAAACGGACCGGCTCGCCGCCCTCGTCGCGGAAATCAACCGCCTCGGCGGCGACGCCGAAGAGACGGCGGACGGACTCATCATCCGCCCGGCAAGGCTGCACGGCGGATTAGTGCACAGCTACGCGGACCACCGCATGGCCACCGCCGGCGCCATCCTTGGCCTTGCCGTACACGGGGTGGAGGTCGAGGACATCGGGACCACGGCCAAGACCATGCCCGACTTCCCGCAGCTCTGGGAAGCAATGCTGGCACAGGGTGCCGCCGCAGACGAGGACACCGCCGGTGGCACGCAGCACTGATTCCTGGGACGAATCCGACGTCCGGATCCGCCCCAACAAGAAGGGCACACGGCCCCGCACCAAGGACCGGCCCAGTTACGACGAGGCCGTCACCGGGCGCATCATCACCGTTGACCGCGGACGCTATACCGCCGTCGTCGGCGAAGGCACCGCGGACGAACGCAAGATCATCGCGGCGCGGGCCCGGGAGCTGCGACGCAACCCCGTGGTGGCCGGGGACTTCGTGTCCCTGGTCGGGGACGTCAGCGGCGAGCCCGATACCCTCGCCCGGCTGGTCAAGATCCAGGACCGCAGGACGCTGCTGCGCCGCAGTGCCGATGACACGGACCCGATCGAGCGCGCCGTCGTCGCCAACGCCGACCAGCTCGTCGTAGTGGTCGCCGCAGCCAATCCGGAGCCCCGGACCGGCTTCATCGACCGCGCCCTGGTGGCCGCGTACGACGCCGGCATTGAGCCGCTGCTCCTGGTCACCAAGGCCGACGTCAAGGACCCCGCTGAACTGCTGTCCAACTACACGCACCTGGACTTCCCCGTCATCATCTCCAAGACGGCCGACTCCGCCGCCTCGGGCATCGATGCCCGCTCCGACGACGGGCTCTCGGCCCGGCTGGACAAGGACGCGGTGTCCCAGCTGCGCGGCTACCTCGACGGGAAAGTCACCGTCATGTTGGGCCATTCCGGCGTGGGCAAGTCCACCATGGTCAACGCCCTGACCGGGGCCGAACGCGCCACCGGCGGCGTCAATGCCGTCACCGGGCGCGGCCGCCACACCTCCTCCTCGGCGCTGGCGCTCAAGGTCAACGATGCCCCGGCCGGCAGCTGGATCATCGACACCCCGGGCATCCGGTCCTTCGGCCTGGCCCATGTCGACCCGGACCGGATCCTCCGGTCCTTCCCGGACCTCGAACCGGGCACCGACGATTGCGAGCGCGGCTGCAAACACGACTCCAGCGCCGTCAACTGCGGCGTCGACGCCTGGGTTGCGGCCGGGCACGCCGGAGCATCAGGGCCTGCACGCCTGGCGTCGCTGCGCCGGCTGCTGGGCACGGACCCCCGGCAGGAAGCACAGGAAACCAAGGAACTGGGCACCGTGTCCTAGGCTGCGCCGCTGCTGGGACAGCGGCGCAGTGCCGCGGCCTCCCGGCGGCCGGCCCGCTTTGACGGTAGTTTGGAACCATGAGCCAACCCGCTTCGAGCTACAACGATGACCTGCGCCTTGCCCATGTACTGGCAGATTCCGTCGATTCCCAGACCATGAGCCGTTTCAAGGCGCTGGACCTTCGGATCGAAACGAAGCCAGACCTCACTCCGGTCACCGATGCTGACAAGTCCGCGGAAGAGGCCATCCGCGGCCAGCTCTCCCGGTCCCGTCCCCGCGACGCCGTCCTTGGCGAGGAGTTCGGCAGTTCGGGCCATGGTTCCCGCCGCTGGGTCATCGACCCGATCGACGGCACCAAGAACTTTGTCCGCGGCGTCCCGGTCTGGGCCACCCTGATCGCCCTGGTCGACGAGGGCGAGCCGGTGGTCGGCGTCGTCAGCGCGCCGGCACTGGGCAAGCGCTGGTGGGCGGCCAAGGGGGCCGGGGCCTACACCGGCCGCTCTCTGGCGGCGGCCACCCGGCTCAAGGTCTCCAACGTCTCCAAGCTTGAGGACGCCTCCCTGTCCTATTCCAGCCTCGGCGGCTGGAAGCAACGTGGAAACCTGGACGAGTTCCTGGGCCTCACTGAGGAGGTGTGGCGCACCCGCGCCTATGGCGATTTCTGGTCCTACTGCCTGGTGGCCGAGGGCGCGGTGGACATCGCCTGCGAGCCCGAGCTGAACCTCTACGACATGGCCGCCCTGGTGCCGATCGTCACGGAGGCCGGCGGCCGCTTCACCTCGCTCGAAGGCGAGGACGGCCCCTTCGGCGGCAATGCCCTGGCCACCAATTCGATCCTCCATTCGGAAGTGCTCAAGCGGCTCAGCCCCGGGCTCGACGACCTCCTCTAGGCCCAACCAGATCCGAGCTTCACCCGAACAAACAACGGCGGCAGCCTCCTTTCGAGGGTTGCCGCCGCTGTTTATTCGGCCCGCGCGCCCTTTGCCCGCGTAACAATCCGCTTCACATTCGCCGCCCGCCTTTTCCACGGCTGCGCGGATGTCCTACGCTCGATGCAGGTCACGAGTGCCAGCGCTAAACCCCGGTTTGCTGGCCGGCAACCCTCCAGTCGCGGTGGGGTGCCCCGGGTGACGACCTGGCCGGTCCGGAATGGACCCGGCAAGCGCGGATTCCCACCATGTGGGGTCCTGTTCGAGTGAGGTCCCATGACTACTGCCGTTTTCCCTGCTGCCCCCGAGTTCCGCTCCGGCACCGATGCCGGGCGGGCCAATCACCGGTTCGCCGCCGCCGCCCGTCCGCTGGCCGCCGTCACCGGGGCGGAAATCCAGGCTCCGCTGATCCAGGGCGGCTCTGCCCGCTACGCCAACCTCGATTACGGCGCCTCGGCCCCAGCCCTGTCCGTGGTCTCGGCGTACCTCAACGAAATCCTGCCGTACTACGCGAGCGTCCACCGCGGCGCCGGCTACGCGTCGCAGATCAGCACCTCGGTCTACGAGAACGCCCGGGACATCGTCCGGGACTTCGTGGGCGGCCGGCCGGACGATTCCGTGATCTTCACCCGCAACACCACCGATTCCCTGAACCTGCTGGCCGGCTGCCTGCCGCTGCGCGACGGCCGGCCCGCGGGCGAGGTCCTCTACCTCGACATCGAACACCACGCCAACCTGCTGCCCTGGCAGAACGTCCCGCACCGCAGCGTCGTCGCCGCCACCACCCTTGCGGCCACCGTCGACCGGCTCCGGGACGAACTCGCCCGCGGCGGCATCAGCCTGCTGGCCGTTACCGGCGCCTCTAACGTCACCGGGGAGATCCTGCCCATCCGCGCCCTCGCGGCACTGGCGCACGAGTACGGCGCCAGGATTGTTGTCGACGCCGCCCAGCTGGCCCCGCACCGGCGGATCAATATCGACGCGGACGACGTCGACTACCTCGCCTTCTCGGGGCACAAGCTGTACGCCCCGTTCGGGGCCGGTGTGCTGGTGGGGCGGCCGGACTGGCTGGACGCCGGCACCCCGCACCTGGCCGGCGGCGGCGCCGTCAAGGATGCCCGGCTCGACTCCGTCAGCTGGACCACCGGACCGGCCAGGCACGAGGGCGGCTCGCCGAATGTCCTGGGCGCGGCCGCGCTGGCCCGCGCCACCCAGATGATCGCAGACCTGGACACCGGGCAGTGGTACGCACATGAGGACGCCATCCGGTCCTTCCTCGTCGAGGGGCTGCGGCGCATCAACGGGGTGACCGTCCACCAGATCTTCGACGATCCGGCGCCCGCTCCTTCCGCCGGAGGGGATGAGCCGGGCGCCGGGACCATCGGCGTCGTGAACTTCTCCGTGGAAGGCTACGACGCCGGGCTGGTGGCCGCCTACTTGTCGGCCGAACACGGCATAGGCCTGCGCGACGGCCGTTTCTGCGCCCACCCGCTGCTCAAGCGGCTCGGCCTGCCCGCCGGCTCCCTGCGGGCCAGCTTCGGCCTCGGCTCACGGCTGGAGGACGCGGAGCGGCTCCTGGCGGGGCTGCAACAACTGCGGCAGACGGGGCTCGGCTGGGACTACGTTGTGGACGCCGGCCGCTGGGTGCCGGCCAACGATACCCGCAGCTACCCGCACTGGGCGCCGAACACCCCGGGCACCGCCGGCGCCGCGCCGTGCACCGTGGACTAGGGCACTGCAGACGACAGCACGGCGGACCATGGCACGGCGGACTAGGGAGTACACGCGGGCGGCAGAATCCGGGCCCGGTCCGGTGCGGTAAATTCGAAAGGTATCCGAAACTAACAGGACCTTCCGAAGGAGACCGCGCGTTGCACAGCGTGCCCAAAATGCACAGCGCTCCCAAACTGCCGGCCCCCAAACTGCAGGGCGGCCCCAAGCTGCAGAGTGCACGCCGCCAGGAACTCGGACAAAGCTTCCAGGACGGCGGAGCCCACTACGAACGCGTCCGCCCGGGCTATCCGCAGGAGTCGGCCGACTGGCTCATCCCGGCCGGAGCCCGGGATGCCGCGGACATCGGTGCCGGCACCGGGAAGTTCACCGCGCTCCTGGCCGCCCGCGGACTGCACACGGTGGCCGTTGATCCCTCGGCCGACATGCTCGAACAGCTGCGCCGGACGCTGCCGGATGTCACCGCCGTCGAAGGCACCGCCGAGCACACGGGCCTGGCACCCGCCTCATTCGACCTCGTCACGGTTGCCCAGGCGTGGCACTGGTGCGACCCCCGCCTGGCCAGCACCGAAATCGCCCGGATCCTGCGCCCGCAGGGCGTGCTGTGCCTGGTCTGGAACCAGCTGGACACCGCTGTGCCGTGGGTGCACCGTCTCTCCCGCATCATGCACGCCGGGGATGTCCACAAACCGCACTTCCGCCCGCCCGTGGGTCCGGAATTCACCGGACTGGAAAGCCATCTGACCCGGTGGGAGGACGCCGTCACAACGGAGGACATCCAGGAGCTGGCCAAGTCCCGGAGCTACTACCTCGCGGCGTCTGCGGCCAGCCGGGCGAGGGTCTCGGCCAACCTCGACTGGTACCTGCACGAGCACCTGGGCCATGCCCCCGGCGACGTCCTCCAACTGCCCTACCTGACGCAGACGTGGCGCGCCTTCAGGATTGCGTGAACGGGACGCCAGGCCTTATTGTTTCGGTGTGCCTAATAATCTGTTGTAGGCACTATTAACTTTGTTTTACCCACTCGGACGACGGCGGTCTTTTCCGCTGGCGCCGATCATCGCGTCGACGCGGACGCGCCAATCACGGGAGCTGGCAGTGCTGGACGTAATGGGAGAGGAACAACCGCCGCAAGGTACCCGTACCTACAAGCACCCGGGCGCCCGCCGGGCGCTGATCACTCTCCTGGGGCCAGCGTTCGTCGCGTCGATCGCCTACGTGGACCCCGGAAACGTGGCCGCCAACCTGACCGCCGGAGCGAAGTACGGCTACCTGCTGGTGTGGGTCCTCGTGGCAGCCAACATCATGGCCGTCCTCGTCCAGTACCAGTCCGCCAAGCTGGGCATCGTCACCGGCAAGAGCCTGCCGGAGATCCTGGGCGAGCGGCTCAAGCCGTTCTGGCGCCGCGCCTTCTGGTTGCAGGCCGAAGTCGTGGCCGCCGCCACAGACCTGGCCGAGGTGGTGGGCGGGGCGCTCGCACTGCACCTGCTGTTTGGCCTCCCCCTCCCCCTCGGTGCCGTGATCGTCGGCGCAGTCTCGATGCTCCTGCTCGCGGTGCAGGCGCGGGAGAAACAACGGCCCTTCGAATTCATCATCATGTTCCTGCTCGGCATCCTCACCATCGGTTTCCTGGCCGGGCTGGTCATCAGCCCGCCGGATCCGAAGGCAGCCCTGGCCGGCCTCGTTCCCCGTTTCCAGGGCCCGGACTCCGTCCTGCTGGCCGCCAGCATGCTCGGCGCCACCGTCATGCCGCATGCCATCTACGTCCACTCGGCCCTGTCCCGGGACCGGCACCGGCCGGACGAAAACGAACATATCCCGACCTCCGCCGTCGCCCGTCTGGTCCGCGCCACCCGGCTCGACGTCGTGGCCGCGCTGGCCATCGCCGGAATCGTCAACATCGGCATGCTGCTCCTTGCCGCCTCGACGCTCGGCGGCGAGGCGGGCACGGACACCATCGAAGGTGCGCATGCGGCCATCACCGCCAATCTGGGCCCCGTCATTGGTGTGGTCTTCGCCGTCGGCCTCCTCGCGTCCGGCCTGGCGTCGACCTCGGTGGGCTGCTACGCCGGCGGAACCATCATGCAAGGCCTGCTCAAGATCCGGATCCCCGTCATGGCACGCCGCGTGGTCACGCTGATTCCGGCCGTGGTGCTGCTCAGCGTGGGCTTCGACCCCACCTGGGCCCTCATCCTGAGCCAGGTGGTCCTGAGCTTCGGAATCCCCTTCGTCCTGGTCCCGTTGGTAGTCCTGACCAGCAACAAGGCACTTATGGGCCAGTTTGCCGACGGGCTGGCGCTCCGCATGGCCGCCATCATCAGCGTCGTGCTCGTCGTGGCCCTGAATCTGGTGTTGCTGTGGTTCACCTTCTCCGGGCGCGGCTGACTGTAGGCTTGGGTCTGTGAAGACCAGTACGCCCTCCTCCTCGATCGAGGACTACGTCAAGGTCATCTATTCCTTCACCGAGTGGCAGCAGAAGCCCATCACCTCCACGCAGCTGGCGCAGCGCCTGGGGGTCGCCAACTCCTCGGTTTCGGAAATGGTCCGCAAACTCAAGGACCAGGGCCTCGTTGACCACAAGCCCTACAGCGCCGTGACCCTGACCGCCGACGGCGTCCGGCTCGCCCTGTCGATGGTCCGCCGTCACCGGCTGATCGAGACTTTCCTCGTCCAGGAGCTCGGATACCGCTGGGACGAGGTCCACGACGAAGCCGAGCTCCTTGAACACGCCGTCTCCGACACTTTCATTGACCGGATGGCGGCCAAGCTGGGGAACCCGGCACGGGACCCGCACGGTGATCCCATCCCGGCAGCCGACGGCTCCGTGCGGATGCCCTCCGCCCACCGCCTCAGCGAACTCGACGACGGCCACACCGGCCGGATCACCCGGATCAGCGACGAGAACCCGGAACTCCTGCGCTACCTCGCCGCGGAGGACATCGATCTCGACGCCGAAGTGGAGGTTGTGGGCCGGAGGCCGTTCGGCGGCCCGCTCGTGGTGCGGATCGGGTCCGCTGCGGCGTCCCGCGAATTCGATTTCGCAGAAGAAGTCGCATCGGCCCTCTGGGTCCACAGCGATGCCGCACACACAGGCTGCAACGTTGCGGACCTCTAAGTCGGAGGGGCGCCCGGTGAAGAGTGCACCGGAGGAACGCGGCGCCGCCCCACGCCCCGGCCTCCCGGGCTGGAAGGCCTGGACTGCCGTCGCCGTCGGCGGCCTGATCGGAACCGAGCTGCGGTTCGGCGCCGGCCTGGCCTTCCCCGAAAGCACCGGCGCGGTGCCATGGACCACCCTGGCGATCAATGTGGCCGGGAGTTTCATCCTGGCCACCCTGACCACCCTATGGATCGCGCGGCCAAAGACGGCCTTCTGGCTGCGGGCCGGGATTGGGCCGGGCCTGTTGGGGTCCTTCACCACCTTCTCGGCGCTGGTGATGGCGATTGACCAGCAGATCCGCGGCGGATTCCATGCCACGTGGCTGGCCTACCTCGGGCTCTCGCTCGTCCTGGGCCTGGGTGCCGCCGCTGCCGGCTGGAAAACCGGCAAGGCGATCGCGGACTTCGGCGGGGATGCCCAGTGATGACAGCGATTCTGGTGGGAATCTTCGGTGTCTCGGGTGCGCTCCTGAGGTTCAGTGTCGACTCCTGGTTTGCGCACCACCAGGGCTCGCGGCCGCACTGGCCGTGGGCCACTCTCGCGGTCAACGTCGTGGGATCGTTCATCATCGGTATCTCCCTGGGCCTCACCGGCCACCTGGAGTTGGGAGCCGACTGGCACGCCGCCGTCGCGTCCGGACTGGCCGGCGGCCTGACAACCTTCAGTTCATGGACCACCGCGACAGTGCGCCTGGTGAGTGAAACCCGGTACCGGGCCGCGGCGCTCAACATCGGCTCAAATCTGGTCGCGGGCCTCGCCGCCGCCGGCATCGGGCTCTTTCTCGCGGGCTGAGGACCCAACCGGCAAGAGGCTTAGCTGCGCCGCCTCCACGGGGCGGGGCCGCCCGCGGTGTGTCGCGCCTTACACCGGGCCTCCCGGTGGCTCTGCGCCGCCGTCGTTCCCGTATCGTTGAAGGATGGTTACCCGACGTGAAGCAGCCCAGATCCTCGACATTCCCTTGGAAATGGCGCACCGTCACGGCATCCCCTCCCGCCTGTCCGAGGCCGAGCTTGGCGAACTGCTGGACAACCCTCCGGCGTGGCTGGTCCAGTCCAAGGCGAACCGGACCGGCAAACGGCCTGTCTGGGTGCAGCTCACCTGCGCCGTCTGCGGATTCTCCGAAGCCGCACGGCCCAAGAAATGGTGGCCGGACTTCACCTACGTCTGCTGCACCGACCACGAGGCCCGCGACATTCCCGTGCTCGGCGCCGGGCTCGTGCGCAGCATCTACGACGGCGTCGGCAGCCGCTTTGCAGGGATCGTGGACGCCGCGGTTCCCGAGGCGTAGCGTAAAAGACGGGGCCATTCCGGGCCCCCGCCGTGAGGGAGAGCACCATGCCGGACAAGACGCCGCACCAGAGCGTGTCGAAGAAGTCGGTCAAGACCATCAAGGAAAAACGGGCCGAGAAAAAGGCAAAGCACATCGTTGATGCCCACACCGATCCCGTGGCACACATCAAGAAGCGCTGAAAATCGAAAAGGGCCGGAAGCCGACGCGTCCGGCCCTTTTTCTGCATCGGATTGCATCCGATTCGGGCGCCTTCGCCGGGGTCGTGGCTCACCCCCAATGGATGATGTGGCGCTCCCCCGTTGGCGCTTTAGTGGTCTTGAGTTCCTTGCCTGGAAAGGCTGGGGTCCTGCCGCGGCGCTGGATGACGGCGCCGGACAACGGCTCTGGCCGGGCCAGCGACTCGGCATCGGAATCATTCGACGCGGGTGGTGACGACCCGGGAGGGGACGTCCACACTAAGACCAGTGCGCCGCATAGCGCGCTCGAACCAGACCGGAGGAACGCCAGTGACAACCACACCGGAGACCGAGGCCCACGGGCCGGTCGATTTCGTACTCCTCGAATTCCCCCTGGCGGGCCTGACGGGACGGGCGAGTGAGGAACTCGTCAAGCTCGTCGAGCAGGGCGTCATCCGCCTCTTCGACCTCCTCGTCGTCATGAAGAACGAGGACGGCACCGTAGAGGTGCTCGAACTGACGGACCCGGGCGGCCCGGCGGCGGGATTCTCCTACTTCGAAGGCGCACGGTCCGGGCTCCTGGGCGATGACGATATTGCCGAGGCGACCGCCGCGGTCCTGCCGGGGACGGTCGCCGCGCTGATTGTCTACGAAAACACTTGGGCAGCGCCTTTCGTGGCGGCCGTTCGCGAAAGCGGGGGCGAGCTCATCGCCAGTACGCGGATCCCGGCGCCGGACGTGATGGAAGCGCTCGATGCCCTCGAGGCCCGCGACGCCGCAACGCCGGTGCCCGACGCCTAAGCCCTGACGCCTAAGATCTGACGCAGTAGAACAGATGTGAGAGGAGACGAATTATGGGACTTCTTAGGGGTATGGCCCGGACGGCCGTGGTCGCAGGGACGGCATCGGCAGTCAGCGGCCGGGTCCAGCGCCGGCAGGCCAACAAGTTTGCCGAGAAGGACGCCGCCACCGCGGCCAAGCAGCAGGAGGCCTACGACGCGCAGATGGCCCAGCAGCAGCCGCCGCCGGAATACCAGCAGCAGCCCGCATACCAACAGCCGGTCTACCAACAGCCGCCGCCACCTCCCCCGCCCGCCGCAGGCGGCATCACCGACGACGCCATCCAGCAGCTCAAAGAACTCGGCGCGCTGAAGGAGCAGGGGATTCTCACCGACGAAGAGTTCGCAGCCCAAAAGGCGAAGATCCTTGGCACCTAGCGTCCGCCGTCGGACAGGCCATGCCTGCGCGTGAGCCTGGCCGGCGCCACCAACGAACGGTTTTCGCGGGACAGCAGGAAAGGGAAGTGTCAGCAGACACTTCCCTTTCCTTTGACGCACAAAACTCCCCGCCAACCGAAGCTGGCGAGGAGTTTGTGCGTTCCCAATACGGGGTGGAGCACCGTTGCCGGAACTCCTATGTGGAGATGGGGGGAATTGAACCCCCGTCCGATGTCGTGTTGTCAGGGCTTCTCCGGGCGCAGTTTGCGTCGGATTTTCTCGGCCCCAGCCATGCTGCAAACAGCTGGCTGATCCGGGCCCAGTCATCTAAGAGTCCCGTTTACCCCGATGACGGAGGTAAACAGCAGTGGCTATCTAAATGACGCCAGGATCCGGGGCAATAGCAACCTCGGGCTGACGGACTGTCTTACTGCTTAGGCAGCGAGAGCGAAGTCAGTGCGTTTTGATTCGGCACTTATTGGTTTGCAGACAGCGTTTACGAGATAATTCTGCATCCTCGGCCCGCTTCACCTGTCGCGACTAACATCGTCGAAACCGATCATCCCCGTATTTTTTTATCAAACCGGTCAGGCTCGAACTGAACCGCTTCGCGGTCTTCGCTCGGTTCCTTCCCGGACAGTTAATCATAACGCACGGCCTCCGGGAATCATTCCCGGGCCCTCCCCTGCCGCTAGCGGCGGTTGCGTTCGCGCATGACCCGCTGGGCCTCGCGCTTGTCCTGCTGTTCGCGCAGCGTCTGGCGCTTGTCGTATTCCTTCTTACCGCGGGCGACGCCGATTTCCACCTTTGCGCGGCCGTCCACGAAGTAGAGCTGCAGCGGCACGATCGTGAACCCCGACTCGCGGATCTTGTGCGAGATTTTCGTGAGCTCGTCCCGGTGCAGCAGGAGCTTCCGGCGACGGCGTGCCGCGTGGTTGGTCCAGCTCCCCTGGTGATACTCCGGGATGTGGATGCCTTCCATCCACAGCTCGTCGTTGTAGAAGGTGCAGAACCCGTCCACCATCGAGGCATGGCCCTCGCGCAGCGACTTGACCTCGGTGCCCATCAGCGCAATGCCGGCCTCGTAGGTGTCAAGGACGTGGTAGTCGTGCCGGGCCTTGCGGTTGGTGGCCACTACCTTACGGCCACTTTCTTTGGGCACGGTAGGACTCCTCGGTTTGTGTTGGTGATTGACTCCGGCCTGGTGGGACGGAATTTTTCCAGTTCGATCTTCCAGTTTACGGCAGGGCAGCCGCCTCCGTGGATGGCACGACGCCCGCCTCAGCTGACGGCCCGGGCCGGGCTACAGCAGGGTCATGGGGTCCACGGCCCGGCCGTTGAGCCAGGTCTCGAAGTGCGCGTGGCACCCGGTGGAGTTTCCAGTGGTCCCGGAGTAGGCGATCAGCTGCCCCTGTTCAACGTGCTGGCCGACCGAGACCGTCACAGAGGTGTTGTGGTAGTAGATCGTGGTCAGGGAGTTGCCTTGGACCACGCCGTGGGAGATCTTCACCCGGTTGCCGCCGCCGTCGTCGCCCCAGCCGGCCGAGAAGACGGTGCCGGCCGCCGCGGCATACACGGGCGTGCCGCATGTGGCGCCGAAGTCGATGCCGGTGTGCATGTAGCCGCCGGTGCCGTAGAAGTCGATGGTGCCAGGCGGCGTCGCGCGCCAGCCGAATCCGGACGTGATGGGGATGTCGGCGGCGAACGGGTGCCGCAGGCCGAAGGCTGACGGTGAGCCCTGGGCCGGCGGGACGTACGGCTGGGCGGCCTGTCCCTGAGCGCGGGCAGCGGCGGCCGCCGCCTCGGCGATGCGCCGCTGTTCAGCCAGCCAGGCTTCGCGCAGCTTCCGGTCGCGTTCGGCGATGTCCGCGGCGACCGCGTCCTGCTGTGCCTTGACCTTGGCGAGCTTGCTCTGGATGGCAGGCTTGGCGGCCTGGAGCTGGGCGTCGAGCCTGGTGGTGTCGGCGATCAGCTTGTCCACCTTGGCCTTCTTGGCTTGGGCCTCGTCGCGGGCGGCCTTCTCCCGTGCCAGCGCGGCATCGGCCTTGGCCTTGAGGTCCGTGATTTCGGCCTCGACGGCGGCCAGCCGGGCCTGAGCGTTGACATTGGTCGCGCTTTGCTGGGTGAGCTTGTCCATCGCGGAGTTCTGGCTGCGCAGGGCCTGGTCCGCGAGGTCGATGGTGTCCGTCAGGCTGCGGCCCTGGTTGGAGCCGAAGAACAGCGACAGGTTGGACGGGACCCCGCCGGACATGTAGGCCTGCGTGGCGATCTGTCCGATCAGCTTCTTGGTGCTGGAAATCTTCTGCTTGTCCGCCTCGATCTGCTGGGTGATTTTGGCCTTGTTCTGCTGTGCCAGGTCCACGCGGGCCGCCAGGGCTTCGACCTCCTGAACCGCACCGGCCACCCGGCCCTGGGCATCCAGGAGGGCCTTCTGGGCGCCCGGGAGCTGCCCCTGGTACAGGACCAGGTCGGCCGCGGCCTGGGAGATCTTGGCGTCAACGAACTCAAGGGAATCCTGGACCCGTGCCGCCTGGTCCTTCAATGCAGCCTGCTGGTCTTCAAGGTCGTCGGCATACGCTAGCGACGTCGAGGCTCCCAGGCTTCCGGCAAGGACCAGCGCCAGGGTGGCGCTGATCATCCGGCTGCGGCGTCCCACCAGGCGAAGCCGGAGGGACTGCCGGAGAGGGCGGCGGGCCATTGGTGTCATAAGCATTCCCTTTTCTTTTCGCAAGGCTAGACCCGCAAGTACCGGCGGAGGGTCAGCAGGGAGGAAACTCCGGCCAGGACGACGCCCAAGCCAATCAGGGCAGGTGCCAGCATCAGGGTCTGCCCTGGCGAGATGAACGCGGTGTCCGGATACTGCTTGGACATGACCCCGCCCAGGAAGAAGTGCGCCACGGCCCACAGGGTTCCGGAGGCCAGGGCCGCGCCGATCACCGCGGCGATGACGCCCTCGAGGATGAACGGCAGTTGGATGACCATCTTGGACGCGCCTACCAAGCGCATGATGCCTGTTTCACGGCGCCGGCTGAACGCGGACAGGCGGATGGTCGTCGCGATCAGCAAGATGGCGCAGATAATCATGACCCCGGCGATGCTCACGGCCACCAGGGACGCCGCGTTCATGGCCGAGAACAAGCGCTCCAGCAGCTGGCGCTGATCGATCACGGTCTCGACGCCGGCCTGGGAGGAGAACGTCTCGCTGATGATCTCGTACTTCTCCGGGTCCTTCATGTTGATCCGGAAGGAGGCCGGAAGCTGGTCCGGGGTCACCGAGTCCACAATCGGGGAATTGGCGAACTGTTCCTTGAAATGCTTGTAAGCGTCGGTCTTGGACTCGTATTGGAAGTCGTTGACGTACTGGGCCACCGCGGGCGACTGCAGCAGCTTGCGGAGGTTGTCCTCCTGCTCCCGCGTGGCCGGCCCGGTGGCGCAGCCGGGCGCCGTCGAGCCGTCGCTGCAGAGGAAGATCGCCACCTGGACTTTGTCGTACCAGTAGCCCTTCATCTGGTTGATCTGCAGCTGGAGCATGCCGGCGGCGCCGACGAAAGTCAGGGACACGAATGTCACCAGGATGACGGAGATCACCATGGACAGGTTGCGGCGCAGGCCGCTGCCGATCTCGCTGAGAACGAATGCCAGCCTCACGCCTGCCCCTCCCCTGCGGTGCGCAGTTCGGCGGGCGCGTCGGCGCGTGCCTCGGCCCGGGAGGACGCGGCGGGCTGCTCGGTCCGGCCGCTGGCGTCGCGCAGCCGGCGCGACTGGCCCACCACCGGAATCATGGAGGTGTAGAGGGCCCTCGCTTCGTCGCGGATGATCACGCCGTTCTTGAGTTCCACCACCCGTTTGCGCATCTCGTTGACGATGTCGTCGTCGTGCGTGGCCATCACCACAGTGGTGCCGTTCTGGTTGATCTTGTCCAGCACGCCCATGATGCCCATGGAGGTGGTGGGGTCCAGGTTGCCGGTGGGCTCGTCGGCCAGGAGGATGCCGGGGCGGTTTACGACGGCGCGGGCGATCGCCACGCGCTGCTGCTCGCCGCCGGAGAGCTCGTGCGGGAGGCGGTTTTCCTTGCCTTCCAGGCCCACCGTCTTGAGGACCTCGGGAACGGTGTCCCGGATGACGCTGCGGCTCTTGCCGATGACCTGCATCGCAAAGGCGACGTTGGCGAACACGCTCTTCTGCGGCAGGAGGCGGAAGTCCTGGAAGACGACGCCGATTCCGCGCCGCAGCCGCGGTACGCGCCAGCTGGAGATGTTGGCGACGTTCTGGCCGGCGACATAGACGGCGCCGGAGGAAGCGCGGTCCTCTTTCAGGACCAGGCGCAGGAAGGTCGACTTGCCCGAGCCGGAGGCCCCGACGAGGAAGGCGAATTCGCCACGGTCGATCTCAAGGTTGATCGAATCCAGCGCCGGCCGCGCCTTCTGGTCGTAGACCTTGGTGACATTTTCGAAACGGATCATGGCCCTTAGTACCCTGCAGGACAAGGCCGCGGGGACCCGGTGCTGCTGCCGGCGCAAGGGCTTTCGTTTGGGGGAAGTAGAGCTCCGGCCCCTCGACTATACGCACGGGTAACGGCGGATCGACCGGCAGGGCGGGGTGTGTCGCGCGATTGTCAGGGACCTGCCAGCCGCGGCGCCCAGCCGGGGTGCAGGCCTACTTCTCGGCGTTGCGGTTGTCCGTCCGCCAGCGAATGCCGGCGTCGATGAAGTCGTCGATTTCGCCGTCGAACACCGCGGAGGTGTTGCCGACCTCGTGCTCGGTGCGGAGGTCCTTGACCATCTGGTACGGGTTGAGGACGTAGGAACGCATCTGGTCGCCCCACGAGGCCTTGACGTCGCCGGCGAACGCCTTCTTCTCGGCGTCTTCCTGTTCCTTCTTCAGGAGCAGCAGGCGGGACTGCAGCACGCGCAGGGCGGCGGCGCGGTTCTGCAGCTGCGATTTCTCGTTCTGCATGGACACGACCGTGCCCGTGGGGATGTGCGTCAGGCGCACCGCGGAGTCCGTGGTGTTGACCGACTGGCCGCCGGGGCCCGAGGAGCGGAACACGTCCACGCGGATCTCGTTGTCCGGGATGTCGATGGAGTCCGTCTGCTCGATCAGCGGAATCACTTCCACGGCGGCAAAGGAAGTCTGGCGGCGGCCCTGGTTGTCGAACGGGCTGATCCGGACCAGGCGGTGCGTGCCGGCTTCGACACTGAGCGTGCCGTAGGCGTAGGGGGCCTTGACCTCGAAGGTGGCGGACTTCAGCCCTGCTTCTTCGGCGTAGGAGGTGTCCATGATGGTGGTCGGGTACCCGTGGCGTTCGGCCCAGCGCAGGTACATCCGCAGCAGCATTTCGGCGAAGTCCGCCGCATCCACGCCGCCGGCGCCGGCCCGGATGGTCACCACGGCTTCGCGCTCGTCGAACTCGCCGGAGAGCAGCGTGACAACCTCGAGTTCGCCCAGCGCCTTGCGGACCGATTCCAGCTCCGCCGCGGCCTCGCCCATGGAGTCGGCGTCGTCCTCGTCCTGGCCGAGCTCCACGAGGACCTCGAGGTCATCGATCCGGGCAGTCAGCTTGTTGAGGCGCTCGAGCTCGGACTGCTTGTGCGAGAGCTTGGAGGTGATGACCTGCGCCGCGGCGGGGTCGTCCCACAGGTTGGGTTCACCGGCACGCTCGCTGAGCTCGGCGATGTCTTCCTTGAGCGCCTCGACGTTCGAGACGTTCTCGATGGACGCATAGGTGGCCCGCAGCGCGCGGATTTCAGCGGGAAAATCAATGTTTGCCATGGTTTTTTAAGCCTACGCTATGTGTCCTAGCCGCCCGACCCGCTACGTGCCTAAAGCGGGTATAGCCGGTTGCCCCATCACTTCGGGTTGCCAAATGGGCCCTTTGGCAACCCGAAGTGATAGGGCAACAGGGGTGACCGGGCAGCTCAGCGGCTGAGGCGGGACCGCGCCGTCGACGTCGCCTCGATCCGGATGCCGTCCGGAATAAGGAAGTTCACCACCGGCGGGTGCACCGCCGCACTCAGCACCACGACGGCGGTGGAACCGTCCGGGCTTCCCGTGGCCGGCGCCACGGTGAGGCTACTGAAGCGGCCGAACGCGCCGTTGCGGCCCAGATACTCGACGGCGGCGCTGCGCACCCTGGCCCCGCTGAGCACGGCGGACGGCGTGCCGCCGGCGCTGCCGAGCTGGCCGAGGGTGAAGCTGTCCGCGGCCGCCACCGAGGCGCCGTCAGCGAGAGAGAGCAGTTTCTTGTGTTCGAGGTAAAGGCTGGAGGCGGCCATGACGACGGTGGCGACCAGCAGGGCCACCAGGATGAAACCGATGCTCAGCACCAGCACCTGGCCCTCTTGGCGGCGGGGATGCAGGCGTTGGCTGCGGGGATGCAGGCGTTGGCGGCTGGCAGCGGTGCGGCGCCCGGAGTGTGGGAGTCTTCGACGCCCGGGCGCTCCGGCGGCGCTGCTCACCGGAACCTTCCCACCAGCTGCGTTGCCGATGCGCTGAGGTGGCTCGCGTTCAGATGGAGCGCATCGCTGAAGGGCACAAACGGCAGGGGCACGGTGAGGTGGACGGTGACGGTCACCGTCGAGCCCGGGGCCAGGCAGTCCGCGGGTACGCAGCTCGTGTCCATGCGCGCATTGTCCGCAGGCTGGCCGTAATCGGCGAGCGCCAGCAGCACGGCCTGCTCGGCGGCGGCCCGTGCCCTTGCCGCGTCCGGCTGGGCAACGTACACCTTGGCCGCCTGGTCTGCGGCGCCGACCACCGCGAACGAGCCGCCCTGAATCTGGCCCACGGTGATGATGAAGTAGACGAGCGGAACCATCAGCAGGAGGGACAGGAAGACAAACTCGACCACAGCATTTCCCTGCTCCGCCCGTTCATGGCTGGATGGCCGCATGACCGTTCACCTCCAGAAACGCCTGCGGGCCGATGAAGCCGATGACCGGCAAGGGTGCGCGGACTGTCACTTCCAGGGTGCGGATGCCCTGGAACATAGATTCGCTTGTGGTGACGTCGCGGGCGAACTCGGGGTTGAGCGCCGCTGTGATCAGCTGGACGGTCCGGTCCTTGGCGTCCCCGGCGCTTCGGTCGGCCAGCGTGCCGTATCTGGCGCCTGAGGCGGCGGCGTCGATCAGCGTGTTCCGGACGTGCTGGATCAGGGTGAGCTGGACGATCGCGAGGAAGAACAGCGTCAGCAACGCGCCGATCAGCACGAAGTCCACCACGGCGGCGCCATGTTCAGGGTCGCTGCCGTGGTCAAAGTCCGTGCCGCGGCTACGGTTGGCCGCGCTTGGGCTGCCGTTGCCGATACGGACTTCGCGGGCCCGCACCACGGGTTACTGTCCGACCTTATCCATGGCCTGGTTGAAGAGTCCCTCCAGCGCCGGACCGGCGAGGGCCAGGAGGGCGGCCACCAGGACTGCCGACATGAGGGTGATCATCACCCAGCCCGGGACGTCGCCCCGCTCGGGATGACCTGCTCCCCCGGTTGTGCCGTTCCGCTGCCCTGATCGCCGCGCAGCCGGCCACCGGGTTGTCATGCTCATCGCTCCCAATGCACCCAACGCACAAGCCATGAACGCCATACGGGTTCCGAAGTTCCTCACAGTGCCCTCTTTCCTGTTGGTCCAGTCCCTCTGTTTTCCTTGGTTTTCCAGTCTCTAGATCGGTGGTCTGCCTAGAGTCCGAGACTGATCGCGGCCAGGCCGGGGAAGACGGCGAAAATGACCGTGAGCGGAAGCACGCCGAAGACGAGCGGCACCATCATCCCGATTTCTTTTTTGCCGGCGGACTCCATGAGGTCCCTCTTGGCCGTGTCCCGGACATCCTGCGCCTGCGCCCGGAGAACGTCGGCGAGGGGCGTTCCGCGTTCCACTGCCACAATTACTCCGTCAACAAAGCGGACCAGCGCCCCTTGATCTGTTCGGGAAGAGAACTCCCGCAGGGCTTCGACGAGGGGCTTGCCGGCGCGGGTCTCGGCGAGGACCCGGTTGAATTCTTGCGAGAGTTCGCCCCGGGCGCTGCGGCAGACCCGGTCCAGCGCGCCGGTGGCGCTTTCGCCGGCGCTGACGGCCAGAGCCATGAGCTCTGCGATGCTGGGAAACTCCGCCATCATCCTGGCTTCCCGTTTCTTGATGTGAACGCCCAGCAGGTAGTCCCGAAGCAGGAACCCGCCGGCGGCGCTCCCCAGCACGGCCACGACTGCGACGAACGGGCTGAAGCGGCCCATGGAAGCGGCGAGCGCGGCGATGGCGACGGCGAGGACGAAGCCGCCGGCGGCCCATAGGAGCTGCTCGGCCCGGAAGTCCACCGCCGTCTTGGCGCTGCCGGCGCGGGCAAGCCTGCGGTTCAATGCCGTGGCGCCAAGGTTGATTCGGCCCAAGGACCTGACACCATCGCGGATCGCCGGGCGGAGTATCCGCTCCAGCGGCCCAAACGGGGTGATATTCCTCGGGGCGGTGCGCAACAGCCGGGATTCAAGATTGTGGGTTCTCAGCTGCGGACCAATCCGTTCGACGAACGTCGTCGGACGCATGAAGGGAAGCCGCACGAGGAACAGCCAGAGACCGGTGCCCAAGACTGCCCCGCACACCATGGCCCCCGCCATCAGCCCCGTCATCGGAGCACCCTCCGTTCTTCCGGCAGTGCGCCGATACGCAACATCATGGCGTAGGAAGCCAGCGAGACCGCCAGTCCGCCGAGAAGCACGGCGGCCCCAGCCGTGGTGTTGTAGGCAATTACCGCCTCTGGACGGCTTGCCAGCAACACCAGGACAATCCAAGGAGCAGCCACGGCCAGGCGCGCGGCATTGACAGTCCAGGACTGCCTTGCTTCCAGCTCGCTCCTGGTCCTGGCGCTTTCCCGCAGGAACTCCGCGAGGGTTCCCAACAGCCTGCCCAGATCCGAGCCGCCCACCTCCCGGGTGAGCCGGAGCGCCTCGACGATCCGGTCCGCCACGGGATCAGCCAGACGTTCCTTGAGCCGGGTCAGCGACGGATCAAACTGGCCTCCCGAACGGTAATCAGAGCCGAAGTCCACAAACACGTGGCGAAGCTCCTCCGGCCCCTTTTCGCCGAGCTGAATGAGGGCCTCAGGCAGTGACAAGCCTGCCCTAATGGCCGACCGGAGATGATCTACGACGTCGGGCCACAACTGGCGGAGGACAGCCGTGCGCTTTCTCGCACGCCACCGAACCATGGCCATCGGCAGCCAGCCGCCGAACAAGCCAAAGCAACCCGCGATGGGCCCGGACCCTGTCGCTGCGAAGAATGCGAGGGTCGTGAAGACCCCGACCCCAAAACACGAGGCGACCAGGCCCGCCGCGCTGACCTTTTCAATGCCGGCAGTCCGCAACAGGTCTTCAAGCCGGCTCGTCCGTGGTTTGCGCGGTGCAGTCTCGGGCTTTTCCCATGCGGACCACCAGATCAACAGAAGCCCCGCGCCGCCCAGCATTCCCAGGAGCGGCGCCATCAGCGCGGCTCCAGCAGCGCCGCGACGTCGAACCCGGAGCGGGCAAACTTTTCTGCGGCGGGCATGGAGGTGGCCGTGGGCAGGAGCTGCCCGTCCGACATCGTGAACACCATGGAGGACTCGATGATGCCGTTCTCCACCCGGCGGCCCAATGAGAGGATCTCCGTGACCTGCCTGCGCCCGTTGGCGTGCCTGCTGCAGTGGACCACCAGATCAATGCAGGATGCCACTGTGGGCACGACGAAGGCACTCGAAATGTTGTCGCCGGCGAGCAGTGGGAGCGTGCAGATCTTCGTCACCGCGTCGTGTGCAGAGTTCGCATGCACGGTACACATTCCGGGCATGCCGGAATTTAAGGCGATGAGCATGTCCAGGCTCTCGGCTTCCCGGACCTCGCCGACCACCAGCCGGTCCGGCCTCATCCGCAGCGCCTCCTTGACCAGGCGCCGCAGCGGTATCTCGCCCTGGCCCTCCAGATTCGGCTGCCGGCATTGGAGGCCCACCACGTCGCGGAGCGGAAACTGCAGCTCGAAAATCTCCTCCACCGTGATGACGCGCTCGCGGGTGCCGATGCTCGCGGCGAGGCAGTTGAGCATGGTGGTCTTGCCGGCCTGGGTGGCGCCCGAGACCAGGATGTTGAGTCCGCTGGCGACGGCTGCGCCGAGAAACCGGGCCGCCTGCGGGGTCAGCGTTCCCAGCTCCACCAGGTGTTCCAGCCGGCTGGCTTTGACCACGAATTTGCGAATATTGATGGCCCAGTGGCGCCGGGTGACATCCGGGATGACGACGTGGAGTCGCGAGCCGTCCGGGAGCGCCGCGTCCACGAACGGGGAGGACATGTCCAGCCGCCGGCCGGAGCTCTTGAGCATCCGTTCCACAAGGTCCCGGACCTGCTGATCCGTCAGCGTCACGGAGGTCAGTTCGGATTCGCCGTTGCGCGCCACGTAGATCTCGTTCGGGGCATTCAGCCAGATTTCCTCGATGCCTGGATCGTCCAGGAGCGGCTGCAGCGTGCCGAACCCGGCCACAGCGTCAAAGACGAATCTGCGGGCCTGCTCCAGCGGGCCGATGGGCGGAAGCGGCGCGAGCAGCGCCCGCTCGTCGTAGTCGCTGATTGCCTCCTCCACGAGGCGGCGGACCTCCCCGCTCTGGCGCAGGGGATCCAGCCCACGGCGACGGATCAACTCACGGACTTCGTCCTCGACGATGCGCACGGCTTCCACGGTGCCCCCAACATGACCGCTACCCATCCCCCTGGGGCAGTGCAACTGGGTTAAAACTAGAGGAGCCCGGTCGTTCCGACAAGGGCGCCAACGACGCGTGTGGATAAGTTCGCGGCAGCGGGCCCGGATCACCTCGCTCAAGGACGCTCGACTAGACTCGGACATTAGCTAACAGAAAGGTCGAAAGTGCCACACCTGAGCGTGCTGATCCCCGTCAAGGACGGGATGCCCTACCTGAAGTCAACCGTTGCCAGCACGCTGCGTGCGATGCCGCGGGACTCCGAGCTCCTCGTTCTGGACGACGGCAGCACCGACGGCACCGGCGCCTTCCTCGCGGGCTTGAGTGACAAACGGCTCAAGGTCTTCCGCAATGAGCAGTCAGCCGGCGTCGCTGCTGCTTCGACCGCGCTGCTCTCGCATGCCAGCGGCGAACACGTGGCCCGCATCGACGGCGACGATATCTGCCTGCCGTGGCGGTTCGCGGTTCAGCGGCGTGCCCTCGACGGCGTGGACATGGTCTTCTCGCAGGCCCTCATGATCAACGCCAAGAACGTCCCGTTCAAGCCACGCTTCGAGCCGGGCATCTCCGCTGAGGCCATGCCGCTGCACCTCATGCTGACGAACGTGCTGATGAACCCGACCATGTACGCCTCGCGCGCCGCCCTGGAGTCGCTCGGCGGGTACCAGGCGACCCCGGCGGAGGACTATGACCTGTGGCTTCGTGCCGCGACGGCGGGGCTGCGCATGCGCCGCATCCCGCGGCTGCCAACCATTGCCTACCGCCGCCACCAGACCCAGCTCAGCCAGACCCGGGCCTGGTCGGACGAAAACGGGGACAAGATCCTCGCGGAATCGTTCAGCAAGCTGGCCGCGGACCGGATCGGGTTCCACGGATCGGCTTCCACCGTCCTTTACAACCGCCCGGCGGCCGGAAAACCGTACCCGGAGGACCCCGACATCGCGGAATTTGTCCGGTGCATGATGGAGGCGGCCAGCCGGCTTGGCGAGAACGACCGACGCGGCGTCGAGGCGCGGCTGTTGGCCAGCTACCGCCTCTGACCGGCTTGACCCCGGCTAGTCGGCCTTGATTCCGGCGGGCTCGGCAACCGCGTTGTAGCCCTGCGGGTTATTGCTTTGCCAGCGCCAGTGGTCCTCGCACATCTGTGCGAGGCTGCGGTGCGCGGACCAGCCCAGATCCGCCAGGGCAGCCGAGGGGTCGGCGTAGCTGACGGCGGCGTCGCCCGGGCGGCGGGGCGCGAAGTCGTACGGCACCGGATGCCCGGCCGCCGTGACGAACGCCTCGATGACCTCGAGCACGGAGGAGCCCCGGCCGGTGCCAAGGTTCCAGCGGAACACCCCGGCCTTGTCACCGAGGTAGCCCAAGGCGGCCAAGTGGCCGGCCGCGAGGTCCATCACGTGGATGTAGTCCCGCACTCCCGTGCCATCCGGCGTCGGGTAGTCGTTGCCGAACACCATGACCTTTTCGCGGCGGCCCACGGCCACCTGGGCCACAAACGGCAGCAGGTTGTTGGGGATCCCGCTGGGGTCCTCGCCGATCAGGCCGGACTCGTGGGCGCCCACCGGGTTAAAGTAGCGCAGCAGCGCGATGCTCCAGCGGGGATCAGCGGCCCCGAGGTCGGTGAGGATGTCCTCGATCTGTTCCTTGGTGCGGCCGTACGGGTTGGTGGCGTCCAGCGGCGCCTTCTCGATGAGGGGAACTTCATCTGAGGCACCGTAGACGGTGGCGGAGGAGCTGAAGACCAGGCGGCGTACCCCGGCAGCGTCCATACTGTGCAGCAGGTTAAGGGTGCCCACGACATTGTTCTGGTAGTACATCAGGGGTTTCTCGACCGATTCCCCCACGGCCTTGAGCCCGGCGAAGTGGATCACTGCCTCGAAGCCGCCCTCGGCGAAAACGGCGTCGACGCCGGGAGCGTCAAGAAGGTCAACCTCCCGGAAGTCAACGGTTTTGCCTGTGAGCCGCTCCACGCGGCGCAGGGACTCCGCATTCGAATTCATCAGGTTGTCCAGCACCACAACCTCGTGCCCCGCTTCGAGGAGGGACAGCGTCGTGTGAGATCCGATGTAGCCGGCGCCGCCGGTAACCAATACCTTCATGCATGACAGCTTAGAAGGATCGGCCGGCCACTGCGAACTCGACCGGGGCCCGCCAGGCCAGCATTCCCAGAGACAACGGGCTCCCGGACAGCCCACTAATTTCACGCTTCCGACGGGAAGCTTCGATGCCGCCCGCCACTTCAGAAACATCAGGAACAATGGCCACACTGGTTACACGGTGTTAGGGTAAGCCCGTTAAGTCAGACATTCTCATCGTTCGGTGGCCCCCTCGCGGATCCGAATTCATCTGAGACATATATGCCGCGCTTGCGAAGCGCACCATCGTTCCGGAGCAGAATATGAAGCGGACCCAACTTCCCCACGGCAACGATTTCCGAAGGCGCGCCGGGACCGCATTGTTGCTGGTTTCCCTGCTGGCAGGTCCCGGATTGGCAGCGCCGGCGACGGCCGCCGAAGCACCGAGCCCAGGTGTTGCGACGCCGACGCCGGCCACTGCTTCCACGCCAACGCCGACGCCTGCTGCGTCAGCCGTTGCCACGGCGACGGCGACTGCCACAGCCACTGCGACGGCACAGGCATCGGCGCTGACGGCTCCCAAACCCGCGCCATCACCAACCGCCACTGCCCCGACGTCGAATTCGCCTGCACCCTCCGGCGCACCGGATCGGGCTGCGATGGCCGCTGCGGTCGGCGCGGGGGGCGCCGAGATGGGGCAGCGGTCCGCCCGCGTTACGGGCACAGCCGCCGCAGGTCCCGGCACCAGCAGCAAGACCCTGACCACCGAGGCCCTGACAACACAAAGCACCTGGCAGCCGACGTTCGGCGTCCAGGGTCTTGATGTCAGCGGCCATCAGACCTCGGTCGACTGGCAGCAGCAGTGGAACGCGGGGGCACGTTTCGCCTACGTCAAGGCGACAGAAGGCAACTATTACGCCAGCGAGACCTTCGCCTCCCAGTATCAAGGTTCCCGCAGTGTCGGGATGGTCCGCGGCGCCTATCACTTCGCGATTCCCAATTGGTCCACCGGGGCCGATCAAGCACGCTACTTCGTCAACAACGGTGGCGGATGGAGCGCGGACGGTTACACGATGCCTCCGGTCCTCGATTTCGAGTTCAACCCCTATGCCGGCCGCACCATCAACGGCTTCAACTTTGGAAACACCTGCTATGGCATGTCTGCTGCCCAGCTAGCCTCCTGGGTGCGGGACTTTGGCAACACCATGCTTTCGCTGACGGGCCGCCTGCCCGTGATTTACACCAACACATCATGGTGGAACCAGTGCCTCGGAAATGCTTCAGGATTCGGGAACTACCCGCTGTGGGTGGCCTCCTACCCGACAACCGCGTCGAACGACGCCGGGCCCATACCCTCCAGCTGGGGCAACTACAGCATCTGGCAGTACAGCAGTTTGGGGCCCTTTAACGGTGACTCGAATGTCTGGAACGGTGACTACGCGGGGCTGAAAACGTTCGCATCCGGCTTCGTCGTCACCGGAGGGATCGGGGCCGCGTGGGCTGCAGTCGGTGGCGGCGGCGGGAAACTGGGGTATCCAACCAGCAATGAGATCTGCGGGCTGACCGGCGGCGGCTGCTACCAGCGCTTCCAGGGCGGCACCATCCACTGGTCCCCCGCCACCGGGGCCCACGCCACGTGGGGCGCCATCCGCTCGACCTGGGGCTCCCTCGGCTTCGAAAACGGCAAACTCGGCTACCCCGTCACCAACGAGACCTGCGGCCTGACCGGTGGAGGCTGTTACCAGGGCTTCCAGGGCGGCACCATCCACTGGACCACCGGCACCGGCGCCGTCGCCACCTGGGGTGCCATCCATGCGACCTGGGGCTCCCTCGGCTTCGAAACGGGCAAACTCGGCTACCCCACCAGCAATGAGACCTGCGGGCTGGTCAATGGCGGCTGCTACCAGGGTTTCCAAGGCGGCACCATCCATTGGTCCCCCGCGACCGGCGCCGTCGCCACCTGGGGTGCCATTCGCTCAACGTGGGGCGCCCTCGGCTACGAAAACGGCAAACTCGGCTACCCGACGGGCAATGAGACCTGCGGCCTGACCGGCGGCGGCTGCTACCAAGGCTTCCAGGGCGGCACCATCCACTGGTCCCCTGCCACTGGCGCCTACGCCACCTGGGGCGCCATCCGCTCGACCTGGGGATCCCTCGGTTTTGAAAACGGCAAACTCGGCTACCCCGTCACCAACGAGATCTGCGGACTGACCGGTGGCGGCTGCTACCAGGGTTTCCAGGGCGGCACCATCCATTGGTCCCCCGGCACCGGCGCCTACGCCACGTCCGGACCCATCCGGGCGGCCTGGGGCTCCCTCGGCTATGAAAACGGCAAACTCGGCTATCCGGCGAGCAACGAGATGTGCGGCTTGACCGGCGGCGGCTGCTACCAGCGCTTCCAGGGCGGCACCATCCACTGGACGCCCGGCAGCGGCGCCTACGCCACGTGGGGCGCCATCCGGGCGGCCTGGGGCTCCCTCGGTTATGAAAACGGCAAACTCGGCTACCCGATGAGCAACGAGGCCTGCGGTTTGACCGGCGGCGGCTGCTACCAGACATTCCAGGGCGGCACCATCCACTGGTCCCCCGCCACCGGCGCCTACGCCACCTGGGGCGCCATCCGCTCGACCTGGGGATCCCTCGGTTACGAAAACAGCAAACTCGGTTACCCCACCGGCAACGAAATCTGTGGCCTGACCGGCGGCGGCTGCTACCAGACATTCCAGGGCGGCACCATCCACTGGTCCCCCGCCACGGGCGCCTACGCCACGTGGGGAGCCATCCGCACGACCTGGGGCTCCCTCGGATACGAAAACGGCAAACTCGGCTACCCCACCGGCAACGAAATTTGTGGCCTGACCGGCGGCGGCTGCGACCAGAGCTTCCAGGGCGGCACCATCCGCTGGTCCCCCGCCACCGGCACAGCGGTTTCCTTCAAGTGAATCTGTTCCGATAGCCAGGCGGGCCGCACCCGGCTGACACCTGCCGACCGGCCTGCCGACGCCTGCGTCAGGACCATCACTCACATATCAGAGACACCACCCGTCACTCTGGTATCACAGCCGATCCGGTGCTATCGTTTCCGCGTCAAGACCAACCGAATTGACATATCGGCCTCCGACTGGCGGACGACCGGTCATGGTGAAACAGGTAGCGTGTTTGCTGAGCACGTTAGCGCTCCGGGGAGAGACATGAAGCCGAACACGACCCTGTCACTTCGAAGCACTTGGCGGCTCCGGACCGTCGCAGCCGTGGCGGTCACCGCGATAGCGGCCCTCGGCCTTCCAGCCCAGGCCTGGGCTCTCGAGCCCGCACCGTCGGCTTCGCCAAAGGCTGCGGCCACGCCGGCACCCGGCCCGGTCCCGGCGGCGACATCGGCGCCGGCGCCGACAGGGACACCGACACCGGCGCCGGCGCCGACGCCGACGCAGGCGGGTACGGCCTCTGCCGGAGCCATCGACATGACGGCGCTCAACGCCGCCATCGGCGCAAACGGCGCCTACATGGGCCAGGGCCTGAAGACCCGGCTGGCCGGCTCCCCCCGGTCCGGTGCGTCTTCGGCTGTGGCCGAGTCCCTGCAGATCCAAAGCACCTGGCAGGCCCCCGGCGTTCAAGGCCTGGACGTGAGCGGCTACCAGCCGACCGTGAACTGGCCGGCGCAGTACTCCATGGGCGCCCGGTTCGCGTATGTGAAAGCTTCCGAAGGCCTCAGCTACCGCAGCCCTGCCTTTGCCGCCCAGTACTCCGGGTCCCTGAACGCTGGCCTCATCCGCGGCGCGTACCACTTCGCGCTTCCGTCCGTTTCCACCGGCGCGGCGCAGGCGGACTACTTCATCAACAGCGGCGGCGGCTGGAGTCCCGATGGAAAAACCATGCCGCCGCTGCTGGACATCGAGTACAACCCGTACAGCACGCTCGGCAACACCTGTTACAACATGAGTGCCGCCGCCATGGTCGGCTGGCTCCAGGATTTCTCCAACCGCATGCTGTCCCGGACCGGCCGCCTGCCGATGATCTACACCACCGCGGGCTGGTGGTCCCAGTGCACGGGCAACTCGGGCGCCTTCGGAAACCAGCCGCTTCACCTGGCGTCCTACTCGACATACATCGGCAATGTGCCCAACGGCTGGGGAACCTACAGCGTCTGGCAGTACAGCAGCACGGGCCCCTTCGCCGGCGACTCCAACGCCTGGAACGGCACCTTCGCCAATTTGCAGAAGTTCGCCTCCACTGCTGACGGCACGGTCCCGAAGCCTTCAATCATGTCAACCGGCGACGTCGTGGCCGCCGATGCCAGCGGCGCCCTGTGGGACTATCCGGCCAGCGGCACAGGCAGCTTTGGTACCCGGAAGCAGATCGGCCAGGGGTGGACGGGGCTCAGGTCGGTCAACGTGATCGACTGGAACGCCGACGGCGTCCTCGACGTGGTTGCTCAATGGACGTCCGGCCGGACCAACGTCTACCTCGGCATCGCTACCGGCGGCTTCGCGACTGGACCCGTGCTGGCAGCCTCGGGATGGGGAGGCTACCAGCTCACCATCGGGTACTGGCTGAGCAGCAGCTACTTCCCACAAATCCTCACCCGGGACGACGCCGGCAACCTCGTCCTGTGGCGCAACAGTTCCGGCGGAGGCGTCAGCGCGGGCAGCCAGATCAGCGGCGGCTGGAGCAATCTGAATCTGACCATGGTCGACTTTGACGGCGACGGGAACCAGGACATCCTCGCCCAGGACTCCGCCGGGACCATGCGCCAGTATCGCTCCAACGGCGCGGGATCTTTCATTGCCGAATCGCCCCGGACCGTCGGGACCGGTTGGAACCAGATGACCAGCGTGACGGTCACGTTCTCCTTCCAGGGCTACGCTGCAACCGGCATCATGGCCCGCACCCGTGACGGTTACCTTCACTACTACCCCGTTCCGGGGAACTCCAGCTGGGGCGCCTCCACAGTCATCGGTGCGGGGTGGGGCAGCTTCCTCATTGCCGGCGGCGAGAACATCAACATCACGGTCCCTTCCCCTTCTCCAAGCCCCACGCCAACGCCCACCCCGACACCCACCCCAACTCCGACGCCGACACCCACACCCACCCCGACGCCGACGCCGACGCCGACTGTCAACCCGTCAATCAAGGCCGCGTCCGACGTCGTAACGGCCTACGTTGACGGCAGTCTCTACCGGCGCCCGGCCGGCGCCGGGGCCCTTGGCTCTCCGGTCAAGATCGGAACGGGCTTCACGGGCATAGCTTCCGTGCATGTTGTGGACTGGAACGCAGACGGCATCCAGGACCTGGCGGTGCAGACCAACGCAGGCGCCCTGACTATCCGCACCGGCCTGTCCGCCGGAGGATTTTCGGCGCCCGCGGTTCTGCTCTCGGGATTGGCAGGCGCTGACGTCACGTTTGGACCCTGGCTGAAGGGCGCCAAGTATCCCGGCGTGATCGTCCGCCGGCCGGACGGCGTCGTGGCGTTTTACAGCAACGCCAGCGGCAGCGCGGTGGGAACCCCGACAATCCTGGGGACCACTTTTGCCCGCTCGGACATCACCATGCTGGACGCCGACGGCGACGGCAATCAGGACCTCACCGCCGTGGACAACATCGGCCGCGTGAGCCTGTTCCGCTCCAACGGCTCGGGCACATTCATCACTGAGAACCGCCCCCAGCTCGGCGCCGGGTGGTCTGTCATGAACAGCATCAGCCCCGCCCTTGGCTTCACAGGGACCGGCTCCACGGGCCTGCTCACCCGTGACACAACCGGCGCCCTCGGCTACTACCCGCTGGCCAAGGGCGTCCTGGGAACCAAACAGAGCCTGGGGACGGGATGGAACACCATCCTGATCGCAGGCAGCAACCCCATCATCCGCCAGCAGCCCCTCACCTCACCGTCCGACATCGTGCGGGTAGACCCCGCCGGCGTGTTGTGGGCACACCCGGCCAACGGAACCGGCGGCCTGAACACTCCGTACCCCATCGGCCCCGGCTGGTCCACCGCTAAGACCCTCCACGTTCTCGACTGGAACAAGGACGGTGTGCCGGACGTGCTGGCGCAGTGGTCCTCGGGGGCCCTCAGCGTCTACTTCGGCGCCAAGACCGGCGGCTTCACCGGCCCGGTAACACTGGCCAGCACCGGCTTCGCACAGACGACATTCGTCACCGGCCGGTGGGTGAAGGCGAGCAGCTATCCGGGACTCGTCGGCTATGGATCGGACGGCGCGCTGTACTACTGGGCCAATGTTTCCGGCGGGACGCTCAGCGCCCCCGTCAAAATCGGGGTGGGGTGGGCTGGTCTGAAAATTGCCATGACCGACTTCGACGGCGACGACAACCAGGATCTCCTTGCGGTCAATTCCCTGGGCGCCATGCGGCTTTACCGCTCCAACGGCCAGGGCGGCTTTATCTCCGAGACGCGGAAGACCGTTGGCTCATCGTGGCAGTACTTCAAGCAGTTTTCCAGCACGTCCGGCTTTGCCGGCGCAGGCTCCAAGGGTGTCATGGCACTCCTTTCGAACGGCCAGCTCGGCTACTACCCCATAGTCGCCGGAAGCACGTGGGGCACCCGCTCCACGGCCGGAACCATGCCGTCGTCGACCGTGGTTTCGATGGCGACCTCCGCCTACTAGCGAAGGCCCCGGCAGGGAGTCCCGATGAGGGAGGGCCCTGCTAGGGAAGGCCTCGTTGGAGAAGGCCTGTTGGGAAGGCAGAGCCGCGGGAGGTTTGCCGGTTCTGTACTGCGAGGCACATGTGAGCGGTCCACGTCGGTTCCCGACGTGGACCGCTCACATTCTTGCCGTTAGGGCAGGGCCTCAGGACACGGCGGAATCAGAGGCAGGCAGCAAGGCACGGATCGCCGCCTCCCAGATCCCGAGCTGTGATTCCGCCGCCAGCGGCCTGGCGGCGGAATCCGCCGCCCGCTTCCACTCCATGATTTGCTCCGGGTTCAGCGACTGGATCGTCCTGGCCAGCGCCGTCGGAGAGAAGTCCGGGGTGACCGTGCCGAAGCCGTACTGTTTCACGATTTCCACCATCGACGGTGAGGGTCCCACAATCACTCCCAGCCGGGCCTGGACCGCCTCGAAGAACTTGTTTGGCAAGGCGTTTTCCATATTGAAATTTGTCGGGGGAAGGAACACCAGCGAAACGTCATATCCGCTCAAGGTCTGAACGAGTTCGGCATAAGGCACCGGGTCGCGGAACTTCACCGCAGGCACGTCAGCCGCCGCCTGCTTCAGCTCGGCGACGTAGTCCGGCTCGTTGGGCATCACGATCATGTCCAGCTCAACCCCGGACGGCGCGCTGCGCATCGCCTCAATAAGGTTCTCCAGCTTCCGGTAGCGCTGCCCCGCGGCACTATGGATCAGCCTGATGGTCTCCCCGACCGGACGGGGTGCTCCCTCCGCGAAGGGCGCCGCGTTGGTGACCACGTCCGCCGCAACCCCGAAGTCCTTGGTGTACTGCGCCGCGATCCCTGGGGCGACCGTGGTGAGGGAGCGGGCCCGGGGCAGGTACGTGCGGCAGAGCCACCGCATGTACGGAGCGACGAACATACGCCACTTGGGGTCGTCGTCCTTTTCCTTCGGTGCAAACTCATGAAGATCTGAATGGACCCCGTACTTCGGTTCCAGCTCCAGGGCCAACGGCAGCGTGTTCAGGTCATTGGCAAGAATGACATCAACGGACAGCCCTGCCAGCAACTTCCGTGCCTCCTGGACCGCCGACATTTGGTCGTAGGCGCGCCGGTAGCGGTGCCCCAGCAGGCCGATCCGGTCCGAAGGCCAGCCGACGGCATCAGGCGAGAGGGCAAAATGCTCGTCCACGCCATCCGGGGCGGCCCCATAACCGCACGTGATGAGGTGGTACTTCCCGCTGAAAAGACCCACCTGCTTGAGCACGCGCGGGTCCGACCGGATCGGCGAGAAGGAAATGATGAGAAGTCGGGGCAAGGCAGTCATCCCTCCATCATTCCAGACCGCAAGGCCCACCCCTTCACGCCGGGCGAGGCTCCGCTGGCGCGGGGTGAAGCCTGCCGCTAAAAAATGGTCCGCAGAACGGGAATCCGCGCCGCCAGGACAGATATGGCAAAGCTTAGGGCCAGGGTTGCCGCATAGGCTGCTAAGGCCACCCCGATCGACCTGCCGTCAAAGACCGCCGGCACGTGCAGCCTGATGACCTCGAAGACCAGCAGGTGCACGAGGAACACGCCGAACGAAGCGCCGGAAAGGGTGACCAGCATCCGCCCGGTGGCAGGCTTTGGCCTGATTCTGCTGAACATCGATTTGGCGGACAGGAATACCGCCACGGACAACATCATGACGGTCAGCGAGAGATAGCTGACCGGTGACACCACGTTCAGCAATCCTGCCGGTCCGTGGTTTCCGTACTGCCACAGACAGAGTCCCGCCAGGCCAAGTGCGGCCACGATCGCGGCGAGCAGTGGCCCGCCGCTGAGAACAACGTCCCTCAGTGCGCGGCCGGCCACGAAATAGCCAACGTATGGGAGCCAGTAGGTGAAGATGTTCAGGCTGATCGGTCTGGCGAGGCCCAGCGACGCAACGATTTCTGGGGCCATGAAAGCCAGCGCGGTGGCGGCCAGCAGGACGGCAGCCAGGATCTGCGGCCGCCGCGGCCCCCCGTCCCTCAGGAATGCCGTGATGAGCGGAGCAACCAGGTAAAGGCCCAGGATCAGCCAAAGAAAATACAGCTGGGTGAAGACGGCGCCGTCAAACACCAGCTGGGCCACCCGGGCCGGTGCCAGGTCTTCACCGCGCATTAGCCAGCGGACTCCAACCAGATAGATCAAGTGCCACGCGATGAGGGCCGGCAACAGCCGGACCGCCCGCTTGCGGTAAAACGGTCCTGGCGCCAGGACGCGGTCCCGGGGTGCCAGCAGGAGTGCGCCGGAGATCATCACAAATACGGGCACGACCCAGATGAAGGGGATATCCAGGCCTGCCCCCAGCCACCAGTTGCGGGACCCGCGGCCGGAATGGCCCACCACGTACCCGAAGAGGTGGATCGCTACGACGCCACAAATACTGAGAATTCTCAGGATGTCCAGGGAATAGTCGCGCGGCGAGGCCACGGCCGCGTTATCCTCCCTGTGCGTCCCGAGAACCGTCACTCGGTCTCCTGCATCCGTTCCGAGAACAGGGTGGACGAGGCCTTCGGGGCGTCCTTGAGCCAGGGACGCGGGGTCTCGTCAATGGCGATCCGGCGGGAGAGCTGTGTCAGCGTTGTCTCCATGTGCCTGAAGCGCTGGTAGGTCGTGGCCATGAAGACCAAGAAGCTGACGATCAGCCCGTAGAGGACCAGATCCGTGCCGCGGCCAATGCCCAGGGAACGGGCGAGCATGGTCAGCAGCTCAGGAAAGAAGATAGACAACGCGGCCACGACCGCGAATATCACCAGCATGATCCGGCGGATGGCCAGATGCCGGGCATTCGAACCGCCCCGCATGAGCGCGAGGGAAACGATGACGACAGCCAGTACGAGGGCTATTTGGACTATGATCTGCAATTTCTCACCTAAACAGAAGGTCAGCGATGATGTTGACGGAGTTCAGCAAGGACTGGCCTTTTGCCTTGGAGTAATCGGTGTAGATGATTTCAACGGGGTGTTCCACCCAGTGCGGTTTGATCTCGGACACCTGGTGGATGAGCTCGGAGGCGTGCGCCATCCTGTTCTGGGTGAGGTGGATCTTGCGCGCAACCTCCGGCCCGATGGCCCGCAGTCCGTTGTGCGCGTCGGTCAGCGCCATTCCGGTTGCCAGCCGGGACTGGATCGCCGCGGTCCGCAGCACCAGACGCTTTGCGGGGGAAAGCTTCGTTCGTCCGTCCAGGAACCGTGAGCCCAGCACCAGGTCGGCTTCGCCGTTCCGCACGCGGTCGGCCATTGCCTTGGCATCCTCTACCCGGTGCTGCCCGTCGGCGTCGAACGTTACGATGCAGTCGAGTTCGGGATCCTGCAGCGCATACTCGAAACCCGTCTGGAGTGCCGCGCCCTGGCCCAGGTTGACCGGGTGCTGGACGACCACAGCGCCGGCCTGCCTGGCTACCTCCTGCGAGCCATCGCTGCTTCCGTCATCGACGCAAACGACGTTCGGAAAATCCTTGCGGAGTCCGTCGATTACCCCGCCCACGACGGAGGCCTCGTTGTACATAGGTATGACTATCCAGGTGCGACTCACCCGTCAAGTATTCCACAGCCGGCACCTTCGAACTGGGCGGGCCGGCCTTCCGCCTGCCCAAACGGCCGTGGCTTCCGGGCCCAGCAGGAGCCCCGGCAACACCCCGCGTAGTATGGGATGGATTCTTCCCCCGCCGTTTTGGAGCACTCCTTGAAACACCTGCGCCGCACAATGCGCGAGCTACTGCCCCTCCTGCCCGCCAACGCCAGGCGGTTCCTGGTGCTGTTTGGCGTGCTCTCGGCGGTTCTCGCGCTCCTGGACTCGGTGGCGCTGGGCGTTTTTGCACTGGTCCTGAACCAGATTCTCAAGGGCGGGACAATGACCCTGCCCGTTCTGGGAGTGGTCACCCAGGGGGCGAGCCTCGTGATTCTCGTCTTGTCGGCCATGGTCATGATCCTCAAATCAGTGCTCAACATCTGGCTCCAGTGGGTGTCCACCCGCAAGTTTGCCGACTATGAACTCGAGATTGGCTCCATTCTCTTCCAGAGCTACATCCGTGCACCCTGGACGGAGCGGATGAAGCGCTCCACCACCGAGCTTGTCCGGATGATCGACGTCGGGATCGCCAACACCGTCTCGGGGGTGCTCTTCCCCGCGGTAACGCTGCCGGCCCAGGCGCTGACCTTCGCTTCCGTCCTCGTGGTATTGGTCGCCGCCTCCTGGCAGACCGCTTTGTCCACGGTCATCTATCTCGGGATCATCGCGGCATTCCTGTATTTGTGGCTCTCCAAGAAGTCGTATGAGGCCGGAAAGGTGAACCGCGACGCCGCAATGCGCATGTCAACCCTGGTGGCCGAAATGCTCGCGGCCCTCAAGGAAATCACCCTCCGCGACAAGGCGGAAGAAGTAGGCGGCATCGTCCTGCACAGCCGGGAACGCGCCGCCCGGTCGCGGTCAAATATCAGGTTCATCAGCGCGGTCCCCAAGTTTATTATCGACATGGCCCTAATCGGCGGTTTCCTCCTGATTGGTGCGGTGGGCTACTCGATTGGCGGCATGGAAACAGCGATGTCATCGGTCGCGATCTTCGGCCTGGCCGGTTTCAAGCTGGTGCCGGCGCTCACCACCGTCCAAGGCCAGATGACCCTGATCCAGTCGACCCTTCCCTACACCGAGATCGTGATGCGCGATATCAAGGATGCGGCCGTTTTCAGGGAAAACGCCGAGAAGCTTGGCAAGACCCCCATCACCAGCGAGCCGAAAATGCTGGAACTGAAAGACGTTGAATTCACCTATCCGGGCGCTGAAGGTCCGGCGGTCACCAAGATCAACCTCCGGCTGCCCATCGGCTCGTCCGTGGGAATCGTGGGTCAATCGGGCGCCGGCAAGTCGACCCTCATCGATATCTTCCTGGGGCTGTTGACGCCGTCCAAGGGCACCATGACCCTCGACGGCGTGCCGCTTGAGGATGTGCTCGCCGATTGGCGCAAGCGTGTGGGCTATGTGCCCCAGGACGTGGCAATCTTCGATGGCACGGTCGCCCAGAATGTGGCCCTGAGCTGGGGCAGCGACATTGACGAGGACAAAGTCCGGAGTGCTCTGGAACGCGCCCAGCTCCTGGACACCATCAACACCCGCGCCGGCGGAATCAACGGCCGGGTGGGCGAGCGGGGTCTGGCGCTGTCAGGCGGGCAACGCCAGCGGCTGGGCATCGCCCGCGCCCTGTACATGGACCCCCTGGTCCTGGTGCTCGACGAGGCCACCAGCGCGCTGGACACTGCGACGGAAGCCGCCGTCGCGAACGCGATCAGCGAACTGCACGGCGAGATCACGGTGATCTCCGTGGCTCACCGTCTCTCCACGATCCGGCACAACGACCAGATCTGTTTCATGAAGGACGGCACCATCGTTTCGCAGGGCATCTTCGACGAGGTCATTCGCGTCAACCCTGACTTCGCCCAGCAGGCTGCCCTCGCGGGCCTCTACACCCCGAACGGATCGGGCGCCGAAGCCGAGGCCGGCCCCGCCGGCGGCTATGACGCCACCCGGCTGGCCGGCAGGAACGCGGCGTCCTAGCGCTGGTTATTTGCCGCCTGAACTAGCAATCCCGCGGTAGAGCGCGTCCAAACGCGCCACGTAGGACGCCGCGTCATAGCGTGGCAGCGCCCATGCCGCTCCCCCGAGCCGGTTGGCGGTGGCCAGCGGATCCTGGAGCGCGCCGGCAACCTGCTCTATCACCTGTTCCACGGAGCCTTCCAACACGGGCGGCGTCGTACCGTCGTCGGGCCTGGGCAGCCTCTGGCCAAGGGCCGCCATGGGCGCGCCCATGCAGAGCGCCTCAAATTCACTGGTGGCAAAGTTGTTCGTCGCCTGGCCAATTGTCAGGTGGGCGCGGGACACGAGCCGGTGGAATTCAGCCTGCGGCATCCGGTCGAGCAGTTCCACACCGGCGCCTGCCGCGGAGTGCGCCCCCGGCCCCCAGTTCAGCCCCAGCATGCGGATCCCGGGACCCAGGGCGGTGCGCAGGGCGCGCGCCAACCGCAATTGGTCCTCAACGCCTTTGTCCTCATCCCAGCGCGAGACGAAGAGGACCGAGGGCTCAGGTGCCGGATCCCAGGCCGGCAGTTCCGCGGCGTCAACGAGGGCCGGCAGGAACTCCGCGTCGGCACGGGCCGCGTGGGCGTTTTCGGCAGTGTCGTTGTTGGCGAAGAACACGTGGGCCGCGCCGTCGATGGCCCGTTGGATTTCGTCGTGGAAGGCCGGGTCCCGCCACTGTCTCCGGATGTCACTCCCGTGCAGCGTCAAGACGTAGGGCCGGCGCGGCATGCCTCGTTCGCGCAGCAGGCGTGCACTGGTTCCGTAATGGACGTGAACCACATCGGCCCGCAGCAGCTTCGCGGCCCGTCGCGCCACATAGGGAACAAACCTGGTCTTGGCAATGAACGGGTTCCGCGGGGCCGCGCTGAGGGGGCGGACCTGTTCGGGCGGCAGATAGTCCCAGGTGATCCCGGCCCGGCGCGCCGCGCGCACCATCGACCGGGCCACGAATGCACAGTCGTTGAACTGGAGAACCTTCGGTTCGTTACTCACGCGCTGACTCCGATCACTAGGCACGTGCCAGCGCCGCCACGTAGGCACGGTCGAAGAGCTCGCCGACGGCGTCGGGCGAGAACCGTGCGCGGATGGGATCCGCGATGACCTCGGCGGGGACGGTTTTGAATGCGGCGCTGGCGTCCAGGATCGCCCGTCCGAGCACCTCGGGAGCCGGGTCATTGACCAGGCGGCTGTTGGCGTCATTGGCGTAGTCGCTGAAACCACCCACCCGGGTGGCGACGACGGCGCGGCCCGCGGCCAGTGCCTCGGCGGCGGAGGTGAAGAAGTTTTCCTGGGCAGTAGGCAGGAAGAAGAGGTCTGCCTCGGAGAGGTATGCCGCCACTTCGGCGGGCTTGACGGACCCCACCAGCCGCACGCGTTCCGTCAGTGCGAGCGCGCCTGCCAGCTCCTGGCACTCCTCTCGAAGCGGCCCCTCGCCTACCCACGTCAGGCGGGCATCCGTGCCGCGGTCCCGCAGCCAGGCGATCGCTTCGATGGCCTCTTTGGGACGCTTGCGTGCAATCAGGCCGCCCACGGCCACCACCTGCAGAACCGGGCCGAACGTTGCGGCGGTCAGGTTGGCCGGTCCCTTGACGACGCACGGGATGGTCATCGCCGCACGCGGCCGGGCAAACTTCTGCATTTCGACGGCGAGTTGGCCGGTGACGCCGGTGACCACATGCGGCAGCCGGAGCACGGCCCGCAGTCCGGAGAGTTTGGCCCACAGAGGCGAGACGCTGCGGGGGTTGACCACGCCATTCCAATGCTCGGTATGGACCCACGCGGGGCCGCGACCGGTCACGGCGCGCGCGGCCCAGGCCGGAGCGGTGACGAGGATGCTTGAAAAGGCCATGGTGTGGATGACGTCGGCCCATGCCATTTCACGGTGCAGGGTCCCAAGGGCGCGCAGGAGAGTGCGCGGGTGGGCCGGGTCTGCCAGGATGCGGCGCACCGGCGTTCCGTCCCAGACGCCTGATTCAATCCCCGGCATCGGCAGCCCGCCGCCCAGCCGGACGTGGACCACCCGCACTTCGTGCCCGCGGCGTCGAATCGCCTCCACATGGTCTGCATTGAACGGCGCCTCGGCGGGGTTCTCATCGTGCGGGTACCACGTGGCGATGACGAGAATCTTCATGGGTTCCTTCTGTGGCGTGGACAGGCGCGCCGCGGTCACGGCGGTGGTTGCCGGGAATGTCCTCGGCGAATGGGCTTAGACGAGTGCCGATGCACTCATGAAGCGTAAGGGAGCTTCCGGGTGGAGGACATGGGGCAGGCTGCGCGGCATCCAGGTCCAGGGGCTGGTGAACCTCCGCCGCGCGGCGGCCAGCCCGGCCATGGTCCCGGCGTCCGCCTCCCCGCGCGCAACGGCGTCCAGAAGTTGCCGGTCGGCCAGGGACAGCGGCCGGGCGGCAAGCGGGGCCTTGAACAGCAACTGCCGCAACACCGCTGCCATCAAGGACGCGTCGGTGGCGTTCCAGGTTCCGGCCTGGGCACGCAGCATGACGTGCCCGAAGACGTGGACGCGGATGAGCTTGGTCACGAGCGCCTCACGGGAGCCGGGCTTCAACCCGGCAAACCAGTCGGTGGCCACCAAATCCGTGGCAAAGGCCAGATCCTCCGTCACGGGCCGCGGTGTCTGGGTGACCCGCAGTTGGGCATCGTCATGCACCAGGTAGCGCGGAAGGCCGCGCCCGTAGCTGATGCGGGCACCGGAGAACCACAGCTTCGCGGAGAATGACTGGTCCTCGCCCGTGGCGTAGTCAGTGGGAAATATCAGGCCGAGGCCGCGAACCAGCGACAGCCTCATCAGGCCCAGCGGTGCCGTGCGGTAACTCAGGCGGTCACGCACCGGGTCCAGCCCTGCCCTGCGGGTCGGACGGACCACCGGCGTGCGGATGGTGCCGCCGCCCGCATGCGCCATGGGGGCGATGAGGACGTCGGCCCGTTCATCCTCGGCGCTCTCGACCCAGCGGGCCAACGCGCCGGCCTCCACCGAATCGTCGCTTCCCATGATGGCAACCCAGGTTCCGGTAGCCCGGGAAATTCCATGGTTAAAGGGTCCGGCGGGGCTCTTGATCCCGTCGGTGTAATGCAGGAACCGAACCAGGGGCTGATGCTCGGCAGCCACGCGGGCGCGGATCGGCTCCACCTCGGTGTTGTGGCAGACGACGTTGATCCGGAGGCGCTGCTGTCCGTTCGGATGCGTAGGCAGTCCGCCCGCAACCAGGGAGGCTACCGCGCGTTCCACGGGCCGATCCGGCGTGTGCACAGCGATCACGACGTCGAGCAGCACGGAATCCTGGCTTTGGTTGTCCACCTAGTAAGGTTATCGCGGAACCCAGCCACCGCAGCCCGCCAAGGAGTACGTCGCCGTGAACCGGAGTATTGAAGTCATCATCCCGGTCCATGACCCGGCAAGGCCGGTGGCGCGCGGGATAGCATCCGTCACTGACCAGCGCACCGCACTGGCGGCACACGGCGTCGACCTGCACGTGACTGTGGTGCTGCACAACCTTGATGCGGATATCCTCTCCCAGCCCGGGTTCCCTTCCGGGCTTCCGGGTGTCACCTACGTGGCCCACTCCGACGGCGTGGCGTCACCGGCAGGCCCCCGCAACTACGCCCTGGGCCGCAGCAGTGCGACCTACGTGAGCTTCCTCGACTCCGACGACTACCTGGAGCCCGGTTCGCTGCTGGCCTGGTGGGAGTCGGCCGAGAAGCATGCTGCCGCGGCGGTGATCGCACCCTTGCGGACCCCGGCGGGCAACATCCTCGCGTCCCCACGAATTCGACCGTCAAAGCCCGAGATCCTCCACCCCCTCCGCGACGGGCTGGCCTACCGCAGCGTGCCGTACGGCCTATTGCGCCGGGAAAGCCTGCTCGCCCTGGGGTTCGGCTACACCGAGGGCATCCTGACCGGCGAAGACCTTGAACCCACACTGCGCTTGTGGTTCCGCTCCGGGGCCATCTGCTATCCGTACGGCGCGCCAGCCTACCGTCAGACGGACGACTCCGGGCCGGCCCGCGTAACTAGCTCAATCCGGCCGCTCAGGCAGGAGTTCGCGTGGCTGGAAAACCTGCTTGACACGGACTGGCTGCGGCAGGCGTCGACGCCGGAACGGCGTGCCGTCGCGCACAAGGTGCTGAGGGTGCACGGCATCGGGGCCCTGCTCAGGCGCGCTGACGCCCCCGACTCCCCCGGCCAGGCCCCGTTGTGGGATCCCGACGAGAGCCTGTACTGGCGCGACGTCTCCGACCGGGTCCTGGCTCTTGCCGGCGGTTCCATTCCGAGTATCAGCCGGCGCGACTCCGCACTCATCCGGGCCGCGGGCTCGGCCGGTGAACTTCAGCAGCTGCGCGTCCTGGTGGCGGACTACCGCGGCTCCGGACGCCGGGAGGCATTGCTCACTCCACGCCTGCAGGACTCCCTGTCCCGCGATTCGACGCTCCGCCACTACCTCAGCGAGAGGCTGCGGGCCAGAGCCGGCGTTTTCACAGCCCCGCCCGCTGCGCCCTAAGCGGGTAACCCGCACCGCCGCACCGCCTGCTGCCGCGGTTCCCGGGCGCAGGGCGACCCGCCCGGCTTGCTAGACTCGAGTCGGTAAATCGGACGAGCAGGAGCATTAATGAACTGGTGGCAGGCGTTTCCCGCTATCGCCGTGGCCGCACTCTTGATGTTCCTTCCCGGGTTCGTGCTGGCAAGGGCACTAGGCGCCAAGGGCTTCGCGTCCGCGGCGATGTCACCCCTGGCGTCCTGTGGACTCATCGGGCTCGCCGGCGTGGTGGGTGGACTGGTCCGGCTCGACTGGGGCCTCTTTAGTTACCTGCTGGTGACGGCAGTCTGCACCGGCCTGGCAATAGTGCTGCGGAGATTTGTCAAGGGACGGGTTGCCCCCGTCGCGCCCGCCTCGGTAGTTCCCGCCGTCCAATGGGTGGCAATCCTGGGCGGCCTGGTGGCCGGCTCCACCCTGATACTGAACCGCCTGCTGCCCGCCGTCGGCAAGCCCGGAAACTTCGCCCAGGTGTACGACAACATCTTTCACCTCAACGCGATCCGGTACATCCTCGAAACCGGTAACGCCTCGTCACTGACGTTGGGCCGGATGCTGAGCCCGGATGCCGGGATCGCCATCTACCCGTCCGTGTGGCACTCGCTGGCTGCCCTCGTTGCCCAGCTGACCAACAACAACGTCTTTGTCAGCGAGAACGCCGTGATCGTGGCGGTGAGCGCCCTCCTGTGGCCCTTCGCCTGCATCATGCTGGTCCGGGGCATCGTCGGTCCCCGCGTCCTGCCGCTGGTGGTGGCCGGCGTCCTGAGCGGCAGCTTCTGGATCTTCCCCTTCCAGTTGCTCCAGTGGGGCCCGCTCTACCCCAACACCCTGGCCTACAGCTTGCTGCCCCTGGCGGTGCTCGTCCTAGTGGGGCTGTTCAAAGTCGGGCGCGAAAGATTCCTGGACGATGTCAGCCTCTGGTCCTTCCTGATCATTGCGGTTGCGGCGTTGTTCCTTTCACAGCCCAACGGCGTCACAGCACTCCTGGCCTTCTCCGTCCCGCTAATTGCCGCCGCGTGGTTCACCCAGCTGCGCGCCCGCATCCGTGCCAAGGCCCGTGCCAGGTCAATCGCGCTCGTGGTGCTTTGGGGGTTGGCCTCGGCCGCCGCCTTCCTGGTCATCTGGCAGGCACTGCTCCTGAGCTATGACAACTGGAAACCGAGCCGGACGCTGTCGGACGCCGTCAACGACGTCGCTACGGGCAGCCTCCTTGGCGGCGGCGAGACGATGGTCGCCTCGGTGGCGGCCGTGCTGGGCATCATCACCATTCTTTGGCGCCGCAAAGGCGGGTGGATGATTGCCTGCGCGCTCATCGCGGCCGCCCTCTACATCGTTGCCGTCTATATGCATCAAGGCCGCTTCCGGCACTTCACGACCGGCAGTTGGTACCAGGATCCGTACCGACTCGCGGCTTTGGTGCCGTTGTTCATGATCGTCCTGGCCGGCGTCGGGGCGGACGGACTGGTGTCCGCGGTCCGGGGCTGGCTCCGGCGCATCACCGCAAAGCGCTCCTCCGGCCGGCGGCTCGGCCTCCCCGAGTTCCGCGGATCCGCGGGCCTTTATGCCGTTGCAGCAGCCGCGATCCTTGCGCTCGCGTTGTCCAATCTGGTCGACCGCTACCACGGCCCCGGCCTGGTAACCGTTTCCAACCAAATCCAAAAGTCGTATTCTTTTGCCCCGGGCTGGGTGGTCTCCGACGACGAGTTCGCGCTGATGTCCAGGCTCGATTCGACGGTTCCAAAGGACGCTGTAATCGGCGTCAATCCTTTCAACGGCGGTGCTTTGGCCTTCGCCATTTCGGGCCGCCACGTCACGCAATACCACCTATCCCCGGATCCCGACGCCGAACTCCGCAAGATCGCCAAGGACGTCACCACGGCGCAGCCCGGATCCGAGACGTGCAAGCTCGCGACTAAAGACCATGTGCGCTACATCCTCGATTTCGGCCAGTTCTATATGCTCAATTTCGCCGTGGCGGGTGCCTACCCGGCCTTCGTCAATGTGGTCACCACCCCCGGCGCGAAGGTCGAGCTGGTGGACCAGCAGGGCGCGGCCAAACTCTACAAAATCGATGCCTGCTGACCGTACCGGGCTCCGGTTATGACCTGTGCGCAGGATCACAGCGGCCATGGCGGGCCGCAGCTATCGCCTAAGCTGGGACCATGCGTATTCTCAGCGTCGTCGGCGCAAGACCACAGTTTGTAAAGCTCGCACCGATCGCGTCAGCCATCGCCGGCCGGGCGGAGCACCTCATCGCCCACACCGGCCAGCACTATGACGAACTCATGAGCGATGTCTTCTTCCGTGATCTGGGTATCCCGGCGCCGGACTTCAACCTCGGCGTGGGATCCGGCAAGCACGGCGCCCAAACAGGGGCCATGCTTGGAGGTCTCGAAGAGATCCTGGAAGAAGCCAAACCGGACTGCGTCCTGGTTTACGGTGACACCAATTCGACCCTGGCCGCTGCGATCGCCTCGGTCAAGATGCACATACCGCTGGCCCACCTTGAAGCGGGGCTGCGTTCCTTCAACCGGCGCATGCCCGAGGAACACAACCGCGTCCTGACCGACCACGCCGCGGACCTGTTGCTGGCCCCCACCCGCGTGGCCGTTGACCATCTGGCCAATGAGGGTCTCGCCGCCAAGACGGTCCTCGTCGGCGACGTCATGACCGACGTCCTGTACCAGGTGCGCGCATTGCTGGAGAGCCGGAAGGAGCCGCTCCCCCTCGACGTGGCCCCGCAGGGATACTACGTCAGCACCATCCACCGGCCGGACAACACGGACTCACCGGCCCGGCTCGGGTCCATTTTGGCGTCCCTGGCGTCCCTGGACCGTCCGGTCCTCCTGCTGGCCCATCCGCGACTGGTCAGTTTCGCCGAACGTCACGGGCTGAAGCTCGAGCAGGGAAGCATCCGGGTGTGCCCGCCGCTGGCTTATCCGCAGCTGGTCAACGCCGTGGTCAACAGTGCAGGCGTCATCACCGACTCGGGCGGGCTGCAGAAGGAAGCTTTCCTGCTGCGGGTTCCGTGCACCACCATCCGCCCCGAGACGGAGTGGGTCGAGACCCTCGAATCACGGTGGAACGTCCTCGTGAGCGAGGACCTCTCCATCCTGGCCGACACGGTGAAGCGGCCTGCCCCCGAGCCCACGGACGCAGCGCCCTACGGTGACGGACACGCCGCCGAGAAAATCGTGGACGCGCTGCTGAGCTTCAACGCGGAGTCCGACACAAAGTAGGGGCGCAGGCGCCTCTCAGGGGCGGTCAACGGGCGTACAGGCGTCCGTTGACCGCCCCTGCTGCTGTCCGGGGGCGCTTATCGGGAGGCTTCTGCCACCGTGGCTATGACAGCCGCCGCTGCCTGGCCTGCAGCTGCGAGGGAGGCGTGGTCCGCCACCCATTGCGCGCGGAGATCCCGGTCGGCGTCGTCGGTTTCGAGTGCGGCGATCATCGCAGCCGCCACGGCATCGGGGTCATGGTCCACGGCGTCGCCGAGTCCGTTGTCAGCGACCACCGCGGCCCCCTCGCCGGCGCCGGCAAATATCACCCGGGTCCCGCATCCCGCGGCCGCGTAGATCTTGGTCGGCTTGGCGAAGTCATAGCCCTGGCCGGGTTTGATGCTGACGAGTGCTGCCGCTGCTCCCCGCAGCCAGGCCGCAGCCTGCCGGGGCGGCACGACTCCGCCGAAAACCACGCTCCCGGGAGCAATCTCGGCCGCCAGCGCCCGCAGGGCCGGCTCGTCGGTGCCCTGCCCGAAAAAGCGGATCTCCGCGTCGGGATATTTCTGTTGCACGATCGGCAGCGCGCGGACAAAAACGTCGGCTCCCTGCCATTCCGAAATGGTTCCGGTGTAGGCGAAGTAGGGCCGGTCACTGACGGCGGTCTCGCCTTGCGGACTGAAGACTGAGGTGTCGACCCCGTTGGCCACCACCCGGAGCCGTTCAGCCGGGACGCCGAACTTCGCCACCTGCTCGGCGACGGCGTCGGAAATGGCGATCACGCAGGCGGCCCGCCGCAGCACGAAGCCTTCGACGCGCCGCATTATGCCGATGACGACGCCGGGGACGTCGGTTGCGGCCAGCGCTTCACTCCACACGTCCGCAGCGTAGTAGACGTATGGGCGGCGCCGTAGCCGGCTGCTGAGGGCCGCCATCAGCCCGGTGGTGGGCGGCGGCTCGGAGACGACGACATCCGCGCCCTGTACCAGCAGCCGGAAGAACGCCGGGATGTCGAAGCTCAGGTACTGGAAGTAGCCGCGGACGTTGCCGCCCGGGTCCCGCAGCACGGGCCAACGGCTGATCCTGTAGGGTACGGCGCCGGCCGAGGCTCCGCCGGGGGCGCGGGTGGTCACGACCTGAACCTCCGCGCCCGCGGCCACGAGCCCGTCTACCAGCGCCTGGAGACGAAAGGCGGCGGCCCCCACTTCGGGGGTGAAGAGCCGGGTGGCGACCGTGACCCTCAACCGGGGAAGGTCCGTCATGAGGCGGCGACTTTGACCATCTGCCCGGTGCGCGCGGACTCGAGCACGGCCTCGGCGACGGCAAGCGTGTCCAGGCCTTCGCGCATGGTCACGACGTCGTTCCGCAGTCCCAGGACTGCGTCACGGAAGGCCTCGTGCTCGGTGCGCAGCGGTTCTGGTTTGGCGATGGCAAGCCGGGTCATGTTGCCCTCGGAGACACCCCGGAAGGCTGCCATGGAATCCCACTCGGTGGCAACGGTGCCGTTTTCGAAGAACGTCAGGTCCGCGGTGACCGTGTCGGCCACGAAGGCGCCCTTTTCGCCGGTGACGATGGTCAGGCGCTCCTTCATGGGAGAGAGCCAGTTCACCAGGTGGTTGGTGATGACGCCGCTTTCCAGCTGCCCGGTCGCCGCAACCATGTCTTCATGCGGACGGCCGCTGCGCGTGGTGACGTGGGCAAAGATCGAATCGAAGCGGCTCTGGGCCAGCCATGCGGTCAGGTCGATATCGTGCGTGCCGAGGTCCTTGACGACACCGACGTCGGCGATGCGCGACGGGAAGGGACCCTGCCGGCGGGTGGCAATCTGGTAAACCTCGCCGAGTTCGCCCGCTTCAATCCGCTTCCGCAGGGACTGCAGGGCCGGATTGAAACGCTCGATGTGGCCCACGGCCCCGACGAGGTTCTTGGCGGCAAACGCATCCACGAGCCGCTGGCCTGCGGGGGCGCTTGCGGCAATCGGCTTCTCCACGAGGGTGTGGATGCCGGCTTCGGCCAGGGCCAGACCGACTTCCTCATGCATCCCCGTGGGGACGGCCGCGACCGCCATGTCCAGGCCCTGGGCGATCAGTTCCTCCACCGAGGACAGCACCGTCAGTCCACCGGCCACGCCGTGCGGATCGCCAAAGGCGTCCGCCACGGCCACCAGATCGACGCCGGGCAATTCGCGAAGGACCCGGGCGTGGTGCCGGCCCATCATCCCCAGCCCGATTAGGCCAACGCGCAGATTCGCCATCTCAGGCACCGGCCTTGGCCACGGCGTTGACAGCAGCCACGATCCGCTCGAGGTCGTCCTGGCTCAGGGACGGGTGAACCGGCAGGGAGAGCACTTCCTTGGCGGCCGTCTCCGTGTTGGGCAGGTCTTCCGTCCGGTTGAAGGACGGAAGCCTGTGGTTCGGGACCGGGTAGTACACACCGGTTCCGATGTTGTACTCCTCCCGCAGTGCCTTGGCCAGCCCGTCGCGGTCCTCGGGGACCCGGATGGTGTACTGGTGGTAGACGTGGCCGGCGCCCGCCTTGACCGCCGGGGTGCCGACGTTCTCGAGGTTGGCGTCGAGGAATGCGGCGTTCTGCTGCCGCTGCGCGGTCCAGCCGAGCACCTTGGTGAGCTGGACGCGGCCGATGGCGGCGTGCAGGTCGGTCATGCGGGCGTTGAAGCCGACGATTTCGTTCTGGTACTGCTTTTCCATGCCCTGGTTGCGCAGCAGCCGAAGCTTGTGCTCGACGTCGGCGTCCGACGTCGTTACCATGCCGCCCTCGCCGGAGGTCATGTTTTTCGTCGGGTACAGGCTGAACATGGCGAAGGTGCCGAAGCTGCCGACCTTTTTCCCGTTGAAGCTTGCACCGTGTGCTTGGGCTGCGTCCTCGTAGAGGTCGATGCCCCGCTCGGCGGCAAGCCGGCCGAGGCCCTCGACGTCGAAGGGGTGGCCGTACAGGTGGACCGGCATGATGCCCTTGGTCTTCTCCGTGACCAGCGACGCGACGTGAGCCGTGTCCAGGGTGTAGTGCTCCAGCTCGATGTCGGCGAAGACCGGAGTCGCACCGGTCAGTGCCACCGCGTTGCCGGTGGCGGCAAAGGTGAAGGACGGCACGATCACTTCGTCGCCGGGACCGACGCCGGCGGCGAGGAGACCCAGGTGGAGGCCGGAGGTGCCGGAGTTCACGGCGACGGCCGCGCGGCCGTCGACGAGCACCGAAGAGAACTCGGTTTCGAAGTCGGCTACCTGCTTGCCTTGGGCCAGCATTCCGGAGGCGAGTACGGCATCTACAGCCGCCCGCTCTTCATCGCCGATGATCGGCTTTGCTGCGGGGATAAAGTCCAGGCTCATGCGTTGTCCTCTGCCTCTTTCAGGAAGTTTTCTTCTTCAACATATTTGGCGCCGGTCTCGGGGCACACCCAGAACCCGTCCGCTTCGCGCAGCGGGAAGCCGGCCTTTCCGACCCAACCAAGCCGTTTGGCCGGCACCCCGGCCATCAGGGCGAAGGCGGGTACGTCCTTCGTGACGACGGCGCCCGCGGCGATGGTCGCCCAACGGCCGATCGTCACCGGCGCCACGCAGACCGCTCGAGCGCCGATGGACGCTCCGTCCTCGATGGTGACGCCCACCGGGGTCCAGTCGTGCGCGCTCTTCAATGACCCATCGGGACTGACCGAGCGGGGGTAGGTGTCATTCGTGAGGACCACCGCGGGTCCGATGAAGACGCCCTTTCCCAGCTTCGCGGGCTCGTAAACCAGCGCGTAGTTCTGGATCTTGGTGTTGTCGCCAATGTGGACGCCGGTGCCGACGTAGGCGCCGCGGCCGACGATGCAGTTCTCTCCGAGGATGGCGTCCTCGCGCACTTGGGCCAGATGCCAGATCTTGGTTCCGGCGCCCAGCACCGCGCGGTCCGAAACGTCGGCGCTCGGGGCAATGTTATTCATCGTGGATCTCCTGTCAAAGGGAAGAATCGATCGGCGAAGTTGCCGAGGTCATGCCTTGCCGATGACGCGGTATTGGACGCCGTCCCACGCCTCGGGGCTGCTTACCCGGCGGCCGTCAATGAACACCCGGACGCCTGGGAGGTCCTGCGGACCCAGCGTGCGGTATTCGGCATGGTCTGCCTGGACCACGGCCGCGTCCGCCGGTTCCCCCAGGTGGTAGGGCTGGAAGCCCAGCTTCTGGAGTTCCTCGTCGGTGTAGAGCGGGTCGTGGACGAACGTGTCGGCGCCGCGCAGTTCAAGTGCCTTGACGGCATCGAAGACGCCGGAGAACGCCGTCTCCTTGACGCCGCCGCGGTACGCCGCGCCGAGTACCACCACGCGGGCGCCGGTCAGGTCGCCGTAGGCTCCCTCAAGCAGTCCGATGGTGTAGGCCGGCATATCGGCGTTGGCGGCGCGGGCTGCGCGCACCACGGTGGCCTCCGGATCGTTCCAGAGGTACAGCCGGGGATACACGGGGATGCAGTGTCCGCCGACGGCGATTCCCGGTGTGTGGATGTGGCTGTAGGGCTGGGAGTTGGCGGCCTCGATGACCTGGTAAATGTCGATGCCTGCCGTGGCGGCATAGCGGGCAAACTGGTTGGCAAGTCCAATGTTGACGTCGCGGTAGGTGGTTTCCGCCAGTTTCGCCATTTCCGATGCTTCGGCGGAGCCCAGGTCCCAGACGCCATTCGGGCGGGCCAGATCCGTGCGTTCGTCGAAGTCCAGCACAGCCTGATAGAACTCGACTGCTTTGGCTGCACCTTCAGCAGACAGGCCGCCCACCAGCTTGGGGTACTTGCGCAGGTCCTCGAACACGCGGCCGGTGAGCACGCGCTCCGGCGAGAACACAAGGTGGAAGTCCTGTCCCTCGACCAGTCCGGAGGCCGATTCCAGGGCCGGCTTCCACCGGGTCCGGGTGGTGCCGACCGGAAGGGTGGTCTCGTAGGACACGAGGGTGCCCGGCGTCAGGTGCTTGGCCAGTTCGGCGGTCGCCGCGTCCATCCAGCCGAAATCAGGATTCGCTTCGGCGTCGACAAACAGCGGAACGACGAGAACGACCACGTCGGCGTCCGGGACGGCATCCGCGTAGTCGGTCGTCGCCCGGAGCTTCCCGGCCGGCACCAGTTCGGAGAGTTTTTCCTGCAACCGGGCTTCGCCGGGAAATGGCTCCGTTCCGGCGTTGATGAGGTCGACAACCTGCCGGTTAACGTCGACGCCGACGACGTCATGACCCTTGGATGCAAACTGGACGGCCAAGGGCAGGCCGATCTTACCCAACGCAATTACAGCAATCTTCACGATTTTCGTGCCTTTTCTCTCATGCCTGGCGGCGGGGCCGAAGGACCAGCCTCCACCCTAGCGGCTGCCGCGCCGCGACGGCGCAGCGGGGTTTGCCGACTAGCTGCGGAGCCTGCTTACCGCCTCGCTGATCGGCCCATCAAACATTACATTTCCGTGTTCAAGCAGGACGCCGCGGTCACAGATCCGGGACACCAGGTCCAGGTCGTGGCTGACGACGACGAGGGTCTTGCCGCGCTCGGCCAGCTCCTGGATCTTGGCGATGCACTTGCGCTGGAACGGTTCATCCCCCACCGCAAGGATTTCGTCGATCAGGAAGACCTCGGGATCCGTGTGGACGGCCACGGAAAAAGCCAGGCGCAGGTACATCCCGGAGGAATAGAACTTGACCTCCGTGTCGATGAATTCACCGATTTCGGAGAACGCCACGATCGCGTCGAACCGCTCGTTGATCTGTTTCTCCGTCATCCCCAGGATCGCTCCATTGAGGTACACGTTGTCCCGTCCGGACAGGTCCGGATGAAAGCCCGCTCCGACCTCGATCAGGCCGGCCACACGGCCGCGGGTGTACACACTGCCGGAATCCGGGAGCATGACGCCGGAGATGTGCTTCAACAGGGTGGATTTTCCGGATCCGTTGAGGCCCAGCAGCGCCACGGTCTCCCCCGTTTCCACCATGAGGGAGACGTCCTTCAGGGCGTGGAACTTCTTGGACAGATCACCCTTGCGGCCCTTCGCCAGCCACACAACCGCCTCCTTGATGGAACGGGTGTGGCGAAGCACGAACTCTTTGCTGACATTGGAAACTTCGATCGCGTTTGCCATTTACAGCTCCTGAGCGAAGCGGCCCTCGAGCCGCCGGAAAGTCAGCTGTCCCAGCGCCAGGACCACGAGCGAAATGACGAGGCCGATCGGCAACCAGAGGCTGAAGAGGTTCGGGGGCATCGCGGCGGAGCCGTCCGTTGTGGGGTACCAGAACGCGTAGTGGAACAATTCGACGCCCACCGTGATGGGGTTGGCCTGGTAGATGGCGAAGACCACCGGGCCCAGCTTGGCCTGCACCATCGTCCAGGAGTACATGACAGGCGATGCCCAGGTGGCCACCATCAACAGCATGTCAACGAGGTTTTCCGAATCCCGGAAATACACGTTGGCGGCGCCGAAAAGCAGTCCGAGCCCGGTGGCCAGGAAGCCCACAATGGCGAATCCGCCGACCGCCGCCAATAGCTGGAAGACGTCCGGATGCCACCCCGCAACGAGGCAACCGATCAGGAGGACTACGAGCTGGGGGAAGAAGTGGACCGCCGACACCCAGACCGATGCCACCGGAAACAGCTCCCGGGGAAGGTAGATCTTCTTGATCAGGTTGCCGTTATTCACGATCGACCGTGCCGAGTTCCCGAGCGCCTCGGAGAAGAAGTTGATCAGCACGATTCCGGAGAAGAGATACACGGCATAGTTCGAGAGGCCGTCCGGGTTGCGTGCACTGCGCTCAAGGCCCAGGAAGACGCCCAAAGCCACGTAGAACACGAGAAACTGCACGGCGGGCTTCACGTAGGACCAGAGCAGGCCCAGTACCGAGCCCCGGTAGCGGACTTTCAGTTCCTTGCGTACCAGAAGCTTAAGCAGAAAGCTGGACTGGCGCAGATCCCGAAATCCACCGCCGAGGCCCGGACGGGTCAATTCGCCGGAAATCGTGGTTGTCACGCTATTTCACTTCATTCTGAGAGTGTTCGTCGAAGGTCTTCTTCCATGCTTCCATGGAAGTGATCTCGGCGAGGGCTCCGCGGTACTCCTGCTTGAGGGTCGGCCATTTGCGCAGCACTTCGCCGTACATCTTGACGCTCTCGGCGAGCAGGCTGCGGACCCGGCGCGGATCGCGCTTGTACCAGGAGACGGCGGTCCCCTCAGCATTGGATACCAGCGCACTGTCGAACTGGGAAACCCTCCACCACTTGTTGTCCTGGTGCGCCACGATGGTCTCGGGATGGGCCTTGCTGCTCTCCGACACCGGGAAGCCGACGTGCCGGACCACTGTCTTTGCCACCCACGGCAGCAGCTGCAGGTAGGACGGTACAGATACGCCCTTGCCGCGGCGGGGCACCTTGGTGGACATGACCGACGGGTAGTCGTCAAAGCTGGGCTTGAACTGTGCTTCCGAGAACTGCTGGGCCATGGCCCGGATCTCGGGGAGCTTTGTAGGAAGGATCTTGTGCAGGTTGCCGGGGCCCTGGAGCAGGTCCTTCATGGCCTCAATCCGGCCCTGCAGCGTGTAGTACTGCATCGAAATGTTGTGCTTGAGGTCAAGCTTGATCGAGTTCTCCACGAGGCCGCCGCCGAAGTCATAGGGGCTGTGCAGCAATGCGTAGATGAAGCGGTTCCGGGTGTGGAAGTAGGCCTGCCAGCCCACCAGGTCATCCTTGTCGATCCAGGAGACATGCCAGACCGCCGAACCCGGCAGCGAAACGGTGTTGTAGCCCGCGGCCTTGGCGCGGACGCCGTACTCGGAGTCGTCCCATTTGATGAAGACGGGCAGCGACAGGCCGATCTCGCGGATTACCGCAGTCGGGATCAAGCACATCCACCAGCCGTTGTAGTCGACGTCGACGCGCCGGTGCATCCAGGGGGTGTCCCGCAGGTTCTGCTGCGCGAAGTTGTGGCGCATTTCCTGGTTGGGATTGGGTTCCGCCGGGCCGATGTAGTACGGGTTAACGACCTCGCCCAGGGTGTGCAGGACGTTGCGGTCGTGCAGGTCAAACATGTGGCCGCCGACCAGGGTGGGCTTCTTGCAGTAATCCGCGAAGGTACCCAGCCGGGTGAGGCTCTCGGCCTCAATGACAACGTCGTCGTCAAGCAGCAGGACGTAGTCGCTGCCGTTCTCCACTGCCTCATACATGCCGCGGGCGAAGCCGCCCGATCCGCCCAGGTTGTCCTGGTCGATGATGCGGAGCTTGCCGCCCAGCGCACTCTTGACGTCGGCGAAGCCCTCGGCTTCGGCCACCTTGTCGGTGCCCTGGTCGACGACGATGACTTCCTTCACGTGCGCCAGCGCCTCCGGGTGCTGTCCGAGGATGCGGAGGTTGTTGATGCAGTAGCCGGTCTTGTTCAGGGTGGTGATTTCCACGGTGATCGAACCGGTCTGCCGGCGCTCGGCCTGGGTTTGCCATTCGGCCCCGACAAACTCCATTCCCTCGGTGCCGGCCGTGACGTCGAACCAGTACCAGCCGCCGTCGCCGAAGGGGGCCAGGGACAGGACGAACTCGGTCTCCGCCTCGCCGACCACCCTCGTCGTCTCGACGTGCTGCAGCGAGCCACGGGCGTTGGAGCGGTAGATGCTGACAGTGCCCCGGCCAGAAGTCCGAACCCTGAGGCGGACTTCCTCGACCGTGGTCCAACGGCGCCAGTAACTCGCCGCAAAGGCATTGAAATACGTCGCGAACGAGATTCGCTCGCCGGCGCGCACGGAGGCGCTGGTCCGCGAAGTGATGTCATCCGCGTGCGCCATCCGCGCCGAGTCCAGGAGCGTGACGGGTGCTTTGACGCGGCCGAACCCTGAGGATTCCGCCGAGACGTCGCTGGAGCTGCTCACAACACCGGAGTCCATGTACAGCGGCAGGGTCTCAAGCCCGCGCTCGCCCGGAAGGATTACGCGCTGAATGGTCTGCCAGGTAGCCTCGTTGCCCTGTCCGGCCGTCACAGTCTCACTATCCTGCTGGTCAACGCTCATGCGTCCACCCCTCCGCTCTCAATCTTGGCGCCACCCTCGAAATGCGGGCGGATCTTGTTCTCGAACATGGTCAGGGCTGAGCCGATGGCCATGTGCATGTCCAGGTACTTGTAGGTGCCGAGTCGTCCGCCGAAAAGGACATCCTGCTCGGCCGCGGCCAAGTCGCGGTACTTCAGGAGCCGGTCGCGGTCCGTGGGCGTGTTGATCGGGTAGTAGGGCTCGTCGCCCTTCTCCGCGGCACGGGAGAACTCGCGCATGATGACGGTCTTCTCCGTCTGGTAGTCGCGCTCCGGGTGGAAGTGGCGCGGCTCGATAATGCGGGTGTACGCAACGTCTTCGTCGTTGTAGTTGACCACCGACGTGCCCTGGAAGTCCCCGACGTCGAGCACCTCTTCTTCGAAGTCGATGGTGCGCCAGGAAAGATCGCCTTCGGCGTAGTCGAAGTAGCGGTCAACCGGGCCGGTGTAGACGACCGGGATGTTGCCGACTACCTTGCCCTTGCTGTACTCGTGGGATTCATCGAAGAAGTCCGTGTTGAGCCGTACCTCGATGTTGGGGTGCTCCGCCATCTTCTCAATCCACGCGGTGTAACCGTTGGTCGGAAGGCCCTCGTACTTGTCGTTGAAGTACCGGTTGTCGTAGTTGTAGCGCACCGGAAGCCGGGAGATGATGCTCGCGGGCAGGTCCTTCGGATCCGTCTGCCACTGCTTGCCGGTGTAGTGCTTGATGAACGCCTCGTAGAGCGGGCGGCCGATCAGCTGGATGCCCTTGTCGTTCAGGTTCTGCGGATCGGTGCCGGCCAGTTCGCCGGACTGTTCCTTGATCAGTTCCTGCGCCTGCCCGGGGGTGAGGTTGGCCCGGAAGAACTGGTTGATCGTGGCCAGGTTGATGGGCAGGGAGTAGACCTCGCCCTTGTGCACGCCGTAGACCTTATGCACGTAGTTCGTGAACGTCGTGAAGCGGTTAACGTACTCCCACACGCGGTCGTTCGACGTGTGGAAGAGGTGGGCGCCGTAGCGGTGCACCTCGATGCCGGTCTGCTCTTCCTTTTCGCTGTAGGCGTTGCCGCCAATGTGGTGCCGGCGGTCAATGACGACTACCTTCAAGCCCAGCTCAGTGGCGGCCTGTTCTGCGATTGTCAGGCCGAAAAAGCCCGACCCTACGATGACGAGGTCAGCGGTCACAAACTCTCCTGGTTCGAATGCGGGCAGCGCAATGTTGTGCATTGGCTGCTGGTCTAGCCTACCTGAGACAGCGAGGGTACAGGCGACCCGCGGCTTATCCCACGAGCCGGCGGCACGGCCAACTGCCCCCTGGAAGCCGCTCATTCCGGGGATTCCCGGCCCCTCCGCGGGCGTTTTCCACATGGCCACATTTCCGGCCGCTCCTCCGGCCGGAGCGGCCCTAGCGTGGTAGTCGGGCCGCCACGATCGGAGGGGATGCCCGGATGATATTCCACTGCACTCTTGTGCCGCGAACTCTTGTGCCGGACGCTCCTGGACGGGGCGCTCCCGGACCGGACACAGCCAGGCCGGGCGCCTTCACGCCCCCTATGCCGGACGGGCCGCTCATCGAGTTGGCCGTCGAGGTGCCGGACCCGTGCCCGGGCCGGGACCTTGAGGCGGCCATTGCCCGCCGGTTCGGGACCGGCAGGCTGTTCGTCCGCGGGGACCCGGTCGCAGCCATGACGGTGGGCGCGGCTCCCCTAGTCCAGGGCGCTGTGCTCATTGATACTGCCGTGCTGGTCGATACTGCTGTGCTCGTTGATACTGCCGGGCTCGTTGACGGCGCGGGGCGTGTTGACGCCGCGGGGGCCAATGGTTCGCCCGCAGCGATCCGCTCAGGGCGGGCGCGTGCCGAACCTGCGGTCCTGCTCCTCGCGGTAGACAGCGGGCCGGGTGCGGGCACACTGGTCATGCTGCGGCGCGGTCAGTTCCGGATCGGACGCAACGGGACCGGGATCGTGATCCCGGATGCCACCCTCTCCCGGGAGCATGCGCGCCTGGACGTATCCGACTCCGCGGTCTCGATCGTGGACCTCGGCAGTGCCAACGGAACCCGCGTCGACGGCCGGACCGTTCGGACGGCTCCGGTCACCACACTGTCCCTGATCCGCTGCGGCGAGTCCACGATGTCGCTCCGGCTCGGGCTGCCAACGGTCCCGAACGCTGCCGCGGACGTCCCGGCGGTCCTGGCAGGCTCCAGCGTTGCCGAGCCGCTGGTTGTCAGCGGCACCGGCGCCCCAAGCCATCGGGCAGCCGTGGTCCTGGCCGCAGTGCTGCCGCTCCTGGCCGGCGTCGGCCTGGCGCTCGTCACCGGCATGTGGATGTTCCTCGCCTTCACTACTGTGTCCGCCGTGTCCGTTCTGGTGCCGGTTCTCTCTGGCCGCCGCCAGCGCCGCGAGACCTCCGCCGCCGTGGCTGCGGCGGCCCTTCAGGACAGGGACAGACGCCGGCGGGCGGCACCGTCGGCGGCTGATCTGGTCCTCGGGACCGCCGCCGGGGAACCGGTACCGGCAGGTGCACCGCGGCCGGAGACGGCCGGGATCTGGCTGCGGGTCGGGCTGGCGGATCAACTGGCCAATATACGGTTGGAACCACCCGAATCCGGCTTCACGCCGCCGCCGCTTGGCCCGGTGCCCGTGACCTTGGACCCGGCTGCACCGGTGGTCACCATCAATGGACCCCGGACCGCGGTGGCCGGACTGGTGCGCTCCCTCATCCTGCAACTGGCCGCCTATCCGATCGCCCGGGGCTCGTGCCTGCTCCTGCACGGGCCGGCGGACACCGTGCCACTGGCGGCGCGCTTCCTGCCCGGCGTGACCTTGTCCGCAAATGCCGCTGCCACTGCCGCCCTGCTGACCGCCGGTCCGGGCCAGGGGTTCGACCAGGGAGTATTCATTCTCTGGGACACACCGAGGCAGCCGGGCGCCACCAGCAGCCCGGAAGCGGACGGGGCGGGGACCGCGCTCCGGCCCCTGGCAGCATCACACGGGTGGCGGATCCTTGAGTGTTCGGCGCAGGAGTGCCCCGCCGAACAGGCCTGCCTCGTCCTAGGCCGGCGCAGTACCCTGACCACTGCGGGGAATCCGCCCCTGGACCTCGTGCCGGACCTGGTTCCGGCCGAGGTCTTTGACCGCTTTTGCCGCAATTTCACCGCCGGGCGAACCGCGGAGGCTGCCGTCCCGGGCGTCCCGCGCAGCTGCAGCCTGGCGGACATTCTTCTCCTCGCGGAGCCGGACGTCTCCCGGCGCTGGTCCCGGGCCGGACCAACGGCAGGACCAGCGTCCGGACTGGGCGTGCCCGTCGGCGCCGGCCTATCGGGAACCCTGCGCATCGACCTGAAAGCGGACGGACCGCACTTCCTGGTCGCCGGGACCACAGGATCCGGGAAATCGGAGTTTCTGCGGACCCTGGCCGCCGGGCTGGCGGCCAGCCATCCGCCGGACCGCCTCAACCTGCTCTTCATAGATTTCAAAGGCGGCTCCGGCCTGGGCCCGCTAACCGGCCTGCCGCACTGCGTCGGTTTCCTGACGGACCTGGGCGCTGCGGAAGTAGAACGCACGCTGGTCTCGTTACGGGCCGAGGTCCGCCGCAGAGAGGAACTGCTCTCACTGTTCGGCGCCCCGGACCTCGCTGCCTACGAGTCTTCACCGGCGGCCGGCCCCGCCCTGCCCTACCTCGTCATCGTCGTCGATGAGTTCAGGATCCTCGTGGAGGAAGTGCCCGGCGCGCTCTCCGAGCTCATGAGAATTGCCGCCGTCGGCCGGTCTCTGGGAATCCATCTCATCATGGCAACCCAGCGGCCCCAGGGAGCCCTGAACGCCGACATACGGGCCAACGTCACCACCTGCATCGCCCTCCGGGTCCAGTCAGGCGTCGAATCTTTCGACATCATGGGCTCCGGGCTGGCGGCCGCCATCCCGATTGCATGTCCCGGACGGGCGTTCCTGATCCGCGGCACGCAGGCCCCGGTGGAATTCCAGACGGCCACCCTGACGCCGGCTGCCGCCGCATTGACGAACGGAACGGTCGTCGTGCGCACGGTCGCGGACCATCTGACACGGGCGGGGTCGCAGTCACCGGCGAGCGTCCGGGCTGACGGCATCCCCGCCCGCGGGGAAACCTTCGACGGCGCGGCCTTGACGCCGGCACACGGGCCGGCGCCGCTCGTCGAGGTCACGGCGCGTCTGTGGCGAAATCAGAGCGGCCCGGCGCCCCGGCCACCAGTGGCTGAGCCGTTGCCGTCCTCCTTGCCTTTTCCGGCATCCGGTCACGCCGACGGGGATGTTGTTCTTCTGGGCCGGGTAGACCTGCCGGAACGCCAACGCGTCGCGGAGCTCAGCTGGGATCCTGCCGAGCACGGGCATCTGGGCCTGGTTTCCGCCGGGGCCGGCGACGAGGCCGTGGCCCTCGCCGTCAACCAGCTCCTGTCCGGCAGCGTGGAGTCGCACCTGTACATACTCGACGCCGACGGCGGGCTCGGCGCCGCAGCGGCTGCAGACAGAGTCGGGGCGTTGGCCGGCCCGCAAGAACTCCGCCGGGCGGCCAGGGTTCTGCAGCTTGTGGCCGAGGAAGCCACCTCACGGCTCGGTATGCCCACAGCCGGCCGGGGGCCCCGGCTGGTGCTGGTTGTGAGCAACTGGGGCGCCTGGGTTTCCGCATTTCGCGCCGGGCCTCTGACGTGGGCCGAGGATCTTGTCCATGACATCGTGCGGGACGGCGCCAGGGCCGGCGTCACCGTTCTCATTTCCGGGGATCGCGAACTCGTGACCGCCAGGTTCTTCGCGGGCCTGCCAAACCGGATCTTCTTCCCCTCGGGGTCCACTGAGGAGGGCCGTCTCGCCTGGCCGCGGATTCCGGCCATGGAGCCGATCCGCGGCCGTGTGGCCGTGTTCGGGGCGTTCGTGCCGGCTCCGGGGCCGGCCGGGCACGCGGCCCAGCTGTTCGAACCGAACCCCGCGGGAGCAAGGCGCCCGCCAGGCGGCGTCTCCACGCGGCCCTTCCGGATCGATGCCCTGCCGTCGATTGTGACAGTAGACGAGGTGCTGGCCCAGCCAGCCGGCCCCAGGCCAGTTGAAGGAATGCCGCCGCTCGCGCTGCCCGGGGCCACGCCCGCTGTCGCGCACGTTGTTCCACCGGCTTCGGTGCTGATCGGGCTCGGAGGGGACGAACTCCGGCGGCATGACGTTCGATTGCCGGCCGGCGGCGTCCTGGCAGTCCTGGGCGGCCCCGCCGCCGGGAAGAGTTCGTTGGTTGCAGCGCTCCCCTACATGAACCCCGCCGACATCTGGCTCGTGCCGCAGGCGGGGACCGATGCCGACCACTACTGGTCCGAGGTCCTTGCCGGCGCTATCGCGGGCACCCTCGACCGGAAGGCGATAGCGCTCGCAGATGATGCCGACCTGCTCTCGCACAAAGCCAACAGCAGCCTGGCGGCCCTGAACAGCCTCGGCTGGAGGGTGATCCTGACAGCGGATTTCGGCCCGGGCTTCGGGCATCGGGTGCCCCTCGCCGCCATGGCCCGCAGCCAGGGCCGGGCGGTCCTGATCAGACCGCGCGGGCTCATGGACGGAGAGCCGTTCGGAGTCAGGTTCGACCCGGAACAGAATGCGCCACCGGGACGCGCCGTGGTCATTTCCGATGGCCGTGCAACACCTGTCCAGCTCGCCGTTCTCCGGACCACCGGACGCCGGATCCGGATATCCCCCGGGCAGCCGACTGCACGGGACGGGCCGCTACAGGGCGGGCGGGGCCCCGGCTGCCCGTGAGGCGAACGCAATGACCCGCTTGTCGAACAGGAGCACAATCGTAAGCACAGCCGGGACCAGCATGGCCAGGCCGGCCAGCGGATAACCGCCGGTCAGGGTGGGGAAGCCAATGGTCAGCACGAAGAGCTGGGTCACCAGCGCCCCGGCACGCGGCCACCGGAAGCCGCGCAGGAGGAAACGGGCGACGGCGAAGAGCCATGCGGAGAACGCCAGCAGGAGGCCCAGCGTAAAGACGGCACCCCAGAAGGAGGCGACCGGCGCGCCGCTCAGGAGCTGGGTCCCGTACCAGGCGGCAGCCAAGAGCAGCGCCGCCGCCTCAAGCGCAACGACGACGGCGATGACAACGACTGCCCTGGGCCGGACCGCGGGCCCGGCGGGGCCCCCGTCCGCACCCGGAAGCGGGTGTTGACCGGGACGCTGACTGGAGTTTTCGCGGGGGTTGCCGCGGGGATCCTCGCTGGGATCTTCAGGGTTCACAGGGGGCCTTGACACACTGGCACACTACCGGACATAGTCGTTTAGATGTGAGGACGCCGCCACCGTATGTGATGCATCGCTCACGGTCTCTAGGCATTTCGGCCTCTATTACCCCTTGTTTACACAGCGTTAACATGACACGCTTAATCCAGACGACCGAGGGGGCCCATTGGGCCCTTTTCTTATGGAGCCTCTAGTGAATAATTTCACAAAGGCATTTAACGATTTCCCAGGAATGGAGTGACTGATCAGCATGGATTGGCGTAACCGCGCAGCCTGCCTTGACAAGGACCCGGAGCTGTTCTTCCCCGTTGGAAACACCGGCCCTGCCCTCCTGCAGATCGAGGAAGCGAAAAGCGTCTGCCGGCGCTGCCCCGTTGTTGACACCTGCCTGCAGTGGGCTCTGGAATCCGGCCAGGACGCCGGAGTCTGGGGCGGCATGAGCGAGGACGAGCGCCGCGCCCTGAAACGCCGCGCCGCACGGGCCCGTCGCGCTTCCTGACCCGCTGCCGGAACGCCGGCAACTACCGCAATACCTGCAGCTGTGGCCGCGGACCGTCTGGTCCGCGGCCACAGCCGCTTAAGCGCCCAGCCGCCCGGCCGCCCGCCGGACCGGTGGGCCGCAGGGCTGCCGGTAGGCCGGCCCGCGCCGGGCGGCATTCACTTCGTTGTCAGGCTCAGGACAATCTGAACCGCGGTTCCCCCGCCGTCCCTGGCCTGCCAGTGGATCGTGCCGCCCAGTTCGCTCATCACCAGCGTGCGGACGATCTGCAGGCCGAGGCCTTCCACGTACGGCGTATCCGGCAGCCCGACGCCGTCGTCCTCCACCGTCACGGTGAGCAGTTCGTCCCCGTTTTCGGTCTCCGAACGGTCGGCGAGCAACCAGACCGTGCCGGTCCGGCCCTCCAGCCCGTGTTCGACGGCGTTCGTGACCAGCTCGTTGATGACGAGGGCCAACGGCGTGGCGAAGTCGCTCGGCAGATCGCCGAACAGCCCGGAACGCTGCGTCTTGACCTGCTGCGAGGGCGAGGCGACCTCGGCCGACAGGCGGAACTGCCGCCCGATGAGCTCGTCAAAGTCAACACTCTGAGTGAGCCCCTGCGAGAGTGTCTCGTGGACCAGGGCAATCGTGGCCACCCGCCGCATGGCCTGCTCGAGTCCCTGTTTGGCCTCGTCGCTGACCATGCGCCGCGACTGCATCCGAAGGAGCGCCGCGACGGTTTGCAGGTTGTTCTTCACCCGGTGATGGATCTCGCGGATGGTGGCGTCCTTGGTGACCAGTTCCATCTCCCGGCGGCGCAGCTCCGAGACGTCGCGGCACAGGACCAGCGCGCCGAACCGCTGCTGTTCGTCGCGCAACGGGATCGCCCGCAGCGACAGGCTCACGCCCCGGGATTCGATTTCGCTGCGCCACGGCATCCGGCCCGTGACGACGAGCGGGAGCGTCTCATCAACCAGGCGCCTGTCCTTCAGGAGTCCGGCGGTCACCTCGGCCAGCGACCGGCCCTCGAGGGACTCGCCGTCGCCGAGGCGGCGGAACGCGGAGACCCCGTTGGGGCTGGCGTACTGGACGATCCCCTCGGCGTCGAGCCTGATCAGGCCGTCGCCCACACGCGGCGCGCCCCGGCGCGAGCCTGTGGGCGATGCGAAGTCCGGCCACAGGCCCAGGGTTCCCATGCGCAGCAGATCATAGGCGCATTGGCGGTAAGTGAGCTCGAGCCGCGAGGGCATCCTTGAACTGGACAGGTCCATGTGGGAGGTCACGATGGCCAGGGTGCGGCCGTTACGGACCATCGGCACCGCCTCGACCCGCAGGGCCATGTCGCTGCTCCAGTTGGTCTCGTTGGAGCGCTCAATCGCCCGGCTCTCCCAGGCCTTGTCGACCAGCGGCTGGAGGTCCGACCTGATCCCCTCCCCCACGAAGTCGGCGTGGAACACCGTGTGCGTGGTGGAGGGGCGGACGTGGGCGAGCGCCACGTAGCCGAGCTCGGGATGCGGAAACCACAGCGCCAGGTCGGCGAACGCGAGGTCGGCGACCATCTGCCAGTCGCCGACCAGGAGGTGCAGCCACTCGGCATCCCCCGGGCCAAAATCAGCATGCTCCCTGATAGGGTCCGTAAAGATTGCCACAGCACCTCCATTTGCGACACCGCGGGCAGCTGCCCCTAGCGTCGGACGATTGACCTCAAGAGCCTCAATGCTACCGACAGCGACGCCATGTCATCGGCTTCGAGTGCATTGACCTCGTCGAACATGGACTTGGCCCGGCCCAGCTGTTCCACATTCTGGCCTTCCCAGGCCGTGAGCCGTTCCTCCGCGGGAGTTCCGGAGGGGGTGGTTGCCAGCACCGCCGTCGTCATATCCGAAATGGTGGAGTAAAGATCGTCCCGCAGGGCCGCGCGGGCCAGGGCCTGCCAGCGGTCCGCCCTCGGCAGCTTGGTGATGCGTTCGAGGAGCGAATCCGCGTGGAAGCGGTTGAACACGGTGTAGTAGACGTGGGCAATTTCGGCCACGGGTTCCTCGCTGGCGTGGACGATCTTGGCGATGTCCAGGAGCACGAAGCTCTCGAACAGCTCGGCCCAGCGGTGCGCCAGGTCCTCCGGAAGGTCCCAGCTGCGTGCCTTCTCCAGCCACTCGGCCACGCGGGCATGGTCGTCGCCCCGGAGGTAGTCCAGCAGCCGGGACCGCATGGGATCCATCAGCGGCTTGAATTCACCCACGATCTCGGCGATGGGACGCGAGGTGGAACCCTGGGCGAGGAGCCACCGGACCGCGCGGTCCAGGAGGCGCCGGATGTCCAGGTGGACGGTGCTCCAGTGTTCGGTCGGGAACGACGCCGGCAGCTCGTTGAGTTCGGCGACCATGATGTTCAGCTCGTAGATCTCGCGGAGGGCCACGAACGCCTTGGCGACGGCCGACTCCGTGGCTGAGGTTTCCTCCATGGCACGGAAGGCGAAGGTGATGCCGCCGAGGTTGATCATGTCATTGGCCACGACGGTCGCGATGATTTCGCGGCGCAGCGGGTGGGTGTCCAGTTCGGCGTCGAACCTCTCGCGCAACTGCTTCGGGAAGTAGGCGCGCAGCGTCGAGCGGAACCACGGATCATCGGCGAGGTCGCTGTCGCGCAACGCGGTGGCAAGTTCGATCTTCGCGTAGGCCGCCAGGACTGACAGCTCCGGAGACGTCAGCCCCTGGCCTTGTTCCAACCGCTCGCGCAGCGACGCCGTCGTGGGCAGGGCTTCAAGGTCCCGCTTGAGGTCCGCCGACTTTTCCAGCCAGTCCATGAGCCGTTCGTAGCTCGGGCTCCATTCGGACACCCGCATCCGGTCGTTGAGGAGCAGGATGTTCTGGTCGATGTTGTCCTCGAGCACCAGGCGGCCGACCTCTTCGGTCATCGAGGACAGGAACGACGCCCGGTCCGCACCGTCCAGCTTGCCGGCAGCGACCATCCGGTCCACGAAGATCTTGATGTTGACCTCGTGGTCGGAGCAGTCAACGCCGGCGGAGTTGTCGATCGCGTCGGTATTGAGGATGACGCCCTGCAGCGCCGCCTCGATGCGTCCGCGCTGGGTCATCCCCAGGTTTCCACCCTCGCCGACCACCTTGACCCGCAGGTCCCGGCCGTCGACCCGGATGGAGTCATTGGCCTTGTCGCCGACTTCGGCGTTGGATTCCGTGCTCGCCTTGACGTAGGTGCCGATGCCGCCGTTGTAGAGAAGGTCCGCCGGGGCCAGGAGGATCGCGCGCAGGAGTTCCGGCGGGCTCAGCTCCGTGGTGCCGTCGGGGAGTCCAAGGGCCGCCCGCACCTGGGCAGACACGGGGATCACCTTAGCCTGCCGGGCGAAGACGCCGCCGCCTTCGCTGATGAGCGTCCTGTTGTAGTCACCCCATGAGGACCGGGGCAGCTCGAAAAGCCGCTGGCGCTCGGCGTAGGACGCCGCCTCGTCCGGTGTGGGGTCAAGGAAGATGTGCCGGTGATCGAAGGCCGCCAGGAGGCGGATGTGCTTGGAGAGCAGCATGCCGTTGCCGAACACGTCGCCGGACATGTCGCCGACGCCCACCACGGTGAAGGGCTCCGACTGGGTGTCGAGGTCCAGCTCGCTGAAGTGGCGCTTGACCGATTCCCAGGCGCCGCGGGCGGTGATGCCCATGGCCTTGTGGTCATAGCCGACCGACCCGCCCGAGGCGAAGGCGTCGCCGAGCCAGAAGCCGTATTCGGCGGCCAGGCCGTTGGCGATGTCGGAGAAGGAGGCAGTGCCCTTGTCGGCCGCGACCACGAGGTAGGAGTCGTCATCGTCATGGCGGACGACGTCGGCCGGCGGCCGGACCGTCTCGCCCTCGGGCGTCACAATGAGGTTGTCCGTGATGTCCAGGAGGCCGCGGATGAACGTCTTATAGCTCTCGATGCCCTCGGCCATCCAGGCGCTGCGGTCGGCCGCCGGGTCCGGGAGCTGCTTGGCGAAGAAGCCGCCCTTGGCGCCGGTCGGAACGATGACGGCATTCTTGACGGTCTGCGCCTTCACGAGCCCGAGAATCTCGGTGCGGAAGTCTTCGCGCCGGTCCGACCAGCGCAGGCCGCCGCGGGCCACCTTGCCGAAGCGCAGGTGCACGCCTTCAACCCGGGGCGAGTAGACCCAGATCTCGTACACCGGCCGCGGGAACGGGAGCCCGTCAATGGCCGAGGGGCTGAGCTTGAAGCTCACGTGGGTCTTGTTCTGGAAGTAGTTGGTCCGCAGCGTCGCCCGAATCAGGTTGGCGAACGTGCGCAGCACGCGGTCGGCGTCCAAGGTGGCGACGTTTTCGATGGCGGCATCCAGCTCGGCGCTGACTTGATCCTGCCGGTGCAGGCGTTCGGCGTCGCTGAGCGCGGGATCGAAGCGTGCGGCGAACAGCCCGGTCAGGGCGCGGGTCACGTCCGGGTTGGCCAGCATGGTGTCGGACATGAACTCGAAGGAGTTGGTGTTGCCCATTTGCCGCATGTACTTGGCGTAGGCGCGCAGCACAACCACCTGGCGCCAGTGCATCCCCTCCCGCAGCACGAGCCGGTCGAAGCTGTCGGACTCCACGGCCCCGGTGACGGCCGCCCCGAAGGACTCGCCCAGCAGCTGGCCGGTGGCCCGCGGGTCGACGCCGGCCGGGTACTTGAGTCCGAGGTCGTACAGGAAGAAGTCCCGGTGGTCCGCGGTCTCGATCTCGAACGGGCGCTCGTCCAGGACCTCGAGTCCGAGGTTGTGGAAATACGGCAGGATCTGGCTCAGGCTCTTCGGTTCCAGCATGTAGAGCTTGACGCGGGCGTCCTCCTCCAAGGTGGCGCCGGCGCCGTCGGGCAGGTACACGTGGACGCCGGGCTGCTCCTTGACGGCCTCACCGGCCCGCTCGGCCGCGGCACCGTACTTCTCGAAGCGGTCGATGTCCTGCAGCGCGTCTTCGATCTCATAGTCCACCCGGTAACCGGGCGGGAACGCTTCGGCCCAGATTGCGGCGAGTTCCTTGGCACTGTCCTCGCCGGGACCCTCGGCCCCGCGGGCGCGCAGAACCTCGGAAATGCCCTCGCCCCACGAGCGGGCGGCACGGACCAGGCGCTTCTCCAGCTCGTCGCTGTTGACGTTGCTGACGTCGGCGTCCTTCGGCAGCCGGATGCGGAAGAAGAGCCGGGCCAGGGCGGACTCGGTCATCCGCGCCTCGTAGTCGATGGACACCGCGTTGAAGGTCTCCCGCAGTTCCTGCTCGATGCGCAGGCGGACGTTCGTGGTGTAGCGGTCGCGTGGCAGGTAGACGACGGCGGACATGAAGCGCCCGTAGATGTCGGGGCGGAGGAAGAGCCGGGTACGCCGGCGTTCCTGGAGCCGCTGGATGCCGGTGGCGATGGCGGCGAGGTCCGGAATCTCGATCTGGAACAGTTCGTCGCGCGGGTACGTCTCAAGGATGCCCAGCAGGTCCTTGCCCGAGTGCGAGTCCGGCGGGAAGCCGGCGTCGTCGAGGACGGCGGCGACTTTTTCGCGGACCACGGGGATGTCCCGGACGGAGCCGGCGTAGGCGGTGGTGGCGAAGAGCCCGATGAAGCGGCGTTCGCCGTTGACGTTTCCGGCGGCATCGAAGCTCTTGACGCCGATGTAGTCCAGGTAGGCCGGGCGGTGCACGGTGGAACGTGAGTTCGCCTTCGTAATGACCAGGGCGCGCTTCTCGCGTGCTTTCTTCCTGCCGGCCTCGGTGAGGTGCTGGATCTGGCGGGTGTCGGCGCCGGAGCGGAGCAGGCCCAGGCCGCTTTCCTCGCGCAGCTCCAGGACATCCTCACCGGATTCATTCACGAGGTCGTATTCCCGGTAGCCCAGGAAGGTGAAATTCCCGTCGTCGAGCCAGCGGAGCAGGTCCTGGGCCTGACGCAGCTCGGCAATCTGCCCCCGGTTGGCAACCCGGTCCAGGTCCGCGGAGATCTCCAGGGCCTTTGCGCGCATTTTCGGCCAGTCTTCGACGGCGGCACGGACGTCGCCCAGCACCCGGGCGATGCCCTTGACGAGTTCAGCGCGCTTTTCCTCGCCGACGAGGTCGATTTCGACGGCGATCCAGGACTCCATGTGCGAGGCGTTGTCACCCTGCGCGATCAGGTGCGAGAGGTTCGGCATGGCCGCCGTATCACCGCTGGAGAAGCCCAGGTGGGAGGGGACGCGCGAGACCTTGACAAGGTCGCCGGTCTCCCGGTTGCGGGTCACGACGAACAGCGGGTGCAGCACGAGGTGGATGGGGGCGTTCTGGTGGACCAGTTCGGCGTTGACGGAGTCCACGAGGAACGGCATGTCATCGGTGACGATGTAGAGGACACTGCAGTCAGCTTCGTCACGGACCGCAATGTTCGCGATGCCCGGCAGCCGGGTCGCCGCGATCTGGCGGTGCGTATCAGCCCTCGCCGTCAGGACTTCCTGGGGATAGGCCTTGAGATCCTCCTCCGCGAGGTGCTCGTAGTAATCCCCGAGGTAGCTTTCACGGCTACCGATCGAAACGGGTTGATCCTCCACGCTGGACCCAGACGACATCGAAAAGCCTCCATAAAAGAAGTTCACAGCCGCCTCTTTGCGGCCCTTACGTTGACCCTAACCTTTTGCCCGGCGCCGTGCTGTGGAAGAAAAGACAAAGGATTTCTTCTTTTGCTGGGCAGGTGCACAAACCAAGTTGGCGATGGCACGGCGCAACTCGGATTCCGGGGAGGATTCGAGTAAAAGTGCTCCGGTAAGCAACGCGGCGTCGGCGGCGGCCGGGTCGGCCGGCAGGAAGGCCGAGAGCGGTGCCGCCGGGCCGTACCGCTCCCAGGCGGCCCGCAACTGGCGTTCCGGGGACCGCCCCACTGCGGCCGCCCTGACTTTGTTCATGACCACTTGCGGCGATGCGTGCGGGACTGCCAACTGGAGGTCGGCGAGGCCGCGGACCAGTCTGGGCACCCCGACGGAGTCGGCAGCGCCGACCGCAAACACCGTGTCGGCCAGTTCCAGGCTCCTCAGGGTTGAGGCATTTCGCCGCGGCGCGCCGATCTCAAAGCCGAGGTCGTCATCGACTTCGAGGCAGAAGCCGGCGTCCACCACAGTCACATCCGCGATCTCCCTCGCTCGCTCCAGCACCAGAGTGAGCGCCGCGGCACGCAGTTCAGTCCAGCGGTCCGCCCGGGTGATCCCCGTGAGCACGCGAAGCGTCCCGGCTTTGGTTGGCACTGTGGTGGCAACCCGGAGCAGGGCATCGGTGTCGAGCAGCCCCTGGTCCGCCAGCCGGCAGGCCTGGGCCAGCCCGGCAGCCTCGTCGAGCAGCCCCAGCACAGCGGCCACGCTGGCGCCGTAGCTGTCGGCATCGACCAGCAGGACGGATTGTCCGTCCGCGGCCAGCTCGCCGGCGATGTTGGCGGCTACCAGGGTGCGGCCCGGAGCGCCGGCAGGGCCCCAGACCGCAATGATCCGGCCCTGCCCGGCAGGGCCGCCGATGCCTGCGGCACGCTCTCCGGAAGTCCGTGCCGCAGGTCCGTCCGGCATGGGGACGCACGAGGCGCCGCCGTCGGGAGCATCGAGCCCCGGCCGCACGCCGCTCCGCAGCGCCACCGCCGCGGAAATCCGCGCGGCCAGGGCCGCGGCATCAATGGCGCCGGCCTCTGCCGCCACCCCGATGGACCGCAGGCGGGCCGCTTCCTCCGGATTGTCGGTCAGGGCGACCACAACCACGCCGACGGCGGACAGGCGGTCCACCAGCGAGGCGGTCAGCTCTTCGCTGCCCGCCGCGACGACGGCGGCGCGCGCCAACCCGCTCTGGCAGGCGGCCAGCAGTTCCGCCAGCTCGCCGCACCGCCGGACTACGGACACGGGCCCGTGCAGGCGCTCCAGGCCTCCGACCAGGTCATCGCGGGAGTCGCCCACGGTCACGACGGGAATGCTCATCGTGCGGCACCGCCGGGGTTCCACACAACCGCGATCTTCGCCTTGTTGGCCTGCGCTCCCAGCAGCTTCGGCATCTGGGCATCCGTGACGAGCACCATGACCACGACGGAACGGGAAGACCCCAGGGCGGTGCTGCCCGGGGTGATCTGCGCAATCTCAGCGCCGGCCAGGAGCAGGGTGGGCTCGCTGAACCCGTTTCTGGTATCCGGCAACGCCACCCAGACATCCACGCGGGAGCCCGCCACGGCCTGGGCGGGGAGGCTTTCGTCGACGGTGACGGCTACGGGCTTGCGGTCCAGTCCATCAAACTGCCCGACGCTTTCGCGGGGCAGGAGCTGATCCTTGCCGATCCTTTGGACGGCAACGAGACCGGCCTCCAGGCCAGCCTCCGGGGTCAGGTAGTGCTGTTCCACCTCCCCGAGCCGCACTTTGACACGGTGCAGCTTTTCAACGGTCAGCGTCTCGCCGACAGCAATCGGTTCACGCGCGGCATAGGCTTCGGTGGTCTGGTCCGCGGCACCCACCAGCGAGACGACCCCCACGACGGATGCCAGCACCAGCAGGATTCCGACGAGGAGCCTCGGGTCCTTCCAGGACGGCCTCTTCAAACGGGCCCCTTCGGCTGCCGCGCTGCTTCCACTCATGCGTCCGCTCCCCCTGTCGTCGCCGTCCGTTCACAGGATGCCGGACTCCCCTATTGTTGCGCCCGGGCGGTCCGTGCGGAAGATCCAGGGACAAACACGGCCAAACTGTGGATAACGGCTCCAGCCGGGGCCAACGGTGGCAAAATGGACACATGCCACGATTCCTGACTCTCGCAGACGTTGCCGAGCAGCTCCAGATCAATTCGCCGGCCGCCTATGCACTCGTGCGCAGCGGTGAACTCAAGGCGATCCAGGTAGGCGGACGCGGCCAGTGGCGGGTCGAGGAGACGATGCTGGAGCAGTACATCCAGGAGCGCTACGCCGAGGCCAGCCGCATGATCGAAGAGGCCAAATCGAAGTCTGCCGGGCGCTGAGCCTACTGGCCGAGTACGGCTAGCCGCCCGCGGCGCCGCCGGACCTGATGGCTGCCAGCGCGGCAAAGGGGAGGGTCAGCACCTGCCGGACAGTCCCCGGGCGCCGGTCCGTGTCCTCCGGGAGCAGTGCCAGATCAAGGAAGTCCCGGCCGACCGTGTCGATGACGCCGTGAAGTCCTGTCCCGACCGGGCCGCGTGATACCAGTATTGTCAGCCGGGCCCGGTTCCGGGCGAGCCCGCGCAGGGCACTCGCCAGACCAAGGCGCTGGCGCACCTTTGACGGTTCGGAGACCGCCAGCCGCGAAAGACCGCCATAATGCACCGCCGCGGCGTACGGGACGAGTACTTGGTGTCGGGGTTCATCAAGGACCAGGGCTTCGCTTCCCGCGTGGCTTAGGGTTCCCTCGAACGCCGGTCCCGAGCCCACGTGGACCCGGATGCAGAGGCCCAGGGATCCGCGAAGACGGTCCGCGATCTCCACGCCCGCCGAGTCAACACGGGCGCGCTCGGCGATTTCCGCCTCAAAGTCCAGCCGCCGGCGCGCGGCAAGCTGTGCCTCCATGTCTTCAAACAGGGCGTCCCACCGCATTGCGCCAGCGTAGGCGTGCCTTCCCCGCCGGTCAATCCACAGGCAACGGACAAGGTCTAGACAAACACAATCCTTTGGGGTCAGACTGGCATCAATTGGATCAAAGAACATCAAATCACCTCAAACGGCATCAAATGCTGATGGGGCGGAGGGAGGTAGCGGTCATGGACAAAGCAGCAGCGCCGAATCCCCGTCCCCGGCAGGCCGTTCGGGCGGACGCGGCCATGGCAGCCGTGATCTTGTTGCTTGGGGTCTTTCTTGCGATTACGGGAAGTTTCCTCGTCCAGCGCTGGCACGCAGCCTCCTCGCGCCAACAGTCACTGTCCTTCGAGGACCAGCTCGGGATCGCGGCAAATACCGCCGGCCTGATCGTCATCACCTGGTGGGTCATCTCGCTGGCCATTGCGGTCGCCGCCGCCCTCCTCGATCGCCTCGGCAGGACGCGAGCAGCGGCCGCCACGGCCCGGTTCAGTCCGGCCTTCATGCGCAGGCTCGTGCTCGCCGCCGTCAGCCTCCAACTGCTGGGCGCCCCGCTGGCTACGGCGGCAACCACGCACGACGCGCCCGGCCCCGGCCAGCCGGTCTCGACAGCGGTTTCCACAGCGGTTTCGACGGCGGTTTCAACGGCGTGGACGCCTTCGCCTGGCGTTGGCCCGTTGCCCACGCCCCGTCCGGCATCCGAACCGACGTCCGAACCGGCGCCAGACACGGCTCCGGAGCCGAACGACCCGGCGGCCGGTTCCGCGGTGGACGCGCGCTGGAAGCCTGCTGCCCCGGAGGTGGCCGCGGGCCCCCTGACCGCCCGGCATGTCCGGACGCAGGACTCCCCCGGCGCCCGCAGAGAGATCACGGTCCGCTCGGGTGATTCGCTGTGGAGCATCGCCGCAGCGTCGCTTGGACCTCTGGCGTCCGACGCCGAGATTGCCCGGGCATGGCCGCGGCTGTATGCGGGCAACCGCGAAGTTATCGGGACCAACCCGCATTTCCTGCGGCCGGGGCAGGTGCTTATCCTCCCGCCTGGAACCTGAAGGACCATCACGCAAATGCCGGAACGCTCGGTCACCAGAGCTGGTGAGCCACGGCGCAAGAGTTCATTCAGCACGAAAAGGTAATCCAGAACAACAGCTCAGCCAGCATCAGCCACCAGCAAAGGAACCGTCATGAATGCAGTCACCGGGATCCGCTCCGCTGCGGCAACCCCAGCCGCGTCCCTCCCCGCACTCCGGGTTGTGCCGGGCAGCGCGGCGCCGGCCCCTCACCCCGCCACGCCTCCCCCGCCCTTGCACGTGGTTGATGAAGCCCGCGATATCTGCGCGATATCCCGCAGCACCGTCCAGGCGGCCATTGAAGTCCTTGCCGGGACACGGCCGGCCCAGCAGCTCTCCCGCCGCCTGGACCCTCGATGCCTGGCGGCCCTGCAGCACCGCGCCGCACTGACCCGGCGGGTTGCCTCCGGGAGTTCGCCCACGGCTGGCCGGCCGCACCGCAATCCGTCCGTCCGGTCCGTCCGGGCCTGCCGGGTATCGGATCACGTGTACGAGGCCAGCGCGGTGGTGGTCGAGGAGTCACGGGTCCGCGCGGTCGCGTTACGGCTCGAACGCGGCACGGCGGCCTGGCGCGTCACCGTGCTGGAGATCGGCTGAGCTTCACGCCGCGCGCGGCAAGACTGGCCAGCAGGGGGCCTGAGACGGCTCCCGTCAGGAAAGGAGGGCGGAAACGCGGGAGGACCGGAACAATCGTTCCGGTCCTCCCGCGTTTCATTGGTGCCTAGCGCCGCTTCTTCTTCGCCGCGCGGCGTCCGACATCCTGCGTTGCAGCCTTGGCCGGGTTTCCCGAACGGCCGGAGCCCTTCGCCTCGATCCGGGTCTCGGCCGCGCCGTCCTCGCCGGGAGCGGTGTACTGCAGCTGCGCGGGCTTCTCCGGGGCTTCGAGTCCGGCAGCATGGATCTGCGGCTCGTGGTGCTCCGTGTGCTGGCCTGCGGCGTCTGCCACCACGACGTCCTCGGCCGGTGTCACTTCCACGTCGAGGTTGAACAGGAAGCCGACACTCTCCTCGCGGATGGCTTCCATCATGGCCTGGAACATGATGAAGCCCTCGCGTTGGTATTCCACCAGGGGGTCGCGCTGGGCCATGGCCCGCAGCCCGATGCCCTCCTTGAGGTAGTCCATCTCGTAGAGGTGCTCCTGCCACTTCCGCCCGATCACGGACAGGACCACGCGGCGCTCGAGCTCGCGCATGCTCTCCGAGCCGATCGCCTGCTCCCTGGCCTGGTAGACCAGCCGGGCGTCGGAAAGGATCTCTTCCCTCAGGAAGTCGACGGTCACGCGGGACTTGCCGCCCGCCTCGTCAATGACATCGCGCGGCGTGAAGCTCACGGGGTACAGGGTTTTGAGGTTGGACCACAGCAGGTTGAAGTCCCAGTCGTCCCCGGTGCCCTCGGCCGTGGCCGCGTCGATGAAGGCGTTGATGGTGTCTTCCAGGAAGTACTGGACCTTCTCGTGCAGGTCGTCGCCTTCGAGGATGCGGCGCCGGTCACCGTAGATGGCCTCGCGCTGGCGGTTCAGGACGTCGTCGTACTTCAGCACGTTCTTGCGCTGCTCGGCGTTGCGGCCCTCCACCTGGCCCTGGGCCGAGGCGATGGCGCGCGAGACGAGCTTGGATTCGAGTGCGACGTCGTCCGGTACCGAGCTGTTCATGAGCCGTTCGGCCGCGCCGGAGTTGAACAGGCGCATCAGGTCATCGGTGAGCGAGAGGTAGAACCGGGACTCGCCGGGGTCGCCCTGGCGGCCGGAGCGGCCGCGCAGCTGGTTGTCGATGCGCCGGGACTCGTGCCGCTCGGTGCCGAGCACGTAGAGCCCGCCCAGGTTGAGCACTTCCTCATGCTCGTCCTTGACGGCCTGCTTGGCAGACTCGAACGCCTCGGGCCATGCGGCCTCGTACTCCTCGGAGTTTTCCTCCGGGTCAAGGCCCCGTTTGGCGAGTTCGGCGACGGCGGTGAACTCGGCGTTGCCGCCGAGCATGATGTCCGTGCCTCGTCCGGCCATATTGGTCGCGACGGTAACGGCGCCCTTGCGGCCGGCCTGGGCCACGATCGACGCTTCCCGGGCGTGGTTCTTGGCGTTCAGGACCTCATGCCGGACGCCTTCCTTGGCCAGCAGCCGGGAGAGGTATTCGCTCTTCTCGACGCTGGTTGTGCCGACGAGGACGGGCTGGCCCTTTTCGTGGCGTTCGGCGATGTCCTTGACCACGGCGTCGAACTTGACGGTCTCATTCTTGTAAACGAGGTCGGCCTGGTCGATCCGCTGCATGTCGCGGTTCGTGGGGATGGCCACGACGCCGAGCTTGTAGGTGCTCATGAACTCGGCGGCCTCGGTCTCGGCCGTGCCGGTCATGCCCGCGAGCTTGTCATACATGCGGAAGTAGTTCTGCAGCGTCACGGTGGCGAGCGTCTGGTTCTCGGCCTTGATCTCGACGCCTTCTTTGGCTTCGATGGCCTGGTGCATGCCCTCGTTATAGCGGCGGCCGGCGAGGATGCGGCCGGTGTGCTCATCGACGATCAGCACCTCGCCGTCGAGGATGACGTAGTCCTTGTCCCGCTTGAACAGTTCCTTGGCCTTGATGGCGTTGTTCAGGAAGCCGATCAGCGGAGTGTTGGCGGACTCGTAAAGGTTATGGATGCCGAGGTAGTCCTCGACCTTTTCGATGCCTGCCTCGAGGACGCCGACGGTGCGCTTCTTCTCATCGACCTCGTAGTCGGTCTCGGGCTGCAGTCGCGTGACCACCTTGGCGAACTCGCTGTACCAGCGGTTGGTGTCGCCCTGGGCAGGGCCGGAGATGATGAGCGGGGTGCGGGCCTCGTCGATGAGGATCGAGTCCACTTCATCGACGATGGCGAAGTGGTGGCCGCGCTGGACGAGTTCGGAACTGTCCCACGCCATGTTGTCGCGCAGGTAGTCGAAGCCGAATTCGTTGTTGGTGCCGTAGGTGATGTCCGCGGCATACTGCTCGCGGCGCAGGGCGGGGTCCTGGTTGGACAGGATGCAGCCGCTGGTCAGGCCGAGGAAGCGGTAGACGCGGCCCATAAGGTCCGACTGGTATTCGGCGAGGTAGTCGTTCACGGTGACGACATGGACGCCCTTGCCGGTGAGGGCATTGAGGTAGGCCGGAGCAGTGGCCACCAGGGTCTTGCCTTCACCGGTCTTCATTTCGGCGATGTTGCCCAGGTGCAGGGCGGCGCCGCCCATGAGCTGGACGTCGAAGTGGCGCAGGCCGAGGGTGCGGGAGGACGCTTCACGAACGGCCGCAAAGGCCTCGGGCAGCAGATCGTCCAGTTTCTCGCCGTCCTGGTGGCGGGCGCGCAGACGGTCGGTCTCTTCCCGCAGCTCGGCGTCCGAGAAGGTTTGGAAGGAGCTCTCCAGGGCATTAATGGAATCGGCATAGTTCCGCAGTTGCCGCAGGGTTCTCTTGTCACCTGTGCGGAGAAGTTTTTCGATAAGTGATGCCACGTGAAGTTGCTCCCAGTCTCAAGCTGCCGAATTCTGGCGTGATTTAGTCTACGGGAGAGACGCAGGGCCCGGGGCGCCTGTTCCCTCATAGCGGATACTGCTCATTGCCGGGCAGCCACGGCCTCGGCGAGCGCCGGCGCAAGGTCCCCTGTTCGGGACACATCTACCCCGCCCAGTCCCAGCCACTCTGCCATGAGCTGCAGTTCCGCGGCGAGTTCGACGGCGGTGTCCGCCGGCGCGCCGGATTCCGCGTGGGCGGTCCTGACCAGAAGCCGGCCGCCGGCGCGGTCCGCTTTGAGGTCAACCCGGGCAACGATGGCGTCGCGCAGCAGGAACGGCAGGACGTAGTAGCCGAACCGCCGCTTGGGCTCGGGGGTGTAGATCTCAATCCGGTAGTGGAATCCGAAAAGTTCCTCAAGCCGGCGGCGTTCGAACACCAGGGAGTCGAACGGGCTCAGGAGCGCACGTCCCGTGGCTGAGCGCGGGAGTCTGGCCTCCGCGTGACGGTACAGGGGCCGGTCCCAGCCTGCCACGGTGACGGGCAGCAGCCGGCCGGCGTCCACGAGGTTCCGGACGGCGGCCGCGGCGGCTTTCTGCGGCGTCCGGAAATAGTCTGCGAAGCACCGCACGGTCCCGATGCCGTGGGCGAGGGCCGCGGCATCGATCAGCCGGTCCATCGCGGCGGCCGCGTCCGGTTCAGGGGTCAGCCCTTCACCGGCCGGCCCGGGCAGCACCCGGCTGGTGAGGGTGTAGCGCCGTTCGAAGGATTCGGTGCGGGAGGCAGCGGAAACCAGCCCTTCCTCGAACAGATGTTCCAGCACTCTCTTGACGGCGTTCCAGTTCCAGCCCCAGTTCTCCCGCTGCCGATCCTCCACGTGGCCAAGCCTTGCTGTCAGTTCTGCGGCGGTCAGCGGTTTCCCGGCCGCCAGGGTTTCCAGAACCCGGGCGGCCACGCCATTGCGCAGTTCGGGGTCCATGGCGTGCGCTCCCACCCATGTGCGGTTCTGCCACTGCACCAGATCGTGAAAGTGGTCCGGCCGGATGAAGCAAGCTTCGTGGGCCCAGTACTCCATCATCCGGCGCGGGTGGGTCCCCGCCATCCGTTGCAGGATGGCTCGGTCGTAGTTGCCCAGCCTGGAGAAGAAGGGCAGGAAGTGGCTGCGGGACACCACGTTGACGGAATCGATCTGCACCAGGTGCAGCCGGGCAAAGGTACGGCCCACCGCCCGTGCGCTCACGGGTCCGGCGGGCCGTACCTTGTCCAATCCCTGGGCTGCCAATGCGATCCGCCGTGCCTGTGCCAGGCTCAGCGATGCTTGCACGTCAGTCCCTTCGTTGGATGGTCTGCACCAGCTTATGCGCTGGCGGACTCATCCTCGGAACGATAGGCCAGGATTTTATCTTCCAGGCTCGAATGTCCGGGCTCGCACGTCTGGTCCAGGGAGATGACCCCGTAGGTCCAGCCGTCGCGGCGATACACGACCGACGGCGCTTTGGTTTCCTTGTCCACGAAAAGGTAGAAGTCGTGACCCACAAGTTCCATGTTGTCGACGGCGTCATCGAGCGTGAGCTGGGCCGCGGGGAACACCTTCCGGCGGATCAGCACGGGCGAATCGCCGGCCGGAATATCGTTCTCGACCTCGTAGGGCGACTTCTCTGCCGCCGGTGCCGGGCTCTCCTGCTGCTGCGCCGCCTCGACGTAGAGGGGCTCGCTGGGACTGGCCGGCTCCAGGGTTGCCGTCGCCTCGGTGACCGACTTCGGGGTATGCCGGCCGTGGTGGACCTTTCTGCGGTCCCTCGCCCTGCGAAGGCGTTCAAGAAGCTTGTTGTAAGCGAGATCGAACGCGGCGAACTTGTCAGCGGCACTCGCTTCTGCGCGGATTACTGGGCCGCGGCCCAGGACAGTCAACTCAACCGTGAGCGATTCGGCGGTCTGGCGGGCTTTGGTCTCTTTGGTAACCTTCGCGTCTACCCTCTGGACCTTATCTCCCAACGAGGCGATCTTTGAGATCTTGTCGTCGGCATATTCGCGGAACCGGTCTGAGACCGTCAAGTTGCGTCCGCTGATCATGAACTCCATGGTGCCCTCCAAATGACTTCGGTGACACGACGGCGGTACTTCCCGGGGGCCGATCTGAATGACAGTCGAGCCCCTTTCCGAGCCGCTATCGACAGGTACATCTGTTCTTGGTACCCATCTTCGACGTTAGTTCATAGCAACCTGTTATTCATCCTTTTCCGGTTTATTTTTTTGCTCCCCGCCACCCGGGCCCGCCACGGCGGGGCTGACGGCTTGGCCGTCGGAAGGAGCCGGCGGGCGTGTCGCGGCCACCGCGACAGCGCCGGTGACAAGGGCTCCTGCTGCCCGCAGCGCACGGGCCGCCTCCGCCACCGTTGCACCCGTCGTCAGCACGTCATCGATGATGATGCAGGGACGTCCCGCGACGCTCGGGGACCACGGGCCGGCCCGCGCGCGCATGGATCCCCGCACGCGCCGGGACCGGGCGCCCCGGCTCAGTCCCTTCTGTCCGCCGGGCTGGTCACGGACGCCTGTCAAGGGCACCCGGCTCCGCGCAGGCGGCACGGTTTTCCGCAGGGCGTCCGCGACCGTGAACCCCGGGATTGAGCCAGCACGGAGCAGCCGGCGGAGCAGCAGATGGACAGGGCTGAAGCCCCGCTTCCGGAACGCGGCGGAACTTGTGGGCACAGGGACGAGGGCCACGCCCTGCGCCTGGCCCGCAGCGGCGTGGACCGCCCGCGCCAGGGCCTGTGCCAGCTCGCCGGCCAGCCTGGACTGGCCGTGGCTCTTGAAGGACAGCAGGCACTGCGCCAACTCGGCCCGGTACGCCCCTGCCGCCACGACGGGAAGCAGGGCGGAGCCGTCCACGTCCACCAGCGCCGGTGCCTGAAGCTCAGCCCGGAACGGCCGCAGGGTCAACAAGCGGAGCCGCCGGGAGCACACGCCGCAGAGCGCGGCATCCTCGGCGCCGCAGCAGACGCAGTCCACGGGCATGACCAGGGCAAGCACCTCGGCCGCGGCTGCCGCAGTCAGATCGGCCAGCCGTGCCAGCGGCCGGTCGTAGCTGCCGCGGTGCCGCGCTGCCGCCGGCGCAGGCGGTGCCAGGTCCGGATCTGTGGCCGGCCGCCGCCGGGTTGTGTGCTTCATCCTCCGATCGTGGACCGGGGAGGCCAGCGGCGGTAGCGCCGCGCGCCGCTATGTGGACAATCTGTTGCCGGCACGCTCATGCCCGCAGGCGCCCCGCTCCACCGGCGGCGGCCCTTGTCCCCCGCCGGTCAGCTGCCCTGCCGGCATGGCCTGTCAGCCGGGGAAGGACGGATCGATGGGGCCCTTGAGCCGGGGTGACCAGCCATTGCCGAGACGTTGGAAGATCCCTTCCGCGGACTGGCCGTAAATCTCCGCCGTCCCGTTGCCTGCGCTGAGTCCGGTCAGCCCGGGCCACGGCGCCAGCTGCTGCGGCTGCGCCGAGGTCAGTGACAACAGCTCGGGGGTGACGGAGTCGCTGGCGGAGGATTTCATGACGGCGACGGTGGTGTCATCCACCCAGACCCCCTGGTCCGGATTCTGGGTGGTCAGGAGCGTCAGCGGCGCTGCGAGGTCCCTCGGGGTGCCGTCCGTGTTCCGGATGATCCCGGTGATCTGGACTTTGCTTTTGCCGTTTTGCTCGGAAATGACAAGGGCGCGCGTGCCGTCCCGGGAAATCCGGAAGTCCTTGACGGTCCGGCCGGCAAGCCATCCCGGCGCAAGGGTCACCGTGGGCACGCTCGCGTTCGTCGGCATGTTCACCGGCCGGTAGGCCACCACCTCGGTGGCCCCGCCAGCACCCGGTCCGGCGGTCCAGACCCAGTCATAGCGGCCGAACGAGGGCCTGGAAAGGGTTGCCCTGGTGGTCAGGGCCCTGGCGGCCTGGCCCGGAACAATCGAGTACAACGTGGTGCGTGCGGCGTTGAGGAACGCGACGGTCTGCGACTCGGTCGACTCCGCCGGCGCCCGAGGCGACAGCGCGGCCACGGACCGGATGTCCGGCAACGGCGATAGCCGGTTGTTCTCGTACCGGACCAGGTCATTGTTGCTGACGGCAATTTGGTAGGCGGGGACGTTCTCGTTGCGGACCGGGGGCAGCACCGTGCCGTTGTCCTCGACGCGCACCAGGTCCTGGTTGGCCCGGAGTTCAACGTTGATGACATCGGGCTGACTGCGGAAGGTCAGGGCCAGCTGTGTCTGCATCCGCAGCCGGTCCTCGTTGGAAGCCTCCACCAGGTCCTTGGCCGTCAGGTCCACTTGGGCCGCGCCTGAAACCACGGGCACGGACTCCCGCGCCAGCTTGATGCCCGAGGGGAAGGCGCTGACGACGGCGCCCTTGAGGTAAGGGGCCGGTCCGGCCAGCAGGGCACTCGTCATGGCCTTGACGGTCTTCTTCCGGATGAACCAGCGGACATCCGGAACCGCGTAGGTGAAGGTGGGGTCGTAAAAGTAGATCGGGTAGGCGCCGTAGATAACCTTGAAGGTCTCTTCCGGGATGGCCGTGCCGTCCGGGAGATTGGAGATTCGCCACTGGCCGTCCACCTGGGTCAGCGTGACAGGTATGTTCTCGGTGGTGCCCTCGGGAAGCTGCGTGGCTACGCCGTCGGCGTCCACCGAATAGGCGAGGTCGAGCTGGTAGTTGAAGACGTTTTCGACGCCGGTAGCCACCACCGTGGCCTTGCGGAACACGAGCGTCCGCTGGTCCGGCTTCCACGTCACCGACGACGCCTGGGTAAGGTACTGCCGGGCGACGGCGTAGTCGTCCTCATACCCGCTGCCGGCCAGGTAGAAGTCTTCAATCACTGACTCCGGACCGGCACCGGGACGCGGCGCGGCCGGGAAGAAGACCGGGGCGTTGGGGTTGCCCGCGCTCTCGTCGGTGCTTTTGCCCACCGGCCCCGAGCGCGGAATCTGGGCGCACGAGGTCAACAGGAGCAGGACGACGGCAAGGAGCGCGGCCCCGGCCCGGGTCAATTTGTTGGAACTACCGCTCATGCCCTACCCTCCGTGGTGCCGGTATCAGGGCGGCCCGCAGGACCTCCATGCCGGACCGCTCCGCCGACTGTTGCGCCGCCGCCGTCGGCGGGGAAGCCGTCAGCCCTGGTGCCGCCAATTGCTGTGCCGCGCGTTCCCGGCGTTTCCGCGGGAGGCGTCTCGGCGGGCAACGGGTCGGCGGGCAACGTCTCAGCGGGCAGCGTCCCGGCGGGCAGCGTCTCAGCGGGCGGCGGGTCCAGCAGCAGGACTGTCCGTTGGTTGCCGGCCTCCGGGAGCCCGACGTTGACCGGTTCGAGCTGCAGCGGTGACCGGGTGATGGGCTCGTCCCGGCGCAGCGGAAGGGTAAGCCGGAAGTTTGAGCCGTTGCCCTTGCTCCCCCAGGCCTGCAGCCAGCCGTTGTGCAGCTTGGTGTCCTCGGCGGCGATCGACAGTCCAAGCCCGCTGCCGCCGGTGGTGCGGGCGCGGGCGGGATCGGCGCGCCAGAAACGGTCGAAGACCCGCGCGGCCTCGGCCGGAGTCATGCCGATGCCGTGGTCCCGCACGGCCACGGCCACCGCGCCGGCATTGGCGGCCACGGAGATGTTCACCGGCCGGCCCTCCCCGTGTTCGAGCGCATTCAGGACAAGGTTGCGCAGGATACGGTCGATCCTGCGGTCGTCCATATCAACGATGATGCTGCCGGCAGGGGCGTTGAGGGTGACGGCGGATCCGTACTCCGCGGCAACCGGCGCCACTCCCTCGATGACGTGCGAGACGAGCTGCACGATGTCCGTGGGTTCGGCGTCGAGCGTGGCCGCGCCGGCGTCAAAGCGGGAGATTTCCAGCAGATCCGCCAGGAGCGACTGGAACCGTTCCACCTGGTTGTAGAGCAGCTCGGCGGAACGCTTGTTGACGGGGTCGAAATCGTCGCGGCTGTCGTAAAGGACCTCCGCGGCCATGCGCACCGTGGTCAGGGGCGTGCGGAGCTCGTGGGACACGTCGGAGACGAACCGCTGCTGCATCTGGGAGAGCGTGGCCAGTTTGGTGATTTGCTCCTGCAGGCTTGCGGCCATGTGGTTGAACGAGGCGCCGAGGCGGGCGACCTCGTCCTCGCCCTTGACCACCATGCGCTCCTGCAGCTGGCCGGCGGCGAGCTTTTCGGAGACGACGGCGGCATGGCTGACCGGGCTGACCACGTTGCGGGTGACGTACCAGGCGACGCCGCCGATCATCAGCACCAGAAGGGCACCGCCGGCCAGGAGGACGTTCTGGATCTCATCCAGCGTCTTCTGCGCCGTGTTGAGGTCGTAGATGAGGTAAAGCTCGTAGACGGTGCCGTTGAAGGTCACTTTGTTGCCGACCGCGATGCCGGGCCGGTCCTCGGTCCCCACCGGAAACTGTGTGGAGGCCCAGTACTGGTCCTTGCCCGAGTCCTGTACCGCTTTGCGCAGGTCCGGCGGGATGACGCCGATGGTGAGCTGGTCGGAGGCCCGGGACTCAACCCAGCGGTTGCGCGGCTTGGTCTGCTCCGGCATCGCTTCGAAGACATAGCGCCGCTGGATGACCGACCCGCGGCCCTCCACGGCGTTCAGGGTGTCATAGACCAAGGTGATGACGCTGGACTGGTCCGTGACCTGGGCGCCGTCGAACGTGTCCTGGACCTGCTTGACGTTGTAGCGCGTCTCCGATTCGGCTTGCGCGAGCCGCTCCTGGAACAGGTTATTGGCGATCTGGTTGGACAGGTAAGCCCCCACGACCGCGAACGAGCCGATAGCCAGCAGGAGCGTGGTGAGTACGGTCCTGAATTGCAGAGAACGCCGCCATTTCCGCTGCACGGCACGGAGCAGGTAGCGGATCCCGGGCAGGAGGCGGCTCGCCCCCGTGTGGACCAGCCGCGCAACCCGGACAGCGACGATCCTGGCGCGCTTGGCCCACAGCCGGGTCCGGAACGCGAGTCTGCGCCAAGCCGCGGGCCCGCCGCCGCCCGGCTGGGAATGGGGCGCCGGTTGTGCGGACGCGGGCTGCGCGGGCGGCTGAGTGCCCGGCGCCGCATCCGGCGTCGCGCCGGGAAAGGTGCCCGGCGCTGCCTCGGGAGCAGCGTCGAGCACCGCGGCCGGGCCTTTGCTCTGGGGGACGCTGCGGTCCGCCGGCTCAGGAACCTGCTTTATAGCCGACACCACGAACCGTCAATACAACTTCGGGGGCTTCCGGGTCACGTTCGATCTTGGACCTCAGCCGCTGGACATGGACGTTGACCAGCCGGGTGTCGGCCGCGTGCCGGTAGCCCCATACCTGTTCGAGGAGCAGTTCACGCGTGAACACCTGCCATGGTTTCCGGGCCAGCGCGACGAGCAGGTCGAATTCCAGCGGCGTCAGCGAGATCCGGTCGTTGCCGCGGCTGACCAGGTGTCCGGCGACGTCGATCGTGACGTCGGCGATCCGCAGGGTTTCCGGGGGCTTCTGGTCGCCCGGGCGCAGCCGTGCCCGGACCCTGGCCACGAGCTCGGCGGGTTTGAACGGCTTGGGCACATAGTCATCGGCACCGGATTCGAGCCCGCGGACCACGTCCGAGGTGTCCGCTTTGGCCGTCAGCATCACGATCGGGACGTCCGACTCGGCACGGACCAGGCGGCAGACTTCGATGCCGTCCATACCCGGGAGCATGAGGTCGAGCAGGACGAGGTCCGGCTTCGAGGAGCGGAACACGTCCAGCGCCTGTCCGCCGTCGGCGCAAAAGACGGCTTCAAAGCCGTCATTGCGCAGCACAATACCGATCATCTCGGCGAGCGCCTCGTCATCGTCCACTACCAGAATGCGTGCCTTCATAGTTATATATTCCCCCATTGAATTGGCTTTGTCGTATCGGCGGCCCACCGGCATGGCGCAAGCGGGCCGGCCCAGGCCTTCGGAAACCCCCGGGCGCACAGGAAGCTGTGACAATTGCCGCATTGTCCTGCATGCTGTGCACAGGCCCAGTGAACCGGCCCGGACCGCAGGAGGACCCCGTGAACACCCCCATCTATGAGCGCGCCCTCGGCAGCGACTTTTCCCGACTCCAACCGCAGCTCCAAGAATACTTCGCCCTGGCCCCGGGATCCGGCCACTACGGCGTCGGCGAGGGAGTGTTCGAGGTGGTCGGCTGCCGCCAGGACTGGCTGCGTCCGCTGCTGCGCCTCACCGCCGGCGAGCAGGCCTTCTTTCCAGAGTACGGCGAGGGCATTGACTTCCGGATCGAGAACCATGCCCATGTGGACCCGTTTGGCAGGTCAAGCCTGACGGCCCGGCGGGAGATCTTCTTCCCGGGCACCACCCGGCTGTTCCAGGACACGACGAGTTTCGATGACTCCGGGCACCGTCCGGGGCTCGTGGATTATGTCGGCAGGTTCCGGCGGCTCGTCACCGACCTCAACCTCAGCGTCACCCCGGAGGGCCGGCTCCGCGGAGTGTCCGAGGCGTCCCGGCTGTTTCTGGGCCCGCTCCGGATTCCGCTGCCGGCGGCCCTCGATGCCAAAGCCTATGCCGAGCAGTGGTGGGAGCCTCAAGACGGCGGACGGCACCGGATCCAGGTCAAGGTGATCCAGCCCCAGCTCGGCCTGGTGCTGGTATATGCCGGCTATTTCGACTACCGGCTTGAGCCCTACCCCGGCGGGATGACGGCACCGGGCTTCCTGCCGGGGTACGCGCGCCCGGACGGCTGGGAAAGCAGGGTCTGAACTAGCACCTGGCGCACCCGGCGCAGCCGTCAGCTGGCGCCGGCCCCCGCGCTACCCGAGGGCGAGCTGGTTGAGCCCGTCAGCCACCTGGGTCAGGCGGGTCAGGACCGCCGTCGCCGCCGCGGGCGAGTGCCGCGCCAGCCCTTCGGACGGAGTGACCCGGAGCGCGCCCAACGTCGACGCGGGAAGGCCCAGCTGCCGCCACGGCCGCCACACGCTTTCCACAACGTCGCCAACCCTGGGCAGGGCCGCGGAGGGGACGCCCACGTCCAGCGCGCCGGCCCAGAGGCGTTTGCCGTCCTCCACCGCACCGGCGAGCTGTTCCCACTGGCGCGAGGTCAGTGCCTTCAGCGGCACTGCGATTCCGTCCGCGCCGGCCGCGAGGATCCGTTCGAACGGCGCCTCGACCTCGGCGACGGCCAGCACGATTTCGACGGCGCCCGCGGCGCGGAGCGCGTCGATGACCAGCCGCCAGGACTCGGTGGCTTCCTGGCCATGCACAGAGCGCAGGGTCCGGTAACCGCTCGAGGTGGGAATCGTGCCGGCCAGCACGGAGGCAATTTCCGGCTCATCGATCTGGACCACAATCCGGGCACCGGGAGCGGCCGCGGCCACCCGTTTGAGATAGCCGTCCACGCCGGCTGCCAGCGACGCGGCGATGTCCCGGCGGGCGCCGTAGTCGATCAGGGCACGCTCGCCGTTGTGGAGGTGCAGGCCGGCGGCCAGGCTGAGCGGCCCGCGTAGCTGGATCTTGATGTCATCCGCGGGCGCCTCCTCGGCACCGATCACGTCCGCCAGGATGTTGATGTCGGTGGACAACGCCGATTTTGCCCGCTGCAGGTCCTTCCCGGGGCGGTCCACGAGCCGCCAGCCGTGCGGCTGGACGTCGACGGCGAGTTCCACGAGCAAGGACGCTGTTCGGCCCAGGGCGTCGGAGCCTACACCTCGGTCAGGAAGCTCGGCCAGGAACGGCAGGTGCGGGCTGCCGAGTTCACCGCGGATGATCTTGGCGGCCTCAGCCGGGTCCTCGCCGGGCCACGGGCCGAGGCCGGTCGCGGTGACCTGGCCTGGGGTGGGCAATGCTGTGCCGGTCACGGGCTAGGCGTCCGCGTCGCGGGCGGCGTCTGCGGCGCCGGAGGCCTGGGCGGCGGCTTGATGGTCCTCGGCGATGGCCTCATGATGCCGGATGACCTCGCCGATGATGAAGTTCAGGAATTTCTCCGCGAAGGCCGGGTCCAAGTGGGCCTCGGCGGCCAGGTGACGGAGCCGGGCGATCTGCGCCGTTTCGCGGCCGGGATCTCCCGCGGGCAGCTTGTGGGCTGCCTTGAGGAAGCCAACCTTCTGGGTGGCTTTGAAACGCTCGGCCAGGAGGAAGACCAGGGTGGCATCGATGTTGTCGATGCTCGAGCGGATCGACAACAGTTCCGCCATTACCGCCGGATCCACGGAACCGGCCAGGGAGCTCGCCGCCGGGTCGTAGGAATCGGTATCAGGAATATTGAGGTTCTGCTCGGTCATTGACCCAGTCTAGGGGCACGGCGGCCAATGCTTTCTGCTGTTAAGCGCCGTTGCTAAGCCTCTGCTAAGGGCCGTCGGGGGCGCGTGCCGGTCACCCAAAGTTGTGCATAGCAACGGACATGCCCACCGTCCGAAGAAGCGAACAGCGGGCATGTCCAGTGGCTGCGCGCGTGGCAGGCGCCGCCTGCGGTCCTTGGCGGTTAGCTGTGGAGCACAGCCTTGAACGCCTCGCGGCGCCTGGCCTGTTCGTCGGGATCCGGAACGGGCAAGGATGCGATGAGCTTCTTTGTGTAGTTGTGTTGCGGGTTGCCCATCACCTGATTACCGAGCCCCTGCTCCACCATCTTGCCCTTGTAGAGCACGCCGACCCAGTGGGAGAGCATGTCCACCACGGCGAGGTCGTGGCTGATGAACAGCGCCGCGAAGCCGAATTCCTGCTGGATCTCCTTGAACAGTTCCAGCACCACAGCCTGCACGGACACGTCCAGGGCCGAGGTCGGCTCATCGGCGATGAGCAGCTTCGGGTTCAGGATGAGCGCCCGCGCCAGGGAGGCACGCTGGCGTTGCCCGCCGGAGAGTTCATGCGGGAACCGGTCAGCGTACGACGCCGGCAGCTGCACTGACTCCAGCAGCTCGCCCACCCGCTTGCGCGCCTCGGCCGGGGTCGGCTTGGAGTGGATGATCAGCGGTTCCGCCACGCAGTCGCCAATAGTCAGCTGCGGATTGAACGAGGCCGCCGGGTCCTGGAACACGAAGCCGATCTCCTTGCGGAGAGGCTTGAAGGTGCGCTCCTTGTAATTGAGCATTTCGTAACCCAGCACCTTGAGGCTTCCGCCCGTGGTCCGGTTGAGCCCGGCGATCGCCCGGCCGATGGTGGTCTTGCCGGAGCCCGACTCCCCCACCAGGCCGAAAACTTCGCCTTCGGACACGGTGAAGCTGACGCCGTCGACGGCCTTGAAGGCCGGGCTGCCCAGCCGTCCCGGGTACTCGATGGTCAGGTTCTTGGCCTCGACCAATACCTTGCCGCCCTGGTGGGCGCGTTCGGTCATGCCTTCGGACGCGGAGTTGCGGCCCAGGTGCGGGACGGCGGCCAGGAGCTTCTTCGTGTAGTCCTGCTTGGGCTCGGCGAAGAGCACCCGTGCGGGCGCCTCCTCCACGACGTCGCCCTGGTACATGACCACCACGCGGTCGGCGAGGTCGGCGACAACACCCATGTTGTGCGTGATCAGCACGATGGACGTCCCGTACTTGTCGCGGAGGTCCCGCAGCAGCTCCAGGATCTCCGCCTGGACGGTGACGTCCAGGGCCGTGGTGGGCTCGTCGGCCACGATGAGGCCGGGGTTCAGGGCCAGCGCGGCGGCAATGACGACGCGCTGCTTCTGGCCGCCCGAGAACTGGTGCGGGTAGTAGTTGACCCGTGTTTCCGGGTCCGGGATGCCCACCTTGCGGAGGGCCTCGATGGCGCGGGTCTTGGCCTCCTTGGCGGAGATCTTGTTGCCGCTGCCGGTGTCAGCATGCGCCCGGATGCCTTCGGCAATCTGCCAGCCGACGGTGTAGACCGGGTTGAGGGCCGTGGACGGCTCCTGGAACACCATGGCGACGTCGCGGCCGCGGATCTGCCGCAGCTTCGCCGCGCTGACGGTGATGACATTGTTGCCGTTGATCAGGACGGCGCCCTGGCTGGTTGCCGTCTCCGGCAGCAGGCCCAGGATGGTCTTGGCCGTCACGGTCTTGCCGGATCCGGATTCGCCAACGATGGCGACAACCTCACCGGGGTTGACTTCGAGGCTGACGTCCTTGACGGCGAAGACGTCGCCGCCGTCGGTCGCGAACGTGACCTTGAGGTTCTCGATGTCCAGGACGGGGCCGGAGCCGCGGCCCGGCCGGTCGATGTTGGTGGTCATGAACTGCTCGATTCTGCTTCAGTTGCGGCCTGCGCGCCGGCGGTGGGGACGGGGCCGGCGGGAGCCTTCTTGCTCCCGGCCTTCTTGCGGCCCCTGAGACGCGGATCGTTGAGATCGTTCATGCTCTCACCGACCAGGGTCAGCCCCAAGACGGTCAGGACGATCGCCGTACCGGGGTAGATACCCGTCCACCAGATGCCCGAAGAGGCGTCGGCAATGGCTTTGTTCAGGTCGTAGCCCCATTCGGCGGCGGAGGACGGTTCGATGCCGAATCCCAGGAAGCCAAGCCCGGCCAGTGTCAGGATCGCCTCGGAAGCGTTCAGGGTGAAAATCAGTGGCAGGGTGCGGGTGGCGTTCTTGAAGATGTGGCGGCCCATGATGCGGATGCTGGAGGCACCCACTACCTTGGCTGATTCGACGTACGGCTCAGCCTTCAGCCGGATGGTCTCGGCACGGATCACGCGGAAGTACTGCGGGACGAACACCACCGAGATGGAGATGGAGCAGGCAACGATGCCGCCCCAGAAACTGGACTGGCCGTGGCTGATGACGATGGACATCACGATGGCCAGCAGGAGCGACGGGAAGGCGTAGATCGCATCGGCGATCACCACCAGCATCCGGTCCAGCCAGCCGCCGAAGTAGCCGCTGATGAGGCCGAGGGCGACGCCGAGGAAGATCGACATGGCCACGGCGACGATGATGACCACCGCAGCCGTCTGGGCACCCCAGATCACGCGGGAAAAGACGTCGTAGCCGCTGACCGTGGTGCCCCAGATGTGGGCCGGGCTGGGGGGTTGCTGCGCCGGGAAGGTACCCGCCGCGTCGCTCAGCTGGGCATAGCCGTAGGGTGCGATCAGCGGCGCAAAGACGGCCGTCAGCAGGAACAGGGCGGACAGCACCAGGCCGGTGACGAGCATGCCGCGCTGCAGCCCGACGCTCGTCCGGAAATGAGAGATTACCGGCAGCCGGTAGATGAGGGGCTGCTTGCGCCCGCTTACTGTGGTTGCATTCATGGCTAGTACCTCACTCGCGGGTCGATCAGGGCTGCGACGACGTCGACGATGAAGTTCGTGACGGCAACGATGACCGCAAGGAACACGACGATGCCCTGGACGGCGACGAAGTCGCGGGCGTTCAGATATTGCACCAGCTGGTAGCCGAGGCCTTTCCACTCGAACGTGGATTCGGTGAGGACGGCGCCGCCGAGCAGGAGGGCAATCTGGAGCCCCATGACCGTGATGATCGGGATGAGGGCAGGCTTGTAAGCGTGCTTGGTGACGAGCCGGAAATTGCTGACGCCGCGGGACCTGCCGGCCTCGACGTAGTCCTTGCCGAGCGTGCCGATGACGTTGGTGCGGACCAGCCGGAGGAAGACCCCGGCCGTCAGCAGCCCGAGGGTGACTGCCGGGAGGACTGAATGGGCCGCGACGTCGCCGTAGGCGGCCATGTTGCCGCTGCGCAGCGCATCGAGCCAGTAGATCCCGGTCGGTGCGGCCAGGCTTCCCATGGCCAGTTCGGTCCGGGTGGAGGCGCGTCCCGCGACGGGCAGCCAGCCGAGCCAGACCGAGAAGGTCAGCTTCATCAGCAGGCCGGCGAAGAACACGGGGGTGGCGTAGCAGAGAATGGCAAAGAACCGCAGGAAGGCGTCCGGTGCCTTGTCGCGCTTGTAGGCGGCGATGAGCCCGAGCGGGATGCCAACTAGCAGCGCCACGATCAGGGCGTTGATGGCCAGTTCCAGTGTCGCCACGCCAAAGGTCATGACCATTTCGACAACGGGGCGGCGGTCGGTGATGGTGGTGCCGAAGTTGCCGGTGGCCAGCTGGCCAACATATTCAAAGTACTGCACGAGGATCGGACGGTCGTAGCCGGCCTCGTGGATGCGCTGTGCCAGCGCCTCCGGGGGAAGCCTGCCGCCCTGGGCGGCAGTGATGGGGTCGCCGATGACCCGCATCAGGAAGAAGACCAAGGTCACCAGGATGAAGATGGTCGGAATGATCAGGAAGAACCGGACCAGGATATAGCTCCCCAGGCCCCCACCCGAGGATTTTTTCTTTGACGGAAGGAGTCCGTCGGCGTCGCTTGGCGGCGCCTCTATCAATGTTGTCATTGGTACCTAAACTTGTGCTTTCGCGGCCATGGGCCGGCCCCGTGAATTGCAAGGTGCGGCTCTGACCAGCAAAGGCGGGGCGCCTCGAGGGCGCCCCGCCTCGCAGGCTGGTCAGAACCGCATGGATGCAGCCTTACTTGGAAACAGTTCCCAGACGGAACTTGAAGGAGGCGTCGAGGGTGGTATCGACACCCTTGACGCCGGTGCCGGAAATGGCAACCTGCGCGCCCTGGAGCAACGGAAGCGTGGAGATGTCCTTGGCGAGGGCATTCTGGGCATCCTTGATCGTGGACTCGCGCTGAGTCTTGTCGACGGTGGTGAGCTGCTTGTTGATCAGATCCGTGACAGTGGGGTTGTTGTAGTGGTTCTTCAGGAAGCCGCCATCCGGGAAGAACGGGGTCAGGTAGTTGTCGGCGTCGCTGAAGTCCGGGAACCAGCCAAACTGGAACAGCGGGTATTCGTCGGCCCGGCTGGCCTTGCTGTAGGTGACCCACTCCGTGGACTGCAGGTTGACCTTGAACAAGCCGGACTTTTCCAGCTGGTCCTTGATCATGGCGTACTCGTCGCCAGAGGACTTGCCGTAGTGGTCCGGGTTGTACTGCAGGTTCAGAGACACCGGCGTTGTCACGCCGGCGTCGGTCAGGACCTTCTTTGCCTTGTCCAGGCTGGGCTTGCCGGCGTCGCCGTAGGCGTCCTTGAATGATTCGTTGGCGCCGAGGAAGCCGCTGGGGACGTTGGAGTACAGGGGCAGGTAGGTGCCCTTGTAGACCTGGTCCGCGATGGCCTGGCGGTCAACGAGGTTGGCGATGGCCTGACGGACGGCGAGAGCCTTGGCGGGACTGGCCTCCGCGGTCTTGGCGCCGTACGGCATGGTGTTGAAGTTGAACGTGATGTAGCGGATTTCGCCGCCGGGGCCAACGTTGACCTTGACCTTGGAGTCCTTCTTCAGGTCATCGATGTCCGTGGCGCTCAGGGAGCGGTTTGCGACGTCGATGTTGCCCTGCTGGATGTCCAGCTTCATGTTGGTGGGGTCCGCGTAGTACTTGATCGTGGCGGCGTCGTTGGCCGGCTTGCCGAGGACGCCCTTGTAGTCCGGGAACGCCTTGAAGCTGATCAGCTCGTTCTTCTTGTACGTGTCGATCGTGTACTGGCCGTAGAACGCCTTGGCCTTGACGATCGAGTCATCGTCCAGCAGCTTGTCGGCCGGGAAGACTTCATCGTCCACGATCGGCGCGGCGGGGCTGCTGAGGATCTGCGCGAAGGTCTGGTCGTTTGCCAGCTTCAGCTTGAAGACAACGGTGTTGGCATCGGGGGCGTTGACGCTGGCGACGTTGGCCAGCAGGCTCGCGGGGCCGGCGGGATCATTGATCTTGATCTGCCGGTCGAAGGAGAACTTGACGTCCTTGGAGTCGAGCGTGTGTCCGTTGGCCCACTTCAGTCCGGGCTTGAGCTTGACCGTGTATTCGGTCGGCGTCGTGAAGGACGCGGACTCGGCCAGGTCCGGAACGGGATCGGCACTGCCAGGCTTCGAGTTGAGCAGGAAGGAGTAGATCTGGTTCATCACCATGAAGGAGCCGTTGTCGTACGAGCCCGCCGGATCCAACGCCGTGACCTTGTCCGTGGTGCCGTAGGCGATTGGACCGCTCGCGGCGGCTGATGACCCGCCAGTGCCGCCGGACGGTCCCGTGCAGGCCGTCAGTGCAAAGGCGGAAACCCCGGCAAGCGCGATGACGCCCTGCCAGGCCTTTTTGTTCATTGCCATCTGTGAACTTTCTGTTCGATGCGTTCTAGCGCAGCCCGAAGTCAAACGAGTGACTCGTCGGGCGGCACGCTTTGCTGATCCCTTGATTCAACCAGACAATCATTCGGTGAAACGTTGCATTTTGTGAGTTGAGACACAAAATTTACACGATTCGAAGGTTTCTCTCATTTTCTTCAGAATTCCGTCCGGTTCTTCGACAGGCGCGCGGAGCGGAACGGGAGGCGACGGGCGAGGAACGGCGGCGGAACGCACGCGGACTACAGACGACAAAGGCACGATGAATCGCCGCAGCGTGCAGACGACGAAGGGCCCCACCGCCCTGAACTGTTCGGTGGGACCCTTCGCTGGACTCGGGTGTGGCTGGCCTACAGGGCGGCCCGCTGCAGCGAGCGAGCGGCGTCAATGGTGGCCTGGCCCAGCACGCGGCTCCCCTGGTAGAGGACCACAGTCTGGCCCGGGGCCACGCCGCGCAGCGGCTCCTCGAGGGTGACCACGAGCCCGTCCCCGGCCATGTGGGCGCGTGCCGGAACCGGGTCGCCGTGGGCGCGGACCTGGGCGTAGCAGTCGAAGTCCTCGCCCGTGGCCACTTCGGCAATGGGCAGGCCCGCCCAGGAGACTTTGATGCCGCGGATTTCGTCGATGGCGAGCAGCGCCTCCGGGCCCACCACCACCTTATTTTCCTTCGGCCGGATCTCCAGCACGAAGCGCGGCTTGCCGTCTGCCGCCGGGGTGCCAAGCTTTAGGCCCCGGCGCTGGCCGACAGTGAAGGCGTTGGCGCCGGGGTGTTCGCCAACCTTGGCCCCGGACTCGTCCACGATGTCGCCCGTGGTCATTTCGATCTTTTCGGCCAGCCAGCCGGCGGTATCGCCGTCGGGGATGAAGCAGATGTCGTGGCTGTCGGGCTTGTTCGCCACTGACAGGCCGCGGCGCTCCGCTTCCGCACGGACCTCGGCCTTTGACGGCGTGTCAGCGAGCGGGAACATCGAATGCTTGAGCTGCTCGTGGGTCAACACACCGAGCACGTAGCTCTGGTCCTTGGCCCAGTCCGCGGCGCGGTGGAGCTCGGGATTGCCGTCCGCGTCGGTGATCACCTTGGCATAGTGGCCGGTGCAGACGGCGTCGAAGCCCAGCGCGATGGCCTTCTCCAGCAGGGCGGCGAACTTGATCCGCTCGTTGCAGCGCATGCACGGGTTGGGCGTGCGCCCGGCGGCATATTCGTCGATGAAGTCCTGGACGACGTCTTCCTTGAACCGCTCGGAGAAATCCCAGACGTAGTACGGGATCCCGAGGATGTCGCAGGCGCGCCAGGCGTCGCGCGAGTCCTCGATCGTGCAGCAGCCGCGGCTGCCCGTTCGCAGGGTGCCCGGCATCCGGGAGAGCGCAAGGTGGACCCCGACGACGTCGTGTCCCGCTTCGACCGCGCGGGCGGCGGCAACGGCGGAATCAACGCCGCCGCTCATGGCTGCAAGAACTCGCATACTGGCTTTCTCTAGCTGTCGGGGGTAGGGCCGGCTTGGGCCGATCTGTGGCACGGGACGGCGGCACGAATGAAAACAACGATTCGGACGGTACCCCTTGGGCCGGATAGCACAAAGCCTGCGGCCCCATTCTATCGCCACGCCGATTCCCCGCCCAAAACCCCTTGACCTGCAGCGGACGGCGAATCTAAAATCAAGCGAAATTATTTTAGATCTGCTACTACAGACCCGGCCGGCGTCACCGTGCGGCGCATCGACGAGGGGACCGCGCCCCGGTTCCGGCTCCGCGGAACCGAACGGCGGGAGTCCCCGCAGAGCTTAGAACCAGCACAGCTCACAGCACAGCTCAGAACCAGCACAGCGGAATCGAGCGGACCATGGCCAATGAAGACATCGTGATCGTGGGCGGCGGCCTGGCGGGGGCCACCGCCGCCAAGACCCTGCGCGCGGAGGGCTTTTCCGGACGCATCGTGGTGCTCGCCGCGGAGGCCCATCCGCCGTACCTCCGCCCGCCGCTGTCAAAGGACTACCTGCTGGGCAAATCCGGCGAGGACGCCCTGCCGGTGGTGCCGGACGACTGGTACAGCACCAACGACGTCGACCTGCGGCTCGGGGCCCGGGCCGCAGAACTGGACACGGCCGCCCGTGTGTTGGTCCTGGACGACGGCAGCCGGCTGGAGTACACGTCGTTGCTGCTCGCGACCGGGGCGCGCCCGCGCAGCATCCCGCTGCCGGGCGCCGGCCTGGCGGGGGTCAGCACGTTCCGCACGGTAGAGGATAGCCGCCGTCTCCGCGACGCCCTCGCCGGCGGCGGCCGGAACGTGGTGATGGTCGGCTCGGGCTGGATCGGGATGGAGCTTGCCGCAGCCGCGAGCAGCTACGGCAGCACGGTCACCCTGCTGGGGCTCGAAGACGTGCCGCTGGCCGCGGCTGTGGGCCCCGAGGTGGGCGGCTTCTTCCGCTCCCTGCACGAGGCCCACGGCGTGCGCTTCCGACTGCCGGCCTCGGCGGCGGAAATCACCGGCGCCTCCGGACAGGTCACTGGCGTGCGCACGGACAGCGGCGAAATCCTCCCGGCGGACCTCGTGGTGATTGCGGTGGGGGTGGTTCCCGAGACGGGGCTGGCGGAGGCAGCCGGCATCGGCGTCCGCAACGGCATCCTCACCGACGCCGCGCTACGCACCGGGACCGCCGGGATCTTCGCGGCCGGGGACGTCGCCAATGCCCTGCACCCCTTCACCGGCGAGCGCCACCGCAGCGAGCACTGGTCCAACGCCCTAAACGGCGGCAAGGTGGCCGCCCGGGCCATGCTCGGCGTCGATGCCGTGCTGGACACCATCCCTTACTTCTACACCGACCAATACGAGGTCAGCATGGAATATTCGGGCTTCCCCTCCCTCGCTTCCGGGTCCCCGGTCATCCGCGGTTCGCTCGAGGACAAGTCATTCATGGCGTTCTGGCAGAGCGAGGGCAGGGTGGTGGCCGGGATGAACGTCAATTGGCCCCGCGCCGCCAAGCCGCAAAAGGCGATCAAGGCGCTCATCAACGCGCGCACCGCCGTCAGCCCGGAGCTCCTCACTGACCCGTCGGCGCCGCTGGATCAGCTGTTGGATCAGCTCCCGCCGGAAGCCTGACGCGCAGTTTCACGGGCGACCGTGCCCGCGGTCTGGATGCTGGACTCATGGCCGGCCATGCCCGCCTGGCGTGCCCGGGCGTAGGCGCCCGGGAGCGCGGCAAGCACGGCGTCGACGTCGGCGTCGGTCGAGGAATGCCCGAGCGTGAACCGCTGCGCCCCCCTGGCCGCGTCCTCGTCCAGGCCCATGGCCAGCAGCACGTGGGAGGGCCTCGGAACGCCCGCGGTGCAGGCGGAACCCGTGGAGGATTCGACGCCGGCCAGGTCCAGCAGGAACAGCAACGAGTCGCCCTCGCAGCCCGGGAACGTGAAATGCGCATTGCCGGGCAGCCGCCCGGGACCGGGGGCGCCCCTCAGCACCGCCTCGGGAACAGCCTCCCGGACGCCGTCGATCAGCCGGTCCCGCAGGGCGGCGATCCGCGCCGCTTCCGGGGCGAGCCTCGCGGTAGCCGCTTCGGCGGCCGCGGCGAAGGCGGCGATCGAGGCGGTGTCCAGAGTGCCGGAACGCACGTCCCGCTCCTGGCCGCCGCCATGCTGCACGGGCGTCAGCTTGACCGCACGCCCCAGAAACAGGGCACCGACCCCCACGGGGCCGCCGATCTTGTGCCCGGAGACGGACATGGCATCCAGGCCGGTGCCGCGGAAGTCCACGGGGACCGAACCGAACGCCTGAACGGCGTCGGAGTGCACAGGCACGCCGGCACGGTGCGCCAGCTCCACGATGCGGGCGATCGGCTCAATCGTGCCGACCTCGTTGTTGGCCCACATGACGCTCACCAGGGCGATCGACGCCGGATCACGGGCCAGCTCCGCCTCCAGCACGGCCATGTCCACCACGCCGTCGGCGTCGACGGGAAGCCAGCAGACGTCGGCCCCCTCGTGCCGCTCGAGCCATTCAACCGTGTCCAGGACGGCGTGGTGCTCGACGCTAGAGCACAGGATCCGGGTGCGTGCGGGGTCCTCCGCGCGCCGGGCCCAGTACAGCCCCTTGACGGCAAGGTTGTCCGCTTCCGTGCCGCCCGAGGTGAAGATGACTTCGGAGGGATGGGCCCCGGCCGCGGCGGCCAGGGCCTCGCGGGCATCCTCCACGACACGGCGCGCCCGGCGGCCCGAGCCGTGCAAAGAGGAGGGGTTCCCGGTCCGGGCGAGTTCGCGCGTTAAGGCCGCCAGAGCTTCGGGAGCAAGGGACGTGGTGGCGGCATGATCCAGATATACGGGCACACGCCAATTCTACCCGCGGCCCGGGTGGCAACGGGTGGGCTGTCAGGCGCTTGGCGCCCCGGCATACCCCGGCTCCGCGGCACCTTTCGGGACCGGTCCCCTTGCTCCACGACCGGTCACGACTGCTCCACGACTGGTCACGAAGGCAGGATCCGGGCACAGCATTGCCCGGGCCGCGCCTTCCCTTGCTCCCTGAGATCTTCGATGGCGAGCGCTTCCACCCGTCCGGGGTCGATCCCCAAAGCCGCGGAGGCGCCGCCAAGGAACGCTCCGTTCATCGCACAGACCACGTCCGCGTGGCCGGCAGCGAGGCGATGGAACGGGCAGTTCAACAGCAGCAGGCCCCCGGAGCCGTCGTCCGAGGGACAGTAGCCCTGACCCGCCAGGAAGCTGGCGAAAGGATCGGCACCGCCCGCGCCGCGGGTGGTCCCTGCCGCCGCGGCTGCCGGCTCGTCCCCCGCTGCCTCGATCGCCAACTCGCCTCCCGCCGCTGCGCCCGCGGCCAGGCCCCTGGCCCGGGCGGCCCGGAGCAGGGCATCGCGGGGCGATCCGCCGTCGCGGGTCGCGGCTTCGATGGCGGAAACGAGCAGCTCGGCGGCGAGGTCATAGTGGCGGTCCGGGACCGATGCTGCCACCTCGTCCACGGCGGACCGGTACAGCTTCGCCGGGCGTCCCGACCCGGGGCCCTCGCGCCCGCCAAGCTTGCGGAATTCAACGGCCAGCAGCCCATCCTTCACGAGCCGGTCCAGGTGGAAGGAGGCGGTACTCCGCGCAAGTCCCAGGGCCCCGGCGGCATCGTCCCGGCTGACCGCGTCGGAGGCTGAAGCGACGAAGTCAAACAGCCTCCTGCGGCTCTCGTCCCCCAGCGACGCGAGCGCAGCGAGCCGGCGGTTCCACGCAAGTTTGGTCATGAAGCAAGGATATCTCTAAAAACAAGAATCATTGCTAAATTGCCGTCGGGATTCTAAAATCTGAATATCCAACTTTAGAAGGAGCTTGACATGAAAGTTTCCCCAGCCCTCTCCAACCCTGCACGGCAGCTTGACGCCGACCGCCACCGCCAGGCCTTCCTGTTGCTACGGACGGTCTTTACAGTTGCGCCCATCCTTTTCGGCCTGGACAAGTTCACCAACCTGCTCACCGACTGGACCATGTACCTGGCCCCGGTGGTGACCTCGGTCATCCCGCTGCCGGCCCAGACCATCATGTACGTCGTGGGCGGGGTGGAAATCCTCGCCGGCGTGATGGTCGCTTTGCGCCCGCGCTTCGGATCGGCGCTGGTGGCCGCCTGGCTGCTGGGGATCATCATCAACCTGCTGATCCTTGGCAGTTTCTACGACGTCGCCCTGCGGGACTTCGGGCTGCTCGTGGGAGCGCTGGCACTGAACCGGCTGGCACCGGGCAGGACCGCGAAGGCGGCAGCGGCCGCGTAGGCCCCCGGGTCCGCTTCGCCAGAATTCGGTCCGCTGCGCCAAAACGCCGCCCTGCTGCGCCAAATTACGGTTGGCACCCCCGCGCCTGCCACAGGACGCGGGGGTCGACGGCGGCGGCAATCTTCATGCGCCGCGGCAGGCCAGCCGCCGGGAACCATCCCGGTACGCGCGCTCGTTGTTCCTCCAGCCGGTTAAACTGGCCACGCCGGGCGCACGCGAACGGTCCGGCGGTCCTTGTGCCGGCACCATCAACGAAAAGGATTTCTGTTTGACGCAGGGCAGCAGCTCGCATTACCAGGTCCTCAGGATCCCCGTGACGGCGACGGCGAAGGAGATCAAAGTGGCCTACCGGAAGGCCGCCCGGCTTGCCCACCCGGACCACGGCGGGGATCCTGCGGCCTTCCGCCGCGTCACCCTCGCCTATGAGACGCTCATCGACACGAAGCGCCGCGCGGACTACGACCGTTCCTACGGCGCCACACCCGGCGGCGCCTATTCGTCGCCCGCCGGGGACGAAGGGGCCCACTTCGACGCCCCGGCCGCGGGCAGCCGGGCGTCAGCCAATGTCCGCCGCCCGAACACGCCGCGGAACACCGCCGCGGACGCGCCGGTTTACGTCCCCCCGTTCGAACAGTTCGGCGGCGGCGGCGCGGTGCCGCTGATTCCGGCGGACGTGGCGCGGCAGCAGATCCACGGCGTGCCGCGCAAGCGCGGGATCTTCGGGGCCGAGGCCCGGATTCAGCGCGAGATGCGCACGGTGCAGCTCATCAGCCGGCAGATTCTAACCGCAATTCCGGCGGCCCGGCTCATCAACGGGCTGCAGTCCCCGGCTGACAACAGCCACATCGACCACGCCCTCCTGGCCGGCTACCGGCTGGCGATCATCGGTTCCATGCTGCTTCCGCCGGGCGCGTACGCCTGGAACGGCAGCACCCTGACCCACGGCGGACGCTCCGTCGCCCCGCCCCAGCTGGGCCACGTCGTGCGTCGGATGCAGGACATCTTTCCCGAACTCAACGTCACCGGCTGGGTTGTTGTCCACAGCACGGACGGCAATCTGCACCAACCGGTCATTGACCGGCACCGCCGCACTGCCGGCGGCCACGGCAGCGCCTACGGCGAGGGCTCCGGGCTTGTCGAGGTGGTCAACGCCGCCGGCCTGGTCCGCGGCCTCAAGCAGTTTCTTGGCTCGGGCCCGGCCCCCAACACCGTCAACGTTCCCGTGCTGGCCCGGCTGCTGCGCGGAATGCACTAGCTCCCCGGCCCGTCCTGCGGGCACGGGAGCCCGTCCGGCGGCCCGGCGACGCGACCCACACCGGCGGCTCGCTAGGATGGGAACGTGTTCCGCATCCTCTTCCACACCCCTGAAATCCCCGGCAACACGGGAAACGCCATCCGGCTGGCCGCCATTACGGGCGCCGAACTACATCTGGTGGAGCCCCTGGGCTTTGACTTTTCCGATGCCAAGCTCCGCCGCGCCGGCCTGGACTACCACGACCTCGCCGTCGTAACGGTCCACAAGGACATCGACGCGGCCTGGGCGGCGCTGAAGCCGGAGCGGGTCTTCGCTTTCACTGCCGACGGCGAGACCACCTACACGGATATCCGCTACCGCGCGGGCGACATCCTGCTGTTTGGCCCCGAATCCGTGGGATTGCCGGAGGAACTGAAGAATAGTCCGCAGGTGACGTCCCGGGTCCGACTGCCGATGATGCCGGCCCTCCGGTCGCTGAACCTGGCCAATGCGGCGTCCATCGCCGTCTACGAGGCCTGGCGCCAGAACGGGTTCGCCGGGGCCAAGCTGTAGCACGTCCGTTCCGGCGCCGGCGGCTCCTCCAGCGGCGGCTTTGTGTCCTAGCGGGGTCCCGGCATTCTGGCGGATGCCTCCGGAAATATCCCGCAGGCCCGCCCATCCAGGCTGCGGGCCGCACCGAATCACTTCTGAAGGCGGCCACACGAGCCGTCGCCTCAGCACGATACGGGGAGAAACCGGAAGGGAGCGAGGAGCGACGGGTGAGGACAGCGCACCTTCAGACACGCCCTGCCTATGAGGCAGCGGCCAACCACGCGTCGCATGCCGCAGTTCCTGGCCCGCGTTCGACGGCGGGCGCCTTATGCTTGGGAGTGATGGAAACTCCGAACGCCCCGAACCCCGGGCCTGCCGCACCGGCGGCCACCTCAGCCGACATCAACGGCCGGCTCGGCAGTCTGCTCGGACTGATTGCACAGGGTGACCAGGAGGCGTTCGCGGAATTTTACGGCCTCACCTCCAGGCGCGTATTCGGTATGGCCCGACGCGTCCTGATCGACGCAGAACTCAGTGAGGACACCACCCAGGAAGTCTTCCTGCAGGTGTGGCAGAACGCGGCGAAATTCAACGCCGCTGCCGGCAGTCCGCTCGCGTGGCTCATGACCATCTCGCACCGCCGCGCAGTAGACAAGGTCCGGTCCTCCCAGTCCGCCACTGACCGCGAGGCCAAGTACGGCGCCAACAGCCAGGAGATCGACCACGATTCCGTTTCGGACGAGGTGGGCAGCCGGCTTGAGGCGGAGGCCGTGGTCCGGTGCCTGGAGACGCTGACCGATACGCAACAGGAATCGGTGCGGCTGGCCTACTACGGCGGCCTCACGTACCGCGAAGTGGCCGAGCGGCTGAACGCAGCCGTTCCCACCATCAAGTCCCGCATCCGCGATGGACTCATCAGACTGAAGACCTGCTTGGGGGTGAGCTGAATTGAGTGACATGAACGCACACGAAGACAACCGCCTCCCCGGCGGCTTCACCGCAGACATCGCCACAGACCTGACGGCCGGCCGCGCCGTGGACCTCGCAGAAATCTACGCCCTCAACGCCGTCGACGACGCCGAGCGGGCCGCGATCGAGCACTTCCTCGCCTCAGCGGCGGCCGCGGACCGGGACGCCTTCAATGAGCGCGTCCGGCAGGCCCGGGAGGCCCTGGCCACCAGTTTCACCGCCGAGGAGGAGCCGCCGCCGGGGCTGTTGGACCGCATCATGTCCTCGTTGCCGGCGCAGACGGCAGGGCAGCCGCCCGCCGTCGTTCAACTCCCCGGCACGGCGCCGCACATGACGCCCGGTGCGCCGCATCCGTTACGCGACACCACCGAACTGCCCGTTGCGGACGAGCTCGGGGCAGCCCGCAAGCGCAGGGATGAACGCCGCCGCCCGCAGGGCATGCGGAACTGGCTTGTCGGCGTCGCCGCTGCGGCCGTGATCGCCCTGGGCGGCGTCGGCGTGAGCGCCTATGTGGCCAACCAGAACGACCCGCTGAACCAGGTCATGCAGGCCAGCGACGTCCGGCAGGCCACTGTCGATGTCAACGGAGGCGGTACCGCCACGCTGTCGATTTCCCCGTCCAAGGACGCTGCCGTCATCAAGATGAACGGTGTGCCGGCTCCGCCGGCCGGCAAGGTCTACCAGATGTGGCTGATCCCCAAGAACGGTTCGGCTCCGGTGTCGCAGGGCCTCATGGACGCCCAAGCCCTGTCCAAGCCGGCGATCGTCAAGGGCATCGGCTCCGCCGCCGCCCTCGGCATCACCGTGGAACCCGCGGGTGGGTCCGCGTCGCCGACCCTGCCTGCGGTGGCCGCCGCACCGCTGGGCGCATAGCCTAGCCTGCCGGCAGCACCGGCGCTGAAGGAGCGGCCCTGAGGCCGCAGCACATAGAGAAGCCGCCCCGGCCTTGAGTCTTCCTAATGGAGGAGTCAAGGCCGGGGCGGCTTTCTGTGCTGTTACCTAATTGCTGGGCGGGCCTAAATGACCAGCGAGAGAAGCATGATCAAGCCGAAGCTCACCACGGAGATCAGCGTCTCCATGACGGACCAGGTCTTGAACGTCTGGCCGACCGTGAGTCCGAACAGCTCCTTGACCAGCCAGAATCCGGCGTCGTTCACGTGCGAGAAGAACAGCGAGCCGGCGCCGATGGCGAGGGCGAGCAGCGCGGCGTGCGTCGGCGACAGCGAACTGGCGAGCGGTGCCACGATTCCGGCGGCCGTCACGGTTGCGACCGTGGCCGAGCCCGTCGCCAAGCGCAAGGCGACCGCCACGATGAAGCCAAGCAGCAGGACGGACATGTTGGTCCCCTCGGCCCAGGACTTCACGGAGTCCCCCACACCGGCCCCAATCAGTGTCTGCTTGAAGCCGCCGCCTGCGCCAACAATCAGGAGGATCCCGGCGATGGGGCCGAGGCTCGCGCTGATCCTGGAGGTAATCTTGGCGCCGCTGAGCCCCACGGCGTAGCCAAAGGTCACCATGGCCAGCAGGACGGCGAGGGTCATGGCAACCAGCGGCTGCCCCACAAAGTCGAAGAACATCCGGATGGCCGGCGCCGTCGCGGGGTCGGGCCAGATGATGTCCATGACAGCCTTGAGCAGCATGAGCATCACCGGGAAGAGGATGGTCAGCAGCGTGACAAGGAAGCTCGGCGGACGCTTGACGCCCTCCGTGTCCGCACCGTGCACGGTGTCAACACCGCCGGCAACGGCGGGCGCACCCACCGGCACCCACCGCGCGGCCAGGCGCGAGAAGAGCGGGCCGCAGATGATAACGGTGGGGATGGCGACGAGGATGCCGAGGGCAAGGGTGGTGCCCAGTTCAGCCTTGATGGCGCTGATCGCGATCAGGGGTCCCGGGTGCGGCGGCACAAGCCCGTGCAGCACTGACAGGCCGGCCAGCGCGGGGATGGCGATGCGCATGAGCGGCATCTTGGAGCGCTGGGTGACCAGGACGATCACCGGCAGCAGGAGCACGAGACCGATCTCGAAGAACATCGGCAGGCCGATGATCACCGCGACGAGCGTGATGGCCCAGACCAGCTTGTTTCCGGTGGCCTTGGACAGCAGGGTGTCCACCACCCGGTTGGCGCCGCCGGAGTCGGCGAGCAGTTTGCCAAGCATCGCGCCGAGGGCGATCAGCAGGCCGACTTCCTTCAGGACGCCGCCCACGCCGTCCTCGAAGTTGGCAATCACCTTGGCCGGCTCCACGCCTGCGGCGAGGCCGACGAAGCCGGAGCCCAGCACCAGGGCTATGAACGGGTGGAACTTGAACTTGGCGATCAGAACCACAATCAGTGCGATGCCAAGGCCCGCGACGATCAGTAGTTGTGTGTTGACGCCGGACCCGGCATCGACGGCAGCCGGAAGCTGCATTGGTATCAGAGATTTCACAAAAAGTCCTTGGTCGGCTGCGGAACGCGGGCAGGCTTAGGGCCTGCGTCAGGCAGCGGCGAGATTAAGTCGGGTGATGATTTCCTGTGCTTCTTCCGCCGGCGATGCGGAAACGGACAGGGCGATGAAGTCTTCGTCCGCCGTGGGCGCTTCGAGCGCCTCAAACTGGGACTCCAGCAGCGCCGGGGGCATGAAATGCCCGTGGCGGGAGGCCAGCCTGTCGGAGATCTTCTCCTGTGTCCCTTCGAGGAACACGAAGACCACTCCTTCGCCCCGCAGGATGTCCCGGTAGCGCTTCTTCAGCGCCGAGCAGGTCACGACGCCGGGAGTGCCGGCTTCCGTGTGGGCCCGGATCCAGCCGGCGATGCTTTCGAGCCAGGGCCACCGGTCCTCGTCGGTCAGCGGCTGGCCGGCATGCATCTTGGCCACATTGGATTCGGGGTGCAGGTCGTCGCCCTCGGCAAGGTCCCAGCCCAGCCGGCCGGCCAGCAGTCCCGCGACGGTTGATTTCCCGGATCCGGAGACGCCCATGATCACAAGCACGGGGTGTTGCGCAGTCTTCGCCATCAAAGTCTGCCTTCCATCAAATAAATATGATTTAAACAGAGGCCAGCTTATGGCAGAGGTGGTGCTCCGGCAACACTAGAATCCGGCGATGGTCCCCGGGCCGTTGACTGTGACGACGTGGAAGGCCTCGGCGCTCCGGCCGGCGGGAAGCCCGGCGCGCGTCCCGGTGCTCAGCATGAGGCCGCGGACCGTGCGTTCCATGGCGTCGGCGTCGGGGTGCTGGCTGACGTGGACGTGGACGGCGGCAAGCTTGCTTTCGACGTGGTCGGTGACGTCCACGAAGTGGTTTTCACGCTCTTCCGGCCCGGCGAAGAGCCACAGCCAGGGCAGCTTGTATGCGTCCAGCCCGGCCTCGGCCAGCTCCGGATACGCGAAGGGGTTTTCCAGGGCCGGGTACACGGCACGGGTCACCGCTTCCCCTACGGCCAGGTGGTCCGGGTGGCTCTTCTGGATTCGGTTCCAGTTGCGTTCCGGATGCATGGACACCACGACGTCGGGACGGAGCTGCCGGATCAGGCGGACCACCTCGCGCATCACCTCGTGCGAGGGTTCAAGGTAGCCGTCGAGCTGGTGCAGGTAGTGGATGTCGGTGACTCCCACCAGGGCCGCGGCGCGCTCCTGCTCCGCGACGCGCAGCCGCACGATTTCCTCGCGCTGCGCGGGATCAAAGCCGCCGGCATCGCCGTCGGTCATGATGCAGTAGCTGACCTGGACCCCTGCGGCGGTCCAGGCCGCGACTGTGCCGGCGGCGCCGAAATCGATGTCGTCAGGATGGGCCGCGAAACAAAGCACCCGTTCGATTCCGGGGGCCGCCGGATCGAACGGGCTGCGCGCCGGAGCGCCGGAGGTGTCCACGGGTCAGCCTCTGCGCTTCTTGATTTCTGCGGTCGCCTGCGGCAGCACGTGGAAGAGGTCCCCCACCACGCCGAAGTCAGCGATCTCGAAAATCGGAGATTCGGCGTCCTTGTTAACGGCCACAATCACCTTGGCGGTCTGCATGCCGGACTTCTGCTGGATGGCACCGGAGATGCCGGCAGAGATGTACAGCTGGGGAGAGACGGTCTTGCCGGTCTGGCCCACCTGCGCATCATGGCCGATCCAGCCGGCGTCCGTGGCGGCCCTTGAAGCCCCGATGGCAGCGCCCAGGGCGTCGGCCAGGTCCTCCAGCGGGCCGAAGTCGCCGTCGACGCCGCGGCCGCCGGCCACGACGATCCGGGCCTCGGCCAGATCCGGGCGTTCGCTGGCGGGCTTGTCCACACGGGCGGTGATCCGGGCGGCGGCCGCGGTGGCGTCGGCGGGGAGCTGGACCGTAACGCTGTCAGGCGCCGTGGCGGACACGGCGGGCGCGGGCGTGACACTGTTGGACTTCACCGTCAGCACGGAAACAGGCGTGGTGGCCTTCGCTGTGGTGGTGTAGGACCCGGCCAGCACCGACTTGTGGGCCGTTCCGCCAGGGTCCACGGCCACGACATCGGTGATGACGCCGGCGCCCAGCCTGATGCCGAGCCGTGCGGCGATTTCCTTGCCCTCCGCCGAATTCTCGGTGAGGATCACATTCGCGCCGGCCGCGCCGGCGGCCGCGGCCAGGAACGCCGCCTTGGGTCCCACGAGGTAGTCGTCGAGGTCCGCGGCGGACGGGCGGTACAGCGTTACGGCGCCGTAGGCCGCCAGGGTCGCGGCGGCCTCGTCCTGCAGTTCGCCGTTGACGGCGGCAGCGGTTTCGCCGAGGGAGCGGGCGATCGTGAGCAGTTCCAGGCTGGTCTTCGTCAGGGCCTGGCCGGGGTTGTCGATGAAAACGAGTACTTTTGCCATGTTCGGATATCCCCTTTAGAGCAGCTTCTGGGCGGCCAGGAACTCGACCAGCTGAATGCCGGCGTCGCCTTCGTCGGTGATGATGGTGCCGGCCGTGCGCGGCGGGCGGGCCTCGGCCGTCTGGACGTCGGTCCAGGAACCGGACCTGCCGACGTGGGCCGCGTCGACGCCGATGTCGGCAAGGTTCAAGGTGGTGATTGTCTTCTTTTTCGCCGCCATGATGCCCTTGAAGTTCGGATACCGGGGGTCATTGATCTGGTCGGTGACGGAGACGACGGCCGGCAGGTCGGCCTCAATGGTGTCCGCATGCGTGTCGCCGTCGCGGCGGGCGGTGAGCTTGCCGGCGTCGATCTCCAGCGACGCGGCGAAGGTTACCTGTGGAAGCCCCAGCCGCTCAGCGAGCTGCGCAGGGACCAGTGAGGTCTCGCCGTCGGTGGAGGCCATGCCGGTCAGGATGAGGTCGGCGGGGACGTCCGCGCCGAGGTGCCGGATGGCCGCAGCCAGCGCCAGCGATGTGGCAGCGGCATCGGAACCGGCCAGGGCCTCGTCGCTGAGGTGCACGCCTTCCGTGGCGCCGATCTGGAGCGACTTCTTCACCGCATTGACTGCCCCGGCCGGACCCATGCTCAGGGCGATGACCTTGTTGCCTGCCGCTTCGCCGCCGCGGGCCTCGATGAGCTGAAGGGCCGCTTCCAGGGCATATTCATCCAGTTCCGACAAGATGCTTTCGGAGCGGTCAACGGCGTTGGCCTCGCCCGTGAGGTGGCGGTCGAACTGCGCATCCGGGACGTGCTTGACCAGCACAATGATTTTCAGAGTTTCTTCCACTGTGTCTACAGCAGCCTTCCATGCGGGTGGATAGCCGCCCCTCGCGGGGTCATGGCGACGGAACGCCCGGCAGCCGGGCTGTTCCTAGCTAACCATATAGCCGCCGGCGGCAGCGGCCAGGGTTAACGCTTGTGTCAGCGCCGGCCTCGGCACCGCCTCCGCTGCCCAACTGATCCGGCACGCTGAACTGTCCGGCTGCCCTGGCCCGCTGACCTGCCCTGCTGCCGTGGCCTGCTGACCTGTCCCGCTGCCCTGTTCCGCTGGCCTGGCGTGCTGAACTGTCGGGCTGATCTGCCCGGCTGCCCTGTTCGGCTGCCTCCGGCGCGGTTTCAGCCCGGCGCCGGGACGCTGAAAAGCCGGGCCGCACCGTGAGGTGCTGCCCGGCTTTCTCGGGTTGCCCCGCTGTCGCTTCCGCAGGGCAGCCGCCGGGGGTTACTCCCGGCGGCTGCTGGACTGCGTCTACTGGTCTGCGTCTACTGTTCGGCGTCTACTGTTCGGCGGCTGCACCGAGGGTCACGTCGAGGTCCTTCTGCTGGCCGCCGCGCAGGACCGTGACCTTGACCGTGGCACTGGCGGGCTGTTCGCGCACCGCGGCGGTCAACTGGTTGGGATCGCTGATGGTCAGGTCCTGGAACTTGGTAACGACGTCGCCTACCTTGATGCCGGCCTTGTCAGCGGCCGAGCCGGGCTCGACCGTCGCGACCTCAGCGCCCACCGAGAAACCGGAGGATGACGAACCCGCGGCCTTCGCCTTCACGCTGACACCGAACTGCCCGTGAGTGGCCTTGCCGCTGCTGATGATCTCCTGGGCCACACGTTTGGCGTTGTTGATCGGGATGCTAAAGCCGACGCCGATGTTGCCGCTGCTGCTGGTGCCGGATGAATCCCCGCCGGCGGAGGCGATCGCGACGTTGACGCCGATGATTTCGCCCTTGGTGTTCACCAGCGCGCCGCCGGAGTTGCCCGGGTTGATGGCTGCGTCAGTCTGGATGACATTGATCGAAATGGATCCCTGGTCCGCGGTGTTCTGGGCCTGGCCGCCGCCCGGAGGCGCGAACTGGAAGCCCTGGTCGCCACCCTGGGAGTTGTCCGCACCGTTCTTGGGAGCGGCAGAGGACGCCACGCTGATGGTCCGGTTCAGGGTCGAGACGATGCCGTCCGTGACCGTGCCGGTGAGTCCGAGCGGCGAGCCGATGGCGACGGCGGTGTCACCGACGTTCAGCTTGCCTGAATCACCGAGTGTTGCCGGGACAAGTCCCGAGGCGTTCTCGATCTTGATCACGGCGAGGTCGGAGAGGGGATCGGTACCGACGATCTTCGCGGAATAGACTTTGCCGTCGCTGGTCCGGACTTCCATGGTGGCGTTCGCGGCCTTGCCGTCGAGGGTGACCACGTGGGTGTTGGTGAGTACATGGCCCTCGGTGTCCAGAATGATCCCGCTGCCGGTGCCGCCGTCGCTGCCGCTGGTGGCCTTGATGGTCACCACGCTCGGGGAAGCCTTGAGCGCGGCGGCGGAGATGGCGTTGACGTCTTCTCGGTTGTTGACGATCACCGGGCCCGCCTGGGTGGTGCTGCTCGTGGCGGTGGAGGCGCGGTCCGCCAGCAACGCGTTGCTGCCGGCGACCACGCCGCCGCCGATCAGGCCGGCGGCCACGATGCTCGCGATGAGGGTGGGGACCCCGAAGGCCGCCTTGCGCTTCGGAGCGTGGGCCGGGTCGTTCGCATAACCCGGCGCGGAAGCATAGGACGGCCCCGCCGGCGGCTGGCCGCCGGAGTATGCAGGGTAGCTGCCCTGGCCGTACGGTGACTGGCCGGACTGGGGCTGCCCGTAGGGCGACTGGCCGGACTGGCCTGATTGGTGCTGGGCTGATTGGGGCTGGGCCGACTGGACGTAGGGGCCGGCGGCCTGATCCGGGGTGCCAAACTGCTGGGTGTCCGCGGCGGAAGTCGGGGCAGGTGCAGGCTGGTGCTGCGGGTACACCGGCCGCGGCGCTCCGTCCTCGGCGCGGTCCAGACGGAGGGTCGGGTTTTCGGCTGCGGGGTTTGCGGGTGCCGCCTCCGAGGCCCGGTCCGCATGCGTCTGCGCTGAAGCAGCAGGCTGCGCCGGGGCGCCCTCCTGCGGTCCCTCGGGTTCCCGGTTCGGTGGTGTCGGCTCCGGTGACGCACCCGGCACTGGGTTCTCAGTCATGAGACTTCCTTTCATCCTCGTCTGCCTATAACTATGGACGCTCAGACTGATACTAGAGCGAACGTATGCTGGGAGGTTCCTGAACGGATGGACAGCGGTCCGTAGACCCATGTTTGCAGGCTTAAGCGCTTTTCGCTGGTGGCATATTCCCATTGGTGGACTGCCATTTGGGTGCACCATAGAATCAAATGGAATTGCCACAGCGACCTGCGGCTTTACATCTGCGTGGGGGCGCTGCTGCATTCTGTGACGGCTGGTTCGACCGAACCGGTCCCAGAAGTGCTGAAGGGTTGCACATGCGGTCTAAGTTGAATCGATTCCTCGCCGTTCTCGGCGTGGCCGGATTGCTGGCGCTTCCCGCCGCTCCGGCCCTGGCCGAGGACCCGGTGACCATCCCTACCGGGCAGAACATCGTGGACAGCGCGAACGTGCTCGGCAGCCGCAAAGCCGAGGTTCAGGACGCCATCCAGAAGCTCCTGAAGGACCACAAGTACAATCTGTACGTCATTACGGCCAAGACGTTCGAGAACCCCACGGACCCCAAAGCCTGGGCTGTGGCCGTGGCTACGAACAAGGGCATGGGCAAAACCGACGTCATCCTCACCATGTCCGACGACGGGCACTACTACTTCTCCCCCAACTCGGCCAGTGCGATCTATTCCAAGACGGACACCATCACGCAGAACGCGATAGCGCCGAACCTTGGCGGCGGGAAGCGCGACTTCGCGCAGGCGGCTATTGATACCGCCGCCGCCGTGGGTGATGCGGCTGCCGGCGGCAGCGGCACGGTGCCGTCCGACGCCGGTGCGGGCAACGCCGTGCTGGTGGGAGTCGGCGTCGTCGCCGTGGGCGGGGCCGGCGCGTACCTTTACTTCCGCAGCCGGCGAAGGAAGGCAGCCCAGGGCGCGGATGCCTCCACCGGGCAACAGGGCGCCGAACGGGACCCGCTGGCGGGCCTGACGGTGGCGGAACTGCGCCGCAAGAGCGATTCACTGCTGATCGAGGCGGACGACGCCATCAAGTCCAGTGAGCAGGAGCTGGGCTTCGCCCAGGCCCAGTACGGTGACGCCGCGGTGGGTAATTTCACCAAAGCGCTGCAGGAGGCCAAGGCTCACATGACGGAATCGTTCAAGCTGCAGCAGCAGCTTGACGACCACATTCCCGATACCGAGGAGCAGCAGCGCAGCTGGCTTGGCGAAATCATCCGCCGCTCCGAAGCGGCCCTGGCATCCCTGCAGGAGCAGAAAGCGGACTTCGACTCCCTCCGAGAACTGGAGAAGAACGCCCCGCAGGCCCTTGCCGCCGTCGGCGCCGGGGCCGCGGAGGCAGAGGCAAAGATTGCCACCGCCGAACAATCGCTGACGGAGCTGCGCGCCAAGTACGCCGAGAGCGCCCTGGTCCAGGTTGCGGACAACATCAAGCAGGCCAAGGATCGTCTCGACTTTGTGCAGAACGCCTCCGCCGCGGCGAAGGAAAAACTTGCCGCGGGCGAGAACGGTCTCGCCGCCGTCGCTGTACGCGCCGCCGAGGAAAGCCTGCACCAGACCAACGTGCTGATCGGCGCCATCACCAAGGTGGCCGGCAGCCTCGCTGAGGCGCGCAGCGGACTCGAGTCCGCCGTCGTCGACACGGCCCAGGACCTGGCCCAGGCGAAGGCGATGCTCCAGTCGGGGGCTCATCCGGAACTCTCCGGGCCCGTGGCCGCGGTGGAAGCCGCGTTGGCGCAGGTCAAGACGGAAATCCAGGGCGGCAAGTTCGATCCCATCGCCACTCTGGGGCGCGTTGCGACGGCGCACCAGACGCTCGATGCGGCGCTCAGCGGCATCCGCGACCAGCAGGAACAGGCACGCCGCGCCCAGGCATCGCTGCAGCAGAGCATCATGGCGGCCCAGGCCCAGATCAGCGCGACGTCGGACTACATCACCGCCCGCCGCGGAGGTGTGGGCACCGACGCGCGCACGCGACTGGCTGAAGCCCAGCGGAACCTGGACTATGCGCTGTCCATCTCCAGCAGCGACCCCGTCACTGCGTTGCAGTACGCGCAGCAGGCCCACGCCCTGGCTGCCCAGGCCGCGCAGTTGGCCCAGTCCGATGTGGATCACTTCGGCGGCTATGCCAACCAGGGCTACGGCCGTGGGGGGATGTTCGGCGGCAGCGGCGGAGGCGGCCTCGGCGGCGCGATCCTCGGCGGAATCCTCATCAACTCCATCCTCCACGGTGGAGGCGGCGGCGGCTGGGGCGGCGGTGGAGGCGGCGGCGACTTCGGCGGCGGCGGCGATTCCGGTGGCGGCTGGGGCGGCGGCGACTTCGGCGGCGGGGGCGACTTCGGCGGCGGAGACTCCGGCAGCTTTTAGCCCGTTGCGCACGCGCTGCGCGGCAATTCGCAGGGAAAAACTACAGACTACGCGCCGGCCGGAACGGACGGGACAGCGGATAGAAGCGACACATCATCTGTTCACTGGATTTCAGTGAGACAACTGAGCAGGACGAAAGGTTACACCATGGTTAAGCAGTCCATTTTCGGCCGCATGGCGCAGCTGGCGAAGGCCAACATCAACTCTTTGTTGGATCAGGCCGAGGATCCGCAGAAGATGCTGGACCAGATGGTCCGCGACTACACGAACAACATCGCGGAGGCCGAGTCCGCTGTGGCCCAGACCATCGGCAACCTGCGCATGCTCCAGGACGACTACAACGAGGACATCCGCAACGCCCAGGACTGGGGCAACAAGGCCCTCGCTGCCTCCCGCAAGGCCGACGAGTACCGTGCCCGCGGCGACGTCGGCGACGCGGAGAAGTTCGACAACCTGGCCAAGGTTGCGTTGCAGCGCCAGATCGCCTCGGAGAACGAGGCAAAGGCCGCCGAACCGAGCATCGCGTCCCAGACCGAGGTGGTTGACAAGCTCAAGCACGGCCTTGACCAGATGAAGGGCAAGCTCAACGAACTGACCAGCAAGCGCAATGAGCTGGTGGCCCGGTCCAAGACGGTGCAGGCCCAGAGCCAGGTCCACGACGCCCTCAAGAGCATCAACATCATGGACCCCACGTCCGAGGTGGGCCGCTTCGAAGAGAAGATCCGCCGCGAGGAAGCCAAGGTCCGCGGCCAGCAGGAGCTCGCCGCCTCAAGCCTGGACGCCCAGTTCAATTCGCTGGAAGACCTGGGCGAACAGACCGAGATCGAGGCCCGGCTGGCCGCGATGAAGTCCGGCGGCTCCCCCGCGGCCATCGGCACCGGCGAACGGACTGCCGCGACCGGGTCCACGGTGGAGGAAGCTGACTTCGACAAGCTCTAGCGGGCGCGTCCGGTCCCTGTTTCCGGCGCTTCCGCCGGAAGCTGGGACCGGCCCCCGAACCGGCGCCGTGCTGCGCGTTGTGCTCTGGGCTGCCGCCAGCGCGTGTACCGTGGATCCATGTCTGCGACCCTTGTCTGGCTCCGTGACGACCTCCGGCTGGATGACAATCCTGCACTCACGGAAGCCGCCGCGTTGGGCACGCCCCTGACCGTTGTCTATGTGCTCGACGAAGAATCGCCCGGCATCCGTCCCCTAGGTGGCGCCGTGAAGTGGTGGCTCCACCACTCCCTGGCCGGGCTCGCCGCCGGGCTGGAGGCCACGGGCTCGCGGCTGCTGCTCCGGCGCGGTCCTGCCGCCCGGATCATCCAGGACCTCGCGGCGGAAACCTCTGCCGACACCCTGTTGTGGAACCGCCGCTACGGCGAGCCGGAACGCACTATCGATGCCGGGCTGAAGAACTGGGCCTCCGAAGAGGGTCTCAGCGCCACGAGCTTCCAGGCGAACCTCATGTTCGAGCCGTGGACCGTGCGGACCGGCAGCGGGGGGCCCTATAAGGTCTTCACGCCGTTCTGGAAGGCCTGCACGGCCGGCACCGAGCCCCGGCTGCCGCTGGCGGCCCCCGACCGGCTGCCTGCCCCGGCACGCACCCGCGGCGGGGACCTGCCGGCGAGCGAACCCCTCGAAAGCTGGGCCCTGCTCCCCCGAACTCCCGACTGGAGCGCCGGGCTGGCCGGGACCTGGACGCCGGGCGAAACAGGAGCCCATCACCGCCTGGCCGACTTTGTGGACGGGCCGGCAGCCGAATACGGCACGGGCCGCGACCTCCCCGGCGTCGAAGGGACCAGCCGGCTGTCCCCTCACCTGCGCTTTGGCGAAATAAGCCCCTTCCGCATCTGGCACACGCTGCGGGAACACTTCCCAGCCGGGGCACCGGCCGACGTCGGGATCTTCCGTTCCGAACTCGGTTGGCGGGAATTCTGCTGGCAGCTGCTCTACGAGAACCCGGACCTGGCGACGCAGAACTATCGGCCCGAATTCGACCGCTTCGAGTGGCAGTCGCCGTCGAAGGCCGAGCTGTCGGCATGGCAACAGGGCCGTACCGGCTACCCGCTGGTGGATGCGGGGATGCGTCAGCTCTGGCAGACCGGCTGGATGCACAACCGCGTGCGGATGGCGGCCGCTTCCTTCCTGGTGAAGAACCTGCTGGCCGACTGGCGGCTGGGCGAGGCGTGGTTCTGGGACACGCTGGTTGATGCCGATGCCGCGAGCAACCCGGCCAACTGGCAGTGGGTCGCCGGATCGGGTGCCGACGCCTCGCCGTATTTCCGGATCTTCAACCCGGTCACCCAAAGCAAGAAGTTCGACACCGCCGGCCGCTACCTGCGCGGGTACATTCCCGAACTCGCCGATCTGGACGACAAAGCCGTCCACGAGCCCTGGAAGTCCGGCGGCGCCGCCCCCGGCTACCCGGCGCCCATAGTGGATCTTGCCGAGTCGAGGGCCCTTGCCCTGGCCACCTACCAGCGGCTCAAGGACGGCTGACGGCCGTCGTGGCACGGGCGCGGGCCCTGACCGGAGGGGCAGGGCTGGAGGGGCAGGGCCGAACCCTCCGCCCAGGCAAACAGAAAGACCCGGATCAGTTGATCCGGGTCTTTCTGTGTACCGCTGGTGTTTCCTGGTTGCGGGGACAGGATTTGAACCTGTGACCTCTGGGTTATGAGCCCAGCGAGCTACCGAACTGCTCCACCCCGCGTCGCTTGATCAACTCTACCCTAGTTTCCCGGCGGGCATGACCACCAGGCCCCAGACGGACGGGGGCGGCGTGCCGGCTCATCCGGCCAAAGCACCACACGCCCGCACGCCGGCCGGCGCAGCCAGCACCCGGGCAACCCCACGGGCCCCAAGGACCACGGCACCGCGGCCAGCGTCGCCGAAGGCCTCTGTGCTTGCAAAGGCTCGGCAGGACGCACCTGAGACGCCCGGCATTTACACACTTTTTATCCAAGGACCCCGGGCCGACACACATATGCCCGCTAACCCTTTTGTCCTATAACCCCAAACAACCCGCGTGCGGCGCTTAAAACAAAAGGTCCGGAACACTGTTTCCAGTGTTCCGGACCTTTTCTTCAGTTGCGGGGACAGGATTTGAACCTGTGACCTCTGGGTTATGAGCCCAGCGAGCTACCGAACTGCTCCACCCCGCGTCGCAAGATCAACTCTACCTGCCGGTGAACTTGAGGCCAAATCGGGGTGACGTGATGTGCATCTCGCCGCCCGCGGAACTCCTCCGATACGCCACGGGCCGGGCTTCACCCTGGGCGGAGGGTGAAGCCCGGCCCGTGTTCAGCGGCGCCTGCTTCCGGCGCTGCGGCGGTGAGGCGCCAGCGCTAGCCTCCGGCCGCCGCTGAAGGTGTGGCTGACGGCGTGGCTGACGGGGTGGGCGACGGGGCCGGCGAGGACGTGCCCGCCGGGGGCGCCGTGGTCTCCAGCTTCGCTTCGGCTTCGAGCGCCTTCTGCAGCGAGGCGGCGAGCTTCTTCTGCTGGTCGCCGTAGGTCGCGAAGTCGCCCTTGGCGAGGGCGTCCTGGCCTGCCTTGATCGCGGCGTTGGCTGCATCGAGGGCGGCCTTCAGGTCCGCCTTCGCATTCGTCGTCCCTGGGGCGGTGCCCCCTGGCGTCGTGGTGCCACCGGGAGTTTGTCCCTTGTTCGCCTGGTCTCCTGCCGCGGCCCCCGAATTTCCGCCGAACAACTGGTTCAAGGCCTCGTCCAGCGTGGGTGCGAATCCGATCTTGTCGCCGAACGCCACCAGGACGCGCTGCAGCGTCGGATAGGAGGTCTCACCCGTGGAACGCAGATAGACGGGCTGGACGTAGGCCATGCCGCCGCCCACTGGCAGTGTGAGGAGGTTGCCGTTGAGTACCGCCGACGCACCCTGCCGCAGCAGGTTGAGGGCCTGCGAAACGGTGGGGTCGGAGTTGAACTTGTTCTGCGCCTGGCCGGGGCCGGGGACCTGGGTTTCCGGCGGGATCTGCAGGAGCCTGAGCTGGCCGTAGCTGTCCGCCTTCACACCCTTCTGGTTGCCCGCATCCGAGTCCGCCGCCAAGTATCCGTAAAGTACGTTGCGGGCGTTGCCGTTGACCACCTGCGGGATGAACGAGGAGGTCAGCTGGAACGCCGGCTTGCTCTGGTCGGGCATCTTGAGCGACATGTAGTACGGCGGTTGCTTGACCTCGTCCTTGACAGTCGGGTCGTTAGGCACGGACCAGGCGTCATTATTGGTGTAGAAGGCATCCGGATTGGTGACGTGGTAACGGCCCAGCAGCTCGCGCTGGACCTTGAACAGGTCCTCCGGGTACCGCACATGGCTCATCAGGGCACCGGACATCTCCGAATACGGCTTTACCGACGTCGGGAAGATCTTCTGCCAGGCCTTCAGCACCGGGTCCTGGGTGTCCCAGGCGTACAGCGTCACGGAGCCGTCGTAGGCATCCACGGTGGCCTTGACCGAGTTGCGGATGTAGTTAACCGAGTTGTTCGGCAACGCTACCGTCCTGTTTGCCGCGGTCTGCGAATCGGCCGTGGCGGCGGAGAGCTGCTCCTGCTGGGAGTAGGGGAAATACGGGCTGGTGGTGTACCCGTCCACGATCCACTTCACCCTGCCGTCGACGACGGCGGGGTAGGCGTTGCCGTCCACGGTCAGGTACGGCGCGACCTTTTCGACGCGGTCCCGCGGGTCGCGGTCGTAGAGGATCTGCGACTGGGCGTTGACGCCGTCGGAAAGCAGCAGGTCCGAGGACTGGAACTTGATCGCATAGAGGATCTTGTTGAAGAAGCTGCCCACGTTCGGGCCGCCGTTGCCCGTGAACGTGTACTGCGTATCGCTTTCGCCTTCCTTGCCCGCGGGCCGGTCCTGCTCGCGGTGCGGTGCGTCGGCCGGGGCGCCCACGATCGAGTAGTCGGGCGAGTTCTGGCCGAAATAGATGCGGGGCTGGTAGGTCGAATCGTTGCCGAGAACCCCCGTGGACGGGATGCCCGCCTGCAGGAATTCCGGCTTGCCGTCTACGGTGAACTTGTTGCCCTTGGCCGCGACGACGCCGTAGCCGTGCGTGTAGACGACGTGCCGGTTCAGCCAGGACTGTTGGTTCGTGGCCAGCCCGTCCGGGTTCAGCTCACGAACGGCGATGACTGTGTCCTGGGTCTTGCCGTTGATCTGGTAGCGGTCCACATTCAGGGCGCTGGGGAACTGGTAGTAGGGTCGGTACTGTTCGAGCTGCGAGAACGCATCCGAGATCAGGTTCGGGTCCAGCAGCCGGATGTTGGCGGTGGTCTGCGCATCGGGGGCCAGCGCGCCGGTGGTGGCGTTGGTGGTGGCGTTGTAGCGTTTTTCCTGCACCTTATCCAGGCCGTAGGCGGCACGGGTCATGGCAATGTTCCGCTTGATGTATTCGTTCTCCAGGGTCTGTTCCGAGGGCCGGACCTGGAACTGCTGAATGACCCATGGATAGACCCCGCCGGCCAGGATGGCCGTGATGATCAGCATGGCCGTGCCGATCACCGGAAGGCGCCACTTTCCGATCACAGCGGCGACGATGAACAGCACGGCCACGATGGCCGCGGCCACCGCCAGGATGGCCTTGGTCGGGATGACGGCGTTCACGTCCGTGTAGAGCGCACCGGCCCAGCGACCGCCGTTGTTCTGTACCGTGGAATAGCGGTCCAGCCAGAAATTGATGCCCAGCAGGACCAGGAAGGCTGCGCCGGTGACGGCCAAGTGGATCTGAGCGGCGCGGCTGGTGAAGATCCCGCGTTCCATGATCCGGATGCTGCCGTAGAGATAGTGGGTGAGGATGCCCGCAAGCCCCGCGACCACCGTGACGCTGATGAGGAACCCGGTGACGAAGCCCAGGAACGGCAGCGTCATGAGGTAGAAGCTGATGTCCAGGCCGAACTGCGGATCGTTCTGGCCGAAGGGCTCCTGGTTGAAGAACAGGAGGACTTTTTGCCACTGGCTGGCCGCGGCGCTGCCCGCAAACAGGCCAAAGAGAATGGGAAGTCCCACCATCACAACGCGCCGGACGGGTTCGAGCTGGACCTGGTACCGGTTCAGGTTGTCCCGGACTTCAGAGTCCGGTGCGTAGACGGGCCGCGCATGGTACGCAATCCGGATGGCGAAGAAGACCGCGGCGAACATGATGGCGAAACCAGTCAGGAAGATCGCGATCCTGGACAGGTTCTCGGTCATGAACACTTCGAAGAACCCGAGTTGCTGGTACCAGAGGACATCCGTCCACACGTTGGCGAAGAAGATGAATCCGACCACAATCAGGGCCACGATGATCAGCGTCGGCGTCAGGGCGCCGCGTCGTGTCTGGGGTCTTCCGGGCGGGACTGTGCTGGCGGGACGGGACAAACTCGGTACCTCATAGCTGGTCGTCTACTGCTGGTTTTTTAGTTGTTGGTCGCTGCGGTGACTCAGTCCTGCGACCACGTGCCGGCGTTGCAGGGTTGATGCATTCTAACGGCCGCCGCTGCCGTTCCATCAGGGGCCTAGATCATGCTCCCGGGGGTACGGCGGCGGCCGTCATTAGTGCCACGATTGGGGTCGGCGCTTAGTTCCGGCCAGTCTAGTTGCTGGTGCACACGGGGAGGCCGGAAATGTCGCCACCTGACGCGGCCAGTTCAACAGCTTTCCGCGCTTCGGTCAGGTTCTCCACCTTGACCACGTGTAGGCCCTCGGGAATGTGGCCCACGACGTCGTCGCAATTGGCGGCCGGCGCCAGGAACAACGTAGCCCCGCCGGACCTGGCTCCCTGCATCTTTTGCGCGATCCCGCCGATGGGACCCACGGCGCCGTCCGGGGTAATTGTTCCGGTCCCGGCGATGTGCTTGCCGCCGGTCAGGTCGCCGGGGGTGACGGTGTCAATGATGCCCAGGGCAAACATCATGCCGGCACTGGGGCCGCCAACCTTGTCGAGGGAGATCTTCACGTCAAACGGGAAAGTGAACTTGTACTGCAGCAGGACGCCAAGGATGTAGCGGCCCGCGCTGTTCTTCGCCGGTGTGATGGTGATGGGCACCTGCCTGCCGGCTCGTTCCACGATGACTTTGACGGGTTTGCCGTTGCCGGCGGCCAGTTCCGCCTGCACGACGCCGAGGGCCGTGATGGGCTTGCCGTTGATGGAAACCAGGATGTCGCCTGTCTGCAGCAGACCCTTCGAGGCGGAGTCATCCGGCAGGCTGTCCACCTGCATCTTCTGGCCAAACGGAATATGCAGTTCTTTCAGTGCCGAGGCGACCGCGTTCTCCTGAGAGGTGGTCATCGCCGTGGCGCTCTCCTGCTGGGACTGTTCCTTAGTCACGCCGGTGGGGAACAGCAGTTCCTGGGGGTAGACGGCCTTGGTCCCATTGAGCCATGCGGAAAGGGCCTCGAACACGCTGACGGGACCGTTAGGACCGCCGTCGACGTAAACCGTGGTGAGGTCCAGATTGCCCTTGGCGGGAAAGGTCTCGTGACCGGTCACGCTGATGACCGGCTTGCCGTTGTCCTGGCCGATGGTGTTGAAGGTGGGTCCGGGCGACTCGACCACGTACGGCACGGGAAGGCTCACCGCGGTGATACCCAGTGCCAGCGCCAGCAGTCCCGAGACCAGCATGGCCGAGGATCGGTTGCCGCGCTTCCCGGCGCCGCCGGAACCTGCCGCTCGCGTCCTTCTCCCCCGGACCGGGCCGGCCGCCGGGTCGCTGGCGGGCTGTTCACCTTGGGTGACTGTCATTGAACGACCTCTCCGTGCCGGCGCGAGGGGCCGCGGCCCCTGACCGGGTTCCCTGCAGGACAACTCTGTCATGACAAGCCTGCCAAGACATCCTGAAAGGACGCCGGGACCGGGCACCTGGGCCGCAGCCTGACCCGGCTGCCGCATGCAAATATTCCAGCTTCCAACACTACGCGCTTGCTGCCCCCGGACCGCTCTTTGCCTACAGCGAACGTGGCGTGGTTTCGGCAGACAGCCGCTCTCGCCGGGGGGTACCGTGAAGTTGAGAAACAGCCACACCGACGATCGGCGGGATCATGACCTCCAACCCACTCAATCCGTCCAATGGCGACGAGGAACCCAAGGATCCCTTGGCCGAAATGCTCAAGAACCTGATGGGCGGGGCGGGCATGGGCAACATTGACCCGGCCGAACTCGCCAAGGCCGCGGGCCTCCCGGACGATCCGAACCTGCTGGCCCAGATGTTCTCGCAGGTGCAGGCGATGATGAGCGCCCCCACGGAAGGGCCCGTCAACTGGCAGCTGGCCCATGAGAACGCCCGCCGCGTGGCTGCAAGCGGATCTGACCCCTCGGTCACGGCGCAGCAGTCCCGCGAGGTCGATGAAGCCCTGCGGCTGGCCGAACTCTGGCTGGACCAGGTCACGGGACTTCCTGCGACCGGGCTGATCGGCCGGGCCTGGTCCCGGGCCGAGTGGGTCGAGGAAACCCTGGGCACGTGGAAGCGGCTGACGGAGCCCGTGGCCAACAGCATTGCCAATGCGCTTTCCGCCGCCATGACCGAACAGATGCCCGAGGAAATGAAGGCGATGATGGGCGGGGCGTCCTCGATGATCCAGAACATGGGCGGGGCGATCTTCGGCATGCAGCTTGGCCAGGCGATCGGTGCGCTCTCGGCCGAAGTGGTCAGCTCCACGGACATCGGCGTCCCCCTGGCAGACCTCGAGATGGCGCTCCTGCCCGCCAACGTGGCGAAATTCGGTGAGGGCCTCAGCCTGCCGGAGAATGACATCCGGCTGTTCCTCGCCGTGCGCGAGGCGGCCCACGCCCGCCTGTTTGTCCAGGTCCCCTGGCTGCGCGGCCATCTGCTCAGCGCGATCGAAGCGTACGCCCGCGGCATCCACATCGATACGTCCAAGATCGAAGAACTCGCCCGCGAAATTGATCCAAGCAACCCCGAGGGGATCCAGGAGGCGCTCTCGCAGGGTGTCTTCATGCCGCAGCGCACACCTGCCCAGGAGCAGGCCCTCGAAAAGCTGGAGACGGCGCTTGCCCTGGTGGAAGGCTGGGTGGATGAACTGACCTGGGGTGCCACCGAGAAGCTGCTCCCCTCCGCCGCTGCACTGCGCGAGACCGTCAGGCGGCGCCGTGCGACCGGGGGTCCTGCGGAACACGCGTTCTCCTCCCTGGTTGGCCTTGAACTGAGGCCGCGCCGGCTCCGCGAGGCCGCCACACTCTGGGCCTCGCTCAAGGATGAACGTGGGATCGAGGGCCGCGACGCCGTCTGGCAGCACCCTGATTTGCTGCCCACGGCCGAGGATCTGGACGATCCGCAGGGCTTCAGCGAACGCCGGAAGCTTGTCGAAGCCAGCGACAGCGAGGTGGATGACGCCTTGCAGAAGCTTCTCAGCGGGGGCTTCGACGAGCCCGCCGAGGCCGGGGCAGAGGACTCCGGTTCCCACGAGGAACCGCCGGCGGTCAACAACGAGGACGGCGGCCAGGGCGGCCCCGAAGAGGATGGTGCGCCGGAAGAGGGCAAGCCCGAAGAGGGCAACGGCCCCAAGGCGTAGTGCCCTTGGTCCGGGTCGCCGCAGGGCGGCCCGGACCGCTGGACTCTAGTGGGCCCCGGCCGGGATATCAGTTCCGGCCGGGGCTTCTTCATACCCGTCACCGGGCGCCAGGCCGCGGGAGGTCGCGAATGAAACCCCCTCGAGGAAGGCCTTGGCCCGTTCCGTCTCCGGGTATGCCGCCAGCAGCCGCCAGAAAGCGGCATCGTGCCCGGCGACCAGGAGGTGAGCGAGTTCGTGGAGCAGCACATAGTCGATCACCCACTGAGGCATCGGCTGAAGCTTCGCCGACAGCCGGATGGTTCCCTCCGACGGAGTCGCCGAACCCCAGCGTGAATGCTGATTGGTGACCCAGCGGACCGAGGACGGCACCGCCCTGCCGCCCAAATACTTTGTTGAAAGCTCGGCGGCGTGGGCGGCAAGATCGGCGTCGGAGCGGGGCCGCCGCCGGCCGGCGCCGCGCGCGCCGCGGGCACCTTGGAGCCGAAGCTTCTCCAGCATGCGGTGGACCCATTCCCGTTCCTGGGCCCGGCTGAACGAGGCGGGGATGGCGACCACGGCGGTGCCGTCTTCCCAGAACGCGGCGACGGTGCGGCGCCGGCGAGCAGACCGGCGCACCACCACCGGGGCACCGTCGGCGGTGGTCAGCGGCGTGGCCGCGGGAACGCCGCCGGAGCCGGAGGCAGGATTCTTACCGGGGCCCGGCATCACTGCACGGTGCTTTCGACCAAGACCTTCAGGACCGCCTCGCCATACTTCTCCAGCTTGGAGGGACCCACGCCGGCGAGTTCGGCCAACTGTTCCAGCGAGTCGGGCCGGGCCTCGGCGATGGCGGTCAGTGTGGCATCGGTGAACACGACAAAGGCGGGCACGTCGGCCTCGAGGGCCACGTCCTTGCGCCATTGCCGGAGGGCATCAAACGTCTGTTCCTCGTAGCTGGGCGGGCACTGGTTGCAGCGGCCCACCTTGCGTTCCGCGCCGCTGGAGAGCATGCTGCCGCAGACCCGGCACGACGCCGGGACGGCAGCCTTCCGGCGCGGCGCCGGCCCCTTGCCGCGAAGCTGGGAGCTGGCCACCGAGTCGGGGCGCAGTCCGTCCAGGAAGCGCGAAGGCTTGCGGTTGGCCCGTCCGCCCGGGGTCCGTGCCGTGGACCAGGACAGGAACAAGTGTTCCCGGGCACGGGTGATGCCCACATACAGGAGCCGGCGTTCCTCGTCCACCGATTCCGGGCTGTCCGCGAACGAGATCGGCATGAGCCCCTCGCTGAGCCCCACGAGGAACACCGCGTCCCATTCCAGTCCCTTGGCGGCGTGGAGCGAGGCCAGGGTGACGCCCTGGACAGTGGGGGCATGTTGGGCGAGAGAGCGTTCCTGGAGCTCGTTGACGAAGTCGGAGAGGCTGAACTGATCCCCCCGGCTGAGGACGAGCTCGTCGGCCAGCGCAACGAGGGCGGCCAGCGACTCCCACCGTTCCCGCAGCGCGCCGCCGCTGTGCGGCGCCGCGTCGGTGTAGCCCAGGGAGGCTACGATGTCGCGCACCAGCTGGCCCAGCGGCTCGGGAGAGGCGGTTTCGGCTGCCGCCCGGGTGGCAGCCCGGAGCTGCAGGATGGCGTCCCGGACTTCCTTCCGGGCGAAGAACCGCTCACCGCCGCGCAGCTGGTAACCGATTCCCGCCGAGGCCAGCGCCTGCTCGTAGGCTTCAGACTGCCCGTTGGTGCGGAAGAGCACGGCGACCTGGCTGGCGAAGGTGCCGGCGTCGAGCAGTCCGCGGATGCGGGCGGCTACCGTGGCGGCCTCGGCCTCGTCGTCGGAGCATTCGGTGAACTGCGGGACCGGGCCCGCCGGCCGCTGTGCCACAAGCTGCAGGGGGGTGGCCCAGGCTGCGTCCGCCGCGGGGCCGCCGCTGCGCCGGCCGCCGAGGAGGTCGTTGGCGAGCTTGACCACTTGCGGGGTGGAGCGGTAGTCCCGAATCAGTTTGACCACGTGGGCCTCGGGGTACATGGCCTTGAAGCCGAGCAGGTGCTTCGGCGAGGCACCGGTGAAGGAATAGATGGTCTGGCTGGCGTCGCCAACGACGCAGAGGTCATCACGGCCGCCCAGCCACAGTTCCAGGAGCCGCTGCTGCAACGGGGAAACGTCCTGGTATTCGTCGACGACGAAGTGGCGGTACTGCTCCCGGACGGTCGCCGCCACCTTCGGGTCCTCCTGCAGGATCCCGACGGTGATCAGCAGCACGTCCTCGAAATCGATGACGTTGCGGTCGGTCTTGACGTCCTCATAGGACTGGAAGACGCGGGCCACGGCCGTCAGGTCGAAACCGCCCGGGTTGCCGCGGCCCTGGGCGTTCTCCAGGTAGTTCGCCGGCGTCAGCATGGAGACCTTGGCCCACTCAATTTCGGAGGCGAGGTCCCGGATCGACGCACGGTCCGTGCTGAGCCGGAGCCGCCGAGCGGCCTCGGCGATCATCTGCGCCTTGTGGTCCAGCAGGTTGGGCAGCGTCCCGCCGACCGCCTGCGGCCAGAAGAACTGCAGCTGGCGCAGCGCCGCGGCGTGGAAGGTGCGGGCTTGGACGTTGCCGACACCGAGGTCACGGAGCCGGCTGCGCATCTCGGCGGCGGCCCGGGAAGTGAAGGTGACGGCCAGGAGCCGCTGCGGGCTGTATACCCCGGAGTGCACGCCGTAGGCGATCCGGTGCGTGATGGCGCGGGTCTTTCCGGTCCCGGCGCCGGCCAGCACGCACATCGGTCCCTGCAGGGTGCTGGCGACCTCGCGCTGCTCGGCGTCGAGTCCGCCGAGGATCCGTTCTTCGAGGGAGCGGGCGTCCGGTTCGGGGCCGGCGCCGGACGTGGCGTCTGCGGGCTCGCCGGCGGGAGTTGTACTGAAGTTCAATTTCTCTGTGGTCACGTTGCTGCTCAGTCGGTAGTCGGTGTCCTGCGGATGGGGACAGGCCGTGTCAGGCGCTGTCTGCGGCGTCCTGGATGACGCCGCCGTACCAGTGTTCGATGAGGGACCGGGCGATGGAGAGCCTGCTGGAAATGACGATCTCGCCGCTGAGGACCGCTTCCTGCAGTTCACTCCGGCTGAACCAGCGGGCCCGGGTGACCTCGACGCCGTCGGGCCGGGCCTCGGTGTCCGGTGTGGTGGCTGTGAAGCCGAGCATTAGTGAGGCCGGGAACGGCCAGGACTGCGATCCGAGGTACTGGGAGGCGCTGACGCGGACTCCGACTTCCTCGCCAATCTCGCGCTGCACGGCCTGTTCGAGCGACTCCCCCGGCTCGACGAAGCCGGCGAGGGTTGAATAGTTCCGCGCGTCGAGGGGCCCGCCCCCGCCGAGCAGCAGCCGCCCGTCGGGACCCACGACGGTCACGATGATGGCCGGATCCGTGCGGGGGTAGTGCTCGGAGTTGTCAGCCGGGCAGCGGCGGACCCAGCCGCCGGCCTCCGGCAGCGTGGGCGTGCCGCAGCGCGGACAATGGGTGTGCGTGGCATGCCAGTTGGCGATGGCGCTGGCCTCGATGAACAGCGCCGTGTCCGTCGCGTTCAAGCGGGCGGCCACTTCGCGGAAACCGGCCCACTGCGCGTCGCCGGGGATCCCGGCGACATGAGCCTCGAACTCCTCGGCCCGGACTTCGAACTGCGCCGGCAGCACGAAGAGGACGAGCTCGGTGCCGGCGCCGAGCTCCGAACCGGCCAGGGCTGAACCCAGATAGATCACGTGCTCCGGAGCATACGGGGTGTTCGCGAGATGCCCGGCGAGCTCGGCCGCGTCCAGGAGGACGAGGCTGTCCTCGCTGACCAGGGCCTGCCGGCCGGAGAGCACCATGGCGCGGGCCGAGCCTGAATTGACCAGCTCGGCCAGCATTCCGGGTTTCAGCCGGGCCGCGGATCCGCGGTCGATCAGCGCCGGGTGCACCGGAAGAACCGTCTCCATCAGGTGGTTTGCCGGCAGAAGCTGCACCGGCCCGCCGCGGCCGGGCGACGCACTCTCCGACGACGCGCTGCCGGATGGCGCGCTGCCGGATGACGAGGATTCAGAGGGCGATTGCTCTGATGCCGGTGACTCCGCAAGACTCATATACCCACCGTACTGACTCGGGCAGACAATTGACATTTTGCCGCCAACGCGGCCGCCCGTCCGGAATCAAGCGCGCGGGAGGCTCTGTGGCTGGGCTTTGGCTGGGAAGCAACGCCGATTTACCCATGTTTTGGCCCCCTATCTGAAGACTCGCCGGAGTGCATCGCCGTCTTGGGCGCCGCTCAACCTACCGTGGAAGGGTGAGAAGGAAACCTATCGAACTGGCAGCTGTAGCCACCGCGGCGGTCCCCGGACTGACCCCGACCGCCGTCAGCTCTGCGCCCGACGATCCGGCAGACTTCGATGCGGCGCTCCTGCTGGATTCAGAGGGCAAGCGCTGGCGCGTCCGCTCCCCCCGGCACGCCGAGGCCAGCGCCCGGCTCGAAACCGAGTTCCTGGTGTTGCGGGCGTTCGCTCCCGGCATCCGGGCCGAGTTGCCGTTCCTCATGCCCACGGTGGCGGGAACCGTCCGGCAGGGCCCGCTGAGCACATTCGTGTACTCCCACCTGGCCGGGGCTACCCGCTCCCTCGATGACCTCAGCGGCGGCTCGCCAACCCTGGCCCGGGAGATCGGGGCCGCACTGGCCGCGATCCATGACCTTCCGCGGTCCATTGTGAGCAATGCCGATCTGCCCAGCTACACCCCCAACGAATTCCGCCAGCGGCGCCTGAACGAACTGGACCAGGCCGCCACCACCGGAAAAATTCCGCCGCTGCTGCTGCTCCGCTGGGAACACGCCATGGAAGACGTCTCACTATGGCGCTTCAATCCCTGCGTGGTTCACGGCGACCTCCACGAGGACAACCTGCTGGTGGACGGCGACCGCGTGACCGCCGTGACGGGCTGGACCGACCTGCGGATCGGCGACCCGGCGGATGACATGGCGTGGCTGGTCGCCTCCAACGAGCAAGACTTTGTGAACGCCGTCCTGGATCACTACACCTCCAGCCGGCGCGACGTTCCCGACGTGCACCTGCTGCGGCGCGCCGCCCTGTCCGCCGAATTCGCCCTGGCCCAGTACTTGGTCAAGGGCATGGCGGCCGGCAACCAGGACATGGTCGACGAGGCAGAATCCATGCTCGCCACCTTGGCCGACGACGTCGCTGAACACGGCGGCCAGCCCATCAGTGTCGAACCGCTGCCGAGGCCGGTCCCGGCACCTGAGCCCGGCGCGGAACCGGTCAATGCCGGTTCCGACGCGCCGTCGGCGGCCTCAACCGCTCCGGGCGTCCCAGCCGGTGGAACGGCTCCGCGTATCAGCAAGGTCACCCTGCTGCCCCTGGAGCCGGAACCCGATGCCGGAACCGGTGCCGTGCCCGCAGTGCACGTCACACCCATCCCCCGCGCAACGGAGGACACCGCCCCAAATGCCTCCGCGCAGCCCGTCACGGCCAGTGACACAAACGCGGACACAGACCCGGACTCCGACGCCGACTCCAACGCCGGTGACACCGGTAACGCAGGTGAAGCCGGTGACACAGGTGAAACCGGGGACGCAGATCAAAGCGATTCCGGGGCCGGGGTTTCGGCTGCCGAGGACACCTCGACGCAGTCAATTGGCGTCGTGCAGCAGGATTCTGCCAGCCGACCCGGACCAGGCGACAACACGTCCACCACCGCTATCCCGGTGGTCGACACCACGTCCCGCTAGGCGGGCCGGGCCGATGGATTCGGCCCGGCGGCCGTCGGCGGGAATCCGTTCGCGCCCCTCGCGTCCGATTTACCTTCCCAGCGCCGCGGCCACGATCTCTTCGAGTTTCTCCGCCGTGCCCAGATCATGCGGACGGACCACCTGGCTGTCAGCCACGTAGTAGAAGGCTGCCCGGACGTCCTCCAGCGGCACGCTTTTGAGCCGGGCCCACGCCAGGCGGTAGACGGCGAGCTGGACCGCCTTCACCTTCAGCTGGGCGGCCGAGGGGCGGCGCCCGGTCTTCCAGTCCACGAGGTCCCAGCCGCCGTCGGCGTCCCGGAACACGGCGTCGATCCGCCCCCGGACCACGACGTCGCCGATTCTCGTCTCCACCGGGACCTCGACGTGGGCCGGGGCGCGGTGTGCCCACTCGGACTGGCGGAACGTTTCCACCATCGAGTCCAGGCCGTAGGCCTCGTCGATGTGGTCATCCGCTCCGGCAGCCTCGCCCAGATCCAGCATGCCGGCAGCGCCGAAGTATTCCTCAACCCATGCGTGGAAGGCCGTCCCCTTGCGGGCCGACATCCCGGGCTCGCGCGGGACCGGCCTCCGCAGGCGGGCCACGACGGAACCTGCGTCGTCGTCGAGGTCCACAAGGGTGGAGGCAGAGATGTGGCCGGGCAGGTGCACGTCCTGGACCACCGATCGCCTGGACCGGCGTTCCAGCAAGGTGGCGGCCTCCTGGGCCCACCCGGCCGCCGGACCGCGCAGGAGGGGCCGTTGCAGGTCATTCCCGCTGGAATGCGCCCGTACGGTGGCCGGAACAGCGTCCGGGCCGCCGGCCGGGGTGAGCGCAGGCGTGAGGGCAGGGCTTCCCTCACGGCCGGCATCCAGGGCCTGAAGGACGCGGGCCGCAGCTGACTCCATGGCCGCGCGGCGGCCCGGGACAAGCCTCAGCCGTTTCCCCGTCCGGGGGTCATAGGGCCCTTCGAGGGGATCGTAGGGCCACGCGGCGACTTCGAGTTCGGAGGTCAGGGGGCTTTCCGCCGGCAGCGCGTCCTCGGTGACGGACAGAGGGTGGATTTCAGCGGCGCCGTCGGCTGTGAGGCCCTCGAGTTCGGCAAGAAACGGCGACATTTCAGCCATTCCGGCACGGGAACCCACCCATGCGGCGCTTGAAATCCAGAGCACGTGTTTGGCCCGCGTGTAGGCCACATAGGCCAGGCGCCGTTCCTCGGCTTCCCCGTGCGTCTGGACGGCGGACTTGAACTCCTTCTCGGCATCGAGCCAGCCCTTCTGGTCCGGCTGGTCCAGATCCCATTGGGGCAGGTCGGCGCGATCTCCGCGCAGCGGCCACGGCAGGGCCGCACTTCCGCTGCTCCACCGCGAGTCCCTGCTGCTGGGGAAGGCTCCGGAGTTGAGTCCTGGAACGAACACGACATCCCACTCCAGCCCCTTGGAAGCGTGAACGGTCAGGAGCTGGACGGCCTCGTGGTTCACTTCCGGCGCCGCGGCATCGAGACCGTTTTCCTCGGCAGCCGCGGCTTCCAGCCACGCAAGGAACGCCAGAACGTCGACCCTTTGCGCGGTGTGCAGGAATCCGGCCGCGGCGTCCTGGAAGGCGTCGAGGTTGCGGCGCGCCTGATGGATGCTGATCCCGGGCCGGGCGGCGACTTCGATATCCAGGAGCATTGCCCGTTCGACCTCGCCCAGCAAGGTGGTGAGGTCATCCCCCATGTAGCTGCGCAACTGCCGGAGTTCCTCGGAGAGCCGTTGCAGGCGGCCGCGTCCCTCCGGACTCAGCCGGCGGCCGTGCGCCGAGGTCCAGTCGTCGCGCGGCAGCCAGTCCAAAGCCTCAACCAGGCTGGCGGAGTCCGTGATGTCGCCTTCAATCACGGCGTCATCGCCGGTCTCCAGCCCGTCGTCGGCGGCGTCCGGACTGCCGGGACGGCCCCGGCGTCGGGCGAGGAAACTGGACCAGTCCCGCAGTGCCATGAGGTCGGCGGGGCCAATGCGCCACCGCGCGCCGGCCAGCAGGCGCATGAGGGAGTCCGAGCGGCCGGGATCGGCCAGGACCCGGAGCGTGGCGACAAGATCAATGATTTCCGGGGTGTCCAGCAGGCCGCCGAGCCCGACGATTTCATACGGAATGCCCCGGAGCTCGAACTCGCGGCGAATGCATTCCATCTGCGCCCGCCGGCGGCAGAGGACGGCCATGGCCGGAGGCACCGGCTCTGCCCGGGCCGCATCGAAGTCCGTGACCCGGAACTTCAGGACGTCCCCGGCGATCGCCGCGGCCTCGGCTTCATCCGTAGCGAACCGTCCCATGACCACCCGGCCCTGGACCGCGGCCGGACTGGGCTGCAGGGGCGGGACCTCTACGGCATCGGCGGTTCCCCGGGCCCCGGCGGCTCCTAGGCCCGCCGCCGCCTTGCTCAGCGGCGCCGAGATGAGGTTGGCCGTGGCGAGGATGTTGCGTCCGTTGCGCCACGCTGTGGTCAGATACGACGTCGGCGCCACGGCAAAGCGGGCCGCTCCGGCCTGGCCGCCGCCTGGGGCCGCGCTGACGGCGTCGCGGGTGGTGTCATCTGCCCGGCCGGCAGCTTCTGCGCTGACCCGGACCGGGAATTCGCGCACGAAGTGGAACAGCTGGCCGGCGGAGGCTCCCCGGAAGCCGTAGATGGACTGGTTCGGGTCCCCCACGGCGGTGACGGCATGGCCGTCGCCGAAGAGCCGGGAGAACAGCACCAGCTGGGCGTGCGAGGTGTCCTGGAATTCATCGAGCAGCACCACTTTGTAGCGCTGGCGTTCCGTTTCGGCAGCGACCGGAATCTCGCTGGCCACCCGAGCCGCCAGGGCGACGAGGTCGCCGAAGTCCAAGGCGCCGCGGGCGCGCTTCGCCGCAGAATAGCGGCCCACCATGTCCGCGACGCTGGCCCGGGTGCGCAGCATCGCGCTGAGCTCGGCCGCGGCCTGGGTGGGGTTCTTCTTGGCCTCGGCGACGTAGGGCAGCGATTCGAATGCACTGATTCGTTCCAGCAGCCAGCCGCGAACCTCGGCGGGGTCCTGGAGGTGCTCGGCGCACTCCCCTGCCAACTGGATCACCGCCTTGACGAGTGTCGATTTGGCGGACCGGAAGTGTTCGTAGTCGCCGTCAAAGGCCTCCACCACCTCGCTGGCGAGCTGAAACGACTGGGCGCCGCCGAGCAGCACGACGTCGCGTTCGACGCCGAGGCGGAGGCCATAGTCGGACACAATGCCACTGGCGTACGAATGGTATGTGGAGACCTTTGGTTCGAGCGCGTCCGTGCTCAGCAGCCCGGCAGGGAAGACCGCGTTCCCGGTGTCGGCCGCCGCGATGCGCGCCAGGGCCGCCAGCTTGGCCCTGATCCGGGAGGCGAGTTCTCCGGCGGCCTTGCGGGTGAACGTGACGCCGAGCACTTCCTCCGGCCGGACCCAGCCGTTGGCCACCAGCCACACCACCCGGTCCGCCATGGTGGCGGTCTTCCCCGAGCCTGCTCCTGCGATGACCAGCCGGGGCGTGAGCGGCGAGGAAATGATCAGCGATTGCTCGGGTGTGGGCCGGTTTGCCTCCCCCAGCATCGCGGACAGCTCCCCGGGGCCGAACCGCGGCTCGGGCAGAGCCCCGGCGGCCGGTGCCGGATCCGGGTCGGTGTGGCCGGTCTCCGGCGCCTCGGGGGTCATTCAGTAACCTGCTTTCCCCGCACGCACAGCGGGCACACTTCGGGCAGCCGGCAGCCGTGGCCGCCGTGGCCTCCCTTGGACGGATCATGGCGGGCCTCGAAGGTACTGCCGGACATCACCCGCGCGGCATCACCGACCATCTCCAGCGCCCAGTTCTCCTGCGGGTCCAGCGGGGCCTGGGTTTGGACTCCGGGGCTCTTGGTGGTGGTGCCGAGCTGGGCGAGGACCGCACCCCCCGGCAGCGGCGGCGGACCGTCGTCGGGACCGGCGAAGCCGCCGGCCAGCACGGCGGCCTGGTAGGCGCCGAGCTGCGGATGGCGTTCCAGATCCGCTTTCCCGGGCTGGCGTTTGCCGGTCTTGAGGTCCACGATGACCAGGCGGCCCGCGGCGTCGATTTCCAGCCTGTCCACCTGGCCGCGGAGCACGGCGGCCCGCGCCGGACCGATGCTTCCGCCATCACCTGGCCCGGAACCGCCGGGCCCGGCGGGTCCGGCAACGTCTTCCGCAGGGACGTCAGGCAGTTTCACCTCGAAGTCCTGCTCGACGCCGACCAGGCTCCGTCCCTCGCTGCGCATGAGGAGGACATACTGGGCGAGCTTGCGGACCATGGACTCGGCACGCTGGAAATCGAGTTTGCCTTCCCAGTTGTCCTTCATCCCCAGGGTGGGCCAGCGCCGGACGAGTTCCGCGACGTATTCGCCTCCCGAGGCGTCGGGGAGGTCCTGCGCGATGGCGTGGACCAGGGTGCCCAGGCTGCGGGCAAAATCCGTCGCAGCTTCTCCGCCGGCAGCCTGGACGAACCAGTCCAGCGGTGATTTCTGCACGGTTTCGACCTTCGAGGGCGACACGAAGACGGTGCCGCCAGGGGGAACAACCGGCTCGTCAGAGGATAATTCGGCCAGTCCCCACCAGCTGGCCGGGTGCGCGCCCGGAACCGGCGGCTGCGCCGAGGCCAGAACCCCCAGCACGGCCGCGGCTTCGGCCGACTCGGCGGTCCGCGGGTCGAGTTGGGCGTACTGGCGCAGTTCCGCCACGAGGGCCCGGAGGGTCAGTGGACGCTCCACCGGGGTGAAGCCGCGCCGGTCCTGCCCCGGGCGGAGCGGTGCCACGTAATCCAAGAACGAGGACGGCTGCTCGTCCTCCGAGGACACCGCAGTGCAGATCAGCGCCTCGCGGGCGCGGGACACCGCAGTGGAAAAGCTCCGGAGTTCGTCATAGCGGATCTCGCGCAGCCGGCTGAGCGGATCCAGTTGCAGCGCATATTCCACGCCGTGTTCGACGGCGTCGGCGAACAGGGTGCTGCCAAGCAGCTCGCCGCGCAGCCGGGTGTTGGGCCACACGCCTTCCTGAAGTCCCGGAACGATAACCACCGGCCACTCCCGGCCCGCGGCACTGGCCGGCGTCATGAGTTCCACGGCGTCTTCGAGCTGCGCCCTGGCGGCCAGGGTGTCCATCGGGAGCTCCTGGCTGAGCAGGTATTCCAGGAACTGCTCCGGCCCGGAGCCTGGCAGCTGGTCTACGAACCGTTCGGCGGTATGGAACAGCGCCATCATGGCGTCGAGGTCGCGGTCGGCCCGGGCCCCGGCGGATCCTCCGGCCAGTGCGGCCTCGGTCCAGCGGGCGGCCAGGCCGGTGGAGTGCCAGAGCGCCCAGAGCACCGTCTCGGCGTTGCCGCCGGGGGCCTCGGCGGCGTCCCGTCCGGCCCGGATCATCCGGGCAATCCGCCGGGCGGAGTGCCCCTCGATGCCCAGGCTCGCCAGTGCTCCGGGTTCCAGCAGGGCCTCGACCAGGAGGGCATCACTGGTGCGTCCGCCGCCGCCCAAGAGTTCCTCGCGGCGGAGGGACTGCCGAAGCCTGCGCAATTCAATGGCCGTGGCGCCGCCGATCCGGGACGTCAGCAAGGACACGGCGGACTCCGGCGTCAGCACCTCAGGGTCCAGCGCCACCGCATAGGCGTCCAGCAGCGGACGCACTGCTACCTCGTCCCGGACCGCGGATTCGGCGACGGGGATCCGCACCGGAATCCCCTGGCCGGCCAGGTACCGCTGCAGCTGGCCGAGCTGGCCGCCGTTGCGGACGATGACGGCAATGTCCCCGAGATCCCGGGAGTCGTTCAATTGGGCTTCGAGTATCCGTTGCGCCACGTACCGCAGTTCGTGGACCGGGGACGGCAGGAGGTGCGCCTCGACGGTCCCGGCGGGGCCGGGCGCGGCGGTGCCGGGCGCGGGCGGCGTCGTGTCCGGTTCGGGCTCGAGCCGGCGCGCGGACTGCCCGCCGGAGCGGCGGGAGATGCGCCCTGCGACCGACAGCCACGATTCCGCCACGGCCGGGGCGTGCCGATGGGCGATCCACAGCGGACGTTCCAGGATTGCGGCGTCGGTGGCCAGAAGGCGGGGAAGCTCGGCGACGAGATCGGGTCGTGCCCCGCGGAAGCCCTGAACCACCGTGTCCGGCGACGCGGTGATGATGGCGTCCTTGCCGGCCGCAATGTCTGCAAGCAGTTCAAAGACCGCGGGGTTCGCCTCCTGGATGTCATCCACGAGAATCAGCTGCAGGCGGTCACGCTCGGCTGCGAGGAAGTCCGGGGCGTCCTGGAAGATCTGGCGTGCTGCGGTGATGATGCCGGCGGGGTCGAAGGCCTCGGGCATGCGCAGGTCCAGGACGTCGCGGTATTCGGAGTACAGCGCGGCCGCCGGAATCCAGTCCGGTCGGTTGCACTGCCGGGCCAGGGCTACGAGGTCCTCGGCCGTCCGACCGGATTCGATGATGCGGTCAAAGAGCTGGCGCACTTCCTGCCGGAACCCGCGGGTCTGCAGGGCGGCGCCCAGGTCCTCGGGCCACGGCAGTTCGAGGCCGGGCAGCCCGTGCCCTTCGAGCAGTTCCTTGATGATCAGGTCCTGTTCCGGCCCGGAAAGCAGCTTCGGCTGGCGCGGCAGCGGCAGGATGCCCTCGGCCTTGGCGCGCCGGATCAGATCGAACGCATAGGACGCCCAGGTGCGGGCCGGCGTCGTGCTCAGGCTCCGGTCCAGACGGGCGGTGAAGCGGTCACGGAGCGTATCCGCGGCGAGCCTTCCGGGAGCCAGGATGAGCATCCGCTCCGGGTCAAGGCCGTCCCGGAGGGTGCGGCGGACGGCGGCCTCGACGAGGACCGTCGACTTGCCGGTGCCGGGTGCACCGGCCACGAGTACCGGGCCGGAACCGGGCGGAACGTCCACCGCGGCTTGCTGGTCCGGCGACAGCACCGGGACCGCGCTGTGGTGGGTCCGGGGCGGCAGCAGGCGCAACCCCGCGCCCGCTGCCGATCGCGCCCCGGTAGAGGGGTTCGACGTCGGTCTGGAAGCCGGCCGGCGCTGGCCAGGATCGTGGATTTCGCGCTGCTCGGATTCCGGCTGCTCTAACTGGTGGCCGCGGCTGGGGATACTCACACGGTCATTTCATCATCCGGCACCGACAACTTATGCAACTGCCGCTCGAGGCGCTCGGCGATGGCGTCGATCCGGTCGAAATCGGCGTCGGTGGGCGCCCACCGGCCGGTGGCCAGGTCAACGCGCCAGCGTCCCTCGCCGGTCCGCAGGAAGTCGTTGTAGCTGCCCAGCAGCGGGGTCCCCTCCCGCAGATAGAGGGCCAGCGCCTCGTACTCAAGGCCGGGGGGCGCGTCTCCGCTGGATTTCAGGACCCGCCACCACGGCACGCTGCTGCCGTTGTGGCTCATGACCGAACCGACCTGGCGGGGGCCGCCGGAGCCCAGGAGCTCCGCGACGTCGCCGTAAGCCACCGCGGTGCCGGCCGGGATTAACGCCACGAGTTCCAGCACCGCCTCCACATACTCCGTCCGCATCGATCCAGCCTAGCCGTTCCGGGCTCCGGCACGGTGCGGGGAAGATGCCTTGACGGCACGCGCGGACTCCGGTCAGGAACTGTCGCAGGCAGCAGGTAGCGTTGACGCATGAGCACTTGGAACAGCCTTCCCCGCGCAGCCTTCGACCTCGAAACGACGGGCCGCAACTCCCGGTCTGCGCGGATCGTCACGGCGTCGGTCACCGTGGTGGATGCCGACGGCGGCGTGATCCACGAGCACGAGTGGCTCGCCGACCCGGGCGTGGAGATTCCCACCGAGGCCAGCGACATCCACGGCGTCACCACCGAGCAGGCCCGCCGCGAGGGCCGGCCCGCCGCCGAAGTGACACGCGAACTCGCCGCTGTGCTGCAGGAGCTGTTCGACGCCGGCGTGCCCGTCATCGCCTTCAACGCCAGCTACGACTTCACCGTGCTCGCGGCCGAATCGGCCCGCTACGGGGTCCCCCAGCTGAGCCGTTTTCCAGTCCTGGACCCGTACATCATGAACAAGCAGGTGGACCGGTACCGCAAGGGCAAACGCACGCTCACGGCCCTATGCGAGGAATACGGCGTCGGCCTCGACAACGCCCACACCTCGGCCGCCGACGCCCTGGCAACCCTGCGCATGCTCGATGCCATGGCCGGAAAGTTCCCCAAGCTCAGGATGCCGGCGGGCAACCTGCACCAGCTCCAGGTCGAATGGGCCTCCGCCCAGGCCGCGGACTTCCAGAGCTACCTGCGCAAGACCAAGCCGGCAGCCGTGATCGAAGGCGACTGGCCGGTGCTTCCCCCGGAAGACGCCAGCCGCGGCGACTTCTGATCGTCCCGGACCAGCCGGCCTTTCATTGGCCGCTGCAGGGGTGAAGTCCGGGCTCCGGTCCGCGACCCGCTTGGCCTGACGCTTAACCGTTGCTGCAGTCTTAACCGTGGCTGCCTGAATGCGGCCCGGCACTTCTTAAAACGAAACGTTCGGCGGCGAATGGCCGCCGAACAGATCCGGCTAGTCCCCGGTGGCGCGGAATTCCAGCGATTGCGACGCAACTCACACCGTCCGGGGCATCCGTCCGCCGCGCCCCTCCCCGCCGATGATTCCGTCACAGCTTCCGGGCACTACCCGAAGCGCTGTCATTCATCCCAGGGCATGAAGATAGTTCACCTGCATTCCAGATTGCCTCTGATTAATTCGGATTCATTTGGCATCAACGGCGGGTGACACAATTATCTTTCGCGGCGTGCCTGCTCCGCCCGGCACCCAAGCCAGATGTCTGGAGCCCGACGGACCTCCCCGCGAACCACCGAATTTCAGACGAAAGTGATTGCGTGATGAAAAGCAAAGCCTTGAAGTGGCTGACCACCGTTCCCGTGGCCGTAGCCGTGGCGGTCTCCCTTGCAGCGTGCGGCGGCGGGTCGGCGCAGTCAACGGCGTCATCGACCGATGCCCTGCAGGGTAGCGACCAGAAATCCCTGGACAAATACACGACCAAGGACGTCACTCCCCTGGACAAGATCGACAAGTCCAAGCTCGGCCTCATCAGCGATGGAACGCTCACCGTCGGCACCCTTTCGGACGCCCCGCCGAACATCTACATCGACAAGAACGGCAAGTTCACCGGCTACGACAACGAGCTCCTGCGGGCCATCGCGGACAAGCTGGGCCTCAAGGTGGAGTTCAAGTCCACCGGCTTCGCGTCCCTGCTCGCCCAGGTCCAGAACAAGCAGTTCGACCTCGGGTCCTCCTCGATTTCCACCACCGACGCCCGACGCAAGACCGTGGGCTTCACCAACGGTTACGACTTCGGCTACATGGCAGTGGTGGCCAAGAAGGACTCCAACATCAAGGGGTTCAAGGACCTGACCAAGGACACCCGCATCGCCGTGGTCCAGGGCACCGTGCAGGATGACTACGTCACGAACACGCTCCAGATCGAGCCGGTCCGCTTCGAGGACTACAACACCGCCTACGCCAACTTGAAGAGCGGACAGGTTGACGCCTGGGTGGCCCCGTCCCAGCAGGCCACCGGCCAGGTCAAGGAAGGCGACGGCACGGTCATCGCCGAGTCGGTGGTGAACACCCAGAACTTCACCGCCTACGCCGTGAATAAGGAAAACCAGCCACTCATCGATGCGCTGAACTCCGGCCTCGACGCCGTCATTGCCGACGGCACCTGGTCCAAGCTGACCAAGGAATGGTACCCGGACCGCAAGACCCCGGCCACGTGGTCCCCGGGCTCCAAGGCCGTCACCGTTCCGAAGTCCTAGTCCATGGATGCACTCGATCAACTCGTCAAGACCTTCTTTGACTGGGAGGCGATGGCAGCCGTCCTACCGAACATGATTCGGTTCGGCCTGCCCAACACCCTGATCCTGGCGGTTTCCTCGGGCGTGCTCGGGTGCATCCTGGGCATGGTCCTGGCCGTCATGGGCACGTCCCGGATCACTGCGCTGCGTTGGCTCTCCCGGATCTATACGGACGTGTTCCGCGGCGTCCCGGCGATTGTGGTCATCCTCCTGATCGGCCTCGGGCTCGGGCCCGTGGTCCGGGTGACGACCGGATCCACGAATCCGTTCCCGCTCGCCATCTTCGCCCTGACCCTCATGGCGGCGGCCTATATCGGCGAGATCTTCCGCTCGGGCATCCAGAGCGTGGAAAAGGGCCAGCTGGAGGCGTCCCGGGCCCTGGGCTTCAGCTACGGCTCCTCCATGCGGCTCGTGGTGATTCCGCAGGGCATCCGTCGGGTGCTCCCGGCCCTGGTCAACCAGTTCATCACGCTGATCAAGGACTCGTCCCTGATCTACCTGCTGGGCCTGATCACCAGCCAGCGTGAGATCTTCCGGATCGGTAACGACGCCGCTGCCCTCACGGGGAACCTGTCGCCGCTGGTTGCCGCGGCGTTCATGTACCTCATCCTGACCGTTCCGCTCACGCACCTGGTCAACTACATCGACAAGCGCCTGCGCACGGGCCGTCCGGAGAAACAGCAGCCGGACGACGCCGCGGCCCTGATCGGGAAGGGAGCACAGCCATGAGCGAATTCGCCTCCGGCTCGCTGACCGGCAAGAACCTGCACCTGTCTTTCGGCTCGAACCACGTCCTCCGCGGGATCGACCTGCACGTCGAGAAGGGCACCACCGCGTCGGTGATCGGCCCCTCCGGGTCGGGGAAGTCCACGTTGTTGCGGGTCATGAACCGCCTGATCGAACCGGATCAGGGCGACATCCTGCTGGACGGCCGGTCGGTCCTGAAGGACAACCCGGATGAGCTGCGCCAGCGGATCGGCATGGTGTTCCAGCAGTTCAACCTGTTCCCGCACAAGACCGTGGTGGACAACGTCTCGCTCGCCCTGCGGAAGCTGCGCAAGCTGCCGGCCGAGCAGGCCCGGGCCGAGGCGCTCGAGCAGCTCGATCTGGTCGGCCTCAAGCACAAGGCCGACGCCCGTCCTGCCAACCTCTCCGGCGGCCAGCAGCAGCGTGTCGCCATTGCGCGTGCCCTGGCCATGAAGCCTGAGGTGATGTTCTTCGATGAGGCCACCTCGGCCCTCGACCCGGAGCTCGTCAAGGGCGTGCTGGCGCTGATGGCCGACCTCGCCAAGGGCGGCATGACGATGGTGGTGGTGACCCATGAGATGGGCTTTTCCCGCAACGTCTCGGACACGGTCACGTTCATGGACGGCGGCGTCGTCGTGGAGTCCGGACCGCCGGAACAGATCTTCACGAACCCGCGCACCGAACGCCTTCAGGGGTTCCTCTCCGACGTCCTCTAGGTAACGCGGCCGCTGCGGCGGCGTTAAACGACTGATGGCACCCGCCGCTGCGGGTGCCATCAGTCGATTAAGGACCGTGGCCGCCGACGAACGCCAGCGGGTTTGATGCGGCGCTCGGCCCGGTTGTTACCGTTTCGCGCCGGCGGCTGCCTTGGCCGCGGCCGGCAGGGCGTCGAAAATCCGGTTCATCGCGGCGTCGTCGTGCGCGGCGGAGAGGAACCAGGCCTCGAAGACCGACGGCGGCAGGTAGACACCCGAGTCGAGCATGGAGTGGAAGAACGGGGCGTAGCGGAAGACTTCCTGGCCCTGGGCGTCGTCGTAGTTGTGGACGCCGCGGGCGGACGTGCCGAACGCCACGGAGAACAGGTTGCCGGCGCGCTGGATGGAATGGTCCACGCCGGCCGTGTCGAGGGCCGAAGAGAGGGCCGCGGAGAGCTCCAGGGACCGGGCGTCCACGAAGGAATAGACCTCGGCGGTGGCGTGGGTGAGGGTCGCGACTCCGGCTGCCATGGCCACCGGGTTACCGGAGAGGGTGCCGGCCTGGTAGACGGGTCCCACCGGGGCCAGGTAGTCCATGACATCGGCGCGGCCGCCGAGGGCCGCCGTCGGCATGCCGCCGCCGATCACCTTTCCGAACGTCAGCAGGTCCGGGGCCCACGGCTCGGCGGCGTCGGCGGCCCCGCCGGTGAGTCCCCAGTAGCCGGAGTAGCCGGTGCGGAAACCGGTGAGGACCTCATCGAGGATCAGCAGGGCGCCGTGCTCGCGGGTGATCCGGGACAGGCCGGCGTTGAAGCCCTCGCCGGGGGTAACGACGCCCATGTTGGCGGGCGCGGCCTCGGTGATCACGGCGGCGATGTTCTCACCGTGCTTGGCGAAGGCGGCCTCGACGGCGTCGAGGTCGTTGTAAGGCAGCACAAGGGTTTCGGCGGCGGTGGCGGCAGTGACGCCGGCCGAGCCGGGCAATGCGAGGGTCGCCAGACCCGAGCCCGCGGCGGCGAGGAGTCCGTCGAGGTGGCCGTGGTAGCAGCCGGCGAATTTGATGACGAGATTCCGGCCGGTGAAGCCGCGGGCCAGCCGGATGGCGGTCATGGTGGCCTCGGTGCCGGTCGAGACCATCCGGACGCGTTCGGCGGCCGGCACGCGCTCCTTGACGATCGCGGCGAGGTTGGCCTCGTCCGGCGTCGATGCGCCAAAGGACAGGCCGCGGTCGACGGCGGCATGCACCGCTGCGATGACCTCCGGGTGGGCGTGTCCAAGCAGCGCCGGGCCCCAGGAGCAGACGAGGTCGACGTAGTCGGCGCCGTCCGCGTCGGTGAGGTAGGCGCCCTTGGCGGAGACCATGAACCGCGGCGTTCCGCCCACGGAGCCGAAGGCACGCACGGGTGAGTTCACGCCGCCGGGCATCAGCTGGCGGGCGCGGTCAAAGAGTTCCTCGTTGCGAGGCATGCTGGAAGTCATGGTTCCTATTCTTTCAGTTTTGCGGCCGGTTCAGTTTCCTGCAGCCTTGGCCAGCAGCGCGGCCACGCGGGGTGCCACTTCGGTGCCGAACAGTTCGATGGAGCGCATCATGGCCGCGTGCGGCAGGGTGCCGTTGCTGTACTTGAGATCAAAGCGGTCCACGCCCAGGTTCTTCTTCAACAGGGCGATCTTCGCGGCCACGGTTTCCGGGGAGCCCACATAGAGCGCTCCCTCGGGGGTGCACATGGCGTCGAACTCGGCCCTGCTCCCGGGGCCCCAGCCCCGCTCCGCGCCCAGCCGGTTGCGCATCGCGATCCAGTGCGGGAAGAACTCCTCGCGGGCTTCCTCATCGGTGGCAGCAACGTGGCCGGGTGAGTGCGTGGCCATTTGTTGCATCGGCTGCCCGTACTTGGCCATGGCCTCACGATAGAGACCGGCCAGCGGGGCGAAGGACCGCGGCTGGCCGCCGATGATCGCGAAGATGATCGGGTAGCCGTACTCGGCGCAGCGAAGCACCGATTCGGGAGTTCCGCCGACGCCGATCCAGGTGGGCAGCAGGTGGTGCTCCAGCGGCGGATAGACGCTGAGGCCGCTGATGGCGGGCCGGGTGCGTCCCTCCCAGTGGACCGGTTCCTGCGCCCGGACCTTGTCGAAGAGCTCAAGCTTTTCCTCGAAAAGGACCTCGTAATCGGCCAGGTCGAGGCCGAACAGCGGGAAGGATTCGATGAAGGAGCCGCGGCCCAGCATGACTTCGGCGCGGCCGCTGGAGATGGCGTCCACGGTGGCGAAGCGCTGGAAGACCCGGATCGGATCATCGGAGCTGAGCACCGTGACGGCCGAGCCGAGCCGGATGTGCTTGGTGCGGGCGGCCGCTGCGGCCAGAAACACCTCGGGGGCGGACACCGCGAAGTCGCGGCGGTGGTGCTCCCCTACCGCGAAGGCGTGCAGGCCGACCTCATCGGCCAGCTCAGCCTGCTCCAGGAGCTGCCGGAGGACCTGGGCGTGCGGGACGGGGTGGCCGTCGGGGAAGACGCCGACGTCACCGAACGTGTTCAGTCCCAGGAGGATCCGCCCGGGCCCTACCGGAGCCGTGGGAGAAGCCGTGGGGGAAGCGGTCCGGTCCTCGGGGGCCGGGTTCACCGGGACTCCTTGAGCCAGCCGGCGAGCTCGCTCGCCCAGTAGGTCAGCACCATGTTGGCGCCGGCGCGCTTGATGCCCAGGACCGATTCGGTGATGGCTGCGCGGCGGTCGATCCAGCCGTTCGCCGCGGCGGCCTCGATCATCGAGTATTCGCCCGAAATCTGGTACGCGGCCACCGGCACCGGGCTCATGGCCGCGACGTCGGCGAGGATGTCCAGGTAACTCATGGCCGGCTTCACCATGACCATGTCGGCGCCCTCGGCCAGGTCCAGGTCCACCTCGAGGATGGCCTCCCGGCGGTTGGCGGCGTCCATCTGGTACGTGCGGCGGTCTCCGGTCAGCTGCGAGTCGACGGCCTCGCGGAAGGGCCCGTAAAAGGCGGAGGCGTACTTTGCGGCGTAGGCCACGATGGCCGTGTTGGCGTGCCCGGCGTCCTCGAGGGCCTGCCTGATCACGGCGACCTGGCCGTCCATCATGCCGGACGGGCCCAGGACGTGCGCACCGGCGTCGGCCTGCGCGACGGCCATCTGGCCGTAGATCTCCAGGGTCGCGTCGTTGTCCACGTAGCCGTTGGCGTCCAGGACGCCGCAGTGGCCGTGATCGGTGAACTCGTCGAGGCACACATCGCTCATGACCACGAGCTCGTCGCCGACCTCGGCGCGGACGTCCCTGATGGCCTTGTTCAGCACGCCGTCGGGGTCCAGGGAGGCGGTGCCGCGTGCGTCCCGGACGGCGGGGACACCAAACAGCATGATGCCGCCGACGCCCAGCTCCACGGCCTCGGCCGCGGCGCGCCTGAGCGACTCGGTGCTGTGCTGCTGCACGCCGGGCATCGAGGCAATCGGGTTGGGCTCGTTGAGGCCCTCACGGATGAAGGCGGGAAGGATCAGTTCGGCGGCGGAGAGGCGGTGCTCCGCCGTCAGCCGCCGCATGGCGGGCGTGGTGCGGAGCCGGCGGGGCCGGTGGCTGGGAAAGCTCATGTGTTGTCCTTCGCTGGATGCTCTGCTGGAAAACGAACTGCCGGAGATTGATGTGCCGGCGGCTGCCCTGCCGGTGCGGGCCAGGCGGATGGCTGCTGCGGCTGCCGGGATTGTTGGGCGCGGACGACGGCGGCGACGAGGCCGGACGCGGTCGGTGCCTCGGCGACGGCGGCAACGCTGAGTCCAAGATCTGCCGCCTCCCCCGCTGTAGAGCGCCCGATCGCGACGAACCGGCACGCGCCGAGGGGGGCGAGGTCCGCGTGAATGCGGCGCGCCGCACTCGGGGACGCGGCAACGACGGCGTCGAGCCGGCCGGCGAGGATCTCGCGTCTGGCTTCGGCGGCTGTCAGGACGTCGGCCGGGGGACCGTTCACGGCGGCGCCGGTTTCCACCGGGCGGCTGGCCGGAAGGCTCAGGCGGGGATCAGCCGGGTACTCGACGGTACGGTAGGCGGTGACGGCCTGAACCGAGGCCCCGCGGCGTTCCAGTCCTCGGCGAAGCCGCGGATCGGCGATGTCCGCCTGGGGCAGGAGCACGCTGCTGCGCCCCTCGGGCCAGACGCCAAGCAATCCGGTGCCGGATTGCAGTGCCGTCGGCGCGAGGTCCACGCTGATTCCCCGGGACTCGAGGATCTGCCGGGTGGCGGGGCCGATCGTGGCAACTTGGACGTGGCCCGGCAGCCACGCGGCGAGGGTGGAGCCCCGCTCCACGGCCTTGGCCTCGAGAACCTGGACGGTGGTCACGCTGCTGATCACGAGCCAGTTGTAGGCTCCGGCGCCGAGGGCGTCGAAGGCGACGTCCAGGGAGTGCTGGTCGCGTGCCATCTCAAAGTCGATGAGGGGCAGCAGGACGGGCTCGGCGCCCAGGCGGCGCAGGGCCGCGACGAGGTCGCCCGCGCGGTCCGGGCTGCGGGCAATCAGGATCCGGGCACCTTCCAGCGCCTGACCGTCGTGTCCCCTGGTGCCCTCGTTGCTGGCGCTGTCCCGTCCCATATGCGGTGGATCCCCCGGTTCAGGAAGCGGTCAGGTCCGCGATGTCGGCGGCGCCGCGGGCCAGCAGGACCTCGGCCAGTTCGATCCCCAGCAGGGTCGCCCCCACCTCGGTCAGCCCGTCGGTTGCCTTCCGGTCCCGGACGTTGGCGGTGCCGTCGACGGCGCAGACCACGGCTTCGAGGTGCAGCATGCATCCCTTCCGGTAGGCGTAGGCGCCCACCGGTGCGGCACAGCCTGCCTCAAGGCGGGCCAGGAGCGCCCGCTCGGCGGTGACGGCGAGCCGGGTGTCGTGATCGTCGAGGGCTGCGAGGGCCTGGGCGAGGACGCCCTGGGACCCTTCGGTGGACCCGGCCTTGCGGGGCGCGTCGGCCGTGCGGCATTCGATCGCGAGGGATCCCTGCCCGGCGGCCGGCAGCATGATGTCCGTCTCGAGGTATTCGCTGACCGTGTCCAGCCGGCCGATCCGGTGCAGGCCCGCGGCGGCGAGCACGACGGCGTCGAGGTCGCAGGACTTGCCGTCGACGACGGCGTCGGTCGAGTTGCCGGGCAACCCGGGGACGCGTCCGAGCCTGGTGTCGACATTGCCGCGGATATCCCGGATGTCCAGGTCCGGACGGGCGGCGCGCAGCTGGGCGGCGCGTCGCGGGGAACCGGTGCCCACGCTGGCGCCGGCGGGCAGGTCCGCGAGCTTGAGCCCGTCGCGGGCGCAGAGCACATCGCGGACGTCGACGCGTTTCGGCGTCGCCGCGAGCGTCAGGCCAAGCGCCGGCCCGGTGGGCAGGTCCTTGAGCGAGTGCACGGCGACGTCGCATGCGTTCTGCAGCAGGGCGTCGCGCAGGGCCGCCACAAACACGCCGGTGCCGCCCATCTGGGACAGCGATCCGGTGAGGACATCACCGTCGGTCCGGATGTGGACAAGCTCCACGGCGAACCCGCCGACGGCGGCCAGCTGGTCCGCGGTCTGCTGCGTCTGGGTGAGGGCCAGTTTGCTGGCGCGGGTTCCGATCCGGACGGTCACGGCGTTGCCTGACCAGCCGCCGGGGTCGCCATATCCGCGGCTGCGGGCGTTGCGGCGGGGTAGGGATCGTGGCCCGTGCCGATGCTAGTGTCGGCACCCGCGATGGTGGGCTTTTCGCCGCGGAAGTTGGCGCAGCAGCCGGGCCGGCAGACGTCGTACCAGGGGCCGAGTCCGGTCAGGTGCGGCCGGTCCGCGATGTTGTTCGCCGCGGTCCGTTCGCAGATCAGGTCCACGATCCCGCCGACGAACTTGCGGTGGGTTCCCGGCGTGGGGACGCGGGTCGCCGCCAGGCCCAGCTTGCCGCAGGTCTCCAGTGCCTCGGTGTCCAGGTCCCAGACAACCTCCATGTGGTCGCTGACGAAGCCCAGCGGCACGATCACGACGCCCTTGACGCCCTTGCCGGCGAGATCCTCGATGGCGTCGTTGATGTCGGGTTCGAGCCACGGGACGTGCGGAGCGCCGGAGCGGGACTGGTAGACCAGAGACCACGGTGCGGTCAGGCCGGACTCGGCCTCGACGCGGCGGATGACCTCGGTTCCGGTGGCCAGGTGCTGGGCCACGTAGGCGGAGTCTTCCTCGAAGTGGCGGGGCTCGCCCTCGGAACGGCCCGCGGCCTCGGCGTCACGGGTGGGGATGGAGTGGGTGGCGAACAGGATGTGCACCGGGGCGTCGGGGCTGCCGGCCGCGGTGAGACGGGCCCGGACGTCGGCCAGGCCGGCGGCGGTGCCCTCGATGAACGGCTCGACAAAGCCGGGGTGGTCAAAGTACTGGCGCACCTTGTCCACCTCGAGTTTTCCGTCCAGCCCGGTTTCGGTCAGGGCCATGCCAATGTCCTCGCGGTACTGGCGGCAGCTGGAGTAGCAGGAGTAGGCGCTCGTGGTGACCATAAGGACCTTGCGGTGCCCGGCGTCGTACATGTCCTGCAGCGTTTGCGGGATGTAGGGGTCCCAGTTGCGGTTGCCCCAGAAGACCGGCAGATTCACGCCGCGGGCAGCGAGCTCGGTCTCCATGGCGGCCTTGAGCGCGCGGTTCTGGGCGTTGATGGGGCTGATGCCGCCGTTGGCGCGGTAGTGGTGCGAGACCTCTTCGAGCCGCTCGTCCGGGATGCCGCGGCCCCGGGTGACATTGCGGAGGAACGGGATGACATCTTCCTGCCCCTCCGGCCCGCCGAAGGAGGCCAGGAGGACGGCGTCGTAATCCTTGGGGGCCATCCGGCCGGCCTCGGTGACGGGGTTCACTGCGGTCACCGCCGTGGCGATCTCCTGGGGGTCCAGCGGGCTCATGCAAGAACCTCGGCGATCTCGGCGGCGCTGACGCGGCGGCCCGTGTAGAAGGGGATTTCCTCGCGGACGTGGTGGCGCGCGTCGGTGGCGCGCAGGTGCCGCATCAGGTCAACGAGGTCCACGAGCTCGGGCGCCTCCAGGCCAAGGATCCATTCCCAGTCGCCCAGGGCGAAGGAGGAAACGGTGTTGGAGATGACCTGAGGGAAGTCGCGGCCCAGGAGTCCGTGGTCACGGAGCATCGCGCCGCGCTCGGCGTCCGGCAGGAGGTACCACTCGTAGGAGCGGACAAACGGGTAGACGCAGAGCCACTCGGCCGGTTCGACGCCGCGGGAGAACGCGGGCGTGTGGTTCTTGGCGAATTCCGCCTCACGGTGCACGCCCATGGCGGACCAGGCGATCTCGGTGCCCGCGAAAAGCTTGCTGCGGCGGATGTCCCGGACCGCTCGCTGCAGGTCCTCGGGCTTCGGCCCGTGGAGCCAGATCATGATGTCTGCGTCCGCGCGCATGGCGGAAACGTCGTAGCTGCCGCGGTGGATCACGCCGGAGTCGGCGAGGCCCGCCATCAGCGACTCGAAGCCCCCGGCAGCGTCCGCATCGCGGGGGACGTCAGCGGACCGCTTGAAAACGGTCCAGAGGGTGAAGAACTGCTCGGGTGAATTGTCGGGCGCCGTCGCCCCGGCGACTGATTCTCCGGGGACGGGCATACCGGTTTTAGTGACAGATTCGGCAGAAGTGTGGCTCATGCCTACCAGTCTGCCCCCTCTCCTCAGTGAAGTCGAAATAAAGCACTTCTACAAGGCGTAGAAGTGCTTTATTTCACATGCTGACGTTCCGGCGGTCGCGGTTGCGGAGTCCGTGCGGCGGTCGCTGGGTGTCGCCGGGTCACGAGTCCCGTGGGCCGTGGTCCCCCGCGTCCAGCGCCCCGAGAACCCGGCGGCCGCGTCAGCTCCTCCGCATGCGGACGACGGCGACCCCGGCGCCGAGGGACAACGCCACCAGGCCAATGCCCCAGCCGATGAGCGGGGACGGTCCTGCGGGTTCCACCGCCGAGGTGGCCTGCAGCGACGTGCCGCCCGTGTGGCCCTGGCCCTGGGCCGGCGGCGTTGTCGGATCGGCCGGGCCAGAGCCCGGGCTGGAAGGCTGCGCCGTGGCAGGGCGCGCCACGGCAGCGTGCGCCGCGGCAGGGCGCGAGGGCGATGACTGCCCGACGGCGCCTCCCCCTGCGGCGGGCGCGGATCCGGCCGCGCCGGCGCCACTGCCGGCCGCCGCCGCCGGGCCTGGCACCGGCCCGGCGGCGGTAACTGCGGCAGGCGCTCCCGGCGCGGGGGCAGTGAGCGGGGCGCCCGGGCCCGACGGAGCGGAGGACTGCGGGGCATTCGCGCTCGGAGTGCCGGCCGGCGGAGCGCTGGTGCGCGGAGCGGCGGGCTGCCGAGTGCCCGGCTGGGGGTTGCTGGACTCCGGGATCGCGAGTTGCGGGCTGCTGCTGGGGGACGGCGACGGCGTTGAGTCGGACCCGCCCGAGCCGGAGACGTCGGCGGAGATCGACGGGCTCGGTGTGGACGAGGAGCCCAGCAGGTTGCCGAGCACGTCGTCCAGGCCGACGGTCAGTGAGCCCTGGGATAGTGAGCGCTGAACCGACAGCGGGGCGGACGCCGTTGCCGAAACCTCCGTGGCGGCGTGCGAAGCAGGAACTCCTGCGGTGACTGCCAGTACCACCCCGAGCGAAGCTGCCGCTGCGCCGCGCCGGAGTCCCCCATGGCGCCGGGTCTTCGTTGTTGACACGTTGGACCTGAAAATAACCATGGTCATCGAGCCTAGCCGGGATGCGCCGGGAGGGAAAACCGGCGAAAAACCGCGGACTACTGGACAGTAACCCCCGGGGCCGGAGGGCCCAAGGGTGCATCCGGGACCGCTGTGATTGCTGTGACTGAGGGGGGGCTCTGTGACGTTCGCGGGGCCGCGTCGGGGCAGCCGGAGGGGCCGCCTCCGGTCACCCGGCCCTCAGGTCAGCCGGCCCTCAGGTCAGCAGGGCCCGAACCTGACGCGGGGTGTCGGCCACGATCGCCGCCAGTCCGTTGCCGGACAACCAGCCGCCCACCAGGGCGAGCGAGCCGTCTGCGGCACAGATGCTCCGGACCGCAGCGACGCGCTCTTTGTGGCCGAGGGACGCAAACGGCAGCGCACCGGCCCAGCGGACGACGTCCCAGCCCACCACGTTCGCGGCAGTGACCGGGACCCCGAGCAGGGCCGAGGCATCGGCCAGCGCAGCGCGGAAGAGTTCATCGTCCGGGCGCTGCCCCGCGGCCGCTGTGCCGCCGCCTGGCTCCCGGGGACCGCCGGGGGCCACGCCCCGGCCGTAGGAGAGCCGGAGCACATGCCTGCCCGGGCCGGTGCGGTCCGCCAGCCAGGCCCACTTGGCGGTGGCGTGCGTCAGCGCCTTGGCCTGCACGCCCGGGCTTTGCGGCGCCACGAGCACGCCCGTGCCGCGCGGCGCCCGGTCGAGGGCCGCGAGGTCCACCACGAGCGTGACCAGGCTGACATCGGGTCCGGCGTCCGGGCGGAGAGGCGCAAGGTCCGGCAGGGATTCCGCGAGCAGCCCGATGGCGGCCGGTCCTTCGACGGCAACTACCAGCAGGCCGGCGTCGTACCTCGCATGGTCTGTGGTGATCCTCCAGCCGCCGGCCGTTCGCTGCACGGACCGGGCCGGGGTCCCGTCGAGGAGGATGACGCCGCGCTGCCGCAGATCGGCCAGCAGTGCGTCCACGAGGGTGTGCATGCCGCCGCGCAGGCCGGCCACCGCGGAGCCGGCCTTCTGAAGTCCCGGGGACTGGGGCTTCGCCGGCGCGCCCGTGGCGGCCGCTCCCCTGCGCTGGGCCGCGACGGCTGCGGCGAGTGATCCGTGTTGGCGGATGCCGGCCCGCAATCCCGGCGCCACCATGTCGACGTCGAGTACTGCTGGATCGGCCGAGTGGACGCCGCCGACGACCGGTGCGACCAGCCGGTCAAGCACGCGCCTGCCCATCCGCCGGCGGACCAGCACGGACACGCTCGTGGCGGCATCGGAAGTGCCCAGCGAGGCCGGCAGCAGGGTGTCAATGGAGGCGCGGAGGGAGCCAAGCAGGCCCAGGGACCGGCGGACTTCCGGGTCCCACGGGCTGGCCGGGATGCCGAGCACCCCGGTTTTGGGCAGTTCCCGCGGGCCGTCGGGGAGCTGGACCCAGGCGCCGCCGGGGTTGGGGGCGACGATCTCGCCCGCAAGCCCGAGATCGGCGGCGAGATCGGCAACCGCCGGGGTGCGGGTGGCGAAGGACTCCGCCCCGCTGTCCAGGGTCAGTCCGTCAATCACATGGCTGCCCACGCAGCCGCCCCAGGCGTCGCTGGCCTCCAGGACGGTGGTGCGGACGCCGGCCCGGGCGAGCTCCCGGGCCGCGAGCAGGCCCGAAATCCCGCCCCCGACCACGACCGCGGTCCCGTCAAGGGACGCAGCCGCCGCGGCGGTGCCTTCCGCGGACGTTCCGGCGGCGCCTGCGTCCATGCCCGTTACTCCGGGGAGATGGAGTGGATGAGTTCGACGACGCGCGTCAGCACGGCCGGATCCGTCTCCGGGGGCACGCCGTGGCCCAGGTTCAGGACATGGCCCGGCGCCGCGGAGCCGGCCGCGATCACGTCGCGGACATGCGCCTCCAGGACCTCCCACGGTGCGGAGAGGAGCGCGGGGTCGATGTTGCCCTGCAGCGGAACGGTCCCGCCGAGGCGGCGGTTGGCCTCGTCCAGCGGCAGCCGGTAGTCGACGCCCACGACGTCGACGCCGACGTCGCGCATGGCGACGAGCAGTTCCGAGGTGCCGGTGCCGAAGTGGATGAGCGGTGCGCCGAGGTGGCGGACATGGTCCAGGGCCCGGGCCGACGCCGGCGCAACGAAGCGCTGGTAGTCGGCCAGTCCCAGCGAACCGGCCCAGGAGTCGAAGAGCTGGGCGGCGGAGGCGCCGGCTTCCAGCTGTGCCCGGAGGAACATGCCGGATGCGTCGGCGGCCCAGTTGGCCAGGGCGGTCCAGGTTTCCGGGTCGGCGTGCATCATGGTGCGCGGGCCGAGGTGGTCGCGCGACGGCTTGCCTTCGACCATGTACGCGGCAAGGGTGAAGGGCGCGCCGGCGAAGCCGATCAGCGGGGTGCTCCCGAGTTCGGCCACGGTGAGCCGGACGGCCTCGCGGATGGGTTCCAGGGCCTCCCAGCTCAGCTGCGGCAGGGCGGCGACATCCGCGGCCGTGCGCACCGGCACGTCCAGGACCGGGCCCACGCCGGGAACGATGTCCACGCCGACGCCGGCCAGTTTCAGCGGGATGACGATGTCGGAGAAGAAAATGGCAGCGTCGACGTCGTGGCGCCGGACCGGCTGGAGGGTGATCTCGGAGGCCAGCTCCGGACGCAGGCACGAGTCCAGCATCGCGACACCCTCGCGGATCTTGAGGTATTCGGGCAGCGAGCGGCCGGCCTGCCGCATGAACCAGACGGGACGCCGGGAGGGCGTGCCGCCGCGGTAGGCGGTGATCAGCGGGGAGCCTGCGGTGCGGCCGTCCATCAGCGGGTGTCCGGCGGGGAGGCCGGCTGCGGCGTTTGCGGGTGAGTCGGGTGCCGCATCGGCGGTGGCGTCATGGTCGGACGTACTGAAATTTGTCGTGCCGGCACGTGCCGCAGCGCTTGGAGTCATGACTCCGATTGTGCCCAAATTTGCGCCCAAAAGATAACGACAGCCTGTCACGCGCGGTGCCGGGGCCGCTCCGGCGGCTGCGCCGTGGCGGGAATCACAGGCCGGGGTGCGGAGCCCCACGTCGGAATAGTTGTTCTACACGGGCGCGAAAAAGCTATGATGGTCGTGCTGTGGTTCTTTTCTCATTGGTGGCTACACACGCCGACATCGACCTTGAAACCGTTGCTCAGTTGAGCACCGGCGCTTCAGGGCTTGCCACATCCGCCCTCGCCGGATCGCCGGCCGTGGCGGGTGCCGTTGTGCTTGCCACCTGCAACCGCTTCGAAATTTACGGCGAGGCCCCCCATCCCGACGCGGTCGACGCGGCCCGGGCGGCCCTCATCACCCAGATCAGCGGGGCCAGCGGACTCAACGATCAGCTCGTCTCCCGCGCATTCAGCACCCGCACCGGCGCCGAGGTCAGCCAGCATCTTTTCGCGGTTAGCTCGGGCCTGGACTCCGCCGTCGTCGGCGAACGCGAAATCGCCGGCCAGGTCCGCCGCGCCCTGATCACCGCCCAGCACGAGGGCACCGCCAGCTCCGGCCTGGTCCGCCTGTTCCAGGCCGCCTCGAAGACCGCCAAAGACGTGGGCGCCCAGACGGCGCTCGGATCGCGGGGCCTTTCGATCGTCTCGGTGGCGCTGGATCTTGCCACGGACCTGTCGGAAAGCCCGGACTGGTCCGCCAAGAAGGCGGTGGTCTTCGGTACCGGCGCCTACGCCGGAGCCACCATGTCCCTGCTGCGCGAACGCGGCTGCACGGATGTCAGCGTCTTTTCCTCCTCCGGCCGCGCCCCCGGCTTCGTCGCCACCCGCGGCGGCACCGCCCTGGATGAGGTCACCCTTCCGGGCGCCGTCGCCGCCGCCGACGTCATGATCGGCTGCAGCGGCTCCGATAGCCGGGTCGAAGCGGATGACCTCGCCCGGATCCGGGCGGACTCGCCCCAGCCGCTTATCGCGATCGACCTCGCCCTGACCCACGACTTCGACCCGGCGGTGGGCGACCTCGACGGCGTCGAACTCCTCACGCTCGAATCCGTCCGGCTCGCCGCGCCCCAGGAACAAGCCGAATCGCTGGCGCAGGCCAGCAGCATTGTGGCCGGCGCGGCCGGCGCCTTCGAACAGGAGCGCGAGGCGCGCTCCGTGGACTCGGCGATTGTCGCCTTGCGCCGCCACACGATGAACGTCCTGGACGCGGAAATGGAAAAGGTCCGGGCCCGGCACGGCTGCACCGCCGCCGCCGAGGAAGTCGAATTTGCCCTGCGCCGCATGGTGAAGCAACTGCTCCACGTCCCCACCGTCCGGGCGCGTGAGCTGGCCGCCAACGGGCAGCAGGATGCCTATGTTGCGGGCCTAGAGGCTCTGTACGGCATCACGGTGGAGCCCGCCCCCGGCGCGGCGGTTTCCGGCGTTGCCGGTTCCGCTGCGGAGTGCCCGGTGGAGCACACCACCGTGAACAGCAGCCCCGCCGTCGGCGACATCCGCGAAACCGCCTAGCTGCCTGCGGCGCACCGCTGACTCCCGCGCACATGCAGCTTCGGCCCTGGCCGCGGCTCCCCCGGGCCCACCCGGCCTACCCGGCGAAAGCGTTGATCCCGGTCATCTCGGCGGACAATTCCCACAACCGTGCAGCCGCCTCCCGGTCCACCGCATGGGCATCCACGCCCCTGATCCTCGCTTCGGGCGAACCCGGCACGGTGGGCTCGGCGATATCGCAATCCTCGCAGTACACGCCGCCCATGCCCTTGAGCGCCGGCGCCGTCGCGGCCCAGACCGACGTGGCAGCACCCTGCGCGGGGGTCTTGAACCGGGAGTCGGGAGTGCCGTGCTCGTCCATCCAGCCCGCGGCGATCATTTCCTCCCGCGGCAGGTGCCGCTGGAGTTCGGTCATGATGCCGCCGGGGTGCACGGCAAAGGCCCGCACCCCGGCATCCTTGCCCAGCTCGTCGAGCCGGACCGCGAAGAGCGCGTTGGCCGTCTTGGCCTGGCCGTACGCCTGCCACTTGTCATAGCCGGCGTCGAAGTTGATGTCCTCAAAGCGGATCCCGGAAAGCTTGTGCCCGGTGGAGGACAGCGAGACCACCCGGGCTTCCCCCGCTGCCGCCAGCGCCGGCCACAGCAGGTTGGTGAGGGCAAAATGGCCCAGGTGGTTCGTGGCGAACTGCGCCTCCCAGCCCGGGCCCACCCGCTGCTCCGGGCTTGCCATAATGGCGGCGTTGTTGATCAGGATGTCCAGGGCGCGCGGCGTGCCTGGGGCCGCGCCGGCCAGGAAATTCGTGGCGAACTCCTTCACGCTTGCCTGATCGGCAAGGTCCAGTTCGGCCACGCTGACATCGCCGAGGCGGGTTCCCGGCGCCAGCCCCGCCGCGGCAAGGACGCTGCGGGCATGCTCAGGCCGGCGGGCCGGCACCACCACAGCTGCACCGGCGGACGCCAGTGCCCGCACGGTTTCCAAGCCCAGCCCCGAGTAGCCTCCCGTGACCATCGCGGTCTTGCCGCTCAGGTCGATGCCGGTAATAACCTCCGCCGCCGTCGAGTCCCGGCCGAAGCCGGAACCGATCTTTCGCTGGGGCGTCAGGGTGTATTCCTCGTTCATGACCAAGCCTTTCAATGGAGGGCGCCTTCCACGGGTCGTGCTGTTCGCGTGCTGCTCGGTGTTCTTCAAGTCCCGCCGGCGTGACCCGCGGGACGGCTTCAGTACACAGGTTTGCCGGGTTCCACGTCCCGCACCCAGGCCAGGATGCCGCCTTCCAGGTGGCTGACGCGCTCGTAACCGGCAGCGCGGGCCGCTGACAGGACGGCGGCGGACCGTGTCCCGGCCTTGCAGTGGAAGACGATCTCGGCGTCCTGAGGCAGTTCCTGCCAGGCTTCCCCCGCGAGGATGCGGCCCTGCGGGATCAGCACCGACCCTTCGATGTGGACGATCTCGTGCTCGCCGCTCTCCCGCACGTCCACCAGGTGGAAGTCCTTGAGACCGGCGCTACGGGAGGCCAGCATGGTGGCGAGCTGGGTCGCGGTGACGGTGTGCTCCGTGCCGGCCTCCGCCGTGGGCGTGATCCCGCAGAACGCCTCATAATCCGTAAGTTCCGTGATGCGCGCGGCAGCAGGGTCGCGGGCCACCTTGATCTCCCGCCAGGTGCCGCCCAGCGCGTCGTAGAGCGCCAGCCGGCCAAGGAGTGACCGCCCGACGCCGGTGATCAGCTTGACCGCCTCGGTCACCATCAGCGATCCCACGGCGGCACACAGCATGCCGAACACGCCGCCTTCCCCGCAGGACGGCACGGACCCGGCCGGCGGCGCCTCCGGGTAGAGGTCCCGGTAAGTGGGGCCGTGCGTTTCCCAGAAAACGCTCACCTGGCCGTCGAAGCGGAAGATCGACCCCCAGACGTAAGGCTTTCCCAGAATGGCGGCGGCATCGTTGACGAGGTAGCGGGTGGCAAAGTTGTCCGCTCCGTCGAGAATGAGGTCGTAGCCGGCGAAAAGGTCCAAAGCGTTGGACGCGTCGAGGCGGACATTGTGGAGCCGGACGTTCACGAGCGGGTTCAGGGCGGCGATTGCATCGCGTGCGGATTCGATCTTGGGCCTGCCCACGTCCGCGACACCATGGATGATCTGCCGCTGAAGATTGCTCAGGTCGACGTCGTCGTCGTCGACTATGCCGAGGGTACCCACTCCGGCGGCGGCGAGGTAGAGGAGGGCCGGAGAACCAAGGCCGCCGGCCCCAATCACCAGAACCTTCGCGTTCTTGAGGCGGCGCTGACCGATCGCCCCGATTTCCGGAATAATCAGGTGGCGCGAGTAGCGCTCCACCTCCTCCGGGCTGAGATCCGCTGCCGGGTCAACCAGCGGACCGGGCCGCGGATCCAGCTGCGTCCGGGCGGTTGCGGGGGCACCGTTGGCGGTGAACTTGGAAGCCATACTTCAATCTATGCCCGAAGATACCACCAGGTCATATTACCCGCGCGTAAAGTGTGGTTGAGTGCAGAGTAGTTGAGTGCAAATAGGGTTCAGTCGCGCTGCGCGCACTTGGGTGAATAGGGAAAGAAGGCCGACAGTGGTTCATCAGGCACCGGTGGAGCGGGACGAGACCGGCAAGCCGCCGGCCGGGCAGGCGCGGAGCGGACAGCGTTCGGCACGGCTCCCCCGTGACGAGCGCCGGGCTCAGCTGCTGGCGGCCGCGCAGGAAGTGTTCGTGGCGAACGGCTACCACGGCGCCGCCATGGACGAGATCGCCGAGACGGCCCATGTCAGCAAGCCGGTGCTGTACCAGCACTTCCCGTCCAAGCGGGACCTCTACCTGGCCCTGCTGGACAGCCATCTGAGCAAGCTGATCGACCTCCTCCTGGGCGCCCTGAATTCCACCAGCGACAATGACGAACGCGTCCAGGCGGTGATGCGCGCTTATTTCCGCTTCATCGCCCACGACGACCAGGCGCACCGGCTCGTCTTCGAATCCGACCTGATCAACGACCCCGACGTCAGCGCGCGGCTGGAAACGTTCAACAAGACCTTTGCCGACGCCGTCGCCCGCGTCATCGCCGAGGACACCAAGCTGCCGGAGCTGGAGGCCCAGCTGCTGGGCCGGGGACTGGCCGGCTTGGCCCAGGTGAGCGCCCGGTACTGGCTGGAAACGGACGGAAACCTGGATCTCGATGTGGCCAGCGATCTCATCTACCGTTTAGCTTGGCGCGGAATCTCCCGCTTCCCCAAGGAAACCTAGGCTACAAATAGAGATTGACCTTGGACTTTTATTGGACGTTGACTGGCTGGGAGGCCCTGCAGTGGAAGTAAAGATTGGCATTCAGAACATCGGCCGCGAAATTGTGCTCGAATCGGCGCAGGACGCTGAAGCGGTCGCCAAGGTGGTGGGCGACGCGATCGCTAAGGGCGGCGAACTGCGGCTGAAGGACGACAAGGGCCGTCTGGTGATCGTCCCCGCGAACGTCCTGGGCTACGTGGAAATCGGTGCAGAAGAGGCCCGCCGCGTCGGTTTCGGCGCGCTGTAGCCCGGCTCGAGGTGTCCGGAATGCTTTCCCTGATTGTGGTCGCCATGGTGACCATTGCTGCGGGCTTCGTGGTGTGGGCCAATGACAAGCGGCACACGAAATACGGCATCAGCGTCCCGGCGGCCGTCGCGGCCGCGGTCGGCATGCTCAGCTGGATTATCTTCATGGCGGCCGGGTTCGGCTACCAGCCGGGCCTTACCTGGATCCCTTGGATCCTGCCGATGATTCTGGGCACTGCGGCCTCCATTGCCGCTGCCGTGTACCTCGGCAAGGTCCGCACCCGGCACGACACTGACCGGCTGACCGCCATCCTGAAGCTCTAACGGACGCCTGCAAGCAGCGGCAGCACGGGATCCGCGTCGGGAGGTCCGGTCGCCGCCCGTCCCGCCACGCAGTCCCCCGCCGGTACCAATTCATCCGTGACCACGCGCCCAACAGGGTGCGTGGTCACGGTTCGTTGCGGGCCCGCGACCGGTCGGAACGTGCCTTAGGGCCCTTTTGCCGACCTGGGACGACGCCGGGCCGGGTCGGTCCCGCCGTCCGGGCCGCCGTCCGGCCCGGCGTCGGGCGCGCCCGCTTAGGCGCGCCCGTTTAGAGGAACTCGGCGCGGCCTTCCATGGCCGATGACGCCAGCGCGTGCTCGCGCCGCGGGATCCTGCCGGCCGCTTTCGCCAGCCGGCCTGCGATGACGGCGTGTTTGAAGGCTTCCCCCATGAGTGCGGGGTTCTGGGCCCGGGTCACGGCCGTGGCCAACAGCACGGCATCGCAGCCGAGTTCCATGGCAAGGGCCGCGTCGGAGGCCGTGCCGATCCCTGCATCCAGAACCACGGGCACGGACGCCCGCGAGACGATCAGCTCGATGTTGTGCGGGTTCAGGATGCCCAGGCCGGTGCCGATCGGAGCACCCAGCGGCATGACAGCCGTTGCGCCGAGGTTTTCCAGGCGGAGGGCAAGTACGGGGTCGTCGTTGGTGTAGGCGAAAACCTTGAAACCGCGGGCCACGAGCTGCTCTGTGGCGTCCACGAGCTCCACCGCGTCCGGCAGCAGGGTGTGCTCGTCGGCAATGACCTCCAGCTTGACCCAGTCCGTTTCCAAGGCCTCCCGGGCCAGTTCGGCGGTGAGGACGGCGTCCTTGGCGGTGAAGCAGCCGGCTGTGTTGGGCAGCACCCGGATGTGATGGTCCACGAGCAGCTGGAACAGCGAGCCCGTCTCCGCGGGCGAATAGCGGCGCATCGCCACGGTGGTCAGTTCCGTCCCCGAGGCCACGAGAGCGGCGCCCAACCCGTCGAGGCTCGGCGCGCCGCCGGTGCCCATGATCAGGCGGGAGCCGAGCGTTACGCCGTCGACCACGAACGGATCGGCCACGGCGGCTGATACAGCCGGAACCGCCGCTGTTCCCGCGATGGTTGTCTCATTCATGCTGGTCATCCTCCCTGGACTGCCGTGACAAGTTCGACGTCGTCGCCGTCGGCGAGCGCCGTGGCGTGCCACTGGCTTCGTGGCACCACCTCCGCATTGCGGGCCACCGCGACGCCGAGCTTCTGCCCGTCGGCCGCCCGGCCGTCCGGACCGATGTTCCGGCCCGTGAGCTGGCTGACGAGGGTGCTGACGGAGGCGCCGTCGGCGACGGTCTGCTCCGATCCGTTCAGTCTGATGTTCATGCTGCTTCCTTGTTGGGGCTGTCCCCGGACGTATCCGGGATACGGGAAAAACGGTCGGGGCGGAAACCGGCCCAGCGCGGGTCCGCCGTTCCGTCCATGAGCTGCCGGCAGACGACGGCGGCCGCGGGGGTCAGCAGGACGCCGTGCCGGAAGAAGCCCGTGGCGATGATGAGTCCAGGGAGGTCCCCGCCGTCCGGCCCCGGGACGCGTCCGAGCAACGGAGCGTTGTCCGGCGTTCCCGGGCGCGCCCGCGCCGTGGCTTCGAGCAGCTCCAGTTCGGCCACCGCGGGCACCAGCAGCTGCGCGTCCCTCAGCAGCTGGTAGACGCCGCCGGCAGAGACGGCATGGGGATCCGAGGGGCCGTCCTCGCGCTGGGTGGCTCCGATCACCACGGTGCCGTCCTGCCGGGGGACGATGTACACGGGCACCCCGCGCACCATGCCCCGCACGGTGGCCGTGAGCAGTGGCTGCAGGTGCGCGGGCACGCGGAGCCGCAGGATGTCGCCGTAGACCGGCCGCAGGGGCAGGACGAGTCCGGCGGGCAGTCCGCCGAGCCCGGCCGCGCCGAGCCCGTTGGCCACCACGGTTTCCGCGGCCCGCACGGCACCGCCGCCCTCCAGCCGGACCCCGGCAACGCGGCCGTCTTCCCAGAGCAGTCCCGCCGCGCGGCGCCGGACGAAGCTGCTGCGCCCGTCTGCCTCGAGCAGCTCGGCGAGGCGCGCGAGCAGCCGGCGGGGGTCCACCTGGTGGTCGGCCGGGATGTCGAAGGCACAGGAGATGCCGGGGCTCAGCAGGGGCTCCCGGCCGCGTGCCTCGCGCACGGCCAGCGGTTCCACGCTGAGGCCGCAGGACTGCTGGACTTCGCGCAGGTCCGCGAGCGCGCGCCGGTCCGCCGCGTCCGCCCCGACGGCGAGCGTCGGCGTCGTCAAATAACCGGTATCGGCCCCGGCTGCTTCCCCGGCGGCACCGGCCTCGATCCCGGCCGCGAACCCGGGCCACAGCCGGGAGGACTCCAGCATCAGTTCGAGGAGCTGTTCTTCCTGGTAGTGGAGTTCGCTGACCGGGGCGAGCATGCCGGCCGCGGCCCAGCTGGCTCCGCTGCCGGGCGCGTCATCGATCACAATCACGGACCGGCCCGCGCGGCTGGCCTCAAAGGCGATGCCATGGCCGATCACCCCGCCGCCGATCACGGCAACGTCAGCGGCGAAGTCCCCTACTGTGCTGTCCCCTGCGGCGCTGTGCCGTCCCCGCGGCCCCGCAGCGGGGCCGGCTGCGGGGCCGGCTGCGGGGCCGGCTGCGGTGCCGGGCCCGGTGTCACAATCCCTGGAAGCGGCGTCATCTGCGGCTTCGGCTTCACGGCCTGCTGCTGTGCCCATGAAAAATTCCTTCCCTACGCCGGTACTAGCCGGATCAGGTCAAGCGGTCGGCTCTGACGCCCTCTCAGCCGGGCAGCGGTGGCATGGCCGCTGCGGGCTCCCGCGGTATGGGCCCAGTTTAGAGGAACTAGGCTTCTCTCATGAGCCAGGACTCCCTCCACACCACTGCCCGCCTCTACTTGTGCACCGACGCCCGCCGGGACCGCGGCGACTTCGCGGACTTCGTGGACGCCGCGTTCGCCGGCGGGGTGGACATCATCCAGCTGCGCGACAAGTCACTCGAAGCAACCGAGGAACTGGAACTCCTCGAGGTCCTGCAGGCCGCGGCGCAGCGCCACGGCCGGCTCTGGGCCGTCAACGACCGGGCGGACATCGGATCCCTGTCCGGGGCGCCGGTGTTCCATATCGGGCAGAAGGACATTTCGCTGGACGCCGCCCGCGGCTTCCTCGGCAAGGACACCGTGATCGGGCTGTCCACCCACAGCCCGGAGCAGGTGGACGCCGCCATTGCGTCCTCGCCTGGCCGGAAGGGACTCGACTACTTCTGCGTGGGCCCCGTGTGGGCGACTCCCACGAAGCCGGGACGGGCCGCCGTCGGCCTCGACCTGGTGCGTTACGCCGCCCGGGCAACCGGCGGGGCGGACGCGGAAGGCACCGGCAACGCGGACGGCCCGGCAGGAAGCTTGCTGCCGTGGTTCGCGATCGGCGGGATCGATCTCGGCAATGTGGAGCAGGTGGTCGACGCCGGTGCCCGGCGGATCGTCGTGGTCCGGGCCATCACCGACGCCGATGATCCGGCCCACGCCGCCGCCGCACTGCTGGCGGCCCTGGACGCCCGCTGATTCCCGGGCGGGCTGCCCGGCGGCGAACCTAGCCGGGCAGCCCCAGTTGCGCCATCCGGCGCGCGTGGTTCGCCGCGAGCTCGACCGTCAGGGCACGGACCAGCTCCCTGGCGCCGGCGTCGTCCAGGCCGGACAGGCCGCCGAGGAGTTCGTGCTCCAGGCTGACCCGCTGGGCCTGGCTCAGGGCCTCGCCCAGCAAGCGCCTGGCCCACAGCGCCAGCCGTGACGCCAGCCGGGGGTCATCGGACAGGGCCGCCTTGAGCCGTTCCTGCAAGACCGTGGTGGCGGCGTCGGCAGACTGAACCTGACCGATCAGTTCCCTGGTTCCGGCGTCGACGTACCGGGCGACGGCGCGGTAGAAGTCCGCGGAAACGGTATCGATCACGTAGGCCTTCATGAGGGATTCGTACCAGTCCGCCGGGCGCGTCCGCTCGTGGAAGTGGTCCACGGAGGGCTGAAACGGCAGCATGGCGGCCTCGGTGTCCATGCCCATGCCCTCAAGCCGGTCCCGGACGAGTTCGTAGTGCTGGAACTCGGCCACGGCGAGCCTGCCCAGCACCGCACGGTCGTGCAGCGTGGGCGAATATCGGGCATCAGAGGACAGCCGTTCGAAGGCCGAAAGCTCGCCGTAGGCCATGACCCCCAGCAGATCCGTCAGGAAGCTGTTGTAGCGGGCGGGATCGCCCGGGCTTGCGCTCATATTCCAAGACTAATCGCGGAAATCGGGCTAACCTGATTTTCGTGTCACATCATCGCCTGACCCCGAGCGTTCACGAGCAGCAAAACCAGCTTGCCGAGGCTCTCAAGGCGCTGCGAACCACGCTGGAACTCCCCGGTCCGTTCCCCGAAGATGTGCTGCGAGACGCGGAGGCTGCGGTGGCCGAACACAAGCTGCCGGACCTGGACTTCACGCATGTCGAGTTCGTGACCATCGATCCCGCGTCGTCCACCGACCTCGACCAGGCCCTGTCCATCGAGCGCAGCGGCGAGGGCTACAAGGTGTACTACGCCATTGCCGACGTCCCGTCGTTCGTCGCTCCGGGCGGGGCGCTCGACGCCGAGACCCGGCGCCGCGGCCAGACCTTCTATACGCCGGACGGGCGGATCCCGCTGCATCCGGAGATCATCAGCGAGGCCGCCGGCAGCCTCCTCGCCGGGCAGTTGTGCGCGGCTTTCGTCTGGGAGTTCGAGCTCGACGACGCCGCCGAGGTGACCTCGGTGCTGGTTCGCCGGGCGCAGGTCCGCAGCCGCGCGAAGCTCAGCTACAAGGGCGTCCAGGCCGAGCTCGACGCCGGCACCGCGGTGCCGGTGCTGCAGCTCTTGAAAGAAGTGGGCATCAAGCGGGTGGAGCTGGAACGCAGGCGCGGCGGGGCGAGCCTGAACATGCCCGAGCAGGAGATCCAGCAACTGCCCGACGGCGGCTACCGGATCGTGGCGGCCCCGCCGCTTCCGGTGGAGGACTGGAACGCCCAGATTTCGCTCATGACCGGGATGGCGGCCGCCGCACTGATGCTCCGCGGCAAGGTCGGCATCCTGCGCACCATGCCGGCACCGGACGAGGCGTCGCTGCGGCACTTCCACCGCCAGACCCACGCCCTCGGCAAGCCCTGGGACGGCGAGATGCGGTACGGCGAATATTTGCGGACGCTTGATCCCACCGACCCGCGGCAGCTGGCCATTGTGCATTCCGCCGGCATGCTTTTCCGCGGCGCCGGTTACACGACCTTCGACGGCACCGTGCCGCAGGCCGCCGCCCAGTCCGCCATTGGCGCCGCCTACGCGCATTCGACGGCGCCGCTGCGGCGGCTGGTCGACCGCTTCGTACTGGTGATCTGCGAGGCCCTGAGCAGCGGAACGGAAGTTCCGGCCTGGGCCAGGGAGGCCCTGCCTTCCCTGCCGGCCATCATGGCCACGTCTGACCAGATGGCCGCACGGCTGGAGCGGCTGGCACTGGACACCGTGGAGGCGGCGCTCCTGGTCAACCACGTCGGCCAGGAGTTCGACGCGGTGGTCATCTCGGGCTCCAAGCCGGCGAAGGGCACCGCTGCCAATGGCAAGCCCACCGGCAACGGCAACGGGAACGGCGGCAAGGCCAACGGCAACGGCAACGGGCCGTCCGGAATAGTCCAGATCGCCGAGCCGGCCGTGACCGCGCGGTGCCCCGGCGAGCTGGAACCGGGGACGCAGGTCCGGGTCCGGGTGGTTTCCTCGGACATCGCCACCCGCGAAATCCGGCTGGAGCTGGTGGGCTGAGGATCCGCCGCGGCCCTGGCCCGGCGGCACGATCGGGGCCCCAGTCGAGGATCCGGGCCACGGCCAGCTAGACTGGAGAAGTAGAAATGGATGCCCGGTCGTTGATTTCCATGATTTTCGAATTCAACAAGCCCGCCCCTACGCGATCTTGAGATACACCCGCTGGTCCCCAGTGCCAGCATTTAGATAGCCCGCGATCGGCTTCCACTGGAATTGCTTGCGCCTCTGAGCGTGCTCCGGAATGGTCATTATGGCCGCCCCCGTTGAGCAAGCAGCGCAGCCCAAAATGAATAAGGAAACTCACCTGTGAGTGAATTGCACACGCACCAGCTTCTGACCGATGAGTCCGGCACGGAGACCATCGAGCCCGAAGAGACGATCATTTCGGACGAAAAGCCGCACGAGATCGCCGAAAAGACCTTTGCCGACTTCAACGTCCGCGCCGACATCGTGGAGTCCCTGGCCGACGCCGGCATCACCCACCCGTTCCCGATCCAGGCCATGACGCTGCCGGTCGCATTGGCCGGCCACGACATCATCGGCCAGGCCAAGACCGGCACGGGCAAAACCCTCGGTTTCGGCATTCCGGCGCTGCAGCGCGTCGTGGGCCGTGACGATGCAGGCTTCGACAAGCTGGCCGTTCCCGGCGCCCCGCAGGCCATGGTGATCGTGCCCACGCGCGAACTCGCCGTCCAGGTGGCCAAGGACCTCGAGAACGCCGCGAAGAAGCGCAACGCCCGCATCGCCACCATTTACGGTGGCCGCGCCTACGAGCCGCAGGTCGAGGCGCTGAAGAACGGCGTCGAGATCGTCGTCGGCACTCCCGGCCGCCTGATAGACCTCTACAAGCAGAAGCACCTGAGCCTGAAGAACGTCAAGATCGTCATCCTCGACGAGGCCGACGAGATGCTGGACCTCGGGTTCCTGCCGGACGTCGAAACCCTGATCGCCGGTACCCCCGCGGTGCGCCAGACGCTTCTCTTCTCGGCCACCATGCCCGGCCCGGTCATCGCCATGGCCCGCCGCTACATGACCCAGCCGACCCACATCCGCGCCGCGGACCCGGACGACGAGGGCCTGACCAAGCGCGACATCCGCCAGCTGATCTACCGCGCCCACAGCATGGACAAGGTCGAGGTCGTCGCCCGCATCCTGCAGGCCCGCGGACGCGGCCGCACCATCATTTTCACCAAGACCAAGCGCACCGCCGCGAAGGTGGCCGAGGAACTGGTGGACCGCGGTTTCGCCGCGGCCGCCATCCACGGTGACCTCGGCCAGGGCGCCCGCGAGCAGGCGCTGCGCGCCTTCCGCAACAACAAGGTGGACGTCCTCGTGGCCACCGACGTCGCCGCCCGCGGCATCGACGTCGACGACGTCACGCACGTGATCAACTACCAGTGCGTCGAGGACGAAAAGATCTACCTGCACCGCGTCGGCCGCACCGGCCGCGCCGGCAACAAGGGCACGGCCGTGACCTTTGTCGACTGGGACGACATGCCGCGCTGGGGCCTCATCAACAAGGCCCTGGGCCTGAGCTACCCGGAGCCCGTGGAGACCTACTCCTCCTCGCCGCACCTGTTCGAGGAACTTGATATCCCCGAGGGCACCAAGGGCCGGCTCCCCCGCGACAAGCGTGTGCTGGCCGGCGTCGATGCTGAGGTCCTCGAAGACCTCGGCGAGACCGGCAAGAAGAACACCCGCAGCAGCGCAAAGGACAGCGGCCGTACCGGTGCCCGCGAGGGCAGCCGCACCGCCAGCCGCGACGGCGCCCGCGAGGGCAACCGTACCTCCAGCCGCGAGAACAGCCGCAGCGGCGGTTCCGGTGCCGGCGAAACCGGAGGACGCCCGGCTTCGCGCCGTCGCCGTTCGACCGCCACGGACTCCGCCGCCGCCCCTGCTGAGGCTTCGGCCCAGGCCCCCGTGTCGGCCGCGTCGGCGCGGGCGGCTTCGGCCAGCGCTCCGACCGAGGTGGACCGGGCGACCCGTGCGCGCCGCCGCACCCGCACCCGCCGCCACAACGGCGAAGTGGTGGCCGGCGGCGACGCACAGCCGCGCGGCGCAGAGGCCTAATCCCCTCCATGACTGACACCGTCTGGGCGCCGGACGGCAGCAACCTGGTGGTACACGCGGACAACGCGGACTATCTCCCCACGCTGCCGGACGGCGCCTTCACACTGATTTATGTGGATCCGCCCTTCAACACCGGACGGGTCCAGCGGCGCCAGGAAACCAAGATGGTGCTCAATGCCGGCGGCGAGGGTGACCGGGTCGGATTCAAGGGCCGGTCCTACGACACCATCAAGGGCGCCCTGCACAGCTACGACGACGCCTTCAGCGACTACTGGTCCTTCCTCGAGCCCCGGCTTGTGGAGGCCTGGCGTTTGCTGGCGGACGACGGGACCCTGTACCTGCACCTGGACTACCGCGAGGTGCACTACGCGAAGGTCATGCTGGACGCGATCTTCGGCCGGGAATGCTTCCTGAACGAGATCATCTGGGCCTACGACTATGGCGCACGCGCGAAGTACCGCTGGCCCACCAAGCACGACAACATCCTTGTCTACGTCAAGAACCCGGCGAAATACCACTTCGACAGCGCCGAGGTGGACCGTGAGCCGTACATGGCCCCCGGGCTGGTCACTCCTGCCAAGCGTGAGCTCGGCAAGCTCCCGACGGACGTCTGGTGGCACACGATCGTCTCACCTACGGGTAAGGAAAAGACCGGCTATCCGACGCAGAAGCCGGAGGGCCTCATCCGGCGGGTCGTGGCGGCCTCGAGCCGGCCCGGCGACTGGTGCCTGGACTTCTTCGCCGGCTCAGGCACGCTCGGCGCCGTGGCCGCGAAACTCGACCGCAGGTTCGTGTGCGTGGACCAGAACCAGGCCGCCGTCGACGTCATGACCAAACGCCTGGCCGTGCAAGCCCAGTTCACTTCCTTCCCGCCGGCCTGACCCTGCCGGGTCAGCGCACCACGGACGAACCGGTGCCCATTTCCTCGATCCGGGCCAGGACTTCGGGCGTGGTCAGGTTTTCCCCCAGCAGGTTCGGCTTCCCGGCGCCGTGATAGTCGGAGGACCCGGTGACCAGCAGGCCGTATTGTTTGGCGATGCGGCGGAGAAACCTCCGGCCTTCCTCGGGGTTGTCGCGGTGGTAGATTTCCAGGCCGGCCAGCCCGGCGTCGACCATCTCCCGGTAGGTCTCCTCCCCCACGATCCGCCCGCGGGCGGAGGCAACGGGGTGCGCAAAAACCGGCACGCCGCCGGCGGCGCGGACCAGTTCGACGGCGAGCGCCGGCTCCGGCGCGTAGTGCTGGACCCAGTAGCGCGAACGTGAGGTGAGGATGGAGCCGAAGGCCTCGGCCCGGTCCTCCACCACACCGGCGGCAACAAGCGCGTCGGCGATGTGCGGGCGGCCGAGGGTAGCGCCCGGAGCCACGTGGTGAATCACGTCGTCCCACGTCAGCGGGTAGTCCTCGGCCAGCAGGGTGACCATTCTTTGCGCCCGCGCGTGCCGGGCATCCTTGGATTTCGTGATTTCCTCCAGCAGCCCCGGATGCGCGGGGTCATGGAGGTAGCTCAGGAGGTGGACGCTGATGCCTTCCGCGGTCCGGCAGGAGATCTCCATGCCAGGGACCAGGGCGACTCCCGTCTTCCGGGCAGCGGCGGCGGCCTCGTCCCATCCGGCCGTGGAGTCGTGATCGGTCAGGGCGATGACATCCAGCCCGGCGCCTGCGGCGGACTCAATGACGTCAGCCGGCGCCTGGGTGCCGTCGGAAACGTTCGAGTGCGCATGCAGGTCTATCCTCACCCCACCAGCCTAGTAGATGGCCGGATCCACAGCCGTGCTGCCGTAAGGGCTGGTGCCCGTGGCGGGGCGCGCGCCGTTGGCCTAAGCCTCGGCGCTGGTGAGACTATGGGACGGTGAACGATGCAGATAACACCCAAGTCTCCGCTTCCCAGCCCCTCGAAGAGCGCGTCAACAACCGCTCGCAGCGGCCCAGCTCCGATGCCTTCAAGGCCTTTATGGCCGGCAACTGGGCTCCGGCCACGCAACACGTCCCCGAACGCGAAGCCGTCGCGGGCCACGCCGCCGCCCGGCGCCGGGCTATTTCAGGCCAGTTCAAAGGTGAACGCCTGGTCATCCCTGCAGGCCCGCTGAAGGTCCGCTCGAACGACTGCGATTACCGCTTCCGGCCGCACTCGGCGTTTGCCCACCTCACCGGCCTCGGCGTGGACCACGAACCTGACGCGGTCCTGATCCTGGAGCCGGTGGCGGAGGGTACGGGCGACGACGGCGGCAACCACCGCGCCACGCTCTACTTCCATCCCCTGGCCGGCCGCGACACCGAGCAGTTCTACGCCGATTCCCGCTCCGGCGAATTCTGGATCGGTGCCCGCCCCAGCCTGGCAGAATTCAAAGCCAGGCTCGGACTGGACACGGCGGACATTGCCGAACTCGAACTCGCGATCACCAAAAATGTCGGCGCGCCGGAGATCGGCGGTATCTCCGTCAGGCTGGTCCGCAAGGTTGACGAGAACATTGACGCCCTCGTCGACACCGCCCGCTACAACACGGCCAAAGACCCCGACAACTTGGACCTGAGCGTCCTCGATGCCCTGGACGAGAAGCTCACCGAGGCCCTCTCCGAACTGCGCTTGCTCAAGGACGAGTGGGAAATCGAGCAGATGAAGATCGCCGTCGCCGCCACCGTGGCCGGCTTCAAGGAGGTCGTCAAGGCCATCCCGCGGGCGCTGACCCACCACCGCGGCGAACGCGTGGTGGAGGGGGCGTTCTTCGCCCGGGCCCGCGAGGAAGGCAACGAGCTCGGCTATGACACCATCGCCGCCTCAGGCAACAACGCCACCGTGCTGCACTGGACCCGGAACACCGGCAAGGTCAACGCTGGCGAGCTGCTGCTCCTGGATGCGGGAGTCGAGGCCGACTCCCTGTACACGGCCGACGTGACCCGGACCCTGCCGGCCAACGGCAAGTACTCCGAGATCCAGCGCAAGGTCTACGAGGCAGTCCTCGACGCCGCCGACGCCGGTTTTGCCGCCGCCCGGCCGGGCACCAAGTTCCGCGACATCCACACCGCGGCCACCACCGTGCTGGCCGAACGGCTCGCCGAGTGGGGCCTCCTGCCCGTCTCCGTCGCGGAGGCGGTCAGCCCCGAAGGCCAGCAGCACCGCCGCTGGATGCCGCACGGCACCAGCCACCACCTGGGCCTGGACGTCCACGACTGTGCCCAGGCGAAGCGGGAGCTCTACCTCGACGGCGTCCTGACGCCCGGGATGGTGTTCACCATTGAGCCCGGCCTGTACTTCAAGAACGAGGACATCGGCATTCCCGAGGAATACCGCGGCATCGGCGTCCGGATCGAGGATGACATCCTCATGACGGCCGACGGCCCGGTCAACCTCAGCGCCGCATTGCCGCGCAAGGCGGACGACGTCGAGTCCTGGATGGCGGGCATCTACCTGGAAGTTGACGGCCAGACGCCGTAGCATCCTGCCCGCCTGATGCTCCCGCCGGCCAGCCGGCATGGCGGGAGCATCAGGACAAAGCAGAAAAGCGAGGGTCCCGGATGTCCGGGACCCTCGCTTTTTTGCTAAATCAGTGCTGCCGGCCGTCCTGGCCGGGCGCCTGCTTGTCAGCGTCGGTGACCCTGACGCCGTACTGCGGACGGCCGTCGGGGAGGTCCGGATACGTCACACCGGAGACGCGGCCGGCGGGGCGGGGCGCCTCTTCCTCTTCCGCGCCCGACGCCGCGTGGCCCGCGGCGTCGCCCTGCTGGGGCTGGCCACCCTGGTACTGGCCACCCTCGTACTGGCCGGCCGGGCCGCTGCCGGCCTCCGGGGTCCTCTGGCCGTACGGATCATTCCAGCCTGCCGGGCGCTGGGGCGCATGGCCGGGCTGCTGGGGGTGGTGCTGCTGCGGCTCCTGATGACGGTAGTCGTGCTGCTGATAGCCCGCCGCGGCTACGCCGGAGGCGTCATGCGGCGTCATCGGCAACTGGTGCAGCAGGCGCCGCGCCTCGCCGGCGGCCTCGAAGGAGACCACGACGTCGTAGTTAGTCGCCACCACCTGGCTGGTCGAGGTGAAGTCGCGCTTGCCGCGCTGCATGGCGTAGGTGACGATGCCGAAGAGCATGAAGAACGCAGCACCCATCAGCACGGACGTCACAATCGAGAAATACCCGGGGGTCGTGGAGAAGAAGGACAGCATGACGCCGACGAACAGGCCGAACCACATGCCGCTGAGCGCGCCGGACAGGGCTACGCGCGGGTACGTGAGCCGGCCGGTGACGCGCTCCACCATCTTCAGATCGTTGCCCACGATCGACACCATTTGCACGGGGAACTGCTGGTCGGCCAGGTAGTCCACCGCCTTCTGGGCATCCAGGTAGGAGTTGTACGAACCGACGACGTCACCTCTCGGGACAGCGCGCGCTTCGTCCGGGCCATTGGGGGCACCGGCCCTGGGAGCACCAAAAATGTTTGACATACGCCCATTCTCACCTATCCGGCTGGTGTGTGGCTGGAAATTCAGCTAAAAGAGAGCAGACTCGGTAGCCTGTATAAGTGAGTACAAATGTATCGCGGGTGTTTGTCGCGCGCCTCCTCGGACTGGACGTCTTCGACCCATTGGGCGACCGGCTGGGCCGGCTGCGCGACGTCGTGGTGCTCTCGCGCGGAACCAGGGGCGCCCCGCACGTGGTGGGCATCGTCGTCGAGGTCCCCGGCAAGAAGCGCGTGTTCGTGCCCATGACGCGGATTACCTCCATTGACCAGACCCAGATCATCTGTACCGGACTGGTCAACCTGCGCCGCTTCGAACAGCGCGGCGCGGAGACCCTCGTGGTAGCCGAAATGTTCGACCGCCGGGTCACCCTCGCGGACGGCAGCGGAGACGCGACCATCGAGGACATCGCCATGGACAAGCACCGCTCCGGCGACTGGTTCGTCAGTAAGCTGTTCGTGCGCCGCGGCCATTCACTCTCGCCGCTGAGCCGGCTGCGCCGCAACGAAACCATGATCATTGACTGGGCCGATGCCCGGCAGGGCGCCAAGACCGAGCCCCAGGCCGCCACCCAGTTCGTGGCAACGCACGAGGACCTCAAGCCGGCCGACTTCGCCGAAGCCCTCCAGGAAATGAGCGACAAGCGCCGCTTCGAGGTCGCCAGCGAACTCCAGGACGAGCGTCTCGCGGACGTCCTCCAGGAGATGCCCGAAGGTGACCAGGTGGAAATCCTCTCCGCCCTGGACGTCAACCGTGCCGCCGACGTCCTTGAGGAAATGGACCCCGACGACGCCGCCGACCTCCTCGCCGAACTCCCCAGCGCGCAGGCCGAGGAACTCCTGCAGCTGATGGAACCCGAAGGCGCCGAGGACGTGCGCCGCCTCCTCGAATACGACGAGGACACAGCCGGCGGCCTCATGACCCCGGTTCCGGTGATCCTGCCGCCGGAGGCAACCGTCGCCGAGGCACTCGCGCACGTCCGCCGGGAGGAACTTTCCCCCGCGTTGGCGTCCTCGATCTTCGTCGCCCGCCCGCCGCTGGAGACGCCCACCGGGCGCTTCCTCGGCGTCGTGCACATCCAGCAGCTGCTGCGCTATCCGCCGCCCGAACCGCTGGGCAACCTGGTGGACAAGAACCTGGAACCGGTCTCGGACCAGGCCCACATCAGTGAGGTCGCCCGGACGCTGGCAACCTACAACCTCAACTCGCTCCCCGTGGTCAACGAGGACGGACGGCTTGTCGGGGCGGTGACTGTTGACGACGTGCTTGATCATCTGTTGCCGGACGACTGGCGCGCCCATGAGGACGACGCCCCGATAAGGAAGCTTGGAGGCCGCATTGGCTGACTCCCCCACACCACGCACCTCCAACGCCCGGCCCGGAAGCCGGACCTCCGGCGGCCTCGACACGCCCCTGAGCGGCCGGCAACGCATCCTGCCGAACTTCCGGCCCGACCCGGACGCGTTCGGCCATGCCACGGAAGGTTTCGCCCGTTTCATGGGCACGCCCCAGTTCCTGCTCTACATGACCGTCTTCTGTGTCTTCTGGCTGGGCTGGAACACGTGGGCTCCGGTGGAATGGCAGTTCGACTCGCGGGCACTGGGCTTCACGCTGCTGACCCTCATGCTCTCCCTGCAAGCCTCCTACGCGGCGCCGCTGCTGCTGCTCGCGCAGAACCGGCAGGACGACCGGGACAAGGTCTCGCTCCAGCAGGACCGCCAGCGGGCCGAACGCAACCTCTCCGACACCGAATACCTGACCAGGGAACTTGCGTCCCTGCGCATCGCCCTGCGCGAGGTCGCCACCCGCGACTACGTCCGCGCCGAGCTGCGGAGCCTGCTCGAGGACATGCTGGAGGCACAGGAAGAACTGCGGACCCACGATCCTTCCGCCGGCGTCCACGAGACCCCGCGGGACAAGGTCAAAGAGAAAATGAAAGAGCGGCGCGACAAGCAGCGAAGCCCCCGCACGCAGCAGATTCCCCGGGTCAAGGCCGGACGCAAACGGGACACTCCGCCGGAGGACGCCACGGCGAACTCGTCCGCGTCCCCTGCAGACCCGGCCCGCCTCCCCGCGCACCGCACCTTTCCCGAAAGCTGAGCACCGCCCGCATGAGCACCCCGCCGCACCGCCCTTCCACGGACGCTCCTCCCCTGGAGAGCCCCGCCCGGAACCGTCCCGCCCTGGAAGAGGCCGTTCGCGCGGCACTTGCCACCGTGATCGACCCGGAACTCCGCCGTCCCATTACCGAGCTCGGCATGGTCGAGTCCGTGGAGGTCACCGACGGCGGCCGCGTGCGGATCGTGGTCCTGCTGACCATCGTGGGATGCCCGCTGCGCGGCACCATCACGGCCGACACCGAGGCGGCCCTGTCCGCCGTCCCGGGCGTCACCGGCGTCGAGGTTGACTTGCACGTCATGACCCAGGCCCAGCGCGACGCCCTCAAGGAGCGGCTGCGCGGTGCCGGCACCCAACGGGGCATCCCGTTCAATGAGCAGGGCTCGCTGACCAGGGTGTACGCCGTCGCGAGCGGCAAGGGCGGCGTAGGCAAATCCTCGGTGACGGTCAATCTGGCGTGCGCCCTGGCGGCCCAGGGGCTCCGTGTGGGGATCGTGGACGCGGATGTCTACGGGTTCTCCGTTCCGGCGCTCATGGGCATCACCCAGGCCCCCACGCGGGTGGACGACATGATCCTGCCGCCGGTCGCTTACGGCGTCAAGGTCATCTCCATCGGCATGTTCGTCACCGGAAACCAGCCCGTGGCCTGGCGCGGACCGATGCTGCACCGGGCGCTGGAGCAGTTCCTCACTGACGTCTACTTCGGCGACCTCGACGCCCTTTTCCTGGATCTCCCCCCGGGTACCGGCGACATCGCGATCTCCGTGGCCCAGCTTTTACCCAAGGCGCAGATCCTGGTGGTGACCACCCCCCAGGCGGCGGCGGCGGATGTTGCCGAGCGGGCCGGCGCGATCGCCACCCAGACCGGGCAGACCGTGGCCGGCGTCGTCGAGAACATGTCCTATCTTGAACTGCCCGACGGCGGCCGGATGGAACTGTTCGGCAGCGGCGGCGGGGCCGTGCTCGCCGAGCGCCTCTCGGCGACCGTGGGTACGGACGTTCCCCTGCTGGGCCAGATTCCCCTCGAAGTCCTGCTGCGCGAGGGCGGGGATGCCGGGGTGCCGCTGGTGCTGGGCCGGCCGGAAACCCCGGCTGCCGTGGCCCTGACGGGGATCGCCGGAAAGCTGACGTCGGTTCCCCGCGGTCTCACGGGCTTATCGCTTGGCCTCCAGCCCCGCTGACGACGGGCCACCCGCCAAGTAGGCTACGCGTTAAGGGGGCTGTGCGGGCGTGGGGGCTGCACGGACGTGGACGCTGGCGTCCGGTCCGGCGCATCCGGCCGGGGACGGCCTAGGTTGCCTCTGAGTCGAAGGGCGCCGGTTCGCCGTCGGCCAGGTGCTCGATGACCCGCGCCGGACGGCGCTCCGCGGCGGCCGTCGCGGCCATTGCGGGGGCCCCGGGGCTCACGGGCTTCGTGTCATCCTCCAGGAGGGCTTCCTTGATGATCCGGCGGGGATCGTACTGCCGGGGATCGTACTTCTTCCAGTCGACCTCATCGATATCGATGCCGACTTCTTCCTTGATCTGTTCCCGCGCACCCGACGCCATCCGTCGGACTTCCTTGACAATATTGGCAAGTTTCTGGGTGTATTCGGGCAGCCTGCTGGGACCAATCACCAGAAGGCCGATGATCAGCAGAAGTACAAACTCCGGTCCATTGATTCCAAGCACTTTAGGAAGATTACCCTCTCATTCAGGCTGGCGACGATTTGGCGAAGGGCTGGCGCCGATGATGTCGGCCGCATCCGTCCCTCACGGGGCCAGATGCTCCAGGATTCGGCTCAGTCCGCGCTCAATCCGCTCCGGAATGCCGTCGCGTGATGCCGGGGCCGGGGCTTCGCTTCTGACCCGGGTGAGGGCCGCGGCGCCGTCGCCGGCCTGTACGGCCGGCAGATCCGAAATGTAGGTGTACGTGCCCGCCGCGCTCTGGTAGATGGCCCGGTACGGCGGGGCCGGGTTGATCCAGAGCGCACCGTTGCGGGGCCGGGGGGCGGATGACAGCAGTCCGGCCGGGGCCGGGGTGAAGCCGTCGGCCCGGGCGGTGTGGCCGGTCAGGACATTGATGGGCGAAGCATCGGCCTGGGCGGGCGGAGTGCCGTGGACCTGGTCCGGGGAAATGTGCTGCTCGAGGACCGTGGCAAAGTGCCGGCCGTCCGTGAGCCGAAGTTCCAGGACTTTGACCCCGGACATGACGCCGGCACGGGCCCACATGAGATGGAACCCAAGGTCGCGCAGTTCCGGACAGGTCCATCCCTGGGCACGGAGCACGGTCAGCTGGCCGGCGCTCAGCGCGCCGGCGGGAGCGATGTCTGACCCGTCGCCTGGGCCGAACCCGACGCGGGGCGCATCGGCGTTCCCGGGGACCCCGGCACCGCCGGCGGCACCGGGCAGTTCCCCTGCCCCGAGCGGTTCGCCGGCATCGAGGGAACCGGCGGTATTGAGGGGACCGGCGGAATCCGGCCGTGCGAGGGCGCTGCCCTCGGCGCCGTCGGCGGGGATCCCGGCGTCACCCCCCATGAAGTAGGCGGTGCCGGCCATGAGGGCAAGGGCGGCGATGGCCCCGGCTCCCGCCAGGACAGGCCCGCGTGCGCCGCTTCGACGGCCGCCCTGAGGACGGGCCACCGGAACCGGCCCGTCGGCGAAGGGCCCGTCCGTCGCGGCCCGACCGGGAGCGGCCGGTCCTGCGGGCAGCCCGCCTGCCGGATCCCGGGGCGTGCGCTCCGGATCCGCATCAGTCCGTTCGGCGGCCAACTGCTCGGTCCGTGCGAGGAGCCGCGCGGTCAGGTCCTCGCTGGCCTCGGGCACGGCGGCGCCACGGAGCCGCTCAAGATACTGCCGTTCACGCTGTTGCCGGGCGCGGCACTCGGCACACGACGCCACATGGTCATGGTGGCTGGCGGCCCACAACCGCGTAGCGCCGCGGCTCCTAGCGGAGAACCTGCAGCCGGAACTTCCCAGTAAACGTTTCAGCAGACCCATTGACCGCTTCAGAGGAGGCCGGCGATGCGCGGCATCTTGAGCCGCGGCTTGAGGGACTGCTTGGCTGGCTGCGCCGGCCGCGGGTCACGGTGCGCGAGCTTCTCGCGCAGCATCGTCCGGCCCCGGTGGATCCGGGACCTGACGGTGCCGAGCTTGATGTCCAGCGCGGCGGCCACTTCGTCGTAGGAGAGCCCCTCGAGGTCGCACAGCACGACGGCGGCACGGAAGTCCGGGGGCAGCTCCTCGAGCGCCGCCTGAACATCGACGTCAAGGTTGTTGAACTCGAAACTTTGCTCCGGGCCCGGTTCCCGGCCGGGAAGCCGCGATTCGGCGTCGTCGGAGAGGGCATCGAAGCGGATGCGGTTCTTGCGCCGGGCCTGGTCCAGGAACAGGTTGGTGGTGATCCGGTGCAGCCAGCCGTCCAGTGTGCCGGGCTTGAAGTTCTCCAGCGAACGGAACACGCGGACGAAAACCTCTTGGGTGAGGTCCTCGGCGTCGTACTTGTTTCCGGTCAGCCGGTAGGCAAGGCGGTAGACCTTGGCGGAGTGGTTGGTCACCACTTCCTCCCAGGTCGGCCGGACCCACTCGGCTTCCGCCGCGGTGCCGGGCTGGCCGGCCGGATCAGTTGCCCCAGTTGCCGGGACAGGTGTCAGAACCGACATCGTCCGCTCCCCTCATGGATGGTACCTACGCCCGAAGCGGTGCCTGCTCGCACAGGTTCCGCACCCTTCATTCGACGCCGATCACCACGCGGATGAGCGGACTCCCATCATTTCAAAATAAACTGGGAATTACCTGACGCAGACCCGTCTTCAGCCCAAGGCGGAACGCCTGTCCCGGACGCCGGGCGCGCAGTTCCGCGCTTCATGCGGCGGTCTGCGAACACTGGGTGTCGCTGGAAAGGGCTTTGCGTCGGCATCCGGACAACCGGCGGTTCCCGCACCCATGATTTAGACCGCCCGCCTGCGGAGCTTCCCGTGCCAGGTGCCCGCCGCTAGGCTTTCGAAAAAACGCTGCGACCACCCGCGGGTTCCAGGCTTGCCTGTGGCCCGCGAGGAGGTCCCAGCGCCACTCACGAAAGGACCACCCATGCCGGACGCCTGCGTCGAGGGGATCGCACGGTCCTACATCCAGGCCGTTGGCTCCCACAATATGGACACCCTTGATACTTTCCTCGACGAGGATCTCGTAGCCACATTCGCCGGCACGGTTCTCGACAAGGCCGGCTGGATGGCGGCACTCAAGCGCCTCCTCCCGGTGCTGGTCCGCAATGAGATCCGGGAGGTCTTCACTGACCGCGACCGCGCCTGCATCGTGTACGACTTCGTCACCGATACGGCTGCCGGTGCCGTGAGGTGCATTGAGCTGCTCACGATCACCGCAGACAAAATCCGCGAGATCGAACTCGTCCTGGATCGGATCGCCTTCGCCCCCGTCAACGAGTCCTTGAAGGCCCGGATTCCACCGCCCCGATGAAGATCACCATCACTTCGCTGTGAGAGGCGCTGAGAGAAGCGCGCCCCGCGGACATTCACCAAGCAACGCAGCGGCGAGACTGCACCAGCGACCGCCGAGAGCCTTGCGTCGGCAAGATGGCATCGGCGAGGATGAATGCGATCCCCGTGCCGCGAAGAAGGAGCCGTGATGACCAAGTACCTGATCTCGTTTCCGAGTGCCGCCATGGACTTCCCTGACGAAGAGCTGCAGGCCGTTTCGGATGCGGCGCATGCGGTGGTTCAGGAGGCGAAGGACGCCGGCGTCTGGGTGTTCGGCGGCGGCATCGATGAGAGCATCCCTCCGGTCATGGTCGACGGCGATGGAACCGTGCGCGAGGGCACGTACCCGCAGACGGCGCAGCTCGAAGGCGGCTACTCGGTGCTGGAGCTGCCCTCCTATGAGGCGGCCTTGGAGTGGGCCGCCAAGATCGCGGTCTCCTGCCGTTGCGCGCAGGAGGTGCGCGCTTTCCAATACGACCCCGCCAGCTAGCACTCGCAAAACTGCGCCAAAGGGCAATCGCCTTCCCGGCCGCCGGGGCCACGGCGCTGCCGCCTCCGTGTCCCGTCCCGCCGGACACAGTACGCTGTAGTGAACACTCCCCTGCCGCCCAGAAAGCGATATCCCATGAGCGCCGATAAGTCCACGAGCTGGTCCTATGCAGAAGATCTGCCTGCCGAGGATGAGGTCCTGTTGCACGCGCGCGAACGGTCTTTCGAGCTTGGCGTGACGCCGATCGGTCCCGGGGTGGGTGCCGTGCTGACGGTGCTGGCGGCTGCGTCCAAGGCACAGACCGCGGTGGAGATCGGCACCGGCGCCGGGGTGTCCGGCGTGTGCATCCTGCGCGGGCTGGGTCCGCAGGCTGTCCTGACGACCATCGACGTCGACGTCGAGCACCTCAAGGCGGCACGGGAAGCGTTCCATGAAGCGGGCAGCCCCGCCAATCGCACCCGCACCATTTCGGGCCGGGCCGGGGATGTCCTCCCCCGTCTGACGGACAGCGCGTACGACCTCGTGTTCATTGACGCCGACAAACCGAACTACCCCAGCTATGTGGAACAGGCCGTGCGGCTGCTCAAGTCCGGCGGCCTGCTGATTGTCAATGACGCGCTCGACAAGGACCGGGTGGCGAATCCGGCAGCCCGGGATGCCACTACGGTGGTGCTCCGCCAGATCGGCAAGTCCATCCGCGACGACGACCGCCTCGCCTCTGCCATGCTGCCCACCGGCGACGGCCTGCTGATCGCGGTCAAGAAGTAGCGGCCGCAACCGCAGGCCCGCCCAGGCGTCACAGGTGACGTGCCGGGCGCCGACAACAAAGGGCGGGGTCCGCAGCCTGATGGCTGGGACCCCGCCCTTTTGCGAATCTCTTGGTGCGGAGCTATTCGGTGACGCCTACGAGGCATTCCTTGAGGTTTGTCGCCTCAGCAGCGTTGAGTTCCACCACGAGTCGCCCCCCGCCTTCGAGCGGAACACGCATGATCAGGCTTCGTCCCTCTTTTGTCACTTCCATAGGGCCGTCGCCGGTGCGTGGTTTCATTGCCGCCATAAGGAATATCCCCTCCATTAGTCCCTGACATACCAGCCCGGCCGGGCTGCGTCCGCTTGGTCAATCTAGCCGTCCGGCAGCACTCCACGAGGCCGCCATGACAAACCGTTCACAGATGAACCGCGTGCGAATAATCAGTGTGTGTTTATTCAGTGCGCTGTTATTCAGTGTGCTTCTTGTCCTTGCTTATCCTCTATTATCGCGTAACAATGCGCCCGGAGCTAATCGTTGGACTTTCCCGCGCGCCCCGCAAAGCCGGGCCGGTGCCGCGAAATGGTGCCGTGCGTCACGGCGGATAGTCCCCTCCGCCCGGCAGCGGGGCCCACGCCCACAACCACACAATCCAGACGATCTGCAGCAGCACAAACATGACCACCACCGCCCCGCGGTAAGCGCGGGAGCGTGAGAGGAGTGCCGCGCTCAGGGCGAGCGGGAACAGCGGCAACAGCATCCTAAACGTGCTGGTCTGGGGCTGCAGGAAGACCAGCAAATACCCCATGTAGCACCAGCACCAGAGCCGCAGCTCGGTGCCCAGCGCCACCACGGGCCGGGACATCATCAGCAGGGTGAACGCGGCAACGAACACGAACGGCGCCAGTATCCCGAGCGTCGGGCCGAACAGCATGATGCCGGTATCGAACCACGGCTTGAAGGGCACCAGGTCAGCGCCGCGCCATGCGGTTTCGGTCTTGGTGTAGGCGCTCGGATCGCCAGTCGCGGCCCAGGCGATGGCCGGCCACAGCAGAGCACCGATCCCGCTGACAACAGTGAGCCCGGCCAGGGACCAGAGCTGGGAGGTGGCGTGCACCGGACCGCCGCGCGGGCGCCCGGTTGCGAGGCCGTCGGTTGCGAGGCCCTCGGATGCGAGGCCCTCGCTTGCAGGGGTCTGGCCTGCCGGGGCCTTGGCCGCCAGACGCTCGGATGCGAGTCGTTGCCACATCCGGTACAGGAACAGCAGCCCCGTCATCGCGGCGAACGGCACGCCGGTGGGCCGGGAGAGGCACATCAGGACCACTACGGGCATGGCCCACAGGTACCGGCGCTCGAGGACCAGGAGCAGCGCGGCGCCGAGCAGCAACAGGTTAAGGGATTCGGCGTAGGGCACCTGTAACACCGGTGCCACCGGAAAGGCCGCCAGGAAGACGGTCCCCCACAGCGCCGTGCGGTGGGGGGCCCGGTGCCGGAAAATTCTGTAGGCCACAAGGGCAGCGCCAAGCCCGGAGAATAGCGCGATGGCCGTCAGCGACCACGCGGGGCCCGTGCCCGTGAGTCCGGAAACCACCCGGCCCAGGACGGGAAACAGCGGGTAGAAGGCCCACGTGTTCTCCTCGACGGTACCTGCGGCGCTGGTAGGCAGCAGCGCCGGGTACCCGGTCTGGAGCGCATCGGCGTACCAGCGGGCATCCCAGATATTGATGAAGTTCCAGTAGTCCGGCTTGGCGGGAAACCACGGATTCACGCCCTGGTGCAGGGCGGCTGCCATGAAGATGCAGGCGCTGAGGAGGCGGGCGAGGGCATACAGGCCGGCCACCTGGGCCCACCACGGCCACCTCGACAACCGGTCGCCGGCCGCTGCGATGCGTTTCCACAGAACAGCGGTCAGCCCCAGCGGTGTCCGGGCCTCAGGCCCCGCGACGGTCTCCGGGTTGTCCACGTGGCTCACGGACCCTGCTCCGCCGGCGGGCGGAGGCGTTCCAGTTCCTCCCCGAGTGCCTCGATCTTCTGATCCTTGGCGACGATCTGGTCCCGCAGGTCATCCAGGACCTGGTCCACCTGGTCCATCCGGTAGCCGCGGAGCCCGACGGCAAAACGGAGCCGGTCGATGTCAGCCGCTGCCGCGTGCTCGGGCAGCAGCACCGGCGGCAGGGAGGCAACCGGCTCGTCGAAACCGTCCTCAAACGAGGCGGCCGCACCGCCGCCCCGGCCCCGGCCGAAGATCTTGGGCGCCAGGCCCGTGCCCAGGAGGACGGCGACGCCGATCAGCACTATCGCCAGGAAAACCAGGAAGAGACTCACTAGACCATCGTGCCAGACGCCGGCGGCCGGACGCTTCAGCCGCGCGTTCGGTTGCCGTCCCCGTTGCCGTTCCCGTTGGCGTTCCCGTTCGGGTTTCGGTGGCGGGCGGCACCCTCCACGACGAGTTCGACGGCCAGCGCGGCGTCGTCCACCACCTGCACGAGGTCGAGGTCCTCCTCGGAAACCATCCCCTCCGCGACGAGCGTGTCACGGACCCATTCGAGCATCGGGGTCCAGAAGGCGGTTCCCACCAGCACGATCGGGAAGGACGTGACTTTGCGGGTCTGGACCAGGACCATGGCTTCGAAGAGCTCGTCCAGGGTGCCAAGGCCGCCGGGGAGCACGATGAAGCCCTGGGCGTACTTGACGAACATGGTCTTGCGGGCGAAGAAGTACCGGAAGTTGATGCCCAGGTCCACCCATTGGTTCATGCCCTGCTCAAAGGGCAGTTCAATCCCCAGCCCCACGGAGATGCCGTTGCCCTGCACGGCGCCCTTGTTCGCGGCCTCCATTGAACCGGGACCGCCGCCCGTGATCACGGCCAGCCCGGCCTCGGCCAGTTTGCGCCCGACCTCGACGCCGAGCTCGTAGTTCAGGCTGCCCGGCAGGGTGCGGGCGGAGCCGAAGACGCTGACCGCGGGGCCAAGATCGGCGAGGGCGCCGAAGCCTTCCACGAACTCACTCTGGATCCGCAGGACGCGCCAGGGATCGGTGTGCACGAACTGCCCCGGCCCCTTGGTGTCCAGCAAGGTCTGGTCCGACATCGTGACCTTGGCGGCCTTGCGGCGCAGCTCGAGCGGGCCCTTATGGCGGATCCCGTTGGGTCCCGGAGTCATGCGGGCCTCCCGGGCAGGCTTCCCTGCGGCGTTGGGGTCGGCGTCTTGCTTGGGGCCTTGCTGCGGATCGGTACTCATGCCCATAGGCTAGCGCGGAACACCGGCTCCGCCGCTCCGGCACGTCGGCGGCGAAGCGTCCGTGCGAGCCGCCAAGGCCCCGCGGCGGCGGCGCCGCAGGGGCCGGCCGAGACACCGCCGGAGGCCCTGACGTGCAGGTATCTCTTGAATCACGATCCTCGCCAAAGGCAGTGATTGCGGTCATACCGCGTCAATCTTCGATAGATTCTTCTTATGACTACTCAAGTGCCCGGCGATGCGCTCGTCTCCCTGAAGGCCGTGAACAAGCATTACGGCCAGCTGCACGTCCTGAAGGACATCAACCTGAATGTCCGCAAGGGTGAGGTCGTTGTTGTCATCGGACCCTCCGGTTCCGGCAAGTCAACGCTGTGCCGAGCCATCAACCGCCTGGAAACGATCGACGACGGCGAGATCAGGATCGATGGCAAGGAACTGCCCGCGGAGGGCAAGGAACTGGCGAAGCTGCGCGCCGACGTCGGCATGGTCTTCCAGTCCTTCAACCTGTTTGCCCACAAGACCATCCTGGAAAACGTGACCCTCGGCCCGATCAAGGTCAAGGGTGTCTCCAAGGCCGAGGCCGACAAGGACGCCATGGCCCTACTGGAGCGCGTCGGCGTCGGGCATCAGGCCCCCAAGCTTCCGGCGCAGCTCTCCGGCGGCCAGCAGCAGCGCGTTGCCATTGCCCGCGCCCTGGCCATGAAGCCGAAGGTGATGCTTTTCGATGAGCCCACCTCTGCGCTGGACCCGGAAATGATCAACGAGGTCCTGGACGTCATGGTCCAGCTCGCCAAGGAGGGCATGACCATGATCGTGGTCACCCACGAGATGGGCTTCGCCCGCAAGGCCGCCGACCGCGTCGTGTTCATGGCCGACGGCCAGATCGTCGAGGACGCGACCCCTGAGGAATTCTTTTCCAATCCCAAGAGCAGCCGGGCCAAGGATTTCCTGTCCAAGCTTCTGACGCACTAAGTCCCGACGAGTTCGCACTCTGGCCGCCGGATGGCGGCCGTCCAATGAAAGGAATGTCATGAAGGCATTTTTGACCCGAAGGAAAACCCTTCTGGTTGCCGCATCCGCAGCACTCGCGCTCAGCCTGAGCGCCTGTGGCGGCAGCTCCTCCACTACCACTAACCCGCCCGTAGCCGAGAAGCCGAGCTTTGCTGCCGATTCCACCATGGCCAAGCTTTCAAACGCCGGAAAGATCACCATCGGCACCAAGTTCGACCAGCCCCTCTTCGGCCAGAAGGGCCTCGACGGCAAGCCGGTTGGCTTCGACGTCGAAATCGGCAAGCTGATTGCCGCCAAGCTGGGCATCCCCGCCGACAAGATCGAGTGGGTTGAAACGGTCTCCGCTAACCGCGAGGAGTTCCTCAAGCAGGGCAAGGTGGACATGATCGTCGCCACCTACACGATCAACGACAAGCGCAAGACCCAAGTTGACTTCGCCGGCCCGTACTACGAGGCCGGACAGGCCCTCATGGTGAACAAGGACAACAACTCCATCACCAAGCCCGAGGACCTCAAGGGCAAGAACGTCTGCTCCGTGACCGGCTCCACCCCGGCCCAGACGATCGTGGAGAAGTATGGAGCAGTCCTGGTTCCGGCCGCGACCTACTCCGCCTGCCTTGAGCCGCTGCGCAACCACCAGGTTGAAGCCGTCACCACTGACAACGTGATCCTGGCCGGGTTCGTGTCCAAGGAACCGGATGCGTTCAAGCTGGCCTCGGACCAGACCTTCACCAAGGAGCCCTACGGCATCGGCCTGAAGAAGGACGATAAGACCTTCCGCATGTGGATCAATGACCAGCTGGAGGCCTTCGCCAAGGACGGGTCCTACAAGAAGGCCTGGGACGCCACCGCCGGCACCGTCATCAAGACCGCGCCCGAGCTTCCCGCGATCAACCGCTACTAGTCGGCTGTGGCGGCTGCCGGGCAGCGGATTTTCCGCAGCTCGGCAGCCGCCACGCCCGTCTTCCGCATGGAATCCCCTCAACGCAGCTGAAGGAACTTATGGACGTCATCATTGAAAACCTCCCGCAGTATTGGGACGGTTTTCTCCGAACCCTCTTCCTGTCCGTGGTCTCGGGGATTATCGCCTTGATCTTCGGTACTGTGCTCGCCGCCGCCCGTGTCTCGCCCATCGCCGCGCTGCGCGGCTTCAGCATGGTGTACGTCGAGATCGTCCGGAACACGCCGCTGACCATCGCGTTCTTCTTCGCGGCCGTGGTTCTGCCCCGCCTCGGCATCACCTTCCAGCAGTTCGAGGTGGCGGCCATCATCGCGCTGAGCGCCTACACCTCGGCCTTCATCGCCGAGGCCGTACGCTCCGGCGTCAACAGTGTCCCGGTGGGCCAGGCAGAGGCCGCCCGCAGCATCGGCATGAAGTTCAGCCAGGTGCTCACCCTCATCATCCTTCCGCAGGCCCTGCGCACCGTCATCCCGCCGCTGATCAACATTCTGATCGCCTTGGTCAAGAACTCCTCCGTGGCCGGCGCGTTCTACGTGCTGGAGCTGTTCGGCCAAGGCAAGCAGCTGGCCAACGCCAACGGCGACGCGGTCGTGTGGGTCCTGGTCGGCGTCGCGTTCTTCTACCTGCTGATAACCATCCCGCTTGGCTACCTCGCCAACGTCGTTGAACGAAAGGTGGCAATCGCGCGATGAGTTCAGTTCTCTACGACGTCCCCGGCCCCAAGGCCCGCCGCATCTCGCTGATCGGCTCCATCATCGGCGTCGTCGTGATCGGTGGCCTCCTGGTCCTGGCGGTCATGACGCTCGCCCAGCAGGGAATCTTCGACGCCAACCGCTGGGCGGTGTTCCAGATTCCCGATGTCTGGGTGCTGATCGCCAATGGCATCGGCGCCACGCTCGCCGCTGCGGCAGTGGCGGCGGTGATTGCCTTCCCGCTCGGCCTGCTCCTGTGCCTGATGCGCATCTCGGACAACGCCTGGATCAGGGTGCCCACCCGGATCGTGCTGGAATTCCTGCGCGGCATGCCCGTGGTGCTGATGATGCTGTTCGTGCTGCTCGTCTTCGCCACCAGCTCGTTCGTCGCTGTCGTGGCCGGCCTGGTGCTGTACAACTCGGCGATTTTTGCCGAGATCATCCGCGCCGGTGTCCAGTCGCTGCCCAAGGGCCAGCGTGAGGCTGGCCTGGCGATTGGCCTCACCAGCTTCCAGTCCCGGCTGACCATTGAGCTGCCGCAGGCCATCCGGCGCATGCTGCCCTCGCTGGTGGCGCAGCTCGTGGTGCTGCTCAAGGACACCTCGCTCGGCTACATCGTTGCCTACGGCGAGCTGCTCCGGGCAGTGCAGGTCATGGCCGACTTCCTCGGCCCGCAATACCTGTTCCCGGTGTTCTTCGTGGCCGCGGCCATCTACATCGCCATCGACCTGGCCGTCTCCCGCCTCGCCATCTGGCTGGAGCGGCGCGGCTCCAGGCGCGCCGCCGGCGGCGTGGCGCACGTGCCGGTTGCCGGAATCCCGGCGGCCAAGTAGGTCTCCTCGGTTCAAGGCCCGTCAACGCATAAGCCTGTCAACGCATAAAGGGTCCGGAAACCCCGTGGGGTTTCCGGACCCTTTGTGCGTGCGGGTCGCTTGTCGGCGGTAAGCCCTAGGCGCCTTAGGCGCCGAGCCAGGTCCGGAGAGCCCTGAGGCATTCCCGGATCGCGTCCGCTTCAACGTGCTCGTTGTCCTTGTGCGCCAGCAGCGCGTCGCCGGGGCCGAAGTTCACCGCGGGGATGCCCAGCTCGCTGAACCGTGCGACGTCGGTCCAGCCGTACTTGGGCTTCGGCTCAGCACCGACGGCGGCCACGAACGATGCTGCGGCGGGGTGGGTCAGTCCCGGCCGGGCCCCGGCGGCGCTGTCCGTGCGGACGACGTCGAACCCGTCCAGCAGCTCGCGCACCACGGCCTCGGCCGCGTCCGGGGACTTGTCCGGCGCGAACCGGTAGTTGATTTCGACCACGCACGCGTCGGGGATGACGTTTCCGGCCGTGCCGCCGTGGATCTTCACGGCATTGAGGCTTTCCCGGTAGTCGAGGCCGTCCACGGCCACGGTCTGCGGCTCATACGCGGCGAGCCGGGCCAAAATGGGAGCCGCGGCATGGATGGCGTTGCTGCCCATCCAGGCCCGGGCCGAGTGGGCCGCTTCCCCGCGCGTCGTGGCCTCGAAGCGGATGGTGCCGTTGCAGCCGCCCTCCACTGTCCCGTCGGTCGGCTCGAGCAGGATCGCGAAGTCTCCGCCGAGCATGGACCCGTGATTGCGCACCAGCCGGCCCAGGCCGCTCTTCACGGCTTCGACTTCCTCATGGTCGTAAAAGACGAACGTGACGTCCTTGTCCGGTTCGGCCCCGGCGTCGAACATGGTCGCTGCCAGCGCCAGCTGCACGGCGACGCCGCCCTTCATGTCGGTGGCGCCGCGGCCGTAGAGAATGCCCTCCCCCGGGGCCCCGGAGGGCCAGTAAGACGGCACGGTCCCGAGCGAGCCCTCGGTGACGGGCAGGGGCACCGTGTCCAGATGGCCGGCCAGGATCACGCGTTCGGCGCGGCCGAGGTTGGTGCGGGCGATGATCGAATCGCCGTCGCGGACCAGCTCCAGCTGCGGCAGCCGGCGGAGGGCATGCTCAACGGCGTCGGCCAGCACTTTTTCGTTGCCGGAGACGCTGTTGATGTCGATCAGAGCGGCCGTCAGCAGGGCAACGTCCTTGCGGAGGTCCAGGTGGACGGCGGCCCGTACGGGATTGCTGGCAGGGGTGCGGGGGTTCGTGGCGGTCACCGTCCCACTTTATCCGTTCACCGCGCCCTTCCAGCCGGCTCCCGGCAGGGACCGTTTTCGCGCGTCACACGGCCGGCGGCGAGCCACTCGGGCTGTCATGAGTTTCAGCGCGCACGGACCCTCTCGTTAGACTTGGCGCATGACTGAAACTGCTGCTTCCGCTGTGCCCGCCGACGCCCGTTCTGACGCTCGTTCTGCCTATGGCTTCGGGGTGGCCACCGTGTCCATCCGCAACGGTGCCGCCACAGTCCTGGATGTATGGTTTCCGGCTCCGGCACTCGGCGTTGCGGCGCAGAACCTGCGTGATGTGGAGAACGCGGACCAGTCGCTGATGGAGATCGCCGCCAATGGCGCAGACGCGGACCGGGGCACGGAGCAGAAGGTCATCTTCGCCCAGATCAACCTCGACGAAGCACCCGCGGACACGGCGGACGCCTACCTTCGCCTGCACCTGCTTTCCCACCGGCTCGTGCAGCCCAACACCATCAACCTTGACGGGATCTTCGGCAAGCTTCCCAACGTGGTGTGGACCAACTTCGGCCCCGCAGCGGTGGAGGACTTCGAGCTCACCCGTGCACGCCTGCGCAAGCGCGGCGCGGTCACCGTCTTCGGCGTGGACAAGTTCCCGCGCATGGTGGACTACGTGATCCCCTCCGGAGTCCGGATCGCCGACGCCGACCGGGTCCGGCTGGGCGCCCACCTGGCCGAGGGCACCACGGTCATGCACGAGGGCTTCGTGAACTTCAATGCCGGAACGCTGGGCACCTCCATGGTCGAGGGCCGGATCTCGGCCGGCGTCGTCACCGGTGACGGCTCCGACGTCGGCGGCGGCGCCTCGATCATGGGCACCCTCTCCGGCGGCGGCAAGGAGCAGATCGCGATCGGCGAACGGGTTCTCCTGGGCGCCAACTCGGGCGTGGGCATCAGCCTGGGCGATGATTCCGTGGTGGAGGCCGGGCTGTACGTCACCGCCGGAACGCGCGTCCGTGTCGTTAGCCCCCGGGACGCCGAAGGCGAAGACACCAGCCGGGTGGTCAAGGCCATCGAGCTTTCCGGGGTTCCGAACCTGCTCTTCCGCCGCAATTCCACCACCGGCACGGTCGAGGCACTCCCCCGCAAGGGCCAGACCGTGGAGCTCAACGCGGACCTGCACGCCAACTGACCGCACCGGCTGGTACCGTATGGCGGGCGGCGTAGGCCGTCCCGAGGGGGCCGCCCCTTCGAAGACGCAGCCAATGATGCAGCCCACTAGGGCCTGAGGAGTTATTTTCGTGGCACGAAGAGGGAGCTGGCGACGCCGGATCGTCCTTCTGCTGACCCTTGCGATGGTCGCGGGCGCGATCTACACCGCGGTGGCTTTCCTGCAGCGCTCGGAAACGTTGATCACCGAGCGCTGCACCGCCGTGGGCAGCAGCGGCGACGACCTCGCCCCGGACCAGGCCGCCAACGCGTCCCTGATCACGGCCGTGGCGGTCCGCCGCGGGCTTCCCGCCCGCGCCGCCAGCATCGCGCTGGCCACCTCGATGCAGGAATCCAAGCTGCGCAACATCGGCCACGGGGACCAGGCGGGCCCGGACTCGCGGGGGCTGTTCCAGCAGCGGCCCTCCCAGGGCTGGGGCACAGCTGCGCAGGTGATGGACCCGTACCACGCCAGCAATGCGTTCTACGATGCGCTCGTGGAGATCGCCGGGTACCAGTCACTGGACATCACCGACGCCGCGCAGCAGGTCCAGCACTCGGCGTACCCCGGCGCTTATGCCCAGCATGAGGGAATGGCGCGCGCGTTTGCCTCTGCCTTGAGCGGACAGACGGCCGCGGGACTGGACTGCTCGCTGCGCTCCCCCGACGCCGCCGGGGACCCTGCCGTCGTCGCCGACGAGCTGACCACGGCGCTCGGCAATGTCGGGACGTCCGCCGCCGGCAGGACGCTGGTGGTGGACGCACAAGGCACCGAGGCCTGGGCTGTAGGGCAGTGGGCCGTGGCCAACGCCAAGGCACTCGCCATCACCAGCGTCGAGGTCGACGGCCGCGCCTGGAACCGGCAGTCCCGCGACGGCTGGCAGCCGGCACAGGTTCCGGCCGGCCAGGTCAGGGTCACCGTCGCCGCCACGCCCGGGACCTAGCAACAGAGTGCAACGCGGGGTCACCTACAGCCCGTAATTCCCCTCGGGACGGGCCGTAGGTGACCCCGCATTGCACCAGGCAGGTTGCCAGGGCAGGACCCGGCTCAGACGAGCAGGTCGACCACCGGCTGGACGTAGCTGCGGAAAAGTTCGGGCTGGGACAGGAGCTCGTGGCTCATGATGATCTTGTCGGGCTCGAGGTACCAGGCCCGCGGCTCCGCCAGCGGCAGCTCGATGATCGTCAGGCTGAAATCCCTGGCGGCCCGGCCCACCTCAAGCAGCCGGTCCTCCACCATGTCGGCCAAGAGCTCGTTGTTGCTGTTGGCTTCCCGCTCCGCTTCCATGGCCACGTATTCCGCGCGGCGTTCCCGGGCCCACGTCAGCGCGGCCCCAAAGTGCGCCTGCAGCACACGCCGCAGCGCCGGTGAATTGCTGAACGTGCCAAAGCCCGGCGGGGTAAGCTCGGGCGACATTTCCGGGTGCGCCTTGAGCAGCTGCTCCCACCATGCCTCCCACTCGGTCTTGAGCGCGGCGGGGCCGCCGGCCTCGGCGATCAGATGGGTATGGTCCGACGCGCGGATCTTCGGCGCCGCGTGGCACAGTGCCGGATGCCCCGCGGAGTCCAGACCGGCTGCGTCACGAACGTAAAGGGCGATGAGCATGGGACCAGAAGTATCCATCGTGATCCGCCAGCCAGGTCCGCCGGTGTGGTGCATCCAATTGCCTCCCTTGGCAAGAAGTACTATCTCAGTCTATTCCTGTTGTTATCGCACGTTAACGGCTCGCCACCCGGCCCGGCAGCCGGCGATTCAAGCCCTCCAGATGGGCCTCGAGCACGTCGCGGCACATCTGGGCCGTCATCCATTCCGGCTGCAGCAGCGCGTGCATCGTGAGCCCGTCCAAGACGGCCAGCAGCAGCTCAGCTTCCGTGACCAGCACCTGCTGGTCAACTCCGGCGGCCGCGTCGTCAGCCGCAGCGGTTGCAGAGGCGGTTCCGGCAACGCCCAAAATGAGGCCGCCGACGATTGCGGCCACGGCGCGATGGCTTCGGTCGGCCTCCGAGGTCAGGAACGGCTTTGTCCGCGCCGCGTTCTTGAAGGCCATCCAGACACAGGCGTCCACGGCGCGGTCCTCGTCCAGCGGAAGAAATTCTGCCAGCAGCGCCAATACGGCACTGTGGTGCTCCGCCGCCCCTGTCGGCAGGTCAGCCAGCCGGGAGTCCGCCACCGTAAGACGGCCGACGATCCGGTCCACTGCGACGGCGAACGCGTGGCACAGCAACTCGTCGCTGCTGGCGAAATAGTGCCGCACCGAGCCGACGGCCAGCTGGGCCTCATCCGCGACTTCCCGCAGGGAAGCCCGCTCAAGACCGTCCGTGGCAATGATCCGGAACACCGCGTCAACTATTTCCTGGCGCCGGATTACGGCGTCGACAAATTTAGGCACTGGTCTTTTTTAGCACGTCCGTGCCGCTGCCGTCCGGGGGCACACCGGGGACGACCGGCAGCGTGGCAGGGGTCACAGCCGGCGTCGCTCCCCCAGTACGACGCCGGCCGCGCACCTCAGCGAAGGTGCGCGGCCGGCGTCGTTGTTGCCCTGCATTGTTGCCGTGCGTTGTTGCCGGGGACGGCAGGTGCCGCCCCTGCGCGCGCCTTACAGCGCCGGGTAGTTGCGTTCCGGTTCGCCTACGTAAAGCTGGCGCGGGCGGCCGATCTTGGTGTTGGGGTCGCTGATCATCTCGCGCCACTGGGCGATCCAGCCCGGCAGGCGTCCGATGGCAAACAGCACGGTGAACATCTTTTCGGGGAAGCCCATGGCCTTGTAAATCAGGCCGGTGTAGAAGTCCACGTTGGGGTAGAGCTTGCGCTGGATGAAGTAGTCATCGCCCAGGGCCTTCTCTTCAAGGCGCATGGCGATGTCGAGGAGCTCGTCATTGCCGCCGAGCTTGCTCAGGACCTCGTGGGCAGTGGCCTTGATGATCTTGGCGCGGGGGTCGTAGTTCTTGTAGACCCGGTGCCCGAAGCCCATAAGGCGGACGCCGTCTTCCTTGTTCTTGACCTTCTCCATGTAGTCCTCCGGCTTGATGCCGTCGGCCTGGATCTGGCGCAGCATCTTCAGCACAGCCTCGTTGGCGCCGCCGTGGGCGGGTCCGAAGAGGGCATTGATGCCGGCGGAGACGGACGCGAAGAGGTTGGCGTTCGAGGAGCCCACCAGGCGCACCGTGGACGTGGAGCAGTTCTGCTCGTGGTCCGCGTGCAGGATCAGGAGCAGGTCCAGGGCCTTCGCGACCACGGGGTCGACTTCGTACTGCTCGGCCGGCAGGCCGAAGCTCAGGCGCAGGAAGTTCTCCACCAGGTTCATCGAATTGTCCGGGTACAGCATGGGCTGCCCGATCGACTTCTTGTGGGCGTACGCGGCGATGACCGGCATCTTGGCCATGAGGCGGATGGTGGACACCTCCACCTGCTCGGCGTTGAACGGGTCCAGCGAGTCCTGGTAGAACGTCGAGAGCGCAGACACGGCCGAGGAAAGCACGGGCATCGGGTGGGCGTCACGCGGGAAGCCGCTGAAGAAGCCCTTGAGCTCTTCGTGCAGCAGGGTGTGGTGGCGGATCCGCTGGTCGAAGGACTCCAGCTCCGTGGGCGTCGGAAGGTTTCCGTAGATCAGCAGGTAGGAGACTTCCAGGAAGCTCGAGTGCTGCGCCAGCTGCTCGATCGGGTACCCGCGGTAGCGCAGGATGCCGGCGTCACCGTCGATGTAGGTGATGGCCGAGGTGGTGGCCGCGGTGTTCATGAAACCGGGGTCGAAGGCGACGGCGCCGGTCTGCTTCAGCAGCTTGGAAACGTCGTAGCCTTCGTTTCCTTCTACAACCTTGATGCGCGGGAGTTCGAGTTCGCCGCCGGCATGACGCAGGGTTGCGCTGGTGGTTTCAGTCATGGAGTCTCCTCATGAGGCATCGGGGCCTCTGTCGAAAGCTGGTCCAACATCTGGTGAAGCTGCCCGCGGATCCTGTGCGGACAGGATTTCCAAAGGCTGCGCTGCCTTCTTGTGGAAAGCCACCATTGATCGTCAGTTAAAAAGTACCTTCACTTCGCGGGTGGCACTAATCCGGGAGGCCTCCGCGGCACCGAAAACACGCCACATGTGGCACGCGTCACAGCATTGTTACGCTCCCGCGTCCAGCCGCGCCACGGCGGCGTCGATCCTCTCGTCGGTTGCGGTGAGCGCCACCCGCACGAATCCGTTGCCGGCGTCACCGTAGAACACGCCGGGGCCGACCACGATTCCGCGGTCCGCGAGCCTGCCAACCGTGTCCCACGTCGCCTCGCCGGCCGTGGCCCAAAGGTAGAGTCCCGCCCGGGACTCGTGGATCGTCAGGCCGAAGCCCTCCAGGGCGGGCACGATCCGCTCCCGCCGGCTCCGGTAGAGGTCTTTCTGCGCCTGGACGTGGGCGTCGTCGCCGAGCGCGACGCGCATGGCTTCCTGCACCGGATAGGGAACGATCATGCCGGCGTGCTTACGGCTGTTGACCAGGTTCGCCATGATTGCCGGATCGCCGGCGACGAATGCCGCCCTGTAGCCGGCCACGTTGGACTGTTTGCTGAGCGAATAGACGGCGAGCAGGCCCTCGTGGGAGCCGTCGGCGACCCGGGGATCCAGGATGCTGGGGACCGGGGCGCCGCCGCGCTGGACGTCCCACTCCCCCCAGCCGAGTTCGGCGTAACATTCGTCGGACGCGACGACGGCGCCGATCTCGCGGGCCTGCCGCACGATCCGCTGCAGCGACGCGATGTCCCGGACACTGCCAGTGGGGTTGGCCGGCGAATTGACCCAGATGAGGCGCACGCGGGCCCGGGTGGCGGCGTCGAGCTCGTCAAGGTCATCGGCGGCGATCTGCTCCGCACCGGCGAAGGTGGCGCCGATGTCGTAGGTGGGATAGGCGACCGTGGGGCGGACCACGACGTCGCCGGCCCTCAGGCCGAGCAGGAACGGCAGCCAGGCGACGAGCTCCTTGGAACCCACGGTCGGCATCACGTTTTGCGGATCCAGCCCGGGCACACCGCGCCGCCGCGCAAACCAGCCGGCGATCGCCTCCCGGAGTGCCGGCGTCCCGTGGACCGTGGGGTAGCCGGGGGCGTCAGCCGCGGCGCGCAGCGCGTCCTGGATGAGGACCGGCGTCGGGTCCACCGGGGTCCCGATGGAAAGGTTGACGGCGCCCGCCGGGTGCCGGGCTGCCGTGGCGAGATACGGCGCCATGGCCTCCCACGGGTAGTCGGGCAAGCTCAGGCCGAACGTGCGCACCACGGATGTCACCGAAGGGCCGCCCTAGTTGTCTTGGTTCTGCGGCGGCAGGGCAGCGATCATGGGGTGGTCGGTATGAGTGTTGCCAACCTTCGCGGCCCCGCCCGGGGAGCCGAGTTCGTCGAAAAACTCCACGTTCGCCTTGTAGTAGTCGGCCCACTCTTCGGGGGTGTCGTCCTCGTAGTAAATCGCCTCGACGGGGCAGACCGGCTCGCAGGCACCGCAGTCCACGCACTCGTCGGGGTGGATGTACAGGGAGCGCTCACCCTCGTAAATGCAGTCGACGGGGCACTCTTCAATACATGCCTTGTCTTTGACATCTACACACGGCTGCGCGATTACGTACGTCACGTCCCTGGCCTCTCCACGTTGGTTCCGGCGACCGGCCGGATGATTTCCAGGCCCTAAGCCCGGCTGCTGACTTCTGAGCCTATTATCTCCCAGCCTGTTCCCGCGAACCTAGCGGGGCGTCACACACGGTCCGCGTCTTACTATGTTCTGGTGAGCTCGCCATTGCCCCTGCCCTTGCAGTTCCTTTCCGGTGCCCCGCTCGGCACCCGCGTTGTGGTCCGGTACCGGATCGACGGCGGCCTGACGGACGCGCTTGGCGAGCTCGTTCACCGTGCCGACGGCGCGTGCACCGTCCGCACCCGGCGCTCCGACGTCGTCATCGCCTTCCCGCTCGTCGTGGCGGCCAAGGAAGTCCCGCCGGCCCCGCCCCGCCGCGCCCCACGGGTGCCGGGCCCATAAGCCCGCGACGATCCCTGGAGCGGCGGGCGCGCCGTCCCGGCACGGGCCAAACTCCCCCGGACATGCCCTCCCCTCGCCCCGAGCATTGGACATGGCCATCTCGCACCCGGAGCTGGTCTGTGATGAATGGACATGCCCTCCCCTATCGGCCGTCACCAATGGACATGCTCTCCCTTGCTGACCAGCTGGGAACATCTCCAGCCGCTGCCGTGGCAACCACTGGAGATGCCCTCCCCTGCTGACCAGCTGAGAACATCTCCAGCCGCAGCCGTGGCAACCACTGGACATGCCCTCCCCGGCGCACAAGCAATGGACATGTTCCCTCTCACTGCCACAGCCGATGGACATGCTCATCTCGCGCCCTGGCAAATGGGCATGCCCGCCCTGATCGGCCGTAACCGATGGACATGCTCTCCCCAGGTTGCCGCCAATGGACACTTGGGCGCCTTGTCCATCGACGACGGCCAGCGCGGGACATGTCCACTGGTTATTGCAGGCAGCAAGGGACATGCTCATTGGTGAATCTACGCGACTATGCACGTGGCCGTTTCGGCAGGGCATTCGAAGGCGCATGGCCCCGGCACGCAGAAGGGAGAAATCACATACGGCTCTATGTATTGAGCCATCACCGTATTGAGCCATCACCCGGGTGGCACCAACCTGCTGGCTCAGTAAATCTAGGCGGCGGCAGACAGCCTGTTCAGAGTTCCACGGACCATGGTGATGAATTCCTCGGGATGGTCCCTGAGCAGCTGATAGCTCACGATCAGGGTCGGGATTCCCTTGCGGGTTGTGACATTCCAGCGCCGCCGGTCTTCCTCGAAGCTCACCCTGTCCATGTGGAACGCGGCCCCGTCTGTCTCTATGCCGAGGCGTCCGTCGACCATGAGATCCATGTGCCCCATGCCGGGGATGTTGACCTGCGATTCGACGTGGAAACCGGCACGCCGCAGAAGAAATCGCGCCAGGCATTCGATCACTGACTGCGACTGCGGGACAATTCCCGACACGATCCGGCGTTCGCGCGCGTCCTTCCGTCCATTCAGCCGCCGGCGTAAGGATGCCAACTCCAGTCCCTTGAGAACGACTGCGGACTCGGCAATGATCAGCCCTGCCGGTTCCGGTAAGCAGCGCAGGCATTGGATGACGGTGTCCAGGAGCCCCGGCGGGGTGGAACTCCTGTGACAGACGAAGCCCTGATAAGTCCTGCTGTGGGTCAAGGCAACGTGTGGATGGTCCGGTGCTTCGAGCACCCACAGCCCACCGAATTGGGCGGCTGTAATGCAGGCCGGCTCTGCTGGAAGCGAGCGTATCGAGATCAGCTGCGCGTCGGCGCCGGGCAAGGCATAGACTCCGCGGGATACCCGGGACACGGCGCCTGCGGCCATGGCTGATTTGAGCTGGAAATCGGAGACTCCTGCCGCGGCAATATGCTTGGCGCGCGCAACGCCGTCGTATTTGGAGAGCACCTCGATGATGTTGGCCATGCTCCTATGGTGGAGCCCTCCACCGCGGCCTGGAAGTCAGGTCCCGCGCTATGTGGAGAACTGGAGGACTGCGGGGACGGGACACCCGACAGCACGCCACCCGCGCACGGGGGCCGCGAACGCTTTATTCTGTGGGCGGCCGGTACCGGCGGCACCAGAGGAGCATTACCAGGGTGACGACTCCGATGCCGAAGACCCAGATATTGCCCGCGGCGTCACCGATCACCAGCCGCTTGCCTGTTTCCAGCGTGGACAACCAGCCGGTGAGCGCATAGCAGAGGACCCCGCAGACCGCCGTCGGGATCACGGACCGGAATGCCGCCCCGAGCCACAGTTCGGCCGAGCCCAGCAGGAGCAGTGCCGCTGCGGCACCCCAGGGAATCTGCGCGCCGCCCAGAACCAGATCGCGCCGGTGCAGGGCCGTGCCGGCCAAGGCAACAAAAAGAGCTGCCGGCACGGCGGCGGCAATGCCGCCTGCCGTACCGGCAGCTCTCCTATTCACGTTTCAGCCGAAGCCCGGGGACCGGGATCAGACCTTGGCGCGGGCCCGGTTGGACTTGGCGCGCTGGTTGACGTCCAGGATGAGCTTCCGGATCCGGATGGAATCCGGGGTGACCTCAACACACTCGTCTTCGCGGGCGAATTCGAGGGACTCTTCGAGGGTCAGGTCGCGCGGGGGCGTCAGGTTCTCGAAGGTGTCGGAGGAAGCGGCACGCATGTTGGTGAGCTTCTTTTCCTTGGTGATGTTGACGTCCATGTCGTCGGCGCGGGAGTTCTCGCCCACGATCATGCCTTCGTAAACCTCGGACGTGGGCTTGACGAAGAAGGAGCCGCGCTCCTGCAGGTTGATCATGGCGAACGGGGTCACCACACCGGCGCGGTCGGCGATCATCGAACCGTTGGTGCGGTACTCGATGGGGCCGGCCCACGGCTCGTAGCCCTCAGAGATCGAGGCGGCGATGCCGGCGCCACGGGTGTCCGTGAGGAACTTGGTGCGGAAACCGATCAGGCCACGGGCCGGAACGATGAATTCCATGCGGCACCAGCCGGTACCGTGGTTGGCCATGTTCGTCATGCGGCCCTTGCGGGCTGCCATGAGCTGGGTGACGGCGCCGAGGTATTCTTCCGGCACGTCGATGGTCATGTGCTCCATCGGCTCGTGGACCTTGCCGTCGACCGTCTTGGTGACAACCTGCGGCTTGCCCACGGTGAGCTCGAAGCCTTCGCGACGCATCTGCTCGACCAGGATGGCCAGCGCGAGCTCGCCACGGCCCTGGACTTCCCAGGCGTCAGGACGCTCGGTCGGGAGCACCTTGATGGAGACGTTACCGATCAGTTCCTTGTCCAGGCGGTCCTTGACCTGGCGGGCCGTGACCTTGGCGCCCTTGACCCGGCCGGCCAGCGGCGAGGTGTTGATACCGATGGTCATGGAGATGGCGGGGTCGTCAACGGTGATCAGCGGCAGCGGCTGCGGGTTGTCGACGTCGGTCAGGGTCTCGCCGATGGTGATTTCGTCGATGCCGGCGACGGCGACGATCTCGCCCGGTCCGGCGGACTCGGCCGGAACGCGGTCCAGGGCCTTGGTGGCCAGCAGCTCGGTGATCTTGACGTTCTTCATTTCGCCGTTGGCGCGCGCCCAGGCCACGGTCTGGCCCTTGCGCAGGGTGCCGTTGTAGATGCGCAGCAGTGCAAGGCGGCCGAGGAACGGCGAGGCGTCCAGGTTGGTGACGTGCGCCTGCAGGACACCGTCCGGGTTGTAGGTCGGAGCCGGGATGTGCTCAATGATGGCGTTGAAGAGCGGCTCGAGGTCCTCGTTCTCCGGGGCGGTGCCGTCGGCGGGCTGCTCGAGGGAAGCGCGGCCGACCTTGGCGGCGGCGTAAACGACCGGAACGTTGAGGATCTTGTCCAGGTCCAGGTCCGGAACTTCGTCCGCGAGGTCGGAGGCGAGGCCCAGGAGCAGGTCCATGGACTCGTGGACAACTTCTTCGATCCGCGCGTCGGGGCGGTCGGTCTTGTTGACGAGGAGGATCACCGGCAGGTGTGCGGCGAGAGCCTTACGGAGCACGAAACGGGTCTGGGGCAGCGGGCCCTCAGATGCGTCGACGAGGAGGACGACGCCGTCGACCATGGACAGGCCGCGCTCCACCTCGCCACCGAAGTCGGCGTGGCCGGGGGTGTCGATCACGTTGATGGTGATGGTCTCGCCCTTGGAGGACGGGCCGTTGTAGGCCACCGTGGTGTTCTTGGCCAGGATGGTGATGCCCTTTTCGCGTTCCAGGTCACCGGAGTCCATGACACGGTCTTCGAGGTGGTTGTGCTCGGCAAAGGAGTTGGTCTGCTTGAGCATGGCGTCGACCAGAGTGGTCTTGCCGTGGTCAACGTGGGCCACGATCGCGACGTTGCGCAGGTCACTGCGCGATGCAGTGGCTACCGCGGTGTTGGTGGTGGTTTCAGACATGCGTTATTGCTCGATTCAGTGGTGAAGTCAGCTGTGGTATCGCGACATTTCCAACCGGAACGCACGACGGTTACGCCCCTTTGGCACAGGGCACCTTCATCCATTCTAAGCGCTAGGTCATTTATTGGCCTAAAATGCCAAACCCTGATGGACTGGGCGCAGGCCTTCCCGGCGCCGCCGGCGCCCGAAAGACACGCGGAAGCGGATTATCACATGTGAGTAAAGTCACTGGATTTTCTGGCGCACGTGCACCATCATTGCCCTGATAACAGCGAGCAAGCCCGGAGACATTTATGCGCAACGCCTCGGCAACGTCCTGCTTTGTCGCAACGATGATCGCCCTAGGCGTGGTTCTTGGCGGCTGCGGGCAGGCACCTTCTTCAACACCCGCGTCAGGCGCGGGCATTTATGCTGGGCCGTTCAACGCCGGCAAGGCGGCAACGGGAAGTGCGGCGGCCAACGGCGCCGGTGTTCCAGTCGCCGCAGGGCCCGCCGCCAACACGAGGATCGGTTCCGACGTCGACCCCGCCGCCCTGCCTGGCGGCGCCGTCTACCGTAACCCCATCAACGGCCGCAGTGAGGTGATTGTCAAGGACACCGCCAACATGGCCGTACTGATCGGCGACTCGCAGTCGGAACCGTCCTACGGGTGGACCAGGCAGGGACTGGCGGCGGCCGGGTACAAGGTCTTCTTCTGCGGCCGGGGCGGCACCGGGTATGTGGCGTCGAACGGCAAAACCGGGAACTACATTGACGCGCTCCAGCACGGCGACTGGAAACTCCCCTACGGCACCCCTTCCCTCGTGGTCATCGAAGGAGGCGGGAACGACGCCGGCCGCGGCGCCTCGGACGCGCAGATCGCAGCCAACGCAGATCGGCTGATCACCAGCATCGAGCAGCGCTACCCCGCGGCCCGGGTGCTCATGGTGGGCACGCTCGCGCGCGGCGCACGCAACGGCGGAGGACGCCGGAGCGAGGTGGATACGCTTCTTGGGACGGTGGCGGCCCGGCACGGACTGCCGTTCGTCAGCGCGGGCGACTGGCTCACCCGCTACAACCTCACGGGCTCGATGGCGGACGGGGTCCACCTGAACCGGCAGGGCCACGCGGCCCTCGGCGCCGTTTTCGGGCAGCGGCTCGAGTCCATGGGGTTTGACTACGCGGACCCCGGCCTGCTCGGCGGCCTGACGCGCTAGCGGCGGCCTAAAAAGACAGAAGCCGGTGCCCGTCCAACGGACGGGCACCGGCTTCTGTGCTGGTGACGGCTGAGGTGTTCAAGCCCTAGGGAAAGGGCCGGTCAGGCCACTTCAACTTCCGGCGGCAGCATGAGGCCGGCACCGGGGATGGCGTTGAGCAGGGCCAGGGTGTACTCCTGCTGCGGCGAATCGAAGACCTCATCCGTGGAACCGGTCTCCACCAGCTTGCCCTTCTGCATGACGCACACGTGGTCCGCGATCTGCCGGACCACCGCGAGGTCGTGAGTGATGAACAGGTAGGTCAGGCCCAGCCGGGACTGGAGTTCGGCGAGCAGGTTCAGCACCTGCGCCTGCACCAGCACGTCCAGTGCCGAGACGGCCTCGTCGCAAATGATCACTTCGGGGTCCAGTGCCAGTGCGCGGGCGATCGCGACGCGCTGGCGTTGGCCGCCGGAGAGCTCATTCGGGTACCGCTGCATGGTGGACTGCGGCAGCGCCACCTGGTCCAGGAGTTCCCGGACCTTCTTCTCGCGGCTCGCCTTGTCCCCGATCTTGTGGGTCCGCAGCGGTTCCTCGATGGTCCTGAAGATGTTGTACATCGGGTCCAGCGAACCGTACGGGTCCTGGAAGATCGGCTGCACCCGGCGCCGGAAGGCGAAGAGTTCTTTGCTGTTCAGCGTGGAGGTATCCACGCCGTCGAAGATGATCTTGCCCGAGGTCGGCGACAGGAGGTTCAGGACCATCTGCGCCACCGTGGACTTGCCGGACCCCGACTCCCCCACGATCGCCGTCGTGGTTCCCCGCTTGACGCTGAACGAGACGTTGTCGACGGCGGTGAAGTCCGTGGACTTACCCAGGCCAGAACGGAGTTTGAACACCTTTTTGAGGTCCCGGATCTGCAGGATCTCGTCGGCCTTGGACGGTACAGCCACTCCGGTCTCGGCGGGGGCGAGCAGGTCGTCCGTTTCCACGCCCAGCTCTTTGGCGGCCTGGATGCGCCGGGACGCCAACGACGGCGCCGAGGCGACCAGCCGCTGGGTGTACGGGTGCTGCGGGTTCTGCAGCAGCTCCAGCGACGGCCCGGATTCGACAACCTGGCCGCGGTACATGACCACTACCTGGTCGGCGCGCTCGGCGGCGAGGCCGAGGTCGTGCGTGATCAGGAGCACGGCGGTGCCGAGCTCGGTGGTCATCTTGTCCAGGTGATCGAGGATCTGGCGCTGCACGGTAACGTCGAGGGCCGACGTCGGCTCGTCCGCGATGAGCAGCCGCGGCTGGCAGGAGAGCCCGATCGCAATCAGGGCCCGCTGGCGCATGCCGCCGGAGAACTCGTGCGGGTACTGCTTGGCACGGCTGGCGGCGTCCGGCAGCCCGGCCTGGGACAGGACCTTGGCGACGTCGTCGGGGCCGCTGGGCAGCCCGTTGGCCTTCAGCGTCTCGCGCACCTGGTCGCCGATCTTCCAGACCGGGTTCAGGTTGGACATCGGGTCCTGCGGGACCATGCCGATGCTGTTGCCGCGGAGTTCGATCATCCGCTTTTCGCTGGCGTTGGAGATGTCCTCGCCGTCAAACAGGATCTGGCCCGCCGCGACGCGGCCGTTGCCCGGGAGCAGGCCGATTGCGGCCAGCGCGGTGGTGGACTTGCCGGAACCCGACTCGCCCACGATCGCGACGGTTTCGCCCGGCATGATGGTGAGGTGGGCGTTGCGGACGGCGTTGACCTCGCCGTTGCTGGTGGTGAAGCCGATTGCCAGGTCCTTGATTTCAAGCAGCGGGCGCTCGATGGCGTCTTCCGCTTCCTGGATTTCAACAGAGGCGCTCATGGTGTCCCCTTTCATCGCTTGCGGGCTTTGGGATCGAGCGCATCACGCAGGGCATCGCCCAGCATGATGAAACTCAGGACGGTGATGGACAGCGCGATGGCCGGGTAGAGCAGCGGCATCGGGTTGGACCGGAGCGAGGACTGCGCCGCCTGGATGTCGTTGCCCCAGGACATGACGCTGGGCGGCAGCCCAATGCCGAGGAAGGACAGCGTGGACTCGGCCACGATGAACGTGCCCAGGGAGATGGTGGCCACGACGATGATCGGAGCCAGCGAGTTCGGCAGGACGTGCCGCATCAGGGCGCCGAACTTCGAGACGCCGAGCGACCGGGCGGCCGTGACGAAGTCGGCGTTGCGGACCTCGATGACGGCGCCGCGGGTGATGCGGGCGATCTGCGGCCAGCCGAAGACCACCAGGATCAGCACCAGCGTCCAAACCGTCCGATTCGTCCGGAACATCGGCAGCTGCATGAGCACGATCGCGCCCAGGATCAGCGGCAGCGCGAAGAAGATGTCGTTGATGCGGGCCAGGACTGAGTCGATCCAGCCGCCGTAGTAGCCGGCCACGGCACCGAGGATGCAGCCGAACAGGAGGACCCCGAGGGTGGTGAAGAGGCCCACCGTGACCGAGGAGCGTGTGCCGAAGATGACGCGGGCATAGACGTCGCAGCCCTGCTGGGTGAAGCCCAGGGGGTGGCCCGCGGCGGGGCCGCCGTCTGAGTTGGCCAGCTGGCACGCCTCCGACGTCGGGTCGATCGGCGAGAAGAGCCCGGGGAAGAGGGAGACCGCCACGACCACCAGGATCAGGAATGCGGAGATGAGGAAGAGCGGCTGCTTGCGCAGGTTCTTCCAGGCCTCGCCCCAAAGGCTCAGCGGTGCGGCTTCGTCCTTGACCCGGTCCGTTACCTGGAGCGGGGTCTCGGAGACATCGGCAACGAAGTGCTCGATCCGGCGGGCCGGACGGGTGGCAACGGCGTGGCGTGCGGTGGTGTTCTCAGGAGTCATAACGGATCCTCGGGTCAAGCCAGCCGTAAAGCAGGTCAACGAGCAGGTTGGACAGGCAGTAGATCAGCACCAGAACGGTGACGATCGAGACCACGGTGGGGCCTTCGCCCGACAGGACGGCCCGGTAGAGCCGGTTTCCCACGCCCGGGACGTTGAAAATGCCCTCGGTAACGATCGCGCCGCCCATCAAGGCACCGAGGTCGGCGCCCAGGAACGTAATGACGGGAATCAGGGAGTTGCGCAGGATGTGGACCCGGACCACCTGGAACCGGGACAGGCCCTTGGCGGTGGCGGTGCGCACATAGTCGGCGTTCATGTTCTCGATGACTGACGTGCGGGTCAGGCGCAGGACATAGGCAAAAGATCCCAGTCCGAGCACGATCGCCGGCAGGATGAGGTCCTGGACGGTCGCGGCGGAGCTGACGGTCGGTTTGGCCCAGCCCAGCTGGACTCCGATGGTGAACTGCAACAGGAAGCCCAGGACGAAGATCGGAATAGCGATCACGACCAGTGAGGCGATCAGAACTGTGGCGTCAAAGAACTTACCCTTGCGCAGGCCGGCGATGAGGCCGAAGACGATGCCGAAGACACCCTCGAAGATCAGCGCCATGATGGCCAGCCGCGCCGTGACGGGGAAGACCTCGCCAAGCACCGTGGCGATGGGACGTCCGGAGAAGTCCTGGCCAAGGTCAAACGTGAAGATGCTCTTGAGGTAGAGCAGGTATTGAATCCAGAACGGCTGGTCCAGGTGGTACTGCTCCCGCAGCTTGGCTGCGACGGCCACGTTGACCGGCTTGTCGCCGAACAGTGCCACGATGGGGTCACCGGGCAGGCTGAAGACCAGGAAGTAGACCAGCAGTGTTGCGCCCAGGAAGACTGGAATCAGTTGCAGGAAACGCTTGAGGATGTATGTCGGCATCAGCGAGTCACACCCTCGTTGGCAGGCATCCTGTCCAGGGATGCGGCGGAGTTGTTCATCAAAGAACCTTTTCACTATGGATGCAGGCCGGCGCCGGTTCACTCACGGCGTCAGGGCTGCGAAAAGTTCGCCCGGAGAGCCGGGCATCAAGAAAATAAAGGGGAAACACGACGACGGCGGAGGCCCCATAAAGGGCGGCCCCCGCCGTCGCTTAGGTGTTACTTGCCGGTGACTTCGTAGTACAGCGGGACGCCGTCCCAGCCGTAGTCAACGTTGCTGACCTTGTCGCTCCAGCCGCCCTGGGCAACCTGGTACCACAGGGGGATGGCCGGCAGGTCCGTCAGGAGGATCTCCTGGGCCTTGTTCATGGCCTTGTTGCCGTCGCTGACGCTCGAGGCGTTCAGGCCGTCGGAGACGGCCTTGTCGAATGCCGGGTTGGCGTAGCTGGCGTCGTTGGAGCCTGCACCGGTCTTGTAGATCGGGCCGAGGAAGTTGTACAGCGACGGGTAGTCTGCCTGCCAGCCGGCGCGGATGGAGCCGGTAAGGGTCTTGGCGGTGGCGTCGTTGCGGGCTTCCTTGAAGGTGGCGTACGGCTTGCCTTCAACCTTGATGCCGAGGGTGTTCTTGAGCTGGTTGACCACTGCCTCAACCCATGCCTTGTGTCCGCCCTTGTCGGCGTTGTAGGCGATGGTGAAGGTCTCGTTGGAGTCCCACTTCTTGATCGAGTCGGCCTTGGCCCATGCTGCCTTGGCCTTATCGGCGTTGAACGTCAGGTTCTCTGCACCGGGGATCGCGTCGCTGTAGCCGTCAAGCACGGGAGCCGTGAAGTCCTTGGCGGGCTTGCGTGCGCCGTTGAAGATGACCTTCGTGATCTCGTCGCGGTTGATGGCCATGGAGATAGCCTGGCGGCGGAGCTTGCCGGCCTCGCCGCTCCATTCCGGCAGGTATTCCGGGATGGCGATGGTCTGGTTGCCGGCGTACGGCTTGTTGATGGTGCGGTCGCCGAGGTCAGACTTGAAGTTCTTCAGCTGGCTGGTCGGGATGGTCTGCAGGATGTCCAGGTTGTTGGACAGCAGGTCCTGGTAGGCGGCGTCGTCGTTCTGGTAGATCTTGAAGGTCACGCCGGCGTTCTTGGCCTTGCGCGGGCCGTTGTAGTCCGGGTTCGGAACGAGCTGGATCTGCACGTTGTGCTGCCAGCCGCCGTCCGCAAGCTTGTACGGGCCGTTGCCGACCGGCTTCTCGCCGAAGCCCTTCGGGTCCTTGAGGGCACCGGAGGGGACGGGGACAAAGGCGGTGTAGCCCAGGCGAAGCGGCCAGTCGGATTCCGGCTGCTTCAGTTCGACGGTGAACGTCTGATCGTCAACGACCTTCAGGCCGGACATGGTCGTGACGGTGGAGCCTTCTTTGCTCGCCTCGTCGTAACCCTTGATGCTTTCGAAGAAGCCGCCGCTGAGCTGAGCGTTCTTGGCCGCTGCGCCGAAGTTCCAGGAATCGACGAAGGTCTTGGCCGTGATGGCCTCGCCGTTCGTAAACTTCTCGCCCTTCTTGATCTTGATGGTGAAGTGCTGGCCGTCCTTGCCCTCGATCGAGTCGGCGAGTTCGTTGACTGCCTTGCCGCTGGCGTCGTAGCTGACCAGACCGGCGAAGATCATGTCGATGACCTTGCCGCCGCCGACCTCGTTGGTGTCGGCAGGCATGAGCGGACGCTGGGGCTCGGAGCCGTCGGCGAGGATCACTTTGCTGGTGTCGCCACCGGTGCTGCCGCTACCGGTTGCGGAGCCGCTGGCACCGCATCCGGTCAGGGCCAGGGCAGCGATGGCCACCATGCCCAGTGCTTTGGAAGTGCGCGAAAAACGCATTCCGCCTCCTATGAGTTGTGGGAGTTCGTGAGGGAAAAACTTATGCTTCCCCGTAAGCAGGCACAGGGGTATCCCCTGTGACGTGGCCTACATATGGAAGTAGCCTAGCCCCAAAATGTCCGAATGTTGGAACTCCGTTGCCAAACCGTGACTCGACAGTGTCTTGACCGTTAGCGTCAAGCGCAAAGTATTTCAAGTCACACGCTACTGGCTGGTACTATTCGCCCCCACTGTGATCCGGGTTACGCCCGATTAACTCAAATTAGGCGGCTTTACGCCCCCGCGGCCCGCCCTAGCTGGCGCCCGAGAGTAGCTGCGCACGCAGCTCGCGGCGCTCGCGCTGCTTGTCCGGATCGGGCAGCGGGACGGCGGCCAAGAGCCGCTGGGTGTAGGGCTCCTGGGGGTTGCGGAGGATCTGGTCCCGGGTCCCCTGCTCCACGATCCTGCCGCGCTGCATGACGCAGATCCGGTCCGCGAGCACGTCCACTACGGCCAGGTCATGGGTGACGAAGAGACAGGCGAATCCCAGTTCCTTCTGCAGATTCTGGAAGAGATCCAACACCCTGGCCTGAACCGATACATCGAGGGCGGAGGTCGGCTCATCGGCGACCATCAGCTTCGGCTTAAGCGAGAGGGCGCGCGCGATTCCCACGCGCTGCTTTTGGCCGCCGGAGAGTTCGTGCGGGTAGCGGTTGCGGTAATCGCGCGGGAGCTCGACCTGGTCCAGGAGGGCCTCGATGCGGTGCTGCAGCTCGGCGCCCTTCGCGACCTTGGCCAGGAACATCGGCTCCCCAATGCTCTCGCCGATCGGCAGCCTGGGGTTCAGAGAGGAAGACGGATCCTGGAACACCATGCCGACATGCCGCCGCATTTCGTGCAGCTGCCGGCCGTTCCTCTTGGCGGCGGAAATGTCCTGCCCCACCACTCGCATGGTGCCCTCTGCCACCGGCAGGAGGCCGACGGCGGCCCGGCCGATGGTGGTCTTGCCCGAGCCGGACTCCCCCACGAGGCCGACCACCTGGCCGGGATAGATGACCAGGTTCGCCCCTTCCACGGCCCGGAACGCCGGCACCCGGCCCTGCTTCGGGTACTCGATGGCGACGTCCTTGAGCTCCAGGACCGGTTCGCCCTTCGGCTTGGCCGCCTCCGCCGCGGCCAAGGCGGCGGCGTTTTCCCGCTCCCGCCGGATCAGCTCATCTTCCGGGATCGAGAGGATCTCGGCGTGCGTGGCGGCCGCCAGCGCGGCGGTGACGTCAACCTCCGTCGTGGCATCCGTGCCGCCCTGGCCCAGGTGGGGCACCGCGGCCAGCAGCGCCTGGGTGTATTCGTGCTGCGGGTTGTGGAAGATCTGCGCGGCCGTTCCGGTTTCCACAATCAGGCCCTTGCGCATCACCGCGATCCGGTCGGCGAGGTCGGCCACCACGCCCATGTCATGGGTGATGAGCACAATGGCGCTGTCCAGTTTGTTCCGCAGGTTGCGCATGAGGTCAAGGATTTCCGCCTGGACTGTCACATCGAGGGCCGTGGTGGGCTCATCGGCGATCAGCAGCTTCGGGTCACAGGAAAGAGACTGCGCGATCATGGCTCGCTGGCGCTGGCCTCCCGACAGCTGGTGGGGGTAGGACCGGAAGGCCTTTTCCGGATCGGGCAGTTCCACAAGGTCCAGCATGCGCAGGGCCCGGATCCGCGCCTCTTCCGGCGAGACCTCATTGTGCAGTCGCACAGTTTCGACGATCTGCGCGCCCACGGTGTAGACCGGGTTCAGGGCCGTCATCGGCTCCTGGAAGATCACCGCGACGTCCTTGCCGCGGACGGCACGGATGTTGGCCTCATTGGCCCCCAGCAGTTCACGGCCGGCGAGCTTGACGCTTCCTGTCACACGGCTGTTGGTGGGCAGCAGGCCCAGGAGCGCCATCGAGCTTGCGCTTTTCCCGGATCCGGACTCCCCCACGATGGCGAGCACTTCGCCGGCACGCACCTCGTAGTTCAGGCCAATCGCGGCCGGAACCCATTTCTTGTCCACGCCGAAATCCACGCTGAGGTCGCGGACTTCCAGGACGGGCTCGCCTCTGCCGGGCGCAGCGTCCGCGGGGGGATCGAGGGTGATGAAGTCAGTCATGATGGGGCCATCCTTCCGCCCGAGCCGCCGGTGCACCGGGGATTAGTGCTGCGGCTCGGAATACTGAATTATTAGGGGCATGAGCTCTGCGCCGCACGCCGGAAATGTTGAAGTCTTCAAGGCACGAACGAACAAATGGTTCGCTTGGCTGTCCTGGGCCGTGGCCGGGTTCGGGGCTGTGGCCACGATTGCCATGGCCGGTCCGGGGGCGCTGGCGGGCCTCGCCCCGCTGGCCTTCATTGCCTTCATGGGCTGGCAGCTGTTCTGGATGCCGTCCGTGGTGGTGCACGACGCGGGCGTCACACTGGAAAATCCGTTCCGCTCGGTCGAGGTCCCGTGGGCCGCGCTGGTGCACGTCGACACCCGCTTCGCGCTCACCCTGGTTACCGCCGGGAAGAGCTACACGTCCTGGGCCGCACCCGCACCCGGCATCTGGGGCGGCCGCCATGCCCGCCCCGAGGACCTCCACGGCCTGCCGGCAACCACGTACGGTCCCGGCAGGTCGGTCCGTCCCGGCGACCTGAAAACCACGGATTCGGGCCAGGCCGCCATGCTGGTGCGGGCACGGTGGCATGAGCTGGCGGAAAGCGGTCGGCTCGCTTCCGGCGACGCCGACACCACCGCGGCGACCGTCACGGTCCGCTGGGTGGCGATCGGCGCCGTCGTGCTTCTCTTGGCGGCGAGCTACCTGGCCGTGACCGTCCGCTAGCACGGCCCTGCAGGATGCCGGCATCCTACTTGCCCTGGGTTCCGTCGGCCGGTCCGCCGGGTCGGAATCCGTCGGTCCCGGGTGAATCGTTCCGTGACTCACCGTGATCCGGCCCGTCGAGGGCGGTGACGGCGCTTGATTGGACCGCCGGTCCCCCGTGATCGATTGCCTTCTTGGCATTGAATTTCTTCTGCCGCGGATCAAAGGCGTCACGCAAGCCGTCGCCGATGAAGTTGATGCTGAGGCAGATGAGCACAATGAACATGCCCGGGTACCAGAAGAGCCAGGGCCGGGTGGCGAAGGCCTGCTGGTTCTGCGAGATGAGCAGGCCCAGGGAGGTGTCCGGGGCCTTGACGCCCACGCCCAGGTAGCTGAGGGCCGTTTCGGTGAGGATTGCCGCGGACATTGTCAGGGTCACGTTCACGATCAGCACGCCGACGGCGTTCGGCAGGATGTGCTTGAAGATGATCCGGGCGTTGCTGGCCCCCGAAATGCGGGCCGCATCGACGAATTCACGTTCGCGCAGCGACAGGAATTCGCCGCGCATCAGGCGGGCCAGGGCGACCCAGCTGATCAGGCCCAGGAAGATGCCGAGGGCCAGGACGCCGTTGGTGCTTGTGAAGGAGGCGAACCAGCTTCCCTGGTCCCGGCGGCCGGCGAGCTGCGCCATGACGGCGGCCAGCAGCAGGGCGGGAATGATGATGATGACGTCAGTCACGCGCATCAGGATGGCCTCGGCCCAGCCCCGGAAGTAGCCGGAGATGGCTCCGACCACCACGCCGATCAGGCCGGCGATGAGGCCGATCACGATCATGATGGTGATGGACTGCTGCGCCCCGCGCATGGTCATGGCGAAGAGATCGCGCCCGATCCGGTCCTGGCCGAAGGGATGTTCGCCCCAGGCCAGCGGCCACAGCGAGAGGGTCGGTACGCCGTCGTTGACCAGTGGGGAGACTTGCTCGTGGGTGTATTTCCACCAGCCCGGGATGCCCAGGTAGCCCACGGAGGTGAAGGCCAGGACAAAGATAAAGGCGAAGACCACGAGGCCGATGATGGCCCCGGAGTGTCCGAGGAACCGCTTCCTGACGATCTGGCCCTGGCTGAGGCCCTTGGCCTCAAGAACTGGCTCAATGCCTGCCGCGGCTGGTTTCCGCGAACCGTCTTCGGCCATGATGACTTCCTGCTGACTTGGCTGGCTCATGCTTTTACCCTTACGCGCGGATCCAGTGCGGAGTATGCCAGATCCGCGATGAGGTTGAAGACCATGGCCGTGATGGCCACGCAGATGAAGACGCCCATGACCGGGTTGGGATCGACGTGCGAGATTCCGTCCAGGAAGAGGAAGCCCATGCCGCGGACCGAGAAGACTGTCTCGGTGATGACGGCACCGCCGATCAGGGCCCCGATATCGAAGGCCACGATCGTGGCGATCGGGATCAGGGCGTTGCGGAAGGCATGGCGCATGACGACGGTGCGCTCGCTCAGGCCCTTGGCCCGGGCCGTGCGGATGTAGTCCATGTTCATGATTTCCAGCATGGAGGCCCGGGTGAACCGCGTGTAGCTGGCCAGCGAAATGAGAATCAGGGCCAGCGTGGGCAGGATCAGGTGGGTGAAGGAGTCAAGGCTCAGGACCCAGAAGTCTCCTTGTATGTTCGGCGTGCTGGCGCCGATGGTGGCGATGGGCCGCCCGCGCACGCGGCTGTTGTTGAAGTAGCTGGGCCAGGCCTGCATGTAGCGGTCGAGCAGAATCAGGAAGCCGACCAGGAAGGAGGTGATCCCGGCGGCCCGCATGGACTGCCCACGGTCGTAGCCCCCCACCAGATAGCCGATGCCCATGCCGAGCAGGACGAAGACGACCGCGAGGATCACGATCATCAGGAACGTGGCCTCGTTGAGCAGCGGCTGCAGGACAAAGTACAGCACGACGCCGGCGCCGACGGCGATCAGGGCCGACTGGAGGGCCTTGCGGTTTTTCAGTCCGGCGGAGAGCAGGGTGACGGCAAAGGCGATGCCTACACCGGCGATGGCGATGACCACGGGGCCCAAGCCCGGGTTCTTGAACCATTCGGTGGCGGAAAAGTAGATCAGCACCACGGTGACGAAGGCGAAAGCGATGGCGCCGACCATCAGTCTGCGCTTCATGACCCCGCCCGCCGCCACCGCGGTCAGCGCGCCGACGAGGACGCCGATGCCGAGCGCCGTGGTCAGCGGAATTTCGGGGTTTCGCAGGAAGTTGTTGAAGCCGATGGCGCCGAATTCCTTGAGCAGGACGGCAACCCAGAAGATCGGCAGGGAGAAGAAGAGGAAGGCCATGAAGGTCACGCCATAGTCCAGAGTGCTGTACTGGCGCAGGGCGGTGACGATGCCCAGGGTAATGCCGATCAGGATGGCAAGCACCGTCGCCGCGGTGACGAGGGTCAGGGTCTGCACGAGCGCGAAGCCGAGAGCCTCGGTGACGGGCTGGCCGGCGATGTTCTTTCCGAGGTCACAGGAGTTGGCGAACGGAACGAGGCACTGGACAGCGCCGCCGAACCACTTGAAATACCGCAGCGGGGCGGGGGTGTCCAGCTGCAAGAGCTCGGTCCTCGCGTCCATCAGTTGCTGCTTCTGCGGCGTGGGGTTGGCGCGAAGGTCCTCTAGTGGATCGCCGGACGCCGCTGTCAGGAGATACACGAAGTACGATGCGCCGAGCAGGATGAGGGCGGCAGTGACAAGCCGCCGGAAGATGTAGGTCACCATTGGAATTGAACCTCGGTATTCGGGTCCGGGGATTGCCCGGACCGGTCGCGGAGTTTGGCCGGTTCCCGCCGATGTGGCGGCGGGGCCACGGCATCGCCAGGGAGGTCGCCAGAAAGGCGCCGGGACCGAAGAAGCTGTGGTCCCGACGCCTTTCAAGCAGTGTTACTTGCGGTCGCGGGCTACTTCTGCGCCCATTCCCAGAAGTTCCACCAAACGCCGGTCTGGTTCGGCATGTACTTCACACCGGTGATGCGGTCGCTGTATGCGTCCACGCCAACCGACTGGAAGAGCGGAAGACCGTAGGCCGAGTCCCAGATCTTCTTGTCGATCTGCGTGACGAGGCCGTCCTGCTTGCTCTTGTCGGTGGTGACAATCAGTTCGTCCATCAGCTTGTCCGCTGCCGGATCGCTGAACTTGTTGAAGTTGGAATCGTTGCCGGACTTGAAGATCTGCGGGACGCCGGACACGCCGACACCGGAGTTGCTCCAGCCGAAGATGGTGGCGTCGTAGGTGCCGTCACCCAGGGCCTTGCCCCAGTCGGACTTGCCGAGGCCGCCGTCAACGATCTTGAAGCCGGCCTTGGTGGCGGACTCGCTGATCAGCGAGAAAGCATCGACACGGTTGGGGTTGTCCTTGTTGTACATGATGCGCACTGACGGGGTGGCACCGTTGAGGAGCTTCTTGGCGCCCTCGATGTCCACACCCTGGTACGCGGAGGACCCGTTGTTCTTCACGGAGTCGGCGTACGGTGCCTGGTCCGGGACGAAGAGCTGCGAGTCAAGCGGCGCGGCCTGCGGGTCGAGCTTCTTGACGATCTTGTCGACGATGTCCGCACGCGGGACGGCCTTCATGAACGCTTCACGAACGTTCTTGTCGGCGAACGGGCCCGAATAGTTCAGGTCGAGGTGATCGTACGCGAGCTGGTGGCCGACGTCGACCTTCACGCCCTGGCTTTCAAGCGCCTTGAGCTGCTCCACGGTGTCCGCGGATGCCTGCGGGGCGATGATGTCCGCCTCGCCGTTCTTCAGCGCCTGGACCTGGGCGGGGGCCTCACCAATGTAGCGGACGGTGATTTCGTCCAGGTTGGGCGTCGGACCCCAGTTGTAGTCTTGGTTCTTGACCATGGTCAGTGACTGGTCCTGGTTGACGCTCTTGACGATGAAGGGTCCGTCGGAGAGGTAGAGGCTCGGATCGGCCGGCAGGGTCTTGGTGTCGAAGCCGGTGTTCCACATGTCCGCCATGGCCTTAAGCTTGGCGTTCGCCGGCTTGGGGGCCTTGGCATCGCCACGGGGCATGCCCTTAAGGAGGTCAAGGAAAGCCTTCGTGTCGGCCAGGCCTGCCTTCTTGGCGAGGACGTGGGCCGGGACGTCGATGCCGGGACCGCCGAGGGCGATTTCCCAGTCCGCGAAGGGCTTGGAGTACTTCAGGGTCATGCTGCGGCCGTCGTCACCGAGTTCCGGGAAGTCGGTGAGGGCAAGACCGGTGGGGTCGCCAGCGTAGGAGAAGTACGACGTTCCGGTCTTCTTTTCGGCGTTGGCGTCGTTGTAGTAGCCCGAGAAAGCGGCCCACTGGAGCACGAGGTCGGCCGCGGTGACGGGCGTACCGTCTGACCACTTCACACCGTCGTTGATGGTGTACTTGACCGTCAGCGGATTGTCGGAGACCTTTTCCATCTTGCCGAACTTCTCATTGCGGACGACATTGAGCTTGTTGTCGATGTAGAAGAAGCCCGAGTGCGTGGCGTAGCTGATCTTTGAGTTGATGTCAGTGTTGCCGTCAGCCGTATTCGGGTTGAACGTGTTGAACGCGTTGACCTCTACAACGGTTGCCGATCCGCCTTGCTTGCCTGCTGCGGCCGCGGTGGTCGGGGTTGTCCCGCCGCTGTTGCCTGCGCAGGCGCTGAGGGCGATGGCAGCTACTGCTGCCACGCCCACTGCTTTGGAAATACGACCCAAGCGCATTCCGCCTCCTTGTTTCTGTGGTGTGGGTGAGACCGGCGCCGGAAGCGCCAGGCAGACGTCCACACTCCCCCAGCGGCAGTGTGGCCCGTCTCACATGGCATGAAGCGTAAACCCCAGAGGCCACTTGGGGCCACCATTGTTGACTCACCGTAAAGTTCGTTACCGAGCTGCAACATTGGAGGCGTTCCGCACGCGCCGCTTTTCCCAAAATCATTGACGTAGGCGTAACAAAAGGATAAAACCGCCGACGACAGAAAGGGCCCCGATTCGAAAATCGGGGCCCTTCAGTTAATCCGTTATTACTTGGCAGAATTACCGCGCTGCCGGGCGGCGGACATCAGACGTTGAAGCGGAATTCCACGACGTCGCCGTCGGCCATGATGTATTCCTTGCCTTCGATCCGGACCTTGCCGCGGGCCTTCGCCTCGGCCATGGAGCCGGCCTCGACGAGGTCGTCGAAGGAGACAACCTCGGCCTTGATGAAGCCCCGCTGGAAATCGGAGTGGATCACGCCGGCCGCCTGCGGGGCGGTGTCGCCGCGCCGGATGGTCCACGCACGCGTTTCCTTGGGGCCGGCCGTGAGGTAGGTCTGCAGTCCGAGGGTGTGGAAGCCGACGCGCGCCAGCTGGTCCAGCCCGGATTCATCCTGGCCGTTCATCTCGAGCATCTCGCGGGCTTCCGCCTCATCGAGTTCCACCAGATCGGACTCCAGCTTGGCGTCCAGGAAAATGGAGTCTGCCGGGGCGACGAGGGCACGCAGTTCCGCCTGCTTCTCCGGGCTGCCCAGGATCCCCTCGTCGGCATTGAAGACGTAGATGAAGGGCTTGGCAGTCAGCAGGCCGAGCTCCTTGAGGTGTGCCATCTCCAGCTTGTCGCTCTTGACCGAGGCAAAGATGGTGTCGCCACGTTCCAGCACGGCCTGGGCGGCCTTGATGGCGGCCAGCTCGGCGGCTTCCCGCTTCTTGATCTTGACTTCTTTTTCGATCCGGGGGATGGCATTTTCGATGGTCTGGAGGTCGGCCAGGATCAGCTCGGTGTTGATGGTCTCCATGTCCGAGCGCGGATCGACCTTGCCGTCGACGTGGATGACGTCGGGGTCATCGAACACGCGCACGACCTGGGCGATGGCCTCGGCCTCGCGGATGTTGGCGAGGAACTTGTTACCCAGCCCTTCGCCAACGGATGCGCCCTTGACGATGCCGGCGATGTCCACGAAGGACACCGCGGCGGGCAGCAGGCGCTGGGAGCCGAAGATGCCGGCCAGCTTTTCGAGCCGGGCATCCGGCAGGCTCACGACGCCGACGTTGGGTTCGATCGTGGCGAACGGGTAGTTCGCCGCGAGGACCTGGTTGCGGGTCAGTGCGTTGAAGAGGGTTGATTTGCCGACGTTGGGCAGTCCGACGATGCCAATAGTAAGTGCCACGAGTATATATTCTACCCGCCCCGGCTGGTGATCGCTGCGGCGGCCGTCCCGGGCCCCGGCCCGGGGGTGGCACGCAGCGATCACCAAGCGCCGTCGCAGGTCCCGGCGCGGGCCGGAGCGTCGTGCTGACGGCAATTCCGGCCACTTAGCGGCCATGTAACGGAAACGATTCCGGGCTTTCCGGGGCTGTCCGGGCGTCGTGGCTAAAACTGTCACAGGGGCATGCCACAGTGAAGTCATGGATGCATTTGCACTGATTCTTGCCCTGTTCATGCTGCTGTTGGGCGCCGTTGCGGGCGCCGCAGCCGTCTACGTCCCGCTCCGCCGGCGCAACCTCGCCGTGGAACAGGACTTCGACGGCGTTTCGGCGCGCCTGTCCGAGGTCAGCTCGCAGTTCGCCGCCGCCGACGCCGAGAGGCGCCTTCTCGCCGCCCAGAACAGGGAACTGGGCGAGTCCCGGAACCAGGACGGCAGTGTGCTCCGTGCCCTGGCGCCGGTCGCGGAAAAACTCACGGCGGTACAGCAGCAGGTCTCGCTGCTGGAACGGGACCGGCTGGAGCAATACGGCCAGCTGGCCCAGCAGTTGCAGGAGGCCCGCCTGTCGGACGAGCAGCTGTTGCGGTCCACGCATGCGCTGGAGTCTGCCCTGCGCTCCAACAGCGCCCGCGGCCAGTGGGGCGAGGTCCAGCTGCGCCGCGTGGTGGAGGCCGCCGGCATGCTGCGGCACGTGGATTTCTACGAACAGGTCCACAGCGGCCAGTCCCACAGTTCCGGCCCCGACACCAGCCTCCGGCCCGACCTCGTGGTGCAGTTGCCCGGTGACAAGCAGCTGGTGGTGGACGCCAAGGTGCCCCTGGCCTCCTACCTCGCCGCCCAGGACCTCGGCGCGGCGCAGGCCGGCCAGCAGTCCTCGCAGCACCCCGGCAGCCAGCAGGCGCACCTCGCCGCCCATGCCAAGGCCCTCAAGGCCCACGTGGACGCTTTGGGCAGCAAGAAGTATTGGGACATCTCCGGCAACTCCCCGGAGCTGGTGGTCTGTTTCCTTCCGGCGGAGTCCATCCTGGCCGCCGCCCTCACTGCGGACCCGGCGCTGCTGGACTATGCGCTGTCCAAGAACGTGGTCCTCGCCTCGCCCGGGACCTTGCTGGCCGTGCTGAAGTCCGTGGCGTTCACGTGGCGGCAGGACGTGTTGACGGACAGCGCCCGGGAACTCTTCGAACTCGCGCGGCAGCTCTACGACCGGATGGGGACGCTCGGGGAGAACGTCACCAAGCTGGGGTCCTCGCTGAAGACCTCGGTGGAGCGGTATAACTCCATGGTCGGGACCCTTGAGGCCCGGGTCCTGCCCACGGCCAGGAAGCTGAACGCCCTGGAGTCCGCCGGCCTGGTCACTCCCCCGGCCGTCGAGGTCACGCCGCGGGCGGTCGCGGCGCCGGAGCTGCAGTCCCGCGAGGAGTCGGAAGAGTCAGCGGCGTAGGACCGCTAGGACTGTTCGGGCCGGGTGCCGCGGCCGCCGAGGGCGCGCGAGACGTCACCGGCCTGCTTGAGGGTGGCCCGGAGCTCCTTCGGCAGGGAGAAGAGCAAGTCTTCCTCCGCAGTGACGACCTCCTCGACCGATCCGTAGCCGTAGTCGGCCAGGAGCCGCAGGACGTCCTTGACGAGCACTTCCGGGACTGACGCCCCCGAGGTCACGCCGACGGTGGCGACGCCTTCGAACCAGGTTTCGTCGACCTCGTTGGCGAAGTCGACGCGGTAGGAGGCCTTGGCACCGTATTCCAGCGCCACCTCCACGAGGCGGACGGAGTTCGATGAGTTGGCCGAACCCACCACGATCACCAGCTCCGCCTGGGGTGAGATTTTCTTGATGGCCACTTGGCGGTTGGTGGTGGCGTAGCAAATGTCGTCGCTGGGCGGATCCTGCAGGGTGGGGAAACGCTCCTTGAGGAGGCGGACCGTCTCCATGGTCTCGTCCACGCTGAGGGTGGTCTGCGAAAGCCAGATGACTTTTTCGGGATCGCGGACGGTGACCTTGTCGACCTCGTGCGGGCCGTTGATGATCTGGATGTGCTCGGGGGCCTCGCCGGCCGTGCCTTCCACTTCCTCATGGCCGTCGTGGCCGATCAGCAGGATGTCGAAGTCATCTTTGGCGAACCGGACGGCTTCGCGGTGCACTTTGGTCACCAGCGGGCAGGTCGCGTCGATGGTGCGCAGGCCGCGGTCCTCGGCGGACTGGACGACGGCGGGAGAGACGCCGTGCGCGGAAAAGATCACGAGGGCACCTTCCGGGACCTCGTCGGTCTCGTCGACGAAGATGGCGCCTTTCTCCTCGAGGGAGCTGACCACGTGGACGTTGTGCACGATCTGCTTGCGGACGTAGACAGGCGGGCCGTAGTGCTCCAAGGCCTTTTCCACCGCGATGACCGCACGGTCGACGCCGGCGCAGTAGCCGCGCGGGGCTGCGAGCAGGACCTTCTTGGGACCGGCGACGGGGGCCGCCGCCAGGACGTCTTCCGGTGAGCGCCGCCGGCGCGGAACGGATGGCATCGGAACGGAAACAGCGGTGGTGGTCATGCCCCCATGCTACCGGTGTTCGATGTTGCCACGCTTGCGGCCGCCGGCAACGCGGACCGCGATGCCCGCGGCCAGCAGGGCGGCTCCTGCAACGACGGCAGCGACGATCCACTGGCCGAAGCTGGCTGAGCACGCCGCGACAAATTCGCTCTTGAAGAGCTCGGCCACATCGTTTCCGCTCGAAGTCGAGGCGACGGCGGTGCCCGCGGCGTCGCTGGCCAGTTTCCAGACCCCGGCGAGCAGCAGCGCCCCGACGCCCATGCCGGCCAGCACGGTCCACCGCCGCCGGGCGGCAACGAACGCCAGGACGAAGGCGATGCCCGCGCCGACCGCGACGGCATAGCCCATCGGGGCGTAGACGGTGACCCGTTCGATCAGTTGGCGCTGGTCGGAGTGACCAATATTAATGAGCACCTGGCCGGGGGCCTTCAACGGAATGCTCGTCGTGTCCGAAACCTGCTTCGCCACAAGCCCCGCAAGGGGTGCGACATCCAGCGTGAGCGATGAGCTGGCGCCGGAGGCTGGCGGAAGCGTGTTGGGGTCGGCGAACGTGAGCCTGTGGCTCTTGCGCAAGGTTTCGGCCCAGGCATCCGGGTAGCCGGGCAGACCGGTGAGCGACTGGGCCGCGTTGTCCAGGATCGGCCGGGCAAGTTCCTTGACGACATCGGGGATGTTGGCGCCGGAGGCAAGGGTACCGACGGCGGCCGTGGCCAGCCGTTGCTGAAATGCCGGGTCCTTGCCCAGCGGGGCGGTCAGGGCCACGAAGCCGTCCTCCTGGACGATGTTCCGGTCCACCCACATGGCAGGAACGGCGACGGCGGCCATCAAGAGCCCGACAAGTACGGCGGCGGCGGAGACAAAAGTGCGCAAGGGATTCCTAGGAGCTCGTTGGGATGCCACCATCCTATGGCGGGTCCGGTCGTGGTCATAAAGTCAGCCCCCGGTGATAGAGCTATGGATAGAGTTGAACGAGACAACTTCCGGCTGCCGGCCGGCCATCCCTGCCCGGGAAGGGGCAGCCGGCAGCCCCGGTAACGGCAACGCCAAAATGAACACCCAGTAGACGCCCCAATAAATGGCCCGGTAAAACCCCGGTAGAACCCGAGTAAAGCCCCCAGTGAGGGCACGCAGCAAAGGACACGCACGCATATGCACATGGCACTCCACCAGGCATTCTCCGCCCAGGGGCCCACGCATGCCTGAGGAAGCGGCGGCCACCACACTGCCGGCCACCGCGGCCCAAACCAGCCCGGACAACCCCTGGCCGTTGCAGCTGCTGTCCCAGAAGCTCAAGATGCACATCGATCGCGCACCCTCCGCGTGGGTCGAGGGTCAGGTGATCGAACTGAACCGGCGCGGCAGCAACGCCTACCTGACACTGCGGGACATCGACGCCGAGATCTCGTTGCCGGCGTCGGTCTGGACCACTGTGCTGGACCGGCAAGACATTCCGCTGGAACGCGGTTCCCGGGTGGTGGCACTTCTCAAGGCCGAATTCTGGCTCAAGACCGGCCGGCTGAGTATGTCCGTGAAGGACATCCGGCCCGTCGGGCTCGGCGACCTCCTCGCGAGGATCGAGCGGCTCCGCCATGCCCTCGCCGCGGAAGGGCTCTTCGCAGACTCCCGCAAGAAAAGGCTCCCCCTGCTCCCGCACCGGATCGGACTGATCACCGGACGCGACTCGGACGCCAAGAAGGATGTGCTGCGCAACGCTGCCCTGCGCTGGCCGGCCGTCGAATTCGAGATCCGCGAAGTCGCAGTCCAGGGCAACACCGCCGTGACCCAGATGATCGCCGCGCTGCGGGAGCTGGACAGCCACCCCGAGGTCGACGTCATTGTCATTGCCCGCGGCGGAGGCGCCCTCGAAGACCTGCTGCCCTTCAGCAGCGAGGAACTCATCCGGGCTGTCGCGGCGGCCTCCACCCCCGTGGTCAGCGCGATCGGGCACGAGGCGGACCGCCCGATCCTGGACGACGTCGCGGACCTCCGGGCGTCCACCCCGACCGACGCCGCGAAGAGGATTGTTCCGGACGTCGCCGAAGAGCTCGCCCGGGTCCGGCAGGCACGGGATCAGCTACGGCGCGGCGTCACCCGGCTCGTGGAACGCGAAGTCGACCGTCTGGCGTCCCTACGCTCCCGGCCCGTGCTGCTGTCCCCCGAGGTCATGATCACCCACCGCCACGACGACGTCGAACGGCTCAAGGTCCGCTCGCACTCGGCCATCAGCTCCGCGGTGGTGCGGGCCGCCGATCAGCTGGTCCACCTCAAAGCGCAGGTGCGCGCGCTTTCGCCGCAGAAGACGCTGGACCGCGGTTACGCAGTGGTCCAGCTCGCCGCCCCCGGGGACGCCCCGGGGACGCGCCGGGACGTGGTGCGGCACCCGTCGCAGGCGCCTGCCGGCACGGACCTCACGGTACGGGTGGCCGGCGGCCGATTCAGCGCACAGTCCACCGGCGGCGAGGACCCCGCCGTGGAATGAGCCTCGGGACCTGACGGGAGCCAAAATGCCTGATCCGCCGGCCTCTCCCCGGGCCGCCAACCACCGGACCCGGCGCAGCGAAACAGATTCCTCGACACAGATTTCTCGAACCAGCCACCAGACAAACTAGGAGCACCCACATGGCAGCAGAAACGTCCCCGAACGCCGACATCGACGCCCTCAGCTACGAGGACGCCCGCGAGCAGCTGCTAGGCGTGGTGGGCAAGCTCGAGGCCGGCGGCGCCAGCCTCGAGGAATCGCTCGCGCTGTGGGAACGCGGCGAGGCTCTGGCCAAGCGCTGCGAGCAGTGGCTGGAAGGCGCCCGCAAGCGCCTCGCCGCCGCCCGGGACCAGGCCACGGAAAACTAACGGGACTGCGCTCCACAAGACCGCAGATCGGGACCGCGTTTAGGACCGCAGATCAGGACCGCTGCACCAGTTCCCGTTCCATGTCGACGTCGAATTCGGGAACCGGCCACTTAAGCTTCAGGCTCTCCAGTGCTTCCAGGAGGAGCTGTTGCACGGCGATGCGGGCGTACCATTTCTTGTTGGCCGGCACCACGTGCCACGGCGCCAGTTCGGTGCTGGTCTTGTCGAAGGCCTTTTGGTAGGCATCCATATAGTCTGCCCAGAAGGCCCGTTCCTTCAGGTCCGTGCCGCTGTACTTCCACAGTTTGGCGGGGTCGTCCAGCCGGGCCAGCAGCCGGGCCTTCTGCTCGTCGCGGCTGATGTGCAACATCACCTTGACGATCTTGGTCCCGGCTCCCGCCTGCCGGGTCTCAAATTCGTTGATGGCCCGGTACCGGCGCTCCAGTTCCTCGGGGCTGGCCCAGCGGTGCACCCGGTGGATCAGGACGTCCTCGTAGTGGGACCGGTCAAAGACTCCCACCATCCCGGCGGCCGGCACTTCCTTCTCGATCCGCCACAGGAAGTCGTACGACTTTTCCTCCGGAGTGGGCGCCTTGAAGGACTTCAGCTGGACGCCGTGCGGATTCATGGCGCCCATAACGTGGGTGACGATGCCGCCCTTGCCGGCCGTGTCCATGGCCTGCAGGATCAGCAGGATCCGCTTGGTCCCGCCAAACCGGGACTCCGCGAAGAGCTGTTCCTGGAGCCGGGCAAGTTTGTCGTCCAGGTCGTCCAGGAGCTGCTCACCGTCGGGCTTGTCGCCGTCGTATCCGGGGGTCGAGTCGGGGTCCAGCGCCTTCAGGCTGAAGCCCTTCCCGACCTTCAGGAGTTTCGAGGGTTGGTCATCGAATGTCGCGGAGCCTGCCATCAATGCCTCTTTCCGGTTGGCGCAGCCCTGGACCGCGGGGCGAGGGCCCCGTTGCGCTGCTGACCGAAGCCTAGTTCCCCTTGTACCGGCTGAGGAAGTCCGCCATCCGGTTGATCGCTTCCTCCAAGTCCTTGACGTTGGGCAGCGTCACCATCCGGAAGTGGTCCGGACGGACCCAGTTGAACGCCCGGCCGTGGGAGAGGAGGATCTTCTGTTCGCGGAGCAGGTCCAGGACGAACTTCTCGTCGTCGCGGATGTGATAAACCTCGGGGTCAAGCTTCGGGAAGAGGTACATGGCGCCGCGCGCCTGCTGCGTGCTGACGCCCGGGATGGCGTTGAGCATGTCGTAGGCCTTGTTCCGCTGCTCCAGGAGCCGGCCGCCGGGCAGGATGAGGTCATTGATGCTCTGGTAGCCGCCGAGGGCGGTCTGGATTGCGTGCTGGGCCGGCACGTTGGCGCAGAGGCGCATGTTGGCGAGCAGGTTGATGCCCTCAAGGTAGTCCGCGGCGTCCTTTTTCGGCCCGGAGATGGCCATCCAGCCGGCCCGGAATCCGCAGACCCGGTAGGCCTTGGAGAGCCCGCTGAAGGTCAGGCAGAGGACGTCGTCGCCCGTGAGCGAGGCGAGGTTCACGTGCACGGCGTCCTCGTAGAGGATCTTTTCGTAGATTTCGTCGGCGAAGAGCACCAGCCCGTGCTTCTCGGCGAGGGCGACGATTTTCTTCAGAGTTGCTTCGGGATACACCGCGCCCGTGGGGTTGTTCGGGTTGATGACCACAATGCCCTTGGTGCGCGGCGTGATTTTCGCTTCCAGGTCCTCGAGGTCGGGCTGCCAGCCGGACTCCTCGTCGCAGAGGTAGTGCACGGGCTTGCCACCGGCCAAGGCAACCGAGGCCGTCCACAGCGGGTAGTCCGGGGTGGGGATCAGGACCTCGTCGCCGTCGTCGAGCAATGCCATGAGTGACATGGTGATAAGTTCGCTGACACCGTTGCCCAGGTAGATGTCATCCACGTGGATGTTCTGGATCCCGCGGGTCTGGTAGTACTGCGAGACGGCGGTGCGGGCGGAGAAAATGCCGCGGGAGTCGCTGTAGCCCTGGGCGTGCGGCAGGTGGCGGATCATGTCCACCAGGATCGCGTCCGGCGCTTCAAACCCGAACGGGGCCGGATTTCCGATGTTCAGTTTGAGGATCCGGTGACCCTCCGCCTCCATCTGCTGGGCGGCCTGAAGAATCGGTCCACGGATGTCGTAAAGGACATTATGAAGCTTGGTGGACTGCTTGAATTCTGCCATTCATCAAATATGCCATATGGAGGATGTACTTCCGCTGAGACATGACTCACACGCCGACCCGGCAGTAACAACGACGCCGGCGGCGGGGCTGTGGGCCCCGCCGCCGGCGCACCTAACGTGTCATCGACGGATCGACGGCGTGCAGGTGAGGTGCTGGTTACCTGTCAGCGAATAGTCGGTTACCCGTCAAGCTACTGCTTGACGATCCCCTTCTCCTTCAGCCACGCGTCCGCGGCGTCCTTCGGGTTCTGCTTCTGGCTGCCGCTAACGGCACGGTTGAGGTTGATGAGGTCTTCCGTGGTGAGGACCTTGGATACGGCGTTCAGTGCTTCCTTGGCCTTGTCCGTCATTTTCGCCGTGTTGTACAGCGGCAGGACCTGCTGGGCGATGAAGTTGTTCTTCGGATCCTCCAGCACCACGAGGTCGTTGTCCGGGATGGACGGGGTGGTGGTGTAGATGTCCGCGACCTGGACCTGGTCCGAGAGCAGCGCCTTGAGCGTGACGGCGCCGCCGCCGTCGCTGAACGGCTCCAGCTTCTTGGGCACGCAGTTGTAGTTCTTCGCCAGGCCGGGGAGACCGTATGCGCGTTCGGCGAAGGTTGCCGGCGCGCCGATGACGAGGTTGCCGCAGACCTTCGCCATGTCTTCGATGGACTTGAGCTGGTACTTTTCGGCCGTGGCCTTGGTGACCACCATGGCGTCCTTGTCCTCGGCCTTGGAGGCATCGAGCACAGCCAGGCCTTGCGGCAGCTTGGTCGGGAGCGCCTTCGCGATGTCCTCGGCGGAGACCTCGGTGGCGTTCTTGTTCACGTGCAGCAGCAGGTTGCCGCTGTAGTCGGGAACGACGTCCACCGAGCCGTCCTGGACGGCCTTGAAGTAGACCTCGCGGGAGCCGATGTTCGGCTTGGTGCTGGCCGTGACACCGGCGGCGTTCAGGGCGCCGGCGTAGACCTCGGCCATGATCTGGCTTTCGGGGAAGTCAGCGGAGCCGATCACCAGGGCGCCGCCGGAACCGGAAGCACCGCCGCTGGCCGGGGCCGAGCTCAGCGGGTTGGATGAGCCTCCGCAGGCGGACAGGGCCAGGGCAATGCCGACGCCGGCGGCCAGACCGCCGAATGCGCGCCTGCCGAGGGCTCGTTGGCTGGATTCCTTCATGACGTACCTCCTTGAACAACAGTCTCCGCCAATGCGGGGTCTGTGAGATCAACCGCAGCCTGCTGGCTGCGGTTTGGCTGTGACGAGGCGCCCCGTGACAGGAACAGCCTCTGAATAAGGGCGAGGACGAGGTCGACGGTAATAGCCAGGCCCGCGATCAGCAGGGAACCGCCCAGCATTTGTGGGAAGTCAGACAGCACCAGCCCGTCGAACAGGTAGCGGCCCAGGCCGCCCAGATTGATGTAGGCCACCACCGAGACGGTAGCGATCACCTGCAGCACCCCGGTCCGGAACCCGCCGTACATGACGGGCAGCGCGTTGGGGAATTCCGCGCGGAAGAGCACCTGCATCTCCGTCATGCCCATGGCGCGGGCAGCGTCCACCACGTTCCGGTCGACGCTGGAGATCCCGGCGTAGGTGCCGGCCAGCAGGGGCGGGACCGTCAAAATGACGAGGGCCCAGATCGGCGGCATCAGTCCGATGCCGGCGAGGAGGACGAACAGGGTCAGCAGGCCCAGGGTGGGCAGGGCGCGCAGGGCGCCGGCAAGTGCCACGATGGCCACCCTCCCCCGGCCGGTGTGGCCGACAAACAGCCCTATGGGAATGGCGATCGCCATCGCGATGACCATCACCAGACCCGTGTAGAGCAGGTGTTCTGCCAGCCGGACGGGAATCCCGGCGCTGCCGGACCAGTTCGCAGGATCGGTGAGCCAGGCGATAGTGTCCGTGACGACGTTGCTCATGCGGTTCCCCCTCCGGCCTCGGGACGCGACAGCCGCAATGCCGCGGCAGCGGTGCCCGGCTTCGCCTGGCCGGTGCCCGCGTCGGTGCCCGCACCGGAGGCCGCGGCGGCGCGGGTCCAGGGGGTCAGCAGCCGTTCAAGCAGGACCAGGATGGAGTCCATCAGGAGCGCCAGGATCAGGATGGCGATGATGCCCACCACCACTTCGGTGACGAAATCGCGTTGCAGACCCGAGGTGAAGAGCATGCCCAGATTGCCGATGCCGAGCAGAGCCGCGACGCTGACCAGCGAGATGTTGCTGACGGAGACCACCCGCAGCCCGGCGAAAAGCACCGGCAGGGACAGCGGCAGGTCGATTTGCATGAAGCGGGCGAAAGGTTTGAAGCCCATGGCGACGGCGGACTGCCGGAGGTCCTCGTCCACCGAGTCAAAAGCGTCCAGCGCGGCGCGCACCAGCAGGGCGACGGCGTAGATGGTCAGGGCCACGACGACGTTGACGGGATCCAGGATCCGGGTTCCGAGGATGGTCGGCAGGATGATGAAGAGGGCAAGGGACGGGATCGTGTACAGGAGCGAGGAACCGGTGAGGACCACGGACCGCAGTCCCCGGTTCTGCCGGCCCAGCTGGGCCAGCGGAACGGCAATGATCACCCCGAATATCATCGGCAAGATAGCTAGGACGAGGTGCTGGCCGGCGAGCGAGAAGACCTCCGCGCTGTTGGCCAGGAACCACTCCATCAGAGCCCTCCATGCCGGATATTGCGGTCCGACTCGATCACGGCAAGGACCTCGGCGGCGGCGATGAGGCCGGCCGCCCGGCCGTCGTCGTCCACTGCGACGCCGAAGCCCGACGGGGAGGACAGTGCCGCGTCCAGGGCGCGGCGGAGCGTGTCCCCCTTGCGGAAGAGGGAGCCGCCGGCGACCATGACCGGTTCGGCCCCTGCTGGGCCGGGCCCGGCCCAGCCCAGGGGGCGCAGAGCGTCGTCGACCACCAGCCGCCAGTCCCCGGAGCTGCCCTCCTGCCGGAGCTGCTCGGGCGTGACCGGGCGGACGGGATGGATGGTGACGCCGTCGGACGGGCTGAACCCCAGGTGCCGGAAACCGCGGTCCCGGCCCACGAAGGAGGCCACAAAGTCGTTGGCCGGCGCGCGCAGAATCTCTTCCGGGGCGGCGTACTGCGCCAGTTTGCCGCCGAGGCCGAAAACGGCCACCTTGTCCCCCAGGACAGTGGCCTCGTCAATGTCGTGGGTGACAAAGACGATGGTCTTGGCGAGGTCGCGCTGGAGCCGGAGGAGTTCCTGCTGCAGCTCGTCGCGGACCACAGGGTCCACGGCGCTGAAGGGCTCATCCATGAGCAGCACGGGAGGATCGGCCGCCAGGGCCCGCGCCACGCCGACGCGCTGCTGCTGGCCGCCGGAAAGCTGGGACGGGTACCTCTTGCCCAGCGAGGAGGCCAGCCCGACGACGTCGAGCAGCTCCTGCGCACGCTTGCGCGCATCGGCTTTGGACACGCCGTTGAGCCGGGGAACGGTGGCGATGTTATCCAGCACGGAGCGGTGCGGCATGAGGCCGGAAGATTGCATGACGTAGCCCATGGAACGCCGCAACTGGGGCGCCGGCACCGAGGTTATGTCAGCCCCGCCCACGGTGATGACTCCGGAGGTGGGCTCCACCATGCGGTTGATCATCCGCAGCGAGGTGGTCTTTCCGCAGCCGGAGGGCCCGACGAAAACCGTGATGGCGCCCTTGTCGATGGACATGGTCAGCCCGTCAACGGCGGCCTGGCCGCCCTGGTACTGCTTTGTGACGTTCTGGAACTCGATCATGGCTTCGGCCATTTCCGGGCATACCTAACTGTTGGCGGTAACATCGAACCGGCCAGCCAACTGATCCTCAGTGTGCTGGCCATAAAGCAGTTAGCACTTAGACTAACCAGCACTCATGACAATGTCATGGAAATGCTGTCAGCAGCGCCGCGGCTCCGGTAAGGCTTCGGAAGCACAACGATTCCGGATGGGTGGCGCGCGGGCCGGGTGCGTGCGTGGCTGGGGACTCAGCCGGAAAGCTTTCCGTTCAGCGGCCGCTCGCGGTACAGGCGCAGCCCGGCATCAACCAGCGAAACCCTGTTTAGCTCCGCCACGGCGTCCAGCGGAATCCAGGCCGCGTGGGTGGTGGTGCCGTTCACCTCGTGCCGCAGTTCCCCGCCCGTGACCGTTGCCTCATAGACCAGGCGGAGGGACTGGAAGTCCCGTTCCCCGCCGTCGAGCCGGACCTCTGAAGGCCAGTGCCCGACGTCGATCCCCAGCATGACGCCGATCTCGGCGTCGTAGCCGGTTTCCTCCGCGATCTCGCGGCGGCACCCGTCCACCGGGTGTTCGGCCAGATCCAGGCCGCCGCCGGGAAGCGTCCAGCCCTCGCGCCCGTCCTGTTTCCAGTAGGCCAGGAGGATCTCGGCGTCGCGGATGATCACGGCGTAGGCTGCGGGCCTGGTGTCGAATTGCATGCTCATTCCCCCAGCGTAGTAGCCGCCTGTTTTGCCCCGGGTTACTCCTGTTCCGCCACCAGCTGCAGTACGCCGAAAACGGGCTCCTGCTCCAGGACCCGGACGTCGGTGATCCCCAAGGCGGCAAGGGCCGCGCGGAAGGCCTCCTGCAGGGGCGGCACGTTCATGCCGAGTCCGCCGCCCAGGATGACAGGACCCTCGATGCCAAGCTGCCGGACGGTCTGCGCGGCAAGGTCGGCGAGGTCGCTCCCGGCCTGGTTCATGAGCGTCTGGCTCGGCGCATGGCCGGCGGCCGCGGCCTCCACGACGAGCCGGGCCTGCTGGGCCCAAAACCGGCGCCCGGTCTCCGGTGAATGGAACAACGCAATGAGCTTGTTCGGGTGGTCCACCCCGCAGGAGGCCAACAAGACTTTGGTGAGCCCGTCCGGGTCCAGACCCTGGTTCATTCGCCGCAGGCTGTGGCGGACGGCTTCCCGGCCCAGCCAGTAGCCGCTGCCCTCGTCGCCGAGGAGGTAGCCCCAGCCACCGGCCCGGGCTTCCTCGCCGCGGCTGTTCCGGCCCCAGGCGGCCGAGCCGGTGCCGGCGATCACGGCGACGCCGGTGCTGGCGCCGCCGGCGGCGAGCAGCAACCGGGAGTCATGGACCACGGTGATCCGTGCGCCGGGAACATGGGGGGCAATGAGTGCCGCGAGCGCCGCGGCGTCGTCGTCGGTGTCGATGCCGCCGGCCCCGGCGTAGACCTGGGCGACCTCGCCCCCGCCGATCCTGCCGAAGAGTTCGGCGAGGTGCCGCGCGGCTTCCGCGGGGCTGACGTTCTGGACATTGGAGCTGCCCACCGATTCGTCGGCCACGGGCATGCCGTCCTCGAACCGGACTCCCCTGGTTTTGGATCCGCCGATGTCCAGGCCGATCACGGCGCCCGTCGTCGCCGGGGCGGATGGCGTGGTGGAAGATGGAACGGAGTCCGCCGCCGGCGGGAAATCAGTGTTAGTCACTGGAACAGGTTACTGAATAGCTGCAAGGAGCCCGCAATGTCCCACGGTCTTTTCGGCACACCCGTCATCGCGGCGCCCATGGCCGGGGGCACCTCGACCCCGGGCTTTGTCGCGGCCGTCCACCGCGCCGGCGGACTTGGCTTCCTGGCCGCCGGCTACAAGAGCGTTGCGGCCATGCAGGCGGATATCCGCACCGTCCGGGAGTCCGGTGCGCGGTTCGGCATGAATGTCTTCGTTCCGGATCCGGCCCAGCTGGCGCCGTCCGCGGCCCTGCTGGCGGAACTGGAGGAATACAGGCTGCGCTTGCGCCCCGATGCCCTGCGTTACGGCGTGGAGCTCCCGCAGCTGCGGCTCGATGACGACGACGAGTGGCGGGCCAAGATCGATGTCCTGCTGGCTGATCCCGTGGAACTGGTCAGTTTCGCGTTCGGACTCCCCGGCCAGGACGTCGTCCGGGCTCTGCAGCGGGCGGGGTCTGCGGTGCTGGCAACGGTCACCACCGCGGCAGAGGCACGGCAGGCGGCGGACCAGGGCGTGGACGCCCTGGTGGTGCAGCACGCCAGCGCCGGCGGACACAGCTCGGCGTTCCTGCCCGCGCCGGCGCCAGCATCCCTGCCATCCGGTTCACCGCCCGCGGGATCCCAGCATGGCGGTTCACAGCCGGGCGGATCCCAGCCGGGCGGATCACGGGCCGCGGGATCACAGCCCTTCGGTTCACAGCCAGGCGGCACTACGGCGGAGCTGCTCACGGAGGTGCGGTCCGCCGTCGGACTCCCGCTGGTGGGCGCCGGCGGCGTCATGGACGCGGCAGGGCTGGACGCCGTGCTGCGCGCCGGAGCGGCCGCAGCACAGCTGGGAACCGCCTTTCTGCGCTCGGACGAAAGCGGCGCCCGGCAGCTGCACAAGGACGCCCTGGCGGATCCGCACTTCACGCGGACCCGGCTGACGCGCGCCTTCACCGGTCGGTTGGCCCGGGCCCTGGAGAACGAGTTCGTCCGCGACCACCCCGAGGCACCTGCTGCCTATCCGGCGGTCCACCATCTCACGGCTCCGCTCCGGGCCGCGGCTGCCGCAGCCGGCGACGCAGAGCGCCTCAACCTGTGGGCCGGCACCGGGTGGCAGCAGGCCCAGGCCGGGCCCGTGGCAGGCATCCTGGCCGGGTTGCTCGCGGGCCACTGAGAAACGGCGATCCGCGCAGCCCCACAGACCCGCAGACCCTCACAGCCCCCGAAGTCGCCGGACACGCGCGAAACCGCCGTAAGAGCACAGCGACCCCGCAGGCTTCCGGCGACTTCGGCGCACCGCGCACCGCGCACCGCTCACCGCTCACCGCTCACCGCTCTAACGGCCCGGCCCGGCCCGGCTCTTCCGCTCAGCCTCCCGAGCGTTCGCGCACGAATCCTGCCAGGAGATCCGGCCCGTCGCGCAGCACCAGTTCACGGAACAGCCGGACGGGGTCGGGCTCGGCGTCGGCCCCGCCGCGGCGCTCCCGCCATGCGAGGCCGATCTCGCGGTACGCCAAGGCCGAATCCAGGGGAATCTCCACCCACCCCGGACCGCCGCCGTCGGCTCCGGCGCCCGGGGACGGGCGGTTGCTGTCTGGTGCGGCTCTGCCGGGTGCGGAACCGCCGGGCGGCAGGATGCTGACACCCAGGCCGGCCGAGACGAGCCCGCGGACGGTATGCGAGTCCTGGCTCTCGAAGGCAATGCGCGGGCGGAAACCGGCCTCCCGGAACAGCGCATCGGTCAGCGAGCGCATGCCGTAGCCGGGCCCCATCGCGACGAACGGCTCATGCCGGATATCGGCAACCCGGGCCCGGGGACGGCCGGCGAGAGGATGCCGGTGATGCACCACCAGGCGGAGCGGTTCCCGGTACAGCGCGGCCGAAGCGATGGTCCTCCCGGGGGTGGCGACAGGTGCCGTTAGTGCCAGGTCCGCGGAGCCGGCGGCGAGTTCGGCGAGACAGCCGTCCCGGGCCCCCTGGCTGAGGTCGAAGGCCGTCTGCGGATGCCGGCTACGGAACGCGCTGATGAGCAGCGGCAGCATCGCCTCGCCGAAGGTGTGCTGGAACGACACGGCGATCCGGCCGCGGACCACTTCCGATTCGTGCCTGACACCATCCAGACCCCGCTGGAATTCGGCCAGGGCGGCTTCCACGTGAGGCAGGAGCGTCTTCGCCGCAGGAGTCAGCCGCACGCCGCGGCCGTCGCGGATCAACAGCTCAGTCCCGACGATGGCGCTGGCACGCGCGACCGCCCTGCTCACGGTCGACTGCGGCAGGCCCAGGAGCTCGGCCGTCTCGGTAATGTGCTCAGTCCGTCCGAGTTCTGCCAAGAGCGGCAGGAGGGGCAGCAACTGCACCAGCTGTTTGTGTTCGACGTCCATAGGCCCGAATCTCCCACTGTTCCATATTTGCTATTTATCCTATGGAAATCATGCATTGGAAGCATCCCTCGGGCAGGTTCTACGCTGAAGGCATGCCGCGCCTATCCATCTCCCCCGCCCCCGGCCCCGGTTTTGGGACTGATCCCGGCCCCGGTTTAGGGGCTGGTCCGGGGGCCACGCCGGACGTGTGGGCCGGCCACCCGAAGGGTTCCGAGGCATACCGGCGTATTCTCGCCGGGCTCGCCTTTGCCGGCGTTGCGACCTTCGCTCAGCTCTACTCGACGCAGGCGGTGCTTCCCATTCTGGCGGCGGATCTGCACGTCTCGGCCGCTGAGGCCGCGCTGACGATCTCCCTGGCGACCGTGGGCTTGGCCCTAACCGTTCTCCCGTGGTCCTTCCTGGCCGACAGGATCGGCCGTGTCCGGGCGATGATGTGGGGCATCTCCGCGGCGACCGTCCTGGGCCTGCTGGTTCCCCTGGCCCCGAGCTTCCCCGTGCTGCTCGGTCTGCGTTTGCTGGAGGGCATGGCCCTGGGCGGCATCCCGGCCATCGCGATCGCCTATCTCAACGAAGAGGTCAACAAGGCCCACGCCGCGCTCGCCGCGGGAAGCTACGTTGCCGGAACCACCTTGGGAGGCCTGGCGGGCCGGCTGGTCGCCGGACCGGCCGGCGAATTGTGGGGATGGCGGGCCGCGGCCCTGGCCGTCTCCGTCCTGGCCACCGCCGCGGCCGTCGTGTTCCTCCTGCTTGTGCCGCGGGCGCGGGGGTTCACGGCGGCGGCCGCGGGCGGCTTCCGTGGTGCCCTGCGTACGTTGTCCGGCCATGCCCGCAACCCCCGGCTGCTGGCGCTCTACGTCCAGGCGTTCCTGCTCATGGGCGGCTTTGTAGCCGTCTACAACTACCTCGGGTTCCGGCTGTCCGGGCAGCCGTTCAGCCTGCCGGCGACGGCGATCAGCCTGATCTTCCTGGCCTACCTCTCCGGAACCGTTTCGGCGCGCTGGGCGGCGGGACTGACCATGCGCTTCGGCCGGCGCACCGTCCTGATGGCCGGGACCGGGCTGATGGCGACAGGGCTGGCGATGACGCTCACGCAACTGCTGGTTCTGATCCTGCTGGGATTGCTGCTGTTCACCGGCGGCTTTTTCGCGGCGCACAGCATTGGTTCGGGCTGGACCGGACTGATCGCCACGACGGGCCGGGCGCAGGCCGCCTCGCTGTACAACCTCGCGTACTACCTCGGCTCCAGCGTCCTTGGCTGGGCCGGCGGCCTGGTCTTCCAGGGCCTGGGCTGGACGGCCCTTGCCCTGACGGTCATTGCTCTGGCCGGCACGACGGCGGTCATCACCGCCGTCGCGCATCCCGCATCGGCGCCCGCAGCCGGGGCCGCCCCCGGCACCACGGCAGGCACGTCCCGGTAGGCGCCGGCGCGGCGGGGCACGCAGCCGCGTCCCGGCAACCGCGTCCCGGCAGGCGCCGAGCTACCGGGTGGCCTCGATCGCCTGCACCAGATCGGCCACAATATCGGCCGGGTCCTCCAACCCCACCGAGATCCGCAGCAGGCTCGCATGCGGCTTGGCGGAAGCCTCGACAGGACGGTGGGTAAGCCCGGCCGGGTGCTGGATGAGCGTGTCGATCCCTCCCAGGGAGACGGCGTGCGTGATCATGCCGACGGCGGCCGGGATGCGTTCGGCGTGCTCGGCGCTGGCGAGTTCGAAGGCCATGAGCGATCCCGGGCCGGACATCTGCGTGCCGATGAGGCTCTGCGGGTCGCATTCTGCCAGCCCCGGGTAGTAGACGCGCTTGACAAGCCCGTGCCCGGACAACGCCACTGCGACCTTCTCGGCGCTGGTCTGCTGGGCACGCACCCGGACGGGGAGAGTTGCCAGCCCGCGGTGGAGCAGATACGCCGGCCACGGGGTCAGGATTCCACCGGTTACGGCGCGGATCTGGCGCAGGCGCACCGCCCATTCAGGGGCCGCGCCCACCACGCCGCCCATGGCGTCGCCGTGGCCGCCCAGGAACTTCGTGGCGCTGTGCAGGACCATGGCGGCACCATGCTTGAAGGGCTGCTGGAGCACCGGGCTGGCAAACGTGTTATCGACCAGAAGCGGCACGCCGTCGGCGGCGGCTGCCACCCCGGCGATGTCAACGAGTTCGAGGGTCGGGTTGGCCGGCGTCTCCAGGATCACCAGGCCCGTGTCCGGCCGGAGGGCGCCCCGGACGCCCTCCGGCGTCGTGAAGGTGACCTCGTTGCCGAGGACCCCGGAGGCAAGCAGGTAATCGCTGCCGCCGTAGAGGGGCCGCACGGCCACCACATGCTTCTTGCCCGCCGCCACCACCGCGAGGAGCACCGCGCTCAGCGCCGCCATGCCGGTGGCAAAGGCAACCGCCTCGGGGGTACCTTCCAGGACGGAGACACCCTCCTCGAAGCGTGCCACGGTGGGGTTCCACAACCGCTGGTAGACAGTGCTCTGACCCTCCATATGTGACCCGCCGGTGGCCATATGCTCGTAGGCCAGGCCGCCGTCGTGCACGGAAGGCAGGGGCGCCGTCGTGGACAAGTCAATGGGCACCGCGTGCACCCCCAGTTCGGTTAGCCCGTCCCGGCCTGCGTGTACCGCCAGTGAATCTTGAGAAAGCACCCTAACTCCTTACGAATATTCGCCTTTGAATTCCGCAAGTATCTGGCAATAATTCGAGGTTTTATAGGGGTTCTGAATGGAACTGTCGGAAATTGCCGTTTATGATGAACTCACAACACCACAAGGAGGATCCGTGAGCAGCAGTGCGAAGAATGTTCGGCCGGGAACCAGCGAGCCGCTGGACGCGATCGACGAGCGCCTGCTCGCTGCCCTCGTTGCGGATGCCCGGATCTCGAACAAGCAGCTGGCGGAGCTCGTGGGCATCGCGCCGTCCACGGCGCTGATGCGCACCCGTGCCCTGTCGGAGCGCGGCATCATCGAGGGCTTCGAGGCCAACCTGAGCCTGTCCGCGATCGGGCGCTCGGTCCAGGCCCTCATCGCCGTCCGGCTCCGCGCCCACGACCGCGAGCAGATCGACCGCTTTACCGCCCGGGTCCCGAAACTGCCGGCCGTGCTCTCGACCTTCCACACGTCCGGATCGGTGGACTACCTGCTGCACATCGCCGTGGCAACCACCGAGGACCTCCGCGACTGGGTACTGGACAATCTGGCGACCGACCCTGTGGTGGGCCATACCGAAACCACGCTGGTCTTCGACCACATCCAGGGCAACCACGGCCCGCTGCCCTAACGGTTCCCGGGAACGCGCCGGCACTGAAGGCGCCCAAGGCGCTTTGGCCGGCCTAGGCGCGTGGGCGCAGCGCGGCCCTCAGCGTGATGACCGCCAGGGTTAGCGCCGCGGCGGCGCACACCGTGACGAAGCCGGCGACGGCGGTCTGCAGCCCCACCATGCCGGCCGCAAGCCCCAGCCCGATCACCGGAAACGCGCTGCCGAGATACGTGATGACGTAGACGGTGCTGATGATCTGGGCGTGCCGGGCGGCCTCCACTTTGCCGGCCACTTCGTTGAAGACGGTCCGGAAGGCCACGCCCTGGCCGACGCCGGCAGCGATGCTGGCCAGGATCAGCAGCCACGGGCTGCTCCAGGCGGCGGCAGCGGCGATCAGCAGGACGGAGACGCCCAGGACCGCCAGGCCGGCCGGCACTGCGAACCGTCCCCGGATGGCCAACAGCTGGCTCAGGGCCGAAGATCCCAGCGTCAGTCCGGCCAGGAGGCCGATCAGCGGCCGTGAATCGGCGTGCACAATCTGGGCAAAATAGCCGGGCGCGAGCGAGAGGCAGAAGCCGAAGACGGTGAAGCTCAGGAATCCCACGGACGAGGCCAGCCAGAAGGCGCCGCGCGCGTCAGACGAGATCGAGGGCCGCCGGGGCGCCAGAACGCGCAGCGGCTGGGGGCCGGCCTGCAGGGTGATCGCGGGCCGCGCCTTGAGCAGGTAGAGAGGAACCAGCACGGCGGCGAGGACGACGGAGTGCACGAAGTACGGCGTCGAGGTCGGCCCGGGCAGGAGGGAGAGCATTCCGCCGATCGCAGGGCCGGCGGCGACGCCCCCGGCCGAGGCCAGGAGCGTGAACCGGGACGCCCACTCCGGCCGGCTGGGCAGGAGTTCGCGCAAGGCTGCCGAACTGGCGCCGGTGGCCAGCGCCACGGCCACGCCCTGCAGCGCGCGCCCGGCGGAGAGTGCCGCGAGGCTGCCGGCGGTGGCGAAGACGAAGCCGCCGACCAGGCCCACCAGGACCGCGAGCACCAGGGCGGCGCGGCGTCCGATGTGGTCGGACCAGTGACCGGCCAGGACCAGGGTGGCCACGAGAGCCAGGACATAGGCCGAGAACGCCACCGTGACATCGAGCGCCGTGATGCCGAGTTTCGCCTGCAGCAGCGGGTACAGCGGCGTCGCAAGGTTTGCGCCGACGAGCAGCGTGAAGATCACGACTCCGGCCATCACGAGCCGTGCGGTGGTGGAAGCGTCCCAGCCCCAGCGGTCAGCTGTGGCCGGGCGCATGCGGAGTTCGCTGAAGACTGTCATGGCCGCGCCCTTGCAAAGTGCAGGCCAGGCTTTCCCTGTTGTGGAGGAAACGCCCGGCCCGGTCGAAAGTTGATATCTCCACAATGCAATACCAATGATCCCGATGACTAAGTTATGTGCCAAAATTGAGCAAAACAGTCATTCTCTGGCTGTATCAGTGAACGGGAGTGACGATTTGAACAGTCTGGACCCCACGGACCTCAAGATCCTGCTGGAGCTGATCCGGGATCCGCGGATCCAGATCGGCGAGCTCAGCGATTCCCTGGGCATCGCACGGAATACCGCCCAGTCGCGGGTGCGGCGCATGCTCCGCTCGGGCATACTGCACGACGGCGGGCGTGAGATCGATCTGGAGGCGGTCGGCTACGACGTCGTCGCGTTCGTGACGATCGAGGTCAACCACCGGGAGCTCGACGGCGTGGTGGGTGCCCTCAGGCTGATCGCCCAGGTCTTGGAGGTCCACGAAATCTCCGGACGCGGGGACGTCTGGTGCCGGGTAGTGGCGACGGATACCCATAATCTGCAGGCCGCTCTCCGGTCCATTCTTCGGATCAAGGGCGTGATCCGCACGGAAACCGTTCTGGCCCTGCACACCCATATCCCTTACCGCACCGAGCCTCTGATCAGCAGGCTCGCCCAGGGCAACGCACTCGCCCCCGGCCGGCCGGCGTCGCGCCGGGCCGCTTCCGCCGAACAACAGGCAAACACTGGATAATGTTTCGGTGACTATCATCGACAACGCCGTCTACGTGGATGGCAAACGCAGCGCCGAGCCGCGGAACCTCGAGCAGACCTTCGAGACCTTGGCCGAGCACGGCGGCATGGCCTGGATTGGCCTGTACCGGCCCACGCCGGACGAAATGGCCGCCGTCGCAGCGGAATTCGGACTGCACCGTCTGGCGGTGGAGGACGCGATCTCGGCCCATCAGCGCCCCAAACTGGAACGCTACGACGACAACCTGTTTACGGTGCTCCGTCCTGCCCGGTATCTGGATGAGACCGAGACCGTGGAGTTCGGCGAACTGCACGTTTTCACGGGCCGGAACTTCGTGGTCACGGTCAGGCACGCCGAGACGAAGGTGGTGGGCCAGGTCCGGCGCCGGCTGGAGAGCCGCCCGGACTTGCTGTGCCACGGCCCCGAGGCCGTCCTGTATGCACTCATGGACCAGGTGGTCGATGACTACGGGCCTGTGGTGGCCGGGCTGGAAAACGACATCGACGAGATCGAGGACCAGCTCTTCAGCGGCGACCCGCTGGTGTCCCGGCGCATTTACGAACTCGCCCGCGAGGTCATCCATTTCCAGCGCGCCATTCATCCGCTGCCGGCCATGATGCACCAGCTCCGCCGCGGCTTCGAAAAGTACATGGTGAACACCGAACTGCAGCACAGCCTCCGCGACGTCGAGGACCACGTGGAGCGGCTGATTTCCCGCGCCGATTCCTTCCGGGACCTCTTGCAGAACGCGCTCACCCTGGACGGAACCCTGACCGCCAACCGCCAGAACGAGGCCAGCGCGGAACAAAACGAACAGGTCAAGAAGATCTCGTCCTGGGCCGCGATCTTCTTCGCCCCGACGTTCGTGGCCGGGCTCTACGGCATGAACTTCGACGTCATGCCCGAGCTGCACTGGCCCCTGGGCTACCCGATGGCAGTCGCGCTCATGGCCGGGACGGCGGCGCTCATGTACGCAATCTTCAAGAAGAAGGGCTGGCTCTAGCGGGCGCCGGTCCGGTCGCCGGGCCGGGCGGCGGAGCACAGACACCGGCACCGGAGGCTGACCCGCAGCCGCCGGGCCGTGGCCCTTCGGTGCACTAACCGGAGGAGCGACGGTTCCGGGCCAGGGCCACAAGCCGGCGGAAGGCCAGCACAAAGATGACCTCAATGAGCACCATGAGCCCGAGCAAGAGCCACTTCCCGCTGCCGATGAAGACGATAGCCCCCGTGAGGACGAGAATGCTGCCGAGCGCCAGGGAATAGACGGCAAATCCGAAGGCGACGCGCGCGCTGCGGACACCGGTCCGGAAACCAAAGCCTTGGGGTTCCCCTCCCGGGTAGCCGGCAACGCGGTCCGGGCCGGCGGGCTTGAGCCGGTCGAACTCCTCCCACGGGTCGCGGTCCTGCTGCTGGTCGGTCATGCTCCCATTATCCCGCGGACCCGCAACGCCACGCCCATCAGGCGGCGCGGACGTCAATCTCTCCGGGTTCGGAGCCTTCGCTGCCGAAGACCAGTTTCCGGTTGGCGATCTTCTCGGTGAAGAAGCGGTCGTGGCTGACCACCACCACGGCCCCGGGGAAGTGGAGCAGTGCCCGCTCCATCACCTGGGTGCTGGACATGTCCAGGTGGTTGGTGGGTTCGTCCAGAAGCAGCACCGAGGCCCCAGACAGCAGGCACTGAGCCATGGCGACGCGTGCCTTCTGCCCGCCGGAGAGGTTCCCGATCTTCTGTTTGAGGTCGGCCTCGGAGAACTGGAACATGGCGAGGAACCTGTTGACGGACTTCTTCGTGGCGCTGAAGGCCAGGCTGTCCGGCAGAGCATTGACCGCGTGCGAAACGGTGTCGGCGTCGTCGAGTTCTTCCAGCATTTTGTTGTACGAAACAAAACCCGGGCCCTTGGCCCAGACCACCTGGCCGGAATCCGCCGACTCCTCGCCGGTAAGGACTTTCAGCAGGGTGGACTTGCCGCTGCCGTTGGAACCCAGCACCACAATCCTGTTGCCGCGGCGGATCTCAAAGTCCAGGTCCTCGAACAGCACCTTGTCACCGTAGGACTTGGCCAGTCCGTCCACCCGGCACAGGACGTCCTTGACGTGGAGGCCGCCGTAGATCTCCGTGACGATCTGGTCAACAGGCCGGGGCGCACGCGCCTTCTTGATCTTGGCCAGCTGGTTCCCAAGCCCGCGGCTGGCAGCCTTGGCGGCCTCGCGGCGATCGGCGATGCCCTCGGCTTCGAAGGCCAGGAGCTCGGACTCGTGGACAAACTGAGCCTCAAGCGTCTTGAGCCGGAACTGTTTCTGGACAACGTATTCGGCGAAATTTCCCGGATACTCGTGCAGATGGAAGTTCTCCACTTCGATGATCCGGTTGACCACCGCATCGAGGAATTTCCGGTCGTGCGAGACGATGATCGCGGCGCCGCGGTAGTCGCGGAACCAGCTTTCCAGCCATTCGACGCCGGCCACGTCGAGGTAGTTGGTGGGCTCGTCCAGGAGCAACACGTCCGGGCCCTCCAGCAGGATCTTGGCCAGGGCGGCGCGGTTGCGCCAGCCGCCGGAGAGTTCGTCGATGGCGCAGTTCCGGTGCGCCTCGCTGAACCCCAGCGTGGTCAGGACGGTGTCGATACGGCGCTTGTAGTCCCACCCGTCGAGACGGTCCATGTCCTCGAACAGCTCGGCCTGGCGGCGGATCAGCCGGTCCAGTTCGTCGCCGGCAGGGTCCGCGGCGATGGCGGCGTCGATGTCCGCCAGTTCGGCCTCGGCAGCCTTGATCTCGACGAACAGGCCGTCGAGCACCTCAAGGATTGCCGCCTGGCCGTCCAGGTCGGAGAACTGGGAGAAATACCCCACCTTGGTTCCCTGCTCCACGGTGACCGTCCCCGTGTCCGGGGCGACCTGGTCCAGGACCAGCCTGAGTATGGTCGTCTTCCCGGAGCCGTTCTTGCCGATCAAGCCGACCCGGTCCCCCGGTTCCAGGCGGAAGAAGGCCTCGCGCAGGATCTGGGCATTCTCGAAGCGGACCCCGACGTCGTGGAGCCGGATCAGGCTCATTGCTGCGCGAGACGGTTGCGCACGATTTCGCTGACGGCCTTGCCGTCAAAGCGTCCGGCCACCTTGGCGGTAACTGGCTTCATCACGGCCCCCAGCTGGCGCAGGGACAGTTCGACGCCGTCGGCCTTGAGCGCCGCGATGGCCTCGTCCACAATGGCCTCGACCTCGTCCGCGGTGAGCGCCTTAGGCAAGTACGCCTCAATCACCTCCGCCTCCGCGATCTCGGCGGCCGCACGCTCGGCCTCACCGGCCTCGGTATAGATGCGGGCCGTGTCGCGGCGCTTGGCGGCTTCCTTCTGCAGGAGCGAGGTCACCTGCGCGTCGTCCAGCACGATCGGCGTCTTGCCCGATTTCTCGCGGGTTTCGATCTCGCCCAGGACGTTGCGCACAGTGGTCAGGGCAACCATGTTGCGGTCCTTCATGTGGCTCACGACGTCGGCGTGCAGGCGTTCTTTCAGGGTGGTCATTGTTCTCCTCTTGTCACTACCAAGGCTAACGGCAGAACCCGCCGGACCCGCCACCGGGTGACGTTTGCCCTGCGCTAGGGGATGCGGAGTGTGGGCCCTGAGTATTTGGTGACTGTGGTGTAGCCCGCCTTGGACCCGACGACGCGGACTTTGAGGATGTCGTAGCGGTCAGCCCAGACGATCCGGTAGTACCGCCCCGTGGCTCCGGCGATCGCCACCCCCGAGCGGTACCACTGGTACCGCAGGGTGGTCCCGGCGGTCCAGGTGCCTGTGTTGGCCGTGAGGGTGTAGCCGTAATGCGGGTAGCCGCTGATCCAGAGGTTCCCCACGGTCAGGGACCCGGCAATGACCGCGGTGGTCAAGGCAGAGTCCTTGCTGAGGGTCACGTAGCCGTCCTTGCTGCCGGTGACACGGACCCGCATCGCCTTGCCCAGGTCGGCCGCTGCCAGGGCGTACTTGGACCCTGTGGCCCCCGTGATGGCGATGCCGGACCGGTACCACTGGTATTTCAGGGCCGCGCCCGCAGTCCAGGTGCCCGGCGCTGCGGCCAGGGTGTAGCCCACCTTCTTCGTGCCGCTGATGATAGGGACGGGACCGGTGAGCGTTCCGGCCTGGACCGGAGCGGTGGGTGCCGAGGCGACAGTCACCGGCTCATATCCGGCTTTGGTGCCGGTGACGGAGACCGTGAGCGTCTGGCCCACGTCCGCTGCGCCCACGGCGTAGGTACTGCCTGTGGCGCCGGCGATGGGGGTGCCGTTGCGGAACCATTCGTAGCTGAAGCTGACAGGCCCCGAGGTCCAGGTGCCCGGGTCGGCAGTCAGCGCCGACCCCACCTTTGCCTCCCCCTGGATTGAGGGAGTTCCCGCGACGGGTGGCTGCTGCAGGTCTGGCATCGCCGCCTGCACCGCGGCGCCAGCGTCGACCAGCCCTGCCCCGCATCCGCCCGTGTCGCAGGTGCCCGGCAGCGGGCGGGCCGTCTGCTTCAGGAGCGCCTCGACCTCGGCCGGGGTGAGGGCCGGGTTGGCGGTCATCATGAGGGCCGCGACGCCGGCAACATGGGGTGCGGCCATCGAGGTGCCCTGCATATAGCCGTACGTTTCGTTGCCCGGCACGGTGGTGCCGTCGTTCCAGGTCGACAGAATGGTGTTGGCTCCGCCGGTGGAGCTGTCCCCGCCGGGTGCGCTGACGTCAACTTCGGGACCGTAGTTGGAGTAGACGGCCTTGCTGCCTTCACGGCCGGTCGCGCCCACGGTGATGACGTTGTTGCAGTTCGCCGGCGTCGAGCCGGAGGCCGGTGCGTCCGAGTTTCCGGCAGCTACGACGACGGCGACGCCCTGCGCGGCGGCGAAGTCCAGCGCGGACTGGAAGAAGGAATCGCATTGCCCTGCCCCGCCGAGGGACATGTTGATGACCTTGGCGGGAGTCGGGTTTGCCGGAACGCCCGAGACGGTCCCGCCGGCTGCCCAGACAACGGCATCGGCGATGTCGCTGAGGTAGCCGCCGCAGGCCCCGAGGGCGCGGACCGGGAGAATTTTCGCAGAGTAGGCGATGCCGGCTATGCCGATGCCGTTGTTCGCGGCGGCTCCGATGGTTCCGGCAACATGGGTCCCGTGCCAGGACGAGGTTCCGCCCTGGCAGTAGTCCCCGGCGTCGGTGGCGTCACTGTCGCGGCCGTCGCCGTCATTGGACACTGTGGGATCGGAGATGAAGTCGTAGCCAGGGAGGACCTGGGTCAGGTCGCTGTGGGGCGTGATGCCGGTGTCGACGACGGCCACCACGGTGCCCTGCCCGCTCGTGATGTCCCAGGCGGCGGGGACGCGCATGCCGCCGGCGTCCTCGAACAGATCCCATTGCTGCGGGTACAGCGGATCGCTCGGCGTTGATGCCGGGCGCATGAACGTGTCCGGTTCGGCGTACTCGACGTTGGCCTGGCCGCGCAGCGACGCCAGGACCCCGGCGCTCTCACTGGGCGTGAGCGATCCGGCGGCCTGAACGACGGTCGCTCCGCGTGCCGTGGCGTGCAGCTCCTTGATGGAGACGCCGGCAGCCTTCGCTGCCTTCCCGTACGCATTGGCCCGGGCGTTGGCGGTCCCGGTCTTGAATTTCACCACGAAGCGGCCGGCCGCGTCGGCCGGTGCCGGCGCCGAAGTCGTCGCGGGCGGGGCGACCGGGCGCGGGTCGATGGCCGGGTTCGGGACCGCTGCGGCAGGAAGAGCGAACAGGGTGCCGAGCAGGAGGGCGGTGGCGCTCAGTGCTGCGGCGGCGCTGGACAGGCGCGGTGCGGTCATGGAGGTCCTCAGGTGCGGCCGGTGTTGGCCGGCGGACGGGCGGGAGCGGGAAACACACGTGCTCAAACAGCCCCGGGCACCCGCCAAAACCTTACCCAGAAGATCCACGGAGCACGAGGAAAGTGCGGTGATCCTGCGGATTTTCTGTGCCGGCCAGGATGGAGACCGATGCCGTGACGGCGGGGTGCCAGTAGCCGCGGCCGTGCTCCCCCTTTAGGCGGCCGGGTTGCTGGGGTAGGCTCACGCCATGAAGCGCCGGGGGCTTTTTCTGATCATGCTGGGGATGCTCGTTACTGTCCTGTCTGTGGCCGCGATGAGCCACGGGCCCGTCGGCACCATCTGCCCGGCCACCGGGTACGCCTACACCGGCGATGTGGAGCTGATCTTCGCCCACGAGCCGGAGTCCGTGGCCGCCTGCCTCGGGGAGGGCTGCACCCCTTCCCCTGTGGCCAGGACCGCCGACGGCAGGTGGCTGGTGCCGCAGTCCGCGCCGTACCTGGCGCCGTCGGTCAGCGTTACCTCGGTCTCCGTGGACGCGGTGGGCGCTTCAGGCGCCCGTGTTGCCCGCACACTGGCGATCGAAACGGAATCCACTGGAGAGCACCCGGACGGACCCCAATGCGGCGGACCGTTCCGGTTCAAGCCAGTGACGGTCCCCTGACCGGATGCCCGACATGAGGGGCGCCTACTCCGGGACTCTGAAACGGAACGAGATTTGACGCTCGGTGTCCCCGTTGCCGCCTCGTCTGGGGCGGCCCGTCACACGGGTCTGCAACGATCCTGGTGCAGTCAATCTGGTCCCGATTCGATATACACAAACACGCGAAGTGGAAGTATTCTCCTACTTGGGGGAAACAATCAGGCGGGGGAACTGTCTCAGCCGGCGTCAAGCCCGACATCACCGGTTCGAGGCAGCGCCAGGCGCTGCGGAAAATATGAGGTCTGCAGTGTTCATCAAACGACCGCTCACGCTCGCCATGGCCGCCCTGGCCCTCGCGGGCAGCACCGTCGCCGCATCCGTACCCGCTGAAGCGGCCGGATACACCACCGGCGGAGCCATCGGCTTCCTTTACAACTCCCAGGGACGCACCCTCGGAGCCCCGACGTCCAACGAGTACAGCGGCCGCGCAGACCGGGTCCAGAACTTCCGGTACGGGCTCATCTACTGGTCATCGGCTACCGGCGCCCACTCGGTCCGCGGCGGAATCCTCGGCGAGTACAGGAGCAACGGCTCCGACGCCGGCAAACTCGGACTGCCGATCACCGAGGAAAAACCGACGGTCGGAGGCGGCGTCTACCAGCAGTTCAAGGGCGGGATCATCTACTGGACCGCGTCCCGCGGGGCCCACGCCACGCTGGGCGCTATCCGCTCCGTATACGCCCAGACCGGTGCAGAGCGCGGCCCGCTCGGGTTCCCCACCTCAAGTGAGATCAGCGCCAGGAACGCCGGGGCAAGCTTCGTCTACCAGAACTTCGAGCACGGCATAATCTCCTGGAACGGTGTGGGGGTCCCCGTCTTCAACGAGGACCCGGGCCATGCCCATGTCGTGTTCGGTGACTTCTACAAGGAATACCTCGCCGCCGGCGGGGCCAAGGTCGTCGGCTACATCTCCAACAATGAAGGCACCAGCCAGCCAGACGCAACCGGCGCTTTCTCGGTTGCCGGCCAGTGGTTCCAGAACGGCGGCATCTTCTACAAGGCCGGCGCCGGAGTCCACTACCTGCCCAACGCCTGGCTGGATGGAGTCAGCGACACGGACCTGGAGGCCCTGGGATACCCCACGAGCGGCGTCCACGCCGTGGCCGGCGGGACGGCGGTGACCTTCGAAAACGGGTCGGTGGCGCTCGGCCCGGACGGAAAGTTCACCGTCACGCTGTCGACGCCTTCGCCCACTCCTACTTCGTCGCCGAGTGCGACACCGACGCCGACGGTACAGACTGGAGCTCTGAAAGGCTCCCTGGTTCCCAGCCCGGCCAGCATCACCCGCCGATAGAAGAGGGAAACCGCCGGTCCGGGCAATGCCCGGGCCGACGGTTGCGTCCGTACCGCTCGATACTTCTATGCGGCCAGTCTGTCGACGGGCCGTCAACGGGGATTGCCGCCGTCGCACAGCTGGTGACTCGCGGGTGCGGATCCAAACGCGACCCGACGGAGCGCAAGCGAAGACCCTGATAAGCCCTTTGGCACCACTACCTGCAACGGTTCCCGGAGCGCTGGACCGATTTCCGCCTCGGCAGGTAGTGGTGCTCCCGGGTTTAGACAGCCGGCCGCGCGTAGCGCTGTGCGATCGGGCCCTGGGCGGCGGCGGTAATGATGTTGCGGGTGACCTGGGCGGCGAACTGGCGGGAGCGGGCAGGGACGGCGGGGTCATACTGGGCGGCCAGCCAGTTGGTTGTGGCCATGTTGATGACAGCCGACCCTGATTTTGTGGTGTAGACGGAACCGTCGCTCCAGTCCTTGGACCGGTACAAACCGGACGAGGGCGAGTGCGAGAAAACCATGAGGTTGCCGGGCTGCGACGGGTTGTTGGAGGCGTCAGTCTCCCCCGCGACAATGCCCGGGAACGTCGTTCCGCGCCTGACCCCGGTTCCTTGGAAGCCGAAGAACGAGGGTTCGGTGACAGTGAAGGTGCCCGTGACGCGGAAGTCCCCGTACATGCTTCCGGTCAGGGAGCATTCCGGCTCACGGTAAGGGGCGTCCTGCCACCGGGTGGTGGCCAGCTCCGGGTGCGCGGACGCCAGCGGGTCCAGCGCAGGGTCCCGGTAGCAGACGACCATGCGGTCGGGCCCGAGGGCGGTGGGTTCGGTGCGGGTACGCCAGTAGACGTTGTTCGCGCCGAAGAACACCACGTTTGTCCCGGCGTCGCGCGCCGATTCCACGCCGCGGCGCATTCCGCGCGTCCAATACTCGGAGTGGCCAGAGAACAGGACCGCAGCCGCGCCGGTGAGGAGGGCCGGGTTTCCGGCCAGCCGCGCTTCGGTGGTGTAGCCGAGCGAGACCCGGCTGTCTGTGATGCTCTCAGCCGTGCGGATCATAGGAACGTTGTAAGTCTCGTACACCTCGGGATCGGCGTAGGGCCGGTCGAACGATACCTTGAGGGACCGGCTCGGCACGGTTCCGTTAGCCCCGGCGTAGAGGGATGCCCCTCCCCATTTGTTGTAGGCCTGCATAGTCAGGTCGTTGAAGACCAGCACGGCCTTGCCGGCCAGGGACGCCGATTCCACCACGAGCGGGATCATGTGGGCCTGAGCCCCCTGCGCGCGGGAGTACCAGGCGACCGGTGCGGAGAGGACCAGGTAGTAGAACCCTTCGGGCCACGCCGAGGTGTCCAGTTTGAGGCTGATCTTCCAGTTACAAGACGTTGTCCGGGTGGCCGGGTCCACGGTGGCCGGAGCCTGGGCGATGGCGGGTGTTACAGGCGAGGACCAGACGAGACGCTGGCCCAATCCGGCATAGTTTCCCAACCGGTAGGCCTTCACCTGGAAGTTCTTCTGGGTCGAACTGACGTACAGGTCGATGACCCGCTGCCGGGCGGTGGACGCGAGCTGCCCCAGGAAGCCCTGCAGGGCCCCGCTGGTCCCCCGCGACGGCGGCAGCTGATTTCTCGGTGTGCCGAACCGGCGGTTTTCGCCCTGGAATGTGAATCCGCCCGTCACTGTTCCGGCCGTCGCCGCGACGGCGGGCGACAAGCCGGTCATGGCCGCGGCTGTTCCTGCCAGCGCGGCAACGATGAGGCCGCGGCGGGACGGCGCAGCGGTGTCAAGGAGATTTTTCAGGTTTTCACTCATCGGTGCCTGCCTTTCGTAGTTCGCACCGCTCCGGTCCATTCCGGCCGCGGTGTAATTCGTGCCCGAAGCAGGATTCAAACCTGCGATCTTCCCCTTAGGAGAGGGACGCTCTATGCGCTGAGCCATCCCGGCTTCGCCAAATTGCGGATCAATACGGTGGCAGCACCGAATCTCCGCCCCGGCACCTCTACGGCGTGCTCCGGCGCTCCGTGGCATTAGCACCACGTCCGGCCAGTTTCAGTCCCGGGAGCCCTGGTCGGACGGCTTCCCTCGGCCCCGGGGCAGCCGCTGTTTCCCCGACGTACGTGTGTCATGTGTGCGGCAGTTGCCGCTTTACCCACCGCTGGCTAGTAGCCGAGCTCGCGGGCGTATTCGGACAGGCCTCTGCAGGCCCTGCCGGGGTGCGTCCGCTCTCATCAGCGCTGAACACAAGCACGGCAGTGGGCCGGCCTGCGTCGTGAGCTGCCTGGAAAAGGTGCGCGGCGCCGTCGAGGGTCGGTGAAACGACCCGCAGCAGCGGGCGCTACTCGGCGGTGACCAGCCGGAACAGTTCCTTGGCGTAGTCGCGGCTCATGACCTCATTGCGGAAGCATGTGGCGGTCACGGCGGTAAGTCTGGGTGCGCGGGCATGAGTCATTCGCCGCATGTGTGCAGACGATTGCCCACCGCCTCTGAGACCGTTGCAGCGGCCGCCGCTGCGGCCCGCGTCTGACGACTCCTGCGCCACTGCCACGCGCCAGGCCCGACGAGCAGTACGGCGAGGCCGGCGGCAATGAACGCTGCGGTGTGCCGCCGGCGGCCTGGGACGCTTTCTCGACCTGGCGAGGTTTAGGGGCTGGGGTCCTTGATGCGGCCTATGTCACCGACGGGGAGACCGGAGTGCTGGGCGTCGCCGACCCAGTGGGTGTTTGGCTGGCAGCCCGGGGTTGCCTTGGCTGTCAGTGCGCTAAAGGGGACGCCGGCAGCCACACGGTTCTCCCTTGGAACAAAGCTCTTGACGGGCAGGCTATGCGCGGCCTGCGCGAAGCCATTTCCTGCAGGAACCGGATCGGCCGGAACGTTGGTTCCCTTCCCTGCGACCGCGAGTACGTAGCCTGGTGCGCAGGTCAGTGCCTGAGCGGGGCCGGCGGCGCCGAGCGCCAATGCCACAGCTGCCGTCAGGATTGCCAGGACGGCGGCCATGCGTGTATTCGATTTCAAGATGTATCCCCCAAATTCTTGGTCCTCTCGGATCCTTGGACAGCCTAACTCAACGTCTCCGAAAGGCAGGGACTCCCGAGGCAGCATGTTGCCGGATGAGGTCTCTGGCGTGCCGCGGGGGCATGGGATCGTCCCGGGCGGCACAAACCTGCCGCTAAGTGCTTGCCCCAGCCAGCTGGCGGGCGGCCAGGCGCGCCTCGTCGGCGAGGTGGAGTTCGGACAGCCGGATCTGCACCCGGTCGCCGGTGATCGGGGCGTTCCGGAACGTGTCGTCAGCGTCGGGCAGGAGGGCGTAGAGGCCACCGTCGCGGCGCGTCCACTGTGCGGTATAGATGCGTCCCAGGTCGATGGACTCCTGCGGCATGCCGGGGCGGCGACGATGGAGCCCGGCTGGACGGCGGGGACTTCCAGTGCGGCCAGGGCCTCGCGGCCCGCGTTTGCCCTTCGCTCCGCGGACCGGCTCGGCGGCGTCGCGGGTCTTCCCGAACACCCGGCAGTCGGCGGTGATCTTCCCGCCGCGCTGAAGGCCGAGGACGGCCTCGCTGGTGTCTTTGCCAAAGGCGTTTCCGTGAAACCGGGCGGTTACGCCGGAGCCGATGCCGGCGGCAAGTTCGCGGCGTTTGTTCCGAGGGACCCACAAACCCCTGCAAATTGTGGAGCTAAGGAGATTCGAACTCCTGACCTCTTCGATGCGAACGAAGCGCTCTACCAACTGAGCTATAGCCCCTAAGCAACGCCGGTCCAAGCGGAACGGCGTTGCTGGTTTCCCTAGGCTACAAAGTATCCGCGCTGTTTTCCAGCCAGCCCCGGAATGTCTCGTTGCCGTGTCGCGCTTCCGGCACCAGGTTCAGCCCCTCACGCAGGTAGCGGCCCATCGCGCCGGGCAGCGGCAGGCGCACCACTTGGCCCTTTGCGCCTGTGGCCTGCTGCCACTCCCGGGCAAAGTCGGTCATGTCCTTCGATTCCGGTCCGCCGAAGTTCAGTACCCGGTGCCGCGGGTCCGCAACGGGAACCGGCGCCGGGTCGAGGGCGGTTTCCAGGAGCATCGCTGCGACATCGGCTGGCGACACGGGCTGGAATCGGGCGCCTCGCACCGCCGGAATAATCCGCAACTTCGAGCCGGCGCCGAACATCATGGCCAGCAGGGAGTGAAACTGAGTGGCCCGGACCACCACGGTGTCCAGCCCGGACAGCTCGTAGACGTGCTCCTTGGAAGCCTTCGAGCGGTAGAAGGACGCGTTGCTGCGGTCGCAATTTACGATGGACAACATCACCGCCCTGGCGGATCCCGCGTCTTGGGCGGCGGCCAGAAGCCTGGCGCCGCCGTCGGCGAAGCCCCGGAGCGCCTTCCCGGAGCGTCCCTCCAGACAGTCGATCACGACGTCGGCTCCGGCCACGGCGGCCGCAATCCCCTCCCCCGTCGTCACATCCGCGCGGAAGTACTCCGCGCCCGCAATCCGGCCGGGGGCGCCGTCGGGCGGCACGCTGCGGCTCAGGACCGCCACGGAATGCCCGGCGCCGACGGCTTGGCGCACGACTTCCCTGCCCGCTTGGCCAGTTCCGCCGGCTACGCAGATTCTTGTCATGCCCCGAGGCTACCGCAGGCGTCCACGCCAGCAGCGCGTCAGCGGCGCGTCAGGGATATGAAAAACCCCGGGCCGCCATCGCTGGCTGCCCGGGGCGAAATTTCCGAGGTGCGGGCGAGGTCAGGCGCGCCGCCGCTGGAGGACGTCGTCGAGGTTGCTCAAGGCGCTCTGGGCCTTGGTGAGCTGCTTCCCCTCGGAAGCCTCAGCGGTCCGGGGGTCGGACGAGGCCGGCCGTGACGAGGCCTGCTTCAGCGACGGCTTACCGACGGCTTTCGGCGCCTCAGGAAGATCGAGCGGCATGGGCGCGGCGCGTTCCGCCTTAGCCGCTTCAACGTAGGTGGGCTTCGGAACATCGACGGGTTCCCAGCTGGGACCGCTTGCAGGTGCCGCCGGGCCCACTGACACAGCCGCCGCGGTGTCACCGGAGGCTGCCGCTTCGGCCAGGGCTGCTTGGCGAAGATCGAGCGCGGTGAGTGGCTTCGGCGCAGGTTCTGGGGTGGAGCGGCCCGCTTCGGCGTCGAATAGTGGGCTTTCTGGCCGCGCGTCCGGGCGGCCGGCAGGAACGGCGGGGAGCTGCTCGTGCTCGGACGGGCGCGCCGTACGGTGTTCAGGGCCACCCATGGCGGCACGGAATGCGGCATTCATTTTCCGGCGGCGGTCGCGGACAGCGAGGCGTCGGAGCAGCACCACTGACACGACGGCGCCGAGCAGGGCAACCATCGGCAGTATCCCGGAGTCAACGCCGAACAGCCGGAGACCCGCGGTCACCACTCCCGTGAGCAAGGCGAGCATGCCCGCCAGCGCCAGCACGAGCCTGCCCCAACGGATCCTGAACGCCGGGGAAGACCCGGCGGCCGGGCTCGCCACAGGCGTCGCCCGGGGCCCTGCGGTGCCGCCGGCAGATTCCGCGCGCTGGTTGCTGGTCATGGGTTTCTCCTGGTGCGCCGCCATCTTCATAACTTTCCCCGCTTGTGGGTCTGCCGGTCCCAGATCGATAACGTCCGCCATGAATTCGCCCGCAGGCTGCAGTTGGTGGCGCCCATTCCGGAGAATGTAAGGTGCCACCCACACGATCCAGAGCGCAACAGCAATGACAAGGATCACAGAGCTGCTAAGAGGGAAGTCCACACTCAAAACCGTATGAGGTATACGGGGCGCGGCGCCGCATTGTCAGGGGTGTGTCGCACGCGGGACTCCAATTGGCCGGCGACGGAGCATCGGCGCTGGTCAGACGGGCATCGCTGGCTCAGGTCGGGCGGCTTCGCAACCACCTCGCGAGGAGGCCTTCCGGCACTTCCTCGGCCGTCAGCGCGAAGGTCCGGTGGTCGGCCCATTCACCGTTGATATGCAGGTACCGGGGCCGGAATCCCTCATCCCGAAACCCCAGTTTTTCCACCACACGCAGGCTCGGTCCGTTCTCCGGCCGGATGTTGATTTCCATGCGGTGCAGGCCGAGGGTGCCGAAACAGTAGTCCGTCGCCATGGCCACAGCGGTGGGGGCGATCCCCCGGCCGGCCCGGTCCTTGTCCACCCAATAACCAAGAGTCGCCATCATGGCCGATCCCCACACGATCGAGGACACGGTCAGCTGCCCCACCATTACCGGCTTCTCGTGGCCGGGTGTCCACTCGGCGATCACGAAAGGCAGCGCCGATCCCTGCGCGGCCTGCGACTTCAGCGACCGCACCATCTGCCGGTAGTCCGGCAGCCCGCCGCCGGGGCTCGGGTTGGAGGCTTCCCAGGGGGCCAGCCACTCGCAGTTGCGGGACCGAAGCTCGGTCCACTCCTTGCGGTCCCGGTAACGGATGGGCCGCAGCACAATGTCGCCGCTCTCCAGGGTCACCGGCCAGGTGAAGGTGGCCCCCATGGGGGTTACTTGGTGAGGCTGGGGGTCAGGTTGGCCGCGAATCCGGGCAGCCAGTCGCGCAGGCCCGGGCCGAGATCCTCGCTGTCGCAGGCGAGCTGAACACAGGCCTTAAGGTAGCTGAGCTTGTCGCCCGTGTCGTAGCGGCGGCCTCGGAAGATGACGCCATAAACGCCGTAGCCCTCTCCGGTTCCGGTCGAAAGTTCCTGCAGCGCGTCGGTGAGCTGGATTTCTCCGCCACGGCCGGGCGCGGTGCGCTCGAGCACTTCAAAGACAGCCGGGTGCAGCACGTAGCGGCCAATCACGGCAAGATTCGACGGGGCGTCCTCGACGTCGGGCTTCTCGACGAGCTGATTGATGCGGACATACTCCTCGCCGCCGATCGCCGCGACGTCGGCGCAGCCATAGGCGCTGATCTGGGACGGATCCACCTCGATCAGAGCCACCACGGACCCGCCGGTCTTGGCCTGGACTTCAATCATTGTGCTGAGCAGCTCGTCGCGGGCGTCGATGAGGTCATCGCCCAGGAGTACCGCGAAGGGTTCGTACCCGACGTGCTGCTTGGCCCGGAGGACCGCGTGGCCGAGGCCCATGGGGTCGCCCTGCCGGACATAGTGGATGTCGCCAAGGTTGCTGGCCGCCTGGATGGACTCGAGCTTGGCGGTGTCGCCCTTAGCTTCAAGGGTGGCTTCCAGGGTGGGGACGCGGTCGAAGTGGTCCTCCAGGGCCCGCTTGTTGCGGCCGGTGATCATCAGGATGTCGTTCAGGCCGACGTTCACGGCCTCCTCAACGACGTACTGGATGGCCGGTTTGTCGACGACAGGCAGCATTTCCTTAGGCATGGCCTTCGTGGCGGGAAGGAACCTGGTGCCAAGGCCCGCGGCGGGGATGACGGCCTTGCGGACGGAAGCGTTGGGTGTATTCACTCGACTAATCTAACGGAGGGACCAATCATTGCGTAATTATTCGCACCGCCCGGCGGGCCATCTGAGGGTGCGGTTCGGGCTGTACGAGGCGGAGGACGGGCCAGCATGGCGTCAAAAGATGAAATACGCTCAAGCCACAGGGCCAGGCGTGCCGGGCTTTCGCCGGCCGCGCTGGATGCAGCTGCGGCAAGCATCGCTCGCCACGGGCTGCAGTGGGCTTCCGGGCTGGCGGGCGGCCGGCCGGCCACTTTCGCCGCTTACCTCGGCGTGGGCTCGGAACCGCCCACACTGCCACTCTTGTCCGCACTGGTCGACGCCGGCCACCGGGTGCTGCTTCCTGTATGCGAACCCCGCCTTGAGCTCACCTGGGTGTATTGGACCCCGGATTCCGGGTTTGTCCGCAGCCGGTTTGCCCCCATCCAGGAACCTGTCGGAGAGCGCCTCGGCACGTCGGTGATGCTGGACGCCACCGCAATATTCCTTCCCGCCACCGCCGTGGATTTCTCGGGCAACCGCATCGGGCAAGGAGGCGGCTACTATGACAAATTCCTGGCCGCCCTGGCCGCCCTCCAGCCTGCCTCCGGAGACGGATCCGACGTCGGCGCACTGCCGACTGCCGCCGTCGTCTATGACACCGAGGTGCTGCCCGCCGGCAGTATTCGCGCCGAGTCGTTCGACCGGAAGGTCCACGCGGCGCTGACCCCGGGCGGCGTCATCCGGCTGGGCTGAGGTGGGTCCCTGCCGGGGTGATAGAATTAGCACTCAGGCCCTGCGACTGCTAGTGACGGAACCGGTCGATCGAGAGATCGGCTAAGATCCGGACTCCACAGCACGGGACCTGCTCGTTTGTCCCAAAGGAGGATTTCCAGTGCCCACCTACGCATACGCCTGCAAGGACTGCAGCCACGCCTTCGAGATCGTGCAGTCCTTCACGGACAATTCCTTGACGTCCTGCCCCGAGTGCCAGGGCACGCTGCGCAAGAAATTCAACAGCGTCGGCGTAGTGTTCAAGGGCTCCGGCTTCTACCGGAACGATTCGCGCGACACCAAGGGCAGCACGGTCTCCCCGGCTCCTGCGGCCCCGGCAGCCGCGCCGACGCCCGCACCCGCGGCGGCCCCGGCCAGCTAGGCCCGTCGGCCGCGCCCGCGCAGCCCATCGCTGCCTTGCCGTTTTCCACATAGCGTGCCGTCGTCCACATAGACAGCTTCGCGGCTGCCGCGTCCCTGCGCCGCTCCGTAGCGTAACGGCATGGCACTTTACCTCAACTACCTCCGCGCGGATCCCCAGGCTGCCTCGATCCTGAACTGGCGGCCGCCCAGCCTGTTTCTGTTGCGTTTGCGGCCGCCCAACTTGTCACCGCCCGGTGTGTCGTTCCGGTCGCCGCTAGCCGCGGCGTCGGGCCGCTGGAAGCGCAATGGGACCACTTCCGGCGGCCTTCTTCCAGTTAGGTCACCTTCGGCTGGCCGTTCCGCCCGACGCCGGACCGGGTCCGCGAAGCTTGCCGGGCGGCGGCCCGTCAGGCCCTCACGACGGCGCCTAAGCGGCTGGCTGAACCGGAACCGGAGGCTTGTTGCGGCCCTCCTGCTGTGCATCGCAGCGGGCTTGACGGTTCAGCAGCTGACTCCGGCTCCTGCCGATACTGTTATCGCATTCGCTGCTGCGGGGGATCTCCCCGCCGGAAAGACCCTGGAACCCGGCGATGTCAGCGGTATCAGCGTGCCTCCCGGCCTGGTGCCCTCCGGAAGCCCGGTAAGCGCATCCGCGTTCGAGGGAAAACAGCTCGCCACACCCCTGCGCCGGGGCCAACTCCTCACTGATGCGCAGATCCTTGGACCCGGCCTGCTCGCGGGAAGCCCGGCCGGCACAGCCGCGGTGCCGCTGAGGATGTCCGATCCGGCCTCCATCCAGCTGGTGTCCCCCGGGCAGCTCGTCAATGTAGTGCTCACCGGCGGCAACGACTTCAAACAGACGGCGCAAAGCCAAGTCCTGGCAGAAGCGGTCCCGGTGCTGTGGACCTCCGTGCAGGGCGGTAAGGCAGGGCCGTGGCTCGCCACAGCCGATTCCGACGGGCTCATAGTCGTGGCAGCGGGGGCTGACCAGGCACGTCGGCTGGCTGGCGCATCAACGCAGGGCAAGTTGTTCTTCGTGCTTGTGGCGGCCGCACCCGGCTAGGCGCTGAGCAGCCACTGCGGCAGCCTGCTGTCATGGCCTGCTGCCACCTATTGCGGCCGTCAAAGCCCGGGCACGGAAGGCCGCCGTCAACGCGGCGGCCGGCCGGCACGGCCGGAAGCCTCAGCCCCAGTGCGGAGGCTTCTGCTCCTGTAGCCAGGCATCGTGATCGTAGCTGTCCGGCTGGTCGCCCCAGCGCCGCGGATCATCTTCGGCTGCCTTGTTCGGCAGCACGCCTGCGGGCCCGGTCGCCGGTTCCGTCGCCCGGCGGGACTTCTCCTCGGCCGCGTCCCGGTCCTGCCGGTCCCCGCTCGTCTCGCCCGGCTGCGCCTCAGTGGCCCCAGTCTCTTCGCCGTCGTTGGCGCCCGCGATTCTCTCGCCGGTGTTCTTTGCAATCTCGCCGTCCGCATTCATGCCGCCGGCCTCCTTACTGCCTGTCATACGTGTACTGCCTGTCTTGCATGTACTGCGCCCGTCTTACGTGTACTGCCTGCCGCGGCCGGCGGCGGCTACGGTTACTGCCTTCTCCCGGAGTCGGTCGCTTCGCCCTGCCTCCCGGCAGTGCGGGGGGACTGCGCCTCGTGGCCGGCGAATTCCTGCTCGGCAGGTTCCGCCGGTAAGAACACAAGCCCCTCCGAGGCCCGTGCATCATCAATCGCCAGATGCTCAACGTCGTCATCGAAGAAACCGTGCGTTGCCCGGAGCCGGCTGGACACGGCAGGCTTCTCCAACCCGAGGCAGCCCCCAATCCGGTCGGCGCAGGCCGAGGGATCGGTGAACACCTCTATGGTCCATAGCGGCATATACCGCCAGCCAAGGCGCTCCAGGAGCTGCGGCCGGAGCCTGCTGCGTTCGCGGACGCTCATCCGCCGGTAGTGGCCGGTGCCGTCAGACTCTATTGCCACAGGCCGGGGAATTTCCGCATCGTCCTGTCCGATCGTGGTCATAGGATCGGCGGCAGCGACCATGTTGAGGGCCCCGTCGTACTGGTGCCACACCCGTGCGCCGCGGGCCCGGAGCCGGTCGCCCAGGTCTGCCACGAGCGGGTCTGCGCCGAGGGCCTGCTCGCTGGCAGCGGCCCGGGAGGCAGGGCTGCCGAGATCCGAATTGCCGGCAATTTCACGGTCCAGCAGCTGGTAGAAGTCCACGGCGCCGTGGCTGAGCCGGCTGACGTCAAGGTCCTCGGGGCGGAAGCAGCTGAGCACATGCAGGGATCGGCGTGCGCGCGTCATTGCCAGGGCGAATTTGGCGCGTCCCCCGTCGGCGGACAGCGGGCCGAGGCTGTGAAGGGTGCGCCCGTGCGGTGTGCGGCCATAGCCCGGGGAGAAAATGACATGGTCGCGGACCAAGCCTTGGGCCCGTTCCAGGTCCACCACACGGAAAGACTCGTCCCCGGCCGTGAAGAAACTGCCGAGCATGGGGTAGTTGGGCAGCTGGGCCCGGATGGCCTCGCCGATCCGGGCGGCATGGCGAAGACTGCCGGTGACGACAGCCAGCGAGGTCCGCGGCCGGAGCCGGGCGTGCTCAAAGACGAGCTCCACCGCCCGGTTCACTTCGGCCACGACCGACTCAACGCCGTCGTGGTCGGCGCTGGGAAGCCCGGTGCCGTCGGGAAGATATTCCACGCTCAAGGCACGGTCCAGTCCGGTGGCGGATTGTCCTTCCGGGAGCCGGGTGAGTTCCCCGCCGTAGAATCCCTTGCTGAGCTGGCGCACCAGATCTTCATCCACCGCGCGGTAAACGGTCCTCAGGTTCCACACGGGCAGCACTGCGGAGAGCGCTCGGTACGCGCTGTCGACGCTCTGATAAGAGCTCTCCCCCGCGGCCAGCCGTTCGACCCCCACCGTGAAGCTCCGGGGGCTGGCGATCTGATCGTCGCCGAAGGCGATGACCTGCCGGGCACGGGCGATGGCCGGCAGGACGGCCTGCAGGGACGTTGTCTCGGCGTCGAGGATTACGACGGCGTCAAAGGTCTGCTCGATCGGCAGTACCCCGGTCAGGAGGTAGGGGCTGACGGAGCACACGGGCACCAGCGTGGGCAACAGTTCCTGCGCCTGGCCGCTCAGCGCTGACAGTGTTACCCGGCCGTCCTTCAGCAGGCTGCGCAGCAGCTCGGCCTGGCGCGGGTACGTTGCGATTGCCACGCGCCAGCGCTCGGAGAGATTCCATCGCAGCCGGGCGGCGCCGCTGGCGACATGGGCGTTGTCCGCAAGCCTGTACTCCGCCTCCAGCTGGCGAAGGGCGTCGCCGTCGGACATGGCCAGGTAGTCGTCTCCGCTGATCATGGCTTCGAGCGCCGACTGCCACCAGGCCAGCTCCAGTTCCGCGGTCACAGAGTCTTCCGAAACCTCACGCTCGGCGAGGTCCGCGAGCAGCTCGCCCAGGCCATGTTCGCGCATGCTCTCGACAAGCAGTGTGCGCTCCGGGAGGGTTTCCAGGGTTGCGGTGTCGGCGACGAGGCGCTGCACCCGGCTCAGGAGTTCGTCGTAGGGCGCGCTCTCCAACTCGCCGCCGGCGGCGGTGTGTTCAACTGCCTGGCCCAGTTCAGCCAGTTCCGCGTCAAGCTCCCGGTAGAGGCCGGAGATCTCGGCCAGCCCGGACGGCACGGCCGGGTGCCGTTGGGTCGTCGCATAGCCGGACCAGGCCGCGCGCTGCTCTTGCACCAGGACCAGGGAGCTATGCAGGTCCGCGATGTGCACGCCGGGCCTGACATATTCCTTGGCTACCCTGCGCAGACGGGACCGCTGCATGGACGGCATCTCGATGCCCCGTTCGCGGCGCCAGGCGGAAGACGCCGTGGCCGAGATCAGGTCGTGGACGGGCCGGTCAAAAATGTCGGGGGTGAACTTGTCCAGGCTTTCGCGGACGGCGACAAGGAGCTCGATCTGGCCGCCCCACTCGGCGAAAGTCCCGCCGAGACGGATCTCGGCGTGTTCCGCGACACCGTCCATGCGGCCGCGCAGCAGCGGGAGCTTCTCCGCCACGGACTGGGCAACCTTTTGTGCTTCCTGCGTCTCCTTGCGCGTCAGCAGGCGCGCTCCATGCCAGGGGCTGGTGGTCGACGCGCGGCTAAAGCCGCCGAGTTCCGCGGCGCGGCGGAGCCGGCCGGCGAGTTCCTCGCGGTCCCGGATGTTATCCAGGACGCTGCGCTTGAGCCTGACGGTCGTGGCCGGCGCCGGCTGGATGGAGGTCAGTTCGGCCAGGGACTGCATGGCCTCGTACGGCGAACACCCCCAGCGGTCCCGGACGTTGTGCAGCGAGGCCACGTGGTCCATCAAGGCGTGGCGGTGCCCGGTGAGGGTGGCGTGCAGGTTGCTAAGTTGCGGCTGGAGCGATTTCTCGTTCCGGACGATCGCCCGGACCAGCTGCCCTTTGAGCTGCAGTGGACTGGCCTGGCCGGTGAGCTGCAGGAGCAGTGAATCGAGACCAAGGCCCTCCAGCTGTGTGGAGATCTCGGCGAGGCTGGCCCGCCTGTCGCCTACCACCAGCACGGTTTTGCCCTCGTCCACGAGGGCGCCGATGGAGTTCATGGCGGTCTGGGTCTGGCCTGTGCCCGGCGGGCTGCTGACCACCAGAGAATCTCCGGCCCGGACGGCATCGATGACGTATTGCTGGTCCGTGTCGGCGTCGAGAAGCAGGAGCTCGTCGGCGGGATCGCGATGGTCCGTGCTGGGGAAGCGGCCGGGATCGACCGCGGGCACGTCGACGTGCTCGCCGGAACCGGCCCGTGCCAGGGCGGTGACGATGGGGTTGTTCTGGTTGATCCACGGATCGTCCAGGTTGCCCGAGAGGTCGGCGAACGTGGACACGAGCAGATTGTGCTCGACCTCGGCGCCGTGGATCGGCTGGACCAGGGTGCCCAGACGCTCCAGGACGGGCTGGGGGTCGTAGCGGGCCGTGCTGTATGCCATCCGCGTCACCGCGTTCACGTCAAAGACGATCCCGTGGACTGATTTCAGGTGCCGGACCAGAGCCGGGTTGATTTGCGCCTGCTCGGTCAGTTGCAGTTCGTAGTCGTCCTCGCCAGGACGCACCGTGAGGGAGATCGCGGCGAGCATGACCGGGGCGGAAACCCGCTGCGGTTTGCCGCCGACGGCGGATGTCCAGACCACCGTTCCGGCGGAGAAATACCCGGCGTCGATGCCGCGGTCGTTGGCCAGTTCGAAGATCTTGGAGCGCAGGTTGCGTGAGGCCCGGGCCGCAATAACGTACTGCTGGCGGTCCCGGATCAGGGTTGAGAGCCGGGTGCGCCGGCCTGCCATAAGCTGGGCCAGCCCCGACGGATGGGCATGGGTCAGGTCAATTGAGCCTTCGGGCGTCTTGGTGAAGCGCAGCATCGTATCTGCTCCGGTGACGGGTTTGAGCCCCGACAGCCATTTCCTGAACTCCTCGGAGCCCTCGGGGTGGCCTTGACCAACTGACACTGCTGCCTTCTTTTCTGTGCTCGACTTCTCTGCGCCGGACTTCTCGGTGCCGGCTTTCTCCGCGCCGGTCCGTGACGGGCTCGACCGGGGCGCGTTCGTCTGAACGCTTGTCTGTGTTGCGTCCGCGCTTTCCCCGGCCGCGTATCGTGTGTTCGCGGTTGCTTGGCTTCCGCGGGACGCTCTGGACCATACCGGCATGCATTCGAGGGTAGCCCGAATCCCCTGCCTGTGCGGGGCCGCAACACTGGACGGCGCAAAATTCAGCCCGAATTGCCAGGATCAACCCGGATTGTCAGCAACAAAATGAAATGGCCGGCCTCGAAAGGCCGGCCATTCACATTCTTATTCCCACTCGATGGTTCCCGGCGGCTTGCTGGTCACGTCCAGCACCACCCGGTTGACGCCGTCCACCTCGTTGGTGATCCGGTTGGATATCCGGGCCAGCAGATCGTAGGGCAGCCGCGACCAGTCGGCGGTCATGGCGTCCTCGGACGACACCGGACGGAGCACGATCGGGTGTCCGTAAGTGCGGCCGTCGCCCTGGACGCCGACGCTGCGGACGTCTGCCAGCAGCACCACGGGCATCTGCCAGACCTCATTGTCGAGGCCGGCCGCGGTCAGTTCGGCGCGGGCGATCGCGTCGGCCTTGCGCAGCAGGTCCAGGCGTTCCTTGGTGACGTCGCCGACGATCCGGATGCCGAGGCCGGGTCCGGGGAAGGGCTGGCGGCCGACGATTTCCTGCGGGAGTCCGAGTTGGGCACCGACGGCGCGGACCTCATCCTTGAACAGGGCGCGCAGCGGCTCCACGAGTTCAAACTGCAGGTCCTCGGGCAGGCCGCCCACGTTGTGGTGGCTCTTGATGTTGGCCGCACCTTCGCCACCGCCCGATTCGACGACGTCGGGGTACAGGGTGCCTTGGACCAGGAACTTGATCTTTTCACCGTGCGCTGCCGCCTCGGCGATAATTGCCAGTTCAGCTTCCTCAAAGGCGCGGATGAATTCGCGGCCAATGATCTTGCGCTTGGTCTCGGGATCGCTGACGCCGGCCAGGGCGCTCAGGAAGCGCTCCTGCTCGTTGGCGACATAGAGCTTCACGCCGGTGGCGGCGACAAAGTCGCGTTCGACCTGTTCGGCCTCGCCCTCGCGCAGCAGGCCATGGTCCACGAACACACAGGTCAGCTGATCGCCGACGGCGCGCTGGACCAAGGCGGCGGCAACGGCAGAGTCAACGCCGCCGGACAGGCCACAGATGACCCGGGCGTCGCCGATCTGTTCGCGGATCCGGTCAACCTGCTCCTCGAGGATGTTGCCGGCGGTCCAGTTCGGTTCCAGCTTGGCGCCCTTGAAGAGGAAGTTCTCCAGGACCTGCTGGCCGTAGGCCGAGTGCTTCACTTCGGGGTGCCACTGGACGCCGTAGAGGCACTTCTCTTCGTTGGCGAACGCAGCTACTTCGGCGCCTGCCGTCGTCGCGAGGACTTCGAAGCCCTCGGGGGCCTCGTGGACGGAGTCGCCGTGGCTCATCCAGGTGCTCTGATGCTGAGGCATGCCGGCCAGGATGGACCGGCCTTCACCAATCGTGGTGGTCTCCGTGGAGCCGTACTCGCGGAGTCCCGTCTGGGCCACCTTGCCGCCGAGGGCATTCGCCATGGCCTGGAAGCCGTAGCAGATGCCGAAGACCGGAACGCCGGCCTCGAAGAGATCGGCGCCTACGCTGGGGGCGCCGTCAGCGTATACGCTGGCAGGGCCGCCCGAGAGGATGATGGCAGCGGGGTTCTTGGCCAGCAGTTGCTCGGTGCTGTAGGTATGCGGAACCACTTCCGAATACACATTCGCTTCCCGGACGCGGCGGGCAATCAGCTGCGCGTACTGGGCACCATAGTCAACAACCAGAACGGGCCTGTGGGACGTCTGGGATGCAGTGGGAGTAGTCACCCCACAAGACTACTTTGCCCCGCTGCCCGCCCGCACATTGAGAAGCCCCTGCGGGCCACGAATCGCCCCCGGGGTAAGCGAACTCACACGCCCGACGGCGGCCCCCCGCGGGGTGCCCCGGTCCACGAAGGCTGGAGTCAGTGCTGCTGGCGCCGCTTGAGTCAGTACCTCTGGGGTCAGTACCGCTGGGGTGCCTGCGGGTTCGCCGCGAGTTCCGCCTCGACCTCGGCATGGAACCTCTTCTCGACGAAGAAGGACAGGAACGGCACGACGCCGCCCAGGGCCAGGACCACCAGTTTGCCGAACGGCCAGCGCATGAGCGACCACAGCCGGAAGTCAGAAATCAGGTAGACAACGTACATCCAGCCGTGCACGATCAGGACGGCTATGGAGAGGTTGACTCCCCCGATCACTCCCGGCGGTTCGGCATCGGCGAAGCCCAGGCCGAACGGCTGTCCGGTGACGGCGTCGGTGCCGCCGGCGAAGAGGTACTGTCCGAAGCCGTACCGGGCGACCAGCTCGGCGCACAGCAGAAGCAGCATGGAGCCCGTCAGGTAGGCCATCACCTTGTAGAACTTGAGGGCGGACCGGATTTGGGCCTCGGTGCCGCCGAAGCGTCGCTTCTTGCCGGCGGCCCCCGCGCCGTTGGTTGATGGCGGCTGGATGGCGGGCTGGGGCTCGATCATGATTGCACTCTCGGGTCGGTGGGATGGGTGGCGGTGCTATAGGGATCTGCGGGATGTGCTGCGCTTGTGTTCGGTTCGACGGGGTTGTGCCCGGCTGGGTTCCCACCGGCGGCGGGCTGTGCGGCCGGAAACGCGTCGGCCCGGCGCTGTTGTCCTTCGGAAGCGCCCGGGTCATGGCCCGACTCTTCGTCGTCCAGCGCGTCTTCGAGGTCGCGGCGGTAGTCGTCTTTCACGAGTCTCCACCAGATGAACAGCGCGAAGCCGGCGAAGACCACCCATTCCACGGAGTAGAAGAGGTTAAGCCAATTCACTTGCTGGGCCGGCGGCTGCGGGCCTATCAGGAGGGGTTTGACGGCACCGCTGCTGGCGGGGGCCCCGACATCGGCTCCGGCGGAGAGTTCGGTCCTCGCGGCGACGAAGCCCGGGTAGCTGCTGATATTCCAGTCGTTGATGAGCTCGGCGACCGAGACTGCGCTGACACGGCCGGGACCGGGGTCTGTGTGCGGCAGCGGCGACTCGGATGGCAGCAACCGTCCGGTCAGTTCGATAGTGCCCGTGGGCGGCGCCACGGCGTCCGCGGGATCCGCGACCCAGCCGCGGGCGACCGGAATCCAGGTCTGGGGTGTGGCCCCCGCGCCCTTTAGGACGGGAGCGTTCTTGACGGCAAAGGCGGACACGATCCAGTAGCCCTTGGCACCGTCGTTGAGCCGGTCCGGAACGAGGACCTGCTTTTGTGGGTCGTAGCTTCCCGTGGCGGAGACAATCTGGTCCGCCACCGAACCTGGGAAGAATCCTCCCGGCTGCAGGACCGAGGTGAGCTCGCGCGGGTCCTCTGTTGTGGTGGAAACCGGGGTTTCCGGCTGCGTTGAACGGCCAAACTGCCACTGGCTGAGCAGCACAAACACCCCGGAAATGGCAATCGCGAACACGAGTCCTGCGATCCAGCGGGGTTTAAGGGCAGTTTTCAGCACCTCTTAACCGTACTTCGTCCCCGTGTAGAACAGCGAAACGGGCACCGCGCCGGCTTCACCCCTCATTTGGGGGCGACGATCCGACGCGAACCCTTCCCAGGGCGCCTTGCCTACCGCCCAGAATGCTGGGCGGTATCCAAAGCAGGCACGCAGGCAGGGGTGTTGCGGCAATAGTCCTGGCGGCCGCGCCGCTGTGCTGCCGTGGTTCTGGCCGCGGCCGAGCCGTAATCATGCAGAGGTGGTCGTTACGCGGCGACGCCCGTACGCCAGTCACTATGCATTGGAACGGCTTTTCTGATGCCCCCGGACTCCTGACTGCGAACGCTAGAGTCCGAGCGCCCGCAGCTCAAATTGGCTCGGGACAGAAACGTAACCGACCTTGACGTTACGGGAGCCCGGAGGCGCGAACAGGAGCCTATCTCCGCCGTTGCCCAACATCGTGAGGCTGACCGTGCCTTGGGGGGAGGATTCGAGCCACGGGCTCCTGAAGCTATACCTGATCCGGAAAATTCGGAGCGCCCCAGTCACATCCTCAGCTTCAAGAGTCACGGTAGTCGAGGATCTGAACTTCTCGAGTTGCTTTACGGTCGCTGTCACTTGCCGCCATGAGGACTCACCCTCCCCTATTCGACGTGCGCCCCAATAGGAGACCCCGACGAGGACTAAGAGGTACCCAGAACCGAAAACCCAGCCGAGGCCCAGGAGTCCGACCATCCCAGGCAGCGAGCTCTGGAAGGTGTAATAGCCGTCGATGATTGGATCGACCGTATTCTCTTGATAGACGCTGATCGTTACCGTAGACCCCGACGACGGGGAACCTTTACACGTCGTGTGCGTGTCAGAGGATGCAGTTATAGGCCGACCGTCGAGGGCATACTGGAGACCGACGATGCAGTGGTGGCCATCCACCGAATAAATGTCCCTCTTGTAGTAACCGTACTGGCTGGTGACGGTGGCGGGCACCTTCACATGGCTGCCCCAGACAGGGATCATGGCCCAAGAAAAGGCGACGACGGCAGTGACGGCTACTCCAGTGAAGAGAACGCCCGAAAAGACCACCAAGGCCACCAGACGACGCCGAACACTAGTCCCTTTCCATCGGGGCGGCTGCGCCCCGGGGAGCGGCTCTGCGCGTAGCCGGACGCCGTCGGGCAAAGGAATCGACTCGGAGGTCACGGCATCAGTGTAGGGGCAATGTTCCCAACGCCGTTGGATACAACAAACTTCCCCTTCGATTCCTGCACGACACCATTACAAATTCGATGCCCCTACGGACGGCAATTCAGGCCTTCCGAGTTATGTTGCTACTTCAAGTGATGGGAGCCGCTTCGCGGCTCCCTCGAGGAGCGGCTCCCAGCCGTCAATTAGGTCCTGACCATCAACCACATTTCTGAGCGCTGTTTCAAATCTGCGGAGCAGTGGGCGCAGGTCCCTGCTCATCCCGGCGTTGGCCTTAGCAGCATCAGCGGCCTCGGTTATCGTTGCCATGGCCTCTCGGGAGGAGTCGATCAGACGCCTAATTCCTGCCACGGCATCCCCGTTGCCTGCGTCCTCCTCCTGGTGGGCCAACACCTCTAGCACCGCCCTAATGATGGGATCCATGCGAAGCAGACTGGTCGAGTATTCCTTAGACATATGCTCGATGGTTTCAAGGGGCGCCGCGGCATCTTTTGCCAGTTGCCGAGCGATTACGATCTTCGCGGCAAACGCGTTCGGCTTCTTGTTCGCCTTTTCCATCTCCTTGGACGAGGCACTGAAAAGCTCTCCGAATTCACCAACCGCAGGCCCGAGAGTCGTGAGAGTGTTCGTCCACTCGTCCGCGACCGGTTGAAAATCAGCCATTAGCTCCAGAAATCCAGGGGCATCGTCGGCTTCCTCTTCTTCTGGCGCCGGTCGCAGGCGCTGTGCCGCTGACGGCGGCTCGCCTGCCTCCGCACTTTTCGCGATCACGTCCACCGACGCGCGCTTCGGGTTTGAAGCAAGGTGCACCGGTCGTGCTTCGAGGTCGCGCGTCAATTCCACTAGCCTTGTCGCGAGGCGGTGGATCCGCGTCCGGTAAGGGGATGACGTCTCCTCCAGAAGTCGGACATCGTCCCAGGGTTCGAACTGCATGCGCGCCGCAATGTCCTTGAGTTCGTCGGTGCTACCTTCTCGAAGATCAGGCACTGGTGTGTATCGGATCGACATCAATAGCTCCTGAAGCCCCAACGACCGAGCCGATGAAACGAATTGAACCATTTCCTTCCTGCACTCTTCGCGCAGGAAGTATGTGGGGGTCAACACGGGTATGAAGAACGTCGTGTTTTGCAAGGCTTCATCGAGTTGCGCCCGAAAGTCGTGCCCCCAGCGAATTTCAGCCGAATCAACAAAGATGTCTATTGTTTCGCCGGTGAGGAACTCGAACTCCGCCCTGAGAAGCTCGGCGAGACGCCGAATCCTACCGTCTTCCCGTTCGTTATCGACATGGGCATAGCTCAGGAATGCTTTGGCGACGACTTCACTCATGCGCTCAATCTACCGGGCCATAGGCGAGGACTCGGCTTTTGACACAGCGACCCTCGAGTGGGGTCATATTCACAAATTGTGCCGTTGTCGGTGGCGGTGAGGCCGCCGCGACCAGTAGTGGATGTGGTGGGCCTCGCACGAGGCGGCGGGGATGGTGCAGCCGGGGAAGGTGCAGCCCTGGTCGCGGGCGATGAGGGCTTTGCGGATGTGGGGCGGGAAGATCCGTGAGGTTCGGCCGACGTCCAGGATCCGGCCCTGGCTGCCAGCCGGAGAACGATCAGACCGTACTAAGGCGGCGCGGTCCAGGACCCGCGGCCGGCCAAACTGCGTGCGGACTCCGGGCGAGAAGAGGACAGACTCGGGAGGACCCGAGACCTCGATTCCCGCAGCACGGACCAGCTGATCCTCCAGGAGAGTGAACCGCACCCTAAGGTGTTCTGACCTTTGATCGGCTGCTTTGACGTCCAGCGCCGGGAACCTTCGAAATGGCTGATGGGCCCACTCCGGATCCAGAATTCAAATATCTCGCCCCAAGAATGCGGCAGCCGAGTCCCAGCGCGGCGACGATCTCGCGACGAAAGGTCCTGCCCCCAGAATGCGGCAGCCGAGTCCCTGCGCGGCGACTACCTCGACACGAAAGGCCTGCCCCAACCTGCTAGTGGTCGAAGAACACCAGGCTGGAATTGATGAGCTCGGCGATCACTTCGGCGTCGTAGGCCCGGCGGAGCGACTCGCGGAAGGACTCCTTCGAGAGCGAGCGGGCCAGCGTCGCGAGCACTTCAAGGTGATCGGAGAAAGAGCTCGCCGGGGTGGCGATGAGCAGTATGACGGTGGCCGGGCCGTCTGCGGCACCGAAGTCCAGTGCCCTGCCGTATTTGGTGATGCCGACCGCAATGGAGGTCTGCGAGACCAGCTCGCTTCGGGCGTGCGGCAGACCCACCCCGCCGGGCAGGCCGGTTGCGAGCTGGTGCTCCCGGGCATTGACCTGCTTGAGGAAGCCATCGAGATCGGAAATCCGTCCCGCCGCATACATCCGCTCTGCGAGCTGGGACGTGGCGTCCAGCTTGTCCGTGGCGTCCATCTCCAGGATCACCATCTCGGGCGTGGTGAGCTCGGCGTCGTACCGGTCCAGTGGTTGCGCCAAGTGATGTCCCTTCGAAGTGGCGTCAGTGCACGCCGGCCGGCAGTCAGTTGACCTGCGATGTGGTCAGCACTGCCGGCCGGTGCTGAAACTCAGCGCAACGGGACAATATCCTCCACGCCCAGCCGTGCGGCGTCGGCGGATTCATCATCCGGCTGCTGCTGACTCAGGCGCTCGGCATCGACCCGGGCCAGATAGTGCTTGATTTCGCCCTCGCGCTGCGCATCACTCCAGCCGAGAACGTCTCCCATTAGTTTAGCGACTACCGGAGCGGCGGACACACCCCGGTCCCAGGCCTCGATCGAAATCCGGGTGCGGCGGGTCAGCACGTCCTGAACGTGGCGGGCGCCTTCGTTCGTGGCCGCATAGACGGCCTCCGCGGCGAGGTAGTCGTCCGCGCCGGGCAACGGCTCGGCCAGCTCCGGGTTACCGGCGATCAGGGCCAGCACTTCCGGCGTCATGGCGCCGTAGCGGTTGAGCAGATGTTCGATCCGGGCCACATGCACGCCCGTCTCCTCCGCCATCCGGTTCCGTTTGTTCCACGCTGCCTTGAAACCGCTGGCCCCTAGCAACGGAATGGACTCCGTGCAGCTGGGGGGGACGCGCTCGTCCATGCTGCGCGTTGCCTCGTCCACTGCGTCCTTGGCCATGACCCGGTAGGTGGTCCACTTCCCGCCGGCCACCACCACGAGCCCGGGCACGGGGTGGGCCACCACGTGTTCCCGGGAGAGCTTGGCGGTGGAATCGCTTTCCCCGGCCAGGAGCGGGCGCAGGCCCGCGTAAACGCCCTCGACGTCTTCGCGTGTCAGGGGCCGTTTGAGGACCTTGTTGACGTGCTCCAGCAGGTAGTCGATGTCCTTGCTGGAGGCCGCCGGGTGGGCCTTGTCGAGGTGCCAGTCAGTGTCCGTGGTCCCGATGATCCAGTGCCTGCCCCAGGGGATCACGAACAACACCGACTTCTCGGTTCGCAGGATCAGTCCCACGGTGGACTGGATCCGGTCCCGGGGCACCACCAGGTGGATGCCCTTGGAGGCGCGAACTTTGAGCTGTCCGCGGTCGGTCACCATGGCCTGGGTTTCGTCGGTCCAGACGCCGGTGGCGTTAATGACCTGCTTGGCCCGGATGTTGAACGTTGATCCGTCCTCGTGGTTGACCACCTTGGCGCCGACGACGCGCTCCCCTTCGCGCAGGAAGTCCACCACGGACATCTGGTTGACGGCGTGTGCGCCGTAGTGCGCCGCGGTCCGCACCAGGTTGGCGACGTATTTCGCGTCGTCCACCTGGCCGTCGTAGTACCTGATGGACCCCACGAAGGCGTCGTCCTTCAGGCTCGGCGCGGCCCGCAGGGTCCCGCGGCGGGTCAGATGCTTGTGGAACGGGACGCCGCGGCTGTGTCCGCCGGTGATGGACATGACGTCGTACAGCGCGATCCCGGCGCCGACATAGGGGCGCTCAAGCACATGCTTGGTCAGCGGGTAGAGGAACGGCACCGGCCGGGCCAGGTGCGGGGCCAGGACGGACAGGATGAGCCCGCGCTCGTGCAGGGCCTCCTTGACCAGGGCGAAGTCGAGCATCTCCAGGTACCGCAGGCCGCCGTGGATGAGCTTGGAGGACCGGGACGACGTGCCGGCTGCCCAGTCGTTGGCCTCGACGATGCCGACGCTGAGCCCGCGCGTGATCGCATCCAGGGCGGCGCCGGCGCCGACGATGCCGCCGCCCACGATCAGGATGTCGAGTTCCTTGCCCGGGTCAGCAGTGCCCTTGAGTAAGGCGATGGAAGCATCGCGCTCTGCAGGACCCAGGGCACCTCCGGCCACGGCAGAACCGCCGGGAAAACTGTTCATGTCACGCCTCCATCCGGATCAAACCTCGTTAGGGCACCAGACTACGTCCAAGTCCTCCGGATGGGCAGGGCTAATCCCCTGCCGGCGTGCGGTTCAGTTTCCGGCGTACGGCGAGACGACGACGTCGACGCGCTGGAATTCCTTCAGGTCCGAGTAGCCGGTGGTTGCCATCGAACGGCGCAGCGCCCCGATCAGGTTCGAGGTGCCGTTGGTGTGGTGGCCTGGCCCGAACAGGACCTCCTCGAGCGGTCCAACAGTTCCCACGTTGACCCTGTCGCCGCGGGGCAGTTCGAGGTGGTGTGCCTCCTGGCCCCAGTGCCAGCCCTTGCCCGGCGCCTCCTCGGCGCGGGCCAGGGCACTGCCCAGCATCACGGCGTCGGCGCCCATCGCGATGGCCTTGACGATGTCGCCCGAGGTTCCCATGCCGCCGTCGGCGATCACGTGCACGTAGCGTCCGCCGGATTCGTCCATGTAGTCCCGGCGGGCGGCCGCGACGTCGGAGATGGAGGAGGCCATCGGAGAGTGGATGCCCAGCGCGCGGCGGGTGGTGGTGGTGGCTCCCCCGCCGAAGCCGACCAGCACGCCGGCGGCACCGGTGCGCATCAGGTGCAGGGCCGGGGTGTAGCCGGCCGCTCCCCCGACGATCACGGGGACGTCGAGTTCGTAGATGAACTGCTTGAGGTTCAGCGGCTCGTGGGCCTTGGAGACGTGCTCGGCCGAGACGGTGGTCCCGCGGATGACAAAGATGTCGACGCCGGCAGCCACCACGGTCTTGTAGTGTTCCTGCGTGCGCTGTGGGGTCAGCGAGCCGGCCACGGTGACCCCCGCGGCGCGGATCTCGGCGAGGCGGGAGGTGATCAGCTCGGGCTGGATCGGCGCCTGGTAGAGCTCCTGCATCCGCCGGGTGACGGCGGGGCTGTTGGTCTCGTCCGCGAGGACCGCGATTTCGTCCAGCACGGACTGCGGGTTCTCATACCTGGTCCACAGGCCTTCGAGGTCCAGGACCCCGAGTCCGCCGAGGCGCCCGAGAGCGATCACGGTTTCCGGCGACATGGCCGAATCCATCGGAGCTGCGATGACCGGCATCTCGAACTTGTAGGCATCGATCTGCCACGAGACGGATACGTCCTTGGGGTCACGCGTGCGTCGGTTGGGGACGATCGCAATGTCATCCAGGGAGTAGGCACGACGCCCACGCTTGCCTTGGCCAATCTCAATCTCGTAAGTCACTGCTCTAGGTTATCCCAGGGCGGCGTTTTCCCGGCGACCGTGTCCTGGCGGACCGAATCCCCGCCGGGACGTGGCAGCCGGGACACGTCCGCCCAGCTGAGGAGGCCGCTGCGGAACGTCCGGCACCGACGTAAGGTGGCGGCATGGGTATGCGGTGGATCTTCGACGGGCACATCGCCGGCATCGGCACGGAGTCCGGTCTGCGCGCGGTGGTGGGCCTCTGGCAGCGCTCCCCCTTCGGTCCGTTCGCCGACGCGATGGTCCAGTTGGCCTCCGGCCGGCGGATCCTGCTCGCGCCCACCGCTGAGATCGGCGACCTCATCGCTTCGGTCTACAACTTTGACGAAACCCGTGTGCTCGACGTCGCCGCGTCTCACGGCGGGCAGTGGCTCCGGGTCGACGCCGGCCCGCTCCGGATTCGCGCCGCCATCGGCAAACGAACCCGGCTGGGCAGCATCGCCCGGCTGGTCCCGGGTCCGGTGGCCGTGCATCCGCAGTGGCTGCGTGCCATCAGCCCGCTCGCTGCCCTCCTCAGCCCCGGGGTGCGCACCGCGGGGGCCGCGAAGGGCGGGCGGGAGGAGTACTACGGCGTGACCGATCTTCACCGCATCGACTCGGCGAGCGTCGGCTGGGACGGCGGAGACGCGGGGCCCCTGTCCGCCATCCGGCCCGAAGTCACCTTTGGTTTCAGCAGCGTTCCGCCGGTGCCCAGCCTGGCGCGGGTGCGGACCACCGTGATTCGGTTCGGCGGGTAGAAGTCCCCCTCGCGGGGCTGGCAGGGAGGGGACCAGCCTGGAGGCCTGCGCCGGGCTGCAGCCTGCCCCGCGCATTGGCTTGGACGCGCTGATGCGGTCAAGCCGCCGCTCATCGGCGCCTTCGGCTCAGATGCCTTCGGCGTCGTCCACGGCGAGCTGGGATTCGAACATCCGGAAGTACCGGCCGCGCAGCGCCACAAGCTCCCTGTGCGTGCCCTGTTCGACGATCCGGCCGTCCTCGAGCATGTAGACGACGTCGGCCTTCTCGATCGTGGCGAGGCGGTGGCTGATGGCGATGATGGTGCTGCTGCGGTCGGCGAAGAGCCTCGTGAAGATCCGGTGCTCAGCGAGGGCATCGATGGCCGACGTCGGCTCGTCCATCACCATGAATGAGGCGTTGCGGTAGAAGTTCCGAGCCATCGCCAGCCGCTGCCACTGCCCGCCGGAGAGGCCTGAACCCTTCCGTCCGCGCGGATCCTCCATCCAGTTGCTCACGTGGTTGTCCAGCCCGTTGGGCAGTTTGTTGATGAATTCCAGGGCCTCGGCGTCCGCGGCGGCCCGGCGGATCCGGCCGTCCTCGCGGGGCGAATCGACGTCGCCGAAGAAGATGTTCTCCGCGGCGGTAGCGAACTCATATTTGAGGAACTCCTGGCTAAGGACCGCCAGGTGCCGGTGCCAGGACGTCACGTCCACGGCGGCGAGGTCGACGCCGTCGAGCAGCACCTGGCCGGAATCCGGGCGGTAAAGCCCGGCCAGGATGCGGATCAGGGTGGATTTGCCGGCGCCGTTCTCGCCCACAATCGCGATGTGCTGGCCCTGCCGGATGGTCAGCGAAATGCCGCGGATGACTTCCAGTTCGCTGCCGGTATAGGTGAAGTGGATGTCCCGCAGCTCCACGGTCTTCGGCGCCTGCAGCAGCGGCGGGGCGTGGCCGGAAGGCACCGGCAGCGCCATGAACAGTTCATAGTCCGTGAGGTTTGCCAGGTCCTCGTCGATCGAACTGAGCGAGGAGACGAGGCTGTTCGCCGTGGACAGCGCCCGGCTGACAATCTGCTGGACGTAAAGGAACTGTCCCACCGGCTGGGCCCGGGCAATGATCTGGCCGACGACCCAGATCAGGGAAACCACTTCGGCGCCGTACTGCAGGGCATCGGCCGCGAGCTGTTTGGGGATGTAGCGTTTCTGGAAGTCCAGCCGTCGCTTCTCGTCGGCGTCCCGGAGCCGGGAGCGCAGCCCCATCAGGTAGCCGACGATCCCGTACAGCCGCATCTCGGCGATGTGCTGGGGGCGCAGGAGGTTGGTCTCGATCATCCTGCGCTGCCTGCGGGAATCCACCTGGGTGTTCCAGTGCGCGATCTGTTCGCGGGAGAGCCGGAACTGCAGGTACACGCTCGGCACGATCGCGATCAGGACGATCACGGAGATCCACCAATTGACCAGGAACAGTGCGCCGATGGCCAGGATCACCGAGACGAACTGGGTGAAGATCGCGGCGATCCGGTCCAGGACCCGTGCATAGGAATCGGAAAAACGCTTGGCGCGGTCGTAGAGGTCCACCGTCTCTTTGTCGTCGTAGCGCCAGAAGTCCAGGGTAAGGAAGCGCTCGTACATCAGGTCGCCGACGATCGCCCCGACCCGGAAGCTCATGAGCTGCTGGATGTAGCGGTCCACACTGCTGAACGAGCCCCAGAACAGGCCCAGGACTGCCGTGATGATGACGTAGACTATCGCCCGCTGCCCGGCCGCCGGGTCGCCAGCGTAGGCGGCGGCCAGCGCCGTGGTGGTCAGGGCGGCGAAGTACGTCGTGACCAGCGGCAGGAGCGCCGAGATCAGCGAGCCGAGGACTTTCATGACCACGGCGGCGGGCGAGGCCCGGAAACTTACCCGCAGCACCTGCGCCACGGCGCGGGCGTAGGGCCTCAGCGCGAGCTTGCGCTTTGGCTCACGTGCGGGCAGGAGTTCGGACATGCCTCCAGCCTAGTTCGGGGTGCAGACACGAACAGGCCGCGGGGAGAACTCCCCACGGCCTGTTCGCTGACGATCCGGTGGTTTAGCGTGACCCGTAGTTCGGGGCCTCGACCGTCATCTGGATGTCGTGCGGGTGCGATTCCTTGAGCCCGGCCGGGGTGATGCGCACGAACTTGCCGCGGGCCTTCAGCTCGGCGACGGTGGGGGCACCGGTGTAGAACATGGTCTGGCGGAGGCCGCCGACCAGCTGGTATGCCACCGAGGCGAGCGGTCCGCGGTAGGCAACCCGGCCTTCGATGCCTTCCGGGATGAGCTTGTCATCGCCGGAGACGTCGGCCTGGAAGTACCGGTCCTTCGAATAGGACGTGTTCTTGCCGCGGGTCTGCATGGCCCCGAGGGAACCCATGCCGCGGTAGAGCTTGAACTGCTTGCCGTTGACGAAGATCAGATCGCCCGGGGACTCGTCGCAGCCGGCCAGAAGGGAGCCGAGCATGACGGTGTCCGCGCCGGCGACGAGCGCTTTGCCGATGTCGCCCGAGTACTGCAGGCCGCCGTCGGCGATCAGCGGCACGCCGGCGGGGATGGCCGCCTTGGCCGATTCGTAGATGGCGGTGATCTGCGGAACACCGACGCCGGCAACCACACGGGTGGTGCAGATGGAGCCGGGGCCCACGCCGACCTTGATGCCGTCGGCACCGGCGTCGATCAGCGCCTGGGCACCTTCGCGGGTGGCTGCCTGGCCGCCGATGATGTCCACGTGTGCCACTGCGGGATCGGACTTGAGCCGGCGGATCATGTCCAGCACGCCCTGGGAGTGGCCGTTCGCGGTGTCCACGAAGAGGGCATCCACGCCGGCGTCGACGAGCGCCATGGCCCGCTCCCAGCCGTCGCCGAAGAAGCCGATGGCCGCGCCGACGCGCAGGCGGCCCGCGTCGTCCTTGGTGGCCAAGGGGTACTGCTCGGCCTTGGTGAAGTCTTTGGTGGTGATCAGGCCCTTGAGCCGGCCCTGCTCGTCGACGAGCGGGAGCTTCTCGATCTTGTTCGTGGCAAGTTTGTGCGAGGCTTCCTCGCGGCTGATGCCGACGTGCCCGGTGACGAGCGGCATTTTGGTCATGACGTCGCTGACCAGCCGGAGCGGGAAGTCCGCTTCCGGCACGAAGCGCGTGTCGCGGTTGGTGACGATGCCCAGGAGCCGCATGCCCTCGTCCACCACCGGCAGGCCGGAGACGCGGTAGTGCGAGCAGATCTCGTCCAGCTCGGCCAGGGTGGCCTCGGGCCCGATGGTCAGCGGGTTGGTGATCATGCCGGATTCGCTGCGCTTGACCCGGTCCACCTGGTCAGCCTGATCGGCGATTGACAGGTTCCGGTGCACGACGCCGAGGCCGCCCTGGCGTGCCATGGCGATGGCCATCCGGGACTCGGTGACGGTGTCCATTGCCGCGGACAGCAGCGGGGTCTGGACCGTGATGCGCTTGGAAATCCGCGAGGACGTGTCCGCCTCGGAGGGAATCACGTCGGTGTGGCCGGGCAGAAGCAGGACGTCGTCGTACGTCAGGCCGATGAAGCCAAAGGGATTGTGTTCGGGCTGGGTCATGAGTGCGCCTCTTACCTTGGGTTACGGGGTTCACGGGTAGGGGTTGCAACAGATGACCAGCCAGTCATTACGGGTCTGGTCTGTGCAGAAGGGATTAATAAATAGTAGAACCTTGGCGGCGATAGCCATATTCCGGGGCAGTAATGTGCGGCTTCAGTACGGGCCGTCCCGCCTATTTCCAGCCGGTGGCGGCGAGGAGCCTTCGTTCGAACATGGGGATCATGGTCTGCACGTACGTCTTGGTCAGGTGGTTGTCGTCCTTGTAGACGTACACGTTGCCGACCACCGCGGGGCATGTCCCGTTGGCGCAGATGAAATCGCTCATGTCCATCAGGTGCAGCCCGCGCACCTTGCCGCGGTAGGCGTCCAGCGGCGAGGACCCCGCCAGCGAGTCCTGTTCCGGCACGTTGCACTCGGAGGCATCCGCGCCGTTCTTCTGGACGCACTCGGGCATGTTGATGTTGAAGCGGGGGTTGTCGCGGATGCCCACGACGTCCATGCCGGCGTCGGTGAAAGGCTTGATGCCTTCAAGGTACTGCGGCACTTCGGTCTCGAAAGGGGCGTCCTTGTGGGTCAGCGACGCGACGGTGAAGACGGCGTCGGGCCGGTGGTCCAGGACGTACTGGGTGCTGGCCTTGTTGAAGGCGTTGCAGTCCGCGTCCCGTTCCGGGGACTCGCCGCCGAAGCGGCAGTTGCCTTTGAGCAAGGTCACGACTTCCCAGCCGTGGTTTTTGGCGATCGGCCCCAGCGCCGCCATGTACTGCTGGGCATGCGAGTCCCCGAGCACCACAATCCGCTTGGTGACCTTCTCGGGTTTGTTGTTCTGCAGGCAGCCCTGCAGCAGGGGGTCTGACGGGACGTTGTTGTCCGTGCACAGCCCGTCGATGTCCGCCCATTCGTTCTTCATCGCGGCGGGCGCGGGGATGATCTTGGCCTCCGGGGTGGGCTTGCCCGCGTTTTCCGGCGCGAGGGCGGCCGCACCGGGGGTCAGTTCCTTGGGCTGGGACGCCGCCGCGGCCTCGTCGGCCACGAGCCGGCTCTGCCAGACCGCGACGGGACCCGCCAGCAGGGCGCCGCAGGCGGCAATCACGACGGCGGTGCGCCAGGTGCGGCTCTTCGGCCAGTGCCATTCGCGCAGCGGCTTCTCGACGAAGCGGGTGGTGAGCACGGCCAAAACGATGGACACGGCCACGATGCACAGGCCCTGGAAAAGGTTTGGTGACGTGATGCCCGCGCCGGCGAGGGCCAGGACAAGCAGCGGCCAGTGCCAAAGGTAGAGCGCATAGGAGTTGTCTCCCAGCGCCACCAGCGGTTTCCAGGTCAGGAGACGGTCGACGCCGAAGCGGCTGCCGCTTTGTCCGGCGGTGATGATCGCGGCGGCCGCCAGCGTGGGCCACAGTGCGATGTAGCCGGGGAACGAGCGGTCCACCGTCAGCAGCAGCCCGCACGACAGCATGGCGGCCAGGCCGGCCCAGCCCAGAACAACGCGCAGGATCTTGCCCGGCTTAAGGTACGGCAGGGCGAGGGCCAGGAGCGAACCCAGGGCGAATTCCCACAGCCGGGCGCCGGTGTCGAAGTAGGCGTGGGCCTGGTTGGTGGAGGTCTGCTGGATCGAATACACGAGGGATACGGCAAAGATCACGCCGAAGGCTGCGGTCAGCAGCGGCCGGTAGCCTAGCAGGGCGTGGTCCTTGACGATCCCGCGGCTGCGCAGGCTACCGAGCAGCCGACAAAGAAGCGCCGTGCCCGCGAAGACGAGCGGCCAGAGCACGAACACCTGGCCTTGGATCGAGAGTGACCAGAAGTGCTGGAGCGGGCTCGCGCCCGAATGGTCCTGGGCGTAGTAGTCGACGGCGCTGTCCGCCAGGAGCCAGTTCTGCCGGTAGAGCAGGGACGCCCAGACCTGGTCGAGGATGTCCGGCCAGCGGCTCTGCGGCAGGATGGCCCAGGTGCCGGCAAGCACGCCGAGAATTACCACCACGACGGCGGGCAGCAGCCGCTTGAGCAGGTGCAGCCAGTGGCTGAGCAGCCGGAGCGGCGCACCGCTTTCGACCTTGCGCGTGAAGCTCAGCGTCATCAGGAATGCCGAGATGAGAAGGAAGATGTCCACACCGCCGGATACCCGCCCCAGCCACACGTGGTACGTAACCACCATGAGGACCGCCAGGGCGCGCAGGCCCTGGACTTCGGGGCGGTAGCTGGTTTTTTGGCTCGCCGGAGAACCCGCGTCCGCTGCCCGCGGGGTGGCGATGGTTCGCTCGTTCGACACTAAAAACCTTTCAGGCCATCCTCCAAAACCTCAATGTTACCGAACCGTAACCTTCATTGCGAATCGCCTGCCACCTGCTGGTGCGCCCCCTGGTTCGTCTCCGGGGCCTGATTCGGGCCTCCCCGGGTGACGCGCGTGCGGCGCCTGCGGTGACGCGCGTGGGGCGCCTGCGGGGGCGCGCATGGGAGAGCCGGCCGGCGCGATTCGCGTGCCAGCTAGGCTGGTCAGAGTCTGAGGAGGCCGCTAAGTGATCGTCCAGCTACGCATTTGTGTCCCGGGTGAGTTGTCCGGAATTGTCGTCGAGAGTTGCGAATCCCAAGTAGGCGTCGCGGAAATCGCTCTGCAGAAGGGCGCCTCGGTCATGCCTGCCGGGGACGTGGTCCAAATCATGCTCGCCCGCGAATCTGTGGAGGGGCTCGTGGAGAAACTCCACGCCCTCGATGTCCAGAAGCGCGGCTCAATATCGGTCATCATGCCGGACCTGGTGCTCTCGGACCGGGCCGACAAGGCGGAGGCCGCGGCACCGGGTCAGGGCGCGGACGCGGTCATCTGGGACGAGGTGTCACGGCAGACCGGCGAAGATTCACGGCTGACGTGGAGCTTCCTGGCCTTCCTGATCCTGGCCACCCAACTGGCGGCCATCGGCATTGTCACGGACTCCACCATCGCGATCGTCGGCGCCATGGCCGTCGGCCCGGAGTTCGGCCCGCTGGCTGCGCTTGCAGTGGCTCTGGTCCGGCGCGAGCGGCGCCTCGGACGGGACGCGGCGCTGGCGCTCGGCATCGGCTTTCCGGTCGCCATGCTGGCCGCCGCCCTCACCGCCTGGCTGTCCGTGCCGCTGGGGTTGTTCCCCCGGGACGCGCTGGACCACGGTTCGGCGGTTGAATTCATCTACCATCCGGGCCCGTATTCGCTGATTGTCGCCGTGCTGGCCGGCATGGCCGGGATGCTCTCAGTGATCAGCCGGCGCTCTGCGGCGCTGATCGGGGTGTTTATCTCCGTGACCACGGTGCCGGCGGCGGGATATGTGGCCGTGGCACTCGTTCTGGGCGAATATCAGAAGGCGGCCGGATCGGCCTTGCAACTGTTCCTGAACCTGCTGGGAATCGTGGTGGCCGCCGTCGGGGTGCTGTTGTTCTACCGCCTGGTCACCAAGCGGCTGTCGCCGGACGCCGCGTTGCAGTTGCGGCGCCGGGCCGTGCGTCCTCAGCGCTGACGGCCGGCCGGCGAGGAGTCTACCGCGGGCCACATGGGGCACTATTTGGGCAGAAAAAAGGACGGCCCGGCAAAATCTGCCGGACCGTCCCCTGTGCGGGCCGAAATTAGTGCTTGTGGCCTGCGTGCTCGTCTTCGTCGGCCGGCTTCTCCACCACGAGGGTTTCCGTGGTGAGGACCAGTGCCGCGATGGAGGCCGCGTTGCGCAGAGCCGCACGCGTCACCTTGACGGGGTCGATCACGCCTGCGGCGATCAGGTCTTCGTACTCGCCTGACTTGGCGTTGAAGCCCTGGTTGACGGCGGATTCGGCAACCTTGGCAACTACGACATAGCCGTCGAAGCCGGCGTTCTGGGCGATCCAGCGCAACGGCTGGGTCAGTGCCCGGCGGACGATGCCGACAGCAGCCGCCGCGTCACCTTCGAGGGCCTGGACGGAAGCGTCCTCGTCGAGCGCCTTCAGCGCGTGGATGAGGGCGGAGCCGCCGCCGGCCACGATGCCCTCTTCAAGGGCAGCGCGGGTCGAGGACACCGCGTCTTCGATGCGGTGCTTCTTTTCCTTCAGCTCAACCTCGGTGGCAGCGCCAACCTTGATCACGCCGATGCCGCCGGCCAGCTTGGCCAGGCGTTCCTGCAGCTTTTCCTTGTCCCAGTCCGAATCCGTGCGGGTCAGCTCGGCGCGCAACTGGGCAACACGGGCAGCGACGTCCTCGGCCGAACCGGCGCCGTCGACGATCGTGGTGTTGTCCTTGGTGACCGTGATGCGACGTGCGGTGCCGAGCACCTCGAGGCCAACGGTGTCCAGGCTCAGGCCCAGCTCCGGGGAGACAACCTGCGCACCGGTGAGGGTGGCGATGTCCTGCAGCATTGCCTTGCGGCGGTCACCGAAGCCCGGCGCCTTGACGGCGACGACGTTCAGGGTGCCGCGGATGCGGTTGACGATGAGCGTGGACAGGGCCTCGCCCTCGACGTCTTCGGCGATGATGAAGAGCGGCTTGGAGCTCTGCAGCGCCTTTTCCAGCAGCGGCAGGAAATCCTGCACCGAGGAGATCTTGCCCTGGTTGATCAGGATAAGGGCGTCCTCGAGGACTGCTTCCTGGCGTTCCGCGTCAGTGACGAAGTACGGGGACAGGTAGCCCTTGTCGAACTGCATGCCCTCGGTGAGGACCAGCTCGGTCTGCGTGGTGGAGGATTCCTCGATGGTGATCACACCATCCTTGCCGACCTTGCCGAACGCCTCGGCCAGGAGCTCGCCGACCTCGTCGCTCTGGGCGGAGATGGCGGCAACGTTGGCAACCTGCGTGCCTTCGACCGGCCGTGCGTTCTCCAGCAGGCGGGCGGCGACGGCCTCGACCGAAACCTCGATGCCCCGCTTGATCTCGCCCGGCGCGGCGCCTGCCGCTACGTTGCGGAGGCCTTCCTTGACCAGAGCCTGGGCCAGAACTGTGGCGGTGGTGGTGCCGTCACCGGCAACATCGTTGGTCTTGGTGGCGACCTCCTTGGCAAGCTGCGCGCCAAGGTTCTCGTAGGGGTCATCCAGCTCGACTTCACGGGCGATGGTCACACCATCGTTGGTGATCGTGGGGGCGCCCCACTTCTTGTCCAGCACGACGTTGCGGCCGCGCGGGCCGAGCGTGACCTTGACCGTGTTGGCGAGCTTATCGATGCCGGCTTCAAGCGACCGGCGGGCAGCGTCGTTAAACGCAAGCTGCTTTGCCATGGTTTTGTCCTTTCAAGACAGAACCCCGCGCAACTGATCCGTTCCTGATGAAGGATCTGCTGCGCGGGGGTCCAAGAGAGTTACTTTACGACGATCGCCAGAACGTCGCGGGCGGAGAGCACGAGGTACTCGGTGCCGCCGGTCTTAACTTCGGTTCCGCCGTACTTGGAGTAGATAACGACGTCGCCAACGGCAACGTCAACGGGAACGCGGTTGCCGTTGTCGTCAAAGCGGCCGGGGCCTACTGCAACAACTTCGCCTTCCTGCGGCTTCTCCTGTGCGGAGTCCGGGATGACCAGGCCGGAAGCCGTGGTCTGCTCGGCTTCGAGCGGGCGGACAACAATACGATCCTCAAGAGGCTTAATAGAGACCGACACTCGGACCTCTCCTTTTCGTCAGCAAATTTGTGGACTATGAAGCGGTGATGCCATGGCGTACTGACCGTCGTCGCGGTGCCGGCAGTAGCTTGGCGGAGCGTGCTTCACGTGTTAGCACCCTCCTAGGGAGAGTGCTAATGACGACTCTATGTAACTGGTTAGCACTCGGTCAAGGCGAGTGCCAGAAATTCGTCCCGGGTGAACACCTGTCCCGCCGAGGGACATGCTCATTTTTCGCGGCCACCCATGGACTCTTCGCCGCAATGCCCAGCCGGCGCGCCCAAGAGTGGACATGCTCAACGGGTCAGGCTCCGCCCGCAGGACATGCTCATTCCTGGCGCCTAGCGAGGGGCATGTCCAACGAGTGCGGGCCGCCCGGACGGGCATGCCCACTGCTGGTACCGAGGAATGAGCATGTCCCCAAGGCGCGGCGCCCTGGGGCTACTCGCCTGCGAGGTCCTCGAAGTCCACGTCCTCGCCGGCGTCCTCGTCGCGGCCACGGCCGGCGTCGTTCCGGTGCCGGTATGTCAACACGGCCCCGGCGGCGGCCAACAGGACACCTGCGATGAGGAAGATGATGCCGCCCAGCCGGGCCGCGGCATAGGTGTCGCGGATGGCCCGCGCCTCGTCGGTGGCGTCCTGGACATTCTTGCCGCCGACCGAATACACGGTGGCGTTGAAGGAATCGAGGAAGAAAATGATCACCAGAAGGGCTATACACACGACGGCGATCACCGCGCCGGCGATGAGGGCCGGCCGCGCGTAGCGGGCCAGCCCGTGCGGGCTGCGGCGCTCCTGCCGGGTATCGTCCTGATCGGCCGCGTCCTGCCCCGCGTCGCTCAACCGGGTCTCTTCCTGTCCCGCGTCGCCCTGCCCGGCCATGTCCGCTGACGTGCTGTCGCCTCTGCCGCTGTCTTCCATGCCGTCAAGCCTATCCCCGTCGTCGGGTGGCCGCGTGCCCGCGGCGCTGAACTACGCTGGATGGCATGACTGACGCACCGCAGGAACACATCGCCCCGATCCTCACCCCCGAGGGCTGGGAATTGCTGGCGTCCCTGGGGCCGTACCGCGAGGACGAGGCGTTCCGCCTCACCGCGGCGCTGCGCAAGGCCGGCCACTCCCCCGAGCTGGTCTCGGCGGTGCTCACCCAGTCCCGGCTGCGGACCAAAGCCGAGGCCAAATTCGGCGAGTTCGCCCGGCAGATGATCTTTACCAAGGCCGGCCTGGAGCAGGCCACCCGGCTCACGGTGGCGGCCCGGCACGCGCAGCGGTTCGCGGAAGCCGGCATCGGCCATGTCGCCGATCTCGGCTGCGGGCTGGGGGCCGACACGATGGCACTGGCGTCCCTGGACCTGACGGTCACCGCGGTGGAGATGGACGAGGCCACGGCCGCCTGCGCCACGATGAACCTGATCCCGTTCCGCAATGCCACCGTGGTCCACTCGGACGCCGCCGCGGTGTCGCTCGACGGGATCGACGGCGTCTGGCTGGACCCCGCCCGGCGCAGCACGTCCACCTCGGGAACCAAACGGATCTGGGATCCGGAGGATTTCTCCCCTCCGCTGTCCTTCGTGGAATCGCTGGCCGCCTCCGGGCGCGCCGTCGGCGTGAAGATGGGACCGGGGATGCCGCATGATTCCGTGCCGGCGGACTGCGAGGCCCAGTGGGTCTCCGTGGGCGGGGACGTGACCGAGGTGACCCTGTGGTTCAACGCGGTGCGGCGCCCCGGGGTGCGGCGCGCCGCCCTCTTGCTCGGTTCTCAGGGGGCCGCCGAACTCACCAGCAGCGAGGATTTCGGGGCCGGCCCGACGGCGCCCGTCGGTCCGGTGGAAGGCTACCTGTACGAGCCCGACGGCGCGGTGATCCGGGCGGGGCTGGTGGCCGACGTCGCCCTGCAACTGGGCGGGCACCTCCTGGACGAGCACATCGCCTACATCTGCGCCCCGGAGTTGGTCGATACCCCGTTCGCCAAGGCCTACCGGGTCCTCGAGGTGATGCCCTTCAACGTCAAGGCACTCAAATCCTGGGTCAAGGACCAGGGGATCGGCGTCCTGGACATCAAGAAGCGCGGCACCGCGGTGACCCCCGAGGAGCTGCGCAAGCAACTGCTGCCCGGCGGGAAGCCGGCAGGCTCAAAGGCTAAGAGCAAGAAAACGGCCACCCTGGTCCTCACCAGGATCGGCGAGGACCGGGTGGCCATCTCGGTGGAGCCGGTCTAGCTCCGGCGGCTCAGCACCGCCGGCGCAGCATCGCCGGCGCGGCATCGCCGGCTCAGCATCGCCGGACGAAACGGCGGGGGTTACTGGGCCCGCATGAACTCCTCGGCGGCCCGGATCTGCTCATCGGTGGGCCGGATTCCTGTGTAGAGCACGAACTGCTCCAGGGCCTGGATCGTGGCCACTTCGGCCCCCGTGATCACGGTCTTGCCGGCTGCACGGGCGGCCTTGATGAGCGGCGTCTCGGCGGGCAGGGCGACGACGTCGAACACCACCTTTGCTGCGTTGATGGCCTCCTGCGGGAAGGACAGTGCCTCGGCGTCCGGGCCGCCTGCCATCCCGATAGGTGTCACGTTGATGAGCATGTCCGCCGTGCCGGACCCGGACCTCGCGGAGCCCAGTTCCGGGCTCCAGGCGAATCCGTACTGGTCGGCCAGGGCGCGTCCGGAGTCCTCGTTGCGGGCCACGACAGTCACGTCCTTGAAGCCGGCGTCGCGCAGCGCGGCCACCGTGGCCTTGGCCATGCCGCCGGAACCCAGCACCAGCACCGAATAATCGGTGGGGACGGCGTTGCGCGCCAGGAGCTGCTCAATGGCCGTGTAGTCGGTGTTGTAGGCGGTGAGCCTGCCGGCGTCGTTGACGATGGTGTTGACCGAATCGATGGCCTTGGCCGAAGGGTCCATGACATCCACGAGGGCGATCACATCCTCTTTGTACGGCATGGACACAGCGCAGCCGCGAATGCCGAGGCCGCGCACCCCGGCGATTGCCTGGCCGAGATCGGTGGGGGCGAAGGCCTTGTAGATCCAGTTCAGGCCCAACTGTTCGTACAGGTGGTTGTGGAAGCGCGTCCCGTTGTTGCTCGGCCGGGCCGAGAGCGAGATGCACAGGGTCATGTCTTTGTTCAGAATGGGCACAGCTCCATTAAACGCCAGGGGCGGTCCGGCCGGCCGCAACTGCGGCCCGACCCGGCGCAGAAGCAGTCGCTGACCAGCGGCGTTTGTGAAGACCCTCACGCGCCAGCCCCGGCTTTGACACCGTCCCCGGCCTGCCCCTGCACTAGACTTGGACCACCCACAGCCCTGCCAGCCACCCGGCCGGCGCCTTGGCGTGGAAACGGCATGTAACACCGCCGGTGCCACGCCCCGGGGCACGTCCGCGGGTGTTGACAGCGCATTTCCCGCCCGGACGACGGCCAGGGACAGCAAAACAGTGAAGGGACCACATGAAGATCGAGTTCGCTTCATCCAGGCAGTCGACTCTTGGCGTGGAATGGGAACTGGCGCTCGTTGACGCCGAGACCGGTGAGCTGGCCTCCGTCGCGAACCAGGTACTCCGCGGAGTCGCTGCCCGGCATCCCGAACTCAACGAGGACGACGAGCACCCGCACATCAAGCAGGAGCTGCTGCTGAACACCGTGGAACTTGTCACGGGCATCTGCACCACCGTGGCCGAGGCCAAGGCGGACTTGAAAAGTTCACTCGCCGCCGTCCGGGAAGTCACCGATCCCATGGGCGTGGAGGTCTTTTGCGCCGGGAGCCACCCCTTCAGCCCGCCCCAGCTGCAGCCCGTCACGGACAAGGAGCGCTACGCGAAGCTCATTGACCGCACCCAGTGGTGGGGCCGGCAGATGGTCATCTACGGCGTCCATGTCCACGTCGGACTGGACAGCCGGGACAAGGTCCTTCCGGTTCTGGACGGCCTGGTCAACTACTTCCCGCACTTCCAGGCGCTCTCGGCGTCCAGCCCGTTTTGGGGCGGCGAAGACACCGGCTACGCCTCGCACCGCGCGCTCATGTTCCAGCAGCTGCCCACCGCCGGGCTCCCCTTCCAGTTCTCCAGCTGGGAGGACTACGAATCCTACGTCCAGGCCATGTTCACCACCGGGGTGATCGACACGCTGTCCGAGATCCGCTGGGACATCCGCCCCGTCCCGAACCTCGGCACCATCGAGATGCGCATCTGCGACGGCCTGGCCACCCTTGAAGAGGTCGGGGCCATCGCCGCCCTCACACAGTGCCTCGTCGACGAATTCTCCACCACCCTGGACAACGGCGGCACCATCCCCACCATGCCGCCGTGGCACGTGCAGGAAAACAAATGGCGTGCGGCCCGGTACGGCCTGGACGCCATCATCATCCTCGACGCCGACGGCAACGAGCAGCTCGTCACGGAGCACCTCCGCGAAACGCTGAAGCGGCTCGAGCCCGTCGCGGAAAAGCTCGGCTGCAGCGCCGAACTGGCCGACGTCGAGAAGATCATCAAGCGCGGAGCCGGCTACCAGCGGCAGCGCCGGGTTGCCGCCGAGCACGGCGGGGACCTGCGCGCCGTCGTCCTGGACCTGGTCAAGCAGATGCGCCAGGGCCCGGAGGCCTAGCCCTTTAGGGGACCCTCCGCGGCATCGGGCGGCAGCGGTCGGAGCCTGGAACGAGCATCCCGCGGGCCGGCTGCACGCAGCCTCCGTCGGTACGCAGGCTGCGACTGGCCGGTGCCCTCAGGCGGAGACTGTCGTGACCGGCATGGAGGAGTCCGGGGCAAACCCGATCCCGCTCGGTTCCACTCCGGCCATCACCAGCTGCGCCCCGAGGGCCGCCACCATGGCGCCGTTGTCCGTGCACAGCGGCAGCGGCGGGACCGTCAGCCGGATCCCGGCGGCCCGGCAGCGCTGTTCGGTGAGCTGGCGCAGCCGCGAGTTGGCAGCGACGCCCCCGCCCAGGAGGACCTCCGTGATCCCGTTTTCGCGGCAGGCGAGCACCGCCTTGGCGGTAATCACATCCACCACCGCCTCCTGGAAGGCCGCGGCAATATTCGCGACGGGAACCGTTTCGCCGCGGGCCTCGAACTGCTCCACGCAGCGGGCGACGGCGGTCTTGAGTCCGCTGAAGGACCAGTCATAGCGGTGCGGTCCGGGTTCCTCGACCGTCCCCATGTACTTGGGCTGCGTGAGGCCGCGCGGGAACCTGATGGCCTTCGCGTTCCCTGTGCGCGCCAGCTTGTCGATGGCCGGGCCGCCGGGATAGCCCAGGCCCAGGAGCCGCGCCACCTTGTCATAGGCCTCGCCGGCGGCGTCGTCGATTGTGGAGCCCAACAGCTCGACGTCGTCGGTAATGCTCCTGATCCGCAGGATCTCGGTGTGTCCCCCGGACACCAGAAGGGCCCCCATGTTCTCCGGCAGGGCTGACTGTGCAGGTTCACGCGGCGCGTCTGCTGCCGGTTCCAGTGCGCCGCGGGTGCCGGTGGCCCCTTCAAGGAGCCCGACGCCGACATGCGCCACGAGGTGGTTGATGGCGTAGAGGGGCTTGCCGGTGGCGACGGCGAGCGCCTTGGCCGCGCACACCCCCACCATGAGTGCCCCGGCCAGGCCAGGCCCGGACGTCACGGCGATCGCGTCAATGTCCGCGAGCGATACGCCCGCCTCCGCCAGCGCCTCCTGAAGCGTGGGCACGAAAGCGTCGAGGTGCGCCCGGGAAGCGATCTCGGGTATCACGCCGCCGAAGCGGACGTGTTCCTCCATCGAGGAGGACACGGTGTTCGTCAACAGGGTGGTCCCCCGGACGATGCCGACGCCGGTTTCGTCACAGGAGGACTCGATGCCGAGCACCAGCGGCTGGGTGCGGTTCATGGTCGGCCTGCTTCCGTTGGCTGGGGGCTGAGTGGTTCGCGGGGCAGCTGGAGCCGCATGATCAGGGCGTCGACGCCGTCGCGGTAGTAGCGGGGCCGGACGTGGATCTGCTCGAAGCCAAAGCGCCGGTAGAGCTGCTGGGCCCGGGGGTTGTCCGCCCGGACCTCCAGCAGCACGTCCTGGGCACCGCGGCGGCGGCTTTCCGCGATCAGCTCGGTGAGCAGGGCCGAGCCGATGCCCTTGCCCTCCTGCTCGGGCACCACCGCGATGGTCTGGACGTCCGAGATCGGCTCGATGCACATCAGCCCGGCATAGCCCACGATTCCGCCGCGGAATTCCGCGACGAGGTATCGGCGGGTCTCCGTCTGCGCGAGCTCGTCGTGGAACATCGGCAGCGGCCACGCGTCCACCGGGAACAGGCGCTGTTCCAGTTCATGGACGGCCGGAATGTCCGCGGCTTCCATGTCCCGCAGCGTGATTCCGCCCGGCAGCCTGAGCTGTGCGTGCCCGGCGCTCACAGTGCACGCTTCCGGGGTCCGGGCACCTGGGCGTCCGACTCGCGCAGGTACAGCGGGGTCGAGTCCAGCAGCTGCTCCCCCGCCGCCAGCCGGGCGAGTGCGAACTGACCCAGCGAGAGGGCCTCGGGCTGCCGGGTGCTGAATTCGGCGACGGCCTTGACGACGTCGGAATAGATTCCGGCCCCGGCGCCGTAGACGGGCAGATCGGGCAGGTCCGCCGCGAAGCCCACGTGCGGACCGTCGGCCAGATGCGGCAGCTGGGCATCGGAGAGCGTGTACCGGGCCCAGTACACTTCCTTGCGGCGCGCGTCGGTGGCCACAATGAATTCCGCGGCCGATTCGGTGGATTCGGCCACCTCCAGGGCGATCGCGTCAAGGCTCATGACGCCGTGAAGCGGCTTGTCCCAGACAAAGGCGAGGGTGCGCGCGGTGACGATCCCGGAGCGCAGTCCCGTGAACGGTCCGGGGCCGACGCCGGTGACGATCGCGTCGACGTCGTGCCCGCTGACGCCGGCCTCGGCCAGCAGCGCGTCGATACCCGGCGCCAGGACCTCCGCATGCGTGCGCGTGTCCTCGGTGGCGAAGCTGGCCAGCACGGACTCCGGCGCGTCGTCGGAGACCAGGGCGGCGCTGGCGACGGCAGAGGTGTCGATGGCGAGGATCAGCATCAGGAGTTCCGTTCCGGGGTCTGGGGCAGGGTCTCAGGCAGGGTCTCTTCGACGAGGCCGTCGGGGAGGACTGGAGCCTGGGCCCAGCGCGGGCCATAGCCGCGGATCACCACGGACCGCGGCTCGTCGTCGTCGTCCGTGTCGAAATCCAGCACGCCTGGCTGGGCGTCGGGACCGGCGGGCGCCGCTGCGGCGGCGCCTCCCCGGGTGCGGTGAAGCTCCACCTCGAGCCGGCTGTCGCTCAGGTGTTCAACCCGGTCCCGGCCCCACTCGACCACCGTGACAGCGCTGTCCATCGTGTTTTCCAGGTCGATGTCATCGATTTCGGCCGCCGACCCGAGCCGGTAGGCGTCCACGTGCACTAGGTCCGGACCGCCCGGGCGGGGGCCCTCAGGCAGATTGGGGTGGATGCGCACCAGCACGAACGTCGGCGAAATGATGCCGGACCGGACGCCCAGTCCCTCTCCCAGCCCCTGTGTGAAGGTGGTCTTGCCGGCGCCCAGTTCGCCGGTGAGGATCAGCAGGTCACCGGTTTTCAGGACCGCGCCCAAGGCGGCGGCGAGCGCGTGCGTCTCCGCAGCCGTCCGGACCTCAAGGCGCCGTTCCCAGGCGGGGGCGCTCACGGCCGCTCTTCGCCGGTGGAGGGCTCTTCGTTAATATAGCGTCGCGGCACGCGGGGGCTGATCCGGGTGACGATCTCGTAATTGTTGGTTCCGGCGGCCCTGGCCCAGTCATCGGCCGTGGGTCCGCCGTCGGTACCGTCGCCGAACAGTACCGCCTCGGCGCCGAGGACGCTCGGGCCCCCGGCCGTGACGTTGCGGGGTCCGAGGTCAATCACCATCTGGTCCATCGCGATGCGTCCCACTACCGGATAGTTCACGCCCTCGACCCGGACCGGGCCGCCGGTGGCGATGCGCGGGACGCCGTCGGCGTAGCCCAGCGGGATGAGCCCGAGGGTGCTGAGTCCGTCCGTGCGGTAGTTCAGGCCGTAGGAGACCCCTTGCCCGGCGGGGACGTCCTTGCAGTGCGACACCACCGTGCGCACTGTCATGGCCGGGCGCAGCCCCAGCTCGGCCGGGCGTTGTCCCTCGAAGGGGGACAGCCCGTACAGGCCGAGACCCACGCGGACCAGGTCAAAGTGGGTGTCGGGCCGGGAGAGGGTGGCCGGGGTGTTGGCCAGGTGGCGGACCTCGGGGTCCACTCCGGCGTCCTGGGCGACGGCGAGGCTCTGCCGGAACGCGGCCAGCTGCTCGTCGGTTTCAGGCCGCTCGGGTTCGTCGGCGACGGCGAGGTGGGAGAAGATCCCCACCACCCGGAGCAGTCCCTGGTCTTGGTGTTCCATGGCTTCCCCGACGAGGCTGTCCCAGGCGTCGAGGGTGGCGCCGTTGCGGCCGAGCCCGGTGTCGACCTTCAGGTGGATGCGGGCGGGCCGTTCCTGCTCGCGGGCGGCGGCCACGATCCGGTCCAGTTCCCAGCCCGAGCAGCCGATGTCGATTCCGGCAGCCACGGCGGCGGCGAAGTTGCTGTCCGGGGTGTGCAGCCACGCCAGCAGCGGCGCCTCGATGCCCGCGGCGCGCAGTGCAAGCGCCTCGGAGATGTGGGCGACGCCCAGCCAGCTGGCTCCCGCGCCGAGAGCGGCGCGGGCCACTTGGACGGCGCCGTGCCCGTAGGCGTCGGCCTTGACCACGGCCATGACCTTCGCGGGCGAGGCCACCGCCGCGAGGTGGCGGACGTTGTGCCGGATGGCCTCAAGATCGATTACTGCCGAGCGTTCCTCCGCACGGACCGGCGCTGCCGCCGAATCGGACACGAGGCCGCCTGTTGCTGCTTGGTAAGTCACTTAACGATTCTAGGGGCGGCGCCGCGGGCCGAATAATCCGCGGGCCCATCCGCCGCTGAGCATGCCCATTCTTCCCGCGGGACATGCCCATTCCTCACACCCGGGCCCGCACATAACGGGCCCGTGCCCACTCCAGCGCCCCAGCAAGGGACATGTCCAGTGGTGAACACGCAGCCTCCCAGGCCCACCCGAGGGACATGCCCATTCCTCACACCCAAGCCCGCACATAACGGGCCCGTGCCCACTCCAGCGCCCCAGCAAGGGACATGTCCAGTGGTGAACACGCCGCGCGCCCCAGCGAGGGGTATGTCCAGCGGCTACGCGTCGGAGAGGTGCGCGATGGTCGCCGTCGCCCGCCGCTGCGCCTCGGGCGGAACATCCCGCATGATTTCTTCCAGGAAGCTGTAACGGCGCAGCCATTGACTGCCCTGCCGTTCCTTGCGGGCGTTGGCCCGCTGCCACCAATCGGCAATGTCGCCCCAGCCGGGGGCAGCCAGCGAGCCGCCGACCTCCTGCACGGCCAGGGCCGCGCAGAGATTCGCGAACCGCAGCCGGTCGCCGAGCGGCCAGCCGGCCAGGCAGCCCACGATGAAGGCCGCGCCGAAGCAGTCACCGGCCCCGGTGGGATCGTAGGCCCGGACGGGCAGGGAGGGGACCCACTCTTCCTCCCCCGTTTGCGAGTCCACGGCCATGGACCCCTGGGCACCGAGCGTGACCACCGCCACCGGGACCCTGTCCGCGAGCGAATACAGCGCGGACCAGGGGTCGTCGCGGCCCGTGAAGTTCATCGCCTCGTGCTGGTTCGGCATAAACGCGTGGAAGTACTGCAGGTTGTCCAGCCGGGACGGGGACCACGCGCCGGTGGGATCCCAGCCGACGTCGCCGAACAGCCGCACGCCGCTCTTATGTGCGTCGAGGGCCCACGGTTCGAGCTCCTCCCCCAGCTCCGCAACGGCTGCGAGCGCGGTCGGCGGACATCCGATGAGCTCGGTGGAGGACACCGGCGCAGGATGGCCGTGCGTCACCATGGACCGGTCCTTCTCCACGCTCAAGGACACCGTGACGGGCGAATGCCAGCCGGGCACCCGTCGGGACAGCGAGAGGTCCACATGTTCCTGGGCGTCCAGGATCTTCCAGTTGTAGTCCCCGTAACCGTCGTCGCCGAACGCGGCGGCCAGCACGGTCCGCAGTCCCAGCCTGGACGCGGCAATCGCCTGATTGGCGACCCCGCCGGGGCAGCTGCCCATGCCGTCGCTCCAGATTTCCGTTCCGGGCTGGGGCGCGTGGGGCAGCCCGGTGAAGATGATGTCCTGGAACACGGTGCCGGTCAGCAGCAGGTCGAAACCGTCCGCGGCCGTGCTGCGGACGGCAGACAGCGGGTCAAACCGCGGCGTCGGGATCGCGTCCATACACGGCAGACTACGCTGTACCGCCGTCGAGGGGAACCGCCACCAGCGGCGCCCCGGTTGGCGCCTCCCGACGCCGAACGGCCGTCGGCGGGCTCGCCGCGGCGCCCCGGCAGAATCAGCCCGGTACTAGCGGTGACAAGTTGGGATTGGGGCGGGGAATAGACTGTCGGCATGCGGCTCACCATCGTCGGCGGGGGCGGGTTCCGGGTCCCCCTGGTCTATCGGGCGCTCTTCGCCGGCCCCTTCGCGGGGCTGGTGCGGGAGCTGGTGCTCTACGACGTCGACGCCGGCCGGCTGGCGGCAATCGAGGCGGCCCTGGCCGCCCTTGCCCAGCAGGGCACCCATGGTCAGGGCCCCCAGGGTCACGGCCCGCAGGGTGCCGGCCCGCAGGTCCGAACCGCTTCGTCGCTCGCCGAGGCCCTCGACGGCACCGATATGGTCTTCGCCGCGATCCGGCCTGGGGGCACCGCCGGACGCATCTCCGACGAGCGGATCGCACTGGAGCTGGGCCTCCTGGGCCAGGAAACCACGGGTGCGGGCGGCATCTCCTACGCCCTGCGGTCCATTCCGCCGATGCTGCGGCTCGCCGAGGAAATGCGGAACCGTTGCCCCGGGGCCTGGCTCCTGAACTTCACCAACCCCGCCGGAATGGTTACCGAGGCCCTGGTCCCGGTGCTCGGACGCAGGGTGATCGGGATTTGCGACTCCGCCAGCGGCCTCGTGCACCGGGCGGCGCGGGCTGCCGGGGTCACGCTCCCGGCGGGCGGGCTCGACGGCGTCGGCTACTACGGCCTGAACCACCTCGGCTGGCTGTACCGTCTGAAGTCCGGCGGCCGGGATGCCCTGCCCGGGCTGCTGGCGAACCCTGCAGCCCTGGCGGGGTTCGAGGAGGGCCGGCTGTTTCCGCCCGAATTTCTGGCGGACCTTCGCTGCCTGCCGAATGAGTACCTTTTCTATTACTACGACACCGCCCGCGCGCTGGCCGGCATGCGCGGCGCCGACCTGACCCGGGGCGAGTCCATCGCCCGGCAGCAGGCCGAGCTCTATCCCCGGCTGGCATCGGCCGGGCCGGACGCGTTTGCGCTCTGGGAGGCCGCACGCCGGTCACGCGAAGAAGGCTACCTCGCGGAAGCCCGCACGCCGGGCGAGCACCGGGATGAGTCCGACCTCGCCGGCGGCGGCTACGAGCGGGTTGCGCTGGCGGCCATGCGCGCCTTGTCCGGCGGCGGTCCGACCGACCTGATCCTCAATACGGTCAACACCGTCGCCGGGTCGGCGGTGCCGGCCGTGCCGGGGCTGCCGGCGGACGCCGTCGTCGAGGTTCCCTGCGCTGTGACGTCCGACGGCGCGGTGCCCCTTCCGCAGGATCCGCCCGGGCCGGAGCAGCTGACGCTGATGCGCCGGGTCAAGGAAGTCGAACGGTTCGTGGTGGAGGCGGTGACCACCGGCCGCCGGGAGGCAGCCCTCGCCGCCTTCGCCCGGCATCCGCTCGTCGACTCCGAAGTGCTCGCCGCCGAACTGCTCACCGGGTACGAGGCGGCGTTCCCGGAACTGGGCAGCCTCTGGCACATCGGCCCGTGAGGACGCCGTCCGTGGCGAGGCTTTAAGCGTCCCGCGGGCAGCCGGCCCGGAGCGGCTCCGGGAGCGGGACCTGGGCCCCGGCTACAACTTGCGGTACATAACGTGCAGGCCCACATAGCCCAAGGTGGGGTGGTTGAATGCCTCGGGAATGGTCGCGAGCACCTCAAAGCCCATGGATTTCCAGGCTGCGACCGCACGGGCATTGCTTTCCACGACGGCGTTGAACTGCATGGCCCGGAAGCCGGCCTCGCGGGCGGCGTCGAGCGAATAGGCGCAGAGGGCCCGGGCCAGGCCACGGCCTACCTGCGCGGGGTGAACCATGTAGCCGGCGTTGGCGACGTGGCTGCCACCGCCGCCCTGGTTGGGGTGCAGTTCGCCGGTGCCAAGAATGGCCTCGGCGTCCGTGGCCCGGCCGGCCCCGCCGGCCCCGCCGGTGTCCCCATCGGCGCCGCCCGTGCCGCCGCGCGTGCGGTCTCCGGGGCTGGACCCGGAACCGACCGCGACAAATGTCTGCCCCGGAGCCTGCTTGAACCAGCGCGCGCGGGCCTCGTCCTCGGCGGTGTCCCGGTCCCAGGTGAAGGTCTCCCCCGCGCGGATGACGGGTTCCAGAATCGCCCAGATGCCCGGCCAGTCCTCCGGGCGGGCCTCGCGGATTTCCCAGCCGGCTGCAGGTTTCAGTTCTGTGGAAGCGTTCACAGCCGCCACGTTAGCACTCCGCGCGGCCCTGTCAGCCGCGAGATGAAACTGCACTGCCGCCCGTTCCGGGGCCGGACACCGAACACCTCCGACGGGCAATTTGGCCGGCCCTCGAACCAACCGGTGAACCAACCCGCGAACCGCCCCACGAGCAGTCCCGTGAACCGGCCCGGACATGAGGAGTAATGTTTTATCGAAACGCATTTGGCAGAAGAAAATTGTGCAGGGGAAAGGGGAACCGTGTCGCTGATCCGCCGCGTCGCGTTCCTCTCCCTGCACACCTCGCCGATGGAACAGCCCGGTTCCGGCGACGCCGGCGGCATGAACGTGTACGTCAGGGCGCTGGCCGCGGCCCTCGCCGAGACCGGCGTCGAGGTGGAGATTTTCACCCGCTCCACGTCGGCCTCGCAGCCCGCCGTCGAGCACCCGTCCCCGGGCGTTTGCGTGCACAACGTCCTGGCCGGGCCGCCCCGGAAGCTGCCTAAGGAGGAGCTCCCCGGGCTGCTGCACAGCATGGTCGCCGAAATCGACCGGATCCGGAACCTCCAGCCGCACGGCCGGTATGACGTCATCCACTCGCACTACTGGGTGTCCGGCGTGGCCGGGCTGGAGCTCGCGGAGTTGTGGCAGCTGCCCTTGGTCCACACCATGCACACAATGGCGAAGGTCAAGAACCAGCTCCTCGAGTCCGGCGAACAGCCCGAGCCGCGGCGGCGTGAGGACGGCGAGCAGCGGATTGTCGACGGCGCCTCCCGGCTGATCGCTAACACCGGCACCGAGGCGGCCGAGCTGGTCTCGCACTACAACGCCGATATCGACCGCATCGACGTCGCGCCGCCGGGTGTGGACCTCGCCGTCTTCACGCCGTCCTTCAGGAACCGAGCACGGACCGAGCACGGCATCGCCCCGGGTAAGTTCCATCTGCTCTTCGCGGGCCGGATCCAGCGGCTCAAGGGCCCGCAGATCCTGATCAAGGCGGCCGCGCTCCTGCGGTCCCGCCGCCCGGACATCGACTTGCAGCTCACCATTCTGGGGGCTGCCAGCGGGGCCCAGGATTTCAACCTCAAGGCGCTGATCAGCGCTTCGGGCATGGACGACGTCGCCACCCACCACCCGCCGGTCAACGCCCCCGAGCTGGCCGGCTGGTACCGGTCGGCAGACGTCGTGGTCATGCCTTCCTACAGCGAGTCGTTCGGCCTGGTGGCCCTGGAGGCCCAGGCCTGCGGGACCCCCGTCCTCGCCACGAAAGTGGGCGGGCTGTCCCGGGCAGTCCAGGACGGGCGAACCGGGATGCTGGTCGAGGGCCACAAGGCCAGCGACTGGGCCGACGCCCTCGAAGCGCTCTACGACGACCCCCAAACGCGCACCGACATGGGGCGCGCCGCCGCGATCCTTGCCCAGGATTTCGGCTGGCAACGCACCGCCGCGATTACCCTGGAGAGCTATCACACCGCCGTGAGCCAGTATTTTGGAAACCTGACCATTCCGGTGGGCCACACGCCCTGAGCCGGACCCGCCCCCGTGCCGGCACCACTGGACCGGGAACCCGCCGACGCCACGAGCCGAAGGACAACGATGTCTGAGACCACCACTGCCGGGAACAACGTGCCCAGCGACCTGGAAATTGCCCAGCAAGCCGTCATGAAGCCGATCGAGGAGATCGCGGCGGCCGCCGGCATCAACCCGGAGGCGCTGGAGCTCTACGGACCTTACAAGGCCAAGATCGATCCGGCGAAGTTAAACATCACGGCGGGCGTTGCACCCGGCCCGCCCGGCTCCCCGGTCGATGCCCCCGCATCTGCTCCCGGAAAGGTCGTGCTCGTCTCGGCGATGTCCCCCACCCCGGCGGGCGAGGGCAAGTCCACCACCACGGTCGGTCTCGCCGACTCCCTGGCCCGCGCCGGGCACAAGGTGATGATCGCGCTGCGCGAGCCATCCCTGGGCCCCATCCTGGGCATGAAGGGCGGCGCCACCGGCGGCGGCTACTCCCAGGTGCTGCCGATGGACCAGATCAATTTGCACTTCACCGGCGACTTCCACGCCATCACCTCGGCGAACAACGCCCTGATGGCCCTGGTGGATAACCACATCTTCCAGGGCAACGAGCTCAACATCGACCCCCGGCGGATGACGTTCAAGAGGGTTCTGGACATGAACGACAGGTCCCTGCGCGAGGTCGTGATCGGACTCGGCGGTCCGGTGCAGGGCGTCCCGCGGCAGGACGGCTTCGACATCACCGTGGCCTCCGAGATCATGGCCGTGTTCTGCCTCGCCACGGACCTGAATGACCTGCGCGAGCGGCTGGGCAGGATCACGTTCGGCTACACCTACGATCGCAAGCCCGTCACGGTGGCCGATCTGGGCGTGCAGGGCGCACTGACCCTGCTGCTCAAGGACGCGATCAAGCCCAACCTGGTCCAGACCATCGCCGGCACCCCGGCGCTCGTGCACGGCGGCCCGTTCGCCAACATCGCCCACGGCTGCAACTCCCTCATCGCCACGCAGACGGCCCGCCGCCTCGCGGACGTCGTGGTCACCGAGGCCGGCTTCGGCGCGGACCTGGGGGCGGAAAAGTATATGGACATCAAGTCGCGGATGGCCGACGTCGCCCCGTCCGCCGTCGTCCTTGTGGCGACCGTCCGGGCACTGAAGATGCACGGCGGGGTGGCGAAGGACCGGCTTAAGGAGCCCAACGTGGAGGCGCTGGCCGCCGGCGTCGCCAATCTTCAGCGCCACATCCGCAACGTCGAGAAGTTCGGCATCGTCCCGGTCGTGGCGATCAACAAATTTGCCACGGACACCGCCGAGGAGCTCGACTGGCTCCTGGAGTGGTGCGCCGCGGAGGGCGTCCAGGCGGCGGTGGCCGATGTCTGGGGACGCGGCGGAGGCGGTGACGGCGGGGACGAGCTCGCCGCGAAGGTGGCGGCCGCGATCGACGCCCCGCACAGCTTCCGGCACCTGTACCCGCTGGACATGTCCGTCGAGGATAAGATCCGGACCATCGTGCAGGAGGTATACGGCGCCGACGGCGTGGACTTCTCGGTGCCGGCGCTCAAGCGGCTGGCCGAGATCGAGAAGAACGGCTGGTCCGGGATGCCGGTGTGCATGGCGAAGACCCAGTACTCCTTCAGCGACGACGCCACGCGGCTCGGCGCCCCCAAGGGCTTCACCGTCCATGTCCGGGACCTGATTCCCAAGACCGGCGCCGGCTTCATCGTGGCCCTCACCGGCGCGGTCATGACCATGCCCGGCCTGCCCAAGGTCCCGGCGGCGATGCGGATGGACGTCGACGACGCCGGGAACCCCGTCGGCCTCTTTTAAACAGCAACGCGGGGTCACTTACGGCCCATAATTCCCCTCGGGATGGGCCGTAAGTGACCCCGCGTTGCATTGTGCGGGGGCGGGAGTGGTTAGCGCTCCAGGTCGCCGCGGATGAAGGCCTCGACCTTTTCACGGGCGAGGTCGTCGTTGAACTGTTCCGGCGGGGACTTCATGAAGTAGCTCGACGCCGACACCAGCGGGCCGCCGATGCCGCGGTCCAGGCCGATCTTGGCGGCGCGGATGGCATCGATGATCACGCCGGCGGAGTTGGGCGAGTCCCAGACTTCGAGCTTGTACTCCAGTGACACCGGGGCGTCACCGAAGTTGCGGCCCTCGAGGCGGACGAAGGCCCATTTGCGGTCATCGAGCCACTGGACGTAGTCGGACGGGCCGATGTGGACGTCCTTGGCGGCGAGGTCGGCCTCGACGTTGGAGGTCACGGCCTGGGTCTTGGAGATCTTCTTGGACTCGAGGCGGTCGCGCTCCAGCATGTTCTTGAAGTCCATGTTGCCGCCGACGTTCAGCTGGTAAGTGCGGTCAAGGGTGACGCCGCGGTCCTCGAACAGCTTGGCCATGACGCGGTGCGTGATGGTCGCGCCGATCTGGCTCTTGATGTCATCGCCCACGATCGGCACGCCAGCGGCGGTGAATTTGTCGGCCCACGCCTTGGTGCCGGCAATGAACACCGGCAGGGCGTTGACGAAGGCCACGCCGGCATCGATCGCGCACTGGGCGTAGAACTCGGCGGCTTCCTGGGATCCCACGGGCAGGTAGCAGACCATGACATCCACCTGGGCGTCCTTGAGGGCCTGGACGACGTCGACCGGCTCCTCCGGGGACTGCTCGATGGTCTCGAGGTAGTACTTGCCGAGGCCGTCCAGGGTGGGGCCGCGCTGGACGGTGACACCGGTCGGCGGGACGTCGGCAATCTTGATGGTGTTGTTCTCGCTGGCCAGGATGGCGGCGGACAGGTCCTGGCCGACCTTCTTGCCGTCGACGTCGAATGCGGCAACGAACTGGACGTCGCCGACGTGGTACTGGCCGAACTCCACGTGCATCAGGCCCGGAACCGTGGCCTGGGGGTCGGCGTCCTTGTAGTACTGGACGCCCTGGACCAGCGAAGTGGCGCAGTTACCTACGCCGACGATTGCAACACGAATCGGATGTGAAGACACGGAACTCCTTTAGAGGACAAGGGTGTGACCGGCGCGGCCGCACTCTGATGTGCGTCGGCAGGCAGACACGGCGCCGTTAGGCGCCCTTAGTAGTCTAGTCAACGCCGCCGGGGCCGCGGTTGTTCCCTGCGGCCCCGGCGGTGTTGACGGGTGTGGCTCTCAGCTGGCGGGGCCGGCTACTTCTGGGCCCACAGGTTGATGTCGGATTCGACGGCGAACTCATCGATCGCGTCGAGCTCGTCGGCCGTGAAGTCCAGGTGGTTGACCGCGGCCAGGGTGTCCTCGAGCTGGCGCACGCTGGACGCGCCGACCAGCGCCGACGTCACGGACGAGCCCTTGCCCTGTTCCCGGAGGATCCAGGCGATGGCCAGCTGCGCGAGGGTCTGGCCGCGGCCCTCGGCGATCCGGCTGAGACCGCGCACACGGTCCAGCTTGTCCGCGGTGATCATGGACTCGGCGAGGGACTTCTCCTGCGCGGCGCGGGAGTCGGCCGGGATGCCGTTGAGGTACCGGTCGGTGAGCATGCCCTGCGCGAGCGGGGAGAACGCGATAGAGCCTGCACCCACCTGTTCGAGCGCCTCGTAGAGGTTCGGCGTACCGTTCTCCGTCCAGCGGTTCAGCATCGAGTAGCTGGGCTGGTGGATCAGCAGCGGCGTGCCGAGCTCCTTCAGGATCCGGGCCGCTTCGATGGTCTGCTCAGGGGTGTAGGAGGAGATGCCGGCGTACAGGGCCTTGCCGGAGCGCACCGCGTGGTCCAGGGCGCCCATGGTCTCTTCCATCGGGGTTTCCGGGTCGGGTCGGTGGCTGTAGAAAATGTCCACGTAGTCCAGGCCCATGCGGTTCAGCGACTGGTCCAGGCTGGCGAGGAGGTACTTGCGTGATCCCCATTCGCCGAACGGGCCGGGCCACATGTTGTAGCCGGCCTTGGTCGAAATGATGAGCTCGTCGCGGTACGGGGCGAAATCATCCTTCAGGTGGCGGCCGAAGTTGGTCTCCGCCGACCCGGCCTGGGGCCCGTAGTTGTTGGCGAGGTCGAAGTGGTTGACGCCGAGGTCGAAGGCCCGGCGCAGGATGGCACGCTGGATCTCGAAGGGCTTGTCGTCGCCAAAGTTGTGCCACAGGCCCAGGGAGATGGCCGGGAGTTTCAGGCCGCTGCGTCCCACGCGGCGGTAGGGCATGGAATCGTAGCGGGTGTCAGCTGCCAAATAAGTCATACGTTCTATCCTGCCTCATTGGTGAGAATTGCGGCGCTGTGGCCGGGAAGCTCGAGCTGTCCGCCGTCCCCGGCAGAGGCGTCGAGCCGGACGGCGTCGTCTGTGGCCAGGGCGAGCGACCCGCCCCGGACGCCGAGCAACAGGGGCTCCGGTGAGAAGTTCATGGCCACCTGGGTGCGGCCGCGCCGGAGCATGAGCCAGCCGTCCGCCTCGCTGAAGTCCACCTCGGTGCCCTCGAAGCCAAGGCCGGCGAGCTCCGGCGTCGAGCGGCGCAGGGCGATGAGCGCGCGGTACAGCTCCAGGAGCCGGGCGTGGTCCCCGTCCGCGGCCTCGGCCCAGTTGAGCTTGGATCGCGTGAAGCTGGCCGGGTCCTGCGGGTCGGGAACGACGGCGGGGTCCCACCCCATGCGTTCGAACTCCCTGATCCGGCCCTCGGCGGTGGCCTTGCCCAGTTCCGGTTCCGGGTGGGACGTGAAGAACTGCCAGGGTGTGGTGGCGCCGTATTCCTCGCCCATGAACAGCATGGGCGTGAACGGGGACGTCAGGGTGGCCACGGCGGCCAGCGCCAGGGGCCCGTAGCCCAGGGTCTGGGACAGCCTGTCCCCGGTGGCCCGGTTGCCGATCTGGTCGTGGTTCTGGCTGCAGACCACGAGGGCGGCCGGATGGACGAGGGCCTCGTCGATGGGCCGGCCGTGGTGCCGTGCGCGGAAGCTCGAGTAGCTGCCGTCGTGGAAGAAGCCCTTGGACAGGACTTTGGCCAGGGCGCCGAGGGAATTGAAGTCCTCGTAGTAGCCGGTGCTCTCGCCGCTGACGTTGACGTGGACCGCATGGTGGAAGTCGTCACTCCACTGCCCGGCCAGGCCATAGCCGTTGACGCCGCGCGGGTAGAGCAGGCGCGGGTTGTTCAGGTCCGACTCGGCGATCATGGTGGCAGGACGGCCCGTTTCCGCCGCGACGGCATCCGCGAGGGCGCCGAAGTCCTCCAGCAGGGGGACGGCGCGCTCGTCCTTGAAGGCGTGCACGGCATCCAGCCGCAGACCGTCCACGTGATAGTCCCGCAGCCACATCGCGGCGTTGTCCAGGATGTAGCGCCGGACCTCGTCTGAGTCCGGTCCGTCCAGGTTGACCGAGTCGCCCCAGGTGTTGCCCTCGCCGGACTTCAGGTACGGACCGAACCGCGGAAGGTAGTTTCCGCTGGGGCCAAGGTGGTTGTAGACGACGTCCTGGATGACGCCGAGGCCGGCGGCGTGGGCTGCGTCCACGAAGCGCTGGTACGCCGCCGGGCCGCCGTAGCCTTCGTGCACGGCGTACCAAAGGACGCCGTCGTAGCCCCAGTTGTGAGTGCCGTTGAACCCGTTGACGGGCAGGAGTTCGACGAAGTCGATGCCGAGCTCCGCCAGGTACCCCAGTTTCCCGGCCGCGGCGTCCAGGGTTCCCTCCGGGGTGAAGGTGCCCACGTGGAGTTCGTAGATGACGGCCCCCTTGAGCTCCCGCCCCGGCCACTGCCCGTCCGCCCATTGGTGCTGCCCGGCGTCGAAGGTGCGGGAGAGGGCGTGCACGCCCCCGGGCTGGCGCCGGGACCGCGGATCCGGCAGCGGCGTGGGATCCCCGTCCACCAGGTAGCCGTAATCCACGTCCCCGGAGGCCGGCGCCCCCGGCGCGGTCCACCAGCCCTTTCCGGCGCCCTCGTGGGACTGCCCGCCGTCAGCGCCGCCGGCGGCCGGGGCCATCGGGTACTCGCGGCCGCCGGCGAGCAGCGTTACGCTGGCCGCCCGCGGCGCCCAGAGATCGAAGCGTTCGCTTCCGTGTGCAGGCAAGGTCATCGTCGTGTTCCATTCCCCAAGTCGGTTCATCGGTCAATACGTCAACGCGGGGTCACTTAGCGCCCATCCGACACCGCCCGATGGGCCATATCTGACCCCGCGTTGGTGGGCACAAGGAGGGCAACGGGGTAGTCCCGGAGGATCTCCGCCGCGGCCACGCGGCCGGGGCCGTAGACGCGTCCGGTCAGTTCATCGGTCATGGCCGAGTTGAGCTGGATCGCCGTGTCCCGCCATCCGCCGCTCAGTTCGAGGCCGCGGGGCAGCCGGGTGGCGAGCGTCAAGGCCCCGGGGTCCGAGGCCGTTCCGCGGTCAAAGGCGACCAGGTGCGCAGCAGCGGCCCCCGTGGCCGTGACCGGCGTATACCCGGTGAACAGCTCCGGCCGGTCCCGTCGCAGGCGGAGGGCACGCGAGGTGACCAGGAGTTTCGCCGCGTCCTCCATGTACGACGCCGGACGTTCGCCGGCGTCGAGCGCGGCCAGGGCCGCGCGCCGGGCACCGTAGTCGAACGGGCGCCGGTTGTCCGGATCGGTCAGCGACCGGTCCCAGAACTCGGTGCCCTGGTACACGTCGGGGACTCCCGGCATGGTCAGCTGGACCAGCTTGGCCCCGAGCGAGTTGACGGCACCGTACGGCGCCAGGCGCTCCACGAGGGCTTCCAGTTCCGCCCGGACTGCGGGGTTGTCAAAGGCCGCGTCGACGGCGGCCGCCAGCTGTTCCTCGAAGGCGGTGTCCGGGTCCAGCCAGTCGGTGGAGTTGCCGGCCTCCCGGGCCGCCTTCTGCGCGTACGACTGCAGCCGCTCGCGGTCCGCGGGCCAGGCACCGGCGATGGCCTGCCACAACAGGTTGGCGAGCGGCCCGTCGGGCAGCGGCGCCAGCTCCTGCAGCCGGCCCAGGGCGGCTTTCCACTCCGGCGCCAGCTCCGCGAGAACGGAGATCCGGGCACGGGTGTCCTCGCTGCGCTTGGTGTCGTGGGTGCTCAGCGTGGTCATGGACAGCGGGATTTCGGCCTGGCGGCGGGCCATCCGGCCGTGAAAGTCCCCGGGGGCGACGGCGAACTCCGTGGGGTCGGCGCCCACCTCGGTCAGGGTGCCCAGCCGGGTGTAGCGGAAGAACGCGGTGTCTTCCACGCCCTTGGCCATCACCATGCCGGAGGTCTGCTGGAAGCGGCGTCCGAGCTCGGCGCCGTCCTCCGGCCCGGCGTCAAGCAGCAGCGGCAGCAGCAGCCCGACGGCCTCCGCCAGTTCGGGGCGACGGCGGACGGCGAGTTCGCACGCCTCCTTCAGCACCTCAGCACCCTCGGGCAGGTAGCTGCGGTAGACCGGGAAGGCGGCGATGATCTCGGACAGGGCGTCGGCCGCGCGTTCGCCGCTGAGCCCCGTTGTGGCGGGCACCAGCCGCGCCAGCCGGAGCATCTCGGAGTGGAGGATACCGTCCGTGATCCGGCGCTTGGTGCCCCGGATCATGTCCTCGTAGTCCGCCGGCCGGCCGCCGCGCAGCTCGGTGTCGAGGGCGTCGAGGGTCTCCTGCCCGGCGGGGTCGACGAAGAGCCGGTCCACGTCCGCCAGCGCGTCGTAGCCGGTGGTGCCCTCGCAGTCGAAGCCTGCTGGCAGCTGCTCCCCTGGCTCGAGGATCTTCTCGATCAGCAGGTAGCTGCCGCCCGTGACCTCGCGGAGCCGGCGCAGGTAGCCTTCCGGATCGGCCAGGCCGTCCGGGTGGTCGATGCGCAGTCCGTCGACGAGTCCGTCGCGGAACCATCGCACAACCTCGGCGTGGGCTTCGTCGAAGACTTCCGGGAGCTCCACCCGGATGCCGGCGAGGCTGTTGACGGCGAAGAACCGGCGGTAGTTCAGGTCGTTGTCGGCCCGGCGCCAGCCGATCAGCTCGTAGTGCTGCCGGTCGTGGACCTCGCGGGGGTCATCCGCAGTGGGGTCACCTGGGGTATAGGTGCCCTCGGCGAGCGGGAAGCGGTGGTCGTAGTACTGCAGCTCCCCGTCCTTGATTTCCAGCGCGTCGACGTCGGAGTCCTCCCCCAGCACGGGGATCCGGACCCTGCCGCCGCCGAAGTCCCAGTCGACGTCGAACGCCGCGGCGTAGCGGGACTGCTGTCCCTCCTTGAGCAGGGACCACCACCACGGGTTCTGGACCGGGGTTGCGACGCCGACATGGTTGGGCACGATGTCCACGAGCACGCCCATGCCGGCGTCCCGCGCCGCCCGCGACGCGGCGACGAGGCCCTCGGCGCCCCCGCGGTCAGGATCGATCGCGGAGGGGTCGGTGACGTCGTAAGCGTGGTCCGAGCCCTTCTCCGCGGTCAGGATGGGCGAGAGGTAGATCCAGTCAACACCGAGCGACTTCAGGTAGGGCACGGTCTGCGCGGCGTCCTGCAGCGTGAAGCCGGGCCGGATCTGCAGCCGGTAGGTGGAGACAGGGGTCCTCATGAAGCGGATCCCTTCGAGTTCTTCGCTTTCCCGGCCGCCTTCTTCCGGTTGGACCCCTTGGCCGGGCCCTTCGCGGAAGCGGCCTTGGCGGCGGCTTCCGCGGCAGCGGCTTCCGCGGCAGCGGCTTCTGCGGCGGCGGCCGCCTCGGCTGCGGCGGCAGCCGCTGCCGTGCCCTCTTCCTCGTGCTCGGCCATCGCTGCCAGGGACGCGGCTGCGGAGTAGTCCACTTCCACCTCGGGACCGGAATGTGCCCGGAGCACCACCATCGACTTGGCCGCCAGTTTCACCACCGAGCCCGCCTTGAGCGGTTCCTCGGTGTTGGCCTGGTCGGCGGTGTCCACCAGCACGTCCCAGAAGCGGGAGTACTCATCGGCCGGCAGCGCAAAGTCGACGTCGCCGTCATGGGCGTTGAAGGCGAGCAGGAAATTGTCGTCCGTGATCCGGCGTCCGCGGGAGTCCTGTTCCTGGATCCCGTGGCCGTTGTAGAACACGCCGATGGTCCGGCCGAACCCGCTGTCCCAGTCCTCGGGCAGCATTTCCGTGCCGTCGGTCTTGAGCCAGACGATGTCCGGCAGCTTCTCGCCCTCGCCACGGCGCACCGGGCGGCCGTCGAAGAAGCGGCTGCGCCGGAAGGTCGGGTGGTCCTGGCGGATCTTGTTGACGACGGCGGTGAACTCGACCAGCGGCTGGTCTACCGCGTCCCAGTGGATCCAGCTCAGCTCGGAGTCCTGGCAGTAGGTGTTGTTGTTGCCCTGCTGCGTGCGGCCGAGTTCGTCGCCGTGCAGGAGCATCGGGACACCCTGCGAGAGCAGCAGGGTGGCGATGAAGTTGCGCTGCTGGCGGGCGCGGAGGGTCAGGACGTGGTCATTGTCCGTGTCCCCCTCCTCGCCGCAGTTCCACGAGCGGTTGTGGGATTCGCCGTCGTTGTTGCCCTCGCCGTTGGCGTCGTTGTGCTTCTCGTTGTAGGAGACGAGGTCGCGCATGGTGAAGCCGTCGTGGGCAGTGACGAAGTTGATCGAGGCAACCGGACGCCGGGCCGAGCTTTCGTAGAGGTCCGCGGAGCCGGTCAGGCGGGAAGCGAATTCGCCCAGCGTGGAGGGCTCGCCGCGCCAGAAGTCGCGGACCGTGTCGCGGTATTTGCCGTTCCATTCGGTCCATTGCGGCGGGAAGTTGCCCACCTGGTAGCCGCCGGGGCCAATGTCCCACGGCTCGGCGATCAGCTTGACCTGGGAGACAATCGGGTCCTGCTGGATGAGTTCGAAGAACGTGGACAGCTTGTCGACGTCGTAGAACTCGCGGGCCAGCGTGGAGGCGAGGTCGAAGCGGAAGCCGTCGACGTGCATCTCCGTGACCCAGTAGCGCAGGGAGTCCATCAGCAGCTGGAGGGAGTGCGGGTGCCGGACGTTGAGGGAGTTGCCGGTGCCCGTGTAGTCCATGTAGTGCTTCATGTCGTCGTCGACCAGCCGGTAGTAGGCCTGGTTGTCGATGCCCTTGAAGGACAGCGTGGGCCCGAGGTGGTTGCCTTCGGCGGTGTGGTTGTAGACAACGTCGAGGATCACCTCGATGCCGGCCTTGTGCAGCTCGCGGACCATGGCCTTGAATTCCTGGACCTGGTGCCCGACATCGCCGGAGGAGCTGTAGGTGTTCTGCGGTGCGAAGAAGCCGATGGTGTTGTAGCCCCAGTAGTTGTTGAGGCCCTTCTCCTCGAGCGTGCCGTCGTTGACGAACTGGTGCACGGGCATGAGTTCGATCGCGGTGACGCCGAGCTTCTTCAGGTGCTCAATCACGACTGGGTGCGAGACGCCGGCATAGGTGCCGCGCTGCTCTTCGGGAATGTCCGGGTGGAGCTCGGTCAGGCCCTTGACGTGGGCCTCGTAGATGACGGACTGGTGGTACGGGACCCGCAGCTGGCGGTCGCCGTCCCACTCGAAGAACGGGTTGATGACAACACCGTGCATGGTGTGCGGCGCCGAGTCGCTGTCGTTGCGGGAGTCAGGGTCGCCGAATTCATAGGTGAAGAGCGCCGGGTCCCAGTCGATCTGGCCCTGGACGGCCTTGGCGTAGGGGTCCATCAGCAGCTTGTTGGCGTTGAAGCGGTTGCCGTTCTCGGGTTCGTACGGGCCGTGCACCCGGTAGCCGTACTTCTGTCCGGGCTGGACCTGCGGCAGGTAGCAGTGCCACACGTAGCCGTCCACTTCGGTGAGCTCAACCCGCGTCTCGCTCAGGTCATCCGCAAGGAGGCACAATTCCACCCGCTCGGCACGTTCGCTGAACAGGGCAAAATTGGTACCGGTGCCGTCAAAGGTGGCTCCCAGCGGATAAGCCGTTCCGGGCCAGACTTCCATGTGTACTCCTCGTGCGTGGCGAAAATTCTCTAGACAGACTACTTGTAAGTAGGGTTACTAATTGACTCGGCGCACTGGCGCGCGGATTTGTTACAGCTTCGTCATGACCTCCTGCACGGATTTCGCCACGTCCGACGCCGTCACCGGCCCCCCGCCGGACGCCCGGACGCCGGCGCGGCCGTGCACGCTGGCCGCCAGTGCGGCTATGGCCGCCCACCGGTGCGGTTCGTCGATGCCGCGGCCGGCAAAGCGGGAGTCAGAGTTTTCGGCGCCGCCGGCAAGCTGGGCCAGCAACGCGCCCAGCACGCCGGCCAGGACGTCGCCGCTCCCTGCCGTGGCCATCCACGGGGTGGCCTCGGCCTGGCTGAACACCGGGCCCGACGGCGGTGCCACCAGCGTGGTGGCGCCCTTGAGCAGCACCGTAGCGCCGCTGAGCCCGGCCGCCTGGCGGACGGCGGCCAGCGTGTTGTCCTCGATGTCGCTCCGGCCGGTCCCGGCGCCGTAGCGGGCCAGGAGGTCGGCCAGTTCGCCGGCGTGCGGCGTCAGGATCACGTGGGGTGCCAGCACGCGGGGCAGCGCGGGCAGCGCACCGGCGTCGGCAACGGCGGGCAGCCCGGTGGCGGCGGCGTCCCGGACGCGCTGCAGTTGTTCGTGGGCGGTGGCATCGATTCCCGGGCCCAGGAGCCAGGCCTGGACGTGGGCGTCGCTTACTGCGTCGCCGCACACCACTTCCGGGCACGCCTGCCGGACGAGGCCTGCGACATCGGGCGGCCCCAGGTAGCGCACCATGCCGATCCCGGCGGCCAGGGCGCCCTTGCAGGCCAGCACGGCCGCGCCGGGGTACCGGGAGGAGCCGGCGACGACGCCGAGCACCCCGCGGGAGTATTTGTGTGAGCGCCGGGCGGGGTGCGGCAGGAGCGCGGCGAGGTCCGCGGCCTCGAGCCTGCGAAGGGCCGGTTCCGGGAGCGCGTCCTCGATCCCGATGGGGATGACCCGGATGCTGCCGGCATGGTCCGCGCCCGGGTCCGCGAGCAGGCCGGCCTTGGCGGCGCCGAACGTCACGGTCAGATCAGCGGCCAAAACCGGCGCGTGCGCCTCCCCCGTGTCCGCGTCGACGCCGCTGGGAATGTCGCAGGCCACCACAAACGCCGGCCTGGATCGTCCCAGCGCCTCGACCAGCCCGGCTGCCGGCCCCCGCAGGCCGCCCTGCGCTCCGGTGCCGAGGACCGCATCGATCACGACGTCGGCGCTTCCGGCCGCCGCGGCCAGTCCGGCGACGTTGTCCCCGGTAAGTTCGATGGCATGTCCGCCGGCCCGCCGGAAGGCCGCCAGCCCGGCGTCGTGCGCGATTCCGGCGGTGAGCACCGCCGTCGTCCGCATCCCGCGGCGGGCCAGCAGCGCGGCGGCGAAGAGGCCGTCCCCGCCGTTGTTGCCCTTGCCCGCCAGCACGGCGACGCTGGAGCCGTACAGCCGCCGGCCGCGGCCCCGCAGTTCATGGATGACGGCGTTGGCGAGGCCGTACGCGGCCCGCTGCATGAGAACAGCGCCCGCACCGGAGCCCAGGGCGTCGTCGAGAAATGGCTTCTCGGCTTCCCGTACCTGGGTTCCGGTGTAGGCGCTGATCATGGTTTCAGTCCGTTCGCGGTGCTGTCACTGGGGAATGCTGGCGCTCAGGTTCTGCATGGACCGCCGGATCAGCCCTCGGCGACGACGGTCGCCGTTGCGATCCCGCCGTCGTGGCTCATGGACAAGTGCCAGCGTTTGACGCCTTTGGACTCCGCGACGGCCAGCACCGTGCCCTTGACCTGGACTGTGGGACCGTTCTGGTCCAGCCCGATCCAGCAGTCCTGCCAGTTCATGCCGGCCGGCGCCCCGAGGACCTTGGCCACGGCCTCCTTCGCCGCAAACCGCGCGGCGAGGGACCGCGTGTTCAGTTCACGCTCGGCAGGCACGAACAGCCTGTCGCGCAGCCCGGGGGTGCGCTCGAGCTGGCGCCCGAACCGCTCAATGTCTACGACGTCTACGCCTATGCCTACGATCATGGCGTTATTCTACGGTCACACTCTTGGCCAGGTTGCGAGGCTGGTCCACGTCGTACCCCTTGGCCGAGGCGAGTGCGAGGGCGAAGATCTGCAGCGGCACGGTGGTGAGCAGCGGGGCCAGGAGGGTGGGGGTCTCCGGGATGTAGAAGACGTGCTCGGCGTAGGCCTTGACGGCCTCGTCCCCTTCCTCGGCGATCACGATCGTCCGGGCGCCGCGGGCGCGGACTTCCTGGATGTTGGAGACCACCTTGGCGTGCAGCGAGTTGCGGCCGCGCGGGGACGGGACCACCACGAAGACGGGCTGGCCTTCCTCGATCAGGGCGATCGGGCCGTGCTTGAGCTCGCCGGCGGCGAAGCCTTCGGCGTGGATGTACGCGAGTTCCTTGAGCTTGAGCGCACCTTCCATCGCGACCGGGAACCCGACGTGGCGGCCCAGGAACAGCACGGACTTGGCGTCGGCCATGGACCGGCCGAGTTCCTTGATCTGGTCCTCGTTGTCGAGGATGTGCTGGACCTTGGCCGGAATCTTGCCGAGGTCGGCCAGGATGTCCTTGATCTCGCCCTGGAACTTGTTGCCGCGCAGCTGTGCCAAATAAAGGCCCAGCAGGTAGGCGGCGGTGATCTGGGCCAGGAATGCCTTGGTCGAGGCCACGGCGATCTCGGGGCCGGCGTGCGTGTAGAGCACGGCATCGGATTCCCGCGGAATGGTGGACCCGTTGGTGTTGCAGATCGAGACCGTCTTCGCGCCCTGTTCCTTGGCGTACCGGACGGCCATCAGGGTGTCCATGGTCTCGCCGGACTGGGAGATGGAGACGATGAGGGTGTTCTCGTCCACGATCGGATCCCGGTAACGGAATTCGTGCGAGAGCTCGACCTCGGTGGGAATCCGGCACCAGTGCTCGATCGCGTACTTCGCCACCTGCCCGGCGTAGGCGGAGGTGCCGCAAGCCAGGACAATGATCTTGTCCACGCTCTTGAGCAGTTCCGGATCAACCCGGAGCTCGTCCAGGGTCAGGTTGCCATGAATGTCGGAGCGGCCCAGCAGGGTCTGCAGCACGGCGTCCGGCTGGTCGTGGATTTCCTTCTCCATGAAGGACGGGAAACCGCCCTTCTCCGCGGAGGCCGGGTCCCAGTTGACGTGGTATTCCTTGCCCTCGGCGGGGGCGCCGTAGAAGTCGGTGATCTCCACGGCGTCGGCGGTGATCGTGACGATCTGGTCCTGGCCGAGCTCGACGGCGCGCCGGGTGTAGTCGATGAAGCCGGAGACGTCGGAGCCGAGGAAGTTCTCGCCCTCGCCAAGACCGACGACGAGCGGGGAGTTCCGGCGGGCCGCGACCACCACGTCCGGCTGGTCGGCGTGGATGGCCAGCAGGGTGAACGCGCCCTCAAGCCGCTGGCACGCAAGCTCCATGGCCCGGGTGAGCCCGCCCTTGGCAGCGTCGCCGCCCATCTGGTTGCGGTAGATGTCGCCCAGCAGGGCGGCCGCCACTTCGGTGTCGGTCTCGGACTGGAACACGACGCCCTTGCGCACGAGTTCCAGCTTGAGCTCGGCAAAGTTCTCGATGATGCCGTTGTGGATCAGCGCCAGCTTTCCCTCGTCGGACAGGTGCGGGTGCGCATTCTGGTCCGTCGGGCCGCCATGCGTCGCCCAGCGCGTGTGGCCGATCCCGGTCAGGGATTCCGGCAACGGGCTGGCCTCAAGCTCGGCAATAAGGTTGCTCAGTTTGCCCGACTTCTTCCGGGAAGAAATGGTGCCGTCGGCCACCACTGCAATACCCGCGGAGTCGTACCCCCGGTACTCCAGGCGCCGCAATCCTTCGAGGACAACGCCCAAGGCATTGTGTCCAGCATTTACCCGGCCATCTGAGTGGCCCACATATCCAACGATTCCACACATGGTCATAAGCCTAGCGGGTTTGCGGAGGGGACGCCGTGTGACAACACGGCGGGGACGGCCCGGTTCCGGGCTGCCCAGCCTCCGTCCCGGCTCCGACCGGCCAGTCCATTTCGCTCTCGGCGCTGTGAAGGGCAGAATCTCTAAGGTGACTTTGCAACGCAATGAAGCGAACGGGGACGGCGTCTCCCCGTTCGTGGAGCTGGACCGGCAGACCTGGTCCCGGCTCGCTGCCCAAATGGAGCAGCCCCTCAATGAAGAGGACGTGTTCCGCCTCCGCGGCCTCGGCGACCCGCTCGACATGAGGGAAGTCCGCGAGGTCTATCTCCCCCTCTCCCGGCTCCTGCACCTCTACGTGGAGGCCGCCGGCCAACTGCACGCGGCCACCACCACGTTCCTGGGCGAAAAGACCCAACGCACGCCGTTCGTGATCGGTGTGGCCGGTTCGGTAGCCGTGGGCAAGTCCACGATCGCGCGCGTTTTGCGGGAAATGCTTCGGCGCTGGCCCGGCACCCCCAACGTGGAGCTGATCACCACAGACGGCTTCCTCTACCCCCTCGCCGAGTTAAGACGCCGTCAACTGCTGGAACGCAAGGGTTTCCCGGAGTCTTATGACCGGCGGGCCCTGCTGCGGTTTGTGAGCGAGATCAAGGGCGGCGCCGAGGAAGTCCGTGCGCCCTGGTACTCCCACGTGACCTACGACATTGTGCCGGGCAAGGAAGTGGTGGTGCGCCGGCCGGACGTGCTGATTGTCGAGGGCCTGAACGTCCTGGCGCCGGCGCGAGCGCGGCAGGACGGCCGGCAGGGCCTCGCCCTGAGTGATTTCTTCGACTTCTCCATCTACGTCGATGCGAAGACCTCGTACATCGAGGAGTGGTATGTGGACCGGTTCCGCAAACTGCGGAGCACGGCCTTCGCCCAGCCGGAGTCCTACTTTCACCGCTACGCCACCCTCTCCGACGCCGAGGCCGAACAGACGGCCCGCGACATCTGGAAGCGCATCAACGAACCGAACCTCGAGGAGAACGTGCTCCCCACCCGGGGCCGGGCGCAACTGGTGCTGACCAAGGACTCGGACCACTCCATCCGGCGGATGCTGCTGAGGAAGGTCTAGCACGCATGTGCTACCAAGGCGGGGGCGAGGCATCGGGCAGGCGGGAAGCTGGCCCGGATTCGCCCAGCCGCCGGGCGTTCAGCCGCCTCCTGCTGGCAGGCACCGGCCTCGCCGCCCTGGCCGCCTGCACCCCCGGCTCAGCTTCCGCGCCGGCCGGCACGCCGGAACCGGGCCCCAGCCCGGTAACGGGGACCGGCAGTGCCACGCCCAGCGCCACCGCTACGGCGTCGCACCCGCCGCTTCCCGCCAGCGCGGCGCCCGCGACTGCCAGGGCCTCGGCAACGCCCCTGAAGGCGGACCCGCCGTCGGCTGCGGCGCCGGGACCCCAGCATTCACTGACGGACCCCGCCAGCCCGTGGGTGGTTGTCAACAAGCACCGGCCGCTCTCCCCCGCCACTTTCGTGCCGCCGGATCTGGCCCGGCCGGCCGTTCGCCTGGCCACTTCGGGCGAGGCTGCGCTGCTGAACAGCACGACGGCGGCCGCGGCGGAGAAGATGTTCGCTGCCGCGGCCGCCGACGGCGTCATCATCACCCTGGCCAGCGGATACCGGTCGTTCCAGACCCAGACGGCAACGTACGGCAGCTACGTGCGCACCCGGGGCCGGGCCGAGGCCGACACCGTCTCCGCCCGGCCCGGCTACTCCGAACACCAGACCGGCTGGTCCTTCGACATCGGCGACGGCGGTGGGGCATGCAGCTTCCAGCCCTGCTTCGCCCAGCAGCAGGCCGCGGTCTGGGCCAAGGCCAATGCGCACCGCTTCGGCTTCGTGGTCCGCTACCCGTGGATGCTGCATGAAATCACGGGCTACTACTACGAGCCCTGGCACCTGCGCTTCATCGGCGTCGAGGCGGCGAAGGACATGTCCACCCGTGGCATCGCCACGCTGGAGCAATACTTCGGCTTAGAGGCCGCTCCGGGCTACCGGTAGGCGTGAGGCCGACGGGACTGTTGCAGGCTGGCTATTCGGAAACGAGTTCCAGCGCGAGCTCAGTGCGGACCACCTGGGCAAGGCGTTCCGCGACGCCCTGGGCGGTTTCCAGGTCGCCGGCCTCCACCATCACGCGCACCACGGGCTCCGTGCCGGAGGGGCGCAACAGGACGCGGCCGGTGTCGCCGAGTTCGGTTTCCGCGATTGCCACGGCCACCGCCACCGCCTCATCACCATTCACGCGGGTGCGGTCCACGCCCCTGACATTGATGAGGACCTGGGGCAACTTGGTCATCACCTTGGCCAGTTCCTTGAGCGGGCGTCCGGTGTGGGCCACCTGGGCCGCAAGCTGCAGCCCGGTCAGCACACCGTCGCCGGTGGTGGCGTGGTCGGCAAAAATCACGTGCCCCGACTGTTCGCCGCCCAGGCTGAACCCGCCGTTGCGCATTTCCTCGAGGACATAGCGGTCCCCCACACCGGTTTCGCGCAGGCTGATCCCGGCGTCGCGGAGGGCCAGCTTCAGGCCGAGGTTGCTCATGACCGTGGCCACCAGCACATCGTCCTTGAGCTTTCCCGAGTCCTTGAGGGCAACGGCCAGGATGGCCATGATCTGGTCGCCGTCCACCTCGTTGCCTTCATGGTCCACGGCGAGGCAGCGGTCGGCGTCGCCGTCATGGGCGATCCCGAGGTCTGCCCCGTGTTCCAGGACAGCGCGCTGCAGCGGGCCAAGATGGGTAGACCCCACGCCGTCGTTGATGTTCAGCCCATCGGGTTCGGCGCCGATGACAATCACGTTGGCGCCGGCATCCTTGAACACCTGCGGGGAACAGCCGCTGGCGGCACCGTGCGCGCAGTCCAAGACCACGGTCAGGCCTTCAAGGCGGTACGGAAGCGTGCCGAGCAGGTGCACAATATAGCGGTCCTCGGCGTCGGCGAAGCGCTGGATCCGCCCCACCTCGCCGCCCACCGGACGGAAGGGCTCCTTGCCAAGCTGCTCTTCGATGGCGTCCTCGACGTCGTCGGGCAGTTTCTGGCCGCCCCGGGCGAAGAACTTGATGCCGTTGTCAGGCGCGGGGTTGTGGGAGGCGGAAATCATCACGCCGAAGTCGGCGTCGAGGTCGGCCACGAGGTACGCCGCTGCCGGAGTGGGGAGTACTCCCGCGTCGTAAACGTCGATTCCCGAGCTCGAGAGGCCTGCCTCTACGGCCGCCCCGAGGAACTCTCCGCTGGCGCGGGGGTCGCGAGCCACCACGGCGCGGGGCCGGTTCCCGGTCGTGTTGCGGTCATGGCCCAGCACGACGGCGGCGGCCTGGGACAGCTGCATGGCGAGCTCGGCGGTCAGCAATCCATTCGCCAGGCCCCGGACTCCATCGGTTCCAAATAATCTAGACATTGACTCAACTTTAGTCGATCGGCGGGGCAAGTCGGGCTTAAACGGCGAAAGCCCGTCCCGCCGAGTGGCGAAACGGGCTTTCGTGCAAGCGATTTTTTAGCGCTTGGAGTACTGCTGAGCCTTACGGGCCTTCTTGAGACCGGCCTTCTTACGCTCGATGACGCGAGCGTCGCGGCGCAGGTAACCGGCCTTCTTCAGGGTGGCGCGGTTGTTCTCGGTGTCGATCTCGTTCAGCGAACGGGCGATGCCGAGGCGCAGGGCGCCGGCCTGGCCGGAGATGCCGCCACCGTGAATGCGTGCAATAACGTCGTAGGCGCCATCAAGATCGAGGATCTTGAAGGGCTCGTTGACGTCCTGCTGGTGCAGCTTGTTCGGGAAGTAGTTCGCCAGTTCGCGGCCGTTGATGGTCCACTTACCGGAGCCCGGTACAACGCGAACGCGTGCAACGGCTTCCTTGCGACGGCCAACTGCGGCGCCGGCGACGGTCAGTGCCGGGCGTTCCTTCTTCGGCGCTTCTGCTTCCGCAGGACCGCTCTCCGAGGTGTAGCTGGTCAGGTTTTCCTCAGCCACAACGGCCTCGGTGGTCTCTTCGTTCTGAGCCACGGTTCTCCTTGTATAGATAAGTTGTTTGGTGGCCAGGACTACTGGGCGACCTGGGTGATTTCGAAAGTCTTGGGCTGCTGGGCGGCGTGGGGGTGCTCGGCACCGCGGTACACCTTCAGCTTGCCCAGCTGCTGCGCAGCGAGGGAGTTCTTCGGGAGCATGCCCTTGATGGCCTTCTCCACGGCGCGAACCGGGTTGGACTCAAGCAGCTCCGCGTAGTTTACGGAGGTCAGGCCGCCCGGGTAACCGGAGTGGCGGTATGCGCGCTTCTGCTCCAGCTTGGCGCCGGTGAGGGCAACCTTTTCAGCGTTGATAATGATGACGAAGTCGCCCATGTCCATGTGGGACGCGAAGGTGGCCTTGTGCTTGCCGCGCAGCAGGATTGCGGTCTGGCTGGCGAGACGACCAAGGACAACGTCGGTGGCGTCAATGACGTGCCACTGGCGGTTGATATCGCCGGGCTTCGGGGTGTACGTACGCACGGTGTTTGCCTCGTTCTTGTTCTGGCGTTCTTGTTTTAGGCGTCACTCTTACGGTGCACCTACTATCTATGCGCTACCGGAACAGAGGTGAGGGCTCCATGTAACCAGTCATCCTGAGCTCTCGAATGTGCACGTTGAGTAGCTATCCTGCAACCGGATTCTCAAGCGGGCACGCACCATCGAGATAGGACACGCACAACGACTACCAAGAATAGCCTGCCGCGGCCTCTTGGGTCAAAATGGGGTGTCCGGATGCATCCCGTGTGCTCGCTGTTTCGCACGCTGTCCCGTGCCGGCCCGTCGCATCCCTGGAGGAACTGTGTCCGATCCCGCCGCCGCCGGCACCGTCTCCCTGCTCTTCGCCGCGCCGGCCGGGACCCTGCCCGGGGTTCTCTTCATCGCCGGGATTGGCCTCCTGGGCGCCTGCCTCTCCCTGCTGGCCGAACCGCTCATGCGGCGCGCGCTCCCCCATCTTGCCGACCCCCTTAACGCACGCAGCAGAATTACGACGGCGGCGGTCACGTTCGCGCTCTGCGCCCTCGTGGCATGGCGCTTCGGACCATCGCCGGAGCTCGCCGCGTACATGCTTCTGGCCGCGGCCGGCGTCCAGCTGGCGCGGATCGACCTGCTCCACCACCTGCTGCCCAACCGGATGGTTCTGCCGCTACTGGGGGTGGGCCTGGCGCTGTTGGCTGCCGCCGCAGGAGTGTCCGGCGATGCCGGGAACCTGCTGCGCGGGGCCGCCGGCGCCGTAATTTTGTTCGTTTTGTACCTTTTTCTTGCTCTGACCAGCCGAAACGGCCTCGGCATGGGCGATGTGAAGCTTGCAGCACCACTTGGGCTGTACTTGGGCTACCTAGGCTGGTCCCACTTGTTCTACGGCGGGGCCCTGGGGTTCGTCGCGGGGGGCATGGCCTCCGCGCTTCTGGTGCTCAAAAACCGCGGAAACAAGCCAAAGGAAGTCCCTTACGGGCCCTCCATGCTGGCCGCCAGCCTGGCCGTCATCCTGCTGCTGCCCTAGGTGGGCGCGCCCCGATACGCGGGTGCGGCTTAGTAAGACGGCTTACTAAACCAAGTAATCCAGCGATGCGCTCGCTAAAAAACTGAGTACACCCCTTTTGCGGGCGAGTGGTACCCATGTTTTCCCTCCAGAAAGTCGAGTATCGAACCTCATTGCCGCGGCGTTTGTGCCCGTGCAAATGTTGTCCCAACGAAGCACCAGCAAATAAGCAATCGGGGATTTGCTGGAAATTCGTTCATTACTCAATCTCTGGAAAAGGAAAAACTAAAATGACTGGTCTCATGGTCTCAATGCTCGCTTTCGTCGCCGGCGTCAAGGACAAGCTCACCTCCGAAAAGGGAGCCACCGCGACGGAATACTCGCTGCTGGTCGCGTTTATCGCGTTCCTCATCATCGTCGGTGTCGGGGCCTTCGGCGGTGCACTCAACACCTGGTTCGAAAACCTCGCGGCCCACGTGGGCCGCTTCAACTTCTAGGCGCCAGCAGGTCGACCACAGGTCTCAGCAACACTCTCTGTGCCGCGTCCGTGTTCCGCGGACGCGGCACAGTTCTTAATCCTTCGGCTGCATCTATCCCTGGGGGGATCCAATGAAGCGCAGCATATTGCCGTCGCGCCGGCTTAGAGCGCAGGGACGTGAGCGAGGGGCCGCCGCCGTCGAGTTCGCCCTTGTCGCCCCTATCCTCCTCGCCCTAGTTGGCGGGATCATTGAATTTTCGTACACCTACAACTTGCAGATTTCTGTCACCCAAGCGGCCCGCGAAGCTGCACGGACCATGGCGATCTTCAACGATCCAGCCCGCGCGCAGGCGGCCGCAATTGCTGGTGCGCCCGGGCTAAATCCAGCCGGATTCACCTACACTTTCACGGGCGCGTGCCCTACCGGCGGCACAGGCAACGCCAAGGTGGCGGTTGGCTACACCGCGAGCTCCCTGACAGGAATTTTCGGTGGCTCTGTCACTGTCAGCGGAACTGGAGCCATGCGATGCCACGGCTGAGGGGCATCCTGAAGAACACGCGTGGTAAGGAGTCCGAGCGGGGCGCGGCCGGCGTCCTGGTGGCAGTGCTGATGCTGGTGCTGATCGGAGCTGGCGCACTTGCCGTTGACACTGGCGAAATCTATGCCGAAGAAGCCCAGCTACAGAACGCTGCGGATGCAGGCGCCCTGGCGGTCGCACAGAGGTGCCACGCAGCGGGAACATGCACTGTCTCACAGGCTCTGGGGTGGGCCCGCGAACTCGCAGGACCCAATTCCAACGACGGCGTCTCGGCGGTTGATTCGGTGGACCTGTCCGTCCCCGGCCAGGTCCGGGTGGTCACATCCACCTTAGGCACCGACGGAGCCGGCTTCCTGACAAAGTTGTTTGCCAGTGCGCTGAACGCCCCGCCGGCGACAGTCCGTACCGGCGCCGCCGCGTCCTGGGCGGCGCCCACGAGTGGGTCCGGGTTTCCGCTGGCGATCTCCGATAACTGCTACAACCTCTCGGGGGCGGTTGCAACCGGAGACGTCCAGAGGATCTCCTACAAGCCGGGCGGAACCTGCACCGGCCCGTCGGGAACTCAAATCCCGGGCGGCTGGGGGTGGCTCGATCGGAGTTCGCCATGCGTCGCCGTGACAGCGACAGGCAACAACCAGGTCGGATCAAATCCCGGCAACAGCCCGCCGGGCGACTGCAACACCATATTGGGCGGATGGATCACCACCATCCTGGCTGGCGGCGACGTCAAGGTAGCTTTTCCCGTCTTCGATGACGCCACGAACCAAGGCCAGAACGGCACCTTCCACGTGATCGGCTACGCCACCTTCAAGATGTGGGGCTGGAAGTTTGGCAACAACGGGAACTACGAATTCCGGGACACTGCAGGCGACCCCAATATGACGAGCGCCCTGGCTTGCTCCGGGGGCAACGATCGCTGCATCATCGGCCAATTCGTGAAATTCGAAACTATTAATTCAACTGGAAACTCTTCGGGCGGCGGCACTGATTTGGGAACCGTCGATATCAAACTCATCAAATAAGCAATATTTAGGGAGTTACGATGAAAACACGCCTGCTGGGAGGCATCGCCGCATTACTTGTGGCAATTATCGGAACCGTATTGTTGGTCTCATATGTTCAGAACGCAGATAAACGAGCATTGGCCAGCACGGAAACAGAATCAATCTACGTTGTGCAAAAGGCCATTCCGGCCGGAACCGCTGCGGACAAGATCGCGGCCATGGTGACAAAGAAGGACGTCCCGAAGCTGGCCCTGGCCGACAACAGCGTCACGGATCTCGCATCTCTGGGGTCAAAGGTCACCGCGGTCACGTTGATGCCGGGCGAGCAGCTGCTCTCCAGCCGGATGGTGGACGAGAACGCATTCCTCGGTCCGGCACGGGTCCAGGTACCTACGGGACTGCAGGAAATCACGCTCAAGCTTCCTATCGAGCGCGTCGCCGGCGGCATCCTGAAGGCCGGCGACACCGTCGGCATCTTCCTGTCCATGGACGTCGCAGGTACGGGGGCGGACGGTGCAGCCGGCGCCAAGCTAAGTAAGACGCAACAGACCTTCCACAAGGTCCTTGTGACCGCGGCGCAGTTCAGCGACGGCGCAGCCACGCAAACGGGAACCTCCGACACCGCAGCCGGTGCCAGCCAAGTCTCATCCACCTCGTCCACCAAGGCCCAGGGCGACGGCAGCTACCTCATCACCTTGGCCAGGAACTCTGCCGACGCCGAGCGGATCGTCTTCGCCGCTGAGTTCGGCAAGATCTACTTGTCAAAGGAGCCCGGCGACGCGGTCGCGTCCGACAAGGGCACTGTAGACGCGGCAGGGCTGTTCCGATGAGCCGCTTCATCCTGATCACGCCCAACACTGACTTCGAGCGGCTGGTGCGCCTGGCTATCGGCGGAATGCACGGCGAGCTTCACGTCTTCAAAGCCGATTACCTCCCTGAAGGTCCCGCCGACATCATGCGTCAAATGGTGGGCGAGCCGCCCGAAGTACTGATCCTTGGTCCCGGCGTACCCGTGGCCGACTCGTTGAAGCTAGCGGCCGTCATGGACCTCCAGTATCCGGAGATCAGCGTGGTTCTCGCCGTCACGGCTAGCCCGGAAACTGTCGTTCAGGCGATGCGTGCCGGTGTCCGGGACCTGCTGGATCCTGGTGCCGACCCTGACACCATCCGGGTCATGCTCGAGCGGGCCAGCCTCGCAGCCGCCGGCCGGCGTCGCGGTCTCGGCCCGCAGACCACCGAGCACGCCGACCACGGCTCCGGACGCGTCATCGCGGTGATGTCGCCCAAGGGCGGCGTCGGCAAGACGACTCTGGCCACCAACCTCGCGGTTGGACTCGGAAAGGCCGCCCCCATGAGTGTGGTCATCGTGGACCTCGACCTCCAATTCGGCGACGTGGCCAGCGGGCTGTTGCTCGAACCTGAGTTCACCATCACGGACGCTGTGATGGGGGCGGCCAGCCAAGACTCCATGGTGCTCAAGACGTACCTCACGGTTCATCCAGCGGGCATCTACGCGCTATGCGCTCCCCGGACGCCTGTGGAGATGGACCGCATCAGCGCCGCCCACGTCTCCCACCTGCTGGAGCAGTTGCGGCAGGAGTTCCGGTACATCGTCGTGGATACGGCACCGGGATTGGGCGAACACGTTCTAGCCACGCTGGAGCAGGCCACCGATGCTGTGTGGATCTGCGGCATGGACGTCCCCAGCATCCGCGGCATGCGGACCGGGTTCCAAATCCTGGACGAACTGAACCTGGTGCCGGCACATCGTCACATCGTGCTCAACATGGCCGACCGCCGTACGGGGCTGTCGCTCAAGGACGTCGAAGCCACCATTGGGGCCCCCGTGGACGTGGTGTTGCCTCGCTCCAGGACCCTTCCGTTCTCCACCAACAAGGGTGTCCCTGTCCTCCAGGACGGCAGCCGGGACACTGCCCTCAAGGGTCTCCGCCAACTGGTCGACCGGTTCAAGCCCGAATGGGAAGCAAGGCCACACAAGCAACTCCACAGAAGGGCGGTAGTCCAGTGAGCCTCACCGATCGATTTGCACAACTGCGCAGCGGTGGCCAGGCCTCCGCGCCCGAGGAAAAGCCAGCTGCCGTCGACGTCTTTGCTTCGCAGGACCAGCCGACCACGCTGGGGCGGATCCTCGAGGCCAAGACTGCGGCAGAGTCGCAGTCCGGCTTCCCGGAGCTCCAGCAGACGGCGTCGCTCGCCAGCGAGGCGCTGAATGCGCTCAAGGAACGCGCCAGCCAGGCGCTCTTTGAGAGGCTTGGGTCGCGCATCACCGATTCCTCGATCGATGAGGCTGAACTCCACCAGTCAGTCAAGGACGAACTGAAGACCGTCGTGGACGAGGAGCAAATCCCGCTCACTGCGATCGAACGCCAGCGGCTAATCCGCGAAATCATCGACGACGTGCTCGGCCACGGTCCTATTCAGCGCTATTTGGATGATCCTACGGTTACCGAGGTGATGGTCAATCGCTTCGACCAGATCTACGTGGAACGCCAGGGCCAGCTGCAGCTGACGGAATCCAAGTTCACCTCCGACGACGCCTTGCGGCGGGTCATCGAAAGGATCGTCTCGAATGTGGGGCGCCGGATCGATGAATCGTCCCCCTTGGTGGATGCCAGGCTCTCGGATGGCTCCCGAGTCAACGCCATCATCCCGCCGCTGGCCGTCAATGGGCCTGCCCTGACAATCCGGAAGTTCGGCCGCGATCCACTGACCGTCCACGACCTGATTTTGATGGGCAGCCTGTCGCCCGAAATGGCGGAGCTGCTGAAGGCCTGCGTGTTGGCCCGGCTGAACATCATCGTTTCGGGCGGTACCGGAACCGGAAAGACGACCCTGTTGAACGTGCTGTCTTCCTTCATTCCGAGCTCGGACCGGATTGTCACGATCGAGGACGCGGTGGAACTGCAGTTGCAGCAGGACCACGTGGTCCGTTTGGAAAGCCGGCCCCAGAACATCGAGGGAAAAGGCGAAATCTCTATCAGGGACCTGGTCCGCAACTCCCTGCGCATGCGGCCTGACCGGATTGTGGTCGGCGAAGTCCGCGGCGGGGAGTGCCTGGACATGTTGCAGGCCATGAATACCGGCCACGACGGCTCCATCTCCACGGTCCATGCTAACTCCCCCCGGGACGCGATTGCCCGGTTGGAAACCCTGGTATTGATGGCCGGTATGGACCTGCCCTTGCGGGCCATCCGCGAACAGGTGGCCTCGGCGGTCAACCTGATCGTCCACATCTCCCGTCTGCGTGACGGATCACGCCGCGTCACGCACATCACGGAGGTCCAGGGCATGGAGGGCGACATCGTTACCTTGCAGGATGCCTTCGTATTCGACTACTCCGCTGGCGTCGACGCCAGCGGCAGGTTCCTTGGCAAGCCCATCCCCACCGGTGTGCGTCCGCGGTTTACCGACCGCTTCGCAGAACTCGGGATTCCGATTTCGCCGGCGGTATTTGGCGCAGCACCAGTCAGGGGGCGGTGACGATGCAGGACCAGTCTCCCCTAATCTTCGCCGCCGGCCTTATTCTCGCTTACGCGGCACTTGCCATCATGGTCTCCGTCGTTTTCAAAGCCCGGTCTGTGCCCCTGTCCCGGCGCCGTCCGGAGGAGGCGGCGGTCCATTCGTCCAACTTGACGAGGCTGACAGATCATGCGGTGCACACACTGAACCAGGGCCTCCGCACCCGCGGTTCCGGACTGCTGAGCCGCGAAAAGCTCGACAGCGCCGGGCTGAAGAAGCAACCTGGTGACTACTTGGTCATGGCCGGCGCCCTCACGTTCGTGGCAGTAGTCCTCGGATTCCTTCTGGCGGGCCCCTTCCTCTCCGTTCTGATGCTGCTCGTGGCACCGGTCGGCCTCCTTCTGTTCCTCAATCTCTTGGTCTCACGGCGACGCAAGAAGTTCGACGAGCAGGTGGCGGATTCACTGCAAATGCTCGCCGGCGGCCTGCGAGCAGGGCACAGTCTGCTCCGCTCGGTGGATGCTGCCGCGGAGGAGAATGAGGCCCCAATGAAAGAGGAACTCAACCGCGTGGTGAACGAGACCCGGATCGGCCGGGACCTCGGTGAGTCGCTCGGGGAAGTGGCCCGGCGTACGAACAACGAGGACTTCGCCTCAATAACCCGGGCCATCGAGATCCACCGGGAAGTCGGCGGAGACCTCGCCCACGTCCTGGACAATGTCAGCGAGACCATCCGTGACCGCACTCAGCTCCGGGGCCAGGTCAGGGCGCTCAGCGCCGAAGGGCGGATTTCCGCCTTGGTCCTGATGGCGCTCCCGGTGCTGATGTTCATCGGGCTGACACTTTTCAACCCGCTTTATTCAAAGGTATTTCTGACCACTTTTCCAGGCTTCCTGATGATCCTAGCTGCCGTTGTCCTGCTGTCCGTTGGCGGTTTCTGGCTGAGCCGACTCATCAAGCCGAAGTTCTGAGAGGAAGGGAGAGAACTGTGCAAACTATTGCCTACGCAGCAATCCTGGCGGTCATCGCCCCGCTCTCGATTATGACCTGGCTTGCCTTCACCGGCGACCGGGCCGGGTTGCGAAATATCCAGTCGAATCTCGGGCTGGGACCGCAGGCTGCCGGATCCGTGCTGTCCGCCACGGGTGAATTCGCAGCCTTCAGCCGAAGGATCACCCCGAAAGGCTATGCGGCGTGGCTGGACAAACATCTCGCCGGTGCCGGTCGGCCCAAGGATTGGCCGCTGGGGCGAGTCATCATGGTCAAGCCTCTGTTGGCCCTCGCTGGCGCGGTCATGGGGATCTTTCTCGTGGCCGGAAGTCCAACGGCTATCAACGTTGTCTTAATGGTGGGCATCACGGCGCTTGCCTACTTTGTCCCCGACATCCTGCTCCGGAATCATGCCCAAAAGCGACGCGAGGCCATCAAACTCGAGCTGCCGGACACGCTGGACCAGATGCTCATCTCGGTCCAGGCCGGGCTTGGCTTCGAAACTGCCATGGCGAGAGCAGGACAAAACGGCAAGGGTCCGCTCGCCGAGGAACTGATCAGGACGCTGCAGGACATTCAAGTCGGCCGCTCCCGGAAAGACGCCTATCTGGCCATGGCCCAGCGCGTGGACGTTCCGGACCTGCGGTCCTTCGTCAGGGCCGTGGTCCAGGCCGACGCCTATGGCATCGCTATTGCAAACGTGCTCAACTCGCAGGCGAAGGACATGCGGATCAAGAGGCGCCAGCGGGCTGAAGAGCACGCCATGAAGATGCCGGTCAAGATGCTCTTCCCGCTTATCTTCTCGATCCTCCCGACGCTGTTCATTGTGGTCCTTGGACCGACGGTGATGAGCATCATGAGCGTTTTCGCCAACAAGTAACCCGACCGCCCGTCTTCGGGCAGCCCCAAGACCGGACCCCCTTGGACCCAGAGCCGAGGGGGTCCTCCTGTGCGTCCGGGCAAAGAGGCGCGCCCGGCGCAGGATGGGCGCAAGGAATGTACAGGAAACCTGCAGTTTGGGAAGCCTTAGCACAGGATGCGTCAAAGGCGAATCATCGGCGTGTCGCCGGTTGCTAAGTTCCTCTCAGTGCTGGTGCAGGGCCAGCCGCCCAACTCGCTCAGGAGTCCCAATGCGTTCCTTCCTCTCCGCTTTCGCAACCCGTCTTCGCCGCGACCAGCGCGGCGCCACCGCCGTCGAATACGGCATCATGGTTTCCCTCATCGCCGTAGTAATCATCATTGCGGTCACGGCCCTCGGCGGAACGTTGAAGGACACGTTCACGCAGGTCCAGTGCAGCGTCATGGGCGGTGCTCACGTTTACACAGCGGGCGCCGCGGCCGGCGGCGGCAAGTGCAGCTAGCTCCCGCCACATCACTTCAAATCCGCTAATGGCCAGCCGAATACCTCGCTGGGAGGCATCCATGCGTTCATTCCTTCGTAATATCATTTCCCCTCTTTGCCGCGACCAGCGCGGCGCGACCGCCGTTGAATACGGCATCATGGTCTCGCTGATAGCCGTGGTGATCATCATCGCGGTCACTGCCCTCGGTGGCACTTTGCATGACACGTTTGTCCAGATCCAGTGCTCCGTGTCGCATGGGACGTTCGCTGCAGGCGGCGGCGCCGGACAGGCCTCCTGCGCGCCGTAATCCCCCTGGCCTCGAAACATCATGTGTGGTGGCGGCTCTGAGTCGCCGCCACACGGCCAAATCCGGCAAGCCACAGGCAGAAAGGCGGCCCCCTATGTCCACGACAAAAGAACGGGGGTCCGTGGCCGTGGAGTTCGCGCTCCTGGCTCCGGTACTCGTCATGCTGCTGCTGGGCATCATGGAATTCGGCCGTGCCTATAACGTCCAGATTTCCCTGTCCAGCGCCGCCAGGGAAGGCGTGCGCGTGATGGCAATAGGAAACGACAGCACGGCCGCGCGCACCGCGGCCAAGAATGCGGCTACGGCTCTGAAGCCTGCATTGACGGACGCCAATATCACCGTCAGTCCCGCCACGTGTACCACCGGAGCGCAAGTGACCTTCACCATCACCTACACCCTCGCCACCATGACAGGGATTGCCGGCCCATTCCCCATGCAAGGCAAAGGAGTCATGGTATGCGGCGGCTAGGCAGGGGAACCGCTGAGGGACACGGCGAGCGCGGCGCCATCAGCGTCCTCGTCGCCATCCTCATGGTGGTCCTCTTGGGCTTTGGCGCACTCGCGGTCGACACCGGTGTCCTCTATGCAGAACGGACCCAGTTGCGTAACGGAGCCGACGCTGCGGCGTTAGCCGTCGCGCAGAAGTGTGCCAAGGATGTCAATGACCCCGACTGTTCCAGCACCTCCACCCTTGCCGCGGGCCTTGCGAACAGCAATGCAGGCGACGGACTGAGCAACGTGAAGTCCTTGTCGCTGGACAAGACCGCCCGCACCGTCACAGTCACTGCCGGCGCCCAGGAGGCGGGCAAGCAAGCCAACAACGTTTCGCTGTTTTTTGCCCGAGTATTTGGCCTCAACAGCACCGAAGTCACGGCCCCTTCGACGGTCCAATGGGGCAGCCCCGTTGCCGGCACAACGGCATTCCCCCTAACCTTCTCAATCTGCCAGGTCAGGGGACACGTCGACGGCACCCTGCAATTGCTTCAGGGCCACGGCAGCGGCGCGAACCCGAGCTGCAATTACGGTCCGTCCGGGGCTGCGGTCGAAGGCGGCTTCGGCTGGCTCCCCAACGATCCCGGTATCTGTGGGGGGCTGATAAACCTGGCGGTCAGCGAAGGCGGAAGCGATCCCGGCAACAGCGCCCCCGCCGCCTGCGACGCAACGCTTCAGCGCTGGGCCGCCGATATCACCGCCGGCCGCGACGTCGTTGTCTTGCTGCCGGTCTTCAACAAGGTGTCCGGCACCGGAGCCGGCGCCACGTACGGACTGATCTCGTTTGCGGCCTTCAAGGTGGCCGGCTGGAGTTTCAGCGGCAACAACAGCCTCCCCGACTCGTTCCACAACAAGTCGCCCGATGTCAGTTCCTCGGTTGCCTGTGATGGCAACTGCAGGGGAATCATCGGGAGCTTCATCCAGTACGTGTCGCTGGCGAACGGCTTCACACTGGGGCCCGTAGACGCCAACGGAGCCACGATCGTCAAACTCACGCAATAGCACCCGCCGTCGCAATACCAACCACTCACCAGTTCAGGAGCAGTTTTTGAAGTCACGCTTATTGGCAGGAATCGCGGCCCTGGTGCTGGCCGTCGTCGGAGCCATCCTGGTGGTCAGCTACGCGCAGGGAGCCGACAGCCGGGCCGTCCAGGGGCTAGCGCCCATGACCGTTCTGGTGGTTAACAAGGCGGTGCCCGCCGGCACCTCGGTCGCGGCCCTGAAAGAATTCGTCACCAGCGAGGAACTTCCCGGGAAAGCTGTCACGAAGTCGGCGCTCCAGAACTTGGACGGGCTGGCCGGCAAAGTCACCGCCGTCGACCTCCTGCCTGGAGAGCAGCTCGTAGCCGAGCGGCTGGTCGCACCGGAGGCGCTCAAGACCAGTGGATCTGTGGAAGTCCCCAAGGGATTGCAGGAGGTCTCCTTCCAACTCGAGCCCCAGAGGGTGGTCGGCGGTCGCATCGCGGCGGGCGACCACGTCGGCGTGTTCATTAACCTGAAGGACGGCGGCATCGAGGGCAAGCCTGAAAAGCAGACAACCCAGCTGACCGTGCACAAGGCCCTGGTGACGGCGGTGCAGCGCGCTCCCGTCACCACCCCCACACCGCAGCCCTCGGCGACCGGCTCCGCCGCACCCGCTGAGGACACGGCCCTGCCCGTCGGCTCCATGATCGTGACCGTCGCCGTCAACGATGTGGACGCCACGAAGATTGTCTACGCCTCGAACTTCACGGACGTTGCGAGCGTCTGGTTGAGCAGGGAGCCACTTGACGCGACGGACAGTGGCCGGCCCGGAATCATCACCCGACCGGAGGTCTACAAGTGAGTCGCTTTGTACTGATTTCCCCCAACACCGATTTCGATGCCCGCGTCCGCCAGGCCTTGGCCGGCGGGCTCCCGGGCGGCCTGCAGACGTTCGCGTTCGTCAACCCCGCGAACCCGGCGGAGCTCTTCGCGAACCTCAACCAGGAACGCCCCGAAGTCCTGATCCTGGGGCCCGATGTCCCCGTTGAGGATGCCCTGCGCCTGGCGACGGTGTTCGACGTCCAGATTCCCGAGCTCAGCGTCATCCTGGTCGGCGAGGCAGATCCGAGCTTCATTCTGCTGGCCATGCGCGCCGGCATCCGGGACATCCTCAGCCCGGCGGCGGACCCGGCGCAGATCCGGGTGCTGCTGGAACGCGCCTGCCAGTCGTTCGCCAGCCGTAACCGCACGTCCACCTCCACGCTGAAAAGCCCCGACACCCCCAAAGGACTCGTGATCGGGGTCTTCTCCCCTAAGGGCGGGGTCGGCAAGACCACCATCGCCACCAACATCGCAATCGGGCTGGGCAAGGTGGCGCCGATGGGCGTGGTGATCGTGGACCTGGACCTGCAGTTCGGCGATGTGGCCTCAGGCCTGTATCTGAACCCCGAGCACACCGTCACCGATGCTGTCTCGTCCTCGGCCAGCCAGGATTCCCTCGTGCTGAAAGCCTTCCTTACCGTGCACCCCGGGAACATCTACGCACTGTGCGCGCCCCGGACGCCCGAAGAGGCTGACGACATCACCCCACGGCAGATCACCCGGCTGCTCGAACAACTTGCCGAACAGTTCCAGTACGTCGTCGTCGACACCGCTCCCGGGCTTCCGGAGGTCGGACTGGCAGCACTCGAACAATGCACCGACGCTGTCTGGGTGACCGCCATGGACGTGCCCAGTATCCGCGGGCTGCGCTCCGGACTGGAAATCCTCCGCCGGCTGGACCTGCTCCCCGAAACGCGGCACGTGGTCCTGAATATGGCCGACACCAAGTCCGGGCTGAGCGTGCAAGACGTCGAAGCCACCATTGGGGCCCCGGTGGACGTCAGCATCCCCCGGTCCCAGGCCGTCGCGTTTTCGACCAACCGGGGCATCCCGGTGCTTCAGGACGGACGCAAGGATCCAGCCGTCAAGGGACTGCAACAGCTCGTCAAACGCTTCGATCCGGCGTGGCGCGCCACCGCCCAGAAGAAACTGCACCGGCGGGTGGTGGTCTAGATGAAACTTTCCGAGCGGCTCCGCTCCGTCGAGGGAACGGCCGCCGATGCCCCGCAGGCCGTGTCACTGCCGGTCGTGTCTCCTGCGGGAGGCGGTGAGACGACGACGACGGCAGCACCGCCCGCCGTCGTCGTCCTGGCGAAAAGCAGCCCGACGCCGCTGCCTGGTTTCAGCGAGCCTTACGAATCACGCGCCCGCGGCCAGCAGCCCGTCGACGCCTTCGCGGCCCTCAAGCAGCGGGCCGCCACGGCATTGTTCGAGCGCTTGGGATCCCGGTTCAACGATTCCGCGACCAAGGAAGAGGACCTGCGCAGCTCGGCGCGGGAGGAGCTGACGCGCATCATCGACGCCGAACAGGTCCCGTTGTCCGCCGAGGAGCGTTCCCGGCTGGTCCGCGATGTGGCCGATGATGTCCTGGGCTACGGTCCGCTGCAGCGTCTCCTGGACGATCCTGCCGTCACAGAAATCATGGTCAACCGGATGGACCAGATCTACGTGGAACGGCACGGCAAGCTGACCCTGACGGAGTCGCGCTTCAGCTCCGAGGACCACCTCCGCAAGGTGATTGAACGCATCGTGTCCAAGGTGGGGCGGCGGATCGACGAGTCCTCGCCCCTCGTGGACGCCCGGCTCGAGGACGGTTCCCGCGTCAACGCCGTCATCCCGCCGCTCGCCGTCGGGGGCTCGTCGCTGACCATCCGAAAATTCAGCAAGGTGCCGCTGACCGTGCGGAACCTCATCGAGTTCGGCACGCTGACACCCGAAATGGCCGAACTGCTCAACGCCTGCGTGCGGGCCAAGCTCAACATCATCGTCTCCGGCGGCACAGGCACCGGCAAGACCACGCTCCTGAACGTCCTGTCCTCCTTCCTACCCAACGACGAGAGGATCGTGACCATCGAGGACGCCGTCGAGCTCCAGATCCAGCAGGAACACGTGGTGCGGCTGGAAAGCCGGCCGCCGAACACCGAGGGCAAAGGCGCGGTCACCATCCGCGAACTGCTGCGGAATTCCCTGCGCATGCGGCCGGACCGGATCGTGGTGGGCGAGGTCCGTGGCGGCGAATCGCTGGACATGCTCCAGGCCATGAACACCGGCCACGACGGCTCACTCTCCACCGTCCACTCCAACTCGCCCCGGGATGCCGTGGCCCGGCTGGAGACCCTGGTCCTCATGGCCGGCATGGACCTGCCGCTGCGTGCCATCCGCGAACAGATCGCCTCGGCCGTCAACCTGATCATCCAGATTTCCCGCCTGCGTGACGGAACACGGCGGATCACCCATGTGACGGAAGTCCAAGGCATGGAGGGGGACATCGTCACGCTCCAGGACGCCTTCGTGTTCGACTACTCCGCAGGGGTTGACGCCCACGGCCGGTTCCTGGGCAAACCGGTCCCTACCGGGATCCGCCCCCGCTTCATCGACCGCTTCGAAGACCTCGGCATCCATGTCTCCCCCGGCGTGTTCGCCGCGCCGCTGGCGCCGGCAGGAAGGGCGTGATCTGTCCATGACTGTGTTGACCATCGGCGTCGGCCTGCTGTTCTGCGCCGTGCTGGCCCTGGGGATCTTACTGATAGCTCCGGGCGGGGCCAGCGTCCCGCTGGACCGGCGCAGGCCCGTCCAGGGCCAGCCCGAATCGCAGCTGACACGGTTCGCGGGCTCAGCCGTGAACCTGGTGGACGGCTTCTTCTCACGCCGCAAAGTCCGGCTCTTCAACCGCGAGGTCCTGGAACAGGCCGGCCTGCGCCTGAGCCAGGCGGACTTTTACGTCCTGCTGCTGGCCGGGGCAGTTGCGGGGGCAATCGCCGGAATCGTCGTCGCGGGGCCGCTGCTGGCACTCCTGCTGGTGGCCCTGGCGCCGGTTGCGGGGAACCTGGTGATCGGGCTCCTGACCGGCAAGCGCCGCAACAAGTTCGACCAGCAGCTCGGCGACACCCTTCAGCTGCTCTCCGGCGGCCTCCGGGCCGGACACAGCATTCTGCGGGCCATTGACGCCGCGGCGTCCGAATCGCAAAGCCCGACGTCGGAGGAGATGCGCCGCGTGGTCACCGAGACCAGCCTCGGCCGGGACCTCCTGGCCTCCCTCAGCGACACCGCGGACCGGATGCGGAACGAGGACTTCGTCTGGATCGCCCAGGCCATCCAGATCAACCGCGAGGTGGGCGGCAACCTTGCCGAAGTCCTGGACCAGGTCAATGAGACCATCCGCGAGCGCAGCGAAATCAAGGGACACATCAAATCCCTCGCGGCCGAAGGCAAATTCTCCGCCTACATCCTCATGGCCATGCCGATCGGGATCGTGGCGATGCTGATGCTGGTCAACCCCGACTACATGAACGTCATGTTCACCCACCCGCTGGGTTGGGGCATGATCGCCGCGTCCGTGATCCTTATGACCATTGGCGGTCTGTGGATGCGCAAGATCATCGACCTGAAGTTCTGAGGCCGCCATGGCACCTTCTGTACTCCTGGCCATGCTGTTGGTGGCGATTCCGATCGGCTACCTCGTCTGGTCGCTGCTGTCCGTAGACCGGAAGGCACAGCGGGCCACGCGGGAGATGCTGGCGCTGGGCACGGACCCCGCCGAGCTGACACAACAGGCGCGCAGCAGCCTGCTGGAACGGGCCGGCTACCGGCTGACGCCCGCAGCCTACGTCCGCAAACTGGACAGGCTGCTGTCCCTCGCCGGGCGCCCCGCATCGCTGCCGCTGGGACGCGTGCTCGCGGCCAAGCCGCTGCTTGGCCTACTTGGCGCGCTGCTGGGCTTCTACATCAGCGCCAACGGCCCGACGCCGATCCTCAAGCTCGTGGGGATCTTTGTGCTCCTGCTAGGCTACTTCATCCCCGACCTCATGCTCTACAGCAAGGGCCAGGAACGGCAGAAACTCATGCAGCTGGAGCTGGCCAATACGCTGGACCAGATGCTCATCTCCGTGGAAGCGGGACTGGGCTTCGAAGGTGCCATGGCCCGGGCCGGGGAGAACGGCAAGGGCCCGCTGGCAGAGGAACTGATCCGGACCCTGCAGGACATGCAGGTGGGCCGCAGCCGGCGGGAGTCCTACGTGGCGCTGGCGGAACGGACCAACATCCCGGAACTGCGCAGCTTCGTCCAGGCCGTTGTGCAGGCCGACACCTACGGCATTGCCATCGGCCGGGTGCTCCGGATCCAGGCCAAGGTGATGCGCGTCAAGCGGCGCCAACGGGCCGAGGAAAAGGCCATGAAGCTGCCGGTGACCATCTTGTTCCCCCTGCTGTTCTTCATCTTCCCGGTGCTCTTCATCGCCATCCTGGGACCGGCCGTCATCAACGCCATCGACACCTTCAGCGGCCAGTAGCAGCCTCCCCGACGGCGGTTCTCTTCTGGGGTTCTCTGTGGGGGTTCTCTTCGGGGGTTCGTTCCTGCCGCGCGTTCCGGCCGGAGTCGAGGCGATAGGCCCGGTATTGGTCCCGGCAATACTCGCCGTGATTGGTTCGCCTGCGGAAAGCCTCAAGGTTTCCGCAGGATAGGCCGGGCTGCACAGCATCGGCCGTGTCAGCAAGTAGCGTGGTCACATGTCCCTCCCCAGCGCGTGCCCCGATGACGGAAATGCCAGCATTGGCCTCGCTTCTACGGCGCCCGTCGGGCTGCCGGCGCAGGCAGCCGCTGCGACCGCGGCGCTGGCATCGTGCGCCGCTGCACCGCTGGTGGACCCCGCGGCGCTCCAGGACCTGGGTGCCCAGCTGGACAGCCCGGCCGTGGCGAAAGGATTCGCCCGGGACTACACAAAGATGTGGGACCAGCGCTACCGTTCGCTGGCCTCGGCCCTGGAGCGGGGAGACCTTGCCGGCTCGATGGACGCGGTGCTGAGCCTCAAGACGTCCTCGGCCATGGTCGGCGGCCTGCGTCTGGCCCAGCTCGCCGGCGAACTCGAGGACGCCATCAGGGCCGGCGACATAGACCGCGCCCTGTCACTCCTGTGCGACGTTGCCGAACGCGGCGGCGAAACCGTTGACGAGCTGCAGTACAGCTACGTCCTGTGGGAAAGCTAGTCGCACCGGACCCGTTGGCACCGCCAAGCGAGCCGGGCGCTGCGCGCGAGCCGCGCGAAACAAGCGAGCCCGGCGCTGCACGCCGGCCAGGCGCGGTGCTACCGTTCCGGTGCCAGCCGGTAACCCACGCCGCGGACGGTCTGCAACCAGCGCGGCTGCACCGGGTCCTCGCCGAGTTTCCGCCGCAGGTTGCCGATGTGCACCTCCACGGCGCGTTCATCGGATTCGCTGATGTAGGCGTCCGCACGGTAGTAGTCCCCCCGCACCACCCGGACCAGTTCGACCTTGGAGCGAACGGCGCCGGCGCCCTTGAGGAGCGCCTGCAGGAGATCAAACTCGCTGCGCGTCAGGCTGACGGCCGCACCGTCGACGGTTACGGAGCGGGTCTCCGGATTCAGCTCAAGCCCGCGGTGGCGCAGCACCGGGCTCTGGAAGGCGACCGTCCCTGGAACAGGCTCGGGAGCCGTCACGGGTGCCAGCGCAGCCTGGATGTCCTGGCGGGGACGGCGCATCATGGCGCCCACCCGGGCGCGCAGCTCACGGGGCCGGAACGGCTTGGCCAGGAAGTCATCAGCGCCGGTGTGAAAGGCCGTGAGCGTGTCGAGTTCGTCGGTGCGGGCCGTCAGCATGACCACGTACGCATCGCTGAACTGCCGGATCCGGCGCAGCACCTCGAAACCGTCGATGTCAGGGAGCCCCACATCCAGGGTGACCACGCTCGCCTCCAGCTCGCGCACGACGTCCACCCCTTCCCTCCCGCCGGCGGCCGAATGAACCTCGAAGCCTGCCTGGCTCAATACAGCTTCGACAAGGTTCCGAACATCTTCGTCGTCTTCTACAACGACGGCGACTCCCAGGTCGGTCATGGCCCCCCTCATGTGGCACGCTACGCTGCCGGTCGCGAATGCGGCGGCAACAATGAACTCTCCGGCCCCCACCGGCATTGCCAGAATACCCATCGCAGGGGGCAAAATCCCGGCGGCTCAGTAATAGAAATCGCAAAACTTCGATTTGTGTCAAGTTTGCGTGACACCGGGTGTAAAACTGGAGCAACGAGAAAGGGGCGGGGCGTCTTTGGCTAGACAGCGGCTGATCCGGTATGCGGATCGATACGTCAAGGCTTTGGGGCCGCGCGCGCGGGTCCTCATCTGCCAGTTGCCGCTGGCCCTCTTCATGGCCGGAGTCCTGCTCGCTGCCCCGGCCGCCTGGCCGGCCCTTCTGGACAGTCCGTTCTGCCGGTACGCACTCGGACTGCAGGCCGCCCTCCTGGCGGCATGTGTCCTGGTCCCCTGGCAGCGCTTCGGGCCCCTTGCTCCGCTGGCGATTCCCGTCGTGGACCTGGTCGCTATCGCGCTCCTCCGGGACGGCAGCTCGGCCGGCCTGCCGGATCCCGGCGTGCTCTCCGTTCTTCCCGTGGTGTGGATTTCCGCGTCCACGTTGTCCACTGCCGGAAGTCTTTCGCTCAGCTTCGCCGTTCCCCTGCTGGCCGCCCTGCCCTGGCTCCTCACGGACCCGGCGCCCCCTGCGGCCCGCGCCGGCGAGGCCGTGCTGGTCCCGCTGATGATGTTCGCCGTCTCGCTGGCCATGCGCTTCGCCCGGGCCCGCCTGCGGCATGAGCAGTGGCGGATCGAGTCCAAGGAAGCGGAGCTGCAGGTACTGCTCGAGGGAAGCAGGGAACGCGAACGGCTCCTGAACACCATTCTTGACACTGTCGACGTCGGGATCGTTGCGGTCGACGCCGGCGGCCGCCGGCTGCTGACCAACAGCTGGCAGACCCAACTGGAGGAATCCGCGGCCACCGCGCCCGGCGCTGCGGAAACGCCGAAGGAGGAAAGCCAGCTCCTGCTGACCGGACAGGACCGCACCACACCGCTGCCGCTGGAGCGCCGCCCCATCCGGCGGGCGCTGGGAGGAGAATCCTTTGCCGACTACCTCGTCTGCTTCGGCGAGGCCGCGGACAGCCGGGTCGTCTCGACCGGAGCCCGGCCGCTGAAGAACGACGCCGGCGACTTCCGCGGGGCCGTGGTGGTGTTCAACGAGGTCACCGGGCTGGTGGACGCCCTCGCCGCGAAGGACGAGGTCGTCTCCACGGTCTCGCATGAATTCCGCACGCCGCTGACGTCCATCATCGGCAACCTGGACCTGGTGCTTGCCGACACCGAGGGTCTGGACAGTCCGGCAGTGCGCCGCGTCGAAGTGGCGCAACGCAACGCTGAGCGGCTGCTGGCCCTGGTGTCGGACCTCCTCATGTCCGCCAGCTCAGCGGTCCATGTCCATCCCCGCCGCACCGACCTCGCCGGGCTGGTGGAGGCCAGCCTCGGCTCGGCCCAGGCTCACGCCCAGGCTTCCCGCGTCTGCCTCGCCATGGACGTCCCGGGCCCGCTCTGGGCGAACGTGGACCCGCTGCGGATCAGCCAGGCGCTGGACAACCTTGTTTCCAACGCGATCAAGTACTCCCCCGACGGCGGATCGGTGCGGATCTCAGCCAGCACGGGCGGCGGGCTGGTGCGCCTCCACGTCGAAGACACCGGCATGGGGATGACCGCCGCGGACGCCGCGCGGATTTTCACTCGCTTCTTCCGCAGTCCCGTGGTCCGCGACGGCTCGATTCCCGGAGCCGGCCTGGGACTGTCAATCACGAAGGCCATCGTGGAACGGCACGGCGGCACCATTTCCTGCTGCACGACTCCGGGCCACGGAAGCACCTTCACGGTGGAGCTTCCCGCCGACGGGCCTCCGGCCGCCTTCTAGGACGTCCCCCAACTGTGGCCCGAGGTCGCCGGACAGTTGCCGGGTCGCCGGGACCTTCCGGCGACTTGGCAGCTGTTCGGCGAATTCGCCGGACGTTCTAGGCGCGCATTGCGCGGGTCAGTTCGGCCCGGGCCTGCATGCCGCTCTCACTGGGGTAGGCCACTTCCTCCAACACCAGCGGGTGCGGGGCGGCCAGCACGGAGCGGGCGTCGCGTTGGCGGGCGAGGAGCCGCTCGTAGAGCCAGCCCGGGGCCTCGACGCCCTCCCCCACGTACAGTGCCGAGCCCACGAGGGAGCGGACCATGTTGTGGCAGAACGCGTCGGCCTGCACGGTTGCGACAATGACGCCGTCAGTGCCGCGCGCGAACTCGAAGCGCTGCAGTTCCCGGATGGTGGTGGCGCCCTCGCGGGGCTTGCAGTAGGAGCGGAAGTCCTGCAGCCCGAGCAGCTGCGCGGCCCCCTCGTTCAGGAGCCCGACGTCGAGCGGGCTCTTGTGCCACAGCGTGGACGAACGGCCCAGCGGGTCCCACAGTGCGGGGCCGTCCGCGATCCGGTACGAGTACCGGCGCCAGAGCGCGGAAAACCTGGCATCGAAGCCTGCGGGCGCCAAGGCGACCCGGTGGACCTCCACCGACCCGCTGAGGTCTCCCAGCCCGCGGCTCAAGGCGCCGCGGATGCGCCGGAGAAGGGCGACGGCGGGATCGAGCTCAGCCCCGCGATTGAGCCCCAGCCACTCGGCCTCGGTCAGATCCAGGTGGACCACCTGCCCCCGGGCGTGCACCCCGGCGTCGGTCCGGCCGGCCACGGTCACCCGCACCGGGCGGCGGATCAGCAGCTGGAGGGCCTCCTCCAGGACGCCCTGCACGGTCCGCAGACCCGGCTGCACGCCCCATCCGCTGAAGGGGCCGCCGTCGTACGCCACATCCAACCGGATACGCAAAAACCCGCCGCCCCCCAAGACGGGGGCAGCGGGTTTGAGCTCGTTCATAGACTTAAGTCTATAAGAAGGTTTTAGCGAATTACTTCGCGTCCTTCTCGGACTCGGCGGCTGCGTCCTCAGCGGCCGGAGCCTCTTCGGTCTCAGCAGCTTCGGTCTCGGCAACCGGGGCCTCTTCGGTCTCAGCAGCTTCGGTTTCAACAACCGGAGCAGCTTCGGCCTTCTCGGCATCCTTCTTGTCAGCATCGCGCTTTGCAGCGGAGGTAGCCTCGGCTACGACGGCCTGCTTGGCGGAAACCGGCTCGAGGACCAGTTCGATGACAGCCATGGGGGCGTTGTCGCCCTTGCGGTTGCCGATCTTGGTGATGCGGGTGTAGCCGCCATCGCGGTTCTCCACTGCCTGTGCAATGTCGGTGAACAGCTCGTGGACGACGCCCTTGTTGCTGATCAGGCCGAGTACACGGCGGCGGGAAGCCAGGTCGCCACGCTTGGCGAAGGTCACCAGGCGCTCGGCGTACGGCTTCAGGCGCTTGGCCTTGGTCACCGTGGTGGTGATCCGCTTGTGCTCGAACAGTGCGGCGGACAGGTTCGCGAGCATAAGGCGCTCGTGAGCCGCTCCGCCTCCGAGGCGCGGACCCTTAGCGGGGGTAGGCATAATAGTTTCTCCTCATAGGAAGCCGTTGGGCTGCGCACGCCAGGGTGCATCCAGCCAGCCGGCCAAGATCTGTTGGTTAGAGCTCGTCGTCGCTGAACGCGGCGTCGTCCTCTTCGATGGCTGCGGCACGTGCTGCGAGATCGAAACCGGGAGGGGAGTCCTTGAGGGACAGACCCAGTTCGACCAGCTTGGCCTTGACCTCATCGATGGACTTCGCACCGAAGTTGCGGATGTCCATGAGGTCAGCCTCGGAGCGGGCAACGAGTTCACCCACGGTGTGGATGCCCTCACGCTTGAGGCAGTTGTAGGAACGGACCGTCAGGTCCAGATCCTCGATCGGCAGAGCCATGTCCGCTGCCAGGGCAGCGTCCGTCGGCGACGGGCCGATCTCGATACCTTCAGCTGCGGTGTTCAGCTCGCGGGCCAGACCGAACAGTTCCACCAGGGTGGTACCGGCCGAAGCAACGGCATCGCGCGGGGCGATAGCCTGCTTGGTCTCGACGTCGACAATGAGCTTGTCGAAGTCAGTGCGCTGCTCAACACGGGTAGCTTCCACGCGGAAAGTAACCTTCAGGACCGGCGAGTAGATCGAGTCGACCGGAATGCGGCCGATCTCGGAGTCGCCGGACTTGTTCTGAGCTGCCGAAACGTAGCCGCGACCGCGCTCGATGGTCAGTTCGAGTTCGAACTTGCCCTTCGAGTTCAGCGTGGCAATGTGCAGATCCGGGTTGTGGAATTCGACGCCGGCCGGCGGAGCGATGTCCGCGGCGGTGACGACTCCCGGGCCCTGCTTGCGCAGGTAAGCAACAACCGGCTCGTCGTGCTCGGAGGAAACCGACAGGTTCTTGATGTTCAGGATGATCTCAGTGACATCTTCCTTGACACCCGGAACCGTGGTGAACTCGTGCAGCACGCCATCGATCCGAATGCTGGTGACAGAGGCACCGGGGATCGAGGAGAGCAGGGTACGGCGGAGGGAGTTTCCGAGGGTGTAACCAAAACCCGGCTCGAGCGGTTCGATGATGAACCGGGAGCGGTTTTCGGAGACGACCTCTTCGGAGAGGGTGGGGCGCTGTGCAATGAGCACTTAGGTTTCCTTTCGGCGAGCATCCGCTATATGACGCAACACAGGTGGTGGAAAGATCGGTCTGAAGACTTAACGCGGCCGGGCCTGCCCGGACCGGTAAGGGTCCGGGCAAGCTCCTGGGCGCTGGAAAGCCTTAGACGCGGCGGCGCTTCGGCGGACGGCAGCCGTTGTGGGCGCTGGGGGTGACGTCCTGGATGGAGCCAACTTCGAGGCCAGCGGCCTGCAGCGAACGGATGGCCGTTTCGCGTCCGGAACCCGGTCCCTTGACGAACACGTCAACCTTGCGCATGCCGTGCTCCTGTGCACGCTTTGCGGCGGCTTCGGCGGCCATCTGGGCAGCGAACGGGGTGGACTTACGCGAGCCCTTGAAGCCAACCTCACCGGACGAAGCCCAGGAGATGACAGCACCGTTCGGATCCGTGATGGAAACGATGGTGTTGTTAAAGGTGCTCTTGATGTGCGCCTGGCCCAGCGCGATATTCTTCTTGTCCTTCTTACGCGGCTTGCGAACCGCGCCACGAGTCTTCGGGGGCATTTTTTCTCCTACAGAAAGTTATTGGGGGAAAGCCTACGCTTGGGCCCACATTTGCCTGGTTCCTGGAAATCGCGTGAGCGACCCTAGGAGGCAAGTGGGGTTTAGCGAGCCTTCTTCTTGCCGGCGACGGTACGCTTCGGGCCCTTGCGGGTACGGGCGTTGGTCTTCGTACGCTGTCCGCGTACGGGCAGGCCCTTGCGGTGACGCAGGCCTTCGTAGCTGCCGATCTCAACCTTGCGGCGGATGTCAGCGGCTACCTCGCGGCGAAGGTCACCCTCAACCTTGTAGTTGCCTTCAATGAAGTCACGCAGCTCGACCAGTTGCGTGTCGGTCAGGTCCTTGACCCGAACGTCAGCGCTGATGCCGGTGGCAGCCAGGGTTTCGTGTGCACGGGTCTTGCCCACGCCATAGATGTAAGTAAGCGCAATTTCCAACCGCTTTTCGCGGGGAATGTCTACGCCAGCGAGACGAGCCATAGTGGCAGTGCTCCTTGTATAAACCGGAGGTCGTAGGCAGTACACCCGCACGTTCAGTGCGGCCCCAGCCTCCGACCGGGGGTTAGCTGTCCGGGCCCATTACGTCCCAGTTCAGCTTGTGCTGCCTTTTCTATTTACTTGCGTGGGTTAGCAACCCAGGGTTTTCCCGAGAGGGAAATTAGCCCTGACGCTGCTTGTGGCGCGGGTTCTCGCAGATCACCATGACCCGGCCATTACGGCGGATCACTTTGCACTTTTCGCAGATCTGCTTGACGCTCGGCTTGACCTTCATGGCGTTCCTTTGCGTGTTGCAGTTGGTCAGCTGAAACGGCCCTCGGCTATTGCCCTGGCCGCCCAGTGTTTACTTGTAGCGGTAGACGATACGACCACGTGTCAGGTCGTAAGGGCTCAGCTCCACCACTACGCGGTCCTCGGGGAGGATCCTGATGTAGTGCTGGCGCATCTTTCCAGAGATGTGTGCCAGAACGATGTGCTTGTTGGTGAGCTCAACGCGAAACATCGCGTTAGGCAGCGCCTCAGTCACAACGCCCTCGATCTCAATGACCCCGTCCTTCTTGGCCATACCCTCCGCTAACTGTTGTTGCCGCAGCCTCCCGGTTTGCACCGGTCATGACCGCGGACGTTTTTGATTGATTGGCTGGTGCCACCGGACCCCAAAAGGGCACAACGGGGCAGACAACCAACAGTCCACACTACGCCATCGCGGCCCGATTGTTAAATCCGGAGTTAAATCCAGCCATCGTAGCGCACTCAGCGTCCGTACGCACCTAGCGTGCCCGCCGCCGTCGTCACCGCTTCGGCCCGCGAGATCCCGTCGAGGATGGCCAGGCGGGCGACGTCGGCGGCCGCGCTCTGCAGCGCAATAAGCGCCCCCTGCCGGGCCGCCGGGGTGCTGCGGTCCAGCGCTACGGCGCCTGTCGCCAGTGCGAACACGGTGTCGCCGTCGGCGAGGGTATGGCTCGGATTCAACGCCCGGGCCAGTCCGGCATGGGCCGCCGAGGCCGTCCGCTTGCACTCCGCCTTGTCCAGCACGGCGTCAGTGGCGACGACGACGAGCGTGGTGTTGAGTGCCGGAGGCTCGGCCTCCGCCTCGGCAGTCCCGCTTACCGCGCCTTTCGCCGCAGCGGCCGAAACCCTCTGCGTGCTCGCTCCTTCGTCGCTTAGACGCACGCTGCCGGGTTCCGCCCGTTGCGGCGATGTGCCAAATGGGAGTCCCAGCGCGTTGACCACCGCAATGGCGCCCACCACCACTGGCCCGTCTTTGGAAATGTTTTCCAGGGTGATGGAGGCGGTGCCTACTCCGCCCTTGTAGGTGCCGCGGCCGATTGCTGCTCCGGTGCCGGCGCCGACGTTGCCTCGCTCGACGTCGTGCCCGTCCGAATGCGCGCCGGCGGCGGCCGTTGCCGCGTAGCCCATGGCTTCGCCGGGGCGGGCGGAGAAATCGCCGCCGCGGCCCAGGTCGAAAATGGCAGCGGCCGGCACGATCGGAACAAGGCCGCCCGGGACGACGAAGCCCCTGCCGTTTTCCTCACACCAGCGCTGGGCGCCGTGTGCCGCCGCCAGGCCATATGCGCTCCCCCCGGTGAGGACCACGGCATCCACGGTCGAGGACAGGGTGGTCGGATCCAGCGCGTCGGTCTCATGTGTTCCGGGTCCGCCGCCGCGGACATCGACCGAGCCCACCGTGCCCGGCGGAGGGAGGACCACCGTCACCCCGCTCAGCCAGCCGTCGTCGGTCTTCTGGACATGCCCCACGCGGACCCCCGCGACATCGGTGATCGCTCCCGTTGCTTCCATGGCTCCATTGTGCGCCCGGCGTGAGGGGAAAGCAGCGCGGGCCCGCCCGACCTGAGGAGCGGCGCGGGGCCGGATCCGGCTGAAAACAAAAGTTATGGAATTCTTCGGCAAACACGGCATGAACACGCATGGAAGCCTCGGGCAACAAAGTCCGGGAAGGCCCCGATGCGGGATTTCGGCCGTCAGGCATGTGCTGAAGTGAGTCAGGTCCCCCGCCCAACCGCCTGCCATCCGGCCGGCCCGGCACCGATAGAGACCCGAATGACCAGACAATTGACTGACCGGCCTCCCGCCGTCGCGCAGGCCGCCATGGCAACCCCGCGCCGGCCGCGCTGGTCCGGCCGGGCCCGCCGGGACTTCTTCGTCTTCCTGGCCCTTGCGCTGCCGAACCTCGCGCTGATCGCGGTGTTCACGTATCTGCCGCTGTTGAACAACATCTACTACTCCACGCTGGACTGGACGCTGGGTTCCGCGTCCGCAACAGTGGTGGGCCTGGGGAACTACGTGACGTTCTTCACCAGCGCCGATGCCCCCAACGTCTTGGGAACCACGGCCGTCTTCACCGTGGTTACCGTCGGCGGGTCCATGGTGCTCGGCCTTCTCGTGGCCCTGGCCCTGAACTCCAAGGTCCGCGGCACCACGTTTGCCCGCTCCGCCGTGTTCGCGCCCTATGTGCTGAGCGGGGTCGGCGTCGGCCTCGTCTGGCTCTTCATTTTCGATCCCGGCTACGGGGTCCTCGCGTGGCTGCTGCGCGGCGTCGGGCAGCAAAGCCCGCAGTGGATCAACAATCCCCAGCTGTCCCTGGCGATGGTGATGATCGTCTACGTCTGGAAGAACCTCGGCTACTGCGCCGTCGTCTACCTCGCCGGGCTGCAGTCGCTGCCGCCGGACGTCATGGAGGCGGCCGCCTTGGACGGCGCGAACGGCTTCCGCCGCTTCGTGAACATGTCCCTGCCGCTGCTCTCCCCCACCACCTTCTTCCTGCTCATCACCACCATGCTGAGCTCCCTACAGGCCTTTGACCTGATCCGGATCATGACGCCGCTGGGGAACGGGACCAGCACCCTGATCTATGAGGCTTATCTGCAGGCCTTCGGCGCCTTCAACCGGGCCGGCTACTCGGCGGCCATCTCCGTCGTGCTCTTCGCGATCCTGCTCATCATCACCGTGCTCCAGCTGCGGTTCGTCGAAAGGAAGGTGCACTACTCGTGAGCACACTCTCGCCCGTCAGCCCCGGTCCCGCCGGCACCGTCCTATCCCCCGCTCCCGACGGCGCCCCCGGCTCCGGACCCGAGTCGCCGCCCCGGCGCCCGGCGCCCTTCTCCCGCGCCAACCTGGTCCAGACAATCGCCGGAGGCTACGTCCCGCTGATCCTGGCCACCCTGGTGGTGGTCCTGCCCCTGGTGTGGATGCTCCTGAGCTCGTTCAAGCAGCCCGGCGAGATCATCACCATGGACCTCAAACTCCTGCCGGACACCGTCAATCTGGAAAACTACAAAACGGCCATGACCACGGTGCCGTTCGGACAGTTCTTCATGAACAGCTTGATCGTCACGGCAGTGGGTTCGTCCGTCAAGGTGATCCTGGCGATCCTGACGGCCTACGCCCTCGTGTTCGTCCGCTTCCCGTTCAAGAACGCCATCTTCGTGCTCATCCTCGTGGCCCTCATGGTTCCGCCGCAGGTGTCCATCCTGCCCAACTACATCCTGATCGCCGGGATGGGAGGCAAGAACACCCTCTGGGGCATCATCCTGCCGGGCCTCGGCACCGCCTTCGGCACCTTCTTGCTGCGCCAGCACTTCAGGACGCTCCCGGGGTCCATTCTCGAGGCGGCGGAAATCGACGGCGCGGGCCACTGGCGCCGGCTCTGGCAGGTCGTGGCGCCCGTCTCCGTCCCCTCCATCGCCACGGTTGCCCTGGTCACGGTGGTCAGCGAGTGGAACGACTACATTTGGCCGCTCATCATCACCGACCGGCCCGAGACCATGACCCTGCCGGTCGGCCTGACCCTGCTGCAGAACTCCGAGGGCAACGGCTCCGGCTGGGGCATCCTCATGGCCGGCGCCGTCCTCGTGATCGTCCCCATCCTGCTGGTCTTCGCAGCGCTGCAGCGCTACATCGTGGCCGGCCTCACCCAGGGCAGTGTCACGGGCTGACACCGCCCGTACCGATGCCCTGCCCTTCTCCATCCACTATCTCCGTCATCAGAACCAACGAGTCCGTACCTTTGAGAGGATCCACCGTGGCACTAAACCTTGACCGCAGGCATTTCCTGGGGCTTGCCGGCGCCAGCGCAGGAGCAGCCGCCCTGGCTGCCTGCGGCGGCCCGTCGACCGCCGGAACGGCTGCCGCCACCGGCGCAACCGAGATCGACTTCAGCGGCGTCAAACCGGCCGCATCGTTCGATTTCTGGACGAACCACCCGGGCAAGTCCCAGGACGTCGAACAGTCCATGATCGACAAGTTCCACGCGAAGCACCCGGACATCACTGTCAACCTCGTCACTGCGGGCGCCAACTACGAGGAAATCGCCCAGAAGTTCCAGACCTCCCAGGCCGCGAAATCGGCCCTGCCGGGCCTGGTGGTCCTCTCGGACGTCTGGTGGTTCCGCTATTTCACCAACGGCAACATCATCCCCCTGGACGGACTGATCAAGCAGTTGGACCTCAAGATCAGCGACTTCCAGAAGTCCCTCGTTGCGGACTACAAATACGCGGACAAGCAGTGGGCACTCCCCTACGGCCGGTCCACCCCCCTGTTCTACTACAACAAGGACCATTTCAAGGCCGCCGGACTGCCGGACCGGGCACCCAAGACCTGGCAGGAGTTTGGCCAGTGGGCGCCGAAGCTCAAGGCCAGTTCCGGGGCGCAGTACGCCTACATCTACCCCGCACTGGCCGGCTACGCAGGCTGGACGCTGCAGAACAACCTGTGGGGCTGGGGCGGCAGCTGGTCCAACGGTTGGGACATCACCTGTGATTCCGCCGAGTCCGTGGCTGCCCTGCAGTGGGCCCAGGACTCGATCTACAAGGACAAATGGGCCGGCGTCTCCTCCAAGGAAGCCGCCGACGACTTCGCCGCAGGCATCACGTCGACCACCATTTCCTCGACCGGATCCCTGCTGGGCGTCCTGAAGTCCGCCAAATTCAACGTGGGCGTCGGCTACCTGCCGGGTGGCCCCAAGGCGGAAACCGGGGTCTGCCCCACGGGCGGCGCGGGGCTCGGCATCCCCAGCGGCGTGAGCAAGGAAGTCCAGCTGGCTGCTGCGACGTTCCTGAAGTTCATCACGGAACCGGAAAACACGGCGGCGTTCTCCGCGGCCACCGGCTACATGCCCACCCGGACGTCGGCCGACATGGGCGCCGTGCTGGCCAAGACCCCGCAGATCAAGACCGCCATGGACCAGCTCGCCGTCACCCGCGTCCAGGACAACGCCCGGGTGTTCCTGCCCGGCGCGGACCAGGAGATGGCCAAGGCGGCCGCGGCGATCCTCACCCAGCAGGGCGACGTCAAGGCCACCATGGCCGCCCTGAAGACGACCCTCGAGGGGATCTACACCAAGGACGTGAAACCGAAGCTGAAAGCTTAGTTACCCGGCCACACGCAAAATCCCTGGCGCTCCCGGTTATTTCCGGTGTCGCCAGGGATTTTTCGTGTCGCCGGAAAACCTGCGTGTGGCCGTGCTCCTGCGGTCAGGGAATCGGGACCGGCACGACGCCGAGCGGCGCCAGTTTCGCTGCGCCGCCGTCCGCCGCCGAGAGCACCCAGATTCCCTGCTCATGCACGGCGACGGAGTGTTCCCACTGGCAGGACCGCTTGGCGTCGGTGGTGACCACTGTCCAGTCGTCGTCGAGAATCGCGGTGTCGATGCTGCCGCGGACCAGCATCGGCTCGATTGCCACGCACAGCCCCGGGCGGATCTTGGGCCCGCGGTGGCTGGTGCGGTAGTTCAGCACGTCCGGTGCCATGTGCATCTCGGAGCCGATGCCGTGGCCCACGTAGTCCTCCAGGATGCCCAGCGGCTTGCCCGGCACGGAGGAGACGTAGTCGTCCACCGCGTTGCCGATGTCGCCCACGAACTTGCCCGTCGCCAGAGCCGCGATGCCGCGCCACATGGCTTCCTCGGTGACCGCGGACAGGCGCACGTCCTCAGGATCGGCGGTGCCCACAATCACGGTTCGCGCGGAATCCGAATGCCAGCCGTCCACGATCGCGCCGCCGTCGATCGAGATGATGTCGCCATCCTGAAGGACCCGGCTGCCGGGGATCCCGTGCACCACTTCCTCGTTCACCGAGGTGCAGATGGTGGCCGGGAAGCCGTGATAGCCGAGGAAATTGGACTTGGCGCCGGCGTCCTGCAGAACGGCGGCAAACACTTCGTCCAGACGGGCGGTGGTGACGCCCGGGGCGGCCGCGGCGACGGCGGCATCCAGAGCCCGGCTCAGGACAAGCCCGGCCTCGTGCATGGTGCGCATCTGGGCGTTGGTCTTGTATTCAATGCGGGGCTGGCCGAATGCCATCTCTACCTCAGTGTTCTCGTCTCGCGGTCCGGGCGGGTGTGCTCCCGGACCTCCACCCTGGGTCATCAACCCAAGTCTTCTCGCTCTATTCTCCCGCACCGGCACGGCTGCACGGGACGGCCCGGCCCGATGGGCTCCTCGAACAGGCCGCCAGGCGGCCAGCCATGCGGCCAGGCTCCGGCTCCGGCTCCGGCTCCGGCAACAGCGAAGGGCGCGTCCCGTACCTGATGGTACGGAACGCGCCCTCCTTGGTGCGTCAGGCCCAACGCGCCGGCCCTAGGGGCGTCAGCGTGGATCAGGCGGTCTGGGCCGACTTGATCGCTTCCATGACCCGCTCGGTGACTTCATCGATGCCGCCGATGCCGTCAACCTGGGTCAGGAGCCCGAGCTCGGCATACTTCGCCACGACCGGTTCGGTCTGCTCGTGGTACAGGTCCAGCCGGTGACGGATAACGCCTTCGTTGTCGTCGCTGCGGCCAGTTTCCTTGGCACGGCCCAGAAGCCGCTTGACCAGTTCCTCATCGTCCGCGGTGAGCTGCAGCACGACGTCGAGCCGCTGATCCGCGTCGGCGAGGATCGAGTCGAGGTAGTCCACCTGTGCAGTGGTGCGGGGGTACCCGTCCAGCAGGAAGCCGGGCTCGACGTCGTCCTCGCTGAGGCGGTCGCGCACCATCTTGTTGGTGACGCTGTCCGGAACGAAGTCGCCCGCGTCCATGTACTTCTTGGCCTCGACGCCCAGCGGCGTCTCACCCTTGACGTTGGCGCGGAAGATGTCGCCCGTGGAGATCGCAACGACGCCGAGGCGTTCCGAAATGCGTTCCGCCTGCGTTCCCTTGCCGGAGCCGGGAGGTCCGATAATCAACATTCTCGTCATCGCAAAAGCCCTTCGTAGTGACGTTGCTGTAGTTGCGCATCAATCTGCTTCACGGTCTCCAGACCGACGCCCACCATGATCAGGATCGAGGTGCCGCCGAACGGGAAGTTCTGGTTCGCGTTGATCAGAACCAGTGCAACCAGCGGGATCAGTGCCACGAAGCCCAAGTAGAAGGCTCCGGCCAGGGTGATCCGGGATAGGACGTACTGAAGATAATCCGCCGTCGGCTTCCCGGCGCGGATGCCCGGAATGAAGCCCCCGTACTTCTTCATGTTGTCCGAGACCTCTTCAGGGTTGAAAGTAATCGCAACATAGAAGTAGGTGAAAAACACAATCATGGCGAAATACAGCAACATATAGATCGGGTGATCGCCCTTGGTGAGGTTGTTGTTGATCCACTCAACCCAGGGTGCCATCTGCTCGCCGGCCTTGGGCTGGTTGAACTGTGCGATCAGCCCCGGCAGGTACAGCATGGACGAAGCAAAGATGACGGGCACGACGCCGGCCATGTTCACCTTGATGGGGATGTACGTACTGGTTCCGCCGACGGTGCGGCGGCCGATCATGCGCTTGGCGTACTGCACCGGGATCCGGCGCTGGGACTGCTCGACGAAGACCACGAGGGCCACGGTCAGCAGGCCGATGATCAGGACCAGGAAGAAGGTTCCGGGACCCTGGGCCTTCCAGATCGCACCGAGCGAGCCCGGGAAGCCCGCTGCAATGGACGTGAAGATCAGCAGGGACATGCCGTTGCCGACGCCCTTCTCCGTCACGAGCTCGCCCATCCACATGATCAGGCCGGTGCCGGCCGTCAGTGTGATGACGATGAGGACCGTGGTGACAATGGAGCTGTCCGGGATGATCGGCAGCTGGCAGTTCGGCAGCAGCTGGCCGGACCGGGCCAGCGACACCAGCGTGGTGGCGTTGAGCAAGCCCAGGGCGATCGTGAGGTAGCGGGTGTACTGGGTCAGCTTCGACTGGCCCGAGGCACCCTCGTCGTACAGCTGCTGGAAACGGGGAATGACCACCCGGAGCAGCTGGACGATGATGCTTGCGGTGATGTAGGGCATGATGCCCAGGGCAAAGATGGACACCTGCAGCAATGCACCGCCGCTGAACAGGTTGACGAGCTGGTAGATCCCGCCCGAGGTCTGACCGTTCTGCAAGCATTGCTGGACATTCTGGTAGCTCACACCAGGCGAGGGGATGAAGGCACCCAAGCGGAAGATTGTGATGATTCCCAGCGTGAACAACAACTTGCGTCGCAGATCAGGCGTGCGAAAGGCCCGGCCAAATGCGCTAAGCAAGCGTCCTCCTGAGTAATAAGTAAAGTTGTGTGAGACAGGTCAAATAAACCCAACAACCGAGTCTAACGGGTGGATGCGTCCGGCGAACAATCGGCGGGGCCCGAAAAGTGAAAAAACTCCCGGCACCGGGGGCCTAAGCCCCAAGTGCCGGGAGTTTCAACAACGGGCGAATGCCCCGCCGCCTCGGTTAGAGGGCGGTGGTGCTTCCGCCTGCTGCGGCAATCTTTTCTGCGGCGCTGGCCGAGAATGCGTGGACGGTGACGTCAACCTTGACGGTGATGTCGCCGGTGCCCAGCACCTTGACGGGCTGGTTCTTGCGAACGGCACCCTTTTCGACCAGGTTCTCCACGGTGACTGCGCCACCTTCCGGGAACAGCTCGTTGAGCTTGTCCAGGTTTACGACCTGGTACTCAACCCGGAACGGGTTCTTGAAGCCGCGCAGCTTCGGCAGGCGCATGTGCAGCGGCAGCTGGCCGCCGGCAAAGCCAGCCTTGATCTGGTAGCGGGCCTTCGTACCCTTGGTACCGCGACCGGCAGTCTTACCCTTGGAACCTTCACCACGACCAACACGGGTCTTGGCGGTCTTGGCACCCGGGGCGGGACGCAGGTGGTGAACCTTCAGTGCGTTCTGCTTCTCAGCGGCGCCCTGTGCCTTTTCGGCGGTGTTCTTCTCAGCCATTTACTTCGCCTCCTCTACCTTTACCAGGTGCGGAACCGTGTTGAGCATTCCAACGGTCACGGCGTCGGCGGTGCGGACAACGGTGTGTCCGATCCGCTTCAGGCCGAGGGACCGAAGGGTGTCGCGCTGGTTCTGCTTGCCGCCAATGGCGGACTTAATCTGAGTGATCTCCAACTTTGCATCGGAGACAAGCACGTTCTTAGCCATGACTCAGACACCTGCCTTCTGGTTCAGGAGCGCCTTCACCATTGCCGGCGGAGCGATCTCGTCGAGCGGGAGGCCGCGGCGTGCTGCCACTGCTGCCGGCTCTTCGAGGCGCTTCAGCGCATCAACGGTCGCGTGAACGATGTTGATGGCGTTGGAGGAACCGAGCGACTTGGAGAGGATGTCGTGGATGCCCACGCACTCCAGTACTGCACGGACCGGACCACCGGCGATAACACCGGTACCGGCGGAAGCCGGACGCAGCATGACGACGCCTGCGGCGGCTTCACCCTGAACGCGGTGCGGGATGGTGCTGCCAATGCGGGGAACGCGGAAGAAGGACTTCTTGGCCTCTTCAACGCCCTTCGCGATGGCGGCGGGAACTTCCTTGGCCTTGCCGTAGCCGACGCCGACCATGCCGTTGCCGTCACCGACGACGACGAGGGCGGTGAAGCTGAAGCGACGACCACCCTTGACGACCTTGGAAACACGGTTGATGGTTACAACGCGCTCTACGAACTGGCTCTTCTCGGCTTCGCGGCCGCCGTCACGGCCACCACGGCCGCCACGGTCGCCACGGCCCTGGCCGCGGTCGCCACGCTCGCCACGACGAGCGCCACCACGGCGGTCATCAGTGGTAGCAGGCGCAGCGGTCTCAGTTGCCGGAGCAGCTACAGCTTCAGTCACCTGAATGTCCTTTTCGTTATTTTCGGTCACAGTGCCAGCCCACCTTCACGTGCGCCGTCAGCGACGGCGGCGATCCGGCCGTGGTACTTGTTACCACCGCGGTCGAAGACAACTGCTTCGATACCGGCAGCCTTGGCACGCTCGGCGACCAGTTCGCCAACGCGCTTGGCCTTGGCGGTCTTGTCACCATCGAATGCACGAAGGTCGGCTTCCAGTGTGGATGCGCTTGCCACGGTCAGGCCCTTGGTGTCATCGACAACCTGGACGAATACGTGACGTGCGGAACGGTTGACGACCAGACGCGGGCGTACAGCCGTACCGGAGATGCGCTTGCGGATACGAAGCTGGCGGCGGCTGCGCTGGGCAGACTTGCTCTTGTTCGTACGCTTCTTGTTAATTGCGATCGCCATGGTTACTTACCAGCCTTTCCGACCTTGCGGCGGATGACTTCGCCTGCGTAACGGATGCCCTTGCCCTTGTAGGGGTCCGGCTTCCGCAGCTTGCGAATGTTGGCAGCAACCTCGCCGACCTGCTGCTTGGAGATACCTGAAACAGAGAGCTTGGTCGGGGTCTCAACTGCAAAGGTGATGCCGTTCGGTGCCGAGACGTTGACCGGGTGGCTGTAGCCCAGAGCGAACTCCAGGTCAGAACCCTTGGCCTGGACGCGGTAACCAGTACCGACAATCTCAAGCTTCTTCTCGTAGCCTGCGGTGACACCCTGGATCATGTTGGCGATCAGGGTGCGGGTCAGGCCGTGCAGCGAACGTGAGGCGCGCTCGTCGTTCGGGCGGGCGACAGTCAGGGTGCCTTCTTCCAGGGAAACCTCGATCGGGCTGGGCACAGTGTGGCTCAGCTCGCCTTTGGAACCCTTGACGCTGACGACAGAGCCGTCAACCTTGACCTCAACGCCGGCAGGAACGGTGATGGGGAGACGTCCAATACGTGACATTATTCTCTTCCTTTCCCGTTACCAGACGTAAGCGAGGACTTCGCCGCCCACGCCCTTCTTGCCGGCCTGCTTGTCAGTCAAGAGGCCGGAAGAGGTGGACAGGATTGCGACACCCAGGCCACCGAGCACGTGCGGCAGGTTGGTGGACTTTGCGTAAACGCGCAGTCCCGGCTTGGAAATACGACGAACACCAGCGATTGAACGCTCGCGGTTCGGACCGAACTTGAGCTCGAGGGTCAGCTTCTTGCCAACCTCAGCGTCTTCTTCTTTCCAGGAGGCGATGTAACCTTCGGCCTTCAGGATGTCGGCAACGCGTGCCTTGAGCTTGCTGTACGGCATGGTCACGGAATCGTGGTATGCCGAGTTAGCGTTGCGCAGACGCGTAAGCATGTCTGCGACGGGATCTGTCATTGTCATGTGGGCTCTTGCCCTTCCTCATAACGGTTTCCGCCGTGCTGTCTTCCCGAAGTAATTCGGGACGAGCGCGGGCGGACCTTTTACGTAGCTAGATTAGTCTTCGGTCTTGAACGGGAAGCCAAGCGCCTTGAGCAGCGCGCGGCCTTCGTCGTCGGTCTTGGCAGTGGTCACGACGGTGATGTCCATGCCGCGAACGCGGTCGATGGAATCCTGGTCGATCTCGTGGAACATAACCTGCTCGGTCAGACCGAAGGTGTAGTTGCCGTTGCCATCGAACTGCTTGCCGCTGAGGCCACGGAAGTCACGGATACGCGGCAGAGCCAGCGTGACCAGACGGTCCAGGAATTCCCACATGCGGTCCCCACGCAGAGTTGCGTGTGCACCGATCGGCATGCCTTCGCGCAGCTTGAACTGTGCGATCGACTTGCGGGCCTTGGTTACCTGCGGCTTCTGGCCGGTGATCAGGGTCAGATCGCGGACAGCGCCGTCGATCAGCTTGGAGTCCTTGGCGGCATCTCCAACACCCATGTTCACAACGACCTTCACCAGGCGGGGAACCTGGTTGACGTTCTGGTACTTGAATTCCTCAGTCAGCGTGTTCTTGATGGAATCGGCGTACTTGGCCTTGAGGCGAGGAACGATCTTGCTTGCCGGAGTCTCGAGAGTCTCAGTCATTAGATGTCCTTCCCTGAGCTCTTGGCCACGCGGACGCGCACTTCACGCTTCACGCCATCGCGCTCAACGGTCTCGGTGCGGAAACCGACGCGGGTGGGCTTCTTGGTGGACGGGTCAACCAGAGCCACGTTGGAGATGTGGATCGAAGCCTCAACGACCTCGATGCCACCGGTCTTGGTGCCGCGCTGCGACTGACCGACCTTGGTGTGCTTGGTTACGCGGTTAATGCCTTCGACCAACACGCGGTTGGACTCCGGGAATACGCGCAGAACCTTGCCCTGCTTGCCTTTGTCGCCGCCGCGCTCAGCCTTGGCGCCAGTGATGACCTGAACGAGGTCACCCTTTTTGATCTTAGCCATGGACTAGAGCACCTCCGGAGCCAGAGAAACGATCTTCATGAACTTCTTGTCGCGAAGTTCACGACCCACCGGTCCGAAGATACGGGTACCGCGGGGGTCACCGTCGTTCTTCAGGATGACGGCAGCGTTCTCGTCAAACTTGATGTAGGAACCATCCGCACGGCGGCGTTCCTTCTTGGTACGGACGATGACAGCCTTGACGACGTCGCCCTTCTTTACGTTGCCGCCCGGAATTGCGTCCTTGACGGTAGCGACGATTACGTCGCCAATGCCTGCGTAGCGACGGCCAGATCCACCGAGAACGCGAATGGTAAGGATTTCCTTAGCACCCGTGTTGTCGGCGACCTTGAGTCGCGACTCCTGCTGAATCACTATTTACTCCTTGCGTCGCGCTGGTTCTCAGACCGAAATTCTTCCTACGGAATGAGCCTTGCGGAACGGTTGATCGGGGTGTCTCTTGACCTGCCTGGATTTTGCCAGAACCAGGCCTAAACGCCCGTGCCAAAAACATTTGCTTCCCAGGCGGATTCCGACGAATCGGGGCGCAAGGGGGCACTATGCCGTGGCACGATTGTTTACGAGGTTGATGACGGCGCGCAAAATGCGCCATACAAACTCAAAATCTTAGCACGTTTCAGGCGTATCCCCATATCACAGCGGGTCCCTGCAGCACAGCCCGGCCCATGCCGGCCCACTCCCCCGGAGCCCCGGCAGACAGAGAGTGAACGGCGTCACGCAGGACAGACTTTCGGCTCGGCTGCGGCTGCGCTCCCCCGGAAACCCGGCCCGGCGCCGTCGTGGGCCCCCTCAAAGACTGCCTGGCGTGACGCCAAGCGCGGCCAGCGCGGCCGCCGGCTCCCCGCGGCAACGCAGAAGCCCCCGCTCCCCCAGAGGGGAACGAGGGCTTCTGCTGTATCACCAGGCACCTAGGTGCAGGTGTTACTTGGCCTTTTCGAGGATCTCGACCAGACGCCACCGCTTGGTAGCGGACAGCGGACGGGTCTCGGCGAGGAGTACGAGGTCGCCGATGCCGGCGCTGTTCTCTTCGTCGTGAGCCTTGATCTTGGCGTTGCGGCGGATGACCTTGCCGTAGAGGGCGTGCTTCACGCGGTCTTCGACCTGGACAACGATGGTCTTTTCCATCTTGTCCGAGACGACGTAGCCGCGCTTAGTCTTACGGTAACCGCGCTCGTCAGCCTTGGCTGCGTCGGAAACAGTTTCCGTCACGTTCTCGTCCTTTTCACTCACTTGGCATCCTCCTCGGTTTCAACCGTTTCAGCCTTTTCAGCCTTCTTGGTTGCAGCCTTCTTGGACTTCTTTTCTTCCTTGGCTTCCACAACCGGTGCGGCAACCTCGGCACGAATGCCCAGCTCGCGCTCACGGAGAACGGTGTAGATGCGGGCGATGTCCTTCTTTACCGCGCGCAGACGACCGTGGTTCTCCAGCTGACCGGTGGCGGACTGGAAACGCAGGTTGAACAGCTCTTCCTTGGCCTTGCGGAGTTCTTCAACGAGTCGCTCGTTGTCGAAACCGTCCAGCTGTGCGGATGCAAGTTCCTTGGATCCTACTGACATTTCTATTCACCACCTTCGCGACGCAGAATGCGTGCTTTCAACGGGAGCTTGTGGATCGCCAGGCGCAGTGCCTCGCGAGCAACAGATTCCTCGACACCGGAGATCTCGAAGAGAACCCGGCCCGGCTTGACGTTTGAGACCCACCATTCCGGAGAACCCTTACCGGAACCCATGCGGGTTTCGGCCGGCTTCTTCGTCAGCGGACGGTCCGGGTAGATGTTGATCCAGACCTTTCCGCCACGCTTGATGTGGCGGGTCATCGCGATACGGGCAGATTCGATCTGACGGTTCGTGACGTAGGCCGGGCTCAGAGCCTGGATGCCCCACTCACCGAAGGAGACCTGGGTGCCACCCGTAGCAGCGCCGGAACGACCCGGGTGGTGCTGCTTACGGTGCTTGACTCGACGTGGGATAAGCATTTAAGCCTGTCCTCCTTCTACAGCGGCAGGAGCCGCCTCAGCTGCCGGAGCTTCGGCGGCAGCGGGTGCTGCCTCAGCTGCGGGGCGGTCGGTACGACGACGGCGGTCACCACGGTCGGCGCCACCCGGGCGGCCCGGGCGGTCGCTGGCACCACGGCCGCGGGACGGAGCAGCAGCTGCCTGCTGAGCCAGTTCCTTGGCGGTGACGTCGCCCTTGTAGATCCAGACCTTCACGCCGATGCGGCCGAAGGTGGTCTTGGCCTCGTAGAAGCCGTAGTCGATGTTCGCACGCAGGGTGTGCAGGGGCACACGGCCTTCGCGGTAGAACTCCGAGCGGGACATTTCCGCGCCGCCCAGTCGACCCGAACATGCGATACGGATACCCTTGGCACCGGCACGCTGTGCGGACTGCATGGCCTTCTTCATCGCACGGCGGAATGCCACGCGGGAAGTCAGCTGCTCAGCAACGCCCTGGGCAACAAGCTGAGCTTCCATCTCGGGGTTCTTGACCTCGAGGATGTTCAGCTGAACCTGCTTGCCCGTGAGCTTTTCGAGCTCGCCGCGGATGCGGTCTGCTTCGGCGCCGCGGCGGCCGATAACGATGCCCGGACGTGCCGTGTGGATATCCACGCGGACACGGTCGCGGGTGCGCTCGATTTCGACCTTGGCGATGCCGGCGCGCTCCATGCCCGTGGACATGAGCTGGCGGATACGGATGTCTTCGCGAACGAAGTCCTTGTACCGCTGGCCGGCCTTGGTGCTGTCAGCAAACCAGTGCGATACGTGATCGGTGGTGATGCCGAGTCGGAACCCGTGCGGGTTAACTTTCTGTCCCACTTAGCGAGCCTCCTCTTTCTCCGGGGTAGCGACTACCACGGTGATGTGGCTCGTGCGCTTCTTGATCTGAAATGCACGACCCTGGGCACGCGGCTGGAACCGCTTCATGGTCGGGCCTTCATCAACAAACGCTTCGCTGATGATGAGGTCACCTTCGTCAAACGCCACACCGTCGCGGTCCGCGAGGACCCGGGCGTTGGAGATTGCTGACTGTACTACCTTGAATACCGGCTCCGAAGCTGCCTGCGGGGCAAACTTCAGAATTGCCAGAGCCTCATTCGCTTGCTTACCACGAACAAGGTTGACGACGCGCCGGGCCTTCATAGGCGTTACGCGGATATGACGCGCAATTGCCTTGGCTTCCATTGCTTTCCTTCTCTCGTCTTTGACGTAAGTGCAGGCGCCTAGCGGCGCTTGCCCTTACGGTCGTCCTTGACATGGCCGCGGAATGTCCGCGTTTGAGCGAATTCGCCGAGCTTGTGCCCGACCATCGACTCGGTGACAAACACCGGGATGTGCTTGCGTCCGTCGTGCACGGCGATCGTGTGGCCGAGCATGTCGGGGACGATCATCGAACGGCGGGACCAGGTCTTGATGACGTTCTTGGTGCCCTTTTCGTTTTCCCTTGCTACCTTCACAAAGAGGTGCTGGTCAACGAAAGGACCTTTTTTCAGGCTGCGTGGCATGTGTCCAGGCTCCTATCGCTTGTTCTTGCCAGTACGACGGCGACGAACAATAAGCTTGTCGCTCTCTTTGTTGGGACGGCGGGTGCGACCTTCGCGCTTACCGTTCGGGTTGACGGGGTGACGTCCACCGGACGTCTTACCCTCGCCACCACCGTGGGGGTGGTCAACCGGGTTCATGGCGACACCACGGACGGTCGGGCGAACGCCCTTCCAGCGCATGCGGCCAGCCTTGCCCCAGTTGATGTTCGACTGCTCGGCGTTGCCGACCTCGCCGACGGTTGCGCGGCAGCGCACGTCAACGTTGCGGATTTCACCGGAGGGCAGACGCAGCTGGGCGAAACGGCCTTCCTTGGCAACAAGCTGGATCGATGCGCCGGCGGAGCGGCCCATCTTGGCGCCGCCACCCGGACGCAGTTCGACTGCGTGGATTACGGTACCGACCGGGATGTTGCGCAGCGGAAGGTTGTTGCCGGGCTTGATGTCAGCGTCGGCACCTGCCTCTACGAAGTCACCCTGGGACAGCTTGTTCGGGGCGATGATGTACCGCTTGGTGCCATCAACGTAGTGCAGGAGGGCGATCCGAGCCGTGCGGTTCGGGTCGTACTCGATTTCGGCAACGCGGGCGTTGACGCCGTCCTTGTCGTGGCGACGGAAGTCGATCAGACGGTACTGGCGCTTGTGTCCACCACCCTTGTGACGGGTCGTGATCTTACCGGAGTTGTTACGGCCACCCTTTTTCGGGAGGGGACGTACCAACGACTTTTCCGGCGTCGACCGCGTGATTTCAGTGAAGTCCGCTACGCTCGAGCCACGGCGGCCCGGTGTAGTCGGCTTGTATTTACGGATTCCCATAATTTATTTCCTCGTTAAAGTGGTCTCCGCTATGAAAGCGGACCGCCGAAGATGTCGATAGTGCCTTCTTTGAGGCTCACAATTGCACGCTTGGTGTTCTTGCGAGTACCCCAGCCGAATTTGGTCCGCTTGCGCTTACCGGCACGGTTGATGGTGTTGATCGATTCGACCTTGACGGAGAAGATTTTCTCCACGGCCAGCTTGATCTCGGTCTTGTTCGAGCGGGGGTCCACCAGGAAGGTGTACTTGCCCTCATCGATCAGGCCGTAGCTCTTTTCCGAAACAACGGGTGCAAGCACGACGTCGCGCGGGTCTTTGATGGTGGCTGCGCTCACTTGGCATCCTCCTCGTTCTTTGCAACCTTGCTAGCAACGAATGCTTCGTAGGCGGCCTTGGTGAAGACTACGTCGTCGGAAACGAGAACGTCGTAGGTGTTCAGCTGGTCTGCGTACAGAACGTGAACTTCCTCGAGGTTGCGCACGGACAGTGCAGCAACATCGTTGGCGCGCTCAATGACAACGAGCAGGTTCTTGCGCTCGGAAACTCCGCGCAGGGTTGCCAGTGCTTCCTTGGAGGACGGCGTGGAGCCGGCAACCAGATCAGCAACGACGTGGACGCGGCCGTTGCGGGCGCGGTCCGAGAGTGCGCCGCGCAGTGCAGCAGCAATCATCTTCTTGGGGGTGCGCTGGCTGTAGTCACGCGGCGTGGGGCCGTGGACAACGCCACCACCGGTCATGTGAGGAGCACGGATGGAACCCTGACGGGCGCGGCCGGTGCCCTTCTGCTTGAACGGCTTGCGACCTGCACCGGAAACCTCGGCGCGGGTCTTGGTCTTGTGGGTACCCTGGCGAGCAGCAGCGAGCTGGGCAACGACGACCTGGTGCAGCAGCGGCACGTTGGTCTGTACGTCGAAGATCTCTGCAGGCAGGTCAACCTTGACAGTGCTAGTCATTGAACTAGGCTCCCTTCACGGCGGTGCGTACGAGTACGACCTGGCCGCGGGCGCCGGGGACGGCGCCCTTGATCAGGAGCAGCGACTTCTCGACGTCAACCGCGTGGACCGTGAGGTTCAGCGTGGTGTGACGAACGGCGCCCATGCGGCCGGCCATTTTCATGCCCTTGAAGACGCGGCTCGGGGTGGATGCGCCACCGATTGAACCGGGCTTACGGTGGTTCTTGTGGGCACCGTGGGAAGCGCCAACGCCGTGGAAGCCGTGACGCTTCATAACACCGGCGAAGCCCTTACCCTTGGTGGTGCCAACGACGTCGATCTTCTGGCCGGCTTCGAAGAGCTCTACGGAGAGCTCCTGGCCCAGCTCGTAAGAGTCAGCATCTGCAGTGCGCAGTTCTACGACGTGGCGGCGAGGCGTGACGCCTGCCTTTTCAAAGTGACCAGCCAGCGGCTTGGTGACCTTGCGGGGATCGATCTGGCCGTAGCCGATCTGAACGGCGACATAGCCATCAGTTTCTGCATTGCGCAGCTGCGTGATGACGTTCGAGTCAGCCTGGACCACAGTGACGGGGATGAGCTTGTTGTTCTCGTCCCAGACCTGGGTCATGCCGAGCTTCGTGCCCAGCAGGCCCTTTACGTTACGGGTTGCGGTCATAGTCTCTCAGCACCTCCCTACAGCTTGATTTCGATGTTCACGTCGGCCGGCAGGTCGAGACGCATGAGCGAATCAACAGCCTTGGGCGTGGGATCGATGATGTCGATAAGACGCTTGTGCGTGCGCATTTCAAAGTGCTCGCGGCTGTCCTTGTACTTGTGCGGAGAGCGAATAACGCAGTACACGTTCTTCTCCGTCGGCAGCGGCACGGGGCCAACTACAGTTGCGCCTGCGCGCGTGACCGTCTCAACGATCTTCCGTGCTGAAACGTCAATGACCTCGTGGTCGTATGACTTCAGCCGGATGCGGATTTTTTGTCCCGCCATGTCGCCTGACTCTCTTTCAGTAAATGCTGCTCTGTTTACTTGCCTGTTGTATGTGGCTGCCGAAGCATTTGAAGTCGTGACTACCACCCGCCGCACAAGCTGAATCCGGAAAGATCCGGGTTCCTCAACCTGCCGACGTAACCGACCCCCGCGGTCGGGCGTGTCGTACGTTTTCACACGCACGCATCCGCAATTCCATGGGGAGTGGGTTATGTTTGGTCTCTCACTTGGACCCTGACACCCGGCATTATCCGGATCGGGACGCGAAAGAGCGCTTGAACAACTCATCTAGTATGCCGGAATTTGCGGGCAGAAGCGAATCAGGCCGGTGAACGGGGCCGCCCAGGCGTTGTCCTCCATCCCCATCAAATGGATGATAGGGGCATGACTGTGCAGGACCCTGTAGCAGTTCAGGCCCTCGCCGCGCGCCTGAGCCCCGGATTCACGCTCGGAGTGGCCTCCGCGGCCTTCCAGATCGAGGGAAACCTCGCCGCCGGCGGCCGCGGCCCCTCGGGCTGGGACGCGTTCGCGGAAAAGCCGGGGAACATCCTGTACGGGCACTCCCCCGCCGTCGCCTGCGACCACTATAACCGGGCTGAAGAAGACATCGAGCTCATCCGCGGCCTCGGGATCGACTCCTACCGGTTTTCGATCTCCTGGCCGAGGATCCAGCCGGGAGGCAGCGGCCCCTTCAATCCGGCGGGCCTGGACTTCTACGATCGCCTGATCGACCAGCTGCTTGCCGCCGGGATTTCGCCCATGGCCACCCTGTACCACTGGGACACGCCGCTGCCCCTCGAGCACCGCGGCGGTTGGATGAACCGCGCGACGGCGGAACGGTTCGCCGATTACAGCGAAGCCGCCGGCGCGCGGTTCGGCGATCGCGTGGCGCAGTGGGTGACGCTCAACGAGCCCGCCTCGGTCACCCTCAACGGCTACGCGCTGGGAACCCATGCGCCCGGCCACGGGCTGCTCTTCGATGCCTTGCCGTCGGTTCACCACCAGCTCCTCGGCCATGGGCTGGCGGTGCAGGCCCTCCGGGCGGCGGGCGTCAAGGGCGCCGTCGGGGTCACAAACCTGCATTCTCCCGTAAGGCCGGCCTCCGGTTCCGTCACCGACAGGCTGCTCGCCAGGGTGTTCGACCTCATGCTCAACCGGATCTATGCGGACCCGATCCTGTTGGGCCGCTTCCCCAAACCGCCGCTGATGGCACGGCCGTGGTTTCGTTCCCTGCGGGGCATCCCGGATGCTGACCTCGCCACCATCCGCCAGCCGCTGGACTTCTACGGGCTGAACTACTACTACCCCGTGAAGGTGGCGACGGGGCGCGGCGGAGGCGGCCCCTCCGGCGCGGCGGAAGCGATGCTGAAGGTGCCGTTCCACCTCGCCGGGTTCCCGGAGTACGGGCTCACCGGATTCGGCTGGCCCGTCGCGCCCGACCATCTGGGCATCCTGCTGCGGGAGCTGAAGGACAGGTACGGGGACGCACTGCCGCCGCTCTACATCACGGAAAGCGGGGCAAGCTTCCCCGAGCCCGACCACGTCACCGGTCCCCTTCCGGACGCCGCCCGGATCAGCTACCTGGCCGCGCACCTTGGCGAGGCGGTCGATGCCACGGCTCCCGGGGGCATTGCCCACGACGTCGATCTGCTCGGCTACTACGTCTGGACCCTCATGGACAACTTCGAATGGGCGGCCGGGTACTCCCAGCGTTTCGGCCTGGTGCACGTGGACTTCGAGACCCTGCAGCGCACGCCGAAGGAGTCGTATTACTGGTACCGGGACCTCGCCCGGGCCCGGGAGCCCCGGCGAGGATAGGCCGGGCGGATGGGCCGGCCGGACACCCGACCGCGCCGCCGGGGTCGGCCGCCGGTTGCTGTCAGCGCACTACTCGTTGCGGTTTGCCCTGGTGATGCGTTTGGTGCGCTCGATCTCCCGGCGGAAATGCTTCTTCGCCCAGAAGAATGCCACCACCACCGCGACGGCGAGCAGTAGAAAAATAAACCAGCCCATGGTGAGCTCCTTTCCCCTCCTGCAAAGGTAGCAGGAACTTAAAAGGAACAGCCCCGCTGCAAGTGCAGTGGGGCTGTTCCTTAGTTCTCCGCGGCCGTCAGACGGCCGGGATGACTGTGATCAGCAAGTATTACTTGAGGATCTTGGTGACGCGTCCTGAACCAACGGTGCGGCCGCCTTCGCGGATAGCGAAGCCGAGGCCCTCTTCCATTGCGATCGGCTGGATGAGCGCAACGGTCATCTCAGTGTTGTCGCCGGGCATAACCATTTCCGTGCCTTCCGGCAGGGTGATAACGCCGGTTACGTCCGTGGTGCGGAAGTAGAACTGCGGGCGGTAGTTGGAGTAGAACGGGTTGTGACGCCCGCCTTCGTCCTTGGAGAGGATGTAGACGTTAGCCTCGAAGTCGGTGTGCGGGGTGATGGAACCCGGCTTGACGACAACCTGGCCACGCTCGACATCGTCGCGCTTCAGACCGCGGAGCAGGAGGCCACAGTTCTCGCCGGCCCATGCTTCGTCGAGCTGCTTGTGGAACATCTCGATGCCGGTAACCGTGGTCTTCTGGACCGGACGGATGCCGACGATCTCGACCTCGGAGTTGATGGCGAGGGTTCCACGCTCGGCGCGGCCCGTAACAACGGTGCCACGGCCGGTGATCGTGAAGACGTCTTCGATCGGCATCAGGAAGGGCTTGTCACGGTCACGTACGGGGTCCGGAACGGACTCGTCAACGGCTTCCATGAGGTCTTCGATGGACTTGACCCACTCCGGGTCGCCTTCCAGAGCCTTCAGGCCCGAAACGCGGATGACCGGTGCCTCATCGCCATCGAAGCCCTGCGAGCTGAGCAGCTCACGAACTTCCATTTCGACGAGGTCGAGGAGCTCTTCGTCATCGACCATGTCTGCCTTGTTCAGCGCGACCAGCAGGTAGGGAACGCCAACCTGGCGGGCAAGCAGAACGTGCTCGCGGGTCTGAGCCATCGGGCCGTCAGTGGCGGCAACCACGAGGATTGCACCGTCCATCTGAGCAGCGCCGGTGATCATGTTCTTGATGTAGTCAGCGTGACCCGGAGCGTCTACGTGTGCGTAGTGGCGCTTCTCGGTCTGGTACTCAACGTGGGAGATGTTGATGGTAATGCCGCGCTGACGCTCTTCGGGAGCAGAGTCAATCGACGCGAAGTCACGCTTCTCGTTGAGAGTCGGGTACTTGTCGTACAGCACCTTGGAAATGGCGGCCGTCAGCGTCGTCTTACCGTGGTCAACGTGACCAATGGTACCGATGTTAACGTGCGGCTTAGTCCGCTCGAACTTTGCCTTTGCCACAGGTTCCTCCTAGAACGTTTTCAAATGACTTACCCTTCGGCCGCGCTTGTCGCGGCAGAAACTCCAGTAAGTCTACTTGGGGGGCTTTGGATTGGTGAAATTGCAGATTCAGGTACTAATGCTAGTGCCTAGAGCCTGTTCGTGCAGGCGGCCGAACTCCGGCCTGGCCGGACTACAGCTGACCGGAGCCCGGCCACTTGCACCAGATGAGTCTCCGTTGGCGGAGACGCATCCGAGTTCTTGTTGCTGCGATTGTCCCTAGGGACTACTCGCCGCGGTTCTTCTGGATGATCTCGTCGGCGTATGCCTTCGGGACCTCGGCGTAGCTGTGGAACGTCATGGAGTACACAGCGCGGCCCTGGGTCTTCGAGCGCAGGTCACCGATGTAGCCGAACATGCCGGACAGCGGGACGTGTGCACGAATAACCTTGACGCCCTGGGCATCTTCCATGGACTGCATCTGGCCACGGCGGGAGTTGAGGTCACCGATAACTTCACCCATGTATTCCTCAGGGGTGCGGACCTCGACATCCATCAGCGGTTCGAGCAGGACAGGGTTCGCCTTGCGTGCGGCTTCCTTGAAAGCCATACGGCCGGCGATCTTGAACGCCATTTCCGAGGAGTCAACATCGTGGTACGCGCCGTCAATCAGCGTGGCCTTGATGCCGACAACCGGGTAACCGGCCAGGACGCCGTCGTTCAGCGCATCCTGGATACCGGCGTCGACCGACGGGATGTATTCGCGCGGAATACGGCCACCGGTGACCTTGTTCGAGAACTCGTACAGCTCGCCCTCGGACGTGTCCAGCGGCTCGATCGCAATCTGGATCTTTGCGAACTGGCCGGAACCACCGGTCTGCTTCTTGTGCGTGTAGTCGTGACGCTCTACAGCACGCTTGATGGTTTCGCGGTAAGCAACCTGCGGCTTGCCGACATTGGCCTCGACCTTGAATTCGCGGCGCATGCGGTCCACCAGGATGTCCAGGTGAAGCTCGCCCATGCCGGCGATGATGGTCTGGCCGGTGTCTTCGTTGAGGGAGACCTGGAAGGTCGGGTCCTCGGCGGAGAGCTTCTGGATGGCCGTGGAGAGCTTCTCCTGGTCACCCTTGGTGTTCGGCTCGATCGCAACCGAAATCACGGGCTCCGGGAAGCTCATGGACTCAAGGACGATCTGGTTGCTGGAGTCGCACAGGGTGTCGCCCGTGGTCGTATCCTTCAGCCCGATCGCTGCGTAGATGTGGCCCGCGGTAGCGCCGTCAACCGGCATTTCCTTGTTGGCGTGCATCTGGAACAGCTTGCCGATGCGCTCCTTCTTGCCCTTGGTGGAGTTAACCACCTGGGAGCCGGCTTCGACGTGACCGGAGTACACGCGGATGAAGGTGAGCTGGCCGAAGAACGGGTGCGTGGCAATCTTGAACGCCAGAGCCGAGAACGGCTCTTCGGAAGACGGCTTGCGCGTCAGTTCCTTCTCTTCGTCGCGGGGATCGTGACCGATCATCGGCGGGACGTCGAGCGGGTTCGGCAGGTAGTCCACAACTGCGTCGAGCATCGGCTGGACACCGCGGTTCTTGAACGCGGAGCCACAGAACACCGGGTACAGCTCAGAGTTGATCGTCATCTTGCGGATGCCGGCCTTGAGCTCGTCGATGCTGATCTCTTCGCCCTCGAGGTACTTCTCCATGAGTTCTTCGGAGGCCTCGGCAACAGTCTCAACGAGAGTTGCACGGTATTCTTCGGCCTTCTCCTTGAGGTCAGCCGGGATCTCGCGGATCTCGTACTTGGCACCCATGGTGACGTCACCCTTGGAGTCGCCGGGCCAAACCAGCGCGCGCATGTAAAGGAGGTCGACGACGCCGACGAAGTCGTTCTCGGAGCCGATCGGCAGCTGCATGACGAGCGGCTTGGCACCGAGGCGGCTGATGATGGTGTCGACGGTGAAGTAGAAGTCAGCGCCGAGCTTGTCCATCTTGTTGACGAAGCAGATGCGCGGAACGTTGTACTTGTCGGCCTGGCGCCAAACGGTCTCAGACTGCGGCTCCACGCCTTCCTTGCCGTCGAACACGGCAACTGCGCCGTCGAGGACGCGCAGGGAGCGCTCAACCTCGACCGTGAAGTCAACGTGGCCCGGGGTGTCAATGATGTTGATCTGGTTGTTTTCCCAGAAGCAGGTCACGGCGGCAGACGTGATGGTGATGCCGCGTTCCTTTTCCTGTTCCATCCAGTCAGTCGTCGAAGCGCCGTCGTGCGTTTCGCCGATCTTGTGGTTCACACCCGTGTAGAACAGGATGCGCTCGGTAGTAGTGGTCTTGCCGGCATCAATGTGGGCCATGATGCCGATGTTGCGGACCTTGCTAAGGTCGGTAAGCACGTCCTGTGCCACGGTGTCTCCCTTTCGGATGGACTGCACGTTCGCCGCCGGCTCTCATGAGCCAGCGGCGTCCGGGAAGTTTTACCAGCGGTAGTGTGCGAAGGCCTTGTTGGACTCGGCCATCTTGTGGGTGTCTTCGCGACGCTTCACAGCGGCACCGAGACCGTTGGAGGCATCCAGAATCTCGTTCTGGAGGCGCTCGGTCATGGTCTTTTCGCGGCGGGCCTTGGAGTAGCCAACCAGCCAGCGGAGGGCGAGGGCCGTGGAACGACCCGGCTTGACCTCAACCGGAACCTGGTAGGTGGCGCCACCAACGCGGCGGGAGCGGACCTCAAGCGAAGGCTTGACGTTCTCCATGGCCTTCTTGAGGGCTGCAACGGGGTCGCCGCCGGACTTGGCGCGAGCACCTTCGAGGGCACCGTAAACGATGCGCTCTGCGGTGGACTTCTTGCCGTCAACCAGCACCTTGTTGATGAGCTGGGTGACCAGCGGGGAGCCGTAAACGGGATCTAGAACTAGCGGCCGCTTGGGGGCCGGACCCTTGCGAGGCATATTACTTCTTCTCCATCTTTGCGCCGTAGCGGCTACGAGCCTGCTTACGGTTCTTGACACCCTGGGTATCGAGGGCGCCACGGACGATCTTGTAGCGGACACCCGGAAGGTCCTTCACGCGGCCGCCGCGGACGAGCACAATGGAGTGCTCCTGCAGGTTGTGGCCTACACCGGGGATGTAAGCGGTGACTTCAATGCCACCGTTGAGGCGTACACGAGCAACCTTACGCAGAGCCGAGTTCGGCTTCTTCGGGGTCGTCGTGTAAACGCGGGTGCAAACACCGCGGCGCATCGGGCTGCCGTTAAGCGCGGGGGCCTTGGTCTTTTTGACCTTCGGCGTGCGGCCCTTGCGGACCAGCTGGTTAATCGTAGGCACTCTCGTGTTCTCCGTTTTATCCGGAGCGGCCGTTGGCGGACGCTCTCTTGTCGCTGCGCCTCGCCGCTCGAGCCTTGAAGTTATCTCCAGAGCAGCTGAGGCGAAGCCTTAATAGTCGGACCGCACGCCGGGGTCCAGGATCTTTCGAGCCGAACTGCCCCTAGGCATGCGAAAATGTGGCATACGTTGCACAAGAACCCTGCAAACCGGAAACGTCGTCCTGGTTGAGCCATACAGCTGCAAGCTGTCTAACTAAACCGGCGCTCTCATCCACTGCCACAATAACAATTAGTCTCAAGTCTAACACGGACCGGTCCCAGCCCTTAATCGGCGCGGAAGGGGCCGGGAATCGCCCAGCACTTAAACAGCAACGCGGGGTCACTTTGAGCCCAATCCACGGGGTGGATTGGGCCGTAAGTGACCCCGCGTTGCATTAGCGGCTAGCGGAAGTCGCTGCCGAGATCGTAGTCATCCAACGGGATGGCGTGGAACTCGGGAGCTCCGTCTCCACCCAGGGAATCGTAGGAGAAGTCACTGAAGGCGCTGGGGCCGGTGAACAGGTTGGCCTTTGCTTCCTCAGTGGGTTCCACGGTGACCTCGGTGTAGCGCGGGAGACCCGTGCCGGCCGGGATGAGCTTACCGATGATGACGTTTTCCTTGAGGCCGAGCAGCGGATCGCTCTTGCCTTCCATGGCCGCCTGCGTCAGGACGCGGGTGGTTTCCTGGAAGGAAGCTGCGGACAGCCAGGACTCGGTCGCCAGGGACGCCTTGGTGATGCCCATGAGCTCGGGACGGCCTGAAGCCGGCGTCTTGCCCTCGGACACAACACGGCGGTTGGCCTCTTCGAAGCGGCTGCGTTCGGCGAGCTCGCCGGGCAGCAGATCCGATTCGCCGGACTCGATGACCGTGACGCGGCGCAGCATCTGACGGACGATAACCTCGACGTGCTTGTCGTGGATACCGATGCCCTGGCTGCGGTACACGCCCTGGACTTCGTCCACCAGGAACTTCTGCGCGGCACGGGGGCCCATGATGCGCAGAACCTGCTTGGGGTCGACCGGGCCGTTGATGAGCTTCTGACCGACGCTGACGTGATCGCCGTCTTCGATGAGCAGCCGTGAACGGCGCAGCACCGGGTAAGCGATCTCTTCGGATCCGTCATCCGGGGTGATGACCAGACGCATCTGGCGCTCGGACTCTTCGATGGTGATGCGGCCGGCTGCTTCCGCAATCGGCGCGACACCCTTCGGAGTACGGGCTTCGAAGAGCTCCTGGATACGGGGCAGACCCTGCGTGATGTCGTCGCCGCCGCTGGCGGAAACAGCACCACCGGTGTGGAACGTACGCATGGTCAGCTGGGTGCCCGGCTCACCGATGGACTGCGCGGCGATGATGCCCACTGCCTCACCGATGTCGACAGTCTTGCCCGTGGCCAGCGAACGGCCGTAGCACAGGGCGCAGGTGCCGACGCTGGACTCACAGGTGAGTACGGAGCGGACCTTGACCTCGGTGATGCCGGCTGCGAACAGTTCGGCAATGACGACGTCGCCGCAGTCAGTGCCGGCCGCTGCCAGGACCTTGCCCTTGGAGTCGACGACGTCCACGGCCAGGGTGCGGGCGTAGGCGCTGTTCTCGACGTTCTCGTCCAGGACGAGGACGCCGTTGGCGTCGGCCACCGCGATTGCGGTCATCAGGCCGCGCTCGGTGCCGCAGTCCTCTTCGCGGACAATGACATCCTGCGATACGTCCACCAGACGACGGGTCAGGTAACCCGAGTTGGCGGTACGCAGGGCGGTGTCAGCCAGACCCTTACGGGCACCGTGCGTGGCGATGAAGTATTCCAGCACCGACAGGCCCTCGCGGTAGGAGGACTTGATCGGACGCGGGATGATTTCACCCTTAGGGTTGGCCACCAGGCCACGGATACCCGCGATCTGACGGACCTGCATCCAGTTACCACGTGCACCCGAGGACACCATGCGGTTGATGGTGTTCATCGGCGAGAGGCTGTCACGCATCGCCTGGGCGATCTCGTTGGTCGCCTTGTTCCAGATCTCGATCAGTTCCTGGCGACGCTCGTCGTCGTCGATCAGGCCCTTGTCGTACTGGCCCTGGATCTTGGCGGCCATGGTCTCGTAACCGGCGAGGATCTGCGGCTTGTCCTTGGGAACCTCGATGTCCGAGATGGCGACGGTGACGCCCGAGCGGGTGGCCCAGTAGAAACCGGCGTCCTTCAGGTTGTCCAGCGTTGCCGCGGTGACGACCTTCGGGTAGCGCTCGGCGAGGTCGTTGACGATCGTGGACAGCTCGCCCTTGTCGGCAACGTTCTCAACCCACGGGTAGTCCGCGGGCAGCGTCTGGTTGAAGATGACCTGGCCGAGGGAGGTCTCGACCAATGTGGTCTGACCGGGCTCCCAGCCCTCCGGGGCTTCCCAGCCGGCGTAGGGCACGAAGCCCTCGAGGCGGATCTTGACCTTGGAGTTCAGGTGCAGCTCGTGAAGGTCGTAGGCCATGATGGCTTCCGCGACGGAGGAGAAGATCCGGCCTTCGCCAGCTGAACCGACACGCTTGGTGGTCAGGTGGTAAAGACCGATGATCATATCCTGCGAAGGCAGGGTCACCGGGCGGCCGTCGGACGGCTTCAGGATGTTGTTCGAGGACAGCATCAGGATGCGAGCCTCGGCCTGGGCCTCGGGGCTCAGCGGCAGGTGCACTGCCATCTGGTCGCCGTCGAAGTCAGCGTTGAAGGCGCCACAAACCAGCGGGTGAAGCTGGATTGCCTTGCCTTCAACAAGCTGCGGCTCGAACGCCTGGATGCCGAGACGGTGCAGGGTAGGTGCACGGTTCAGCAGCACGGGGTGTTCGGTGATGATCTCTTCCAGAACGTCCCAGACCTGCGGACGGTAACGCTCCACCATGCGCTTGGCCGACTTGATGTTCTGTGCGTGGTTGAGATCAACCAGGCGCTTCATCACGAACGGCTTGAAGAGCTCCAGGGCCATCTGCTTGGGCAGACCACACTGGTGCAGCTTCAGCTGCGGGCCGACGACGATGACCGAACGGCCGGAGTAGTCGACGCGCTTGCCGAGGAGGTTCTGGCGGAAACGACCCTGCTTGCCCTTGAGCATGTCGCTCAGGGACTTCAGCGGACGGTTGCCCGGTCCGGTGACCGGACGGCCGCGGCGGCCGTTGTCGAAGAGGCTGTCAACGGCTTCCTGAAGCATGCGCTTCTCGTTGTTGACGATGATCTCCGGGGCACCGAGGTCAAGCAGGCGCTTGAGTCGGTTGTTGCGGTTGATCACGCGACGGTAGAGGTCGTTGAGGTCGGAGGTCGCGAAGCGGCCACCGTCCAGCTGGACCATCGGGCGCAGTTCCGGCGGGATCACCGGGACGGCGTCCAGGACCATGCCAAGCGGGCTGTTGTTGGTGGTCAGGAACGCGTTGACCACCTTGAGCCGCTTCAGGGCACGGGTCTTGCGCTGGCCCTTGCCGTTGGCGATGATGTCGCGCAGCATGTCGGACTCGGCCTGCATGTCGAAGTTCTCAAGACGCTTCTTGATGGCCTCGGCACCCATGGAGCCTTCGAAGTACATGCCGTAGCGGTCGCGCAGTTCGCGGTACAGGCCTTCGTCACCTTCAAGGTCAGCGACCTTGAGGTTCTTGAAGCGGTCCCAGACCTGCTCGAGGCGCTCGATTTCGGCGTCGGCGCGCTTGCGGACGTTCGCCATCTGGCGGTCAGCGGAGTCGCGGGCCTTCTTCTTGTCGGCAGCCTTGGCGCCTTCGCCTTCGAGACGGGCGAGCTCGTTCTCGAGGTCACGGGCGATCGTGGCGATGTCCGAGTCGCGGTTGTCGATCAGCTGCTTCTTCTCGATGTCGTGCTCAACCTGGAGGTTGGGCAGTTCTTCGTGGCGGCTGTCGGCGTCGACGCTCGTGATCATGTAGGCGGCGAAGTAGATGACCTTTTCGAGGTCCTTCGGTGCCAGGTCAAGGAGGTAGCCCAGACGGGAGGGAACGCCCTTGAAGTACCAGATGTGCGTGACCGGGGCGGCCAGCTCGATGTGGCCCATGCGCTCACGGCGGACCTTGGCACGGGTGACCTCAACGCCACACCGCTCGCAGATGATGCCCTTGAAGCGCACGCGCTTGTACTTGCCGCAGTAGCATTCCCAGTCGCGGGACGGGCCGAAGATCTTCTCGCAGAAGAGGCCGTCCTTCTCGGGCTTGAGCGTGCGGTAGTTGATGGTTTCCGGCTTCTTAACCTCGCCGTAAGACCAGCCACGGATGTCTTCCGCGGTGGCGAGGCCGATCTGCATGAGGCCGAAGGAGGATTCGCTGGACATATGGTCCCTGTTCTCTCTTGTTCTCTAAATTCTGAAGTCTTGGGTTACGGGAAGAGGGAGGGGAGGCTCGACGACGGGTGGTGACCCGCCGTCGAACCCCACCTGCTAAACCTCTTCTACGGAACTGGGCTCTGCACGAGACAGATCGATGCCCAGTTCTTCCGCAGCCGTGAAGACTGCGTCATCAGAGTCACGCATTTCAATTGTGGTTCCGTCCGTGGAAAGAACTTCCACGTTCAGGCACAGCGACTGCATTTCCTTGATCAAGACCTTGAAGGACTCAGGAACGCCCGGCTCGGGGATGTTCTCGCCCTTGACGATGGCTTCGTAGACCTTCACACGACCGTGGATATCATCCGACTTGATCGTGAGCAGTTCCTGGAGCGTGTAGGCGGCGCCATAAGCTTCGAGCGCCCACACTTCCATTTCACCGAAGCGCTGGCCACCGAACTGTGCCTTACCACCCAGCGGCTGCTGCGTGATCATGGAGTACGGGCCGGTGGAGCGTGCGTGGATCTTGTCGTCCACCAGGTGGTGGAGCTTCAGGATGTACATGTAGCCGACCGAGATCGGATCCGGGAACGGCTCGCCGGAGCGGCCGTCGAACAGACGGGTCTTGCCGGAGGAGTTGATCAGGCGGTCGCCGTCGCGGGTGACGTTGGTGGAATCGAGCAGGCCCGTGATTTCCTCTTCACGCGCGCCGTCGAAGACCGGCGTTGCGACAGTGGTCTGGCCACTCTCGCGCGGCAGGTTCGGCAGCTGCTTGACCCACTCGGGCTCGCCCTCGATCTTCCAGCCGGTCTTGGCAACCCAGCCGAGGTGCGTCTCGAGCACCTGGCCGACGTTCATACGACCCGGAACACCCAGCGGGTTCAGGACGATATCAACGGGGGTACCGTCGGCAAGGAAGGGCATGTCCTCGATCGGGAGGATCTTGGAGATAACACCCTTGTTGCCGTGACGGCCGGCGAGCTTGTCGCCGTCGGTGATCTTGCGCTTGGCAGCCACGTACACGCGCACCAGCTGGTTCACGCCCGGGGGCAGCTCGTCGTCGTTGTCGCGGTCGAAGACGCGGACACCGATCACGGTGCCGGACTCGCCGTGCGGAACCTTCAGGGAGGTGTCGCGCACTTCGCGGGACTTCTCACCGAAGATGGCGCGCAGCAGGCGCTCTTCCGGGGTCAGCTCGGTCTCGCCCTTGGGGGTGACCTTGCCTACCAGGATGTCGCCGGCCTCGACCTCGGCACCAATGTGGATGATGCCGCGCTCGTCCAGCCCTGCCAGGACTTCCTCAGACACGTTGGGGATGTCACGGGTGATTTCCTCGGCACCAAGCTTGGTGTCGCGGGCATCGATCTCGTGCTCCTCGATGTGGATGGAGGACAGGACGTCCTCGGCCACGATGCGCTGGGAAAGGATGATGGCATCCTCGAAGTTGTGGCCTTCCCATGACATGAATGCCACGAGCAGGTTCTTACCGAGGGCGAGCTCGCCCTGGTCCGTTGCCGGGCCGTCAGCGATAATGCCGCCGACCTCCAGGCGCTGGCCTTCGTTCACCAGGACACGGTTGTTGTAGCAGTTGCCCTGGTTGGAGCGCGCGAACTTGTTGATGCGGTAGTTGGTTTCCGTACCGTCATCGTTGAGCATGATGACCAGCTCGGCGGAGACCTCGGTGACCACACCTGCCTTCTTGGCGATGGTGACATCACCGGCGTCGACGGCTGCGGCGCGTTCCATGCCGGTGCCGACGAACGGCGCCTCGGAACGGACCAGCGGCACGGCCTGGCGCTGCATGTTGGCACCCATGAGTGCACGGTTAGCATCGTCGTGCTCGAGGAACGGGATCAGGGCGGTAGCCACGGACACCATCTGGCGCGGGGAGACGTCCATGAACTCGACGTCGGCGGCGGGAACCAGCACGGGCTCGCCTCCACCACCGCGGGCACGGACCAGGACGGTCTCTTCGGCGAACTTCTTGTTCGCATCGAGCGGAGCGTTGGCCTGAGCGATCAGGACCTCGGCCTCGTCGTCGGCGGTGAGGTACTTGACCTCATCGGAGACGACGCCCTCGGACACAAGACGGTACGGGGTTTCGATGAAGCCGAACGGGTTGATGCGTCCGTAGGAAGCCAGCGAACCGATCAGACCAATGTTCGGGCCTTCAGGAGTTTCGATGGGGCACATACGTCCGTAGTGGGACGGGTGCACGTCACGAACTTCCATGCCGGCGCGGTCACGGGACAGACCACCCGGGCCAAGCGCGGACAGGCGGCGCTTGTGGGTCAGACCCGAGAGCGGGTTGTTCTGGTCCATGAACTGGGACAGTTGGGAGGTTCCGAAGAACTCCTTGATGGCTGCCACGACGGGACGGATGTTGATCAGGGTCTGCGGCGTGATGGCCTCGACGTCCTGGGTGGTCATGCGTTCGCGGACGACGCGCTCCATGCGGGACAGGCCGGTGCGGACCTGGTTCTCGATGAGCTCGCCGACGGCGCGGATGCGGCGGTTGCCGAAGTGGTCGATGTCATCGATCTCGACGCGCAGCTCGTGGTCCTGGCCGTCGCGCTTGCCCGTGAGGGTCTTCTCGCCGGCGTGCAGGGCAACCAGGAACTTGATCATGGCCACGATGTCTTCAACGTGCAGGACCGATGCTTCCTTGTCGCCAAGGGAGCGGTCGATGCCAAGCTTGCGGTTGATCTTGTAACGGCCGACCTTGGCCAGATCGTAGCGCTTGGAGTTGAAGTACAGGTTGTCCAGCAGGGACTGGGCAGCCTCAACCGTGGGCGGCTCGCCCGGGCGCAGCTTCCGGTAGATGTCCAGCAACGCGTCTTCGCGGGTCTCGGTGGCGTCCTTCTCCAGCGTGGCGCGCATGGAGTCGTACTGGCCGAACTCTTCGAGGATCTGGCCTTCGGTCCAGCCGAGGGCCTTCAGCAGCACGGTGACGGACTGCTTGCGCTTGCGGTCAAGACGGACGCCGACCTGGTCGCGCTTGTCGATTTCGAGCTCGAACCAGGCGCCGCGGGACGGGATGATCTTCGCAGTGAAGATGTCCTTGTCGCTGGTCTTGTCGGCGGTGCGCTCGAAGTAGGCACCCGGGGAACGGACCAGCTGGGAGACGACGACACGCTCGGTGCCGTTGACGACGAAGGTGCCCTTCTCGGTCATCAGCGGGAAGTCACCCATGAACACGGTCTGCTGCTTGATTTCGCCCGTGTTGTTGTTCATGAATTCGGCTTTAACGTACAGCGGAGCCGAGTACGTTGCGTCCCGGTCCTTGCACTCGGCCATGGTGTATTTGGGGTCAGCGAACTCCGGCTCGGAGAAGCTCAGGGACATGGTGCCCTGGAAGTCCTCGATCGGGGAGATCTCTTCGAAGATGTCGGACAGTCCCGAGGTGGTGGCGACGCTGAGGTCACCTTCTTCGACGGCCTTCGCCACGCGCGCCTGCCAGCGTTCGTTTCCGACCAGCCAGTCAAAGCTGTCCGTTTGCAGGGCGAGCAGATTCGGAACATCAAGGGGTTCGTGAATCTTTGCGAATGAGAGCCGGCGGGTTGCACCGTCGGTGCTGTCGGCATTGATAGCGGTAGCGTTGTTTACATTAGAGGTGCTCGAGGCGACCAAGAGGGATCCTTCCACAGACCTTCAGGCGTTGTCAGATCTCCCCCGTTGTGCACCCTGCAGAGTGACTCCGCAGCGCTACCAGTCCGGTTCCGCTATATGACCCGGGACCCGCGCTGCCCATGCTGGTGCACGTTGTAGACGGCACATTGATGGAACAGCTGTCAGGCTAAGCCCACCGCTATATGAAGGCTGAAGGTAAACAGGGAAGACGCAAATATCTACGATACGGCAAAGCAACCTACTTGTCTACCCCACTTCCGGCGGGATTGCAAGCACCAACATTTGCCTGGGGCCGCACCGAGACCGGGGCCGGGCCGAATGGATACGTGATGGGGCTCACGATAACGTAGATGTAAGACAAAAGTAGATGGGAAGAGAAGACCATGAGCAATCCTGCAGACAACAACGATGTTGTCATCCTCGCCGCCGCCCGCACGCCCCAGGGGCGCCTGAACGGGCAGCTGGCCAGCTTCACCGCCGTCGAACTCGGCACCCACGCCATCCGCGCGGCCCTCGCCGCCAGCGGCGTCAAGGCCGACCAGGTTGACAGCGTGATCATGGGCCAGGTCCTGCAGGCCGGAGCGGGCCAGAACCCGGCGCGCCAGAGCGCCATCGGCGCCGGCATCGGTTGGAATGTTCCCACAGTGACCATCAACAAGGTCTGCCTTTCGGGCCTCACCGCGGTGATCGACGCCGCCCGGATGATCCGCAGCGGCGACGCCACCGTGGTGGTCGCCGGCGGCCAGGAGTCCATGACCCGTGCCCCTCACGTGCTGCCCGGTTCCCGGCAGGGCTGGGCCTACGGCACGGTGCAGGCCCTCGACGTCGCCGCCCACGACGGCCTGACCGACGCCTTCGACGGGCAGTCGATGGGCCTGTCGACGGAGACCAAGAACCTGACCCTCGGCATCGACCGGAGGTCCCAGGACGAGGTGGCCGCCCAGTCGCACCAGCGGGCTGCCCGTGCCGCCAAGGACGGCGTCTTCGACGGCGAGATCGCCCCGATGAGCGTCAAGCAGCGCAAGGGCGATCCGCTCGCCGTCACCTCCGACGAGGGCATCCGGCCGGACACCACTGTCGAATCCCTGGCCGGCCTTCGCGCGGCGTTCGTCACGGACGGGACCATCACCGCTGGCAATTCCTCTCCCCTCTCCGACGGCGCCGCCGCCCTCGTGCTGTGCAGCCGGAAGTTTGCCGAGGACCACGGCCTGGACTACCTCGCCGTGGTCGGCAAGCCGGGCCAGGTGGCCGGTCCTGACAACTCGCTGCACTCCCAGCCGTCCAACGCCATCAAGAGCGCCCTGGACAAGGCCGGCTGGTCCGCCGCCGACCTCGACTTCATCGAAATCAACGAGGCCTTCGGCTCCGTGGCGGTGCAGTCCCTGAAGGACCTCGACTACCCGCTGGAGCGGTGCAACATCCACGGCGGAGCCATCGCCCTGGGCCACCCGATCGGAGCCTCCGGCGCCCGGCTGGCCCTGCACGCGGCCCACGAACTCAAGCGCCGGGGCACCGGCAAGGCAGCCGTTTCGCTGTGCGGAGGCGGCGGACAGGGCGAGGCGCTGCTGCTCTACCGCGACTGAACCCGCGGCCGCAGAGCCCGAGAGCAGGGCCCGAGAGCAGGGCCAGGAGAGCGGGTGCCCGCAGAAACGCAGGAGAGTGCACGAGCAGCAGGGAGAGGTTTTGACCGGAATGGCAGAGCAGACAGCAGCCGGCGGCGGACGCGAGCGGTTCCTGGCCGATGCCGCGGCCCGCGGTCTGAACGTCGAGATCGTGGAACGTTCCGCCGCCCGCAGCCTCGAGGAGGCGGCAGGCATCCTGGGAATCCGTCCGGCGGACATCGTCAAGTCCCTCGTGGTCAAGCACAAGGACGGCAGCTTCCTCTTCGCGCTGGTCCCGGGCGACCGGCAGATCTCCTGGCCCAAGCTGCGGGCATTGCTGGGCGTCAACAAGCTCTCGCTCCCGGCTGCGGAAACGGCCTTCGAGGCCACCGGCTACGAGCGGGGCACCATTACGCCGCTCGGCAGCACCCGCCCCTGGCCGGTCTATGCCGACCAGAGCATCCAGGGCCGGCGGATCTCCATGGGCGCCGGCGAACACGGCTACAGTGCGTTCGTCGACGCGGACGCCCTGACGGCGGCCTTGGGCGCCGTCGTCGCCGATATCACCGACCCCAACTAGCCCACCCGGGTTAACAAACAACGCTAACAATCAACACGGGGTCACTTCCGGCCCATCCGGACGGTCAGGACGGGCGCGAAGTGACCCCGCGTTGTTCTTAGGCCGTGACCGTGAGGGGTGCCCCGTTGACGGTGAGCCGCCAGTTGGCCTGGCTGAACAAGGCAACGTCGAGGGTTCCGCGGTCCACGACGTAGTCGATGATGCGCTGCCGGATCTCCTGCTGGCTGTTGGAGAGCACGGGCGCACTCTTTACCGCGGGGAAGTTGCCGCCGCCGCTCTGCCGGTAGTTGTTGATGGCCAGGGCGAATTCCTGGTCGGGCCGCAGCGGCTGGCCATCGTAGCTCAGGTTGGCGATCCGGTCCCCTGCCGGCCGGGCGAGGTCTATCTCATAGTTCAGCGGCGCGTCCAGTCCATAGACGACGTCGTAGTTGTAGTCCGGCGTGCCGTTCGGGGCCGTGGCGGTCACGGCGTTGGTGACGTCCTGGGCCGCGGCCGTAGTGGTGGCCACCGGTTTGAAGTATTGGGCGGACCATTCCAGGTACGCCTTGACCTGGGCTCCGGTGACCTTGACGGAGAGCAGCGTGTTGTCGAAGATATAGAGCCCTGCGACGTCACGGATGGTCAGCGGGCCGGCCTTGACGTCGACGGCACGGGAAAACGCCGCGGCAATGGACAGCACGGGCAGCCCCGCCGCCGGACCGTTGGCGAGTTCGGCCTTGATGGTGCTGGCCTGGACATAGTTGATGGCGTCGATCGCGGCGCCGTCCTCCCAGCAGGCCGTGGCCGTGCTGAGCGGGGCCGTCGAGGTCCCGATGACCTCATTGACGTACGTCACCGTGGCCTCGTGGCCGGCCTGCACGGCCCGGACGACGGCGGGATCGGGGTCCACGGTCTTGGCGTCCAACAGGTGCGAATGGGCCGATGTCACGGTCCACTTCCCCCGCACTTTGGCGAGTTCGAGGTCCATGACGGAGACCCGCATGCCCCACTTCAGCGGCTCGGTCAGCAGCACCTGCTTGCCGGTGGCCTTATTGGTGACGAAGCGCTCGGGGATTTCCAGGTGGGCGTGTCCGACCAGGATGGCGTCAATGCCGGGGACTTCCTCGGCGAGCTGGGTGGAGGCGTTCTCCGGGAACGGCAGGGCATCGCCGTAGGAGGATCCGGGCGTCGCCCCGGAATGACTGGTGACGATCACGACGTCGGCGCCGGCGGCCAACACCTGCGGGATGACAACCCGGGCCTCTTCGACGATGCCGTTGAAGTCGAGCTTGCCTTGGACGTTGTCACGGTCCCAGAGCGCGCAGCCCGGCGTTACGAAGCCGACCAGACCGACCGTCACCCAGCCGTTGTCCGTCCTGACCCGCTTCAGGACGAAAGGGGTGAAGGCGCGGCCGCCGGACACGGCGTCGTGGACGTTGGCGCCCAAAAGCGGGAAGTCCAGCTGCTTTTCCCAGGTGCGCAGGAGGGGGACGCCGTAGTTGAACTCGTGGTTGCCCAGCCCCGCGGCGTCGTAGCCGATCGCGTTCATGGCCAGCGCCATGGGGTGTTTCACGGTCGCCGAGATGGGCTTGATCCTGGCGAAGTAGTAGGCCAGCGGCGTGCCCTGGATGGTGTCCCCGGCGTCGATGGTCAGCGTGTTCGCCGCTCCGCGCTCGGCCCGCATGGCGTTGATCAAAGTCGCGGCCTGGGCAATCCCGATCTTGTTCCCGGCGGCATCGGCATAGGGGACGTTCTTGAAGTAGTCCCAGTTGAAGACGTTGTTGTGCAGGTCGGTGGTGCCAAGCACCGTCAGGGTGAATTTTTTCCTGCCGCCCGCAGTGCCCCCGTCCGACTGCTTGTCGGCGGCCTGGGCTGCGGGGGCTCCTGCCAGGGCGGCTGCGGCGGCGCTGCCGCCCACGAGCGCTGCCGTGAGCATCGCGCGGCGGGAGGGCGAATCGTGTGGGTTCGACATGGTGGGTGAACTCCTGAGCGTAGGGGCCGGTGGGCACAAATCCACAGTCTAGGGGCGCACATGCAACTGCGACAGGGGTCTCAGAAAAACTTTGCCAAATCCTTGGACACCGTTCACCTGGCGCCCGCGATGCTCACTCGCGCCCGGAGAAACTCCGGGCGAAACGCCCGAAACACGCCCGGAAACGCAGGAAACCCCGCCCACCTGAGTGGACGGGGTTTCCGTGGAACCGTGCGGACCCCGAAGGACCCGGATGCCGGAAGTTACTTGAGGGTAACGCGGGCGCCAGCTTCTTCGAGCTGAGCCTTTGCCTTCTCGGCAGCTTCCTTGGTGGCGCCTTCGAGAACAGCCTTGGGAGCGCTGTCAACCAGGTCCTTGGCTTCCTTGAGGCCCAGGGAAGTGATGGCGCGAACTTCCTTGATCACTGCGATCTTCTTGTCGCCCGGGTGCTCCAGGACGACGTCGAATGCAGTCTGCTCTTCTTCTTCTGCAGCAGCGCCGGCAGCGGGGCCAGCAACGGCAACAGCAGCAGCGGTTACTTCGAAGGTCTCTTCGAAGAGCTTGACGAACTCAGAGAGTTCGATGATGGTCAGTTCCTTGAAAGCTTCAATGAGCTCTTCGTTGGTGAGCTTCGCCATGGTGTGGCGTCCTTCCTATAGTGGTGCCCGGCGGGCCTGAGGCCCGCTGTTGCACCGGAGTCTTATGGAGAAGAGGTTTAGTTCTCTTCGGGGGCTGCGGCTTCAGCCGGAGCTTCAGCCTCTACTGCTGCATCTGCTGCGGGAGCTTCTTCAGCGGCGGGCGCTTCGGCTTCTGCCGGTGCACCGTTCTCTTCTTCAAGCTTGAGGCGCAGTGCGTCGATGATGCGTACAGCAGCGGCGGCAGGAGCCTTGAGGATGCCTGCAACCTTGGCGAGCTGCAGCTCACGGGACTCGAGTGCTGCCAGGGCAGCAACTTCGCTGGCGTTCAGTGCCTTGCCCTCAAAGTAACCGGTCTTGATGACCAGCTGCTTGTTGGCTTTGGCAAAATCCGTCAGGCTCTTGGCAGCGGCAACTGCGTCACCCTTGATGAACGCGATTGCAGTGGGGCCGGCGAGCTGATCGTCGAATGCTGCGACACCAGCTTCCTTGGCTGCAATGGCGGTCAGGGTGTTCTTGACGACCGAGAACTTGGTGTCCTGGCCGAGAGAGACACGCAGCTGCTTGAGCTGTGCAACGGTGAGCCCGCGGTATTCGGTCAGGACAGCGGCGTTCGATTCCTTGAAATCGTTAGTGATCTCAGCTACTGCTGAAACCTTGCTAGGCGTTGCCATAACCCTCCTTCCGGGGATAGTGCCGGTGTGTCCGGGTCCCCGCTCAAAAGAGCTAAAAACTAAAAACGCCCCGCGCAGATGCACGGGGCTTGTCTCGACGCGAACCATGACCGCGGAGCTTTGCTTCGTTCACCTGCGCCGGCCGCCCTATGTTCAGGGTCCTTCGTCCGGAAAACCACTGCGTTCTCCCGGCGCGACTGCAGAATTGAGTCTTGCTTGGGAGAGTGGATTTCCAACAACCGACGGTCTTTGGTCCCCCCAGCTTACGGGACACGGTGCGCGTGTTCCAAATCGGGCGCCCTGGACCGGGGCGGGCGCCGTCCTTCAGCTGACTGTCGGGCGGTTGCCGTCCCTCAGCTGACAGTCGGCCCGAAGTCCGGCAGGTCTTTCTGCCACAGCCCCGTCACGCCCGCCGTCGTGAATCCGAGCTGCTGGTTGACCTTCAGGAGGTAGCGGTTCTCGGGGGCGTTCCACGTGTACAGGACCCGCGCGTCCGGGAACTGTTCGCTGAGCCGTTCCATGTTGGCGACCTTGATGAGCAGGCCGAGTTTGTTGCCGCGGTGTTCCTGGAGCACCACCGTATCGTCCTGGAAGACGACGTCCGGGCGCAGCGCCAGGACGCTGATGGTGGTCAGGCCCACGAGCGTTCCGCTGGCAATGTGCTCGACGGCGGTGACCACCGTCCGGCGGCCCTGGGCAATGGTTACTTCCTCCGCCTCCCGGAGAATCCGGCCGTCGAACACCATGTCCCCGGCCTCGACCCCCGGCACCTCGTCCTCCCCTGCCCGGTTCTCCAGGGCGGCGACGGCCTCAAGCCACTGGTCCGGGCAGCGGTCCGTCCAGTGGTGCAGACGATAGCGGCCGGCATTGGCTTCCTCGGCCTCGGCCTCAAGTTCTGCAACGAGTTTGCTGTCCAGCGGCAGGGCGCACGAACTGAACTGCTCGATGTGCTGCAGGGTGTAGCCGGTGTGGCGGGCGAATTCCACATCGCGGCTTCCCAGCGGGACGAACCCGACGCCGCTGCCGGGCACCAGCTGTTCAGCGTCCGGGTCCCGCAGCGAGGATCCGGGATGGTTGGTGTCGATCAGGATCGTGTGGCGGCCCTCGTCCCGGGCGAAATGCTCGGCGGCCTCCAGCAGCTGGCGCCCCACGCCCTGGCGCCGGTATTCCGGGAGGATGTCGAGGGTGAACTCGGCCAGGTCGAGATTGTCCACGAGCGGCAGGGCGATGTCCGCTGTCCCGACGATCACGCCGTCGATCTTAGCCACGAGAATCACCTGGCGTTCGTAGGGGTCCGCCATCTCAAGGAGCTTCTCCTGGGGCGCGTAGGCAAGGTCATCAGTACCCCACGTCTGCATCCGGACCCTTCGGCCCACTTCGACGGCGGCGAGAAAGTCGGCGGCATCGGGCGCGTCAAGGGAATCGGGAATCCACAGCTGCTCAATCCGTACTTCGTTTGCCATAGAGGGCACCATTCCAGCCGTTCCGCCACCCGCCATCGGTTCCGCCCGGCTCAAACCGGGCTTCAACCGTCAGCATATGCTGGTTTGCGCCGGCGTTCCATTGGTGACGCAGGCCGGTATGGTGCCGCCCGGCGTCCGGCCGCTGCGAGTCCCCGACTGCCGGTACGCCAAAGGCCGCCCCGCGGTTGCGGGACGGCCTTTTGCTTGAAACTGGTGACGCTGTTTGTCCGGTGAGGCTTAGACCTCGGTCAGGACCTTGGTGACGTTGGGGTCAACCGAGATGCCCGGGCCGAACGTGGTGGCCACGGTGGCCTTCTGGATGTAGCGGCCCTTGGCAGCGGACGGCTTGAGGCGCAGGACCTCTTCCAGTGCGGCTGCGTAGTTCTCGGCCAGCTTCAGGGCGTCGAAGGACACCTTGCCGATGATGAAGTGCAGGTTGGAGTGCTTGTCGACGCGGAAGTCGATCTTGCCGCCCTTGATGTCGTTGACAGCCTTGGCGGTGTCAGCGGTCACGGTGCCGGTCTTCGGGTTCGGCATCAGGTTACGCGGACCCAGGACCTTACCGAGGCGGCCAACCTTGCCCATGAGGTCAGGGGTGGCGACGGCGGCGTCGAAGTCGGTCCAGCCGGCTGCGATCTTTTCGATCAGGTCATCGGAACCAACGAAGTCGGCGCCGGCAGCGATTGCTGCTTCAGCCTTCTCTCCCGTTGCGAAGACGAGGACGCGGGCGGTCTTACCGGTGCCGTGCGGCAGGATAACGGTGCCGCGGACCATCTGGTCGGCCTTGCGAGGGTCAACGCCCAGGCGGAAAGCGACCTCAACGGTGGCGTCGAACTTGGACGGGTTGGTGTCCTTGGCGAGCGTCACTGCCTCGACCGGCGCGTAGAACTTCTCCGCGTCGATCTTGGCTGCGGCTGCCTCATATGCTTTGCTGCGCTTTGCCATGCTGCTTATTTCTCCTTGTGCAGTTGTGGTCTGCGGACCGCGCTGGGCCCTGCCACAGGCGGCATTCCGGTTGGTTTATCCGTTCCGGAATTCCGCTCTTAGTTATTTAGGTGGTGCCGGTTGCCCGGCGGATAAGGCTATTAGCCTTCGACGGTGATACCCATGGAGCGGGCGGTGCCGGCGATGATCTTCGCTGCGCCTTCGAGGCTGGTGGCGTTGAGGTCTTCCATCTTGGTGGTGGCGATCTCGTTGACCTGGGCCTGGGTCAGCTTGGCAACCTTGACGGTGTGCGGGGTAGCCGAACCCTTGGCGACGCCTGCAGCCTTCTTGATGAGCTCTGCGGCCGGCGGGGTCTTGGTGATGAACGTGAAGGAACGGTCTTCGTAGACCGTGATTTCCACGGGGATAACGTTGCCGCGCTGGGCTTCCGTCGCAGCGTTGTACGCCTTGCAGAATTCCATGATGTTGACACCGTGCTGGCCAAGCGCAGGACCGATCGGCGGGGCCGGGTTAGCGGCACCTGCCTGGATCTGCAGCTTGATGAGGCCGGTGACCTTCTTCTTGGGAGCCAATGTAGGTCCTTCTCTCAAATACGTCCTGGGACACAGGAGCGTGTCTCAGGTTGGTGGCCGCCATGGCAAGGCGGCCGGCCGCCCCGTGGCTGCTAAGCGGGCAGTCCGGGGCGAATTCTAGTGGGTCAGCTAGATCTTGCTGACCTGGTTGAACGCCAGGGTGACCGGAGTCTCGCGTTCGAAGATGGACACCAGCACCACGAGGGTCTGGGAATCGATCTTGATCTCGGAGATCGTGGCGGGAAGGGTCTCGAACGGGCCCTCCTTGACGATGACGGACTCGCCAACCTCGAAGTCGACGTCGACCTGGGCGGCGGCGTGCTTGACCGGCTTGCCCTTCTCGGCCTGCTCTTCTTCGAAGACCGGGGCGAGCATGGAGAAGACCTCGTCGAGGCGCAGCGGGACCGGGTTGTGGGCGTTGCCCACGAAGCCGGTGACACCCGGGGTGTGGCGGACGGCGCCCCAGGAGGCGTCCGTCAGGTCCATGCGGACCAGGACGTAGCCGGGGATGCGGACGCGGTTGATGACCTTGCGCTGAGCGTTCTTGATCTCAACGACTTCCTCCATCGGAACCTGGATTTCGAAGATGTAATCTTCCATGTCCAGGGTCTGGATGCGGGTCTCAAGGTTGGCCTTGACGCGGTTCTCGTAACCGGCGTAGGAGTGAATGACGTACCAGTCACCCTCCTGGCGGCGCAGCTTGGCCTTGAACTCATCGGCGGGGTCGACGTCGGCCTTGGCGGCCGCCGCTGCCAGCGCGTCCGTGTCCTCAGCGTCGCCGGCTTCGGCGTCGGTTTCTTCAGCATCGCCAGCTTCGGCAACAGCTGCCTCGGCGTCGCCTTCCGTGGCTACGGCCTCGTCAGTGACGTCGGATTCGGGCGCAGCAGACACAGCCTCGGACTCTTCCGCGGCTTCCACCGCGGCGTCCTGGCTCTTATCCAGCTCAGTCTCAGTTACCTCGAGCTCCTGCTCAGACACTTGGTCTCCTGCTTCCTCATTGCCTAACATGCCTATTTAAATGACTCAATTCCGCACACCCCGCGGAATCTCCGGTTTCCCGGGGCCTCCACGCAGTCTGCGGAGCGGTCGCCTTAGCGGTTCGCGGGGCCGCTGCCGCCGAAGACCCAGCTGACCGCGGTCCCGAAGGCCAGGTCAAGCAGGGTGACGATCACCATCATGATGGTCACGAACACCAGCACCACGATCGTGTAGTTGATCAGTTCTTTACGGGTCGGTGCGACGACCTTCTTCAGCTCGCCAATGACCTGGCGGACGAAGATCGCGATGCGAGCAAAGAAGCCGGGCTTGACGGCATTCTTGGCGGGGCGGCCTTTGGAGCTGCTGGCAGCCGTTTCGGTCACCTGGTCCTCACTCATCCTCGCAATGATCGGATACCCGGCTCTGAACTGAACCATGGTTGCTGCGCTTGCTCCGGATGATCCGGAACAGCATGCGCAGGGCAGACAGGACTCGAACCTGCAACCTGCGGTTTTGGAGACCGCTGCGCTACCAATTGCGCCACTACCCTTCGGGGCGAAAATCCGCTCCGGCCAATGCAATCCGCAGGCTTCCCTGAGGCGCAGGCCATCATCGTGTTTTCAACACCGGAGAACCAGTCTACGCAACAACTGCGCCTACGTCGAACCGGCCCTCTCTCGGACCCCTGCGTGCCCGCGAAAACCAACTGACAGCAGTCAGTCACATTTCCGATCCGGCACCCCGGGGGATCCGCTGAACAGCATAGAGTAGATTTCGTCGATTCCCACATCCAGCCTTCCAGCTGCCAGCGAAGAACGGACCCGCCCATGTCTGCTGCCCGCATTTCCCAGCGCATTTCCGCCATAGCCGAATCCGCCACTCTGGCCGTCGATGCCAAGGCGAAGGCGCTGAAGGCAGCCGGCCGGCCGGTCATTGGTTTCGGCGCCGGGGAACCCGATTTTCCGACCCCCGGCTACATTGTGCAGGCCGCTATCGAGGCCGCCAGTCAGCCGAAGTACCACCGCTACTCCCCCGCCGGCGGCCTGCCGGAGCTCAAGCAGGCCATCGCGGAGAAGACGCTCCGGGACTCCGGCTACAAGGCCGAAGCATCCCAGGTGCTGGTGACTAACGGCGGAAAGCAGGCTGTCTACAACACCTTCGCCACGCTCCTGGACCCGGGCGACGAGGTCATCGTTCCCACCCCGTTCTGGACCACCTACCCCGAGGCCATACGGCTGGCCGGCGGCGTGCCCGTCGAGGTCTTCGCGGGCCCGGAGCAGGAGTACCTGGTCACCGTGGACCAGCTGGAGGCCGCACTCACGGATCGCACCAAGATCCTCCTCTTCGTCTCCCCCTCGAACCCCACCGGCGCCGTGTACTCGCCGGAGCAGGTGAAGGCGATCGGTCAGTGGGCGGCGGCCAACGGCCTGTGGGTTGTCACCGACGAGATCTACGAGCACCTCACCTACGACGGCGTGCCGTTCACCTCGATCGCCACGGCCGTTCCCGAACTGGGCGACAAGGTGGTCATCCTCAACGGCGTCGCCAAGACCTACGCCATGACGGGCTGGCGCGTGGGCTGGATGATCGGACCGGCGGACGTCATCAAGGCCGCCACCAACCTGCAGTCCCACGCGACGTCGAACGTCTCCAACATCATGCAGATTGCGGCCCTCGCCGCCGTGTCCGGGCCGCTGACCGCCGTCGATGAGATGAAGGTGGCCTTTGACCGCCGCCGCAAGGCAATCGTCGCGGGCCTGAACGCGATTGACGGTGTTGAATGCCCGACGCCGAAGGGCGCCTTCTACGTGTACGCGGACGTCCGCGCGCTGCTGGGCAAGGAGTTCCCGTCGGCAAACGGTCCGGTGCGGCCCGCCACCTCCGCCGAACTGGCCACGCTGATCCTGGACGAGGTGGAGGTCGCAGTGGTTCCCGGCGAGGCGTTCGGTCCGTCCGGCTACCTGCGCCTGTCCTATGCGCTGGGAGACGAAGACCTGGCTACGGGCGTCGCCCGCCTGCAGGACTTCCTCGGCAAGGCGAAGTAGCCCGCCCCAACCTCCCGATGCGCTATCACCTGGGGTCCTTATTGCCGCGGCAGAAGAACCTTAAGTGATAGCGCATCCTGGGTTTATAGGAGGCGGCGCTCGGCGGCCCAGCGGGTCAGTTCGTGGCGGCTGGAGAGCTGGAGCTTGCGCAGCACCGCCGAGACGTGGGTTTCGACTGTCTTGATCGAGATGAACAGTTCCTTGGCCACTTCCTTGTAGCTGTAGCCGCGGGCGATCAGGCGCATCACCTCGAGCTCCCGCGCCGAGAGCTTGTCCAGCTGGTCATCGGCGATGTCCGCGGGGGCGGTGCCGAACGCGTCCAGGACAAATCCCGCCAGCCGGGGCGAGAAGACGGCGTCCCCGCCGGCCACGCGGCGGACGGCACGGCTGATCTCGGCCCCTGAAATCGTCTTGGTGACATAGCCGCGCGCACCGGCCCGGATCACGGATACCACGTCCTCGGCGGCGTCGGAGACGCTCAGCGCCAGAAACCGCGTGCTGCCCAGCAGCGGCACCGAGCCGGCCAGCACCTCGCGTCCGCCGCCGCCGCGGCCACCGGGGAGATGGACGTCCAGCAGCACGACGTCGGGACGCTGGGCCGCGACGACGGCGATCGCCTCCTCCACGGTGCCTGCCTCGCCCGCGACGACGATGTCCGGATCCAGATCCGCTTTCAACCCGGAGCGAAAGATCGCGTGGTCGTCCACAATCACCACCCGGACCGGGGCACGGTCGGCGCTTGCAGGGCTTCCTGGTAGGGCTTGCCCCGGCGCCCGGCTTGCCGGTGCAGGCCGGTTTCCTGGCGCAGGCTGTCCTGGCAAAGGGTTTCCTGGTACTGGGTTGGTCACGGCCTGGCCTCTCCGTTGGTGTTGTTGGCGGCAGTTCCGGCAGCTGCGGCAGATGCGGGGGCCGTGACGGGCAGCCGGAGCCGCACCTCGGTGCCGTCGGGGCTGCTGAGGATGGCGGCGGTGCCGCCATGGCGGTTCATCCGTCCGATGATCGACTCCCGCACGCCGAGCCGGTCCGGGGGAACCGAATCCGGGTCGAAACCTGGCCCCCGGTCCTTGACGAATACCTCTGCGGCGGCATCGGTGACTTCCAGGTAGACGGACACCGCGCCGCCTCCGTGGCGCGCGGCGTTCAGCATGGCCTCGCGGGCCGCCTGGACGAGGGCCTCGTGGCGCTGGGTCATGGCGCAGTCCCCCACGGTGACCACTTCGACCGGGTGTCCCAGGGAGTCTTCCACCTCGGCGGCGGCGGCTTTGATGCCTTCGGACAGCTGGCCGGAATCGTTGCCGGCATCCCGGTACAGCCAGCCCCGCAGCTCGCGTTCCTGGGCACGGGCCAGCCTGATGACGTCGTGCTCGTTGCCGGCACGGCGCTGGATCAGGGCGAGGGTCTGGAGCACGGAGTCGTGGAGGTGCGCGGCGATCTCGGCACGCTCGGTGGCACGCACACGCCCCGCGCGTTCTGTCTCCAGGTCCCGCCAAAATTTCAGCCCCCAGGGCAGCAGCACGAGGGCCACGCCGCCGAGCACCGCCACCGAGGCCAGAAGGGCCAGCCAGGTCTGTTCCCAGGACCCCGAGCCGGATACCATCACCAGCACGCCGGCCACCACCAGGGCCAGCCCGGCCGCGAGGCGCGCCCAGCCGCCGGCCTGGTTGGCCTTGGTCTTGTCCACGAGACCCGCCCGGCGGGTCTCGTCCAATTGCATCCAGGCGATCGCGGCACCGCCCAGGATTGCCGCGACCGGGATCAGGGTGCCCAGCGGTACGTCGATGCCGAAGTTACGGGCGATCAGGATTCCGGCTGCCAGCAGCAGGCCCGCGCCCAGCAGGATCTCTTTGCCGAACGGCAAACCCGGGACCCTGGACCGCCGGGCCTCTCGCGGCGCCACCGTCTGGGTCCCGGAAGGATCGGCGGCCGCGGTGTCTTCCGGGGCGCTGACGGCGGGGGCGATTGGCGACGCCGGCCGGCGGGCGTTTCGCCTGGCGCTTTCGTCCGCCGTGGGCACCATGATCCAAAGCCAGGCGTAAAAGGCCACTCCTGCCCCGCCCGCGAGCGCAGCCACCACCATGCCGATCCTGACCATGCGGACCGGCCAGCCCAAGTGGGCGGCGAGGCCTGCGCACACGCCGGCAATCACGCGGTCGCTGCTGCGGACCAGCGGCGGGCGGACGGGCGGGGAGGTCATGGATCAATCCAAGCACGGATCGGGGTTTCCCGGACGCGTTTGCATGCCGAACCGGGGGCCGCTCAGGGACGGTTCAGGGTGTTCCCCAGTAGAGCCCGTCACGGGGAACGGGCAGGATCGAAGTATGAACCCGCACACTCCGCACCCCGATGAAGGCCAGGCCTCCGCAGGCCGGCCGTCGACCGATCGGCCAGACGCCGAGCTTCCCGCCTCGGGTCGGCCCACCCCGGACCTTTCCGGTACCAACGTTCCGGCAGCTGACCAGGCCTCCCCCGACGCCCCCGCAGCTAACCAGGCCTCCCCCGACGCCCCCGCAGCTAACCAGGCCTCCCCCGACGCCCCCGCAGCTAACCAGGCCTCCCCCGACGCCCCGGCAGCTGAACAAGCCTCCCCCGACGTTCCGGCAGCTGACCTGCCCGCCGCTGCTCCCGGCGCCGGGCCGGGCGGCCCCCCGGAGCCCCCGCGGCTCTACCCGCCCGGCGATCCTGAAGGGCCGTATGCCCTCCCGCCGCTTGGTGACCCGGCTGCATCGCCGGGTGGGCCGGCGGGCGGCCCGTGGCCGGGCGGACAGACGCCCCGGGGGCAGGGACAGAACTTCTTCGACTGGATCCGCAGCCAGGGCATCTACCGCGGACGCGACCGCTGGATCGGTGGCGTGGCCAGCGGCATTGCCCACCGGCTCGGCGTCGACCCCCTGATAATTCGCGGCGTCCTGATTGTCCTGACGATTTTCGCCGGGCTTGGCGTGCTCGCCTACGGCGTCGCGTGGGCCCTGCTGCCCGAACCTGACGGCCGCATTCATGTCCAGGAAGCCGCCGCGGGCCGGTGGACAGCCGGGATGACCGGCGCGCTGATCACCACGGTCATCGGGTTCCCCAGCCTGGGCACCGGAGTCTGGGGCTGGGACAGGTTCGGCTTTGGCGCCTTCGTCTGGACCGCTTTCTGGGTGGGCGGCGCCATCTACCTCGTCTACTACCTCACTCAGCGCAACAAGACCCGGAACGGAGCCGCTCCCATGCCGTCGCGCTACGACTCCAGTAGTCTGGCCGGCGCCGGGACTGTTGCCGGTGCCGCCCGCGCCGGCGCTGAGCCGCACCCGGCCGGGGGCTTCCCGCCGGCCGGCGCCCCTGCCTTCGGGCAGGCTGTCGACGGCTCCGCACCCGGCCAGGCCTGGGGACCTCCCCCGCCGTCGGGACCCACTCCGCCCGGCCCGGTTCCGCCTGGCGGCTATGGCGCCGGCGCTACGCCCCCTCCGGCCACGCCGCGCAACCTTGGCCCAGGCACACCCGCCGTCGCGATTACCGTCGGGGCAGCCCTGATGGTGGGCGGCGGGATCAAGGCGCTCGACGCCGCCCACGTGATCGCTCTCGGCGATTACGGCAATGCACTGGTCTGGGCCGTTGCCGCCGCCATCCTGGGCCTAGGGATCCTGGTTGCCGGGCTGCGTGGCCGGACTTCGGGGATCCTTGGCTTCTTCGCCGTCGTGGCCCTGCTGATCGGCGGGATTTTCAGTGTGGTTCCGCACGGAGACCGGTTCCGGTTCCAGAATGCCGACTGGACGCCGTCAAGCATTGAACAGGCCAGCGGCGGCTTCGAGATTACCGGCGGCAGAGGAACGGTGGACCTGACCAAAATGGCGCTGAACCCGCCGCTGGGTTCCGACCTCGTTGTGCCGATCGACGCGACTGCCAGCAATCTGACCGTCGTCATCCCCGCCACAGTCCCCGTCCGGATCCAGGCGGACCTGACCATGGGCAACCTCCACGAAGGCAACCAGGACCACGGCGGCATGACTAACCAGCAGAGCGACTACAACACCTCCAAACCAGGCGCCCCGATGGTCGTGAAGATCTCCGGGACCGTCAGCAACGTGACCATCAAGGAAGGCAACTGACATGAGCAGCTATGACGACTCACGGGCCGCCGGGCAGGACGCGGAAGCTGCCGGATCCCCCGCCCGGGTGGGGACAGTGGTTTGGGGACTGATAGTTCTGGCCCTGGCCGCATTGATCATCGTTTCCACGCTCGGCATCGTGGCCCTCAATGGCACCTATGTCCTGATCGGCCTGATGGTCGGGGCGGGCGCCGCCCTCATTGTCGGCGGACTACTCTCGGCACGCAGGCGTGACAATAAATCAACTTCAGGGAAGTCTTGAACCATGGATAAATTCTTCGACACCATCCGGGGCTTCGGCCTGAAACGTGGTCCGCAGCGCTGGGTTGGCGGCGTCTGCGGCGGGATTGCCGCCAAATTGAACGTGGACGTGGCCTTTGTCCGCATCGCTTACCTGCTCCTGAGCCTGCTGCCCGGCCCGGCCTTCGTGTTGTACCTCGCGGCCTGGCTCCTCCTTCCGGACCAGCGGAACGCAATCATCCTGGAAACCTTCCTCGCGAAGCGATCCTCCCGGTCCTAGCCCGGCCCTTGGGCGGCCCGGGCGGCCTTGGCGGCCGATGCGGCGCCGGGCGGCCCACGCCGGCGCGCAAGACGCCAGCCGGGCAGTTCCCCGGCACGCGAGAGTGCCCCCGCCTCACCGCGGGGGCACTCCTGTGTAACCGTTTGTGTCCTGCCCCACACGCGCCACTAGACTCTAGGTGAGCTCAGCGTGGCGCTCTGCCTGTACCCCTTCAAACCAGGATTTGAGCCGAGATATGAAAATTGGAATCCTCACCAGCGGCGGAGACTGCCCCGGACTGAATGCCGTCATTCGCGGCGCCGTTCTGAAGGGCATCGCCGTCCATGGCCAGCAGTTCGTGGGATTCCGGGACGGCTGGCGCGGGGTTGTCGAGGGCGACATCGTTGAAATTCCCCGCACCATGGTCCGCGGCATCGCCAAGCAGGGCGGCACCATCCTGGGCACGTCCCGCACCAACCCGTTCGAGAACGGCGGCGGCCCCGAGGTCATCAAAGCCAACATGGACCGGCTGGGGATCGACGCCATCATCGCCATCGGGGGCGAGGGCACTTTGGCCGCGGCGAAGCGGCTCACCGACGCCGGCCTGAAGATCGTGGGTGTGCCCAAGACGGTCGACAACGACCTCGATGCCACGGACTACACCTTCGGCTTCGACACCGCGGTGGAAATCGCCACCGAGGCGATAGACCGGCTGCGCACCACAGGAGAGTCCCATCACCGGTGCATGATCGCCGAGGTCATGGGCCGTCACGTGGGCTGGATCGCCCTCCATGCCGGGATGGCATCCGGTGCCCACGCCATCCTGATCCCGGAGCAGAAAGCCTCCATGGAACAGATCGCCGAGTGGGTGGTCTCCGCCCGCGACCGCGGGCGCGCCCCGCTGGTTGTCGTTGCCGAGGGCTTCGTGCCGGAGGGCCAGGAGTCCCCGCATTCGGAGCGCGGACTGGACACCTTCGGCCGCCCTCGGCTCGGCGGCATCGCCGAAATGCTGGCCCCCGAGCTGGAACAGCGTACCGGCATCGAGACCCGGGCCACGGTCCTTGGCCACATCCAGCGCGGAGGCGTCCCGACGGCGTTCGACCGTGTCCTGGCCACTCGCCTGGGCATGGCGGCCATCGACTCGGTGGTGGAGAAGCGCTGGGGCACGATGGTTTCGCTGCACGGCACGGACATTGTCCATGTCGGTTTCGACGCCGCACTCGGCAATCTCAAGTCCGTGCCACAGACCCGCTATGACGAGGCCGCCGTCCTCTTCGGCTAAAGCGGCCGCCGACGGGAACGCGGCCTGAAGTCGCCAATACCGTTGCGGCATGCCGGGCCCGGCACACCTCAGCCGGGCCCGGCGCCGCGGTGGGTAGGGTTAATGCATGACTCTCGAGCCCGGTTCCGCTGAAATAGTCCAGCTCGCATGGGCCCGCCGGCTGGGGTTCGACGACGGCGCTTTCGCGGCCGCCGCAGGTGAACGGCTGACCCGGGCCGATGAAGCTGCCCGGTCGGTGCAGTTTGTCCGCCTGTTCGGCAACTCCGCCCTGGTGGGCCCGCAGTGGGCCTTGGATGCCGCCGCCGGCCTCTCCGACGGAGAACTTGCCCAGCACGTGACGCTGCTGACCATCACCCGCGGCCACGGTGGCCACGGGCTGGGGGCAGCCGCGCTCTTCTTCGCCGACGATCTGCCCCTGCAGCAGCCTTCCGAGGAGCTGACCGTCTCGCACGGGAACCCTGAAGCGATCGAACTGGAGTCGTTCTGCCCGCCCGACGACGTCAACGAGGTGGGCATCGCGGACCTCGAACACCGCTTCACCGTCATGCATATCGAAGACGGGCGCCGGACACCCGTGGCCTGCGGCGCATACACCGAGTGGGAGGGGCTCCTGGCCCATCTGGGAGTGCTGGTGGCCCCGGAATGGCGCCGCCGCGGTCTGGGCAAACTGGCCGCCTCGATAGCCGCGCACGAGGCCCTCGCCGCCGGGCTGACCCTGCAGTGGCGCTCCGAGGTCAGCAACAAGGGATCCCTCGCGCTTGCCCGCAGTCTCGGCTTCTCCGCGGGCGGCATCCAGACCAGCGTCCTGCTGGGCTGATCCGGATGCCGCGGCGCCGAAGGAGGCCTTGGGGCTAGCGGCGCTCTGCGGAGGCCCTGTCGGCGCCGGCGTCCGTGTCTGCAACCGGAGCTGCAGTTTCCGCCGAAGCAGCCGTGGCTGTTGCCGCGGCCGGAGCCGGCGCGCCCCAGCCCTGGACCGGCTTGGGCTTGGCGAAGAAGAGCGCCACGGCTGCGCCGAGCAGGATCACTGCCGCCGGCAGCAGGATGGACTGGCCCATCGCCGTCGAGAATCCTTCACGGAGCGGTTCCGGCAAGGCCCCGCCGAAGCCCATCGGGCTGGTGTTCCCGCCTGCTCCGGGACGGGCGGGAAGCTCGGCCGCCAGCCGCGCCTGAATGAGGACGGCGATGGCGGCGCTGCCGAGCACGGCGCCGATCTGGCGGGTGGTGTTGTAGACGCCTGAGCCGGCGCCGGCCTGCCGCGGCGGCAGGTTACGCGTGACGGTGGAGCTCAACGGCGCCCAGATTCCCGCATTGGCGAAGCCCAGCACGGCGCTGGGGAGCAGGAACAGCCAGATGGAGGTGTCCGGGTGCATGAGCAGCGAATTCCAGAACAGTGCCACGGACATCAGGACCAGGCCCGTCGCGGTGATGAATTTCGGGTTGACCCTGTCGATGATGCGGCCGACGACGGGCGCCAGACCGCCCGAGATCAGCGCCATCGGCACCATCATCAGGGCCGACTGGGTGGGGGTCAGGCCGCGGACGATCTGGTAGTAGAAGATCAGCGGCAGGCTGAAGGCCGTGACGGTGAAGCCCACAGTGGTGATCGCGATGTTGGCGAGGGAGAAATTCCGGTCCTTGAAGAGGGACAGGGGCAGCAGCGGTTCACCCTTGTTGAACTTCTGCCACAGGACGAAGACAACCAGCACGACGATGCCGCTGATGATCAGGCCCCAGACGGTGATCGGGCCCGCGATAGTTCCCCAGTCGTAGGTCTCACCCTCCTGGATGCCGAAGACCAGCAGGAAGAGTCCAAGGGCGCTGAGCAGCACGCCGGGAATGTCGAACTTGTGCGGGTGGGTGCTCAGCGACGGGACGAATCGCATCGCGAGGACGAATCCCGCGATGCCGACCGGGATGTTGATGAAGAAGATCCATTCCCAGCCGAGGCCGTCCACCAGGACGCCGCCTAGGATCGGGCCGACCAGGGTGGCGACGCCGGCCGTGGCACCCCAGATGCCCATGGCGGCTCCGCGGCGGTCCGGCGCGAAGATCCGGGTGATCACGGCCATGGTCTGCGGCGTCATCATGGCAGCGCCGAAGCCCTGGACCACCCGCGCCGCAATGAGGGTCTGGACATCGCCGGAGAGCCCGCACCACAGCGATGCCAGGGTGAAGACGACGAGTCCGGACAGGTAGAGCTTCTTCGGTCCGAATCGGTCACCGAGCCGGCCCGTGATGAGCAGCGGCACGGCGTAGGCGAGCAGGTAGGCGCTGGTGACCCAGATGACCGAGTTGATATCGGTGTTCAGGCCCTTCATGATGCTGGGGTTGGCCACCGAGACGATGGTGGTGTCGATCAGGATCATGAAGAAGCCGATCACCAGGGACCAGAGTGCCGGCCATGGCCGGGCTACGTTTTCCATGGGGTTCCTTAGGGGCTGGTGCGGATGCTGGATGGGCAATAGTGGGGGCGGCGGAGGTCCGGAGCGGGGTGCCGTGAGGCCGTCACCACGGAAGGTCGCCGTTGCTGAGCTCGTTTTGCAGGCTGCGGATCCATGCGGCTTCGGTGCGCAGCATGCTCTGCTGGTACTGAACGTCGACCCAGTACTTGCGCTCGACGCCCTTCTTCCGGAGCAGTTCCTCGCCGGAGTCGAGGAAATCGAGCTGCTGCTGCAGCGCCTCGAGCCGCCGGTCCAGGAGTTCAACCACGACGCCAGCAGGCAGGTTGTAGGCCTCGGAGATGGCCAGGGGGAAGGACGGGTATTCGTTGGCCGGGGTGGCGAGCATGTCCTGCAGCCGCGCCGTGAGCGCCTCCCGGCCGGCTGCCGAGATCGTGTACGTGGTGCGCTCCGGGCGGTTACCTTCCCGGTCCGTTCCGGTGGCCGCAACCAGGCCCTGCTCCTCCAGCCGCCCGACGGCGTGATAGAGCGTCCCTGGCCGGACCTTGATCAGGCGGTCCTCATGGCGTGCGATCAGGAGCTGGTACATCTCGTAGGGATGCATCGGTTCTTCCACGAGCAAGGAGAGCGCGGCGACACCCAACGGTGTCAAGGCGGATGCCCGGGCCATGGTGTTGTGTCCTTTTCCGTGCGACCTTGTGATTACTCCATAACGATTATTCCACGCGGAATATATGGAGGCAACCTTCCCTGCCCGGGACACATGTCACCGGCCCGGGAAGCCGGTTTGGTCAGCCGAGCAGCGCCAGGATGTCCGCCCGGGCAAACATCTGCGCGGCTGCCCGGGCGGAGGGGGTCCCGGCGTCCGGATCCGCCCCGGCTTCCAGCAGCTCGCGGGCCACGTCCGTGTAGCCCTTGAAGACGGCGCCGGCCAGCGGGGTCTGGCCGCGGTCATTGGCGAGGTTGGCGTCACCGCCGTGGTCCAGGATCAGCCGGACCGTGCCGGCATGGCCGTGGTAGGCCGCCAGCATGACGAGCGAGTCACCGGAAGCATTGGTCAGCGTGGCCGGGGCGCCGGCGGCCAGGTAGCTGCCGAGCACGGCGGAGTTCCCCTCGCGGGCCGCATCGAAGAGCGCGTGCGCCAGCGCCAGCGTCGCGTCGTCGGGAGCGGCACCGGACTCGTCTACTGCCGGATCGCTTACGGCCGGCTCGCCCGGCGTGGACTCGCCGTTCATCGGGTACCCCGCAGGAAGCCGGTCTGGCGGCCCACCACCTGGCCGGCGTCGGGTGCCACAATGAGCTCCTGCGCCGCGGCATAAGTCTCGTCGCCGTCGGCGACGGTCAGGACCTCGTCCGGGGCGACCGAGCGCTTGATGACGGCCAGGGCCACCGGCCCCATTTCGTAGTGCTGCCCCACGGAGGTCACGGTCCCCACCTTGCGCTCGCCCGCCCGCACCTCGCTGCCGACGGCCGGCAGCGTGTGCTGGGAGCCGTCAAGCTGCAGGAATACGAGCCGCCGCGGCGGATGGCCCAGGTTGTGGACGCGGGCGACCGTCTCCTGGCCCTTGTAGCAGCCCTTGGACAGGTGAACGGCGGTGCGGAGCAGGTCGAGCTCGTGCGGAATCGTCTTGTCGTCGGTTTCGGCGCCCCACCGGGGGCGCCATGCGGCGATCCGCAGCGCCTCGGCAGCGAGGGTGCCGGCGAGGGCCCGGTCCCCCACCGTGGCGGCAAGGTCGGCGGCCGGCACGAGGTACTCGAACCATGGCCGCTCCAAGCCGGGATGGGCGTCCTCGCCCACGACGGCATAGGAGTAGCCGCCCGCGCCCACATGCGGCCAGGGATCTTCCCAGACCAGGAACTGCGGCCACTCCTGGATCCGGCGGGTGGAGCCGAGCACGGCCCAGTCCGCGGAGACGTCGGCGACCTCGACCCGGAGCATGAACTTCATCCGGGTGAGCCATTCGGCCAGCGGGCCAGCTTCCGCTCCCTCGACGATCAGCCACGTTGTGGCGCCGTCATCCACCACCCGGGCGTCGAATTCGATCCGGCCCTGGACGCTGAGCAACAGCAGCTCGGTGGACTGCCCGGGGGCCAGGCCCGTGAGCTGCTGGGAGGACAGGGTGTTGAGCCAACTGAGGCGGTCCGGCCCGCTAACGGTCACCACCCCGCGGTTTGAAAGATCGACGACGGCGGTGCCCGCGGCCAGCGCCCGCTGCTCGCGGAGCGGCTCCCCGTAGTGGGCGGCGACGCCGGCGTCGGCACCGCCGGCCTCGACAGCGGCCGGGCGCGACAACAGGGGGCTCTTGGTAGTCATATTGAAAGGAACGTCCTTAACTGTGGTCGTATTCCGGCGCCGACGGTCAGGGACGCGGGAGGGTGCCCGGGGGTCCGGGCTGCCGGGGTTTCGGGGGGCAGGGGTTTCAGGGGCGGGGATTCAGGGGGCAGGGGCCGGCTCAGCGGTATTCCGGATTTTCGAAGTCGAAGCGGGTGCCGGCTTTCCAGGCGTCGGGGAGGTTGCCGTATGCCGGAATGCCGCCGGCGTCCTTGAGCATGCGCGCCAGGTGCAGCATGTTCCAGGTCATGAAGGTGGTGTTGCGGTTGGTGAAATCGCTGTCCGGGCCCCCGGAACCTTCGTCAAGGTAGCTCGGCCCCGGCCCCACCGGACCGATCCACCCGGCGTCGGCCTGCGGCGGGATCGTGAACCCGATGTGCTGCAGGCTGTAGAGCACGTTCATGGCGCAGTGCTTGATCCCGTCCTCGTTGCCGGTGATGAGGCAACCGCCGACCTTGGGATAGTAGGCCCACTGGCCCTTCGCGTTCAGCTGCCCGGAGTGCGCATACAGGCGTTCGATGAGTTTCTTGGTCTGCGAAGAATTGTCGCCAAGCCAGATCGGTCCGGCCACCACCACGATGTCCGCTTCCTCAACGGCCGGGTAGAGCTCCGGCCATTCGTCGGTGGCCCAGCCGTGTTCGCGCATGTCCGGGTAGACCCCGCTGGCGACGTCGTGGTCCACGGTCCGGATCACGCGGGTGGTGACACCGTGTTTCTCCATGATTCTGCGGCTGACCTCAATCAGGCCCTGGGTGTTGGACACGTCCGGGGACTTCTTCAGGGTGCCGTTGAAGTACACGGCTTTGAGATCGGCATAGCCGGTGGTGCCGGTGGCTGCGCTGGTGGTTGTGCTGCTGGCTTCCTCGTTCACGGCGTTTCTCCCTGGTCGATGCTGACAACGGAAAAATCTGTGAGACCGTGCGTTTAGCTTACTTTGGCGAGGATGGCCGATGCATGGGCTTCCAGGCCGCCGCCGGAACCCGATTCCTTGCCGGTAGCGACATCCCAGCGCCAGAGCAGGTTCCCGTCCACGAGCCCGAAAATCCGCGTGGCGGCCGTGTACTCCTTGGAGTGGCTGCCGCGCATCACCATATCGGTGCTGAGCTGGATCTGGGGTCCCTTGATCTGGCCGTAGTAGAGTTCCGAGATTCCGCCGGGGTGCGCGATCGACACGGAGATGTCGAATCCGCCGTCGCTGTTGCGCAGCGCCTCGACCTCATCGGCGCTCTTGAGCACGGGAACGATGTCGGCCGGGATCAGGCCGGGGCCGCCGTCCTCCTCGCGCTGCTTGCGTTCCAGCGCCCAGAAGCCGGTCTCGACCGTCAGGGGCCGCAGCTTGGTGCCCTCGTCGTCGGTCAGCCAGCTCTCGGCGCGGTACTGCAGGTACGGCAGGCCGTTGTGCGTGAACGAGACGTGCTGCAGGAAGTGCTCTGAGTCCTCGTCGCCGGCTCCGAGCCGGCCGCGTCCCTCCCACTCACCGATGAGCCAGGACAGCGGAACGATTTCAGGGGTCAGGTCTGTGGGAATTTCAATCGGCACGGCAACTACCTCTGGAAACTACGGGGTCTGGGAAGCGTGGGTGTTACTTCTGGCCTTTGAAGAGGCGGTACACGACAAAGCCGGCAAACCACGCCATGGACAGGCCGGCCACGCCGAGCAGGACAAGGAAGAAGATCTCATATGCAAGTACGGACATGATGCCATCCTAACGCTTAGAAGATGAGTAGTTTGTCTATGAAGTACGCCAGCGAACCGACCGCCGAAACCGGCCCCAGCCCCATTCCCACGGCCGCCCAAACGTTCAGGCTCTCCCCGCTGAGGATGACGAGGCGGCGGAAACTCACCAGCACCGCCCCCACGACGACGCCGGCGAGGGCGGCAGGCAGGACGGCAATGTCGGAGAACACCAGCCCGGCCAGCGGCCCGGCGAGCCCGGCGCTGACGATGCCCAGCGGGGCCACGATGCGGTCCGGCCAGCGGATCAGTCCCGCCAACAAGGCCATCGCCGCGCTGATGGCGGCCACGAGCAGCATCTCCCGGACACCGTTGAAGCGCGAACTCGCAATCCAGCCGGCGCCGAGACAGGACAGCAGGACCCCGGCGCACGAGCCCAGGGTGGATTCGAGCCGCTGGGCCTGGCCGGTACCCCGGAGCAGTTGCATCATGAAGATGGCCATGACCCCGACGGCCATGAACGACGGCGTCCAGTTCAGGAACCCGGGAGCGGGAAGGTAGGTGGCGGCCACCGCCGAGCCGACGCCCGGCAGGCCGATCAGGACTGCGAGGGTCTTCTTGGCGGGGATGCCGAGGAAATAGGGCCAGCCGATGCCGATCCCCATGGCGGTAAGGACTGCGACGGCAAGCAGGACCCCGGGCGTGGAGTAGGCACCGGCCACCACGGCCGCGAGACCGGCCAGGCCGATTATCCCGACGCTCCACGGCTTCACCGTTGACTCGCCATCGGCAGACCAGTCGTGGTCGTACCTTCGCTCACTGCGGACCCCAATTCGATTCGGCTCACTTTCGAAGGGCCGCGGGCCCTGACGGTTCAATCCTGCCTTATATGAACCCTATGTGTCGCAAAGGGACCGGCCGGAGGTGACGGGACCATGGCCGGAAAGGGGTGTTTGGGTATACTCGAGATCAGCACCACAGACGCCCAATGATGCGCGGACACCCCTTGGAGGAACAATGTCGCACATCCTGCTATTGACGAACAGCACCGGAACATCCGTGGACGTCCTGCCTGCTCTGGAATTGCTAAACCACCGGGTGCATATTCTTCCGGCCGAGCCCACGGCCCTGCTTGAGACCGACCCCTGCGACATCGTCCTGCTGGATGCCCGCAAGGATCTGGTCGGCGCACGTTCCCTCACCCAGCTGCTCAAGGCCACCGGCCTCAGCGCCCCCTTGATGCTCATCCTCACCGAAGGCGGCATGGCCGCCGTCTCCTCGGCATGGGCGGTGGACGATATCCTCCTCGAATCAGCGGGCCCGGCAGAGGTCGAAGCCCGGATCCGTCTTGGCGTGGCGCGCGCCGTCCCCGAGCAGGACGACGCCCCGACCGAAATCCGGGCCGCCGGCGTCGTAATCGACGAGGCCAGCTACACCGCACGGGTCAACGGCGCCGCACTCAACCTGACCTTCAAGGAATTTGAACTGCTGAAATACCTGGCCCAGCACCCCGGCCGGGTATTCACCCGCCAGCAGTTGCTGACGGAAGTCTGGGGCTACGACTACTACGGCGGCACCCGCACCGTGGACGTCCACGTCCGGCGGCTGCGGGCCAAACTGGGCGCCGACCACGAAAACCTGATCAGCACTGTCCGCAACGTCGGCTACCGGCTGACCCTGGTCCGCCAGCCCGAGGACGAACTCACCGAGGCCTGAGCGCCGCACCTGCGCACCGAACCCCGACGCCGCGCCGGCCGTCTGTATGCCGCCGCGCCCGCCGCCTGCATACCGCCGTGTACGCAAAAGGCCCCGGACTCTGAAACCAGAGTCCGGAGCCTTGTGCGTTTAGTGGAGGACATACGGGTCGAACGTATCGAGGCCACCCCAGTGGTGGATCCCCCTCGCATCCGGCTCAGCGCCAGACGACGTAACGACTATACGTCCCGTCCGGGGTTGAACAAAATCGGCCGCCGTCGGCCCGGCACCGGCTAGCCTTGCACCATGAGCCCTGCACACCCGGAAAATTGGCCCGTCCTCGCCGTAAAAGGCCCCGTGGACGGCGCGCTGCTGCGGGACGTCGCAGCCCTCGTCGCCGCCGCGGAAGAGTCGGACGGCAATCCTCCACTGTCCGAACAGACCCTCGTAACGCTGCGGGCGGCCGACGCGGGCGAGCATTCGGTGCTGGCCATTGCCGTCTACGCCGTGGAGGAGAAGTCAGATCCGGCGACGGGTCAGGACCTGACCGGCGTCGCCGTCGTCATCGAGGAGCCCGACGGCACGGGCGTTCTCGAGGTCGCGGTCCACCCCAGCTACCGCAACCAGGGCGTGGCCGACCGCCTAGTGGGCCACCTGCGGAGCGTTCGCGGCTTCGCCGGACTGAACGCCTGGTCCCACGGAAACCACGAGGCCGCCGCGGAACTCGCGGCCCGCTACGGCTACGGCCCCGTCCGCAAACTGTGGAAAATGCGGCTCATGACCGCGACGGCGGAACTGCCGGAGGTCGAACTCCCCCAGGGCGTGCAGCTGCGCGCGTTCGTTCCCGGCCGCGACGAGGACGCCTGGCTGGCCGCAAACAAGGCCGCCTTCGCCCACCACCCGGAGCAGGGGAACATGTCCCGCGCCGATCTCGAGGCCCGGATGGCCGAGCCGTGGTTTGACCCCGCGGGCTTCCTGCTGGCCGTGGACCCGGCGGACCGGCTCCTGGGATTCCATTGGACCAAGGTGCACCCGCGGCACGGCGAGCACCCCGCGATCGGGGAGGTCTATGTGGTGGGCGTAACCCCGGAGGCACAGGGTTCCGGACTGGGCAAGGCCCTGACCATCGCCGGCATCAAGCACCTGCGGGACCTCGGGCTGCGCGCCGTCATGCTCTACGTCGACGCCGACAACGTCCCCGCCGTCTCGCTGTACCGCCGGCTCGGCTTCACTCGCTGGGACGTCGACGTCATGTACGCGCCGCTCCCTGGGCACTAACCCCTGGGCACTAACGCCGGGGCGCCGGCGGCCCGGCGTTACAGGCGTTGGTCAAGTCGGCGGACCACCGGGCCGTCCGGGCCGAAATCCGGGTCATCGGGCCGTGATTGCTTGTAAGGTTGGAGCTACATCGCGCCAGCATTGAGGAGACATCATGCCACGGGAAATTGCCCGGACATCCACGTCTGAACCCGCTACGCCGGAAAAGCGGGCGCGCCCGGCGCGTGCCCGCTTTGGCTCCTCGGAAGTGCCGGCCTCACGTGCCACGCAGGACCGGATCGACATTCCGGAGTTCGCCCCGAACCTGGAACCTGAGGGCGAAATCAGCCCCGACCGGTTTCTGGACCGCGAGTTGAGCTGGCTTTCCTTCAATGAACGAGTCCTGGAACTGGCCGAGGACCCCAACCTGTACCTGCTGGAGCGGGTCAGCTTCCTGTCCATCTTCGCCTCCAACCTGGACGAGTTCTTCATGGTCCGGGTGGCCGGGCTGAAGCGGCGGATCGCCACGGGCCTGGCCGTCCCCTCCCCCGCAGGGCTGAGCCCCATGCAGGTCTTGGAGCAGATCGGCGACGAGGCCCACCGGCTGCAGCAGCGCCATGCCCGGGTCTATGCCGAGCAGATCCGGCCGGCGCTGGCGTACGAGCACATCCACCTCATGCACTGGGAAGAACTCGACTCCCAGGCCAAAGACCAGCTCAGCGCCATGTTCGCGGAAAAAGTCTTTCCCATCCTGACCCCGCTCGCCGTGGATCCGGCCCACCCGTTCCCCTACATTTCCGGGCTGTCCCTGAACCTGGCCGTGGTGGTCCGCAACCCGGTCAGCGACAAAGAGCTCTTCGCCCGCGTCAAGGTCCCTGACCAGCTCCCGCGCCTGATCTCCATCGACGGCGCCCGCGCCGGCTCCGTCCCCGGGCGCGTGGCCCGGTTCATCGCCCTCGAAGAAGTCATCGCGGTGCACCTGGACCAGCTGTTCGCCGGCATGGAGGTCCTGGAGCACCACACCTTCCGCGTGACCCGCAACGAGGACGTGGAGGTCGAAGAGGACGACGCCGAGAACCTCCTGCAGGCGCTGGAGAAGGAACTCCTGCGCCGCCGGTTCGGCCCTCCGGTCCGGCTGGAGGTCACCAATGACATCAACCCGAACATCCGGGCGCTGCTGATCCGCGAGCTCGGCGTCGAGGAATCCGAGGTGTACTCCGTGCCGGCGCCGCTGGACCTGCGCGGCCTGTCCGTTATTGCCGGAATCGACCGGGCGGACCTGCACTACCCCAAGCACGTCCCGCACACGTCCCGGTACCTGAACGAATCGGAGACCTCGAAGGCGGCGAACGTCTTTGCCGCCATGCGGCGACGGGACATCCTCCTGCACCACCCCTACGACTCCTTCTCCACGTCCGTCCAGGCCTTCCTGGAACAGGCAGCCGCGGATCCGAAGGTCCAGGCGATCAAGCAGACCCTGTACCGCACCTCCGGGGACTCGCCGATTGTCGATGCCCTGATTGACGCCGCCGAGGCCGGCAAGCAGGTCCTGGCCCTGGTGGAGATCAAGGCCCGCTTCGACGAGCAGGCCAACATCTCCTGGGCCCGGAAACTGGAGCAGGCCGGCGTCCATGTGGTGTACGGCATTGTGGGGCTCAAGACCCACTGCAAGCTCTCCCTCGTCGTCCGCCAGGAAGTGGACGGCCTGCGCCGCTACTGCCACATCGGCACCGGCAACTACCATCCCCGCACGGCCCGCTACTACGAAGACTTGGGCCTGCTCACGGCCAACGAGCAGGTGGGCGAGGACCTCTCCAAGCTGTTCAACCAGCTGTCCGGCTACGCGCCGAAGTCCACGTTCAAGAGGCTGCTCGTGGCGCCGCGCTCGGTCCGGTCCGGGCTGATCGACAGGATCGAAACCGAAATCAAGAACGCCCGGGCAGGCATCCCCGCCCGGGTGCAGATCAAGGTCAATTCGATGGTGGACGAGGCCATCATCGATTCCCTGTACCGCGCGTCCCAGGCCGGTGTGCCGGTGGATGTGATTGTCCGCGGCATCTGCTCCCTGCGGCCCGGTGTTCCCGGCCTGAGCGAGAACATCACCGTCCGCTCGGTGCTGGGCCGCTTCCTGGAGCACTCGCGCGTCTTTGCCTTCGCGAATGCCGGCGACCCGGTGGTCTTCATCGGTTCGGCCGACATGATGCACCGGAACCTGGACCGCCGGGTGGAGGCCCTCGTGCAGCTCTCGAGCGGCGACGACACCAGCTACGTCCTGGATCTGCTCAAACGCTACATGGATCCCGAAACCGCCAGCTGGCATCTGGACAAGCAGGGCGAATGGACCCGGCACCACCTCGCTGAAGACGGCCGGAACCTGGACGACGTCCAGTCCTGGCTGCTGGCTTCCCGCTCGCGTCAACGCACGACTAGCCTGCGGTAGGGGCCGTGAGTGTGAGCAGCGATGCAATGGTTGCGGACCAGACGGATCGTCCGGACGAAGAAGTTGCCGTCACGGCTGCTGGCGCCATCCCCTGGCGGCTCAATTCGGTAGACAAGGACCAGCTCGAGGTCCTGCTCATCCACCGCCCGCGGTATGACGACTGGTCTTGGCCGAAAGGCAAGATTGACCCCGGCGAGACCATCCCGGAGTGCGCCGTCCGCGAAGTGGTGGAGGAGATCGGGCTCTCCGCTCCGCTGGGGATCCCCCTGCCGCCCATTCACTACCACGTGCCCGCCGGGCTGAAGGTGGTCCACTACTGGGCGGTCGACGTCGACGGCGCTGTCTTGGTGCCGGACGGCAGGGAGGTCGACAGCATCATGTGGTGCCCGCCTGAGAAGGCAGCCCGCCTCCTCAGCAACCCGAGCGACATGGAGCCCCTGCAGCACCTCGTGAACGCCCATGACCGCGGGGAACTCGCAACGTGGCCGCTGCTGATCGTGCGGCACGCGAAGGCCAAACCCCGCTCTTCGTGGACCAAGGCCGAGGGCGACCGGCCGCTGGCGGCCACCGGCATGCGCCAGGCGCAGTCGGTGGGACGGCTCCTGCAGGCATGGAAGCCGGCCCGGATCGTCTCGAGCCCGTGGTTGCGGTGCGTGGCCACCATTGCGCCCTACGCCAAGGCGGCGGAAGCCAAGGTGAAGCTCAACGAGGCCCTCACCGAGCACCGGCACGGCCGCAGCCCGCAAAAGACGGCCGCCGTCGTTGAGGGACTGTTCGACAAACAGCGGGCCGTGGCCCTGTGCACCCACCGGCCGGCGCTGCCGACCGTCCTGAAGCAACTGGCAAAACACATGAACTCCCGGCTCCGGGACCTGCTGCCGTCCTCGGACCCGTTCCTGGCCCCGGGCGAGATCATCGTGTGCCACGTGGCACACGGCAGCAAGAAAAAGGTCGTTGCCGTGGAGCGGTTCAAGCCCTTCGACGACTGAAGTCCTTGACCACCGGGGACGGCAGCCCTAGTTTGTATCAATAACTTGGTACATTGCTGCTGAATCTTGGGGGATTTCATGCCGTTCCAGTTCTACCTTCCGCCGATGGTGTTGCTCGGCCCCGCCGTCGCGGCCTTGGTGGTGTACGCCGTGCTGCGCTGGGTGATCTGGGCTCCCGGAACCGGAACGTCGCCACAGACCGTATCCGAGCACGGGCTGTGGGTCGGCGTGATCGGCTGGCTCGCGAGCTCTCTCCAGGGCGCGACGACTTTGGGCATTATCCCGGCCAGCCCATCGGCCGGCGGCGCCCTGGTCAGTGCCGAGACGATCGCTCCGGCCTTGGCGTGGCCGGTCCTGGGCTGCCTGACGGTACACGCCCTCGGGCAGATCAGTTACCCGGGCCCGCGGCGAATGCGGCGGCAGGCCGTGCTTTCGGTCCGGCATATCGGCGACTTCCTACCCCGCCGGCTGGCGGTGACCACCGCAGCCATCTTTGTTACGGCCGCTGTGGCGATCACCCGGACTGCCACTCTGCCGGGATTCCCGGCCGTAGCTCCCGCCACGGTCAGCGACGGCACGGACGGCCACTACGTCGGCGGCGGTGACGGCCGCATTCCCGGATCCGAGGTGGCTTGCTGGATCGGAAGTGCCCTGCTGGTTTTGGCCGCAGGGACGTGGCTGGTGCTGCGGCTGATCGCAAGACGCCGCCAACTGGAATCCCTCGACGCCGCCGACAACGCCGTGCTGCGGACCATCGCGATGAACAGGCTGCTGCGCACGGTCTCGACGGTGGCCGCAGGACTGACAGCCATTGCGGGGAACTTCGCTGCCCGCCCGGATCCAGCCCAGGGACCGGCGGCGTGGATGAATCCGGCCGGCCTGGCGTGCACCGTGGTCTTGCTGGTCATGTGGTGGTGGCGGCCCCCTCGGCTCGCGTCCGCCGAACCCGGCCGCCGGAACCGCCGGGGAGCAGTGGCGGCCACCGGCCGCCAGCACCCGGGTGCCAGGCTGGTCGCCTCCCTCGGGGCGCTGCTCGGGCTGGCGGCCACCGTGCCGCTCGTGGCCGGCGTCTTCCTGTCCCAGGCCCTCATTGCCGCTGATGGCTCCGGCATTGCGGGCTTCCTCGCGCTCGCGGCCGTTTCCGTCCTGTTCGTCATCACCGCCGGCGAGCTGCTGCTGCAGCGCAACTATGGCAGTTCCGAGGCGCCGCGCGGCTGGCCCCGGCAACCGGTGAGCCCCGCCAGGCTGACCACGGCTGTCCTGGCCTTGCTGGTCTTCGTCGCCGTCCTGGGTGTCACGGCGGCGGGGCAGGCACGGCTGGCCGAAGGCCCGGGTTGGGTTCCGGCAGGGCTGTTCACGGCCGGAACATGCGTCGCCTCCCTCCCCGCGTTGCTCACGGCCAGGTTCCGCCGGGGTGTTCGCGGGGCGCCCGGCGGTCTGGACGCAGCCTTGCGCGCCATCACCGTCCACCGGGTGGTGCGGACCCTGACGGCCACCGTCACGGCCCAGGCCGCCGTCCTGCTGCTCACCCGGAGCAACGCCTGGGCGGCGGTGCTGGGCCGCGATGCTTTCGGGGGGACCGACCCGGCCGCGACCTTCTGGGGGCCTGCGATCGCGGCCGGCACGGTTCTCGGCGTCGCTGCCGCGGTCATCGCGGTCATCCCGGTGGGCATTGCTGTCCGGCGGCCCCCCGCTCCCCTGCCGCGGCAGGAAGTCGCCGCGTGACCGCGGGGATCTCCGTCAATCTCCAGTCACCTGTTCCCCCCTTCGAGCAGATCCGGGAGCAGATCGCCTCGCTGATCACCGTCGGGGCGCTGGCACCGGGGACCCGGCTGCCGGCCGTCCGGAGCCTCGCCGGCGATCTCGGCCTCGCCGCCGGAACGGTCGCGCGGGCCTATAAGGAACTCGAACGGGCCGGTCTGGTCGAGACCCGGCGGCGGAACGGGACCGTAGTCGCGGGCCGCCGTCCCGTCATTGGCGCGCCGTCAGTCACCCCGGGGCCGGGGGCCGTCGCCGCGGCGGTGACCACCGCCGTCGAGCAATACATTGCCGAGGGCAGGCGCGCCGGTTTCGACGACACCGCACTGCTGGCAATCCTGCGGGCAAAGCTCACCCAGCAAGACGGATAAGGACCGGCGGCGACTTCTCAGTAGACTGGAACCGTGAGCATTCCTACGCCCTATGAAGACCTCCTGCGTGACGTCCTCGAGCACGGCACGCACAAATCGGACCGGACCGGAACCGGCACCCTTAGCGTTTTTGGCCGTCAGCTCCGCTTTGACCTGAGCAAGAGCTTCCCGCTCATCACCACCAAACGGGTGCACTTCAAATCCGTGGCCGTGGAGCTGCTCTGGTTCCTGCGCGGCGATACCAACGTCAAATGGATGCAGGACCAGGGCGTGACAATCTGGGACGAGTGGGCAGACGCCGACGGCGAACTGGGGCCCGTTTACGGCGTCCAGTGGCGTTCCTGGCCCACACCTGACGGCGGCCACATCGACCAGATCGCCGAACTGATCGAGAACCTCAAGTCCAACCCGGACTCGCGCCGGCACATTGTCTCGGCCTGGAACGTCGCCGAGCTCAAGGACATGGCACTTCCTCCCTGCCACGCGTTCTTCCAGTTCTACGTGGCAGACGGCAAGCTCTCCTGCCAGCTTTACCAGCGTTCGGCGGACACCTTCCTGGGCGTGCCGTTCAACATCGCCTCCTATGCCCTGCTGACGTGCATGATCGCGCAGCAGACCGGACTGGAACCGGGCGAATTCGTCTGGACCGGCGGCGATGTCCACATTTACGACAACCACATGGACCAGGTCCTCAAGCAGCTCGCCCGCGAGCCCTACGACTACCCGCAGCTGGTAATCACCCGCAAGCCGGATTCCATCTTCGACTACACGCTCGAGGACTTCGACGTGGTCGGATACCAGCACCACCCGACGATTAAGGCCCCGATAGCCGTATGAGCAAAGCAGACACCCCGGGCGTGCAGCCCGGCGATTTCACTGAGCAACTCCGCGCCTCTACCACCGGCCTGGGCCTCGTCTGGGCCCAGACCAGCACCGGCGTCATCGGCAAGGACGGCGCCATGCCGTGGCACCTTCCCGAGGACATGAAGCACTTCAGCGGCCTCACCAAGGACCATCCGGTCATCATGGGACGGAAGACCTGGGAATCCTTCCCGGACAAATATCGTCCCCTGCCCGGCCGGACAAACATCGTCATCTCCCGGCAGGAGGCTTGGGGCGGGACGCCCGGCGCGGAGGGCGCCACCGCGGTCAAGACCCTCGACGATGCACTCTTGGAGTCCCAGTTCGCCCCCGGCCACGAAATGGTTTGGATCATCGGCGGCGGCGAGATCTTCGCGCAGGCAGTGGACCTTGCCGACGTCGCGGTCGTGACCACTATCGACACCACCAGCGAAGGGGATACCTTCGCCCCCGAACTCGGCTACGACTGGACCGCCGCCGCCAGCCTTCCCGCCGACGGCTGGCTGACCTCGGCCAACGGCACCCGCTACCGGATGACGCTGTGGCGCCGGACGGAGGCCAAGTAGTGCTGAGGAAGCCCGAGACACTCTTTGTCCTGGGGTACATGCTCCTGCCCCTGCTGGCGCTGCTCTCGGCCATCGTGGGCCTGACCATGATTCTGGGCGGGAACAAGATCGTAGGCGCGATCGTGCTGGTGGTGGTGACGCAGGTCTTCACGTTCGGGGCAGTCTTTGCCCTGCGCCGGCGCAAAGCTGCGCTCCTGGAAGAGCCGCACGGCAACTAGCGCTGCCCGCACGGACCGCCCTGGTCTTGGAAGGAGGCGACGGGGAAATCACCCCATCGCCTCCTTCCGTGACGTAACCGACTGCGCCCGGCGGCCCCTGAAGTCTAAACTGGGCCCATGACTACAGCAGCTACCCCGTCCGTCGGCCTGGTCGGTTGGCGCGGCATGGTCGGTTCCGTCCTGATGCAGCGCATGCAGGACGAGGGCGACTTCGCCACCATCAACCCCGTATTTTTCTCCACCTCGAACGCGGGCGGCGCCGCCCCGGCCATTGCCGGTGCTGCGGCGGGCGCGGCCGGCAAGCTCGAGGACGCGTTCGACGTCGAGACGCTGGCGAAGCTGCCCATCATTGTCACCGCCCAGGGCGGGGACTACACCAAGCAGGTTCACGGCGAGCTGCGCAGCCGGGGCTGGGACGGCCTCTGGATCGACGCCGCATCGACCCTGCGCATGAACGATGACTCCATCATCGTGCTCGACCCCATCAACCGGGACGTCATCGACGCCGGCCTCTCCGGCGGGGTGAAGGACTACATCGGCGGCAACTGCACCGTGTCCTGCATGCTCATGGGGCTTGGCGGATTGTTCAAGAACGGCCTCGTCGAGTGGGGCACGTCCATGACGTACCAGGCCGCTTCCGGCGGCGGGGCACGCCACATGCGTGAACTACTGAACCAGTTCGGCAGCCTCAACGCAGAGGTGAGCGCCGAACTGGCCGACCCCGCATCGGCGATCCTGGAGATCGACCGGAAGGTCCTCGCGCACCAGCGCTCCGGCGTCGACGCCACGCAGTTCGGCGTCCCGCTGGCCGGTTCCCTGATCCCCTGGATCGATGCCGACCTCGGCAACGGCCAGTCCAAGGAGGAATGGAAGGCCGGCGTCGAGACGAACAAGATCCTCGGCACCTCGGCGGAGAACCACGTCGTCATGGACGGCTTGTGCGTCCGGATCGGCGCGATGCGCTCGCACTCGCAGGCCCTGACCCTGAAGCTGCGCGAGGACCTCTCGGTGGCCGAGATCGAGAAGCTCGTGGACGCCGACAACCAATGGGCCCGCGTGGTGCCAAACACGAAGGAAGCCTCGATGGCCGAGCTCACTCCCGTGGCGGCGTCCGGCACCCTGGACATTCCGGTGGGCCGCATCCGCAAGCTGGAGATGGGCCCGGAGTACATCAGCGCGTTCACGGTCGGCGACCAGTTGTTGTGGGGCGCCGCCGAGCCGCTGCGCCGCATGCTCCGCATCGCCACCGGAAACCTCTAGAGCCGTACAGGGCGCCTTCCGTCACCAAGGAACCCGCGGTACTTCGCGGCCTGCAGTTCAAAGGACTTTTGAGCGGCAGGCCGCAGCCCGTTAACGGCATCGAAGGGTTGGGGCAGGACACCGGCGTCCCGGCCGCCCGACTGCGCCGCCCACGTGCCAATCACCGCGCCGCCCGCAACAATGGTTTTCTTGAACACCCCGTTACCGCCGGGGACGATCTTGTCTGCGTGCGCCGGGGGCAGCACGAGGGACCGGTCCGCGTAGCCGAGCAGGAATTCATCGAACCCCGGCAGCGCCAGGACCGTGCGCTGCCCCGGCACGCCGTCGTCCAGCAGCGCGGCCGTTGCCGGCGAGAGCCAGTAGCTGGCACCCCCGAACTCCAGCTCCACCAGACGGTCCTTGACCCGGTCGAGGGCCGCGCGGGCTTCCGTGAGGGGAATGCCGGCCCACCAGGAAAAATCACGCACCGTGGCGGGCCCATGGCTGCACAGGTAGCGCAGCAGCCACTCGGCAATGCCGTCCGGGCGGTCCAGGGCCCGCGACTCCTTGATCCAGTCGCCGAACGCCACCACGAGCTGCTGGTTGCCTGCCAGCGGACCCTGCACCAGCAATCCCCGCTGGCACAGGATTCCCAGCAGGTGGATGCCGCGCTGGCCGGCCGCGGACTGGCCCGCCCGTTCGAACGCCTGGAACAGCTCGGCCCGGCTGGCCGCACCCGCGGAGACCAGCCGCAAGGCGGCCACCCCGGCCGAGTCGGCATCCGCGGCACTAATCCGGAGCTCCCGGTGGCGCCCGGCCAGGCCGCGGATCAGCCGTTCAGAGGTAATGGCCAGCATCCATTTCAAGTCCTCGGGCGCCACCACGTGCAAGGTGCCGCGCATGGGCCAGGAACGGACGATCTCCGCCCGGTCCAATGCCCCGCGGACGTCTTCGACCCGGGAGCCCGGCACCCGCTGGCCGACAGCCCACAGCACAGCCTGCAGGTCCTGGGCCTGCATCGCCGTCATGCCGCGGGCTGCGTCCGCGACGGACCCAAACCCGGGTCCCAGCAGGCCCTGGGCGGCCAGCCGCAACCGGCCGATGATTCCGGGGCTGAGCCGGGCGTCCGTCACTGTTGCCACGGACCCCATGGTAAGCCGGTCTCGGGTCGGGCGGCCATGGGCGGGACGCCTGCGCGAACTGCTAGCGGCCGGCACGGCAGTTGCCCGGGTTGTTGCCTGACTGTTCCCAGCCGCCGTACAGCGGGCCTCTCTACCCTTGATGCATGACTATGAGTGAGGTGTGGCCGCAGCTGCGGCCCCTGTGCCGGAAGCTGGCCCTGCTGGGCTGGGCCTCCAGCGCCGCCGGCATGGCTGCCGGGCTCGCCGTCGCTATTGCCAGCGGCACCCGGCTTTCTCCCATGATGAGCACGCTGCAGCTGGTGGCCGGAACGTGCATGGCTGTGTCCGTGGGCAGCTTCGTCATCGCGGCCGCGATGCGGCCGCGGGCCCGGACGCGGGAGGATGTGAACCCCGGCCCCGTCGCCCCGCGCGGGCAGGAGCTCCGGCTCGAGTACTCCGGAGAGTTCCCCGCCAGGGGTCAGACGTTCCTGCTCGGCTCGCTGGCGCTGCTTGCCGGTGCCGTCGCATTTGCGTGTGCAGGGCTGGTCCTGCCGAGTGGGCCCAGCGTTCAGTCCGTGGCGTTCTGCCAGGTCTTCCTGCTCGGCGCAGCGGCCTCCGGCTTCACCTTCATGCTCTTCAGCAAGGCCGCACGCCGCCGCCCAGACTGGCAGCCAGACCGGTAAGCAGACCGGTAGGCAGGACGCCAAGAAGCCCGTCGAGGCCGCCGCGTGAGCGTGGGGCCGGCCGTGGCCGGCTTGCCTAGAGCTCCACGCCGATCAGCAGCGGTTCCGGGTGAAGCTCAATCCCGAAGCGCTCCACGACGCCGTCGCGCACCTCGCGCGCCACGGCCAGCATGTCCGCGGTGGTCGCCCCGCCGCGGTTGGTGATGGCGAGCGTGTGCTTGGTCGAAAGCGACGCCCGGCCGCCGGAGACGCTGTCCGGGTCCAGACCGAAGCCCTTGCCGAACCCGGCCTGGTCGATCAGCCAGGCCGCCGAGAGCTTGGTCAGCCCGTCCCCGCCTCCGGGGTACCGCGGGGCCTCCTCCGGCAGCCGCGCCGCGACCTCGCCGGTGACGATCGGGTTCGTGAAAAAGGACCCCGTGGAGTAGGTGTCCCGGTCGCCGGCGTCCCAGACCATGCCCTTGGACGCCCGGAGCCGCAGCACTTCGCGCCGGACGTCGTTGGCGTAGGCCCGTTGCCCCTGCTCGACGCCGAGCGCCCGGGCGAGTTCGGCGTAGCGGACCGGTGCGCTCATCCGGCCGAGCGGGAGCTGGAATTCCACGGTGAGCACCACATAGCGCGGCGAGCCGTTGACGGTGGTCCGTTTCAGGACCGAGTCACGGTAGCCGAACTTGAGTTCGGAATTGGTGAAGGTTTTCACCGCACTGCGTTCCCGGTCCCAGGTGCGTACTGCGGCAATCGTCTGTGACACGTCGGCCCCGTAGGCGCCGACGTTCTGCACGGGAGTGGCCCCCGTGGCGCCGGGGATCCCGGAGAGCGCCTCGACGCCGGACCACGCGTGCTTTACCGCGTGCTCAACGAAGGCGTCCCAGTTGTGGCCGGCCTGCACCACCACTGACACGCCGCCGCAGGAGTCCTCGGCGTTGACCGTGAAGCCTTGCGACGCGATCTTCAGGACCGCGCCGGGGAACCCGTCGTCGGAGACCAGCAAGTTGGAGCCGCCGCCGATGATCAGCAGCGGCCGGCCGGCGTCGTCGGCCGCCCGGACGGCGTCGATGATCTCGGCCTCGCTGCGGGCCTCGCTGTAGCTGCCGGCGGGGCCGCCGACGGCGGCGGTGGTCAGGGTGGAGAGCTGGATCTGGGTCACCTGACCAGCCTAGCCGGGATCATCCGGTGGCCTAAGCCGGTACTAGCTGTCCATGCCCTTAGCGAGCCAGCCGGGCGGGCTCGGCGAGCTTGCGCGTCACCGGCGAGAGCAGGAAGCTGACAGCCAGCATCACCATGACGGCCAGCAGCGAGTGCAGAATGCCGACGTGCTCGGCCAGCAGGCCCAGCAGCGGCGGCCCGCACAGGAACGCGCCGTAGCCGATCGTGGACACCACGGACACCCGCGCGGCGGCCTTGACGGGATCGTCGGCGGCGGCGGACATGCCCACGGGGAAGCCTAGCGAGGCGCCGAGTCCCCAGATGGCCAGCGCGACGTAGGCCAGCCACGGCTGCGGGGCAAACACGAACAACCCCAGGCCCAGCACCGCCAGTGCGGCGCACCAGCGCATCACCGGGACGCGGCCGAAGCGGTCCAGGACCAAGGTGCCGGCGAAACGGCCGATCGTCATGAACGTCACGAACAGGCCGTATCCGGCGGCTCCGGCGGCGTCCGACTGGCCGTGGCCGTCGGCCAGGGCCAGGGCCACCCAGTCCCCCGCCGCCCCTTCGGCCAGGGCCAGGCCCAGCACCAGGACGCCAAGGAGCAGGGTGCGGCGGTCCCGCCAGGCCTGGGCGATCTGCCGTTTGCTGTCCAGCGGCTGCTCGGGGACGGCATCGGTCTGCCTGACGATGGGAATGGGCCCGGTGGACGGATCCTCGAAGGTATCCGTCCCGGACGCAGTGAACTGGCGTTCCGCCTGCACCGGCGTGACGTCGGCGCGGAACCATGCCGCGGCGGTGGTCACCGAGGCCGCCACCAGCAGGCCGGCGGCGGCGAGGTGCCAGAAGACCGGAATTCCGGCGCCGGCAGCCCACGCGCCCAGGCCGGCCCCCGCAACTGTTCCCAGGCTGAAGGAGCCGTGCAGCCGGGGCATGATGTGCCGCCGGACCGCGCGTTCCACCGCGGCGCCTTCGACATTGGATGCGGTGTTCCAACTGGCGGTCCCCAGCCCGATGATGGTCAGTCCCGTGGCGACCACCACCGGATTGGCGAGCACGGACGTCCCGAAGCCCGCGAGGGTCAGCCCGACGCCGACCATGATGCTGCCGATCCGGATGGTGCGCTTGGAGCCGAGCCGGAGAACAATCAGGCCCGAGGCGGACACGGACAGGAAGGACCCGGCGGTCAGGCAGAGCAGGAGCAGCCCGACCGTGCCCGGTGTCAGGTGCAGGCCGTCGCGGATGGCCGGCAGCCTGGACACCCATGTGGAAAACGCGATGCCGCTGGCCGCGTAGGCCACCACCACGGCGTTCCGCCAGTGTGTGATCTCCGCGGCCGGGACGAAGGTGTCCTTCGTCATCGAGGCAGCGTCATGGTCACGCCAGCCTGACGACGGCCTGGGCCTTGACGAGGACCTTCTGGCCGGCCGAAACGACCGTGAGGTCGACGCGGGCGGTGCCGGCAGCGGCGTCGAGCGCTCCGATGGCGCCGCTCACTTCGATCACTGCACCGGCCTCCGGCGTTCCCGTGGTGTCGGCGACCGGAACCGGCTTGGTGAAGCGCGTCTGGAAGTCGAGGACGGCGGCGGGGTCGCCGGCCCAGTCAGTCACGAGCTGGACGACGGCGCCCATGGTGAACATGCCGTGGGCGATCACGCCCGGCAGCCCGACGCCCGTGGCGAAGGCCTCGTTCCAGTGGATCGGGTTGAAGTCACCGGATGCGCCGGCGTACTTGACGAGGTCGGTGCGGGTGACGGCGATGCTGCGGCTGCCGATGTCCTGGCCGACGGTGAGTTCTGCGAAATTGATGCTCATGGCTACTGTCCCTCTCCGCGGACCAGGATGGACGAGGTGGCGGTGGCGACCGGCTCGCGGACGCCCGCGGCATCAGCGTCAGCGCCAGCGTCAGGGGCAAGGTCGGGGGCAAGCGCGAAGATCTCCGAGCGCGTGGTGATCATGGCTCCGCCGCCCATCGCGCGCACGCCGTCGACGTGCAGCTCGGCGACCAGCCGGTCGCCGGCGACGATCGGGCGGTGGTGGGTGAACCGCTGGTCCGCGTGGACCACCCGGGAGAAATCGATTCCGGATTCCGGATCCTCAATCAGCTGGGCATCGGCGCGCTGCGCCACGATGATGGCAAAGGTCGGGGGCGCCACGAGGTCGTTGTGCCCCAGCGCCTGGGCGGCGGCGACGTCGAAGTGGGCGGGGTGGGTGGCCTTGACCGCGCGCGCGAACTCGCGGATCTTCTCGCGGCCGACGTCATACACCTCTGCGGCAGGGTAGCTGCGCCCCTGCAGATCCGGATTGATAGTCATGGTTCCAGCCTATCGGCACGGCTGCTGCAGCCTCGGTTCATGACAGGTACGGGCCGGGCTGCGGCGGCTCTTGACCGGCAGGATATGATGAAAACATCATTCCATCAACCCGCGCATTGCCGGCGCCCCGCCGCGCCGCCTTGCGGGAAAGCGCCTTCCTGCCATGAGTTTCGTTCCCGCCCAGCCCGTCGGCCGCCGATGATCTCCCCCGCGCAAACCCCGTTGTATGAGATCAAGGCCAATCTGTTCAAGGCCCTCGCCCATCCGGCCCGCATCCGGATCCTTGAGCTTTTGGCAGCTGCACCGGACACTGCCGCCCCGGTCAGCTACCTGCTGGCGGAGACCGGGCTGGAGGCCTCGCACCTGTCCCAGCACCTGGCCACGCTGCGCCGGCACGGGGTGGTGACGTCCGTCAGGTCGGCAAACGTGGTGACCTACCGGCTGGCCCACCCCAAGATCTCTGAACTGCTCGCGATTGCCCGCGTCTTCCTGCTGGACACCCTGGCCGGCTCCAGCGAACAGCTGCGGATCGCGCGGGGACTGCCTGGCGGACACCTCGAGAGCGCAGCAAACCCAGCCGCCGTGGCCGGTCCGGGCGGCGCAGATCAGCTGGACGTCCCAGGTCAACTGGACGGCGCAGGTCAGCTGGGCGGCGCAGGTCAACGCGGCAGCGCAGCGCCGTGACCTCCACCCGCGCGTCAGGCCCGGCCGGGGCAGCCACCAGGGGCCGGGGCCGCTTCGCCCGGTTTGTGCCCTCGCGCCGCGATTACGAGCTCCTGCGCTCCGCCTGGAAGACCGACCTGTTCGCCGGCATCACGGTGGGCATCGTGGCGCTCCCCCTGGCGCTGGCCTTCGGGGTCAGTTCCGGGGTGGGGGCTGAGGCAGGACTGATCACCGCGGTGGTGGCCGGGCTGGTCGCCGCCGTCATGGGCGGGTCCCCTGTCCAGGTCTCCGGTCCGACCGGCGCCATGGTGGTGGTCCTGGCCCCGGTGGTCGCGGCCCACGGCGTCGGCAGCATTGCCCTGGTCTCGGTACTGGCCGGGCTGCTGGTCGTGGTCCTGGGAGCCAGCGGGCTCGGCCGGGCCGTCGCGTTCATCCCCTGGCCTGTTGTGGAGGGATTCACCCTCGGCATTGCCGCCATTATCTTCCTCCAGCAGGTGCCCCTGGCCACGGGCACGGCGGGGACGCCGGGCCACAACACCCTGGTGGCCGCCGTCGAGAGCGCTGCACAGGCCACGGTGCCGACGGTGCTGCAGACGCTCGCCGTGGTGGCGGGAGTCGCGGCCGTGATGTATGTGCTCCCCAGGTTCAACAAGTCCCTGCCCGCGAGCCTGATCGCGGTGTTGCTCGCCACCGTCGTGACAGAGGCGCTGGCCCTGGACATACCCCGGATCGGCGCACTCCCGCACTCCCTGCCGGCGCCCTCCATGCCGTCCGTGGACCCCGCCGCACTGGGCGGCCTGCTCATGCCTGCCGTCTCCGTCGCCACTCTCGCCGCCATCGAATCCCTGCTCTCGGCCCGGGTGGCCTCGGGCATGGTGGGTCCGGACGGCCGTCCGTCCGGCGCGTACAGCCCCGACCGGGAGCTCACGGGCCAGGGGCTGGCGTCGATCGCTGCTGGCTTCTTCGGAGGCATGCCGGCCACCGGCGCGATCGCCCGAACCGCCGTGAACGTCCGCTCCGGGGCCAAGACGCGGCTGGCCGCCGTGGTGCACGCCCTGGTGCTGCTGGCCATCATCTATCTGGCGGCTGGGCTGGTCGGCAGGATCCCCCTGGCGGCGCTGGCCGGCATCCTCATGGTCACGGCCACCCGCATGGTCTCGCGGTACACGGTGACGGCGATCCTCAGGTCGACCCGGGCCGACGCCGCGGTGTTCGTGACCACCGCCCTCATCACGGTCGCCTTCGACCTCATTGTGGCCATCCAGATCGGACTCGCCGCGGCAGCGGTCTTCACGTTGCGGACGTTCGCGTCCCTGAGCGGGGTCCGGCGCGAGGCGTTGCCGGGGCCCTCGGTTCCGGGGGACGAGCACATCGCCATTTTCCGGCTGGACGGGGCCATGTTCTTCGGCGCCGCGGAGCGGGTCCTGCAGGAGATGAGCCAAGTCAAGGACGTCCAGGTGGCCATCATCCGGCTGTCCCAGCTGCGGATGCTGGATGCTACCGGTGCCCACATGCTGGTCGAGGTGATCTCCGCGCTCGAGCTGCGCGGCGTGACGGTGCTGCTCAAGGGGGTCCAGCCGCAGCATCTGGCGCTCGTGACCAATGTGGGCGTCATCCGCTCACTGCGCCATCACAAGCACCTGTTCACGTCCCTCGCGGACGCCGTCGAGCATGCCCGGAGCCATGTGGTGCGGAACGCGGCCGCTAGCGCTTGAGGTTCTTACGGACCGACTGGCCGCGGACGACGACCCCGGCCAGGTGCAGGATCAGGCCCAGCCCGATGACCGGGAGCGAGGCCACGGCGAGGGCCTGGTTGCCGGTGCTGTTGCCCACCACGTTCAGGACGATGCCTACGGCGATCAGGCCCATGGCGCCGAAGACGAGCACCTTGTAGGTGGTTGACGCGGTGGCCCAGAATTCATTCAGCACCGTGCCAGTCTACCGGGGCGCACGACGCGGGCGGCGGGGCGGGCCCCGGGAGGCGCCATTTATCTGGCGACACCGGCATACGGGCGCGTCGGGCATTTCGCGCGTCGCGAGGCAATTCCCGCGTCAGAAGAATGCTTCCTGCACGGCCGGAACGTCGGAGCTGTGATTCCCGAGTTCGATCACCCGGGCCTTGAGCTGCCCCAGGTTCACCACGAATTCCAGTTCGCTGCTGTCCAGCGCCGCGACCGCGATGCTGCCGCTGAGGGAGGCGATCTCGAAGCCGTGGTCCCCCGAGTCGAACCCGTGCGGATACGGGTGCCGGGCGGCCCTCCCGCGGACGCCGTCCAGCAGGCAGGCGCGCTCCGACAGGCCGGGCCGTTGCCATGGTTCGTCGACGATTCCGAAGCCGCCCGCCGGGACCCTGGACAGAAGTGTCCGGGCCTCCCCGGCCAGCCGTCCGTTCAGGGCATCGAGTTCGACGGCGGCTGCCGGGCTCACCAGTGCCGCGGCCTTGGCGGCGGACCGGACCTGCTGCGGCAGCCCGGCGTCGCGGGTGATCATGTCCTCAAGGATCCGAACCAGCCGGCCGTCGTCGGCACGGGCGACGTAGCGGGCGACGACGGCGCCCTGCTCGGCCAGCCGGTTCCATTTGCGCAGGTGGGATGCGGTTCCCACCTTGCTGGCACCGCCGGCGAAGGTGGCGACATAGAGCCAGTGCGGCTGCATGAGGTAGGCGCGCAGGCCGGGCGGAACCCGGCCGCCGCGGTGGAAGTCGTGGATGAGCCGGGAGTCGTCCAGCACAAAGCACCGTTCGCACTGGCTGCTCTTCACGGCCGGCGCCTGCTCCGGGCACAGGACGTGGTCCCGGGCCGCCGGTCCGTGCACCACGTGGCGCCCGAGGCAGGACTTCCCCTCCGCGGCGATCCGGAAGCCGAGCCGGGTTCCGGCGTCGAGCGTCAGGTCGGTGAACACGCCGTCGCTGTCCTGGAGCCGCAGCACGGGAACCGACGCCTGACCCTCCCAAAAGACCCCGTGAACCAGATAACGGGCATCGGGCACGGGGTCTCCTCAAGTGGTGGGGCCGCTACAGGGCCGGCTGCACCCCAAAGGCTACCGCGAGCTTCATGATCTTCTCGGCCCGGCCCAGGCGCGGCAGGTCGGAGCCGTCCCGGATGACGCGGCCGCTGGCTTCGAAGTCGGCCATGAAGTCCGTGGCCCAGGCGACGTCGGACGGGGTGGGGCTGATGACCTCGTTGATGACCGGGGTCTGGTCGATCGCCAGGCAGAGCTTTCCGGTCATCCCCATCATCACGGTGATGCCGGTCTGTTCGCGCAGGATCGGGTGGTTCGTGCCGACCGTGGGGCCGTCGATGGGGCCGGGCAGGTTGCCGACGCGGCTGGCCACTACCAGCTTGGCGCGCGGGTAGGCCATGGCCTCCGGGGTGGCCGCCATGCCGGTGTCGCGGCGGAAATCGCCGGAGCCGAAGGCCAGGCGGAAGGCGCCCTGGGCTTTGGCGATGTTGTTGGCTTCCTCGATGCCGACGGCGGATTCCACCAGCGCAATCACCGGCGTCTTGCCGTCCATCCGGTGGAAGCTCTCCGTGACTTGGTCGGCCGATTCTGTCTTGGCCAGCATGATGCCCAGCAGGCCGGGGGTGCCGCGCAGCCCGGCGAGGTCATCGGCCCAGAACGGGCTGGTGGCGTCGTTGATCCGAACCCACGCGCTGCCGCCGGCGGTCAGCCAGTTCACGACGTTGGCGCGGGCGGTGTCCTTCTGCGACGGGTCCACTGCGTCTTCGATGTCGAGGATGATCGCATCGGCCCGGGAGACGGCGGACTGGTCAAAGAGTTCGGGCTTCATCGCGTTGACCAGCAGCCAGGAGCGGGCGATGTCGGCCGGGATGTTGCGCTGGGGCCGTAGGGATTCGGCGGTGGTGGTGGTAGAGGTCATGCATCTACGCTAGCCGCCCGGGGGCCTTTGCGGCTAAGCGATCCGGCCCTCCGGGGCGACCATTACGACCAAAATCACATCCGCGCCCAACCGGCTGGCAGCAGGAGCCGTTTTTCAGCGCTCAAACGGCATCCCTGCCAGCCGGTCGGGAACAAAGGGGAGGCTAGGGGATGTTGCTGCCCCGCGCCGTCACCCAAAGGCCGTACCACTCGGCGCGGGTCAGGCCGGCGGCGGCCTCGGCGGCACCGGCGCAGGCGCGGATCCGGCCGGGCTTGGCGGTGCCGATCACGGGCGCGATCCCTGCCGGGTGCTTCATGAGCCAGCCCAGCACGATCGCCTCCCCCGTGGTTCCCTTCTCTGCGGCCAGGGCGGCCACGAGGGCGCTGGTGGCCTCCTCCGCCGGCGACGGCTCGGCGGCCGGCGCCCCGGTGTACAGCCCGCGGGCCAGCGAGCCGTAGGCCTGCAGCCCGATGCCATGCCGGACACAATGCTCAACGGTTCCGTGCGGGAAGCTGTAGTCCGTGCCCTCGGCATGGTTGACCAGCACGGTGCTTTCGAGCCAGGCCCGCTTCAGCAGGCTCATTTCGAGCTGGTTGGCCACGACGGGCGCCTCGAGGCGGTCCTGCAGCATCTCGATCTGCGGCCCCGACATGTTGGACACGCCGATCGCCCGCACCTTGCCCTCGGCCATGAGCTCCCCGACGGCGGACGCCACCTCCGCCGGGTCCATCAGGGGATCGGGCCGGTGCAGCATGAGCACGTCCACATAGTCCGTCCGGAGCCGGGCCAGGCTTTCGTTCACCCGTTCCAGGATGCCGTCCCGGCTCAGGTCGTAATACGCCTCCAGGCCCTGTTCGCCCAGCCGGATGCCGCACTTGGTCTGCAGACGGATCTTTTCCCGCAGCCCGGGGGTGCGGGCCAGGACCTCGCCGAAGACGGCCTCGGCCTTGCCGTTGCGGTAAATGTCCGCGTGGTCAAAGAGCGTTATCCCGGCGTCCAGTGCCGCTTCGACGGCGGCAGCCGCCTCGTCCACATCCGCGGACGAGTACGGCTGCGCGGACCAGCTGCCGCCCAGGCCCATGCAGCCATAGATGAGCTCCTGGCCCAGCGCCACTCCCGCGGCGGACGTGCCGGACGCCGCGGCCGGTGCGGGGCTCACCGCAGCCAGACGGTGGTGTTGGCCGGCAGCAGGCCGCCGTCGAGCGGGCCGCTGCTGACCAGCACCTCGCCAAGGGGCAGTTCAACGGGTGTATCGCCGAAGTTGGTCACCGTCTGCCAGCCGCCCGGGCGGCTGAAGTGCAGCACGTCGGCGGCGCCGGACTCCAGCCACTGGAGTTCCTCCGAGGTCTGGAGTTCGCGGCGCAGCTTCAAGGCCTGCCGGTAGAGCTCCAGGGTGGACCCTTCCACACCGTCTTCCGCGGCAACGGCGTAGCGGCTGAACCAGGCCGGCTGCGGCAGGTGCGCGCCGCCGGCGCCGAAACCGAACGAGTCGCCCTCCGGGGACCAAGGCAGCGGCACGCGGCAGCCGTCGCGGCCGATCTCCACACCCTTGTTCCGGAAGAAGGTGGGGTCCTGGCGCTCGGTGTCGGGGATCTCCGCGACTTCCTGCAGGCCCAGCTCCTCGCCCTGGTACAGGTAGGCGGATCCCGGCAGGGCCAGCATCAGGAGGGTGGCGGCTCGGGCCCGGCGCAGGCCGAGTTCGACGTCGAGCTCCTCGGGCGGTGCGCCGGCCAGCAGCCAGCCCTTGCCGTCCTGGCCCTGGGCGTGCTTGCCGCCGCCCTTCGGCAGCCCGTAGCGGGTGGCGTGGCGGACGACGTCGTGGTTGGAGAAGACCCACGTGGAGGAGGCGCCGGATTCCGTGGCGTCGGCGAGATTCCGGGTGATGATTTCGCGGAACTCTCCGGCGTCGAAGTCGGCCTGCAGGAGGTCGAAGTTGAATGCCTGGCCGAGGCCCTGCGGGCTGGCGTAGCGGGCGCGCCGGCTCTCGTGCACCCAGGCTTCGGCGACGGCGGTGCGCGGCGGGTGGTACTCGTTGAAGACCTCACGCCATTCGGCGTAGATCTCGTGGACTTCGTCCCGGTCCCAGAACGGGTGCGAGCCGTCCGGGAAACCGTCGGTGCCGGTGTTGGCCGCGCTCAGCTCCACCTTGGAGATGAGCGGCTCGGTGAGGTCCTTGGTCAGGGCGTGGGCGACGTCGACGCGGAAGCCGTCCACGCCGCGGTCTGACCAGAAGCGCAGTGTCTTGAGGAAGTCCTCGCGGATTTCGCGGTTGGCCCAGTTCAGGTCCGGCTGTTCCTTGGCGAAAATGTGCATGTACCACTGGCCGGGCGTGCCGTCGGGCTCGGTGATGCGCTCCCAGGCGGGGCCGCCGAACACCGACTCCCAGTCCGACGGCGGGATCTCGCCGTTTTCGCCCTGGCCGTCGCGGAAGATGTAGCGCTCGCGGGCCGCCGAGCCCTTCGGGGACGCCAGGGCCTCGCGGAACCATTCGTGCCGGTTCGAGGAGTGGTTGGGGACGATGTCCGCGATCAGCTTGATGCCGGCGGCGTGCAGGGCGGCGGACATCTCATCGAAGTCGGCCAGGGTGCCGAGCTTGGGGTCCACGTCGCGGTAATCGTCGACGTCGTAGCCGCCGTCGGCCAGCGCCGAGGGGTAGAAGGGGGACAGCCAGACGGCGTCGATCCCGAGTTCCTTCAGGTACGGGACCTTGGCGGTGATGCCCTTGATATCGCCCAGGCCGTCACCGTTGGAATCGGAGAAGCTCCGCGGGTAGATCTGGTATACCGAGGCCTGGCGCCACCAGTTGGGGTCGGCGGCGAGGTCGGAACCGGACAGGGTTGCCAGCGTGGCGGTGTTGGACAAGGGATGATCCTTCGGGGCCGGGAATGAGCTTCTGTTATTTTAGATACAAGCTAAATATATTGCCTGAACAATTATGGGTCCGGGAACAGAAGAGGTCAAGAAGTGATGCCGCACGCAGCCGCCGCCACGCCGCAGCTGCTGCGCCGCGTCAACGCCCAGGCCGTGCTGCGCCACATCCGCGGCGTGGACGTCGCCACCGGATCCGAGCTGATGGCCCTGACCGGCCTGACCCGCGCCTCCGTGATCGCCGTTTGCGAGGACCTGATCAGCCGCGGCTGGATCGTGGAAGTGGACCAGCCCCGGACAGACCCGGACAACCCGCGGAAGGGCCGCCCGGCCCGGCGGTTTGCCTTCAACCGGGAGGCCGGCGTGGTGCTGGGCCTCGACATCGGCGCCGCAACCACCACCGCCGCCGTGGCCGATCTCCGCGGCACGGTCATCGGCCGGTCCAGCGAGAGCTTCCGCGCAGAGGACATCCCGGCGCAGGAGCGGATCAGCGTCATCGACCTGGTCTGCCGCCAGGCGCTGGAGGCCGCGGGAACAGGCCCGGGCAGGGTGCTGGCCGTCGGGGCCGGAATCGCCGCGCCCGTGGACCGGGACGGGAACGTGCTCGTGACCCAGCGGTTCTGGAGCCTGTTCGACGTCGGGCTCCGCTCCGCGCTGAAGGACCTGCACGGCTGGACAGTGCTCCTGGAGAACGACGCCAACCTGGCCGCGCTCGGCGAGCGCTGGCGGGGCTCCGGCGCGGGCGTAGACGATCTGGTGGTGCTCCTGGCGGGCGAACGCCTGGGTGCCGGGGTGATGGAATCCGGGCGGCTGCTCCATGGCAGGGGCGGGGCCGCAGGCGAGATGGGATTTCTGGACATGGTGGAGGGCGTTGGCTCCAGCGACGGAATCGCCGCCCTCGCGAGGCGGTGGTCCGCGGCCGACGGCGGACCTTCCGCAGGCGGTCCCGCCAGCGCGCCGCGCGTTTTCGAGGACGCGGCGGCAGGCGACACGGCGGCGCTGGCCATCCTGGACCGGATGTCGGAGCGGATGGCACGCGTCATCGCTTCGATCGCGAGCCTGATCAATCCCGAGCAGGTGGTGATCGGCGGCGCCGTCGCCGAGTCCGCAGGCGCCCTGCTGCCCGGCATCACCGCCGCGCTTCCTCGTTTCACGGCCACACCCCCGAGGGTGACGGTCTCGCCGCTGGGCGACGCGATCGTCACGGTCGGCGCGGTCCGGCACGCGCTGGATTACGTCGAGGCGAACGCGCTGGATCTGGCACCGGCCGGCTGAGCACCTGCCGTGCACCGCCGGCCGTTTCTCAAGATTCGACAACGATTGGATACGCGAGTCGCAGGTTTGGCGCAGAATTCCCGTTGTTCCGGCCCGCCATCCGTAGACTGACGTCATTCTTCGGTCTCCCGCGGCCGTTCAGCTGACCCGTCGGCTGGACGGCGGTCTCATGAAAGATAAACGTGAACTCTTTACGGATGAAGACTGCGTTGTTCGCCGCGCTTGTCCTTGGCTTGGTTTCGGCTGCCGGCACGCCAGCTTACGCTGTGCAGTCACCGACGCCGGTCGCGACCGGAACGCCAACAGCTCCGGTGACTGCCGCTGCTCCGGCAACTCTCGCCGCTCCGGCAACGACCCCGACGCCGTCAGCCACCACCGCCCCAGCACCCGGCGTGACGACGGCCCGGCCGTCTCCGACTTCCTCCGCCACTGCCGGCGTGAACCCGCCGCTCACGACCATGGAGTCACTGCCGGGGGGAGGCTCCGGCGAGCCGTTCATTGCGCACACGTTCGAAAACCCGCCCCCGGCCGGCAGGAAGGGCGCACCCGCCGGCGCCGCCGCGACGGCATTCACCACACAGTCCTTCGCGCTGACCCGCTCCGGCGACATCAAAGTACGCCTGGTCCTGGTCCAGCTGGCCGACAAGAAGGCGACCATCCCGCAAGCAGCAGCACAGGCTGCCATCACCAACAGCAGCAACTATTGGAAGACCATGTCCAACGGCCGGTTGTCGATGACGGTGACCAAGGTGGAGAGCCGTACCAGCAAGGCCACCTCGACGCAGCGTTACCCGGACATGATGAACACCATTGCCGGGGAACTCGGGTGGACTCCCAGCACCAATACCGCCCTTGTGATCTTCGTGTCCACGCCCACGCTCTCTGACGGCGCATATGGCGCGGGCTGGAGTTATCCGGGGCTCAGCGGGCGGGTCATCATGCCGCTCCCGGCGACATTGACCAACAGCGTCCTGACGCACGAGTTCGGACACGTGCTCGGACTCATGCACGCAAACAGCCTCCAGTGTGGAAGCGGCGCCCAGGATGTTGCCACGAACCCGGACGGGACGTTCGCCGATTCCAGCTGCAGCATCCGTGAATACGGCGACAGCCTGGATCTGATGGGCATCTCCCAGCGCACCCAGCCCGCCATCAGCTCAACTCTTTGGGCCTATGGCGGCTTTGGCCGCGGCGATGAAATCGTTGACGCAGGGCCGCTCACCGGCATGAAGAAATTCACCCTGACGGCATGGGCCGGTACCGCCGCGAGCCGGGCAGCAAAGTTCACGGATCCCGTGAGCGGCGAAACCTATTTCCTCGAGTTGCGGCTGCCTGTCAGCTATGACACCACCGAGGCTGTGGATCTCAACAGTGGCGTCAAGATCGTCCAGCAGTTGGGGGCCGGCTCGCTGATTCTGCTGCCGGATTCCAGGCCGTTTGCCGGCTATTACAACCCCCGCCAGACCTGGCAGCCGGGACAGACCTTTACCACCCACGCAGGCACGCGGGTAAGCATCGATGCGATCACCTCCACCTCGGCAAGCGTCACGGTGGAGTCCCTGCTCTCCATCGCCGGCAAGGCAATCGACCCTGTCGCGACCGCCACACCCGCCCTGGGAAGCCCGACATCCACCGTCACGTGCGGTCTCCGGGCCGGCGGGTGCTACAGAAACTTTCAAGGCGGCTCTGTCCACTGGACACCAGGCACCGGAGCAGTGGCAACAGTCGGTGCGATCGGCGCCTCCTGGGGCGCCCTGGGCTATGAAAACGGCAAGCTTGGCTACCCGACCAGCGGTCAGAGCTGTGGCCTGACCGGGGGCGGCTGCTACCAGGCATTCCAGGGCGGCACCATCCACTGGTCGCCGGCCAGCGGGGCCATCGCAACCCTCGGCGCGATCCGCACGGCGTGGGGCGCCACGGGCTACGAGAACGGCAAGCTCGGCTACCCCTTGTCCAATGAGATCTGCGGACTGACCGGGGGCGGCTGTTACCAGACGTTCCAGGGCGGGAGCATCCACTGGTCGCCGGCCAGCGGCGCCTTCGCGACCTGGGGTGCCACCCGCGCCACCTGGGCGAGCCTGGGCTATGAAAAAGGCAAACTCGGCTACCCGTCCGGCACTGAAACCTGCGGCCTGACCAGCGGCGGCTGCTACCAGACGTTCCAGGGCGGCACCATCCACTGGTCGCCCGCCACCGGCGCGGTTGCCACATGGGGCGGTATCCGCGGCGCGTGGGCGAACCTCGGTTTCGAAAACGGGAAGCTCGGCTACCCTACCGCCGGTGAGGTCTGCGGGCTGGTTCAGGGAGGCTGCTCCCAGGCGTTCCAGGGCGGTGCCGTCTATTACGCGCCCGGCGTCGGAGCGTTCGCCACGTGGGACCCGATCCGTAAGGCGTGGGGCACCCAGGGCTACGAAAACGGGAAACTCGCCTACCCAACCACCAACGCAACCTGCGGACAGGACGGGAGCTGCGATCAGTCCTTCCAGGGAGGATTCATTCACTGGACCGCTGCGGCGGGCGCCATCGCAACCTCTGGGCCCATCGGGACCGCCTGGGCGGCCCTTGGTTCCTCCCGAGGACAGCTCGGCTACCCCGTAGCCAGCCAGGTCTGCGGACTGGTCAACGGCGGCTGCTCCCAGGCGTTCCAGGGCGGGGCCATCCACTGGTCGCCCGCCACCGGCGCCTTCGCCACTTGGGGCGGCATCCGCACCACCTGGGCGGGCCTCGGCTTCGAAAAGGGCAAACTCGGCTACCCCGCCGGCAAGGAAACGTGCGGGCTGGCCAACGGCGGCTGCTACCAGAGCTTCCAGGGCGGCACCATCCACTGGTCGCCCGCCGCCGGCGCCTTCGCCACCTGGGGAGCCATCCGTGCGGCTTGGGGCGGCCTCGGCTATGAAAACGGCAAACTCGGGTACCCCGTCAGCAATGAAATCTGCGGGCTGGTCAATGGCGGCTGCTACCAGGCATTCCAGGGCGGCACCATCCACTGGTCCCCCGCCACGGGCGCCTTCGCCACCTGGGGCGGCATCCGCACCACCTGGGCGGGCCTCGGCTTCGAAAAAGGCAACCTGGGCTACCCCGCCGGCAAAGAAACCTGCGGGCTGATCAACGGCGGCTGTTATCAGAGCTTCCAGGGCGGCACCATCCACTGGTCCCCCGCGACCGGCGCGTTCGCCACCTCGGGTCCCATCCGCACCACCTGGGGCAGCCTTGGCTATGAAAAGGGACGGCTTGGCTATCCGGCTTCAGCGCAGAACTGCGATCTGGTCACCGGCGCCTGCAGCCAGCGATTCCAAAACGGAACGATCACTTGGTCTGCCGCGCAAGGCAGCGTAGTGCTCCCCTAGGCTGGTTGCTGCACTCAGCCGGCGGCCGCCGGCCTTGACGGGCCACCAACCGCCCGGGCGCCCCCGTTACCGTTCCATCCCACCCGGGTTAAACCCCAGGGGCTCATCACTCGGGCATGATCATGGTGCGCAAATCCAGCTGCCGCAGCACCCGGTCCGCGACTTCCGGGTCCATGCCCGGCTCGTTCCGGGCCGTCACCACTTCCTGGCGGGCCGCATCGAGGGCGATCGTCTGCACCGCAATGGCGAGTTCGCGGCCGCGCTTGCGCTTTTCCCCCGCGGTTTCGTTTTTCAGGCTGCCGTCCAGCAGCTCCGCATGCAGCCTGGTCATCTTCTCCTTCACCAACGCCACTTTCTCCGCCGGCAGCTCCTTCATGAGCGCGTTGTCCTTCAGCGCGGCGATCGCTGCCTGCTGCGCGCGGCGGGCGAGGACGCGGGCCGCGTCGCGTTCCTCCGAGCCGTCCTCGGACGCTTTCAGGACCCGCATGAGCCACGGCAGCGTGAGCCCGGGCAACACCAGGGTGGCCAGCAGGACCGCGCAGGCGATCACCAGCAACTGGCTCCGGGCCGGGAACGGCGTGCCGTCCGCGATGGTCAAGGGGAGGGCCAGCGCCAGCGCCAGCGTGGCCAACCCGCGCATGCCGCACCAAGTCAGGATCAGCACGTCCTTCGCGGACGTAGGGCGCAGGACGTCCTTCCTGGCCCGCGACAAGCCGGACATCATGGCCAGCCACGCAAACCGCACGGCGAACACCAGGACGCACACAACGGCCGCGCTCCCGGCCATGCCAAGGACGGCGCTGCCCTCCTCCTGAATGACCTGCCGTACTTCCAGCCCCACCAGCCCGAACGCCAGCCCGGTGATCAGCAGCTCCACCACATCCCAGAACGCGGTGCGGGTGACCCTTTCGGCGGCATCCTGCGGCCTGGAGTGGCGCTGTATTTCCAGGGCCGTGACGACGACGGCGATCACCCCGGAGGCGTGCACTTCCTCGGCCAGGATGTAGGCGGCGAACGGCACCACGAGGGTCACGGCACTGCGGGCCACCATCGAGGCCACGAGCCGGGTAATCAGGCTCGTGAGCCAGCCCATGCCGATCCCGACGAGCACTGCGATCGCGGCGCCGAGAACGAACTGGAGGACGACGTCGGAGGCGATTTTCGTGCCGGCGGCCGCGGCGGCCACGGCGGCCTGGAAGATGACGATGGCGGCGGCGTCATTGAAGAGCCCCTCGCTCTGCAGAACATTGATGAGCCGCCTTGGCATGTGCACCCGGCTGGCGATGGAATCCACGGCGACGGGATCCGGCGGGGCCACCATCGCCCCCAGCGCGATCGCGGCCGGGACGCCGATGCCCGGGATCATGAGCCAGGCCGCGCCGGCCACCACCGCGGTGGACACCACCACGAGCGCGACCGCGAGCATAAGCAAGGTGCGCCAGCGGACCCGGAAGACGGCCCATGAGCTGCGCTGGGCCGTTGCGAAGAGCAGCGGCGGAAGGAAGACCGGCAGGATCAGCTCGGGCGGGATCTGCACTTCCGGGAAGCCCGGAATGAACGTCAGGGCGGCCGCGAAGAGCAGCATTAGCACCGGGTAGGGCAGCCTGAGCCGGTCTCCCAGCCCCACGGCCATCACGGTGGCCAGCAGCAGTCCGACGATGAGCGCCAGCTGGTCCATGTGCCTGCTTCCCAAGGAGGCGTCCGCGCACATCCCGGGTGGATGCACGGACCTCCCCCACTAGCCTATCGGCCTGGGTTCCGCCGCCGGTGCGGGGCGAACGGCTCCGGCGGGGGCTCCTAGGACTCGGGTTGCAGTGCGGCCGCAAGCGGTAAGGTGCCGTCCCGGAACTCGATGGTGCGCCCGATCGTGGCCGGCAGCCCGAGGACCGCAGCCGCCACCAGGGCGACGTTTGCGCGGGCGGTGTCGGTTCCCTTTGACGTATCGGCGGGGTCGACGTCGATCATCCCGTTCCCGGGTCCGTCCGTGAGGGCCCCGGGGCCCAGAATGGTCCACTCGAGCCCCGAGCCGCGCAGGTAGGCGTCCGCGGCGGCCTTCGCTTCCGCATAGGCGTAAAAGCCGTTGTCCGAGGGGACACCGTGATCCGGCCCCGCGCCGAAATAGGACACCATGACATAGCGCCCGACGCCGGCCTCCGCCGCTGCGTCCATCGAGCGGACGGCTGCGTCCCGGTCCACGGCGTAGGTCCGCTCGGGGCTGCCGCCGCCGGCACCGGCGGACCACACCACGGCGTCGTGGTCCCTCAGGGCGTCGGCGATCTCCGCCGTCGCCGCGTTCTCCACGTTCAGGACCGAGGGCGTGGCGCCCGTGGCCGCGACGTCGGCCGCGTGGGCCGGGTTGCGGATGAAGGAGGTGACCTCCTGCCCGTCTGCTGCGAGAATCCTGGACAGTTCCAAAGCCACCTTGCCGTGGCCGCCGATGATTGCGATGCGCGTCATGGACCTATTCTGTCCCACACGACGAAGAACTGCTGCCCCATGGTCCAGAGGTTTGTGGTGGTCCAGTAGATCAGCACACCGATGGGGAAGACTATGCCCCCCACGCCGAAGACGACCGGCAGGCTGTAAAGAATGATCTTCTGCTGGGCCATGAGCGGGCTCGGCACGGCGTCCTCGGCCACGGTCCTGGCCAGGATCTGCCGCTGGGTGATGAACTGTGAGGCCGTCATGGCCAGGATCATCACGATGGAGAGGATCCACACGGCGGTCTGGTTGCCGTCGCTGCCATGGAGCAGGGACGCGGAGAGCGGGGCGCCGAAGATGGTGGACTCGTCGAACTGCTTGACCTGCTCGGCGCTCATGGCGCCTATGCCCTGATTCTGGCCGGCCGCCGAGCCGATGCCGGAGAGGACCTGGAACAGTGCGAAGAAGAACGGCATCTGGATCAGCATGGGCAGGCAGGCCGAGAACGGGTTGGTGCCGTGCTTCTTGTACAGCGCCATTTGTTCCTGGGCCATGGCCTGGCGTGACAGCTGGTCTGTTTTGCCCTTGTACTTGTCCTGCAGATTCTTCAGGTCCGGCTGCAGGAGCCTCATCCGGCGTTGGGCCTCGATCTGTTTGACGAAGACGGGAATTAGGGCGGCACGGATGACCAGCACCAGCCCGATGATGGACAGAGTCCAGGTCCAGCCGCCGGCCGGCGCCATGCCGATGGTGCTGAGTCCGTCATGGAAGCCGACCATGATGGCCGAGACCAGCCATTTGAACGGCGCCAAGACCGATCCCAAAAGGTCCACCGATATCCCCGTCCGTCAGATGCAGCAAAGCTACGGCGAACCGGGGCGCTTGTCACGGTTCCGCCCGGTCCCGCGTCCCCGTTGCGCTATCACCTGTGGCTGCTATCGGGCGCCGGTGGGGACCATACGTGATAGGGCAACCGGGGTTAAGACAAAAGAACCCCGCAGGCCTGGCCTGCGGGGTTGTTCTGTAGCGGTGGGGAGGCTCGATCTCCCGACCTCACGATTATGAGTCGTGCGCTCTAACCAACTGAGCTACACCGCCATAAATGAGGAAAACCTGCGCTAAGCCGGTCAAAAACCGCCTTGACACAGGCCCTCATTCAGAGCCCCCCACCGGAATCGATCCGGTGACCTCGTTCTTACCAAGAACGCGCTCTACCACTGAGCTAGGGGGGCAACGAGTAAATACTCTACCGGAAGATTCGTCCACCAACAAATCGGCGGCCGGACGGCGTCGGACCTGCCGAATGTGGCGGAAATCCGGGCTTCCGGGGCGCTCCGGGGAGCCAAGAGCGCCACCCCCGGACGGCATTCTGCGCGGGGTGTGATGAAGCGAACATGCGGGTGGAATGGTTAAAGCGGAACGGGCCGGCTCAAGAGCCGGCCCGTTCTCAGTTAGTGCTGGTGATTACCACTTGTTGCGGGGCTTGAAGCCGCCTTCGGTGCGGGGCTTGCGGGTGTCGGCGCCGAAGGTGCGCTGCTCGGAGCGCTCGCTGAAGGAGCGGCCGCCACGGTCAGCGGAGGACCGCTCGCCGTCCTTGCGGAACTCGCGCTTGAAGCCGCCGTTGCCCTTGAAGTTGCCGCTGCCACCGGAGTAGCCGCCACGGTCCCCACCGCGGTCGCCGCCGCGGTTGCCCTGGTAGGAGCCGCGGTCACCGGAGGGCTTGCGGCCGTTGTCGAGCTCGAGGTGGATCAGCTCGCCGCCGATCCGGGTGCGGGACAGGGCCTTCAGCTGATCGGCGCTCAGGTCCGCCGGGAGCTCCACGAGGGAGTGGTCCGAACGGATGTCGATGCCGCCGATCTGGGCCGAGGAGATGCCGCCTTCGTTGGCAATGGCACCCACGATGGAACCCGGCATGACGCGCTGGCGGCGTCCGACGGCGATCCGGTAGGTGGCGTTGCCCTCGGTCAGGGTGCGGGTCGGGCCGCGGGAGCCGAAGCCGTCCTTGGAGCGCTCGCGCTTCTGGAACTCCGGCGCGGCCGGCAGTTCCTTGACCAGGAGCGGCTGCCCGCCCTGGGCCATGACGGCCAGTGCGGCGGCGATCTCGGCGGCCGGGACGTTGTGCTCTTCCTCGTAGGAGGCGATGAGGTCGCGGAAGGCCGCGACGTCCTCGGAGGCAAGCGTCTCGGTGATCTTCTCCGCGAACTTGCCCAGGCGCAGGGTATTGACCGACTCGGCGGTGGGCAGGTGCATCTGCTCAACCGGCTGGCGCGTGGCCTTCTCGATGGACCGCAGCAGGTACTTCTCCCGCGGCGTCATGAACAGGATCGCGTCGCCGGAACGGCCCGCGCGGCCGGTGCGGCCGATGCGGTGGACGTAGGACTCGGTGTCGTGCGGGATGTCGTAGTTGACCACGTGGCTGACGCGCTCGACGTCGAGACCGCGGGCGGCGACGTCGGTGGCAACCAGGATGTCGATCTTGCCGTCGCGCAGGGCCTCGACCGTGCGCTCACGCTGCTGCTGCGGGATGTCGCCGTTGATGGCTGCAGCCTGGAAGCCGCGGGAGCGCAGCTTGTCGGCAAGGTCCTCGGTGGCCATCTTGGTCCGCACGAAAGCGATGACGCCCTCGAACTCTTCGACCTCGAGGATGCGGGTCAGCGCATCGAGCTTGTGCGGGCCCATGACCTGCAGGTAGCGCTGGCGGGTATTGGCGCCCGTGGTGGTCTTGGACTTGACCTGGACCTCGGCCGGGTTGTTCAGGTACTGCTTGGAGAGCCGGCGGATCTGGCTCGGCATTGTGGCGGAGAACAGCGCAACCTGGCGGCCCGCAGGGGTCTGCTGGAAGATCTGTTCAACGTCTTCGGCGAAGCCCATGCGGAGCATCTCGTCGGCCTCATCCAGCACCAGGTACTGGAGTTCGGACAGGTCGAGGGAACCCTTGGAGATGTGGTCGATGACACGGCCGGGGGTACCGACAACCACCTGGGCGCCGCGGCGCAGGCCTGCGAGCTGGGGGCCGTAGGCGGAGCCGCCGTATACCGGGAGGACGGTGAAGTCATCGATGTGCTTGGCGTAAGAGGTGAAGGCCTCGGCGACCTGGAGGGCGAGCTCGCGGGTGGGAGCCAGCACCAGGGCCTGGGTCTTGCGGGACGGGCCGTTGAGGTCGTGGAGCTCGGCCAGGCGGGACAGTGCCGGTACTGCGAATGCTGCAGTCTTACCGGTGCCGGTCTGGGCCAGGCCCACGACGTCGCGGCCTTCGAGCAGCAGCGGGATGGTTGCTGCCTGGATCGGGGACGGCTTCTCGTAGCCGACGTCCTGCAGGGCGGCCAGGACGCGGCCGTCGATGCCGAGGTCTACGAACTTGACGCCTTCTTCCTCGGCGTCCTCGTCCTTGGCCGGGGCGGAAACGGCCTCGGTCTTGGTTTCAGCCTGCGGGGCGGTCTCTGCGGCCGGAGCCTCAAAGTTCGCAGGAGCCTCGGTGAATTCCGGGGCGGAGCCGGCTGCGGGTGCAGCCGTTTCAGAAGTCTCGACGTCGGCCTGGTTGTTCTCGGTGGCGAGTTCGGTGTCGACGGAGTTGTTCTGATTTTCGGGCATAGGTGAAATTTCCTCATCCATAGGGGCCAAGCGGCACAACCCGAGGTGAGCGGAGCCGCAGTACGCGTGACACGAATTGCCGGGCGTACGGTTGACCGGCGGGTCACATAGAAGTCCGGCGCTTTCGCAATCCCGTGGCAGGACTTCCCGCTGCATCTCTTGGCTGCTATCCCAGCAGTCTGTACAGCGTTTTCTTTTGCCGGCTCTCCCTATGAAAATGCCCGCATCACAGTTGCGGGCCCCAACACTTGCCAGTCCTGCCTCAAGAATTGGGCAGGAATAAGGGATTTCCGGAGTGGGGGATATTTCAAGTGTAGGGCATGAATCAGAACAGTGGTAGCTGAGGGGCCGATGGCGGCCGGTGAGCTTGCGCACACCGGCGCCGGGCGGCTAGACCCCGAACTGGCGCTGCAGCGACTCGAAACGCTCGTGATACTCGGGCTGGAGGCGGATCTCGCCGTCGGCGTCGGCGTCGCGCAGGGCCTCCATGTCCTCCAGCGTGGGGTCGGTGAACCACTTGGCGATGGTCACGCCGTGGGCGGGGACAAAGAGACGGTGGATGTGGTTTCCGGCTTCGATGCTGCCGGTCCGGACCACCCGGAGGTAGGTGCCCACCCGGCCGGCCTCGCTGAACCTCTTGACCCAGTGCGGCTCGCCCATCCGGCGCTGGAACGTGGCGCACGGCACGCGCGGTGAAGTCACTTCCACCTCGACGTCCAGTCCGATCTTCCAGCGTTCGCCGATCACCGCGTTGGAGGCGCTGAGGCCCGTGATCCGCAGGTTTTCTCCGAAGATGCCCGGCGGCAGGTCCCGCCCGAGCTCGGCGGCCCAGTAGTCGGCGTCGTCCTGCGAATAGGCGTAGAGTGCCTGGTCCTCGCCGCCGTGGTGGATCCGGCTCGCCTGGATATCGCCGCGCAGGCCGAGTTTGTGCACCCGCACCGGTCCCTCCACGGGACGCTTGTCGATCGCGGTGACCCCGACGCTGCCCGGGTCCTCCAGGAGCTCGTGGACCCGGCAGACAGCAAGCACAGATGCGGTTTCCATGGCACCAGTGTAGGCCTGCGGCACGGCCCGGGACCGGACTCAACGCTGGGCCGGGCGGGACAAGTTCCCCGCAGGCTGCCGGGCCCCGTGCGACGCTCCAGCCCGGTTGCTTTCCGGCACGTCGCCGGACAGCCCGGCGACACCGGAGTGTCGGCCGGGGTCCGCGCCCGGGTCCGGAAGGAACCGGGCAGGAACGTCGGCGCAACGGTGCAGGCCGGCCCGCCGTAGGATGCTGGCATGAGCAACGAGGCCTACCTTTCCAACGTGTCCGATGTCCTGGCGATCGATTCCCTGCTGAGCGCGGAGGAGCGCGCAGTGCGCGAGCGCGTCCGCGATTTCACGGACCAACGGATCCGTCCGGGCATCGCCGGCTGGTACGACGACGCCGTGTTTCCCCTGGACCTTGCCCCGGAACTTGGCGAACTCGGTGTGCTCGGCATGCATCTTCAGGGCTATGGCTGCCCCGGCCGCTCGGCTGTCGAGTACGGCCTCGCGGCGATGGAACTCGAGGCCGGCGACTCCGGGATCCGGACGTTTGTCTCCGTGCAGGGTTCCCTTGCCATGACGGCCATCCACAAGTGGGGCTCCGAAGACCAGAAGCAGGAGTGGCTCCCCCGGATGGCCGCCGGCGAGCTGATCGGCGCTTTTGCCCTGACCGAGCCCACGGCCGGCTCGGACCCCGCATCGATGAAGACCTTTGCCCGCCGCGACGGCGCCGGCGAGAATGCCGGCTGGGTCCTGGACGGCGCCAAACGCTGGATCGGGCTCGCATCCGTGGCCGATGTGCTGGTGGTGTGGGCCATGACCGACGACGGCGTGCGTGGCTTCCTCGTCCCGGCCGGCAGCCCGGGGGTCACCGCGACGCCGATCGGACAGAAGCTCTCGATGCGCGCCTCCATCCAGTGCGACATCACGTTCGACGCCGTGCGGCTGGGCCCGGAGGCCCTGCTTCCGGCGGCGCAGGGGCTGCGCGGCCCGTTCTCCTGCCTCAACGAGGCCCGGTACGGGATCGCCTGGGGCGCGATGGGTGCCGCCAGGGATTCCTACGAGGCGGCCTTGGCCTATGCCCAGGACCGGCTGCAGTTTGGCAAGCCGCTGGCCGGATATCAGCTGACGCAGGAAAAGCTTGTGAACATGCTCGTGGAAATCCAGAAGGGCACCCTGCTGGCCCTGCATCTGGGCCGGCTCAAGGACGCCGGCGCGCTGCGTCCCGAGCAGATCTCTCTGGGCAAGCTGAACAACGTCCGGGAAGCGCTCAGCATTGCCCGGGAGGCCCGGACCATTCTGGGCGGCAACGGCATCACGTTGGACTATTCCCCGCTGCGGCACGCCGCCAACCTGGAGTCCGTCCGCACCTACGAGGGTACCGACGAGGTCCACACCCTGATCCTGGGCCAGCACATCACGGGGCTCCCCGCGTTCCGGTAGGCCCCCGTTGTGACTATCGGACGGCCTTGAGCAGCGAACAGTGGCGTGAGACGCCATCCGGGCGCGCATCTAACGCTGCCCGCGGGTCCGCGCCTGCAGCGACGCCCGTGGATATGACGCTTATATACGACGGTTACAGCGTGGAGCCGGCCCGGACGTCCCGGTCAGCAGCAGGTTCGGACCCCAGTTCAATGTCCGCCGGCAGGGACTCCCGGCGGAGGGCTACGAGCCAGCACGCCAGGATGGCCACGGCGCAGAAGACCCCGGCGCTGGAGGCCATGATCCACAACCCGGGAGTCTGCACATCGAGGTTCTCCGCGCCCAGCGCCGTGCCGATGGTCTTCGGCGAGAACAGGAACACCAGGATCGAGATGCCCAGGACCCCGCCCATGGTCCAGCGCATCCCGGCGTAACGGCGCGGGGTTTCCCGCAGTGTCCATGCGAAAGCCGGAAAGACCGCCGCAACCCACACCCAGTGGTGGGACCAGGAGACCGGGCTGATCAACAGCATGGTGAGCGCCGTCGCCGACACCGCGACGACGCGGGCGCCCCGGTCGCTGGCCGCCTTGATGACCCCGGCGCCGAGGGCCGCGACCGCCAGGCTCAGCACCAGCCAGGGCACGGTGACCTGTGACTCGGGAACACCGAAGTGCAGGAGGGCGCCCTTAAGCGAGAGATTGTCCACGTAGCCCGCGCCGCCCAGCCGGGACGTGTCCGGCAGCATCCGGAGCCAGAACTGCAGTGATTCCACGGGACGCAACAGCCAGCCCAGCACCACCGTGGTGGCGAAGCCCGCAGCCATGTTGCCCAGTCCGCGCCAGTCCTTGCGGACCAGGAAGTACAGCCCGAACACCAGCGGGGTCAGCTTGATGCCCGCGGCGACGCCCACCAGGAAGCCACTGCCGGGGAAGCCCCGCATCCAGCGCGGGTTGCGGGTCAGCAGGTCCCCGGCGATCAGGCCCATTAGCAGGATGTTAATCTGGCCGAACAGCAGGGTCTCGCGCCACGGGCCGAGATTGAGCACCGCCAGGACCAACGCGGCGGCGGCCCAGCAGTTGCCCGGCGACCGGAAGGTGGCGCGCCAGTCCGTCCGGGCGTTCCAGTACCGGACCGCGCGGCCTGCGGTCAGGATCGCCACGACGGCGCCGGCGCTGTTGAACAAGGTCAGCGCCGCGGCCTCCGGCAACCGGGCCAGCAGCCCGAAGATCAGGGCGGCGAACGGCGGGTAGGTAAACATCAGCTTGGGGCCGCCGGCCCAGTCCACGTTTCCCGTGTACAGTCCTGACGGCGCCGCGCCGGCGTCGTTGAGGATCTTGCCGCCGTACCAGTAGACGCTGAAGTCCAGCCCCTGCTTGGCCCAGACGCCGAGTGAGACCCAGATGAAGTACCCCACCGCAGCGATGGCCAGGAGAACGGAAAGCCGGAGCAGTCGCTGATCGGGCAGCCGCCGGCCGGGCCGATCAGAGGAGAACGGCTTCGGGCCGGGCCGATTAGAGGAGGCCGGTTTCGAGGCGGGCCGGGCCGATCCGGCGTCGGAATCGAGCACTGACATGTTTACCCCAATCGGGCTGCTGGTGTAGACGCTGGCCGTTTGGTCGGTTCCGTCCGGGCGGAAACGCGCCCTCGCTGTCCGGGTCAGTCTACAGAACAGCTAAGCCGGAACCGGGACCGACTCCGGCTTCCGGGCGTCCTTGCGGATGGAGGCACTGATGACGGCGGCGATGGTGCACATGGCGGCGGCGGCAAACCAGGCGTACGTGTACTGGCCGGTCGCGTCACGGACCGCGCCTGCGGCCAGGGCCGCGGCGGCCGCGCCGAGCTGGTGTGCCGCGAACACCCAGCCGAAGACGACACTCCCGTCGGCACCGAAAACCTGGCGGCAGATGGCGGCGGTCGGCGGCACCGTGGCCACCCAGTCGAGGCCGTAGATGACCACGAACACGATCATGCTGGGCTGGACCGTGGCGCTGAGCAGCAGCGGCAGGACCAGCAGGCCGATCCCGCGGAACTGGTAGTACACGGCGAGCAGGATCCGGGGGTTGAAGCGGTCCGTGAGCCAGCCGGAGGCGATGGTGCCGACGATGTCGAAGAGGCCCACGACGGCGAGCAGGCCGGCCGCGGTGGTTTCGGGCATGCCGTGGTCGTGCGCGGAGGGGATGAAGTGGGTGCCGATCAGGCCGTTGGTGGTTGCGCCGCAGATCGCAAAGCCCGCCACGAGAGCCCAGAAGGTGCGCACCTTGCTGGCCCGCTTGAGGACCTGCAGGGCCCGGACCGCGGCGTTGCGGCGCGGCTCCGCCACGCCGTGCGCGGCAATTTCGGGCCCGGCGGCTTCTGTCCCGGCACTTTCGGGCCCGGCAGTTTCGTGCGCGCCAGCTTCGCGTCCGGTCGAGTCTGCCCCGGCGGTCCCGCCTGCAGCTGCGGGCGCGGCCCCGTAGGGCAGCACGCCGATCTCGGCCGGTGAGTTCTTCAGGAACTTCAGCACCAGCGGCACCACGGCCAGGGCGCCGGCGGCGATGAGGAGCGAGGCCTGCCGCCAGCCCGGGTCCTGGGCCAGTTGCGCGATGAAGGGCAAAAACACGAGCTGTCCTGCGGCGCTGCCGGCGGTGAGGATGCCGATCACCAGGCCGCGGCTCTTGGCGAACCAGGTGTTGGCGACGGTGGCGGCGAAGACCAGGGCCATGGAGCCGGTGCCGAGGCCGATCAGCAGTCCCCATGTCAGGAGGATCTGCCAGGACTGGGTCACCAGGACCGTCAGGGCGCTGCCGGCGCCGATCAGCATGAGGGCAACGGCCGTGACGGCGCGGATGCCGAAGCGCTCCATGAGGGCGGCTGCGAACGGTGCGGTGAGCCCGAAGAGGACGAGATTGATGCTGACCGCGGCAGACAGCACGGTGGTGGACCACCCGAACTCGTTCTGCAGCGGGATCATCAGCACGCCGGGCGCTGCCCGGAACCCGGCGGCGCCGACGAGTGCGAGGAAGGCGACAGCCGCCACCGTCCACGCCGGGTGGAGCCGGCGGCGGACCGGCGCGGGGCTCAGGGTGGTGTCGGGGGCGCTCATGCGGCGGTTCCGTTCTCGGGGCGGGTGGGGACGGGGCGGCCCGGGGCAGGGGCCCGCGTGCCAGCCGAGGCCAGGGGCACGGGGTCCGTGGTGCGGGTGAGGCTGTGCCAGCTCGTGTTCGCGGCCGTCAGAGGGTCGCCGCAGGAGGTGCAGGTGTCCGCGGAGGAAGTCCTCGCCCCGCAGCCGTTGTGGATGACGAACATGTGGGCTTGTTCGGAGGGCGCCGGGAGGTGCTTTTCGGCCCAGATCACGACGGCGTTGAGCACCGGCAGGGCATCCTCACCCTTGGTGGTGAGGACATATTCCTGGCGGGTGCGGCCGCCGTCGTCGTAGGGCCGCCGGGTGAGGAGCCCGGCGTCCACGAGGCCGGAGAGCCGCCTGGTGAGCACCGAATCGGCCGCCCCGAGCCGGACTTTCATGGCCTCGAAGCGGCCGTTGCCGAAGAAGACCTCACGCAGGACGAGCATGCTCCAGGGGTCGCCGAGGATGTCGAGGCCGCGGGCCATGCTGCAGGTCCGCTGGGACCAGTCGGATCGGAGTGCCATGCGGCCAACCCTAGCTGACTCTCTTAGAGAAAGCTAGGGTTGGCCGCCGCGGGATATGGCTGCCGGGGCCCGGGGCGGTGGTTAGCTGCCGGGTTCCAGCGTCGAGAGCGCGGCCTCGAGGTCGGCGATCAGGTCTTCCACGTCCTCGATGCCGCATGAAAGCCGGATCAGGTTGACCGGCACGGCCAGTTCGGTGCCCTTGACGGAGGCGTGCGTCATCTCTGAGGGGTAGTTCATGAGCGATTCAATCCCGCCCAGAGACTCGGCCAGGGTGAAGACCGACGTCGATTCGGCCACCTTGCGCGCCGCGGCCTCGCCGCCCTTGAATTGCACGGAAATCATGCCGCCGAATTTTTTCATCTGCTTCTTGGCGAGCTCGTGGCCGGGGTGCGAGGGCAGGCCGGGGTACAGCACGGCCTCCACCTCGGGACGCTCGAGCAGCCATTCGGCCACGGCCTGGGCGTTCTCGCTGTGCCGGTCCATGCGCACGCCGAGGGTTTTCAGGCCGCGGGTGGTGAGGAAGGCGTCCATCGGGCCGGACACGGCGCCGACGGCGAACTGGACGAAGCCGATCTTCTCCGCCAGTTCCGGGTCGTTGACCACGATCGCGCCGCCGACCACGTCCGAGTGGCCGCCGATGTACTTGGTGGTGGAGTGCACCACCACGTCGGCGCCAAGGGCGAGCGGGGTCTGCAGGTACGGGGAGGCGAAGGTGTTGTCCACGACGAGGAGGGCGCCGGCGTCGTGGGCCACTTTGGCGAGGGCCTCGATGTCGGTGATCTTCATCATCGGGTTCGACGGCGTCTCCACCCACACCAGGCGGGTCTTGCCGCCGCCGGCGATGGTGCTGTCGGCGGTGCCGCCTGCCGCGACGGCCGCGGCGACGGCGTCGAGGTCGGACATGTCCACGGGGGTGTTGCCGATGCCCCACTCCCCCAGGACCCGGCTGATGAGGCGGTAGGTTCCGCCGTAGGCGTCGTTGCCGAGCACAATGTGGTCGCCGGGGCGGGTGAGGGCACGGATCATGGAGTCCTCGGCGGCCAGGCCAGAGCCGAAGGAGAATGCGGCGGTCCCGCCCTCCAGTGCGGCCAGCTGCTCCTGCAGCGAATCACGGGTGGGGTTGGTGCCGCGGCCGTACTCATAGCCGGCCCGCAGTCCGCCGATCCCGTCCTGGGCGTACGTGGTGGAGAAATGCACGGGCGGCACCACCGCGCCGGTGCGTGGCTCGAAGGCCTGGCCGGCGTGGACGGCGCGAGTGTTGAAACCCGGGGTTTTCGAGGCAGAGTTTTCTGGCTGGGACATGGGACTCCTTGAACTGGTCAGTTGCTGAGGTACGCGAGGAGGTCGTGGCGGGTCAGGATGCCCACCGGAGCGCCGACAAACGTCACCATGAGGGTGTCGGCGTCGGAGAGGAGTTCACGGGCGGTCGAGATCGATTCGAGCGAGCCGATCACGGGCAGCCGGGCCTCCATGTGTTCGGAGATCTTGTCCGAAAGTTTGGCCTCGCCCTTGAAGAGCTTGGCCGTGAGCGTGCGCTCGTCCACGGCGCCGAGCACCTCGCCCATCACCACGGGCGGTTCCTGGGACAGGACCGGGATGTGCGAGACGCCGAACTCGTTCATGATGTTGATGACATCGCGGACGGACTCGTTCGGGTGGATGTGGACGAGGTCCGGGAGTTCACCGGTCTTGGCCTTGAGGATCTCCCCCACGGACGCCTCGTCCCCGCTGGCCAGGAAACCGTACGAGCGCATCCACTGGTCGTTGAAGATCTTGGCCAGGTAGCCGCGGCCGGAGTCCGGCAGGATGACCACCACGACGGCGTCCGCCGGCAGGTCCGCGGCGACCTGCAGCGCGGCCACAACCGCCATGCCGGACGATCCGCCCACCAGCAGGCCCTCTTCGCGGGCAAGCCGGCGAGTCATCGCGAAGGAATCGGCGTCGCTCACGGCAATGACATCGTCCGGGACGGACTTGTCGTAGTTGGCCGGCCACATGTCCTCGCCGACACCCTCGACAAAGTACGGGCGGCCGGTTCCGCCGGAGTACACCGAGCCGGCGGGATCCGCGCCGATGATCTTGACGACGCCGCCGTCGGCCTCGGACCGCCCGGCGGAAACTTCCTTGAGGTACCGCCCGGTGCCGGTGATCGTGCCGCCGGTGCCGGCGCCGATCACGCAGTGCGTGACCCGGCCGTCGGTGTCGTTCCAGATCTCCGGCCCGGTGGATTCGTAGTGGCTTGCCGGGGCGGCCGGGTTGGAGAACTGGTCCGGCTTGTACGCGCCCGGGATCTCGGTGACGAGCCGGTCCGAGACGCCGTAGTAGCTCTGCGGGCTGTCCGGGGGGACCGCGGTGGGCGTGACCACCACTTCGGCGCCGTAGGCCTGGAGCACGGCCCGCTTGTCCTCGCCGACCTTGTCCGGCACAACGAAAATGCACCGGTAGCCCTTCTGCTGCGCGACGAGCGCCAGGCCAACGCCGGTGTTGCCCGACGTCGGCTCCACAATGGTGCCCCCCGGCAGGAGCTTGCCCGTTCGTTCGGCCTCCTCGATCATCTTTGCCGCGATGCGGTCCTTGATGGAACCGCCGGGGTTGAGGTATTCGAGTTTCACCAGGACGGTGGCTGCGATGCCGTCGGTCACGTGGTTGAGTTTGACGAGCGGCGTGTGGCCGATGAGGTCCAGAACGGACTGGGCATACTTCATAGGTACAAAGTTACCGTCTCCGGAGCGGCAGGCACGTCGGCGCGGCTCCGGCGCCCCGAGGTGCGACGATTAGCCGGTGAAAAGGATCGCCGGGCTGAAGAAATTCAAAAGCTATGCACTGCCCACGGGCATGTTGCTGGCCGGTTGCGCGGCTCTGGCGTCCGGGCTGCTGCCGGTCCCCGCCTTCCAGGAACTCGCGGCACGGACCGTGCCGGTGCTGGCGTTCGTGGTGGCGATGTCGCTGGTCACCGAGTTGGTGGATGAGGCCGGCCTGTTCCGGGTGGTCACCGAGCGGATTGCCGCCCTGGGCCGCGGCCGGGTCCTCCTGCTGTGGCTCCTCGTCATCGCCCTCGCCACCGTCTCGACGGTGTTCTTGTCGCTGGACACGACGGCGGTGCTGGTGACTCCCGTCGTCGTGCTGCTGGCTATTCACGCCCGCATTCCCCCGCTGCCGTTCGCGCTGACCACGGTCTGGCTGGCGAACACCGCCTCGCTGCTGCTGCCGGTCTCCAACCTGACCAACCTGCTGGCGCAGGACCGGCTCAAGCTCAGCCCCGCCGCGTTCGCCGCGCTGGTGTGGGCGCCGGCCCTGGTGGGCATCCTGGTGCCGCTGGTGCTGCTGTGGCTGGCGTTTCGGAAGGATCTGCGCGGCAAATACGGGCCGCAGCCGATCCACAAGGTCCGGGACCGGGTGCTGCTGTACGCGGCGTCGGGCGTCATGGTGGTGCTACTGCCGGCACTCGTCTCCGGGGTTCCGGTGCAGATCTCCGCCATCGCCGCGGCTGCCGTCCTGGTGCTGCTGTTCCTCTGGCGGCGCCGCTCGGCCTTGCGCTGGTCCATGATTCCGTGGCGGCCGCTTATGCTCACGTCCGGCCTGTTCATGGTGGTGGAGGCCATGCACGCGAACGGACTGACCCGTTTCCTGTCAGGGATCGCAGGAACGGGCGAGACCCTGCCGGCGCTGCTGCAGCTCGCCGGACTCGGCACCGTGGCGGCCAACGCGGTCAACAACCTGCCCGCCTACCTGGCCCTGGAACCGGTCGGCGGCTCCCCCGCCCGGCTGGCGGCCCTGCTGATCGGGGTGAACCTCGGCCCGCTGGTGACCCCGTGGGCGTCGCTGGCCACGCTGTTGTGGCACGAGCGGCTCCGCGCCCTCAACGTGGACATCCGCTGGGGCGGTTTCGCCCTGGCCGGCGTCGTCGCCGTCGTCCTGACCGTCCCGCTGGCGGTCGTGGCACTGTGGCTCACCACGGGAAGGCACTGAGGCCGGGGACCGGGCCGGAAGCCTCAGGCGCCGATGTCGTTCGCCGCGGCCCCACCCGACGCCGAGCCGGCGGCGCCCTCGCGCGGTGCGCTCTGCCAGAGGCCCACTACATTGCCTTCGGTGTCCTTGAAATAGGCGGCCCAGCCCATGGTGCCGATTGCCTGCCGAGGCAAGACCGTGCTGCCGCCCAGGGATGTGATCTTCTCCAACGCCGCGTCAATGTCATCAACGTCCACCGTGACCACCGGGGACGTGAGGTCACCTTCCCGGCGGAACATGCCGCCGTTGATCGAGCCCGTAACGGCGGGCATGCCCGTTGCGTCCGTCGCCGTCGTCTTGATCATGGCGTAGCTCATCTCCGGCACGGAACTTATCTCCCAGCCGAACGCCGAGCTGTAGAACCCGCGGGCGCGGCCCTCGTCGTCTGCCGGGATTTCGAAATGTACTACTCCACCAGCCATCACACTCTCCTAAGAACAAGGATCGGGGCTAAGAGTCGGTCGTGGAGGCTCCACGCCACAGCCGGATTTTAGCCCCGGCGGCGCCGGGGGTTAAGGGCCCTACGGCCCGCGCTTCGGCCCGCGCTTCGCGGCTGCGGGTACGGCTGCGGATACGGCCGCTGTCAGGCGGGCATGCGAACATGTTCGGATGAGCATCGCTGACCTCCCCGCCGGCCTTGCCGCCGCGGCGGACGCGTCATTGCGGTGGCATCCAGGCGGCCCGTTCGACCTGATGCAGACCATCGGCACGCTCCTGCGCGGCCACGGCGACCCGTCCATCCGCGCCGCGCCGGACGGGACCTGGCTCGCATTCACGACGCCGGCCGGCCCGGCCACGCTGCGTCTGGCGACTTCCGGGCCGCGGGCGGACCCCTCGGTGGATGCGCAGGCCTGGGGGCCCGGGGCTGCGGACGCCGTCAGGTCCGTGCCGCGCATGCTCGGGAGCGAGGACGACTGGTCCTGCTTCGACGCCCCCGCGTTCCAGGCCACCCTCCCGCGCATGGTGGTCGAAGCCCGACGCCGGAACCTCACGGTGCGGCTGCCCGCCACCGGCCGGATGATCGACTCGCTGGTGCCGACCATCCTGGAACAGAAAGTCACCGTCATTGAGGCCCGGCGCGGCTACCGGTACCTGATGTACCGCTTCGGGACGGCGGCTCCGGGTGCCGGCACCGTCGCTCCCGCCAATCTGCTGGTCCAGCCGACGGCCGCGCAGTGGCTGCATATCCCGTCCTGGGAATGGCACAAGGCCGGCGTGGGACCGCAGCGTTCGGCAACCGTGATGCGCGCGCTGCGGTCCGCCGTCGCGCTTGAACGTCTCGCCGCCCTCCCCGCGGCGGAGGCCGCGGCCAAGCTTCAGACCCTTCCCGGCATCGGGGTGTGGACGGCCGCGGAGGTGGTGCAGCGCACGCACGGATGCCCGGACTCCATCGCGGTGGGCGACTACCACCTTGCCGCCTACGTGGGTGCCGCCCTGACCGGCCGCCGCACGGACGATGCCGGCATGCTCAGGCTGCTCGCGCCCTGGGCGGGGCACCGGCAGCGGGTGGTCCGCATGATCGGGCTCAGCGGCTTCCGGAAACCGACCTTCGGCCCGCGGATGACGATCCAGGACCACCGCGGCCACTGACCGGCCAGCGCACCAACCAACGCGGGGTCACTTACGGCCCATCCGGGGCCCCTACATGGGCGCGATCTGACCCCGCGTTGCCTTAAACCGGGCGGAGCCGGGCCCGTTTGATCCTGGCGATGACGGATTCGAACCCCTCGGCGAGGTCATCGGCGTTGGCTTTGAAGTACGCCCAGCCCGCGCTGCGGAATGCCTCGTCGCGACGGTTGTCTTTCGACTGCTGTACCCGGGTGAGGTGGGGAGCGCCGTCGTACTGGACGGCGAGCCGGAATCTCCGGTAACCCAAGTCAGCAGCCGGCGAGCGCCGGTCATCCGGATCAAGCCTCAGTTGCAGCTCCGGCTCCGGCAGACGCGCATCCAGCAGCGCCAGCCGCAAGAACGTCTCCGGGAAGGAGTCTGCTCCCACGCGCATCTCTTCCAAGGCCAGCCGGGCCTTCTCGACGCCCTTCATGTTGGGATGCTGGCGGATCAACAGCCGCAGGCCGTCCTTGTAGGCGTAGGGTTCCCGCCTCTGTTCGAGGCTGGGCCGGGGCTGCCGGATGAGCTGGTCGCCCAGGGCAATGAGGTAGTTGAGCGGCAGGACCGCCGCCAGATCCAGCCAGGTCCGGGGCGGTGCGGTCACCGGGATGCCGTCGACCTCGGTCAGCTCGCCGGGGATGCACCGCACGCGGTGGCCTGTGACCCCGGCCCGGCGGACCCTGGGCAGTTCATGGGGCTTGCTGAGGTGGATGGTCGGACACCCGCCCAGCCACGGCGGCAGTCCAAGGCCGGTCAGTACGGCCGCGGTTTCGTGCGAAGCCCAGGCGCCAGGGGTGGCGGCGGCGAGAACCCGAGCCCTTTCGATGATCTCAAGGTGCCGGCTGGCGGGCAGATAGATAAGGCGGCCGCCGTCGGACAAATCATGGGCGCGCAGACGTTTGGGCCGGACGCCCAGCGCGCGTGACTCATACACGGTGAACGGTGTCTGGACGAGGCTTCCGGGGAGCGGCACAATGCGGACCATGGGCACTATTGTGACCGCGGATCAGCCTCGGCGCTGAGGTTATCCACAGGCCCTCAGGAATCACCACAACGCGGGGTCACTTACGGCCCATCCGGGGGCTCCGGATGGGCCGTAAGTGACCCCGCGTTGGTGTTGGGCGTTGGTTTTTAGAGGCCCAGCCGGGCCGCGGCCTCCCGGCGCATGTCCACCTTGCGGATCTTGCCGGAGACGGTCATGGGGAAGCTCTCCCGGACGTCCACGTAGCGCGGAATCTTGTAGTGCGCCAGCTTGCCGCGGCAGAACTCGGCCAGGCCGGCGGCATCCAGCGGCGCGGATCCCGGTTTCAGGATGACGCAGGCCATCAGTTCCTCCCCGTACTTGGCGTCCGGCACGCCGATCACCTGGACGTCCTGGATGTCGGGGTGGGTGTAAAGGAATTCCTCGATTTCGCGCGGATAGACGTTCTCGCCGCCGCGGATCACCATGTCCTTGATGCGGCCCTCGATGACGATGTAGCCGTCGGCGTCCATCCGGGCGAGGTCCCCGGTATGCATCCACCTTTCGGCGTCGATCGCTTCGGCGGTCTTCTCGGGCTGGTTCCAGTACCCGCGCATCACGGCATAGCCGCGCGTGCAGAGCTCGCCGATTTCCCCGCGCTCCAGCGTCTCCCCAGTGGCCGGGTCCACGATCCTGCTCTCCATGTTGGGCATGGTCCGGCCCACGGTCTCGGTCCGCTGGGCAATGGTGTCCACGCTCCGGGTCATGGTGGACACCGGCGAGGTCTCCGTCATGCCGTAGCAAATGGCCACATCTTTCATGTTCATCTCGGTGATAACCCGGTTCATTACCTCGATCGGGCACAGTGACCCGGCCATGACGCCCGTGCGCAGTGTCGAGAGGTCGTAGGAGGCGAAATCCGGCAGGGCGAGCTCGGCGATGAACATGGTCGGCACCCCGTAGAGAGAAGTACCGCCGAAGTCCTGCACGGCTTCGAGCGCCGCGGCCGGCGAGAACGACCGGCCAGGAATGATGGTGGCGGCGCCGTGGCTGAGGGCCGCCAGGTTTCCGATCACCATGCCGAAGCAGTGATAGAAGGGCACCGGGATCACCACTCGGTCGTGTTCCGTGTAGCCCAGCTGTTCTCCGATCGAGAACCCGTTGTTGAGGATGTTGTGGTGTGTCAGCGTGGCGCCCTTCGGGAATCCGGTCGTGCCCGAGGTGTACTGCAGATTGATGGGATCCTGCGGATCCAGCGCCGCCATGCGCTCCCGCAGCGCCGCGTGCCCGACGTCGTCTGCCCGCTTGAGCAGCTCGGCGTACGTCCGCTCCGCCTCACCTTCGGGATCGCCGGCAACCAGCCCGTCCGCGCCGCCGGTGGGGAGGAAGACCAGTTCGCGCAGCTCCGGGCACGCCGCCAGCGCCTGCCGCGCCATCCCCGTGTAGTCACTGTTCTTGTCCGAGGGCGCGGTGACCAGCATGCGCATGCCGTTCTGCTTGACCACGAACTCGAGCTCGTGGCTGCGGTAGGCGGGATTGACGTTGACAAGGATCGCCCCGGCCTTCGCGGTGGCGTACTGGAGGATGGTCCACTCGGCGCAATTCGGGCTCCAGATGCCGATCCGCTCGCCCTTCGCGACGCCCAGGGCCAGGAGCGCACGCGCCAGACGGTCGACGTCGTCGTTCAGCTTGGTATAGCTCCACCGCCGGGCCTCTTCGCCGGGCACCGCGGCCGCCTCGATCAAGGCATCGTGATACGGGAACCGCGCCGCGATCCGTTCGAAGTTCGCGCCAATGGTTTCCTCGAGCAGCGGGACGTCAGTGTCCCCGGCTGTGTAAGCAAGCATGGTGTGACGCTACCAACTGAGCGGAGGCAAAAGAAGAGCAAAGCTTGGAAGTCCTATGAAATTTCAGGTCATCTTCGGACGCCGGCAGGGCCGCCCGGTAGGGTGGGTGCCATGAGCGCACCTATCGACCTGCTGGCCACCTTCATCCCCAACGACGGCGAATTCTTCCGCGTGAAGCTCGCCCTGGACATCGCGATTGACGAAGTGGTCAACGAGCCCGGCTGCATCCGCTACGAACTCACCGAGGCCAGCGAGGACAAGCTCGTGCTGACCGAACGGTGGGCCAGCCAGGAAGACCTGGACACGCACTCCAAGGGCACGGCGGTCCAGGACCTGAACGAGTCCCTCAGCGCGCTGCTGGCCGAACCGGTCAAGCTCGAAAAGCTCTAAACCCTCCCCTACAACAGCAACGCGGGGTCACTTAGCGCCCATGATCCCCTCAGGGATAGGCGCGAAGTGACCCCGCGTTGCTTTAAGCCGGGGTGGATTAGGCGTCCGGGATCTGAGTCCCGTCCTGCTGGCCCGCCGCGGCGGCAGCTTCGGCCTGGGAGCGGGCCACATGGGCGTGGACTTCTTCCATGTCCAGGGCCTTGACGGCGTCCACCACCTGCTCCAGCTGCTGGGCGTTCAGCGCGCCGGGCTGCGAGAACACCAGGACCTTTTCGCGGAAGGCCATCAGCGTGGGAATCGACGTGATGCCGGCTTCGGCAGCGAGCTGCTGCTCGGCCTCGGTGTCCACCTTGGAGAAGACAACGTCCGGGTGCTTCTCGGAGATTGCCGAGTACGTGGGGCCAAACTGCTTGCACGGGCCGCACCATTCGGCCCAGAAATCGACAAGAACAATGTCGTTGTCTTCGACGGTCGCTGCGAACTGTTCACCTGTGATGTCTACGGTAGCCATGAGTCAACGGTACGGGAGCCGGCGTGGATTGTCCCCGGCATTTCGCTGTTGGCACATCCAGGCAAATGGCGGCGCCGATCAGCTCCAGGCGTGCGGGGCGGGGCGCCGGGCGCCGGGGAGGGCGTTGGTTTCGCGCCATTCGTGGATCCATTCGGGCAGTTCCAGCTCCGCCGGGGGCGCTCCGAATTCACGGATGATTTCCTCCTGGCTGACAGGCTTGCCCTTGCTGACCAGCCGGGTGGCGATGTGGGCGCGCGCGTAAACCTCGCCGTCCACCACCATCCGCTGTTCGAAGTAGATGGCCTTCGAATCGAGTCCGATGATCTTGGATTCGATGCTGTACCGCTGCCAGAGCTGCAGCGACCGGCGGAAGGCGATGGTCTCCCCCGCCGCCACCGGGGACCAGCCCCGGCGGCGCATCTTTTGCCAGGTTCCGCTGCGGGCCATGAGGTCGAAGCGTCCGAGATCCATGAGCGAGAAATACATGCCGTTGTTGACATGCATGGCGATGTCGATGTCCGTGGGCAGGACCCGCAGCGGCAGCGAGGAGCTGTCCCAGATGCTCAGGGGCGGGCGGCGCGAGGACGTGAACAGCAGCAGGAGGGTGCGGAGCAGGAGGTGCATGAGGCAATGTTACCCGTGAGTAATAAGAGTGCCAAGGGGCGGGGCGGCCGCAGGCTGCGGGCGCAGGCTGCGGGCGCACGGGTTCGGCACTGCGTGCGCACTGGTTCGGCACCGCCCCCGGCGGGATAGCCCCGGGCTACCTACGCGCGGACAGGATCGAGACGGCGGCTTTGGGTCCGGCGCCGCGGACCGTCCAGCAGTTGCCGGTGCCAAGGACCTCCAGCTGCTGTAGGTCAGCATGATGCAGGACCAGGGCGGTGTTCTCGTCCACGGCAACGGCACGGTCCACGAGACCTGCCGCCACTGCGCCGACGGCCCGGCCGAGCGTTCCGGCCTGCGCGGCATGGACGTCGACGGCGAAGGGCACCAGGCCCAGCCCGTCCCGGATCTCCAACTCCTCGAGGCCCTCCGAGCATTCCGCCGGGCAGACCTCGGCGCCCCGGAGCCGGTAGCCGCCGACGATCGCCCGCCCCGGCGCTATCATCGCCCCCGCGGAGAAACCCATGTACGGCACACCGTCGGAGACTGCCCGGCGGATGGCCTCCGCAAACGGCAGCAGGCCTGCCAGGTAGCCCGGCGTCGGTCCTCCGCCCACCACGATTCCGTCCACCGCGTCGAACCCGACAGGATCCGCCGCGTCGTTGGCGCGGAGCAGGACTGGGAGTATCTCGCAGGCCAGGCGCGTTTCCAGCGGCTGCCGATAGGCGGGCAGGAAATATTCCGAGCTGCCGTGGTTGTCGAAGAGAATCACGGCCACCCGTGGAGCCCTGTCCGGGGTCCGGCGCCGGAGTTCCTCGACGAACCGGTCAAAGACGGCGGGAGTTGTCACCGTGTCCGGGCCGCCGCCTACAAGCAAGATGGTCATGGCTTCAACGTACCCGTCTGCGAGGCGGGCGCAATGGTCCGGGCGCATGGGGCGGCTTCAAAGTTCCTGCAGCGATTGACCGTCCCAGACTGACAGGAACATAATCGGAATCGGTACTACCTTCACCTCACGACTGCGCCGACCATGAGGCCGACGGCAGAGCATTCAACGGAAAGCGGTCGGCAAAATGAGTACTGCCCATCATCCTGTCGCTTCGACTGGCTGGACCGGCTGGGTCCGTTTCGCCGGAGTCATTCTCATCATCAACGGTGTTTTCAGCGGCCTTCAAGGTCTGGTCGCGCTCACCGGGCCCGACACCTACTATTTGTCCACCCCGGGCACCCTGTACATCTTCGATGCGAAGGGCTGGGGCTGGTGGAATATCGCGATCGGTGCGGGCCTGATCCTCACCGCCGTCGCGCTCTTCTCCGGCGCAACGTGGGCCCGGATCGTCGCCGTGGTGGTCGCGGGCGTCAGCGCGGTGGTTCAGCTGATGCTCATCCCGCAGCAGCCGTGGTGGTCCTTCATCGTCATCGCCGTCGACGTGCTGATCATCTTCGCGATCATCGCGCACGGGGAGGAACTCAAGGCCGAAAAGGCGCCTCCGTCCGGCAACCCGTAGGGCACCGACGCGGTCAGCCTGCCGCAATCAGTTCCACCTCGTACCCATCTGTATTCACGAGGTAGGCGGCAAAGTGGCCGGGACCGCCGGCATGCGGGTACTTCTGGGGAAAGAGTTCGCTCCAGCCATGGCTGACGCTCTCGCGTGACAGGGCGTCCACCTGCTCCCGGGTCCCGCACTGAAGGCGAGGTGGTTCAGCCCCGGCGCAGTGCGCTGGTGCACGGTCCCGAGCAGGGCGGGCGATTGCTCGACGACGATATATGTGGGCCCGCGACGCCAGCTGCACCCGTGCTCCCAGTCCTGGTAGGCCTCGTATCCCAGCCGGCCCAGGAGCCAGCCCCACTGGTCCTGGGCCCGTTGCAGGTCCGGCACCCAGAGTTCAACATGGTGCAGGGAGCCAAGGGACGCCGGGTCAACCGGGTCGGCTGCCATCAGAACAGAATCCGCTGAAACAGGACATGGTCCTGCCAGGAACCGGCGATCCGCAGGTACTCCGGGGCCAGGCCGATCTCCTCGAAGCCGGCCCGCTTCAGGATCTTCTGCGACGCGGCATTGTGCGGCAGGGTGGCGGCCTGCAGCCGGTGCAGCCCCAGCTCGGTGCGCGCGGTTTGGATGGCAAAGTCCAGCGCGGACGAACCGATGCCGCGCCCGGTCATGTCCTTGTCCACCCAATAACCGAGGTGGGCACTGAGGAACGGACCGCGGACAATCCCGCTGAGGTTCAGCACCCCAACCACGCGGGCACCGTCCATGAGGACCCACGGCACGTCGGACCCCGCGATGAACAACCCGAGCTTGGACTCGATGCTGGCAGCCTGCCCCTCGGCGGTGAAGAACTCCTCCGCCCGCAAAGGCTCCCAGGGCGCGAGGTGCTCGCGGTTGCGCTGATAGGCCTCGGCCAGGCGGGGGGCGTCGGACCGGTGCAGCACCCGCACGCGCACCGTACCCGTCAATGCGGTGCTGTTCTCGGTCATCCGGAGACTCTAACGGCCATCGGGGACGGCTTCAAACGCAGGGCCGTCCGGGACGGGCCGCTCTGCATCATGAAGCGGTGTCATCAAGCGGGGTCCCGTCGCGGCACGTTCTCAGGCGCCGCCGTCGTCGTCGTCCTCGTTCGGATCGGCGCCGTGGACGGTGACGCTTTTCACTCCGGGCACGTCCAGGAGATAGGGGACGAGCTCCCGCAGCGGAAGGTGACCGTGGAAGCGGATGTCCATGAGGACGATGGGTTTTTGGTCGGTTCCCGCCTTGTTGGTGCTCAAGATCGAAGAGCTGAAGCCCATGTTGGTGGCGACCGCCAAGACCTCCCTGAGCACGCCCTGGTTGTCGGCGTAGCCCAGGTGCAGGACCTTGTTGGCGTCCTGGGTGGGGATCTTGCGGACCGCGGGAGAGACCACGTACAAGGTGATGAGGTGGAAGGCGGTCAGCGAGAGCGCCAGGGAAAGCATCCCGGCCCCGCATGCCATGCCGACCGCGGCCGCCACCCAGATGCTGGCGGCCGTGGTGAGGCCCCGGACCACGTTCCGGCCCTTGAAAATCACGCCGGCGCCGAGGAACCCGATTCCGCTGACAATTTGGGCCGCGATGCGGGCCGGGTCCATGGTGCCCCCGGGGGGCAGTGCAGCCGAGAAGCCGTAGGCGGAGATCAGCGTGAAAGTGCACGATCCGAGTCCGACCAGGACGTGGGTGCGGTACCCCGCGACCTTCTGCCGCACTTGGCGCTCGGCACCTATGAAGGAGCAGAGGATAAATGTCGCCAGCAGGAGCCAGATTTCCACCAGTGTCGTCCTGGTGAAAAGCCCGTACGCGTCGCCCATCCGCCCTCCGACTCGGCCCGAGAGCGGCGCTCCGTCATTGCCGGAATGCGCCAGGAGCTCTCGAATCTGATACTACCGCTGCCCCCTGTCGGCGAGTAGTGGCGGGCCTGTTCCGCTCATGTGGCCAGATCCCTGCGACGCCAGCCGGCGTAGCCCAGCGCAGCGAGCGCCGCGGCCGCCACGGTGAGTCCCAGCAATGGCCCAACGGCGCCGGCGTCCAGCGGAAGCAGCGGCGAGTGCCGGAACGGGGAGAGCTCCATCACCCACTCCGGGGCGTTCCACAGCACGCCGAATTCACCCAGCGCGACGAAGATCAACAGCAGGGCCCAGACTGTCCCGGTGAGCCGGGGTGCCCAGCCGAATACGGCCAGTACCGCTGATGTCATGACCCAGGCCGCGGGGATCTGGGCGGCAGCGGCAACCGTGACGCGGCCGAGTTGGTTTACGTCGGCCAGGACAATGGCTGCGCCGGCTCCGACCGATAGTCCGGCCAGCAGCATGAGCACCGCGACGCCGGCCAGCGCCAGCGCGAAATGGCTGGTGGCCCACCGGGGACGGGTGGTGGCCGTGCCCAGCAGGGCCTCGACGTGACCGTCCGTCTCCTCGTCACGGAGCCGGCTGGCGGCAGACAGTCCGTAGGCAGCGGCCAAGAGTCCCATGACGCTGATCTCCGCGGCAATGAAGGCGTCGGTCATAGCTTGGGTTCCGCCCAGCATCTTGATCAGGTCCTGCGCGTTCGGCGAACTCAACAAATCCGTGACATTACCAACCAGCGATCCGATCACCACACCGAACACCACGAAGGCGGCTGCCCAGGCCGCAAGTAGCCGGACCTGGAGCCGCACGGCCAAGTCTCCGACGCCGCGGAGCGAACCGCGGGCAGGGCCGGAACGTTCCTCCCGCAGGCCGGAGCCGAGGTCCCTGCGGGCACGGAGCGCCCGCGCCACGGGCACGAGCGCGGCGCAGAGTGCCAGCGGCAGGGCGAGCACCCACCACTGGTCGCCGGCAAAGGCCCGGATCTGCTGGTTCCAGCCGATCGGCGAAAGCCAGGAGAGCGCCGACGGCCCTGGTTCGGCCAGGTCCCCCACCGCCCGCAGCCCGTAGGTCACCGCAACGACGCCGACGCCCATGCCCGTGGCCGCCCGCGCGCTGGCCGTCAGCTGGGCGGTTACCCCGGCCACGGCGCTGAACGCCATGCCGGTGGCGGCCCAGCCCAGCCCGAACGCCAGCGAGCCCGCGGCCGGCAGTCCGCCGGCGGCCAAAGACACCGCCGTAATGAGGCCGAGGACAATACTCATTCCGAAGCTGATGGCGAGGGCGGCGGCGAGCGGCGCATCGCGGCCCAGCCGGCCGCCGCCCAGGAGCTCGAGCCGTCCCGACTCCTCGTCGCTGCGGGTATGCCGGACGGTGATGAACACCATGAGGACGGCCAGGATGGCGGCCATGAATGCCGTGTATTTGATGAGCGACAGGGCGCCCAGGGACGTGGGGTCGTACACCCGGCCGAACAGGGCCACGAGAGAGGCCGTGGCGTTCAGGGCGGTGGCGGCCTCCACCCGGCTCGCGACATCGGGGTACAGTTCGGCGCCGGCCACCGCGGTGGAATACGTTGTTGCGGCGAATCCGGCGATCCACGCCGGCAAGAGCCACCGGTCACGCCGGAGTCCGAGCCTAATGAGGACTCCGGTCCCCGCCAACGTTTCACGCATCAGCGGTGCGCCCGCTTCCCAGCCCGGCCGCGGCCTCCGGCACCGCCGTGCCGTAATGGCGCAGGAAGAGGTCCTCCAGTGTGGGCGGCTGGCTGGTCAGCGCGACAAGTCCCGCGTCGGTCAGGGCCCGCATGAGGGGGGCCAGGCCGGACGGTTCCACTTGGGCGCTGACGCGGTGGTTGGTAACGACGACGTCGTGGACACCCGGCAGGGCATCCAAGCCGGCGGGCACCGCCACGACGTCGGCCGTGACCGAGGTCCGCGTCAGGTGCCTGAGTTCCTCAAGCCGCCCGGTCTCCACCACCCGGCCCTCGCGGATGATGCTGACGCGGTCCGACAACGCCTCCGCCTCACTGAGGATATGGCTGCTCAGCAAAACCGTGCGGCCCTGGTCCCGCAGCTCCCGGACACAGCCGCGGAACGCCTCCTCCATCAGCGGATCCAGTCCGCTGGTGGGCTCGTCCAGCAGGAACAGCTCGGCGTCGGTGGCCAGCGCGGCGACCAGGGCCACCTTCTGCCGGTTGCCTTTGGAGTACGCCCGGGACTTCTTCGTCGGGTCGAGGTCGAAGAGCTCCAGCAGCCGGTCGCGCCGGGCCACGTCCTGGCCGCCCTGGAGCCGGCCGAGGAGGTCGATCACCTCTCCGCCGGTCAGGTTGGGCCACAGCGCCACATCCCCGGGAACGTAAGCCAGGCGCCGGTGGAGGCTCGCGACGTCGCGCCACGGGTCAAGGCCCAGCACCCGGATGGAGCCCGTGTTGGCGCGCAGCATGCCCAGCAGCAGGCGGATGGTTGTCGATTTCCCCGACCCGTTCGGTCCCAGGAAGCCGTGGACCTCGCCCGCCTCGACTGAAAAATCCAACCCGTTCAGGGCCACCACGGGCCCGAACCGCTTCACAACCCCGGCCATTTCCAAGACGCTCGTCATGGGGGACACGATACGCCCGGGGCCGGCAATGCCGCCCCGGCCGAAGTACCCGTCCGCAGACGGGCGGCCTGCGCCTCAGCCTGTCGCGCCGCGCCCCGGCGACGTAGCCTAGCGGGCATGGAAGACCCTTATGATCTTGAACGGTTCGTGACTGCCCAAAACGCCGGGGGCACCTACGGGCATGCCCTGGCCGAGCTGAAGGCCGGCATGAAGCGAAGTCACTGGATGTGGTTCGTGTTCCCCCAGCTCGCGGGTCTGGGCCGCAGCGAGACCGCCCGCAGGTACGCCATCACATCACTGGACGAGGCACGTGCCTACTACCGGCACGGCGTCCTGGGCCCCCGCCTCGTGGAAGCCGCTGCGGCTGTGGCGGCCGTGCAGGGCCGCTCCGCGGTGCACATCTTTGGCGACATCGACGCACGGAAGCTGCACTCGTCCATGACGTTGTTCCTTGCGGCCGCCCCCGGCGAGTCCGTGTTCCGCGACGTCCTGGATCGCTACTTCGGCGGCGTGCCGGACCCGGCCACGGGCCAACTGCTGGCCGGACAGCCCGCCGGTCCGGAAGCGGCCGGCGGGCTGGAACCGGGTCCGGGTCCGGGACCGGGACCGGGACCTGGCTAGCCGTCCGCCGCTGCCAGCGCCGTGATCAGCCGTTCCATGCGGGCGATCCCGGCAAAGCGGCCGGCGTTGTCCGTGATCAGCAGGGGGTCAAACCGGCTGTCCCGATCCCGCGTCATGGAGCGCGCCAGCGCCTCGCTGATCGGCGTGTCCAGGTTGACCCGCATCCCCGGGCTCACCATGCCCACCGCAGCGGCTGCGGGGTCGAGCACCGCCACGGGACGCAAATGCTCCCCGATCAGCACCACGGACTGCAGGGCCGGGTTCTCTCCAAACGCGGCCGCCGCAGTCTCCGTGCTTGAGGCAGTCGCGGCCGGTTCCACGATGTCGCGAATAATGCTTTGGTGCGTCACGGGCGGTTTGGACGCCAGGCGGTGGGCGACGTCAAGACCGATCGGCTCCCACGCCGGACCCGGCCGGGCCAGGCAATATCCCTGCACCAGGGGAACGCCGAGGGCGACGAGGGCGTCCAGTTCCTCCACCCGTTCCACTCCCTCGGCCAGGATCCAGGCATCGACGCGGCTGGCAAAGGTTCCGAGCATGGAGATCAGGGCGCGCTTGGCCTCGTCGCGATCGACATCCTGGATGAGTTCGCGGTCTATCTTGATCAGCGAGGGCCGCAGGGCAAGGAGGTGACGGAGTCCCGCATAGCCGGCTCCGGCGTCGTCGACGGCGATCAGCGCGCCGGCCGCGCGCAGCTGGTTGAGGTCAGGCTCGAGCTCCAGATAGGAGTCGATGGGGGTTTGCTCCGTCAACTCGATCACCAGCCCGCCGAGGTCTCCCTGGCTGCGCCAGATGTCACGGATGCTCTCCGTCAGCAGCAGCTCGGGTGAGACGTTGAGGGTCAGGAAGCAGTTTGCCGGCAGGCTGGGGCGCGCCACGAGGGCGGCCCGCAGGGCTGCCGCCTCAAGCTCGGCCGCCTTCCCGTGCGCGCGCGCCGCGGCAAACCACGCTTCCGGGTTTTTCTCGGCGAACCCGGGGAACCGCGCCAGCGCCTCGTAGCCCACCACCGTCCCCCGGGCAGTATCGACGATCGGCTGGTAGGCCGAGGAAAGGCCAACACCTTGGCAGGCGGCCGCCAGATGTTCGGTCCACCCCGGGCCCTGAGCGGCCCTGGCGCCGGACGGGGGGCCGCCTGCCCCGTGAATCAACTAACGGGAACGATGGCTTTGTGGATGGACTGCACGACGTCGGCCGGCAGCGCCTCCAGCCCGTGCGCGGATGCGGCGTGGGCGGCTACATTGACCAGAATCTCATCTTCGGTGCTGCACACCCAGCGGGCTTCACAACCGGGAACCACATCTCCACAGGCAAACGACTTCACGAAAGCTCCTTCTTCTTCAACGGCGAACCCGACAACCCTACGATGGGCCCGCACCGAAACTGAGATTTTGCTCGCAGAATTGCGGAGTGTTGTCGGAACACAAACTCCAACCGGCCGCGAAGCCCGCACGGTCACTGCTTGGCCAGGGTTCCGATCTGATTGCCGCTGTTGCCGTAGACGACCAGCACAGTCCCGTTCACTTTGGCGGTGTGCGCCTGCGATAGCCACGTGTCGACGTTGCTGCAGGCCATCATGGTCGATGCGATCGGGCCGAAGTCGAAGGAGTCGCCCGAAATTGATCCTTTGCCTGTCAAACGATTGCAGCCGTCCGTTCCCTGGAAGGAGCCGTCGTCGGTGATCGTGAGGTTGGGCTGACCTTTGACGGTCTGCCCCCAACTTCCGGCGAACGATTTCAAGGCCGGACCGGAGCACCCCGTGACTGCCGTAAACGCCAGGCCGGCAACCAGCATGGCAACAACCAGCAGACCGCTTCGACGCAACCGGATCATGCCGCCATAGTAGTCCTCGGGATCTCACGAACGGAAGAATCATGCTGCCTCTCCGGGGCACCTTCGGGCTCCTAGCGGCCGGCAGCCGGCGCTCCAACGGCGGCCGCAGCCGCCTCGATGCGGGCCCGGTGGACGGCCCACTCCTCGGGCGTGCGCTGCGAGAGGTTCGCGTCGCCCGGGCGCTGGCCGGCCCTGCCGTCGAGCAGTTCGCGCAGGATGTCCGCGTGGCCAAGGTGATGCGCGGTTTCCATGCACATGTGCACGAGGATCTGGTGCAGGGTCACGTGCCTGCGCTCCGCCGGCCACCAGGGCACGACGCCGGGCGCATCGAGGCCGAGCTGATCGATCGTGGCGTCGCTGTGTGCGGCCGAGGCCCGGTGCAGCTCGATGATCTGCTCCCGTGTCTCGGCCGGCGTGGCCCACATGTCGGCGTCGGGCTCCGCGTCGTCGGCGAGCCAGGGCAGCGCGAGCTCGCTGGGCCGGCCAAAGACATCGCCAAAATAGCCGAGTTCGACGCTCGCCACATGCTTCACCAGGCCCAGCAGGTTGGTTCCGGTCGGCGTGAGGGGCCGGCGCACGTCGTACTCGCTGAGGCCTTCGAGCTTCGCCAGGAGGCTGTCCCGCCGGGTGCGCAGGTAGCCGTGCAAGATTGCTTTGTCGTCCATGACCGGCACTATACCGAACCCGGAGAGCCTGGCCATCGGGAAGCACCTGTTTATTCAAACGTATGGAATAATCGGCGCAGCGGGCCTCGGGGGGAGGCCCTCAATGACAGGACACCCAACGTGAGTCATGGTTCCGGCGCCGGGCGCCATCTGGCAGCCACTGCAGTTGTTCCCTCGGCACTTGCCGCGGTCCTCGCTGCCGCCCTGTTCGCAGTTCTCACCATCCTGCTGGTGGCCTGCGACTCCGGCGCGAACCCTTCCGCAGGAAGTCCGGCGGGGCAGCCGGCAGCCCCTGCGTCTCCGGCGTCGCCTGCAGCCCTATCCCCCGCTCCGCCCCCAGCGCCATCTCCCGCGGACGAGGGCCTGCAGGGGCGGACGGAAACCAACGGGTTCTTCCAGCCGATGCGGTACACGGCCGTCGACGGCGATACCTGGGAGGGCATCGCGGCCCACTTCCGGATGACTCCAGAGATTCTCAAGAGCTTCAACGAATCGCCGTCCGTGACCGAGGGGCAGGTCATCGACCTCAGGGGCGTGGACGTGCCCCAGCTCGGGGCCGGCGGCAGCGTCACCGGGCAGGACGGGCAGGGACAGTTCCTGTACCGGGCAAGCGCCGGAGATACCCCCGCCGGGATCGCGAGCCGCTACGGGGTGCCGCTCTATGCACTGCGAATCGCCAACCTGAACCTGCTGACCGGCCGCGAATGGATTCCGCCGGCCGGTACGACGGTGGTCATCCCGAACCCGCCGGCCAGCTGAGCCGTGAGCCGCGAGCCGGGGGCTCGGGCGGAAGACCCCAGGCCACAGTGCCCGGACAGAAGGCGTCAGCGAAGGCGTCAGCGAAACGACTCCGGAAAGACAAGGGGTTATCGGGGTTCTGGGACAAAAGGAAAAGCCTCCGGAACCAAATGGTTCCGGAGGCTTTCCAAGGGTGGCAGATGAGGGATTCGAACCCCCGTAGGCGTTGCCAGCTGATTTACAGTCAGCCCCCTTTGGCCGCTCGGGTAATCTGCCGAACTTCAAAAGAAGATCACTCGCGGTTTCCAGTCCCGGAACGGCTGTTTCCAGTCCGTTCCGCTTCCAGCACCCGCGGGCAAGACAACTTTACAGAACTTCCGCCGAAGAATCGAATCGGCGGCTTGCTGAGGCAAAAGAGGGCCAAAAAATGGGCCAAAAACCGCGGAGATTCAGGCTTCTCCAAGAATGCGTCCGGCCAGCCGGGCCTCGAAACGTGCCGCCTGCTCCGGCGTGACCTGGTTGAGCTGCACGGCGCGGGCCAGATCCGAATGGACCCCGTCCATGCGCGCCGACGCATCGGCGGCCGGACTCAAAATGATGGAGGCCGCCAGCGCGGCGGCGGCAACAGAGGTGGCCGTCGTAGCCAGGGTGCTGGCAGCGGCGGCGGTAGTGCGGGTGACGTAGCGGACGGCTTTGTGGTGCATGTTCTTGCCTTTCAGCAGCGGTTCCAACTCTTGCAACTCTGCCGAGCCCGGCTTCGTTCCCGCCGTGATTGAGCTATGAGTGGACTGTGAGAGGTCATCGCGCCCGGACGGCCTCCAGATCCGGGGCATCCGTACTAGGCTGGAATGCAGATATCCCGGCCTGACACCAGGCAACCGGCAACCACCAGGAGGACAGTCATGGCAGGCGAATCCACGTTCGACGTCGTCAGCAAGGTAGACAAGCAGGAAGTCGCGAACGCGCTGAACCAGGCGCAGAAGGAAATTGCCCAGCGCTACGACTTCAAGGGCGTCGGCGCCGAGGTTGATTTCAGCGGCGAGAAGATTCTCATGAAGGCCAACTCCGAGGAGCGGGTGCTGGCTGTGCTCGATGTGCTGCAGTCAAAGCTCATCCGCCGCGGCATCTCGCTCAAGTCACTCGACACCGGCGAGCCCTACGCCTCCGGCAAGGAATTCCGGCTGGAAGCCTCCATCAAGGAGGGCATTGCCCAGGACCTCGCCAAGAAGATCAACAAGCTGATCCGGGACGAGGCCCCCAAGTCGGTCAAGTCACAGATCCAGGGCGACGAGCTCCGGGTGACGTCCAAGTCCCGCGACGACCTCCAGGAGACGATGAACCTGCTGAAAGGCTTCGACGAGGCCGACCTGCAGTTCGTGAATTTCCGCAGCTAGCGGCCTCGCTCGCGGCTCAAGTTAGCGCACGACGCGCAAAAGGGCTGGCGCCACCGGTATTCCGGTGGCGCCAGCCCTTTTGCGCATCATGAGACTATTCGCGCGTCGCCGGACACGCAGGCCGGCGGGCGGCTAGCCCGAGCCGAGCGGGCGTCCGGCCATCCGCTCCAGCCGGCCGATCCGCTCGGCCATCGGCGGGTGGGTGGAGAACATCTTGGCCACGCCTGCGCCCTTGAACGGGTTGGCGATCATCATGTGCGAGGCGTTGACCAGCCGCTGGTCCTGCGGCAGCGGCGCCAGCTGCACGCCCTGCTCGATCTTGCGCAGGGCGGAGGCAAGCGCTAGCGGATCTCCGGTGAGCGAGGAGCCGTCCTCGTCGGCGTCGTACTCCCGGGTGCGGGAGATGGCCATCTGGATCAGGGACGCGGCGAACGGTGCCAGCAGCGCCATGGCGATCGCGGCGAACGGGTTAGCGTTGCGGCGGTCCCCGCCGCCGAACAGCAGCATCATCTGCGCCACCGAGGTGATGACGCCGGCGACGGCGGCGGCCACCGACGCCGTCAGGATGTCCCGGTTGTAGACGTGCATCAGTTCGTGGCCAAGGACGCCGCGCAGTTCGCGGGCGTCCAGCAGCCGCATGATGCCCTCGGTGCAGCACACTGCCGCGTTCCGCGGGTTCCTGCCGGTGGCGAAGGCATTCGGCGCCATGGTGGGCGAGACGTAGATGCGCGGCATCGGCTGGTTGGCCCGGCCGGACAGCTCCCTGACGATCTGGTAGAGCTGGGGCGCCTCCGCCTCCGTAACGGGGTACGCCTGCATGGCACGGATGGCCAGCTTGTCGCTGTTCCAGTACCCGTAGGCCGTGGTCCCGACGCCGATCAGCGCCATGATCCAGATCGGCGCGGCGCTGCGGGTCCCGGCGGCGATGAACGCCCCCAGGCCAAGCAGCACGGCCCACAGGACTCCGAACAGCGCCGCGGTCTTCAGTCCGTTGTGATGCTGATGCACTGGTCCTCCTGATGCCCTGTAGTTCAACGGCCGTTCAACAACTTTGCAGTTCAACGGCCTACGAAGAAAAACGAACGGCTACGGTACCGGGTTCCGCGCGTCGTAGCGGAGGAATCCCGACTGCAGGCGGGCCACCGTCCAGGCCACGGCAATGCACAGCACGCCGCCGAGCAGCAGAACCCATCCTTCATTCAAAAGTTTAGTCGCGCCGCCCGCCAGCATGTCCCCGATCCGCGGCCCTCCGGCCACCACCACCACGAACACTCCCTGCAGCCGTCCGCGCAGGTGGTCCGGGGTGGAGGCCTGCAGGACGGTGGTCCGGAAGACGGCGCTGACGGAATCCGCGATGCCGGCCAGGGCGCAGCACAGGGCGGCGGGCAGCAGCCACACCGTCACGGCGCCGCTGCCGGTATGGTCTGCCAGGACCACCACCAGGCCAAAGGCCGCGACCGAGGCGCCCCAGCCCATCACGGACCAGACCACGGCGGTGCCCTGCCGGCGCACACCGCCAAGCGGTCCGGAGAACAGCCCGGCCAGGAACGCCCCCACCGCCATGGACGCCAGCAGGATGCCCACCGTGGCATCGCCGCCGCCGATCATCAGCGCGCCGATGGCGGGCAGCAGCGCCCGGGGCTGGGCAAAGATCATGGCCACGAGGTCGATCACGAACGTCATGCGGAGATTGGGCCGGGTGCCGAGGAAGCGGAAACCCTCGACCACGGAACGCAGCCCGGCGGGCCCGGCGTGCTTCCCGGGCGGCATGAGCGGCAGCCTTAGGAGCGCCCAAAACGCAAAGGCAAAGCTGACGACGTCGATCGTGTAGGTCCAGCCGAAACCGATCCACGCCACGAGCACACCGGCCAGCAGCGGGCCGGCGGTCATGGTCAGGCCGAAAATCATCATGCTCAGGGCGTTTGCGGCGGGCAGCAGTTCCTTGCGCACCAGCACCGGGATGATTGCGGTACGGGCGGACTGGTTAATGGCCTGGGCGCCGCTCTGCACCGCAACCAGCGCGTAGAGCAGCCACACGTTGCCCAGTTCCAGCCACGCCTGCAGTGCCAGCGCCGCGGTAGTCAGCCAGAGGACGGAAGAGGCCAGGAGTGCCACGGTGCGGCGGTCGTGGGCGTCGGCGATCGAACCGCCCAGGAGGCCGCCGAAGACCAGTGGCACGAGGGCGAAGATGCTCAGCAGGCCCACGTAGAGGCTGTCCTGGGTCAGCCGGTAGATCTGCAGGCTGACGGCCACCACGGTCAGCTGGCTGCCCAGTGCGGAGACGGCGGACCCGGCCCACAAGCGGCGGAAGGCCGGACTTTCACGCAATGGCGTGATGTCCGCCAGAAATTTCCCCACCGGGCAACTCTAGCGGCGGGCAGTGCGTGCCTTGTGCTGCGGACGGACATAGTTAGCACTGCCTTATTGTGAGGGAATCATAATAAGTGCTTGAATGAGTCCATGACGGACTCCTTGGGCACCCACGATGCATGGGCTGCCGCCCTGCGTGCCCACGGCCGCCGTGTGACCAAACAGCGCCTGGCCGTGCTGGCCGCCGTCGAACATCACCCGCATTCGCCGGCCGAAGCGATCCTCGCCGCCGCCCGGCAAGACCTGCCGGAACTGACGGCCCAGTCGGTCTATGTGGTCCTAGGTGATCTGACCGATCTGCACATGCTGCGCCGTTTCGAACCCCCGCACTCCCCCGCGCTGTATGAGACCAGGGTGGGAGACAACCACCACCACGCGGTCTGCATCAGTTGCGGGCGGGTGGAGGACGTCGAGTGCGCCGTCGGCCATGCGCCGTGCCTGACCCCGCACTGGGACGCGAACGCGAAGCCGATGACCATTCAGATTGCCGATGTGCTCTACCAGGGCATCTGCCAGGACTGCCAGCGCACCCAACAACTTCCTTCCGAACGAAACTAACAACCCCAACCAAAGGAGAACGATGACTGAGAACATCTCTGTGCCCGCCGTGTCCACGACACAGTCCGGCGCTCCCGTCACTTCCGACGCCCACTCCAAGTCCGTCGGTGCCGACGGCGCGATCATCCTGACCGATCACTACCTGATCGAGAAGCTCGCGCAGTTCAACCGCGAGCGTGTCCCGGAGCGCGTTGTCCACGCCAAGGGCGGCGGGGCATTCGGTACGTTCAAGACCACCGAGGACGTCTCGAAGTACACCAAGGCTGCGCTGTTCCAGCCCGGCACCGAGACGGACATGCTCATCCGTTTCTCCTCCGTGGCCGGCGAAGCGGGCTCCCCCGACACCTGGCGCGATCCCCGCGGCTTCGCGGTGAAGTTCTACACCACCGAGGGCAACTACGACCTCGTCGGCAACAACACCCCGGTGTTCTTCATCCGCGACGGCATCAAGTTCCCGGACTTCATCCACTCCCAGAAGCGCCTGCCGGGCACCCACCTGCGCGACGCGGACATGCAGTGGGACTTCTGGACCCTCTCCCCGGAATCCGCCCACCAGGTCACCTGGCTCATGGGCGACCGCGGCCTGCCGGCCTCGTGGCGTGAAATGCAGGGCTACGGCTCGCACACCTACCAGTGGATCAACGCCGAGGGCGAGCGCTTCTGGGTCAAGTACCACTTCAAGTCCAACCAGGGCGTCAAGTCCATGACCGGCGACGAGGCCGAGGTCCTGGCCGGCGCCGACGGTGACTTCTACATCCGCGATCTCCAGGAAAACATTGCCGCCGGCAACTTCCCGTCCTGGGACCTGCACGTCCAGGTCATGCCGTACGAGGACGCCAAGACGTACCGGCTCAACCCCTTTGACCTCACGAAGGTGTGGCCGCACAGCGACTACCCGCTGGTCAAGGTCGGCACCATGGAGCTGAACCGCAACCCGGAGAACTACTTCGCGCAGATCGAGCAGGCCACCTTTGCGCCGTCGAACTTCGTGCCGGGCATCGCCGCGTCCCCGGACAAGATGCTGCAGGCCCGCATCTTCTCCTACGCGGACGCCCACCGCTACCGCGTCGGCACCAACCACGCCCAGCTCCCGGTGAACGCCCCCCAGAACCAGGTCAACAACTACAGCCAGGACGGACAGGGCCGCTACCACTTCAACGCCCCGTCCGTTCCCGTCTACGCACCGAACTCCGTCGGCGGCCCCGCCGCCGTGGAGCCCGCGGTTGCGGGTGGCGGCTGGGAGAACGACGGCGAGCTCACGCTCTCCGCGCACTCCCTGCACGCCGAGGACAGCGACTTCGGCCAGGCCGGCACGCTGTACCGCGAGGTCTACAACGACGGCGAGAAGGCCCGCCTGCTGGAGACCGTCACCGGCGCCGTCAGCGGCGTCAAGAACGCCGACATCAAGGAACGCGCCATCGCGTACTGGACCAACGTCGACGCCGGGTTCGGCGCCAAGCTGCGCGCCAACCTTGGCGCCGGCCAGGTGGAGTCCGACGCCGAAGCCGCCAACAAGCTCTGATCGCCTGTTGCCGAGCGGCCTGTCCTTGGGGGCCGGCCGCTCGGGCCTTCGCTTAGGCCTGCTGTGCGGCCCGGCTGCGCAGACCGGCTGTGCAGAGCCGGCTTAGACCGGCTGTGACCGGCCGTCCAGCCGACTGGTAAAACGCCCCGCCACGGATTTCCGTGGCGGGGCGTTTTGCGGTTATCCACATGCGGGCAGGTGCCGCTCGCCACCACGCACTGCTGGTCCATAGGATTTAGGAATGACCGCATTCGCAGGCATTCCGGACGACGCCTTCCGGTTCTACTCCGATCTTGAACAGAACAACAACCGGGACTGGTGGCTGGAGCACAAGCCGGTCTACGACGCCGCGGTGAAGGGGCCGCTCACCCATTTGCTGGCCGAGCTGGAGCCACGCTTTGGCCCGGCGAAGCTCTTTCGGCCGAACCGGGATGTCAGGTTTTCCCCGGACAAGTCCCCTTACAAGACCGCCCAGGGGGCCTTCGCTGCGCTGGCCGAAGGGGTGGGTTTCTACGTGCAGCTCAGCGCCGACGGCCTGCTCATCGGCGGCGGCTGCCATACGCACACACCGGCCCAGCTCGCCCGCTTTCGCGGCGCCGTGGATGATCCGGACAGCGGCGAGGCGTTGCGGGTGATCGTGCGCAAAGTCGCGGCGGAAGGATTCGCGGTGGAGGGCGAAAGCCTGAAGACCGTGCCGCGGGGCTTCGACAAAGACCATCCCAGGGCGGAGCTGCTCAAGCACAAATCCCTCACGGCCGGCGTCAATGTGGGCCAGCCTGGCTGGCTTGCCGGCCCCGAAGCGGTGGAAGAAGTGGCGCAGCGCTGGGAACAGCTGCGACCCCTCGTGGAGTGGGTCGGCCGTTACGCGGCGCCCTGACATCAGGCCGGATGAACCGCTCAGATGACCCGCCCAGATGACCCGCCCAGATGACCAGCTCAGACAAACAAGCTCGGACAAACAGGCTCAGGTGACCGGCTCAGATGTGCTGGCCGTCGGTGGCGAGCCGCCTGTCGAGGTTGTTGAAAAAGACGAGCATCATCAGTTCGAAGGCCTTGGTGGCTTCCTCGGGCTGGTTGTTGACGACGAAATCGAACTGTAGCCCGTAGAACGCTGCGGTAAACAGGCGCGCGTCGGTGTCGGCAAACTCCGGCCGGATGCCCTGGATGATGAGCCAGTCCCGGGCTTTCTCGTGCAGCATCCGGAAGTGCTCTTGGGCAGTGCCGCGCGGGACCGCCGCGACCACGTCCTGTGCCGTCGCCTCAAATTCCAGCCGGGCCAGATGCCGGTTGCGCTGCGCCATGGTCCACTGCCACGACTCCAGGAGGAAGGCACGCCATGCGTCCCGGTCGATGTCCCTGACGTCAGTGGCTCGGACGCTGTCCAGCCGCGATTCGATGCCCCGGATGATCTCGTTGATCAGCTGTTCGCGGTGCCCGAAATGGTAGACCAGAACGTAGCTGCTGACGCCCAGCCCGTCGGCGAGGCTGCGGAACGTCAGCTCGGCCAGTGTCTTGTCCATGAGGTAGTCGAGAATCGCCGACAACAACTCTGATTTGCGTTCCGGTCTTGCTGGGCGTGCCATGTGTCCATCTTAGGGAGCGCAGCCTCCGAAACGGCGAAGTCGCCGGAAGCGTGCGATTTCGCCGGGACTTTCCAGCGAGCTCGCACGTTTCCGGCGACTTCAGATTCCTCGGACCGCCCGTTCCCGGCTCAGGAGCGGGTAAGCGCGTCCTCGTCCTCGGCCGATGCCGGGGCAACGGACGACGCGACAGCCGCGCCCGGCTCGACGCCGTCGACCGCGTTCTCCTTACCGGAGCCGTTCACGGATGCACGGGCCGCCGCGAACTTTTCGTTCAGCCGGGAATGGCGCTGGCCGTAGGCGAAGTAGATCGCGAGACCGATCACGAGCCAGATGGCGAAGAAGATCCAGGTTTCCACGGCGAGGTTGGTCATGAGGTACAGGCAGAGCACTGCCGAGACGACCGGGAGCACCTTGCCGAACGGGACGCGGAAGGCCGGCTTCAGATCGGGGCGCTTCTTGCGCAGCACCAGGATCCCCAGGCTCACCATCACGAAGGCGGACAGGGTCCCGATGTTGATCATTTCCTCCAGCAGGTCCACGTTGGTCAGGCCGGCGACGAGGGCCACGGCGGCGCCGCAGATGATCTGGAGGCGGACCGGCGTCGCACGGATGGTGCTGGTCTTGGACAGGGAGCGCGGCAGCAGGCCGTCGCGGCTCATGGCCAGGACGACGCGCGACAGGCCCATGAGGAGCACCATGATGACCGTGGTGAGGCCCACGAGGGAGCCGAAGGCGATGATCTTGGCGGCGTCGGTGTTGCCGACGGCCTCGAAAGCCGTGGTGAGCGTCGGGTTCTTGGCCTCGGCCAGCTTCGTGTAGGACACCATGCCGGTCAGTGCCAGGGACACCAGGATGTACAGTACCGTGACGATCGCCAGGCCGCCGAAGATGCCGCGGGGCAGCGTCTTCTGCGGGTTCTTGACCTCTTCGGCCGATGTGGCGACGACGTCGAAGCCGATGAAGGCGAAGAAGACCAGTGCTGCGCCGGCGAATATCCCGAGGGTTCCGTACTGGGCCGGGGCGGCGCCGGTCAGGAAGCCGAAGAACGACTGCTTGAGGACGTCAGCGGTTCCGGTGCCCCCGGTGGGCTGGGAGGCGGGGACGAACGGGGCGTAGTTCTCGAACTTCACGTAGGTGAAGCCCACCACGATCACGAAGAGGACCACGGCAATCTTGATGAGCGTGAAGATGTTGCCGACGCGGGCGGACAGCTTGGTCCCGAGGACCAGCAGCACGGTGAAGACGGCGACAATCAGGAAGGCGCCCCAGTAGAGTTCGACGCCGCCCAGGGAGATCGACGGCGGAATGTCCAAACCCATGAGCGCGAAGACCTTGCTGAGGTAGATGCCCCAGTACTTCGCGATCACGGCGCCTGCCGTGAAGAGTTCAAGGATCAGGTTCCAGCCAATAATCCACGCCAGGACCTCCCCCATGGTCGCGTACGTGAAGACGTAGGCGGAGCCTGCAACCGGGATGGCCGTGGCAAATTCCGCGTAGCACATGATGGCGAGCGCGCATGTGACGGCAGCGATCGCAAAGGAGACGGTCACGGCGGGGCCGGCAAAATTCGCCGCCGCCTTGGCTCCGACCGAGAAGATCCCGGCGCCCACGGCCACCGCGACCCCCATGATCATGAGGTCCCACGTGCTGAGGGAGCGCTTCAACTTGCGTCCGGGTTCATCGGCGTCGGACATGGACTGCTCGATTGATTTGGTCCGGAAAAGGTTCATAGGAAAGTACGCAATCTCGATAACTGGTATGGAAACAGACCTGTCTAGTGTAGTGTCCATCCACTGGACGGCCATTTTTGTCCCACATAGTGAGACGAAAAAGCGGGCCGGGCAGGTTCCCCTGCACGGCCCGCCTGCGCGTGGCCTACCCGTTACGGACCGCCTAGACGGGCCAGTTTTCCATCAGGGTCGAGCGGATCAGGAACCGCTTGCCTTCCGGCGCCTCCACGGAGAATCCGCTCCCCCGCCCGGGGACGACGTCGACGGTCAGGTGCGTGTGGCTCCAGTAGTTGAACTGCTCCCGCGACATCCAGAATTCGAGCGTCTGCGGCTGGATTCCGTCCGAGATGTCGAACAGGCCGAGCAACACGTCCGAGTCGCCCGTGATGAACTCTCCTGCCGGATAGCACATCGGCGAGGACCCGTCACAGCAGCCGCCGGACTGATGGAACATCAGCGGTCCGTGCTGCACCCACAGCTTGCGAAGCAATTCCACAGCCTCCGGGGTGAGCGCCACGCGGGAGAAGTCCTCCCCGGGGCGGGTCACGGCGGCGTCGAGCCTGGTGTGTGGCATCAGAACGTCAGCACTACTCGGCCGTCGATCTTGGCGTGCTTCATCTCGTCAAGAACGGCGTTGACCTCGGAGAGTTCCCGGGTGGAAACCGTGGGGTGGATCTTGCCCTGGGCGTAGAAGTCCAGGGCCTCCGCCAGGTCTTGCCGGGTGCCAACAATCGAGCCCCGGACGGTCAGCCCCTTGAGCACAATCTCGAAAATCGGTGCCGGAAAGTCGCCCGGCGGCAGCCCGTTGAATACGATCGTTCCGCCGCGCCGGGCCATCCCGATGGCCTGTCCGAACGCTGACGGGTGCACCGCCGTGACCAAGACTCCATGGCATCCTCCGGTTTCGCGCTGGATGACTTCGGCGGGATCCTCGTTGAGGGCATTGACCGTCAGCTCCGCGCCGTGCTTCCTGGCCAGGGCGAGCTTGTCGTCGGCAATGTCCACCGCCGCGACCCGCAGCCCCATGGCGACGGCGTACTGGACGGCGATATGGCCGAGTCCGCCGATTCCGGAGATGGTGACCCACTGGCCCGGTTTGGCCTCTGTCATTTTGAGGCCCTTGTAGACGGTGACGCCGGCACAGAGAACCGGCGCGACCTCCACAGGATCTGAGCCGGCCGGGATGCGGGCGGCGAAGCGGCTGTCCACGAGCATGTACTCGCCGAAGGAACCGTCCACGCTGTAGCCGGCGTTCTTCTGGGCCTCACAGAGGGTTTCCCAGCCGGTCCGGCAAAACTGGCAGTCCCCGCACGCGGACCAGAGCCAGGCATTGCCCACCAGGTCTCCGACCGCCAGGTCTGTGACGCCTTCACCGAGGGCCACCACCTCGCCCACTCCTTCGTGCCCGGGGATGAACGGCGGCGACGGCTTGACCGGCCAGTCACCTTCCGCGGCGTGGAGGTCGGTGTGGCAGACGCCTGTGGTGATGACCTTGACCAGCGCCTCACCCCGGCCTGGGGCGGGAATGGGGAGGTCCTGGATCTGGAGATCCTTGCCGAATTCGGTTACAACAGCTGCTTGCATTCTCGTCGTCATTGGCGCGATCCTTGCGTTGTTTTTGGGCGTAGGTAGTAGGGGTCGGTGTGCTCCGTGGGGTGGCGGGAGGTGCTGCATGCCTGGGTGCTGGCCGGTCGTGGTGCGGGCGGGGCGGATCACTGCCGATCCGCCCCGCCCGGGTCAATGCGGCTTAGAAGAAGCCGAGCTTGTTCTCGTTGTAGCTGACCAGAAGGTTCTTGGTCTGCTGGTAGTGGTCCAGCATCATCGAGTGGTTCTCGCGGCCGATGCCGGAGGACTTGTACCCGCCGAACGCGGCACCGGCCGGGTAGGCGTGGTAGTTGTTGACCCAGACGCGGCCGGCCTGGATTTCGCGGCCTGCACGGTAGGCGACGTTGCCGTTGCGGGACCAGACGCCGGCGCCGAGGCCGTAGAGGGTGTCGTTGGCGATCCCCATGGCGTCGTTGTAGTCGCTGAAGCGCGTCACGGACACCACGGGCCCGAAGATCTCCTCCTGGAAGATCCGCATCTTGTTGTGGCCCTCGAAAATCGTGGGCTGCACGTAGTAGCCGCCGGCCAGGTCGCCTGACATTTCGGCCCGGGCACCGCCGGTGAGGGCTTTGGCACCTTCCTGCTTTCCGATGTCGATGTAGGACAGGATCTTCTCGAGCTGGTCATTGGAGGCCTGGGCGCCGAGCTGCGTCTCGGTGTCCAGCGGGTTGCCCTGGATGATTTTCTGCGTGCGGGCCAGCGCGTCCGCCATGAAGGAGTCGTAGATCCCTTCCTGGACGAGGGCGCGGGACGGGCAGGTGCAGACCTCTCCCTGGTTGAAAGCGAAGAGCGTGAAGCCTTCAAGCGCCTTGTCGTAGAACGCGTCGTTGGTGTCGGCGACGTCGTTGAAGAAGATGTTGGGGCTCTTGCCGCCGAGCTCCAGGGTGACCGGAATCAGGTTCTGGGAGGCGTACTGGCTGATCAGGCGGCCCGTGGTGGTTTCGCCGGTGAAGGCGATCTTGCGGATCCGCGGGCTGGAGGCCAGCGGCTTGCCGGCCTCGACGCCGAAGCCGTTGACCACGTTGATGACACCGGCGGGCAGGAGATCGCTGATCAGTTCCATCAGCACCAGGATCGAGGACGGCGTCTGCTCTGCCGGCTTGAGCACCACGGCGTTGCCGGCGGCGAGCGCCGGGGCGAGCTTCCAGACGGCCATGAGGATCGGGAAGTTCCAGGGAATGATCTGGCCGACGACGCCGAGCGGCTCGTGGTAGTGGTACGCGGTGGTGTCGTCGTCGAGCTGGGACAGCCGGCCCTCCTGCGCACGGACGGCGGAGGCAAAGTAGCGGAAGTGGTCGGCGGCGAGCGGAATGTCGGCGTTGAGGGTTTCGCGGATCGGCTTGCCGTTGTCCCAGGACTCGGCGACCGCGAGCATCTCGGTGTTCGCGTCGATCCGGTCGGCAATCTTGTTCAGGATCGCGGCGCGCTCGGCCACGGAGGTCTTGCCCCAGGACGGTGCAATCTTGTGCGCGGCGTCGAGCGCCAGCTCAATGTCCTCGGCGGTGCCGCGGGCCACCTCGCAGAAGGCCTTGCCGGTCACCGGGGTGATGTTCTCGAAGTACTGGCCCTTGACCGGGGCAACCCACTCGCCGCCGATCCAGTTTTCGTAGCGGTCCTTGAAGGTGACCTTCGAGCCCTCGGTGCCGGGCTGGGCGTAAACAGTCATTGCTAGCTCCTTTGCTGTGCAAGATGGGGGGTGCAAGGCGCTTCCGGCCCCCGTTGTCCTCAGCCTAGGGACGCAAAGGTTGCAGTCAGGTTGCAACCGTGTGAGCCGGGTCACCTCGCGGGCATCCCTGCGGAATGCAGCGGCTCAGGCGCGCAGTTCCCGGTCCAGCCGTTCCAGATCGGCGACGACGGCGGCGCGCTTGGGCGAGCGGGGCGCCAGCAGCTTCAGCGCGGCGGTCCGGACCTCGACGTCGTCCTTTGCCTCGGGCAGTTCGGCGTACTTCAGCAGCGATTCGGCGCTGCCGTCGGTCAGCAGGGCCTCGCGCATCAGCTCGGAGACCCTGGCCCGCAGCTCGACGATGCCGGGCGCCTCCGAGCGCGGCAGAACGCCGCCACGGTAGATTTCCAGTGCTATCCGGTGCGCGCCGCGCTGCAGGCATTTCAGCACCTGTCCGGAGTCCGGAACCAGGTCCAGCGGCAGGCGGTACGGGCGGGACTCCGGAACCGCGCCGGGATTGAGCTGCTGAAGGACCTTGCGCAGGCGGACCATCTCCGCGCGGAGGGTCATGGTGGAAGCCTCCCCGGGGTACAGGAGGGTACAAAGCTCCTCGGCATTCAGCCCTTCGGGGCGGGTGCTGAGGAGGGCCAGGATCTCGCTGTGCCGGGCGGACAGAGCCACGGTGCGGCCGTCGATGCTGAGCAGGGCCTGGTCGCGGCCGAGCAGCTGGAGGCTGTTGCGGTACAGGCTGTTGGCGGCCGGCGCCCCGGCCTTTCCTGTTGCGGCGGTTCCAGGTGCGGCCGTTCCGGGTGCGGCCGAGCTCCGCCGCCGGGACGGCGAGGTCTGGCGGGCTGCGGCCAGTTGCAGCCGCTCCACCCGCAGATGCGCCTGGGCCGCGGCAACCGTCGCCTCAACGAGCGAGAGCGTGTGCGGGGCCACCGCCGACTCGGTGCCGGTGATGTCCACGACTCCGAGCAGGGCGCCGGAATCCGGATCGTGGAAGGGCACGGCCGTGCAGCTCCACGGATGCACCGAACGCTTGTAGTGTTCCGCACCGGAGATCTGGATGCCCCGGCCAAGGGCCAGCGCGGTGCCCGGGGCGCTGGTGCCCACTGTCGCCTCGGACCAGTCGGCGCCCGGGACGAACATCATGCCTTCGGCCCGGCGCTGCAGGGCGGCGTCGCCCTCCACCCAGAGCAGCCTGCCCACCTCGTCGCCCACGGCCACCAGCATTCCGCTGTCGTGACTCGGCAGGACCAGGAGCTTGTGGATCACGGGCATGATGGCGGCCAGCGGATGCTGGCGCCGGTACTCTTCGAGCTCGTCGCGGTCCATGGCAAGGGGTGCTTCGGGGTTGTCCGGGTTGGCGTGAAGTTCCGCCGACCGCCGCCACGACTCCCGGATCAAGCTGCTCAGTCCAGGCAACTGCAGGTTCTCGGGAAAGACAAACCCCCGCGAATCCAGTTCCTCGTGCCCGGCGCTGGCATGCTGCTGGCGCAGCGCTGCGTTGACCCCGCCTGCTGGCGGCAACAGTGCTGCCGGATGGACCAGATTCCTCATTGAACTCCCACCGGACGGGCTCGACGGCGCACCGGAGGCGGCCTCGTCCGGCCCAGTCTAGTTGCGCCCGGTGACTTTGGAAATGCACCGGCCCGCGCGGGCTCGGCGGGCTCAGGCAGTGACGCCCGGCGGCAGCACGTAGGTTTTGATCTCGCCCAGGCGCGCGATTTCGGGACGGGGCAGGCCGGCAGCGGCAACCAGCTCCTGGAACTCCCGCCCGCCGCTGAACCGGTCAAAGACCTCCCGGTTCGGGCAGGTGTCCAGGACGGCGATGCCGTCCTCCGTCTGCACGCACAGGTGCAGTTCCAACTGGCCTGCGGGCAGGAGGGCCAGCAGGCGGTCGTGGCCGGCGAGAAGCTCTGCCGGGTCACCGCGGAAGCTGTACATTCCCAGATACATCGTCTGTCTCCTTCAGATGGATTGCGGTGTTTGACGCTTTTCGAACGGGCCCACGGCACACCTGCGTCACCTCTTCGGCAGTGGCCCCGCATCAGCAACGCCGCCCCGTACAACGGCACCGCATACAACCGCCACGGCACGGCCACAACCCGGCCCCGCACACAGCTGTCACGGCACGGCGGCATCGAGCCTCCTGTCGGCCCAGGGCCTGGCCTGTTCCAGCTGGGCCGCCAGCCGGAACAGAACCGCTTCGTCGCCGAATCCGGCGAGGAAGGACATCCCCACCGGAAGTCCGGCGGAATCGGCCCCCAGCGGAACGGACATGGCCGGGCCGCCCGTGATGTTGGCGTACTCGCCGTCGAACATGAGGAAGCGCCCGGCCTCCCGTTCGCCGCGGAGGGGGTCCTCCGGCGTTCCCGTCAGCGTGCCCAGTGGCAGCGGCGGCCAGCCGACCGTCGGCGTCAGCCAGAGATCGTATGTCTGGAAAAAGCCGGCAACCCTGCGGCTAAACCGCTGCAACTCCTCCATGCCCTGCAGGTAGTCTCCGGCGCTGATCTTCCTGCCGCGTCCGAACAGGACCTCGGTATAGGGCTCCAGCTCACCCGGTTCCGGTCCCCGGCCCAGCCGCCGGGTCCAGTACCCCTCGATCCAGGCGGCCGCGGCAGCGTACACCGCCCGGATGGCCCGGTGCCCGGCCCGGTCCAGGGGGTCTGGACGAGCCTCTTCGACGTGGTGGCCCAGTTTGCCCAGCAGGTCCACGGTGGCGCCAAAGGTCCGCAGGTAGTCAGGATGGACCTGCTGACCGCCGTTGGGGGTGGCCGTGGCGGCGATCCTGAGCCGTCCCGGCGGCGTCGAGGTTTCGGCCACATAGGGGCGAGGCCGCGGCGGAGCCCAGTACGGGTCCCCGGGAGCCGGGCCGGCGACGGCGTCCAGCAGCGCCGCGGCGTCGCGGACTGTGCGGGTCAGCGCAAATTCGGCCGCGAGGCCGCCGACGACGTCACCGTATTCCGGGCCCAGCGGCACCCGGCCCCGGGTCGGTTTGAGGCCGAACACCCCGCACCACGCCGCCGGATAGCGCAGCGACCCGCCGAGGTCGTTGCCGTGGGCCATCGGGACGATCCCGGCTGCCACCGCGGCCGCCGACCCTCCGCTCGACCCGGACGTGGACAGTGACAGGTCCCAGGGATTGCGCGTGGCCCCGTGCAGCACTGGTTCGCAGTGCGGGCTCAGGCCGAACTCACACGTGTTGGTCTTGCCGATGATGGCCAGCCCGGCCCGCCGGAAGCGCCGCGTCAGCTCCTGGTCGTGGCGTGAGATGTTCCCGGCAAGCCAGCGCGAGCCTTCGGAGAACGGTGTCCCCGCGATCTCCAGCGCGAGGTCCTTGACGAGGAACGGCACCCCGGGAAACGGGCCTTCGACGGTCGTGGCGTCCTCCCCGGCGGCGGGGTGCGGCGAGCCTGCTTCCGCGCTGCCGGCCAGCTCCATGACCACGGCATTCAAGGCGGGGTTCAGTGTCCTGATGCGGTCCCGCGCCTCGGCGAGAAGTTCGGCGGCGCTGACCTGTCCGGAGCGGACCAGGTCGGCCTGCTCCGTGGCATCCATCCAGCGGAGTTGTTCATCCACGGCTACCTCCCCGACGCGGTTCACAGGACGGGAGTCACAAGACGGTATTCACAGACGGTATTCACACAGACGGGGGATGACAGCACCGGAACCGTGAGGGGCAGATCATTGCGGTACGGCGTCCGCCCCGGCAGTCCTTGTGCGTGAAAATTCTACGTCCGGGCGCCGCGCCGGGACAGTGCCCGCCGGTACCTACGGCACGGACGAGCCGCGGGAAATCTCGATCATGTCTTCGCGTGGCACAACCTTGATGCGCTCGCGCTCGATCCCGTTGGCGGACTCCGCCGCGGACCACTCGGCTCCAAGGGCGAGCTCGTGGGCATCGAGCTTGATCCACCCTTCCCACGTGGTGTACTGGATACCCCGTTCCTGAAGCAGATCGATGATGGCCTGCGGGTCCGGGTTCTGCGCCGGCGGCAGGGTCAACCGGTCCTCCAGCAGGAAGCCGATGGTTTCCAGCGCATCGCCCTTGGTGTGGCCGATCAGCCCGACAGGCCCGCGCTTGATCCAGCCCGTGGCGTAGATGCCAGGGACGGGGTTCCCGTCGGCGTCGAGGACGCGGCCGCCTTCATTGGGGACAACGCCCCGCCGGGCGTCGTATTCCAGCTCGTCCAGCGGCGAACCGTGGTAGCCGATCGCCCGGTAGACGGCCTGGACCGGGTAGTCCAGGAACTCCCCGGTTCCCTTGACGTTTCCGGTGCCGTCCAGCTGCATGCGCTCGAATTTGATGCCGGCGACCTTGCCGGGGTTGGCGGCGTCGTCATGGATCTCGACCGGGCTGTGCAGGAAGTGCAGGTGCAGGCGGCGCGAGGACGGTTCCTCCGCCTCGGCGTGTTCCTCGACGAGCCAGTTGGTCAGGGTGTTGACCATGGTCCGGATCTGGTTGTTGCTGCGGATGGCCTCGTCCGAGGCCTCGTCAAACTCGAAGTCTTCCGGATACAGGACAATGTCCACGTCCTTGGCGTGGCTGAGTTCGCGCAGTTCCAGCGGCGTGAACTTCACCTGGGCCGGGCCGCGGCGGCCGAAGACATGGACGTCCGTGACGGGAGAGTCCTTCAGCGCCCGGTAGACATTGTCCGGGATTTCGGTGACCAGGAGTTCATCGGCGTGCTTGACCAGCATCCGGGCCACGTCGAGGGCCACATTGCCGTTGCCGATCACCGCGATCTCCTTGGCCTCCAGCGGCCAGTCCCGCGGCACATCCGGGTGGCCGTCGTACCAGGACACGAAGTCCGCCCCGCCGAAGGAGCCCTCGAGGCCGATTCCGGGAATGTCCAGATCCGCGTCCTTGATGGCCCCGGTGGAGAAGATGACGGCGTCGTAGAAGGCACGGAAGTCATGCAGCGTCAGGTCCCGGCCATAGGTGACATTGCCAAGGAACCGGATGTCCCCGCGGTCCAGGACCTTGTGCAGAGCGTTGACGATCCCCTTGATCCGCGGATGGTCCGGAGCCACTCCGTACCGAATCAGGCCATACGGGGCCGGGTATGCCTCAAAGAGATCGATGCTGACCTCGACGTCGCCGCCTTTGACCTCATTGGACTTCGTCAGGATGTCCGCGGCGTATACGCCGGCCGGGCCGGCACCGACAATCGCGACACGCAGGGGACGAGTGGATGTGGATTCGGCCGAGTTGGACACCGGGAGCCCTTCTGAGTCTTAGGGACAGCGCCAGTAGATACAGCGCACAGGCCCCTATTCTAAATGTCGCCGGCCCGCATGTGGTCCGGCTGGTAGGAATAGGCGCCGCGCAGGTGGTGTTATTGGTCTTGTGCCTAAACCTGACGGATCCATCTCCCCAGCCCCGCCGGCCGTATCGCGCGCCCCGGCACCTTCAGCGGGCCCGGCGCCGGTAGATAAGGACACGACGGCGGGGATCCTGTTCGGGATCGGGGCCTACGGGCTCTGGGGGCTGCTACCCCTGTACTTCTACGTTCTGCATCCGGCCGGCGCGGTCGAAATCGTCGCCAACCGGGTGGTCTGGTCGCTCCTGTTCTGCGTCCTGCTCATCACCATCACACGGTCCTGGCGGGTGCTGGCCGCCGCGTTCCGGAACCGCACAGTGATCCTCCCGCTGTCCATCGCCGCGGCATTGATCGCAGTGAACTGGCTGACGTACACCTACGGGGTGACCACCGGGCAGGCCGTTGAGGCGTCGCTGGGCTACTTCATCAACCCTCTGGTCTCCGTGCTTTTGGGGGTCTTTGTCCTCAAAGAAAAGTTGCGGCCGCTGCAGTGGGCCGCCGTCGGCATCGGCTTCATTGCCGTCGGGGTCCTCACGGTCTCCTACGGCAAACTGCCTTGGATCGCATTGACGCTGGCGCTGAGCTTCGGCCTCTACGGCTTCGTGAAGAAGCGCGTCGGCCCCCGGGCGGACGCGATCACGAGCCTCACCGTGGAAACAATCGTGCTGGCGCCGCTGGCGGCGGCCACGATGATCGTCCTCGCCCTCACCGGTGCCGCCAGCCTGGCCACGAATGGTGCCGGACATTTCTGGCTGCTCGTGGCGTCGGGCGTCATCACCGCCGTGCCGCTGCTGTTCTTCGGCGCCTCTGCCCGACGGCTGCCGATGACCACCATTGGACTGCTGCAATACTTCGCACCCGTCCTGCAGTTCATCGTTGCCCTCGTGGTGTTCAAGGAAACGATGACCCTGGACCGCTGGATGGGTTTCGGCGTGGTCTGGCTGGCGCTGCTGGTGCTGACCGTGGACATGCTGCTCACGGCCCGGAAGTCCTCCCTCACCCGGAAACGGGCCCGCGCCGCCGCGTAGCTGCACCTGGCCAATCCGCCCCCACCTGCGCACCAAGGCCGCCGTGCGTTAGTGTCATCATGAACGGACAGTTGGGGCGGAATTAAGGATTGCTGGTGCCAGACAAGGATCTTGACAGTCCGGGCGGGCGGGATATCTCGTCCCTCGACTTCGACGGCGACGGCATCCTGCGCCTCAAATGGGCCCGGGGCGTGGTGATTGACGCCCCCAACGCCCAGCTCGCCATGGACCGGGTCAATGAATTGTGCGGGGGGCAGCCCACGCCGCTCCTGATCGACATGGCCACCACGGACTCCGTCAGCCGGGCTGCCCGGGCCGTGTTCGCCAAGCCCTGCGACGCCTCGGCCATCGCGCTCCTCGGCTCGTCCGCCGTGGACCGGGTCCTCGCCAACTTCTTCCTCGGCGTCAATTCGGCGCCGGTTCCGACCCGCTTTTTCACGAACAGCGATGAGGCTGTCCGCTGGCTGACCTCCCAGGGCCATGACAGGGCGTGATGATGACCGCCGCCTCGAGGAACTCGTAGACGGCATCGTCGTCTTGTCCTCGGGTGATCTGTCCAACCGCCTGCAGGTTTCACCGGCACGGGACGGCATCGACGCCGTCACGACCGGCATCAACCTGCTCGCCGAGGAGCTCCAGAGCATGTATGAAGACCTCGAGGTCCGGGTCGCCGAGCGGACAGCTCTCCTGGAAGCGGCCAAAGCCGAGCTCCGGCGCGTCATCAACACCGATGAACTGACCGGGCTGGCCAGCCGCTCGCTGCTGCAGGAGAAAGTGGCCGAAGCCGTCGCCGCGGCCGGTGCCGACCGCCAGCCCGCGCTGATCTTGCTGGATCTCGATTCCTTCCGGCTCATCAACGACAGCCTCGGCCATGCAGCGGGGGACGCGGTCCTGCGGGAGACGGCACAGCGCCTCGGCGCGGCGGCCGGAGCCGGCCACTTGCTTGCCCGCCTCAGTGGCGATGAGTTCGCGGTGCTCATCGTGGACCGGGAACCGGACGCTGTGCTGGAGATCGCTTCCCGGCTCGGCGAATCGCTCAAGGACAGAATAGTTGCCGGCGGCGTCGCGGTCGCCCTCACGGCCGGGACCGGTGTCCGGCTGGGAGAACCCGGGCTGCGCAGCGAGGAGCTTATCCGCGATGCCGACATCGCCATGCACGAGGCCAAGAAACGCGGCCGGGACACCCTCCTGGTGTTTTCCGCGGCCATGCACGAGGCCGCCAAGCAGCGGGTCCACCTGGTGGCGGAGCTCAGGACGGCGCTGGCCACAGATGAGCTCGAGCTGGAATATCAGCCCATTGTGGATCTGCGTTCCGGCAGGATTGCCGGCGCCGAGGCCCTGATCCGCTGGCGCCACCCCTCAATGGGCACGCTGGCGCCCGATACCTTCCTCGAGGCCGCCGACGAAGCCGGGCTCACGGTGGAAATCGGTCACTGGGTGCTGGGGAAGGCCATCGCGCAAACCGGCCGCTGGAAGTCCGGTCCCGGCCTTCCGGCGGGCTTCAGCACCCACATCAATCTCTCGCCGGCGGACCTGCACCACCTCGATCTGGCCCCCTATGTCGAGAGCCTGCTGGCCCGGCACGGCGTCGACCCCGGCGACATCTCGATCGAGATCACCGAAACCGCAATCATGCGCGGCGGCCCGGAGGTGACAGCCACCATGCAGTCCCTCAACGACCTCGGCGTCCGGATCGAAATTGATGACTTCGGCACGGGTTACTCGTCCATCAGCTATCTGCGCACCCTGCCGGCCGCGATGGCGAAGATCGACAAGTCGCTGCTGGACGGGCTGACCACGGACCGGCAGCAGGAGTCTTTCGTCGCGGCCATCCTGCAGCTGATCCATTCGGCCGGCTTGGGCGCCGTCGCCGAGGGCATCGAGGACCGGGAGCAGGCCGAGAGGTTGCAGCAGATGAATTGCGAATTCGGCCAGGGGTACTTCTTCAGCAGGCCGTTGCCGGTTGCGGACATGACGGACCTTTTGGCGCACGGGAACGGGGCCGCGGCGTGAGCGGCCCCGTTCAGGCTGGCGGACACAGCCCAGCCACGGACAACGCGCCCCCGCATGACCCGGCACCCGAGAATGCGGGCCCGCCCAACACGGCAACCCGAAACCCAGCCCCCGGCAACCCAGCACCCGGCAACGCGGCCGGTCCCGCGGGAAGGGTGGCCCGGGCGGCAGACACCCTCAGGCTGGTGGGCCGTGTCGCGGCACTGTCCCTGCACCGTCCGCGGCGGCCGGACGGCCGCTGGGATGCCTTTTGGCGAGGTGTGGCGCACGGCTCCCTGCGGGAACCGATCATCTGGGATGCCGCGCCGGGCACCGGGAATGAGGAGATCCGGCATCACCTGCAGACCATGGCCGCCCTGATGGACACGAGCCTTCCCGTGGTCGATCTCGGCTGCGGGAACGGGGCCCTCTCGGGACGCCTCGCCGGGATATTCCCCTCCGTGGTGGGCGTCGATGTCTCGCCGGAGGCAGTGGCCGCAGCGCATGCCGCCCACGCCCGGATCCCGGATCTCAGCTTCAGGAGCCTGGATGCCACGCAGCCAGAAGCCGCGGCCGGGCTCGCCCGCGAACTGGGCGACGCCAACGTCTTTGTCCGCGGCGTATTCCACGTCCTGAGCCGCCGCCGTCAGGCACGCCTCGCGGCATCGGCCGAAGCGCTCCTCGGCGCCAGGGGCCGGATCTACTTGGTGGAGACCAATGTCCCGGGCAGCGCGCTGAGCTATCTCCGGGGTTTGGGCGCCACGGGCGAGAGGATCCCGGGACCGCTCCGCCAGGCCATTACGACGCTGCCAAAACCGGGTCATTTCGGCGCCGCGCAGCGCGCGCGGGTGTTTCCCGCGCGGCGGTGGACACTCCTCGCGGAGGGTCCGGCCATCCTGAAAACGGTGCCGATGGAGCCCGGCGGACCGCCCGGCAGCATTCCGGCGTACTGGGCGGTCCTGGCTCCGAGGCTCCAGACTTCCGGGAATCACACCTCCGGAAAGGTATCCACCCGCTGGTAATCGCGCGGGACCACTACCATCGGAACGGGCAGTGCCCGCAGCACCTTGTTGGCGGTGCTGCCGATGAACAGTTTGTATTTCTCTGCCAGACGCGAGGACCCGACGATCATGATCTCGCCGTCGTCCCATTCCAAGTCATCAATTGCTTCTTCGATCGTGCGCCCGTGGGCTACCTCCACGCTGACGTGGTGTCCTTCCGGCAACCGGTGCGCGGCGGCGGCGAGGATGGTGTTGGCGTGGACGTGGGCGGCATTGACGTTTTCGCCGCCGGCCCCCTCGGCATCCAGTTCCACCAGGGAGACCAGCCGAAGCGGCACGCCGCGGCGCTCGGCGGATTCGATCGCGACGTCGATCGCCGCTTCCGCTCCGGCCCGCTGGCCCACGGCCAGCGTCAGGCGCGTGATCGCCTCGGTCCGGCGGTAGCCGCGCGGTGCCAGTGCCACCGGAACCGGTGCTGCGTGCAGAAGAGCGTTGGCCACGCTGCCCACGGTGTGCCGCTTGAAGAGGCCGCTGCTGGCGGCGCCGACAACGATCAGGCCGGCCCGGTACTCCAGTGCCGCATCGATGAGACCGGCCGCGAACGAGTCCGCTTGGCGTACGTGGAAGTGGGCTTCAAGGCCCTCCGGGACCAGTTCCATCCCTTGGCGTTCGGCCGTGATGACTTGCTGTTCGGCGGCGCTGACCCGGTTTCCTTCCGGATTCATGGCCGCATAGGGCGTGTGCCGGTCCACCACATAGACGAGATCGAGATGTGCTCCCTGCGCCCGGGCCATGGCCGAGGCCAGGGCAACGGCGTCCGCGCCGCGTTCGGTGGGTGTGTAGCCGACTACGTATCGCATGTATGAACCCCTCGTGGGTTTGTGGCAGCGGCCAGATGTCCCCGGGGATTCCGGGCGACGTCGGCCGGTCTGCGTTCCTGCAGTGGTAGGAACGACTCTAGTCCAGCGGACCTAAGAACGGTGGTGACTTATGGCCCTGAGCAGGACAATCTTCCGCGCCTACGCTGGGATGGTGGAGGGGAGGCCATCATGAAAGCCGTCTGGAGCCGCAGAACGATTGCATGGCCCGTTGGGGGAGTCATGACGCTAACGCTGGTTCTGGCCGCGTGCACGCCGCCGGCCCCGCAGCCTTCCCCCACCAGCCAGCCGCCGTCGCAGTCCCCGTCAACCAGCAGCCAGCCGCCGTCACAGTCCCCGTCCGCCGGTTCGACGGCGGCGCCCTCGCCGTCAGCGACCGGCGATGCTGACGAAACGGCACCGCCGCATGCCGGTGACAAGGTGATCTCCTCCACGGTCACCCACGATTGGTCGGTCCCGGGGCCCACAACCCCGTTGCACACCAACCACCAGAACCCTGTACCGATCGCTCCCCCGCCGGCGGCTCCGCTGCCGACGTTGTATGCGATCGGCGCCGGGCAGCACCCCGCGGACACCCCGCCCTATGACCAGCTGAGTTTCCGGTTCAATGCAGGATTCCCCAGCTACGACATCGAGGCGGTCCCCGAACTCAAGAACGACGCCAGCGGCCTGCCCATCCCGATGCCCGGCACGGGCAGCATCCTCAAGGTCACCTTCCGGGGCGCCCAGGCGCACACCGCGGACGGCAAGGCCAGCACGGTGACGAGCGCCCCGCCAACGGCGATAGGGTACACCGCCCTCACACGCTACGCGCCTGCCGGGGACTTCGAGGGCGTGCTGAGCTATGGAATCGGCGTCGGCCGTCCGATGAACCCGGCGCCGAAGACGAAAGTCCGCGTCTACGAGGTGGAGAAGATCGAGCAGGGCCAGCACTTATACGTGGTGGCCATCCAGCTCGACGCGAGCGCCTGGAAATAGGACGCAACCCGGGGACCCGGAGCCCGGCGGGCGCGACCCGGCGGTCACCCGCCCAGCGCACGCCTCATCGCGTCGTATGCGGGAGTCGGCTGCCCGTCGTTGAAAATGAAGTCGTGGCCCTGCTGGAGGTTGCCGTGGTCGTCGACCCACCAGTCGTAGCGGTCGTCCACGCCCCACGTCGTGTAGGAGACGCAGGCGCTCGAGCGCAGGCAAGTGGCCAGCACCGTGGCGTACTGCTCCGCCTGCGCGCCGGTCCCCGGGTCGTCTTTGACGTCGTTCTCCGAGATGCGCACGCGGAGGCCCGCCGCTTCGAACTTGGCGAGCGTCTTGGACAGCTTTCCCGCCGGAATGGCGTCCGTGCTGAAGTCGTAGACGTGCGCCTGAAGCCCCACGCCGTAGATGTGCCCGCCCCGCGCGTTGGTGTCGAGCGCGAGCTTGAGCAGGGCGGCTTGGCGGCGCCCCGGCACGTCGGCCCCGTTTTCATTGATGAATTGTTTGACAGCGGGATCGGCCTTGTAGACCGCCTGCGACACGACCGTCGGGTAGCCGGGCCCGAAGACCCGGTACCAGACGTTCTGCTGCAGGCTGGTCCCTTGGTCGACGTCGAACGGCTCGTTCACCACGTCCCAGGAGTCCAGCTTGCCCTTGAAGTGCGTCACCACCGTGCGGATGTAGTCCAGTAGCGCGGTGGCGCTGGACTGGCGCTCCGCGGCCGTCCCGCTGGGCAGTTCCCGCATCCAGTGCGGCATTGCCTCGCTGAAGGCGATGGTGTGGCCGTGCACGATCATGCCCTTGCTCTTTGCAATGGCGATGATCGCGTCCGCCTCCTCGAAGGTGTAGACGCCCCGTTGCGGGGAGAGCGCCTGCGGCTTCATGGCGTTCTCCGGCGTGACGGAGCCGAAGTTGGACACCATCTCCCGCGCGTAGTCCGCGTCGGCGGTTAGGGGGCCGAGCGCCACGGCCGCGCCGATCCGAAAGTCCGGCCGGGTTTTGGCGGCCAGTGCCTGCAGGCCCTCGGCCGACGGGTGTACGTCGGCGACCGCAGCCCCCGACGTGCGCAAACCGGCGCTCTCCGGCGCAGCCGCCTTGAGTGATGTGACGTTGAAGGCGCCGGAATCGCTTGATAATCCGAGCCACAGGTTCCCGGACGAGAACACCTTTCCAAGGGGCAGCGAGGCGAGCCTGTCCGCCCCGCTGGCTATCATCAGCGTGTCGCCGGACCGGCGCACCGTGAGCGGCGCTCCCGGGTCGCTCACCGTCACGCGCTCGTCGTGCACGGGGACCGGCTGCGTCACGTCGCTCTTCTGCGTGCCGTCGAAGACGGCGATCTCCAGGCCGTCGCCTTGGAGGGTGAGCCGCAGGCCCGCCGGTTCGACGCGGAACTCGTCCGCGATCACCGGGGGCCGGTCGTAAAGCGCCCAGGACGCGTCCGCAGTCACGTCGGCGAACGTTGCGCTGAGTGTGAAGTCCCCGCTTACCGCCAAGTGGGTGCCGGCCAGGTTGAGCGGCGGGTTCGGCTGGCCTCCCCCGCCGTTCTGCTGGACGATGCTCCGTGCGGTGGCGGCGACGCGCAGCACGTCGCCGTCGGCAGTCACCCCCGACGTGTGCTGCCAGTCCTGCTGGAGCAGGTCAACAACCACGTCGGGCTTCGGTGTCGGGTCGGTCGAGGAGCAGCCCGCGAGGGCGAGCAGAAGGCCGGACGCCAGCACGATCAGTCTGCGCGGGCGCCCGGCCATCAGGGGCGCCACCAGCGGACGTCATCGAAGTACGCCTGCAGTCCCGAGTTGCCCTGGACGATGACCTGCAGGCTCGCTTTGGCGACCGCAGTTGTGCTGGGCGAGTACGTCAGGTCGACGTTGGCCACGCCGGCCGCCGCTATCCCGAGCTTGTACTGCCCCGAGATCCACTGCCCGGCGGCGTTGTACTCGTCGATGTAGAAGCCCACCTCACCGCTGGTTCGCGCCGTGACGTTCAGGTACCCGGCGATCTCATAGGTGCCGGGCGTCACCGCGATCTGCGGAGAGAACAGGTGCTTGTTCGCCGTGGTGGCCGTCATCTTGACCGAGTTTACCGGGTTGGCCGGGCTCCCGTTGTTCGCGGCGTCGGCCACGATGGTGGCAGCCGAGTCTGTCATCCAGCCCGAGCTGATGCCGGCGTCGAACGTGCCGTTGGCGACCAGGTTGGTTGGCGGCGGCGGTGTCGTCTCCGCGCCCAGCGCCAGCATCTGCACGTTGTCCACGTAGGCCGTGATGCCGGTGCCGGCCACCCAGATCTGCAGGCTCGCCGAGGCCACGCTGGTCGAGCTTGGCGTGTAGGTGAAGTTCATCGACTCCACCCACCGCGAGTTCTCCCGCTTGCGGTACTGCCCGGAGATCCACTTTCCCGCCGAGTTGTACTCGTCAACATAGAACCCGACCTCGCCGGACGAAATCGCGGCCACATTGAGGAATGACTTGAACATGTAGGTCGTCGTCGGCGACACGGGGACCGTCGGCGAGAACAGGTGACTCGTCGTGGTGCCCGAAACCAGCTTCACCGACTTGGCGTAGTCGGGGTAGCTCCCGTTGTTCGCGGCGTCCGCGGTGATCGTCGCCGGGGCGTCGGTGCGCCACCCGTCGGCGATGCCGTTGTTGAACGTCGGATTCGCGAGCTTGTTGGGAGTGCCGTTCACCAGCGCGTTGCTGATGTTGACGTTCTTGATCTGGCCGGCCGCCACCTTGGTCTGTACGTACGCGGCCAACTGGTCCAGCTCCGCCGTGCCGTACTCGTAGTCGTCCGGGACCTGGCTCGGCGCCGGCCTGATGTCGTGGAACGTGAACACCACCCACGTCTTGTTCGCGATCGCATCGTCAACCTTTGCCTTCAAGGTGGCGACCGGGGTGGTCACCTCCTGGACGGGAACGTCGCGGAGCAGGTAATCGCCAAGTGGCCAGATGTTGCTGCCCGTGTCGGCGAAGCCGCGCATCGAGGTGTAGTACTTGGCTATCCGGGCGACCGCCGACATGTCGTAGTCGCCGTACGGCGGGGCGAAGGCTGTGGGGTTGAAGCCGTGCGCCGTGAGTGCGGTCTTGCTGTCGGCCAGCTCGGCCTCCACCTGAGCGGCCGTCAGCTTGGTCTTCTGGCAGTCGCCTCCGGAGCTCACGAGGCACTGATGGTCGACGGTGTGCGACCCGATCTCCCAGCCATAGGTGTTCTGCAGCTGAGTGACTTGGTCCCACGTCAAGTACGGCACATCAGTGTTGGCGCGGCAGGTGTTCGGCACTGTCGTCATGCCGACGCAGTTGGTGATGACGTAGTTGGTGCCGGTGAGCCCGTACTTCTGCAGCGTCGGCGCAGCCTGCGTCAGGGCGCTCTGCTGGCTGTCGTCGAAGGTGAAGGACACGAGCGGAGTAGCTGTGGGGTTGTCCGCGGCGGCGTACGCGGCCGTCGGAGACAGGAGTGCGGCGACCATGGCCCCCACCGCCAACGCGATGGTCACGAACTTGGTGCGCCCCCGCCCCACGCTGGATCTTGTTCTGGTCATGAGCTTCTCATTTCTTTTCGAGTGGCCAACGGCCCCGGGTTACTCCGCCGAATGGTGATCACGGGCCCTGCAACTTTCTGAACGCCTGCGCGACCGGCTGGACTTCGATGCCGCTTTTGTCGATGAGTTGCAGCTGGGCGGCGAGGACGTCGCTGGTGATGGTGCTCCCGTCCGTCGCAAACGTCTTCTCCGGAGCGCCGGTCGACCCGGGGGCCGCGATCTGGTGGTAGACGAGGATGAGCCAGCCGTTCGCCCGGGACGTCTCGGCGAGCGCCTTGGCCAGGCTGTCCAGCGTGGTCTGTTCGGTCACGTAGAAGACCTTCAAATCGTGCGTTTCGAGGTTCTGCCGGGTGTTGATGCCCTCGTTGGTTCCGCGCACGATGTCGAAGTATTTGCTCGCGTACCAGTCAACCTGGGCGTCAGACCTCCCGTACGGGGGTGCGAGGTCCACGGTGCCGAGGCCGGCAGCGGCCAGCGCCTCCTCACTCTTGCGCAGCTCCTCGTCCAGCTTGTCGGTGCCGATCGAAGTGAGATCGACGTGTTCGTAGCTGTGTGCGGCGATCTCATGCCCTGCCTCGTGCAATTGCTGCACCTCGGCGGCCGTCATGAAGTTCGGCGTCTCGATGGAGCTGGCATTGACGTACTGGGTGGACCGGTAGCCGTACTTGTCCAGCAGCGGCAAGGCGTGGTCGTGCACCGACTGCCAGCCGTCGTCGAACGTGATCGAGACCATGGGTTGGTCCCAGCGGAGGGGTCCAGGCTTGGTGATGTCCTTCAGCGTGTAGTTGCGGACGCCTGTGGTGCCGTCCCCGTGCGCCACCAGGGTGACCATCGCCGCTTTCGCCCCGTCGGGGACCTGGAAAGCCTCCGTAATCGTGGTCCACTCTCCCGCCGGCGGCACTGTCGCCAGATTGTGGAACACGCGCCCGCCGTCCGCGAGCTCGAACTCCGCCACCGCGTCCACCTCGCGATCGGACTGGTAGGTCGCACCGAACTCGTAGTACCGGTCGGGGGTCACCGGGACCGGCCGGTATTGCCACTTCGCCTCGCCGCTCTGGTAGTTCGCCACGCGGGTCCAGAGGAAGCTGCCATCCTTGTCTTCGCCCCGCCCGGACGTCACGGTCGACGCCCCGGAGGTGTACGGGGACCACGAGTCGGGTGCGGCAGCTTGGGGACCAGTGAGCTTGGAATTGGGGGCCGGCTTGGAGTTGGGGGCGGCCTTGGTGTCGGGAACAATATTGGGGACGAGATTGGGGACCGCCGCCACGGCGGGGGGCACCCGGACGTCGTCCGCCGCCTCAAGGTACGCGCCCTCGACAGTGACGATGCCCTTCGATGCGAGCCGGAAGACATACTCCACCGAGGTCGTCGAGTCTCCGCTGGCGAACGCGTCGCTCACCGTGAACAGTGAGGTGCCGGGCCGCTGGAGCGGGTTCCGCAGCTGCTCCAGTGTCGTGGTGCCGTCGGAGTGGTGCTTGCGGGCCAGCAGCGTGAAGTCCGTGTCGCTGGTGGTGAACGCCTTGAACAGGTAGGACTTGCCGGGCTTGACATCCACCCGCGGAGTTGTCAGCGTGACATCGCCCGAGACGTACCCGGTGATGTCGAGCTTCAGCGCCTGGGCGCCCAGCTGCCCGCCGATCAGCTCCAGCGAGGTCCGGGCATCCCCGCTATGGCTGACGTTCCAGCCGCCCACGGGTATGGCGGCCGCCGACGCGCCGGACGCCATCGGAGCGCTGACCGCAGTCGAATCGAGCGCGGGCAACAGGTTCGCGCCGGGCCGGGCCCGGGCGACACTGCTGCCCGTCCCGCCGGTGTACAGCAGCCACCCGGCGGTCATCATGACGACCACCACCGAGGTGACCACGAGCGGATTCAGCAGCACACGGAGAACCCGCCGGCGCTTATGCGGCATGAGCGACCACCGCCGCACCGCCGGCCCGCTGCGGCGACTTCCAGGTGTTGATCTCAGGGCGACGGAACAGGCCGCGCGAACGCGCGATGCAGCGAAGCTCCGCCGTCAATTGCACCAGGTCCATGATGTAGAAGAGGAAGTACGCAGTCGGCGCGTAGATGGACAGCCGAGCCCGTTCACGCACGGTCAGATTCTCATCCATCCAAATCGTCAGGAGTGTATAGACCGTGATGGTCACGTACGCACCGAGTATCAGGGCAGGAGTCTGCGTGGCCAGCGACCAGTAGACCGCGTAGGTCCAGGCCAGGGGCGAGATGAGCAGTGTGAACTCGCTGAGCAGCGCCATGGGCATCCGGTAATAGGTCAACGAGCCGGTGTAGCGGCGGCTCGGGTTGAGCATCATGCCGCGGTACTTGATGAGGTTCTGAAGGCTTCCGTACTTCCACCGGTAGCGCTGTTTCGCCAAGGCGCCAAGCGTGAGCACGCCCTCGGTCTTCGCAACAACATCAGCGCCATAGATCATGCGGAACCGCCGGTTGCCCAGGCTGGTGACCTTCGTGCTCAGGCCGATGTCCTCCGTGAGGGTGTCCGTGTCGTAGAAGCCGACCTTGCGCAGCACGCGCATCCGATAAGTGGAGGCCACCCCACCCACCACGAACTCGCAGTTCAGCAGCGAGTAGAGCTTCTTTGAGCGATAGCCGATCATGTGCTCGAACCGCTGCAGGATGCCGAGCGCCGTCGTCTCCTCCAGAATCTGCACGTTCGCGGCGACACCGGCCACATACGGGTCATCGAAGTAGGACAGGGCGTTCGTGATGGCGTCCGGCGCGATGATCGAGTCGGCGTCCATCGTCATGACAAACTGGCCGCGCGCGTGCCGCCGAAGCGCCGAGTTGAGCGCCGCGCCCTTGCCGACGTTCTTGTGCATCCGCACGATGCGCAGGTCCATCTCGGGGTGACGCAGCTGGTAGTCGCGGACCAGCCGGCCGGTGAGGTCCGTGGACGCGTCGTCAGCGACGAGGACCTCGAAGGAGCGGTAGATGCTGCGCCGGATGGAGTCGAGCGTCCGGACAATCACCGCCTCCTCGTTGTGGGCGGCGATGACGACGGAGACAAGCCCGGGCACCTCGGGAATGGCCCGCCGGGTCCAGGTGGCCGTGGCGGCGCATTCCGCCTCGTACTCGACCGGAAGCCGGACGCCTCGGGTCCCCTTCCGCTGCTCCTGCCAGACGTCGTAAAAGTTGGCGCCCACCAGGTAAAGGCCGAAGTGCACGACGTAGAGGATACTGACGCCGGCGAACAACCAGAAGATCACCAGAGCGATGTCCATGCTCAGGCCTCCGTGGAGTGCGAGGCGAACGCGCGCACGTGCGCGGGGGAGCGGGGCTCGGCACGCCGGTCGCGAGGCGCGCGATACGGCAATTTCACGTGCGCCGCGGCGGCGGGCGACGCCTCGGCTGGCTGCGGGGCCTCGTCGAACGTGACCTTTGTTGCAGCGTCGGTCCTCAGGACGTCGACGAGCTCAGAGGGGGTACGCAAGACTTCCTTCTCCACTGCGGTGGACGGGCCCAAGCGGACTGGTCCGGCGTCTGGCAGCGGGCTGGCGGACGCCTGGACCCGGGCGCTCTCGGCCGCGGAGGCCGGAAGTGTGGCGGCCTGCAGGGTGGACGCCTGAAGGGCGGCGGCCTGAACCGCGGACGCCGGAAGCGTTGCGGTCTGAAGGGTGGCGGCCGGCGCCACGGTCCGGACGAGGGCCGAGCGGCGCCCGCTCTTCGCCGCTGTCCCGAGGAGAGCCGAGCGGCGCCCGTCTTGCTGCACGGTCCCGACAAGCCGCGTGCGGGCACCGCCGCGCCGATAGATCCGGATGCCGACGAAACGGAAGACCGCGGTGAGGATCACCAGGCCCCACAGCACCACGCTCAGCTGGGCCACGAACCCGAGCAGGCCATTGAACATCGCGCCATCCCGGCCGAAGGTTGCCTGTGCGGTCACGGCGACTGTCTCGATGTGCGTCATCGGATGCCCTCCCCTGTTCCATGCGTATAAGCCGCTGCGGCGCGGCCGTGACTAGCTTGCCTGGACGGTGCCTGTGCCTCGCGGATCAAGCGGCCGATGGCCCTTTCATGGGTTCCAGGCTGGGCCGCCGCGCGGGCCTCGGCCCAGATCCCGGCTCCCGGGGGGACAACGGCGGCCATTCGTTCCGGCGTTCGAGTCGGCTGTGCGGCATGAAGACCGGTATGCCCCAAAAGGCGCCGACCGGGATGGCCGGGTTTGTCCACAGAGGTTGACCCCGCGGCGAGGGCGTCGCCGGCCAGTTCCTCGGTTCCCTTTGAAAGCTGGGTCATTGCATTTCCCCTGTCTCGAGCAAGATGTTGTCTTTGGCTTTGGAGCCGTCATCGGCTATGGGGCGTCGCTTCCGCTCCGGGAGGCGAAGTAGGGCCGGCGTCGAAGGATCCTCGGAGGGTGGGATCCCCCCGCTATCAGGCGCCTTCGGACGGCAGCATCCCGCCCCGGCAGCTGACACGGAAGGATCGGGAACGGAGTTCCGCTTTCGGAGGCCGGGAGGCGCGGGGCCAAGCCGACAGCGCCGCCGGCTCTGCGCAGTCCCGTCTCCGGGGCTGCGCTAATGTCGAGGGGTTTCATGGACCAGCCTCCTCAGAGTTGAGCCTTGCAGGAGCAGCTGCCCGGCCCTTTCATAGGTCCAAGTCCCGGCCCGTTGATAGGTCCAAGTTACGTAGCGTTCCAGACCCCGAACACGAGTAGCCGGTACTCTAAAAAATTCTTGAAGGTACTTACGGACGGGCCTGGCGGAGAGCGGGAGCTGCCAGCCAATCGCCCGCTATTGACGCCCCTCGCTCATCCGGGCCGGTTCCGGGCAACGGCCTGAGCTGGGCGTTCGTCCCTGCTTCGATGCGGAAGGTCCTGTGGACGCCAGGTTGCGCCCTGCGTGCCCGGCGTGCTGGTACGAGCACGCGGCTTTGACTGCCCCGGCCCGGGACGGCCGGTCAGATGGGCGCGAACGTTACGAACGTTACGTTGGAGGCGGACCAGGCAGCGCCGGACAGCGGCTTCGGACCGGCGCTCAGGCAGGGCGGTAGCGGTACCGGCGTCGCCCCGCTGTCCCCCGGGCGCCGGGAAGCAAGGACATCCGGGTCCCGGATCTTGTCCTTAAACCCAAAGGCAGCACCCCCGCCGGGCGGGGATGCTGCCTTCTTGTCATTCTTACAAGCGGATCTGCTTGCTCCGTTATGCGTTGGCCCTAATGGCCGCGGCCAGGACGCCGAGTCCGTCCAGCAGCAGCTCATCGCTGATCACCAGGGGCGGGAGCAGGCGGATGACGTTGCCGTAGGTGCCGCAGGTGAGGATGATGACGCCCTCCTTGAGGCAGGCTGCTGCGACAGCCTTGGTCAGCTCCGGGTTCGGTTCCTTGGAACCGGCCTGGACGAGCTCGATCGCCAGCATGGCGCCGCGGCCGCGGACATCGCCGATGACGGGCTGCTCGCTCGCCAGTTCACGCAGCTTGCCAAGGGCGATCTCCTCGATGTGCTTGGCGCGGGCGTTGAGGTTGTACTGCTCCATCGAGCCGATGGATGCCAGGGCGGCGGCGCACGCGACCGGGTTGCCGCCGTAGGTGCCGCCGAGGCCGCCAGGGTGGACGGCGTCGAGGAGGTCGGCGCGGCCGGTGATGGCGGAGAGCGGCATGCCGCCGGCGATGCCCTTGGCCATGGTCAGGATGTCCGGGACAACACCTTCGTGGTTCACGGCGAACCATTCGCCGGTGCGGCAGAAGCCGGACTGGACCTCGTCGGCGATGAAGACGATGCCCTTGTCCTTCGCCCACGCGGCCAGCGCCGGCAGGAACCCCTCGGCCGGGACGATGAAGCCGCCCTCGCCCTGGATGGGTTCGATGATGATCGCGGCAACCTGCTCGCCGCCGATCTGCTTCTCGATCATGGTGATGGCGCGCTTGGCGGCCTCGGCTCCGGTGATCTCCGGGTTTTCCTCGCGGAACGGGTAGCTCATGGGCATGCGGTAGACCTCGGGCGCGAACGGGCCGAAGTTGGTCTTGTACGGCATGGCCTTGGCCGTCAGTGCCATGGTCAGGTTGGTGCGGCCGTGGTAGGCGTGGTCGAAGGCGACCACGGCGTCCCGGCCGGTGGCGAGGCGTGCCACCTTGATGGCGTTTTCGACCGCCTCGGCACCGGAGTTGAACAAGACAGTGCGCTTCTCGTGGTCGCCCGGGGTGAGGCGGTTCAGCTGCTCGGCGACGGCCACGTAGCCCTCGTAGGGGGTGACCATGAAGCAGGTGTGGGTGAAGTGCTCCACGGCTTCCTTCACGGCGCCGACGACGGCAGGGTCCGAGGCGCCGACACTCGTCACGGCGATGCCGGAGCCGAGGTCGATGAAGGAGTTGCCGTCGACGTCGTGGATGATGCCGCCGTCGGCGTCGGCCACAAACACCGGAACGCTGGACGCGACACCTGCGGCGACGACCGCTTTGCGGCGCTCAGTCAGGGCGACGGACTTGGGGCCCGGGAAGTCGGCCTGGACGCGGCGTTTCTGCTCAAGCCGGTAGGTGATGTCATGTGCGGTGGTGGTCATGGGAAAGCCTTTCTAAGCGTGCGGTTGATGCGCGCGAGTTATGCGTCAGGTTGGGGTGCGGCTGCGTTATGCGACAGCGTTAGGCAGTTGCGTTATGCGACAGCGCTAGGCATCGAGCGCAGACATCACGTGCTTGATGCGCGTGTAATCCTCCACGCCGTACATGGACAGGTCCTTGCCGTAGCCGGACTGCTTGAAGCCGCCGTGCGGCATCTCGGCGGTGAGGAGGATGTGCGTGTTGATCCAGACGGCGCCGAAGTCCAGGTCCCGGCTCAGGCGCATCGCGGTGCCATGATTCGAGGTCCAGACGCTGGAGGCGAGGGCGTAGTCGACGTCGTTCGCCAGCTCCACGGCCTCGTCCTCGGTGCTGAACTTCTGCACCGTGATGACCGGGCCGAACGTTTCCTTCTGCACGATGTCATCGCTCTGCTTGGCGCCGGTGACGATGGTGGGCTCGAAGAAGAACCCCTTGTCCCCCGCCCGGTGCCCGCCGGTCTCGATCTTGCAGTTCGCCGGGAGGTGCTCGACAACAGAGGTGACCGCATTGAAGTGGTTGACGTTGTTCAGCGGGCCGTAGTAGTTGTCTTCATCGTTCTGCGAGCCCGTGTGCAGGGTCTTCGTGTGCTCGACCATGGCGGCGACGACGTCGTCGTGCACCGAATCCTGGACCAGCACGCGGGTGATCGCGGTGCAGTCCTGGCCGGCGTTGAAGAAGGCGAACTCGGCGATGGCCGCGGCGCTCTTCTTGAGGTCGGCGTCGGCGAACACGATGGCCGGGGCCTTGCCGCCGAGCTCCAGGTGGGCGCGCTTAAGGCCCTTGGCGGCGCCCGAGGCCACTGCGATGCCGGCGCGGACGGAACCGGTGATGGAGACCAGGCCGGGGACCTTGTGCTCGACCATCATGGCGCCGGTCTCGCCGGTGCCCAGGACCACGTTCAGGACGCCGGCCGGGAAGATCTCGCCGGCAATCCGGGCCAGCACCAGGGTGGATTCCGGGGTGGTGTCCGAGGGCTTGAGGACCACGGTGTTGCCGGCGGCCAGGGCGGGCCCGATCTTCCAGATGGCCATGAGGAACGGGTAGTTCCAGGGCGCAACCTGGGCGACGACGCCGATCGGCTCGCGCCGCACGTAGGAGGTGTGGCCTTCGAAGTACTCGCCGGCGGACTTGCCTTCCATGATGCGTGCGGCGCCGGCGAAGAAGCGCAGCTGGTCGGCGCCTGCGGCCACTTCCTCGGCGGCGATCAGGGAGCGGACCTGGCCGGTGTTGCGGTGCTGAGCCTCCACGAGCTCGTCGCTGTTGGCCTCCACGGCGTCCGCGAGCTTGAGCAGCATGAGCTGGCGCTGCCCGGGCGTGGTGCGCTTCCAGGTCCTGAAGGCGTTCTTGGCAGCTGTCATGGCAGCGTCGACGTCGGCCTGCACCGAGATCGGCGCCTGTGCCACCACGTCTCCGTTGGTGGGGTTCACGATGGGCAGCAACCCGGTGCCGGCGGGCGTGACAAACTCGCCGTTGATGAAGTTCTGCAAGGTTTGAACCACGGTGTACAACCTCTTTCTTACTGCCAATGACGGATGTGTGACTGGTCACGAGCCTATGCCAGCGGGCCAAGCCAGGGAATAGGCACCTGCACACCATGCCTCCGGAGCTTTAGTGCGCTTGACCAGCGCCCGGTTATCCTGATTCCATGGCCATTTCACTCGCCGCCCTGCTGGGAGTTCCCTCCCTCCGCCTCACCAAGGCCGGCCTCGCCGAAACCACCTGGCACCAGGACATTGTCTGGGTGGCCGTCACGGAACAGGAGGATCCGCAGCGGTTCCTCAACGGCGGCGAGCTGATCCTGACGACCGGGATGCGGCTGAAGAGCGCCGCGGAGCAGCGCCGCTTCGTCCGGCAGGTCCAGCGCGCTGGTGCCGTGGGGATCGGCTTCGGGGTGGGCCTGACGCACGATGCCGTGCCGCCGGCCCTGATCGCCGAGGCCAACCGGTGGGGGCTTCCGGTGGTGGAGGTTCCCTACGAAACGCCCTTCATCGCAATCGGCAAGCTCGTGGCCGACGCCCAGTCCGCGGACCATCTGGTGAAGCTCGAGCGGCTCATCGCCGGGCACCAGATCCTGGCCCGGGCCCTGCTGACCGGCGGCGGCCTCGCCGAACTCCTGAAACACCTGGGGTCGATGCTGCGGACCGAGATCGTCCTGACCCAGTTCACGGCACAGCTGTTCAACAGCGTGCCGGGGCATCCGGCACCCACGGCCGACGGCTGGGCTTCCTACCCCATCCCGACCGGGCGCCGCGATGCGTGCACGCTCTGGGTGAAGCAGCCGTTCGAGGACTCCGGAATCGTGGGCTACGCCCAGAACCTGATCAGCGTCGAACTCAACAACATGGTCAAGCAGCGGCAGGCCCAGCGGGCGCTGGCCGGCCAGGTCCTCGAAGACGTCATCCACGGGACTCTGGAAACCACCGAAGCCACCAGGCGCCTCGCCGGCGTCGGGATCAACAGCACCCGCAAGAACGTCGTCCTGCTTGCCGAATCGGCGGCCCACCACAAACAACTCGTAAGTTCCTCCCTGCCGCAGCCGCTCGACGCGGCGGTCAGCGCCGTCGTCGGGAAGGATCTGGTGGTGGTGATGCCCGACGACGGCAGCGGGGCCAGCGCCCGCGCCCGGAACCTCAGCGACCACCTCGCCGAGGCCGGAATCCACGCCACGATCGGCATTGGTGGGGCCTACACCAAACCGAACGGCCTGCGCTGGAGCTACTTCGAGGCCCGCGACGCCGCCAGCCACGGCCTCCCGGTCAACGAACCCGAGCGGCTGAGCCTGACCTCGCTGCTGCTGGCCAGCGAGGACGTCCCGCTCGCGGACATGGCCAACGAATCGCTCAACCCCCTGCGGGCCTTCGACGCCGCGCACGGCGCGGAACTCATGACCACGCTGGAGAGCTATCTGAGCAACAACGGCTCGGTGGCGGCGGTCGCCGAGGAACTCACCCTGCACCGCAACACGGTCCGCTACCGGCTGGCGCAGATCACCGAACTTACCGGCTACGACCCCGCGCAGACGGCGGACCGGGTTCAACTCTGGCTCGCACTGGCGGTGCAGCGGCTGAGCGCCCGGCAGCCCCGCTAAGAGCCGCCCGCATCCCCCACCCCCAAAGCAACGCAGGGTCACTTCGCACCCATCCGGGGCCGTGACATGGGCGCCAAGTGACCCCGCGTTGCTTAGGAGATCTTCGCCACTAAAGGCTGAGTCCCAAACATCAAACGTCTAACCTTTCAATATGACAGGCATGGCTAGCAGCACGGCGGTTTCCGCTCTTCCCCAGACAGCTCCCCCCGGCACCGGCCGGCAGCGCGGCGTCCTTGTGGCCGGCGTCGTGGCGCTGGTGCTGATCGGACTGAACCTGCGCGCGGGCATCACCGGTTCCGCGGCACTGTTCCACGACCTGCAGGCCGTCCTGGGATACGGCCCGCTGATCGCAGCCCTGCTCCCCTCGATTCCCACCCTGTGCTTCGCCGTTGCCGGAGCCGCCACGTCCTGGTTGACACGGCAGCTGGGACTGGAAAAGGCCATCCTGCTCTCCCTCGTGATGCTGGCCGCCGGGCTCCTGCTCCGGGGCATTCCGTCCACCGGGATGCTGCTCGCAGGAACCGTGGCCGGGATGTCCGGGCTGGCCATCTGCAATGTGGCAATGCCGTCCTTCATCCGGGTGCATTTCGCCAACCGCACGTCGCTGATGACAGCGATTTACACGCTGACCATGACCACCGGCGCCACGGTCACCGCCGTGCTGATTGTCCCCGTGGCCCAAGCGCTCGGCTCGCCCTCCGCGGGCGTCGGGTCCATCGGCTTCCTGGCCCTGGGCGCCTGCCTGGGCTTCCTCCCGATTGCCGTGCACGCCCACCGCAACCCGGCCGCCGGCAAAGCCGCCCGGGTTTCCCCGTGGCCGCTGCTGCGGACCCGTACCGGCGCGATGATCACGCTGGGCTTCACGGTGCAGGCGCTGCTGGCCTATGCCGTCCTCAGCTGGTTCCCCTACATGCTGGCCACGACGGGGCTCTCCGCCTCCGAAAGCGGGCTGATGTTCGGGCTCATGCAGCTCGTCTCCGTACCCGCCGGCATGGTGCTGGTCGCCATCGGCTCACGCCCCCGGATGCTGCGGACCGCGTTCTACCTGGCCACCGTGACCATGGCCCTCGGCGTCCTGGCGATGCTGGTCCTGCCGGCGGCCTGGGCTCCGCTGACCGCGGTGCTGCTGGGCTTCGGGCTCGGGATTTTCCCGCTGGTCATGGTGATGATCAGCCGCAGCGGCCGGACCACCGCCGAGACCACCGCGTTGTCCACCGTGGCCCAGTCCGCCGGTTACCTGTTGGCGACCCTGGGGCCGTTTGGCATGGGGCTGCTGCACAGCGCCACCAACTCCTGGACGCTGCCGCTGGCCCTCCTGCTGGCTGTGGCCCTCGGCCAGATTGCCGTGGGCCATCTCCTGACGGCCAGGGCGCAGGAACCGCGCCCCGCCGCTCCGGCCTCCGCCTCACGCGCCCCCGAAGGAGCCCGGCGATGACACTGACAGCGTCGCACCGTCCCCCGCTGGCGGAGGAAATCACCGGCAAGCTGCGGGTGCTGATCCACTCGGGTGAGTGGCCGCTGGATCAGCGCATTCCGGCCGAACCGGAGCTGATGGCCGCGTTCGGGGTCTCCCGCGGCACCCTGCGCGAGGCCGTCAAGGCGCTGGCCCACAGCGGAATGCTCGAGGTCCGCCGCGGCGACGGGACGTACGTCCGGGCCACGAGCGAGATCGCGGGGGCCACGCAGCGGATGTACCAGGACCACTCCCAAGAGCACATCCTCGAGGTCCGGGTGGGGCTGGACACCCAGGCTGCCCGGTTGGCCGCCCGCCACGCGACGGCCGACGACGTCGCGGCCCTGCGCGAGCTGCTCACCGCGCGACGCACCGCGTGGCTGGCGGGCGACTACACCGCGTGGGCCCGCGCGGACTGGGATTTCCATGTGCTGGTGGCGCAGGCGTCCGCCAACCCGCTGTTGCATGAGTTGTATGTCAGCTTCGGCGCGGTCTTCCACAATGATCTGCTCCGGCAGCAGCGGCGGGGAGGTTTCAACGGCCTGCCGCTTGAGGGCCACGACGAACTCGTGGCGGCGATCGCCGCCCATGACGAGGCGGCCGCCGTCGAGAGCGTCACCCGGAACCTGAATTCCTGCGCGGAATGGCTGCGGGAATAGCCTCCTAGGGTTTTCCCAAGGTGGCCCGGCAATGCTCTGTCTCAGCCTGCGCCCCTGCGCCCAGCAGCGGGGCCTGGCCGGCCGAGGGCCCCCGGACGGAACTCTTGTTCCGTCCGGGGGTCCTCGTGCTGTTCCGGACACCGCGGGCCGCCGCTCCGGGAGCGCCCTGGCATCGCGTTGAGCAGGCACCTCATTAGGGTCTTAGTGCCGTAGACCGGATTCCGGCCCCGGTCAACACTAAGACTGGTAGGACGCTGTACGAGGGTGCCCGCGATCTGGGTTTCTGCACTTCCGCCCCAGTCCCCCGGACGAATGTGCCGGTCTCATCGAATGACAGTCTCGTCGGTTGTCGCAGTGCTGTGATCTGCCCCAGCAGGTACGCCGCGAGGAGGTCGATGGTGGGCAAGAAGAAAAAGAACAAGAGCGCCGACGGTCAGGACGAGCAGGCCGGGAAGAAGATGCGCCGCAAGGAATATGAAGCGGAGATGGCCGTCCTGCAAGGTGAGCTGGTCGCCCTGCAGGAATGGGTGAAGTCCTCCGGCGCCAGGATCTGCATCGTGTTCGAGGGCCGCGATACGGCAGGCAAGGGCGGCACCATCAAGCGCATTGTGGAGCGGGTGAGCCCCCGGGTGTTCAGGGTGGTGGCCCTCCCCACCCCGACCGAGCGCGAGAAGTCCCAGATGTATCTCCAGCGCTACATGGCGCATTTTCCGTCGGCCGGCGAGGTGGTCATCTTTGACCGCAGCTGGTACAACCGCGCCGGCGTCGAGCGTGTGATGGGCTTCTGCACCCCGGAACAGACCCAGCGGTTCCTCGACATGACCCCCATGGTCGAGAAGGCGATGGTGGACTCCGGCATGATTCTGCTCAAGTACTGGCTCGAGGTCAGCGCGGACGAGCAGACCCGGCGGCTCGAGAGCCGCAAGGATGATCCCCGCAAGACCTGGAAGTTGTCGCCGATGGATCTGAAATCCTACAGCCGGTGGTACGACTACTCGCGGGCCAGGGACGCCATGTTCGAGGCGACCGACACCGCCTGGGCACCGTGGTACGTCGCGCACAATGACGTCAAGAAGCGTGGCCGGCTCAATATCATCAGCCATCTTCTCAGCCAGATTCCCTACGAGCCGTTCCCGGGGCTCGACGTCGAGCTGCCGAAGCGCCAGAAGTCCGGCAACTACCGCGAGCCGACCCTGGCCGTGCGGCATATCCCGACCCCGTTCTGAACACCGCCCCCGGCGATGAGGAGAAAGTCATGAGCGACAATCCCGGCGCAGCGGCTGGCTTGGCCGCGACCGACGCGGACGCGACGTGGTACGCGCTTGCCCCGGCCGAGGTGGCGGCCGAGCTGAGGGTGGACCCGACCCGCGGCTTGAGCACGGGCGAGGCGCAGCAGCGGCTGCAGGAGTACGGCCCCAACGCCCTGGCAGCCGCGAAGCAGGAGCCGGTCTGGAAACGGTTTTTCAAGCACTACCGGGACTACATGCAGATCGTGCTCGTGGTCGCGGCCCTGGTCAGCCTGCTGATCGCGGAATACGGGACCGCGATCGGACTTGCCCTGCTGACGCTGTTCAACGCGTGGCTGGGATATCACCAGGAGGGCAAGGCCGAAGAAGCCGCCGCCTCCCTGGGGCAGATGATGAAGGCGATGGCCAAGGTGCGCCGCGACGGCGTCATGGCCGAGCTCCCCGCCGAACAAATCGTGCCCGGCGACATCGTGATGGTCGACGCCGGCGACCGCGTCCCGGCCGACGGCAGGGTGATCCTGGCCGCGACGCTCCAGATCGAGGAGGGCGCCCTCACCGGCGAGAGCGTTGCGGTCGAGAAGGACACCGCAGCTATCAGCCGGCACGACGTCGGCATCGGAGACCGCGTGAACATGGCGTTCATGAACACGAACGTGACCCGGGGCCACGGCGAGATCCTCGTTACCACCACGGGCATGGGGTCCGAGGTCGGCCATATCGCCAACATGCTGTCCGCGCAAAAAGTGGAGAAGACCCCGCTCACGAAGCAGGTCGACCGGCTCACCATCTTCATTATCATCGCGGCCCTCTTCGCCTTCGTCGCGATCGTCGTGATGGGCCTGGCCCAGGGCGACTCCTTCGCGGTGCTCTTCGGGATCGGGGTGGCGCTCGCGGTTGGCTCCATCCCGGATGCGCTGCCGGCCGTCGTCACGACCATCCTGTCCGTCGGCTCGGTCAACATGGCCAAGAAGAACGCAATCATGAAGGTCCTGCCTGCGGTTGAGACGCTGGGCTCCACGTCCGCCATCAACTCCGACAAGACCGGCACCCTGACCCTGAACCAGATGACGGTACGGGAAATCGTGACGGTGCAGCACCACTACACCGTGAGCGGGGAGGGATACAGCTTCGAGGGCCAGGTCAAACGGACCACCGGCGACGCCGAACGCGACTTGGACTACGTGATGTTCCCCTGCGCCCTGTGCAACGACTCGGACATCCAGGACGGCGACGTCATCGGGGACCCCACCGAGGCCGCGCTGTACGTGCTCGCGCAGAAGGGCGGCGTGGACGTCACGGAGTTCCGCCGGAACCATCCGCGGGTGGCCTCCGTCCCCTTTGACTCCGACTACAAGTTCATGGCCACCTTCCACCGGATGCCGGGCGCCGACGGCAGGCCCGTGATCCGGGCTTACGTCAAGGGAGCGCCCGACGTCGTCCTCGAGCGGTCCTCGTCGGCGCGGATGCCAGGCGGCCGCGCCGAGCCCCTGACCGAGGAAATGCGGGGGAAAGTGCTGGACGCCAACGATCGCATCGCCAGCCAAGGCAGGCGGGTGCTCGCCCTGGCGCAGCGCGAGTTTGACCCCGCGACGTTCCAGCCCTCGGGCGACCTCATGGCGCTGATGCAGGACCTGGAGATTTCGGCGCTGATCGGCGAGGTGGACCCGCCGCGTGCCGAGGCGGTGGCCGCTATTGCCAAGGCGAAACACGCCGGCATCCGGGTCCGGATGATCACCGGCGACCATGCCGTCACCGCGGCGGCGATCGCCGACGAGCTTGGCATCCGGGGACGGGCGGTCACCGGCGCCGAGTTCGCCGCGATGTCCGACTCCGAGGCCGACAGCCAGGTGGACGGGATCGGCGTGATCGCCCGCGTGGCGCCCGAGCACAAGGTCCGGCTGGTGCAGGTGCTCAAGCGCAAGGGCCACGTTGTCGCGATGACCGGTGACGGCGTCAACGATGCCCCCGCCATCGCCGCGGCAGACATCGGGATCGCGATGGGCATCACCGGCACCGACGTCGCCAAGGGGGCCGCCAAGATGATTCTGGCCGACGACAACTTCGCCACCATCGTGACGGCGGTCGAGCAGGGCCGGCTGGTCTATGACAACCTGCAGAAGTTCATCCGGATCCAGGTCGCCAACCTGTTCATGTTCATTCTGGCCTTCATCGGGTCCTCAGCGTTCGCGATCGCCGGAACAGCGCTGCTCAGTCCGGCGCAGGTGTTGTGGATCCATATGGCGATTGTCGCCCCGATCGGCGCGGTCATGGGCCTGGACCTGGCAACGCCGGGCATCATGGACCGCAAGCCGCGGCCATTCAATGAACAGATCATCGTCCGGTCGATGATGATCCGGCTGTTCGTCGTCGGGCTGTTCATGGCGGCCGCGACCCTGGTGCTCGTGCAGATCGGCAAGACCACGTACGGCTCGCTCGAGATTGGCCAGAGCATGGCAATTGTCGGCCTGGGGCTGATGAACATCACCGTCGCACTGAACCTGCGTTTCCCCGAGGAGAGCGCTTTCGGACCCTCCACGGTGTCCAACCCGAAGCTGCTCTGGGCCTTCGCCTGGGCCGTCGTGGGCTCGATGCTGATCACCCAGATCCGGGTGCTCCAGGACCTGTTCGGCACCGTCCCGCTCACCGGTGCGCAGTGGGTGAACTGCCTCGTGCCGGCCGTGCTGCTGCTGCTCCTTGGCGAACTGTTCAAGCTGATCCTCCGGGCCAGGCACCCGAAGGATCAGGCCAAAGCCCTGGTGCCGCCCGTTCCTGCGTGACCGCGTCGGCAGCCGCCGGGGCCGGAACGTCGCGTTCCGGCCCCGGCAGTTTGAGGCTCCCGGCGGTTTGAGACTCCCGCCGGGCCGGTCCTAGTGAACGAGGCCCTTCAGGACGTTCTTGGGGCGCTGCATTTCGCCGTGCTTGGCGCCGAGAACAATTACCCAGCCCGCGAACACGGGAATGGCCCACTGCAGGACCTTCAGCTGCTGCTGCGCGGCCCGGAGCTCCTCCGAGGCGCCGGGCTTGGGCTCCGTGGCGCCCTTGGCTCCTTCGGCGGCCAGTTTCTCGACCTTGGCTCCCTGCAGGCCCGCGTACAGGGTCACGGCCGCGCCGGCGAGGGTGACCACGGACTTGTAGACGCTCAGGCGCGCGACGCCGTCCTGCTTGGCCATCCGGCCCTGGTTCTCCCGGATGATGGCGAGTCCCGAAAGGAAATGCGCACCGAACGCCGCGGCCTGGTACGGCGCCCACTTCTTCCACCCCAGGCTCGACAACCGGGTCCGTTCCGCCGGGTCCTTGGCTTCCGCCACGGCGCCGTTGAGCCCAATGGCGCCCATCAGCGAACCGCCGAACCAGGCGGCTGCCGTCAGGTCGTGAATGGATCGGGCAACAAGATTTCCTGCCATGTTGAGCTTCCTATCGTCTGTCTTCGAATCCGAAAATCGCGGCGGCAGCGGGACTGCCACGTGCCGGAGGTCCGCGAGCGCGGTCCTGTCCCGGCTATGGTAAGCATACTTAGCACCAGCTTGATAGTCCCGGCTGCCGTTTTGCCCCGGGGTAGAATCGGCGCGGGGGCAGGACGCCGATTCACCGGAGCAGATATGGTTCAGCAGCACCGTCATGACACATGAAGAGTCCGGAATGGAAGCCCTTTTAGGCGACGCCGCCGACGCCGCCGAGGCAGCGTCGGACAGCCCCGTACTCGACGTCGTCGCGCGTTCCGGATTCGCCGTGATGGCGCTGCTGCATGTGATCATCGGGGCGATCGCCGTCGCCCTGGTCCTGGGTGCCCCCGGGCAGGCCGAACCCTCCGGCGCCATTGAACAACTCGATGCCAACCCCTGGGGTCCGGCCGTGATGTGGGCGGCCTGCGTCGGGTGCGCGGGGCTTGCGCTCTGGCAGCTGAGCGAAGCGACCCTGCGGGCCCGCCACCTGCCGCGGGGTGAGCGGCTGGGCAAACTCGTCTCCTCGGGCTTCCTCGCGATTGCCTATGGCAGCGTCGGGCTGAGCTTCGTCGGCTTCGCTCTTGGCCAGCCCGGCGACTCAGGCGATTCGACCCGGGACTTCAGTGCCACGGTCATCCGCAGCCCCTTCGGCACACCGGTCCTGATCGGTCTCGGCCTGACCATCATGGGGATCGGCGTGTACTTCATCGTCAAAGGCCTCGGAAAGAAGTTCAAAGAGGAACTGCACCGGTTCGAGGGGACCCGTCGCGGCAAGCTGATCAGCGCCCTCGGAGTCGCGGGCCACGTGGCGAAAGGGCTGGCGCTGATCCTGACGGGGCTGTTGTTCGTGGTCGCCGCGGCAACCAATGATCCCGACTCGTCCACCGGCTTGGACGGCAGCCTCAAGGCGCTCCGGGACCATCCCTTCGGCCCTTACCTGCTCCTGGCGATCGGGGCGGGATTTATCGCCTACGGCGGATTCGCGCTGGTGCGCGCCCGCTTCGGACGGATGTAACTCAACGTCGAGGTAGCGGGTTCCTTGTTGGAGGCCGCCAGCGGGACTATCGTGGTGCTACCCCTCGGGCCCAGCTGGGACGGCCGCCGGCGGCAGGTCTCGCAGAGGTATGCCATGAGTTACGTTCCGGTCAGCAGGCGCACGATCAGACGGCACCGTGAGTCCGAGCGGTCCACAAGGCGCCTCGTCGCCGTCCTGTGCGCAGCGGCCGCCGTAGCCTGGCTGCTGTCGGTCACGATGTCCACGGCAGTGCACGTCGACACCTTTGCCTACAACATCGCCGTTGTGCTGCACGTGCTCTTCCTCGTGGTGGCCTTCGGCGCCATCATCCTGGTGGACTGGCACGGCTTCCTGTGGCTCATCGGCAGACGCGAACTGAGCGAAATCATCCGGCTCGACGGGGCGGCCACGCCGCTGATCTGGGGCGGCCTGGCCGGCATGCTGGCCACCGGCGTGTTCCTGAACCCGCACCTGACCAACCCTATGACCGACGTCAAGCTCGCCGCCGTCCTCGTGCTCAGCCTCAACGGGATCCTGCTCATCCCGCTCATGCGGCGGCTGGCCCGGCTGCCGTCCGATTCCTCGTTCACGGACCTCACCGTCGGCCAGAGGGCGCACATGATGTCGTGCCTGCTGATTTCGCAGCTGTGCTGGTGGACGGCGATCATGATCGGGTTCATCAACGCGCAGTTCTGAAAGCCAGCTCCGCAGCGGCCTAGGCCGGACGGTTCTTCGCTGGCAGGGCCTTGGCCGGCAGCGGGACCACGTCACCTTCCTGGTAGAGCAGGGCCCGGACCTCGGATTCGGCGGAATCCAGCCGCTTGGGGTCAATGGTCTCCGCGGCTGCGAAATGGTCAAGCAGCCGGGGGTCCACGTAGCTCTTGCGGGCGATCGACGGCGTATTGCCCAGCACCGCGGACGCATCGACCATGGCCCGGCTCACGGCACGTTTGCGGCCGGCCACCTTGGCCTGCGGCCCGCTCCGGGCCAGGCTGACGGCGGCCGCCACCGTTCCCCGAAGGGTGCGGAAGTCCTTGGCAGTGAAGTCCTCCCCCGTGCGCTCTTTGACGTACTCGTTGATGTCCGCGCTGGACACCGGATGCCAGTGCCTGCCCTCCTTGTAGGCCAGCAGGCGGCCGTTTCCGCCGCGTCGCTTGAGCTGGCGCACGACGGCGACGAGGTCGGCGTCGTCGATCCGTGACTCCCAGGTTTTGCCGCTCTTGGCGGGGAAACTGAGCCGGAGCTCGTCCTTGCGCACCCTGACGTGGGCGCACAACAGCGTGGCCAGGCCGTGACTGCCGTTCTCGTTGGTGTAGCGCTCGGAGCCCACCCTGAGCGAGCCGCTGTCCAGCATCCGGAACGCGGCCGCCAGCACCCGCTCCCGGGTGAGCCCCTCGGAGCGCAGGTCCATGGTCACGCGGCGGCGCGCCGTGGGGAGCGTTTCGGCCAACTGCAGGGCCCGGTCGAACTTGAGCCGGTCCTTCTTCTCCCGCCATCCCGGATGGTAGATGTACTGCCGGCGGCCGACTGCATCCAGCCCCGTCGCCTGGATATGCCCGTTCTCGTACGGGGCTATCCAGACATCCGACCAGGCCGGCGGAATACCGATGCGCTCCAGCCGCTCGCGCACCGGACCGGGCGGCAGCGTGGCCCCGTCGAGGTCCCGGTAGCTAAAGCCGGTCCCGGCGGGGACCCGGCGGTACCCGCGGCCGGACGCGTTGCTGTGACGGAGCCTCACTGGGGCCCCCTGCGCGAAACGTGCTCATCCATAACGGTAAGCCTACTGACTACCGCCCGTCTTGCCACGTCAGCAAACAACGCGGGGTCACTTCGCGCCCATGTTCCCGTCCGGGATGGGCGCGAAGTGACCCCGCGTTGGGCTGTGCTGTGCGGGTTGTGCTGTGGGCGGGGGCTAGACCTCCGCGGCCACTCCGCCGCGGGAGATCTCCACCATCTCCTCGCGCGGGACCACCTTGATGCGCTCACGGGCGACCTCGACGCCGTGCGAGGCGCCGGCAGCCGTCGCCGTCTCGCCGAGGCCACGTTCGTGGGCGTCGAGCGCCAGCCAGCCTTCCCAGCTCGTGTACTGGATGCCGCGGCCGGCCAGGAGTTCGACGATCGCCTCCGGGGCGGGCGCCGCGGCCAGCGGCAGGTTTTCGCGGTCCTCGAGGAGGTAGGTCACGGTTTCCAGGGCGTCGCCCTTGGTGTGGCCGATCAGACCCACCGGTCCGCGCTTGATCCAGCCGGTCGCGTAGATTCCCGGCACGTGGGTGCCGGCGGCGTCCAGAACGCGGCCGCCGTCGTTCGGCACAACACCCTTGCTGTGGTCGAACTCTACCTCGGGCAGCGCCGAGCCGAAGTAGCCGATGGCGCGGTACACGGCCTGGACCGGGTAGTCGACAAACTCGCCGGTGCCGCGGGCGTTGCCGGTGCCATCCAGTTCGGTGCGCTCGAACTTGATCCCGGCGACGCGTCCGGGAGCCTCGGCGCCGTCGTAGATCTCGACCGGGCTGTGCAGGAAGTGCAGGTGCAGGCGGCGGGAAGCCTTGAGCTCGGAAAGGTCTTCCGGCTGTTCGGCAATCCAGTTGGTGAGCGTGCCCACCATGGTCTTGGTCTGGTTGTTGCTCTGGATCTGCCGGTCGGACTCGGCGTCGAACTCGAAGTCCTCGGCATAGAGGATGATGTCGACGTCCTTGGAGTGGGACAGTTCGCGCAGCTCCAGCGGCGTGAACTTCACCTGGGCCGGGCCGCGGCGGCCGAACACGTGGACGTCTGTGACGGGCGAGGACTTCAGCCCGGCGTAGACGTTGTCCGGGATTTCCGAGACGAGGAGGTCGTCGGCGTGCTTGGAGAGCATGCGGGCCACGTCCAGGGCCACGTTGCCGTTGCCGATGACCGCGATTTCCTTGGCCTCCAGCGGCCAGTCGCGGGACACATCGGGGTGCCCGTCGTACCAGGAGACGAAGTCCGCGCCGCCGTACGAGCCCTCGAGCTCGATGCCGGGGATGTTCAGGTCCGCGTCCTTGATGGCGCCGGTGGCAAAGATGACGGCGTCGTAATGCGTGCGGAGATCGTCGATGGACAGGTCCGTGCCGTAGTCCACGTTGCCGAAGAAGCGGATGTCGCCGCGGTCCAGGACCTTGTGCAGGGCGTTGACGATGCCCTTGATGCGGGGGTGGTCGGGGGCCACGCCGTAGCGGATCAGGCCGTAGGGTGCCGGGTAGCGGTCGAAGAGGTCGATGCTGACGGTGAGTTCACCGCTCTTGACGGCCTCGCTCTTGGTCAGGATGTCCGCGGCGTAGACGCCGGCGGGGCCGGAACCGACGACGGCGACGCGCAGCGGGCGGGCGGCGGTTCCTACAGGGGTGTTCGTTGACACGGCTGTGTTCCTTTGTTCTTCTGCATCCGTTGCTCCATGACCGCCCTCTTGAGGCTTGATAACGGCAGTTGTGGAGCAATCGACGGGTGTTAGGGGGTCAGTACGCGGGTCTTGGTGGTGCGCGGGGCGTTCGGGGTGGTGGTGCTGTAGTCCGCGACCTTGAAATGCGCGGGCGCGAACGGGCTGACCCGGACGACGTCGCCGATCACGATCACGGCCGGGTTCGCAACACCTGCGGCCTCGGCCTGGTCCGCGATGGTCCCGAGCGTCCCGATGGTCACCCGCTGGTCCGGCAGGTATCCATTCTCTACGATGCCAACCGGCGTGCCTGCTGGCAAACCGGCGTGCGCCAGGGAGGCCGCGGATTCGCGCAGCTGACCCACGCCCATGAGCAGGATCACGGTGTGGTCGGCGCGGGCCGGGACCTCGGAGAGCTCCTCGTGGCCGGTGACCACGCTGAAGCCCTTGGCCAGTCCGCGGTGCGTGACGGGGATACCTGCGGCGGCGGGGACGGAGATCGCGGAGGTGACACCGGGGACCACTTCGACGTCGACGTCGTTCTGCCGGCAGAATTCGGCCTCCTCGCCGCCGCGGCCCAGGACGTACGGGTCACCGCCCTTGAGCCGGACCACGCGGTGGCCCTGTCGGGCTTCAGCGACGAGGATGGCATTGATCTCGGCCTGCGGCACCGGGTGGTGGCCCGGGGTCTTGCCGACCTCGATCACCCGGACGTCGGGGGCCAATTCGGCCAGGAGCTCGCGGGGGCCGAGGCGGTCCGCCACCACGACGTCGGCCTGGCCCAGGAGCCGGCGGCCGCGGACGGTGATGAGTCCGCTGTCTCCCGGTCCGCCGCCCACGAGGGCAACGGAACCTGCTCCGGTGGTTGCGCCGGTGCCCGAAAGACGGTGCCGGCGCAGCGGCAGGTCTCCGGTTTCCAGAGCCGTGGCGACGGCGTCGCGCAGGGCCATGGCGCGGCGCGGGTCTCCCCCGGCGTTGACGGCGATCTTGACGTCGTCCACCACGGCGACGGCTGGCGTCCAGGCGGCGGACGCTTCGTGGTCGGAGGCGTTGACGCACCAGATGCGCTGCGCCTCGGCGTCGGCCGAGACCTGCGCGTCGACGGCGGCGTCGCCCGTGGCAGTCTGGACGAACCAGACGGCGCCGACGTCGGACGGGCGGTAGGGCCGCGGCTCCCAGGCCAGGAGGCCGGCGTCGGCGAGGCGGGAGAGCGCCGGGCAGGCAGCCGGGGCCACAACCGTGACGAGGGCTCCGGCGTCGAGCAGTCCCTTGGCGCGCCGCGCGGCCACGGGACCCCCGCCTACCACCAGCACGGGACGGCCGAGGAGGCGCAGCGCCGTGGGGTAAATGTCCTGAATTGCCATGCATCGACGATAGGGCGGCGTCACAGAGCGGAACAACGGTGGGGAAACACCAGTTCACGCAAGGTAATGCCGCGTCACATAGCGCCGGCAGCCGGAAGGGGCCACCGCGGGCCGGGGGACCCGTCGGCTCGGCAGCCCTACGGCCTATTTCACGGCAATGAGCTCGATGAGTTTGATGTCGGGGTCCTTGGCGAGCATGGCGGGACCGTGTTCGCCAAGGGCGGCGGGGATGGCACCGCCCAGATGGGCCTGCCGGTCCTCCTCGGTATCGAAGGTGTCGAAGATGCCGAAGGTGTTGTCGTTGACCCTAAAGGCGTACCAGGTCCGCGTGCCCGGCTCGGCCAGGACGATGTCGCGGCCGCCGTTGAGGAAGTCCCAAACGTCCTGTTCCTTCCCCGGCTTGGCTTCGACCAGTGCAAGCACTCCGAATTTTGGCGCCACGGCTGTCTCCTCAGAATCGGATGGATCGGCCGGAATCCGGCCTATAGCCGCGAGTGTAGGCCCGTCCCGGGATCCGGACAAGGCGTAGCAACAAACGCAACGCGGGGTCACTTACGGCCCATAAACCCGGAGTTTATGGGCCGTAAGTGACCCCGCGTTGCTTTGGAGGGGGTGCTTGGGAGGGGTGCTTTAGCGAGTGCTCCCGGCCAGCAGGCCCCGGCGGCGGAGGAGCCGCTTTTCGATCGGGGCGAAGACGAGCAGTTCGATCAGGATGCCAACGGCAAGGATCAGCAGGATCGCGGACATCGCGATGGTCATGTCCGAGAGGTCGCGGCCCTGGTTCAGCATGGAGCCCAGGCCGAAGCCGATCGTGCCGCCGACGGCGATGATTTCCGCGGCCATCAGCGAGCGCCAGGAGAACGCCCACCCCTGTTTGAGGCCGCCCAGGTACCCGGGCAGCGCGGCCGGCAGGATGATCTGCAGGGCAAGCTGGAGCCGGGACGCGCCAAGGACCTTCCCGACGCTGCGGTACTGCGGCGGAATCTGGTCCACGCCGGAGATCAGGCCGTTGATGATCGACGGGATGGCACCCATGAACACCACGAAATAGACCGTTGCGTCCGTGAGGCCGAACCAGAGGATGGCCGCGGGCACCCATGCCACGGACGGAAGGACCTGCAGCCCGGAGATGAGCGGGCCGAACGCGCGTCTGAGCGGGGCCACCTGCGCCAGCAGGAGGCCCACCGGAGTCGCGACGACCACGCTGATCAGGAAGCCCACGACGCCGCGCTGCAGCGAGGTCCAGACGGCCTCCTGCAGCTTGCCCTCGCCCCACAGGGTTCCGACCTGGCCGATGACATCGAGGGGGCCGGGTACGAGGTCCCGCCGTTTGAAGCCCAGCGACACGTACAGCTGCCAGAGGATGACCAGCACCGCGAGCGCCGCCAGCGGCAGCAGGATCCGGCTCCAGTCGATGCGGGACTTGCGGATGGAGTCGGACTGCAGTGAATCGAGGCCCGCCTCGAGCTCGCGCAGGTCCTCCTTGCCGGTCGAGGAACGGGTCAGGGCGGCGTGGACCTTGCGGGTTTCGGCCGGAGCTTCCGCAGCGGCTTCGGCGTCCGCCACGGGGAGTTGGTTACTGAGCATGGCGGCGGATCTCCTCGCGTAGCCGGGCGGTGATTTCGCCGGTGAGCTGGCCGGCCAGGCCGGCGTCGGTGCGGTGCTCCTCGCTGACGTGCCATTCCTGCACCACGCGGCCCGGCCGGGAGGACAGGAGCAGCACGCGCTGGCCGAGCCTGACGGCCTCGCGGACGTTGTGGGTGACGAAGACGATGGTCCGGCCGGTTTCCTTCCAGATGCGTTCGAGCTCATCGTGGAGGAGGTCGCGTGTGATGGCGTCCAGCGCCGCGAAAGGCTCGTCCATCAGCAGCAGCTGCCGGTCCTGGGCCAGGGAACGGGCCAGGGCCACGCGCTGGCGCATCCCGCCGGACAGTTCGTGCGGCCGCTTGTCCCCCGCGCCGCCCAGGTGGACCAGCTCCAGCAGCTCTCCCGCCCGGACCCGGCGGTCGGCTTTCCCGACGCCACGCAGTTTCAGGGCCAGCTCGATGTTTTCCCGGGCCGTCAGCCACGGGAACAGGGCCGAGTCCTGGAACATGAAGGCGGCGCCGTCGCTGGGCACCTCGAGGGCGCCCGACGTCGGGGCTTCCAGTCCCGCCATGATGTTCAGCAGCGTGGACTTGCCGCAGCCGGACGCACCGAGCAAGGCGACGAACTCGCCCTGCTCGATGGTGGCGTTGACGTCGTCCAGCACCGGGGCGCCGTCGCCGAAGCGCTTGCCCAGGTTTTCCAGTACGACTGGCATGGTCAGGTCCTTACTGTTGTGGCGGATATCTGGCGGCTGGCTCACAGCCGGAGGCGAGGGGGCTAGTCCTTGCCGAGCCCTTGGGCGGAGATTTTCGTGCCGGCCGAACTCTCGCCCAGGACCCTGTTGAGGGCCGTGAGGTCGAAGATGCCGTTGATATCGGCCTGCTTGGTGGTGCCGGCGTCGACCCCGTCCTGGAGCAGCTTCTTGTATGTCCCGGCGAGTGGGTCCACCGTGAAGGTGATGTTCTTCAGGGAGCGGGCGATCACGCCGGCCGGCAGAGCCTTGCCGGACGCTGCCTTGAGTGCGTCATTGAGGACGGTGGCCTTCTCCGCCGCCGGGGCCGCGTTGAGCCAGTCCACGGATTCGGTGTGGCCCTTCAGGAGCGCCTGCACCGTGGCGGGGTGCTCGGCCGCGAACTTCTTGTTCACAATCAGGACCGTGGTGACGAACGCGCCTTTGTCCCAGAGATCCTTCTCGTCCACCAGGACCTTCGCGCCGGCCTGCAGGACCAGGCGGGAGGCCCAGGGCTCCGGCAGCCACGCGCCGTCGAGCTTGCCGTCCTGGAACAGTTTCAGGGTCTGGGCGTTCTCCGTGGGGTTGATCGCGACGTCGCCGCCGCCGTCCGTGGAGGTCTTGAATCCCTGCTTGCCGAGCCATGCCCGCAGGGCCACGTCCTGGGTGCCGCCAAGCTGGGGCGACGCGAGAGTCTTGCCTTTGAGGTCGGCCGCCGAGTTGATCCCGGGCCGGACCACCAGCTGGGCCCCGCCGGACGCGGCGCCGGCGATGATGCTGATGGACTGGCCGTTGCTCTTGACGTAGGAGTTGATGGCCGGGCTGGGGCCGATGTAGGTGGCGTCAATGGCGCCGGCGTTCAGGGCCTCGATCGCGGCAGGGCCGGCGTTGAAGACCTGCGTGCTGAGCTTGGTGGCGCCGAGGTCCTTGGCGAGGAACCCCTTGCTGACGCCGACCAGGGCCGGTGCGTGGGTGATATTGCCGAAGTAGCCGAGCCTGAGCTCGCTGGCCGGCCCGCTGTCTGAGGCTGCCGCCGGGGCGGTTTCCTGGCCTCGGGACAGCGTGGAGGCCACGGCCGCGCCGGCGCCGATCAGGAGCACAAGCCCCGCGGCCAGGGCGATCTCGAGGGTGCGCCGGCGCCTGGGTTTGCCGGTCTCGCCAGCGACGATCCTGGTGGTGCCGGGCGTGGTGCCCTGCTTAGTGCCCGGCTGCTGGCCGGGCACGGGGTTTTCGGGGTTCTGGCTACTGGTGTTTCGAGGTGTGGATGACATGCGTGAAGTCCTGTTCTGGGAAAGACGGATTGGCCGGGCGGGTGGTCAGCGCCGGCGACATCGCCGCCCCAGGAAGGTCCGCCGGAAGCGGACGGAGAGGCGTTCAGTGGTTGTCATGGATTCACCATAGGGAGTGTCATGAACGAGGTTCAACGGTCCGGAAACCGGGGGTCACAGGGGTTCACGGAACGTCACATTCGGCCCGGGCAGCCGGGACCGCCATCCGGGCCCCTGAGTTCATCAATTGCCTTTGACGTTGACGAGCTGCCGCAGCTTGTGCCGTATCTTGACGAGATCGGCGGAGTCGCGCATCACCTGGTCGATGGGCTTGTACGCCGCCGGGATCTCGTCTATGAACGCTTCGCTGGGACGGAATTCGATGCCCTGCATGGCGGTCTTGAGCTCGGCCAGCGAAAACATTCTCTTCGCGGCGGTCCTCGAGTATGCCCTCCCGGCGCCGTGCGGCGATGAGTTCAGGGACACCGGGTTCCCCAGCCCGACAACGACGTAGGACGCCGTTCCCATGGAGCCGGGAATGAGCCCGGCGTCCCCCGCTTCGGCCCGGATCGCCCCCTTGCGCGAGACCCAGACGGATTTGCCGTAGTGCTTCTCCTGCGCGGTGAAGTTGTGGTGGCAGTTGATCCGTTCGGTCTCCCGGACACGTCCTCCTGCCCATGATTCAAACTGCCGGACTACCCGGTCCATCATCTCCTCACGATTCAGCAGTGCGAAGTGCTGGGCCCAATGAAGTTCCCTGATGTAGCGCTCGAATTCGGGAGTGCCCTCCTCAAGGTAGGCCAGGGCAGGATTTGGCAGGTCGGCGGTCCTCATCCGGTCCCCGCTCCGGGCCTGCCCGATGTGCCGTTGCGCGATGTTGTTGCCCACGCCGCGGGAGCCTGAGTGCAGGAACAGCCAGACGGCGTCGGTCTCGTCCGCGCACACCTCGATGAAGTGGTTGCCCGATCCCAGGGATCCCAGCTGCAGCTTCCAGTTCGCGGCGTACTGAGCGGGCTCGAAGCCCGCCGTCGCCGCCATTTGCCGCAGCTCAGCCAGCCGCGGTTCGGCGGTGGCGGTGATCCTGCGGTTGCACTTCCCGGAGGACAGGGGAATGGCGTGCTCGATACCCTCGCGCAGGCGTTTCCGGTCCTTGGGCAAGTCTTTGAGGGCGTACTGCGTACGGACGGCAATCATGCCGCAGCCGATGTCGACTCCCACGGCGGCCGGGATTACAGCACCCAGAGTGGGGATGACGGAGCCCACTGTGGCGCCCAGGCCCAGGTGGGCATCCGGCATCAGTGCCAGATGCGGGTAGATGATAGGCAGCTGAGCCGTGGCAAGGGCCTGCTCGCGGGTCTTGTCATCCAGAATCGACGCCCAGCTGACGAGCCGACTGTTGATGACTTCCACGGCACCCCTCCATGACGATGATCATGGTCCGCCGGCCGGGTGGCAAGGGTCAAAGCGGCGAGATCGCGGGAAACGCTCGAGGTCGCCGTTACTTTACGGCGACCCCGAGCGTTTCCGGCGACTCCCGAGCAGCCGGGTGCCTGCAGCCAGTTCGAGCAGCCTAGATCGAGTAGCGCTCGTCCTCGTGGTCGCCCGGGTGGTCGTTGACCAGGCCCGCGGCGAGGGTGTTGCCGTCGAGCGGGTCGATCACCAGGAACGCCCCCGTGCGGCGGTGGTGCAGGTAGTTCTCCAGCGGGAGCGGGGCGGCGAGCCGGAGTTGCGCATGCCCGATGTCGTTGAGCTCCAGGGTGGTGGTCGGTTCGAGCTGGAAGCTGGCGAGATCCAGCTTGCCCGTCACGTTCCGGACCAGGGCCTGGACGGTGCGGGTGCCGTGTTTGACCAGCACCTTGGCGCCCTCGCGGAGCGGCTTCGGCGAGAGCCAGCACAGGGCGGCGTAGAGGTCGGCGGAGGCCTCGCGGACGGTGCCGGCGGCCGCGATTGTGTCGCCGCGGGCGACGTCGAACTCGTCCGCCAGGCGCAGCGCCACGGACTGCGGGGCGGCAGCCTCGGCGAGCTCGCGGCCCGCGAAGTCGATCCCGATGACGGTGGTGGTGCGCGGCGCCTGGCCCGGGGTGAGGACGCTGACCTGGTCCCCCAGCTTCACCGAACCCTCGGTGATCTGGCCGGCGTAGGCCCGGTAGTCGCGGTACGCCCCCACGTCGAGGCCGCCGGCGAGAGCGTCCGGGGCCAGGGCGCCCTGCGGCCGGACCACCAGCTGGACGGGGAACCGGAAGCTTTCCAGGTGGCTCTCGAGCTCGTCGGCGGCCGGCAGCGACTCGAGGACTTCGAGCAGGGCCGGGCCGGCGTACCAGGGCGTGCGGTCCGAGCGGTCCACGACGTTGTCGCCGTCGAGCGCGGAAACGGGGATGACCAGGAGGTCGGCAACCCCGTCGGATCCCAACCCGAGCTCGCGCCCGACCTTCTGGACGTCGGCCTCGATGTCACGGAACACGTCCTCGCTGAAGTCCACGAGGTCGATCTTGTTCACGGCGACGATCACGTGCGCCACGCGCAGCAGCTGCAGCACGGACAAGTGCCGGCGGGTCTGCTCCAGGACTCCCTTGCGCGCGTCGATGAGCACGACGACGGCATCCGCAGTGGACGCGCCGGTCACCGTGTTCTTGGTGTACTGCACGTGCCCGGGGCAGTCCGCGAGAATGAAGCTGCGGCGGTCAGTGGCGAAGTAGCGGTAGGCGACGTCGATGGTGATGCCCTGCTCGCGTTCGGCACGCAGTCCGTCGGTCAGCAGGGCGAGGTCGATCGCTTGCGTGCCGGTAGCCCCGGCCCCGCCGAAGCCGCGGTCCGCGGAGGTGCGGGCGACGGCGTCGAGCTGGTCGGCGAGGATCGCCTTCGAGTCGTGCAGGAGCCGGCCCACGAGGGTGGACTTGCCGTCGTCGACGGAGCCCGCGGTGGCGAAGCGGAACAGCGTCGTGGGCAGCGCCGCGGCAACGAGGTCAGGGGCCGGGAGGAAAGTGTCCGTGCTCATTAGAAATAGCCGTCCTTCTTGCGGTCTTCCATGGCGGCCTCGGAGATGCGGTCATCGGCCCGCGTGGCGCCACGTTCGGTGATGGTGGAGGCGGCAACCTCAATGACCACGTCACGCACGGTGGCGGCGGCCGATTCGACGGCGCCGGTGCAGGACATGTCGCCGACGGTCCGGTACCGGACCGTCTTGCTGATGACCGGTTCGTTCTCGCGCGGCCGGGAGACCTCGCCGACGGCGCGCCACATGCCGTCGCGGGCGAAGACCTCGCGCTCGTGGGCGTAGTACAGGCCCGGCAGCTCGATGCCTTCGCGTTCGATGTAGCGCCACACATCCAGTTCGGTCCAGTTGCTGATCGGGAACGCCCGGACGTGCTGGCCCACGGTGTGCCGGCCGTTGTACAGGTTCCACAGCTCGGGGCGCTGGTTGCGCGGATCCCACTGGCCGAATTCGTCGCGCAGGCTCAGGATGCGCTCCTTGGCCCGGGCCTTGTCCTCGTCCCGGCGGCCGCCGCCAAAGACGGCGTCGAACTTGTTGCGCTGGATCGCATCCAGCAGCGGGACGGTCTGCAGCGGATTGCGGGTGCCGTCGGCACGCTCGGCCAGCTCGCCGGAATCGATGAAGTCCTGGACGGACCCGACGACGAGCTTGAGGCCCAGCCGCTCCACGGTCCGGTCGCGAAACTCGATGACCTCGGGGAAGTTGTGCCCGGTGTCCACGTGCAGCACCGGGAAGGGCACCTTGCCGGGCCAGAAAGCCTTGGTGGCCAGGTGCAGCATCACCACGGAGTCCTTGCCGCCGGAAAACAGCAGCGCCGGCTTCTCGAACTCGGCAACCACCTCGCGGATGATGTGGATGGCCTCGGACTCGAGCGTGTCGAGGCTGGAAAGGCGGCCCGGGGCTGCGACGCCGATTGCCGCCCCCGCCCCTGCGCCGCGCGGCTGATCTTCGATCAGCCCAGCGCGCGGCTCCGACAGGCCCGATGCCACTCCCGGGGCGGCAATCGGCGTCTCAGCAGCGTCGTTGTCCTGCACAGACTGCTCCAGGTCCTCGTTGGTGATGGGGGCGGCATCGGGGTCGACGGCCACGGAAGGGAAGTTGCTCATACGTGTAGTCCGCATTCTGTCTTGTCGGTTCCTGCCCAGCGGCCCGCGCGGGGGTCATCGCCCGGCGCCACCTTGCGGGTGCAGGGCTGGCAGCCAATGGACGGGTAGCCCTGTGAAAGCAGCGGGTTGACGGGAAGGAGGTTGTCGTCGGAGTACTGCACCAGCTGGTCGAAGCTCCATGCCGCCACCGGGTTGACCTTGACCAGGCCGTTGGCCTCGTCCCAGGTGACCAGCGGGGTGTTGGTGCGGGTGGGGGCCTCGTCGCGGCGGACTCCGGTGAACCAGAGCTCGTAGCCGGCGAGGGTGCGGCGCAGGGGCGCCACCTTGCGCAGGGCGCAACACTGGGCGGGGTCGCGGGCGAAGAGGTCCTTGCCCAGGAGCCGGTCCTGCTGCTCCACGGTGTTCTCCGGCAGGACGTCCACGACGTTGACGTGCAGGTTGGCCGCAACCTCGTCGCGCGTCGCGTACGTCTCCGGGAAGTGGTAGCCGGTTTCGAGGAACAGGACGTCGACGCCGGGGAGCTGGTCCGCGACGAGCGCCGGCAGGACGGCGTCGGCCATGGAGCAGGCGACGGCGACCGCGGGCAGCTCGAAATTCCGGGTCACCCAGGCGATGACATCGCGGGCCGGGGCGTCCCAGCCGAGCTCGGCGGCGCCGGCCTCGGCGAGGGCCTTCAGCTCGTCATGCGTGCGGAGCGCAGCCGTCATTGCAGGTCTCCTTCTTCAGCAGCGTGAGCCCACTCGGCGAAGGTCTGGCCCTCGGCGTGGTCGGCGACGAACTTCCGGACCACACGCTCCACGTAGTCGGGGAGGTCCTCGACGTAGACCTTGAGGCCGCGGACGGTGCGGCCGAGGCCCGCCTCCTCGCGGCTGTCGGACGCCAGCCCGCCGCCGAGGTGGACCTGGAACCCGGGGGTGGGATCGCCGTCGGGCGTGGGCAGCATCATGCCCTTGAGTCCGATGTCCGCCGTCTGGATCCGGGCGCACGAGTTGGGGCAGCCGTTGATGTGCAGGGACAGCGCCTGGGGCAGCTGCTTGCTCTCGACGAGGTCGGCCAGGCGGCGCTCCAGCTCGGCAACCGCAGTCGCCGCCGTCACCTTCGTTTCCACGATGGCCAGCTTGCAGAACTCGATGCCCGTGCAGGCGATGGTGCCGCGGCGGAACACGGACGGCCGCGCGGACAGGCCCAGGGCGTCGAGCTCGGCCACAAGGGGCTCCACTTGGTCCTTGGGGACGTCCAAGACCACGAGCTTCTGGTGCGGGGTGGTGCGCAGGCGCTGGGAGCCGCGGGCTTCCAGGGTGTCCGCGAGCTTGACGAGCTGGCCGCCGGAGAGGCGTCCGGCAAGCGGGGTGGCGCCGATGAAGAACTTGCCGTCCTTCTGTTCGTGCACGCCGATGTGGTCGCCGGGCGTGGACGGTTTGGGCGCGGCGGGACCGTCGCTGAGTTTATAGCCGAGGTATTCGTCCTCGAGGATCTGCCGGAACTTCTCCGGCCCCCAGTCGGCCAGCAGGAACTTCAGGCGGGCCTTCGTGCGCATGCGCCGGTAGCCGTAGTCGCGGAAGATGCTGGTCACGCCGAGCCACACGTCGGCGGCCTGGTCCGGCCGGACAAAGGCGCCGAGGCGCTTGCCCAGCATGGGGTTCGTGGAGAGTGCGCCGCCCACCCAGAGGTCGTAGCCGATGCCGAGTTCGGGGTGGACCAGGCCCACCAGGGCGACGTCGTTGATCTCGTGCACCACGTCCTGGCTGGGGTGGCCGGTGATGGCGGTCTTGAATTTGCGCGGCAGGTTGGCCAGTTCCGGGTCCCCGATGAAGCGTTCGGCGAGTTCCTGGATCAAAGGCGTGGGATCGATGATCTCGTCCTTGGCGATGCCCGCAACCGGGGAGCCGAGGATCACGCGGGGGACGTCACCGCAGGCTTCCGTGGTGGACAGCCCCACGCCCTCAAGCCGTCGCCAGATCTCGGGAATGTCCTCTACCCGGATCCAGTGCAGCTGGATGTTCTGGCGGTCCGTGAGATCGGCCGAGTCGCGCGCGAAGTCCACGGAGATCTGGCCGATGACGCGCAGCTGCTCGGTGGTGAGTGCGCCGCCGTCGATCCTGACCCGGAGCATGAAGTACTTGTCTTCGAGTTCGTGCGGCTCCAGCGTGGCCGTCTTGCCGCCGTCGATCCCGGGTTTGCGCTGGGTGTAGAGCCCCCACCAGCGGAAACGGCCGTGCAGATCCGTGCCGTCGATGGAATCAAAACCGTGCTTGGCGTAGACGGACTCGATACGCTCACGGACGTTGAGGCCGTTGTCTTCCTGCTTCCACGTTTCGTTGGCGTTCAGTGGCGCGGTGCCGTCCACCTTCCACTGCCCGTGCGGCTTCGCGGCGGGACGGGAGGGGCGCTTGGGGCGGCCGGCGGCAGCCTCGTCCGTAGACGCTCCGGCTAGAGCTGTATCAGTCATGCATCGACTGTAGGGGCGGCTCTAATGCCGTCACAAAGGGTCAGAAACGGGGAGTCACCTAGGGAAATATTTCGTCACGAACCGCCGGAAAGCCTTGAACACGCCCTTTGCCTGTGCTTCGGCCGGCGCCTCAGGCCGGGTCTGGAGGGGCGCGGCGAGCGCGGCGTCGTAGCGTTCCAGCGCGGCGTCGTAGCGTTCGAGCGCGATGTCGGCGAGGACGGGCGAGGGCAGGAGCGGCGCCGTGACCAGGTCCGCGCCGGCCTTGGCCAGCTGGTCGTGGAAGAAGCCCGGCGCCAGGAGGTACGAGGCGATGACCACCCTTCCGCCGAGATCCACAGCCCCGGCCGATTCCCCCGCGCCGGCACCGCCCGCGGCCTCCTCGCGGAGCATGGCGACGGCGTCGGGAACCGAGGGCTTGGCCGACGCGCCGTAGGCGGCCACGATCCGGTTCGACCGCAGCGCCCGGAGCTGGCCGGTGAGTTCCTCGACATTCTTCGCGGCGGTGGGGTCGGAGGACCCGGCAGCAGCGAGGATTACGGCGTCGTTGTCCGTTACGCCGGCCTCGCGCAAACGCTGGTCCAGCAGCGCGGCGAGGCGCGGGTCCGGCCCCAGCGGCGCGGCCGCCACAGTGCCCGGCCGGCTTTTCACGGCCCGTGCGATGTCCACCTTGACGTGATAGCCGACGCTGAGCAGCAACGGAACCACGACGGCGGTTTCCCCCGCCGGGAGCCCCGCCACGACGGCCGGCAAGTCCGGTTCCTGCACGTCGACGTAGGCCTCGCGGACGTCGAGTCCGGGACGCAGCGCGGCGATGCCGTCCCGGAGGGCGTTGACCTCCGCGGCTCCGAGCGGGCTGGACGTGCCGTGGGCGCAGGCGATCAGGATGGGGCTATTCATAGCCGTTAGCGTAACCTTGGAGCCGCCCTATCCGCCCCTTGATATCGACCGGGATGCTTCGTGACCTTCTCCTTCAGCATTGTCCTGGTCTGGCTCGACCTCGCCGGCGTCTTCTTCTTTGCGGTCTCCGGCTCGCTGCTCGCGGCCCGCAAACAGTTCGACATCATCGGCTCGCTGCTCCTGGCCTCAGTGGTGAGCCTGGGCGGGGGCGTCATCCGCGACATCATCATCAACGCGGGTCCGCCCGCGGCCTTCACCAACCCGGCATATCTGGCGCCGCCCCTGCTCGCCACGGTGCTGGTGTATTTCCTGTTCTCCAGTGTTCAGCGCTACACCTCGCTGCTGGTCCTCTTCGATGCCGGCGGACTGGCCCTGTTCTGCATCACGGGCACGCTCAAGGCCCTGGCCGCCGGCATGAATCCCGTGGCAGCCGTCCTGCTGGGCGTCACGACGGCGGTGGGCGGGGGGCTGCTGCGCGACATCACCGCCAACGAGGTGCCGCGGCTTTTTGACCCCGGGGATCTGTATGCGCTCCCCGCGTTCGCCGGGGCGGCATCGACCGTGATCCTGTCCCTCACGGGGACCTTCACAGCGGTGACTGCCTCGGCCGTCGCCGCCCTCGTCTTTGCCTTCCGGGTCACGGCCTGGCGGCGCCACTGGTACGTTCCCCTGGCGGTCCGCGGCTGGCACCGGCTGGGCCTAGACTCGGCGGAAAGTGACAGCTGAGGATTAGCTAGGATAAGAGCATGACTGACATGTTCCTCGAGAAATTCCGCGCGCTTGTTCCGAAGTATCTCGAAGACGAATGGCAGGAAGAAGATGGCCTCCCGGCCGACGAGCTCGACGCGGCCCTCGCCGAACACCAGTTCGAGATCCCGCTGGTGCTGCGCGAGTTCTACCTGGCCCTCGGCGGCTGCGAGGACCTCATGGAGGCCTACCACTACTTCTGGGACCCCGAAGAGCTCGAAGTCGATGACGAGGGCTTCCTGATGTTCCTCGAGGACGAGGAAGAACAGTTCACCTGGGGCTTCCGCGTGGGGGACCTCAGCGTCCCGGACCCGATCGTGTACCGCCGCAATAACGCCCGCGGCCAGTGGAAGAGCGAGGAAGGGACCTTCTCGGAGTTCGTCTTCGACATGTTCGAGTGGGCCTTCAACGACGAGGACGAGGACTAGGCTCCGCTTCCTCCTGCCGGCCGCTACTCCTGCCGCAGCCGTCCTGACTCCCTAGGTGGCATTGCCGCCCTGCCATAACCCTTTACGCCTCCCCCGGCCCCGGCGGTGCCGCCGATTCTCCCCAGCTTTGGCGTCCCTCACCGGAGTGTCCGGCCGAACCGCCGGTCTTCTGCGGCGTCGGAAGTTCATACCTGGGGAAATTCAGCGGATAACGCGGCCGCGCAGCACCTGCCACACCTCATCCACCACCTTCTGCGGGTTGTAGACGACGTCGTGATACCCGTACCGGAGGACGGCGTAACCGGCCAGCGTGCTGGCGTTGTTCCGCGCCCGGTCCTTCTTGACCTGCGGGCGCTCAAGATGGGTGCTCCCGTCGATCTCCACGATCAGGAATCCTTCAAGCAGGAAGTCCACAAAGCCGATCCCCGCAAGGTTCACCTGAGTCTGGGTGTAGATTCCCTGGCTCCTGAAGAGCAGCCTGGCTACGACCTCGATTGCCGAATCAGCGGTGCCGTCGACCAGTTCCAGGACTGCGCGGGCGGCCCCGTTCCGGTTTCCCGGCAGGCGCACCCTGAGGTAATCAAGGGTGGTGCGGCCCTGCAGCAGAGCGCTTTCCACCATGACGGCGGCATCCACCGGGGGCCGGCAGCGCAGCGCATGGAGCAAGGTGTCCGTCAGACTGGCCACGGGCTGCGGACATTCCCGCGGAACGAGGCTTACGCGGTGGATGACAGCGCCGGGTGCGGATCCGGGCGCTGATCCGGGTTCTAATCCCGGGGCTGGTCCGTGTGCGCACAGCAGGTGCAGCCGTTCGGGCTCATGGAGGCGCCATATGCCTTGGAACGGCGCGGCGGAGACGCAGGTGAGCGTGCCGTTCGCGAGCACGGCGGCCACGAAGTCCGCCCGCGCCCCGGGCAGCGCTACTACTCCATGGCGAAGACGACGAAATTCCCCGGCAGCCACCGCGGCGCGGATTCCGGTCGACGTAAAACCGGCCCGCAGCAACGTGGCCGTGCGGGCAACCGAGCCGACGTATTCCAGGTAACTCGCAAGGTCCATGCCGCAAGCACACTCGTGGAATGACACACCGGGCAGCCACAACCTCGGCTATGTGGATAAGTCCGCACCACCTGGCGCTGCTGGTTTTCTCCGGTTTTGAGGACGCCCGACGGCGTGTCGCCCCACCGGGCCGCGCGTCCCGCCGATGCCCGAGCAAAGGTGGGAAATTCCAGCGCGACAACGTTCGGCAACAGATCGAAATCTTATGACAACAAATTTACAGAAAAGACTAGACTCTATGACACAACTGTCATAGAGTCATTTCTGGGTTCACCAAATGCCTCCGGTGGATCTGATGCGAACGGAGAAATGGCCCCGGTTCGGCACAACGGAAGACTCGAACGTTGTGAGGAACCGGGGCCATTCCGTTTAAGAAGCGGCAAGCCGGAAGCGCCCAGCCGGCAGTGCCAGCAGAACCGGCGGCACGGGCCAACCGGCGGCAGAGCCGGCGGCGCGGGCCAACCGGCGGCACCGGCGGCGGAAATCTGCCCTAGCTGCTGCGGTCCACTACGGCGTGCGCAAAGCTGGTCAGCGAGGCTTTCACGACGCCCTCGGGCAGCGGGGCAAGCGCGGCAATGGCCTCATCGGCCCACTCGCGCGCCACCACCCAGGACTCCGCCGTGACGGGGTGTTCCCGGAGTCCGGCCACGGCCGCGGTCAGGGCCTCGTCCGAGCTGAGATCGCCGTCGATCAGCGTCAGCAGGTCGACGGCGGACTGGTCGCCGTCGCGGGCGGCGTTGCGCAGCAGGAGCACGGGCAGGGTGGGGACGCCTTCGCGCAGGTCGGTTCCCGGCGACTTGCCGGACTTGACCTTGATTCCGGTGACGTCGATGACGTCGTCGGCGAGCTGGAAGGCTACGCCCACCTTCTCGCCGTACTCGACCAGGAGGGACTCGTAGGCCTCGTCGGCGCCGGAGAAGATCGCGCCGAGCTGGCCTGAGGCCGCCACCAGCGAGCCCGTCTTGTCCGCGATGACGGACAAGTAGTGCGCCAAGGGGTCCTCGTCCGGCCGGGGGCCCACGGTCTCGTGCAGCTGGCCCAGGCAGAGCCGCTCAAAGGTCCGGGCCTGGATGCCCAGCGCGCGGGACCCGAGTTCGGAGACGAGGATGGAGGCGCGGGCAAAGATGAGGTCGCCGGTCAGCACCGCGACCGAGTTGCCCCAGACCTCATGGGCCGTGGGCGCGCCGCGGCGGAACGGCGCGGAGTCCATGACGTCGTCGTGGTACAGGGTGGCAAGGTGCGTCAACTCAACGACGACGGCGGCCTGCACCACGGCAGGCAGCGAGGCGTCGCCGAGGTGGGCGCACAGCAGCGTCAGGAGCGGCCGGATGCGCTTGCCTCCGGCTTCCACAAGGTGACGCGACGTCGCATCAGCCAGCGGATCCGAGTTGGCAATGGCCTCGCGCAGCTTCTTCTCGACGCGCGCCAGGTTGGTGGTGATCGCCGGGCCCAGATCGGGGTCGCCCGCAATCGCCGCGAAGCCTGCCGGGAGTTGGAGGCCGGTGGCGATCGCCGTGGTGTTGAGGCTGGGCTCAGAGCTCGGCAGGCCGTGTCCGGCGTGCGTCCAGCTTTGGTCTGCAGAGTTGGTCACGGGTTAACCCTAACTTTTGTTGCGGAATCCGCGGAGTTGGCGCCGGAGTGCGGAACGCTGTCCGTGGTGGACGTGGCATGGGTGGGCCTGCCATTGGCCGGCGCGGCCCTGGTGGAGGCAGCTTTGGTGGCGGCAGCTTTGGTGGGCGCGGCCTGGTTGGAGGTGGCAGGTACCAGGGACTCGAGGACGCGGATGACCCGGTCCTCGAAGCCCTTGGCCGCAGGATCGGTGAGGTTGGCCAGCATCCGGACCACGAACCGCATGAGCACGGGGATGGGCATGCCCGTCCGGAGCGCCAGTTTCATCACGGCCGGCTTCCCGATCAGGGCGGCAAACGCCCGGCCCAGCGTGAAGTGGGAACCCCACTGATCCTGCACGTAACCGGCGTACCGGGCCAGGTGCGCGTCGGCGTCGGCCGGGCCCCAGCCCGCCGACGCGGACCGGGCGGCGGCGTCGGCAATGAATTCGGCCGCGTAGCGGGCGGACTCCATGGCGTAGGAGATACCCTCGCCGTTGAACGGGGACACCATGCCGCCTGCGTCGCCAAGCAGCAGCAGGCCCGGCGAGTAATGCGGGGTGCGGTTGAAGCCCATGGGCAGCGCGGCGCCGCGGATCTCCCCCACTTGGTTCTCCGGCGTGAAGCCCCAGTCGGCGGGCATGCCGGCGGTCCATTCGCGCAGCACCTGCTTGTAATCCAGCTTGCCGAAGTCCTTTGAGGAGTTCAGGATGCCCAGGCCCACGTTGGAGGTGCCGTCACCGACGCCGAACACCCAGCCGTAGCCGGGCAACAGCTTGCCGTCGCGGCCGGGAAGTTCCAGCCAGCCTTCCATCCAGTCGTCCTCGTGCCGGGGCGAGGTGAAGTACGTCCGCACGGCCACGCCGAGCGGCCGGTCGTCGCGCTTGCCGATGCCCAGCGAGACGGCGGTGCGCGTCGAATTGCCGTCCGCGGCGAGCACGACGTCGGCGGTGAAGTCGCGCGTCTCACCCGTCTTCCGCCCGGCGTCGTCCAGCAGCGCGGCGCGGACGCCCGTGACGCGGCCGTCCTCGGCACGCAGGGCTTCGGTGACGCTGTGGCGCTCCAGCACGACGGCACCCGCGGACTGGGCGTGGCGGGCCAGTTCCTCGTCGAAGCCGAGGCGGGTCCGGATCAGTCCGTACTGCGGGAAGTCGGCGACCTCGGGCCAGGGCAGTTCGATTGTGCGGCCCCCGGCGATCAGGCGCAGGCCCTTGTTCCGGCGCCAGCCCTCCGTTTCGGGATGCGGGAGACCCAGCTTCTGGATTTCCCGGACCGCGCGCGGGGTGAGTCCGTCGCCACAGACCTTCTCGCGCGGGAAACTGGTTTTCTCCAGGACCGTGACGTCAATGCCGGCTTTGGCGAGGTAGTAGGCGGCGGTGGATCCGGCCGGGCCCGCTCCAACGATCAGTACATTCACGATGCGGATCGGCTAACGTCCGGGCCGGGCGATGTTGCGGCGCAGCTTGGCCACGGGGCCGGTGTGGTTCGCCAGTGCAGCCGCGCCTGCCGCGGGATCAGTCGCGGTGCCGGCCGGCTTCTGGGCGCGGTGCACGGCGACGATGCCGCCGCTGAGGTTGCGGTAGGTGACGGATTCCCAGCCTGCCTCCTGCAGCCACGCCGCCAGGTGGTCCTGGTCCGGCCAGGCACGGATCGACTCGGCGAGGTAGACGTAGGCGTCCGGGTTTGACGAGACCTTGACGGCCATGGCCGGCAGGGCGCGCATGAGGTATTCGGTGTACATGGTGCGCCAGAGCGGCACCACGGGCTGGGAGAACTCGGCGATGACCAGCCGGCCGCCGGGCTTGGTGACCCGCAACATTTCGGCCAGGGCCTTCTTGGGCTCGTTGACGTTGCGCAGGCCGAAGGAGATGGTGCTGGCGTCAAAGGTGTTGTCGGCGAACGGCAGGCGGGTGGCGTCCCCGGCGATGAAGTCGATGTCCGGGCGGCGGCGCTTGCCGACCTTGAGCATGCCGAGGGAGAAGTCGCAGGCGATGACGTTGATGCCGGAGTCGGCATACGGCTCGCTGGAAGTGCCGGTGCCGGCGGCGAGGTCCAGCACGCTCTGGCCGCGCGATACGCCCACGGCCTCCACCACTACCTTGCGCCAACGACGGGTCTGCCCCATCGACAGAACATCGTTGACGACGTCGTATTTGGGGGCGACGTCGTCAAACATCGTGGCTACTTCGTCCGGACGCTTATCCAAGGATGCTCGGTTCACCATCACATTGTCTCAAATGATCGGCTCCCCCACGAACGGGCCGCCAATCAAGGCCGCTTTCACCTGCGGCAACGGCCGCGCCGGCGGAGTGCCGCCCCGGCCTGCACCGGTTTATCCACTCCCCGGGCGATCACGGGCTAGTGTTATGCCATCATGACGAGCACGTTCCGCACCTTGACAGTTCCCCTCGATGCCGAAACATTCCCCGGGGGCCTGCCGTCGTTTCTGGTCCGGGACGATGTCCTCTGCTGGACCCGCCGCGAGGCAGGGCTCGTGGGCTTCGGCGAGATCGCCCGATTCACCGCCACCGGCCCCGAACGCTTCCTGGAGGCGGACATCTGGTGGCGCCACCTGGTCCTGGAGGCGGACATCGAGGACGCCGTGGACTGCCCCGGCACGGGCCCGGTCGCGTTCGGCTCCTTCGCCTTCTCCAAAGTCTCCGCCCACGAGTCCCGCCTCCTGGTCCCCGAAATCGTCGTTGGACTCCGCGACGGCCAGGCCTGGCTGACCCAGCTCACGCTCGACGACGGCGAACTCACCGAAGCGGGCGCCCGCGCCGCCCTGGCCCGCTGGCTCGGAACCGGCAGCACCGGCTCCAGCCCCGGTGCCGACGTCCCCGGCACCACCGGTTCCCCGGCGGACGGCCCGGCACCGGATGCAGGCGCGGTAACGGCCGCGCCCTTGCCTGGCGCCGCGCAGGCCGGCGGCGCCGTCGTGCGCCCCTTGCCGTTGGCTGCCGGGGCAACGCTGCACACCGGCTCGCTCAGCGAGGAGGACTGGATGGCCGCCGTCGCCGCCGGGGTACGGGAGATCCGGACCGGCGCCCTGGAGAAGCTGGTACTGGCCCGCGACGTCGTCGCCACCGTCCCCACCGGCGTCAACGCCGCCCAGGTGCTGCGCGAGCTCTCCGCCCGGTACCGCGAATGCTGGACGTACGGGGTGGACGGGCTGGTAGGCGCCACCCCGGAGATGCTGATCCAGGTGGAGGGGCGCACCGCGCAGGCCCGTGTCCTGGCCGGCACCCTGGACCGCCGCGACGCCGACGGCATGGCAGGCTCGCCGCTGGAATTCGCCGAGCGCGTGCTGGCCGGTTCCGAGAAGCAGCGGCACGAACACGACATCGCGATCCAGTCCCTGACCACCCAGCTGGCGCCGTTCTCCGAGGCCATGAACGCGCACAACGAGCCGTTCATCCTTGAGCTGCCCAATGTCTGGCACCTGGCCTCTGACGTCAAGGCCGAGCTGGCCGAGGTGGAAGGCCATGTCCCGACGTGCCTGGCCCTGATCAACGCGCTGCATCCGACCGCCGCCGTGTGCGGCACACCCACCAACGTGGCGGGGGCACTGATCCGCAAGCTTGAGCATCTGGACCGCGGCCCCTATGCCGGCCCGGTCGGCTGGCTCGACGCGGCCGGCAACGGCGAGTGGGGCATTGCCCTGCGGGGTGCGGTGATCGAATCCCCGCAGACCGTCCGGCTGTACGCGGGCTGCGGCGTGGTGGACGGCTCGGTGCCCGAGACAGAACTCGCAGAGACCTGGGCGAAGTTCCGCCCGATGCTGGAGTCGCTCGGCATCAGCAGCTAGCCGGAGAGGCCGAGGCACCGCGCGGTTCCGGTTCGGGGCCGGCGGGGCTCGCGGGGGCCGGCGCGGCCGGGCCGGCGGGGGCTCGCGAGCAACAGGTTCCGGGATTACAGACAGACGGCCCGTTGGGGATATTGCATTTGGGTCTGGTTTAGTTATCCAATAGTGAAACTTAGTTTTCTGTGACGTACATCTCTTGTTCGGCGCTAGACTATAAACCGGCCTCGTTACGCATCCCTTCGGCAACAAAAGGTAATCAAATGCAGATCTCCCGTTCGCTCCTGAGCAACCCCGCGTTGAAGGCCGCCACGGTCCTCGCCGTGAGCGCATTGGCCTTGTCGGCCTGCACGAACGCCTCCGAGACCGGCGGCTCGGGCGCGGCCTCCGCTTCTGGCAGCGCCAAGGCCAGCTTCGACCCCAGCACGGTCCAGAAGGACGACGCCCTGGCGGCCATGCTGCCCGCGGCGATCAAGTCCAAGGGCACCCTGACCGTGGGCTCGGACACCTCGTACGCACCCGCGGAATTCCTCGGCACCGATGGCCAGACCCCCGTGGGCTACGACGTCGACATCGCCAAGGCGATCGGCGCCGCGCTGGGCCTCAAGGTCCAGGTCCAGACGGCCGAGTTCACCGGCATCCTTCCGGCCCTTGGCCCGAAGTACGACCTCGGCATCTCCTCCTTCACCATCAACCCGGAGCGGCTGGCCGCGGTGAACATGGTGAGCTACTTCAACGCCGGCACCGCCTGGGCAGTACAGAAGGGCAACCCGAAAAAGGTCTCCCTGGATGACCTCTGCGGCAAGTCCGTCGGCGTGCAGACCGGCACCATCCAGGAAGACCCGGACCTCTCGGGCCGCAACAAAAAGTGCGTCTCCGCGGGCAAGCAGCCCATCAACATCGTGACGCTCAAGACCCAGACCGATATCACCACCCGCCTGGTCAACGGCAGCATCGATGCGATGGCGGCCGACTCCCCCATCATCGGTTACGCGCTGACGCAGACCAATGGCCAGCTCGAGAAGCTCGGCGAGGTCTACGACGCCGCGCCGCAGGGCATCGCCGTCGCCAAGTCCGACAAGGCCCTGGCCGACGTCGTCCAGAAGACCGTCACCAAACTGATGGAAGACGGCTCGTACAAGAAGATCCTGGAGGGCTGGGGAGCCGCTGACGGCGCCATCACCAAGTCCGAGGTCAACCCGGCGGTCGGCTAATGAGTATCCCTTCAACCGAGCGCACATCAGGGGCAACGATGGACAGTCATGCTGAGGGCCACACTGCTGCACCGGTACTGAATAATTCAGTACCCGTGCGGCACCCCGGCCGCTGGATCAGCGCCGTCATCATCGTCGGCGTCCTTGCCGCCTTCCTGCAGAGCCTGTTCACGAACCCCAACTTCCGCTGGGACGTCGTCGGGACCTACATCCTGGACACCAAGGTGGTCCAGGGCGTGGTCTGGACCCTGGTTCTGACGTTTGCCTCCATGGTCCTGGCGATTGTCCTGGCCATCCTGCTGGCCTTCATGCGGCAGTCCGAGAACCCCGTGTTCCGCTGGTCCAGCTGGACCTGGGTCTGGTTCTTCCGCGGGACCCCGGTCTACACCCAGCTGCTCTTCTGGGGGCTCGCCACTGTTCTCTACCCGACGATCGCCCTCGGAATCCCCTTTGGTCCGGCCGCCTTCACCTGGGTGACCTCGGACCCCACGCACGGTCTGATCCCGGCCATCCTTGGCCTGGGCCTGAACGAATCCGCGTATCTCGCCGAGATCTTCCGGGCCGGCCTGAAGTCCGTGGATCAGGGCCAGAGTGAGGCCGCCGAGGCGCTCGGCATGACCAAGGGCAAGATCATGCGGCGGATCATCCTGCCGCAGGCCATGCGCGTCATCGTGCCGCCGACCGGCAATGAAACCATCGGCATGCTCAAGACCACCTCCCTGGTTCTGGCCGTGCCGTTCACCCTGGATCTGACCTTTGCGACCAACGCACTGGCCAACCGCATCTACCTTCCGATTCCCCTGCTGATCGTCGCCGCATTCTGGTACCTGCTCGTCACCAGCCTCCTGATGGTGGGCCAGCACTTCATTGAGGCGCACTACGGCAAGGGCGTGGACAACAGGGTTCCGGCCGCGGTGAATCCCGCGGCGGCCAAGGCGGCCGCGGCTGGCGCTCCGAGCGCCGACGCCGAGCCGGCCCTCAAGATGGACTTCCCCGAGGAGGAGGCAAAATGACGATCACCACCGAGCAACCGCTGGTAAAGATCGAGGGTCTTCACAAGTACTACGGCCACCACCATGTGCTTCGCGGCATCGACCTGAACGTCAACCAGGGCGAGGTGTCGGTCGTGATCGGCCCGTCCGGTTCCGGCAAGTCCACCATGCTCCGCTGCGTGAACCTCCTGGAGACCATCAGCGCCGGACGCATCTCCGTCGGCGGCCACCTGATCGGCTACCGCGAGGTCAAGGGCAGGCTCCACGACCTGAAGACCAAGGAAATCGCCGCCCAGCGCCGTGAGATCGGCATGGTGTTCCAGCGCTTCAACCTGTTCCCGCACAAGACTGCGCTGCAGAACATCATGGAAGCCCCAGTACAGGTCAAGGGCCAGTCCAAGGCTGTGGCACGGAAGCGGGCCCTGGAGCTGCTGGACCGGGTGGGTCTCGCGGACCGCTCCGGCCACTACCCGAACCAGCTCTCCGGCGGCCAGCAGCAGCGTGTTGCGATTGCCAGGGCGCTGGCCATGGACCCCGAGCTCATGCTCTTCGACGAGCCCACGTCCGCGCTTGACCCGGAGCTCGTAGGCGATGTGCTGAACGTGATGAAGGACCTCGCCAAGTCCGGCATGACCATGATCGTGGTGACCCACGAGATCGGCTTCGCCCGCGAGGTCGGTGACCGCCTGACGTTCATGGACGGCGGCGTCGTCGTCGAGTCCGGCGATCCGCGGGAGGTCCTGGCCAACCCGCAGCACTCCCGCACCAAGGAGTTCCTGAGCCGGGTGCTGTAGTTCCGGAATTCCGCACCGATTTCGGACAGCCGCTACGTGGATCCACGTAGCGGCTGTCTTTTTTCGTAGCGGAAACCGGGGCTAGGGCTGCGGGAGGCCTTGCACGGCCGTGGCCACCGCAGCCCGGATGGCGCGGTGCAGTTCCCCGAGCCGGTGCCGGTCCGTGCGCACTTCGATGATGCTCCGGCCCTCCACCGGGCGGGACAGTGCCTCGGCGAGTTCCGCCGTCGTGGTCACCGGGTGGTGCGCGACGCCGTAGGCCGCGGCCAGCGCGCCGAGATCCACCTGCTGCGGGGTGGCGAAGAGGCGTTCGACGGCGTCGCCGTAGCCTCCGGCCGCGGCCACCGCGCCGTGCTCCAGGAGCCCGAAGATGGCACCGCCGGCGTCGTTGAGCACCACGATCCGCAGCTGCGGTTCGGTCTCTCCGGCGCCGAGCAGGAGCCCGCCGGCGTCGTGCAGGAACGTGACGTCACCCATCAGCACCGTGGTTTCCTGGCCGCCGCCGAGCGCGATGCCCGTGGCGGTGGAGGTGGTCCCGTCGATCCCGGCGAGGCCCCGGTTGGCGAACATGGTGGCCTGCGGTTCTGACGGCGGCGTCCCGGCAAGATCCACGTCACGGATGCCGTTCGAGGAGCCCAGGACCAGCTGCCCGCGGGCGTGCTTCCAGACCTCGGCGCCGACGGACGGCCCGGTCGCGGCGGGCGAAGCGGACAGGGCCAGGTCCACGGCATGCTGCGCGGCGGCTCCGGCCAGGAGCCAGGCATCGAGCCAGGCGGCCGTGCCGCGGCCGGCGAACTCCGCCAGGTCGGTCAGGGTCTGCAGCGGCAGGTCGGTGCGGCGGCCCGGTTCATACCAGGCCACCGGGACGGGCTGGTACAGGGCGGAGGGGACATCGGCCCGGGCCAGCAGCTGGCTCACGGGGCGCGACAGGGTGGGCCGGCCGAAGAGGACCACCCGCTCGATCGGCTGTGCCGAGCCCGCGCCGAAGTGGCCGATGAGGAGCCGGTAGGGCCCGACGGCGTTGGGCCCGAACCGGGCGTTGGAGGAAGGTTCGGCCAGAAGCGGCAGGCCGTGGGCGCGCGCGAAGGCCTCGGCCACCGGGCCGGCGTCGTGCCCGGCCAGCACCACGGTCCGCCGCTCCGGCAGGGCCGAGGACGCGGCCGGGAAGTCCAGCGCCAGCGGATGCCGGGCGGCCCGGTATGCGCGGCGCCCGGCAACCTCGGGCAGGCCGTCGCCCACGGCCGGGACCAGCGGGTCGCGGAAGGCCAGGTTCAGCTGGACCGGCCCGGGAGGCGTCTCCTCGAAGACTCCGGTGGCGGCGCTGAGGGCCGTTTCGACGGCGCGCCGCGGATCCCTGCCCGCGGGGACGTCGACGGCGAACCGGACGTGCTCGCCGAACAGGTCAAGCTGCACGGTGGTCTGGTTGGCGCCGGTCCCGCGCAGTTCCTCCGGCCGGTCGGCGGAGAGGACCACGAGGGGGACGGCGGCATGGTTCGCCTCCATGACCGCCGGAAGGAGGTTGCCCACCGCGGTTCCGGATGTGGTGAGGACGGCGGCCGGGGCTCCGGTGGACAGCGCCAGGCCGAGGGCCGTGAACCCGGCGGAGCGCTCGTCGATCCGGACCAGCAGTTCCACCCGGCCGGCGGCTTCGGCCTCGGCCAGGGCGTAGGCCATGGGCGCGGAGCGCGACCCCGGCGAGAGCACCACGTGGCGCACCCCGGCGTCGAGCAAGGTGTCGACGACGATGCGGGCGGCCTCCACCGCTCCCAGGCCGTCGGAGGCGGACGGCCCGGCGGCGGAATCTGCCGGCGTCACATGTTCTCCGGCGTCTCGATGCCCAGCAGGTCCAGGCCGCCCGACAGGCGGCGCAGCACCAGGGCGCAGAGGGCCAGCCGCGAGTCCCGGACTGATTCCTCGGCTTTGAGTACGGGGCATTGGTCGTAGAAGGACGTGAACAGCTGCGCGAGCTCGAACAGGTAGCCGCAAAGCCGGTGCGGCTCGATCGCGTCGCGCACCTTATTCAGAGTGGCGTCGAACTCCAGCAGGTGCAGGGCAAGGGCGCGTTCCGCGGGTTCGACGACGGCGATCGCCGTCGCGGGCCCGCTGTCCGCGGTTTCCGCGGCGTCAGGTGCCGGGGTGACGCCACCCAGGCCGCCGGCGTCGCCGCCGTCGGCGAACTGCTCCAGGACCCCGGCCTTGCGCAGGATGGAGCGGATGCGTGCGGCCGCGTACTGCACGTACGGTCCGGTGTTGCCGGTGAGGGCGAGCATCCGGTCGAAGTCGAAGACGTACTCGGTGTCGTGCCCGGTGGAGAGGTCGGCGTATTTGACTGCGCCGATGCCCACCTGGCGGGCGGTCACGGCGCGTTCCTGGTCGCTGAGCTCGGGCCGGGACGCGTCGATGACGGCGCGGGCGCGGTCCACGGCCTCCTCGAGCAGTGCCATGAGCTTCACGGGGGCGCCCGAGCGGGACTTGAGGATCTTGCCGTCTTCGCCGAGCACGTTGCCGATCTGGACGTGCACGGCCTCGACCGTGTCCGGCAGCCAGCCGGCATCGCGTGCGGTGGCCATGACCATCCGCAGGTGGACGTTCTGCGGGGCGCCCACGACGTAAAGGACCCTGTCGGCCTCCAGGTCGCGGACCCGGTAGCGGATGGTGGCGAGGTCCGTGGTGCCGTAGCCGTAGCCGCCGTCGGACTTGCGGATAATGAGCGGCAGCGGCTGCCCGTCGCGGCCGGTAAAGCCCTCGGGGAACGTGCACAGGGCGCCGTCGCTGATCCGGGCCAGGCCGCGCTCCTCGAGTTCCTGGCACAGCTGTGCCAGATGCGCGTCGTAGGAGCTTTCGCCGGCGATGTGGTCGTCGGTGAGGCTGATGCCCAGCATGGAGTAGATGGCGTTGAAGTATCGCCTGGACTGGGCGACGAGCCGCTGCCAGACGGCGAAGGTCTCGGCGTCGCCGCCCTGCAGGGCCACGACGCGGAGCCGGGCGCGGGTGGCGAAGCCGTCCGCGTCGGCGGCCGAGGCATCGAACTTGGCCCGGGCGGCCTGGTAGAACGCGCTGGGGTCCTCCACCAGCAGGGCCGCCTCCGGGGAGTCCTCGCCGATTTCCAGCCAGTGTTCGATCAGCATGCCGAAGGGGGTGCCCCAGTCGCCGATGTGGTTCTGCCGGATCACGGTGTCGCCGAGGGCTTCGAGGACCTTGACCACGCTGTCCCCCACCACCGTGGTGCGCAGGTGGCCCACATGCATTTCCTTCGCGACGTTGGGAGAGGAATAGTCGACCACGACGCGGCGCGGTGTCGCCGCCGGTGTGACCGCCGTGGCAGGGGACGCTGCCTGCGCCGCCTCCGCATTGAGCAGTTCCTCGATCCACGTCCCGTCAAAGCTCAGGTTGATGAAGCCGGGCCCGGAGATTTCCACGCCGGCGCAGATGCCGTCCAGGTCCAGGGCGTCCACGATCTTTGCGGCGGCGTCCCGGGGCGGCAGGCCGGCCTTCTTGGCCAGGGCCATGGCGGCGTTGATCTGGATGTCGGCGAACTGGGAGGGCCTGACCACCGGGTCCGTGTGCCGGAACTCTTCGCCGAACGCGGTGGCAATTGCAGCCTGGACTCTGGGGACAACCAATTCGGCCGGATTATTCACAGTCCCAAATTATCAGTACCAGCCCCCGCCGCAGCCCCGACCCCGCGGCTCAAAAGCAACGCGGGGTCAGATAGCGCCCGTCCCGGGGCCTTGAATGGGCGCGAAGTGACCCCGCGTTGTTGTGGCGGCGGCGCGGCTCCGGGCGGCCCTACGGACCGGCCAGCACCGCATGCACGCGCCGCACCCGTTCCAGCCACCAGTCCCTGCGTTCCGGCGATGCGGCGTGCTCGGCCAGCAGCTGCGGCGCCGGACGGACCTCCCGGAGGGTGATCGCGCCGTCGTCGGGTACCAGGGAATCAGGCGTGACGTCGGCCGCGAGCAGGGACACCGTCCCCAGGCCGCAGGCGTAGGGCAGCTCGGGCAGTGCCGCGGCGAGCGCCAGCCCGGCCCGGATTCCCACGGAGGTGTCCAGCGCCGAACTCACGACGGCGGGCAGCCCGGCCTGCGCCACGATCTCGAGGGCCCGCCGCACTCCCCCGAGCGGGGCGACCTTGACCACGATCAGGTCCGCGGCACCGGCGCGCGCGACTTTGAGGGGGTCCTCCTCCTTGCGCACGCTTTCATCCGCGGCGATCAGCACGGGCACGCCTGCGGCGCGAAGCCGCCGCCGGACCTCGGCGAGGCCCTCGATGTCCGGCGCGGGCTGTTCGGCGTATTCGAGTCCGACGACGGCGAGCCGCCGCAGCGCCGTGACGGCGTCGGGAACGTCCCAGCCGCCGTTGGCGTCCACGCGGATCGCGGCGTCCGGCAGGGCCTGGCGGACAGCGGCGACCCGGGCGGCGTCGTCATCGAGGCTCTGGCCGCGTTCGGCGACCTTGACCTTGACCGCGTCCACCCGGCCAAAGCGGGCCAGGACTTCGGGCACCCGGTGCGCCGGCACCGCAGGGACCGTGGCGTTGACCGGGATGCGGTCCCGCAGCGGTGCCGGGAAGCCGGACCAGCCGGCCTCGATCGCGGCTGTAAGCCAGCGGGAGGCCTCGGCGTCGTCGTACTCGGGGAAAGGACAGAATTCGCCCCAGCCCGCCGGCCCGCGGACCAGCAGGGCTTCACGTTGCAGGATGCCCCGGAACTTCACGCGCATGGGCAGGCTGACAACATGGGCATCGGCGAGGAGTTCATCGAGGCCCGGCAGGCAGGCGGCAGCACGTCCTGCGGGGTCCAGCGGAAGGTCAGCCATAATTCCACTGTACTAATTCCACTGCACTGGGGAGTCATTAGGGAAAAGTCCTGAACTCCTTGATGGGCCGGCGTCGACTGGGGGTGAGTTCCTGGTCCAGGAAACTCGTCTCCGCCGGCCCCGCTCAAGGAGCGTGATGCCGGGGACAAACCGCGCCGGCAAGAACGACTCTATGATTTGGTTGGCCGGTCTGGCACGAGTGGTGGGTACTCGATTATTGGCGGGGGCACCACTCCCCCGGCCGCGCGCCGGGCCCTTCAGGTGGCGCGCAGGGTTCTGTGGGAGCCTTGATGGCATGAGTTTTCGGCAGGAACGTACCCCATGGGACCCGTCTGCCCCAGGCCCCCAGGCACAGGTCCCGGAACTTCAAAGCCCTGGCGCAGGCGCCCCGGAGACACAGGTCCTCGAGGCGCAGGCCCCCGGGAATGGCACCGGCATGACGCCGGATCCGCGTGCAGAGGACTCCCCCGGCAAGGGCCCTGCCGCCTTGTTCCTGCTGGCCACGCTGGCCTGCGTCGCCGCCCTGGCCGCCACCTACTTTTTCTTTGTCCGTACCACCACGGGCCAGTTCATCGACGAGTCGGCCCTCGTGGAAGCGGTGGCGCTCAGCGGTGCCGCGGGCAAGGCCGCCACTAAACTGCTGGACTGGCTGCCGGCGATCTCAGTGGTGTTTGCGTCGATCGTCGTCGTATTCGTCACTATCCTGCGGCGCCGCTGGTCCGCCGCAGGAATCGCCATCACTGCCTGCGTGGGTGCCAACCTTGCCACGCAGATCCTGAAAGACCTTCTCCCGGCCCGGCCGTACCGCGGGGTGGAGACCCTTGAGCTGAATTCGCTGCCCTCGGGCCACACCACCCTGGCGGCCTCTGCCGCGGCCGCTGTCTTCATTCTGGTCTCGCCGCGCTGGCGGCCGCTGGCCGGCTACTTGGGCGGCAGCTTCGCCGTCGCCACGGGCGTGTCCACCCTGATCAACCAGTGGCACCGGCCCGCCGACGTCGTGGCTGCCTTCCTGGTGGTGGGCGCCTTCATGCTCCCGGCCGGCTGGCTGGTCATCCGCCGGGGCCGGAGCTGGAACGTCTGGGAGGGCTACAACCGGCACTGGGCCTCCGCCAGGCTGTGGGTGGTGCTGCCCGTACTCACGGGCGTTGCCGCGGCCGGCGTGGCAGCCTACGCCCTGCTCAGCCTTGGCCCCGGCGGGCAGGAGATCAGCACCATCAGCTATTTCTGGGCGGGAACGTCACTGATCATCATCGCGGGCTACCTCGCCACCGTGGCCGGCGTCTGGTTGTTCGGCCTGGCCGCCCGGACGCCGGCTGCGGACAGCCCTCCGGCAGGGTCCTAGCCGGCCCTGTGACCCGGCAGCCAGCCCGGTCAGTAGTTGCGGCGGTGTTTGAGGCGCGGGATGGTGACGGCGAACACCGCGGCGGCGGCGAAGCCGAGCACACCGGTCGCGGCAACGCCGGCACCGAGCGCCACGGCGGCGGTGACCGCTGAGAGCAGGACGGGTCCCCCGGTGGCCCCGGCGTCAGCCATGAAGCGCCAGATGCCGAGGAACTGGCCGCGGCCGTTGTCGGGCGAGAAGTCGGCCCCGAGCGTCATGTTCAGGCCTGAGCTGATCCCGTTGCCGAAGCCGATCAGGAGTGCCGCCAGCATGAGGGAGACGAAGTCCGTGCTCAGCGGGATCAGCACCATGGCTACCCCCATGATGAGCGTGGAGGGGACGGCCACCCATTGCCGGCCTTTGCGGTCCATCAGCTTTCCGGCCGGGTAGAACACCAGCATGTCGATGGCCCCCGAGATCCCGTAGATGAGGGAGGCATGGGTGGGGTCCATGCCGAGGTGGTCGGCCCAGAGCGGGATGACCGCCTGGCGCGAGGCACGGAGCGCGCTCAGCAGCAGGACCCCCACTCCCACGGTCATGAACACGCCGGAGTGGGACACCGCGACGCTGCGGAGGGTGGGCTGCGGCGGGGCGACGCCGTCGGCAGGCAGCGGCTTCGCCTCGAGGTCGGGGATGGTGACAGACACGGCCGCCGCGGCGGCCATCGCCACGGCGCCGGCCCAGTAGGCGCCGCTGATGCCGGCAAACTGCATCACGGCGGCGCCGATGAACGGGCCGATGAATATCCCGATCCTGTTTACGCCGCCGAGCGTGGACAGGGCCCGCGCCCGGAGCATGACCGGCACGGCCTCGGTCAGGTATTTCTGCCGGGCGAGGCTGAAGACGCTGGCAGCCATGCCTACCACCACCATCGCCGCCGCCAGCACCCAGAGACCGCCGGGAACCAGCGGCGCGACGGCCGCGGCGGCGAGGGCGAACGCGCTGGCGGCCGCGGCTCCCACGATCGCCCAGCGTTCGCCGAATTTTAGGGTGATCAGTGACGCCGGCAGGTTGAAGAACCAGGATCCGAGGCCTATCAGCGTCACGATCAGCGCAGCACCGGCCACAGAGGCGCCCAGGTCGCGGGCGGACAGGGCAACCACCGGCAGGATCGCGCCTTCGCCCAGGCTGAACATCAGGGCCGGCCCGAAGGCGGGTACGGCGATACTGCGGAGGCTGAACGGGGCGAGGCGTGTGGTGGTCATCCCCTTCATCCTAGGCAACCGGCGGGCGGTCCCCGGCCTAGGCGTCGAAGTGGGTGCGGACTTCTTCGCTGGTGACGTTCCGGAGCACGTCAGCGGCGACTTCCCTGAGCTTCTGGTTTCGGTTGCTGGACACCCGGGTGAGGATCGCCATGGCCTGATCCTGGGAGCAGCGGTTCTGGGCCATGATCACGCCGCACGCGAGGTTGATGGACGTACGGTTTTCCAGGGCGGCCTGCAGGTCCTCGGCCCGGGACTGGAAGGTTCCGAGCCGGACGGCCAGCCTCAGGGCGCGTCCCGCGAGATCGGCGAATCCGGCTGCTTCCGTGATGATGTCCTCGGTGAACAGCCCGGTTTCCGAACCAAAGAAGTTCAGGGCCGCCGCGGCGTCCTCGCCGATTTCCAGCGGAACGCCCAGGGTACTGCGGCAGCCGCTGGCCGCGAGTTGGCGTTGGTAGGCGGGCCAACGGGGATCGGTGTCGACATCCGCCAGCAGGACCACGGCCTTGGTTCGCAGCGCCTCGATGCAGGGGCCGTCGCCGAGGCTCTGCTCGATGCGGTCGAGGGTGACCGCCTGCGGGCTGCTGCCGGCCACCGTCATGGTGCGCTTCCGTCGCTGCAGCGTGACGCCGCATTCGATCTCGGCGCCGGCGGCGCGGCTCAGCTCAGCTGCCGAGAACACGGCCAGTTGGCCCAGGAAGTCCTCGACGTTGTCAGTCCCCAGGAGCAGGTCCTGGAGGTGCAGGGCGGCGTCGTGCCCGATTGAGTTGTTGGCCATGGCTAAATCTACCGCGGGGGGCTGTGCGGGCGCGTTTAGACGTACCCGTCGACAATCGCCGCGGCGATCTCGCGGTACGCACGCCGGGTTTCGGGGCGGAGCACGTCCAGGGTCACGAGGTCGCCGTCGGCCACTCCCCGGTCGTGCGGAACGGCGATCAACTGCCGGCAGATGCCGGACAGGTGTTCCTCGATCGCGTCCTTGTCCACCCGGGTGGAGACCTCGTCTTTGTCCGTGATGACCACGACGGCGTTGCGGGCCAGGTCTTCGTAGCCGTGGCTGGCCAGCCAGTGCAGGGTGCTGCGCGCCCGTTTGGCCCCGCTGACGGCGTACCCGGCCGCAATGATGAGGTTGTCCGCCGACTGCAGGATCCCGCTCATGGCATTGTGCGTCACGCCGGTGCCGCAGTCGATCAGCGCCACCGAGTAGTAGGCGGAGATGAGCTTGCGGATCCGGAGGTATTCCTCCGCCGTCAGTGAATCCGACACCTCGGGGTCTTGTTCGCCGGCAATGAGATGGAGCCTGCCGGCATGGTGCATGTAGCGGGCCAGGGCCGTCAGGGAATCCACGGATTCGATGTTCTTGAGCAGGTCCGTGATGGTGCGCGGGCTCTGCTGCTGGTAGATGCCCTCGCCGAGGGCGCGTTCCACGAGATCGCCGGAGTCGGGGTTGGCGTCGATCGCGCACGGCGGATCGCCCCGGAATTCGGCCAGCGTCAGTCCTACCCCGACCGTGGTGGAGGTCTTGCCGATGCCGCCCTTGAGGCTCAGGACAGCAGTGTTGTAGCTGCCTTGGAGCTGGCGGGAGATGCGCCGGGCCAGCTCGTCTTCCTCGCGCTGGCGGGGGCTCGGACCCAGGTTGAGCCCCCCGCCGGTCAGGTTGTACAGAGCGCCGCGGAACCCGCCGACGGGCCGGGGCTTCTGCTCGCGAACAAAGAGACCCGGGGAACTGATGAAGTCAGGCACCGGGGCGTCGGCCAGGGCCGCGGCCCGGCTGGCCGACCGGGTGGAGCGGGTCGGCTGTGCAGGCACTGCGGGCGCGGCCTCGGGGGCAGGCGGCGTCCTAACGGGGTCGTTGGCCGGCTTCGCCGGTTGCGGCCTCGCGGGCGCGTCGGCTGCAGCGGCGGCCTCCGCCCAGGAACTGCTCGGAGTTGTGGGGCGCTGTTCAGCCTGGTTGCTGGAAATAATGGGCATGGTTCCTGTCCAGGCGTCGGAGTCGTCGCCGCGGCGGCGGTCTCTCCGGCGCGGCAGTTGGGCCTGCTCTGCAGCTTCTTCAGCTTCAGCGAGGGCGTTGGCGGTCTTGTTTTCGACCGGTTCTGGCATGTTTGTTCCCCCCAGGGATCACAGCGCAGACCGCTGCAGTGCTCGATTGACATCGTTCAAGGGACAAGTCTAGGGGCAGTAGTGCGCACCCTTACCATCGGATGCCGAAAATCCCGCGGCTAGCGGTGGGCGCGCGTGTCCTGCAGACGCGTGATGAACCAGCGCGACTGCTCGGGCCCGTACGGCAGGATCGGGATGGCCTTGGTCGCGTCGTCCGGGGTTTCGCGGGTGGCCTGGATGGCCTGGCGCACCGCGGTGGTCATGGTGTGGGCCATGGTCTTGACGAACTGGTCCGAGCACGGCTCGCCGTGGCCGGGAATAAGGAACTCGTAGCGGTGCCGCAGCGCGGACAGGTGCCGGAGGGCGTCGGCCCAGTCTTCCGGGAAGGAGTCCTCGAATGATGGGTGGGAACCCTGTTCCACGAGGTCGCCGGCGAAGAGCGTGCTCGCGGTGCCGACCAGCAGATCGCCGTCGGTGTGGCCGCGGCCCAGATAAAACAACGTGACGGCCTGTCCGCCAAGGTCCACGAGGACCGGCTGGTCTTTCACGATCGCGTTGGGAACCACCAGCTCAACGTCGGTGCCCTCCCCGGCCGCCATCTCCGGCTCGGCCTGGGCCACGAACCTGCGCTGCTCGTCGCCGTTCTCCTCGATTTCGGCGGCGCAGTTCTCGTGCGCCCAGAACTCCGTGACGCCGTCGGCGGCGAAGACGGCGTTGCCGAAGAAGTGATCGTAGTGGGCGTGCGTGTTGACGACGACGAGAGGCAGCGCCGTCTTCTGGCGCACCGCAGCGAGGATCTCGCGTCCCTGCCGGGGCCCGCCGCCGGTGTCGATCACCATGGCGCGCTCACTGCCGACCACCAGACCGGTGTTGAGCGACGAACCTTGAGTTGTCAGTACGTAGTTGTCCGGACCGACTTCGAGCCATCGTGACATTGAATCTCCGTATTTCCGACGCTTTTCCGGCGTTGTTGGTGCGGCGCTGATCGTGCGCAGTTCAGGCCTCGATTCTACCCGCGACGGCCGGAAGTTCCCTTCAGGACGTGCCCGTCCCGCGGCGATTGCGGGGATGCCCGGAAGCCCCCCGACTGGCTCGCGCCGCGCCGCGGTGCGGCGCGAGCCGACGGCCCGGATCCCCGGGCGGGCCTCACATGTCCGCGAGTGCCGAGCCGGGGTTCTCGATCGCGTCGGCGACGTAGCGCAGGAAGCCGCCGGCCGTGCCGCCGTCGCAGACGCGGTGGTCGAAGGTGAGCGTCAGTTCGGTGACCTTGCGGACCGCGAGTTCCCCGTTGACTACCCAGGGCTTGTCGATGATCCGCCCGACGCCGAGAATCCCGACCTCGGGGTGGTTGATGATCGCGGCCGAGCCGTCCACCCCGAACACGCCGTAATTGTTCAGCGTGAATGTGCCGCTGCCCAGTTCCGCCGGGGTCGCCTTGCCCTCGCGGACGACGGCGGTCAGCCGGCGGATCTCGGTGTCCAGTTCGCGGGCGCTGAGCCTGTCGGCATTGCGGACGGACGGGACCATGAGCCCGCGGTCGGTCTGCGCCGCAAAACCGAGGTTGACGCCGTCGAACGCGACGATCTCCTGGCTGGCACCGCCGGTGGTGTCCTCAGTGGTGACGATCCTGGTGTTGAGCTCGGGGTACTTCTTCAGTCCGGCCGTGACGAACCGGGCGATGAACGCCAGCAGGCCCGGCGTGTTGTGCGGGTCCGACTTCTTCAGTGCGGCACGCATCTCCACAAGTGCGGTGGCATCCACGTCCACCCACACTGTTGCTTCCGGGATCTCGGACCGGCTGCGCGTCATGTTTGCCGCGACGGCCTTCCGCACCCCGCGGACCGGCGTGCGTCCGGCGATGCCCAGCCCGGTGCGCGAATCCGTGGCCCCGGACGCACTGGCTGTGTCCGCCGAAACCGCCGCGACGGGCCTGGCAGGTTCAACCGCCGGGCGCTCCGTCTCCGGAGCGGGGTTGATGGCCGCCTCAACGTCCCGCCGCATGATGAGCCCGCTGGCCCCCGACCCCTGGAGTCCCCCCAAGTCGACCCCATGATCGCGCGCCATCCGGCGGACCAGCGGAGAAATAACCGCCCCCAGCTTGCCCGGGACCCGGGTGCGAAGGAGCAAAAGGTCATCGGCAGCCTTCTCGGCCTCCGACAGCCGAGCAACGGGGGCAGCCCCCGTAGCCCGCTTAGGAGCCCGGGTGCGCTGGGCAACCCCATGCCCGCCCGGCGTCCCATACCCGATCAGGACATTCCCGGACCCGGCCTTCTCCTCCTCGCGGTAAACCTCGGCGGCGACATCAGCCGACGACTCGGCGACGGCGTCAGGTGAGTCGTCAACAACAGCCTGCGACGCAGACCCAGCCGACGCAGGCGATGCCGCCCCGGGAGTGGCATCGGGCCTGACGGAGCCGGCAGCATCGTCCGCAGGACGTATGCTGTCCGGCGAAGGGGCGGGGGCGGCATCGCCTGTGGCGGCGCCACCCGCAACGGAACTACCGGGGGCGGCATCATCCGTGCCGGCCCGACCGGCCCCACCGGAAGAAGCGGCAGCCCCAACCGGCATCACCGAGATCAGCGGCTTGCCGACGTCGAGCGTCTGACCGGGCTCACCGTGCAGCACGGCGACGGTGCCGGCGTACGGGGAGGGCACCTCCACCATGGACTTGGCGGTCTCGACCTCGGCGATCGGCTGGTCCACGCGGATCTCGTCGCCCACGGCCACGAGCCAGTTGACGAGCTCGGCCTCGGTGAGGCCTTCGCCGAGGTCCGGCAGGAGGAATACTTTCGGTTCGCTCATGGTCAGTCTTCCCATTGGAGGTCGTCAACGGCGTCGAGGATGCGGTCTACGCCGGGCAGGTAGAAATGCTCAAGCTTCGGCGCCGGGTACGGCACGTCGAAGCCCGTGACGCGGCGGATCGGCGCGGCCAGGTGGTGGAAGCAGCGCTCCTGGACCCGGGCCACGATTTCCGAGGCCACGGACGCGAAGCCGTGGGCCTCGGCGATGACCACGGCACGGCCGGTCTTGCGGACCGAGGCGCACACCGTTTCGTCGTCGAACGGCACGATCGAGCGGACGTCGATCACTTCCAGCGAGCGGCCTTCCTCGGCGGCGGCCGCAGCGGCGGCGAGCGCCGTCGGGACGGACGGCCCGTAGGCGATCAGGGTGGCGTCGGTGCCGGGGCGGGCGACGGCGGCACGGCCCTCGGAGGACGTGCCGCGCTCGGTGTTCGCGGTGTGTTCGTCGCGCAGCGCGTCCAGGTCCACCAGGTCCTTGGACCAGTACAGCTTCTTGGGCTCCATGAACATGACGGGGTCGTCGGAGTCGATGGCTTCGCGGAGCATCCGGTAGCCGTCCGCGACCGTGGCCGGGGTGAAGACCTTCAGGCCCGCGGTGTGGGCGTAGTAGGCCTCGGAGGAATCGCAGTGGTGTTCCACCCCGCCGATGCCGCCCGCGTACGGGACGCGGATGACCATGGGCAGCTTCACGGTGCCCTTGGTGCGGTTGTGCATTTTGGCGACGTGGCTGACGATCTGTTCGAAGGCCGGGTAGGCGAAGGCGTCGAACTGCATCTCGATGACCGGGCGCATGCCGTTCATGGCCATGCCCACGGCCATACCCACGATCCCGGATTCGGCCAGCGGGGTGTCGAAGCAGCGGCTGGTCCCGAACGTCTTGGTCAGGCCGTCCGTGATGCGGAAGACGCCGCCGAGCATGCCGACGTCCTCGCCGAACACCAGGACCGATTCGTCCGCGTGCATGGCGTCGGCCATGGCGGTGTTCAGGGCCTTGGCCAGGGTGATGGTCTGCGGGCCGGTCTTCTCGGCCTCAACCGCGGCCCGGGCGGCCGCGCGGGCGGTGGCGGCGCTGACGTTGCCGTTCGCCTCGGAGGACGTGGTGATGGTGGGGCTCATTTTCCGGACCCCTTTGCGGTGGATGCGGCCGCGGTGGACGCGGCGTCGCGGGCGAGTTCGTCGGCGAGCATGGCGGACTGTTCTTTCAGCTGTGGGGTGGGTGTCGAGAAGACGTACTTGAAGAGGTCCTGCGGCTCCACCGGGACCTCTTCGCTGAGGCCTTCGCGCAGCTGCGTGGCAACCGCCTCGGCCTTGTCGGCGATCCTGGCGGCGAGGCCGTCGTCGAGCAGCCCGCGGTCCGTCAGGTAGGTCGTCATCCGGCTCAGCGGGTCCTTGGCTACCCATTCGGCAACTTCGCTGTCCTGCCGGTAGCGGGTGGCGTCGTCGGCGTTGGTGTGCGCCTGCATCCGGTAGGTGTGGGCCTCCACAAGCAGGGGGCCGGAGCCTTCCCGGGCGAGCTTGACGGCGCGGCCGAGGACGGCGAGCAGCGCGACGACGTCGTTGCCGTCCACGCGTTCACCGGCCATGCCGTAGCCCACGGCCTTGTGCGCAAGCGACGGCGCGACAGACTGGTGGGCGAGCGGCACGGAGATCGCGTACTGGTTGTTCTGGACGAAGAAGACCACCGGCAGGTGGAAGACGGCGGCGAAGTTCAGGGCCTCGTGGAAGTCGCCCTCGCTCGTGGCGCCGTCGCCGCACATGGCCAGGACCACGGTGTCCTCGCCGCGCAGCTTGGCGGCGTGGGCGACGCCGACGCCGTGCAGCAGCTGGGTGGTCAGCGGGGTGCACTGGATGCCGACCTTGTGCTTGGAGGGGTCGTAGCCTCCGTGCCAGTCGCCGCGGAACAGCGTCATGGTCTGGACGGGGTCCACGCCGCGGGCCATCACGGCCACCGAATCACGGTAGGTGGGGAACAGCCAGTCGCCGTCGGCGAGGCACAGCGCCGCAGCGACCTGGCAGGCCTCCTGGCCGTGGCTGGACGGGTAGACGGCCATCCGGCCCTGCCGGACCAGCGCGGAGTTCTGGTCATTGACGCGGCGGCCGACGACCAGCTGCTCATAGGCGGCCAGTAGTTCGGCCTCGCCGGGCAGGGTGTACTCGTGCCCGGGCTGGGTGCCCTGCTCGGTGTGCGGGTGCAGGGTGCCGTCGGGGCCGACCATCTGGATCTGGTGGCGGGCGGGGAGCATGTAGTCCTCAACCGTGATGCCGAACTTCCGCACGGCCTCGCTGGCTGGATCCTGCTGCTCAGTATGCTGCGAGCCGGCTTGCTGCGAGGCGTGCCGGGCGGCGGGCGCCGCCCCCGGCTCCGCCGTCGCGGGCTGCTGCGCAGCGTGGTCTGCGGAGATCGTCATTGGTCCGTCCTTCTGTAGCCACTAATCTTTCTAAGTATGCCGTCGGGTGATGTTTCGTATCCAGCCCCGCGGAGAATCATGGAGAAGTCCACATATTTGCCCTAATCTTGAAGACAAATCGTAAGTGTGAGCTGGATTACCGGCGGAGGTTGTAGACGAATGGCAGAGCTCGAGGCAGACCAAGTGGCGGTCCCGCTGGACGACGTGGACCGGAACATCATTGCGGAGCTGACCCGGGACGGCCGGATGTCCGTGACCCAGGTGGCGGAAAACGTCCACATTTCGCGCGCCCACGCCTATACCCGGATTGCCCGGCTCACCGGCGAGGGGGTCCTGACCAAGTTCACGGCCCTGGTCGATCCCATCAAGGCCGGCCTGAAGTCCTCGGCCTATGTGACGCTGAAGGTGCGCCAGCACTCCTGGCGCGAGCTCCGTGAGCTCCTGCGCGCCATCCCCGAGGTCCATCACATCGCGCTGGTGGGCGGCGACTTCGATGTCATCCTGTTGGTGCGCGCGGTGGACAACATCGACCTGCGCCGGGTGATCTTCGACCAGCTCCAGTCGATGCCGGGGGTCCTGGACACCCAGACGTTCCTGGTGTTCGAGGACCTGGATACGCGCTAGTGCACGCATCCCTTCATCCGGGCCCGGGGGCCGGCGCCCGGGCGGCTGTCAGCCCTTGAAAACCGGGGTGCGCTTCTCCTGGAAAGCGCGGAAGCCCTCAGCGTAGTCCTCGCTCTTGCACAACCGCGCCTGCTCGGCGTTCTCCTCTTCCATGGCCTCCCAGAGCCCCAGACGCTGGTCTCGGATGTGCGCCACGAGCTCCTTGCTGGCGGTGAAGGCACCCGTGGCGCCGGTAGCCACGGTGGCCACGATGGCACGGGTGTTCGCCAGCAGCTCCGCCGCCGGCATGGCCCGGCTGAACAGGCCCTGCGCCACGGCCTCGGTACCGCTCATGAGCTCGGCCGTGTAGATCAGGTCCAGGGTCCGGTGCATGCCGAGGCGTTCGGTGAAATACCAGTGCCCGCCGGAATCCAGGGTGGCGCCGAGCTTCGCGAACGGTGAGCCGAACTTGGCGTTGTCCGCCACGTAGACCACGTCCGTGGCCAGCAGCAGGCCGAGCCCGACGCCGAGGCAGGCGCCCTGGGCCGCGGCGAACGTGGGCGCCGGGAACGCGCTCATTTTCTTGAGCAGCGGCTGGACGAGGCCGCCCAGATAGGCCTGCGCGTCGTCGCTCTCCGGGGTCACGCCGGCAATGTCGCGGCCGGCGCAAAAGGCGCGGCCCTCTCCGCGGAGCAGCAGCGCCCGGACCTCGCCGCGTGAGGCGGCGTCGGCGGCGTCGTCGTAAGCCCGGGACAAGTCAGCCAGTGCCTGCTCGTCGAGGGAGTTCAGCTTGTGCGGGGCGTCGAGCACTACCTCGGCGACGCCGTCGGCAATGGAGAGGGAAATCATGGGACTCCTTGGGTGGGAAAGCCGGGCGTCGAAAAACGGGCGTCGAAAGAACCTAGACGTCGAAGTCGACCGTGACTTCCGGGGTGGTGGGGTGGGACTGGCAGGTCAGGACGTAGCCCTTGTCGAGCTCGTCCTGTTCCAGGGCATAGTTCTCATCCATGGTGACCTTGCCGGAAACCACCTTGGCCCGGCAGGTGCCGCAGACGCCGCCGGCGCAGGCGAACGGCACGTCGGGGCGGACCCGGAGGGCGGCGTTGAGGATGGATTCCCGGGCGTGGGTGGGGCTCGAAACTTCGCCCTGCAGACCGTCCAGCTTGAACGTGATCTTGTACGTGTCCTGCGACTCGTCGGCGATGACGGGCCTGCCGATGTTGCCCTCCGGGCGATCCGGCTTGCCCGAAGTGAACAGTTCGAAGCGGACGTGCTCCGGGGCGACGCCGCGCGCGGCGAGGGTATCCCGGCAGAGCTGGACGAGTTCGAACGGGCCGCAGAGGAACCATTCGTCGACGTCGTCAGCGTGGATGGCGGTGCCCAGCAGCGCTTGGAGCTTCTCGGCGTCGATCCTGCCGCTGAGCAGCGGCGCAATCCGCTGTTCGCGGGAGAGCACGTGGTGCAACGCGAGCCGGGCCGGGTATTTGTCCTTCAGGTCCGCGAGTTCTTCAAGGAACATCACGTCCATGGCGGCCTTGTTTGCGTAGATGAGATCGAAGCGGGTCTCGGGGTGGGCTGCCAGCAGGGTGCGGGCGATGGCGATTACCGGAGTGATACCGGAGCCGGCGGCGATGGCCACGAACGAGCCGGGCTCCCCCGCCAGCTCTTCCGGATGGTTCATCGAGTTCATGACGTTCTGCTCAACCGATTTGCCGTCCCGGCCGTGCTTGGAGACGAACGCACCCATGGGGCTCATGACGTCCAGGGCGTCCCCGGCCTTGAGTTCGGCGTTGGCCCAGGTGGAGAACAGGCCGCCGAGGTCCTTCTTGATGGCCACCCTGATCTCGCTGCTGCCGTCCTCGAAGCTGCGCGGTTCGGCGCAGATGGAGTAGCTGCGGCGGATCTCGTGGGGCTCGCCGGTCTCATCCGGCAATGTGGTCCGCAGGGCGACGTACTGGCCCGGCAGGTAGTCGAACTGCCCGGCGAGCGCGGCCGGGACCCCGAACGTGACCTCGATCGCGTCGTCGGTGAGCCGGCGGACTTCATCAACGGTCAGCGTGTGGAAGGACGCGCGGCGGCGGCCGGTGGCTGCGGCGGACTCGGCGGCTGTCTGGCGGACAACAGGCATAGGTGCTTCCTTACAAAACTTTGAAGTAGTCGAACGGTTCCTTGCAGTCCTGGCAGACGTAAAGCGCCTTGCAGGACGTGGAGCCGAAGCGGGTGAGTTCCTTGGTGTTCAGCGATGAACACTGCGGGCATTTGACGGCAAGTGAGAGCCTGACGGGTCCGGAATGTCCGCCGGCAGCACTCCGGCCGCTGGGCGGTGCGATGCCGTACTGTGCCAGCTTGGCCTTGCCGGCCTCGCTCATCCAGTCGGTAGTCCAGGCCGGGGAGAGCACGAGGTCCACCCGGACGCTCGGGTACCCGGCACTGTGGAAGGCCGCGGTGAGGTCATCCCGGATGGCGTCCATGGCGGGGCATCCGGAGTAGGTCGGGGTGATAGTGACCTGGACGGCGGGAACCATCCCGCCGTCGTCAGTGCTGGGTTCCTTCGAAACCTGGACGTCGCGCAGGATGCCGAGATCGGCAATGGTGAGGACCGGGATTTCGGGGTCGCAGACGGTGGCAGCCACCGCCCAGGCTTTCTCCTGGGCGGTGTTCCCACGGGCGGCCGTGCGGCGCTCGGCGGTTTCCGGGTCGGACACGAACATTTCCATGGTGGCTACCAGCTGGCTCCGGGGTACTCGCGGGCGAGCACCTGCATTTCGGCGAGGATATAACCGAGGTGTTCGGAATGCAGGCCGCGCCGGCCCCCGCCGGGTGCAGGCTGCACGTTGGGGACTTGAAGCTCCGCCTCGGCCAGGATTTCACCGGTGAGCCGGTCAAAGTCAGCTCGCAGGCTTGAGGGCTGCGGCGCGGCGGCGGTTTCGCTGAGGCGGCCGGTGAGCTCGTCATCGCGGAAGAGCTCGTCCACGTACGGCCAGACGGTCTTGAACGCGTGGATCATGCGCTGGCGGGACTCATCTGTTCCGAGGGCGAGGCGCAAAACCCACTGGGCGCTGTGGTCACGGTGGTAGTCCACTTCCTTGACAGCCTTGGCGGCGATCCCGGCCAGGGTGGCGTCCGTGGACTGGGCCAGCCGGCGGTAGAGCTCGAACTGGTAGTAGCTCACCACGAATTGCCGGGCGATCGTGTGCGCGAAGTCGCCGTTGGGCTGCTCGAAGATCTGGACCGAACGGAACTCCGGCTCGCGGCGGAAGTAGGCGAGATCGTCCTCGCTCCGACCGTCCAGTCCGCCGGCGTAGCTGAGGAAGGACCGGGCGTGGCCCAACTGGTCCAGCGCGATGTTGCCGAGCGCGATGTCCTCTTCAAGTTCGGGTGCGCGGGAGATCCAGTGGCCCAGGCGCTGGGCCAGGATCAGGGCGTCGTCGCCCAGGCGCAGGGCGAGCTCGGCGACGTCCGCGCTGGGCTTGGCGGTGCCGCGGCTGACGGCCAGTGCGATGTCCTCCGGGCGCAGCGCGTTGCCCGGCGTGATGCGGGTGGCGCTGGCGGCGCCGTCGCCGCTGGCTCCGGCACCGGACAGACCGACGGAGATGTCCCCGTGGCCGCCGTCGTGCGCGTCGTTGGTCTGGGTGGCTGTTTGGGGGGTGCTCACAGGTGCTTCACGCCCTCGCTCTTGGTGTAGTACGTCGCGTGGCGGTAGTCCTTGCCCTGGGGGGATTCAAAGAATGAGCCCTTCGAGTCCGGATCGCTGGAGGCGATGGCGTCCGCGGGGACAACCCAGATGGACACGCCCTCGTTGCGGCGGGTGTAGAGGTCGCGGGCGTTGCGCAGGGCCATCGCCGCGTCGGGGGCGTGCAGCGACCCGGCATGGACGTGGGAGAGGCCGCGGCTGGAGCGGACGAAGACTTCCCAGATGGGCCAGACGTTGCCTGCGTGGGGTTCGGGGGTTGTCATGCGACGGATACCTTCTCTGCTTGCTTCTTTGCCTGCTTTTCCGCGTACGCGGCGGCGGCTTCGCGCACCCAGGCGCCTTCCAAATGTGCCTCGCGGCGCCGTTCCAGGCGCTGGGCGTTGCAGGGGCCGCGGCCGGCGAGGACCTCGTGGAACTCATCCCAGTCCAGCGGGCCGTGCTCCCACTTCTTCGTTTCCTCGTTGAAGCGGATGTCCTTGTCCGGCAGCGTCAGCTCGAGGACCTTGACCTGCTCCATCATCATGCCGACGAACCGGTTGCGGAGCTCGTCGTTGCTGAAGCGCTTGATGTTCCAGGCCATCGACTGCTTGGAGTTGGGTGAGTCATCATCCGGCGGCCCGAACATCATCAGGGCCGGGGCGTACCAGCGGTTCACGGCCTCCTGGGCCATCTGCTTCTGCTCGGGCGTGCCGTGGGAGAGTTCCAGCAGGATCTCGAAGCCCTGGCGCTGGTGGAAGGATTCTTCCTTGCACACCCGGACCATGGCCCGCCCGTAGGGGCCGAAGGAGGCACGGCACAGCGGCACCTGGTTGGCGATCGCGGCGCCGTCGACCATCCAGCCGATCGCGCCCATGTCCGCCCAGGTCCGGGCCGGGTAGTTGAAGATGGAGGAGTACTTGGCCTTGCCGTCCATCAGGTCCTGCATCATCTGATCCCGGGGCTGGCCGAGGGTCTCGGCGGCGGAGTACAGGTAGAGTCCGTGGCCGGCCTCGTCCTGGACCTTGGCCATGAGGATGGCCTTGCGCTTGAGGCTCGGCGCGCGGGAGATCCAGTTGGCCTCCGGCTGCATGCCGATGATCTCCGAGTGCGCGTGCTGCGAGATCTGGCGCAGGAGCGTCTTGCGGTAGGCCGCCGGCATCCAGTCGCGCGGCTCGATCCGCGAATCCTCGGCCATGACCTTGTCAAAGTATGCCTGGCCCTCGGCGTCACGCCGGGCCACGTCCTCGAGGCTCTGTTCATGCCGTGCCGGCGATGGCTCGGCGGGCACTGACTGCAGGGTCTGCGATGCCATGGTTGCTCCTATGCGTTTCCGATAAATAATTACCGACCGTTCGTTCAGGATATGCGCAAGGCCCGAGATGCGTCAAGGACAGGGATTCCAGGCAGGAGCTCGGGAGCGCTGAACACACCCTGCACCTGCGGGCGGAAGATCCCGCGGAGGAAAAACTATCCCCGCCCCCAGCTCCTCGCGGCTGTCCGCCAGAGGTGGCCCCGACAGACGCCGCGGCCCCGCACACCTGCGGCGCAGGTCTGCGGGGCCGGTCTGCGGGGCCGTCGTCGTTCGGCTATTTAGCGCCGAGGAAAATCGGGTTGGTCAGCGCAGCCATCGGGCCCAGCAGTAGCGCCGTTCCCATGGCCGTCCCGTTGCTTGGGGTGCCATCGGTCATCGGGTGGCGCACCTCGACCCGCACGTAGGCGGCGAGCTGCGGTGTGGTCACCCATGTGCTGGTGCCTTCGCCTGTCGCCGGGAGCGTGGTTTGCTGGATCTGGCCTTCATCAGTGATCAACCGGACCACCCCGTTTGGGACTCCGGAAACCTTTGCCGTGACCGTGACGCGGGCGTCCGCCGCGGCGTCGAGCCGCTCCCCGACGCCAGCGCTCCGGCCGCCCGCCGTGACGTTGAAGTCCAGGGAGACGTCCGCCGATTCGGCAATCCAACTCCGGCCGTTGCGGATGCCCTCGAGCAGGGCGTCCCGGGACAGTGCCGCGGCGTTGACCACGTTGTGCGGGAAGCCGATGACCTGCGGCGCGCTGTGGGCATCGCTGTTGCCCATCGCCGGAAGCCAGCGGCCGCCGGTGCGCACGGACTGGACCAGCATGGAATCCCACGAGTTGATGGCGTACTCGTCGTCGGCGGTCCACGGGCCCGTCCAGACCTCGACGGCGTCGGCGTCGTCGTACCCGAACTTCCAGCGGCAGGCGACGTACGGGCAGAACGGGTGAGCCGGAACCACGATCCCGCCCGAAGCGTGGATCCGCTGCGCTTCCTGCGCGAACCCCTTGTCGCGGGCCCGGTAGCGCCAGTCGATCCACTCTCCGGCCTCGATCCCGAGAGCGAGGTAGTGCCCGTTCCGGGTCGTCACTTCCTCGCCCGTGAGAATGAGCAGGTCGTTGCCGGCCAGCGGACCCCACGCCCCATGCGAAGCCGGGGTGTTGTGGTCGGTGCTGATCATGAAGTCCAGGCGCGCGGCGCGGGCCCCGGCCGCAACTTCCTCGGGCGTGCGCTTGCCGTCGGAATACACGGTGTGGAGGTGGGCGTCGCCGCGGTACCAGCCGGCGCCCCGGCCCGCAACGTGCTGGGGCGGATACTGCGGGCGGAAGGCCGCGCCGTCGGGCCCGTAGTCCAAAGTGACACTAACGGTGTAATCCATGCCCTGCGCGGCCACCTGGTAAGGCCCCAGCGCGATGTTCCAGGTGCCCTTGCCGACCGGACCGGGCAGGTATCCCGGTGTGGCCTCGGCGGCGCTGATGAAGAACTCCGTGCGGAAGCCGCCGGACCAGCCGCGGAAGCCCTTGCCGGCCAGGGCCGTGCCCTTCTCGTCGAAGACGCCGATGTCGCACGCGTTGCTCAGGAGCCCGGAAGCGACCGCGGGCTTGCTGTAGCTGTAGGTAACGCTGATCCTGTTGACGCCGGCGGGCACGTCGACGGGAAGGTAGACGAAGTCCGCGGCCCCCGGTTCCAGGTGCCCGGTGATCGTTTTGGTCCTACTGGTTCCGGTGTCGGCGGCCGCGAACTGCACCGGAGCCAGCGTCAGCGCGGCGCCGGTCAATGCGGCGGCCAGGAATCCGCGGCGCGAAGGGGAAGGAAGGACATTGTCGCCCGCATGGGCTTTGCATGGTGAACTCACCGGCCCCATGGTCACGAAGCGGGATTAACGGAAGACAACGCCCCGACCAACGCAACCTGAAAAGAGTTCGGGCACTGAAACGGCCGCCCCGGGGCGCCCGTGTTGCGGGGAGTCGCGGTTAGAGGCCGAGGTTTTTCGCGGCGGTGACCCAGTCGCGGGCGATCGCTTTCTGCGCCGCGGCGAGAGTGACCCTGTGCGAGCACACGGCCCTGTTCAATTTCGTTTCGACGGCGTCTTTGGGGTTGGTGGTCCCCGGGGCGCCCGCACGGTTCGGTTCCGGCCACAGGTTGGAGACAGCGTTGGTGCCGCCGAGCTGGAGCGAGACCAGGTGGTCGTATTCGGTCGAGGCGGCACGGGTCTGGCCGTACTGCGTCAGGCTCCGGACTTTGGCCTTGTTGGTGTCCGAGGCGGGCGCCCGGACCGTCGTGGTGTAGCCGGACTTGCAGATCGTGGATGCCAGGTTGTTCTGCGTGACGGCCGGATCCACCGCGCCCGGGGTGCAGGCCGGATCCGGCAGGAAGAGTCCGGCAGCGGCGTCAATAATGCGGACCTTGCACTGGCCCGGCGCCAGGGTCTCGTCAACGGCCACCTTGTCCGGGGAATGCACCGACTTCACGTCCAGTCCCGCGCCAGCGGCCGTGCCCGCGGACGCCGCAGCGTTGGGGCCCGCCGCGTGGGAGTTCCGAGAGCTCGTGTAGAGGAACCCGGCGATCACCAGGGCGACGACGAATAGTGTGGTGAACAGGGCGACGCGCGAGCGGGAGAAAGTCATGGTCCTCAGGTGTACGGCGGGTTGGGAACGGGTGCCCGATCGGACAACAGGAGAGGACGCCGGAGCCTCCCGTCTACCGTTGTATCCCGCCAGGCTGTCCCGGCGGGCCGCGCCACGCCGGTCAGACAGCCACCTGGCAGCGGCCTGCTACCCCGCGCACTCGATGCAGTAGGAATGGCCGTCCTTTTCGCGAGCGAGCTGGGATCGGTGCCGGACCAGGAAACAGGAGTAACACGTGAACTCGTCTGCGGCCTGGGGAATTACCTGAACGATCAGTTCCTCGGCCACGATCTCCCCGCCGGGGGTCATGGCGTCATCCAGCGCGTCGGATTCGTCCAGCTCGCTGACGACGCTGCGGGCATCCGGGGCGTTGGCGGACTGCAGGGCCTCCAGGGAGCGGTCCTGTGATTCCCTGACGTCGGAACGTACTTCGTCGTAATCGGTTGCCACTGGGTCCTTTTTCTTTTTTGGCGTTCTTGTCTGACGGATTCTTGCCCGACGGAACTGCAACGTACACGACGGCCCCGGCGTTCCCCGGCCGCTCAACTGCGCGGGCGCCCCGCACCCATCTGGCTCAAACTGTGGAGGAGACGAAGGCCATCAGTCCGCCGTCGATGCCGGCACCGGTCTTGTCCATCGACCTCCGCCGTGGGGGTCGCCCCCGATGTTCCGGGCAATGATCGCCCTTCGCCGGCGCCCGTGCGGCCGGATTCTTAGGCCGCGAGCCGCCGGATCCTGGGAGCCGGCGCATCAACCGCGGGCGCCACGATACTGAGCTGGCATTCGGACTGCAGCGGATCGATTGCTGCCGGCAGGTGGTGGGAGGCCGAGCACTCCCGCAGCTGCTCGAGGGCCGCCGGTTCCACCACGGCGTGGCTGACATCCAGCACCAGGTGGAGGCCTTCCTTCAGGTGGTTTGCCCTCTTCACCACCACGTACAGGGCCTGGAGGCTTCTCGCCGTCACATGTCCCTGCGCTGCCACTTCCGCCTGCCCGCAATCGAGGTCAAGCCTGACAAGAACCCGGAGTTTGTGGTTCAAACGATTCCCCTGTTCGTGCATGTACCGCTTGGCCGCGACGCTGCGACCGCCCCCAGCCTAGGCAGGGAGTGTGACGCAGGCAACACTCGGCTTCACATCCGGGAAACCTCGCGTTATCTGCCGCTTTGTTCGGCCCAAGGTGTTGATTGCTGGGCCCGGCATACTGTAAAGGTGGTCGGCGCGGGGCCCGCCACCGCGCCCGCACTTGGGGTCCTTGGGCCCGTGACCGGCAGCGGGCGGCGGTGATACCGTCCGCTCATGGGGAACGCTCCGGAGCCAGCAGCCGCGGCTTCCGCGGCGCCACCGCCCTCGTCGCCGGTCTCATCACCGCCCTCGTCACCGGTCTCATCACACAGAACCGGGCGCCGCCGGACAATCCTGCTCCTGGCTGTGCTGCTTGTCCTTGCCATCGCCGGCTCGGCCGCGGCGTTCCTCCTCACCCGGCCCGCAGCCCCGGGCCCCGCCGAGGTCCCGATCCCCGCCGCCACCCCGGCCGCCGCGCCCTCGACGCCACCCGCCCCCAAGCCCAGCCCCACCCCGACGCCGGAACCACCCGCCGTCGCCCTTAACATCCTGCTGGTCGGGAGCGACAGCAGGGTCAATGAGCGGGCGACGGCGGCCGCCGGCAACGCCTCCGACCAGCGCGGGGATGCCCTCGTGTTTTTGCACCTCCCCGCGGACCGGCAGGGTGTCTACGGCATTTCGATCATGCGCGACCTTTGGGTGGCGATCCCGGGCCATGGCGAGGCGAAGGTCAACTCGGCGCTGGCCCTGGGCGGCCTGCCCCTGATGACCCTGACGGTGGAGGCGCTGCTGGGTGCGCACATCGACCACACCGTGATGCTGGATTTCCAAGGATTCGCGGCCATGACAGACGCGCTCGGCGGCGTCGACGTCCTCGTGAAACAGCCGTTCACCGCCACAGTGGATGACAAGGTGCATTTCCCGGCGGGCGTCAACCGGCTCGACGGGCGGCAGGCCCTGGCTTTTGTCCGCGAGCGCCATGCCTTCGCTGACGGCGACTATCAGAGGGTCCGGAACCAGCAGACTTTCCTGAAGGCCGTGATGGCCAAGATGGCTGCCGAGGGCGGGCTGGAAAACCGCGATACCGTGCGGAAGCTCGTCCGAACGGTCCTGCCGCACGTGACCTTGGACGCAAGCTTCAGCGTGACGTCGCTGGAGGACCTCGCCTTCAGCCTCCGCAAGACGGCCCCCGGACGGGGTGTGTTCTTCACGCTTCCGACCGCCGGCACCGGGACCAGCCTCGACGGCCAGTCGATTGTCCTGCAGGACCCTGCCGCGACAGCCGCGCTCTCCGCCGCGCTGCGTTCCGGAAAGCTCGCGGGCTACGTGGCGGCCAACAAGCTGCAGAACGGGAATTGAGGCGCCGCTCTTCGGTACATTGGGTCCATGACCCAGACTCCCGCGCAGCCGCTCCCGCAGCCTCCCGTCGCCAAGAAGATCCCCGCCCTCCGCACCCACCACGGCGACACGTTCCAGGACAACTACGAATGGCTGCGCGAGAAGGAATCCGCGGAGGTCGTGGACCTGCTCAAAGCGGAGAACGCCTACCAGGAGGCGGTGACCGCACACCAGGAGCCATTGCGCGAGGCCATCTTCCAGGAAATAAAGGGCCGCACCCAGGAGACGGACCTGTCCGTCCCCAACCGCAAGGACGGCTGGTGGTACTACACCCGCTCGGTCGAGGGCAAGGAGTACGGCATCCACTGCCGCGTGCGCGGCCAGGACACCGGGGATCGCGTGGCGGACTGGACTCCCCCGGCGGTCGAGGCCGGCGTCGTGATTCCCGGCGAGGAGGTCCTGCTCGATGGCAACCTCGAGGCGGAAGGGCATCCCTTCTTCGCCGTCGGCGGCGCCGCCACGACCATCGACGGCACCCTCTACGCCTATGCCGTGGACAACGCCGGCGACGAGCGTTTCACGCTGCGCATCAAGGACCTCCGCACCGGCGAACTGCTGCCTGACGTGATCGAGAACGTCTTTTACGGCATCTCCTTCTCCCCCGACGGCAGCCGAATCTTCTACACCGTGGTGGACGATTCGTGGCGGCCCTACCAGGTGAAGTCCCACGTGCTCGGCACGCCCGTCAGCGAGGACGAGGTGATTTATCAGGAGGACGACGTCGCCATGTGGCTCGGTTTTGAGCTCTCCGCCGACCGGCGCCACCTGGTGCTGAGCATCGGCTGCTCCGAGTTCAGCGAAACCCGCCTGCTGCGCTTTGATGACCCCGACGCCGGGTTGCACACCGTGATCTCCCGCGAGGAGCGCATCCTCTATGAAGCCGAGCCGTTCCTGCTGCCGGACGCCTCGGGCCGTGCCCAGGAGCGGATCCTGCTGACCCACAACAAGGACGCCATCAATTCCATGGTCTCGCTCGTGGACCCGGCAGAGCTCGCGAAGCCGCTCGCCGGGCAACACTGGAGCACCGTCGTCGCGCATTCCGACCAGGTCCGGGTCAACGGCGCAGGGGTGACCTCCACCCATGCCGTGGTTTCCGTCCGCAAGGACACCATCGAACGGGTCCAGGTCCTCCCCCTGGCCGGCCTGGGCACCCGGGAACAGGGCGACGCGGTGGAGCCGGCCTTCGACGAGGAGCTGTACACGGCCGGCGTCGCGGGCTCGGACTACGAGGCCCCCGTGATCCGGATGGGCTACACCTCCTACTTCACCCCGTCCCGGGTCTACGACTTCGTCCTCCCCACCGCCGAGCTGCCGGCCGGCGAGCTCCTCCTGCGCAAGGAAAGTCCCGTGCTGGGCGGCTACACGGCGTCGGACTACGTCGCCACCCGCGAGTGGGCGGTGGCCTCCGACGGGACCCGGATTCCGCTCTCCGTCCTCCGGCACGCGTCCGTCCGGCGGGATTCGACGGCGGCCGGTCTGGTGTACGGCTACGGCTCCTACGAGATGAGCATGGACCCGGGTTTCGGCATTCCCCGGCTGTCCCTGCTGGACCGGGGCATCGTGTTCGTGATCGCGCACATTCGCGGCGGCGGCGAGCTGGGCCGGCACTGGTACGACGACGGCAAGAAGCTGCACAAGAAGAACACCTTCACCGACTTCATCGCGGCCACGGACTGGTTCGCCGGCTCCGGCTGGGTGGACCCGGCCCGGATTGCCGCCATGGGCGGCTCCGCGGGCGGCCTGCTCATGGGCGCCGTCGCCAACCTTGCCCCGGAGAAATACGCGGCGATTGTGGCGGCCGTTCCGTTCGTGGACGCGCTGACCACCATCCTGGACCCCGAGCTGCCGCTCTCGGCCCTGGAATGGGAGGAATGGGGAAACCCGATCACCGACCCGGACGTCTACGCCTACATGAAGTCCTACACGCCCTATGAGAACGTCCGCGCCGTGGCCTACCCGAAGATCGCCGCGGTCACCTCGTTCAATGACACGCGGGTGCTCTACGTGGAGCCCGCCAAATGGGTGCAGCGGCTGCGCGAAGTGAACACCGGCAGCGAGCCGATCGTCATGAAGATCGAGATGGAAGGCGGCCACGGCGGCGCCTCGGGCCGGTACGTGCAGTGGCGCGAACGGGCCTGGGACTACGCATTCGTGGCCGACTCCCTCGGCGCCACCGAGCTGCTGCCCGGCGCCGGGCTGAAGTAACCCGCCGGCACGGGTCGTCGAGGTTGGGCGACGCTCCATCCCAGTTGCTGCCCGCCTGAGACAACCCCCGGGCCCGTGAAACCCTTGGATTCCAAGGATTTCCGAGTGGGCCGGAGATGTGCCGGGAAGAAGCAACTGGGCGGGAGCGTCGCCCAGTCGCTCAATCCGTCGCGGGCCATGCGGGCCCGGGTGGTGACGCTTCATCCCAGTTGCTGCCCGCGGGAACCCGTCGTCGAGGTTGGTGACGCTCCATCCCAGTTGCTGGCCGCCGGAGACAACCCCGGGCCCATGAAACCCTTGGATTCCCGGGATTTCCGGGTGGGCCGGAGGTGGGCCGGGAAGAAGCAACTGGGCGGGAGTGCTGCATTCCATTCAGCGATGGCGCGCATGTCCGGCCCGTTCGCCCGTTTGGACGCCGACGAGGACCGTCGGGGAGCAATCCCTGTGGCAACGCGTCCGATCGGGCCGAGTCACCAGAGCTGAACCCGGGCCGAGTCACCAGAGCTGGACCCGGACCGAGCCACCCGGGCCGGCTCCCCCGAAGCCGCCTATTGCCTAATTGGTCATCATGCTTACTATTTACTGGCATGATGGGCACATCGACGTGGAACCCGTCCGCTGGGGGCGGGGCGTCGCAGAGCTTTGACCGGGCACAGGGTGCCGGAGATGGAGTTGGTTGTGAGCGTTGAGCAGGGAATGACCCCGTTGACTGACGATGAGCTGATGGCGCAGGGCGGCACAGCCCTTCCGGACAAGGAAGTGGCGTCGGTCCTGGACCTGAACGCGGACCTGAACCTGGGCATCAGCGCTGCGGCACCGATTGACCTCGGCGTCGCAGCCAACGCGAACGTCGCCGCGCCGATTGACGCCGCCGCGTCCGCAAACGTCCTCTCGTTCGGCTCCGAATCGCAGGCCCTGGCCGATCAGGGAACGCTCATCAACCAAGGCATTACGGGCGACGCCACGGCGCACTCCGTGCAGGACAGCGGCATTGACCAGAGCACGGGCGCTGCCGACGCTGCTCCCGCCTCGACGGACCCGGCCCCGACCGACCCGGCCACCGCCAGCCCGGCGACGACGGATCCTGCGGCGGCCGTTCCGGCGGGCACTACCGACTCCGGGGTTGTCCCCGGTGGCGTGCTGCCGACGGGCACCACGCAGGATCTGGGTGCAGCGGGCGCAGGCGCCGCTGGCGCCCTCAACGGCAACCTTCTGAACGTGAACGTGAACCTGGACGCCAATGCCGGCATCGCAGCGCCCATCAACGGCGCCGTTGCGGCCAACGCCAACGTCGCCGCGCCTATCGACGCGGCCGTCGGTGCGAACATCGGATCGATCGACAGCAACGCGTACGCCGTTGCCCACCAGGAGGCCATCATCAACCAGGACATCCACGGCGATGCCACGTCCTCGGCGGACCAGCAGTCCACCCTGAAGCAGTAGCACCCAGATGAGCACTCTGCACGGAGGGCCGTCCGCCCAGGACGGCCCTCCGGGTTCTTCCGCGCCAGGGGGCGCAGGTCCCGGACGCGGCACACCCGCCGCAGATCCGCCGTCGTCCGCAGATCCGGCATCAGCTGTGGCCCTCATCCAGCAGCCGGTTCCCGTTCTGGCGGAGGGCGTCCAACTCATCGGCGAGACGAAGGGCTCCGGCTACAAAGAGGCTCCGTCTTTGGTGCGCCGTGCGGACGGCCAGACGATCCAGCTCACCCGGCTGCTCTACTTGGTGCTCGAAGCGATCGACGGCCGCCGCGGCCTGGACGCAATTGCCGAGCACGCCAGCAACGGATTCGGAAAACTGGTCAGCGCGGCGAACGTCCAGACCCTTATCACCTCCCAGCTGCTGCCGTTGGGGCTCCTGCAGCTGGCTGACGGCTCCCAACCCGAAGTCAGGAAGGCCAACCCGCTCCTGGGCATGCGCTTCCGGTACTCGGTAACCGATCCGGACCGCACCCGGAAGCTCACCGCACCCTTCGCCCGGCTCTTCAACCCATTGATCGTTGTGGCCGTGACGGCCGCCTTCCTGGCTTCCTGCTGGTGGGTGCTCATGGTCAAAGGCCTCGCCTCGGCCACCCACGAAGCCTTCGCCAACCCGGGGCTGGTGCTGCTGATCCTGGCCGTCACGGTGCTCTCTGCCGGATTCCACGAATTCGGGCACGCCGCCGGGGCCCGCCGCGGCGGCGCAACACCCGGCGCCATGGGCACGGGCCTGTACCTGATGTGGCCCGCCTTCTACACCGACGTCACGGATTCATACCGGCTGGGCCGCGGCGGCCGGATCCGCACCGACCTCGGCGGCCTGTACTTCAACGCGATTGTGGCCGTGGCCATCATGGGCATCTGGTGGGCCACGGGCTATGACGCGCTGCTGCTGGTAGTGGTCACCCAAATCCTGCAGATGGTGCGGCAGCTCATGCCCATGGTCCGCTTCGACGGCTACCACATCCTGGCCGATGCCACGGGCGTCCCGGACCTCTTCCAGCGGATCAAACCCACCCTGCTGGGCCTGCTGCCGTGGCGCCGAACCGGTCCCGAGGCGCAGCTCCTTAAGCCCTGGGCCCGGGCCGTCGTCACAATCTGGGTCCTCGTGACGGTGCCCCTCTTGGTGTTCAGCATGGCCACCATGGTGCTCACCCTGCCGCGCGTGCTGGGGACTGCCTGGGACAACGGCTGGAAACAGCAGGCCATGCTCGCCCACAGCGTCTCCACCGGGGACTTTGCCGACGCCGCCGTGCGGATAGTCGCCCTCGTGTGCATCGTCCTGCCTATCTTGGGCATCTTCTACATCCTGGTGCGCCTGCTCCGCCAGTTCGTCGCCGGACTGTGGACAAGGACCCGGGGCAAGGCCCTCCAGCGGGGTACGGCGGTGGCGGCGATCGCCGCGCTGCTTGCGGGCCTTGCCTGGGCCTGGTGGCCCGGCGCCGAAACCTACCGTCCTGTCCAGTCCTATGAGCGCGGCACGCTGTCCGATGCCACCACCGCCGTCTTCCCGGCATCCTCTGCGGGCCGGATGGCGGAGGGCCAGGCCGGCCGGACCGTCGCCCTGTGGCCCAAGGATGCCAGGAGGCCAACCCGCGAAGATCCCCAGCTGAGCATGGTCCTGGTGCCGCGGTTGTCCGGGGCGGCGGGTCAGGCACGTCCAGCGGGTGCCACGGGTGCCACGGGCGCCGCGCCGGCTGCCCCTTCCTGGGTCTTCCCGTTCGACAAGCCGCCCGCTCCCCAAGAGGGGAATAATCAGGCGCTGGCGGTCAACACCACCAACGGATCGGTGACCTACGACGTTGCCTTCGCGCTGGTCTGGGCCGACGACGGCCAGGACGTCCAGACCCGCAACGAAGCCTACGCATTCGCCAGCTGCGCCGATTGCGCGGCCGTGGCTGTGGGCTTCCAGGTGGTCCTGATCGTGGGCCAGACTGATGTGATCGTCCCAGAGAACCTCTCCGCGGCTGCGAACTACAACTGCGTCCGGTGCCTCACCTACGCCCTGGCGAGCCAGTTGGTCCTCACCCTCGACGGCCCGTTGAGCGCAGAAGGCATGACCAAACTAAATGCGCTGTGGCAGCAGATTGCCGACTTCGGCCGGGACCTGCGCAACGTCCCGCTTTCGGAAATCCAGAATCGTTTGAGCGCCTTCAAGGAGCAGATCGTGGAAGTCATCAAGGCCGACCCAAGCGCGACCAGGAGCGGAACTACCGGCACAGCCCCGACGCCGGGCGCCACCACGCAACCCACCCCGGGGAGCAGCACGGCGCCGTCACCGGGTGGCACGGAACAGGCCCCGCCGAGCGGTGGGACGCCGCCGTCGGGCGCCGCTCCGGGCGGCACGGCTACAGCTCCGGCGCCAGCATCCGCAGAGCCGGCCCAGACTGCCCCGCCTGCCCCGTCCGGGGGTACGGGCACGGAACCGGCCACCGCACCCGCTCCCGCACCCGGAACGGCGTCGCCCGTCCCGACCGCTACCGAGCCTGCCGCGCCCTAAGTGTGGCGCGCGGGCTCGGGTGGTGACGCTCCATCCCAGTTGCTGGCTGCCTGAGACGACCCCGGGCCCGTGCAACCCCTGGATTCCCGGGATTTCCGGGTGGGCCCAGGTGGGCAGGGAAGAAGCAACTGGGCGGGAGCGTCACCCGGGTGCTCAATCCGTCGCGGGCCAGGCGGGCCACGCGGGCCAGGCCTGCTAGGCGGGCTTTCGGGCCTTCCACTCGTCTTCGAGGATGGCGTACACCACCTCGGTGGCCCATTCGCCCTTGTAGTGCCACTTGTCCACCTGGCGCGACTCCAGGCGCATGCCGAGCCGTTCGCAGAGTGCCGCCGAGGCAGTATTCAGGGCATCAAGCTTGGCATCGATGCGGTGGAAGCCCAGATCCTCGAACCCGAGCTTGAGCAGCGCCCGGGCGGCCTCGGTGGCGACGCCGCGTCCCCGGGCCTCCGGCGCCAGGCTCCAGCCGATCTCGGCCTGCCCGCACCCTTCAAGCCACTTGAGCACCACCTCGCCAAGCAGCCCCGGCGAATCCGCGGCCTCGATGGCCAGCGCCACCCAGTCGCCCTCCTTCTCGAATTCGAAGTTGGCATACCGTCCCACTGTCTCCATCGACTGGGACAAGCTCTTGGCCTCGCGGGGCAGGAACCGGGCGGTTTCGGGCAACGAATGGTAGGCGTGGAAGGCTTCGAGGTCAGAGGCTTCGAAGCGGCGCAGCACCAGCTGCTCGGTGCGGAGGGGAAGCTGCGGGAGGGGCTTGGGTTCGGTCATACCTCCAACGCTACCCATCGACTGCTCCGAGGCTGCCGTTTTGGGCCGTCAAAAGGGCACTTACGGAGCAACCGAGGCCCGGGCGACGACGGCGGCCGTCGCCTCCGCGATCGCCCGCTCCTCGTCGGTGGGGACCACCAGGACCGGCAGGGCCGACGTCGCGGTGGAAATGATGCGGGGTTCCTTGGACCGTTCGCGGTTCAGGCCGGCGTCGAGTTCTACGCCGAGGGCACCGAGGCGTTGCGCCACGAGGTTCCGGAACTGGTGCGAGTTCTCGCCGATCCCGGCGGTGAACACGAGGGCCTTCGCGCCGCCGACGGCCACGTGGTACCCGCCGATGTATTTCGCGAGCCGGTAGGACGCCACGGCCAGGGCCATGGCCGCCCTGGTGTCCCCGGCCTCCGCGGCCTCCACCACCGAGCGCATGTCATTGTTTCCGGCCAGGCCCTTGAGCCCGGACTGGCGGTTCAGCATCGAATCCAGGTCCTCGGGAGACCAGCCGGCCCGGCCCAGGAACACGAGGATGGACGGATCGAGGTCGCCAGAGCGGGTGCCCATGACGAGGCCCTCGAGGGGCGTGAAGCCCATGGACGTGTCGATGGACTGGCCGCCGCGGATCGCCGTGACCGAGGCGCCGTTGCCCAGGTGGGCGATGACGGCGTCGAACTCCTCCACCGGAACATCCAGCAGCGCCGCCGCCCGGTGCGAAACGTACTCGTGCGAGGTGCCGTGGAACCCGTAGCGGCGGATCCCGTGGTTCGTGTAGAGCTCGTCCGGCACCGCGTACCGCCAGGCGTGCTCCGGCAGGGTGCGGTGGAAGGCGGTGTCGAACACGGCCACCTGCGGCAACTCGGGCCACCTCTTCGAGATCGCGCGGATGCCCAGGACATTGGCAGGGTTGTGCAGCGGCGCGAGCGGGTTCAGCCGTTCGATGGCCCGGGTGATCTCGTTGTTGACCAGCAGCGGCTCGGCGAAGCGCTCCCCGCCGTGCACCACGCGGTGGCCCACGGCGTCCAGCACCCGGTCCCCCAGGGCCGCGTGAATGGCCGAGTCCACCTGCTCCAGCGCCTCGGCGTGGTCTCGCGGGCCCTCGATCCGGCCGTCGCCCTCCCCGCCGGTACCCATCCCGATTTTCTCGATCAGGCCTTCGGTGAGCACACTGCCGGCCTCGACGTCGCGCACTTGGAACTTGAGCGAGGACGAGCCGGAGTTGATGACGAGCACGAGCATTGAGGCCTCCTAAGCCTTGGCTTCTGCGCTTGCCCCGAAGGGTGCGCCGGAACTGGCTTCACGCCGGAGCCTGGCGGAGCGCTCCGTGGGATCCACTATAAATTGCCGGACTTGCCCGGGCGCCCATCCGTGGCGGAAGCCGCGGCCGGCGTCTGGGAACGGCCGGCTATGCATGGGCGGCCGCGCGTGCCGGCTCGGTGGCGGGTTCCACGGACTGGGCCTGGACGGCGGTGATGGCCACCGTGTTTACGATGTCCTCCACGGTGCAGCCGCGGGAGAGGTCGTTGACCGGCTTGCGGAGCCCCTGCAGGACCGGCCCGACGGCGACCGCCCCCGAGGACTGCTGCACGGCCTTGTAGGTGTTGTTGCCGGTGTTGAGGTCCGGGAAGATGAACACGGTGGCCTGCCCGGCGACGGTTGAGCCGGGCATCTTGGACTGCGCGATCGCCGCATCCACGGCGGCGTCGTACTGGATGGGGCCCTCGACAGCGAGATCCGGGCGGCGGGCCTTCACGGCCTCGGTGGCCTGCCGGACTTTGTCCACCGCCTCGCCGGTGCCGGAGCCGCCGGTGGAGTAGGAGAGCATGGCCACGCGCGGCTCCACGCCGAACTGGGCTGCGGTCTCTGCCGACGCCAGCGCGATGTCCGCCAGCTGTTCCGCGTTCGGGTCCGGATTCACCGCGCAATCGCCGTAGACCAGCACCCGGTCCGGCATCAGCATCAGGAACACCGAAGAGACGATCTTCACGCCGTCGCGGGTCTTGACGAACTCCAGCGCGGGACGGATGGTGTGCGCGGTGGTGTGCGCCGCGCCGGACACCATGCCGTCCACCACGCCCAGCTGGACCATCATGGTGCCGAAGTAGCTGCCGTCCAGCATGACTTCCAGCGCCCGGGCGAGGTCCACGCCCTTGTGCGCCCGCAGCTCCGCGTACTTCTGCGCAAACTGCTGACGCAGCTCCGACGTCGCGGGGTCCACGATGCTCATGCCCGAGAGGTCGATGCCCTGGGTGGAGGCCAGCTCCCGGACATCGGACTCATTGCCCAGGATGGTGAGGTCGCAGACGTCCCGCCGGTGCAGGATCTCGGCGGCACGCAGGATCCGCACATCGTTCCCCTCCGGCAGGACGATGTGCCGGCGCTGCTGCCGGGCCCGCTCAATGAGGTCGTGCAGGAACCGCAGCGGCGTCATCCGTTCAGGCCGCGGCAGGTGCAGCCGCTCCAGCAGCTCGGCCTCGTCCACGCGCTTGGCCCACAGGCCCAGGGCGGAGGCCACTTTGCGGCGGTGCCCGGACCAGATCTCGCTGCGGACCTCGGAGACCCGCTTGGCGGTCACGTAGGTGTCGTCCGGGGCGGCGAAGATCGGGAACGGAGCCTGGGCCAGCAGCGAGTAGATGGTGGGGTCGGGGGCCAGGCCGCCGGTCAGGATCAGCGCGGACGGGACCGGGAACTCGGGCGAGAACGACGACGCCAGGCAGGCGACCAGCACGTCGGCACGGTCGCCGGGCACGATCACCAGAGCGCCGTCGTCGAGCACGTGCAGGAAGTTGGCGACGTTCATGGCCGCCACCTTGACCGAATGCACGTCGCGTTCGAGGTCCGGCAGCCCGGCCACCTGGCCAAGGCCAAGGGCGGAGGCGACCTCGCCGGTGGTGGGCCTCGCGATCGACTCCAGCTCCGGCAGGACGTACACGGGCCGGCCCGAGGCGCCGGGACGCACGGCCGCGGCGATGCCGTCCAGGTCCTCCGGGTCCGCGCGGTTCACCATGATTGCCAGCAGCGTGCAGCGTTCGGCGAGCAGTTCCTTCCGGGCCACCTCGACGGCGTCGGCCGCCTCCGCGACGGTCCGTCCCTTCGCGCCCACGACGGCCACGACGGAGGCGGCGAGGTTGTTCGCGAGGCGGGCGTTGAGGTCGAATTCGACGGCGGCGTCCTGGCCGGTCAGGTCGGTCCCCTCCACAATCACCACATCGCAGTGGCGTGACATCTCGGCGAAGATCTCGACGCACCGGGCGTCGATCTCCGCCCGGTTCCCTTCGGCCAGCAGCCCGCGGACCTCGGCGAATGTCAGGCCGCCGCGGCAGCGCTGGTCATCAAGATCGAACCGGGCCTTCATGAGGGCCACCATCGGGTCCGCCGCGGCGTCGTTGCCGTGAACCACGGGCTTGAAGAAGCCGATGCGGTCCGCATGACGGTGCAGCGTGTCCGCCAGCCCCAGCGCTATGAGCGACTTCCCGGATCCCGGTGTGGTCGCGCTGACGTATATCCCCTTGGCCATGATCCGCCCTTAGGTCGTGTCGTGGTGGTGCTCCGTCCCTCCATACTTTCACTTGTTGCCGCCGTTTCTCCATGCCGCACCCGGAGGCTGGCCGAGCCGAGCACATTCCCCGCGGCTTCCCCGCGGCGGCCCGAGCCCGCCAATCGCCGGTGCGGATCTCCCTTGCCTCGCTCCTTAGCCGTTTGCTCGGGTGCCGGCGGTCACGGAATGTGTCTGGAGGACGGGCGCAGAGGTCGCCTGCTCTTGACAGCGGGCACCGAAATGGGATTACCTAATGAACATTCGGTAAATAAAGCTGGAGGCAATGACGCATGGCTGAACTGACGATTTCCGGTGACATCCACCCCATCCTCAAAGACGATTACGCCTCGGAATGGATGGGCATCGAAGTTGTGGCCTTGGCCGACGGACATGCCACGATCCGCATGACTCTCCGGCAGGAAATGCTTAACGGATTCGGCATGGCCCATGGCGGAATGATCTTCGCCTTCGGCGACACAGCGTTCGCGCTGGCCTGCAATCCGGCCAACCCGAAACCGGGCGAAGCCGGGCCCGGCACAGGCACCATCACCGTGGCCTCCGGCGTCGATATCAACTTCCTCAAGCCGGCCTTCCGCGGCCAGGTGCTGACCGCCGTCGCCAACCGCCGCGCCAGCACCGGGCGCAGCGGCCTCTACGACGTCCAGATCTACGCCGCGGATCCCGTCACGGGCGCGCAGCCGGCCCCCGCCGGCTCGGCGCCCGCTGCCACCATCCCGGGCGAACTCCCCTCCGACATCGCCACCGATGCCCCTACGTGGGAACTCGTCGCCGAGTTCCGCGGCCGCAGCCGCACCATCTCCAAGAAATAGAAACAGGGAACCCCAGATGACCCAAGAAACCGTCGCCTCCACCAGTGATGCTGTCCTGGACCGCGAAGAAACCATCTCCCGCGACGAACTGGAGGCCCTGCAGCTCAGCCGCCTGCAGCACACCGTGGCGTACGCCTACGACCGCGTTCCCCTGTACAAGCGCAAGTTCGACGAGGCCGGCGTCCACCCCACGGACCTTCGCGAACTCTCGGACCTCGGCAAGTTCCCCTTCACCACCAAGGAGGACCTGCGCCTGGAGTACCCCTTCGGCATGTTCGCCGTGCCGCAGCACGAGGTCGCCCGGATCCACGCCAGCTCCGGCACAACCGGCCGCGCCACCGTGGTGGGCTACACCAAGAAGGACCTCGCCGACTGGGCCAAGCTGGTTGCCCGCTCGCTCCGCGCCTCCGGAGTCCGGCCCGGCATGAAGGTCCACAACGCCTACGGCTACGGCCTGTTCACCGGCGGCATGGGCGCCCACGCCGGCGCCGAGGCCCTCGGCTGCACCGTCATCCCGATCTCCGGCGGCCAGACGGAGCGCCAGATTACGCTCATCCAGGACTTCAAGCCCGACGCCATCCTGGCCACCCCCACCTACCTGCTGACCATTGCCGACGCCATGATCAAGCAGGGCATCGACCCGGCCTCCACCTCGCTGAAGTACGCAGTCCTGGGCGCCGAACCGTGGACCGAGGAAATGCGGCACGAGCTCGAGGTGACCATGAACCTCAAGGCCTGCGACATCTACGGACTCTCCGAGGTCATGGGCCCCGGCGTCGCCGGCGAAGCTGTGGAAACCCAGGACGGCAGCCACATCTGGGAGGACCACTTCCGGCCCGAGATCATCGACGCCTTCGACCCCTCAGTGGTCCTGGGCGACGGCGAACCTGGCGAGCTGGTCTTCACCTCGCTCACCAAGGAAGCCCTGCCGATCATCCGGTACCGCACCAAGGACCTCACCCGGCTGCTGCCGGGCACCGCGCGCCCGGCGCACCGCCGCATGGGACGCATCACCGGCCGCAGCGACGACATGATCATCCTGCGCGGCGTGAACCTGTTCCCGTCCCAGATCGAGGAAATCGCCCTGCGCATCCCGGAGCTGAGCCCGCACTTCCAGCTGGAACTCACCCGGCCCGAGGGCCACCGGATGGACCAGATGACCGTCAAGATCGAGCGCCGCGACACCGTCACGATCGAAAGCGGCGCGGCGGCGGCCAAGGTCCTGCAGCAGCAGATCAAGATCCACGTCGGCTCCTCCTGCATGGTCGACGTCGTCGAACCGGGCTCGCTGGAGCGGTCCAACGGCAAACTGCGGCGCATCTACGACATGCGCCCGAAGGGCTGACCCGGCCCGCTTGTTCAGCCACCCGGTCAGCCCCGGCCGGCGGGTCCTTTGCGGCACGCCGGCCGGGGCTGACCGACCGTTCATGAGAAACTAGCGAGTATGCCCACCTCAGAGACCACCACCAAGCGCGGCCGGCCCGGCTATGACCAGCAATCAGTCCTGCTGATCGCCGTCGACGTCTTCAACCGCCACGGCTACGACGCCACTTCCATGGGCATCCTCGCCGAGAACCTGGGCATCTCCAAGTCAGCGATCTACCACCACGTGCCATCCAAGGGCGATCTGCTCAAGCTCGCCCTGGACCACGCACTCGGCGGCCTCGAGGCCATCCTGGACCGGCCCGAGGCACAGACCGGCTCTGCCGACGCCCGGCTGGAGTTCGTGGTCCGGGAGACCATCTCGGTGCTGGTGGAACGGCTGCCGTTCGTGACGCTGCTGCTGCGGCTGCGCGGCAACACGGAGATCGAACGGGACGCGCTGGAACGGCGCCGCACCTTCGACCACAAGGTGGCTGCACTGATTTCCGAGGCCCGGGACGAGGGCACGCTCCGCCAGGACATCGATCCGCGAACGGTTGCCCGGCTGCTGTTCGGCACCATCAACTCGATCGTGGAATGGTACAAGCCCGGCGGCTCGCTGTCGCCTCAAAAGCTTGCCGACGACGTCATCACCATGGCGTTCCACGGCCTCCACGTCCCGCGCTGACCCGGCACGTCCGCACCTTCCGCGGACTCGCCATTGACGCCGTCAGGCTCCGGGGTCACGCTGGGGAAATGGCGACGCGACTATCCAAGGTTCTGCTCGAATCCTTTCCGCAGCTGCGCTACGAACCCACCGCCAAAAGGGTCCGAGCGAGTCTCGCAGGGATCACCGTTGTCGATACCCTGCGCGCCTACCTGGTCTGGGAGCCGCGGCGCATCACCCCGATCTTTGCCGTGCCGGAGCCGGAACTCCGGGCGGAGCTGACCAGGTCCGGCGGCTCGGGGACCGAAGTCCCGGAGCGCGGCGTCAGGCTCTCCGCCGACGCACCGGTCTCGCTCGACCCGCGCACGGGCTTTGGCAGGCACACTACCTCCGGGGAGCAGCTCGACGTCGTGGCAGCAACCGGGGTGGCACCAGGGGCCGCATTCCGTCCCGACGACGCTGATCTTGCCGGCTACATCGTGCTCGATTTCGACGCCTTCGACTGGCTGGAGGATGACGAGGAGATTATCGGCCATCCCCGTGACCCGTTCCACCGGGTGGACATCCGGGCCTCCTCCCTGCGTGTTGAAGTAGCGCTCGACGGCGTTACGATCGCCAGTACGAACAGCGCACAGTTCCTCTATGAGACGCTGCTCCCGGTCCGGTACTACATCCCCCCGCGGGATGTGCGCCTGGACCTGATGGAGGAAAGCCCCAAGCGGACAGTCTGCCCCTACAAAGGCGAGGCCCGCTATTGGACTTATCCGGATTCCGTAAACGGCCGGAACATCGCCTGGAGCTATGACAGGCGCTTCCGGGATGCCGCGCAGATCCACTCCCTGGTGAGCTTTTTCAATGAGCGGGTGGACCTGACCGTGGACGGCGTGCTGCAGCCACGACCCGTGACGCCCTGGTCCCGGCCGGGCTGATCCGGGCTGATTCCGGCTGACCGCGGGCACGGGAACCAGGCCTGGACAGCGCGTCTGGACAACAGAAGGGGCGCCCCGCTGAGCCGGAACGCCGCCCTTCTGTCCACCCTGCTCTGTTCCCCCCGAATTTCCAGGGTAGGCCTCAGAGCTGGTAATCAGCTGCCGTGGTGATGTTCTCGTGCACGCACAGAATGTTGTGCTCGGAGTCCATGAACCAGGCGCACTTCTCTGAATCGGTTGTACAAATGTGGTTTTCGGTCTTGAGATCCGGGAGATCGTAGTCCTGGAATATGACGCCCTTGGCTTCCATTTCCTGGACTGTGCGTTCGATCTCGCTGACTTCGAAACTCAGGGTGGTGTGCTCTGAGTGCTTTCCATCCTTGACTGGCATCAACTGCAGCATCGGGCCGTCGCCGCTGCCGAACAATTCGCTTCCGTCTTCCGCCACGCCGCGGTGTGGGAGTCCGAGTGTATCCGCATAGAAATGACGGGCGCGCTCTTTATCATCCACGGGCAGGACGGTTGTGGCTTTGTTCAATACTAGGGTCATTTTGCCACCTCCTACGTTGAAGATTTTACGCCGGAGCAGCATGGAAAGAGCTTGCAAATTGCGCCCCTGAACCGGCGAAGCTCCCTCCGCGCCGCTTGGGTTGCTCTATCACTTGTGGCTGCCAATCCGACGTTTTGGCAGCCACAAGTGATAGAGCAACGGGAGGGAGCGTCCGGAAGGGCTACTTCTCGACGAGGGTCAGGACGTCGTAGGTCGCCACGATTTCGTCGTTCTGGTTCGTCAGGACGGCGTCCCAGGCCACCTCGCCGTACTCGTCGGTCTCACGCGGGGTGATTTTCTTGGCCGTCAGGGTCACCCGGATGGAGTCGCCCGCGGCCACCGGGGTGATGAAGCGCAGGTTCTCCAGGCCGTAGTTGGCCAGGACGGGGCCCGGCGCGGGCTCCACGAAGAGGCCGGCGCCCCACGCCAGGAGCAGGTAGCCGTGCGCCACGATGCCGGGGAAGAACGGGTTGGCGGCCGCGGCTTCCTGGTTGGTGTGGGCGTAGAAGGTGTCGCCCGTGGAGTTCGCGAACTTGGTGATCTCCTCCAGGGAGACCTCACGCAGCTCCGAGCGGATGGCGTCGCCGATATGCAGCGTGGCCAGGGACTTCCGGAACGGGTGCTGGCCCTCGGTGTCGAGGGTGAAGTTGCGGTCTGCCCCCGTGTGCCACACGCCCGTGACGGCGGTCAGCATGTTGGGCGAGCCCTGGATCGCGGTGCGCTGCATGTGGTGCATCACGGAGCGGATGCCGCCCAGCTCTTCGCCGCCGCCGGCACGCCCGGGTCCGCCGTGGACCAGGTGCGGGACGGGTGAGCCGTGGCCGGTGGAGCTGCGGGCGTCCTCGCGGTTGAGCATGAGCACACGGCCGTGGTGGGCCGCGATCCCGGTCACGAGTTCACGCGCCACGGCGGGGTCATTCGTGCAGACCGAGGCGACGAGCGAGCCGCCGCCGCGGGCGGCGAGGCGGACGGCGTCGGCCAGGTCCGTGTAGCCGATCACGGACGACACCGGGCCGAAGGCCTCCAGCGAGTGGACCTCCTCGGCTTCCGGGTCGGCCCAGCTCAGCAGGACCGGGGACATGAAGGCACCGCCTCCGACGACGCCGACGCTTCCGTCCGCGCTGGTGACCTTCGGCGCGTCGAGCGTGCCGTACGCAAGCTCACCGCCGGCGTCGAGCATGGTTTGGACCGCGGCCCGGACGTCGGCGAGCTGTTCCCGGGAGGCCAGGGCGCCCATCGTCACGCCCTCGGCGCGGGGGTCCCCGAGCACCACGCGTTCCCGGATGCGCTCCCCCACCGCGGCGACGACGTCGGAGACCAGCTCCTGCGGGACGATCGCACGACGGATGGAAGTGCATTTCTGGCCGGCCTTGGCGGTCATCTCGGTGACGAGGGACTTGATGAAGGCGTCGAATTCCGGCGTGCCCTTGACAGCGTCCGGGCCCAGGATCGCGGCGTTGAGGGAGTCCGTCTCGGAGGTGAAGCGGACGCCGCCCTTGACCACATTGGGGTGGGACTTCAGCGTGTTGGCGGTGGAGGCCGAGCCGGTGAAGGCCACGAGGTCGCGGTAGTCCAGGTGGTCAAGCAGGGTGCGGACCGAGCCGGAAATGAGCTGCAGCGAGCCCTTGGGCAGGATGCCGGATTCGTCGATCGCCTTGACCACTGCCGCGGCCACGTAGCCGGTGGGGGTGGCGGGCTTGACGATGGTCGGCACGCCCGCGATGAAGGCCGGGGCCAGCTTCTCCAGCATGCCCCAGACCGGGAAGTTGAAGGCGTTGATCTGGACGGCGACGCCGGGGATGCGGGTGTAGATGTGCTCGCCGGCGAAGGAGCCGTCCTTGGACAGCACCTCCATGGGGCCGTCCACCACCACCTGGGAGTTGGGAAGCTCGCGGCGGCCTTTGGACCCGAACGTGAAGAGCACGCCGATGCCGCCGTCGATGTCGATCATCGAGTCGATCTTGGTGGCCCCGGTCTGCGCCGAAAGAGCGTAGAACTCCTCGCGCCGGCCGTTGAGGTACTGCGCCAGTTCCTTGAGCTTGAGGGCGCGCTGGTGGAAGGTCAGCTTGCCCAGTTCCGCCTGCCCGGTAGTGCGGCCGTAGTCCACGACGCCGGCGAGGTCGAGTCCTTCGGTGCTCACCTTGGCCAGGAGTTCCCCGGTGCTGGCGTCCAGGACCGGGGCGGCGCCGGCGGCGGAGGCAGCGTCGGGAGTCCACCAGGAGCCCCGGATGAAGCTGGGAACGATCTCTACTGTGTCTACTGTGGGTACGACTGTGGTGGTCATCGTTGACGGGTCCTTCCAACGCGGGGCAAGATCAACACGGCCAGCATTACTGACCGTCCGTTCGGTAATATGTCTACAGTACATGAATGAGGCCTGCCGCACACTAGCTGTGGCAGCACAGACCGGTCCGGCCGTTGGTCGGCCGGCAATGAAGGAGACGCTATGACGCCCGAGACCGGCAGCACCGAGTTGTGGAAGATCACCCTCGGGGAACTCGACGAGAAGATGGGCGTGAAAATCGTCGAGGAGTCCGTGGACCGCGTGGTGGCGACCATGCCGGTGGAGGGCAACCGGCAGTCGTTCGGGCTCCTGCACGGCGGCGCCTCGCTGGCCGTCGGCGAGGCCGTGGGATCATGGGCCGCCGTGATCCATGCCAGCACCCTGGGCAAGACGGCCGTGGGCGTGGACGTCTCGGCGACGCATCACAAATCGGCGCGGGAGGGGACCATCACCATCACGGCAACCCCGATCCACTTGGGCGGCACGCTGACCACCCACGAGGTGCTGATCACGAACGAGGCCGGCCAGCGGCTGTGCACGCTGCGGATCACCAACCTGCTGCTGGACCGCAAGGCCTGACTCTTCTCCCTCCCTACCGCTGCCCCGCCTTACTGTCCCGCCTTACTGACCCGCCACCCGCGAGTTCGCCGTAAACCTGCGGAGTCGCCGTAGCCGTCCGGCGACCCCGCAGGCTTGCGGCGACCCCGGCGGAGCTGCCCGGACCGGAGCCCACCTACACCGGCCTTCCCCGTTGACGTAGAGCCGATCGGCCCGGAAGGCAAGGTGCCCGGACTGTTAGCGTGGAAGTGCCGATTTGCCCGGCGCCGCCGGGTATCCCCGGTCGCACCGGAAGGGTCCACCATGCTCTCAGACACCTCACTTCCCGTAATCCAGGCAACGCTGCCCGTGGTCGGCGAGCACATCGAGGAGATCGCCAAGCGCTTCTACCGACACATGTTCGAGGCACGGCCGGATCTTTTGGACGGACTCTTCAACCGCGGGAACCAGGCCGACGGCCGCCAGCAGCAGGCGCTAGCCGGATCCATCGCGGCATTCGCCGGCATGCTCGTGGAGAAACCGGATCAGGTGCCGGACCATCTGCTCTCCCGGGTGGCCCACAAACACGTCTCGCTCGGGCTCAGCCCCGACCAGTACCAGATCGTCCACGACAACCTCATGTGGGCGATCGTGGATGTCCTCGGGGATGCCGTCACGCCGGAGGTCGCCGCCGCCTGGGACGAGGTCTACTGGCTGATGGCGAACCTTCTCATCAACAAGGAACGCGGCCTGTATAACGCCGTGCACCTCTCCCCCGAGACCATCTGGCGGACATGGCGGGTGGTGCGCAGGATCCAGGAGACGGACGACGTCGTCTCCTTCGTCGTCGAACGGACCGACGAGCGCGACGTCAAGCCGTCCCTGCCGGGGCAGTACGTGACCATCAAGATGACCATGCCAGACGGCGTGCAGCAGCCCCGGCAATACAGCCTCACGAGGGCCGACGACGGGCAACACCGGCAGTTCGCCGTCAAACGGGTCCATGGACTCGAAACTCCCGACGGCGAGATGTCCACGCTGCTTCACAACGATGTCCAGGTGGGCGACGAAGTGGTGCTCTCGGCACCGTTCGGCGACGTCGTGCTGGAGTACACGGACCGTCCCCTGGTGATGGCCAGCGCCGGAATCGGCATCACTCCCATGGCCGGGATGCTCTCCCACCTCGTGCAGTCCGGTTCGCAACGGCAGGTGATGCTTTTGCATGCCGATGACAGCGAGGCATCCTTCCCGCTCCGCGCGCAGGTCACGGAGGATCTCGCGAAACTGGCCGACGGGACCTTGAAGACATGGTTCCTGACCCCCGCCGAGGCCGGAGAGTCATCCGGTTCCGTGTTCTCCGGTTTCATGGATGTCAGTCAGGTGGATCTCCCTGACGACGCCGAGTACTACCTCTGCGGTCCCCTGCCGTTCCTGAAATCGGTTCGGAGCGCCCTGATCGCGGGCGGCACGCCGGCCAAGGACATCCAATACGAGGTTTTCGGCCCTGATCTCTGGCTGGCTGACTTCCAGTAACCCGGCAGCGCGCTGATCTGTCCGGACCCGTGGGGTCGCCGCAGACCTGCGGGGTCGCCGGGAGTCGCCTAGACCTGCGGGGTCGCCGTAGACCTGCTGAGCGCCCGGGACCCGCCGGAGTCGCCGCAAGCGTGCGTCGTCGCCGTGCAGTTACGGCGACGCCGGGCGTTTCCGGCGAACCCGGCGTGGAATCCGGCTGCTAGTGCATGCGCCGACGTCGACCGAACGCCACAGCCGCCGCTCCGAGCAGCAGCACACCGGCGGCGAGACCGGCGACAGGCAGGAGCCCGCCGAAACCGGCCAATTGGCCCACATTGCCCGACGACGTGCCGCCCGTGGCCGCGCCCTCCACCGTGACGGAGACGTCCGACGGCGACACGGGAGACGACGGGACGGGAGCCGGCGGGGCGGAAGCCCGCAGCGGCCCGGCGACAAGAGGCTGGTCGCCAAGAGGCTGGGCAGCAGGCGGCCTGGCGGCACGCGGCTGGGCACCAGGCGGCTGGACCTCGGGCAGCTGGGCACCAGGCGGCTGAACGGCAGGAGTTCCTAGCTGCTGGCCAGCCGGCGGTTCGGCCCGGGTGCCTGCGGAAACGGCAGCAGGGTCGATGATGAAGACCACTTCTGCCGGGTGCGAAACGACGGCATCAACGGTCTGTGTGACCGTCAGCGTGTGCGCTCCGACTGCCAGTCGCGCAGGGAACGGAACGCTCCACCGGGAGTCACCGGCGATGTTCCGCGAAATCGTGGGCTGAGGGGCGGCCCCCGCGGCTGCACCCCCTGCGCCTGCCCGCACCGATCCAACGGACACCCCGTCCACGGACGCGCGCACGTCAGCACCGCTGACGCCGGTGCCGGAGATGTCCGTGGGCAGGGCGTCCTGGCGGAGGTGTTGGCCCTGCCGGATGCTCGACGTCGGCGCCGGCGGACGTACGGTATAGGTGCTGGTCACGGAGGGGCTGTCCGCCTCTCCGGGAGTAGTGAGCACTGCGGTGACAGAGACCAGCCCGGAGACCGGCTGATCGGCCACCTTGATGCTCCAGCGGCCGTCCAGGCCGACCGTCCCCGAACCGGAGACATCGCCTGACAGCCTGACGGTCGCTCCCGGCATGCCGGTGCCGTCAATGCTGTTGAGTGCCGGCAGGGTGGTCCCAGTCGGCGTCGTCATTCCAGGCGCCGACAGCGGGGCCGGTGCGACGGTGGCCGTGAAGTACGCCGGTTCGGAATGGCTGAAGCCGTTGACGGTCTCCGCGGAGAAGGCCAGCTGTCCGCTCGGTAGCGGAGCCCGGAACGTCCAGTTCCCGGCGGCGTCCACCGGCACCTCAAGCTTCTGCGCCCCCACAGTGATGCGGACCTTCGATTTCGCAGCCACCGCGGAGGCCGGCGCCGCACCCACGTGTCCAGCGATTGGCTCGCCGGCTGTGACAGTTTCCGTGGCGGCCGCCGTGAGGGTTGGCTTGTTCAGGAAGAGCTGGAGCTGGATGCCGCCTGGGATCCTGCCGGTGGCGTCCTCAAGCGTGGTCGCGACGGCGCGTGTCTGGACGCCGCCGTCGCTTTCGGCTCCGGTGTGCGTGCCGACCGCGAAGTTTCCGCTGATCCACGGGCCGCCGGAGTCTCCGGGGCGGGACTTGACCGTGGTGGAGTCGAAGCCGCTCAGCGCCCGGAGATCGTTGTCGTAGTTTGGCGGCAGCGAGTTTGGTCCGGGGATGACCCACGTTCCCACGGAGTCCACGGTGCCGCACGACCATCCGAGGGTCCGGCCGGAGCGGCATACGGGCTGGCCCTGAAAGGGGGCCACCGTGCCGACGATCTTCACGGACGTGGGCCCCGGATCGGCCGGTTGGTCCCACCGGGTGACGGCGGGCTGGACATTCAGGCCGCCCCTGATGCCCCGCAGGACGGCGATGTCCGTGCCGACGTTGCTGCCGTCCGCCGCCACCTTGGCGTTGCCGGGGCCGCCGAACTGGCTGAACCCGAATGTCCCCAGCGCTCCTGTGACCGCGCCCGAACTGCCTCCGCCCGCCGCCGTCGCCCCTGCGGGATCCTCAATCTCGGCCTGCTTGGCGGTGCCGTCCGCGGCACAGTGTCCGGCCGTCAGGACCAGGGGCTCGCCCTTGGGGCTGAAGGCTCCGAACCCGGCCGAACACAGGGTGCGGCCGTCAATGACGTAACCCTGGCCGCCGAAAAAGTCCTCTTCCGTCGCGATCCGGGATCCTTTTTCTAGCGCGACGTTGGCGTAGCGGGCCACGAAGTCGGCGGCGGCGATCTTCGGCTTCGCGCCGGGTGCTGTGGCCGGTTGCGCTTCCGGGGCAGAGGCCGGGCGCGCGTCTGGGCCGGAGGCCGGGGCGGATTGCGCCGAGTTGGTGCCGCCGGTGCGGATGACGAAGTGGCCGCTGGTGTAGGTCACTGCCTGCAGCCCGGCGGCGCCGACCTCGCGGACGTAGGCCTCGAAGAGTTGCTGGGTGCTGGAGGCCAGGAGCGCCGCGTCCGAGCGAACCGAAGCGGGGGCGGCAAGCACGAAGTCGGCCCCGCCGGCCTGATTCTTTCCGTCCAGCTGGTTCAGCTCGGCCACGCGGGACCGGAGCTCCGGGCTGTTGCCCTCAACCGTGATCTTGCCGGCGTCGAGCCTGATCCCCTCATAGCCGGGGAGCGCGCGGAGGGAGGGCGCGGCGTCGGCGGCCCGCCGCGCCAGCGCCCCCGCAGCATTGAACTGCGCCAGGGTCATGCCGAGGTCCCGCCGCACGGCTTCCGCGAGCCCGGCATCACTGAGGAGCGGCGCAGCGGACGCGGAAGAAAGGGCCGACGACGAAGAGCCCGCCAGTGCGGGGGGAGCAGCGTCTGCCGCCGTGGGGGCCGGTGTCGGTGCCGACGACCCCGCTCCCCCCGCTCCAGCCGGCGTCGCCGTCGGGACCGGCTCGGGTGACGCCGACGGGACAGGCGCCGGGGTGACGGTTACAGCCACCGCCGGGACGGCGGTCAGCGCAATGGCGGGCAAGGCGCCGCAAACCGCAATCGCGAGGGCCGCGGCGGCCCGCATCATGGGCTGGAACGTCGGAGTTTTCACTCCGCAACCCTATCTGCCGAGTTTGGCCAGGATGGCCGCGAGCTCCCTGGGCGTCACGCCGTGGCGGTTCAGGTAATCGGCCGTGTCCAGTGACCGGACGAACTCCAGCAGGCTCCTGCTCCGGGATTCCAGCAGGGGCATCAGGACGTCCTCGGGCAGGAAGCGTTCATAGGGATGCGGGACGGCCGAGTTCCGGTGGTGCTCGTTGATGCCCCGCATGGCGCGCTGGTAGCCGTGCACAATGGCCTCGTCATCGTCCCCGGCGAGATCCTGGAGCATGGCGGCGATCATGCCGCTCCGGTCCCGCCCGGCGGAGCAGTGGATGATCACTCCGCCGTCCGCGGCGGCCACGGCCTTGAAGACGCCGGCCAGCAGGTGCGGAAACAGCCGGGCATTGTCCGCGTAGGAGGCCGGATCGTTGAGGTAGGGCACGCAGAGTTCGCGGAATTCGCTGTTGTCCGGGTCTTCCGTGGGGGCCAGCACGACGTCGAATCGGGCCAGTGCTGCCCTCGGCACCGGCGGGTCGGTTTCCCGGCGCCGGATTTCGGTTTCGTTGCGGAGGTCGACGACGGTCCGGATGCCGTGGCGGTAGGCCTGGCGCCAGCCTTCCTCCGTCAGCCATTCCCGGCGTCCCATCCGGTACACGTCCCCGGCCACATGCCACGCGTTGACTGCCCCGTCCCACTCCATCCCTCCGGGCACCGCTTTCCAACTGGCTGGCTTGTTGGATGGCTTCCTGATGGTTGGGCCTCCGAAGTCGGCAGGAATGGTCATTTTGAAAGTTAAGCACACGCGCCGGTGCAGATCCACGGGCCGCATTCGGGAAAGTTTTCCACAACGGGACCGGAGGCATGGTGCGGGGTGCAAGCATCCGCGTACTGTGGCGGTGAACCCGGTAGCCGCCGGGCTCTTTTCAGCTCGCCGCCGCCGGGACTGACACCTCGGCACGGGGCTGAACCTACGTGCTACTGAGGGGAACACCATGGGAACTTTGAACCTTCGACGCCGGCGAACGGCCCTGGCGGCCGGTCTCGCAACCCTGGCACTGGCGGCCGGGGTGGCAACGGTGCCGGCGCAGGCAGTGGACAAGACCAAGTACATCGCGCTCGGGGACTCCTACGCCGCGGGGCAGGGCGCTGGGCCGTACCTGGATGCTTGTTACCGGAGCGAGAACGCTTATTCCGAACTCGCTGCTGAGTCAAAGGCCATCAAACTGGTCACCAACGCGTCGTGCAGCGGCAAGACCACCCAGGACGTCGTGAACAACCAGCTGCGCCAGCTGAACAAGAGCACGGAACTGGTGACCATCACCGCCGGCGGCAACAACCTCAAGTTCGGCCAAATCGTCACTTATTGCGGCGCTGCCTTGGCCGCTCCCACCGCGGCGGCGGCGGCGTTGTGTGACAAAGTAACCGCCGACGCGACTGCTCAGATTGCCAGTGGAAAACTCGCCCGCGATGTGGCCTCGATGATCCAGAGTGTCAAGGCTGCAGCACCCAACGCCAAGGTTGTGGTGACCGGCTATCCCTACCTTTACGATCCGGTCACCCCCAATCCGGCCGATCCGATGTCCCTGTTCATCTACAAGGCCACCCGCCTGGCGGACGGACTAAACGACTCCATCGCCGCCGGGTCCGGCGGAGCGACATACGTTGATGTAAGGGCCGCCTTTGCCGGGCACGGCATCAACTCGGCGACGCACGAACCGTGGATCAACCTCGACCTCGCCCACCCAACCAGCCCGGACAACTTCCACCCGAATGCCGAGGGCTATGAGGCGTACTTCGCGTCGCTCAACAAGGTCAACGCCTACTCGGCACCTTAGCGCCGCTTGGCCAACCGGAGTTCCAGGCCGTTGCGGACCATCGGCCATTCGTGCTCAAGGATGGAAAAGACCACGGTGTCCCGCAGGGCGCCGTCGGCCGAGCGGGAGTGGCTGCGCAGCACGCCGTCCTGCTTGGCGCCCAGCCGGGCGATCGCCTCGCGGGACTGGTGATTGAGCCAGTGTGTCCGGAATTCGACCGCCGGGCAGCCGATCGTCTCGAACGCGTGCCGCAACAGCAGGAGCTTGGCGTCCGGGTTGGTGCCGCTGCCGTGCGTGGACGCGGCGTTCCAGGTGGACCCGATCTCGACGCGCGGCGTGACTGGATCGATATTCATGTACGTGGTCATGCCGATCACCCGTCCCGGGGCGCCCGTGGCGGGGTCAAGCAGCCGCGTGGTGAAAGGCAGCATGGCGCCGCTGTCCTGGAGGGCCAGGCGCCGCTCAATCTCGGCGGCCATGTGTTGCGGGTCGGGCACGCTGGTGTACCAGAGGCGCCACAGTTCGCCGTCCCGGGCCGCCTCGACGAGGCCGTCATGGTGGTCCTGGCGCAGCGGCTCAAGGACAACGTACCTGCCGGTGAGCGTGGTGGGATGAATGCGGTTCACGGGACCATCCTAAAGGGATCCGGCGGCGTGCCCGGCCCCGCCGTCAGGACGCGGCCGGGTCCCCGCGGCAAGGCCTTCTGGGTAGGCTGGGGCCATGATCACAGTCACGGGCACGGTCCGCTCAAATCTGGAGGCCGGCAAAGCCTTCGGGTACCTCTCAGCTTTCGAGCACACGCCGGAATGGGACCCCGGGACTCCGGTGGTTAAGAAGCTCTCCGAAGGCCCGGTGGCGGTGGGGCACCGTTATCACGCCGAAGCGGACTTCCGCGGCAAGCGGCAGACGCTGATCTACGAGGTCGTGGAGCTGTCAGGGACCCTTATCAAGCTGCGCGGCGAGAACAAGACGGTCATCTCCGTGGACACAATCGACGTCAAGCCCTCGGGAGCCGGGTCGGAAGTCCGGTACACGGCTGAATTCCGGCTCAAAGGCTGGCTCAAGTTCGCCGAACCGTTCGTGAAGCCGGCATTCCAGTCACTGGCGGCTCCGGCCATGGACGGCATGCAGAAGTCCCTGGACTCGATGGCAGCGAACTAGCCTGCGCCACCGGGCTGGCCGGTCAGGGCTGGCCGGTCCGGCTCAGCCGGTCCAGCTCAGCGTTCCGGCTCAGCCGGTCCAGCTCAGCGTTCCGGCTCAGCCGTTCCAGTCGAAGAATCCCTTGCCGGACTTGCGGCCCAGTTCACCGCGGGCCACCTTGTCACGGAGGATCTGCGGCGGCGCGAAACGCTCCCCCAGAGTGGACTGCAGGTATTCAGCGATACCGAGGCGCACATCGAGGCCGACAATATCGGTGGTCCGCAGCGGGCCCGTGGGGTGCTTGTAGCCGAGAACCATCGCGTTGTCGATGTCCTCGGCGGTGGCTACGCCCTCCTCCACCATGCGCATCGCCTCGAGTGCGATCGCGACGCCCAGCCGGGAGGACGCGAAGCCGGGGGCGTCATTGACGACGACGGCGGTCTTCCCGAGGGCCTCCACCCACCCGCGGGCGGCGTGTGCCAGGGCATGGGAGGTCTGCTCGCCGAGGACCACTTCGATGAGCGTCGACGCCGGCACCGGGTTGAAGAAGTGCAGGCCCAGGAAGTTCTGCGGCCGCTTGAGCTCACGGGCCAGGCCGTTGACGGACAGGGACGACGTGTTTGAGGCGAGATAGGCGTCGTCGGCGAGCCGTTCCTCGATGCCGCGCAGGGCGGTGACCTTCAGGTCCCAGTCTTCGGGAACGGCCTCGACCACCAGCTGCCGCCCGGCGAAGTCGTCGTAGTCCACGGTGACCGTTAGGCGGGAGACCATCTCGTCCAGGTTGGCGTCCACGGCGCCGCGCTCGATGCTCTTCGCAGCGGCGGACTCGACCCGCTCGCGAGCGGCCTCGGCCGACGCCTCGTCGCGTTCAACCACCAGGACGTTCGCTCCGTTGATCAGGAAGGCGTGGGTGATGCCGGCGCCCATGCGGCCGCCGCCCAGAACTCCCACGAAGTGCGGGAGGTCAGCGCCGGGGACGTTAGTGCCGGGGAGGGCATCCGCGGGACTGTTGGCGTGGCGTTCGGAGTTGTCCATGGCTATTTCTTCTTCTCTGATTCTTCGGCCGGTTTCCGGTCGGAATGCTGGTCGGAATTCTTGTCGGTTTTCTTGTCAGCTTTCCTGTCCAGGAAGGCCTGCATGCGGTCGAATTTGGCCTGGGATTCGAAGAGGATTCCCTGGGCCAGCTGGTCGATCAAGGGATGCGCCTCGGCCGGGGCGTGGAACACGGATTTGGTGATCCGGACGGCGAGCGGGTCCTGCGCGGCGATCCGGTCGGCGAGCTTATGCGCGGCGGCCATCAGCTCGGACGGGTCATGGATTTCGGTGATGAGGTTGACGGCGAGGGCCCGTTCGGCGCGCAGCACGGCGCCGGCGAGCAGCATGTCCTTGGCCACCGGCTCCCCGACCAGTTCCTTGAGGCGCCAGCTGGCGCCGGCCGCGGCGAGGATGCCGAGGCCGGTTTCGGGGTTGCCGATCCGGACCGACGGGGTGCCGATGCGGAAATCGGCGGCGTAGGCCAGTTCCGCGCCGCCGCCGAGGCAGAAGCCGTCCAAGGCTGCGATGACCGGCATCGGGAGCTTGGCGATGCGGACGAAAATGGTGGAGTTGATCCCCTGCAGGGCATCGTCGCGGCGGCGTTCGCGCAGCTGCCCGATGTCGGCGCCGGAGGCGAAGACCCCGTCCGCGCCGGCGATGATGAGGATCTTGGGGTGCTGCTCGAGCTGGGCGCACACGGCATGGAGTTCGTCGACCATCTGCTGGTCGATCGCGTTGCGGACCTCCGGCCGGTTGAGTACCACCACCACACGGTCCTCGCGTTCCTCAACCAGGAGGGTCCCGAAGGCGGACGGGTCGAATGCCGGGGCCGCCACTACACGCGCTCCAGCAGCATGGCCGTGCCCTGGCCGACGCCTATGCACATTGTGGCCAGGCCGATCTTGGCGTCCTCGCGTTCCATCCGGCCCAGCAGCGTGATGGCGATCCGCGAGCCGGAGGAACCCAGCGGGTGGCCCAGGGAGATGGCACCGCCGTCGCGGTTCACAATCTCCGGGTCAAGGCCGAGCCGGCGCATGCTGGCCAGCGACTGGGTGGCAAATGCTTCGTTGAGTTCGACGGCGCCGAGGTCACCGACGCTGAGCCCGGCCCGGGCGAGAACCTTTTGCGTGGCCGGGACGGGGCCGATGCCCATGATTTCGGGCTCACAGCCGGCCGAGGCGCCGTCGATGATGCGGGCGCGCGGCGTGAGGCCAAGCTTCTGGATGGCCGCTTCGGAGGCCACGATGATGGCGGAGGCGCCGTCGTTGAGGGTGGAGGAGTTACCGGCGGTGACGATCGAGCCGCCCTTGACGACGGGCCGCAGTCCGGCCAGGACGTCCATGGTGGTGCCGGCGCGGGGGCCTTCGTCGGTGTCCACCACGGTCTCGCCCTTGCGGGTTTTGACGGTCACGGGGACGATTTCGTCGGCGAAGCGTCCGGCGGCAATGGCAGCCAGGGCGCGGTCGTGGGAGCGGACGGCAAAGGCGTCGGCGTCCTCGCGGGAGATGCCGTCAACCCGGCCCACTTCCTCGGCGGTCTCCGGCATGGAGTAGGTCATCTTGCCGTCCCGGGCGAGCTCGCCCTTGGTGAACTGCGGGTTGACGAAGCGCCAGCCGATGGAGGTGTCGAAGATTTCGCCCGGTTTGGCGAAGGCCGTCCGGGGTTTTTCCTGGACCCAGGGCGCCCGGCTCATGGATTCGACGCCGCCGGCGATTACGACGTCGGCTGCGCCGGACTTAATCATGTGGCTGGCCATGATGATGGCGCTGAGGCCGGAGGCGCAGAGCCGGTTCACGGTGATGCCGGGGATGTGCAGGGGAAGCCCGGCCAGGAGCGTGGCCATCCGGGCCACGTTGCGGTTCTCTTCGCCGGCGCCGTTGGCGTTGCCCAGGATTACCTCGTCGATCGCGTCCGGATCGACGCCGGCCCGGACCACGGCTTCACGAACCACCAGTGCGGCCAGGTCATCGGGGCGGACTGCGGAGAGGGCGCCGCCGTAGCGGCCGACCGGCGTGCGGGCACCGCCAACAAGAAAAGCCTCGACCATGAGAACATCCTTCACCAAGAAAGCGGGGCCGGCAGCAGAGTAATTTACCGACCGTTCGTTCTATAAAGATTACACGGCGGGCCAGAGGGGTCAACCGGACGCCGCCGCATTACGCGACGACGACGCCCAGATGGGTTGCGAGCAACGGTGCCAGCACGGTGAGCTGGTAATCGTCGATCACGAGGCCCGCCAGGCTGCCCAGACCGCTGATCGCGCGGAAGTCGGTTCCCCGGAGGTCGAAGTCCTTCAGCCTGGCGCCGGCGAAGTCGAGGGTCCCGATCGTGCAGTTTTTCAAGGCAACCCGGGTTGCGGTGCAGGAGCCCAGGTCGAGCTCGTTGATGATGCAGTCACTGATCTGGACGTCGGTGAGCTTGGAGCCGCGCAGGTTCACGTAATCGAGCTTGCCTCCGTCTATCCGCACCGACTGCCAGCCGCTCTCGTAGAGCTCCGCCGACCCCCAACGGGGGTTGCCGATCTCCACATCCCGCAGGCTGGTCCGGGCTGCCGTGAAAACCGGGGCGTAAACCTCGGTGAGGATGCAATCGCGGAACGTGGCGCCGCGCAGTTGGGTCTCATTAAAAGACACGCCGGCAAACTCGCACTCGGCAAAGACCGCGCCGCTCAGTTCCAGTCCGTCGGCCGACGCGCGGCTGTAGCGGACGCCGTCGTACCGTTCACCGCTCCGGAAGTCCGGGGCAGGGTCGTCCCGCAGTTCCGGTGGCCGAACCGGCGCGAGGCGAGGGGCGGTGATTTTGGGGGCCTTGGCCGCTGCAGCGTGCCGGACCATCAGAGCGACTCGGCTTTGGTCGCGATTTCCGCCAGGTCCTTGGCGAGCGCTTTGCGGGTAATGCGCATGCCGAGCGGGCCGAACACGGCAAGCATGGCCTTTCCCAACCGGGTTGGCCTAACGAGCTCCGCACCGAAGGTCAGCGTGAGGTCGGTGCCGCCGTCGCGCCCCGCCAGGGCGAACCGGGAGGTGTAGGAGGCGCCGCCCTGGCGGGCTTTCACTGTGGTGCCGCCGGCCCGGTCCGGGCCAGGCGCCTCGCACTCAGACACCGCCATCTCCACCGTCTCCGAGCGCCCCAGCATGGTGCGGGTTTCCTTCCAGCGGGTGCCCACGCCGTAGGGTCCGTCGGTGAGCATCTGGACCGAATCGACGCCGGACAGGGTTGAGGCCGATCCGGGGATATCCGACACCACGGCCCAGACCGAGTCCGCCGGAGCATTGATGTGCTGCGTGAGCGTGATCTTGTGGTCCATGCCCTCGAGCCTAGCCCGGGGGCGGTGAAAAAGTTCATCCCGTCCGGGCTGAGCGCCGCGCCCGGTGGCGGTCAATCCGCGCTCACCCCTTGATTTAGTAAGCATGCTTTGTGTTAGGCTGAATGAACGTTGATTTTCTACCGGAAACGAAAGGTGGTCCACACCATGGGTGTCGGAGACAAGATTCAGAACGAAGCGGAGCACCTGGGCGGCAAGGCCAAGGAAGCGGCCGGAAACGCAACCAACAACGACCAGCTGCGGGCCGAGGGCCAGCGCGATCAGGTCGTAGCCGACGCGAAGAAGGTTGGCGAAAACGTCAAGGACGCTTTCAAGAAGGACTAATTCTTCAGCTAAAAGCGGCGCCGGTCTTTCCTTTGGGGGACGACCGGCGCCGCTTTTTTGTGCCTGCTTTTTTGTGCATGCTGGTTGGTGTGGATTCGCTGTGCCCGCTCTGAGCTCCCCGCACTGTGGCGCCGGGGTTCTCCCGTGCTTCGCCGGGCCTCATTCCGGACTTCCGGGCTTCCGGGCGCACATCCTGCAACAATGGCTCCCACCAGCCGACGGAGGAGACAGCATGGCACGGACAGCGGCAGACAAAGGCAAATCCCCCAGCCGGGATCTCAGCAACATCGACCTGAGCGAGGCCAGCGCTGCCGCCGGCGGATCGCCCGTGCTGCGCGGCTATCTGGCGACGCCGGAAGGTGACGGGCCTTTTCCGGCGGTCCTGATGATCCACGAAATTTTCGGCCTCAACGACATCACCGTCCGCCACGCCGACCGGCTGGCCGCGGCCGGCTACCTGACGCTGGCCGTTGACCTGTTCAGCGACGGCGGCCCCCGCCGGTGCCTTGTGGCCACCATGCGTGCGCTGGCGGCGGGCGAGGGCCGGGCCTTCACCGACCTGGCGACAGCCCGGGACTGGCTTCAGGATTCGGGCCGGACCACGGGCAAGATCGGCGTGATCGGTTTCTGCATGGGCGGCGGCTTCGCCCTCCTGCTGGCCAATGACCACTTCGACGCGGCGGCCGTCAATTACGGCCGGCGCCCGAAAAATCCTGAGGAGGCCCTGGCCGGCGCCTGCCCGATCGTGGCCAACTTCGGCGGCAAGGACCGCAGCCTGCCTGATGAAGCGGCAAAGCTATCGTCTCTGCTGGACCGGCTGGGTGTGGAGCACGACATCAAGGAGTTCCCGAACGCCGGGCACGCCTTCCTCAACGATGCGGAAACCGGCCCGCGGCCCCTGCGCCCGCTATTTCGCGTCATGGGAATCAAGCCGGATCCGCAGTCGGCACCGGAGGCGTGGCAGAGGATCGAGGACCACTTCGCCAAGCATCTGAAGGCCTGAGCGCCCGCCCGCCGCGGACACGCGCCGTCGCAAAACCCCCGAATGGGACGCTAAACGCGACCCAGTTGGGAACGGGGGCTCCCGGCATGACACCATACCGACCATGGTCCAGAAGATTGCGTACCAGGGTGAGCCCGGCGCCAATTCCAATATTGCATGCGCCCAGATGTTTCCCGAGTTCGAAAGTGTCCCCTGTGCCAGCTTCGAGGACGCTTTGGAACTGGTATCCAGCGGCGAGGCCGCCCTGGCCATGATTCCTATTGAAAACTCGATCGCCGGCCGGGTGGCTGACATCCACATCCTGCTGCCCCAATCCCGTCTGCAGATAGTGGGCGAGTACTTTCTTCCGATCCATTTCGACCTGATGGGCATACCCGGCAGCACCGTCGAGGGGGCCACCGAGGTCCACAGCCACATCCACGCCCTGGGTCAGTGCCGCAAGTTGATCCGCAGTGCCGGCCTGAAGCCTGTTATCGCCGGGGATACCGCGGGTTCCGCCCGTGAAGTGCGGGAGTGGAACGATCCAGCCAAGCTGTCCCTCGCTCCCCCGCTCGCGGCCCGGATCTACGGCCTGGAGGTGCTGGCTTCCCGGGTGGAGGATGACCCGTCCAACACCACCCGGTTCGTGGTCCTGGCGCCGGAAAAGGACCTGCCGCCCCGGGAGGCGCTGCCAGGAGCGGCCATGACCAGCTTCCTGTTCCGAGTCCGGAACGTCCCCTCCGCACTTTTCAAGGCTCTGGGCGGATTTGCCACCAACGGCGTGAACATGACAAGGCTGGAAAGCTACATGGTGGGCGACGAGTTTACTGCCACTATGTTCATGGCCGACGTCGAGGGACACCCCGAGGACCTCCCCGTCAGACTGGCCCTCGAGGAGTTGGCCTTCTTCACCACCGAGGTGCGCATCCTGGGCGTCTATGCCGCCGCCGAATACCGGACCGGGCAAGCAGTCCCCGGCTGAGTGCCCGCAGTAATCCGCTACGGAGCCAGGTCGGAAACGCCCCGTGTGCCGACGCTCCATCCCAGTTGCTCGCCGCCGGACCCCGCCCCACCCCGACGCAGCCCCGGGATTTCGCGGGCGGCGCAGACGTGCGGTCAGCAGCAACCGGGCAGGAACGCCACGGCGCCATCGGAAACGCCCCGTGTGCCGACGCTCCATCCCAGTTGCTCGCCGCCGGACCTCGCCTCACCCCGACGCACCCCCGGAATTTCGCGGGCGCGCAGACGTGCGGTCAGCAGCAACCGGGCGGGAACGTCAGCCCGCCATCGGAAAGGCGCCAGGCTCCCTGGGGTCACGCCGTCCGGGGTCACGCGTCCGGGATCACGCCGTCTGGGGCTGTCCCGACCGCAGGAGGGGCGCGAAGAACGCGGCGAGCTCCGCCGTCGCCGTCAGCGGCAGGACGTTAGCCACGTATTGGTCGGGGCGCACCACCACCACCACACCGCCACGGTCGATCCCGCGCAGCTCGAAGATGTCCGCCGCCGGATCGGTGGCGTAGACCTTCTCAAGGTACGTGAGCTTGAACGGGCCGACCTCCGGCTTGAACACTGCCGGGACGGCGCCGATGTCGACGCCCGTGTGGTCCTGCTGGTAGATCACCTTCACGTCGAACCACGCGTCACGATCCGCCCCGTCGGGGGTGGCGGCCAGCGGCGAGTCCGGGGCGCTGGCAAGCCAAGCGGCCAGGTCCGCCACCGGTGACGGAGCCGTTGCCCCCTGTCCCGGCGCAGCCGCGTCGGCGAAGACGTAGATCCGCCACCGCCCGTCCGCCGTGGCTTGGTGGCCGAGGTGCAGCGGGTTGGTGTCGCAGACCCGCACGACGGGCGCGGATTTGAACCGCTTGCCGATGGGGAACCCGGCGGCCAGGTGCTGGTGCGCAGGCTCGGCGATGAGCATGGAGGGCGCGTACTGGGTCATGAAGCCCGCCGGGAATTCGGCGGTGCTGACGTAAAAGTCCTCGAGCTCGGAGGGGTTCTCGAACTCTTCGGGCTTCTTGGCCATCAGTGTCGACCACTCCTTGTCGAAGTCAATGAGGTTCTTCGCGATGATCTGGCGCTCGGCCGAGTACGTGGACAGCAGGCTCTCCGGGCTGCGGCCCTCAAGCACGTGCCCGAGCTTCCAGCCCAGGTTGAAGCCGTCCTGCATGGAGACGTTCATGCCCTGGCCGGCCTTGGCGCTGTGGGTGTGGCACGCGTCGCCGGTGATGAACACGCGCGGCGTGCGGGTGCCCCGCTCCGCCGGGAGGACGTCGTCGAACCGGTCGGTGAGGCGGTGGCCCACCTCGTAGACGCTGTGCCAGGCGACGTTGCGCACGTCGAGCGTGTAGGGGTGGAGGATCTCGTTCGCCTTGGCGATGATCTGCTCGATCGTGGTGCCGCGGACGGCGCCCTTGTCGTTGGGGTCCACCTGGCCGAGGTCGACGTACATGCGGAACAAGTGGCCGCCTTCGCGCGGGATCAGCAGGATGCTGCCGCCGTCGTGGGACTGGATGGCGCACTTGAGCCGGATGTCCGGGAAGTCCGTGACGGCGAGCACGTCCATGACGCCCCAGGCGTGGTTGGCAGCGTCGCCGGCGAGCGTGCAGCCGATTGACTCCCGGACTTTGCTCCGGGCGCCGTCCGCGCCGACGACATACTTCGCCCGGACGGTGCGCTCCCGGCCCTCGTGCGGGCCGGCCGTGTGGAGAAGTGTCACCGTGACGGGGTACTCCCCAGTATCCGCAACCTCGAGGCCCTGGAATTCGTAGCCGTAGTCGGGTGACATGCGGGCGGGCGAGTTCGCCATGAACTCCCCGAAGTAGTCCAGCACCCGGGCCTGGTTGACGATCAGGTGCGGGAACTCGCTGATGCCCGCCGGGTCGTCCACGGCGCGGGCGGCGCGGAGAATGCGGGAAGGATCCGCCGGATCCGGTTTCCAGAACGCCATCTCGGTGATCCGATACGCCTCGGCGATGATCCGCTCGGCGAAGCCGAAGGCCTGGAAGGTTTCGACGCTGCGGGCCTGGATGCCGTCGGCCTGGCCGATGGCGAGCCTGCCGCCGCGGCGCTCGACAATCCGCGTCGTGACGCCCGGGAACTGGGACAACTGCGCGGCGGTGAGCATGCCCGCGGGCCCGGTGCCCACAATGAGCACGTCAACCTCGTCGGGAAGCTGCGTGGGCCGGTCGATGCCGACGCCGGCGGCCGGCTGGACCCGGGGGTCACCGGAGACATAACCGTGGTGGTGAAACTGCACGGGCTTTCCTCACTTCATTGTGTGGCGGCCAGTCGCCGTCATTCGTGTTCGATATTAGAACTAGACGTTCGATAATAGAATTTCTACGCCAATCCCAAAACTGTACGGCAGATATGACGCGGGTTACAAGTGCCATGAAAATTGCCCAGGCAATGGGTTGACGCCCCGGGGTTACCGGGTCATAGTTTTCGTATACGATTTCGTACTCGATGAGGAGTAACTCTTGGAACTGGTCACCGACCACATCCTGGCCGCGGCCCGCAAGGTCATCGCGGTCCACATCAACTACCCCAGCCGGGCAGCCCAGCGCGGCCGCACTCCGGAGCAGCCCTCCTACTTCCTGAAGCCGACGTCGTCCCTGACGGTGGGTTCCGCGGAAGCCCCTTCAACCGTGGAGCGCCCTGCCGGCTGCGAACTCCTCGGCTACGAGGGCGAGATCGCCCTGATCATCGGCAAGCCCGCCCGCCGGGTGGGCATCGAGGACGCCTGGAGCCACGTCGAGTGGATCACGGCCAGCAACGACCTCGGCGTCTACGACCTCCGCTACGCGGACAAGGGCTCCAACCTCCGGTCCAAGGGCGGCGACGGGTTCACACCCCTCGGCCCGGGACTGATCGCCGCGGACACCGTGGACCCGGCCAAACTGCGGATCCGCACCTGGCACAACGGCGAACTCGTCCAGGACGACACCACCGGGGACCTGCTGTTCCCGTTCTCCCGGCTAGTGGCCGACCTGTCCCAGCTGCTCACGCTCGAAGAGGGCGACATCATCCTCACCGGCACGCCGGCCGGGGCCTCGGTGGCCAAGCCGGGCGACGTCGTCGAGGTTGAAGTCAGCACCGTTGAAGTCAGCACCGTTGAAGTCAGCACCGTTGAAGTCAGCACGACGACGTCGGGCGGCGCCGCTTCGGGTCTCTCCACCGGCCGGCTGGTCACCCGCGTAGAGGAAGGCACGACGCCGTTCGCGGACTTTGGCGCCCGGCCCAAGACCGATGACCTCCAGCGCGAGGAGGCGTACGGCTCGCGGGAAGCCGCCGGCCTGGCGGCTGCGGCCGGCGCCGGCGTCGGCGTCGGCGTCGGACAGATCCTGTCCCCGGAACTGAAGGCCAAGCTGGAAAGCGTCTGCACGGCCACGTTGTCCTCCCAGCTGCGCAAGCGCGGGCTGAACAACGTCAGCATCGACGGCCTCACCTCCACCCGCCCGGATCGGCGGATCGTTGGCCTGGCCCGCACCCTGCGCTATGTGCCCAACCGCGAGGACCTGTTCAAGACCCACGGCGGGGGCTTCAACGCCCAGAAGAAGGCCATCGACTCCGTCAACGAGGGCGAAATCCTCGTCATGGAGGCCCGCGGCGAAAAGGGCACGGGCACCATCGGGGACATCCTGGCCCTCCGCGCCCAGGTCCGCGGTGCCGCGGCCATCATCACCGACGGCGGCGTCCGCGACTTCTCCGCCGTGGCTGCCATGGACTTGCCCACCTATTACGCCAACCCGCACCCCGCCGTCCTGGGCCGCCGGCACATCCCGTGGGACACGGACATCACCATCGCCTGCGGCGGCACCACCGTGCAGCCGGGGGACATCATCGTGGCCGACGCGGACGGCATCCTGGTCATCCCGCCGGCCCTCGCCGAAGAGATCGCGGACGATTCCATCGGCCAGGAACGCGAGGAAACCTTCATCACCGAGATGGTCCGGCAGGGCCACAGCGTGGACGGCCTTTACCCACTGAACGCCGCATGGCGGGCCCGGTACTTGCAATGGGAAGCGATGGAAGCCGGTAAATCCCATGACTGACACAGCCAGCACAGCAGCCATACTGTCCGGAAACGGGGCCTCCGGAAGCAAGTCCGAGCAGGCCTATGCCACCGTGAAGTCCCGGATCGTGGACGGGACCTACTCCCCCGGCTACCGGCTGGTCCTGGCGAAGATCGCCGAGGACCTGGGCGTCAGCGTGGTACCGGTCCGCGAGGCCATCCGCCGGCTCGAAGCCGAGGGACTGGTGACGTTCGAGCGGAACGTCGGCGCCACCGTGTCCGGCATCGACCCCACCGAGTTCCTTTACACCATGCAGACCCTCAGCATCATCGAGGGCGCCGCCACGGCGCTCTCGGCCCCGCTGATCGGCGCGGCGGACGTGGCCCGGGCCCGGGCCGTCAACGCCGAGATGCGCGAGTGCCTGCAGCACTTCGACCCCGTCCGGTTCACGGCGCTGAACCAGGACTTCCACAGCATCCTGTTCGAGCACTGCCCCAACCCCCACATCCTGGACCTCGTCCACCGGGGCTGGAACCGGCTCGCATCGCTGCGGTCATCCACGTTCCGCTTCGTCCCGGGACGGGCCCACGAATCCGTGGACGAGCACGAGGCCCTGCTGCAGCTCATCGAAGCCGGGGCCGGCGCCGACACCATCGAAAAGGCCGCCCGCCTCCACCGCTCCGCCACCTTGGACGCGTACCTTGCCCAAAGCAACGCGGGGTCACTTAGCGCCCATTAAGGCCCCCAACATGGGCCGTAAGTGACCCCGCGTTGCAATATCTGTTAGGAAGACAACAATGACGTTTACTGCCTCGGCTACCGCCACCCACTACGTTCCGCAGGACCTGCCCACCCGGATCCAGCACTACATCAACGGCAAATTCGTTGATTCGGTGGGCGGCAAAACCTTCGACGTCCTCGACCCGGTGTCCAACACCAACTACGCCACCGCGGCCGCCGGGCAGAAGGAGGACATCGACCTCGCCGTCGCCGCCGCCCGCGAAGCCTTCACCAACGGCCCGTGGCCGAAGATGAAGCCGCGGGAGCGTGCCCGCATCCTGAACAAGATCGCCGACGCCGTCGAGGCCCAGGAGGCCCGGCTCGCCGAACTCGAAACCTTCGACACCGGCCTGCCGATCACCCAGGCCAAGGGCCAGGCGCTGCGCGCGGCCGAGAACTTCCGCTTCTTCGCGGACCTGATCGTGGCCCAGTTCGATGACGCCATGAAGGTCCCCGGCGCCCAGATCAACTACGTCAACCGCAAACCGATCGGCGTCGCGGGCCTGATCACGCCGTGGAACACCCCGTTCATGCTCGAATCCTGGAAGCTCGCCCCGGCCCTGGCCACCGGCAACACCGTGGTCCTCAAGCCGGCCGAGTTCACCCCGCTCTCCGCCTCGCTCTGGGCGCAGATCTTCAAGGACGCAGGCCTCCCCGACGGCGTCTTCAACCTCGTCAACGGCCTCGGCGAGGAAGCTGGCGACGCGCTGGTCAAGCACCCGGACGTCCCGCTGATTTCCTTCACCGGTGAGACCACCACGGGCCAGACAATCTTCCGCAACGCCGCGGCCAACCTCAAGGGCCTGTCCATGGAGCTCGGCGGCAAGTCACCGTGCGTCGTGTTCGCGGACGCCGACTTGGACGCCGCGATCGATTCGGCACTGTTCGGCGTCTTCTCCCTCAACGGCGAGCGCTGCACCGCCGGCTCCCGCATCCTGGTGGAGCGCGCGGTGTACGAGGAGTTTTGCGAGAAGTACGCGGCCCGGGCCAAGAACATCGTGGTCGGCGATCCGCACGATCCCAAGACCGAGGTCGGCGCCCTGGTCCACCCGGAGCATTACGCCAAGGTGGCCTCCTACGTCGAGATCGGCAAGTCCGAGGGCCGGCTGCTTGCCGGCGGCGGCCGGCCAGAGCACCTGCCCGCAGGCAACTACATCGCGCCCACCGTGTTCGCCGACGTCGCCCCGGACGCACGGATCTTCCAGGAGGAGATCTTCGGCCCCGTCGTCGCCATCACCCCGTTCGAGACCGACGCCGAGGCCCTCGCCCTGGCGAACAACACCAAATACGGGCTCGCGGCGTATATCTGGACCCAGAACCTGACCCGCGCGCACAACTTCTCCCAGAATGTCGAGGCCGGCATGGTCTGGCTGAACAGCCACAACGTCCGCGACCTTCGCACCCCGTTCGGCGGCGTCAAAGCCTCCGGCCTGGGCCATGAGGGCGGCTACCGCTCCATCGACTTCTACACCGACCAGCAGGCCGTCCACATCACCCTCGGCTCTGTTCATACGCCTAAATTCGGTCACATTGCCAAAACCGGCGCCTGAAATTCACCACAGCCAACCGGAACCCTTTCAAAGAAGAGAGCACACCATGACCAACTTCATCCCCACACCCTCCGTTCCGGCGCCGGACATCGTCCGCTGCGCCTACATGGAAATCGTGGTCACCGACCTCGCCAAATCCCGCGAGTTCTACGTGGACCTGCTGGGCCTGCACGTCACCGAGGAAGACGAGAACACCATCTACCTGCGCTCCCTCGAGGAGTTCATCCACCACAACCTGGTGCTCCGCAAGGGACCCATCGCCGCCGTCGCAGCCTTCGCCTACCGGGTGAAATCCCCCGCCGAGGTGGACGCCGCCGAGGCCTATTACAAGGAACTCGGCTGCCGCACCGAGCGCCGCAAGGACGGCTTCACCAAGGGCATCGGCGACGCCGTCCGGGTGGAGGATCCGCTGGGCTTCCCCTACGAGTTCTTCTACGAGACCGAACACGTCGAGCGCCTCACCCAGCGCTATGACCTCTACTCCGCCGGCGAGCTGGTCCGGCTGGACCACTTCAACCAGGTCACCCCAGACGTTCCGCGCGGCCGCAAATACCTGGAGGATCTCGGCTTCCGGGTCTCCGAAGACATCCAGGATTCCGACGGCGTCACCTACGCGGTCTGGATGCACCGCAAGCAGACGGTCCACGACACTGCCCTGACCGGCGGCAACGGGCCGCGCATGCACCACGTCGCGTTTGCCACGCACGAAAAGCACAACATCATCCAGATCTGCGACAAGATGGGCGCCCTGCGCATCAGCGACCGGATCGAACGCGGCCCCGGCAGGCACGGGGTGTCCAACGCCTTCTACCTCTACATCCTGGACCCGGACGGCCACCGCATTGAGATCTACACCCAGGACTACTACACCGGCGATCCTGACAACCCCGTGGTGACCTGGGACGTCCACGACAACCAGCGCCGGGACTGGTGGGGCAACCCCGTGGTCCCGTCCTGGTACACCGAGGCGTCCCTGGTCCTGGACCTGGACGGCAACCCGCAGCCCGTCGTCGTCCGCGAGGAGCGAAGCGAGATGGCCGTGACGGTGGGTGCCGACGGCTTCTCCTACACGCGCAAGGACGAGGACGGCTCCGCCGGGGAGAAAACGGGCTTCAAGCTCGGGGCGCAGGTCTAGCGTGCTGGATGCCAAGACGATCGAGGCCATCGCCGACGAACTGTTGGAGGCCGGACGCAGCCGCACCCCGGTCCCCCGGCTGACGGCCCGCTACCCGGACATGACGGTCGAGGACTCCTACGCGGTCCAGCAGCTGTGGCGGCGGCGCAACGAGGACGCAGGCCGAAGGCTCGTAGGCCGCAAGATCGGCCTCACGTCCAGGGCGATGCAGGCTGCCACCGGCATCACCGAACCGGACTACGGGGCCATCTTCGATGACATGGTCCTGGAAACCGGCTGCTCGGTCCAGTGGGACCGCTACACCCACCCCCGGGTGGAAGTGGAACTGGCGTTCGTGCTGAAGCAGGACCTCGCCGGCCCCGGCTGCACCATCTTCGATGTCCTGAACGCCACCGATTACGTGGTCCCGGCCCTGGAGATCCTGGACTCGCGGATCGAGATGGAAGGCCGCACCATTGTGGACACCATCGCCGACAACGCCGCGATGGGCGCCATGGTGGTGGGCGGCCGGCCGGTGAAGCCCGACGCCGTCGACCTCCGCTGGATTTCCGCCATCCTCTACAAAAACCAGACCGTGGAGGAAACCGGCGTCGCCGCCGGGGTCCTGGACCACCCCGCCAACGGGGTGCACTGGCTGGCCAACAAGATCGCCGCCCACGGCGACGGCATGAAAGCCGGCGACATCATCCTCGCCGGCTCCTTCACCCGGCCGCTCTGGGTGCACAAGGGCGATACCGTTCATGCCGACTACGGACCCCTGGGAGTTGTCACATGCCGCTTCGAATAGAGCCCGACGCCACGTTCCGTGACGCACTCACCGCCTCGGACAGATCCCTGGCCGGGATGTGGGTCTGCTCCGGCAGCCCCCTGATCGCCGAGCTCTGCGCCGGGTCCGGCCTGGACTGGCTGCTGATCGACGCCGAGCACAGCCCCAACGGGCTGGAATCCATCCTCGCCCAGCTCCAGGCCGTCCGCGGCTACCCGGTTCACCCCGTGGTCCGGCCGCCGGTCAACGACACCGTGCTGATCAAGCAGTACCTGGACCTCGGTGTCCAGAACCTGCTGGTGCCCATGGTGGACTCCGCCGCCGAGGCCGAAGCTGCGGTGGCCGCGACCCGTTATCCGCCGCAGGGGGTCCGGGGCGTGGGCTCGGCCCTTGCCCGGGCCGCGCGCTGGAACCGGATCCCGGACTACCTCGCCCGCGCCAGCGAGACAATCAGCGTCACCGTGCAGATCGAATCCGAAGCAGCCGTCGCCGCTGTCGAGGAGATCCTCGCCGTCGACGGCGTGGACGCGATCTTTCTGGGCCCGTCCGATCTCGCCGCGTCGATGGGCCTGCTGGGACAGCAGGAACACCCCCGGGTGCGGGGCGCCGTCGAACACTGTCTCGCCGCCGCCCAAGCGGCCGGCAAACCCGCCGGCGTGAACGCCTTCAACCCGGAAACGGCCCGCGCCTACCTGGCCGCCGGCGCGGCCTTCGTACTGGTCGGCGCCGACGTGGCGCTGCTGGCCCGCGGCTCCGAGGCCCTCGCCGCCGCCTACATCCCGTCGGGCCCGGCGGTTGCGCCCGCCGGCACCCCCGGCAGCTACTGACGGTCCTCCGCGTTAACCGCGACGGCGGCAGCCACCTCGTGGAGGTGACTGCCGCCGTCGTCGTGGTGCAGGACGTCACTGTGTAGATCGACGCAGTGCAGATCGATACAGTGCAGATCGACGCAGTGCGCGCCCCGGGCTCCTAGCTGAAGAGCTCGCTCTTGGGCCCGTTGTTCTTGACCTTCTGCCAGCCCAGCCACAGCATCAGGGCGAAGAACGGAACGGTGGCCAGCGTCCACAGGCCCAGCTGGAAGACTTCACCGGTCTTGCTGGTCATGGTGTCGAACCCGATCAGCACGGTGATCGCCAGCAGCGCGGCGAGGCCGGCCCAGCTGGTCCAGGGTGAGCCCGGCATGGGGAGGCTGGAGACGCGTCCCTTCTGGTGGCGCAGCGCGATCTGGCTGGCGAAAATGGCGCCCCACGTGAAGATCACGCCGATCGAGGCGGTGTTCAGCGCGAGGTCGAAGGCGTGCGAGCCGCCGAGCCAGATGTTCAGGAGGATGCCCACGAGGTAGAACGCGGCGATGGCCAGGATGGCCGCGTACGGCACGTGGCGCTTGGACATCTTGGTGAGCCACTGCGGGGCATGCCCGTTGTTGGCCATGGTGCGGAAGACCCGGCCGATCGAGTACAGGCCCGAGTTGCAGGAGGACAGCGCGGCGGTGATGACGATCATGTTCATGACGTCGCCCACCCAGCCGAGGCCCATCTGGCCGAAGACGGTGACGAACGGGGAGACGCCGGCCTTGTACTGGTCGGAGGGCAGCAGCATGGCCAGCAGCAGCACGGAACCGACGTAGAACACCACGATGCGCAGCACGACGGCGCGGATCGCCTTGGGCACTTCGCGCTTGGCGTTTTCCATCTCGCCGGCGGTGATGCCGACGAGTTCGATGCCGTTGTAGGCGAAGATCACGGCATTGAGGACGAGAACCATGACGAGGGCGCCCTTGGGGAACATCCCGCCGTCGTCGGCAAAGAGGTTGGCCACCGAGGCGTGGCCCCCGCCCACCTTGGCGTTGGTGACCACCATGAAGGTGCCGACGGCCAGGAAGATCAGGATGGCGCCGACCTTGAGGCAGGAGGCCCAGAATTCAAACTCGCCGAACGCCTTGACGCTGAACAGGTTGACGGCGACCAGCAGCGCGAGGGCGGCAATCGCGGAGGCTTCCACGGGCACGTTGGGGAAGAAGAACTGGAAGTACAGGCCGATCGCGATCAGTTCCGCAATGCCGGTCATGCCCCAGTTGATGAAGTACATCCAGCCGGAGATGAAGGCGCCCTTCCTGCCGAACATTTCACCGGCGTAGCTGACGAAGGAGCCCGAGGTCTGGCGATACATGATGAGCTCGCCCAGCGCCCGCATCAGCAGGTAGGCGATCACGCCGGCAATCGCATAGGAGAAGATCAGCGCGGGGCCGGTGGAGGCCAGCCGTCCGCCGGCTCCCATGAACAGGCCGACGCCGATCGCGCCGCCCATCGAGATCATGGTGACGTGGCGGCCGCTGAGGGTCTTCTTGTAGCCCTCGGCGCTGAGAGTCGAGTCGACGGCGGGTTGCGCCGGCGCGCTCTTAAGTTCGGTGGAAGTACTTTGTGGCACAACAGTTCCTTGTAGGTCGGGGATCGGCCGGGGCTGAACCGTGGATTCAGGCACACGCAATTCGGAGTTAGCCCGCTGCGGGGCAACAATGTGTACCGAATCTCACAAAGGGTCGAAGCTTCGCGCGGCTCGTCCATAGTACTAGCTATCCGGCGCGTACCGTGACGCGGGCAACACCGGAGACCGCCCCGGACCCGCCACAGCACCGGTCATTTCACACAAAAGCGCTGGTCAGGCCGCTGCTTCCATTATTCTGAGCACACTGGCGGGGATCTTCCTGCCGGTGCGCCTGCAACATCACTGCAGGCCATGGCGGGAACGCCGTGAGTCAGGGGGGACTATGAAACAGAGAGCGCTACTGCCTGCAGTGCTGCTTCTCGCACTAGCTGGGTGCTCGAGCGGCGGTTCCGGCCCGGCCGGGCCAAGCGAAAGCCGCACCGCAACGGCGCCGGGGATGCCGGCGTCGACATCACAAACACCAACATCAGGATCTCCGGCGCCGGGTACCTCCGCGCCCGCCGATGTTTCCACTTCGCTGAACGCGCCCGACGCATTGCGCCAGCACGCCTGCACCGCAACAGCCGACGGGTCGTGGTCCTTCACTGGGACCCTCGTCAACAACACGGCCAAGAACAAAGTGTTCACCGTGGCCATCGCGGTCACCGCCGGCCCCGCCATGGCAGGGCACACGCTCATCACCAAGGTAGTTCCAGCCGGCCAGTCGGCCGACATCGCCGCGGCGAACTTCGCCAAGACCAAGGACAGCGCCGGAACCTGCACGCCGGTCGTCTCCGTAGAGGATGCCCCATGAAATCGAAGTTACTTCTCATCACGGCGGTGATCCTCGGACTTACTGCCGGGCCGCTGGCAGCCGGGCCGGCCTTCGCTGAAGATGTGACGCCGGCAACCAGCCCGGCACCCACGACGACCGCGACGCCGGCACCGACCGGGTCCACCTCGGCCCCCGCCGATCCGGCTCCGGAAGGGACTGCTGTTCCCGCTGCGACGGCAACGCCCACCGCGGAGCGTCTCCGGCCCCTGGCCGACCCGACAGTGACGCCGACAGTGACGCCGACAGCGACGCCGACCGCGACCCTGGCGCCGACGCCTCAGCCGGCCGCCTTCGTTACGCAGGGACCCATCGCGGCGAAGTGGACAGCGCTCAAGGGTGCCGCCGGCGCCCTCGGCGCTCCGACCGCCGACCAGGTCTGCTCCTCCGGCGTTTGCAGCCAGACCTTCGAAGGCGGATCCATCTTCTGGACCACGTCAACGGGGGCGCACCCGGTCCTCGAGACCGGCGGACACACCGGCCCCCGCTGGTACGCGAAGGGCGCCCTGGCGGTTTTCGGCTACCCCGTCACGGACGAGACTGCGGTGTCCGGCGGAACTATCCAGAAGTTCTCCCGTGGCCCCATCGTGGCCTGGACCGGCACGCAACTGCTGGAGTTCTCGGCCACAAGCGGGATCGGTAGCCGCTGGGTCGCCGCCGGCGGCGAGGCGGTCTTGGGCCTTCCCGTGGCCGCCGAGGCCTGCGGGCTGAGGGCATCCGGGTGCTTTCAACAGTTCGGTAAAGGCTACATCTACTGGGCGCCGGGAATCGGCGGCCAAGTCGTCTGGGGCAGCATCCTGGGGCGATGGAAGGACGACGGGGCACAAAACAGCCTGCTGGGCTACCCGCTCACCGGGGAGTCCTGCGGTCTGGCGGCCGGGGGCTGTGTGCAGCGCTTCGAAGGGGGCAGCATCTTCTACTCGCCCACCTCGGGCGCGCACGCGACCCGCGGCGCCATCGGCAACCGATATGCCGCGGCCGGAGCGCCGCGCAGCATGCTGGGCTACCCGCTCACAAACGAGGCCTGCGGACAACCGTCCGGGGGCTGTGTGCAGCGCTTCCAAGGCGGAAGTATTTACTGGTCATCCACCACGGGTGCGTGGATTTCCGGCAAGGGAATCGACAGCAAATTCGTGGCAGCAGGTGGCCTTCGCAGCTCGCTGGGCTATCCCATCGCGAGCGAGCGTTGTGCTAACGGCGCCTGCGCGCAGTCCTACCAGCACGGGGATATCACTTGGGCCAGGTCCGGGGCCAGGCTCTATGAGATGTCCGAGTGCCATAAGCTCAACAACGGCCAGGCCAAGTACCCCACGTACGGAGCGAACCGCGTCCTGCTGACCTGGACCTCGGGCTACGGAATATCCCATGCGACCAATCTGTACTGCATGAACGTCGCCGGAGTTTACGTGCCGGACTGGCGGACTGACGGTTACGTCGGGAAATCAGGCTTCAAGCCGCCGGGCGTGCCGTCCGGCCCCACCCGTAACCTCTACTCCCCCACCGGGTCGTTTTCCGTGACCGAGGCGTTCGGCCTCGGCAACCCGGGCACAAAGCTTGCCTACCGCACGCTCAACCCCCAGTCGCGCTGGGGCGGCAACCCCTGGACGGCCACCTACAACAAGTACCACGAGTCCTCCTCCTGGGTCGGCTGGGATGAGAACATGTGGTGGTTCGCCAGCCTGGGCTACTACCGCCAAGGCGCGGTCATCAACTACAACCGGCCCAACATCGTCCAGGACGCCGGCTTCGCCATCTTCCTGCACATGAACAAAATCCCGACAGCCGGCTGCATCTCGCTCGATGACTGGGCAGTGGTGGACTACCTCCGCAAGTCCACCCCGGGCGACCGGATCATCATGGGGACCTACGGGGCACTGTTCCGCTAGATCCAGACGCACCACAGCACCCAAAGCTAACGCCCGGCGCCCTCGGCCCGGGCGTTAGCCATTTCCGGCGGCCCACCGTGGCGACCGGCGCTAGGCTGAGGACATGGGCACAGCTCTCCGCACACCACCAGCGCCGCAACCGGAGCTATACCGGTTCTCCCGGCTCGATTTCATCACCGCCGGGCTCTACGTGGCCGTGGCCGCCTTCTTCGCCGTGGCGGGCGAGCTGCTGGCGCCGGCGCTGCTGCGCATTTCGCCCAATCCTGCCGTCGCGTCCTACGCGGTGAACCTGATCTTTTACGCGACCATCGGCGCCCTGGCCCTGGCCGCCGCACGGCGCGTCGCCGCACGCGACCTCCGCGTCCTTGCCACGCGGCCGTGGTTCACCGCACTCATGGTGCCGCTGGCCGTGGTGGCGATGCTCATCCTCACCGCGGTCCTGGTAGCCGTCAGCGGGCCCGTGCAGACCTCCGCCAACCAGGCCGGGCTGCAGGCGCTCATGCAGCAGGTCCCGGCCTGGCTCATGGTACCGCTGCTGGTGATTGTGGGCCCGTTCGTTGAGGAATACATTTTCCGCCACCTGCTGATCGGCAAACTGAGCCGCAGGATCAACCTCTGGTTCTGCTGTGCGCTGTCCGTGGTCCTGTTCGCGGCCATGCACATCGTGGGCCAGGAGCAAATGACCCTGCAGGTGCTGATGCCCTACCTCGCCATGGGCGCCGTCCTGGTGTTCGTGTACGTCTGGACCGGCAACAACGTGATGTTCTCCTACTTCGTCCACGCCTCCAAGAACCTTCTGGCGGTGGTCTTCGTCTACGCGATTCCGCCGGAGGTCCTCGAACAGCTCCAGCACGTCCAGGGCTAGCCAAACCAACGCGGGGTCACCTACGGCCCATCCCGGGGCCCAACATGGGCGGTACGTGACCCCGCGTTGCTTGGAAACGGGAGGAACTTCCTCGGCCCGGGCACCTTCCGGCGCGGGCCCCGGCGTCGTAGGTTCTTTCCATGACACTGAACATCCAGATCGCCGTGGACTGCATCAACCCGCACAGCCTCGCCGATTGGTGGGCCGAAACCCTGGACTGGGCCGTGGAGCCGCAGGACGCCGGTTTCATCCGGTCCATGATCGAGCAGGGCTTCGCGACGGAGGCGGACACCCGGGTACATCGCGGGAACCTCGTGTGGAATGCCGGGGCCGCCATCCGTCCGCCCGAAGAACTCGACGCCACATCGCCGGCCCGGCGCATTCTCTTTCAGACGGTGCCGGAACAAAAAACGGCCAAGAACCGGGTCCACTGGGACGTGAGGCTCGCGGGGGCAGACAAGGACGAGGTGCGCACGGCCCTGGAGGCCCGCGGCGCAACCTTCTTGTGGACGGCCCGGCAGGGACCGCACGAATGGCACACCATGGCGGACCCGGAAGGCAACGAGTTCTGCATCAGCTGAGCCGATTACTAGACTCGGACTGTGAGTAACGAAATCCCCGCCAAGGTATCCGACGTCTTTGACCCCACCCGGTGGCGCACCGTGTCCGGTTTCGACGACTTCCAGGACATGACCTACCACCGGCAGGTGGAGCGTTCCGCCGCGGGAGAAGTGGTCCGGGACCTGCCCACCGTCCGCATCGCCTTCAACCGGCCCGAGGTCCGGAACGCCTTCCGCCCCGGCACCGTGGACGAGCTCTACCGCGCCATGGACCATGCCCGGATGACCCCGGACGTGGCCACCGTCCTGCTCACCGGCAACGGCCCGTCGGCCAAGGACGGCGGGCACTCGTTCTGCTCCGGCGGGGATCAGCGCATCCGCGGCCGCGACGGCTACCGGTACGCCGAGGGCGAGACAAAGGAAACCATCGATCCCGCCCGCGCAGGCCGGCTGCACATCCTGGAAGTCCAGCGGCTCATGCGCACCATGCCCAAGGTGGTCATCGCCGTCGTCAACGGCTGGGCGGCCGGCGGCGGCCATTCCCTACACGTGGTCTCGGACCTCACGATCGCCTCCCGGCAGCACGGAAAATTCAAGCAGACCGACGCCACCGTGGGTAGCTTCGACGCCGGGTACGGCTCGGCGCTCCTGGCCCGCCAGATCGGCCAAAAGTCGGCCCGGGAGATCTTCTTCCTGGCCCGCGAATATTCCGCCGAGGACATGGTTCGCCTGGGCGCCGTGAACGAGGCCGTGGACCACGCCCGCCTCGAGGACGTCGCCCTGGAATACGCCGCCGACATCGCCCGGCAGTCCCCGCAGGCCATCCGCATGCTCAAGTTCGCCTTCAACCTGGCCGACGACGGCCTGGCCGGCCAGCAGGTCTTCGCCGGCGAAGCCACCCGCCTGGCGTACATGACCGATGAGGCCGTGGAGGGCAAGGAAGCCTTCCTCGAAAAACGCGACCCCGACTGGTCCAAATTTCCGTACTACTTCTAGGGGCGTTGTGACTTCCGGAGCCATGAACATCGAGCCCGCGCTCAAGGCGCTGGCTGCTGCCCTCCAGGGCGAGGGACCCGCCGTCGAGCTCGCCGCCGGGCCGGACGGCTCACCGGTGCCGGCCTTCCCCGAAACGCCCGGGGTGGAGGACGCTGCCGTCGTGGTGCGGACCTCCGGGTCCACCGGCGCGCCGAAGGCAACAGTCCTCACCGTCGATGCCCTGGCGGCCTCGTCAGTGGCGACCGCCTTTGCCCTGAAGGGCGAGGGCCAGTGGCTGCTGGCGCTCCCCCTGCAATATGTCGCCGGCGTTCAGGTGCTGGTCCGCTCACTCTTCGCCGGCACCCGCCCCTGGGTCATGGACTTGACCGGCGGCTTCACCCCGGAGGCCTTCACGGCCGGGGCGTTGGAGCTCACCGATAAGATCCGTTTCACCTCGCTGGTGCCCACCCAGCTGCGGCGGCTGCTGGACTCGCCCTCGGCCGCGACCCTGGCCGTGTTGCGGCGCTTCAACGCCATCCTGCTCGGCGGCGGCCCCGCCTCGGCGGAACTCCTCGCGGCGGCCCGTGACGCCGGGGTGAAGGTGGTGACCACCTACGGATCGGCCGAGACCTGCGGCGGCTGCGTGTATGACGGCTTCCCGCTCGAAGATGTCCTGGTCCGGGTGGAGGACGATGGCCGCATCCTGCTGGGCGGGGCAACCATCGCGGCCGGCTATCTGGCGGCCCCGGAGCTCTCGGCAGAGACCTTCACGGTAAAGGACGGCGTCCGCTGGTACCGGACCAACGATCTCGGCTCCATCGACGCCACCGGGAAGCTGACCGTCCTCGGCCGGGCCGACGACGTCGTCATCACCGGCGGGCTCAAGGTGTCGGCCGCGCAGGTCCAGGCTGAGCTGGAGAAGCTCGACGGCGTGCGCGCGGCGTTTGTGGCCGGGGTCCCCTCCGCCGAGTGGGGCCAGGCCCTCGCCGCGTACGTGGCGGTGGCCGACAGCACCCCGGAAGGCCTGGCGGCGTTCGCGGCACGGCGGGCCCAGACGTGGGGGCCGGCCCTGGGGCCGCTGGCACCGAAAACGGTCCTGCCCGCCGCCGAACTGCTCATGCTGCCCAACGGCAAACCGGACCGAATGAGCATGACGGTCCTGCTGGACGCGCTGCATCAGGGAAAATAGACAAGCCGCCGCTTACAGACCGGCCTTTGAACCAACCAACGAGTATTCAACCAACCAATGAGGTACTGACCGTGGCCACAGCCGCACAATGGATCCAAGGCGCCCGACCGCGCACCCTGCCCGCCGCGATCGCGCCGGTGCTGATCGGCAGCGCAGCCGCGTACGAGATGGATTCGTTCATCCTGCTCAACGCCTTGCTGGCCGCTATGGTCGCCCTGCTCCTGCAAATCGGGGTCAACTATGCCAACGACTACTCGGACGGCATCCGCGGCACGGATGAGGACCGGGTGGGCCCACTGCGGCTGGTGGGCTCGGGCGCGGCCAGCCCGGAGCACGTCAAACGGGCGGCGTTCGCGGCGTTCGGGCTGGCGATGCTGTTCGGCCTGATCCTCGTGATCATCACGCAGGCCTGGTGGCTCATACTCGTCGGCATCGGTTGCGTGCTGGCCGCGTGGGGCTACACGGGCGGCAAGAACCCTTACGGCTACCTCGGCCTGGGCGACGTCTTCGTGTTCGTCTTCTTTGGTCTCGTGGCAACGCTCGGCACCACCTACACGCAGGCGGGCCGGCTCAGCGTGGCCGCCATCATCGGCGCGATCGGCACGGGGCTGATCGCGTGCGCCCTGCTGATGGCCAACAACGTCCGGGACATCCCGACTGACAGGAAGGCCGGGAAGAAGACCCTGGCAGTGCGGCTCGGGGACAAGCACGCCCGCGAAAGCTACGTTCTGATGCTGGCCGTCGCGATCCTGCTCGTCATCGTCCTGGCCCCCACCCGTCCGTGGATGCTGATCGTGCTGCTGCTGATCCCTGCCATCCTCATGCCGTCCTGGCTGATGATCTCCGGGCGTCGCCGCAAGAGCCTCATTCCGGTCCTCAAGCAGACCGGGATGATCAACCTCGGCTTCGCCGCGCTGTTTTCACTCGGGCTCGTCCTGAGCCACGGCTTCTAGGGCCCTGGCGGCGAGCCGCCGCTTTTGGATTGCGGGCGGGGGCCGGGCCCGGGCTCGGGCCACGGTCTCTGCGTGCGGAGTCCCTGGGGGCACAGCCCTTCAACGGCCGTTGAGGCCGCCCCGGGAGAGGCCCTGCCGGGTCCCCTTCCGGGGCACAGTTCAGGGCGCGGCCGGGAGGAGCCCCCTACCGGATCCGCGACCGTGCCGGGGCTCTGCCGCGGCGGCTAGGAGTCCTTGGGGCGGCGGTCCGACTGGACTGCGATGTCCGGGTTTGCGTCAACCAGGCGGTCCTCGGCCTCGGCGTCGGCAACCTCGCCCGGACTGCGCAACGGCTTGGCCTTGCCCGAGAACCGGTGGTGAAGGGTCGCGGTGGCCGCATCGCGCTGCTTTTGGAAGAACAGGAAGCTGATGGCAAAGGCCATCATCCCGGCGCACAGCGCAGCCAGCAGCACCCCCAGCTGCAGGTACAGGAAAAGCGCGAACAGGGGCGCAAACAGCGCCAGCCGAATCAGGGTGTATTTGAGGAAAGCCACCCCTCAAGTTTAGCCGCCGGGACGGCCGCCCCGCGTCGGCCGCACCACTCCCCGGCCCGCGACGCCGGGGGCCCGTACCGGGCGCCGGGGACCTGCGACGTCGAGCCGCCTGACGGCTAGACTGAAGACATGCTCCGTGTAGTGGTTCCGATCGTCATACTGGCCGTATTCGTCTATGGACTGGTCGACCTCATCCGCACTGACGCAAGACTGACTCGGGGGATCTCCAAGACGGCCTGGATCTTCGTGCAAATCCTCCTCCCTCTCGTTGGCGCCACCTTGTGGTTCCTCATTGGACGCCCGCGTGCCACGGATACCGCTCCCGTCCCCTACAGCCACCCCGTGGCACCCGACGACGACCCCGATTTCCTGCGCAACCTTGAAATCCGCCGCCGCAACCAGGCCGAGGCCGAGAGGCGCAAAAAGCTCAAGGACGAGCTCGACGCCAAGGAACGCAAGCTCGACGACGGCGCCGCGGAAGCGGGCGGCACCCAGGGCGCCGGCGATGCCCACGAGCCCGGCGACGCCGGCACGCAGGGCACGGACGAAGTAAAGTAGCGAAGCTCCCGCGCCCTCCCGGCCGGTAGTGATTTTTCGTCGAAAGTGGCGCTTGATTTAGGGCTCGAATGGCCAATTCGGCGTTCCCTCGGCGTTCCTTCGGCAGGCTGGACCGACCGTTGCCCCGGATCGATATAGTTGCGGCATGCCCGACCTGATCGCCCCTACCGAACGCCTGCACGGCGCCTGGCTCACGGCACATGCCGAGTGGGGTGCCGGCCTCCATGAGGATGGCTTCGGACTGTTGCCGACCGACGAGGTCAACTCAGAAGCCGGGTTTGCAGCCTGGGTGGCGCGGCTCACCGATGACGCCGCACGTTGCACATACCGGTGGATCATCGAAGACGACCAAGTACTCGGCGGGATCGCGCTGCGGCACGAATTCACTGACTTCGTTCAGTGGGCCGGGCATATCGGCTACGGTATCCGGCTGTCCGCTCGCCGACGCGGCCTGGCCACGTGGGCACTCGGCCAGATGGTGGACGAGGCCCGGGTGCTCGGTATGGACCGGCTGCTCGTTGTCTGCGAGGCCGGCAACGGCGGCTCCGCAAGGACGATCGAGCGCCAAGGCGGCATCCTCGAACGAGAATCCGATAGTGAAACCAGCGCCGCGTGGCGCTACTGGATCCGAACCAGTGAGCCGAGCCCATAGTCCGCTGAGAGGCCTGTGCCTTCGTGTGATGCGGGACCCGCTGTTGCCCCGGATCACACAGCTGCGGCCATTCGCCCCGGACGGCCGGAATTCCACCCTCAAAGCGGCCATATCCGGCAAATCGCCGCCACGCATCGGCTCCGCGCCTGCCACTCACGCTGCCGACTCCTCCCCCACTCCATGGCCGGGCTGTGGATAAGTCCCGAGCCCTTTCGGCGCGGGGGCAGAATGCTCATATGCGCGAGCCCCGGGAGCTACCCCCGCACCTTCGACACCGGCCCTTCACAATGGCCGAGGCCCGCACCGCCGGGCTGAGCCGACGACGGACCCGGGCCCAGGACCTCGTCACCCCCTGTTACGGAGTGCGCGCCACCGCCGCCATCCCGGATAGTTTGCTGAAACGCGTGCATGCCCTGACAGCGGTGACGGGCGCAGTCGTAAGCCATCTGTCGGCGGCAGCGCTGTGGGGCTTCCCCCTGCCGCGGGCCGTGGAGAACCTGGCGGTCATCCACCTGACGAGTCGGCCGGGCCGGCGGGCTGTCCGGCACAAAAACGTGGTGGGGCATCAGCGGACACTCGAACCGGAGGAGATCGTGTCCGGTGCCAGAGCGAGCTGCACCTCCCCGCTGCGGACATGGTTCGATCTCGCCGGCATACTAAGCCTCGATGAATTGATAATTGCCGGGGACTTCCTGTTGCGGCGGAGAAATCCATTGACCACCCTCGACAGGCTGGACGCATTCCTCGCCGGGAAGCAAGGCAGGCCGGGCTACCGCCGCGCCATGCGTGCCCGCTCCCTGATTCGCGCCAGCACTGACTCCCCCAAAGAAACCGAGCTCCGGCTACTTCTGATTCGGCACGGCCTGCCCGAACCCGGAATCAACGTCCCGATGTTCGACGAGTCCGGCGGTTGGATCCAAGACCCGGACCTCTCCTACGAGCAGGAAAAGGTAGCGATCCAGTTCGACGGCGGGCATCATGCCACTCCGGCCCAGCGTCGCAGCGACATCTTCCGGGATGAGAACGCCAGGGATGCCGGGTGGCGCGTCGTCGTATTGACCCAATGGCACTTGACCCCGTTCGCCCCCGGGATGGAGCCGGCCGCAGTTACCCGCGTGCGTGCGGCGCTGACTGAGCGTGGCTGGACTCCCGCCTCGGTGCCGAAACCGGGGCGGCGTCGACGCGCTCGCCCCACACCCCCGCCATCTGCCACGAATGGCCGCTAAGCGCGGTCGCATAGCGGCCATCTGAGGCGAATCGATTAAGGTCGAGCGCGCAGCCCCCGGCGTGCTTTGAGGTCGGGCCCGCTCCGCCTCAGGCGCGCGGCCGAGGCAGGCGCAACCCCAGAGCCTCAACGCCCTGCCACGCCGCCCCAACCGCCCCGTAGGGCAGCCACCTGACACGAATGGCCGCTAAGCGCGGTCCCATAGCGGCCATCTGAGGCGAATCGATTAAGGTCGAGCGCGCAGCCCCCGGTGTGCGGTGAGGTTGGGCCCGCTCCGCCCCAGGCGCGCGGCCGAGGCAGGCGCAACCTCAGAGCCTCAACGCCACGCCACGCCGCCCCAACCGCCACAAAGCGCACCCACCTGACACAAATGGCCGCTAAGCGCTGTCGCATAGCGGCCATCTGAGGCGAATCGAGAGAGGGCCGGAAGCACGCCGTCCCAACGCCGCAGAACGCACCCACCTGACGCGAAAGGCCGCTAAGCGCGGTCCCATAGCGGCCATCTGAGGCGAATCGACAGAGGACCGGCACCACGCCGCCCCAACCGCCCCATAGCGCACCCACCTGACACGAAAGGCCGCCAAACGGGAAGTTTGGCGGCCATTCGTGGCAAATCGCGGAGGCGTGGCGCATCGCGGAGGCCTTGCAGCTCTGCGGCGCGGTTCACAGCCCGAGCAGGTTCACCGCCCGAGCAGGTTTACAGCCCGGAGTAGGAGTGCAGGCCGTTGAAGAACTGGTTCACGATCGTGAAGTTGAAGACCACGCACAGGTAGCCGACGATCGACAGCCACGCGGCGCGGGTTCCGGTCCAGCCGCGGGTGGCCCGGGCGTGAAGGTATCCGGCGTAGACAACCCAGATCACGAAGGTCCAGACCTCCTTGGTGTCCCAGCCCCAGAACCGGCCCCAGGCCTTCTCCGCCCAGATCGCGCCGAACATGAGGGTGAACGTCCAGCCGACGAAGGCGATCGCGTTGATGCGGTAGGAGAGGTTCTCCAGGCTCAGGGCGTTCGGTACCAGGCGCATGAACCCGAGCTTGTCGGCCCCGCCGGCGGCGATCGTCTTCTGCCGGTGCGACTGCACGAGCTGCAGCGCGGACATGGCGAACGTCAGGGTGAACAGCGCCGAGGACATCACCGCGATGGAAACGTGGATGAGCAGCCAGTAGCTCTGCAGCGCCGGCACCAGGTGGCCCACGGGGGTCCAGAAGGCGATGGACGCCGCGACAAGCATGATGATGGCCAGGCCGATCACGAATGTGCCCAGGAAGCGCAGGTCGCGGCGGATGAGCACCAGGAGGAAGACCGCCACGGCCACGAAGGCGCCCGTGGTGAGGAATTCGTACATGTTGCCCCACGGCACCCGGCCTGCGCCGAGCGCGCGGGTGATGACGCCGGCGGCATGGATTGCAGCGCCCAGGACGGTCAGCGCGACGGCAACCCGGGCCGGGGCACGCCGCTCGCCGCCGTAGCGCATGCTGCCATCGGCGGTCATGCCCGCCGTCGCGCGGCTGCCGGAGGCGGCCGACGTCGGACGCTCGGCGCGGCCCGCAGGTCCGCTGACGTCGGAATCGGCGCGGTCAATGTTGCCGCCCGCGGCCGCCGCACCGACGCCGACGGGTACGCGCGCGGCCTCGGGGGTCGTCGCCTGACCGGCGAGTTCCGCGGCCTTGAGGTCCACCGCGCGCAGCATCTTGCTGCTCTTGGCCAGATCCCAGGCGAAGGCGATGAAGGCCACCGTGTACGTGCCGGCTGCCAGGAGCATGAAGAGCTCGCTGTACTGGCCCATGGTTTCGTTGATCGAGAACAACATTACTGATCCTTCTTCGACTCGGACGAGCCGGCTGTTGACTGGATGAAGTCTTCTGCGGGTTGTTCAGGGGTGGCGTGCGTGGCGCCGCCGCCGTTCGCGGCGGTATCCGCCCGGTCATTATCCGTTGTCCTGCTGGGAACGGGCTGGGAGCCGCGCGTGGCGTCCTCCGCTAACTGCCATTCGCCGGCCAGGAGTTTGCGGATGGCTGCGGCCTCCCCGGCCAGGCGGTGGTCTTCACCGCGAGCCAGCAGGCCGTACTCCACCATGGTGCGGCCGTCCTCGTGGGTGCCGGTGCGGACCCAGACGCGGCGGCGGTTTACGTACAGCGAAGTGACCAGCCCGCCGACGGCCAGGAGCGCAAAGATCAGCGCGTACAGCTGGCCGGGGTTGTGGTGGATGTCCACGCCGATGTAGCGCTTCACGCCGTCGAAGCTGATGGAGCCCTTGCCGTTCGGCAGCGTGTAGCGGCTGCCCGGTGCCAGGACGATGCCCTTGGTGGGCAGGTTCCTGGCGTTGAGCGGTGTCAGCTTCTGGACGTCGAGTTCGAAGACGTTCTGCGGGGAACCGGCGTTCAGGCCGAGGTCGCCGTAGTAGGAGTTCAGGGTCAGCTGCGGGTTGATGAGCTCGGGGTCACCGCTGAAGGAGACGCCCTTGTCCGTGACGAAGGCGGTCGGCAGGAAGAACCCCGCGAAGGCGAGCTGGTCCGGCTTGGCGTCCGGGACTTTGATGACCACGGAAGAGTAGTAGTTCTCGCCTTGGAGTTTGGCCACGACGGGACCCTGCATGGCGATGTTGCCCGCGCCGTCGCGGACGGTGACCACGGGGGCGTAACCGTTGCCCGTCAGGTACACGCTGGTGCCGCCGAGGCTCAGGGGGTCGTTGACCTTGAGCACTTCCTTCTTGGCGGGCGCGCCCGGGTTTTCCTTCGTGGTCACGGCGGCGGTGAAGTCGATGGGCTGCCCGAACTTGCCCTTCGATTCGCGGTCAAAGGTGATGTTGAACTTGTCCAGCTGGACCGAATACGGCTGGAGCTGGCTGCTCTGGAAATTGGTGCCGGGCGAGAACTGGTCATAGCCGACCAGGGTGTTGACGAAGGTGTCGCCCTCCACCAGGATCCGCTGCCCGCTGTAGCCGAAGAGGCCGCCGGCGGCCACCGAGACCAGCACCCCGATCAGCGCAGTGTGGAAGACGAGGTTGCCGACTTCCCTGAAGAAGCCGCGCTCGGCACCCAGGGAGGGGCGGGCGCCGTCGCGGTCCCTGATGTCGACCCGGTATCCGCGTTTCTTCAGCAGCTCCGCTGCGGTGGAGATGGCGTCCGACGCCGGGATCCCGGCGTCGGACGGAATGACCAGGGTGCCGTATTCCGGGAGCCTGGACAGCCGCGCGGGGGTCCGCGGGGGCTGGGAGCGCATCGCTTTGTAGTGGGCGATGGCGCGCGGGATGACGCAGCCGATCAGCGAGACGAACAGCAGGAGGTAGATCGCGGAGAACCAGGCCGAGGAGTAGACGTCGTAGAGCTGAAGCGAGTCCAGGATCTTGCCGTAGTCCGGGTGGTCCTTGATGTACTGCGTGACAATCGCCGGGTTGGCCGGGCGCTGCGGGAACAGCGAGCCGGGCACGGCGGCGACCGCCAGCAGCAGCAGCAGGAACAGCGCCGTGCGCATGCTGGTCAGCTGCGTCCACGCCCACCGGAGCATGCCCAGCGGACCCAGCGCAGGCAGGACGGCGTCGGGCTTCGGGGACTTCTTCTTCTTTACGTTCACGCGCTCGCTCATCAGATCGGCAATTTCACATCGGTTTGGAACCAGTACTGCAACCCGGAGACCCAGGTACCCCACACGCCGCTGGCCATCAGGATGCCCAGCAGGATCAGGATGCCGCCGCCGGTGCGCTGGATGGCGAGCCGGTGCTTGCGGAAGAAGGACATCACGCCCACGCCGCGGCGCACGGCCAGGGCGATCAGCAGGAAGGGGATGCCCAGCCCAAGGCTATACACGAACGCCAGGAACGCGCCTTTGGCAGCCGATGAGCCGCCGGAGAGGCTCAGTAATTGGACGGCGGAGTAGGTGGGGCCGATGCACGGCGCCCAGCCCAGCCCGAAGGTGATGCCCAGCAGGGGCGCGCCCCACAGCCCGGCCGGGGGTTTGGCGTGGATCTTGGCGTCCCGCTGGAGCCAGCCGAACCCGCCCATGAACACGACGCCCATGAAAATCACCGCGACGCCCAGCACCTGGGTAATCCATTTGTTCTGCGAGCCGGTGATGAGGCTGCCCAGTTGCCCGAACGCCCCGCCGAGGAGCACGAAGATCACGGAGAAGCCGAGGACGAAAAGCCCGATCCCGGCCAGCATGCGGCCGCGCCGCTGCTTCTGCAGGTCGACGCCGGTCAGCCCGGTGACGTAGCCCAGGTAACCGGGCACGAGCGGAAGAACGCAGGGCGAGAGGAAGGAGACGAATCCGGCCAGGAGCGCGACGGGGATGGCAAGCAGGAGCGATCCGTTCAGGATGGCTTCGGCGAAGGGGCTGTTCACGGTGCGGACCGCGCTACTCGGCCACGACGGCGGCGATGAGGGTTTTGAGGGTCCCCCGCTGGATCTCGCCGAGCACCCGGGACGCGACGCGGCCCTTCTTGTCCAGCACGAGGGTGGTGGGCACCGCCCCGGGCGGGACGAGGCCCGAGACGGCCAGCAGCACGGCGCCGTCCTTGTCATTGAAGCTCGGGTACGTCAGTTTGAAGGTCGTGTCGAACGCGTCGGCCGTGGCCTTCTCGTCGCGAAGATTCACGCCGAAGAACTGCACGCCCTGGGGCTTGAACTCCTGGTGGAGAGCCTCGAGGGAAGGCGCCTCGATCCGGCACGGGGCGCAGGCGGCGAACCAGAAATTCAGCACCGTGACCTTGCCGGCGAAGTCCGCCGAGGTGACCGCGGTGCCGTCGAACAGCGTCCCCTTAAGCTCCACGGGGCTCTTACGGTCGGCCACGGCGAACTCGGTCACGGACCCGTCGCCGGCCACGTAGTTCTTGTTGTCCCCTGCCTTGGCCTGCTTGGCGAGGGCGTCGTCCTGGGCGCAGCCGGACAGGCCGAACACTGCGGCCAGGGCGGCGCCGCCGGCCGTCAGGACGTTGCGGCGGGACAGTGGAGTCTGCGCGCGGCGGTTCTCGGCCATGGTCAGGCCCCCGGGGTGCTGGACGCACCGGGCAGCAGGGCGGCGGCCGGCTCGCTGTAGTCCACCCGGACCAGGGCGCCGGCGTCGTCGAACACCAGGGACGTCAGGGACGTCAAAGTGCACTCGCGCTTGCGCGGGTCATGCCACAGCGGCCGCCCCTCGACGCTGAGCCGTGTGGCCCAAATGGGCAGCTGGTGGCTGACGAGGATGGCCTCGGCCCCGTCGCCGCCCACCTCGATGGCCCGGACGCGCGCATCCTGAACGGCCGCGATGACGCGCGCCGCCTGTTCCTTGTACGGCTCGCCCCAGGACGGCCGGAACGGGTTGTACAGCCGGGCCCAGTGCTTGGGCCGGAGCAGCTCCGCTTTGGAGACGTGGAGGCCCTCGAAATAGTTGGCGGCCTCGATGATGCGGGCGTCGGTGGCGATCTCAAGGCCCAGGGCGACGGCGATCGGCTGCGCAGTCTCCTGCGCCCGGGTCAGCGGAGACGCGGCGAGGTGGACGATCCTGGCCCCTTGCTCGGACCGCTCACTGAAGTGCGTCGCCAGCATGCGGGCCATATCCTGGCCGAGGTCGGAGAGGTGGAATTCCGGCAGCCTGCCGTACAGGACACCATCGGGATTGTGGACCTCGCCGTGGCGGAGCAAATGAACAGTGGCTTGGGGCATGTCTACCAGTTTCTCAAAGATGACGGTCGATCTGAAATCTTCTACAGGAGGTAGAACTGAAGAGTTTCGAAAAATGTTCCCTGGAGTTGGAATAAAAGATGCAAATGCATGTTTATACTGGGTGAAGCAGTTAGTTGAGATTTCAACCAATGAGCTTTCAACTAACGATCAGACGAACCGCTAGTACCCACCCGACTCAAGGAGAACCATCATGGCACTTCCCGCTAACGTCACCACCGGCACCTGGACCCTCGACCCGTCGCACAGCGAGATCGGTTTCACCGTCCGCCACGCGGGCATCAGCAAGGTCCGCGGCCAGTTCACCGATGCCGCCGCCACCCTGGACCTCGCCGAGAACGTCACCGACTCCAAGGTCAATGCCTCGATCAAGACGGCAAGCTTCGACTCCGGCGATGCCAACCGCGACGGACACGTCCGCGGCGAAGACTTCTTCGACGTAGAGACGTTCCCCGAGATCTCCTTCGTCTCCAACACCATCGTCCCGAAGGGCGACGCTTACGAGCTCCAGGGCGACCTCACCATCAAGGGCGTCACCCGTCCGGTTGCCCTCGAGACCGAATTCAACGGCGTGGCCGTCGATCCCTTCGGCAACACCCGTGCAGGCCTGTCCGCCGAAACCACCATCAGCCGCAAGGACTTCGGCCTGACCTGGAACGCGGTCCTCGAGGCCGGCGGCGTGCTGGTCAGCGACAAGGTTGCCATCAACCTGGAACTGGCTTTCATCGCTCCCGCTGCGTAATTAGTGCAGCGTAGCTAGCAGCGTACGGACCCGCCGCCCGACGTCGGCATCCGTCTCCAGCGCCCCGCTTCATCCTCGCGATGAAGCGGGGCGCTGTTGTAATAGCCGCCGGTGCTGACGCGGGCGCGCCGGCCGGCCGTGCCGCCGCACCTGCCACTAATGCGGCCGCCCGCGTTACCCGGAGACGTCGCGGGCCAGGCCGCCTGGGCGGCTCCGGAAGGGGCCTCTTTTCCCTAGATAACGGGGAAATGGCGGTCTACAGTGTGTGCCATGAACAACCCCAATGAGGTGCCGCCGGAGCAGCCCGGCGGCACGCCCCCGCCCTCGGACAACGTCCCGCCGGCCGGCCCCGGGCAGCCCCCGGTTGGGGCCGGCCCCGAGCAGCCCCCGGTTGGGGCCGGCCCCGAGCAGCCCCCGGTTCACCCGGCGCCCACTCCGGGGTACCAGCCGCCGCAGGGGTACCAGGGGCAGCCCGGCTACCAGCCGCCGCAGGGGTACCAGCCGCCGACCGGGTATCAGGGGCAGCCCGCATCCAGCGGCGGGAATCGCTTCCAAATGCCCGCCGACCGTCCCAGGACGTTCAGCGACGCGCTGCCCGCGGGCGGCCTCTCCGGCATATTCAAGGTCACTGCGATGCCCACCGAGCTGAAGGTCTCGTACTGGATCTGGGTCATCGGCGGGTTCCTGGGCCTCCTCGGCGGAATCATTGGCCTGTTCGGATCGTTCGTCCTCATCGCGTTCGTACCCGCGGTGGGGCTCCTGGTGCTTCTGCTGGTACTGGTGGCACTCGCACTGGCCACCGCGCAGATCATTCTGGCAATGAAGATGAAAGAGGGCCGGGAATGGGCCCGCTTCGCCCTCACCATTCTTGTTGGCATCTCGCTGGTGCTGGCACTCGTCAGCGCGGGCGTCGCGGAGGGCAAGGCCGGCGGAAGCCTGCCAGGCTTCATCATCAGCCTCGTGGCAACCGTGCTCATGTGGGTGCCGAATTCGCAGGCATGGTTTGCCGCCCAACGGGGCCGGATCTAAGACCGAAGCTTCGTTGGGACCAGCCTGATGGCTGCGCTGCAGGGGCGGCCCTACGCCCGTCCCGCCGCAGGCCTGGCGCGGCCCCTCCGGGGTTCGAAAAGCGGTGTCCAAAAGAGGGCTGAGAATACCTCTCCGGAATGATCCGCACGGCGGCTGGCCCGCGGTACGGTGGAGCTAAACCATGCTGGGGGCAGGGCAGGATCGCTGGTCCCGGTGGCCGATACAGTGATTTACACGCAAAGGACCGCTCATGAGCAACCCGCCAGTCCAGCCATCACCTCCCAACGATTCCGAGCCCGGCGCGGAATCCACCACGGGCCACGGCCAAAGCGCCCCGCAAACCCCGCAGCCACCGCAGTACGGCCAGCAGACACCCCCCGCCTACGGCCAGAACACGCCGCAAACCCCGCAGTACGGCCAGCAGACACCCCCGGCCTACGGCCAGAACACGCCGCAGACCCCGCAGTACGGCCAGCAGGCACCCCCAGCCTACGGCCAAAACACCCCGCAGTACGGCCAGCAGACGCCCCCCGCCTACGGCCAAAACACCCCGCAGTACGGCCAGCAGACGCCCCCCGCCTACGGCCAGAACGGCCAATATGGCCAGCAGTACGGTCAGTCGCCCTACGCCCAGTTTCCGTCCGAGCAGCCGCAGGTATCGGGCGGTGTCCCCCAGCTCGTGACTACCGCGTTCTGGCTGATCGTGGCAGCCGGAGCAGTGTGGGTCATTTCCATGCTGGTGTCTCTGGGAACCATTGACACTCCTGCGGTCCGGCAGATGTTCGAGCAGCAGATGGCAACGAGTGGCACCAAGGTCGACTTCAACTCCATCAAGGGAATCCTGATCGGAACCATCGTGGTGTTCGCGGTCATCAGCGCCGGGCTGTACGCCTTGGTCGCGTTTAATGTCCGCCGGGGTAAGAACTGGGCCCGTATTTTGGGCACCGTGTTCGCCGCACTATCGATCTTCAACCTCTTCCCGGTCAGTTTCGCCACCCTGGCGGCACTTCTCGGCATCGCGGCCATCGTGCTGCTGTACCTGCCCGCGGCCTCGCCCTACTTCCAGAAGCGGCAGTCCTTCGCCAACCCCTACGGGCAGCCCGGGGCTCCATTCGGGAAGTAACTGCGCAAAAACCTACTCAGCGGAGAACCGCTCAGCGGGCGCGGGAACCGGAGGGTTCCGCCGACCCTAGTCGGCGTCCTCCGGATCCTGCGCCCTTTGTGCGTGGTACGCCAGGATCTGCAGTTCAGTTGCCATGTCGACCTTGCGGAGGTTGACTCCCGGCGGGACCTGCAGCATTACCGGCGCGAAGCTGAGGATGCTCCGCACGCCGGCGGCGATCACCCGGTCGCAGACATCCTGGGCGACGGCGGCGGGTAACGCAAGGACCACCATGTTGGCGCCCGTGCGTTGCAGGACCGGTTCGAGGTCAGCGGAGTCGCTGACACGCAGCCAGCCGACCTCGCTGCCCACAACCATCTGGTCGGCGTCGAAAATGGCGACGATATCAAAGCCCCGCGACTCAAATCCGCCGTAGCGGGCCAGTGCCTTGCCCAGGTTGCCAGCCCCCACGATCGCGACTTTCCAGTCATGCGTCAGCCCGAGTGCGGCCGCGATTTTGCGGTTGAGGTACTGGACCTCGTATCCCACGCCCCGGGTCCCGTAGGAGCCCACGTAGGACAAGTCTTTGCGCAGCGTCGAGGAGCTGACCCCGGATGCCTCGGCCAGGGATTCGGACGAGACCCTGTCCACCCCGTCAGCCAGCAGTGTGGTCAGGGCGCGCAGATAAATGGTCAGCCGAGCCACGGCCGCGGGCGGAATCTGTTTGGCTACAGTCCCGGCTCCCCCGGGCACAGCCTCGGGAGATGAATCCAGCGAAGTCACTATCTGCTCCATTGCGTCGCGTTGTGCTTCCCACTCTAGGGCCCCGGCTCATCACGCAACAAAGCAGCCAGTCGTCAGGACGGCTGGCCGAGTAGCCGTTGCAGCGTCCGTGTCAGGCGGGCTTCATCAATCTTCCAGAAATCCCGCTGGACACCGTCCACCAGCACCACCGGTATCTCCTCGGCGAAGCGTTCCCTCAGCGCGGCGTCCTGGTCCACTGATTGCTCCGTCCATCCGATTCCCAGCGCGGCAGTGACCCGGCCGACGGCGGCGCGAGCCTCCACGCACAGGTGGCAGTCAGCTTTGGTGATCAGTACTACATCGGGAAAAGACGCGGGCGTGCTCATGCGTCCACCGTAGCCCGGCGGCCGCTTCGGCGTCGACGTGCGGTGACGTCCGCCGGGCGCGCGCCGCAGTCCTGCGCCGCGTCGCGCACGCAACGGGCCGCCCGGCGTCGGTCATTGACTAGACTCGTGGCATGCCCGAGGAGAAATACGTCGCTGTGGCCAGCGAGCCTGCTGCATCGACGCAGCATGGCGAGGCCGCATTTTTCGACGTCGACAACACTCTCATGAAGGGCGCGAGCCTCTTTCACGTGGCGCGCAAGCTGCACCAGCGCGGCGCGTTCACCCTGCCGCAGGCTGCCGGTTTCGCCTGGAAGCAGCTCATGTTCGTGCTGCGCGGGGAGAACATGGATGATGTCCACGCCGTCCGCGATTCCGCCCTGACGCTGGCAGCCGGGATCACGGCGAAGGACATCGAAGCTCTGGGCGAAGAAGTCTACGACGAGATGATTGAGTCCCGGATCTGGCCCGGAACCAAGGCCCTGGCCGAGCAGCACCTCCGGGTCGGGCGTAAAGTCTGGCTGGTCACGGCCACGCCGATCGAGGTGGCCACCGTCATTGCCAGCCGGCTGGGCCTGACCGGGGCGCTGGGCACCGTGGGCGAGATCCTGGACGGCTCCTACACGGGCCGGCTCGTAGGAGATATCCTCCATGGCCCCGCCAAGGCGGTTGCAGTCCGGGGAATCGCGGAGAAGCACGGACTGGACCTCAAACGCTGCTGGGCTTACAGCGATTCCCACAATGACATCCCGCTCCTGAGCATGGTCGGCCACCCGGTCGCGATCAACCCCGACTCCAAGTTGCGCCGCTACGCCCGCGAGCACAACTGGCCGGTCTATGACTTCCGCTCGGGCCGGCGCGCCGCCACGTTGGGATTCAAGGCCGCCACGGTCGGAGGGGCCATCTACGGCCTGTGGCGGGGGTTCTCCCGCTTCCGCGGACCCAACCGCTAAGGCCTCGGCGCGCCCGCCGCGTTTCCGCTGCGGTTTCGGACCCGCGCGGCGGTTTCGGACGCGCGCGGCGGTTTCGGACCCGCGCGGCGCGGATCCGGTGCGCCGTGCGCCGATTCCGTGGCCCGTGTCCGGATCCGGCGCGAATTCCGCCCCCGCAGGGCAAGAGAAATGCCCGCCGCCTGGAAGGCAACGGGCATTTCATGCAGTCCGAAGTATTACTACTTCTTATTGCGACGCTGGTGGCGCGTCTTGCGAAGCAGCTTGCGGTGCTTCTTCTTGGCCATACGCTTGCGACGCTTCTTAATAACTGAACCCACGAAAGTTCCTTACCGGCTAGATGCAGTACCTGCCTGTTGGGAAGGGTCCGCGGGCTAAGCAGCAGACTGAAACAACGGACAGGTTCTTACAATGACGTAAAACGTTCCTTAACAGGGTACCGCCTCTGCGGGGCACCCTTCGACCGCGGGCCATGTGCGGGCCTAAAGCAGTCGATTCATGCTGTGAAAGTTGCCGCGGGCCTTCAGCCCGTCCCGGCGTGGCCGTCAGTCCGGTCGACGACGGCACCCTTGAGGTACTGTTCGACGGCGTTTTCCGGCACTCGGTAAGAGCGGCCGAAGCGGACGGCCGGCATCTCCCCCGAGTGCACAAGACGGTACACGGTCATCTTTGATACCCGCATGAGTTCCGCGACTTCGGCCACGGTCAAAAAACGGGCCTTGGAGAAGTTGGCCTCCGTAGACATTTCTCTATTCCTTTGCTCAAGCGAACGGCAGCCCCATCTGATGCCATGGCGGTGTGCCGATGCTGAGCCATCAAACAACCATGTGACAGCAACTCTAGTTGCTGATGGTGCCAATGTGAAAGCCTTCCTCAGGATTCCCTACGCACTTTCCGCAGGAATCCCGAAACCCTCCCCGGCCGGCACGCCGTCCAATGTTCCCGCGCCGGCACGCTGGCTCCCGCCTCAGGCGCGGGTCCGGCGGGTACGTGCCGAGGCCGCCAACTGGCCGAGTACCGAGGCCGTGACATCCCAGTCCATGCAGGCATCCGTGACGCTCTGGCCGTACACCAGTCCGGCCCTCCCGGCTTCACCGGTTTGGCCGCCGGCGTTGACGTCGAGATTCTGCGCGCCGCCCACCAGGAAACTCTCCAGCATGACGCCCGCGATCGCCCCTGCAGCGGCACCGGCGCCTTCCAGCTGGGAACCGATTTCGAGCGCGACCTCGGCCTGCCGGTGGTGGCTCTTGCCGCTGTTGGCGTGGCTGGCGTCCACGATCAGCCGGGGGTTCAGCTGTTTGGCGGCGAGTTTGGCGGACGCGGCTTCAACGTCGGCGGCGGCGTAGTTCGGTCCCTTGCGTCCGCCGCGGAGGATGACGTGGGTATCCGGGTTGCCGGCGGTGGCCACCAGCGCGGCCCTGCCGTCGTCGTCGATCCCAAGGAATGCCTGGGCGGCAGCGGCCGCGCTGCAGGCGTCCAGCGCCACTTGAAGATCGCCGTCGGTCCCGTTCTTGAAGCCGATCGGCATTGAGAGCCCGGAGGCCAGCTGGCGGTGGATCTGGCTCTCGGTCGTGCGGGCGCCGATCGCGCCCCAGGCGACCAGGTCCGCGACGTACTGGGGGCTGATGGGCTCGAGGAACTCTGTGGCCGTCGGCAGGCCGAGCGCCGTGACCTGCCGCAGGAATGCCCGGGCCGCGCGCAGGCCCGCGGCGATGTCGTGGCTGCCGTCCAGCCGGGGGTCGTTGATCAGGCCCTTCCAGCCCACCGTGGTGCGCGGCTTCTCAAAGTAGGTGCGCATGACGATCAGCAGGTCTTCGCGGTGCTTCTCGGCCTGGCTGACCAGCCGGCGGGCGTATTCAAGGCCTGCCTTGGGGTCGTGGATGGAGCAGGGGCCCACGATCACGAGCAGCCGGTCATCCACGCCGTCCATGATGGCGCGGACCTGGTCGCGGCCACGTCCCACCACCTCCGCCATGCGGGACTCCAGCGGCAGCTCGGCCATCAGGTCCTGCGGGGTGGGCAGCGCGGTGAACTCGCTGACGCGCAGGTTCGAGGTGGGGTGCTGGGTGCCGGCGGCTGCTTGAATGCTCATATTCGGGTCCTGTTCCGGATGCGGAGCGGGCCCTGATCAGAACCCGCCGGAGAAATGGCGAAGGGCAGAGAATGATCTCTGCCCTGTTGGCTCTGAAGGAAAGTTGGGTGCGTGTCAGTTAGACGCGGGCTCCTCCAGAGCCAACGAAAAATACGCATACCAACGGTTAGTCATAGCCACGACCATAGCCCCGGAGCCGCGGCCGGGGCAAACGCGGGGCGTAATATTTCCGGCGCCACACCCCGGGCCGCGGGGATGCAGCGCCACCGCCCCGGGATCGGCGGAAGGCATGGCCGGGCAGTGCCGGCGGCAGACACTGCCGCGATCTGCCGCCAGTCTCGCCCCGTCACGGCCTAGAGTGTGATGGGACTTCAGCCCGAGCAACAGACCGCTATGGAGGACGCCATGACGCAGACCTTCCCGCCCGACAATCCAGAGGCACCCACAACGTCCCAGTCGGCTGCGCCGGATGTCCAGGCGGCCGGAGCCTCTGGTGCAGGGCAAGACGCCCGCCGGCTTCCTGCAGCCTTGAAGCGCCGAGCGCCCAAGTACGCGGACCTTGCGCCCCTCATGCAGTTCAAGAAGCCCGACTTCGGCCGGGCCGCAAAGCTTCGCCGGGCCAGCACCATCTGGGATCTGCGCGACCAGGCCAAGCGCCGCACGCCCCAAGCCCCGTTCGACTACACCGACGGCGCCGCCGAAGCCGAAATCACCCTCCGCCGCGCCCGCCAGGCCTTCCTGGACATCGAGTTCCGGCCCGGGATCCTGCGGGACGTCTCCCACATCGATCTCAGCACCAACATCCTGGGCGGACCGTCCCGGCTGCCCGTGGGGATCGCGCCCACCGGCTTCACCCGGATGATGCAGTCCGAAGGCGAATACGCCGGCTCCCAGGCCGCAGAGGCCGCCGGGATCCCCTACACCCTCTCCACCATGGGCACCGCATCCATCGAGGACGTCGCCGCCGCCGCACCCACCGGACGCAACTGGTTCCAGCTCTACCTCTGGACGGACCGGGACCGGTCCCTGGAACTGATCCAACGCGCCGCCGCGGCCGGCAACGACACCCTCATGGTCACCGTCGACACCGCCGTCGCCGGCGCCCGCCTCCGCGATGTCCGCAACGGCATGACCATCCCGCCCGCACTGACCCTCAAAACCGTCCTGGACGCGTCCTACCGGCCCGCGTGGTGGTTCAACTTCCTCACCCACGAACCCCTGACCTTCGCCTCCCTCTCCCGCTACACCGGCACCGTCGCGGACCTCATCAACTCCATGTTCGACCCCACCCTCACCTACGCCGACCTCGACTGGCTCCGCGAGACCTGGAAAGGCAAACTCGTGGTCAAGGGCATCCAGACAGTCGAGGACGCCCGCAAGGTGGCGGACCACGGCGCGGACGGAATCGTGCTCTCCAACCACGGCGGCCGCCAACTGGACCGCGCACCCATCCCGTTCCACCTGCTCCCCGAAGTCTCCGCCGCCCTCAAGGCCGACCACAGCGACGCCGCCATCATCCTGGACACCGGCATCATGAGCGGCGCCGACATCATCGCGGCCGTCGCCCTCGGCGCGGACTTCACCCTGATCGGCCGCGCCTACCTCTACGGACTCATGGCCGGCGGCCGCGCCGGCGTGGACCGGACCCTGGAAATCCTGGAAAAAGACATGCAACGCACCATGGCCCTGCTGGGCGTCAGCCGCATCGCAGACCTCACCCCCGACCACGTCCGGATCCTCACAAAGTAGGCGGCCAGCTGACTCGCAGCAGGGGCCGTTCTCAGCGCGCAGAGCAGCCCCTGCCGCGAGCGAGTTGGGTTACTTCTTGCGGCCGAACTTCGGCAGGTTGGCGAGGAGGTCCGCGGCGCGGGTGGCGGCACGGCCCACGGTCCGCCCGATCTGTTGGGGCATCTTGTCCTCGCCGGCCGTTCCCACCGGGATGACGACGGCGGCGCTCAGCGGGCTGCCGGCAGGACGGCCCGCCAAGGTCGCGGCGGGCTGGGCTGCAACCTGGGCGGCAGCGGATTCCGCGCCCGTAGGCGCTGCGGCGGGCTGCGGGCCGGCAGCCGCGGCCAGGCCGTCCGGGACAGCTGCCGGGTTTAATCCGGGATGGCGCTCCGGGGCCGCATCCGGCGTCGCGGAGGGCAGGATATCGAACGCCTGCAGCCAGCTGGCGATCCCGGCGAGGGGCTTGGGGTTGAGCGTGTAGTAGCGCTTTTGGCCCTGGGCACGCATGCTCACCAGGTCCGCTTCCCGAAGGACTTTGAGATGTTTGGAAATGGTGGGCTGGCTTGCTTCAAGCTCCTCGACCAGCTCCCCCACCGCCTTGTCCCCCTTGCGCAGGGCTACCAGGATGTCGCGCCTGGTTGCCTCAGCAATGACGGCAAATACGTCGTCTGTCACCATGCCCTCCACACTAGCGACATATACGCCAGATGGCATCCACAAATTGCCGGCCCGGCACGGGCCCCGCTCCCGGCCCGGAACTAGTCGAACCAGGGGTCCAGTCCGTGCAGCGGAAATACTTCCTTGCGGGTGGCCATGACGCTGCGGTCCACGGCGTCGTTGGGGTCGAACCCCACCTCCCAGGACCGCCACCAGAGGTCGACGTCGTCCCCCATCAATTCCGGGGGCTCCACCCCGAACCTGGCCCCGTACTTGTCCCGGACGTAGCTGCGCCAGTCCTCCGGCACCGGGGTGCGCAGCGGGACCGGGCGCCCCGCGGCGATGGCTATGAGGTGGCTCCAGGACCGCGGCACCACGCTCACCACGTTGTAGCCGCCGCCCCCGGTGGATATCCACCGGTTCCCGCAGTACCGCGCGGCGAGATTGCCGATCGCGGTGGCGGCCTCACGCTGGCCGTCCACACTGATGTTCAGGTGGGTGAGCGGATCCAGCCGGTGTGAGTCGCAGCCGTGCTGGCTCACGATGACTTCCGGTTCGAACGCGCCAATGAGCTGCGGCACGACGGCGTGGAAGGCCCGGAGCCACCCGGCGTCGGCCGTGCCGGCCGGAAGAGCGACGTTCACGGCACTGCCTTGCGCGTTCGGTCCACCGATTTCATTGGCAAAGCCGGTGCCCGGGAAGAGCGTCAACCCGGATTCGTGCAGCGAAATCGTCAGGACGCGGGGGTCGTCCCAGAAGATGTTCTGCGTCCCGTCGCCGTGGTGCGCATCGACGTCGACGTACGCCACGCGCCGGACGCCGCCGTCGAGCAGGCGCTGGATGGCGAGTGCGGCGTCGTTGTAGATGCAAAAACCGCTGGCGCGGTCCCGGGAGGCATGGTGCATCCCGCCGCCGAAGTTCACGGCCCGCAGCGCGCTGCCGTCCAGGACCGCAGCGGCCGCCAGCAGGGAACCGCCGGCGAGCCGGGCACTGGCCTCGTGCATGCCGGCAAAGGCGGGGTCATCCTCGGTGCCCAGGCCCCTGGCTTCGTCCGGGGCGCCCGGGTTCTCGCTCACGCGCCGGACAGCGGCGACGAACTCGGGCGTGTGGACCGACTGCAGCTCCTCGTCGGTGGCGACTTCCGGGGCCGCGACCGTGACGTGGTCCAGCGCCAGCAGTCCCAGACTGCCGGCCAGCTTCGCCGTGAGCTCCATGCGCTCGGGCGCCATCGGGTGGCTGTGGCCAAAGTTGTACGCGGTCATGGCAGGGGCCCACACCACCGTCGTTGGTGGCGCGGTCTGAGCGAGTCCCGGCAGGAATGTCATCAATCACAGGCTACCCGAGCGTCCCCCGGCTTCCCGCGCGCGCACGGTGCTCCCCGGCCATGACGCGGAATTTAGTGGTTTACTACTGGGGGAAGCAGTTTCAACCGAGGAAAAACATGACGCAAAGCCAGTCGAGGTCCACGAGCCCGGCCAGCTGGCAGCCAGGCATGCCGGAGCGGGACGGCCTGTGGATCTTCACACGCCTGCGCGACTTCATCGACGGCATCGCGAACAGCTCGCCGGCCCGGCTGGCGCTCACGGCGTTCGGCATCGCGATCCTGGTCTTCACCACCTTGCTCTCACTCCCGGCGTCATCCGCGACAGGACAGGCCACGCCGCTGCACCAGGCCCTGTTCACGGCGGTATCCGCCGTCTGCGTCACAGGCCTGACTGTGGTCTCTACGGCCGTGCACTGGTCCTTCTTCGGCCAGCTGGTTATTTTGGTCGGCATATTCGTCGGCGGCCTGGGCACCCTGACCCTCGCGTCACTGCTGGCGCTCATGGTCAGCAAGAAACTGGGCGTCCGCGGCAAGCTGATAGCCCAGGAAGCCATGAACAACGCCGGCCGGCTCGGCGAGGTGGGCACCCTGCTCAGGATCGTGATCGTGACGTCCCTGGTGATCGAGGGCGCCCTGGCAGCGGTCCTCGTCCCCGGCTTCCTTGCCCTCGGGGAAAGTTTCCCGCAGGCCCTTTGGCACGGCGTCTTCTATGCGATTTCCTCGTTCAACAACGCAGGATTCACGCCGCACTCCGACGGAGTCGTCCCTTACCAAACGGATCTCTGGATCCTTGTGCCGCTCATGATCGGCGTGTTCCTGGGCAGCCTGGGATTCCCCGTGGTCATGGTGCTGCAGCAGAACGGGCTGCGCTGGAAGAAATGGAACCTGCACACCAAGCTGACCATCCAGGTGTCCTTCATCCTCCTGGCCGGCGGGGCGCTCCTGTGGGGCTTCCTGGAGTGGGACAACCTGCGCACCATCGGCGGCATGGACATCGGCGACAAAATCACGCATTCACTGTTTGCCTCCGTCATGCTGAGGTCCGGCGGGTTCAACCTTGTCGACCAGAACCACATGGACTCCACCACCATGCTGCTCTCCGATGCCCTCATGTTCGCCGGCGGCGGCTCCGCCTCCACAGCCGGCGGCATCAAGGTGACCACCATCGCCGTGATGTTCCTGGCGATCGCCGCCGAAGCCCGCGGCGACGCGGACGTGAAGATCTACGGCCGGACCATCCCCGAGGGCACCATGCGGGTGGCCATTTCGGTGATCGTCGCCGGCGCCACCCTCGTGTCGGTCTCAGCCCTCCTGCTCCTGCACATCAGCGGCGCCTCCCTGGACCGGGTTCTGTTCGAAACGATTTCCGCCTTCGCCACGGTCGGTTTGAGCACCAATCTCAGTGCCGAACTGCCGCCGTCGGGGGTCTACGTCCTGGTCGTGCTCATGTTTGCCGGGCGCGTCGGGACTGTCACCCTTGCCGCCGCCCTGGCCCTGCGCCAGCGCACCCAGCTGTACCACTATCCGGAAGAGAGACCGATCATTGGCTAGTTCCTCAGCCGTCAACCGCCCCGCCCACAACGCCCCCGTGCTGGTGATCGGGCTGGGGCGCTTTGGCGCCTCCACCGCAGAGCAGCTGGTCAAGCAGGGCAGGGAGGTGCTGGCCATTGAGCGGGACCGCAACCTCGTCCAGAAATGGGCGGGGGTCCTGACCCATGTCGTGGAAGCTGACGCCACGAACATCGACGCGCTCCGCCAGCTCGGCGCCCAGGAGTTCAGTTCCGCCGTTTGCGGTGTGGGCACGTCGATCGAATCCTCCGTGCTGATCACCGTCAACCTCGTGGACCTCGGAATCGAGCACCTCTGGGTCAAGGCGATCACGCCCTCGCACGGCAAGATCCTGACCCGGATCGGCGCCAACCACGTCATCTACCCGGAGGCCGACGCCGGCGTCCGCGCCGCGCACCTGGTTTCCGGCCGCATGCTGGACTTCATCGAGTTCGACGATGACTTCGCGATCGTCAAGATGTACCCGCCGCGCGAGACCGTAGGCTTCACCCTGGACGAATCCAAGGTCCGTTCCAAGTACGGCGTCACGATTGTGGGTGTGAAGTCCCCGGGCGAGGACTTCACGTACGCCCGGCCGGAGACCAAGGTCTCCTCACGGGACATGCTCATCGTTTCCGGCCACGTGGACCTGCTCGAACGGTTCGCCGCCCGGCCGTAAGCCCCGCCGGGGCCGACGGCGCCGCGGCTTCCTGCGCCGGGCCGTGAGCCCCGCCGGAGCCGAGGGCGCCACTGCCCCGCATGCCGGGTGCCGCTCAGGCGAGCTGCCGGGTGATTTCCGCGGCGCGGGCGGCGGCCGCGCGGGCGCCGTCGGCGATGATCGCCGGCATGCCCCGCTCGTCAAAGGTGGCGATGGCCCGTTCCGTGGTGCCGTTAGGGCTGGTGACGGCCTTGCGCAGCGCAGCAGGATCCGCACCGGGTTCCGCCAGCATGAAGCCCGCACCGGCGACGGTCTCGCGGGCCAGCAGCAGTGACAGCTCCCGATCCAGGCCCAGCTCCACCCCTGCCGCTGCCATGGCTTCGGCCAGATAGAAGGCGTAGGCCGGCCCCGAGCCGCTGATCGCGGAAAGGGCGTCCACCTGGTCTTCGGGGATCTCCACCACCGTGCCGGCCGCCGCGAGGATGTCCTTGGCGTGCTGAAGTTGCTCGGCCGAGCAACTCGTTCCGGCAGAAACGGAGACGACGCCGCGCCCCAGCTTCGCCGGCGTGTTAGGCATCGTGCGGATGACGGGCTGGCCTGCCGGCAGGGCCGCCTCCAGCTGCTGCAGGGACACGGCGGCCGCAACGCTGATGACGATGGTGTCCGGCGAGAGGGACCCGCTGATTTCCCGTGCCAGGTCCGCGATGCCCACGGGCTTGACGCCGAGGATCACGACGCCGGAGCCGGTGGCGGCTTGCCTGTTGTTCTCGGGTTCTTCTTCGCCCGCGATGGCCGTGATCCCGTGGTGCCGTTCGGCCAGCTCGGCCGCACGCTCGGCCCGGCGGACCGTGGCGACGATATCGGCCGGATCGACGCCGCCGTCGATCAGTCCGGCCAGAATTGCCTCGTTCATTGACCCACAGCCCAGGAATGCGATTCGGTTGCTCATGTCCCCATCATGGCAGTCCCGCGCGATTCCCAGCTAGTTCACACCTTCACCGCAGTCAGTGCACAACTTCGGTCCCTAGCGTGGTAGCTACCTCATTGAGGGTGCGAGTGATACAGCGGGCATGCGGATGCCTGCGCGGCACCGGTGGTCTGTAGCGGGTTTTCCCATTTTTCACGCTACCGGCCGCCGGTGCCTTTTCCGTTTCAGCCCCTCGGCGCGCCGATTCCACGGACCAGCTGCCGTGCGCCGCCGTGCCATCGGGGGCCGCCGTCGGATTTTCAGCCAACGCACAGGCAAATCCTGTCGTCTACCCATAAACGGCCAGTACCTTGGAAAGTGCCTCAACAGGTGCGAGTGATGATAGCCGGTTCCACCGGAGCCGGCGGTGCGCCGGGCGTTTGCAGCAGAGTTCCCCCAAGTCCTGCTCCCAACGCCCGGCGTTACTCGTTTAACGGACCTTCACGGGGACCGCCGCGGGGTTAGCGGGTCCGAGGGCCCGCCATCTCCGTACCCGGCGACGCCGAGACTCCGAAGTTTCGCCCCCAGGAACCGGCCTTCCGCGACGCTGCCTGCAAGCTCCAGGGCCCGCTGGTACGCTGCGGCCGCCTCCGGCAGCCGGCCCAGGCGGACCAAGAAGTCGGCGCGGACGGCGTGATAGACGCGGTAGTTGCCCAGCTCCAGCCCCTCAACCGCGGCCAGCCCCGCACCGGGCCCGTGCAGCTCCGCCAGGGCGACGGCGCGGTTGAGCGCCACGACAGGCCCGGGCGCGACGGCCAGGAGCTGGTCATACAGCTGCACAATCTGTGCCCAGTCGGTGTTCCCGGCAGCCGCGGCGTCGCTGTGGACGGCGTTGATCGCCGCCTGGAGCTGATAGGGCCCGGGCCTGTTGAGGCGCAGGCACCGGCGCACCAGCTCCCGCCCCTCCCCGGCCGGGGCGGCGTCCCAGCGTCCCCGGTCCTGTGCCGCCAGCAGCACGAGTCCGCCGTCGGGGGTGAACCGTGACCCGCGGCGGGAGGCAATGAGCAGCATCAGCGCCAGCAGTCCAGTGGCCTCCGGCTCGTCCGGCATCAAGGATGCCAGCAGCCTGCCAAGGCGGATGGCTTCCGCGCTGAGCTCGTCACCCGCCGGACCGTCCGCGGGACCCTTGTTGTAGCCCTCGTTGAAGATCAGATAGATGACCGCCAGCACCGGCCCAAGCCGCTCGGGCAGTTCGGCCCCCTGCGGGACCCGGTACGGGATCTTCGCATCGCGGATCTTCGCCTTGGCCCGGACCAGCCGCTGCGCCATGGTGGCCTCCGGAACCAGGAACGCCCGGGCGATTTCCGCCGTCGTCAATCCGCCCAGAAGCCGCAATGTGAGCGCCACTTGGGCCGATCTGGCCAGGGCGGGATGGCAGCATGTGAAGATCAGCCGCAAGGTGTCATCGTCCACCTCATCCACTCCTGACTGTTCCGCCAGGAACTGCTCTTCCGCTGCCGGCGCAGGGCCGTTCCCGGACCGCACCGCCGCCAGCAGGGCCGCCTGGGCATGTCTGCCCTCACGCGAGGCCTCCCGCCGCAGCCGGTCGATCCCCCGGCGCCGTGCGGTAGTGATGATCCAGCCGGCCGGGCTGGGCGGGATACCTTCGGAGGGCCAGTGCTGAACCGCCGCCGCGAACGCGTCCTGGACGGCGTCTTCGGCGATATCGAGGCTCCCGAAAGCGCGCGTCAGGACGGCTACGGCGCGGCCGTACTCGTGCCGGAACACCCGCGCCACGTCCGCCCCGGTGGCACCGGCACCATGCTCGGCCACGGCAGTCTCCTCCGTCCGGCGGCTAATGCTGGAAGGGACGCACTTCAACGGGAAGCGTGGTGACCCCGGCCAGTTTCCGCGCCCACCCGAGGGCAGCGTCCAGGTCCTCGGCCTCGACGACGGTGAAGCCGCCCAGGTGCTCCTTGCCTTCGGTGAACGGTCCGTCGGTGATGAGGATCTCGCCGCCGCTGGGCCGCAGGACAGTGGCGGACTCGGCCGGGTGGAGTCCAGCGGCGAACACCCAGGCCCCGGCGTCGCGCATCTCACGGTTCAGGTCCGCCAGGCCGCGCATGATCGGTTCCAGGACCTCGGGGCCCGGGACGGGGCCGTCCGGTTGGTAAATGCTGAGCAGGTACTGCGACATTGCTGGGCCTCCCTATCGAATCAGCCGGCCGGGTGCCGGCTTCTCAGCAACTACACGAACGGGGTCCCGGCAGATCGACACCAGTCCGGGTTCGCGCCGGAGGCCGCCAGCCTCAGGTCACCTTTTCCGGTGACTGCAGCTGTGCCGGCGGCCTCTGCGCCACGTGCGGCGCGGGATCCAGGGGTCCTTCAAACACCAGCTGGTCCAGGCGGCGGAGGATGAGCCCCTCGCGCAGGGCCCACGGGCAGATTTCCATGCTGGCGAACTCGAACATTTCCAGGGCCGCTTCGGCGACCAGGGCGCCGGCGAGCACCTGCGGGGCCCTGGCCTCCGAGACGCCGGGCAGGTGGAGCCTGTCGCCTATCTCCATGGCCGAAATGCGCTGCGCCCAGAGTCCCAGGTCGACGGCCAGCAGCTCCCGCTTAACGTAAGGGCCGGCGGCGCTGGGGGCGGCGCCGGCGATCCGGGCGAGGGACCGGAAGGTCTTGGACGTGCCGGCCACGTGGTTGGGCCGGCCCAGTTTCTCGAACTTGCGCACCGCGGGCTTGAGCGTGGCGCGGATGTAGCGGCGCAATTCCTTGATGCTTTTGGCCGACGGCGGGTCCTCCGGGAGCCAGTCCCGGGTCAGCCGGCTGGCGCCGAGCGGGACGGACATCGCCAGCTCGGGCAGCTCGTCCTGCCCGAGGGCCATCTCGAAGGAGCCGCCGCCGATGTCCAGATTCAGGATGGGCCCGGCGCCCCAGCCGTACCAGCGCCGGACGGCGAAGAACGTCATGGAGGCCTCTTCGCTGCCGGTGAGTTCCCGGAGGGTGACCGTGGTTTCGTGCTTGACGCGGGCCAGGACCTCCGCGCCGTTGGTGGCCTCGCGGATGGCCGAGGTGCAGAACGCGAGGAGGTCGTCGGCTTTGTGCTTGGCCGCGAATTCCCATGCCTCCAGGACGAATTCGACGAGCTCATGCTGCCCGGCGTCATTGATGCTGCCGTCGGCATCGAGGAACTGCACGAGGGACAGCGGGCGCTTGTGCGACGCAAACGGGACCGGGCGGGCGCCAGGGTGGGCGTCGACCAGCAGGAGGTGGACGGTGTTGGACCCGATGTCGAGAACCCCTAGGCGCATGCTGCCATTATTGCCCTCACCGGAGCGGCTGGTCTAACTGCGACGGCGGTTCCCGCCGAGAAGTCGGGCGCCCGGGCGTTGCTTAGGCTTGGCCGGCCTCGTGCGCCGGGTGGTCCGCGGCAGCGGCAGCACCGTTAGCGGACCCGTCGGCGGACCCGTCGGCCGGCTCGTCCGAGGGCTTGAAGTCCCGACGGATGTTGGCCACGCCCTCCGGGTCGATTTCAAAGCCGTAGGCGGCTCCGGGGTTGATCACCATGCCGAGATCCTCGCCGAGGTTGCCGATGATCGCGGCGCCCTGCGTGCCGAGCACGTTGGGCGCGGCCGCGAGATACTGCTCGGTGACGCGGCTGGGATGCGAGAAAACGGCCAGGACCGGCTTGCCGGACGAGTTGGCCAGGACCAGCGGCTCCACCTGGGAGTCGGGACCCTCAAGGGAATCGGAGCTGACCACGTAGACCTCGTTGTTGAGGAAGGCCAGGATCACGTCCACGGGGTTGGCGTCCGGCTGTTCCCCCCGGGCGAGCTGGACCTCGAGTTCGTTCAGCGGCTGGTTGTCCAAGTGTGCGGGCTGTTCAGTCATGTTCCTACTCGATCACGTCCGCGGCTGGTCCGCAAACGCGAAATCGCCGGAAGCCTGCGGGTTCGCCGGTAGTTTCCGGCGATCCCGCGAGCTTCCGGCGAACCCGGCGCAGGCTGTTTCTTGGCTACTTTTTGGCGGCAGCCTTGCGGGCCGGCGCCTTGCGGGCGGTCGTCGTGCGCTTGACCGGGCCCTTGGCGCGTTTCTCGGCGAGAAGCTCGACGGCCTGTTCCCGGGTCAGCTCCTCGACCGAGGTGCTGCGCGGCACGGTGATGTTGGTGATGCCGTCGGTGATGTAGGGGCCGAACCGGCCTTCCTTCACCACGATGTTCTTCTCCGAGACCGGGTCCGGGCCGAACTCCGCCAGCGGCGGCACGGCGGCACGGGCACCGCGCTGCTTGGGCTGCGAGTAGATCTCCAGCGCCTGCTCCAGCGTGATGGTGAAGATTTCCTCCTCGGAGCCGATCGAGCGGGAGTCCGTGCCCTTCTTCAGGTACGGACCAAACCGGCCGTTCTGCACCGTGATCGGGTTGCCGTCGGCGTCCTGGCCGAGCACCCGGGGCAGGCTCATGAGCTGCAGGGCCTCATCCAGGGAGATGGTGTCCACGCTCATCGACGCGAACAGGGATCCGGTCCGAGGCTTGGCCTTGACCGGCTTTTTCGCCGGCTTCGGCTTGCCGTTCTTGTAGTACTCAACGGGCTGGTTGGCCAGCTGCTCCTCGGTCATCTCCGGGATGATCTCGGTGACGTAGGCGCCGTAGCGGCCGTTCTTGGCAACGATCATGTGCCCGGTGTGCGGGTCGGCGCCGAGCACGCGCTCCTCCGGGGCGGCGGTCTCCATCAGTTCGATTGCTTTGGCGGCGGTGAGTTCGTCCGGGGCCAGGTCCTCGGGCACGTTGGCGCGGGCGGACTCGATCACCTCGCCGGTCTTCGGGTCCACGGTGGGGACGGAGCTTTCCAGGTACGGGCCGAACTTGCCGACGCGCAGCGTGATGCCGTCCGTGATCGGGATGGAGTTGATTTCGCGGGCGTCGATCTCGCCAAGGTTGTTGACGATGCTCAGCAGGCCGGGCTCGGAGTCCGCACCGAAGTAGAAGTGCTTGAGCCAGGCGGGTCCGGCCTCCTGGCCGTTGGCGATCTTGTCCAGATCGGCTTCCATGTCGGCCGTGAAGTCGTAGTCCACGTAGTCGTGGAAGTGCTGTTCGAGCAGCCGGATTACGGAGAACGCGATCCAGCTCGGGACCAGTGCGGAGCCCTGCTTCCGGACGTAGCCGCGGTCTTGGATGGTGGAGATCGTGGAGGCATAGGTCGACGGGCGGCCGATGCCCTTCTTTTCCAGCTCAGCGGTCAGCGACGCTTCGGTGAAGCGCGGCGGCGGCGAGGTCTCGTGGCCGACGGCGACGATCTCCGAGGCGGTCAGCGCGTCATCCTTGGCCACATTGGGCAGCCGGCGCGCTTCGTCGGATTCATCGTCGCCGCGGCTCTCGTCCTTGCCTTCTTCGTAGGCGGCGAGGAAGCCGGGGAACGTGATGACTGTTCCCGATGCGGAGAATTCGGCGTCCCGGCCTGCCGCAGCGCCACCCACAGTCACGGCGCCGAGGCGGATTGTGGCGGTGGAGCCCTTGGCGTCGGCCATCTGCGAGGCGACCGTGCGCTTCCAGATCAGCTCATAGAGCCGGAACTCGTCGCCGGAGAGCTGCTTGGCGACCTGCGCCGGAGTGCGGAAGGAGTCACCGGCGGGACGGATGGCCTCGTGGGCTTCCTGCGCGTTGGCTGCCTTGCCGCTGTAAACGCGGGGCGACTGCGGGACGTACTCGGGGCCGTACAGCTCGGAGGCCTGGCGCCGGGCTGCGGTGATGGCCTCGTTGCTCAGCGCATTCGAGTCCGTACGCATATAGGTTATGTAACCGTTTTCGTAGAGCCGCTGGGCCACCTGCATGGTGCTCTTCGAGGAGAAGCGCAGCTTGCGGCCGGCCTCCTGCTGCAGAGTGGAGGTGGTGAACGGCGCCGTGGGACGGCGGGTGTAGGGCTTGGTGTCGACGGAACGGACGCGGAAGTCCGCGTCCTGCAGCCCGGCGGCCAGCGCCGTGGCAAGTTCCTCGTTCAGGTGCACGGCGTTGCGGGAGGTCAGCTCGCCGTCGTCGTTGAAGTCGCGGCCGCTGGCCACCTTGGCGCCGTCCACGGAGGCGAGCTTCGCCTTGAAGGATCCCGATTCGGCACCGAACTGCCCGGTGAGGTCCCAGTAGGAGGCGGCCTTGAAGGCCATGCGCTCGCGTTCGCGGTCCACCACCATGCGGGTGACCACGGACTGCACGCGGCCGGCGGACAGGCCGCGGGCCACCTTGCGCCAGAGCACCGGGGAGATCTCATAGCCATAGAGCCGGTCCAGGACGCGGCGGGTCTCCTGGGCGTCCACCAGGTCCTGGTCAACGTCGCGCAGGTTGTCCATGGCGCGGTGGATGGCTTCCTTGGTGATTTCACCGAAGGTCATCCGGTAGACGGGAACCTTGGGCTTGAGCACTTCCAGCAGGTGCCACGCGATGGCCTCGCCCTCGCGGTCCCCATCGGTTGCGAGATAGAGAGCGTCGGCGTCCTTGAGCGCAGCCTTGAGCTCGGTCACCTTTTTCTTCTTGTCCGGCGACACCACGTAATAGGGCTTGAAGTCGTTGTCGATATCGACGGCGAACTTGCCCAGCGGGGTTTTCTTCAGTTCTGCAGGCAGCTCCGAGGGCTGCGGGAGGTCCCGGATGTGACCGATGGAGGCCTCCACGATGAAGCCCTCGCCGAGGTACTTGGCGATGGTCTTGCTCTTGGCGGGAGACTCCACGATCACGAGTTTCTTGCCGGTTTTGGCCTTGCTTGGCACGGTGCTCCTACAGAAAAAGGTGGCTCGGGCAGATGCGCCCATACCCGCCTAGTTCACCATATTTTGCAGAATCCCGCGCATCCGGCCGGAAATGACGGCACCGCGGGGGCCGGTTCCGGCCGCAATACAAGCCGGCGCCCGGCGGTCCGGAAGGCAGCTTCGGAACCGGCTTCCGCGGCCGCGGGACGAGTTCCTAGGCCTTGGCGTCCCCGGGTTTCGCGGCGGCGTGTCCGCGGTCGTCCGGAATCATCGACCACAGGGTGGCCATGCGCTCGGCGCCCTCGGGCACCTGGTCCGGATCTTCGAGTTCATAATCGCGGAGGAGGTCGAAAACCTGCCGTGTCAGCTCGGCCCGCTGGTCCGGCGTCAGGTACAGCAGGTTGCTGGCCAGCACCACAGCAGAGGGGCCGTCGGCGGTGTCGCCCCGCTCGCGCCGTTCGTTGCGGGTCTTGGCGTACGCAAGGACCCGCCGGCGGTAGGCCTCGAGCTCAAGGTCCAGAACGGCGAGTTCCGGGCTGGCAACTCCCCCCAGCGAGTGGATGGTGAAATCGGTGCCCGCAGCCTTCCAGCGCCGCTCCCGGGCGTCCCCGGCAGTTTCCGCCGGCACCACGATCCCCCACTTCTGGAGCGCCCGCAGGTGGTAACTCATGGCGCTGGGCGTCAGGCCGGTCTGCGCTGCGAGTTCGGTAGCCGTTCGGCTCACCTGGGTGGAATACAGTTCGGAAATGACTTCGAGCCGGGCCGCGTGGGCCAGCGCCCGGATGGCCTTGGGATCGGTGATTTCCACTTGCTTTTCCGGACGATGCCGGCGCTTGGCGGCCGACGGAGCCGTGGGCTCCGCCGTCGGGGTTTCTGCATTCACTCTTCCAGTGTATCCAGCCGCTCCAAAATATGAAAGAAATGCTTGACATCTATTCCGGGACCGGACTAGCTTGCAATTTATGAAACATACACTTCATAAGTCCCCTGCTTCCGGGGCAGTGATGCCGGCTGCGGCGCAGCCTCTGTGGCGCAACCGCGACTTCCTGATTGCCGGGACCGCCCGGTTCGTTGCGACGGCGGGGATGGGCGCCGTCGCTGTCAGCGTCATGCTGCACCTGCAGAACGCGGCGGCCGCCGGCGGAACGCCCGTCGCCGGGCCCTGGCTCGTGGCGGCCTACCTCCTGTGTTCAGCGCTGCCGCTGGTCCTGCTGGCCCCGTGGGCCGGCCGGCTGGCCGACACCCGGGACTCCCGCACGCTGGCGACGGCGGCGTCCGCGGTCAGCGCCGCAGCCGTCGCCGGCATGGGCCTGGCCCTGCAGTACTTGGAGAACTATCTGCCCGTGCTGTTTGCCATGACGTTCCTGCTCGACGCGGCGCAGGCCGTGGCCGGCCCCACGTGGCAGGCCCTGCTGCCCCGGATTGTCGGCGAGAAACGCACCCCGCGGGCGATGGGGACCATGCAGGCAACCATCATGATTGCCGGCATGGCCGGTCCCGCCGCGGGAGGCCTGCTCAGCGGCTGGGGCGGGGCCGGCCTGGTGTTCGCCGTCGCCAGCGGCTGCTACGTCGCCATGGGGCTGGGCGCCCTGCTGATTCGCACCCGGCGCGGCACGGCAGCCGAGCGGGCCGGCAGGCCGAAGCCGGAACTGCTCGACGGGCTGCGCCTGATCCGCCGGGACGGCCTCGTCTGGGCCCTCGTGCTCGGGGCGATGTTCTTCATCGTCGTCGGCGAGGCCACGAATGTCCTTGAGGTGTTCCTGGCCCGCGGCGAACTTGGCGCCACGGAGACGCAGTACGGGCTCCTGAGTGCTGCGTTCGGCCTCGGCATGGCGGGCGGGGCCACGATGGCCGGGAGCATCCGGACACCCCGGGTGCGGCTGCGCGTGCTGCTGGCCTCCATGATCGTGACCTCGGCCTTCCTGGTCCTCACGGGAGTAGTCCCCAACGTGGAAATGCTGTTTGTGGCCTACGCGGCGACCGGGGCGGCCTGCGGCGGCCTGAACGCCTGCTTCGGGGCCATCGCGATCCTGCGGATTCCGGAAAATGGCCGGGGCCAGGCGATGGCGATCGTCGGCGGGATGACACGCGCAGTGTCGATCGGAGCGCTGGCCCTCGGCGGCCTCCTGGGCGCCGTGGTGCCGGTGCGTGTGAGCTTTCTGCTCACCGGCGCCGTCGGCGCCCTGGTTGCCCTCGCCCTCACCGCCTACGTCCTGCCGCGGTTCGGCCGGGAGGACTCCGGAGTTAGCGAGGAAGCGGCAGCCGCGGCGCCAGGGGTAGCCGGTACAGCCGCCGCACCGGCCGCGCAAACCGCCGGGGCGGCGGGAAGCGCCGCCTCAGGCCGGCAGCAGGAAGCCGTCGCGAACCAGGTTCCCGACTTCGGTGAGGAGGCCGGTCCGGAATTCCGCCCCGTCAAACCCCTCGTAGCCGCCCAGCAGCGCCTCGAGGGCGCCGATGATCTGCCCGACGGAGAGGTCGCCGTCGCACGCTGAGACGAAGCCGGCCAGCTCGGTGCTGAGCAGGTTGGTGCGCCGCAGCCCGGCGCCCTGCCGCAGCAGGATGACACCGGGGTGTTCGGCGCCCGGGCGCTGGTGCCGCTCTTCTGTGACGTCCTCCGCGACGAGCAGGTGGGCCCCGGCCAGATCGTGGGCGGCCAGCCAGTCGGCACGTTCGACGGCGGCACCCAGGTGCGGCCCCACCGGCTGCTCGATGGGGTAGGTGATCTCCTCGAAACGGGATAGCACCGGCCCGGCGCCGGCGGCGGGCCGGCGCAGCCAGATCATGCCAAAGCCGATCGCCGTCACGTTGCGCGAGGCGAAGTCATCGAGGTAGGCCGCGTATGAGTCCTGATAATGCTCCCGGTCGCGGTTTTCCGAGGCGTCCTGCAGCCAGGTCTCGGCGTACTGCCCCGGACCCACCTGCTCGCGCTGGATGAACCACACATCGGTGGCCGGGCTGGCCCAGCTCTGGGGGCGGTCGGCCCAGCCTGAACCCGCCGGGATCTCCCAGTTGCCCAGGAGCTGGGCCGTTCCCGCCGGGGCGAGGACCGCGGGCAGGCCGCGGACCAGGGAGGAAACGATCTCGTCCCCCGGCAGGCCGCCGTCGCGGTAGGTGAACTGGTCCCCGGCGGTCTCGCCGAGGCTGCGGGGCGTAATGACGAACGGCGGGTTGGACACCACCAGGTCAAACTCCTCTCCGGCGACAGGGTCCAGGAGGGATCCATGCTTCAGGCTCACGCGGGCGTCAAGATCGGCCGGGTCCAGGTGCAGTTCGGCAGCATTGAGCAGAAGGTTGAACCGGGTAAATGCCAGGGCGCGCGCGGAAATGTCAGTGGCCGTCACGTGCTCCGCGTGATGCAGCAGATGGAACGTCTGAATGCCGCAGCCCGTGCCGAGGTCGAGGGCCCTGGCGACATGCCGCCGGGCGGTGACCTGGACCAGGGTGGTGGAGGCCTGCCCGATCCCCAGGACGTGGTCATGGCGGAGGACGCCGGAGCGCTGGTGGGCCGCGAGGTCGCTGGCCACCCAGAGGTCCGCCCCGCCGTCTGCGGCGCCGTCCTCCCCTATCGTCGGATCCCAGCCGTACGGCCTCAGGTCCACCTTCGCCTGGAACAGGCCACCGTCGGCCGGCTCCACCAGCCCGAGTTCCATCAGCCCGTCCGTGCGGATGCCGGGGAGGGCGGCGTCGAGGATCTCGGCACGCTGCGGCACGGCCAGGAGCCAGAGACGCACGACGGCGGCGAGCGCCGCCGTCGCCGTCTCACCGGCAGCGCGGCCGGTGGCGATCAGCGCGGGGATGAGCTGGTCCCGGCCGAGCGCTGAATGCGCAGCCTCGCCAAGAAGCTCAGCAACGCCGTCCACGGAGTAGCCCACGGCTCGCAGGTCCGCGGCCAGGGCCTCGAGGAGGACGGGGAGATCGCTCCGCGGCGCCTCCGGGATGCTGCCGGCGGGCACCGGCGTCGGGGTATCCGGAGTCGGGGTATCCGGAGTCGGGGGGACCGGCAGTGAAGGGCCTTGCGCTGAGGAAGTCACCGCACAAGTTTAGTCCCGGGACCGTGCCGTTCCGGCTAGAGTTTGGCCTCGGCGTAGATCCGCAGGGCGTCCCGGACGAAGGCCGCGCCGTCGGCGCCGCCGTAATTCGCGGCGAACCGGGGATCGCCCACGTACATCTCCCCGAGTCCGGTGACGTAGGCCTTGATGTCCGGCGGGGCGCCTGCGCTGCCGTCCGCTCCCCGGGTGGCGCCTGCTGCCGGGGCCGCCGGCGTTCCGGGGATACCCCTGAGCCAGTCGACGTGGCGGCGGGCCAGATCCTGCGCCTCCGGCCCGTCCGCCGGAACGCCCGAAGCTGCCGCGGCCGTCCAGTCGGCGCCGAGCTGCCGGGACTGCTCGGCCCAGGCAGCCTTCTGTACCGTCCCCAAGCCGCGCCACCACGCGTCTGACTTCGCATAAGCATCCTTGCCCCAGCGCTGTTCGACTTCTTCCCGATACTGGGTCTGGTCGAAGCCATCGAACATTTTCTCGGCCATGATCGTTCCTCCCGCTTGCAGTGCCTCAATGGTGTGACGGACGGAGGCGATCTGCCGCCCCAGCCTGTCCTGTTCCTGCTGCAGCCATTCCAAATGTCTGCCCAGCGCACGCCCGGCGTGCGCCTCGTTGCCAAGCACTCCGGCGATGGCCGGCAGCCCAAGCCCCAGGTCGCGCAGGAGCAGGATCCGTTGCAGGCGGACCAGGGATTCCTGGTCGTAGTATCGGTAGCCGTTGCGGCCTGTTCGGCTTGGCTTGAGCAGGCCGACGTCGTCGTAATGACGCAAGGTGCGGCCGGTGGTGCCCGTCATTTTTGCGATCTGTTGAACGGACCAGTCCATCCGTGTGCCTTTCCGTGCCGTCTGGTTAGAAGTGGTGTGCCGTCTGTGATGTGCCGTCCCGTCGGCTCTGACGTCCGTCCGGGCCCCGCCGTCCGGCACCGCCAGGCTTCCAGGTGCTGCCGGCCTGTTTCTTCGACTCTAGACTTTGACGTTGCGTCAAAGTCAACCGGCCGCGCCCCGTGTCCGGGAGGGAGGGCCCCGACGAGACAGCGCGGCCGGAGGCGCACCCGTAAGACGGTAAGTTGGAGGCATGGTTTTCCCTTCCTCCCACGCCCCGGCCGCCGGGCTGGTTCGGCGGACGCTGACGGGTGCGGCTGCCGCCGCCGTCGTGCTGGCCGCAGCGGCATGTTCCCCGGCCGGTTCGATCGAGAGCGCCGATGTTCCGGCGTGGAAGGCCACGGCCCTGCCCTCTGCCCCCGGAACCGTGCTGGAGGACTCCGGCAAGATCCTGAACCGGGATCCGATTGTCCGGACCGCTCACAGCGTCCCCGCCGGCGCCTACACGCTGACCATGACCTGCGACGGCGGCGGGAAGGCGTTCATCGCCGTCAGCCTGGACGGGCGCCCGTTGGCTGAGGCGGGAGCCGCCTGCAACGGCAGCCGCGAAACCGCCCGCTTCAAGGTGCCCGCCGCAGGCGACGTCACGCTCAGTACCTCCAGTGTGGATGCCCCGCTCATCTACGCCTATCACCTGGCCGCCGGGTAGAAACCGATCCGGCCGGATCCTGGCGGGCCGTCTCAGCGGCCCCCGAAGTCCGGACGGATTGGCCTCCTGAGGGGCCCGGCCCTGCACCGCCGACCGTCCCGTCCGACCCGGGGCTTTTAACCTCTGGCGCTTGATCCCGGGCGGTCCTAATCTCAGGGTATGCCCACTGTGCCGGCCCGCAGGGTGCCGCGACGGCGCACTCCGGCGGCCGCCGCGTTGCTTTCAGTTGCGGTCTTTTTGGGGACTGCCCTGTCCGGCTGTGAGTATGAATACAGCGCCGATCACTGGGACGACGAATCGGCTTCAGTTACGGCCTCGCCGCCCACCGACGCCGCCCTGCCGCAGGATCCCCATCTCAACGAACCCGTAACGGGCGACGAGCTGGACGAATGGGCCGATCACGTACTGCCCGACGCCGGGGGCCGGGTGTTCCAGACCGGATATGGCTCCGTGAAGGCAGGCGCGGTTCATACGGAGTCGACCACGCCGCTTCCCGCCGGCACCTATTCCGTGACGTTGGCATGCAGGAGCAAGGGCCGGGTCGCGTTCACCGTCCGCAATGGTCAGGAGCCGCTGGTGGACCTGAGCTTGCGCTGCGGGACCTCACGAGTCAACGTAGTCTCCCTGTCCAAGGACGCCGTGCTCTCCATCCAGGTGACCGGACAGACGGCAGCCAACTTCGCCTACCGGGTGAGCCGGATCTGAGGCACACCGCGGCGCGCGACGCCTGGGCAACACCTGCCTCTGGCGGCGCCCCGGGTCAGCGCGGCCGGAACGGGACGGGCGGCGCACCGGGTGAGCGCGGCCGGAACGGCTGAGTCAGTTCGGAACGGGGTGGGGTGCGCCGGTCAGGCGGCGCAGCCGTCGGGGCATCGCAGGGTTTCGGGGCTTGCGGCGCACTCGGCGCAGTAGAGCGTGAGGGTTCGGCAGATTGGATTGGAGCAGTTTTCGAACTTGCTCGTGGGCGCCGAGCAACGGACACACTCACCGATGGTCTTGGCGTCCTCGCTGAATTCCAGGTGCATGCGCTTGTCGAACACGTACAGGGAGCCCTCCCACAGCCCCTGGTCCTTGAAGGTCTCACCGTAGCGGACGATGCCGCCGTCGAGCTGGTACACCTCTTTGAATCCGCGGTTCACCATGAGGCTGGACAGGACCTCGCAGCGGATCCCGCCCGTGCAATAGGTGACAACCGGTTTGTCCTTGAGGGCATCGTATTTACCGGAGTCGAGTTCCTTGATGAAGTCATGGGTGGTGGCGACGTCGGGGACCACCGCATCCTTGAACTTGCCGATCTGAGCCTCGAAGCCGTTGCGCCCGTCGAAGAATACGACCTCATCGCCCTGCTGTTTCTTGGCATCGATGAGTTCGTGCAGTTCCTCGGGTTTGAGGTGCGTGCCGCCGCCCACCACTCCGTTAGTGTCGACCCTGAGCTCGCCCGGGGCACCGAAGGACACAATCTCGTCCCGCACCTTGACACTGAGCCGCGGGAAGTCCGCCGCGCCGCCGTCGGACCACTTCACGTCGATGCCGTGGAAGCCCCGGTACTCACGCGTCGTCTTGACGTATTGCTTCACGGCGTTCAGTTCCCCGCCTACCGTGGCGTTGATGCCGTCCCTGGAAATGATGATGCGGCCGGTCAGTCCGAGTTTCTCGCACAGGGCGCGCTGCCAGAGCCGGACGGCGTCCGGGTCAGCGAGGGGAGTAAATCCGTAAAAGAGCACAATCCTGTTCAAGGCCACGCATTTAAGGGTACTGGGTGCGACGAACGGCCGGGCGACAATCACAATTGGATAAGCAAGCGCTGTTCCCCAACCCGGCCACTGTTGCTTGTGGCACGGCTGGAATACGCTCTTCACATGAGTCTTGACGCCATGGTTGAAGACACCACTCACCTGCTGGAAATCTGGGTGGCCGGTTGGGCAGGTTGTCGCGGATATGAGACGCGCAGGGAGGGGCGGTTCCCTGCGGCTTTCCGCGCGGACACCACCCACCAGTGGGAATATTTCGCCTATGACCCGACCGGTGCGGAATTCGCGGATCTGGCGGCCAAGACGGCCGAGATGCCGGCGAGGGTCCTCACGATCCTCACCAACGATGTGGCACGGTACTCACAGTTGGGCCAGCAGAATGGCCTCCAGGTCACCTCGGCTTCCCAGACCATGATGATCGTGGACATGGAGACCCAGGACGCGGAGGACCCCTGGCTTTCGGACGACGACCTCAAATTGGAAACCTCCCGGACGGACGGCGTCCATCATGCCGTGGTCCGCGCGGCCGACGAGGTGGCGGCAAGCGGGCGCGTATTTGTGGTCGGACACACGGCGATCTTCGACAAGATCATGACCGCGGAGGCCTACCAGCGGCGAGGATTGGGCAGTTTCATCATGAAGGCCCTGGCGGCGCAGGCCTTTGAACACGACGTCGACTCCGGTCTGTTGCTCGCATCACTGGACGGCCAGAAACTCTATTCCCACCTCGGCTGGCGCACGGTCTGCCATGTTCTGATGCTGTCAACATCCGATGAAGGTGCCGACCTGTCCGTGGGCTGACGTTCTGCGGGACTTGCCCCGGAGCGATTCCCTGGACGCGACTGCCGCTGGCAGCCGTCCTGCATATTCCCGCTACGGTCATAGCTGCCGTCATGTTCCCAGGACCGGCATGGCACCGGCTCCGACGCCCGGGCAGCGCGCCGTTTCCCCGAACCGTTGGCCGTCTGCTGTGCCGCGGCCAGCGGGGCCGGCGGACTTCCGGGCACGGGGGACTGCAGGGCACGGGGTCGATTTGAGGCCGGATGAAAGAATGTGTGAGTGAACCCGCATGAGTCCCTGATTCCGCTGCTGGGCCGAGGTCCGGACCCGGAACAGCTCCGTCATGTGCGAACCATTCCCGCCCGCCAAGCCGTCAATGCGCCGTGGCCGGACTGGTCCCACCCGGATCTTGTGGCGGCCTACGGTTCCTTGGGCATCCATGAGCCCTATCTTCACCAGGTCCGGGCCGCCGAGCTCGCCCACGCCGGAGAGCACGTGGTCATTGCCACCGGCACGGCGTCCGGCAAGTCCCTGGCGTATCAGCTCCCCGCCCTGGACGCGATCCACCGTTCCGAGCTCAGGGTTCTGGCCGATCCCGGGAAGATTCACGACGACGGCGCCGTCACCCTTTATCTCTCCCCCACCAAGGCCCTGGCGGCCGACCAGCTGGCCGCTATCCGGTCCCTGAAACTCCCCACCGTCCGGGCCGAAACCTACGATGGTGACACCGACCCCGCCTCCCGGCGCTGGATCCGGGACCACGCGAACTTTATCCTCGCGAACCCGGACATGCTGCACTTCGGCATCCTCCCGAACCATGCTTGGTGGGCCAGGTTCTTCAGGCGCCTCCGCTACGTGATCGTCGACGAGGCCCACAGCTACCGCGGCGTCTTCGGTTCCCATGTGGCGAACCTGATGCGGCGCCTGCGGCGGATCTGTGCCTACTACAGCCCAAGCGGATCGCACCCGGGGCCCGTGTTCATTGCGGCCTCCGCCACGGCCTCCGAGCCCGGGAAATCCTTCGGCAGGCTGATCGGCGCCCCGGTGCGTGCCGTTTCCGAAGACAGCTCGCCCCATGGGTCCACCACCGTGGCGTTCTGGGAACCGGCGCTGACCGAACTCCGGGGCGAAAACGGTGCCAAGGAGCGCCGGACCGCCGTCGCCGAGACCGCCGATCTGCTGGCCAATCTGGTGTCCTCCCGCACCCGCACGATTGCCTTCATCAAATCCAGGCGTGGGGCCGAGACGATTGCTTCCATCGCCAAGCGCCTCCTCGATGAGGTGGACCCCAGCCTGCCTCAGCGGGTGGCCGCCTACCGATCGGGCTACCTGCCGGAGGAGCGACGGGCCCTGGAAAAGTCGCTGCGCTCGGGAGAGCTGCTGGGTGTCTCAAGCACATCCGCGCTTGAGCTGGGCATCGACATTTCCGGTCTCGACGCCGTGCTGGTGGCCGGCTGGCCCGGTACCCGGGCGTCCTTGTTCCAACAGATCGGCCGGGCGGGCCGCGCCGGGCAGGACGCAATCGCGGCGTTCGTGGCCAGCGATGACCCGCTGGACACCTACCTGGTCAATCACCCCGAGGCGATTTTCGACGTGTCGGTGGAGGCCACAGTTTTCGATCCCTCCAATCCCTATGTCCTCGGCCCGCATCTCTGCGCCGCCGCCGCGGAACTTCCGCTGGGGTTCGCCGAACTGGAACTCTTCGGAGCAACCTCCGAAAGGCTCCTGGATCGACTGGTTGCGCAGGGCTACCTGCGCAAGCGGCCGGCCGGATGGTTCTGGACCCACCCGCAAAGTGCCGCCGCCATGGTGAACCTGCGGGCAGACGGCGGGGGTCCGGTGAGCATCGTCGATGCCGACACGGGCTCCTTGCTCGGCACCATGGATTCGCCCCAAACCCACTACCAAGCCCATACCGGCGCCATTTACGTCCATCAGGGTGACAGCTACGTGGTGGAAGACCTGAACGAGGACGATCATTGTGTGGTCGTGCGCCGGGCGAACCCCGACTACTACACCACGGCCCGGGACGTGACCCAGATCGAGGTCCTCGAAACGGAGCGCACCACACAGTGGGGCGACGTGGCCGTACATTTCGGCGATGTGAAAGTCACCACCCAAGTGGTCTCCTTCCAGCGCAAGGCGTTGATTTCTAACGAGATCCTCGGCGAAGAACCCTTGCAGCTGGGCGCCCGCGACCTGTTCACGAAGGCGGTCTGGTTTGTCATGGACAACCGCTCGCTGACCGGGGCGGGACTGATCGAAGCTCAGTTCCCCGGGGCCCTGCATGCCGCCGAGCACGCGGCCATCGGTCTCCTGCCGCTCGTGGCTTCCAGTGACCGCTGGGACATCGGCGGGGTCTCCACGGCCATTCATGCCGACACCGGAGTGCCCACCATCTTCGTCTACGACGGCCATCCCGGCGGGGCCGGTTTCGCCGAACGCGGCTACGACAAGGCCCGGTTGTGGCTGACTGCCACGCGGGACGCCATCCAGGCCTGCGAATGCGAGTCCGGCTGCCCGTCCTGTGTGCAGTCCCCCAAGTGCGGCAACAAGAACAATCCTCTCGACAAGGACGCTGCCGTCACACTGATCGATGTGCTGCTCCACGACGCCGGCGAGCAGATGAACCCCGCCCGCCCGGATACGGCATCGGCCGGAACAGCAGCCGGGACGTCGGCAGAGAATCCCGTCCAACCCCTCCGCGCCTGAGCGCGGTCTTCGGCAGGTCACCGGCCGTCACGGGAGGGACCCTTTCCCAGACCCCGGCGGGTCACCGGCCGTCACGGGAGGGACCCTTTCCCAGACCCCGGCGGCGGTCCGGCCCGGGCCAGCCCGGTGGCCGTGCCGAGCACCGGTCCGGCGCTGAGCTGCGTGCGGACCTGAACTGTCGCGTCCGGGCCCTCAATACAGGCGACCAGTGTGGCGTTGTTCTGCAGGGCGACCTGCCGGGCCACGGTACAGGGCTCGCCGGGGGTGATTCCCCGGGCGGCGTCCGCGGCAGCGAGTGCCGCGAGGTCGGCGGCCGCCGCAGCCTTGGACGCCGCAACGGCCGACTGGGCGAGTAGCAGCAGCAACACCGTCGCCATGATGACGAGGAGCCCGAGACCCAGGGCCAGGACCGTTCCGGAGCCACGCTCCCGAGGCCGCCGGCGGCAGGGGTCACGGGGAACGTGCGGATACCGGGGCGACGCGTGGTTCCGGACAGCAACCGAAGTCATGCGGGCTGCCGCGAAGCACCGGCGGCGCCCTCTGACCGCGGCTGGGCCGCCCCGGCGGCCTCCGATCGGACCCAAGCACTGGCGCTGAGGGTCCACGGAATGAGCGCCCCGACCGCCCCGGGGACGCGGCCGGAAACCGTGACCCTGAGCCAGGCGCCGTCGAGGGCCACCTCCGACCCTGCCGTTTCGCCGGCGAGCCGGCGGACGATGCCGCCGACTTCGCCAGCCGGGGCGCCCCTCGCCAGCGCACGGGCACCGCCCCGGGCCGCCTCTTCGACGCGGAGCTGCGTCACGCCGGCTGCCGAGCCCGCGAGCAGAAGGGCGAGCAGGAGGACGACGGCGGGCAGCGCCACGGCAAACTCCGCAGTGACGGCACCGCGGCAGTCCGGGGCAGGCGCCGGATCCGGCCGAGCGCTGCCGCCACCACCCCTGCCGAGCCAGTCCGCCTTCATGGCAGCGTCAGCGCAGTCCGGATGAGGTTCAGGAGGAAACCTCGGACCTCATCGCTGCGCATGATGAACACGAGGATCCCGGCGAACCCCACGGCGGCGAGAGTTGCGATGGCATACTCGGCGGTCGCCATTCCCGCCTGCGCCGAGGGCGGCCTCCTCCGCCCGTGGGGCTGAACCGGAACAACCGAGCTGGCGCCCGGGTAAATCTCGTACACCTTGGCAACGCCGTCCTCCCCGGCGTCGATGCGATTCGCAGCGGGAGTGTCCTGATTGATTGACATCTGCTTTCCTTCCACGGGACGCCGGCAGGATTGCCGGCTGATCCGACTCTCCCGGCTTCGGGGTTGCGCGGTAAGCCCTGAAGTCCGCCAAGTGGAAAACTTCGGCGTCACCATAGCCACGGCGTGCTGTGGGGGAGAACTCACCGGCTGCCGCTCTGCAGAACAACGAACGACCACTGAACGACCAGCGACCCAACTACTGCCCGACAGCCGACCGTCAACGGGCGCCGCCGGGCAGGCTGGACCCCGCCCCCCCGGCGTTGGCCCGCGACGCTGCCGGGACGGCCCGCATTAGTGCGGGAGCAGCCCCAGGAGCACGGGGACGACGCCGAGGCATACAAACGCCGGCAGGGAGCACAGGCCCAGGGGCACTACGAGCTTCACGCCGAGGGCCGCCGCGCCCTGCTCGGCGGCCCTGTTCCGTTCGCGGCGAAGGCGGGCCGCCTGGGCGTAGAGGAGAGCCGCGGAAGGGGCGCCCGTAAGCGCCGCAAAGGCCAGGGCGTCGCGCAGGGCAAGAAGCTGGGACGACTGGGCCCCTGAACTGCGCCATGCCGTGTCCCAATCCGCGCCGATGGCGAGGGCTGACACAACCGGCCGAAGCTGGCGCTCGAGTTCCGGTGGCACCAGCGCGGCGATGAGCTCCAGGGAACGGCCAAGCCCGGCTCCGGCATCCAGCATGGCGCCGACCAGTTCCAGCATCATGGCGGTGTCCCGCAAACCCGGGAAGCCTTCACGCCCGTGCCCGCCGACGTAGGGATCACCGCGGGTCCCGTCGGCGGGAGCCTGAACCTGGCGCCGGAGCCGTCGGCGCCCACGGCCCGGGTGTGCCAGGATCACAACGGCAGCACTGGCAAGGCTCACTGCCACGAGGGCACCGGCGAGTCCCGGCCTCATGGCGGCGGTCGGGGAATCATGTCGGATCTCCCGCCGCGGCCCTGACGAGCCCCGAGGACCACAACCGACCGGCGGCGGTCAGGGCTGCACCGGCGGCCAACGCCGCGAGACCCCACGGGTTCTGCACGAGTGTCGCTGCCGGATCCACGCCGAGCAGCAAGCCAAGGCCCAGCCCCGACAGGGGCAGCCACGTCAGCAGGCGCACGGTGGCCCGCGGGCCCGCCAACGCGGTCTGCCGGGCGGCCTCGGCGTCATCCTCGGTCTCCAGATGCGCTGCAAAGCGGGTCAGCACGTCGGCCAGCGGGCACCCGCTGGCCTCGGCGGTGTCGAAGCATGCGCCGAGCTCGCCCCACACCCGCCGGTCGCGGCCGAGACGGACACGCCCCGCCGCCTTGGCGGCTGTTCCGTCGCTGCCACCGCCGGCGGCTTCCCCGGAGACCTCGCGGCGGATGGCCTCGGCCACGGAGGACCCCCGCAGGGCGGCCCCGCGTGCGGCCGCGAGGATCCTGAGCGATCCGGGGTCCAGCACCGGTCCGGAGACCTCACCGGTCCCGTCGCGGTCACGTCCGTGGGCCGCGCGGTTGACCGCAGACCCCTCCCGGCGTGCAGCCCCGCCGTACAAAATCCACAATTCGTCCCACAGCCGGGCTGGGCTGCGCCCTCCTTTCAGGAGTGCGGCCAGTTGCTGGACCACCACGGTCATCGGGACGGCCTCCGAGGGTCCCCCGCCAAACCAGCGGCCCGCGCCGGGGAAGGCCTCCCGGACAGCCCGCAGCGGCCGGGGTCGCCGTTCCTCGCCGGCCGCGGAGCTCCGCAGGCTCGCCCCCGTCAGTGCCCTCCGGGCCCGGCGGGCCGCGGCGCCCGGGGCGGCAAGTGCCAGCCACAAGGCCGGGACCAGAACCAGCCCAAGGACGACGACCAGGGGCCCGGTCATCACGGGGTCGACGGCAGCGGCGTTTCGCCGCCGCACTCCGCCAGGTGCGCCGCTGCCCGGGCCAGATGCGGCGCGGAGCCGGTTGCTGAGGCCATCCCGGGATCCAGCCCGAGCCGGCCCGCCAACTGCGGCCACGCCGGCCCGAAGGACACATGGCCCCTCAGCAGTTCCAGGGCGGCGGTGACAGCCAGCCCGGACTCCTGTGCTTCCAGAACAGCGATGCTTGCGACCTGGCGTCCCGTCGCGGTCCGTTCGACGTGGACCACGGCGTCGATGGCACTCGCCACCTGCAGGCGCACGGCGTCCTGGCCCATGCCGGCGAGCGCACCGAGCGCCGCGAGCCGGGCGGGAACGGCCGCCGCCGCATTCGCGTGGATGGTCCCGCCGCCTCCGGCATGTCCGGTATTCATGGCGGAAAGCAGTTCCCGGACCTCCGCGCCGCGGCATTCGCCCACCACCAGACGGTCCGGCCGCATCCTGAGTGCCTGCCGGACCAGCTCGCCCAAGTCCACGGCACCGCCGCCCTCCAAGTTCCCGTGCCGGGACTCGAGCGAGACGACGTGCGGGTGGACGGGATTCAGTTCCGCGGCATCCTCAATCAGGACGAGCCGTTCCCGGGGATGGCACAACCCCAGCAACGTGGCCAGCAATGTGGTTTTCCCCGAGCCGGTGGCCCCGCTAATGAGAAAGCTCAGCCTGGCCGCCACCATGCGCTCGAGGACAGCCTGGACCAGGGCACCGAGCGCTCCCGGTCCGAACATGCCGTCCCGCCTGAGCTCGGGCATGGAGAAGACCGTGGCCCGGCGGATTCGGACGCTCAAGAGAGTTCCCGCGGTGGAAATCGGCGGCAGCACCGCGTGCACCCTGAAGCCGCCGTCCAGCCTGACGTCGACGCAGGGCGAGCCGTCATCCAGGCGGCGGCCGCCGGCTGCCACTAGCCTCGCGGCAAGGGCACGGATCTGCTGCTCCCCGGAAAACACGACCGGGGCCCGTTCCAGCCCGTCGCCGCGGTCCAGCCAGACCGAGTCCGGTCCGTTGACGAAAATATCCGTCACGGCCGCATCCCGGGTCAGCGGTTGCAGGAGCCCCAGTCCGTTCAGTTCGGCGCTGATGCCCTCCACCGCGGCCAGCGCGCCGGCCGTGCCGAGCAGCCGTCCGCTCGCCTGGACCGCCGCGGCGACCCGCGACGGGGTTACCGGAGCGGCATCGGCCATGACCGACGCGCGCACGGATTCGAGCAGCTTTTCGTCGAAAAATCCCGGCGGGCGGACGCGCGCCCGCGCGCGGCGGAAGGCCTGATCCGGTTCAGCAGGTTCCGCAGCCGAATGGGCGCTCATCAGCTCTCACCCCGGTCCGGATCAAGGAGTGCCGCGACGAAACGGCGGACAGCGCGCTGCCGCCCCGATTCCAGAAGACGGCCGAGTTCCGTTGCCGCGGCCAGACCCTTGATTTCCGGCATGATCCCCTGAAGGGGCAGGCCCACTGATTCGGCGATCAGAGGCGCGTCCAGGGCACCGCCGGGACTTTCCCGGACCACCAGCAGCGTCTCCACCGGAGGAAGCTCCTGCAATAGCTTGGCCGTGGCGACGGCGGCCCGCAGCCGGGCCGGCGCCACGACCACGATCCGGTCGCATTCCCAGGCGAAAGCCCGGAACGCCTCCCGTCCCCGGCCGATGTCCAGCACGACCAGCTCGCAGCCGCGACGGGCGGCGTCGAGAACCCCGGCCACCGTCGCGGCCTCCACGCCGGCTGCGCCGTCCCGGGTGCCGGGCCACGACAGGAAGGAGAACCCGCCGGCCGTCGGCAGGGCGTGGTCCAACTGGGCGGGGTCGATGGTTCCGCTCGCGCCGGCAAGATCCGGCCAGCGGAGCCCGGGGGCGGCCTCGGCGGCCAACGCCAGTTCCAAGCCCCCGCCCCAGGGGTCGCCGTCAATGAGGAGCACCCGGACGCCAAGCCCGGCGGCGGCCTGCGCGATCCAGACGGCGGTTGTCGTGGCACCGGCCCCTCCGCAGCCGCCGGTAACCCCGACAACGAGCCCGCCGGCTTCCGGCGCGCGCGACCGGCTCAGGTATTCGGCCAGCCAGGCGGCGGCGTCGGGCAGCACCGCGACACGTTCGGCCCCGATGGCGGCGGCCAGTTGCCACAACCCGTCCCCGTCACCTTTGAGCCCGACCAGCACGGCCGGCGCCCTCCCCCGCAGCGGCAGCTCGCGGATGTCGCTGCCCACCAGCACGGCGGCCGCGGCATCCCAGAACGGCGCGGCAGCCGCCACATCGTGCACCGTCCGCAGCTGGCCCCCGGCCGCCGCGACGATGCGCTCCACCTCATTGCGCAGCACATCGACCCGGGTGACGAGCAACGTCTGGTTGGACTCCCCGGGAATCCAGGGTCCCGTCGCCCGCGCCGGCGGCAGGCCTGGATCTGGTTGTTGATGCCTGTTCATGGTCTCACTGTGCCCGCGCCGGAAGCGCGGCGTAACCGCCGTCGTCGGCTATGTGGACAAGGCGGACAAGATGACGGCGGCCGCCGCCGTCCGAGGCGCACGGACCACTCCCCGGAGCAGGGCAGAATTGATCCTATGTACCTGCTGCTCGCCGCCCATGCCGACGGCGCGGCCCTCCAGGAAATCACCGCGGAAGGCGTCCCCGAACCGTCCAATCCGGAACCGCGCGTTGTCAGCGCCGGCGACCTGGCCGGCGTCGTGCGCGGGATTGAGGGGCGGCACCCGCGCTGGATCTGGCACCGCACGCAGGACTGGTACCCCGCGCTGCTGCGCGCCGGGGTGGAGCTCGAGCGCTGCTACGACCTCACGCTGTGCGGCGCGATCCTGGCCCACTCGGAATTTACTGCCCACACCGGCTATGCGCAGGCGGCGGAGAAGCTGACGCAGGATGACGAGCTGAACCAGCCGCCGCGGGCGCTGCAGCCTCCTCCCCCGCCGCCGGAACAGGGCGCCCTCTTCGACGCCCCGGCGCCCGGCCGGCGGCCCGGCCAATCGCTGGAGGCTCTCCGCGCCGAGTATGCGGCCCAGCAGGAGTCGCTGGGCCAGGCGGGAACGGACTCCGGCGCGGCGGGCGCCGACGCCACCCGCCGGCAGCGGCTCCAGCTGCTGCTGGCGGCGGAATCCGCCGGAGCCATGATCGCCGCCGAGATGCAGCACACCGGCGTCCCCTGGCGTGCGGAACTGCATGAGCAGATTCTCGCCGAACAGCTGGGACCCCGGCCGGCTCCAGGCCAGCGGCCGGCCAAACTCGAATCGCTCACGGCCGAATTACGGCGGCTGCTGCAGTCGCCGGCGCTGAACCCGGACTCGCCCCAGGAGCTTATGCGCGCCCTGCACCGCAACGGCATCGAGGTCAAGACCACCCGTCAATGGGAGCTGAAGGAATCCAGCCATCCCGCGATCGTGCCGTTGCTGACGTACAAGAAGCTGTCCCGCCTGCACGCGGCCAATGGCTGGACGTGGCTGGATACGTGGGTCAGCAACGGCAGGTTCCAGCCCGAATACGTGGTTGGCGGCGTGGTTTCCGGGCGATGGGCGTCGCGGGGCGGCGGGGCGCTGCAAATCCCGCGCCAGGTCCGCGGGGCCGTGCACGCTGATCCCGGCCACAAACTGATCGTTGCCGATGCCTCGCAGCTGGAACCGCGGGTGCTGGTGGCGCTCGCGCAGGATTCCAAAATGGCCGAGGCGGCCCGGGACAAGGACCTCTACGCCGGCATCGCCGCGCAGGGCTTCGGCGGCGACCGGGCAAAGGCGAAGGTGGCCCTCCTGGGCGCCATCTACGGTGCCACCACCGGCGAGTCCGGGCGGCTGATGCCCCAGCTCGCCCGCACCTATCCCCGGGCGGTGGGCTTCGTGGAGCAGGCGGCCCGCGACGGCGAAGCCGGCCGGACAGTCACGTCGCGCTTGGGCCGGAGCAGCCCGCCGCCGTCGGAGCGCTGGCTGCAGAGCCAGCAGTCCAGCACCGCGGAAGAGCAGCGCCGGGCAGACTCGATCGCCCGCTCGCGCGGCCGCTTCACGCGCAACTTCGTGGTGCAGGGTTCGGCCGCCGACTGGGCGGCGTGCTGGCTGGCCGAACTGCGACGCCGGCTGCGCGCCATGCGGTCAGCCGGCACCGCCGCGGGCCAGCTCGTGTTCTTCCTGCACGACGAAGTAATGGTGCAGTGCCCCGAAGACGACGTCGCGGACTGCATCCGGGCCATCGAAGACTCCGCAGCCGCGGCCAAAGAACTGCTGTTCGGCCGCATTCCAGTGGAATTCCCGGTCAGTGTGGCCGTTGTGGACTCCTACGACAACGCCAAATGAGTCGACGCGGTCACCGTCTGTAACGTACCCGTTGGTAGCTTTGTGTGGTCTCCGTCACCGGGCTAGGCTCGAAAATGGCCGGCTAATTTCCCGTACTCCGCCGGCCATTGCAAAGACGCAAGTACATTGGGGAGGCAGCGGTTTGGCTGGCATTTTTGAGATTGCACAAGCAGGCGACAAAGCTTATTACTTCAGGCTGACAGCGGCGGACGGCACGGTTGTGGCCGTGTCACCGCTGTTCAGCTCCATCAAAAGCGCGGCGGCGGGCATCACCGCCGTCCGCGAAAACGCCGCCACCGGCCTGGTGGTGGACCGTTCCGAAACACACAGCATACGGGCCGCCACCATCAGGCCCGGAGGGCGGGCAATAGCGCCGACGCTGGCCAGCAGGCGCACGGGCAGCGTCGCGGTATCCCGCTAGCGGCGCCCAGCTTACGGCGCCCAGCTGGCGGGAGGCCCGACGGCGCGGGCCCTGATACTCAACTCGCGCGGCTGACCTTAGATGGGCTCACCTTAGACATCGATCCCATACAGCCGTGCGCGGTCCCAGGCGACCGCCCAGCCCAGCTGTTCAAAAAGCTGGTTCAGGATCATCCCGGTAAACCCCCACACCACCACGCCGTTGACGGTGAATGCGGGGCTCTGGAATGTCTGGCCGGCCCGGCTGACCGTAGCCATGACCCGGTTGTCGGGGTCCAGCAGATCACGGACCGGAACACGAAAAACCTGCGCAGATTCGCCGTAATCCACGACCCGGACCGGGGACTGGGAGGCCCACCAGGCCAGGACCGGAGTGACGAGGAAATTGCCCCGGGGCAGCGCCAGTTCAGGCATGGCCCCGAGCACTTCCACGCCGGTGGGGTTCAGGCCGGTCTCCTCTTCCGCCTCGCGGAGGGCCGCGGCGACCACGGATTCACCCGGGTCGATGCCGCCGCCGGGAAAAGCCACCTGCCCGGGATGGTCATCCAGCGTCTGTGCCCGCTGCAGCAGCAGGACGTCCAGGTCGGCCGGCGCCAGCAACTTCTCGGACACCGCCGGGACGTTGTCCAGTGCGCCGAACAGCATGAGTACCGCGGCCCTGCGGACGCGTTCACCGGGTTCGACGGCGAGTTCCCGCCAGCGCGGATCCGGGGGCGGCGCCGTCCCCGCCTCCACCGCGGCGACCAGATCGATCAGCTCCTGGCGTGCGGTCACCGCGGCTTCCTCTGCGATTCCATCCGGATTTCGGCGGCGCGGTGCGTCTCGGCCTGCAGGCGGGCCAGCAGTTCCTCCTGCCCCGGCGCGAGCTCGTACTTTAACAGCTTCCTGGCCTTGTCCGGGTCGGTTTCGCCCATCCCGTAGCTGGGACACCAGTTGGCCACGGCACAGGCGCCGCAGGCCGGCTTGCGCGAGTGACAGACGCGGCGGCCGTGGAAGACGACACGGTGCGAGAGCATGGTCCAGTCCCGGGGCTCGAACAGTTCGGCGACGTCGGACTCGATCCGGACCGGATCATCGGATTCCGTCCAGCCGAACCGCCGGGCCAGGCGGCCGAAGTGGGTATCCACGGTGATGCCCGGAATGCCGAAGGCGTTGCCCAGCACGACGTTCGCGGTCTTCCGCCCGACGCCGGGCAACGTCACGAGGTCCTCTAGCCGGCCCGGCACCTCGCCGTCGTATTCGTCCACCAGCCGGTTGCACAGCGCCAGGAGGTTCCTGGTCTTGGCCCGAAAGAAGCCGGTGGGTTTGATGATGGCTTCCAGCTCTGCCGGCTCCGCCTCCGCCATCCGCCGCGCATCCGGGTAGCGCGCGAACAGCAGGGGCGTGATCTGGTTGACCAGCACGTCCGTGGTCTGGGCGGACAGCACGGTAGCGACCACGAGCTCGAACGGGCTGCGGAAATCCAGTTCGGCGTGGGCATACGGGTACTGCTCCGCGAGGGCCCGGTTTATCCGGCGGGCTCGGCGCTTGAGTGCCAGGGACGACTCCCCCGGCGCCCGCGCGGGCCCGGGCCCGGTAGTGCCGGGGGCCGGCGCGCCGGATGCCGCACTTGCGGATTCCGTAAGCGCCGATTCCATGCTGCCCGGTTCCGTGGTCACAGGCCGGCTAACCGCGTTCGATGTTGCTGAGGTCCCGCAGCACGCCGAGTCGGCCGTCGGTGTGCTGGACCAGGAACGAGGTACCCCGGTCCTCGAGGGCAAGGACCCAGCCGCCCGGTTCAATGACGAACGCCGGCGCCCCGGTGCGCTCGTCGACGGCGGTGCGTGGCTGCGCGACCGCGAACCAGAAGGCCTCCTGCGCAGGGTGGACCTCGTCCTCCGAGGGCCGGCTGGCGGGATCGACGGTGGCGCCGATGGGCTCCTGCGGCCTGACCTGGGGGTTGACCGTGGTGGGCGCACTGCCGCCCGCCGGCGCCGGAATGTCGGCGGCGCGGGTCTGTTCGGCGTCGCTTGAGGCGGCAGGCCCGGCGGCGGCAGCAGCGGCCGCCGCGGCGGCGCCGGTGGCTGGCGAGGCGGCCGCGACGCCTGTGGCCGGTTTCTGGTCCGCGACGGGCGCCGGGGCGCCCGCAGACTGCGCCGGTTCAGCGGACTGAGCCGTCGACGGAGCCGTCGACCCGGCTGCAGACGAGGCGGCCGCAGGGGACGCGAACGGGGCGGGGCCAGCCGTGCCGGCTGTCGGCACGACGCCGGAAATCTGGGTCGCCGGCGCGCCTGTTGCCGCAGCGCCCGGCGCCGCGGCGGGCGTCCCGGCCCCCGTAGTCGCTTCGGCCGGCGGCACGACGGGTGAAACGGCCGCCGGTGCGGCGGCGGTCTGGGTTCCGGTTCCCGGACGGTTGGCCCAGCCGGCGGAGGCCCCGGAAGCGGCCGCGGAGTCCTTGACCGGCTTGGGCTGCTTCGGCTTTTTGGGCGCACGCGGCTTTTGTACCGGGGCAACGGCCTCGCGGGCCACGACGTGGGCAGGCGTTTCCTCCCGGCCCGCGAAGTCACTGGCGAAGAACGGGATCCAGCGGCCCAGCACCGTGGCGGCGAACAGCCCGGCTGCGCCCAGGAGGGCTATCAGCATGCTCGGAACGAATGCTTCGGCGGCGGCGAGGAAGAAGAAGGCGAGTGTGAAGGAGGCGACGACGGATGCGAACTGGTCGATCGACAGGGATCCGATCCGGATCCTGGTCGCCGGGCTGAGGCGGCGGGCCACGAACAGGGCGGTGACAATGAGCGGCAGCACGATGCCCAGCCCCAGGAAGAACAGGCTACCCAGGTTCCACAGGTTGTAGGCGAGCGCGAACATCGGAATCAGCGAGGCGATGAAGAGCAGCAGGGTGGAACCGAAGACGGTGAGGTCCCGGATGGTGAAGGGGCCGAGGACCGCTTCGTGCTTCTTCGCGGACTTCTTGTCCACGGTGAAGCGCGGGGCGGCACCGAACCCGGCGGCACCGGGCTGAGCCGATCCGTCCTGGCTCTGGGCGGGGGCCCGGACCTGCCCGTTGTCTTGCTCGTTCATTCCGTATCTCCTTAGCATGGCGGCACTCTGGACAGCGCCGTCTAACGGCAGGCAAAGACAGGACCGCCAGCGGGTCCCGTCGCCTCCATCGGATGTCGCAACTTCATCTCAGCCTAGCCAAGTGAATGGCCGATCACTAGCTGACAAGCCGTGGGCGGATGGAGCAGAACTCCCCGGTTTTGCAGATCCGGAACAGGCGCAGGAGTGCCCTTCAGCGCCGCCCCACAAACCATTCGGCGCTTAACAAACACCGCTCACGGCGCTCTTTGTGACGGGGCGCACGTTTAGTCGGACCCGCGTATTAGTGTTTAGTGCAGAACAGCTATTGCGGTACCGCCGTGATCTGCCGCCGCCCGACGTCGCGCACGCTGCCCGGCGCGGAGGCGCCACGACCGTACCGCAGCACGGATCGATGAATGATGAGGTTCACCATGTCCCAGCAGACCCCCGGATCCACGGCAATGCAGGCGCCTCAGGGCGATGCCTTCGAAAACCTGTCCCAGGAGAACCGCCGTTTCGCGCCATCGGCCGAGTTCGCGGCGAACGCAGTGGTCACCGCCGGCGAATACGCCGAGGCCGACGCCGACCGCCCCGCTTTCTGGGCGAAGCAGGCCCGCGAGCTGCTGAGCTGGTCCAAGGACTTCACCCAGACCCTGGACTGGTCCAACCCGCCGTTCGCGAAGTGGTTCGTCGGCGGAGAGATCAACGCCGCGTACAACGCCCTGGACCGCCACGTCGAGGCCGGGCACGGTGACCGCGTGGCCATCTACTTCGAGGGCGAACCCGGCGACACCCGCACCTACACCTACGCGCAGCTGACCGAAGAGGTCAAGAAGGCCGCGAACGCCTTCGAGTCCCTGGGCGTGACCAAGGGCGACCGCGTCGCCGTCTACCTGCCCATGATCCCCGAGGCCGTCATCACGCTGCTGGCGTGCGCCCGGATCGGCGCCATCCACTCCGTGGTCTTCGGCGGGTTCTCCGCCGAGGCCCTGCGGTCCCGGATCGACGACGCCGAGGCCAAGCTCGTCGTCACGGCCGACGGCACCTACCGCCGCGGCAAGCCCAGCGCACTGAAACCGGCCGTCGACGACGCCCTGGCCCACGACGGCCACACCGTGCAGAACGTCGTGGTGGTCAAACGCAACGGCCAAGACGTGGACTGGCACGAGGGCCGGGACCACTGGTGGGCCGACACCGTCGGGGCCGCGTCCGCCGAGCACACCGCCGTCGGGCACGACGCCGAACACCCGCTGTTCATCCTCTACACCTCCGGCACCACGGGAAAGCCCAAGGGCATCCTGCACACCACCGGCGGCTACCTCACCCAGGGCGCCTACACCCACAAGGCGGTCTTCGACCTCCACCCGGAAACCGACGTCTACTGGTGCACCGCCGACGTCGGCTGGATCACCGGGCACTCCTACGTCGCCTACGCCCCGCTCATCAACGGCGCCACCCAGGTCATGTACGAGGGCACACCGGACTCTCCGCACCAGGGCCGATGGTGGGAAATCGTGGAGAAGTACAAGGTCTCCATCCTCTACACGGCCCCCACCGCCATCCGCACCTTCATGAAGTGGGGCAAGGAGATCCCGGCCAAGTCTGACCTCTCCTCGATCCGTGTCCTGGGGTCGGTGGGCGAACCCATCAACCCGGAGGCCTGGATGTGGTACCGCGAGGTCATCGGCGGCAACGGCGGCCGGAAGCAGACCCCGGCACCGATCGTGGACACCTGGTGGCAGACAGAGACCGGGGCGCAGATGATCGCTCCGCTGCCGGGCGTCACGGCCACCAAGCCAGGCTCAGCCCAGGTCCCGCTCCCCGGCATCGCCGTGGACGTCGTGGATGAGCTCGGCGAGACCGTTCCCAACGGCCACGGCGGGTTCCTGGTGATCCGAGAGCCCTGGCCGGCCATGCTCCGCGGGATCTGGGGCGACCCGGAGCGGTTTAAGGAAACCTACTGGTCCCGCTTCGAGAGCATGTACTTCGCCGGCGACGGCGCCAAGAAGGATGAGGACGGCGACATCTGGCTGCTCGGCCGGGTCGATGACGTCATGAACATCTCAGGGCACCGCCTGTCCACCGCCGAAATTGAATCCGCACTCGTCTCCCACCCGGCGGTTGCCGAGGCCGCCGTCGTGGGCGCAGCCGATGAGACCACCGGCCAGGCCGTCGTGGCCTTCGTGATCCTGCGCGGGGACGCCGTGGACACCGGCGACGACATCGTCCAGGAACTCCGCAACCATGTCAGCAAGGAAATCGGACCGATCGCAAAGCCCAAGACCATCCTCGTGGTCCCGGAACTGCCCAAGACCCGCTCCGGCAAGATCATGCGCCGCCTGCTCAAGGACGTCGCCGAAGGCCGCGAGGTCGGCGACGCCACCACCCTCGCCGACAACACGGTCATGGCCCAGATCGCGAGGTCCCTGAAGAAGTAGCCGGCAGAATCAGCCGCCGCGCCGGCGTGTTACGGCGCCGGCGAACAGACGACGGCGGCGCCCCCGGCGGGCCAAGCCGGCGTCGTCGCGGGTCCTGCCTGTCGCACGAATCGGGGGCGGGACGATCCGCCGTTTAGAACGTGCGGTAGTAACGAACAGCGTGGGCGGCCTGCGGCGCGATAGATTGGCAGACATGACTGAAGCCACCCCCGCCAGCGGTGCCGGCCGCGGCACCATCTTGGTTCTCAACGGACCGAATTTGAACCTGCTCGGCACCCGCGAGCCTGAGAAGTACGGGACGGCCACGCTGGCCGACGTCGAGCAGCTCGCCAAGGACGCGGGTGCGGCGCACGGCCTGGACGTCGAGTGCTTCCAGTCCAACCATGAGGGTGCCCTCGTGGACGCCATCCATGCCGCCCGGGGGAAGGCGGTGGGAATCGTGCTCAATGCGGGGGCCTACACGCACACGTCCGTGGCCATCCGGGACGCCATTTCCGCGGTTGCCCTGCCCACGGTCGAGGTGCACATCACCAATGTTCACGCCCGCGAACATTTCCGGCACCATTCCTACCTTTCGGATATCAGCAAGGCCGTGATCGCAGGCGCCGGCATTATGGGCTACCGCTTCGCGGTGGAATACCTCGCCGGACTGGACACGGCCAGGGGCTGAGCACGTCCCCACCGTCGTCCCCGTTGCGCTACCCGGTTATTTTTTGACGCATTGTCCGGACGAGACGGCGCTGCCCAGACCCGGCGCCTGCGCCGCTACGGGGCGGAGGTCATGCATGGTGATGGCAAACCCGAGCGAGGACTCGGTGGTGGCCTTGGCAAAAACAACCCCGGCCACCTGTCCGTCCATGGTCAGCAGCGGGCCTCCGGAGTTGCCCGGCTGCACGTCCCCGGCGAGCCGGTAGACGTCCTCGGGGGCAGCATTCTTGCCGTAAATGTCGGGGACGAGCACGGTAGTGATGTCCTGAATCCGGGCCGGCTTGGACTGGAAGGGGCCGCCGTGCGGATAGCCGGCGAAGGCCGCGGCGGTGCCGGAGTGCAGGTCTGACGTCAGGGGAAGCGGCGCCGCTTGGAGGCCGTCCACCGCCACGACGGCGAGGTCATGCTGGGTGTCAAAGTACACAATGCGGCCGGGCAGGGCGCCGCCGCCGGGCGTCTCCACGACCGGTTCGTCGACTCCGGCCACGACGTGGGCGTTGGTCACCACTCGCCCGGGGGCGACCACGAAGCCGGTTCCGGTCTGGTTCTGGCCGCACTGGTACGCTGTGCCTGCGATTTTCAGCACCGACGCGGCGGCCTTGTTCAGCGCCGGGGTGTCCGTGTTGGTGTCCGGGACGGCGACGGGCTGGCCGTGGCCGAATCCGTCGAGCAGGGTGGGTATGCCCTCGCCGATCACGGCGGACCGCAACTGCGCCATCGACGCCTTGACCGGCGTCGGCGTCACGCCGTCAATGAATCCGATCACCTTGGACTCGGCGAGCTGCTGCGAAACGAACGGCACCCCGAGGGCACCGATGCTGAACGCGAGCATCGACATCACGAGGGCGGACACCACCACGTTCACGCCTCCCCCGACGAGGCGGTCGGCCGCCCGCAGGGGCGTGAAGGGAACCACACTGCGGATCCGCCGCCCGATCATGGTGCCGAGGCCGTTCCCCACGATCATCAGCACGACGGCGGTGGCAACAATCGCCGTCAGGCGCCAGCCGCTGTCCTCCACTAGTCCGCTGACAATGGGAACGGACACGAACGCGGCCACCGCGCCTGCCGCGAAGCCAGCGATTCCCCCGAGCGTCACGAGGAAACCGTTGCGAAGGCCATGTATGAGGTAGGACAGCAGCGCCACAACCAACACCAGGTCCAAAATGGTCAAGCCAAACACCGGGGCTCCTTACAGACAGGTCAGCCACGATTCTAGCGGTGTAAGCTGAACGTTTGCCGATCGGCCGCCATGCCTGGCGGGTCTGCCGGGATCGGCGGGGACTTCGCAGGTGGCGAGCATTCGGGCCCTTCGGGCGTTTCGCTGCCAACTACGTCACAGAAGCGCAGAAATTCTGAAAGAATGGCTGAAGCGCCCCAGCCGACACAGCTAGTCAGGAGATTTCATGGATATCGAGGTATTGCGCCGCGCACCCCTTTTCGCCACGCTCGACGACGAGGCGTTCCGTCTGCTGACGGACGAACTCACCGAGGTGGACCTTTCACGCGGTGCCTCGGTATTCCGGGAAGGCGATCAGGGCGACCAGCTCTACTTCATCGTCTCCGGCAAGGTAAAGCTCGGCCGCACGTCGCCGGACGGCCGCGAATCGCTGCTGGCAATCCTCGGCCCGGGTGAGCTTTTCGGCGAAATGGCACTCTTCGACCCCAGCCCGCGGACGGCCACGGCAACCGCCGTATCCGAGACGCGTCTCGCCGGCCTGAAGAACGAAAGCCTCAACGCACTGCTGCGCACGCGCCCCGAGGTTTCGGCCCAGCTGCTGCAGGCCCTGGCCCGCCGCCTGCGCCGCACGAACGATTCCCTCTCCGACCTCGTCTTCTCCGACGTGCCGGGCCGTGTGGCCAAGGCACTGCTGGATCTGGCCGACCGCTTCGGCCGCCCCGCGACCGACGGCGTCCTGGTTGCCCACGAACTGACGCAGGAAGAGCTGGCCCAGCTGGTCGGCGCCTCCCGTGAAACGGTCAACAAGGCCCTCGCCGAATTCGTGCAGCGCGGCTGGCTGCGCCTGGAAGCCCGCGCCGTCGTCATTCTAGACATGCAGCGCCTGCGCCAGCGTTCCCGCTAGGAACCCCAGCAGCACGCACGAAGGCCGGCCCCGGACAACGGGACCGGCCTTCTGTCGTTCCGCCGCGGACTGCTGGTCGGCTGGTCCGCGGGACATGCTGGCCGGCTGGTCGGCTGGACATGGCCATTTTCTGTTGCCGCGACACCGGGACATGCCCAGCCCTGACACTGAGGACTGGACATAGTCCCACTATGTCCAACGGTCGGCGCCCACGAAGGGCATGTCCCGGGCCGACGCGCGGCACGGAGGGACATGCCCAGTCGCGGCAAGCAGAGAGGGGCATGTCCCCCGGGCCGGCGGCCTCACAAGCCCACGCCAGCGGGCCGCGCCGTGTGGCCTAGCGCTCCCGCTGCGGTTCGCCGGCCACGGTCTTGGCGGCCTCGACTTCGAGCATGAGCCGGCCCTCTTCCTCGACGAGCTTCGGCTGGTACACGTGGGCTTTGCGCTTGTAGCTGAGGTAGGCGATGCAGCCGTTGGCCTTGGCCATCTTTTCAAGCATGATTTCCGAGCCCGGAACCAGGAGTTCGCCCAGGGTGCGGCCCACGGTGTTCTCCTGACCGACCTCGTCGCCCAGCACGGTGCTGTCCCGGTCGCTGACCACCTTCCGGACGCACACCCACCGGCCCCAGACGCCCTTGCTGGCCAGCAGCGAAGGCTGCTGGTTCACGGGCACGGTGGCGGCGAAGTAGCGGGTGTTGAACCGGCGGTGCGCAAAGTCGGGGCTGAGCCAGTTGACCAGGGGCTTGAGCAGGTCCGTGCGGACCGAAAGCCCCCGCTTCGCCAGCACGTCGGTGAAGGATTTCTCCTGATCCGCCACGGCCTCGCGGGCCCGCATCCATTCGGCACTCGATGTCGATTCCACCGTCGTGGACAGGTCCGGGCCGGCCAGCAGGATTCCGGTCTCCTCGAAGAGTTCACGGATGGCGCCGACCACATGGCGGCGCGCCAGCCCGACGTCGGTCATCCCCATCTGCTCGGCCCAGTGCTGCGGCGACGGGCCAAGCCAGCCGACGGCGTCGCCGTCGGACCCCTCCAGGGATCCGCCTGGAAAGGCGAGAACGCCGAGCGGGGAGGACCCCGTCCGGTACCCGAGCCAGGTTTCCAGGCCCGTGGGCGAGTCCCGCAGCAGAACCACTGAGGAGGCAAAACGCGGCGCGCGGGGCGTGCGTTCACCATGTTCAAGCCAGCTGCGCGCTGCTCCTTCGAGATCGGGGGGCAGAACGAACAGGCGGCGTGCTAACTGAGGCAAAGAAGTGACCGGCCTTCTAGGCGAATTCGGCGATCAGTTCGACTTCAACAGGAGAGTCGAGCGGGAGGACGGATACCCCGACTGCGGAGCGTGCGTGCTGACCGGCGTCGCCGAGCACCTGGCCCAGCAGCTCCGAGGCGCCGTTGATGACACCGGGCTGGCCGGTAAAGGAGGGATCGGAGGACACGAACCCGACCACCTTGACGATCCGCGTGATGCGGTCGAGATCCCCGATCACGCTCTTGACGGCCGCGAGGGCGTTGACGGCGCAGACCGCGGCGTAGGCCTTGGCCGCTTCCGGAGACACCGTGGACTCGTCCGAGGCGCCTTCGGAGCCGGCAGAGACCTTGCCGGTGGCCTCGAGCTTGCCGTTGATGAACGGCAACTGGCCGGAGGTGTAGACGTGGTTGCCGGAAATGACGGCAGGAACGTAGGCGGCCACCGGTGCTGCGACGTCGGGGAGCGTCAGGCCAAGCTCGGCCAGACGCTGTTCGACGGCGGACGACGCGCCCGCGCCGCCAACCTGGGTCGCTGCGCCTGCTGTCGGGGCGGCTGCGGTTTCGGTGACGTTTGCCGGGCTTGCGGGCATAGCCGGAACTGCTTCTGAGGGGGTGCTCATGACTACTGCTTCTCCCGCTTCAGGTAGGCAACCAGGCCGTTTCCGTCAGGGCCGGGAACAACTTGGACCAGCTCCCAGCCGTCCTCGCCCCACTGGTCCAGGATCTGCTTTGTGGCATGGATAATGAGCGGAATCGTGGCGTACTCCCATTTGGTCATGACATAAAGCCTAGTCGTTGCCGGTAAAGTGGAAAACATGGCGACTGGCAAGAACCCTTTATTTGACACGGCCACCACCCTCGGAAAGATCATTCTTTTCCTGGGCGTGAGCGCAATTTGTGGCGTCCTGGTGGCAGGCCTCCTGGTCCCCGCGGCAGCCGTTTCCGGCAGCGCGGCGAGCGGATCCATCCAGTTCTTTGACACGCTTCCAGCCGAGCTGAAGGTCGATCCGCCCAGCCAGGCGACCACCGTCCTCGCCGCCGACGGCAGCGTCATCGCCAACCTCTACACGGAAAACCGCACCCGTGTCTCGCTCGACCAGATGTCCCCGAACATCAAGAACGCCATCATCGCCATCGAGGACAACCGCTTCTACGAGCACGGCGGCGTGGATACCACGGGCATCCTGCGCGCCCTCGTCAGCACCGCCCGCGGCCAGAAGCAGGGCGCGTCCACCATCACGCAGCAGTACGTGAACAACGTCATCAACTCCTCGCTCGAGGCCGAGGGCAAGGGTGACCAGGTCCTCCTCAACGGCGTCAACAAGGGCGTCGGCGACAAGCTCCGCGAAATGAAACTTGCAATCGCGCTGGAAAAGAAGTTCACCAAGGATCAGATCCTTGAGGGCTACCTGAACATCGTGTTCTTCAACCGCGACGCCTACGGCATCGAAGCCGCCTCCAAATACTTCTTCAGCACCACGGCCAAGAATCTGACCCTGCCGCAGGCCGCCCTGCTGGCCGGTGTGGTGAACAGCCCCTCTTTCTACGACCCGATCGCCCACCCGGACAACGCCAAGGTCCGCCGCGATCTGGTCCTCAAGGCCATGGTCACCCAAGGCAAGATCAAGCAGGCCGAGTACGACGCCGCTGTTGCGACGCCGGTGACAACCAAGGTCACCCAGCCGCACCAGGGCTGCGCCTACGCGTCGACGGCGCCGTACTTCTGTGACTACGTGGTGCACCTGCTGCTGAACAACCCGGCCTACGGCGCTGACAGCGCCGAGCGCGAGCGGAAGATCTTCCGCGGCGGCCTGACCATCAAGACCACCCTGGAACCCAAGGCCCAGGCCGCGGCCCAGACCCAGGTGGACGCCGCAGCCGGCGCCAACCCCGATAAATGGGGCGCCGCGCTGGTCTCCGTGGAGCCAAAAACCGGCAAGATCACCAACATGGCCCAAAACACCTCGTGGCTGTCGCTCAAGGGGAAGTTCGACACCGAACTCAACTTCAACGTCGACAAGTATGACGACAAGGGCAATGACCTCAACGGCCTTGGCGGTGCCCAGCCGGGCTCCACCATGAAGCCGTTCACGTTCGCCGAATGGCTAAACGAGGGCAAATCCATGAACACTGTGGTGGACGGCAGCGTGCGCGAGTACCCGACGGGCTTCCCGTGGAAGAACTCCTGCGGCACCACCACCGGCACCTACAGCACGAGGGAACATGCCGCGAACCCGGACGGCATCGCGGAAGACCTCCAGAATGCCGACCCGAATTACTACCACCCCATGACGGTCCTGAAGGGCCTCTACAACTCAATCAACACGATCACCTTCGCCTCCGCCGCGCAGCTCGACTTTTGCGGTATTCAAAAAATCATGGACGCCGCCGGCCTGCACTCCGGTCTACCCACCGTGGACAAAGACGGGAAAATAGTCGATCCGCACCCAAAGATCAACATGTCGTACGTGCCTAACCTGCTGGGTTCCACCCAGACCTCCCCCCTGACCATGGCCAGCGCGTTCGCCACCTTCGCGAACGATGGCCGCTACTGTGCACCCATCGCCATCACCTCCGTGACGGACGCAACCGGCGCCAAGCTGCCCGCCCAGAACACGGACTGCCGGGACGCCATCAAGCCCGAGGTCGCCCGCGGCGTGAACTACGCCCTGCAGGAAGTCCTGAACCGCGGCTCCGGTGCGCTCATTGTGCCCCGCATTTCCACCAAGACCAGCTTCCCGATCGCGGCCAAGACCGGTACCTCGAACACCAACGGGTCGACGTGGGTGGTGGGCCACACCACCGGGCTGGCCACGGCCGCCTGGTTCGGCGACCCCCTCGGCAACCAGGGGCGCTCCGGGCAGAACATCACCGTGAACGGCCAGTTCTACACGGGCATTGACGGGTACATGATCGCCGGGCCGATGTTCTCCAGGTTCATGGCCGAGATCGCCCCGTCACACGGCACCGATCCGTTCCCGGAGCCGCCGTCGAACCTGCTGGGCGACACCAACCCGTACCAGCAGCCCAGCGACAACGGCGGTTACACCAACAACTTCGTGCCTCCGGCAACGCAGAACCCGGTTCCGTCCACGGCACCTACGGCCAACCCGGCGCCGACGGCCAACCCCGTGCCGGCACCGGCACCGACGTCGAATCCGGTGCCCGTGCCGAAACCCACCAAGACGAAGTAGCCAATGACACTGGGGAATGATCTGGCAAGCCGCGTTCGAAGCATCGGACGCGGCTTTGCCGTGACCGCCGCGATCGGAACGGCGGCGGCGACCGCGGCCACCGGCTACGGCCTGTGGGAGAAAAACCAGTTCGAACTCCGCGAGGAAACCCTTCCCGTCCTGCCGCCCGGCTTCGGCCCGTTCCGGATCCTCCACCTCTCCGACATCCACTTCGTGCCGGGCCAAGACCGGAAGGCCCGGTGGCTGTCGTCCCTGGCGGAGCTGCGGCCGGACCTCGTTGTGAACACGGGCGACAACCTCAGCCACGCCAACGCCGTGGCCCCCCTGGTGGCGGCTCTGCGTCCCCTGATGGAATTCCCGGGCGTGTTCGTTCCAGGTTCCAATGACTACTTCGGCCCGCGGTTCAAGAACCCCGCCTCATATTTTCAGGGCCCCTCCGTCCAGCGTAAGGACCCCGAGAAACTGGACTGGGCCCGGCTGCGGTCTGAATTCGGCATGTCCGGTTGGGTGGATCTGACCAACCGCTGCCAGTCCCTCGTGCTCAAGGGCATCCGCTTCGACTTCTCCGGGGTGGACGATCCCCACCTGCGGCTGGAACGGTACGCCGGCTGGCCGCGCGGCACCAAGGGCCGCGACGCCGACCCGCACCTGCGCGTCGCCGTGGCGCACGCCCCCTACCAGCGCGTCCTGGACCACTTCACCGAAGACGGGGCCGATCTCCTCCTGGCCGGCCACACCCACGGCGGCCAGATCTGCATCCCGGGCTTCGGGGCCCTTGTCACCAACTGCGACCTTCCCACCTGGCGGGCCCGGGGCCTGCACGCGTGGGAAGTCAACGGCCGGACGACGCCGGTAAACGTCTCCGGAGGCATCGGCACCTCCCGCTTCGCCCCGGTCCGCATCGCCTGCCGCCCGGAAGCCGTCCTGCTCACACTGACCGCCCGCGCCTAAGCCTGTTGGCCGGCCGGCCCTCGGGCTGGCCCACCGACCGGGCGCGTCCCCGCTTGGAGCTCCTGCCCGCGGGACATGCCCTCCTTTCGTCGCGAGCACTGGACATATGGGCACAGTGTCCATCCCGCGGAGCCAAGACTGGACATGTCCCCCCGGAGCTGGCACGAAGACTGGGCATGTCCCCCCGGAGTTGGCACAACGACTGGGCATGTCCCGCCGGAAGGCAGGTCCGGGCACCCACGTCTTCATTGCGGATCGTAATGACTGCGCCAGATTCCGGGACCGACAAATACCCTGTGAATCCGCTCACTGCATGGCCTAGGGTAGTTGCTACAGGAAACTACATTCAACGGTGCTATGTATGCACGGGCGTCCTAAGAAGCAGGCATGGCCAAGCAGAGTTCATTTTTCACCTCCATCAGCCGTCTCTATCCGCATGTCCGGCCCATCCTGCCCCGGCTGGTCATGGGGCTGCTCAGCGCGCTGCTGGCCAGCGTGGTTGCGCTGGCCATCCCCCAGGTCCTCCGTGTCCTGGTCAACGAGTCCCTCAAACCCGGCGGCAGCGCGACCGCCGTCTGGACCTCGTCGCTCGTAATCTTGGGCCTGGGCGTCGCCGAGGCCGGGCTCGTGGCGCTGCGCCGCCAGTTCGTCATCAATCCGGCCACCACCGTGGAGACCCGGATGCGGGTCTCGCTCTACGGCCATCTTCAGGACCTCACGGTCTCCTTCCACGACCGCTGGGGTTCCGGGCAGCTGCTCTCCCGTGCCATGACGGACCTGAACTTCCTGCGCCGCTGGATGGCGTTCGGCGCCATCATGCTGGTGGTCACCACGCTTACCGTGGTGATCGGCGTCGCGGTGATGTTCTCCATGAGCTGGCAGCTGGCCCTGATCTTCCTGGCCGCCGCCGTGCCGATCATGATCTACGGGTTCCGCTTCCGCACGAGTTTCAGCAAGGTGGCCCGGCGCAGCCAGGACCAGGCCGGTGACCTCGCCACGACGGTCGAGGAATCCGTCCACGGCATCCGGGTCCTGAAGGCGTTCGGCCGCAGCCGCGAGGCGCTGGAGAACTTCAATGAACAGGCCGAGGGGCTGCGGCAGACCGAGATTGCCAAGGCCAAGCACCTGGCGACCTTCAGCCTGGTGGTGACGCTCCTGCCCGAGCTCGCCCTCGGCGCCGGACTCGTCGTCGGGATCCTGCTGGCCTCCACGGACCAGCTCTCCATCGGCTCGCTCGTGGCCTTCTTCGCCACCGCCGCGGTGGTTGCCGCGCCCGTCGAGTTCTGCGGCATGCTGCTGGCGATGGCCCTCACCGCGAAATCCGCGGTGGACCGGCACTTCGAGGTCATGGACGCGCAGAACACCATCACCAGCCCCGGCCAGCCGCGCCGGCCGGCCGAGCTCAAGGGCGCCCTCAGCTTCCGCAATGCCGGATTCGCGTTCGAGGACGCCCCGGACAAGCCAATCCTCAAAAACATCAGCCTGGACATCCGGCCCGGCGAAACGATGGCCCTCGTGGGCATCACCGGCAGCGGCAAGAGCGCCCTGCTCCAGCTGGTCCCCCGCCTTTACGACGTCACGGACGGCGCCATCACCATCGACGGCGTGGACCTGCGCGAGTTCGACGTGGAGGACCTGCGGACGGTGGTTGCCGTCGCGTTCGAGGACACCACCTTGTTCTCCAGCTCCGTCCGGGACAACGTCCTGCTCGGCGCGCCCGACGCCGGGTCGGCGGAAGGCCGCGACGCGGCCCTGGCGGAAGCCCTCGACGTCGCCCAGGCCCACTTCGCCTATTCCCTGCCGGACGGGGTGGACACCCTGATCGGCGAGGAGGGCCTCAGCCTCTCCGGCGGGCAGCGCCAGCGCATCGCCCTGGCCCGCGCCATCGCAGCGAAACCGTCCGTGCTGGTCCTGGACGACCCGCTCTCGGCCCTGGACGTGAACACCGAGGAACTGGTCGAGAGGCGGCTGCGCGAGGTCCTCGCGGACACCACCACGCTGATCGTGGCCCACCGGCCCTCCACGGTCGCCCTGGCCGACCGGGTGGCCCTGCTCGAGGACGGCCGGATCACCGCCGTCGGCACCCACACGGAACTGCTCGCCACGAACAGCCACTACCGGTACGTAATCGCCAGCCTCGACACGGAACCGCGGGACCTGGATTCAGAACTGTCCGCCCTCGAAGACCAGTCCGAGGAGATTTCCCGATGAGCAGCGCAACGTTCGGCACCGCCAACGAGGACAACGCCCACCTCAGCCGGAACGAAAGCCAGGCCGTCCGGCGGCGCTCCCTGGCCCTGCTGGGTTCCCTGATCCGTCCCGTCCGGGCCCGTTTCTGGCTGACGATCGTCGCGGTCGTCCTCTCCCAGGCCGCCCGGGTGGCGGGGCCGGCACTGATCGCCTTCGGAATCGACCACGCCCTGCCGGCCCTGCGCGCCGGCGACAGCGTTCCGCTGATGATCGCCGGCGTCTTGTATGTGGCCGCGGCCGCCGTCACCGCCGGACTGACCGCGCTCTACGTCACGTCAACGGCCCGGCTCAGCCAGGCCATGCTGCTGGACCTCCGCGTCCGGGTCTTCCGCCACACCCAGCGGCTGAGCCTGGAATTCCACGAAAAATACACCTCCGGGCGCATCATCGCCCGGCAGACCTCGGACCTGGAGGCCCTGCGCGAGCTCCTCGATTCCGGCGTGAGCTCACTGGCCTCGGGCATCCTCTTCATGACATTCACGGCCATCACGGTATTCGCTCTGGACTGGCGCAGCGGGGTCCTGGTGCTGGCCGCCGGCGTCCCGATGTATTTCCTGACCCGCTGGTACCAGAAGCACTCGCAGGCCGCCTTCCGTGAATCCCGGGTGGTCTCGGCCCGGCTGATCGTGCACTTCGTGGAGACCATGACCGGAATCCGTGCCGTGAAGACGTTCCGCAAAGAACGCGAAAATGCCGCGCGCTACGCCGGCCTCTCCGAGGACTACCGCCGCGCGACCGTCCGCACCATCAACCTCAACGGCATTTTCCAGCCCGGCCTGGTGCTGATCGGCAACGTCTGCGTCGCCGTCGTGCTGCTCACCGGCGGCTTCCGGGTCCTCAGCGGCGACCTCGCTGTCGGCGTGCTCCTGGCCCTGATGCTGTCCACCAAACGCTTCTTCCAGCCGGTGGACCAGATGGCGATGTTCTACAACTCCTTCCAGAGCGCCCAGGCGGCCCTGGAGAAGGTCTCGGGCCTGCTTGAGGAAATCCCCACCGTCCGGCCGCCGAAGACACCGGTCGCTCTGCAGGACGCGCGGGGCACCATCGACTTCGACGGCGTCGAATTCCGCTACGGCGACGGCCCGGTCATCATTCCGCGGCTGGACCTGCACATTCCCGCCGGCCAGACGGTCGCGCTCGTCGGGCAGACCGGCGCCGGCAAGTCCACCCTCGCGAAGCTGATCGCACGCTTCTACGACGTCTCCGCCGGCTCCGTCACCCTCGACGGCGTGGACCTGCGCCAGCTCTCGACCGAGGACCTGCGCCGCAACGTCGTTATGGTCACCCAGGAGGCCTTCCTGTTCAGCGGCTCCGTGGCGGACAACATCGCCCTGGGCCGGCCCGACGCCTCCCGCGCGGAGATCGAGGACGCCGCCCGGGCGGTGGGGGCGCATGCCTTCATCACGGAACTTCCCGACGGCTACGACACCGACGTCAACAAGCGCGGCGGCCGCGTCTCCGCCGGGCAGCGCCAGCTGATCAGCTTCGCCCGCGCATTCTTGGCCCGCCCGGCCGTCCTGATCCTGGACGAGGCGACCTCCTCGCTGGACATCCCGTCCGAACGCATAGTTCAGCAGGGCCTCGCGGGGCTCCTGCGCGGCACGCGGGAGGCAAGCATCCGGGAGACGGGCCCGGACGGGGTCCGCGGCGCCGGACGGACCGCCCTCATCATCGCCCACCGGCTCTCCACCGTGGAGACGGCGGACCGGGTGCTGGTGGTGCACGACGGACGCGTCGTCGAAGACGGCACGCCCCAGCAGCTGATCGGCGAGGGCGGCGCCTTCGCCCGCCTCCACGGCGCCTGGAAGGACTCGCTGGTCTGAGCCGCCCGCGGTCCCTGTTTCACGCCCGATTTCGCATCCGGGGCCTTGATCGGATACTCTTGTGAAGTTGCTTTTGAAGCAGCGGATCGGGATGTGGCGCAGCTTGGTAGCGCGCGTCGTTCGGGACGACGAGGTCGCAGGTTCAAATCCTGTCATCCCGACCAGTAATAAAAGAGGACCCTCCACGCGGAGGGTCCTCTTTTCGTTGCGGCGGTGCCGGGGCCCGCCCCCAGGATCGGCCAGGATTGGCCCGGGCGCACTGCGGCCCCGGAGGGGATCCTCCGGGGCCGCAGTGGAAATGCGTGCTGCAGATACCGGCGCGTGCTGCGCTGGACCTGTCACATCGGGCGTCTTACATCGGGTCGGGCCAGTTGCCGACGTTCGTCGATGCGGTCATCGGGTCGGGCCAGTTGCCGACCGCCTGCGCCGTGCGCATGGGATCGGGCCAGTTGCCGACAGCGGCAACGTGGGAGCCATCGGTCAGTGAAGCAGCGGACAGCACGGCCGGGGCCGCGGCGGAGAATGCCAGTGCGCCCGCCAGGACGGCGCCGGCTGCAATCTTCTTCAACATAGAGTTCCTCAATAAGCGTTGGGGTCCTTAACCAAGTCATCACTACCCTTGTTGACACACATTGTAAAATGGTTTCCACAGAGACTGTCAAGCATTTAGTACAAAGATTGTCCGGAATTAGGAGGTATCCGTGGGGAACGGATTTGGGGAGAAGCTCCGCGCGGAACGGCTCGAACGCGGGCTGACGCAAGCGGAGCTGGGCCGCGACCTTTACTCCCCCAGCTACATTTCTCTGCTGGAAACCGGACGCCGCGAGCCCACTGCCGACGTCATCGAGGAGCTGGCCCACAGGCTCGAGCTGGCCCCCAAGGCGCTTGAGGCCTGGAGCCAGCCGGTGTCCATCAGCGACGCAGAATATGTGCTCGCCGGACTGTATGCCCGGCAGGCCTGGGACCTCCGGGACTACCCGGTAGCCGCCGCCCACGCCGCCGCCGCGGCCAAGATCGCCCTGGAGGCCAAGAACACCAGCGCGTGGTGGAACATGACCTACATGCAGGCCGAGTGCCTGATCAAACAGGGCCTCTGGCAGGAGTGCAAGGACGTCGTCCAGAATCTTCTGGAGCACCCGATGGCCGCGGAGTCCGCCGGGCTCGGCGTCCGGGCAGAACAGATGCTCGCCGCAGCCTCCCAGGGCCAGGGCCAGCTGACCGCCGCCGTCGAGCACGCGCAGGAAGCCGTGCGGCTCTGCGCCGGGCTGCCCAAGGGCTCCACCATGATCATCGGGGCCCTGCGGGCCCTCATCGGCGCCCTGGCCGAGAGCGGCCGGCTGGATGAGGCGTGGGAATACTGCCAGGCCATGAACGCGCAGATGGATGACCACTCCATGTCCCAGCTCGCCGGCGAGGTGGCCTGGGTGATCGGCAACGTGGCCTTCATGCGCCACGACTACGCGGAGGGCATCAAGTACCACGAGCGCGCCGGCCGGCTGCTTTCCCCGGCCAACGACATCGACCTGTGGGCCCGGTTCAACAAGGCCTCCGCGGCCGTCCGCCTGTCCTCGGGAATTGTGGAACCCGAAACCCTGTCATCGATCGAACGCGCCGAACTGGCCCTCTCGATTGTGGGCGGCAACAGGACCGACCAGCTGGAGGTGGCCTTCATCCGGGCCCGCTGGCTCTACCTCACCGGGGACATCGTCGCCGCGGTCCAGAAGCTGCGGGAGATCCACGCGGAACGGCAGGTCCTGGCCCGGCACACGGCAGGGGAGGTCTCGCTGCTGCTGGGCAAGGCCCTCAAGGCCGCGGGCGAGTCCGCCGAGGCGCTGGTCTACCTTGAGGAAGCCCAGAAGGAGTTCAGCGCGGCAGGAGCCTCGGACCGGGTCCAGCAGGCGCTGGATGCCGTGCTGGAGATCCGGCTCGCCCAGCGGCGCGCCGAGGCTGCTTCCACCGAGGCCTAGCCCCGCGGGCGGCGGCCCGGCAGGCGCTCCGCCGCGGCTAGGCGAACGTCCGGCCGGTGAGCTTCTCGTAGGCCTCCACGTAGCGGCTACGCGTGCGCGCCACGACGTCGGCGGGCAGCGGCGGCGGGGGTGTGTCCGAGGCCTTGTCCCAGCCGGACTCCGGCGAGGTCAGCCAGTCGCGCACGTACTGCTTGTCATAGGACGGCTGCGCCTGCCCGGGCCGGTACGTGGCGGCATCCCAGAAGCGCGAGGAGTCCGGGGTCAGCACCTCATCGCCCAGGGTGATCACGCCGTTCGCCGCGTCGAGGCCGAACTCCACCTTGGTGTCGGCCAGGACGATCCCGCGGCCACGGGCGATGCCCTCGGCCTTGGTGTAGATCTCCAGGGTGAGCTCGCGCAGCCGGGCCGCGACGTCCTCACCCACGAGGCCCACGACGGCGTCGTAGGTGATGTTCTCGTCGTGCTCGCCCACCTCGGCCTTCGCCGAGGGCGTGAAGATGGGTTCCGCCAGGCGCGATCCGTCCACCAGGCCGGCGGGCAGCGGGATGCTGCACACGGTGCCCGATGTGCGGTACTCCAGAAGCCCGGAGCCGGTGAGGTAGCCGCGGGCGATGCATTCGACCGGGAACATGTCCAGCTTCTTGCAGATCATCGCCCGGCCCTCGACGGCGGCCGGAACACCGCCCTCGGCCGTGGAGGCGAGGACGTGATGGGCGACGCCGAGCTGTTCGAACCACCACAGGCTCAGCTGGGTCAGGATGCGTCCCTTGTCCGGGATCTCGCTGGCCAGCACGTGGTCGTAGGCGCTGATGCGGTCGCTTGCCACCACCAGGACGCAGTCCTGGCCGACGCGTTCGGTGATGGCGGCGTCGGCGGGGATGTATAGGTCACGGACCTTGCCGGAGTAGACGTGCTGCCAGCCCGGGAGGTCCTGCGTAGCAGTGTCCAGACCGCCCTTGGGCTGGGAATTGGGCTGGGCGGGGCCGGGCGTCGAGGCTGCGGGTTCCGTCACGGTCATGCCTTCGCTTTCGACGCGGCCGGTGCGCCCGGCGTCGTCACCTGGATTTGGCCGCGCGCGGCTTTGCGGCCGATGTCGGTGCGGAACTGGCTGCCGTCCAGCTGGACGAGCTCGACGCCGTCGTACGCCCGTTCCCGGGCCTCCACCAGGTCGGTGCCCAAAGCCACGACGGCGAGGACGCGGCCGCCGGCGGAGACCACCCGGCCTTCGTCGTCCAGCTTCGTGCCGGCGTGGATGACGTGGACGCCTTCCAGCGCGTCAACCTTCTTCAGGCCGCGGATCCGGTCGCCCGTCCGCGGGGTGTCTGGATAGTTTTCGGCGGCCACGACGACGGCGACGGCGGTGTCCTTGGACCAGCGCAGCGGCTGCACCTTGTCCAGTTCGCCCTTCGCGGCGGCCATGAGCAGCCCGCCGAGGGGCGTCTTTAGCCGGGCGAGGACGGCCTGGGTTTCGGGATCGCCGAACCGGACGTTGAATTCGATGACCCGGGTGCCCCGCGGGGTCAGGGCGAGGCCGACAAAGAGCACACCGACGAAGGGCGTCCCGCGGTGGGCCATCTGGTTGACCGTGGGCTGGGCGACGCGGTCGATCACTTCCTGGACCAGGCCTTCGGGGGCCCATTCCAGCGGGGTGTAGGCGCCCATGCCGCCGGTGTTGGGGCCTTCGTCGTTATCGAAGATGCGCTTGAAATCCTGCGCCGGGGACAACGCCACGGTGTTGCGGCCGTCGCAGAGGACGAACACGGAGACCTCGGGACCGTCCAGGAATTCCTCGATGACCACGGCGCCGCCGGCGTCGAAGCAGGTCTGCGCGTGCGCCAGGGCCTCGTCCCGGTTGGAGGTGACCACCACGCCCTTGCCGGCGGCGAGCCCGTCATCCTTGACGACGTAGGGGGCGCCGAAGGTGTCGAGGGCGTCGGCGGCTTCCTCGGCGTTGGAGGCCACGCGGGCCATGGCGGTGGGGACACCGGCCTCGGCCATGACTTCCTTGGCGAAGGCCTTGGAGGCTTCCAGCTGGGCCGCGGCCTTGCTGGGCCCGAACACCGGGATGCCGGCGGCACGGACGGCGTCGGCCACACCGGCGGCGAGGGGCGCCTCGGGGCCGACCACCACCAGGTCCACGGTGAGCTTGACCGCCAGCGCGGCGACGGCGTCGGGATCGTTCGCGTCGATCGCGTAGGTGGGGACGAGCGCGCTGATACCGGCGTTGCCCGGGGCCGCGTGGACCTCGGAAACGTTGGGGTCTGCAAGCAAGGATCGGACAATGGCGTGTTCGCGGCCGCCGGGGCCGATGACAAGTACCTTCACAGTCTCCAAGGGTACGTGGTGGACCCCGCAGGCTCCTAAGCTGTGTCGGCCGCTGGACATGCCCGTTCCCGCGCCCGGGCATGCCCAGCGCGGGCGTGATCCACGGGACATGCCCACTCCCCGCCCCGTCTGCCAGGCACCCCCACGGGACATGTCCAGTCCCCGCCCCGCCCGCTGGGCACAATGCCATCATGCTCACGCCCCGGCCCTAGGGCTGGGCATGTCCCTCGGAGCCCGGTGAGCATGTCCACTCGCGTGGTCCGGGGCTGAGCATGTCCAGGCACGGGGTCCAGGGCCGGGCATGTCCCTCGGAGCCCGGTGGGCATGTCCACTCACGTGGTCCGGGGCTGAGCATGTCCAAGCGCGGGGCCCGGTGAGCATGTCCAGGCACGGGGCCCAGGGCTGGGCATGTCCCTCGGAGCAGGGAGTTTGTCCACTCGCCTGACAATCCGGCGGGCGTGCGGCTACGAATGGCCTGTATGAACAAGCCCAGCATGAAGTCCAGCAAGCGGCCCCGCGGCGCCACCGCCCTGGCCGCGGTGGCCGGAGTTGCCGCCGCCGCCGTCGTCCTCTCCGTCGCGGAACTGATCGGCGCGTTCTTCACCACGCGGGCGACGCCCCTGATCGCGCTGGGCTCGACGTTCATCGACTTCACGCCCCTGTGGATGAAGAACTTTGCCGTTGAAACGTTCGGCACCAACGACAAGGCGGCGCTCTTTGTCGGGATGGCGGTCACGATTCTGCTCCTCGCGTGCGTGCTCGGCATCGTGGCCTACCGGAAATGGGGCCTGGGCGTGGCCGGAGTGCTGCTAATGGGCGCCGTGATCGTCGGCAGCGTCGTGACCCGGGCCGGCGTCAAGCCCGTCGATGCCATCCCCTCCCTGATCGGCACCATCTCGGGGCTCGTGGTGCTGCGGTTCCTGATCACCCGGCTGTGGCGCATGCAGGAGTGGCCGGACCGGGCGGCGGACCTCGCCGCGAAGGAACCCGAACGCCCGGCAACCACGCGGCGCGGATTCTTCGCCGCCGCGGGAATCACGGCCGCTGCCTCGGCCGTTGCCGCGACCGGCGGCCGGATGCTCAGCTCCGCCCGCAGCAACGTGGCCGCGGCCCGGGAGTCCCTTCAGCTGCCCGCCCCCGCCAAAGCCGCCGCTGCGGTCCCGGCCGGCGTCCAGTCCAAGGTCCCCGGCGTGGTGCCGTGGCTGACCCCGAACAAGGACTTCTACCGGATCGACACGGCCCTCAGCGTTCCGGAGATCAACGTCCAGGACTGGGAACTGCGCATCCACGGCATGGTGGAACAGGAGGTCCGGCTGACCTTCCAGGACCTGCTCGACGCCAAGCTCATCGAATCCCATGTCTCCCTGACTTGCGTGTCCAATCCGGTCGGCGGAAACCTGGCCGGCAACGCCAAATGGCTGGGCATGCCCATCCGCGACGCCCTGAAGATGGCTCGTCCCAAGGCCGGTGCGGACATGGTGCTTTCCACCTCTATCGACGGTTTCAGCGCCTCCACCCCTCTGGAGGTCCTCCAGGACGGCCGCGATGCAATGCTGGCAATCGCCATGAACGGCGAAGCCCTCCCGCTGGAACACGGCTACCCGGTGCGGATGGTGGTCCCCGGGCTGTACGGCTTCGTCTCCGCCACCAAGTGGGTAGTGGACCTGGAGGTCACCCGGTTCGCCGACAACAAGGCGTACTGGACCCAGCGCGGCTGGTCCGAGCGCGGCCCGATCAAGACCATGGCCCGGATCGACGTGCCGAAGTCCTTCGCCAAGGTCCCGGCCGGCAAGGTCGCAATCGGCGGCACCGCATGGGCCCAGACCCGAGGCATCACCAAGGTTGAGGTGCAGATCGACAGCGGCCCGTGGACCGAGGCCGTGCTCTCGGATGAGGCCTCCCTCATCACGTGGCGGCAGTGGTCCCTGGACTGGGATGCCACGCCCGGCCCGCACTACCTCAAGGTCCGCGCCACGGACGGCTCCGGCGAGGTCCAAACCGACAAGCGGGCGGATCCGGTGCCCGACGGCGCATCCGGTTGGCAGTCGGTGATGGTCACCGTGGAGTAACCGGGGTATCCGCGTCCGGCACCATAGACTTGCTGCATGGCTTTGAACCCGCATGCAACTTTCACAGTCGACTCCGCCGTCGAACTGGCAGTCATCGAACGCAGCGGCTTCGTGGAGTCCCGTCACATCGGCTCGGCCGTCGTGATGGCCGCAGACGGAACCGTGGTGATCGAGCTCGGCGATGTCACCGCCCCCATCTTTGCCCGGTCCACCCTCAAGCCGCTGCAGGCCCTCGCCTCGATGCAGTCCGGCGTGCCCCTGCGCGGCGCCCAGGTGGCCATCGCCTGCGGTAGCCACGTCGGCTCGCTGGACCACATGGACGTCGTGGAAGGCATGCTCAAGGCGGCCGGGGCCAAGGAAGACCAGCTCCAGTGCCCGGCCGACTGGCCGCAGGACGAAACCGCCCGGAACTGGCTCGTCCAGACCGAGCGCGGCAAGTCCAGGCTCGCCTTCAACTGCTCCGGCAAGCACGCCGCCTTCCTCTGGGCGTGCACTGAGAACGGCTGGGACAAGAACAGCTACCTCGAGCCCAACCACCCGCTGCAGCAGCGCATCCGCTCCGTGATCGAGGAGTATTGCGGCGAGCACATCTCGCATCTGGGCATCGACGGCTGCGGCGCACCCGTGGCCGCCGTCTCCCTGACCGGCTTGGGCCGGGCCTACTCGAAACTGGCGAAAGCTCCCGGCGACAAGAACTCCAACGCGCGCGCCGCCACGATCGCCACGTCCATGCTGGATTATCCGTGGGCCGTCCAGGGCCGCGGCCAGGCCAACACGATCGTGATGGACGAACTCGGCATCCTGGCCAAGATCGGCGCCGAGGGCGTGCTGGTCATGGCCACCCGCCAGGGCGTCTCGGTTGCCATCAAGATGCTTGACGGCAACATCCGGGCCGCCACGCTCGTCGGCCTGACCCTGCTCGCAGCCTCCGGCGCCGTCGAAATCCCCGAGGTGTCCAGCGTGCTGGACAAGGTGGTGGACCCCGTCCTGGGCGGCGGCCGCCCGGTGGGCAAGATCCGGCTGGGCCGGGCCGTCGCGGCCCTGCTGGACTAGCAGGCGGAGGCAGGTCAGTGGCTGTATCGCGCCGTCGAATCGCCGTGGACGAGGGCCGCGCGGCCCTCGCCGCCTGGCAGGACGCCAACCCGGCACCCCGCCCCGCAGGGACTAACGGCCCCGGGACAGGCGGCGCAGGGACTAACGGCGCCGGGACAAACGCCGGGACAGCCGCCAGCAGCACAAGCGGCCCCGGGACAGGCCGCACCGTCCCGCGCAACACGATCGCGACGGCGGTGCGCTACTCCCTGGAGGAAGTCACCGCCCGCGCCCCCGGCAACTCCGTGGAGGTGCGCGTCCCACCGTACGGCGTCACGCAGTGCGTGGAGGGACCGCGGCACACGCGCGGCACGCCCCCGAACGTCATCGAATGCGACGCCGCCACCTGGCTGGCAATGGTCAGCGGCCAGCTGAGCTGGGCAGACGCCGTCGCGGCTGGCAAAGTTGCGGCCTCGGGGCTCCGCGCGGACCTGTCCGCCCTCCTCCCGCTCTAGGCTTGGCGGCCAGGCGGCCGGCGGCCCCGGTCGCCTGGCAGACCCTGGGTCCCGGCGCCTCAGCCGCGCCCGATGAACGGCATGCCCGCAGCCGTGACCACGAGGGATCCGACGTTGGCCGACGCCGGCATGCCCGCCATCAGCAGCACGGCCCGGGCGGCGTCCTGCACCGGAAAGGTCGGCTCTGCCTTGCGGCTGCCGTCCGCCTGCACGGCACCCGAGCCGACGCCGATCTCCTCCATGAGATCTGTGGCCGCGTTGCCGATATCGATCTGTCCGCAGGTGATGCCGAACCCGCGCCCGTCGAGTTCGATGCTCTTGGTCAGCCCCGTGATCGCGTGCTTGGTCACCGTGTAGGCCACGGTCCGCGGCCGGGGCGAAAGCGCCGCGATCGAGCCGTTGTTGATGATCCGCCCGCCCTGGGGGGACTGGAGTTTCATGGCCCGGACGGCGGCGGCGGCGCAGAGGAGCGATCCGGTGAGGTTTACCGCCACAGTCGCGTCCCAGTCGGCCAGCTCGATCTCGTCCACCGAGGCCGCGGGGCCGAACACTCCCGCGTTATTGAAGAGCACGTCCACCCGTTCCCACTGCCCCAGCGCCGCGGCGAAGAGCCGCTCGACGTCGGCGGGGACGGTGACATCGCAGGGGACCGAGAGCGCCTGGCGGTGGCCGGCCGCCGTCTCCAGGAGCGGCTCCTCCCGCCGTCCAGCGAGCACCACCCGATAGCCCTCGGCCAGCATGAGCCGGGCCACCGCACGGCCGATGCCGGATCCTGCTCCGGTGACGACGGCGACCCTTCCGGGGGTATGGTGCTGGCTCATGCGGTTCTCCTCGACGGTTGCACGGTTGCCTGCCAGCGTACCGCCGGGAAGGGACCCCGCGGCAGTGTTTCGTGCTGCGGCGGACGTCCACCCGGAGGATCAGTGGCGGGCGCGGGCCCGCTTTCCCGCGGCCAGCGAGCCACCGGTCGCGGACATTGAACGCCCCGCACCGCCGAGGGGCCGCCTGATGACCCGGGGCGTCGAGCCGGGCGCGGCGGGCCGGGCATCGGAACTGCCGTCCCTGATCAGCCCGGTTCCGGCGATCTCCCGCGCCTGGGCGACCCCGGCAACCGCCGCCTTCTTGGTGGGAAACGTGACGGAAACTGCCATCAGGCTTCCTGCTCCGTCCATCATCCGAATGCGGTAGCCGCCGTCGGGCGCGTCCACGAGCTCAAAATATCCCGCCATTGCACATTCCTCGTTCCCTGTATCCCCCGCCGAATTATTAGTAAGTATACTTACTTGGCTTCGGGAGGGAAGCACTGGGGGTACCGGCAGGGCGGCAGCCGCCGCCCTGAGCGGGGCCCGGGGCCGGCGCCGGGTTGGGTCGGAGGGGCCGGTCCAGAGGGCCGGTCCGGGCCGGGCCATCCCCGGGCCGGGCCGCAGGCTACGGGTGCGGGACGGCGCCGTGCGCAGGGTGCCCCGGCCGCCCGGCGCTGCTTCCGGCCGGGCCGGGGGGCGTTGGCGCATCACTGCGGCGGACGCCGTCGTCATGCAGATCCAGTGCGCTCATCACCAACGCGAAGTGGCTGAACGCCTGCGGGGTGTTGCCCAGCTGCCGGCCGGCTTCGACGCCCCACTCCTCACTGAGGAGCCCGACGTCGTTGCGCAGCGCCAGCAGGCGCTCGAACAGTTCCCGGGCCTCGTGACGGCGGCCCGCCCCGATCAGTGCCTCCACCAGCCAGAAGGAGCAGGCCAGGAACACCCCTTCGTCGCCGGGAAGACCGTCGTCGCTTTCCGACGGCAGATACCGGCGCAGGAACCCGTCATGCGTCAGCTCACTCTGGACCGCGTCGATGGTTCCGATGATGCGCGGATCATCCGGCGGGAGGAATCCCACCCGCGGCAGCAGCAGCAGGCTCGCATCCAGCTCGGGCCGCCCGTAGGACTGCACGAAGGTGTTCCGGTCGGCGTCGAACCCGTTGGCCATGACCTCGGCGTGGATGGTGTCCCGCAGCTCTTCCCAGCGGTCCGCCGGGCCGACCAGGCCGAAGTCCCGGACGCCTTTGACCATGCGGTCTGCCGCCACCCAGGCCATCACCTTGGAGTGGGTGAAGTGGCGCTGCGGACCCCGCATTTCCCACAGGCCGTTGTCAGGCTGGCGCCACGCCGTCTCGAGGTGTTCCATCAGGGCCACCTGCACATCCCAGGCGTCGTCGCTGTGCTTCAGGAGCGAGTTTCGCGTCAGGGACAGACAATCGAGCACCTCGCCCCAGACGTCGAGCTGCAGCTGCCCGGCCGCGCCGTTCCCGGTCCGGACCGGAGCGGAATTTTCGTAGCCCCTGAGCCAGGGAAGTTCGAGCTCGGGAAGCCGGCGTTCGCCGTGGAGTCCGTACATGATCTGCAGGTCCGCGGGGTCCCCGGCGACGGCGCGCAGCAGCCAGTCGCGCCAGGCGCCGGCCTCCTGCGTGTAGCCCGCGGCCAGCAGCGCCTGCAGTGTGAGGGTGGCGTCACGGAGCCAGCAGAAGCGGTAGTCCCAGTTCCGGGTGCCGCCGATCTCCTCCGGCAGGGAGGTCGTGACGGCGGCGACGATGCCGCCCGTGGGGGCAAAGGTCAGGGCCTTGAGGGTGATCAGGGAGCGCTGGACCGCGTCGCGGTACGGCCCGGTGACCGTGCACTTGGCGGACCAGTCGTGCCAGAACTTCTCGGTCGAGGCCAGCACTGCTTCCGGGTCCACGGACCGCGGCCGGGACAGGTGGCTGGGGCTCCACGTCAGCACGAACGGGACGCGGTCCCCGGCGGAGACCGTGAAGTCGCTGACGGTGTGCATCCGTTCGCCGCGCAGGGGCGCCTCGGTCACGAGGTACGCGGCATCGGGCCCGGCGACCGCGTGGATCCCGTGCTCGTCGTGGCGGACCCACGGCACGATGTGGCCGTAGTCGAACCGCATGGCCAGTTCGCCGCGCATCCGCACGGTGCCGCGGACGCCCACGACGATCCGCACAATATCCGCCACCTCGTCGCGGGGCGGCATGAAGTCGATGACCCGGACCTTGCCTTCGGGCAGGTCCCACTCCGTCTCCAGGATCAGTGTTCCCTTGCGGTAGCGGCGCCGGGTGCATTCGCCGCCGCCGGCCGGGGCCAGCAGCCACCGGCCGGCCGCGGGGGTGTCCAAGAGCGCGCTGAAGCAGGCGGGCGAGTCGAAGCGCGGCAGGCACAGCCAGTCGACGGACCCTTCGGTGCTGATCAGGGCGGCCGTGTGCAGATCCCCGACCATTGCGTAATCCTCGATGCGTACCATGACACTTACAGTGCCACACCCGCTCCCCGTCCTCGATGAAGGGAGCAGGGAGTGGGAGTTTGAGGAAGGGACTAGGATCCATCCATGCTGCAACGAAACTTCGGACTGTCATCCCTGCAGGTCTCCGCCCTGGGCTTCGGCGCCGGCCACATCGGCTACGACGGCGTGTCGGAGCGCCAGGCCCACGAACTCCTGGACCGGGCGCTGGAGCTGGGCATCACGTTCATTGACACCGCCCGGGGCTACGGATTGTCCGAGAAACGCATCGGCAGCTGGCTCCCGGCGCACCGCGGGGACGTCGTCCTGTCCACGAAGGTGGGTTACGACGTCGAGGGCGCCACCAACTGGAGCGCCGCGGCGGTGACGCGAGGCGTGGACGAGGCGCTGGCGACGCTCGGCACCGACGTGATCGACGTCGTCTTCCTGCACTCCTGCCCCCTGGCGGTGCTGGAGCGGGGCGAGGCCGTGGAGGCTCTGCTTGCCTGCGTGACCGCCGGCAAAGTCCGGGTGCCGGGCTACAGCGGCGAGAATGAGGCCCTCGCCTGGGGCGCCGGGGCCGGCGTCTTCGGAGCCGTGCAGTCCTCCGTGAACCTGGCCGACCAGCGTTCCCTCCGGGAGGTTCTGCCTGTCGCGGCACGCAACGGGCTGGGCGTTGTTGCCAAGCGCCCCCTTGCCAACGCGCCGTGGCGGCATGCTGAGCGCCCCTCGGGGGTCTACGGCGAGACGTATTGGGAGCGGCTGCGCGAGATGGGCCTGGAACCCGACGTCGACGACTGGACGGGCACGGCCCTGCGTTTCTCGGCGTTCAGCCCGGGTGTGTCCACCGCGATCGTGGGAACCTCCAATCCGGCCAACCTGGAAGCTGCGGCAGCCGCCGTCGCGCGCGGCCCGCTGCCCGACGCCGAGCGGCAGCGCTGGGAGGCGGCCTTTGCCGGGCATGCCGGCGACTGGGTCGGGGAGGTCTAGGCGGTCCGGAACCCGACGGCACGGGGCGGGCTGGCATGGCTGACCACGAGCGGCCCGGCCACACAGGGGCCGTGCGGATCGGGACGTCAGGCTGGAGTTATGACCACTGGCAGGGGGTCCTCTACCCGCCGGGCCTGCCGGCCCGGGACCGGCTCGCGCATTATGCGGCCCGGTTCGACACCGTGGAGCTGAACGCGAGTTTCTACCGCTGGCCCCGGGATGACACATTCGCCGGCTGGCGCCGCCGCCTGCCCGCCGGCTTCACCATGTCCGTCAAGGCACCGCGCGGCCTGACGCACGGCAAGAAGCTCTACGACCCGGAGGTGTGGGTGGGGCGCATCACGCGGGGCTGGCACGAACTCGGCGACAAACGGGCCGTCCTGCTCGTCCAGCTCCCCCCGGACTTCGCGCGGGACGACACCCGGCTGGACTACTTCCTGGCCGCGCTGCCCGAGTGGATCCGCGTCAGTGTTGAGTTCCGCCACCCGAGTTGGGACGATGCCGGCGTCTACGCCCTGCTGGAGCGGCGCGGCGCGGCCTACTGCATCATGAGCGGTGCCGGGCTGCCGTGCGTCCTGCGCGCCACCGCTGCGTTCGTATACGTCCGGTTGCACGGCCCGGACCCGGATGTCCTCTACCGCGGATCGTATTCGGACGAGGACCTGGCGTGGTGGGCCGGGCGCATCTCCGAATGGCGGACGGCAGGCAAGGACGTCTTCGCGTATTTCAACAACGACGGCGGCGGCAACGCCGTGCGCAACGCCACCACACTGCGCCGGCTGCTGGGTGCCGGCTGAGCCGTTCCCTGGTTCGCCGGCGTTACGGACGCCCCGCTCCCCGGGCCACGGCGGAATGTGGAACTGAAAAAAATATCGGCCGAAAGGAATATGGAACTGCAGGAATATGGAGCTGCAGGAATATGGGCCGTCCGGAATATGGGACTCGCAGGATCTGACGCTCCGGGGATCCGGCGCCGCGGGAGTCGGGGGCCGCGGGAGTCCGGGGCGCCGGGGATTCGGCACTGTGAAAGAGTGGGGGCATGGAATTGGCGTCTCAACCAGCGCAGCAGCTGCCCGTGTCCGGCAACAGGGCCTTCCGGCTCGCCCACTGGGTGTCGGACACCGTCAACAGGCTCCGGCTCAAGACGGCCCGGCGCTGGAAGTTCGCCCCGCAGACGGTCGCCTATCAGGGCTACGGCTCGACGCAGTGGGTCCGGGTGCTGGGCCGCGTGGTGCTCACCAGCAAGCCCGTGCCCGGCAGCAAGGCGGAGCGGCTGGCCCAGAACGGCAACCAGAACGTCCGGGGCTGGCGCGCCTTCACGAGCGTCCCGGTCCAGTTCACCGCGGTGGAGATCGAGATCGGCGGCATCACCACCCGCGTGCATGCGGACCGCGGCGGCCTGGTGGATACGGTGGTGCCCGTGGAGTTGACGCCGGGCTGGCATACTGCCCTGCTGCGGGCCGAGGGAACACCAGCGGTGGAAACCGCGATTTTCGTGATCGGCCCGGACACCCGCCTGGGTATTGTCTCGGACATTGACGACACCATCATGGTCACGGCCCTGCCGCGGCCATTTCTGGCCCTGTGGAACACGTTCGTGCTCAACGAACGCGCCCGGATGGCGACGCCCGGCATGGCCGTCCTGATGGACCGCCTGAAGGTGGAGCACCCGGATGCGCCGGTGATCTACCTCTCCACCGGCCCGTGGAACGCCGCTCCCACCCTGGCCCGGTTCATGGCCCGGAACCTGTACCCCTCAGGCGCGCTGTTGCTCACTGACTGGGGCCTGACCAACGACCGCTGGTTCCGCAGCGGCCAGGAACACAAACGGCGGAACCTGGAATTGCTCGCCGAGGAGTTCCCGAACATGCGCTGGCTGCTGTTCGGGGACAACGGCCAGCACGATGAGGAGATCTACTCCGGCTTCGCGCAGGAGCACCCGGACCTGGTGGCCGCGATCGGCATCCGGCAGCTCTCGGCCAGCGAGGCCGTGCTCGCCGGCGGCCACTCCGATTCCGGCGACCACTCAGGATCATCCGTGCCCTGGATCTACGCGCCCGACGGCGCCGGCCTGGCCAAAGGACTGCAGGATTTGGAGCTGCTCTGATCCGGACCTGCTCTGATCCGGACCTGCTCTGACCCGGACCTGCCCTAAGCCGGGCCTGCCTTAGGCCGGGGCGGCCCCGCGGGCCTCAGCCGGCCTGGCGGGGCGGCTCGACGTCGGCGGTTACACCCTGCTGTCCGACGGTTGCGGACGCGACGGCGGCAGCACCGGTCGCGACGGCGGCGTTACCGGAGAGCGCCGTATTGCGGGCCGCGATCACCTCCTGGAGCCAGTAGTAGGAGGCCTTCGGGGTGCGGACCAGGGTGTCGAAGTCGACGTGCACCAGCCCGAACGGCTGCTTGTAGCCAGCCGACCACTCGAAGTTGTCCATGAGGGACCACACGTAGTACCCCCGGAGGTCCACGGATTCGGCGGCACCACCGGGACGCGTCGCTTCCAGCGCCGTGCCGATATGGTCCGCCAGGTACTGCACCCGGCGCTCATCCGGAATGATCCGCCGGCCCGCCGCGGCATCCTGGACCACGACGTCCTCGAAACTGGCACCGCCCTCGGTAATGTAGACCGGCGGCAGGTCAGGGTAGCGCTCGGCCATCTCGGACAAGGCCACGGACATGTATTCGGGCTTGATCGGCCAGCCATATGCCGTGGTCTCGGTGTCGGGAAACGATGCCACGTGGAAGGGCGCGCCGGGCGTTCCGCTGAGGTCGTCCCCCATGGCCTCGGCCATGCCGGGCGGCACGGCACCCTCCCCCGGACCGGCCCCGACCCGGGTAGGCATGTAGTAGTTCAGGCCGTAGAAGTCCAGGGGCTGGGAGATCAGCTCCAGGTCTTCGGCGGAGGGGTTGAAGGACGACGAAAAGATCGTTGCTGCCCGGATGACCTCGGGGTACTTGCCGAGCAGGACGGGGTCGGCGTAAAGCCTGTTCTGCGCCACGTCCATGAGCCCGGCGCTGAGCTTGTCCAGCGGATTAGCGGTGGCCGGGACCATCGGAGAGTAGACATTGGTGATGCCGATTTCACCGCCCACATTGGCCGCGCGCAGCGCCTGGAGCGCCAGGCCGTGGCCCAGCAGCTGATGGTGCACGCTGGGGAGCCCCTTGAGCATGAGCGCCTCGCCGGGGGCGTGCATGCCCAGGACATAGCCGTTGGTAGTGACCGTGGCGGGTTCGTTGACCGTCACCCAGCGCGCCACGCGGTCTCCGAAGGCGGCCGCGGCGATGGCGGCGAACTCCCCCAGCCGGTATGCCGTGTCCCGGTTCATCCAGCCGCCCGCTTCATCCAGGGGCAATGGCGTGTCCCAGTGGTAGAGCGTGGCCATGGGGGCAATGCCATTGGCGAGCAGGAGGTCGATCAGCCGGTCATAGAAGTCCAGCCCGGCCGGGTTCACGGGGCCGCTGCCACCGGGCTGGATCCTGGACCAGGACAGCGAAAACCGGTACGAATCGATCCCCAGTTCCTTCATCAGGGCCACGTCCCCGGGCATCCGGTGGTAGTGGTCGCAGGAGACGGCGGGGCTGTGGTCCCCCACGATCGAACCCGGCTTCGCGGCGAAGACGTCCCACCCGGACGGCCCGCGGCCGTCTTCGTCAAGCGCACCCTCAATCTGGAAGGCCGACGTCGCCACACCCAAGGTGAAGCCGGGCGGAAGCAGCGAAGCCAGATCATTGGCGGAAGTGTTCATTGACGGGCCCTCTATGTAGTTTCGTTCGTCGTGGACTGATCTTAGGCCTCCGCCGGCGCCACGCGCCACGAGCTCCGCAGTTTGACGGACCGTGCCCAGTTGGTCAGTGTTGATCCGTGCACGTGAGAATTGAACAAGGCGTCCGGCAGCCGCCGGCGCGGCCCGGCCCCGGCCGGCAGGCGGCGGCCCTCCTCGGATTCCTGGCGGTCTCCCACGCGGTGTCCTATGTGGCTTCGCTGGCCATCATCAGCAATGCCGACGGGTGGTATGCCGCGGCGGAGAAGGCGCCGTGGACTCCGCCGGGCTGGGCCTTCGGATCGGTTTGGATGATGCTGTACACCTCCGTGGCGGTGGCCGCGTGGCTGGTATGGCGGCAGAAACCGGGAGCTCTCACCGGGGAGAAGCGGGTAGCCATGACCGTGTATGGCATATTGTTGTTCGTGAACCTGGCCTGGGCACCCCTGTTCTTCGGCATGTATCCGATGATCGGAACCGCCGCGCTCTGGCTGGCCCTCCTGGTTATCGCCGCCCACGCGGTGGCCGCCTCCGCCACCGTGATCGTGTTCGGCCTGATCAGCCGGGCCGCCGGGCTCCTGATGCTGCCCTACGTCTCGTGGATTGTGTTCTCGTGCAGCCTCAACGTCTACGCGGCCGCCAGGAACTGATCCTCGGACCCGGCACCGGTCGCTTTTGCCAGGCGCCGGCCGCTCAGAACACCGAAGTCTCCGGCCCCATCAGGAAGTCCTTGGCGTGCGCCACCGCCTTGCGGAAGGCGTCGTTGCGCAGGCCCACGAGCTGCTCCGCATCGTCCGCGGACGGTTCCAGATACTCGGTGAAGCCGGGCCTCAGCACCCAGATATCACCTGCGGGCGGCAGGTAGAACACGCCAAAGGACCGGTGCTGGCTGTCGTCGGCCGTCCACACCGGAACTACGGCCAGCGCCGCGCCGGTGTCAACGTTGATCCATTGCGCCCTGGGCAGGGGAGCCTCGTGCGCCTCTGGATCCAGGAACGGGGCCGTCCCCTTGCCCCAGCGCTCCTCGAAGCGTTCGTGGAACACCGGCATCAGGTGCGAATCGTAACGACGCCATGCGCTCATGGGCGATCTCCTCCTTGGGACGTGGACTGGTGGGGTGCTGCTGCTGCGGCGGGGGCCCGGCTCAGCGGCCCCCGCGCCGGTGTTGATCCGGCCATGGACCGGTTTCCCAGCGCACGGGGAGCACGCGCAGGAGCGGCTCCCGACGCCGGACAATGCGCACGGGGATATCGCGCCCGACCGCTGTGGTGCTGTCCGCTGCGGTACCGCCCGTGCCGGCTTCTTCAGCGCCAGGACTGCCGGCGCCCGCGCCTCCCGTGACGACGACGCCGCCCGTATGGCCGCCGCTGGCGTCGTAGCCCGCCCTGGCCCGCGGGTCGCGCAGCACGGAAAAGGCATCCAGGATCGCGTGCACGTCGACCTCGTCGTCGGGGTGGCCGGTGCCGGGATGGCCGACGTCGGGATGGCCCCGGCGCATCAGCGCCCGGAAGGCGCGCCCGATTTCCTGCCGGCTCGCGTCCGGGGAGACGTGCAACAGCGCATAGTAACCGCGGGGATCAGGGTTGATTCCGGGCATCGTCGGCCTCCGTTGCAGACAGCCGGAGCCGGCGCAGTGCCGGGTGCACGGCGCCGGCTCATGGGGCTACTTGCCGATCTCGTGCATCGTGTCCTGCGACCGGGTGATTTCAATCTTCCGCGGCTTGGCGGTCTCCGCCACGGGGATGCGGAGCGTCAGGACTCCGTCGGCGTAGTGCGCCTTGACGTGCTCGGTGTCCAGGCTGTCGCCAAGGATCAGCTGGCGGCTAAAGACGCCGCGGGGGCGCTCCGATACCGTCAGCTCCACGTTGGGCTGCGTCGGGTCCCGGCGCTCGGCCCGGACCGTCAGGACATTGCGTTCCATATCCAGCCCGATCGAGTCAACGTTGACCCCCGGGAGATCAAACACGACGACGAATTCGCCATCCTCCTGCCACGCGTCCATGGGCATGGCCGCAGGGCGTGCCGCCGTCCCGAACACCTGCTGGGCGAGCCGGTCAAAATCACGGAACGGGTCCGTCCGGATTAGCATCATTTCCCACTCCTTCAGCGCGAATTGATCTGCATTTCCTGTTCAACCCACCACAACTTTTCTATGGTGGTGGGTATAGATTTTTTATAGCACCGGTGAAAAAATGATGCAAGGGAAAATTGTCCCAACGGAAAGGAGCCATAATGGACCGCAGCTCTGGGGCAGGCCTCTATGCCATCTCTGTGGTGGCGCAGCTGGTCGGCACGGGACAGCAGAATATCCGGCTCTATGAGCGCCGGGGGCTGCTCGCCCCGGACCGCACGGCCGGCGGCACGCGGCAGTACAGCGACGCCGACCTCGTGGTGCTGCGCCGGATCGGCGAGCTCCTGGAGGAGGGCCTGAACCTTGCCGGGGTGGCCAAGGTACTGGAACTGGAGGCGGCCAACGCCAGGCTGCGGGCCGATCTACAGCGGGCGAGCCGCCGCTGACGGGCTCTGTCAGAATCGGCGCCCGATTCGCACAGGCGCACAGTCGGTGCCGCGGCCGGTCAGCGCCCGCGCTGAGTCAGTGCCGGCGCTCAGTCAGTGCCGACGTCGGCGGTGGACAGCGTGCCGGTGACCTGTTCGCCCGGGATCCGCGCCGTGCGCCAGGTGTCCAGCGCGATGACGCCGCCCAGCACAACGAGCGAGATCGAGAAAGCCCCCAGGGCATCGGTCAGCCAGTGGTAGCCGAGGTAGAGCCGGCTGATGGCGGCGAAGAACATGCCGATAACTGCCACGATGAAGGCGATGACGGCGGACCTGGGGTTGTTCCGGCGCGAAAAGACCAGGAACGTCGTGACCAGCAGGAAATCGCAGGCGCCCAGGACGTGCCCGGAGGGGAAAGAGAACGTGGTGTCGGCGCCGAAGAGCATCAGGTCCACCGGAGGGCGGTGGCGTTCCACGATCCGGCCGATGACCTGGGCCAGGATCACGCCGGTCAGCATGGCACCGGCCAGGAGCATCGGCCGCCAGGCATGCTTGGCGAGCAAACCCCAGGTTACTGTCACGATGAGGACGATGATCGGCAGGCCGATGGGGCCGAAGACGATCGCAAGGATGATCATGATGGTGGTGGCGGGTTGCCCGCGCAGGGTCACGAGCCATGACCGGACGGGCTCGTCCGCCGAGGAAATGCCGTTGTGCTGGAGGACGCCGGTCAGGATGACCACGAACAGCACCAGGCCCGCGATCATGAGGGCGACGGCGGTGCGGTAGAGGTTCCGGCGCGCCGGCACGCTCATGTAGCGCTCCTCCACAACGAACTTCTCGTTGAAGTTCCGCCACCAGCCCTGCTGCTTGCCTGTCTGAGCCTCTGCCATGTCGCCGTGCCGCCTTTGCGCCGAGTTGTCGAGCCGTGTTGTGGACCGTTTTTCGTTTGTCTCCGCAGAACATTATCCCCGTTATCCGCAGGGACATAGGCAATCGGCCCGCGGGGAACCCCCGCCGTGGGATTCCTGGCCGGGCCGCCGGCCCGCGTAACCTGCCGGGCGGGGACGGAAGGGGTGTTGCTGTGAGCCGTTTCACAAGGTAGCCTCCTACACAATGTAGCCTTCTACACAACTTGTGATGCTTAATAAGCAACAGGCCCGCGATGAAACCGGACGGGCTGGACGGAGAACCTGATGGCCGAAACACGGCAGGCAAATGGCGGTACCGGGCGGACCCGCGGCAAAGGGACCCGGGGCAAAGAGACCCGCGGCAAAGAGACCCGCGGCAAGGAGACCGGAGGCAAGGTGACCGAGGTGGAGACCTACGGCATCGAACGGATACCGGAGAAGGACCGCACGGCGAGCCCCTTCGACCTCTTCCGCGTTTCGTTCGGCGGGGCAAACACGTTTGCCACAGCCTTTCTCGGCGCCTTTCCGATCCTGTTTGGGCTTTCCTTCTGGCAAGGCCTGGCAGCCACCGTGACCGGACTCGTCGTCGGTGCACTCCTGCTGGCCCCGATGGCCGTCTTCGGGCCGACCAACGGCACCAACAACGCCGTTTCGTCCTCGGCACATCTGGGCGTCCACGGCCGGATCGTCGGCTCGTTCCTGTCCCTCCTCACGGCGACGGCGTTCTTTTCGATCTCGGTGTGGAGCTCCGGCGATGCCCTGGTGGGCGGCCTGAACCGGATGGTCGGCCTGCCGCAGGACATGGGTTCGTTCGCCGTCGCCTACGGCCTCTTCGGCGCCCTGGTCCTGGTGGTCTGCGTTTACGGCTTCAAGTTCATGCTGCTGGTCAATAAGATCGCCGTTACCGCCGCCACCCTGCTCTTCGTCGTCGGTTTTATTGCCTTTGCGGGGGAACTGAACCTGAACTTCGAGGGCGCGTTCGGCATTGGATTTGACGGGGTGAGCCTTCCCGGGTTCATTCCCGCGTTCATTGGCGCGGCACTGATTGTGATGTCCAACCCGATCTCCTTCGGCGCGTTCCTCGGCGACTGGGCACGGTACATCCCGACGGCCGCACCGAAGCGCCGGGTGATAGGCGCCGCGCTGCTGGCCCAGCTGGCCACGCTGATCCCCTTCGTCTTCGGGCTCGCCACGGCGTCCATCATCGCCACCAAGGCGCCGGAGTTCATGGACCCCGCCGCGCCCAACTATGTCGGCGGCCTGCTGGCCGTCTCCCCCGCCTGGTACTTCATCCCGCTCTGCGCCATTGCCCTGATCGGCGGCATGTCCACCGGGGCGTCATCGCTGTACGGGACCGGCCTGGACTTCAGCAGCGTCTTCCCGAGGTTCAACCGGGTCCAGGCCACCCTCTTCATCGGGATCCTGGCAATCGCGTTCATCTTCGCCGGCCGGTTCGCGTTCAACCTCGTCCAGAGCATATCCACCTTCGCCACCCTGATCGTGACGTGCACCGCGCCGTGGATGGTGGTCATGACTATCGGGTTCATCACCCGCCGCGGCTGGTACGACGCCGATGCGCTGCAGGTGTTCAACCGCCGCCAGACCGGCGGACGCTACTGGTTCAACCACGGCTGGAACCTGCGCGGCATGACCGCCTGGCTGGTGAGCGCCGCCCTGGGCCTGAGCATGGTGAACATGCCCGGCCAGTTCGAGGGGCCCCTCGGAAACCTCGCGGGCGGCGTGGACGTCAGCCTGCCGGCGGCGCTGGCGCTGGCCGCCGTCCTGTACCTGGGCCTGCTGTGGATCTTCCCGGAGCCCCGCGGAGTCTTCCCGGCCGCGGGACCCCGGTGGGTCCCGGCAGGAAACACCCCGGTTCCGCCCGTGCTCGACGCCGCCGGCAATGTTGTGCCGGACGCCGAGGGGGTCCCCGCGGACCCCGGGACGCCCCGCGCGGGCGAAGCCGAACTGGTGGGCCAGCTGTGAGCTGGATCGACCTGAGCGTTCCCCTGCACTCCGGAATGCCCGTCTATCCCGGAGATCCCGAGGTCAGGATTACGCCCGCGCTGACGGTGGCCGCGGACGGCGCGAATGTGCTCTCCCTGGACATGGGAACCCACTCGGGCACGCATGCGGACGCGCCACTGCATGTGGACGATGCCTGGGATCCATTGGAGAAGCTGCATCTGGCGGCGTTCAGCGGGATCGCGGAGGTCGTCGATCTCCGCGGTGCCGGCGGCGGTGCCATCACGGCATCGCACCTTGCCGGCATTCGGCCGGCCGAAGGGGACGGCAGCGCTGACGGGGGCAGACGGATCCTGGTGCTGCACACGGGCTTCTCCGGCCGCTGGGGCACTCCCGGCTATCTGGCCCACCCCTGGCTCGAGGCCGGTGCGGCACGGCTGATCGTCGAACGCGGATACCGCACGGTGGCTATCGACGCGCTGAGCGTCGATCCGAGCACGGCCGGCCCTGCCGCCGATTCGACCGCCCCGGCGGCGGCCGCCCACGGGTTCCCCGCCCACCTCATCCTGGCGGGCAACGGCTGTGTCATTGTCGAGAACCTGACCGGGCTGGACCGCGTCCAGCAGCTGGCGGCGGCGGGCACCGCCGTCGAGGTCTTCCTCTTTCCGCTCAATATCCCCGGAGCGGACGGCGCCCCGATCCGGGCCGTGGCCCGCCCGCTTCCTGAGCCCCGGCAACCCGGCGCGCTGAGCCGCGCCGAGGTGCAGAGCGCCGCGGAGACCCTCATCGCCGCCTTCGCCGCGAATGACGCCGAGGCGTACTTCGGCGCGTTTGCCGCCGAGTCGACGTTTATCTTCCACTCGGAGGGCGCCAGATTGCAGTCCCGGGCGGCCTACCGCAGCCTGTGGGAGAGCTGGACCGCAGCCGGCTGGAGGGTCGAAGAGTGCTCCAGTTCCGAGCAGGACATCCAGCTGCTGGGCACCAGCGCAGTCTTCTCGCACCGGGTGGGCACCACCGTGCGGACCAGCTGGGCCGGCGCCCGCGAGGTTAGCGACGAACGCGAAACCATTGTCTTCGTGAAGACCGCGGACGGCCGCATCCTCTGCGTGCACGAGCACCTTTCAGTTGCGCCGGCAGATATCTAGGGCCGAAGGTCCCGGGTCGAATGGATCCGCAGGTCAAGGACCCGCAGGGGTGCATGACCGGATTTCCGGTCCGAAACATGCTCCCGGAGCGATTTGACGGCCCGATAAATATGACGTTATTGTTCCTTCAACTATTGGGGCCAAGAACAGAACTCCAAGAAGGAACGTGCCATGACCGAAGTTACCCAGACCATTGAGATCCAGGTCGACAGCCGCGAGGTCCTCGATGAGCGCCTCGATGATGCCGTGCGCGGCCTCCAGCAGCTCGCAATGACCACAGGAACACAGGGCATCCTGCTGACGCGGCACAAGGCAGGCCACTACACGGCGGCCCTGTCGGATCAGGTGCCCTTCGGCATGACCCGCGAGCTCGTTCACTAGGGGAGACTCCGCGGGAGCCTTACAAGCCAGGTCCCGGGCAGCTGAGCTTTGACTCGCTACCCGGGACCTTCTTGCATCTACCGGCCGATCACCCGTCGCAGCTGATCACCAGTCATGGACGGTGCCGTCGACGAGGCGGTTGTAGGGCAGGTAGGCCTGCTGGTACGGGAACGCCGCGGCGGCTTCCTCATTGAATTCGACGCCGATGCCGGGCGACTCGCCCGGGTGCAGGTAGCCGTCCTTGAAGGTCATGGACTGTTCGAAGACCTCGTTGGTCTTCTCGGAGTGCTGCATGTATTCCTGGATGCCAAAGTTGTGGATGGCCAGGCCCACGTGCAGCTGCGCGGCGAAGCCCACCGGGGAGATGTCGGTGGGGCCGTGGAAGCCGGACTTGACCTGGTACTGCGCGGCGAAGTCCATCACCTTCTTCAGCGGGCTGATCCCGCCGAA
>NZ_RBIR01000003.1 GCF_003634095.1 Arthrobacter oryzae
CCGATCAGCAGCTGCGCGACGTGTTCCTTCAGGTACGCGGCCACCGCGAGCTCGCGCCCGTTCAGCGTCGCGTCCCCGATCCCGGTCACGCCGTCCTCGGTCGTGATCCGCAGGGTCACGAAGTTCCGGGAAGGGCTGGTCACGAAGACTTCAGCGGCAATGATTTTCACAACAGGTCCTTATCTTGTCTTTCGGTGGGTGTTAGTTGCTGGGCGCCAGCGGCGCGGCGGGAACGGCGCCGGCGGGAACGGTGACGGCGCTGCCGCTGCCGTCACCCTCGGTGCGGCGGGCCTGGATGTCGGTGAGGATCCGGGCATGCATGGCATCGGTGAGCGTGTACTTGGCCATCACGAGCACGGCCAGGATGGTCATGACCGCGGGCAGTGCGCCGGCGGCAATCTGGATGCCGAAGACGGCGTCGGGGGTCTGGACGGCGCCGGACTTGTAGCCGCCCAGGGCCAGGGCGTAGGCGGCGAGCGCACCGCCGACGGCCTGGCCGGTCTTGCGGGTGAAGGAGAACAGTGCGTAGGTGATGCCCTCGGTGCGGACGCCGGTCTTCCACTCGCCGTACTCGACGGTGTCGGCTTCCAGTGCCCACACCACGATGTTGACCGCGAGGACGCCCACGAGGCTGATCACCAGGCCGGCAAAGCCGACCAGGGCCTGGCTTGCCGGGGTGAAGAAGATGATGGCACCGCCAACCACCGTGAACAGTGAGGAGAAGATGTAGACACGCTTCTTTCCGAGGTTCCGGACCAGCTTGGGCATAAATCCGGCCAACACGAAGGTCAGGCCGAGTTGGATGATGGACAGCACCGGGTACAGGTCCAGCCGGCCCAGGACGTCCCGGAGGTAGTACAACTGCACGGAGGTGAGGGCCAGGTAGCCGGTCAGGAAGAAGAAGGAGCTCACGCACAGCATGAGCAGCGGCCGGTTGCCCTTGAGCGTCTCCATGCTCTGCCTGAACGTGACGTTGGGGACGGCGCGGTGGACCCGTTCCTTGGCGGTCAGGAAGGTGAAGAGGTACAGGGCCGCGCCGATGACGACGAAGGCGATAGTGATGGTGGTGAACGTGCCCTGCAGGTTGGCGCCCGGCTTGATCAGGGGTGCCACAAAGATGCCCAAGGCGGAGCCGACCAGCAGCCCGCCGATCATCCGGGCGGAGCCCAGCTTGGCGCGCTCCCCCGGGTCCTGGGTCATGGCACCGGCCAGCGAGCCGTAGGGGATGTTGACCAGGCTGTAGGCAAGACCCAGGGCTGCGTACGTGACGTAGGCGTAGAGCAGGGTGCCGGACTCCCCGAGCGCAGGGATGGAGAAGGTAGCCACGCTCAGCAACAGCAGGGGGATGGAGCCGAACATGATGAACGGGCGGAACTTGCCGAACCGCTTGCTGTAGGTCCGGTCCACCACGCGGCCGGCGAAGACGTCGGCGAACGCGTCGAAGATCCGTACTACCAGCAGCAGGGTACCGGCGGCCGCGGCCGAAATCCCTGCGACGTCCGTGTAGTACACGAGGAGGAACATCGTGGCGGTGGTGAATGCGAGGTTGTTGGCAGCATCGCCGGCGCCATAGCCGACGATGCTGAGCTTGCTCAGCTTTTTCATGATTGGGCTCCTTTACCCGTTGCCGGACTCAGACCCTGGTCCGGGTCCGGCGAAAAATGTGCGTTAAGGCCTACGCCTCGGAAGTGTTCTTGGTGCCGGCCAGCGCCGTCCACCGTTCGCGCAGGGCATAGGCGGCGGGCTTGGGCCGCCTGTCCCGGGTGAAGACGCCCTTCTTGTTGCCGTCCACCCGCATGATGCCGTTGGAGGTCTGGAAGTCCGCGAAGTTCCAGACCTGCTCGCCCACCATGGCATCCACGCGGTCAAAGACCCGGTGGTACATGGCCAGGAAAGCGGCCTGGTATTCCTCGCTCCAGGGCTGCTCATAGATCGAGTGGAAACCGGGCATGGTGTCCGGTCCGTACTCGGTCATGATCATGGGCTTGCCGTACTTGGCTTCCCATTGACGCAGCTCCTTCTCGAGGGACTGCTCGGCTGTCTCGAGGTCGCCGTTGTTGAGGTACCAGCCGTAGTAGCGGTTGAGCAGGATGACGTCGAACAGATCCCCGAGCAATTCCTTGTCAGGGGTATCGAACATGACGTTGACGTAGCCGACCGGCCGCGTGGGGTCCAGCCGGCGGGTCAGCTCCGCGAGGGGCGCGAAGTATTCGCGGGCGCCCTCTTCCGAGCCGTTCGGTTCGTTGGCGATGGACCAGATGACCACGGATGGATGGTTCTTGTCCCGGGCGACGAGCTCGGAAATCGCCTGCCGGTGGTTGGCGGCGGTATTGGCGTCGACACCGCCCTCGACATACGTTTTCTTGGCAATGCCGCCGAAGACGGCGCCGAAGCCCAGGTGCAGGCCCACGGCGGCGGTCTCGTCGATCACGACAATTCCGTGCCGGTCCGCGAACTCCATGACTTCCTCGGCGTAAGGGTAGTGCGAGGTCCGGAAGGAGTTCGCGCCCACCCAATCCAGGAGCTGGAAGTCGTTGACCATCTGGGCGTTGCTGTGGCCCTTGCCGATGGCCACGTGGTCCTCGTGCATGCCGAATCCGGTGAAGTAGAACGGTTCGCCGTTGATGAGGAATTCCTTGCCGCGGACTTCCACGGTGCGGACCCCGACTGGCAGTGTGTAGCTGTCCAGGAGCCGGCCGCCGTCGCGGATTTCGGCGGTAAGGCTGTAGAGGTACGCGGCGCCAGGCTTCCAGAGCACGACGTCGGCGATCGTCAGGGTGCCGCGGGCGCCGTCGGCGCGGGCAACCTCTGCGCCGTCGGCGTCCCGAAGGGAAACGGCAACCGTTTCACTGCCGGTTCCGCCGGCGGTGGCGATGGTGTAGTCGACGCTGCCGGTCGGTCCCTCGAAACCGGTGACCACGGTGATGTCATCGACCGTAACCGCGGGGGTGCTGAACAGCCAGACGCTGCGGTGCAGTCCGGCGTAGTTGTAGAAGTCGTGGAGGTAGCTCTGCTGGCGGCGGCCGTCCTCGGTGACGGTGATGGTGCCCGGCGGGATCGTGGCCTGGGTCAGCTCGTTGTTGACGGAGATGGTGAGGCGGAAGACCTGCCCGGGGATCACGTGCTCGGTGATGTCGGCGCTGAACGGCATGTAGCCGCCGGTGTGCTGGGCCACCAGAGTGTCATCGACCCACACCATGCCCTCGTGCGTTGCGGAGTCGAGGCGGACGTGGATGCGTTCCCCGGCCCAGCCGCGCGGGACGCGGACTTCGCGCTGATACCAGACGTAGCCCACGTGGTCGCGGATGGCTTTGTCCGGAAAGACGTCGTTGTAGCTGGCCGGGACACCCATTTCCAGGTCCGAGTCCAGCGGCGCCTGGAACCATTCGTCCCGGTGGCCGGAGCGGTCAAAGTCCACCTTGAAGCGGTACAGGCCGTCGAGATTGACGATCTCGCGGGTTTCACTGGCCTGGGGCTTGAGCATCGTGGGGAATCCTTACGCGTCGTTGCGGGGCGGGCCTTCCGGTACGGCCGGCGGTGCCGGGTGCCACCCGGTGGCCTCTTCGTCTGGATGTAATCCTAGTCACGTGGCAATCATTTGGCAAGCGGTTGCCAAATATTTCTATGGAGTCCGCATTCAGGTTCGCAGCCGGCACCTCGTCAGGCCCGCCTGCGGCACAACACTGCTTGCACGGAAGCCGTTACCGGGAGACAGCCCGCTCCCCGAACATTCCGCGCAGGTCTTCAATGAGGTCCACGACGGCGGCGTCCGCCGCCAGGTCCGGATCCACCAGGGCCAGGAGCGCGCGGGTGCGCTCCGCGCCGCCAAGCGAGTTGGCCGCGGCCACCCCGGCCGCGAGCGGGTCCTGCAGTTGGGCGGCCGCGGCGCCGTAATCCATCCAGGCGGCGATCATGAGGGCCGCCGCCGCGCCGGAGCGGCCCCGGGCACGTTCGGCCAGCAGCACGGGGACGGCGCGCATGCGCAGCTTGGTGCTTCCGTCCATCGCGATCTGAGCCAGGTGGTGCGCGATCCGGCCGTTGCCGAAGCGCTCCAGCAGTGCGGCGCGGTAGGCGGGAATCTGCAGGTCCGGGCCGGGCAGGTTGGCTTCCGCCTCGTCCCAGAACCGCTCCACGGCCCGCCGGCAGAGCTCGTCCTGCAGGGCTTGGGCCACCGTGGCGTGGCCGCGGAGCTGTCCGGCGTAGGCCAGGAGCGAGTGGGCGCCGTTCAGGAGCCACAGCTTGCGGTTTTCGTACGGCTCAATGTCATCCACGAACACCGCCCCGGCGTCCTCCCAGCGGGGGCGGCCTGCCGGGAAGTCGCCGCTGAGAACCCAGTTGCGGAACGGCTCGGCCACCACGGGCGAGGTGTCACGGTAGCCGCAGGCGGCCTCGACGGCGGCGGTGTCGGCTTCCGTGGTCCGCGGCGTGATCCGGTCCACCGAGGTGCCGACAAAGCTGACGTTGGCCTCGATCCAGGCGGCCAGCCCGGCGTCCCAGGCGGCTGCCAGGCCGGTGACGGCGCGGCGGGCGACGGTGCCGTTGCTGGCGAGGTTGTCGCAGCAGACGACGGCCAGGGGTCCTGTCCCGGCGGCCCGGCGGGCGCCGAGGGCGAAGGCCAGCCGGCCCAACGGCGTCGCGGGGCTTCCGGTGCGCCGGGCCAGCACGTCGAGGTCCGCTACGACGTCGGGGGCCCGGAGATCTAGCAGTCCGTCGGCGCCAAGGCGGTAGGCGGCCTCGGTGATGGTCAGGGTGATGATGGCGGTGGCGGGGGCGGACACCAGTTCGGCGAGCCGGGCGACGTCGGCCCCGTCAACGGCGTCGACAATGCTGCCGATGATCTCGAAGGAGTCCCCCGCGTCGCCGCGCTCGACGAGTGTGAACAGGCTGTCCTGCTCCGCGAGCGCCAGCGCCGCGTCCGGGCGCCGGCCGGTGAAGGAGGCGATCCCCCACTCCGCGGCGTCGCCGGCCCGGTGGGTGTACCAGGCCTGGTGGGAACGGTGGAAGGCGCCGAGGCCCAGGTGGACGATCCGCACCGGGGCCTTGGCCGCGGGGCGAAGGCTGCGGTTCAGCCGCGGCAGGTCGGCCCCCGGCTGGGCGGGCCGGGTGTCGCCGGCATTCTCTGTCATGGTCATAGCTTGAAAACCCTTCGTGGGGAGCCGTCGACGAGGTCGACGATGATGTCGTGGGCGCGGTCCTCGCTGATCCGGTGTTCCGCCACGAGGCGGGCCAGGAAGGAGGCCTCGATGCGGCGGGAGGCATCGTGCCGGGCGGGGATGGAGCAGAAGGCGCGGGTGTCGTCGATGAATCCGGAGGAGCGGGAGAAGCCCGCGGTCTCGGTCACGGCGGACCGGAAGCGCAGCATGGCGTCGGGCGCGTCGAGGAACCACCACGGGGCGCCGAGGTACACGGACGGGTAGAAGCCGGCCAGCGGCGCGAGCTCGCGCGAGTAGACCGTCTCGTCCATCGTGAAGAGCACCAGGTGGAAGTCCCTGGCGGTGCCGAAGTCCTGCAGGACGGGCCGGATGGACTCGGTGTAGTCAATCGCGAAGGGGATGTCGTGGCCGGTGTCCGCACCGTACTGGTTGAACGTGTCCGTGTGGTGGTTGCGGAAGGACCCCGGGTGGATGGTCATGACCAGGCCGTCTTCGACGGACATCCGGGCCATCTGGTACATCATGTGGGCTTCGAAGTCCTCGCGCTCGGCGGCGGTGGCTTCCCCGGAGCGGGCCCGGTTGAAGAGACGCTCGGCGTCGGCGGCGTCCAGCTTCAGGGTGCGCGGGGTGCGCACGCCGTGGTCGGCCGACACGGCGCCGTGCTCCACAAAGTAACGACGCCGGTTCTCCAGTGCGATGAGGTATCCGGCGAAGCCGCTGCCGCCGTCGCCCGCTGCCGCGATGAGTCGCTCAACGTTGGCACTCCAGGCCGGGTTGGCCGGGTTGAGGTAGGCATCCGGGCGGAAGGTCGGGAGGACCCGCCCGTGGAAGGTGACGTCTTCGGCGAGGGCCTTGTGGCTGGACAGATCGTCCAGGGGATCGTCGGTGGTGGCCAGGACCTCGATGTTGAAGTCCTTGAACAGCTGGCGCGGGCGGAAATCAGGTTCCTGGAGCCGGGCGGAGATGGCGTCGTAGGAGGCATCGGCCGTGGCGCCGCTGATCTCCTGGTCCAGGCCAAAGACGCTGCGGAACTGGTCGCGGAGCCAGTACCCGGAGGCGGTGCCCTCGAACAGCGGCCAGGCCTGGCAGAATTCGCGCCACACGGTCCGGGAGTCCGGAGCCGCGGCGGACGGGCCCGCCTGGGACGGGCCCGCCTGGGACGGGTCCGCCGCGGACGGGTCTGCCGGGGCGGGGGCCTGAAGGCGCAGCCGGTCCAGCGGGACGCCGCTGGCGTGGATCAGGCGGGTGACGTAGTGGTCCGGGCTGACCAGCAGCGCTGCCGGATCAGGAAAGGGCGTGTTCTGCTCGAGGACGGCGGCATCGACGTGGCCGTGCGGGGAGATGATCGGAAGGTCCTGGACCCGGCCCAGGAGCTCGCGCGCGATCCTTCGCGTTCCTGGATCCGCGGGCAGGAGACGGTCTGGGTGGGCAGCAATCGACTGTGACATAGCTCAATGGTCGTGCCGCGGCAATCCATTTGTCAACCGGTTGCCAATAATTGCCAAAACATTCCATGGCGGATTTTCGCGCCGGAAAGCGACATCCGCGGCCGGGATCCCAGCCGCGGATGTCCTAAAGTGCCGCGGAAAGCGGAACAGGCCGCGGACTGCGATGCGGCGGCGCCTACCGGGCGACGATCAGCCGGCCGCTGGACCCGCGCAGCACCAGCTCGGTTTCCACGCTCAGCGTCCCGGCGGTTTCCCCGCCGGCGCCGGCCAGGCGGTCCAGGAGGATCGTTGCCGCACCGGAACCGCATTCGCCGAGCGGGGAGCGCACCGTGGTCAGGGGCGGGGTGGTGAAATCAGCCCCGAAGATATCGTCAAAGCCCACGATGCTGATCTGGTCCGGGACCACCACGCCGGCGGCCTGGAGCTCCTGCATCAGGCCGATGGCCAGGAGGTCGTTGTAGGTCAGGACCGCGGAAGCCCCGCTGGCCACAACCGCACGCGCGGACTGCCGACCGCCGTCGACCGTGGGCTTGGTGGATTCGAGCCGGACGGCGTCGAGCTTGGACCATTCACACGCGGAGCGGACACCGTCCCAGCGCCGCGCGGACATCCAGGACTGGGCCGGCCCGGCAACGTAGGCCACTTTCCGGTGCCCGTTGGCGGCCAGGCTGCGGACCGCTTCGCTGATCCCCTTGTTGACGTCCGGGACGACGCACGGCACGCCGTCGACCTCGCGATTGATGACCACCACCGGCTTGTCCCGGGCGAGCGCACGGATGTCGTCGTCGTCCATGCGCGGGCTGGCGAGGATGAGCCCGTCCACGGTGGCCATCATCCGCCGTGCCGTCGTCAGCTCGGTGACGGCCGACTCAGCCGCGTCCGCGAGGACCAGGGTGTAGTCGCGGGCGGTCGCGGTGGTTCCCGCCCCGCGGATGATGTCGAAAAAGGTGGGGTTCGTGATGTCGGCGACGATCAGGCCGAAGGTGCTGGTCCGTCCCGTGGGCAGCGCGCGGGCGAACGGGTTCACCTGATAGTGGAGCTCGGCGGCGGCATCCTCGATGAGTTTCTGCGTCTTGGCGCTGACCCGCCCCGGCTTGCTGAGGGCCCGCGACACCGTGGAGGGGTTGACCCCGGCGACCTTGGCGATGTCGTAGATCGTGGCGCCGGATTTCCCGTCCCGGCCGTGCTTCTTGACCGGACCTGTTGTTGCGGCAGATTCCGGCGTCTTAGGTTCAGTCACCGCCCCATCCTAACGAGGAATCAACCCAACCAGCCCGCAGCCGGGGCCGTTTTGAGGGCTCAAAAACGGCCCCGGCTGCCAGTCAGCTGGTCCGCGTCGCCGGGCTGGGTTGCCGGGCGGGCGTCAGGCGCGCTCGGGAAACTTCCCTTCCCCGGCGATCCGTTTGTTGAGCTCGGTGAGGAACTCGTCCTGGTCGAAGTCCAAGCCCACTTCGCGGCCCGTCCAGCTGGAGAGGTGGATGGCGTTGGCGAGCCGGACACCGTTGATGCCGTCCGAGCCCGGCGCCAGTAGCGGGGTGCCGTCCAGAATGTTGGCGGCGAAGTTCGCCAGGACGCCGGCGTGCTGGGCGCCCCAGGCCGACTCGAACTCGAGGACCTCGGTTGTGTAGAACTCCTCCGTGTCCATCTGGCCCATGAAGAGCTTGAGGACATCGCTCATGTCCAGGCTCTCACTCAGTTCCCGCTCGGGCTTGTGCAGGCGGGTCACCGTGGCGGTCTTGCTGTTTTCGACGACGATCTTGCCCTGGTCGCCGAGGATCTCGAAGCGGTCCGTTCCCACGATGTCGTGCGTGGCGGTGACGAAAACGCCCGTGGCGCCGTTGCCGTAGTCGACGACGGCGGTGACTTCATCCTCGACGGCAATGTCGCGGCGGAAGCCGTAGGCAACTTTGGAGTAGACGGACTTGGGCACACCGCAGATCCACTGCCACAGGTCCAGCTGGTGCGGTGCCTGGTTGACCAGGACGCCGCCGCCTTCGCCGCCCCACGTGGCGCGCCATTCGCTCGAGTTGTAGTAGCCCTGCGGACGCCACCAGTTGGTGATGATCCAGTTGGTGCGGCGGATGGCGCCGATCTCGCCGCTATCGACGATTTCCTTGAGTTTCTGGTACAGCGGGTTGTTGCGCTGGTTGAACATGATGGCGAAGGACAGCTCGGGCTTGGAGGCTGCGAACTCGTTGAGCTCCTTGACCTGCTTGGTGTAGACGCCGGCCGGCTTCTCCACGAGGGCGTGGATGTTGCGTTTGAGGGTTTCGATGCCCATTTCCGGGTGCAGGAAGTGTGGCACACAGGTGACGATTGCGTCGACGTCACCGCTGTCGAGCATGGCGATGTAGTCGTCGTAGAAGGGCGCATCCGGGTGCTGGGAAGCGGCAAGTTCCTTCTTGGCGGGATCGGTGTCGCAGATGGCGCCGATCACCATATTCGGGACTTTTCCTTCGGTGATCAACTTGGCGTACAGACCGCCCTGCTGGCCCAGGCCGATGATGCCGAGGCGTACTTTGGTGCTCATTGTGTGAATCTCCGTGTTCTTTGGTGCTGAGTCGGGGAAGTTTTAGAAGAGGTCGGCGTGGCCCATGGCCACGAGGTTGTCGTAGGAGGTCTGCAGCGCGTCCCAGACGGTGCACCCGTAGAGCTCGTCCTGCTCCACCAGCAGATACCGCGCGCCGGCGGCCTGGGCGGCCGGGATGATGGAGGGGAAGTCCAGGTTGCCCTCGCCCACCTCGGCGAACTGGACCACGCCCCTGAACTCGGCCATGAAGCCCTTGAAGTCACCGGTTTCCAGGAGGCCGAAGGCGCTCTCGGGGAGCTGGCCGATCCGGTAATCCTTCAGGTGCACCATGGCCGTGCGGCCGGCGTACTTTTCCAGCGTCCGGACCGGGTCCAGGCCGCCGCGCTGCACCCAGTGCACGTCGATTTCCAGGCCCATGGCCGGGGAGTTCTCGGCGATGATGTCCAGCATGGAGGTGCCGTCGAACTTCGCGAACTCGATGTGGTGGTTGTGGTAGTAGAGGCCGATCCCGTGCGTTGCCAGGCGCTCGGCGTAGTCGTTGGCCCGCTTGGCGAAGTCCACCACGGCGTCGATCGATTTCATGGCCGGGAACGGCAGCATGCCGATCCGCAGGAGCGTCGTGTCCAGGCGCTGGGCGTCCTCGACGATCTTGTCGAAGTGGTCCTTCAGCGAATCGCCGGGCATGCCCTTGGGGGTTTCCATCGCCACCGAGAGGGCAGCCACGTCCATGCCGAGCTCGGTCTGCGCCCGGTCCAGTTCCGCCACGTTCTCCGGTGTCATGGGGATCTGGGAGATTTCGACGGCGTTGTAGCCGATCGCGTTGACCTTCCGGAGCGTCTCGAACGCCCCGACCTCGGCGAAGCTGTCCTTCAGCATCATCGCCTGCACGCCAATTCTGGCTGTTGTTGTCACGCTGTTTCCTCCGTTGCCTGCCGGGCCGCCATGGGGCGCCGGCTGTTGTGTCCGCTTGCTGTTGTGTCCGCTTGCTGCGGGGCCCTCAGGCGAGGGCACCCGCTTGTTCATGCTGCATCCGCTGCGCTTCGAGCAGGCGGTGCCGGTCCGCGCGGCGCTGTTCCTGCCGGTCCGGGTCCGGGACCGGCGAGGCGAGCAGCAGCCGCTGGGTGTAGGGGTGGTCGGGGTCGGTGGTGACGGCGTCTGCCGGGCCTTGTTCGACGATCTCGCCGTGGTACATCACGGCGACGCGGTGGCTGATGTGCCGGACGACGTCGAGGTCGTGCGAGACGAAGAGGTAGGACACCCCGGTGTCCTTCTGGATCTGCAGGAACAGGTCCAGCACCCGGGCCTGGGTGGAGAGATCCAGCGCGCTGACGGGCTCGTCGCAGACGATCAGTTTGGGCGAGAGCGCCAGGGCGCGGGCGATCGCCACGCGCTGGCGCTGCCCGCCGCTGAATTCGCGCGGCAGCCGGTTGATGGCGTCGGAGGGCAGGCCCACCTGATCCAGCAGTTCCTTCACACGTTTCCTGGCGGCCGCGGGTTCCATGCCCTGCACGCCCAGCGGCTCGGCGAGGATGGCGCCGATCTCCAGTGCAGGGTTCAGCGAGGTGTACGGGTCCTGGAAGACCACCTGCAGATCCCGGCTCAGGTCCCGCCGGTCCCTGCGGGTGGCGTGGCTGATGTCCTTGCCGTCGAAGCTGATAGTCCCGGCGGTCACCGGGGCCAGCCCCAGGATGGCGCGGCCCAGGGTGGTCTTTCCGGACCCCGATTCCCCTACCAAACCGAGGGTTTCGCCACGGCCGATGCTGATGTTGATGTCCGTCAGGGCGCGGAAGGGCCTGGCCCGGAACTTCTTGCTGGGGTACTCGACCGCCAGGTTGTCCACGGTCAGCAGCGGCGCGCTTTCGGTGGTGCTCATGCGACGGGCTCCTTCTGCAGGGTGGAAACGAGCATGGACATGGGTTCCTTGCCTTCAAGCATCGACGCCAGAAGCGTCTGTGTGTAGGGTTCCCGCGGATTGCGGAGGATCTCGCGGACAGGTCCTTCCTCCACGAGCCGGCCGTCTTGCATGACGGCGACGCGGTCGCAGAGGTCCGCCACCACCCCGAAGTTGTGGGTCACCAGGATGACACCGATATTCAGCCGCTGCTGGAGCTCGCGCAGCAGGTCCAGCACGTCCGCCTGCACCGTGACGTCCAGGGCTGTGGTGGGCTCGTCGGCGATCACCAGGTCCGGCTCGCAACTGATGGCTCCGGCGATGAGCACGCGCTGGGCCATGCCTCCCGAGACTTCGTGCGGGTAGGCGGCGAACGTCCGTTCCGGGTTGACCATTCCGACGTCCGCGAGCAGCTTCAGGGCCCGCTTTCTGGCCTCGGCCTTGGTGATCCCGAGGACGCGCACCATGGGCGTGACCAGCTGGTAACCGATAGTGAAAGCAGGATCCAGGTTGCTCATGGGCTCCTGCGGAATGTAGGAAATCCGCTTGCCCCGCAGTTTGGACAGGCGCTCCTGGTTGACGCTGTCCTCACCCGGGGCAACGGTGTAGCACCCGTCGAACTGGATGGAGCCGGCCACAATGCGGGCGTTGTCCGGCAGCAGTCCCAGGATGGAGAAGGCGGTCTGGGACTTGCCCGAGCCCGATTCACCGACAATGCCCAGGATCTCGCCGCGGTCCACGTGGAAGGAGACGTCGTCAACGGCCTTCTTGATGGAACCGTCCGCCTGGGGATACCCGACGCCGAGATTGGTCACCTTGATCAGGTGGTGCTCGGTTCCGGGAACGACGGCGGCCACCGACTTCCGCGACGGGCGCGCGGCGGCGGGCGCCGCCGTCGTCTGCTGGCCCGTGCCTCTAGCGGCGCCTGCGGCCGGGGCCGTTGCCTTGGCCGCACCCTTGCCGCGGCGGTGCTTGATCTTCTCGCCGTCCTCGAGGGCGTCGCGGATGGCGTTGCCCAGGAGAACCAGGCCGCCGATGGTCAGCGCCATGGCCAGAGCCGGCCAGAACAGCAGGGTGGGGTTCAGGTAGACGTTTTTGAAGCCCTCGGAGAGCATGACGCCCCACGTGGACTTGGTGGGATCGCCCAGGCCGAGGAACTCCAGGCCGGACTGGATGGCGATGGCCACCCCGGCGATCGCGGCGGTCTGGATGATGATGGGTGCCCGGACCACGGAGAAGATGTGGCGCGCGATGATGCTCAAGTCCGAGAGCCCGGAAACCCGTGCAGCGTCAACGTACAGCTCGTTGCGCACGGACTGGACGGCCGTGCGGGTCAGCCGGAAATAGGAGGGGCTGATGAGGATGCCGAAGGCGATCATGGAAATCCACACCGAGGGGCCGAAGGCCGCCCGGATGGTCAGCAGCACGATCAGCCCGGGAAGGCTCATGAGGATGCTGACCACCCAGTTGGAGACGGCCTCGAACTTGCCGGCGTAATAGCCGGCGATCAGGCCGGCCGGCAGGCCGATGCCGATGGCCACGCCCGCACAGAGCAATGCCGAAAGCAGCGTCAACTGCGCACCGAACAACAAACGGCTCCAGACATCGCGGCCGGCGCTGTCCGTGCCCAGGATGTTCACGGAGTCCGGGGCGGCGAGCGTCTTGGCAATGTTGGCGTAGTTCTGATCGAAGGGTGCCAGGACCGGAGCCAGGACGGCCAGGAGCGAGATCGCCAGCAGCAGGGTCATGGCAACGAGGCTCAGGGGGTTCCTGAACAGCCGCCGGAGGACGGTGGAGCGGACCACCGTTCCGCTCTGCCCGGCAGCGGAGGTGGCGGCAGAAGTGGCGGCGGCAACGGCCGCTGTTTCTACAGAATCGCTCATGACACACGCACTTTCGGGTTGAGCCAGCCATTGAGAATGTCCACCAGCAGGTTCACCACGATCACGACGACCACCGTGTACATCACGACGCCCATCACCACCGGAAGATCCGACTGGCCGGTGGCAGCGACCGCCAGCGGCCCCATGCCGGGGAGGGCAAAGATCTGTTCGATGATCACCACGCCGCCCAGCATGCCGATCAGCTGCAGGCTCAGCACGGTCAGGCCGGCCGGTGCAGCGCTGCGCAATACGTGCTTGAACAAAATCTCGCGCTCCCCGATGCCGCGGCTGCGCAGGGTGCGGACATAGTCCCGTTCGAGTTGTTTGATGACGGCGCTGCGGATCTGCTGCGCGCCTCCGGTGACGCCGTTGATCAGCAAGGCGATCACCGGAAGCGCCATGGAATAGACCCACGCACCGGCCCCGGAATCCGGGGAAATGGTGCTGGTCGCCGGGAAGAGGCCCAGCTGGATGGCCAGGATGGTGACCAGGATGACGCCGATCACGAACCCCGGAATGGAGTCACCGATGATGGCGCCAACCTGGACCACCCGGTCCACCCAGCCACGCTTGACCGCGGCAAGGACACCAATGAGTGCGGCACAAATTGCGATCAGGATCATTGCGGCGAAGACCATGGTCATGGTCACCGGGATCCGGGTGGCCAGGGAGTTGGCCACCGGTTCGGAGGTGAACCACGAGGCACCGAGGTTTCCGCTCAAGGCATCGACCACCCACGCGAAGTATCGGACCAGCAGCGGCTGGTCCAGCCCCAGCTCGTGTTCTTTCAGCGCCACCTGCTCGGCGGTGGCTTGGTCCCCCAGGATGTTCCTGGCGATGCTCCCGCTGGAAATGTACAGCAGGAAGAAGGTGAACGCCGAGACCACAAACAGCACCACCAGCCCGCTGCCCAGCCGTTTCGCAATGAACCTGATCATGGTGTCCTACTTGGCCGGCGAGTAGTTGTAGATGGACGGGACGGCCTGCTGGATCTGCGGCGTCACATCCACCTTGGCGTTGTGGTAGTACATCTGGTTGACGCGGAACAGCGGAGCGAACCACGCCTGCTCCACCACGTACTTGTTGACCTCCTGGGCCAGCTTGCCGGCATCGGCTCCGCCGGCGCGCACGGCCCCGATCTTGGCATCCAGTTCCGGCGTCGCGTTTTTGAACGGGTTGTAGAGCGCCTTGGTGGAGACGATCTGGTTGATGGCAACCGTCGGCTCACCCTGGAAGAGGGAGAAGTACATGGTGGTGTACTTCTGCGCGGCCACATCGGACGTGAAGGTGTTGGTCAGCGCGGCGCCAACCTTCAGGGTGATGCCGACGTCCGCCAACTGCTGCTGGACCACGGAAATCTGGGTTTCGAACCCGGGGACACTGGGGATTTCCAAGGTGACGCCGTTTTCATAGCCGGCCTCCTTGAGGAGCTGCTTCGCCTTGGCCGGATCGTAGCTGTAGTAGTTCTCCAGCTGTTCTGTCCAGGCCCCGCTGGCCTTGCCGAACGGCTGGGACGTCGGGGTGCCCTGCCCCAGCATTACCTGGTCCAGGATGGTCTTGCGGTCGAAGGCGTAGTTAATCGCCTGGCGGACCCTGACGTCCTTGAGCGCCGGGTTCTTGGCACCGTCCCGGTCCAGGAGGAGCAGGCCCTGCCAGTCAACCTCGTTGGCGGCCAGCTTCATCTTGGCGCCCTCGGCCTGCTTGCCGTTCTTGGGGTCCAGAATGGTCGCATCCACCTGGCCGGAGACCAGGGCGTTGGTGCGGGCTGTGAGATCAGTCAGGATCTTGAAAGTCAGCTTCTGGAACTTCTGCAGGTCCTTGTTCCAGTAGTCCTTGCGGGCCGTGAACACCGTCTGGGAATCCTTGACGGAAGCCGCTTTGTCCATGACGTAGGGGCCGGAGCCGACAGGTTCGGTCTTGATGCCGTCCGTGCCGAGCGCCTTGGGGCTGCCCATCAGGCCGGCAGCCTGGCTGAGGAAGTATTCCAGCCCGGGATCCGGGGCGCTGAGGTTGATATCAATGGTGTCGGCATCCACCACGGTCACGTCCTGGACCGAGGAAAGCTGCGCCATCTGCGGGCCGTTTGCCTTCTTGAAGTGGTCGATGTTGGCCTTGGCAGCCTCGGCGTCGAACTTGGCGCCGTCACTGAAGGTGACGTCCGTTCGCAGGTCCACGGTCAGCTTGGTGTTGGCCGCGTTGTACTTCCAGTCCGTCGCCAGCATGGGGCTGAGCTTTCCATCGGGCTGGCGCAGGATCAGGGTGTCGTAAACCGCCTGATACGGCTGGAGGAGGTGACCAACGTGGGCCTGGGCCGGGTCCCAGGACCGGACGTCCTGGATGGTGCCCAGCGTCAGGGACGTGGCCGCCGCGCCGGCGCCGCCGGCAGCAGCGCCTCCGCCACAGGCGGTCAGCGCGAGGGACGCACTGAGTATGAGGGCAGCAGCTGCTGCCTGGGGACCGAACTTCATTGTTGGCTCCTATCGCCTGACGAGATCCGTGGGGACGGATGCTTGCGGCGGCCTTGTGGCGTGGGCCACATGGCCGCTTGTGGGTTCAGCGTACGTTGGGTTGCCATATCTGGCAACCGATTGTCATAAAGTTTCTGCATTGTTGCCTGGCGGGGCGCCCGGGGACCGCCCGACGCCGGCACGGCGCCGCCCGGGGGCAGGCTGGCGGGCGCTCGGATCCGGTTCCGGGCACCCTAAGGCGCAGTCGGCGCCCTGGGGTGCCTTGCGGTCCGAACTCCGGGGATTTTAAGCCGTTCAAGGGCGCATTTGGATCCGTCCAGGCACGCTCTCGCGGCGCGGCAGGGCCCGACTCGGCGGGGCGCGGCACGGCAGGGCACGGCAGAGCCAGCGCAGGCGGTCACTGCAAGCCAAAGCTCCGCAGGGCGGCGGCGCCGCCGCCCTGCCGTGCCGCTGAAGCGCCCCGGCCTAGGACACTTTTTCCTCGGATCCGGGGTAGGCCTGCCGGTACAGTTCCTTCACGATCCGCAGCGACTTCGCCCCTTCGGCGGCGTCGATCCAGAACGGACCAGGTTGCGCCAGGCCGGCGTAGAAATCGGCGATCAGCAGGGCATGCGAAACACCCCAGTAGGAACGGCCGCCTGAGCCGGTGGCGCGTTCGCGAACCACCTCGATGCGCCCGTCGTCGAACGTGACCGTCAGGTCCCCACTCAGACCCAGCGCGGCCTTTTCGGTGCTGATGTTCAGGGTGACCGGAGCGTTGACCGCGTTTGCCAGCGTCGCATAAAAAACGCTGCGCGCCCCGTTGCTGTGGAGTGCGGCAAACTCGGCCGTATCCTCCACCTCAATCGCGTCTCCCAGCACATGGGTCGAGGCACTGCCGGAGAGCGAAACCACGTCTCCCACTAACCATTGCAGCAGGTCCACGGTGTGGATGGCCTGGTTCATCATCAGGCCACCACCGCCTCCGCCCCAGCTTCCGCGCCACGGCCGGTCCAGGTAGTAGTCGGCATTGCGGTGCCACATGACAGTGGCCGAGGCTCCGAGCACCTTGCCCAGCCCGCCGGAGTCCAGGAGTCGTCGCATTTCCTGTACGGGGGCGTTGTAGCGGTTTTGAAAGCAGAGCCCAATCCGTGCCGTGCTTTCGGCGGCGGCGGCCTGCAGCCTCTCCCCCTCGGCCAGTGTGTGCGCCAGCGGCTTTTCGAGCACCACGTTGACGCCGCGGCGCAGGCAGTCGATGGCGATCGCCGCGTGTTCGTGGTGCGGGGTGGTGATATGCACGACGTCCGGGGCGGTCGCCTCCAGCATGTCGCGGTAGTCCTCGAAGCCGGGAACTCCGCGGGCCTTCTGCGCCGCGGCACGGCGACCGGGGTCCGTGTCGCAGACCGCCACCAGTTCGGCGTCGCCCATTCCCGCAAGCGCTTCAAAGTGAACGATCGACACGTCGCCGCAGCCGATAATTGCTGCCTTAATCATCCGGAGCTCCCTGATTGTCTACTGCCTAGGTCTCTAGCGCCGCGCTGGGGTCAACGACTGATTCCCTGCCCAATTCCCCATCTAGCGCAGCTGTGCTAGATAAGGTCGATCTGGTTCTTTGTGGCCAGCTCGGCGAAGGCCCGGGCCGCGGAACCGAAGGCAACCGGACCGGAGAACCCGCCAAGTTCATGCGCGCTGGCCAGATGCGGCTCCAGGGAGGCGAAGCCCGTGTAGCCGTCGGCCTTCAGCGCGGCAATGGTTTCGTTCAATTCGCCGTCGCCGTACCCGGCCGGAACCACCTCGCCGGTGGCCGCCAGCGCATCTTTGACCTGGAAATACTCCAGGTAGGGGCGCAGCATGGCATAGCCGTCGGTATAGGGCTTGACGCCGACCTGGACGAAGTTGGCGTTGTCCCAGGCAATGCGCAGTGACGGCGAATCGACAGTCTTCATGATGTCCAATACGCGCTCGGGGGTATCGCCATAGATGCCCTTTTCATTTTCATGAAGCAGCACGACGCCGGACTCCGCGGCGAGGGCTGCCAGTGCCGTCATGCGGGTCATAACGTCCCCACGGATCTGTTCCTGGCTCTGGGCCTCGGCCCGGTAGAAGGAGAAGATGCGGATGTATTTGGTGTCGAGTGTCCCGGCGGCCTCAATGATCCGGCGCAACCGCTGCACTTCATGCTCCACCGGGAGGGAGACATCGACCTTGCCGATCGGGCTGGCGATGGCCGAGACCGCCAGGCCCTTGTCGTCCAGAACAGCCTTGAGTTCGACGAGCTGTTCCGCGGAGAGCTCGGAAACATTGGCCCCCCAGGCACTGCGCACCTCGATGTGCTTGGCGCCGATCGCCAGCAGTACTGCCGCTTGGATCTCGGGATTGGGATCAACTTCGTCGCCAAAGCCGGAAAGGGTGAAGGTTGTTGGTGCTGACGCTGTTGTCAAATGCAGGCTCCCGTTTCAGGTGTCCCGCCGCCCGGGCGGGTGAGTCAGTTCACATAGATGTTCTTGGGGCGAGTCTAGTCGCGTCACATGTGACTGACAACCGATTGCCAAAAGTTTGCAACTATGCCAGTCTTTGTTCACGCCACCAATGTGGCGGGGCCCACCCGACACTTTTCTAAGGGGCTCGTGCCGATACGGCCCGGCGGTTACCGACAGGCTGTCCCACCCGCCCGGGGTCCCGGCCGAGATCGCTAGGCTCACAGACATCGCCCCGAGATATTTGCTCAGAGAGGAGCCCCGTGTCGATCCGACCGGACCAGGCCGAGCGGCCGGCCACTATCCACGACATCGCGGCCTTCTGCGGCGTGGCGGCCTCCACTGTTTCCCGGGCGCTCTCGACGCCCGAGCGGGTGAACGTGCGGACCCGTGCGCGCATCGAGGAGGCGGCCGCCAGGCTCAACTACACGCCCAACAGCCAGGCCAAGGCGCTGAGTTCCGGCCGCACCGGCGCAGTGGGGGTTCTGGTGCCGGATATCACCAACCCCTTTTACTTCGATCTCATCCGAGGCACACAGCTCCAGCTCAAGGCGGCCGGCTACACCCAGCTGCTGGTGGACACGGAGGAGTCCGACGAGGTGGAAGCCAGCGCCATGGAGCAGCTGCGCAAGGGGGCAGACGGAATCATCGTGGCCGCCTCCAGGCTTAGCGACGACGTCCTGCTGGCGGCGGCGGCCAAGATCCCCATTGTTGCCGTCAATCGCGACGTCCCCGGGGTGCCGGCCGTCATCATCGACACGCCGTCCGCCACCAGCCAGGCGCTGGACCATCTGATCTCATTGGGACACACCCGGGTGGCCTACGTGGCTGGTCCCGCGACGTCACAATCCAGCGAGCGGCGGTGGACCGCCCTAGCCGCGGCGGCCGAGGCCCGCGGAGTGGAAGCCCACCGGCTCGGCCCCTTCGCCCCCACCACCCAGTCCGGTGCGGCCGCCGCGGATGCCGCCGTGCACAGCGGGGTGAGCGCCTGCATCGCCTTCAACGACCTCATCGCCATCGGCATGCTCCAGCGGCTTAGTGCGCGCGGGATCCGCGTCCCCGAGGACATGAGCATTGTGGGATGCGATGACATCTTCGGTGCCGACTTCTGCAATCCGCCCCTGACCACCATGGCCTCCCCGATCGAACAGGCCGGCAGGGTGGCCGTGTCCATGCTGCTGGCCCGGTTGAATCCCCTGGCCGGCGGCGGACGACGCAGCCGCTCCGTCATGCCCACCCATTTGACCGTGCGCGGTTCCACCGGCCCCGCTCCAAAGGTGTAGGGCAGGGGAAAAACACGCGCAATCAACAGGCGCAATAGACCGGCACACTGACGCTGCAGCGATCAGTCCGGGGCTCCGCGGGCCGAGCCGCCGCTGCGGTGGTTTTCGCGGCGCCTTCGGACCTGCGCGGCGGGTCCGGACCTGCGCGGCGGGGATCCGCGTAGCGGCCGCCCGAAATCGTGGCGCCAGTCGCGAATCGCCGCGCAAAGCCGACGTCGGACGCCCACCGAGCCGCCCGCACCCGCCCGCACCCGCCCGCCTGCCCGGCGGGGCCGCAACAGTTGAGCGTTGTTGACACCGCTGGCTAGGCTGTGAGGCATGCGTGAACTCCAGGCGAAGATCATCGAGGAAATGGGCGTGCAGCCCCGGATCGACCCCGCCGGGGAGGTGCGCAAGCGCGTGACGTTCCTCAAGGAATACCTGACGGCGACCCACACCAAGGGTTTTGTCCTGGGCATCTCGGGCGGCCTGGACTCTTCCCTGGCCGGGCGGCTGGCCCAGTTGGCCGTCGAGGAGCTCGAGGCCGAGGGCGTCGAGGCGAATTTCGTGGCCGTCCGGCTCCCCTACGACGTCCAGCACGACGAGGACGACGCCCAGGCGGCCCTGGACTTTGTGCGCGCCAAGACCGAATGGACGTTCAATATCTCGGCGGCGGTGGACGGCTTTGAGGACGAGTTCCAAAAGACGGTTGGCGCGGAGATCTCAGATTTCCATAAGGGCAACACCAAGGCCCGGACCCGGATGATCGCCCAGTACGCCTTGGCCGGAGAGCACAACTACCTGGTGATCGGCACGGATCACGGCGCCGAATCCGTCACCGGCTTTTTCACCAAATTCGGCGACGGCGGCGCGGACATCCTGCCGCTGTTCGGCCTCAACAAGCGCCAGAACCGTGCCCTGCTTGCCGAACTCGGCGCGCCCGCGCGGATCTGGGAAAAGATCCCGACGGCGGATCTCCTGGACGGCAAGCCCGGCCGCACCGACGAAGACGAACTCGGCTTGGGCTATGACCTGATCGATGACTACCTTGAGGGCCGTGAGGTCCCGGATGCGGTTGCCGAGCGGATTGAGGGGATGTATCTGCGGACCCGCCACAAGCGCACGGTGCCGGTGACGATTTTCGACACCTGGTGGAAATAGCCGGATCCGCGACCGGCCGCCCGCGGCGGGGGACCCGCTAAGGGCGCACGCCAAAGGGAACCCGCTAAGGGCGCCCGCCAAAGGGAACCCGCTAAAGGGCGCCCGCCAAGGTTCTAAACGGCGCCCGCAGTTCCCTGCAGCTGCGTGGAGATCCGGTGGGCCTCATCCATGAGCAGCCGCCCCAGCAGCGGCCGACGGTCTTCCCGGAAGCGCGGCTCGATGCCGGTCAGGGACAAGGCCCAGGCCGGGCGCCCCCGCTGGTCAAAGACCGCGGCTCCCATCCCCCAGCTGCCCTCGAGCACCAGCCCCGGGTTGACCGAATAGCCGGCCTGCCGCGTTGCTTCCAGGTTCTCGCGGACCAGGGCTTCCGTGTGCGCGTCCGCAAAGCTCCCGGCGTGGGCCGCCCAGTCCGCGAGCAGTTCTTCCTGCTCTTCCGGCGGCAGGAACGCCATGATGGCGGTGCCGGCCGAGGCGACGCCGAGCGGGAACCGGACTCCCTCGTGCAGCACGAAGGAGCGGACCGGGAAGCTGCCTTCCTCCCGGAGCAGGCACACGGTCTCGTTCCCGCGGCGGATGGAGAAGAACGCGCTCTCGCCGGTCTCTTCGGCGAGGCGGCGGAGGCTCGGCCTGGCGATGTCCTCCAGCGGAAAGCGGGCCGATGCGACGGAGCCCAGGAGCAGGACCTCGGGACCGAGGACCCAATGGCCGCTGCCCGGGTCCTGATCCAGCAGCCCCTCCGCCGCCAGGGAGCTGAGCAGCCGGTGCACCGTGGGGCGCGTCAGCCCCGATTCGCGCACCAGCTCCACGAGCGGACAGCCCTCCGGTTTCCGGCCGACCATCCGCAGCAGGGCGGCAACCCGGCTGACCACCTGCGCGCCCTGGACCGGTGTCGCGTTCATCTTTGCCTCATTCCGCCTCGGACAATACTCCGAAATGTATCTGGTATCCATATTGTGGACACGTCCCAGCATAGCGTCCACACTGTAAACATCCGCGATTTGGCGGTAGTTTTCTGCATTGACAGTGCCCTGCGCCACACCCTAGGCTCCTTCTTCAGATGCGGGGTCCATAAAGTGGATTGCCGGGACAGCAAGAAGAGCTCAATGAGGAGATGCAATGTCAAAGGTGAAATCCGGGGCGGCAGCCGCACTGCAGGACGTGCTGCGGGACGGCATGACGCTCGCCGTCGGCGGTTTCGGCCTGAGCGGGATCCCCGCTGACCTGATCGAGGCCGTGCGGGACTCCGGGGTGAAGGACCTGACGGTGGTATCCAACAACATGGGCGTGGACGGCAAGGGCCTCGGCGTGCTGATCGAAGGCGGTCAGGTCCGCAAGGTCGTCGCCTCCTATGTCGGGGAGAACAAGCTGTTCGCCGAGCAGTACCTCGCCGGCCAGCTGGAGGTGGAGTTCACCCCGCAGGGCACCCTCGCGGAGCGCCTGCGCGCCGGCGGAGCCGGCATCCCGGCGTTCTACACAAAGACCGGGGTGGGCACCCTCGTGGCCGAAGGCAAGCCGCTGGCCGAGTTCGACGGCGAGACCTATGTCCAGGAACGCGCCATCAAGGCCGATGTCGCACTCGTGCATGCCCACACCGCCGACACCGACGGCAACCTGATCTACCGCTACACCGCCCAGAACTTCAACCCGGTGGTGGCGACCGCCGGCGTCGTGACGGTCGCCGAAGCCGAAGTCATCGTGGAGCCCGGCCAGCTGGACCCGAACCACATCATCACCCCCGGCGTGTTCGTGCAGCGCGTGGTCCAGGCCAGCGGCCGCGTGAAGGACATCGAACAGCGGACCGTCCGCCCGCGCCCCGCCGAGGCCGCGGGCGCGGCAGTGCCGGCCTGAACGTATCCGCTTCACGAATCCTGTCCCCCCACATTCCTGAGCGCCCCGACCCTGGCGCCCGAACTTTTCCGAGGAGTACCCCATGGCTTGGACCCGAGATGAGATGGCTGCGATCGCGGCCGAAGAACTGAACGACGGCGACTACGTCAACCTGGGCATCGGCATCCCCACGCTGGTGGCCAACAACCTGCCCGACGGCGTCCGCGTGGTCCTGCAGAGCGAGAACGGGCTGCTCGGCATGGGCCCGTTCCCCTACGAGGGCGAGGAAGACGCTGACCTCATCAACGCCGGCAAGCAGACCGTGACCGTGCTGCCCGGCGGCAGCATCTTCGACTCCGCCACGTCCTTCGGCATGATCCGCGGCGGCCACGTGAAGGTCGCGATCCTGGGCGCCATGCAGGTCTCCGGAAACGGCGACCTCGCCAACTGGACCATCCCCGGCAAGATGGTCAAGGGCATGGGCGGCGCCATGGACCTCGTGGCCGGCACCCCGCGCGTCGTGGTCCTCACGGAGCACAACGCCAAGGACGGTACCGCCAAGATCGTCAAGGAATGCACCCTGCCGCTCACCGGACTCAGCTGCGTGGACCGGATCATCAGCGACCTCGCCGTGTTTGACCTTGTGAAGCATGAACACGAAACAGACGGCGGCCGGCGGCTCACGCTCACCCGCCTCGCCCCCGGCGTCACCGTGGAGGAAATCCGCGCTAAGACCGAAGCCGACTTCGACGTCGCGCTCGAACTCGAAGGAGCAACGGCATGAGCCTCAAAGACCAGTTCGGCAAGGACGTCCTGCTCACCGGCTGGGGCCACAGCCGCTTCGGCAAACTCACGGAGGAGACCCTCGAGTCCCTGATCGTGCAGGTCGCCACCGAGGCGATCGGCAACGCAGGGATCGAACCCGGCCAGATCGACGAGATTTACCTTGGCCAGTTCAACTCGGGCATGATGCCGCTGGCCTTCCCGTCCTCCCTGGCGCTGCAGGTCTCGGACCAGCTGGCCAACGTCCCCTCCACCAGGGTCGAGAACGCCTGCGCCTCCGGCTCGGCCGCGTTCCAGCAGGGCACCAAGTCCCTGCTGGCCGGCACCGCGAAGACCGTGCTGGTGATCGGCGCCGAAAAGATGACCCACGCCGGGGCCGACGTCGTGGGCGCTGCCCTGCTCGGCGCGGACTACGACATGGCCGGCAAGGCCTCCACCACCGGGTTCACCGGACTTTTTGCCGAGGTCGCGAAACACTACGGCAAGCGTTACGGGGACGGCAACGGAAGACTCGGCGACGTCCTGGGCACCATCGCGGCCAAGAACCACCGCAACGGCGTGGACAACCCCTACGCCCAGCTCCGCAAGGACCTCGGCGAGGACTTCTGCCGCACCGTCTCGGACAAAAACCCGATGGTCGCGGACCCGCTGCGCCGCACCGACTGCTCCCCCGTGTCCGACGGCGCCGCCGCCGTCGTCCTCAGCGTCGCCCCCACCGGCGGTGCCACCGCCCCGGTACGGCTCGCTGGCTTCGGCCAGGCGAACGATTTCTTCCCGGCAGAGCGCCGTGACCCCACCGAGTTCGCCGCCACGCGGGCTTCCTGGCAGCGCGCCCTGGTGATGGCCGGCGTCGGGCTGGAGGATCTGGACTTCGCGGAAGTCCACGACTGCTTCACCATCGCCGAGCTGCTGATGTACGAGGCCATGGGACTGACCGAACGCGGCCAGGGCGCCCGGGCCCTCGAGGAAGGCTGGGTCTTTAAGGACGGCAGGCTCCCGGTTAACGTCTCCGGCGGGCTCAAGGCCAAGGGCCACCCGGTCGGCGCCACGGGCGTCTCCCAGCACGTCATCGCCGCCATGCAGCTCACCGGCACGGCAGGCGCCATGCAGCTGGCCAGCCCCCGCCGGGCCGCGGTGCAGAACATGGGCGGCGTGGGCATCGCCAACTACGTCAGCGTCCTCGAAGCGGTCTAGGACAAGCAACGCGGGGTCAGATCCGGCCCATTCCGGGGGTCTTTATGGGCGCGATCTGACCCCGCGTTGCTAGGGGTGGGGTGGGACGGACGGCAGGCCTCAGGTGTAGTCGTTGTAGAAGCCGCGGCCGCTCTTGACCCCGAGCCAGCCCTTGGCGATGAACTCCTGGAGCATGGGGGCAGACTTGTTCTCCACGCCGGCCACCTCGCAGTAGTGGTTCTCGATGTCGAGCACCACATCCAGGCCCACCTCGTCCATAAAGCGGAACGGCGTGGTTTCGGACTTGAAGACGTCGGCGAACAACGCGTCCACGTCGCGGGGCTCCGCCACGCCCTCGGCCACGACCAGCAGCGATTCGCGCTTGATCGCCGCCCAGATCCTGTTGAAGATGAAGCCGGTACTCTGCTTGCGCACCAGGTGCGGCATCAGAGCGTACTTCGGCAGCTCGGCCATGAGCAGCTCCATGATCTGCGGATCGGTGTGTCCGCTGGACATCAGCTCCACCGAACGGACCGCCGGGGGCATGTAGAAATGCATGTTCAGGACCCGTTCCGGGCTGCTCACGCCTCCGATGAATTCGGCGGAGGGAAACGAGGAAGAATTGCTGGCCAGTATGGCGTCCGGGGCCGCGAGCTGGTCCAGGTCAGCGAAGAGCGCCTGCTTGAGGCCAAGCTTCTCGGGGACCGCCTCGACCACGAGCCAGGAATCCCGGAGGGCCCCGGGGAGATCGTCCTTGGCCGCGAGCCGGACCGCCGGGTTGCCGCCAAGCTCCTCCACGGCGCGGTGGCGCTGCGTTGCGATGTACTCGACGGCGGCTTTGGCCACGCCGAGGTCCGTGTCATAGACACGCACCTCGGCACCCTGGAGTGAAAGCATCAAGGCGATCCGGCGGCCCAGGGTCCCGCCGCCAATGACGGTGATGGGCCGGTCCGCGAAGTTGACGGGGAGCGTGTAGGTCATGTCGATTCCTTTCAGGAGGCTGCTGCCGAAGCAACGGCCAGGTTAGAGCGGTTTGTGCGGGTGCCCTTGGCGATCAATACAAGGGCAGGGACGGCGGCAAGCACAAGGGCCACCCCGTAGATCAGCGTGGTGTTCTTCATTCCGGCGACCGGCACCAGCAGGCCCGCCGCCACGGCCGGGACGCTGAAGCCGAGGTAGCAGATGACGTAGATGCTGGAAAGCATGCCGATGCGCTCGTTCGGATCGCACAGGGGAAGGGTCATGCGCATCGCGCCGAAGTAGCCGCTGCCGAACCCGACCCCGGCCACGGCCGTGCCGGCGAAGTACAGCGGCGCGGAGCCCAGTTGGACCGCCAGCACCGTGACCAGAATCCCCGAAATCAACGCAATGACACCGGTGAGCAGCGTGTTCCGGTCCGACCAGCGCCGGACCACCAGGATGGCCAACGCACCGGGCACGAAGAGCGCAAAAAGCGCCAGGCCGCCGACCAGGACCGAGCCGTTCTTTGTCATGGCGTGCGCCAGCACCGGGCCCAGTGAGAGGTAGAAACCGGCAAGCGCCCAGGTCGCCGCCGCGACCGGCATGGTGGCGGCCATGGTACGCCGGGCCGCCAGCGGAATCCTCGCCTCCGGGACCAGGGAGCGGACCGCCCCCGGCGCCTTGCGGCCCGCGCTGGGCATCCACAGCAAGGTGGCCCCCAGGCCGAGGAGGAGCACGGCCACGACGAAGTACACGGCCTTGGTGGGCTCGGGCAGGAAACTGACCAGCGACGCCGAGCCAAGCGCCCCGACGGACAGCCCCACCGGGGAGGCCGCGCTGTTCACCAGGGATCCCCGGCCGCGCCGGGCGGCGCCTTCGAAGGCAAGCAGCGCCGCCCCGGCGGCACCCATGGCCGCTCCCGTGGCAATTCCCTGCAGGGCCCGGGCTGCAATGAGGACTTCCGGTCCGGGAGCAAACGCGAACGTCATCATGGCCGCGACCTGCAGCCCCACCGCCCCCAGGAGGACCGGGCGGGTCCCCACGTGGTCCGCCAGTGAGCCCACAATCAGCAGCGTCAGCAGCACCGCCACGGCGTAGACGGCAAACACGACCGTCACGGCCGCCGAGCCAAGGCCCCACTCCCGGGCATAAAACTCATACAGCGGCGACGGGGCCGAGGAGGCCCCGATGAAAACCGTCAGGAGGGCCGCGTGCAGCCAGAACGCGGTGCGGATGTTCTTCAATGCTCTTCCCAACCTACTAAAAGCACAATCTGTGCATTAAGAGGCTAGCATTCGAAACCCGCACTAAAGCGAAGAATCTGCATTAACATGGTGTGATGATGGCTACAGCGACACCACGGCCCGGCGGCCGCAGCGCCCGGGTCCAGCAGGCGGTCCACCAGGCAGTCCGGTCCCTGCTGGAGGAGAACGGCGGGGACCGCACGGGCCTTTCGGTGCCCTTGGTGGCTGAACGCGCGGGCGTGAACTCGTCCACGATCTACCGGCGCTGGGGTGATCTGCAGCGGCTGCTCGCCGCAGTCGCCTCCAACCGGATGCTGCCCGAGCAGGTGGAGGACACCGGATCGTTGAGAGGGGACATGGAAGCCTGGTTCGAGCCCTACGTCGAGGAGTTTTCCTCGCCGCTCGGCCGCCAGGTGCTGCGGGACATGCTCGCCGACGGCGCGGTGACCCGGGATTACTTCGCCCTCATGCAGGGCCATGTCGAGGAGATCCGGGACCTCGCCCGGGCCCGCGGAGAAGCCGCGCCGGCGGCGCGGGAGATCATCGACGTCGTGGTGGCGCCGGTGATCTACCGGATCCTGTTCAATCACGAATCCGCTTCTGAGCTGCGGGTCCGCGACAGGATTGTCCGGCTGCTCGGCCCCGGGGGAGCCTCGGCGCCCCGGGACGACTAAACTCGGACCCAGCCCACCCACCACCATGCGAGGAGCCCCCATGCGCGCCACCATCATCCACGGTCCCGGCGACATCCGCGTCGAAGACCGCGAGTACCCCACGGTCCAGCTGCCCACCGACGTCGTTGTGAAGGTCACGGCCTCCTGCGTCTGCGGCTCGGATCTGTGGCCCTACCGCGGGGTCAAGCCCACCCACAAGCCGTCCGCAATCGGACACGAGTTCATCGGGACGGTCGAAAGCATCGGCGAGGACGTCACTGAGCTCGCCGTCGGCGACTTCGTGATCGCGCCCTTCGTGGTCAGCTGCGGCAAGTGCCCCCAGTGCCTCGACGGCGTCACGGTCGCCTGCGACCACCTGGCCGGCTGGGGCGGCAAGGACGACGCCGGCTTGGGCATCGACGGCGGCCAGGGCCAGGCGGTCCGCGTCCCGCTCGCCGAGTCCACGCTGGTCAAGGTTCAGGGCGTCACGGATCCTGACGACGCCCTCCGTGCCAGCCTGCTCACGCTTTCCGACGTCATGGCCACCGGCCACCACGCGGCCCTCGCGGCCAAGGTCGGCCCGGGCCGGACCGTGGTGGTGGTCGGCGACGGTGCCGTCGGGCTTTGCGGTGTCCTCGCCGCCAAGCGCCTGGGCGCGGAACGGATCATCGCGATGTCCCGGCACGCCGACCGGCAGGCCATCGCCCGCGAATTCGGGGCCACGGACATCGTGGCCGAACGTGGCGACGACGGCGTGGCCAAGGTCCGCGAACTGCTCGGCGGTGTCCTGGCCGACTCCGTGCTGGAGTGCGTCGGGACCAAGGAATCCATGGACCAGGCGCTGCACAGCGTCCGTCCGGGCGGCGCCCTCGGCTTTGTCGGCGTCCCCACCGGCGGCGCGGAGGCCCCGCTGCGCTTCCTGTTCGACACCAACATCTCGATCGGCGGCGGCATGGCCCCGGCCCGGACGTACATCCCGGAACTGCTGGCCGACGTTCTCGCCGGCACCATCAATCCGGGCCGGGTGTTCGACTCGGTCATGCCCCTTGAAGAGGCCCCCGAGGCCTACCGCGCCATGGACGAACGGCGCGCCATCAAGGTCCTGCTGACTCCATAGCCGGACTCCCGACGGCGGCGGCGCCGCGCCGCCCGCGGCCGCTTGCCCTCGCCCTTGCACCCGCAAGGGCGAGGGTCTAGCGTGATGCCCATCAGCATCCGCCGCCGTCGAGGAGCCATCATGGCAAGGTTTGTGCAGATCATCGAATTCCAGTCGTCCCGCATCGAGGAGATCGAACAGCTCGGCCGGCCCTCGAGAACCGAGGGTTCCACGGCCCCGACGTTCGGACGCATCGTGGCCACGGCCGATCGCGACCGGCCCGGAACGTACCTCACGATCGTTGAGTTCGACTCTTACGAGTCGGCCATGGAGAACTCCAACCGGCCTGAGACCTCCGAATTCGCCGCTCAGATGGCCGCATTGTGCGACGGTCCGCCGGTCTTCCGCAATCTCGATGTGATGTGGGAGGACACCGGCGAGGCCGACGCCGGCCAGTAGCCCCGCTGCATCGCTGGGCAGAGGGATCCCGCCGCCGGGCACAAGCCCGCACGCGGCCTTAGTTGAATACGCGAACCGGACGTGGGAGCAGGGAAATGGGTTCTGCAGAGGGCGGGGCGCCGGAAAGTCTCGTCATGGATCTCAGTGAACTGGGCTCCGCTCCCCTGCCGCTCGCGGGCGGCAAGGCCGTGAACCTCGGCAGGCTCACGGCGGCCGGGTTCCCCGTGCCGCGCGGCTTTTGCCTGACCACCACCGCCTACTGGAAGGCGGCCCCGGCCGGGCTCGAGGCACTCGCGGCCCGGCTCGACGCGGCGCAGCCGGGGCCGGCGCAGTCCGGCGCGGCCCACCCCGCTTTGGCCCGCGCCGAAGAGCACCCCCCGGCGGACCTGCGCGAACTGGCCAGGCAAGCGCGGGAACTGATCGTGACCGCGCCGATTCCCGCCGATGTGGATAGTGCCGTCCGCGCCGCGTACGCCGCCCTCGGACCCGGCGCCGCCGTGGCGGTCAGGTCCTCCGCCACGGCCGAGGACCTGCCGTTCGCCAGCTTCGCCGGACTGCAGGATTCCTTCCTCAACATCTCCGGAGCCGACGCCGTGGTCGAGTCGGTCCGTCGCTGCTGGGCGTCCCTCTGGACCGAACGGGCGGTGGCCTACCGAACCGCCAACGGGATCAGCCACCGCGAGGTCGGACTCGCCGTCGTCGTCCAGGACGTCATCGCAGCCGCCGCAGCCGGTGTCCTGTTCACCGCCAATCCCGTCACGGGCACCCGGACCGAAACGGTCATCGATGCTAGCGCCGGGCCGGGCCAGGCGGTGGTCTCCGGCAGTGTGAACCCGGACCATTTCGTCGTGGATACGGCGACGGGACGTGTCCTGCTCCGCTCCCCGGAGCGGCCCCCGGCAGGCCGGCCGGCGGCCCTGGACGATGCCCGGATCCGCGAACTCTCGGCGCTGGGCGATACCATCCAACGGCTGTTCGGTGCCCCGCAGGATGTGGAATGGGTGATCGACGCTGACGGCAAAATCTGGGTGACGCAGTCGCGGCCCATCACCACGTTGTATCCGTTGCCGGACCCGGCTGCCGCCGAACCTGTTGGCGCGGAGACACGCACCCCCACGGACACCCGCGTGTACCTGTGCGGCACCCTGCTCCAGGGCCTGACACGGCCGCTGACCCCCATCGGGCTCTATGTGCTGGGCTCAATGCGGAACCGCAAGGGGCTGTGGCAGTTCATCAACCCGGGGCTGCGGATGTATGTGGACATGACGCCGTTTGTCCACAACAAATACGGCCGCCGCTACCTGCTGCGGATGCTCCCGCTGGCCGACGGGAGGTCAGCCGCGGTTTTCCCGTCGCTGCTGGAGGATCCACGGTTCGGCCTGCGCGAGAGGCCGCCGCGGCGGAGGCGTCCCGGCGCCGCGGCAGCGCCGGCCGCGCAGCCGGAGGCAGGCCGGGTCCCAGCAGGCGGCGCGAACACCATGGACAACGTGTCCCTTCTGGTTCGGATCATTCCGGCCATGCTGCGGGCCGCGGTGCGGCCGGCAGCGGAACTGCGCCGCGCGTTCGACTACGGAAGGCGCCTCGAGAAGGAGATGGTCCTGCCGGAGCCGGCTACCGTCTTTGGCCGGCTCGATCACGCCGAGCACGTCCTGGACCGCACAGTGGACGAACTGATGCTGGTCACACTGCCGGGGCCTTCTGTCGGGTATCTCATGCTGGCCGTCGCCCGCAGCCTGTTGCGAGGCATTGCTGAGCCGCGGGAACTCGAGGCGGTGCTGCGGGGGCTGCCGAACAACGTCACCACGGAGATGGACCTTGAACTCTGGCAACTGGCCGTCACCATCGGCGCGAATGCCGCGTCCCGCGAGGTCTTCCTGGCACACAGTCCCGGAGAACTGGCCGCCATGTACGCGGCCGGCACCCTTCCCCCGGTGGCGCAGACCGGACTGGGCGCGTTCCTGGACCGCTACGGCCACCGTGCCGTGGCCGAGATTGACCTTGGCATGCCGCGCTGGTCGGAGAAGCCGGACCATATCCTCGGCATGATCTCGAACTACCTCCGTGTGGAGGACCCAGAGCAGGCCCCCGACCGGCAGTTTGCCCGCGCGGAGGAACACGCGGAGGCCAGGATCCGGGACCTCGTGGAACGGACCCGGGCGGCGCGGGGCCGGCTCCGGGCCAGGGCGGTGGAGTTGTGCCTGCGCCGGACCCGGCAGCTGTCAGGGCTGCGCGAACTCCCGAAGTTCTACATCGTCCTCACGCTCGCGGAGATGCGCCGCCAGTTCACCGAGATCGGCGCCGAACTGGCCCGCTCGGGTTCTATCGCCGCCCCCGACGACGTGTATTTCCTGGAGTTCGACGAGGTCCGCGTGGGGTTGCGGGGCGCCGACCTCAAAGGCATTGTGGCGGACCGCCGCAGGCTTTACGACGTCGAACTGCGCCGCCGCCGGATTCCGCGGATCCTGCTCTCCGACGGCACGGACGTCGAGGCCGCGGTGATGGCGAAGTCCCCGGCTTCCGATGCCCTCGCCGGGACACCGGCGTCGGCCGGCAGCGCCACCGGAACCGTGCGGGTCATCCTGGATCCGGTGGGCGCCCACCTCGAGCCCGGGGAAATCCTCGTGGCGCCGTCCACCGACCCGGGCTGGACGCCGCTGTTCATGACCGCCGGCGCCCTGGTGATGGAGATGGGCGGGGTGATCTCGCACGGGGCCGTGGTGGCCCGCGAGTACGGCATCCCGGCCGTGGTGGGCGTGCCGGACGCGACCACCCTTCTGCGGACCGGGCAGAGAGTGACCGTGGACGGATCCGCCGGAACGGTGCGGCTGGTGGACGCCCCACTCTCGCCGGCAAAGTCCGCCGGCGCTCTGGCCGGATGATCCGCGGCCCGCTGGCTTTTTATTCGCGCCGGGCGGACGCCGCCTACCGGTTGCGGCAGGTCCCCGCAGATCCCCTGCAGATCCGCCGTGGGCCAGGGGGTTATGTTAGGGGCATGGTTTCTGCCGGCAGGAACGCGCAGGGCACCCCGGTTCCCGAGCCCGAGGGCTTCGGTTCGGGGCTGGTGGATGATGCCGCCCGCCGGGACGCCGGGCTGCCGGACTTCGACTGGTCCGTCCTGCCGGAAGGCGTGGTACGCGGGGAGTTTCAGGCGCCCAGCGGTACCCTGGCGACCATTGCCAGCGGCGATCCAGAGCATACCCGCGTCCTGCTCATTCCGGGTGCGACCGGCTCCAAGGAAGATTTCGTCCTCATGCTGCCCGAGCTTGCCGCGGCCGGCTACTTCGTCCTCAGCTGCGACATTGCGGGGCAGTACGAATCCGCCCAGGCGGGCCCGGAAAACCTGGACCCGCCGCGGCCCCATTACGACTACGAACTCTTCCGTGACGACCTCATCGCCATGCTCGACGCCGGCGAAGGCGACGCACACGTCGTGGGCTACTCGTTCGCGGCCACCGTCGCCCAGTTGGCTTTCCAGCAGCGGCCCGAGAAGTTCCGGAGCCTGACCTTGATCAGCTGCCCGCCGGAACCCGGGCAGTGCTTCCGCGGAGTGCGGTTCATCGGCTGGTTCAGCGGCTGGGTCAACGGCCGGGTGGGCACCGCCTTGATGATCTGGGGCATCCGCAGCAATGTCGCAAGGGTGGCGCCCAAGCGCCTGCGCTTTGTGAAAAGCCGTTTCGCGTATACGCGCCGCGCCTCGGTGGTCGACATCATCGGCCTCATGCAGCACACCCCCGACCTGCGGCAGCTGCTGGCGGCCGCGGCGCTGCCGAAGTTGGTCGCCGTCGGGGAACACGATCTCTGGCCGCTGGCGCTGCACCGCCGGTTCGCGCAGTCGATCGGGGCCAAAATTGCCGTCTACCGGGGCGGCCATAGCCCGAGTGAGACCTCGCCTTACCAAATCAGCCGGGACCTGATTGCGCTCTTCGATGGCCCCGCCGCGGCGTGACTGAAACAAGTTCCCGATGCGAAGACCCCCGTCAGACCCTTGCACAGGGGGCCGCCGACCCGTACGTTGGGGGACAGCGGACGAATGTCTCCGCAGCCGTTGGCCTTATGGCCGCCGGAGATCAGCAGCATTTCAGAAGGATAAAGGCATGGCTACAGGCACAGTTAAATGGTTCAACGCCGAAAAGGGTTTTGGCTTCATTGCCCCGGATGACGGGTCGGCCGACGTTTTCGCCCACTACTCGGCAATCGCCACGAGCGGCTACCGCTCGCTGGACGAGAACCAGAAGGTTGAATTCGACGTCACGCAGGGCCCGAAGGGCCCGCAGGCAGAGAACATCCGCCCGCTCTAAGTACACAGGATAAAGTCCCGGCCGCCCGGCCGGGACACATTCCCCGAAGACCACAACGCCCCTTACGGAGGATTCTTCCGTAAGGGGCGTTTGTGTTCCCGGCGTGCATCCGGGCGCGGGTCCGGCGTCGGCGCTTAGCCGACGTGGACCCAGGGCCGTTTGGTCACGTCGGGTTCGGCTTCCCGGAGCACTTCGCGGGTGACGGGGGCGATTTCGCCTTCCCCGAGGACGAGGAAGCGCAGCAGATTGCTGACCGGGTTGCCCTCGGTCCAGCGGAAATAGATGTGCGGCATCAGGCCGGTGACGTCCCGGATGTGCAGGAGCACGGAGGCGATGGTGTTCGGCACCACGGGCCCGTGGACCTCCAGGATCTGATACCCGTGCCGGGTCACCCCGCGTACCTCGAGCTCGGTCTCGAAGTCCGAGGAGTCGTCCACCACCACTTCCAGGAACACTGCCTGGTAGTCCACCGGCAGGTGGCTGACCTCGATCGCGGAGGTCAGTTTGTCCCGGTACGCCTCAGCGCTGAGCCGCCGCGGCTCGTGGGCGATGATCGCGATCGGTCCGGTTTCGTTGGCGGCCAGGAATTCCAGGGCCGGGGTGTCCATGCGCACGTGGGTGGCGTGCAGCTCGAAGGAGCGACGGATGCGCGAGAGCAGGGAAATGACGATGATCCCGACGATGAAGAGCGCGGCGATCCGGATGCCTTCGGGCCGTTCAAAGATGTTCGCCACCGTGGTGTAGATGAACACGACGGCGATGATCCCGAAGCCGACGGTGCGTTTGCGCTGTTTCCGGCGCCGGGCGGAGAGCGCCACGGCAACCGCCGCGGAGGTCATCAGGACCAGGACGCCGGTGGCGTAGGCACCGCCCTGGGCGTCGACGTCGGCGTTGAACAGCCAGGTGATCAGGAACCCGACCAGTGTGAACACCAGGACGAGGGGACGGACCGCGCGGGCCCACTCCGGCGCCATGCCGTACCGGGGCAGGTACCGGGGCACGAGGTTCAGGAGCCCGGCCATGGCGGAGGCGCCGGCAAACCAGAGGATAGCGATGGTGCTGAGGTCGTAGACGGTGCCGAAGCCAGCGCCAAGGTACTCGTGGGCGAGGTAGGCCAGGGCGCGGCCGTTCGCCTGGCCGCCCGGCTGGAACTCCTGTTCCGGGATGAGCACCACGGTGGTGAAGCTGGTGGTCACAAGGAACGCACTCATGATGACGGCGGCGGTGGTCAGCAGCCGCCGAGCGCCCTTGATCCGGCCCGCGGGGTCCTCCTCGGTATCCGAGGCATGGCCGCGGATCTGCGGCATGACCGCGACGCCGGTCTCGAAGCCGGACAGGCCCAGGGCCAGCTTCGGGAAGACGAGCAGGGCGATGCCCACCACCATCAGCGGGTTTCCGTGTTGGGTGGTCAGGGCCAGCCACCAGTTGTCGACGGCGACCGGGTGACGGAAGACCTCGAAGATGGTGGTGACAACCACGATGACATTCAGCCCGAGGTAGATCCCCACGAGCACGACGGCGACGCCGATGGCCTCCTTGAACCCGCGCAGGAACACCGCCGAGAGCAGGGCCAGCAGGACGAGGGTGACCGGCACGTTCTGGCCCTGCATCCACGCGGGGGCGAAAGGGTTTTCGATGGCGTGGGCGGTGGCGTCGGCGGCGGAGAGCGTCATGGTGATCATGAAGTCCGTGGCCGCGAATCCCAGAAGCACCAGGACGAGGAGTTTTCCGCCCCAGCGCGGCAGGAGCCGTTCCAGCATGGCGATGGACCCTTCACCGCGCGGGCTTTCGCCGGCGACCCGCCGGTACACGGGCAGCGCGCCGAGCAATGTCACAGCCACCAGGACCAAGGTGGCCAGCGGCGAAATCACGCCGGCCGCGAGCGCGGCGATGGCGGGCTGGTAGCCCAGGGTGGAGAAGTAGTCCACGCCGGTCAGGCACATGACCTGCCACCAGGTGTGCCTTTTCAGATGGCTGTCACTCACAGCCCCTGGACCCTGGTGGATTCCCTTGGCGTCCTGGAGCCCAAACAGCAGCCAGGTCCTGAAGTGTTCCCCCGAGCCGGGCCGTTGCGTCGAGGGGTCTGCCGGGGGCCGGCTGAGCGTGGTCATAGTGTCCTTTCCACACGACGCACCGCGCCGCTTCCGTCCGCGACAGTATCAGCGCCTGCGGCCGGCCAGGCCGTCCGGGGAACAATCCTGATGCTTCCTTAACGCGGCCCCTTAACGCCGCCGGTCAAGGCCCCGCCCCCGCGCAGAGTGGGAGCACACCTACGGCCACGTCAGGATCCGGGGCTTCACCGTCAAGGATGCGTTAAACCTTCTGTTCGGGGTTGCCCTCGCATCGCTTGCGCCCGCCTGCAAGTGACAGAATGACGACATGGCACGTGGAACGCTGCGGATCTTCCTGGGGGCCGCGCCCGGAGTGGGCAAGACCTACGAGATGCTGGAGGAAGCCCACCGGCTCGGCGAACGCGGCGAGGACGTTGCCGTGGCGTTCGCACTCGACCACGGCCGGGCCGACACCCGGGCCCTGATGGTGGGGCTGGAGATCCTGCCACCCCGCCACCTCAGCTACGGCGGTGCGGAGTTCGAGGAAATGGACCTGGATGCGGTCCTGGCCCGCTCCCCCGGGACGGCGGTGGTGGATGAATACGCCCACACCAACATTCCGGGCAGCCGCAACCAAAAGCGCTGGCAGGACGTGGACGAACTCCTCAACGCCGGCATCAATGTCCTCTCCACCGTCAACATCGCGCAGCTTGCGTCCCTCGGCGACGTCGTCAGTGCCGTCACCGACGTCCGCCAGGCGGATACTGTGCAGGCCGATACTGTGCCGGCCGAAGTGGTGCCGGATGACGTTGTGCGCCGCGCCGACCAGATCGATCTGGTCGACATCCCGCCCGAGCTGCTGCGCCAGCGGCTCAGCGACGGAAAGATCTACGCCGCGGACAGAATCGATGCGGCCCTGTCCAACTATTTCCGGCTGGGCAATCTGAGTGCGCTGCGCGAGCTGGCGTTGCTGTGGCTGGCCGACCGGGTGGATGAAGGCCTGGCCAGGTATCGGGCCGAACAGGGCATCGAAGCCAGCTGGCCCGCCCGCGAGCGCATCGTGGTCGGCCTGGCCGGCGGCCCCGAAGGCGAGGCGCTGATCCGGCGGGGGGCACGCATCCTGACCCGGGTCAGCGGCGGTGACCTCCTGGCAGTCCACGTGCGTGCCGCCGACGGTGTCGCCTCCGAGTCACCGCAGGCACTCGAACGGCAACGGCGGCTGGTCCAGGACCTCGGGGGCAGCTATCACATCGTGGCCGGGGAGGACCCGGCGGCCGCCCTGCTGGACTTCGCCCGCAGCGTCAACGCCACCCAAATCGTCGTCGGGATCTCGCGGCACAAGAACCTCGGGGGCCTGCTCGGCGGCCTCCTCGGCGGCGGAATCGGCACCCGGGTGGTGCGCGGCTCCGGCGACATCGATGTCCACATGGTCTCGCATCCTCTCGCCGGCCAAGGCACGGGGATCCTGCGCCCCCGCGACCTCGGCCGGATCCGGGTTGCCGTGGGCCTGCTCCTGGCGGTGCTCCTGCCGGCGCTGCTGCAATTGCTCCTCGTGTTCCTCAATCCGCAGCAGAACGTTGCCACGGCCATGCTCGTCCAGCTCAGCGGCTCCGTGGCGGTGGCCCTGGTGGGCGGATTGTGGCCCGCGGTCCTGGCGGCGCTGTGGAGCAGCCTGCTGGTGAATTATTTCTCCACGCCCCCCACCGGCAACCTGACCATCCGCGATCCGCAGAACTTCCTGGCCCTCTTCGTCTTCCTGGGCGTGTCGGCTGCCGTGGCTGTGGTGGTGGACCTGTCCGCGCGCCGTTCGAAGGAGGCCGCCCGCGCCAGGGCCGAGGCCACCACCCTCAGTGATCTCACCCGCGGGGCGGCGGGATCGGAGGACACCGTCCAGTCGTTGCTCGAGCAGGCCAGGACCGTCTTCCAGGTCCGCGGGGCGGCACTTTTCAGCGAGGACAGCCACGACGGCGGCACCTGGCGGCTGCTGGCATCCGCCGGTGACATCCCCACTGGCACAGTTCAAGAGGCCACAGGGAGCCCCGACGGCGAAAACGTCGAGGAGATCGACTCAACCACCCGGCTGGTTCTCTACGGACGGATCCTGCCGGCCAGCGACCGGCGGCTCCTCGCAGCCTTCGGCGTGCATCTGGCTGCCCAGTTGGAGCGCCAGCAGCTCGTGGCCAGCAGGCGCGAAATGATGCGCCTGGCCGAGAGCAGCACCATGCGCACATCCATCCTCCGTGCGGTCTCCCACGATCTCCGGACGCCGCTGGCCGGAATCAAGCTCGCCGTCGGCGGCCTCCGGCGGACCGGCGTCCGATACACCCCCCAGGAAGAGCAGGAGCTGCTCGCCACAATCGAGGAATGCTCGGACCGGCTGGACCTGCTGGTCGGCAACCTGCTGGACATGTCCCGCATCACCTCCGACTCGGTCAGCCCGCTGCTGCGCCCCCTCCGCTGGTACGAGGTGATCCCCGGCGCGCTGCACGGCGTCCCGCCGGGCCGGGTGCGGGTGGAGCTTCCGGCCAATATGCCCGAGATCGACGCCGACCAAGGCATGCTGGAGCGCGTGATCGCCAACATCGTCGAGAACGCCGTCAAGTACGCCCCGGATTCGGACATCGTGGTGGTGGGCGCCGCCGGCGGACTCAGCCCGGCCACCCTCCGCGGGCGTCCGGCGGGAGAGCTGCGCATCATCGACCACGGCCGGGGGGTCCCGGCCGAACGGGTTCTGGATATGTTCCGCCCGTTCCAGCGCCTCGACGATGACGCCCAGGGCGCCGGCGTGGGCCTAGGCCTGGCCGTGGCGAAGGGATTCACCGAGGCGATGGGCGGCCGGCTGACGGCTGAGGCGACGCCCGGCGGGGGCCTGACGATGGTGATCACCCTGCCGCTGTCCACGGGCGCACCTGTTGACTCCCCTCCGGACCGGGCCGCCTTTGAGCCGCAGTCGGCGCTGACCGGGCGCAGTCACCGGCCCCCGCTGGCCCGGTTCGAGCGGGCCCGGTTCGAGCAGGAGACCGGGCAGGAGACGCCATGAGTGCGGTTCTGGTGGTCGACGACGATCCCCACCTGTTGCGGGCGCTGCGCATCACCCTGCAGGCCCACGGTTACGAGGTCTCGACGGCGGCGGACGGACGGACGGCGTTGCTCAAAGCCATGCAGGCGCCGCCGTCGGTGGTGATCCTGGACCTCGGCCTGCCGGACCTTGACGGCACGGCGGTGATCCGGGAGCTGCGCGGCTGGAGCAGTGTGCCGGTCCTGGTGCTCTCCGCCCGCCACGGCTCCGACGACAAGGTCCAGGCCCTCGACGCCGGCGCGGACGACTACATCACCAAACCGTTCGGGCTGGATGAGCTCCTGGCCCGGCTCCGCGCCTTGCTGCGCCGGAGCAGCGAACCCGAACCCGAAGCGGTGGTCAGCACGGAGAGCTTCACCGTGGACCTGGGCAAGCGCAGGGTCAGCCGGGAGGGGCAGGACGTCCGGCTGACCCCCACGGAGTGGAAAATGCTGGAGGTGTTGGTCCGGAACCCGGAAAAGCTCGTCACGCAGCAGCAGTTGCTCTCCGAGGTCTGGGGGCCGGCGTACGCCAAGGAGACCAATTACCTGCGGGTCTACATGGCCCAGCTGCGCCGCAAACTCGAGCCGGACACCGCCAACCCGCGTCATCTGCTCACTGAGGCCGGCATCGGCTACCGGTTCATGCCCTAGGAGTTTTCGTCACAGTCTTCCCGACGGTTTTCCCGGGATTTTTCCATGCCGCGGCCAGCCGTGGATACTGGGGCAATGACTAATCCGAGCCCTCTCAACAGGGACGATGCCGGCGCGTCGCCGCTACCGGTGATCCCGGCGCAGCTGCGGGCCGTCCTCAACGGCATACCCGCCATGGTGGGTTATTGGGACTCGGGGCTTCGCAGCCGCCTGGCCAACGATGCCTACTGCGAGTGGTTCGGGCTCGAAGCGCAGCAGCTGAACGGCATGCATGTCCGGGACGTGCTTGGGGACGTGGCCTTCGAAGCGACCCTGCCGCTCATCGAGCGGGTCCTCGCCGGAGAGGCGCAGCGGTTTGAGCGGAGCCTCGTGGATGCCGCGGGCAAGCCGCGCTTCACCGAGGTGACCTACACTCCCGATGCCCGGGACGGTGCGGTGCAGGGTTATTTCGTCGTGGTCACAGATGTCACGGAGCGGGTGCTGGCCGATCGGCGCCGGCAGCGGGACATGGACCAGTACCGGGCCCTGGCCCGCAGCGTCCCCGGCGTCTTTGTGCTCCTCTTCGACGCCGAGTTGCGCTACCTGATCGCCGAGGGACAAGAGCTGGAGACCTTCGGCTACCGCACGGAAGAGCTCGAGGGCCGGCTCATCCAGGACGTGCTCAAGGGCGATCTCGCCAGCGAGCTCGAGCCGCGCTACCGCGCAGCCCTCGCCGGCAAGGAAGTCTCCTGGAGCCGGCAGATCGGCCATCGCACTTACCGGCTGAAGGCCGGCCCGGTCTATTCCGACGATGGGGCCGAGGCCGCGGCAGCGACGGGCATGGTGGTGGCCGTTGATGTCACCGAGCGCCTGCAGCAGCAGCAGGTGTGGGAGGCCCTTCACGAGATCGCGACCGCCGTCGCCCGCAACGCCGCCCCCACCGACATCTCCGAGCGGGTCGCCGCCATTGTCCGCGAGCTGTTCAACGTGGACTCCGCCGCCGTGGTCCGTTTCACGGGCGCGTCATCGGCGGAAATCGTGGCCATGGCCCCGGCGCTCCCGCCAACCTTGAGCCGCCGGCACATCTTCACCCCGAACGACGAATCCGCCACCGTGCGGGTGGCCCTGACGGGCAAGCCTGCACTCGTCGTTTACGGGCCGGAGGGCGGACCTGCAGCGGAGCAGATGCGCGCGGGCGGCTTCCAGTCCGCCGCGGCGGCGCCGGTCCGGGTCCGGGGAAGCCTGTGGGGCGTGGTGACCCTGACGTCGAAGTCCAGTACAGGCGTCACCGAGGCCATGATGGAGCGGCTGGCCCAGTTCGCGGAGCTGGTCGAGATCGCGATCGGCAATACGGAGGCCCGCACCGATCTGGAGCTCCAGGCCACCACCGACGCCCTGAGCGGCCTGCCCAACCGGCGGGCCCTGGAACTGCACCTCTCCGAGCAGATTGCGCTGGCCGGGAGCCGCGGGACGCACCTGAGCGCAGTTGTCTTGGATATCGACCACTTCAAGAGGGTCAACGACACCCACGGCCATCTGACGGGCGATGTGGTGCTGGCGGCAGTCGCTGCGAGGCTCCGGGCCGTGGCCCGGGCCGAGGAGATCGTTGCCCGGTTCGGCGGCGAAGAATTCGTGTGGCTGCTGCCGGGCACGGACGGCGCCGAGGCCCTGCGTGCCGCGGAGCGGGCCCGGGAGGCCATCGCGTCCGAACCGTTCGGGGACGTCGGGTTCCTGACCATCTCCGCCGGCGTCTGCGAACAGCGCGACGCGGCGGCCGGCAGCCTGCTGGACTGTGCGGACCGGGCCCTGTACGAGGCCAAGAATGCAGGCCGCAACCGCACCTCCCGCTACGGCCATGCCACCCCGGCCGGGCAAGAACAGGCCCGACCCGGGGCGGAAGGACACACGGGCTAGACGAAGGCTGACTTACCAGTCACGGCCCGGGCCACGATCAGCGAGTTGATTTCGTAGCTGCCTTCGTAGGTGTAGAGGATTTCGGCGTCGCCGAAGAGCTTGCCCATCTCATAGTCGCTGCTGATCCCGTTGCCGCCCATGAGCGACCGGCCCATGGCCACAGAGGCCCGTGCGAGCCGCGTCGTGGTGGACTTGGCCATCGCGGCCTGGACCATCTCGAGTTTGCCGTCTTCCTGGATCCTCGCGAGCTGGGCCATCAGGGCCAGCGAGGCGGTGGCGTTGCCAAGAATTTCGGCGAGCTGCTGCGCGATGAGCTGGAAACGGGCCAGTTCCTTGCCGAACTGGCGGCGCTGCAGCGAATAGGACCGCGCGACGTCGAACGCGGCCAACTGGATGCCCGCCCCTTGCCAGCCCACCCAGGCGCGCGAATCGCGCAGGAGCTCGTTCGCCTTGGAAAAATCGGTGGCGCCGGGCAGCATGTTGGCTTCCGGGATGCGGACCTCGTCCAGGACTATGTCCGCGTTCTGCATGATGCGCAGGCCGATCTTGTTGGCGATCTTCGTGGCGGTGTACCCGGGACGGTCCGTCTCCACGATGAAGCCCTTGATCTGCTGGTCGGCAACGTCCCGTGCCCAGACGAGGGCGAAGTCCGCGATGGTGCCGGCGCCGATCCAGCGCTTGGCGCCGTTGATGACCCACTCGCCGCCTTCCAGCCGCGCGGTGGTCGCCAGGCCCCCCGCGATGTCCGAGCCGTGGTCCGGCTCGGTCAGGGCGAAGGCCCCGAGCTGGGTGAAAGCGGTGAGGCCGGGCAGCCAGCGCGCCTTCTGTTCCTCGGAGCCGAGCTGGTCGATCATGCCGACGATCAGCTCGTTGTGGATGCCGACCAGCGCCGAAAGGGAGACGTCCGCGCGGGCCACCTCGACGTACATGAGCCCCTTGAAGAGCTTGGACGTGCCGTCCGTCTGCAACCCGCCCAGCCCGTATTTGCCGAGTTCCGCGAGCAGGCCGAAGGGGAACTCCTCGCGGTTCCAGTAGTCGATCGACGCGGCCCGGATCCGTGACTGCAGGAAGTCCCGGACCTCCTGGTACCGGAGCTGTTCGTCCGGCGGCAGCAAGTCCACGATGTACATGAGATCAGCGTCGGGAAACGGCGGCGCCGGCGGGGAACCGGCGTCCCCGGCAACTGCTGCCGCCGTGCCTGTGCTGAGTTCCGCTGGCGCTGGCTGTCCGCTGGCACTTCCTTGTGGCTGCACGGGCACGCATCCCTTCGTCATGCGCCGCCAGAGCAGCGCCGCTCTTCCAAACCCTTGGATGTCCTAGTATATTGCAGAGTGACGGGGATCACTAGGCAGGCGCCGCGCCGGGCCGGCTGGACCCCCGAGGCAACGGCGCCGTGCCACCGACCGCCCGGAACGGCTGCGCCAGAAGACTTCGAAAGGTGCACCATGACAGTGACTGATGAATTCCGGGCCGCCAGGGACCGGCTGCTGGCCCTGCGCGGGGACTACGAGGCCGCCCGCGGCGAATTCCAATGGCCGCGCTTCGAGGAATTCAACTTCGCCCTGGACTGGTTCGACCAGCTCGCGGCAGACCCCGCCGCCGGGAGCAAGCCGGCACTCGTGATCGTGGAGCAGGACGGGTCCGCGACGCGGCGCAGTTTCGCGGATCTCTCCCGGCGCTCGTCCCAGGTGGCCAACTGGCTGCGGAGCCAGGGCGTGCGGCGCGGGGACCGGATGATCATCATGCTCGGCAACCAGGTGGAGCTCTGGGAACTCATGCTGGCCGGCATCAAGCTGGGCATCGTCATGATCCCCACCACCACTCTGATGGGGCCCGCCGATCTCCAGGACCGGGTGGAGCGCGGCGGCGCGGCCTGGGCCGCCGTCGGGCACGCCAACATCGCCAAGTTCGCCGACGTCGCCGGTGACTACCGGCTGATCCAGATCGGCCAGGACGGCGACGCCGGCCCCGCCGCCGGCCGGGGCGAAGCCCTGCGCTACGAGGACGCTGCCGCGGCCGGCACGGACTTCATCCCGGACGCACCCACCCTGGCGGACGAGACACTTCTGCTTTACTTCACCTCGGGCACCACGTCAAAGGCCAAGCTGGTGGAACACACGCACACCTCCTACCCCGTGGGCCACCTGTCCACGATGTTCTGGATCGGGATGGAACCGGGCGACGTGCACCTGAACGTGGCTTCCCCGGGCTGGGCCAAGCACGCCTGGTCCAACGTGTTCACGCCCTGGATCGCCGAGGCCTGTGTGTTCATCTACAACTACGAACGCTTCGACGCCAAGGCGCTCATGGAACAGATGGACCGCGAATCCGTGACCAGCTTCTGCGCCCCGCCCACCGTCTGGCGGATGCTGATCCAGGCCGACCTCACCCTGCTCAAGAACCCGCCCACCAAGGTGGTCTCCGCCGGCGAACCGCTCAATGCCGAGGTGATCGACCAGGTCCACCGCGCTTGGGGACAAACCATCCGGGACGGGTTCGGGCAGACCGAATCCACCGTGCAGATCGCGAACACCCCGGGTCAGCCGATCAAGATCGGTGCCATGGGCAGGCCCCTCCCCGGCTACGACGTGGTGCTTGTGGACCCCGCCACGGGTGAGGAAACCGACGACGGCGAGCTCTGCCTGCGCCTGGACCCCCGGCCCGTGGGACTCATGAAGGCATACTACGGCGACCCGGAAAAGACCGCGGAGGCCTTCCGCGGCGGTTACTACCACACGGGGGACATGGCAAGCCGGGACGAGCGCGGCATCATCACCTATGTGGGCCGCGGCGATGACGTCTTTAAGTCCTCCGACTACCGGCTGTCCCCGTTCGAGCTCGAAAGCGTGCTGATCGAGCACCCGGCGGTGGCGGAGGCCGCCGTCGTCCCCTCCCCGGACCCGCTGAAGCTATCGGTGCCGAAGGCGTTCGTGGTCCTGGCCGCCGGACACCAGCCCGGCCCGGAGCTCGCCGAGGACATCCTGCGGTACTGCCGCGAGCACCTCGCCCCGTTCAAGCGGATCCGCCGGTTGGAGTTCGCCGAGCTTCCCAAGACGATCTCGGGCAAGATCCGGCGCGTCGAGCTGCGCCACAGCGAGGAAGTGCGCCACGGCGGCGGCCCCGTCCCGGACGGCTTGGGCGTCGAGTATTCCGACGCCGATTTCCCCGGGCTCAAGGGGCAGGGCTGAGCGTGGGAACACCGCTGCCGCGAGATCCGATCGCCGACGCCCGGCTGAACTGGGAGCGCCACGGCTGGTCCGACGTCGCCGCTCCGATGGCCGCCATCACCGCCATCATGCGGACCCAGCAGATTCTGCTGGGCCGGATCGAAGCCGTGCTCAAGCCGTTCGGGCTCACCTTTGCCCGGTACGAGCTGCTGGCCCTGCTGAGCTTCGCCCGCAGCGGTGCGCTGCCCATGAACAAGGCCAGCGCGCTCCTGCAGGTCCACCCCACCTCGGTCACGAACGCCGTGGACCGGCTCCAGGACGCCGGGCTGGTGATCCGCTCGCCGCACCCGACGGACGGCCGCACCACGCTGATCGAGCTGACCCCGGAGGGCCGCGCCCTGGCCAAGCGGGCGACGGCGGTGCTGAACTCCGAGGTCTTCGGCCGCTCGGGCTTCGGGGACCAGGACGTGGACCAGCTGATCCGGATTCTGGGCACGTTCCGCCGGAACGCCGGAGACTTCAGCGATTAGAGGACCGGTCAGCCCCCGACGCCGGCGGCGACGGGCCTGCGGTCGAGATGGATGCCGGCGATCATGCATCGCACGGACCCCCCGGCCAGTTCGATCGTGGGAACGTCCACGGGCAGCAGGGTGCAGTTTCGTTCGATGATGACCTTCTGCTCCGCCGTCAAGGTTCCCATGGCCCGCCGGGAGAGCGCCAGCACGCGGCCTTCCGCGCCTTGCAGCTCGATCGCGTTGCCTGCGAAATTGCTGATCTGGTAGGGGCTCAGCTCGATGACCGCCCGCCCTCCGGCGGCAAGCCGTTCCATCACCTCACGCCGGCGTCCGGCCGAGCGGATCAGGTCCACTCCGACCATTACGAAGTCTGTCGCGACAGTCATCATCACGTTGGTGTGATAGATGGCGGTGCCGTCTGCGTCAACCGCGTCGAACAGCATGGGCTCATAGCCGAAGTTCGTACAGAACCGCTCCAGCGCCACGGGATCGGCCCGGCGGGATCGTGCGGCATAGGCCACACGGGAGCCGTGGTCCAAGACCATGGCCCCCGTTCCCTCCAGGAAGACGCTGTCCATTTCCAGCCCGGAGTAATCGATGACGTCCTGCACCCGGTACTGGGTCTTCAGGAAGTCCAGGATGTCGCTGCGGCGCTCGTGGCGGCGATTGGGGGCGCACATCGGGAAGATCCCGATGCGGCCACCCGCATGGGTGGAGAGCCAGTTGTTGGGAAACACACTGTCCGGGCGGGTTTCGTCATGGTCCTCGAACACGTGCACCGTGACGCCGGCCGCCTCCAGCGCCTCGGCCAGCCCCGACACCTCGTGACGGGCGGCGGCGGCCAGCGCTTGCCGGTCCCCGGGATGAGCCGGGATCCGGAAGGCCGCCTGGAAGGCATTATCCAATGCCGTCGCCTCGTTTGGCATGAAGTTGTGCGGCCTCACGAGAACGACGGCGGAGGGGGCTTGAACGGACATCGCAGGCTTACGAGCCGACCGGGGAAAGGGCGCCCACGAGTCCGAACAGGTTCTTCGGGTCCTCCGGGCTGGCGACGAGGTCGATCTCCACGAAGAAATCGGTGCCGGCGACGGCGTCGCGCACGAACCGCAGGGCGGAAAAGTCCTCAATGGCAAAGCCGACCGAGTCGAAGATGGTGATCTGTGCATCGTCGACTCGTCCGGCCGCTTCGCCGGACAGGACCTGCCAGAACTCCGTGACACCAAAGTCTGCCGGCATGTGCTGGATCTCCCCTTCGATCCGGGTCTGGGGTGCGTATTCGACGAACACGTCCCCGAGTCCGAGGATCGCCGGTTCAAGCTCGGTCTTCCCGGGGCAATCCCCGCCGATGGCATTGATGTGGACGCCCGGTTCAATCATGTCCGCCGTGAGGATGGTGGCATTGGCCTTGTCCGCGGTGCACGTCGTGATGACATCGGCTCCCCGCACCGCATCCGCCGCGGATGTGGCGATCGTGATGTCAAAGCCCAGCGGCGCCATGTTGGCCACGAACTTCTTGAGCGCGGCGGGATCCGTGTCCCATACCCGGAGCGTAGAGATCCCCAGTGCGCTCCGGAACGCGAGGGCCTGGAACTCGGACTGGCTTCCGCTGCCGATCATCGCCATGACGCGCGAGCCGGCACGGGCGAGTTTCTTGGCCACCATGCCGGAGGTCGCCGCGGTGCGCAGCGCAGTCAGGACTGTCATCTCGGTGAGGAACGTGGGATAGCCGTTGTGGACGTCGGCCAGGACGCCAAACGCCGTCACGGTCTGGAAACCACGCGCAGGGTTGGATGGGTGGCCGTTGACGTACTTGAAACCATAGGTTTCGTGATCGCTCGTGGGCATGAGTTCGATGACGCCGAACGGCGTGTGGCTGGCGATCCGGGGAGTCTTGTCGAAGGACTCCCAGCGCCGGAAGTCATTCTCGACGTAGTCGATCATGCCGGAAATGATGGTCTCCGGCCCGCGTCCGGCAGCCCAGCGCACCATGTTGTGGACATCGACAAAGCGCGTCATCGCGCCTCCTCATTCTCTAGTTAGTTGCTGATGCCACAACTCTAGGATTCGGCGATATGCAGTCTCAATTGCCAAACGGCAAGCTTTTTGTTGTGAGAGTGAGCATAATGACGACACTCGTTGTGCATTTTGCTAACTTGACCGTTTGGGCCCCGTGATCCCTAGCGCAGCACGGAGCTCAGCAGGAGGCTCGTTTCGCTGTTGACAACGCCATCGACGCCCCGGATCCGGCCCAGCACTTTGTCGAAGTCGACAAGACTCTCGGTGCGGAGTTCGGCAACAAGGTCCCACCCGCCGTTGGTGGTGTGCAGTGCCGTGATCTCGGGAAAGCCCCTGAGCTGGCGGATAACCCTGTCCGTCGTCCTGCCTTCCACCGCAATCAGAGCAACGGCGCGAATCGCCAGCGGGTCGAGCTCATCGCGCACCCGGACCGTGAATCCGACGATGGTCCCGGATGCCACAAGCCGCTCCAGCCGGCTGTTGACCGTAGCCCGCGCAACATCCAGCCGGCGCGCCAGGCTGGCCACCGAGGCCCTGCCGTCCTCACGGAGGGCGGAGAGGAGCCTGCGGTCAAGATCATCGAGGGTGGTCATTGTCACAATGTACGTCCAGGCTCAATATTTTGCTACTTCTATCAATGAAAAGTAAGGTCACTGATCGTTGAATCGGCATATCGCTTACGCCCCGGTCCCGACCTATCGCCCCTATTGCCCGGGATCTGTGCGGAGTATCGTGGATCCGGGCAGGGCGGTCCCGTCCCGCCCGGCAGGAATCCCCACAGGAAACAGTGCTCACGAGCGTCAATCGGCGACCGCTTAGGAGGGCCCATGCTTTTCCCCAGTGTCCCCATTCCCCAGCCTCCCCCGCGGCCCGTCGTGGGCAACCTGCCTGATATCGACTCCAGCAAAGGCATCCTGGGCCTTGTGGAGGTCGCCGAGCAGTACGGCCCTATAGTCCGCATCCAATTCTTCAACCGCAGCATCGTCGCCATCTCCTCCCAGGAGCTCGTGAACGAGGTGTGCGACGAATCCCGCTTTGGCAAGGTCCTGGGCGTTGCCCTCCGGGAGGTGCGGCAATTCGCCGGGGACGGCCTGTTCACCGCTGAAACCCGGGAGCCTAACTGGCAAAAGGCGCACCGGATCCTGATGCCGGCATTCGGCCCGGCGGCGCTCAAGCGGATGTTCGTGGGGATGGATGACATCGTCGAGCAGCTCCTGCTCAAGTGGGAAAGGCTCGGCCCGACGGCCCGGATCGATGTTCCGGACAACACCACCCGCCTGACGCTGGACACGATCGCCCTGTGCTCGTTCAAATACCGGTTCAACAGCCTCTACCGGGAGGAGATGCACCCCTTCGTCGGGGCCATGGTCCGCGCCCTGGTCGAGTCCGGGGGCCGGGCCCGCAGGCTCCCGGTGCAGAACAAGATCATGCTGCGCCGGCGGCACCAGCTTGAGGAAGACAACGCCCTGATGTTCGAGGTCGCCGAGCAGATGATCAGCGACCGGCGCCGCAATCCCAGCCCGGCGGGAAGCGAGGACATCCTCGACACCATGCTCACCGCGGCGGACCCGGTGACCGGCGAGCGGTTGTCCGATGAGAACATCCGCCATCAGATGGTCACCTTCCTCATTGCCGGGCACGAGACCACCAGCGGTTTGCTCTCCTTCACCCTTTATGAACTGCTGCGGCATCCGGCGGTTCTGGCCAAAGCCCAGGCCGTGGTGGATGAGGTCCTGGGCACCGAGAGCGCCCGGTTCGAGCACCTTCCCCGGCTCGGGTACCTGGACCAGATCCTCAAGGAAACACTCCGGCTCTGGCCCACCGCACCGGCCTTCAACGTGGCCCCGTTCGAGGACACGAGGCTGGGCGGCCGCTACGAGGTCCCCGCGGGCCAGCCCATCCTGGTCCTGCTCCCGCGGCTGCACCGGGACAAGGCGGCATGGGGCGAGGACGCCGGCCTCTTCGATCCGGAGCGGTTTTCCCCGGAACGGGCCGCGGCAATCCCGGCCAATGCGTGGAAGCCCTTCGGCAACGGGCAGCGGTCCTGCATCGGCCGGGGTTTTGCCCTGCAGGAGGCCATGCTCTTCCTGGCCAAGCTCCTGCAGCGCTTCGACATCACCGCGGCGGACCCCGGCTATGAACTGCAGATCAAGCACACGCTGACGATGAAGCCGGAAGGGCTCTTCATCCATGTGCGGCGGCGGGACGTGCCGATCGAGACGGTGCGCCCCGCCGCCGTCGAACATGCCCGGCAGGCGGAAACGCCGGGCGCAGCCCCCAACGGCATCCCGATCCGGGTGCTTTATGGTTCCAACGCCGGCACGTCCCAGGACTTCGCCCAGCGCATCGCCAACGACGCCGGGAGGCGCGGCTACAGCCCCACCATCGGCCCGCTCGATCAGGCAGCCGGCGGCCTGCCCACAGAGGGGCTGGTCGCAATCGTGACGTCCTCCTACGAGGGGCAGCCGCCGGACAACGCCCGAAAATTCGTGGCCTGGACAGAGGGCCTGCAGCCGGGCAGCCTCGCCGGAGTGCGGTACGCCGTCTTCGGCAACGGCAACAAGGACTGGGCGCGAACGTACCAGGAGGTGCCCAAGGCCATCGACGCCCGGCTCGAGGCTGCCGGAGCCGTGAGGATCTATGCCCGGGGCGAAGCCAACGCCCGCGGCGACTTCTTCGGTGATTTTGAAGAGTGGTATGCGGGATTCTGGCCTGCGGTGGACACAGCCCTCGGGCAGAGGACCAGCCCGCCGACCGCGCAGCCGCAACTTCAACTTCAGTTTGTAGGCAACGTCCGGGATCCGCTGCTGCGCCAGAACGGGCTGGCACTGGGTACCGTCGTCGCGAACCGGGAACTGGTCGATCTGGCCAAGCCCGGCGCCCGGTCCAAACGGCACGTCGAGATCGCCCTGCCCGAGGGGATGAGCTACCGGACCGGGGACTACCTGGCCGTCCTGCCGCTGAATCCCAGCGCACTCGTACAGCGGGCCTTGGCCCGTTTCAATCTCGATTACGATTCGCACGTCCAGCTGAGCATGGAGCGGGGCGACACGTTCCTGCCCACGGGCGCGCCGGTGGCCGTGGGCGAACTGCTGAGCAGTTACGTGGAGCTTGCGGTTCCCGCCACGCGCACGCAGCTCGAGGACCTGGCCGATGTCGCGGCGGATCCGGCCCACCGCGGAGAGCTTGAGTCCTTGGCGCAGGACCGCGGCCGCTACACGGCCGAGATCCTCGACAAGCGGGTCTCCATCCTGGATCTGCTGGAGACGTATCCGTCATGCCAGCTCTCATTCACCTCGTTCCTGCAGCTGCTGACCCAGCTGACCCCCCGGCGGTATTCCATTTCCTCTTCCCCGCTGTGGAGCCCCGACCACGCGACCCTCACCTTCGCCGTCATCCAGGCTCCGGCGTGGTCGGGCCGGGGCATCTTCGAAGGCGCGTCTTCGACATACCTGGCCCAGGCCAGACCCGGGTCAAGGGTGGCGGTGACGGTCCGCCCGTCGAATGCGGCTTTCCACCCGCCGCCGTCCCTGGCCGTCCCGCTCATCATGGTGTGCGCCGGGACCGGGGTGGCGCCGTTCCGCGGGTTCGTCCAGGACCGGGCGCTGCGGGCGGAGGCCGAGGATACGACGCCGGCGCCCGCTCTGCTGTTCTTCGGCTGCCGGGCCCCGGACACCGACTTCCTGTACCGCGCGGAACTCGCCGCGTGGGCGGACCAAGCCAACCTCGACCTGCGCCCCGTCTTTTCCACCGCGCCCGACGACGGCCTGAAGTATGTCCAGGACCGGCTTTGGGCCGACCGGGCCGACGTCGTCGAGCTGGTCCGGCAGGGCGCCACGGTCTACGTCTGCGGCGACGGCAAGCACATGGCGCCGCAGGTCCGCGATACGTGCGCCCTGATCTATCAGGAGGCGGCCGGGGTCTCCCGGGCGGACGCCGACGCGTGGATGGATGAGGTGGAACGCACCCACGGCAGGTACGTGGCCGACATCTTCACCTGATGGCGCGCAGCCGCTCCCGCAGCCCGGCCGCAAGTCCTGCAATGGTCAGGAGGTCGAACAGGCCGCCTCCGATTTCCACGAGACGACGGCGGTTGACCCCGGAGAGCCGGAGCCGGAAATGCACCCGGGTCCCTGCCCCGGCGCCTGGCCCGTCACCGCGCGGGGGTCCAGCGCCCGGCACCGGCCGCAGCACGATCGCCCAACTGACAGCCAGCGCGCCGCGTTGCGAGCGGTGCACCAGGACCCGTGGCGGGTCCACGGCGGCGATCTCGAAGGTGGCCCCGGGGCCGCCCCAGTCTGCAATGACGTCTCCGACGCGGAGGTCCTGGAGCGCCGGGTCAATGCTCCGCAGGGCCCGGCGCCGGCCCGGGATCAGCGCTTCTGCCCAGCGGGGCAGGTACCAGCCGGAGCGTTCCTTGCCCAGCTGGGCGATCCACGGCCAGACGGTCTCGGGCGGGGCCGCCAGGTCGAAGCCGCGGTCCATCACCACATCCGGGGCGGCGACCAGCGCATCGCCGGGCATGAAGGCCCGGACCTCTTCCGCGGACGGACCGACTCCCAGGAATCCGGTGTTCATGTGTGCCTTCCTGCCGGCGGAGTTCAACGCTTCGTCGCGGCGTTCTGCTATCACTAGTGTCGCTCACCCTGGCGTTGAGTTTTCTTGCATCGCACTGTTAGCCCCGTTTGGCGGCGCCGCAACGTGTTGCTTGGGCTCTGATCGGAGCGGATGAAACGTAAGAACTGCCTGGCGGTGCTGCTGTTCGGTTAATCGGCCCCAGGCAGTTCCGGCGAGAATGAGGACAATGCCGCAATACCCCGCGGTCCCTATGGTGTCGTGGGCGATGGTTATGCCGATGAAGGCTGCCCAGACTGGCTCTGTGCCGAGTAGGAGGCTGACCCGCGATGGAGAAGTTCGCCTGACCGCCCAGATCTGCACGAAGAACGCAAACACGGTGCAGATCAGCACCAAGTAGAGGAACATCACTGCCTGGTGTGCGTCCAGCCGTGAGAGGTAGCGCGGGATGGAATCCCCGTAAATGAACGAGCCTGCCGTAAATAGGAGCGCGCAGGTTCCCAGCTGCACGGCCGTGAGGTGCAGCGAATCCAGGGCTTTGCCGCCGGTGAGTTTGTGCATGGAGACAACGTGCGCGGCGCGCATGGCCGCGGCGCCCAGAACGAGCAGGTCTCCAAAGCTAGGAGGTTCGAAGGTACCGTTGCCGGCGAGCAGAAACACACCGACTACCGCCATTATGGCGGCTGCGAAGAACGTGGCAGGTAGCCGCCGGCGCAACACGACGGACTCAAGGACCGGAGTGAAGACCATCGTGAGGCTGATGATGAGCCCTGCATTCGTGGCAGAGGTATGCGCGATCCCGAACGTATCGAGGACGAAGACCGCTGCAAGCAGCACCCCGATTGGTACGCCGGCGAACACCTCTTTACGCGTCAGAGGCTTCCGCCGGACACCCGCGACTGCAGCCATTACCCCGGCCGCGAGCAGCATCCGCGCAGCCAGAAGGGCCAACACCGTGCCCGCCGTGACGAGTTCCTTAGCCACGAGATAGGTCGATCCCCAAGATACGGCCACCAGAAGCAGCAAGAGATCGACCCGGAACCGTGCAAGAAAAGTACCCATCGGCCAATCGTTCCCCATGTACATCAATTAGCACTAGCCGCTATTTAAGTTGCCTATGCATTAGTTTGGACTAATGGAATTGGGACAGCTTCGCGCTTTGAGGGAGTTGGGCGAGAGGGGCAGCATCGCCGCTGTCGCGGCAGCCCTCCGCGTCACGCCGTCGTCGGTGTCGCAGCAGCTCAGCGCTCTGCAGCGCGGCGTGGCTGTTCCGCTGACCTTTAAGGACGGACGGCGGACCGCGCTGACGGATGCCGGGCGCGCCTTGGCCCTGGCGGCTGTGGAAGTGGAGGTGGCGCTTGAACGGGCGGAGCAGGCGGTCGCGCAGTTCCAGAGCGAACCGCAGGGGGTTGTGGCGATCGCGGCATTCCACAGTGCTGCGCTGGCGATCTTCGGGCCGCTACTTACTAGGTTGAACGCCCCGGGCCAGCCCGGCGTTACCCTGAGCGACTTCGACGTAGCCCAGGAAAGCTTCCCCGCCCTCACCCAGGATCACGATCTGGTCATCGCCCACCGGTGGACGGGCAGTCCGCCGTGGCCGGGATCGGTACGCGTGGAACCGCTGATGTTCGAACCCCTGGACCTCGTGATCCGCAAGGACCACCGGCTGGCGGCCAAAGACTCCATCGACCCAGAAGACCTCCGAGGAGAAACCTGGGTGGCCGTCCACCAGGGGTTTCCTCTCGAGAACGCCATCGAGCAAATCGCCGGTGTTGGAGGTGCCGAAGCCCGCATCGCTCACCGGATCAACGAATTTTTCGTTGCCGCTGCAGTGGTTGCCGCCAGCGACTGCGTAGCATTGATGCCCCGCTACACCACCGATTTGCATCATCACCCGGACCTGCTCCTCCGGCCGATTTCCCGCCTTGGACCCGGCCGCCACATCGACTGCCTCGGCCGCCCCGAAACACTCGAACGGGCAAACGTGAAAACCGTCCTGGCCCAACTCCGGGTCATCACGACCAGCCTCGCTGCGCCGCCACTTTCTTCTTGAGACCAGGCTTCTTGAGACCGTGCTTCTTGAGACCGTGCCCGTGACCGTCAGGCACTTCGAAAATCCTGTTACCGGATCTTTGGGGGTGCAAAAAAGGCTCAGGTGAACCGCGGGCCGGAGGCTATGGCATCCAGATCATGAGCGTTTACGGTGGGTTCATGAGGGACAGGATGATGCAGATCACTGGCGCGAAGACAGTGATCCATGACACTCTCGACCACTACGAGGATGGAAGGCTGGCGCCGTGCGGAAACTGATCTATGGCATGAATCTGACTCTGGACGGCTACATCGCCGCGGCTGGCGATGACATCAGCTGGAGCGAGCCGAGCGAGGAACTGTTCCAGTGGTGGCTCGACCAGGAGCGGGCCAGCAGCCTGTCGCTGTACGGGCGCAAGCTGTGGGAGACCATGAGCTCCTATTGGCCGACCGGGGACCAGCAGCCCAACGCCACTCCGGCGGAGATCGAGTTCGCGCGGAACTGGCGGGACACGCCGAAGGTGGTGTTCTCCTCGACGATCGACAAGGTGGACTGGAACACCCGCCTGGTCACCGGCGACGCGGTCGCCGAGATCACCCGGCTCAAGGCCGGGGGCGGTGGCCCGATGAGCGTCGGGGGCGCAACGCTCGCCGGGGCGGCCATGCGGGCCGGGCTGATCGACGAATACGTGCTGGCCACCCATCCGGTCCGGGTGGGCGGCGGCACGCCGTTCTTCACTGCGCTGGACAGCTGGGTGAACCTGAACCTGGTGGAGACGCGGACGTTTCCCGGCGGCGTGGTCCTGACCCGGTACGAGACGAGGCGTTGAGCGCGGTTCGTCCGCAAGAGCGATCAAATCCACATGTCCCGCCGGCGCCTGTCAGCGGTGGGTGAACTCCGGCTGCCGTTTCTCGGTGAAGGCGGCCATGCCTTCCTTCTGGTCCTCGGTGGCGAACAGCGAGTGGAACACGCGCCGCTCAAACAACACGCCCTGGGCAAGCCCGGTCTCGAACGCCGCGTTGACGGCTTCCTTGGCCACCATCGCCACGGGCTTGGATTTGGACGCGATCACCGCGGCAGCCTTCAGCGCCTCCTCGACGACGTCGGCGGCCGGGACCACGCGGGACACCAGGCCCGCCCGTTCGGCTTCCTCGGCGTCCATGAAGCGGCCGGTCAGGATCATGTCCATGGCCTTGGACTTGCCCACCGCACGGGTCAGGCGTTGCGAGCCGCCCATGCCCGGGAGCACGCCGAGGTTGATTTCCGGCTGGCCGAATTTTGCGTTGTCCCCCGCGATGATGAAATCGCACATCATCGCAAGCTCGCAGCCGCCGCCCAGCGCGAACCCGGACACGGCCGCCACAACGGGGATGCGCAGCCGGGTGAAGTCTTCCCAGCCGCGGAACCAGTCCGCGGCATACATGTCCATGTAGCCCTTGGACTGCATTTCCTTGATGTCCGCGCCGGCGGCGAAGGCCTTCGCCGAACCGGTCACCACCACGGCACCGACCTCCGGGTCCGCGTCCATTCCGGCGACGGCCTGCACGAGCTCGTCCATCGTGGCCTTGTTCAGGGCATTTAGGGCTTCCGGCCGGTTGAGCGTCACGAGGCCCACACGGCCGCGGCGCTCCACCAGGATGTTCGCGAACTGATCGGTCATGAGTGTTCCCCTTAGCTGGGTCTGTGTCTGGTTCCGGGTCTGGATTTGGCTGCGGTCCGGGCCTAGGGTCCGGCCGTGCCGGTTTCTGAGGTGCCCGTCTCCGACTTTTCCCGGATGTCGGTGATGATGCCGGAGAAGTCCCGGCCGGCGCCGCCTTCCGCGGCAAAGGTATCGTAAATTTCGGACGCGAGCGGGCCGAGCCGGGCCGCGACGCCGGTGCTCTGCAGGGCGTTGAGCGCCAGCTTGAGGTCTTTGGCCATGAGAGCCCCGGCGAAGCCTGGCTGGTAGTCCCGATTGGCGGGACTCGTCGGGACCGGCCCCGGCACGGGGCAGTTCGTGGTCAGCGCCCAGCACTGCCCCGAAGCGGCGGAAGCGACGTCGAACAGCGCCTGGTGGGTCAGCCCGAGCTTCTCGCCCAGCACAAAGGCCTCGCTGACGGCGATCATTGAGACGCCCAGGATCATGTTGTTGCAGATCTTGGCCGCCTGGCCCGCGCCATGGCCGCCGCAGTGGACCACCCGCTTGCCCATGACTTCCAGCAGCGGCTTGACCGCCTCAAAGTCTTCCGGGAGGGCACCAACCATGAACGTCAGCGTGCCGGCCTCGGCCCCCACGACGCCTCCGGACACGGGGGCGTCGACGGCGCGGTGGCCTGCGGCGACCGCGAGTTCCGCGGCCTCGCGGGCCTCGTCCACGTTGATCGTGGAACAGTCCAGGAACATGGTGCCCGGCGCGGCCGTCTCGAGCAGTCCGGGCGCACCTCCTGTGCCGCGGTAGGCGTCGAGGAGGTGCCGGCCGCTGGGCAGCATGGTCAGCACGACGCCGGCCCCGGCCGCGGCCTCGGCGGCCGTCCCGGCGGTCGGGATTCCATGCTCCCGGGCGGCGTCCAGCGCGGCCGGCACAACGTCGAAGCCGGTCACGGCGTAGCCGGCCTTGACCAGGTTGACGGCCATCGGCCCGCCCATGTGCCCGAGGCCCAGGAAGGCGATCATGCCCGTTGCGGACAGCTCGGTGCCAACCGGGGCTGTTTCCGACTGGGCTGCCTCGGTTGGTGCGGTTTCAGACCCTGCGGTGTCAGACATTGTTCTTCTCCTTGTTCTTCTCCCTCGGAGAGAGCTCCAGTTCGCGCGCGCCCAGCGGCGCGAAGTAGGCCGCGACGTCGGCGGCGGTGACCTCGGCGAGGGTGGCGGGCTTCCACCGGGGGTTGCGGTCCTTGTCCACCACCTGGGCGCGGATGCCTTCCCGGAAGTCCGGCCCCTCGAGGAAGCGCAGGCCCACGCGGTATTCCTGCTCGAGGGCCTGTTCCAGGCTCAGCCCGCGGGCCCGGCGCAGGGACTCCAGCGCCACCTTGACCGCCGTTGGCGACTTGGCCTCAATGGTGTCCGCGGCGTCGGCGGCCTCGCCGCCGGTCTCTCTGCCACGGGCCCGGAGCCTGCGCAGAATTTCCTCGGCGTCGTCGGTGGAGTAGCAGGCGTCAATCCACTCCTGCCGCGCGGCGAGACCCGACGACGGGGCCGGCTGGGCGAAACGGGCGACGACGGTTTCCACCGTTTCGGACTCCAGCGCCGCCGCCAGCTCAGGCAAGCGGTCGGAGGGCACGAAGTGATCGGCGAGGCCAAGGAACAGCGCGTCCGCGCCGCTCAGGTGCGCGCCGGTCAGGGCCGCATGGGTACCGGTCTCCCCCGGCGAGCCGGAGAGCAGCAGGGTGCCGCCGACGTCGGGCACGAACCCGATGGTGGTTTCGGGCATCCCGGTGCGGGTGCGTTCGGTGACGACCCGCACTGAGCCGTGCGCTGAGATCCCCACCCCGCCGCCCAGGACCAGCCCGTCCATGAACGCCACGTAGGGCTTCGGGTATTCGGAAATGAGCAGGTTCAACCGGTATTCCACGGCCCAGAAGTCCGCCGTGGCGTCCCCGCCGTCGAGCATGTCCCGGTAGATGGCGACGATGTCGCCGCCGGCGCAGAGGCCCCGGTCCCCGGCGCCGCGCACCAGCACTGCCGCGACGGCGTCGTCGTCTGCCCAGAGCGCAAGCTGCTCCAGCATGGCGTCGGCCATCCCCGCGGTGAGGGCGTTGACGGCCTTGGGCCGGTTCAGGGTCACGACGCCAAGGCGCCCGCGCCGCTCGAAGAGCACATCGGCTGTTTCCCCGGTTGCGGTTCCGCCGCCGGTTTCCCGCGCAGCCTCTGCCCCCATCAGCTGCCTTCCGGCATCACGAAGCTGGCGCCCTGGCGGATGCCGGAGGGCCAGCGCGAGGTGACGGTCTTGGTCTTCGTGTAGAAGCGGAAGGCGTCGGCGCCGTGCTGGTTCAGGTCGCCGAAGCCGGAGGCCTTCCAGCCGCCGAAGGTGTAGTAGGCGATCGGCACGGGGATGGGGACGTTGATGCCCACCATGCCCACCTGGACCCTGCTGGCGAAGTCGCGCGCGGCGTCGCCGTCGCGGGTGAAGATGGCCACGCCGTTGCCGAACTCGTGCTCGCTGCAGAGCCGGAGTGCCTCGTCGTAGTCCTCGGCGCGGAGCACGCTGAGCACCGGGCCGAAGATCTCCTCCTTGTAGATCTTCATTTCCTTCGTGACGTTGTCGAACAGCGTGGGCCCCACCCAGAACCCGCCGTCGTAGCCCTCCACCTTCAGGCCCCGGCCGTCGGTGAGGAGGCTGGCGCCTTCCTCGACGCCGGAGGCGATGTAGCCTTCGATCCGTTCCTTCGCGGAGGCCGCCACCACCGGGCCGAAGTCGGAGTCCTCGGCGAGGCTGTGGCCGACCTTGAGGCCGGCGATCCGCTCCTGCAGTTTTGCCACCAGGTCATCGGCGGTCTTGCGGCCGACGGGGACGGCGACCGAGATTGCCATGCACCGCTCGCCCGCGGAGCCGAAGCCGGCCCCGATGAGGGCATCCGCGGCCATGTCGAGGTCCGCGTCCGGCATGATCACCATGTGGTTCTTGGCACCGCCGAAGCACTGGGCGCGCTTGCCGTTCGCCGCGGCGGTGGCGTAGATGTACTGGGCGATGGGGGTGGAGCCGACGAAGCCGATCGCCTGGACCCGGGGATCCTCCAGAAGCGCGTCCACGGCCTCCTTGTCCCCGTTGACCACGTTGAACACGCCGTCGGGCAGACCCGCCTCGGTGAAGAGCTCGGCCAGGCGGAGCGGCACGGAGGGGTCCCGTTCGGAGGGCTTGAGGATGAAGGCGTTGCCGGCCGCCAGTGCCGGCCCGGACTTCCACAGCGGAATCATGGCCGGGAAATTGAACGGCGTGATCCCGGCGACGACGCCGAGCGGCTGGCGCATCGAGTGCACGTCCACGCCGGTCCCGGCGCTGTCCGAAAACTCGCCTTTGAGCAGGTGCGGGGCGCCGGCGGAGAATTCGACGACTTCGATGCCGCGCTGGATGTCGCCCTTGGCATCGAGGAAGGTCTTGCCGTGCTCGGAGGACAGCAGCCTCGCGAGTTCGTCCATGTTCTGGTTGACCAGGTCCACGAACTTGAGCAGGATCCGGCCGCGGCGCTGCGGGTTCATGGCAGCCCATTCCAGCTGGCCCTTTTCCGCGCTGGCAATGACGTTGCGCACTTCCTCGGCGCTGGCCAGCGGCAGCCGGGACTGGACCTCCCCCGTGCAGGGGTCGTACACGTCGCTGAACCGGCCGGAGGTGCCGTCCACCCGCTGCCCGTCGATGTAATGGGATAGCTCTCGAACCATGACCGAATGCTCCTTTGCATGTGACCTAGATCATCTCTGCAGCCGAATATACTCGGACTTCCTACTAATTTCCAGAGGACCGGCAAGGACCGGCCGCTTCGCCCGGGGGCCAAGTTCGGTAAGTTAGGGACTGTGAAGATTGCTACCTGGAATGTGAATTCGCTCCGTGCCCGCGCCGACCGTGTTGAGGCGTGGCTCCAACGCACCGACTGTGACGTCCTCGCCATCCAGGAAACGAAGTGCAAGGACGAGAACTTCCCGTGGGAGCTGTTCGAGAACCTGGGCTACGAGGTGGCCCATTTCGGTCTGAGCCAGTGGAACGGCGTCGCGATCGCCTCCCGGGTGGGGCTCGACGACGTCGAACGCACCTTCCTTGACCAGCCGGTGTTCGGAAAGAACGGCAAGGATGCCGTGCAGGAGGCCCGGGCCATCGGCGCCACCTGCGGCGGAGTCCGGGTTTGGAGCCTGTACGTCCCCAACGGCCGCGCCCTGGACGACGAGCACATGCCGTACAAGCTCACCTGGCTGGACACCCTGAAGAACCACGCCGGCACCTGGGTCACGGAGAATCCCCAGGCGCAGATTGCGCTGATGGGCGATTTCAACATCGCACCCCTGGACGAGGACGTGTGGGACATCGACTACTTCCGCGCCGAGGGCCTCACCCACGTCAGTGAGCCCGAACGCGCCGCGTTCCACGCCTTTGAGGAGGCCGGCTTCCAGGATGTGGTCCGGCCGCACACCCCCGGGCCCGGCGTCTACACGTACTGGGATTACACGCAGCTCCGCTTTCCGAAGAAGGAAGGCATGCGGATCGACTTCATCCTGGCCTCCCCGGCGCTGGCGGCGCGGGTGACCGGCGCCGCGATCGACCGCGAGGAACGCAAGGGCAAGGGCGCCTCGGACCATGCCCCGGTGATCGTGGAACTGGCGGACTGATGGCTGCCGCCCAGGGAAGCGTCGTGATCCGATGACGGGGAACATCTACCGCGGACAGGCCGGGCTGCCGTTCTCCTCCTCGCTCCGGATCTATGAGCCCCTGGAGGCCTTTCCCGAGCAGCAGCAGGAATCCCTGCGGGCCGCGGCCGCCGGGCAGAAGTCCCGCGCCGCCGTCGAAAACGCCGAACTCCTGGCCTCCCTGGGCCGCATCACGCGCCACGACGGGGACCCGTTTCCCACCGGCCGGACGGACCTGGTGCGCGTTATCCCCGCCCCGGCAAAGCAAGCGTCGGCCGGGGCGGCGAATGGGCCGGCCGAGTCCGCCCCCGGGGCTGCGGCCGCGCCGGACCGGCTGCTGTACTGCCCCAGCCAGCTGGTCCTCCGCGCGGGGCTGGCCGCCAATGCCCTGATGGAAGGCATCCACGGGCCCCTGGCCCAGCTCCTGATCCCCGAGGAACAGCGGGACAAGCACCAAGACCGCATCGATGAGGTGCGCGCCCATGAGGGCGTGAGCCGGGTCCACACCCGGGCGTCCACCTGGGGCATCCCGTTCAGCTGGTTCTGTCTCTTCAAGGAATCCGATCCCACCGACGTCGTGGAATCCGAGGGCCGCATCGTCACGGTCCGCATCCGCGCGAGCATTGCCCAGGCACTGGAGCGCGTGAGCTATGCGGTTGCGCACCTGGCCATGGCCGCACCCGATCTGGACATGCTCGAGGACCTGACCCAACTCACGGAATGGCTTGAGCTCTTCCACCCGGATTCGGCAGTGGAGCTCGATTACGGCGCGGTGGCGGACAAGGTCTATCCGGACGATTCACCGCTGGATGTGCGCCTCGGCATTGAGTGCCTGGCGGAGGGCGACATGACCGGGGCCGCCGCGGCCTACCGGCGGCTGGCCTCGCGCTGGGTGCCGATCCGGCAGATGGCCCGGGCTTCCTGAACCTCCCGGGCCTAGGCGGAAAGCTCGGACCGGCGCCGCGGTGGCGCCGTCGTCCTGCGCACGATCAATTGGTGTGGTGCCACCGTGGACTGCACGGATCCGGCGATTCCGTCCAGCTCGTCCAGCAGCATCTTGGTGCCAAGTTCGGCCTGTTGGTCGGGGCGCTGCCCGACCGTGGTCAGCCCCATGGCGTCGGCGAAATCGTGATCGTCGATGCCGATGACCGACAAGTCCTCCGGTACCCGCACACCGGCCTTGTTGGCCTCGAAGATGACGCCCATGGCCATCTCGTCGGAGGCGCAGAAGATGGCTGTGGGCTTAGGGCCGCCGGAGGCCCAGAGGCGCCGGAACGCCTCCTGGCCGCTAAGGACGGTAAAGTCACCCCACTCGTCCCACTCGGGCCGGACCGGCAGCCGCGCTTCGCGCATGATGTCGTAGAAGGCCTGGATCCGGACCCGGGGGACGTCGAAGTTGAGGTCGGTTTCGTCGTCGCCGTGCAGCAGCGCGATGTCGGTGTGCCCCAGCCCGATCAGGTGGCGGACCGCGGTGGCGGCCGCCGCGTAGTCGTCGATCCCGATGTAGGGGCACTCTTCGACGTGGCCTCCTACGACCACCAGCGGGATATCGATCTTCTGGAGGTGTTCGATTTCCTCGTGGCTGAGGGCCATACAGAGAACCAGGAGGGCATCGATCTGTTTGTAGACCATGGTTTTGCTGAACAGCCGCTCGCGGTTGCTGCCGTGGCCGCCGAGGTTGAAGAGGGAGAGGTTGTACTGGCGGGCGTGCAGTTCCCGGTCGGCGCCCTCGATTGCCTTGGAGAAGAACCACCGGCTAACGAACGGGGCCAGCACCCCGATGGTTTTGGTCCGGCCTGTTGCCAGGCCGGACGCGGAGGACGACGCGACGTAGCCTAGGGATTCGGCTATGCCCAGGATCTTCTCCCGCGTGGCCGGGGAGACGCGGGGCAGGCCGCGGACGGCACGGGACACGGTGGCGGTGGATACGCCGGCAGCGGCGGCGACGTCCTCGATGCTGACGCCGGAGTGGCCGCCGCGCTGCGCCCTTTCTGTCCGTGCCACTTTGCCCCCTTGTTCACGATCCGTGGATGCCTGCCGGCTGTCCGCAGACGTTCCGTCCCTGCCTCCCCCGCGGCACTTGAATAGTCTTGACCCCTGGCTGCCTAGGGGCGCCCGCTGGCCGTCCGGCGCGGCAAGCGCCGGCGCAGCCGGACCATCCCGTAAATGGCGAGCAGCATCGCCAGCAGGCCCAGGGCCCAGCCGAGGGCCGGCTGGGCCGTCACCTCCATCCAGACAGTGACCACCAGCAGCACGAAGGCCCAGAAGGCGAGGAACCCGATGATGATGTCGAAGTCCTCGCCGGAGCGCACCTTTCGGCGCGTTGCCGGCACGTGGCCCTGGTTTTGCGCGTCGGTCATGTCGCCGCCCTCCCTTGTCGCAGCAGTCACTTGACTGCGCCGGCTGTCAGGCCGGCAACGATCTTGCGCTGGAACACCAGCACAAGGATGACCAAGGGAATGGTCACGATGGTGCCCGCGGCCATGATCGCGGTGTACGGGATCTGGTTGGGCTGCGCACCGGCGAAGCTGGCAATGGCCACCGTCACCGGCTGTGTTGCGTCGGAGGAGAGCTGGCTGGCGATCAGGAATTCATTCCACGAGGAGATGAACGCCAGGATGGCCGTCGTGAAGATGGCCGGGGCGGCCAGCGGCATGATGACCTTCCGGAAGGCCTGTCCCTGGGTGCATCCGTCAACGCGCGCTGATTCCTCCAGCTCCCACGGCATTTCCCGGAAGAAGGACGTCATGGTGTAGACGGTCAGCGGCAGCACGAACGAGATGTTCGGGATGATCAGGGCCTGGTAGGTGCCCATCCAGCCGATGTTCGTGAACAGCTGGAACAGCGGCGTGATGAGGGCGACGCCGGGGAACATGGAGGCCCCCAGGATGAAGCCCAGCACGAGGTACTTGAACTTGAAGTTCAAGCGGGCCAGCGCGTAGGCGGCAAATACGCCGATGATCAGCGACACCACGGTGACGACGGTGCCGATGAACAAGCTGTTCAGCAGGGCCTGGCCGAAGTGGTTGCCGAAGGACGTGTCGAATGCCGTCTTGAAGTTGTCCAGGGTCACGTGGGTCGGCAGGATCGAGGTGTCGTAGGTGTAGCCGACGTCGCGGAACGCCGTCACCACCATCCAGTAGGCCGGAGCCAGGCACCAGAAGAGGATCACGACCGCGCTGATGTAGGTGCGCCCGCTGGCCCACTTCTCGCGGTTCTGTGCGACCTTCCGCCCCCGGTCCTGTTCTGCGCGCAGCTCGGTTGCGGCACTCGTCGCGGCGGTCATTTCTTCCCCTTACCTGCGCCGGTCTGCTGCTCCACGACGTTCGCTCCAAGGAAGCGCACGAAGATGAAGGCCACCAGAAAGATGATGATGAATGTGATGGTGGACAAGGCCGCCGCCGCGTTGAAGCCCTGCCTGATCTGGTTGATCACCAGGATGGACAGCGTGGTGGTGTTGTTGGCTCCGCCCGTCAAGATGTAGGGAAGGTCGAACATGCGCAGCGCGTCCAGGGTGCGGAACAGGATCGCCACCATGAGCGCCGGCTTCACCAGCGGCAGGGTGATCATCCGGAACCGCTGCCAGGCGGTGGCGCCGTCGACCTTGGCTGCCTCGTAGACTTCCGCGGGAATCATCTGCAGGCCGGCAAGAATCAACAACGCCATGAAAGGCGTGGTTTTCCAGACGTCCGCGATGATCACGGCCCACCTGGCCGGCCATTCGCTGCCCGTCCACAGGATGGAGGTGTTAAAGAGTTTGTTGCCGATGCCTTCGAAGGCGAAGATGAACAGCCACAGCTTGGCCGTCACGGCGGTGGGGATGGCCCACGGCACCAGGACAGCCGCGCGGACCAGGCTGCGGCCCCTGAAGGCCCGGGCCATGATGACTGCCATCCAGAAGCCAAGCACCGTTTCAAGTGCCACCGTGACGATGGTGAAGAAGAAGGTGGTGCCGGTGGCGGACCAGAACTGTGCGCCGAGGGTTCCCGGCGGGCAGTCGACGGTTCCGCCGGACGGAGCCGGGCATTGCTGGAAGATCCAGTTGATGTAGTTCGAGAAGCCGGCCGGGCCACCCTCTACGAAGAGACCCGTGGCGGGGTCCAGACCGGCATCTTTTTGAAATGACATCACAATGGCGGTGATGATCGGGTAGACGATCACTACTGACAATGCGATGATGGTCGGCGCCAGGAGCCAGGCTGCCCAGCGCCCTTGCGTCGCGATGCGGTTGTCCTCTCCAACACCCTTGGGTGCGTGGTGGATCGGTGCCCCGCCCGACGCCGGTGCCTTGACCGACGTCGGGCCTACTTCAGTTGCCATGATGTACCTACTGTCCCGCGCTAGCGGACTCGATGGACTTCTGCATGTCAGACAGTGCCGCGTCTACAGTCTTCTCGCCCTTGATGGCCGAGTACGCGTTTTCCTGGATGGCCTTGGTAACGGCCGGGTAGAACGGGGTGACCGGGCGGGGCACGGCGTTCTCAATCGAGGTCTTCAGGACCGGCAGGTACGGCAGCTTGGCGACGAGATCCTTGTCGCTGTAGAGCGAGCCGATCACCGGGGCGAGTGAACCCTGCGTGGCGAAGAACTTCTGGGTCTCTTCGGTGGTGAGGAACTTCAGGAAGTCCAGTGCCGTGGCCTTGTACTTCGAGTAGACGCTGATGCCGGCGCTGTGGCCGCCCAGTGAAGAGGCACCCGGGCCGGTCTTGCCCGGGAGTGCGGTCATGCCCAGAACGGTCTTGACCTTCGAGGAACCCTCAGTGGTGGCCAGGTTGTAGACGTAGGGCCAGTTGCGCAGGAACAGCAGCTTGCCGTCCTGGAACGCCTGGCGGCTTTCTTCTTCCTGGAACGTGATGGCTTCCTTCGGGATTGAACCGTCTGCATAGGCCTTGGTCAGGTTCGCGAGTCCGGCCTTTGCCTCCGGAGTCAGCAGGCTGGGCTTGCCATTGGCGTCCAGCACGGCTCCGCCGGCGGAGTTGATCGCCTCTGAGGCGTTGACGGTGAGGCCCTCATACTTCTTGAACTGGCCGGAGTAGCAGCCGATGTTGTGCGACTTGGCGATGGAGCACATGCTCATCATCTCGTCCCAGGTCTTCGGGGGCGTGGGGACCAGGTCCTTGCGGTAGTACAGGATGCCGCCGTCGGAGGATTCCGGTGCCGCGTACAGCGTTCCTTTGTAGGAGGCAGCCTGGACAGTCGGCTTCAGCAGGGCTGAGGTGTCCAGCGCCATCTTGTCCTTGAGCGGCTGCAGCCAGCCCTTGGCGGCGAACTCAGCGGTCCAGACGACGTCGACGCTCGCAACGTCGTAGCCGGAGTCCTTGGCCTGGAAGTGCTGGACGAGGTCGTCGTGCTGCTGGTCCGCCTGGTCGGTCTGCTCCTTGAAGGTGACCTTCTCGTTCGGGTGGGCGGCGTTCCACTTGTCAATCAGCGGGCGGACCACGTTGCTGTTGTCCTTGCCCTGGACATAGGTGATGGGGCCGCGGCCGTCCATGCCCTGCGAGGCAGCGTCGTTACCGCCTGAGCTGGCGCCACCCCCGCCGCCACAGGCCGAGAGGGTCATGGCCAAGACGCCTGCTGTGGCGATCGGAAGTAGGAGATTGCGGGTTTTCATACGTTAGTGCTCCTCGCTGAGTACCGGTGAAAGACGGCCGTGCTGTTGATGTGCCGACCATCACAGTAATCAACACCCGGCGAGGAATGCAAGCGTTTACATCAACCTTTATCCAAAGGAGACGCCGCGGGCCCCGCCGGACCACCTTCCTAGCGGACGCGCTCGGCCCGGCCGAAGCGCGATCTCGCCCCGGAGCCGAGATGGATCAGGACCGGGGTGCGCTTGCCGATCACGGCGTCGAGCGCCTCCACGAGCGAGGAGACTTCGGCGGCCAGCGTGTGCGGGGCGACGCCCTGGCGCGGATCCACGCGGATCTTCAGGGCCGTCTCGCCCCGGATCTTGTAGGTGGCCACGGTGACGCCGGCCAGGTCGGGCCGGTCCGCGAGTGCTGCGCGGAGCGCCTGCTCCGCCACGCCCCCGCCGATCCCGACGGTTCCCGGCACCCCGCCCGGGTCCTCCTCCGCCGCGATCAGGCTGGTCCGGCCCTTGCCCTGTTGGGCGACCCAGGCGACCATTGCGCCGATCATCGCCGCGAGCACCAAGCAGATGGCCAGCCACAGCCAGCTCTCCTGCCGGCCGGGGAACTGCGTCCTTGCGAACAGCTCGAGCCATGAGTTCAACAGCCCGCCCGCCCACTCGTGCCACCAGGTGCCGACGGCCGGGACAGTCGCCAGCAGCATCAGGAGGATACCGATGGCGAGAAGCCCGAGGCCGAGGAAGCCGATCAGGATGCGGTTGAGGACCCTGGGCGTGTTGTTCATGCCCCCACCACCCCGGCCGTGGACACACGGATCTGCACGTCAGGCATGGGTGAGAGGCCCATATCACGCACCTCCCGGCGCACGGCGTCAAGGACGGCGTCGGAGCGCAGCGGCACACCGGAGGTGGGCCGGACGTTGACCACTACCCGGTTCCGCGCGACGATCACCATCACCTGTTCCTTAGTCACGTTCGCGGCCAGCCGCGCCCGGCGCGCCAAGGCCGCCGCGATTACCTCATCGTCCACCACGACGGCGGCCCGGCGATCCGGGAGCTGGTGGCGCGCCCGCCGCCCCGGCAGCACCGCGTTGAGGAAGAAAAACAGCCCTGCCATGGCCACCACGGCGCCGGCGGCGGTGAGCAGCAGGGGCCGGACTCCGGCCGGGAGGGCCACCACCCGCTGGGCCGCCGTCAGCGGATCCACCAGCCACGGAGGCTGACCGATCGCACGGACCGCAGTCTCCAACAGCGCATAACCGCACACCAGAGCGACGAGCGCGGCCGCGATCACGGAGACGACCACCCGCGATGAGTGCATCTCGCGTTTGAGGATCCTTTCCATGCCGGCAGCACCGGATCCGGGGGGTGCGCTCTCCGTCACGGCACCGGCGTCGTACGGGCCGTGGCCGGTACTGGCGTGCTCGGTGTCCTGGCTCAATGCACCCGACCTCCCCCGCGCACGGTGGCACCGCTGATGCGGATGTCCACCCGGCTGAGTTGTGCTCCGGTCAGCTCGGTCACACGGTTCAGGATCTCAGCCTTGGCCGCGACGGCGCGGTCCCAGATGGCACCGCCGAAACCCGCCACGCGGGTGGGATCCCGCAGGACCGCGGTGAGGGGCGGGATCCCGACTGGCGTGACGAGCGAGAGCGCCAAAAGCCCTTCGTCATCCGACCATTCGGCCCGGACATCGTGCGCTGGCACGCCGAGGGCCTCGCCCGCGGCCGCGCGCGCCACGCTCGTCAGGGCCTGGGTGCTGATGCGGTTGTGCCCGGCCATTGCGACGCCGCGCACCGGCGCCCCCGCCATGATGCTCATGAGGACGAACGCCGGCCCGTGAGGGCATCCAGCACGCTGCGCAGGTCCAGCTTCCCCTCCGCTGCCCGGCCCAAGAGGGCGCCGATGCCCATGAAGAACAGGGCGCCGAGGAATCCCCAGGCGCCGAACTGGAAGGACATGAAAGCCACGAAGGCCCCTGCCGCGATCCCCACAACCGTCAGACTCATTGGACTGCCTCCCTTACCGGCCGCACCTCGGCGGGCGCGGCGGGTTTGGCCGGCCCCGGCACGTAGACGTCATTGATCTCAATATTTACCTCGATCACTTCGAGCCCCACCAGCTCTTCCACGGCGGTGTAGACGGCGGCCCGGATCTGGTCCGCGAGGGCATGCAGGGGGGTGCCGTACACGGCCACGAGGTCGATGTCCACGGCCACCTGCGTTTCACCGACCTCCACGCGGACTCCCGCGGCGTGATCGGCGCTGCCGACGGCGTCACGGAGGGCTCCGAGGGCCCGGGACGGGCCCGATCCCAGAGAATAGACGCCCGGGACAGATCGGGCGGCGATGCCCGCAACTTTGGCGACGGCGGCTTCCGAAATGACGGTGCGGCCGACGCCCGGCACGGGCAGCCCGTCCGCAGGACCGGCCACAGCACCTGCGACGGGTTGAGAATCCTGGTATTCCATGAGCCCACTCCCCCTTCTCTTTGACACAACCCTAGTCCCTGCCCCGTGCGGCGCGGGGGAATCTGGTCGGCCTGTTCACTACGGCCCGCAGGACTGTCCCATCACTGCCCTCCGGGTGATCGCGGAGTTCCGGCACCAAGGACAGTGCCGGAACTGCCGCGCCGGTCAGTGCCGGAGGGCGGGTGGGTCTACTTGCCGCAGTTGGTGGCGATCCACTTCGTGACGGGGGCCATGGCCGCCTGGAGTTTGCCGCTGGAGAACACCGTCTGGTCGGTGACGCCGGCAACTGCCACTTCCTTGAGGTGGGCGAAATCGGCTTTGAGGCTGTCCGGGACCCGCGCGGCCGTGTCGGCCAGATCCGTCTTGAACTGTTCCAGTTGCGCCGTCTTGCCCTGCGCCGCCGAGAGCGGAAGCAGCGTGGCGCCGGTGGCCTGCTCGGAGATCTTGGTGCAGGCCTCGGCGGCGCTGGCGAATCCGCCAAACGGTCCGGATGTCGCGCTGGCGCTGGGGCTGGGCGTGCTGGACGGCGAGGCGGGGGCCGGGGAGGACGGCGCGCCACCGGCCTGCGGGGCCGAGCAGCCGCTGAGGGCCAGCGCGGCGAGCAGTGCGGTTGCGGCGAGAGGACGGGCAATATTCTTCGAAATCACGTTGCAGAATCACTTTTCGGTTGAGATTGCGCCGCCTGCCCGGTCCGGGCTACCGGCGGCCTTGGTGTTCTTTCCCCAGCGTGCGAGTCTAGCCCGGCCGGCTGAACGTCCCGGACCCGGCCGTCTCCAGCGGCCCTGACCCGCACGGGATTTCCGCGCCTTTTATATCGTCATTCCGTTCCGCGGCAGCACGCTGCGCCAATGAGGAAACGGAAAGGAATAGTGGCAAAGAAAATAGCGGCGGCCCGCACCATCCGGTGCAGGCCGCCGCTATTAATGCCGCGATTAATAACGAAGCGAATTAGGCCTTGGCCTTCCGCTTCACCCAGCCCCAAACGCCGGTGGCGACAAAGAGGACGAGTGCAATGAGTGCCAGCCAGAGCAGGCCCTTCACGGCAAAGCCGACAATAGAAAGAACGAGCCAAATGACAAGAAGTGCAATTATCAATCCCATCCCAGCATCCTACTCCACAGTAGTTTTCGTCCCGCGACCGCCATGCCGGTCTCTGCCCGCCGGCGGCATGGCTACCGCGGAACGCGCCGGTCGGGAAGCACCACCCGCGATTCTGACGGACTGCGACAATGCGCGACACGGGCCCTGTCCGCCGGGACGGGTCGCACTTTCGTAGACTCGAGGGAGATCCGCCATGTCTGCTCTGCAGAGACAAGACCGCCACAGGAAGAGCCATCGATGAAGATTATCGTCCTAGTTAAGGAGGTCCCCGATACCTACGGGGACCGGAAACTGAACCTTGAAACGGGCCTCGCCGATCGGGCAGCCAGCGAGGCAGTCATTGATGAGATCGGTGAGCGGGCCTTGGAACTGGCGCTGACGTACGCCGACGCTAACCAGGGCACGGAGGTCGCTGTGCTCACCCTTGCTCCCGAGGGTGCGACGGCAACAATACGCAAGGGCCTTGCGATGGGCGCGGGGAGCGCCACCCACATCTGCGACGAGGCGCTCCGCGGTGCGGATCTTGGGCTCACCGCTGAAACCCTCGCCGCGGCGATCCGCCGGATGGGGTTTGACCTGGTGATCACCGGCAACGTCTCCACCGATGGATCCGGCGGCATGATTCCCGCAATGCTCGCCGAATTGCTTGATGTGCCGCATGCCACGGGCCTCAGTTCCGTAGAGATCAGCGACGGCGCGGTGTCTGGCTCCAGGCCCATTGAGTCCGGCGTCCAGAAGGTGTCCGCCGGACTGCCCGCGGTGATTTCCATTACCGAGGCGCTTCCCGGGGCACGCTTCCCGAACTTCAAAGGGATCATGGCCGCGAAGAAGAAGCCCCTTGAGACGCTTACCCTCGCAGACCTCGGGCTCACGGCCGACGATCCGGACGCGGCGCGTTCGATCATGCTCACTATTGCCGAGAAGCCCCCTCGCGCGGCGGGGATAAAGATCATTGACGAGGGTGATGCCGGCGAGAAGCTCGCGGACTTCCTCATAGAAAACCGACTGGCTTAAGGACGAACGACATGACTGAATTCCCTCGTGACGCAATCCTTGTCGTCGTGGAAACCCGGGCTTCCGGTGAGCTCGAGAAGGCCGCGGCGGGTCTCTTCGGCGCCGCGGCCGCAGTTGGCACGCCGATTGCCCTGGTACTTGCCTCACCCGGCGCCGGAAGTGCCGCGGCCGCGGAGGCCGCGGTCCTTGGCGCCGCGCGCGTATTGGTCGCGGAGACTCCGGACCCTTCCGCGCTCGGAGTGTCGGGCGTCGATGCGCTTGTCGCAGCTGTGGAGCTGACGCAGCCGGATGCAATCCTCATTTCTCATTCTCTCAATGGGCGTGACCTTGCCGGCCGTTACGCGGCCCGTCAGCGTGCTGCAATTTCTGTCGACGCGGTCGGTGTGTCACGTGACGACGAGGGCGTCGTGGCACACCACTCCGTCTACGGCGGCGCGTACAACGTGACGTCAACGTCCACGTTCGGGGCGCCGGTCATTACGGTTCGACAGGGCTCCATCGAGGCGCGTGCCACGGCTCAGCCGCCGGCGTCGGAGACCTTGGACGTGACGGGCTCCGGGAAGCCGGCCGCCCGGATCGACGCGTTCGAGGAGGCAGTTGCCGCCACGTCACGGCCGGAGCTGCGGGGGGCCGCGAAAGTTGTGGCGGGTGGCCGGGGCCTCGGGTCGGAGGAACAGTTCGCCCTCGTTGGACAGCTGGCCGATACACTCGGCGCCGCCGTTGGTGCTTCGCGTGCCGCCGTGGATGCAGGCTACATCCCGGCGTCACAGCAGGTGGGCCAGACCGGGGTTTCCGTGTCATCACAGTTGTACATCGCGCTGGGCATCTCCGGCGCAATCCAGCACCGGGCCGGCATGCAGACCGCGAAGACGATCGTCGCCATCAACAAGGATTCAGACGCGCCGATCTTCGAAATCGCCGACTTTGGTGTCGTCGGCGACCTATTCAAGGTTGTACCCCAGCTGATCAGCGCACTTGAGGCTCGGAAGAAGTAGTGATGGCAACTCAGTCTGGGTCTATTCGGCGGGGCCTGCCGCGCGTCGAAGGCGGTGAGCCCTGGCCTGCAGCAGGCCAGGCGCCCGCTCGCATTGCCGCGGCAGGAGCGGCGGCCGGGCCGGCGACCGTCAGCAGGGCCGAACCGGCCACCCCCGGGCCGGCGGCAGCCGCGCCCTCCGCTCCCGCCGCTCCCGCCGCACTCCAGGAAGCGGCAGTCCAGGAAACGGCGGCGGATGCGGCGTTGTCCGTTGCGGCCCCTGCGGTGAACGCCGCCGCTGCAGTGAGTCAGGGCGCCGCGTGGACGCGGCAGCTGCGCCGTGGCCTTCCGCGCGTGCCGGGCGGCGAGCCTTGGCCACCAGCGGGCGAGGTTTCGGTGTCAGTGGCGGCATTGCCCGGGACGCCCCCCGCAGTCGCCACGCCCGCGCCGGCTGCCGCTGCAACTGCGCAAGCCGCGCCGGGACCGACGTCGTCCGCAGTTGCTCCGGCCACACTGGCCACGGGAACCACCCCGTTGCGTCGCGGGCTTCCCCGTGTCCCCGACGGCGAACCGTGGCCGCCGGCCGGACTTGCCCCTGCGGCCGCTGCAGCCCCTGCGGTGAAGACGGAACCAGAACTCGTGGCACAGACCTCTGCCCCGGCCCCGGCCGCCGGCGTGGCGGAGGCCCCGGCCCCGGCTGCCGGCGTGGCTGAGGCCGTTGCCGACGCGGCGCCGCGTCGGACCACGAGCGCAGCCACGAGCGCAGCCGCTCCAGCATCGGCCGCAGCGCCCGTCGCCGCGGAAAAGCCCGCGCGGCCAAAGGCCGAGGCGAGGCTCTACGGATCGCGCACCGCGGGACAGTGGATCAAGCTCGCCGTGCTCCTCGCGCTCGGCGCCGTGGCCGCGGCCGGGATTCTTGTGCTCGCCGCGCGCGGCGTGACCACGCTGCCCGGTGTGCCGGAGTTCCTCAAGAGGTATCCCGGCGCGTATCAGCTGCCCGAGACGGCCCAGCCCGGATTCCCGTGGTGGGCGCAGTGGGCGCACTTCTTCAACATTTTCCTGATGGTTCTCATCATTCGCTCCGGATACCAGGTGCGCACCCAGCAGAAGCCTCCGGCGTATTGGACGCCGAAGGGTGGCGGCAAGAAGATCAGCATCAATCTGTGGCTGCACCAGTCGCTCGACATTTTATGGCTGGCCAACGGCCTCATTTTCGTGGTGCTGCTGTTTGCGTCAGGCCGCTGGCTGCGGATCGTGCCGAGCAGCTGGGAGGCGTTCCCGAACGCGCTCTCCGCGCTCCTGCAGTACATGACACTGGACTGGCCGGTGGAGTCCGGCTGGGTCAACTACAACAGCCTGCAGCAGATCATGTACTTCCTCGTGGTGTTCGTCGCTGCCCCGCTCGCGGCGATCACGGGTGTGCGCATGAGCGAGTTCTGGCCGAAGAACGCGAAGACCCTGAACAAGGTCTACCCGGTGGAGGTGGCGCGCGCGATTCACTTCCCGACGATGCTGTTTTTCGTGCTGTTCATCCTGGTCCACGTGTTCCTGGTGTTCTCGACCGGTGCCCTGCGCAACCTGAACCACATGTTCGGCGGTACCGACGAGGTGAACTGGGTCGGGTTCTGGCTCTTCGCTGCCGCAATCGCCATCACGGCGGCCGGGTGGTACGCCGCCCGGCCGCTCGTGCTCGCACCCATCGCGAAGCTGTTCGGTCAGGTGAGCAGCCGCTAGGCTCCGTCGCTTGTTCTGCCGTTTTCGGAGGTTCGTGATCGCCGGGATTGGTTTGAAGGGTTTCCTGTCCTCCGCTGCCACTTTCACACGTTCACCACTGGCACATGGGAGTATTCACATATGACTACCGACAATGATGGTGCCGACATCCCGGCAGAATTAGGCGCTCAGGGCGCGGACGCCTCGACCGAAGTTCGTGGTTGGGACCACATCGGGGCCATCATTGTCGATGCCGCGCTGCAGCGGCGACAGAACTACCACGCGACCGTCCAGCCGCGTGTTCTCGCGCTGATTGCGGAGTGGCCTGATGCGGCAACGACCAGCGGATTCCGCCGGGGACTCGACACGGGGACCCTCTCGGAAGTTATCAGCTGGCCCTCGCCCGGCCGCCTCGCCCAGGTAGAGGACATGACGGGAGTGCTCGAGCGTGAGGGCATCGAGACGGTGACGGAGCTCCGGGCAGCGCTCGGTGATCAGGCCAGGAGGGCCCTGCTCCGGGAGGCTCTTGGGGCCGTGCGGCATGTCAGTCCCAAAACGCTGGATTACATCGACACCCTCAGCGGAACCTCCACAGGTGCGGCCGCGGACGGAGGGGCACGCAGCGAATAATCCAGCTCCGGGACTAGCCCTTCACGGCGCCCGCCGTCAGGCCTTGGACGATGTATTTGCTCGCGAACGCAAACATGATCAAGGTGGGAACCACCGTCATCACGGCGGCTGCGGACATCGGCCCCCACTCGATGTTGTAGCTAGTAATGAAGCCGCTGATCGCTGTGGGCACCGTTTTGTTGGAATCCGAATTCATGAGGGTGACGGACAAGAACAACTCGTTCCAGCAGTTCACGAAGTTGAAAATGAAGGCCGCGGTGATCCCGGGGAGCATGACAGGCACTAGTACGCGAAATAGCGCAACCAGCCGCGAGCAGCCGTCAATCATCGCCGCTTCCTCGAGTGCGTCTGGCACGTTGTCGAAAAACCCGCGCAGCATGATGGTGCTGAAGGGGATGCACATGGCGATGTAGACCACTATCAGGCCGCCGCGCGTGTCAACCAGGTTAAGGTTGGTCATCATCATGTAGAGCGGCCCGAGGGCGATGAAGGCCGGGATCATCTGGGTAACGAGGAACGCCATGACGACCGCCCCCTTGGACGCGAACTCGAACCTGGCGATGATGTACCCGGCGAGAAGGGAAATGACGGTCACAACTGCCCCAGAAACGCTCGCCGCGACCAGGCTGTTGACCATGTACAGACCGAAGTTGGCTTGGTTGAACAGGCCAGCAAAGTTGTCGAAGGAGATCTTTTCCGGCCAGTACTGGAGCGGGAACTTATAGATCGCGCCCGGGCTCTTCAGCGCCGTGACGGTGATCCAGTACAGCGGAAACAACGTGATGACCAGCCACAGCCCGAGGAATCCGAACTTGGCAGTCCGGCCAGGCAGCGTCGTCTTGTGCATCATGTGGTTTTCCTCCCGTGCACGATCTGCAGGTAAAAGACTGCGAAGACAAGCATGATGAACAGCATGATTAGGCCGATCGCGGACGCGACGCCATAGTCGCCCTGCTGGGTCTTTTCAATCATGAAAGTCGTGACGATGTGAGTCTGGCCCGCCGGTCCCCCGCCCGTCATGCCGTAAATGATGTCGGGGAAATTGAAGATCCAAATCACGCGCAGCAGCACGGTCAGCGCAAGCGTGGTGCGGATGTAGGGCACCGTCACGCTGAACAGCGTGCGGGCCCTGCCGGCGCCGTCCATGCTTGCGGACTCGTACAGCTCATCCGGGACGGACTGCAACGCGGCCAGGATCATGATGGCGAAGAAGGTCACCCCGTACCAGACATTGGCGATGATGATTGCCACCATGGCCAGCGAAGGGTCGGCCAGCCATGGTAGCGGACTCTGGATTAGATGCGCCTTCATCAGCAAGTCGTTCACTACGCCGAACTCGCCATTGAACATCCAACGGAAGAGGATTCCGATGAGGAACCCGGAGACGGCCCACGGGAAGAAGATGAAGGCCTGATACGGCCCGCGGAGGAAGAACCTCCGTCGCAGCAGTAGGGCGAGCGAGAACCCGATCAGGAACTGGGGAATCAGCGAGCCGATAACCCAGGTCGCCGAGTTGACCAGCGCCGTCCAAAACTGGTCGGATCCGAAGATGGCCACGAAGTTGTCGAAACCGATCCAATCAGTGTTGCTCAGGTCGTTCAGGTTCCAGTTGCGAAACGCCATCTGGCTGCCGAAGAGCATCGGGTAATACGTGAACACCGATACGAAGACGGCAGCCGGGGCCAGGAAACCGGCGATGGTCAATCCCCGTCTGGCGGTGAACGATCGGCGGCGCCCCGGTCCGCCGCGGCGGCGAGGGCCGTCGGCCGTTGCCGGCAGACGAACCTCACCCTCCGTAGTTTTAACCGTCATGACTGTCCGGCGGTCTTCCACTTGGCCGTCCAGTACTGGTCCCAGCTGGCCAAGAGTTGGTCGGTGGTCATCTTGCCGGTGAGAGCCTGCTGGAGTTCTGAATCGGACTTAGTAACCCACTCGCTCCACCATGAGACGGTTCGCGGCTGGATCACGTTCAGGTACGTGTCGGGGTGCTGGTTCATGGTCACGTAGGCCGCCCAGGGACCGGTTTTGAAGAAAGGATCGTCCGTAGCGCTCTTCACGATCGGGACGAGTGAGTTCTTCTTGGCGAATTCCACAGTGCGTGGACCGGAGGTAAGAAATTCGGTCAGCTTCAGAGCCTCGGCTTTGTGCTGGCTGCTCTGGGCGATACCCCAGCCGGCGGTGGCCACGGGCTGGGCTGCTTTCCCAGACGGCCCCACCAGTAGTGGGGTGGTACTCCACTGGTCCTTGGTGATGGATTGGGACTGGCCGAGCGTCTCGATTACCTCGGGGTCCTGAAGGAGGAACGCGGTGGAACCGGAGCTGAACCCCTGCACCATCTCCGGATAGCCCCAGGCGATGGAGGACGGCGGGGAGCCATTCTTGAAAAGCTCAATATACGACTGCATCGCCGTCTTCGCCTCGGGGGCGGAGAAGATGGTGCTGCCGTCCTTGAGCTTGAACGCATTCTTGGTGTCGAGTTTGTCTGCAACGTACGCCTCAATGATCGCGACGGCGTTGGTGTTGCCGTTTTTGCCGCCGCGGAAGGCGTAGCCGTACTGGTTCTTCGATGGATCGTTAATCTTCTCCGCCTGCTTGATCAGGTCATCCCAGCTGTGGGGCGGCGAGTCGAAGCCGGACTGCTTGATCAAGTCCGTGCGGTAGTAGGTGCTCAACCCATAGAAACCGTACGGAACGTAGTACGCCTTGCCGTTCTGGGTGGCGTAGCTCTTGGCGTTGTCCGTCAGATCGTTCCATCCGTCCCAGCCCTGAAGATCGCTCTTCATGTCGTATAGCCAGCCATTGGAGCTGAACGGTCCAACGGTGATGTCCCTGGCTTCTAGGACGTCGATGCCCTTGCCGGACTGCAGCATTTGCTGAATCTTCTGGTCGGCCGAGTCGGTGGGCGGCGAAATCAGGTTTACGGTGATGTTCGGATTGGCCTTCTGGAAGTCTGCCAACTGGCTCTTGATCAGGGTTGTGCGCGCCGGGCTGGTGAGGCTTTCGACCATGTTGAGGGTGACCTTTCCGTCACCGCTTCCGTTAGCGTCGCCCGGGCCGCAGCCGGTCATCGTCAGCGCGGCAGCCAACCCAATCGCCGCGCCCCTGAACAATTTGTTTGACATGCCGTGCTCCTTTTCGTTGGCGGTGGTGCCACTGTCACTGATGGTGGAGGTATTTACTTTCGCCTTTCCGTTCGACCGAGTTCCACGATGAACGGGACGGCCCGTTCGACGAAGTCCTCGAAATCGTCCGCGGTGTTGTAGACGTGGGTTGAGAGCCGGAGGTATCCATGCCCTCCCCAATGGGTGATCGCGGATTCGATGCCCAACTGGGCGGCGATGATGTGCCGGAGCCAATGCGCCTCTTCCTGCGTTTCAACCAGACCGGCCGGCAGGCGGACGAGCCGGAGCCCGTTCACGGGGACCCCGACGGACACCGCAGCATCCTCGCCGGTGGCGGCGGTCAGCGCACCCACCACGATGGATTGGGCATAGTCGGCCAGTTCGGTAATGTACCGGCGCATCTCATCCCATCCATACCGTTGCTCCAGCGTCGCCATCGCGACAGGGGCCGCCAGGTACGAAGTGATATCAATCGTTCCCTGCTGGTCGAAACGTGCAGGGAACGGCTCTGGGGCCCCCCACGAGTCGATGAGCGGGTACAAAACCTGGGTGTGCGGGCCGGAGGCAACGAGGGCAGCAGTCCCGCGGGGGGCGCAGGCAAACTTATGGAGGTTGCCGACCCAAAAGTCCGCACCGATCCCGGCGAGTGGTTCGGCAAACAACCCCGGGGAATGGGCGGCGTCGACCAGCACAGGGATGCCGCGCCGACGGCCCTCGGCCGCGATCCGTCCGGCCGGCAGTACCCGCGCGGTTGCCGAGGTGACATGGTCGATGACCACCAGCGCAGTGTTCTCGTTTAGGGTCCCCGTTACCCGGTCGAAAACTTCGTCGTCCGAAGCGTCCAAGGGAATGTGGACGGAGTTTACGGAGCCCTCCCAGCGCGCGGCCAGCCGCTGAGCTCCCATCAGTATGGCGCCATAGCTGTGGTCTGTGGTGACGATTTCCATGCCGCGCCAGGCGGGGACATTGTTGTAGACAACGCTGGCGCCGGCGCTTGCGTTGGGCACCAGCGCCGTGGCGTCCTGCGGTGCGCCCAGGTACGCGGCAATCCGGCGCCGGGCCGGTGCTACCTTGCCGGGCATGTCCATGAACCAGTCACAGGGGTTGGCATTCATGATGCCGGAGAGCTCACGCTGGGCCCGCAGCGCAGCCGACGGAACGGCGCCGAAAGATCCATGGTTGATGTGCCGTACACCCGCAGCGAGGGAAAAATCCGTGCTGGCCGGCGCTCCTTCAGGGGTTAACATCGCCTCGGGCCGCCGCGGCGCCGCACCGGCCCCGGGAAAACGGCCGGCGTCAGGGCCCCCGGAACCTTCGGGATCCTTGCGTGAGACCTTCGGCATTGCCGCCCCGGGAACCATCGGACTCCAATCAACGTCGCTTCAGCGGAACTTCTCTGTCCCGTAGTTCGCACAAGCATAGTCATCAGACCACTTTTCGCAAGAGCTGCGCCTCGAGTTTTTTTGGATCGATTCATCGCTTCATATTCGCGCGGTGAGCGAGCTAGGACGAGAGGAGCATAAAAGTCATCTGAGGAGTATCGTCGGTAGGGTTAGCGTCGGTGTAACGCGGTTCCCGGCGCGGGAGTAAACCGATGAGGGGACTATGCGGCATGACGGTACTGAATGAAGCCCTCGACGGGCTGCGACGGATGATTGCGGCTGGCGAAGTTACTCCTGGGGAGAAGTTTCCGTCAGAGACGGAACTTTGCGCGCGCCTGAACGTGTCCCGCAGTTCGCTCCGGGAGGCCGTGCGCACATTGAGTGCGCTGGGCGTCATTGAATCTCGTCACGGCTCCGGAACTTATTTGTCCAGGCTCGACCCCGCCCAGGTCATCCGGAATTTCTCGCTGACGGTTGATCTGCTACCGCTGGACAGCCTCCTGCAACTCTTTGAGATCCGAAGGGTTCTGGAGGCGCACATGGCCGCGCAGGCGGCAGCCCGCTGCACACCCGCACTGGCGGACAGCCTAAACTCGCTAATTGTCCGGATGGAAGACGAACCTGATCCCCGCCTCGCGGCAGATCTCGACAGCCAGTTCCACCGGCTGATTTGCGACGCCGGCGGCAACCCGACAATCACATCCCTCATTGATGTCTTCCGGTCCCGTGGCAGCCACTACAAGATCATGGAGGGGACCGCGGCCGCCGAAGTCCGCGCCGCCAGCGACGCCGGCCACCGAAGCATTGCGGCCGCGATCATTGCGCGGGATCCCATTGCGGCCCAGAGTGCCGCCGCTTCGCACGTGGCCCAGACCGAATACTGGCTGCGGCTGTTGCTTGACCCCGGAACTCCCCACGTTGCCGAAGCGATCTAGCCCCAATCGGCTGTGCCTTCGTACCGCACGTGTTGTCGAATATAGAGTGCAGCGGGTCGCCGCCCACCCCGCATCGGCAGTTCGAGTCAGGCCTGCGTTTTGTATGGGACGCGACGAGGTTGCTGCTGTAGGCCCGGCCCAGCCCTGCAATAGGCCGGGCTGCTCGTCCGCCTACGCCGGCGACCTTATGCCAGTTCCGCCTTTTACCCAGGGAATGCCAGAGGTCCGTCACAGATCTGGATTGATTTTGCCGTCTTCAGACTGAATCGCCGGGTCCACCAGACAACGAAAAAACCCCGCAGTTCCCGTGTAAACACTGGGAACTGCGGGGTTCTAGCTGGTGGCTCCGACCGGCGTCGATCCGGTGACCTTTCGATTTTCAGTCGAACGCTCTACCAACTGAGCTACAGAGCCTAGGTGACATGTCACCTTGACAGCCGGAACTTCTTCCGACAATCAGAGCGACCCTGACGGGACTTGAACCCGCGACCTCCGCCGTGACAGGGCGGCGCGCTAACCAACTGCGCTACAGGGCCTTGCTTGTTTACTGCTTGTTCTTGCTGCTTGCAGTATCGCTACCGCAATTTTTCAAGGCCTTTAGCCTACCAGACTTTTTCATCCGGCCCGACCAGTTCCCTGCGTACCCCCAACGGGATTCGAACCCGTGCCGCCGCCGTGAAAGGGCGGTGTCCTAGGCCGCTAGACGATGGGGGCCAGAACTCCATCCGGTTGAACACATCAGGGCAAAAATTAAGGGCCGAAGCCTGTCGTTTTTTTCCTCGCGGGTTCCTCCGAACGGGACTATAAAACTATAAGGGCAGACCCCCGGAATATCCAAAATCAGCGGCCCGCCGGTGCAAGACGAGCGCGGGGTGGGTGCAAGATGGACTGATGGATGCCGTTGACGCCCTCAATGAGATTGCGTTCTGGCTGGAACGCGAACTGGCCCCCACGTTCAAGATTCAAGCGTTCCGAAAGGCCGCCGGGATTATCGGGGCCCTGGACCCGGATGAGGTCGCGGAGCGGGCCCGCAACGGCCGGCTGAAGAGCATGAAGGGGATCGGGGAGCGCACCTTCGAAGTCATCAGGCAAGCGGTCGACGGCGGCGTCCCCGACTACCTGGCGGGCCTGCGGGAACGCGGGCAGCAGCCCCTCGCACACGGCGGGGCCGAACTTCGCTCCGCACTGCGCGGTGACCTGCACAGCCACAGCGACTGGTCCGACGGCGGGTCCCCGATCGGGCTCATGGCTGACGCCGCCCGGACCCTGGGCAGGGACTATCTCGCCCTGACGGACCACTCCCCCAGCCTCAAGATCGCCAACGGACTGAGCGCCGAACGCCTGCGGGAACAGCTGGACGTGGTTGCCGGCATCAACGCAGGCTGCGGGGACTTCCGCCTCCTGGCCGGGATCGAGGTGGACATCCTGGAGGACGGCACCCTGGATCAGACCCCGGACATGCTGGACCGGCTGGACATCGTGGTGGCCAGCGTCCACTCAAAGCTCCGCTCCGACCGGCACACGATGACCGACCGGATGCTGGGTGCCATCCAGGACCCGCACATGAACGTCCTCGGCCACTGCACCGGCCGGCTGCTGCAGGGATCGCGGGGCACCCGGCCGCAGTCCGAGTTCGACGCCGAGCGCGTCTTCGCCGCGTGCGCCGGAAACGATGTCGCCGTCGAAATCAATTCCCGCCCCGAACGACAGGACCCGCCGGACGAACTGATCCGGCTGGCCCTCGAAGCCGGCTGCCTCTTCAGCATCGACAGTGACGCCCACGCGCCGGGCCAGCTGGATTTCCTGCAATACGGCGCCGAGCGTGCGGCCTCGAACGGCGTGCCCGCCGAGCGGATCGTCACCACCTGGCCGCTGGACCGGCTGTTGGAGTGGGCCGGACGCGGAAAATAACAGCCGCCCCGCGCTCAGGTGACCAGCAGCACCGCCAGGGTGAACATCACGACGGCGATCCCGGCGTCGAGCACCCGCCAGGCCGATCGCCGCCGGAACAGGGTTGTCAGATATCGCGCCCCGGCGCCCAGCGCGGTGAACCAGGCAATACTGCCAAGGCCGGCCCCGGCGGCGAACCACCAGCGCCCGGACTCGCCCTGCGCGGCGGCGAGGGACCCGAGCAGCAACACCGTGTCCAGATAGACGTGCGGGTTCAGCCAGGTGAAGGCCAGGCATGTGCCCAGAACGGCGGCCCGGCTGCCAACCGGCTTGGCACCGGGGTTCTCCATTTGCTCCCCGCGGACCGCGCGCCGGGCCGCGAGCGCCCCGTAGGCGCAGAGGAAGGCGACGCCGGCCCAGCGGATCACCACGAGGGCCGCCGGCGCCCGGTCCAGGAGGACGCCGATACCCGCAACACCCAGCACAATGAGCACCAGGTCCGACACTGCGCAGACGGCCACCACCAGCGCGACGTGGGAACGCTGGATGCCTTGGCGCAGAACAAACGCGTTCTGCGCGCCTATGGCGACAATGAGGGACAGTCCGGCTGAGAGCCCGGAGAACAGGGGGAGCATCACCACTCCACGGTAGGGGCAGGCCTGAGATGAAACCAGTTAAAGTTTGTGGGGATACATAAGATGAGCTAATGATCGACATCTCACCCGAGCAGGCCCGGACCCTGGCCGCCATCATGGCGCACGGAAGCTTCGACGCGGCGGCGGCCCACCTGTCCGTCACGCCCTCGGCCATCAGCCAGCGGATCCGCGCCCTCGAGGCCGCCGTCGGCCGGCCGGTCCTGACCCGGGCGCGGCCGGCCGGGCTCACGGAGTCCGGCCAGGCAGTGGTGCGGTTCGCCCGGCAGCTGGAACTGCTCTCGGCCGACCTCGCGGAGGAACTGCAGCCGGACCAGCCCCCGGACCGGACGCGCCTGACGCTGGTCATTAACAGCGATTCGCTGCACACCTGGGCGCTGGCCGGTCTCGCGGCGGCCAGCGGCACCGTCCAGCTGGAGATTCTGCGTGAAGACCAGGAACATTCGCTGGAGCTGCTGCGCTCCGGCGCGGCAGCGGCCGCCATCACGGCTACCGCCAAACCGGCCGCCGGATGCATCTCCCGCCGGCTCGGAGTCATGCGCTATCTGCCGGTCTGCACGCCGGCCTTCGCCGCCACCTGGTTCGGCGCCGGGGCAGCGGCCGAGGCGCTGGCCACTGCCCCCGTCATCGTCTTCGACCGCAAGGACGACCTGCAGGACCGCTACCTGCGGCGGTTCAGCCGCAAACCGCTGCAGCCGCCGCGGCACTATGTGCCCGCGGCCCACGAGTTCGGCGAAGCCATCCGGCTGGGCATGGGCTGGGGCATGATGCCCGAGATCGAGATCGGCGAGGACCTCACGAGGGGCACGCTCCGGACGCTGTCCCCCCGCGCGCAGGTGGACGTCACCCTGTACTGGCAGCAGTGGCGGCGCGGCTCGGCGGCGCTGGCCGGCGTCGCGGGCGCCGTCCAGACAGCGGCGGCAGTCCTCCGCTGACGCCCGGCGGCAAGCTTGGCGGAAACTTTGGCGGTAAACCGCTTAGACGTGGCCGATTTCCGCCAGTAGTGACCGCGCGGGAACGGCTAGATTGGCAGCATGGCAACAACCGCAACAGACTCATCCAACCCGGACCACCCCCAGCCGGGCGGCACCCACGAAGTGCCCTCCCGGGCGGCCACCCCCGCTTCCGCTTCCGCCCCCGTTCCCGTCCGTCCCAGCCGCCCAGCGCGCACGCCCCGGCAGGCCCGCCCAGGAGCGCCCGGCCAGCCGGCCCCGATCAGCCGGCTCGGCATCGCCGCCGTCGTGGTCACCGTGGTCCTCTGGGCCTCCGCATTCGTGGGCATCCGGGCAGTGGGCCCCAGCTTCGCCCCCGGCCCCCTGACGCTCGGCCGGCTGGCCGTTGCCGCCGTCGTGCTGGGCCTGGTGGTGGTGCCGAAACTCAAGGGGCTGCCCCGGGGCCGTGAATGGTGGCCCATCCTGGGCTATGGCGTCATGTGGTTCGGCGGCTACAACTTGGCGCTGAACGCCGCCGAACACATGCTCGACGCGGGCACGGCGGCCCTGCTGATCAACGTCAACCCCATCCTCGTCGCCGTCATGGCCGGCGTGATCCTGAAGGAAGGGTTCCCGCGCTGGCTCATCATCGGCAGCCTGATCGCGTTCAGCGGCGTGGCCGTGATCGCCCTCGGTTCAGGCCAGCGGTCGACGGCGGACGTGGCCGGTGTGCTGCTGTGCCTGCTCGCCGCAGCACTGGCGGCGGTGAGCGTGATCGTCCAAAAGCCGGTGCTGCGGAAGTTCCCGGCCGCCCAGGCCACGTGGTTCGGCATCATGGTGGGCGCGGTCTGCTGCCTCCCCTTCGGCGGCCAGTTGATCACCGAACTGCAGGCCGCTCCCCTGCCGGCCACCCTGGGCCTGGTCTATCTGGGCATCTTCCCCACTGCGATCGCGTTCACCACCTGGGCCTACGCCCTGTCCCTGATTGACGCGGGGCGCCTGGCCGCCACCACCTATCTGGTGCCGGGCACCACCATCCTGATCTCCTGGCTGGTCCTCGGCGAGATCCCCACCGTCTGGGGCCTGGTGGGCGGCGTGATCTGCCTTGTGGGCGTGGGACTGACCCGGCGCCGGTCCCGCTAGAGTTTCCCTATGCCTCCGTCCCTCCCGCCCGGCCTGCCGATCGTTCCGAACGGCGGGGACGGCGGGGACGGCGGTGACGGCCCCTGCGACGGACCGTTTCCGATGTCGGAGGCGGATTTTGAGGCCGCCGTCAGCGACGCCCTGGCACGGATCCCGCCGGAACTGGCGAACACCATGAACAATGTCGCGATCTTCATCGAGGACGACTACACCCCGCAGGCCGGGGAGGACCCGGACACCGTGCTTCTGGGGCTGTATGAGGGCGTTCCGCTGACCGAACGGGACTCCTGGTGGGACGCCGGTTCCCTGCCGGACCGGATCACAATCTTCCGCCAGCCCATCCTGGATATCTGCGGCTCCAGGGAGGACGTGATCGAGGAAGTCACCGTCACGGTCGTGCACGAGATCGCCCACCACTTCGGCATCAGCGACACGCGCCTGCACGAACTCGGCTGGGGCTAGCCTTATAGGCATGGGACACGACCACAGCCACTCACACGGCATGACCGCCACCGGCACTGCGAAGCACCGCAAACGCCTGGTCGCCGTGTTGGCCATCACGCTCGCCGTGGTGCTCGTGCAGACCGTTGGCGCCGTGATCTCCGGCTCCCTGGCGCTGCTTGCCGACGCCGGGCACATGCTCTCCGACGCCGCCGGCGTCTTCATCGCCCTGCTGGCCGCGTGGATCGCAGCCCGGCCCGCCAGCGACCTGCGCACTTACGGTTACCAGCGCGCCGAGGTCCTCGCGGCGCTGGCAAACGCCCTGGTCCTGATCGTCATCTCCGTGGTCATCTTCACCGAGGCCATCCGCCGTCTCAGCTCAGCCCCGGAAGTCCACACCGGCATCATGCTCTCCGCGGCGGTCCTCGGCGCCGTCGCCAATCTGGCGTCCCTGCTGATCCTGCGCGGGGCCCAAAAGGAAAGCCTCAATGTCCGCGGCGCCTACCTGGAAGTCCTGGGCGACCTGCTGGGGTCCTTTGCCGTCATCGCGGCCGCCCTGGTCATCATGGTCACCGGGTTCCGGACGGCAGACACCATTGCATCCATCCTCATCGCCCTCATGATCCTGCCCCGGGCCTGGCACCTGCTGCGGGACGTGGTGGACGTGCTCCTCGAAGCCACCCCCAAGGGTGTGGACGTCCAGATGATCCGCGAGCACATCCTTGCGGTGGACGGAGTGGTCTCCGTGCATGACATCCACATCTGGACCATCACCTCGGGAGTCCCGGTCTTCTCCGCCCATGTGGTGGTGGAGGACGCGGCGCTCAGTGCCCGCGGCGCCGACCGGGTCCTGGACAAGCTCAGCACCTGCCTGGGCTCCCACTTCGACACGGAGCACTGCACCTTCCAGCTCGAGCCCGCCACACACTCGGAGCACGAGGCCCACCAGCACGCCTGATCCGCCCGAACCGGCGCCAAGGCCGGCGTCGCCGCCCGGATTCCGGCTGCCCGGCGGAGTGCCCCTCATGCTGCCGCTCAGCCCGCCGCCCGGACACACCCTCCGCAAAAGAGACCAAATGACATCATTGTTGTTTATGTTATTGGTGTGACTCGTGTTGCCAAAGGGGCAATTGGCACGTAGCCTCATGCCTGCTGGGTGATCCACAGAGGGGCTTTTTTACGTGCCAAATCCAACCTCGCTCATTCCAGCCTGAGACTTCAGCGAGGTTTGCCCATGAGCTGGACCGGATCCGGTCGCAAGACCGCTTCGCTCTGCACTGCCGTCGTCCTCCTTGGAACGCTCGCGCTCCCGGCACAGGCAGCGCCCCTGTCTTCCGGGCCAGAGCACGGGGCGCTCCCGGCCGCGGTGCGGGTTCCGGCGTCGCCGGAGATCCCCTCGCCGGGCGAGATCGCCGCCGCCAAGTCCAGTGAGAGCGCGACGGCGGCGGAGGTCACCCGGATCGACGGGCTCCTGGCCACTGCCTCGGCCGCCCAGGAAACCAGCCTCGGCGCTTCCATGCAGGCCAACAATGCGTACGGCGAGGCCCTCGTCGAGCTGGCCACGCGACGTGAGGCAGCGTCCGTCGCGGCCGCCCGGGCTGCCGCCGCCCAGGCACAACAGGCCAAAACCCGCAAGCAGCTCGGCCAGCTGGCAGGCGACCTCTACCGCAACGGCGGCCTGAATCCTGCCCTGAGCAGCTTCGTCAGCGGCACGGGTCAGGCGCTCGAAGACGCCGCAACCCTGGAGGCCGTGACGGCCGGCCGCGCGCGGGCGTTCCAGTCCGCGGAAACCGCGGCGGCCGCCGCACAGTCGCTGACGGACTCCGCAGCGGACGCCAAGCGTGCCGCCGACGAGGCCGCAGCAACGGCGGAAGCCCGCAAGTCAGACGCCGATCGTGCCACCGCCGCCCAGCGCCAAGTCGTGACGGATGCCAAGGTGCAGCGGGGCGCGCTCGTAACCCAGCTGGCAAGCCTCAAACACACCACGGCCGCGCTGGAATCGGCACGGGTGGACGCCCTGGACCGCCAGCGCCAGCAGCAGCAGCTGGCAGCACTGACTGCGGCCGCGAACGCCGAGCCGCAGCCGGGCGCCGGCTCGCAGGCTGCACCGGCACCACAGCAGGCCCCCGCAGCATCGGGAGGGGGCGGCCCGGTCGCCCAGCAGCCGGCTGCTCCGGCGCAGGCACCGGCGCCCGACTACGCACCGTCGCCCGTACCGGCACCCGCACCGGCACCGGCCCCGGTTCCCGCACCTGTTCCGGTACAGGCTCCCGTTCCGGCTCCTGTTCCTGCACCTGCTCCGGTTCCCGTTCCCGTTCCCGTTCCGGCGCCCATTCCGGCGCCCATCTCCGGCGGCTCCAACCAGACCGCGATTTCCGTTGCGCTCGGCAAGACCGGCTCGCCGTTCTTCTACCAGTACGGCGGAACCGGGGCCTACGGTTTTGACTGCTCCGGGCTGGTGCAGAACGCGTTTGCGGCAGCTGGCAAATATCTGCCCCGCACGGCCTCCGAGCAGTTCGCGCAAGCCCCCGTCCACGTCCCGCTTTCCCAGGCGCAGCCGGGCGACCTGCTGGTTTGGGGTTCGGCTCCGGGTTTCTATCACGTGGCCATCTACCTCGGCGGCGGCCGTGTGGTCCAGGCTCTCAATCCCGACGCCGGCATTACGGTGACCGATGTTGCCGCCATGTCCGGGATGCAGCTCTACGGCTACGTGGCGCGCTACTGATTCCCGTCGTTGGTCCGCGGTTTGGGTGCCCGGTTCCGAGGTCCGGTCCCCCAGCCGGTTCCGAGGCTAGGACAGCACGTCCTTGGTGATGAACCTGCCGTAGGCCAGCGCCCCGAAGACGGCGACGTAGCCACCCTGCAGGACCGCGTTCGCGGCGAAGGATTCCCAGGACACCGGCTGCCGGAGGAGATCACCAAAGTCCAGCCAATAGTGGCTGAACAGCCAAGGATGCAGCCAGTCCAGTTGCGGGAGTGCGTCCAGGACCTGCGAAACGACGGAAAGCACCACGGTGGCCGCCATGGCCCCCACCGGAACATCGGTCAGGGTGGAGATGAACAGGCCGATCGCCGATAACCCGAGCAGCGAAAGCGCAAGGTAGGCGGCAATAAGCAGGAGCCGCGCCAATGCCTCGCCGGTTCCGATCCTGTCCCCGGAAAGCAACGTCACCGGTCCCACCGGGAAGAGCGCCGCGCCGATTCCGGCCCCGGCCAGAGCCACCACGAGCGGGGCAACAACGACGAACACCGCCGCGCCGCCGTACTTGACGAGCAATAGGCGGATCCTCCCGGCCGGGGCGACCAGCAGATACCGGAGGGTTCCCTGCCCGGCTTCGCCGGCAATCGTGTCTCCGGCCACCACGCCGACGGTCAGCGGCAGGAACAGCGGAACGGAGACCACCATGGCCGTAACGCCAACGAACAGGCCGTTCTGGGTGATCCGGTCCAAAAAGGCCGGCCCCCGGCCCGCAGGAACAGCGGAGGAGACCCGCACTGCCACGGCGATCAGGATGGGGATGGCCGCCAGCGCGCACAACATGGCCCACGTCCGGCGGCGGCGGAACAGCAGCCCGAGCTCGGAGGCCAGCAGCCCGCCCGTCATGGACCGGCGCCGTACCGGCGGGCCGGCTGCCGTTGCGGCGCGGGCAGGGCCGCCGGCCGCACCGGCGGCGTCAGCAGCTGCGGCGCCCGCGGATGAACGGTCACTGGACAACGTCGAACCCCTCTCCCGTCAACGCCACGAATCGGTCCTCGAGGCTGGCCTGTTCGGTCGCGAAGCCGCGGACCCGGACCCCCGCCGCGACGAGCGCAGCCACCATGGCTTCCGGCGCCACGGGCTCTCCCGCCCCCGCGAACTCCCCGGGTGCGGCGGTCTGCCGGTCCGCCCGCCGCGTTGCGACGAGGACCGCATCCCTCCCGGCGGGAGTGCCGGGACGGACACCGCCCGGGGGCGCGCCGCCGTCGGGACTCAAGATAACGGCGAGGCCCAGGCCGGTCAGCACGTGCGCCGCGGCGCCGGGGTCCGGAGTCAGCACCCGGATCCACGCCTGGCCTGCCCCGCGCAGTTCCGCCAGGGTTCCCTGTGCCACAAGCCGGCCCGCGCTCATGATGGCCGCATGCGTGCAGATCTGCTCCACTTCGGCGAGCAGGTGGCTGGAGACGAATACCGTGGCGCCGTCGGCCGCGAGGGACCGGACCAGGCTCCGCACCTCACGGGTGCCCTGGGGGTCGAGTCCGTTGGTGGGCTCATCGAGCACCAGCAGTTCGCGCGGACCCAGCAAGGCGTTGGCGATCCCCAGCCGCTGTTTCATCCCCAGCGAATAGGCCCGGACCTTCTTGTCCGCGGCGTGCGTCAATCCGACCCGCTCCAGGGCTGACTGGACCCGGGCGTGCCGCGTGGAGGCCGAGCCGTAGGGGTCCGCGGCGTCCATGCGGCGCAGATTGGCGGCGCCGGAGAGGAACGGGTAAAAGGCCGGCCCCTCGACCAGGGCCCCCACCCGGGGCAGCACGTCATGGAGTTTGCCGGGCATTTCCTCGCCCAGGACGCGCATGGAGCCACCGGTGGCCGCGGCCAGGCCGAGCAGGAGCCTGATGGTGGTGGTCTTCCCCGAGCCGTTGGGGCCCAGGAAGCCGAAGACCGCGCCTTTCGGCACGGCCAGATCGACGTCGTCGACGGCCAGCTGCTGGCCGAACCGTTTGGTCAGGCCCTTGGTTTCGATGCTCAGCTCGGCCGCCGGCCCGGGGGCGCTCACGCGGCCGTCACCGGGGTGCCGCCGGATACCGTGCCCGCGCTCACTTCTTCGCGGCAGCGGTCTGGAGCCGCTCCGGCGGCACGGAGCCGGCGAAGACCCGCCCGTCGTCGAGCACCAGCACGTTCACCAGCGCCGTGGACAAGAGCCGGCCGCCTTGGACCGGAACAGTGGCCTGCTGAAGCAGTGCCGCGGCGTTCGACGCCGGGCCGGCCGTTCCCGCGGGGAACTCGATCACTGAGTCCCAGCCGGTGCCGGTGACTGCCGGTTTGTGGGCGCTGCCCTTGGATTGGGGCGCAGTGTGCCGGGAGTCTTGTCCCTGCTTGTGCGCCGGGACCGTCATCTCTTTCACGGTGGCGCCCGGCGGCGGGCTGAAATTAAAGACGGATGCGTCAGGGGCTCCGAGGGTCAGGCTGGTGTAGGCGACGCGGAAGGCCGGATCCGCCTGTCCGCGCGCCTTGACCTCGACGCCCAGCGGGAGCCCGGTCTGGCCGTCCACGGCGACCGCGATGGACGCGACCAGGGTCGCGTCGGACTTCGGAGTGAGCACGAGGTTATAGGCGGCCCGGCCGGCAACCCGGACGTCTGTGCCCACCGTGACGGCCGTGCTGGAATCGATTTTGGCCAGGAGTGCTGCTGCGAGCTGGTCGGGAGTGGCTGTGGCGTCCGTGGCGCCGGGGTGACCGGCGCCGTCAGCCGGGATCCGGGCGTGGGCGGCGGTGTTGTCCTTGGAGTTGTAGAGCCAGACGTCGTTGCCGTGGCGCGTGGCATCCCGTTCCGCCAGCCGGTCCATCACCTGGATGCGGGCGTTCTCCGGCCCGTCGCGATAGACCCGCGCCGTGTGCGGACCTGTCAGGAGTTCGAGCCAAGCGGCGCTTGACGCGTCAGTGCCGGCTCCTGTTTTGGGGAGCTCGGGAAGGCCGAGATTGGAGGATTGTTCCAGGGTCCCGGAGAGGGCGGGCTCTCCGTGCCGGGCAACCAGCTCCAGCACTTGCTGCGGGGTCTTGGGCGGCAGGGGATCCCCCGCGCTGGCGGGGAGGGATCCGGTCAGGGCACCCGCGGCGATGACGGCAGGAACAGCAGCGGCGGGCAGCCAGCGCAACCACTTGCGCGTCATCGGGACCGCGCTCCAAAACTGCGTGCCCCAAAATTGAAGGCACCCGGACTCGACGGTCCACCTATCCGCGGCTGAGGAATGCGCGCTCCAGTGCAGCTCATACGTCAACATTACGCCTGGGCGGGCCCGCACGCTTGTGCTGGACCCGCGAAGTGCGGCCCTACTTCAGGACGTTGATCGTCAGCTCCACCGCGCCAAGCAGGAGAGCCAGTACGGAGGTGCCCAGGCCCGCCACGAGCAGGAGCCCGGGATGGGCCAGGCCCAACACCACCCGCCTCAGCCGCGGCCTGTCGCGCAGGAACTTCTTGGGCACGGCACCGGGTTCCGGAGTCTGCTTCCAGCCCCGGAGCCGCCGCAGGAACCAGGCGCAGCGAATGATGAAGGCCAGCCACAGCACGGAGACCACCAGCGGAATCGCGGCCAGCAGGAGGTTGAAACCCACCGCGGTGACCTCGCGCTCCGACGCGCCGACAAGTGACTGCACGGTGGTGGAGATCGAGGCGCTCATGACCACGGACACACCCCACACGAGGAATGCTGCGATCAGGGCGAGGAAGCGGACAAAGAAGTGGCCCAGCACCGAGTCGCGGCGCGGCTTCAGGTACCGGCGCGGGGTGGCGTGCAGCAGGGCGATGCTGGCCAGCAGCGTCGGCAGCGCGGCCATGCCCACCAGCACATACCAGGACCACCCGGCCAGATCCAGGAATTCGTCGGCCACGATCAGCGCCGCCCAGAATCCGGTCCAGGCCCATCCGGCCGTCAGGGGATGCTCTACTACCCACGCCGGCAGCCACGCGTCCCGGTCCGGCGTGCCCGCGGCAGGGACTGCGGCCGTCCCGGGCGGCGGGCCGTCGGAACCGCGCACTTCGCTCATGGCCCCACTGTAGCGATCAGGCCGGTCGCGCGGCGCCCGGCCTGATGCCCGCCTGTGGTGCCCCGTTTGGTTTCCGAGGGCCGCCGTCGACGCCGGACGTACGGCGTTAGCTGGCCGGCGCTAGCTGGCCGGCGTCACGGTGCCGGCTGCGCCGTCGACCGTGACGTTCTGGCCCGTGGCAATCCGCGACGTCGCGTCCGGGACGCCCACCACCGCGGGGATGCCGTATTCCCGTGCGACGACGGCGCCGTGGGAGTTGGGTCCGCCCATTTCCATCACGAGCCCGCCGGCCGTCAGGAACAACGGCGTCCAGCCGGGATCCGTGGACGGCGCTACGAGGATCTCGCCCGGTTCCAGGCGCGCGCCTTGCGGATCCAGGATCACACGGGCCCTGGCGGTGACGGTTCCGGCGGACGCCGGCGTCCCGGAAAGCCTCCCCGCCGGGACCCCGGCGCGGGTCCCGGCGGCGCCGGTCTGCCCGGCGTCGGGCTGCACTGCTTCGGGTTCAGTCCCGTCGGAGAGCAGGACGCGGGGAATGTGGCGTCGGCCCAGTTCAGCCTGGTACGCCTCCCGGCGCTGCTGCACGATCCCCTGCAGTGCGGCGCCGCGCAGACCAACGTGCGCCTCGGTCAGGTCCAGGAAGAAGATGTCGTCTGCAGCGTCGATGGCGCCGGCCGCGGCGAGTTCGGCCCCCACCGCGGCGAGCTGCTGCCGGACGGCGCCGAGCGCCTCCACGAGGTGGTACTTGGGCAGTTCGCGCAACCCGGCGAACATCCGGGTCCGCCTCAGCGCCGCCCGCGCGGCCGCGCCATGCAGGCGGCTTCGCCGGGCGGCCGCGGCCACGAGCCGCTCCACCTGCGCGTCCGCCTCCCGCGCCGCCTTCTCGAACTGCCGGTCCGGGGCGAGCGCGGGGTCTTCCACGCGCAGATAGTTGGCGAGGACCCCGAGGATGTGGGTGGGATCGTCAGACCAGCGGGGCATGCCGAGGTCGATCTCCGCCACCGCGCGCTGGCCGTACCGGCTCAGGAAGCCCGAGAGCCCGTGCTGCGCGATGCGGGGAAGCTCCCCGGTCCGGTACCGCCGGGCCAGCTCGGGCAGCGCGGCCCCGCTGAACGCTGCCGCCGACGCCGGGTCGTTCCGGATGGCGGCAGCCACCTGCCAGAGGTCCAGGTCCATTTCGGTGGTCACGTTGTTGGGCAGCCCCCGCAGGACGTCCTGCAGCGCCCCGTTGCCCGGGCTCCCCCCGAGTTTCCCGGCGACGGCCAGCAGGGCGAATCCCAGCGCCGGCAAAGGCATGAGGGCCGGAACCACCGGAAAGACGGTCCGGCCCAGGATCCGCTCAACGTGGTCCAGCCGCTGCGCGGCGGTGGCGTCGGAGGGCACGGTGAGCGAGGTCCTGAGCTGTTGGCCCACCCGGTCTGCCCGTCGGAGCGCATCCTCGGGCCGGATCAGGGCGCGGATCAGCGTCTCCGGGACTCTTGCCCGCGCCGCCACCGGGACGAGGTGGCGCAGGAGCCGCCACGGCGAGGTTGAGACGATGGAGAAGTTCGGATCGGTGAAGAGTTGGCGCAGCACGACGGCGGAGCGCGCCTCCATGATGTCGAACACCCGGGGGACGATCGCGCGCCCCGTTTTGCTCCTGACCACGGCCGTGAGATCGAAGAAAATGCGCTGTCCGGCCTCCACATACGGCGAGGGACCATCCCGGGGTGCCGGCACCGGGAACTGCGCCGCCCGCGCCACGGAGGACGCGATCAGCCGGATCCCGGCGAGGCCCATCGGCGTCAGGGGCCTGGTCAGCCCCTGGGCGAGGCTGAAGCACAGGTAGACGCGCGGCCCGGGTCCGGAGGTCGGCTTGTCCGGCATTGGATAGAGCGTGGTGATGGGCCTGGATTGTGTCAGCCACACGGCGCCGTCCTGGCCGATGGCCCATTCGAGGTCCTGCGGCGAGCCGAAGTGCACCTCCGCGCGGCGGCCCAGAAGTTCCAGCGCGGCCAGTTGGGCGTCGTCCAGGCTTGGCGCGGACCCGGCGCCGGGCTGCGCCACCCGTTCGGTTCCGCCGCCGGGCAGGGCCCGGATCAGCAGGCCCTTGTCCCCGATCCTGCGCTCCAGGACCTGTCCAGTGCCGCCGTCGAGCACGAAGTGATCCGGGTTGACGGCCCCGGACACCACCGCCTCCCCCAAGCCCGGACTGGCGTCGATGACGGCCTCGTGCCGTCGCCCGGTCACAGGGTTGGCGGTGAACAGGACCCCCGCCACGGCCGCGTCCACCATGCGCTGGCCCACCACCGCGAGGGACACGGCGGAGGGGCCGATGCCCTGCACGGCCCGGTACGTCACCGCTCGGTCTGTCCAGAGCGAGGCCCAGCACCGGCGGACGGCAGCCAGCACGGCATCGGCGCCGACCACGTTCAGGAATGTGTCCTGCTGCCCGGCGAAACTGGCGAACGGCAGGTCCTCGGCGGTCGCGGAAGACCGCACCGCGACCGCAGTGCCGGGGCCCAGCGCCGCGTACGCGGCCCGCACCGCGGCGTCGATGCCGGCCGGGACGTCGGCGTCGAGCACCAGCGCGCGGGCCTTCGCGGCGAGGGCAGCCAGCGCCGGCAGGTCATCGGGGGCGGTCGCGGCGAGCGCAGTGTGCACGTCCGCCAGCGCCGGGGAGGCCGTGGCGTCCAGGTAGGCCCGGGTGGTCAGGCAGAAGCCGTCGGGAACGGGCAGGCCGGCGCGCGTCAGCTCGCCGAGGTTGGCCGCCTTGCCGCCGACCTCGGCCAGCATGTCCTGGCCGAGGCGTTCCAGGGCCAGGACCGGGTCGCCCGGGATTTGCGTTTCCGGGGCCCGAGTTTCCAGGGCCTGTGTTTCCAGCGCCGGGTCCGGCGTCACGGGATGTTCCATCTGCGGACAGTCCTTCCGTCGTTGGGCCCGTAGCGCCGGGACGTCAGGAGTCGCCGAGCATGGGCCCGAAGCTGGCCCGGTCCGCCAGCCGCGGGTCGTCGCGGTCCGGCACCACCATGACGGGCCCCTTGGCGTGGTGGAGGACGCCGTCGGAGGTGGAGCCCAGCAGCATTCCGGTGAAGCCGCCGCGTCCGCGGGTGCCGACCACCAGGAGTTCCACATGACGGCTGGCCTCGACCAGGATGTCCACCGGGGAGCCGTCCACGAGCTGCGTCTCCACCTGCAAATTGGGGAAATGGCTCCGCAGCCAGGCCACGCCGGCGTCGAGCTGGACCTTGATGTCGGCGAAGAGGGCATCGCGGTCCATCGGCGTGGGCACCCATGCCAGCGAGCCGGTGTACTGGGGCACGGCGCACACCAGCCGCAGCCGGGCGGAAAGCCGCTGGGCCTGGGCGGCGGCTTCCAGGACCGCGACGCGGGCCTGCTCGGACCCGTCGACGCCGGCCACCACGACGTTCTCGATCGGCTGGAAGCCGGACTTGGCCCGTTCGGCCAGGACGTGCTTGTCGCTCGTGGATTCACCCAGGCGGTCGGCGCAGATCAGCGGCACGGTGACCGTGGGGCATTTCGCGTGGGCGGGCAGGGCGCTGCTGACGGAGCCCAGGAGCCGGCCCACGAAGCCGCCGCGGCCGCGGGACCCGAAGACCAGAAGCTCGGCGGTTTCGCTGAGTTCCAGCAGCACGCCGGACGCGTCCCCGTTTTCCACGGACCCGTCGACGTCGATGTTGTAACTGGCCACCTTGTCGAGTGCGTGCTTGAGAATGGCTTCGGCACCTTCACGGATGACGGAGTCGTCCACCGTGGCGTATCCACCGTCGAGTCCGGACGCGGCGAAGATCGGAACCGAGTAGGCGGTCACGATGTGCAGCGGGCGGCCGCGGCGCTCCGCCTCCCGAGCTGCCCAGACGAGGGCGCAGTGGCTGTGGTCCGAACCATCCACGCCGACCACGATTCCCCGAGGAGGCGCCGGTTGGCCGCCGGTCTCCCATTCCGGCTCCGGATGCACCTGTTCACGGCCCATGGGGTCCGCCTCCTCGCGATTCTTGCCTGATGTTGCGGCTATTCTGCCAGACGTACCTGCACCCGGCGTGCACCGGCGAGGCGACCCGGAATCTGCGCGCAGGAACCCCTGATTTTCCTCACTATTCTCGGTTAATTGCGAACACACAAGGTGGCTGCCGGGGGTTCCCGGACCGTCCGGAATCCAAGGATTTACGCAGAGTTAACACGCCGTTGGATGGCCGGGTTTTCCGGGCTTTCCGCGGGGTCCCCGGCGGAGGCCGGGCCCGGCAACCACGGAAATCCGGCGGTTCGGCCAATGTCCTACCTCCTCTATCCATGGGCCGGAATCTTAGGTATCCTTCGAGGCGTTGCTGAACCGAGACTGGCATTTCAGAACGCAGCCGCTGGGGTTGCGGAACCAGTCTCAAATCAGCGTCCGGGGTTGACCCCGCGACTGGCACATTTCGAGGAGGTACCCTGCAGTGTCGAGCATGCCTTTGTACGGCGGGATTGAGCGGACCACGGCCGTAGTCATCGGTACGGGGCTCTCTGGCCTGGCTGTTGCCAGCGAGCTCCAACGCCGCGGTGTCGCGTCCATCATTGTGGACGGCCTCGACCTTCTAGGTGCCGGGAATCCGGCCAATACTTCCTCGCTCCAGCGCTGCGACGCGGCGGATGCCGCCAGTTTGAAGGAGCGCAACGAAATCCTGCGGCATCTGCGTAACTACGCCGCAAGCCACAAGCTCGACGTCCGGAACAACATCCGGGCCCTGCAGCTGGACCACCTTGAGGCCGGGACGGACGCGGACCGCACGGAGAAATGGGCCGTCCAGACCCCGGGCGGCGTCCTCCTGGCCGATCACCTGGTCCTGACGCGCTGCGCCCACAGCCAACTGCGGCGGATGCTCTCGCAGCTGGGTATGGCCGCGGGGCAAAACCTCATGACGGCGATGCATGCCCTGGGGATGTACCTCGTCGGGGTGGGCGAGCTCATTACCCCCACGCCGAAGGAAGTCCTGCGCCAGGCCAAGGTGGTGGGACAGGCGATCTCCGCCAAGGTCTACCCGGATGGCGTACCCGCGCTGCTCCCCGGCGGCTTTGCCCTGACGGCGGCTCCGGCCTAGCACCGCGGGCCACAGCAACGCGGGGTCAGATACGGCCCATCGCGGGGCGCCGGATGGGCGCGAAGTGACCCCGCGTTGCCCCTAAGTCAGCTGTCGGTGCCGCCGTCGGTGTCGGTGTCCGGGGTGAGGCGGCGCTTGGCCATCAGGCCCAAGGCCACCAGGATGCCGATGCCCACGGCAACGAAGCCCATGACGCTCCAGGGAAACGGGGGTGACACGTTCGACGACGCCGGGGCCGGGGCTGGCGTGATGCCCGGCTGGGCGGTGCCCATCGTGGGGACCGCGGCAGCCGCCGTCGTGCCGGTTGCTGCAGCCGTCGCGGTGAAGGTGAAGCTGCCCTCGATCGGGTGGCCGTCGGAGCTGGCCACCCGCCAGCGCACGGTGTAGTGCCCCGCCGGGGCGCCCGATTTCAGTTTCTGCGCGGCGACGTTGTCCACGATCTCCACCGGTCCGTCCGCCCAGTTGGCGCCGGTGGCATCGTTGACCAGGATTTGCGATCCCAGGGCCAGCGGATTGTGGTCGAACGTGACCGAGACCTTCTCCGGGGGCGCCGGGAGGGTTGCACCGGCGGCCGGGCTCGTGGACTCCGCGGTATCGTGCGCCGACGCCGGGCCCACGGTTCCCAGCAATAGGGCAACGAGGACGACGACGCCGAGCAGGGCGCTGCGAAGCTGTCGGATAAGGCGCATGGGCAGGCTACTCCTAGTGTTGTCTTCCTTACAGACTAGGTGAAAACGCAGGGTTGGCCCCCGGGCGCCCAATAGGCTTAGGTAACATCCATCACTCCCGGAGGACCAATGCAAGGACTAATGCTCAAGCGGGGCTCTGCCCTCGATCGGTATTTCAAGATTTCCGAGCGGGGGTCGAACGTCTCGCGCGAAATCCGCGGAGGCTTCGCCACGTTCTTCGCCATGAGCTACATCGTGGTGCTGAACCCCCTGATCCTCTCCGGGCCGGATTCCACCGGCGCGACGCTCGGCTTCCCCGCGGTCGCCGCCGTCACCGCCCTCGTGGCCGGCATCCTGACGATCCTCATGGGCGCGTGGGCCAAGCACCCCTTCGCCCTGGCGACCGGTCTGGGCGTCAACGCGTTCGTCGCCGTCACGGTGGCCACCAACCCCGGCCTGTCCTGGCCGGACATGATGGGCCTGGTGATGCTCTCGGGCGTCACCATGCTGATCCTCGTGCTCACCGGCTTCCGGACGGCCGTGTTCAAGGCCGTTCCGGAGGGGCTGAAAACCGCGATCGTGGTCGGCATCGGCCTCTTTATCGCCCTTATCGGTCTCGTCAACGCCGGCTTCGTGCGCCGTATCCCGGACGTCGCCGGCACCACCGTGCCCGTGGGCCTGGGCTTCGACGGCAAACTGCTGGGCTGGCCTACCCTGGTGTTCGTCTTCGGCCTGATCCTGACCATCGCCCTGGTGGTCCGCAAGGTCAAGGGCGCGATCCTGATCGGCATCGTCGCCTCGACCATCCTGTCCGTGATCCTGGAAGCGACGCTGCACATCGGCCCCAGCTTCGACGGCAAGACCCACAACCCGCAGGGCTGGTCCCTCGTGGCGCCCAAGTTCACCGGGTGGGCGGCTCCGGACCTGTCGCTGATCGGCAAGGCCAACCCCTTCGGCGCCTTTGAGCACCTCGGCTTCGTCGCGGCGACCCTGCTGGCATTCGTGATCCTGCTGAGCATCTTCTTCGACGCCATGGGCACCATGGTGGGCCTGGCCACCGAGGCCGGCACCATCGACAAGGACGGCAACATCCCCAACGTGGACCGCGTGCTGCAGGTGGACGCCCTCGGCGCGATCATCGGCGGCGGCGCCTCCGTCTCCTCGAACCAGATCTACGTCGAATCCGGTGCCGGCATCGGCGAGGGCGCCCGGACCGGCCTGGCGTCGATCGTCACCGGTCTGTTGTTCCTCGTGGCCATGTTCTTCACCCCGCTGATCAACCTCGTGCCGTTCGAGGCCGTGGCCCCCGCCCTGGTGATCGTCGGCTTCATGATGGTCTCCCAGGTGGGCAAGATCGACTGGCAGGACTGGGGCATCGCGATCCCGGCCTTCCTGACCTTCACCCTCATGCCGTTCACCTACTCGATCGCCAACGGCCTGGGCGCGGGCTTCATTACCTTCGTCCTGATCCGCACTGTCCAGGGCCGCGCACGCGAAGTGCACCCGCTCATGTGGGTTGTGGCCGCGGCGTTCCTCCTGTTCTTCGCCATCGGCCCGATCGAAGCGGCACTCGGCATCCACTAGGTCCTCCCCGCTTTCCCGCTCGCCGGGACGGCAGGTCGCGGCACCGTTCTTCAATGAGCGTTGCCGCGACCTGCCGTCCCGGCGCTGTTTAAGGCGCTGTTTAAGGTGCTCCCCAAGGAGGTTTCCGGGATTCCGGACGCTTCCACGGCGGAGCGGCTGGTTTTCCGGTGCCGGCTGAGGTGAGCTAGGACCATGGAATCCCCTGCGCTCACCGTTGATGTCCCGCCGCAGCCCTGGACCGGCCGGTTTGATGGCGAGGGCGCCGAGCACCGCCGCTGGTGGCAGGCGGTGACCCCGTACGCCGGGGCCGCCAGTGCGGCCACGCCCTCCGCCGGCGCGCGGCCCGCCGTCATCCTCGGCTTTGGCAGCGATGAAGGCGTACGCCGCAACAAGGGCCGCCCCGGCGCCGCGGCCGCCCCCGCAGCCATCAGGGCAGCCCTGGGCCCGCTCGCCTTCCACCTTGACCGGGACGTGCTCGACGCCGGCGACGTCACCGTGCGCGACGCGTCCCTGGAATCCGGCCAGGCACGCGCCGGGGCGGCCATCTCCCGGCTCATCGACGCCGGTCAGCTTCCCGTGGTGCTGGGCGGCGGGCACGAGACCGCGTTCGCCAGCTACCTCGGCGTGGCCGGATCGGCGGCCGTGCGCGAAGGCCTCACGGTCGGCGTCCTGAACCTCGACGCGCACTTCGACCTCCGCGACGAACCCGTGCCCAGTTCGGGCACGCCATTCCTGCAGATGGCCCGAGCCGAAGCCGCCGCCGGACGCGCACTTCGCTACGCCGTCGTCGGGATTTCCGAGCCGAACAACACCCGGGCGCTGTTCCGGACCGCGGAGGAACTCGGCGTGGAATACCTGCTGGACGAGGACTGCACGGCCGAGGCCGCACAGGTATTCGTGGCGGCGTTCCTGGCTCAAGTGGACGCCCTGTACCTGACGATCGACCTGGATGTTTTGCCCGCTTCCGTGGCCCCCGGTGTGAGCGCCCCGGCGGCGTACGGCGTGCCGCTCCCGGTCATCAGCGCCGTGTGCCGGCAGGTGGCAGCGAGCGGGAAGCTCCTGCACCTGGATATTGCGGAGCTGAACCCGGAGTTCGACGTCGACGCCCGCACCGCCAAAGTGGCCGCCCGGCTGGTCAACACGCTGCTGGGGTAGGCCGCGGCGGCAACGTCAAGGGCGCCGGACGCGTGACCGCGGGTCCGGTCCGCGCGGCGGGGCACCCCCGCGCTCCCCCGCCCCGGACGCAGAAAGTCCCCGCCCTCCGTTACCGGACCGCGCAAGGCGGTCCGGCCGGGGAGGACGGGGACTTCGTCTGGGGACTAGCTGCGGCGAACCTGCACGCCGTCGGACTGCAGGAAAATCTGCGTCTCGGACGGAACGGCGGGAACCAGCCAGAGCACATTTCCGCTCAGTGAGACTTCTTCGACCTCACCGGCCGCAATGACCTGTGCGTGTTGGACGATTTCGACCCGTTCGCCGGCCCGGAGGCCGCTCCAGTCGGAAACCGTGGCTGCGGATGCAAGGCGCCTGGACAGAACCGTGCCGCGTGCTTTCATGAACTTTTACCCCTTTGTATGTGTTCTTTGCCACAACGTCATTGGTGTGGACTTTCATTTGTACTACAGTTCCCGGGCCCCCGCTGGCCGTGTCGCCAAAGATTTCGGGGGCGCCGGGAATTGTTCAGCTGCAGTGCACTTTGTTTCTTCTCAGGCGAGATTTCCGACGGCGGATTCGGCCGCCGCCCGGACCCCGCCGGAGGCCACCAGGACGTCGGCGGCTTCGAGTTCCGGCGACAGGAACCTGTCGGTGCCCGGGCCGTCCACAACTTCGCGCAGCGCGGCGATCACGGCCGTGCCCGCGGGGCCCGGCGTCAGTTCGCCGCCAGAGACCTGCGTGCGGATATCCAGCGCCCGGGCCGAGGTCACCAGTTCGATCGCCAGGACGCGGCGCAGGTTCTCCACGGCGCGGCGGACCTTGCGGGCCGCGTGCCAGCCCATGGAGACGTGGTCCTCCTGCATCGCCGAGCTCGGGATCGAGTCCACCGACGCCGGGACGGCCAGCCGCTTGTTGTCCGAGACCAGCCCGGCCTGGGTGTACTGGGCGATCATGAGGCCCGAGTCGACGCCGGGATCCGAGGCGAGGAACGCGGGCAGCCCGTGCGAGCGGGCCGGGTCCAGCATCCGGTCGGTCCGGCGCTCCGCGATGGAGCTCAGGTCCGCGACGGCGATGGCCAGGAAGTCCAGCACGTAGGCCACCGGGGCGCCGTGGAAGTTGCCGTTGGAGCTGACGCGGCCGTCGGGCAGGACCACCGGGTTGTCGATCGCCGCGGCCAGTTCGCGGGAGGCGACCAGGGCCGCGTGGTCCACGGTGTCACGGACGGCGCCGGCCACCTGGGGTGCGCAACGCAGCGAGTAGGCGTCCTGGACCTTGGTGTCGTTGATCCGGTGCGAGGCCACAATCGGGGAGTTGGACAGGACCCGGAGCATGTTGTCCGCGGCGGCAGCCTGGCCCGGGTGCGGGCGCAGCGCTGCGTGCAGCTCGGGCAGGAACACCTGGTCGGTGCCGAGCAGCGCCTCGACGCTGAGCGCGGCGGTGATGTCCGCCGTCGTGAGCAGCTGGCGGATGTCCGCGATGGCCATCAGGAGCATGCCCAGCATGCCTTCGGTGCCGTTGACGAGGGCCAGGCCCTCCTTTTCGGCCAGGGTGACGGGTTCGATGCCGTGGGCGGCGAGGAGTTCCGCGACGGGTCGGCCGTCCTTGCCGCCGTAGAGCTCTCCGTCGGGGCCGGTTGCTTCGCCTTCGCCCATGAGGACCAGGGCGCAGTGCGAGAGCGGCGCGAGGTCGCCGGAGCAGCCGAGCGAGCCGAATTCGCGGACCACGGGGGTGATGCCGGCGTTGAGGACGTCCACCATGGTCTGCAGCACGACGGGGCGGACGCCTGTCCGGCCGGAGGCGAGGGTCTTGGCGCGCAGGAACATGATGCCGCGGACCACTTCGCGTTCCACGGCGGGGCCCATGCCGGCGGCGTGGCTGCGGATCAGGGATTTTTGCAGCTGGGTGCGCAGCTCGTTGGGGATGTGCCGGTTGGCCAGGGCGCCGAAGCCGGTGGAGATGCCGTAGGCGGGGACCTCGCTGTGGGCGAGGTCGTCGATGTGGGCGCGGACCTTGGCGACGGCGTCCAGGGCGTCCTGGGCGATGGTCACCTGGGCGTCGTGGCGGGCGACGGCGACAACGTCCTCGGGGGTGACGCCGCTGGAGCCGAGGGTGACGGTGAGCGGTGAGTGGGTTGTGAGAGTCATTGAAATCTACCTAAATCTGGTGGTTGAGCCAGGCTCCCCCATCGATTGCTCCGTAATGGCCCTTTTCAAGGCTCAGAACGGCATTTCCGGAGCAATCGACGGGTTTAGCGGCTGGGTTAGCGGGACTCGGTCATGGGAATGCGGACGCCGCGTTCCTTGGCGACCTCGACGGCGCGGTCGTAGCCGGCGTCGACGTGGCGGATGACGCCCATGCCGGGGTCGTTGGTGAGCAGGCGCTCGAGCTTCTGGGCGGCGAGATCGGTGCCGTCGGCGACGGAAACCTGGCCGGCGTGGATCGAGCGGCCGATGCCGACGCCGCCGCCGTGGTGGATGGAGACCCAGGTTGCGCCGGAGGCGGTGTTGAGCAGGGCGTTGAGCAGCGGCCAGTCGGCAATCGCGTCCGAGCCATCGGCCATGGCCTCGGTCTCGCGGTACGGGGAGGCGACGGACCCGGAGTCGAGGTGGTCGCGGCCGATCACGATGGGCGCCTTGACCTTGCCGTCCTTCACAAGCTGGTTGAACAGCAGGCCGGCCTTGGCGCGGTCGCCGTAGCCCAGCCAGCAGATGCGGGCCGGCAGGCCTTCGAATTCGACGCGGTCCTGTGCGGCGTCGATCCAGCGGTGCAGGTGCTTGTTCTCCGGGAACAATTCCTTGATCGCCGCGTCCGTCACTGCGATGTCCTCGGGGTCGCCGGAAAGCGCAACCCAGCGGAACGGGCCGAGGCCCTCGCAGAAGAGCGGCCGGATGTACGCGGGGACAAAGCCGGGGAACTCGAACGCGCGGTTGTAGCCGCCCTTGCGGGCCTCGTCACGGATGGAGTTGCCGTAGTCGAAGACCTCGGCGCCGGCATCCTGGAACTCGACCATGGCCTGGACGTGCTTGGCCATCGAGGCCTGGGCCTTCTTGGTGAAGCCTTCGGGATCGGCGGCGGCCTCGCGGTGCCACTCCTGGACCGTGATGCCCTCCGGCAGGTAGCTCAGGGGATCATGCGCGGAGGTCTGGTCCGTGACGATGTCGACCGTGAGCTCGCCGGCGTTGTGGCGGCGCAGGATCTCGGGGAAGACGGTGGCGGCGTTGCCGACGTAGCCGACGGACCAGCCGCGGCGCTCCTCCTTGGCCTTGAGCACCTTGGCGATGGCGGCGTCGAGGTCGGTCTCCACTTCGTCGAGGTAGCGCTTGCCGAGACGGCGGCGCAGGTGGCTTTCGTCGACGTCGACAATCAGGCAGGCGCCGTCGTTCAGGGTGACGGCGAGCGGCTGGGCGCCGCCCATGCCGCCGCACCCGCCGGTGAGGGTCAGGGTGCCGGCGAGCGTGCCGTTCTCGTCCCCGGTGAGCTTGCGGGCGATCGCGGCGAACGTCTCGAATGTGCCCTGCAGGATGCCCTGGGTGCCGATGTAGATCCAGGACCCGGCGGTCATCTGGCCGTACATCATCAGGCCCTCGGCCTCGAGCCGGCGGAATTCGGGCCAGGTCGCCCAGTCGCCGACGAGGTTGGAATTGGCCAGCAGGACACGGGGGGCCCACTCATTGGTGCGGAAGACGCCGACCGGCTTGCCGGACTGGACCAGCAGGGTCTCGTCCTTCTCCATGGTTTCCAGGGTGCGGGTGATGGCGTCGAACGCGGCCCAGGACCGGACGGCGCGGCCGGTGCCGCCGTAAACCACGAGGTCATCGGGGCGCTCGGCAACCTCGGGGTCGAGGTTGTTCATGAGCATGCGCAGCGGGGCTTCCGTCTGCCAGCTCTTGGCGGTGAGCTCGGTTCCGCGGGCTGCTTTAACCGGGCGGGCACCGGTGGTGAAATCGGCGGGTGCCATGAGGGGCTCCTTTTCTTGCGGGATGGTCTGTGCTGATGGTGTCTGCGCCAGCTGGTGCCTGCGCTCAACGAATGGGGGTGAATCAGGGAATGAGGGCCTACATCAACTAAAGCCCCTTTGCGGCTGCCGAAACAGGCCCTTCGCCGGGGTGCTGTCCGGGATTCCAGACGCACCCGCCGGGACCGACCGCTGCCGCCACCCTCCCCCGCTCCTCCCTCGTTGCGCTAACACTTTTGGTCGGCAAAACGCGGGAATGGGGACCAAAACTGATAGCGCAAGCTGCGGGCGATGCTGGCGGGCGGGGGCCAGAAGGGGGGTCAGGCGGGGCGGCCGTGGATCCGGACCGAGAGCTCGTCGGCGACCTTCTGCACCTTGGCGGCCAGGGCAGGCCACTGGTCCGCGGGCAGCCTGTCTTCGAGGAACGTCACGGCGACGGCGGCGGTGGGCCAGCCGACGTGGTCGGTCACGGCGGCCGCGATGGAGCCGAAACCGGGGGTCACCTCGCCGTGTTCGGTGGCGTAGCCGCGCTGCCGGACCTGGTCCAGATGGGAGGACAACGCGGAGTATTTCATGATGGGCGACTCGGTCTCGTGACGGGCCGTGAACGCTTCGGCGTTCGGATACAGCGCGCGCACCTGGGACTTCGGCAGCGCCGCGAGAATCGCGCGGCCGCTCGCCGTGAGGTGGCTGGGTAGCCGGACGCCGACGTCGGTCACGAGCGACGGGCGGTTCTTGGCCCGCTCCTCCACGATGTAGAGCACGTCGCGGCCGTGCAGCACTGCCAAGTGCGCGCTTTCGCCGATCGCATCCACGAGCGAGGCCAGCATGGGCCGGCCCAGCCGGGACAGCGGCTCCTGGCGGGAATAGGCCGAACTGAGCTCGAAGGCGCTGATGCCCAGGCCGTAGCGCTGCTCCTCGTGCAGGTGCAGTACGAACCCGTTCGCCTCCATGACCCCGAGCAGGTGGTAGACGCTGGAGCGCGGCAGGCCCAGCGCGGTGGCAATGTTCGACGCCGCCATCGGCCCGCGCTTGGAGGCCAACAGTTTGAGGATGCGAAGGGTGTTTTCTGCCGCCGGCACCTTCGACGCCACCTTGGCGCCGGCAGCCGGGCGTGCGGCGACGGGGGTGCTTATGGCGGCGGCCGTTGTGCGGGCGGCGTTTTGGGCGGCCTCGGACGGGTGGCTCAAGGTGGGGCTGGTGGCTGGCATGGGTCCTCTTCGGAAAATCGGGCGGCGTCTGGTATCCCGTACTTAAGCATGCGCCCAACATGGTCAGCCCGCCAGACCGCGAACGGTACGCAATGTCTGGCATCCCGGACAACATTCCCTCCCACCGGCCCGTCCCCGCCGGGGCACGGGGGAAGGACTAACATCTGGAGCATGAAGCAGACGTGGGAGCCATCCCAGGACGGCGTCCTGGTTCTTCCGTCCGGCCGGAGCATCCGCGGCCGCGGCCTGCACTATCCGCTGCCGGCGGGCCCGCTTCCCGAGTTCGGCCTCTATCTGCTGGGCAAACGGCCGGCCCGGGTGGAGTGGGAATCCAGATGGCTCGTCTGGCCCGACTTGCGGCTGCCGGCCGACCCGCAGGACGCCCGCGACGCGTTCCGGGAGGCCTGGCTTCGGGCCGAGTCCGAACGGGTTGAAGTGGCCTGCTGGCGCGGCATCGGCAGGACCGGCACCGCCCTGGCCTGCATCGCCATCCTGGACGGGGTCCCGCCAGGCAAGGCGGTGTCCTACGTCCGCCGCCAGTACCGGCCGTGGACGGTGGAAACTCCGTGGCAGCGGCGGTTCGTCGCCCGCTTCCGGGCGGAGGGGCCATAGGCGCCGCCCCGGGCGCATGCTTTAGCGGTCGCGCCGCTCAAACAGTAACTACGCGCAAACAGTAACTACGCTCAAACAGTGAGGACTGCCTTGCCGCGGACATGGCCGTCGCGCAGGTCCTGGATCGCCGCGGGCGCATCGGCCAGGGGGTAGCACTTGCCGATGACGGGCGACACCGCGCCCGCCTCGATGAGCCCGGTCAGGAACCGGAGGTCTTCCGCACGCTCCACGGCCATGACGCCCTTGAGCCGCTGGCCGACGAAAAGGGACAGCAGCCCGGCGCCGATGGAGCGTTCAAACCCGCCGGTCAGCCGTCCGCCGCCTTCACCGCCGACGACGGCGAGCGTTCCCTTCGGCCCGAGGGCCCGCCGGAGGACCGAGAGCGGCCGGTTGCCGGCGATGTCGACGATGAGGTCGTATTGCCCGGCCCCGTCGGCGAAGTCGTCATGCGTGTAATCGATGACATGGTCCGCGCCGATCGACCGGACGAGGCCGGTCTTCGCCGTGCTGCACACCCCGGTCACCTGCGCCCCGAACGCCTTGGCGAGCTGTACCGCGTATGTGCCGACCCCGCCGCCCGCGCCGATGACCAGGACCTCCTGCCCGGCCTGGACCCTGCCGACGTCCCGGAGCGCCTGAAGGGCCGTCGTCGCGGAGATGGGGACGGCGGCGGCCTGCTCGAAGCTGAGGTTCTTCGGCTTTAGCGCCAGCTTGCCTTCCTTTGCGCACGCGTATTCGGCGAACGATCCCTCACAGGTGCCATACACCTCATCCCCCGGCCGAAAGCCGACCACGTTCCGGCCGACAGCTTCCACCAGGCCCGCCAGGGCCCGGCCACGGATGCGGGTCTTGGGTTTCGTCAGTCCGAAGCCGATCGCGCGGGTCAGGTACGGCAGACCCGTCATGAGGTGCCAGACGCCCTGGTCGACGCCGGCTGCCTTGACCCGGATCAGCACATCATCGTCGCCGGGCACGGGAGCGTCGACGTCGCGCAGCTCGAGTACGTCAACGGAACCGTACGTGTCCTGAGTGATCGCTTTCATGGTGCGTCTCCTTCGGAGTCAGGGTACTGGAAGACGTCGCCGGGGGGAACGTTGAGCGCGTTGGCGCACGTTCCGGGCAGTAAGGCGCCGTCCCGCGGCCCCCGGGGTGCGGCTGCGGAGCGGGTCCGGGCGGGCGCGCCCGGACGGGGTCAAGTGGGCGGGGTTAAGATCAGTTATGGTTCCTGCCGACAACCTTCTGGCCTTTGCCTTGGCCGCCCTGGTGCTCATCGCCGTCCCCGGGCCCAGCGTGTTGTTCGTGATTGGGCGTGCCCTGGCCTTGGGACGCAAAGGCGGCCTGTTGAGCGTCCTGGGAAACGCGGCCGGCGAGGTGGTGCAGATCGCCGCGGTGGCCCTGGGCGTGGGGGTGGTGCTGGCCCAGTCCCTCCTGCTATTCAGCGTGGTGAAGTTCGCCGGCGCCGCCTACCTGGTGTATCTCGGGATCCAGGCGATCCGGCACCGCGGCAGTAGCCCGACGGCGGCGGACCCGGCCAGGCCGACGTCCACCGCCCGGGTGCTCCGGGAGGGATTCATCGTGGGCGCGACCAACCCGAAATCGATCGTCTTCTTCGTGGCCGTGCTCCCGCAGTTCGTGGACTATTCCGCCGGCGCGATTCCGGTGCAGCTCGGCACCTTGGGCGCGGCCTTCCTGATGATCGCCCTGGCCTCGGACAGTACGTGGGCCCTCGCGGCGGGCACGGCACGGCACTGGTTTGCCCGCTCGCCCCGGCGGATCGCCGCGCTCAGCACCACCGGCGGAGTCATGATGATCGGGCTGGGCGGCACCCTGGCCCTGACGGGCACCCGGAATTAGCGCAGCCCGCCAACACCAACGCGGGGTCACTTCGCGCCCATAATTCCCTCCGACATGGGCGCGAAGTGACCCCGCGTTGGGGTTGAGCGGCGGTGGATTACCGCGCGGACCAGCCGCCGTCCATTGTGTGGCTGGCGCCGGTGACCATGCCGGCGTCGTCGGAAGCCAGCCACGCCACGAGGGACGCGACTTCCTCGGGCTCCACGAGGCGTTTGATCGCTGATTCGGTCAGCATGATCTTGGCGAGGACTTCTGATTCCGGGATGCCGTGCACCTTGGCCTGATCGGCGATCTGCGACTCGACCAGCGGCGTGCGGACGTATCCGGGATTGATGCAGTTGGAGGTGACGCCGTGTGCGCCGCCCTCCAGGGCCGTTACCTTGCTCAGCCCCTCGAGTCCGTGCTTGGCCGAGACATAGGCGCTCTTGAACGGCGATGCGCGGAGGCCGTGGACGGAGGACAGGTTGATGATGCGGCCGAAGTTGTTGGCGTACATGTGCGGCAGCGCGGCCCGGATCAGCAGAAACGGCGCCTCGAGCATGAGGGTAATGATGCGGCGGAAGTCGGCCGGGTCAAACTCCTCGATGGGGCTGATGCGCTGGATTCCGGCGTTGTTGACCAGGATGTCGCAGTCCAGGCTGAGTGTCTGGAGGGATTCGACATCGAGCAGGTTGACGGCCCACGACGTGCCGCCGACCTCGTCGGCGAGGGCTGCGGCGGCGGACTCGTCCACATCCGCGATGACCACCTTGGCTCCGCGTGCGGCCAGGGCGCGGACGCTGGCTGCGCCGATCCCGCCAGCCCCGCCGGTGACCAGTGCCTTGCGTCCGTTCAGGGTGCTTTCCATAACTCAGCCTTCCGTATCAAAAATTCAATGAGGCGGCCGGCTCCAGCGTGGCTGGAGCCGGCCCAAACTCAAGCAGTCCGGTTACCCGGGCAGCCCGGCAACTCGGGCAGCCCGCTTACCTAGGCAGCTCAGCGTGCAGCTGCTACGACGAGGCCTTCACGCTCGGCGTCGGCCCTGTCTACGTCCTCAAGGGCGATGCCCTTGGTTTCCTTCAGGGTCAGCACCACAGCGGTGGTGATGGCGCAAGCGACGAGAAGGTAAATCGCGGTAGGCACCCAGGAGCCGGTGTCCTTCAGCCACTGCGTCGCCAGGAGCGGCGCCAGCGAACCGGCGAAGATCGAGGTGACCTGGGAGCCCAGGGAGACGCCGGCGTAACGCATCCGGGTCGGGAAGAGCTCGGACATGAGCGCCGGCTGGCCGGCGTACATGAAGCCGTGCAGGCACAGGCCGATGGTCACGGCCAGCACGATGACCACCGCGTTACGGGTGTCGAACATCGGGAAGGCGAAGAACGGCCAGGTGGCGCCGCTGATGGCACCGACGAGATACACCGGCTTGCGGCCCCAGCTGTCCACCAGGCGGCCGATCTGCGGGATGATCAGGAAGTGCACGAGGTGCGCGATCAGCAGGGCGAGCAACAGCGAGGACGTGTCGTACTTGTCCACGGTCTTGAGGTAGACAATCGAGAAGCTGACTACAAGGTAGTACATGATGTTTTCCGCGAACCGGAGGCCCATGGACTGCAGGATGCCCTTCGGGTACTTGCGGATGACCTCGCGGACGCCGTAGCTGACGGCCTGCTCCTTCTCCATCTGCGCCTTGGCTTCGAGGAAGATCGGCGATTCGGAGACGTTGGTGCGGATGTAGTAGCCGACGAATACGATCACGGCCGAGAGCCAGAAGGCCACGCGCCAGCCCCAGCTCAGGAACTCGGCACTGCTCAGCACGTTGGACATGATGTAGAGGACCAGGGTGGCCAGCAGGTTGCCCACCGGCACTGCGGCCTGGGGCCAGCTGGACCAGAAGCCGCGGGACTCGTTGGGGCTCTGCTCGGCCACGAGCAGCACGGCGCCGCCCCATTCGCCGCCCAGGGCGAAGCCCTGGATGAAGCGGAGGAGGACCAGGAGGGCCGGGGCGAGGTAGCCGAGGGTGGCGAAGCCGGGGAGGCAGCCCATCAGGAACGTCGACACACCGATGATGATGATGGTCAGCTGCAGGGTGGGCTTGCGGCCCAGCTTGTCGCCGATCTGGCCGAAGACGATGCCGCCCAGCGGGCGGGCCACGAAGCCGACGGCGTAGGTCAGGAACGCCTGGATGATGCCGTCCAGGTCGTTGCCGGTGGCGGGGAAGAAGTACTTGCCGAACACCAAGGTGGCGGCGGTGGCATAGAGGAAGAATTCGTACCACTCGACGACGGTTCCCACCATCGATGCTGCGACGATTCTTTTGAGCCCGGAACCCTTGGATGCGGGTGCGGCGGGCGTTGTTGCAGAGCGTTCGTTTACGCTCATCTGGTTTCTCCTTAGTGTCCACGGTGACACGCGCTGTGACGCACAGCACTGAAATGGCTCCATTGAGTATTGCTGCACAAAGTCGGCGGTTCAATGGCCAAACCGGCACGAAGTATGTGCAGAATTGCAGATATGAACGCGAACCCAGATGACCTGCTGGTCCTGTTGGCCGTGTCCCGTTCGGCGAAGTTCACCACCGCGGCCGCGGCCTTGGGCCTGAACCACACCACGGTGTCCCGGCGGATAGCGGCGCTGGAGAAGGCCCTCGGCGGCAGGGTGCTGTCCCGGGCCGCGGGCGGCTGGGAGCTCACGGACTTGGGCGCCGAGGCCGTGCGGGTGGCAGAACAGGTGGAAAGCGCCGTCCGCGCGCTCGAGCAGCCCGGCCGCGCCCCCGATCCCGTCACCGGCGTCGTCCGGATGACAGCGACCGACGGCTTCAGCGCCTACATCGCCGCCCCCGCTGTGGCCCGGCTGCGCCGTGACCATCCCGGGCTCAGCGTGGAGATCGTCACCGTGACCCGGCGGGCCCTCCAGCAGCGTTCCGGACTGGACATCGAGGTGGTGGTCGGTGAGCCCCAGGTGCACCGGGCCGAGGCCGCCCGGCTGGGCGAGTACATGCTGGGCATGTATGCCTCCCGCAGTTACCTGGCCGAGTATGGGACCCCTGCCACGGCGGAGGAGCTGACAGCCCATGCCCTGGTGTACTTTGTCGATTCCATGCTGCAGGTGGATGACCTGGATGCCCCGCGGAGGCTGGTACCGGCCATGCGCGACGGCCTGAGCTCCACCAACGTCTTCGTCCACGTGGAGGCCACGCGTGCCGGGGCCGGGATCGGCTTCCTGCCCTGTTTCGCGGCGGACTTGCACCCGGACCTGGTCAGGCTGCTGCCGGACGAGTTCGCGGAGATGCTCCCCTACTGGATGGTGCTGCGGCCGGACTCGATGCGCCGACCGGCCGTCGCGGCCGTGGTCCAGGCGCTGCGGGAGCAGACCGCCGCGCACCGCGAAGCCCTGCTGGGCCGGGGCGGGAACGCAGCGACTGCTCCGTAAGCGCCGTTTGGGAGCGTCAAAAGGGGCCGTTACGGAGCAACCGACGACGGCGGCGCGGCCGGGCTGGACCCGGCCGGGTCGTGTCGGACGGCGGCGCCAGCCGCGAATGCCCGCACCTTCTCGTCATTCCAGATGTGCGCCGGCACCGCGCCGCCGAGCAGGCGCCGCGCGAGGCCGGGATCGTCGTCGAACGGGAGGTCGCTGCCGGCGATGATCATGTTGCCGTACCGCCGGCCCTTGAGCATGGCGGGGTCGGCGATGAGAACCGTGTGGGCGAAGGCGTCCGCGATGGTGGCGGCGTCCTCGCGGGCATTCTTCAGGTCCGGGGCGTCGCCGGAGTTCACCACGTACACCCCGCCCGGCGCCAGCACACGCTTGGCGTGCTCGGTGAATTCCCGGGTGGTAAGCGGCCGCGGAGTCAGCGACCCGGCGAAGACGTCGCGGATGATCAGGTCCCGGGTCTGCGGGGTCAGGGTCTCGGTGACCTCCCGGGCCTCGCCCACGCGCAGGCGCAGCAGCGGCGCCTTGGGCAGGTCAAACCAGCCCCGGACGTAGTCCGCCAGCTTGCCGTCCAGTTCCACCACCACCTGGCGGGCGTCGGGGTACGCCGCGTGGAAATATCGCGCCAGTGAACAGGCCCCGCCGCCGAGATGCAGGGCGCGCAGCTTCGGCCGCGCGTCGCGGGGCCAGCGCGACTCGACCAGGGCCGCGATCCAGCGCATGTACTCGAATTCCAGGAACAACGGATCCGCGAGGTCAATGTGCGAGCTCATGACGCCGTTGATGCGCAGGAGCCAGCCGGTGGAGTTGTCCTGGTCCGGGATCAGCTCACAGTCCCCGGTGTCGATGTAGTACACCCCGGCCACAGGACCGGCCGGGCGGGAACCTTTCGGAACCTCCACCACTCCCGGCCCCGCAGTCCCGGCGCCCCGGCCCCTGCCCCGCTTGGCCATCAGATACCCGCCGCTTTGTCCATGTTTCAACCCTAGTTCACCGGCACTGCCGCCCGGCCCGGCCGGCGGGGCTGCGGTCGGGTGGGCCGGCCCGGCCGGCGGGTCAGGCGCGTCCGATGTGCCCGCCCGGTCAGCTACGCCGGAGCCGCTTCAAAGTCAATAAGGAAGGGTACTTACTATTTATTAGTAATCCTGCTTACTATTTAAGTCCCGCATCGCCGGCTTCTGATCAGCAGCCGATCTTTTCGAAAGTGAGCGAAGATGACACAGAACCCATGGCCCCATGACGGCAGCATCGACACCCCGACGGCTACCCAGGAGACTACGCTCCGGCAGCCATCAACGTTCCCGCGCGTCGCAGACGGCGAAATCTACGGCGCGACGCCGGCCGGTGCCCCGGCAGCCCCGCCGGCTGCCCCGCAACCGGCCACCGGAGCCTCCACTACCGACGCCACCAAGCATGAAGCTGCGGAGGTCTCCCGCCAGGCCGCGGATTCGGCCCGGAATGTGGCGGAAACTGCCAAGTCCGAGGCCGCCAATGTTGCCGCCGAGGTCAAGACCAACGCCCGCGATCTCCTGCACCAGGCGAAAGCGGATCTCACGGACCAGGCCGGCGCCCAGCAGGTAAAGGTCGCCGAGGGCCTGCGGTCCGTTTCGACCGAACTCCACACGATGGCGTCCGCGTCGGGTCAGCCCGGCGTCGCCACGGACCTCGTGCGCCAGGCAGCGGAGCGGTCCTCCGCCGTCGCCAACTGGCTCGATGCGCGCGACCCCGGCTCGCTGCTCACCGAAGTGAAGACTTTCGCGCGGCAGCGCCCCGGAACGTTCCTGCTGCTCGCGGCCGGGGCCGGCGTCCTGGCCGGACGCCTCAGCCGCAGCCTGAGCGCCGGAGCACCAGACTCCACTGCGGCCGGCATTCCGTCAACCGCCGGCAGGCCGTCGACCGCCGGCACGGCGGCGCCGATCGCCCGGGTCCCCGACACCGGGATGGCGGTTCCGCCGCCGCCGGTACAGTTGCCGGAGCCGGAAATGACGACGGCGGGACTCGCCGAGACCTACCAGCCCAACCCGCTGGCCGACGAGGGCAGGGAAAGTGACCCGTGGCCGGCCGCCCCGGCCCAGGCGCATCCCTACCGCGCAGCCGCCGACCGCGATGACCTGGGCAGCGATGATCCGTTCGATGGTGGCCGTCGATGAGCGAGATGCCACCAACCGCCGCCCAGGCGAAGGCCGAGTCCAATTCGCTGGGCGATCTCCTGGGCGAAGTCACCCGGGATATGTCCACCCTGATGCGGCAGGAAGTCGAACTGGCGAAGGTCGAACTCAGGCAGTCGGCGACCCGGGCAGGCAAGGGCGCCGGCATGCTGGCCGGCGCCGGCGTCGCGGGCCACTTCGTGCTCCTGTTCCTGTCCCTGGCGCTCTGGTGGGCCCTCGGGACCCTGATAGGCCTGGGCTGGTCCGGCGTTGTCATCGCCCTCATCTGGGCAATCGTTGCCGCCGCCCTGGCCTCGGCAGGCCGCAAGGAACTCAAGGCGATCAAGGGCATGCCGCAGACCACGGCGACCCTGCAGGAAATCCCGCCCACGCTCAAACCCAACACCTAAAATCCAGCGAGGAAACACGATGAGTGAAAACCCGGATGTCATCCGAGCAGATATTGAAGCCACCCGCGCGCGCCTCGGCACCAACGTCGATGCCGTGGCGGACAAGGTCACGCCCTCGCACATCGTTCAGCGGCAGACTGACCGAGTCAAAGAGAACGTCAAGGACGCCGTCTTCGGCGTGAAGGAGAAGGTCATGGGAGCCGCAGACCACACTGCAGATAATGTCCACTCGGCCACGGGCAGCGCCGGGGCGCACCTGAGTGACGCCGGCTCCGCGATCGGGGATGCCCCCACCCAGGTCAGGACCAAGACCCAGGGCAATCCCCTGGCGGCCGGTCTGATTGCCTTCGGGGCGGGCCTGTTGGTCTCCTCCCTGATCCCGGCCAGCCAGAAGGAGCGCGAGGCCGCGGATGCGCTGAAGACCGCGGCGGAACCGCTCGCGACGGAACTCGCCGACGCCGCCAAACACGTAGCGGAAGGGCTCAAGGAACCCGCCCAAACCGCCATGGACAACGTCAAGGCCACGGCCGCAGACGCCACCGGGCACGTCAAGGCCGAGGGCCAGGGCGCAGTGTCGGACGTCAAGGACCGGACCGTCGAGGCCAGGGACAACGTCCAGCAGGCCTGATCCCGTTCGCACCCCGGCCGGCCGTCCTGCGCTCACGCGCCGGACGGCCGGCCGTTTGCACGTAACCCCAGAAGGACTTTCCATGGCCAAGTACCCTGCTAAGGCAGACAATGAATCCTCGACCGACGCCGAGACGGACATGAGCAGCACCGCCAAGGCCCGCACCGCGCCCGCGCCGGACGACTCCCGCAAACCGGGCAGCCCCGCCGACGTCACCAAGCCCTCGTGGAAGTACATCGCGAAAAAGACCCTGCGCGAATTCACCAAGGACCAGTGCCCTGATCTCGCTGCAGCCCTGACCTACTACTCGGTCCTGTCGATCTTCCCGGCGCTGTTGGCCTTCGTGTCCTTGCTGGGCATCTTCGGCCAGGCCGGGAAGACCACGTCTGCGCTTCTGGAAATCGTCCGGGGTTTCGCGCCCGCTGAAACTGTGGCTGCCATCCGCCAGCCGGTCGAACAGCTCAGCAGCTCCTCCACGGCCGGGTTTGCACTCGTGATCGGCATCCTCACGGCCCTCTGGTCCGCCTCCGGCTACGTCGGGGCCTTTGGCCGGGCGATGAACCGGATTTACGAAACCGACGAAGGACGGCCGTTCATCAAACTTCGCGGCACGATGCTCCTCGTCACTATTGCCACCCTGCTGATCGTTCTCGTGCTCTCAGCCATGCTTGTCCTGAGCGGGCCGGTGGCCGAGACCGTCGGCAACGCGATTGGCCTGGGCGGGGCCGTGCTGACAGCGTGGAACATTCTTAAATGGCCGGTGATGCTGCTGCTCGTGATCCTTACGATCGCCATCCTCTACTACGCCACCCCGAACGTGAAGCAGCCCAGGTTCCGCTGGATGAGCCTTGGTTCAGCAATCGCCCTGGTGATCTTCCTGCTGGCCTCGGCGGCCTTCGCCTTCTACGTGGCCAACTTCAACAGCTACGAGAAGACCTACGGCGCAATCGGCGGCGTCATCATCTCGCTCCTGTGGCTCTGGATCCTGAACATGTCGCTGCTGTTCGGGGCCGAGTTCGACGCCGAGATGGAGCGCGGCCGCCAGCTGCAGGCCGGGATCGCGGCCGAGGAGACCATCCAGCTGCCGCCCCGGGACACCAAACAGAGCGAGAAGCTGCAGGCCAGGCAGGAAGAGGATATCCGGCGCGGACGCGAACTGCGCGAGCGGCATGGCGGCCCGCGGGACCAAAGCCCCTAGCCCATTCCCGGACCCCGGCGTTCTACTGGGGCTGCACGAACAGCCGGGCGAAAGGGAGGCGTCCGCCTAGCCGGGAGGAACCATGACGTCACCCGCAGGGCACGAGGACGGCGTGGTGGCGGTCGGCTACGGCGGGTCCGAGGCCGCCCAGCTTGCCGTCCGCTGGGCCGCCGGCTACGCGGCCGCGGCCGGACTCAGTCTTCGGGTGGTCCACGCGTGGGTGTGGCCGGTCTTCACCAAAAACCTGGGCCCCGTCAAAGGAGTGGCCGGCAGCGGGCTGCGGCATTCCGCCGAGGCCATCCTCGCTGAGGGCCTCGAGCTCGCCCGCAGCACGCTTCTGGAGGCAGCCGGCGGCGCACCCGCCACAGCATCGGACGCCGGATCCCTCGACGCGGAAGTCCGGCAGGCAGCAGCCCGCGAAGCGCCCCCCGGAGTCCCGGCGGTTGACGGCGTCATCGAGGCAGGACTCCCGGCCCCCGTGCTGCGCGATGCCGCCCAATCCGCGCGCCTGCTGGTGGTCGGCAGCCGGGGACTTGGCGCCGTGCTGGGCCAAGTGGCGGGCTCGGTCTGCCTCGATTTGGCCGGCACCGCACCATGCCCGCTCATGGTCATCCGGCGCCCGCGCAGCCCGGGGCGCCCGGTGGTGGTGGGAGTCGACGACTCGCCCCGCAGCCCCGGCACCGTGACCCGGGCGATCCGGCTGGCCGAAGTTCTCGGCGACCCCTTGCTGCTGGTCCACGTGGAGCAGCAGCGGGGCGGCCCGCGGGAGGAACACGGCCGCCACGCCAGGCACCACGGCCAGGACCTGCTGGACCAAGCCGTCGGCGACGCCCGGCAGCTGTCATCAGGGCTGGAGGTGTCCGGGGTCCTGCGCGGCGGCCATGCGGCCCGGGAGCTGCTCGACGCCGCAGCCGAAGCCGACGCCCTGGTGCTCGGGACCCACGACCCCTCCGCCGGCCCCGGCAATACGGTCTCCGCCGTGCTGCACAAGGCACACTGCAACGTGCTGGTCAGCCGTTAGCCGCAGCACTGGTCCGGGACAGCCGAAAGCGCAGAGACTGCAGGGAAGGAGGCCGCGGTGCGAGCCTGGCGGGTTGAACGTCCGGGGCCGATGCCCAGCGGCCCCCTGGTGGCCGGCGACTGCCCGGACCCCCGGCCGGAGCGCGGGGAGATCCTGCTCAAGGTGCGGGTGTGCGGCGTGTGCCGCACGGACTTGCACCTTGCGGAGGGTGACCTCGAGCCACGGCACCCGGGGACCATCCCGGGCCACGAGGTGGTGGGCGAGGTGATCGGGCTGGGCCCGGGCGCGGCCCGGTTTGGCCTCGGCGAACGCGTGGGCGTGGCCTGGCTGGGCGGCACGTGCGGCGCCTGCCGGTTCTGCCTGCGCGGCCAGGAGAACCTGTGCCTGTCCCCCACATTCACCGGCTGGGACCGCGACGGCGGGTACGCCGAACTCATCACGGTGGCCGAGAACTTCGCATACCGGATTCCGGAGACGTTCAGCGACGAGCAGGCCGCGCCGTTGCTGTGCGCGGGCATTATCGGCTTCCGCGCGCTGAGCCGGGCCGACCTCCCGATCGGCGGCCGGCTGGGCATTTACGGCTTCGGCGGCTCGGCGCACCTGGCCGCGCAGATCGCCCTCTACCGGGGCGCGCGCGTCTACGTCATGACGCGCTCCGCGGAGGCCCGCCGGCTGGCCCTGGATCTGGGCGCCACTTTCGCCGGCGGCGCTGAGGAGCAGCCGCCGGATCCGCTCGATGCCGCGATTCTCTTCGCCCCCGCCGGCGGCCTGGTGCCGGTTGGGCTGCGCGCTCTGGACCGCGGCGGGACGCTCGCCATCGCCGGCATCCACCTGAGCGACATCCCGCCCCTGCGCTACAGCAAGGAGCTCTTCCACGAGCGCCAGCTGCGCAGCGTCACAGCCAACACCAGGGCCGACGGCGAGGAGTTCTTCCGGGTGGCCGCCGAGATCCCGCTCCGCCCCACCACGGTGCCCTACCCGTTCGAGGCCGCGGATCAGGCCCTGCGGGATCTGGCGGAAGACCGGATCACGGGCGCGGCTGTGCTGCACATGGACGCGACCTAGCCCGGTCTCGCGCGTCAGCCGGGCGCCCCGCCGCCGCGGAGAAACTCGTACTCTTGGCCCGCCCGGAGCAGCACTTTCTCCGCACCGACCCGCACCAGCACGGGAGCGGCATCCCCCGGGGAGGCGCAGACGCGCAGCCGGTCCGCCCCGAGGTGCACGGACAGCAACTGGTCGCGGTAGCGGACCTGGAACTCCACCCGGGACAGTTCGGCCGGCAGCCGCGGGGTGAAATCCAAGGCGTCGCGGGTCACCCGAAGCCCGGCGAAGCTGCGCTGAACCACGTCGATCGATCCCGCCATGGCGCCGAGGTGGATGCCCGCCCTGGTGGTGCCGCCCTGCGTGTCGTCCAGGTCCGTGTCCAGGGCTTCCCGGAAGGTCGCCCACGCGCGCTCCGGATCATGCTGCGCCAGGACGGAGGCATGGGTGACCCGGCTCAGGGTGGAACCGTGCGCGGTCCGGGCCAGGTAGAAGTCCACGGTGGTAGCGATCTGTGCCGGCTCGACGGCGTAGCCCATCCGGCGCAGGAATCCCAGCAGCTGGTCCTCGCCCAGGACATACAGGAGCATAAGGACGTCGGCCTGCTTGGCCAGCCGGTAGTGGTTGGCGCTGTCCCCTTCGGCTTCGAGGATCAGGTCGAGCCGCTCGATGTTTTGGTAGGAGCGGCGGTAGTGCTTCCAGTCGAGTTCCCGGAGTGCGCCGTAGCCGTCGAACTGGCTGATGATGCCGCCGTCGTCGTGGAAGGGCACGAACATCCGCCGGCTCAGGTGCGCCCAGTCATCGATTTCCGTTCGCGTGATCCCCAGCCGTGACCGCAGTTCCTCCATGTCGAAGCCCTGCACGGAATGCATGATCCACACGGCCTGGTCGAACACCCAGGCCGCCATGATGTTGGTGTAGGCGTTGTCGTCCAGGCCGCCGCCGGGATTGCCCGGATAGCCGGTGTGGTACTCGTCGGGACCCATGACGCCCCTGATATGGAAGCGGTCCTCCGCCGGGTCGTGCTCCGCCAGGGAGGCGAACGCCCTGGCGACCTCCACCACAATCTCGGCGCCGTGCCGGGTCAGCCAGCCCCGGTCCTGGGTCGCTTCGAAGTACTGCCAGGCGTTGTAGGCGACGGCCAGGCCCACGTGGCGCTGAAGGTGCGAGTAGTCGGGCACCCAGTGCCCGGACAGCTTGTTGAACAGGAACTTGGGGGTCTGCTCGGTGCCGTCGCTGCCGCTCTGCCAGGGAAAGAGCGCGCCGCCCAGCCCGGCCTTCCGCGCCGCGTCCCGCGCCGTCCCCAGCCGGCGCCAGCGGTAGTCAATCAGCTCGCGGGCCACCGCCGGCAGCCGGGAGTTCAGGACCGGCAGGACGAACAGTTCATCCCAAAAGATGTGTCCCCGGTAGCCTTCGCCGTGGAGCCCGCGGGCCGGGACGCCGGCGTCGAGTTCGGCCGTGTGGGTGGTGAGGGTCTGGAGCAGGTGGAAGACGTGGAGGTTCAGAATCAGCTGGGCCTGGGACGGCGCGTCCGATTCGATGATGAAGGGCGCCAGCAGGAGGCCCCACGCGGCCTCATGCTCGGCCAGCAGCGCTTCGAAGTCCATGGGTGCGCGCGCCAGCACAGCGCGGGCGGCCGAGACGGGCGAGGCGATGGCGTGATCACGCGACGTCGCGAAGGCCACGGTCTTGGTCACCGTGACGGGGACGGCGTCCGTGACCGGAAGGTCGAAGCGGTGGGCGTGCATGCTCCCGGCCGACTCGGGAACCCCGCCGGAAATCCCTCCGCCCCCTGCATCTTGCTGCTGCGGGGCGCCGCGGGAGATCCGGGTCCGCAGCGCCAGTGCGATCCCGATTCCGCTGGTGCTCGTCTGCGCCTGGACTGTCAGTTCCGCGGTGTCCGGGCTGATCTCGGCCGAGGAAACCGCCACCGCGGTTAGGTGCCGCCGGGCAAGTTGGGCGTCCTCGGGCACGTTGGAGTTGGTGACCCCGGCGTCGCAGCCGCTGCGGACGCTGAGCGTCCCGCTCCAGCCGACGGCGGTCAGCGTGGTTTCCAGGGCCGCCAGGTGCGGCTCGGCCATGGACACGACCCGGCGCTGGAGGAGCCGGAGCTGCCGCCCGGCGCCGTCCTCCACGAGCGCTTCCCGGCTCAACAGGGCGCGCTTCAGGTCCAGGGTGCGGCGCTCGCTGCGGAGCGTCAGCCCGCCCTCGGACCACCACGTGCCGCCGCCGATCCGGACATCCAGCGGCAGCCAGTCCGGGATGTTGACCATATGCTCGTCCACGGATTCGTGGTCCTGGACCACGGTGACGAGGCTGTTGTAGACGCCCGCAAGGTAACTGCCCGGATAGTGAATCTCCCCCGCGCGGTGTTCCGGGGCGGCGCCGCGGGTGGCCAGGTAGCCGTTGCCGAGGGTGGTCAGGGCCTCCCGGTGCCCCTCATGGGCCGGGTCGAATCCTTCGTAGACCAGCAACCATGGGTGCGTGATGACCAGCCCGATGTCCAGTTCGCTGAGATCTTCAAGCACGACGTCGGCGCCCGCGGCTTCCAGCGCAGCCCGCCGTTCCCCGGTCCGGTCGATGCCGACGACGAGCCCGAACCCGCCGCGCCGCCCCGCTTCCACACCGGCCTCGGCGCCGGCAATCACCATGGCCCGGGCCGGGACGATGCCCAGCCGGCGGACGGATTCAAGGACCAGCGCCGGTGCGGGCATTCCGGCGACGTCGTAGTCCAGGGCCGTCTGGCCGTCCACGACGTGGTCAAAGACGTCGCCCAGGCCCGCGGCGGCAAGGACCGCGGCGGCGCTCCGGCTGGAGGTGGCGAGAACCACCGGGATCCGCCCTGCCCGGAGCCGTTGGAGCAGCGCCAGGGTACCGGGGAAGACGGAAACGGCCCGGCCCGCGAGCATGCCTTCGAAAATTCCGTTCAGGTGCTGCGCGAGCCCGAATGCCGTCCACTCCGCGGGCCCGTCGGCCGGCGAGCCGCGGGGGATGTCGACGCCGCGCGAGGCCAGGAATCCGGCCACGCCTGTTTCCCCGGTCCGGCCCTCGATGCTGCCCGTGAAGTCGCCGTCCGTGAGGGGTCCGCGCCGGGCGTCGGCGGGCAGCCGGGGGTCCTTCATGACGTCGTCGACGAGCTGTTTCCAGGCTGCGGCGCGGAGCTCGTCCGTGTCGGTCACGACGCCGTCGAGCTCAAAGATCACGGCGTCGACGGGCGCCACCGCGGCCGCAAGTGTGGGCGACTCCGTCATGGCCCAGTACTATCAGCGTTCGGGGCGGGGCGATAGTGGCGTTGGGCCCGTGAGCCGCCCTCAGCCCAAGAGTGCGTCGAGGGTGGTGAAGCCATAGCCGGCCTGGCGGATGCGGCTGATCAGCCGGGGCAGGGCATCGGCGTCCAGGGTGGTGCGGTCGTCGGGGTTGGACCCGACATGCATCAGGACAATTTCCCCCGGCCGCAAACCCGCCAGGACCCGGGTCACCACGAGCTGCGCCGTCACCCCGCCGCTAGTGCCTTTCCAGCCCAGCGAGTCGACGCTCCAGCGCACCGGAAGGTAGCCGAGATTGTTGACGGCGGCGATGGTCCTGGCGTCGCGGTCGCCGAAGGGAAACCGGAAGAACGGCCGCGGGTCCGCGCCGGCCGCCCGGATGGCCCTTTCGGCCGATTTGATCTGGTCCGCGATCCCGGCGTCGGACAGCCCGGTGAATGCCGGATGCGTCATGGAATGGTTGCCCACCCGGTGCCCGCCGGCGACGATTGCCGCCACGCCTCCCGGGTTCGCGGCAGCCCAGCTGCCGGTGAGGAAGAAGGTCGCCCGCACGCCTGCGGCGGCGAGGCTCTGCAGGATGCTGGGCAGTCCGGCGGCGTTGGCGCCGGCGTCGAAGGTCAGGGCGACAGCGGCCCCCGCCCCCGGGATGGCCTCCAGGTCACGGCCGGCGAGCGCAACGGGGAATGGCACCGCGGGCGGTACCGGAGCGGCACCCGTTGGAACGGGGGCCGGCGGGATGACGGGCGGCGGGGCGGGAACCGGCTGGCTCGTGACTGGCGCGGGTGCCGGTGCCGGCGAGGTGGTGGGTGGGCCCGCGGAGGCCGAGGCAGTCGCGGGGACGGATCCGGAGGCTCGCGGGACGGGCGGGGACGCCGTCGGTAGCCCCCGCAACAGCAGGAGCGCGACGCCGGCGGCCAGCAGCCCCAGCGCAGTCACGGCGGCGATCACCATCAGCCGGCGCCGGCCGCCCGCAATCATGAACCGCATGGCTCACTGTGGCCCCACACGCCCCGGCCGGTCCAGCGCATAAAGGCCCGCGCGCTTAAAGGCCCGCGCTGCCGTGCCGGCTCGGGACCCTAGGAGGCCGCCGGAATCAGGCCGTCCGCCCGGTACCGGTCGAACAGCCGCAGGAAGGCGTCTTCTGTCCGGCGGTACCCGGTGAAGCCGGCCAGCCGGCTCTTGCTCATGTCTGTGACCACCTCGAGGTTCCGGCCCAGGTCGCCGTCCGTGTGCCACCAGGAGGCCACCCGCGCGAGGTCGGGTTCGGCAAGGCCGTGGCGGTCAGCGATGTCCGCCCATACGCCGTCCATGCCGCGCATTTGCTGCTCCAGGGGCCGGGGTTCGTTGCTGTATCCCACGGCCTCCACCCCGAAATAGTCAGCCAGCGCAGGCCACATGCGTCGCCAGCGGAAGATGTCCCCGTTGACGACGTTGTAAGCCTCGTCCCCCGCCTTGTCTGCGGTGGCCGCCCAGATCATGTGGTCCGCCAGCAGCCCGCTGTCGGTCATGTCCGTGAGGCTGTTCCACTGCGTCTCGGAGCCCGGGAAAATGAACGGCCGGCCGAGTTCCCGGCAGAGGGATGCCTGGACGGCGAGGGTGAGCCCCATGTTCATGGCGTTCCCGACTGCATGCCCGATCACCGTATGGGCCCGGTGTACGGACCAGCCAAAGCCCTGCTTCCCGGCCGCGGCCCATAATTCGTCTTCTTGGGCGTAGTAGAAGTTGGGCGTCTGGAGCCTCGGCTCGTTTTCCCGGAAGGGGGTGTCCGGCATTTCCCCGGCCGCATACGCCTCAAACGGGCCCAGATAGTGCTTCAGCCCGGTCATGAGGGCGACGTGTTGCACGGGCTTGCCATTGAGGCTGGCGAGGACGTTCCGAAGCATGCCCGCGTTGGTGTCGATGTTCTCTTGTTCGGTCTGCCGCCTGGACCAGGCGGTGTAGAACACGTGGGTGGGTGATTCACCCGCCAGGGCCGCGCGCAGGTCCTCCACGGAGGTCAGGTCCGCGCTCACATGGCGTACGTCGCGGCGGCGCAGGGGGTTGCGGGATAGGCCCACCACGTCCCAGCCTTCCGCCGCAAGCCTGTCTACCAGGGCGGATCCGGCAATTCCGCTGGCCCCCACCACGAGGGCGGTCCGGGTGTCGACGGTATCTGAACTGCTTTGCACGTCATTCCTCCTGGTATCGCTTCTGCTGCGCTTGATGTTTCTGCTGCGCGCGTTTCTTCCGCTGCGCCTGGTGCTGCCCCGCCAACCCCTGCGTCCCGGCCCGCTGGCCGCTGCCGCCGTCCCGCTTGGCCGGGGCTGGTCCCCTCCAGCCTCTCACGCCCAGACTTTCCGCCGGACGGCTGCGCCAGCCGCGCCGGCCGGGCCGACGTGCGTTGCCATGGCCCGGAGCCGGTCCGGGAGGTATCCACGGCAAGCCGGTCGCAGCCGCGCAGTAGGATTCAGAGAGACGCCAAAACTGATACGAGTTCTTAAGGCGGAACATCCGTGAAATTCGTGCTCCGGTATCCGCTCGTGGCCGGGACCCTCCTTGTCCTGCTGGCGGTGCTGGCCTTGCTGTTCTCCGGGCAGGAAGGCCTAGCCCGGGCTGCCGCGAGCATCTACGCCCTGGCCGTGGCGGCCTACCTCGCCGTGGGAATGGTGCGCCGGCTCGCAGGCGGACAGTGGGGCATCGACATCCTTGCCGTCACCGCAATCGTCAGCACCGTGCTCGTGGGTGAATACGTCGCCTCGATGATCATCGTGCTCATGCTCGCCGGCGGCACGGCCCTTGAGGACTACGCGGCCGGCCGCGCCAAGAGTGAACTGACGGCGCTGCTGGAACGCGTCCCGCAGACGGCCCACCGGGAGCGTAACGGCAATGCCGGCTCCGGAACTCCAGCGGCCGGACCCACTACGGACGGCCAGCACGAGGACGTGGCGGCCACCGACGTAGAAATCGGGGACATCCTGCTGGTCAGGCCCGGCGAGGTGGTCCCGTTGGACGGCGTCCTGCTCTCGGATTCCGGGACGTTCGATGAATCGTCACTCACCGGGGAAAGCCTGCCGGTGGAGCGGTCCGCCGGGGAAGGCCTCATGAGCGGCTCGCTGAACGGTGAGGCCGCCGTCCGGATGCGGGTCACGGCGCGCATGGAGGATTCGCAGTACAGCCGGATCGTGGCGCTCGTGAAGGAGGCGGCGGAAAGCAAGGCACCCATGGTCCGGCTGGCCGACCGCTATGCCGTGCCCTTCACGGCCCTGGCCTACGTGCTCGGCGCCGTGGGCTGGATCATCAGCGGCAGCCCGGTACGCTTCGCCGAGGTCCTCGTGGTGGCCACCCCGTGCCCGCTGCTGATCGCCGCGCCGGTGGCGTTCCTGGGCGGCATGAGCCGGGCCGCGCGCTCCGGCGTCATCGTCAAATACGCCGGCGTGCTGGAACAGCTGAGCCGGATTAAGACTGTCGCGTTCGACAAGACGGGAACCCTAACCTATGGCCGTCCGGCCTTGGTAGCCATCCGGACCGCCGGGACTCGTTCTGAGGACGAGGTCCTGGCCTTGGCGGCGTCCGCGGAACAGTACTCCTCGCATGTGTTGGCCGCCTCTGTGATGGACGCGGCACGTTCCCGGGCCCTGCCTTTTGACTCCGCCACCGAGGCCACGGAATTCGCCACCCACGGGGTGCGGGCCTGGTTCGACGGACAGGACGTGGTGGTGGGCAAGCCAGCGTTCGTCGCGGAGTGGGCATCCGGTGTGACGGAGACGGACCTGGCCAGCGGTGAGCTTGCCATCTATGTCGGTACGGCCGGCGAATTCGTGGGCTCCCTGGTGATGAGTGATCCGATCCGCAAAGAGACGCGCCGAACGCTCGCCGAGCTCGAGGCTCTGGGCGTGGGCCAGACGGTAATGCTCACCGGCGACGCGCTGGCCACGGCCCGGCACATCGCAGACGAGGCAGGGCTCACCGACGTCCGGGCGGAGTGCCTCCCGCCGGACAAAGTCGAGGCCGTCCGATCACTGCCGGACCGTCCTGTCATGATGGTCGGCGACGGCGTCAACGACGCCCCCGTCTTGGCGGTCGCCGACGTCGGAATCGCCATGGGTGCCCGGGGCTCGACGGCGGCCGGCGAGTCGGCCGACGTCGTGATCATCCTGGACGATCTTTCCAAGGTGGCGTCGGCCGTCCGGATCGGACAACGCACCGTGCAAGTGGCCCTTCAGAGCATCTGGATCGGCATAGGGCTGAGCGTGGCCCTCATGCTGGCCGCAGCCGCGGGATATGTGCCGGCCATCGCAGGCGCCCTGACGCAGGAACTGGTGGACCTCGCCACGATCCTCAACGCCCTGCGTGCCCTCGGCCCCGGCCGCCGCAGCCCGGGGAGCATGGTGCGGCCGAGGGACGACGCGCGGCGCGCCCCGCTACGGGGCTGACGCCGCCGTGGCTGACACTGTCTTTTCCGCTTCCGCGATCCGGGGCACCGTCTTGAGGTAGCTGTCCGGATTCAGGGAGATCGAGTCGATCCCCTCCCGCACCAGGAACGCGGCGAATTCCGGGTGATTGCTGGGGCCCTGCCCGCAGATGCCGATCTTGATGCCGGCGGCGTGGGCCTTGCGGATGGCCTCGCTGATCATGGTCATCACGGCCTCGTCCCGCTCGTCGAAGAGCGCCGCGAGCTGGCCGGAGTCGCGGTCCACGCCCAGGACCAGCTGCGTGAGGTCGTTGGAGCCGATCGAGAACCCGTCGAAGCGGGTGGCGAATTTCTCGGCCAGGACCACGTTGGACGGGATTTCGCACATCATATAGACCTGCAGCCCGTTGCTTCCGCGGACCAGGCCGTGCTCGGCCATCACGGCCAGGACTTTGTCCGCCTCCTGCGGCGTGCGGCAAAACGGCACCATGACAATCACATTGCTGAACCCGAGCTTCTCGCGGACCCGTTTGAGGGCTGCGCATTCGAGCGCGAACCCCTCGCGGTAGCGGGCGTCGTAGTAGCGCGAGGCGCCGCGGAAGCCGAGCATGGGGTTCTCTTCCGCCTCCTCGAAGGCGGCTCCGCCGAGCAAGTGGGCGTATTCGTTGGTCTTGAAGTCGCTGAGCCGGACAATGACGGGGCGGGGATAGTACGGCGCGGCAATCTTGGCGATGCCCAGCGACAGGGCATCCACAAAGTACTCGGCGGGATCCGCGTACGCCTGCGCCAGCTCGCGGATCTGCTGCGCCTCGGCCGGGTCGGTGACCCTCTCGGGATGGACCAGCGCCATGGGATGCACGCGGATCAGGCTGCTGATGATGAACTCCATCCGGGCGAGCCCCACACCGTCGGCCGGCAGCCGCCACCACTGGAAGGCCGCGGCCGGGCTGGCGATGTTGACCATGACGGCGGTGCGCGTCCGGGGCAGCGCGCCGAGATCGACGTCCTCCGTTTCGAACGCCAGGGTGCCGTCATAGACGCGGCCCAGATCGCCCTCGGCGCAGGAGATGGTCACGGCCCGGCCCTCGGCCAGCACGGACGTCGCGTTGCCGGCCCCGACGACGGCGGGCACGCCTAGTTCGCGGCTCACAATTGCCGCGTGGCTGGTGGGGCCGCCGTGGTCCGTGACGATGCCGGCCGCCCTTTTCATGATGGGCACCCAGTCGGGGTCCGTCATTTCGGTGACGAGGATGGCCCCGTCGCGGAATCTCGCGATGTCCGCCGCCGTCCTGATAACGCAGGCCGTGCCGTGCGCGATCGAGTCGCCGATCGCTGATCCGGTGGCGAGCACCTGCCCCTGTTCGAGCAAATGGTGGATGGTGAAGTGCGGCCCGGTCCGGCGTGATTGCACTGTCTCGGGACGGGCCTGGACCATGAAGAGCTCACCGGTCTCGCCGTCGCGGGCCCATTCCATGTCCATGGGCCGGCCGTAGTGGTCTTCCACCGTGACGGCCCAGCGGGCCAGGGCGAGGATCTCTGCGTCGCCCAGGACGAAAGCCCGCCGCTCGGATTCCGAGGTGTCCACCATCCGGGTGCGGGCACTCCCGCCACGGGCGTAGACCATCTTGCGGGCCTTCGAGCCGAGGGATTTTTCGATGATGGGCGTGATGCCTTCCGCCGCCGCCGATTCTGTGAGGAGCGGTTTGAAGACCAGGTACTTGTCCGGGTTAATGGTGCCCTGGACGACGGTTTCGCCGAGGCCCCAGGCCGCACTGATGACGGCGGCACGGGGAAAGCCGGAGTCGGTGTCGATGGAGAACATCACCCCGGACGCTCCGACGTCGGACCGCACCATCCGCTGGATGCCGATCGAGAGGGCGACGTCCATGTGGTCGAAGCCCTTGACCTCGCGGTAGCTGATGGCCCGGTCCGTGAAGAGGGAGGCGTAGCAGCGGCGGCAGGCGTCCAGCAGGTCCCGCTCCCCCGTGACGTTCAGGAAGGTCTCCTGCTGGCCGGCAAAGCTTGCGTCGGGCAGGTCCTCTGCGGTCGCACTGCTGCGCACCGCGACGGAGAGCCGCTCCAGCCCGGCCCGTTCGCCCAGGCTGCGGTAGTGGTCACGGATTGATGCGGCAATGTCGTCGGGGAACTCACTGGCCAGGAACATCTCCCGGACGGCCTCGCCGGTGGCGCGCAGCGTCGCGTCCCCGGAACGGTAGGCCGCGATGCGCGCCCGCATGGCGGCGTCGATCCCGTTGGCCGCGATGAACGAACGGTAGGCCGCGGCCGTGGTGGCAAACCCGTCAGGGACCCGCACCCCCGCGCCTTCGAGAGTCCGGATGAGCTCGCCGAGCGAGGCGTTCTTCCCGCCCACCAGCGGGACGTCGGCCATGCCGATCTCGTCAAACCACATCACGGGCGATTCAGCCATGTCAGCACTCCTGTGCATTGTAGGTGGACCCATACTGCGTGGGACCCGCGTCCCGGGGTCAGGGGCTTTGGACCCGCGTGCCGCCCGTGGCGGTTCCGCCGGCGGACCCGGTCCGGCGGTGGCGGACGATCTTGTACAGCCAGTCGGCCAGCAGCAGGACGGGGATTGCGGCCACGGCCACCGCCAGCCCGGCCGGTGTCGGCGGGGCCTGGCCAAGCAGCGCCGCCACCGGCCCGAGGAACAGGAACACGCACAGCAGTCCCAGCTCGGCCAGCACCGCCCACAGCAACAGCCTGTTGGTGAACCAGCCCAGCCGCCACGGCGGGACCGTGGCACTGCGGCAGGCGAACGCGTTGGCCAGCTGAGCCAGGACCACCGTGGTGAAGGCCGCCCCCGACGCCGCCATGAGTACGTCCGCCGGAGGCAGGTCCCCGCCAGGACGCCATCCCGCGCCGAGCAGCACCACGGTGAACGCCGTCATCTCCATCACTGCCTCCACCGGGCCCAGCAGCCCAAACACCCGGAAAATCAGGGCACGGTCCATCAGGTGCCGCCGCTCGGGCGGCCGCTTCAGCGTCCCCTTGCTGGGCGCCTCGCTGCCCAGGGCCAGGGCCGGCAGCAGGTCGGTTCCGATGTCCAGGGCCAGGATCTGCAGTACGCCCAGTGCCAGGGGAAAGTGGCCGCCGGACAAGGCCCAGATGACGAAGGGCGTGAGCTCGGCGACGTTGTCCGTCAGGTGGTACGTCAGGAAGCGCCGGATGTTCGCGTACGTGGCGCGGCCCTGCTCCACCGCGGCGATGATCGTGGCGAAGTCATCATCGAGAAGCACGAGGTCCGCGGCCTCGCGGGCGACGTCGGTGCCGCTGAGACCCATGGCGACGCCGATGTCGGCCTGCTGCAGGGCCGGGCCGTCGTTGACGCCGTCGCCGGTCATGGCCAGGACGTGCCCGCGGCCCTGCAGCAGCCGGGCCACCCGGAGTTTTTGTTCCGGCGTCACCCGGCTGACCACCACTCCGTCACGGTCCAGCAGCGCCGCCAGGACGGCGTCGTCCTCCGGCAGGTTGCCTCCCTGCAGCACGGTCTCGGTAGGGCCGAGCAGTCCCGTCTCCCGGGCGATGGCGGCGGCCGTGAAGGCGTGGTCGCCGGTCACCATGGCCACTTTGACGCCGGCGGCGCGGGCGGCCGCGAGGGCCACTTTCACCTCGGCCCGGGGCGGGTCATGCAGGCCAAGCAGGCCCAGCAGGGTCAGCCCTGACTCCGCGTCTTCGAGCCGGAAGGCGGCCCCGGGCGGGCCCGGCAGGCTGCGCCGGGCGACGGCGAGCACCCGCAGGCCGCGGGCCGCCATTTCATCGACCATCTCCCGCGCCTGGTCCGCGCCCGGGCCCGAAGCCCATGTCCGGGCCCCCGTACCTGACCCTGTACAGAGCGGAATCACGGACTCCGGCGCCCCCTTGACGTAGAGGGTGGTGCCGGCGATTGCCGATTCCCGCAACCGGCGGGGGTCGAACGCGAAACGGTGCGACGGCGTCGGCCACTCCGGCTGCTCGCCCGCAGGTGCGGCGCGGGTGGCGAGGCGGACGGCGAGCGCATCGATGGCGGCCTCCATTGGGTCCCCCTCGGCTATCCACCGGCCTTCGTGCAGGACGGCCCGCCCCACCGAGGCGGTGCGTGCGGCGGTGCTGAGCTGCCGGGCCTCTTCCAGGCCGCCGCCCGTGATGTCGGCGTCGGGATCGTAGCCCTGACCGTTGATGGTCAGCCGCCCGGCCGGGGTCCAGACCTCGACGACGTTCATGCGGTTCTGCGTCAGGGTTCCGGTCTTGTCCGTGCAGATGAAGGTGGTGGACCCGAGGGTCTCCACGGCTTGGAGGTTGCGCACAAGGGCGTTGCGCTTGGCCATCCGCTGGGCGCCGACGGCCAAGGAAAGGGTGACGGTCGGGAGCAGCCCTTCGGGGACGAGCGCGACGGCGACGCCGATGGCGAACAGGAAAGCATCGCGCCAGGAAATCCCGATCAGTAGGGAGAGCAGGAAGAAGAGGGCGCCGATGCCCAGCGCCATGCTGGCGGTAATGCGGACGATCCTTTGCAGTTCCTGTGCCAGCGGGCTCGGCGGTGCCTCGACCTTTCCGGTCAGGGCTGCGATCTCCGCGAGCCTGGTATGCGCCCCGGTCACTGAGACCACGCCTTCGGCCTGTCCGTTGACCATGAAGGTCCCGCCGTAAACCGTGTCGCCCGGAGACTTGGTGACGGCCTCGCTTTCGCCGGTCAGCATCGACTCGTCCACCTCGCAGCCGACGGCCAGGGCCAGCAGCAGGTCCGCCGGAACGCGGTCGCCGGCCACCAGCACCACGACGTCGTCCGGCACTAGTTCGGTGGTGTGGACCTTGATGACCCGGTGGTCTCGGCGGACGGACACCAGGGCCGGGAGCAGTTCGCGGAGCTTGGCGGCGGCGTGCTGGGCGCGCTCCTGCTGGATATAGGCGAATACTCCGTTGACCACGATCACCACCACGATGGCGACACCGAGTTCGGGCATGCCGGCAATGAACGCGAAGACGGCCGCCACCCAGAGCATGATCGCGAAGAAGTGGGTCAGCTCGGCCAGGAGCCTGCGCCAGCCGGGGACCGGACGGGGCTCGGGCAGCTTGTTGGCACCGAATTGCTGCAGCCGCCGGGCAGCGTCGTCCGCGCTGAGGCCGGCGACGGCTGACAGCGAGTCCTGCCCCGGCCCCGGATTCACCCGCGCGCTCCGCCCCTCACGGGCACCGCCGGCCGCCGGCTCTGACCAGGAACCTCATGGATCGAGCATGCTGCCCGTTGCCCGGGCCAGTAAGGGCCAAAGGTCATTTCGCGGGCCCGCGGCCGCCGTCCGCCGGCTGTCTCGGGCCGCCGCCGTCGAAATCGCCGGAACGGTGCGGGCTCGCCGGAATTTTACGGCGATGTGGGGCGGTTCAGGCGAACTCGGATCGCTGCCGGCTGCGGGGGAGTCAGTCGCCGACGTCGCCCGTCCCGAACTCGTTCTGGATCCGCACGCGGGCGCCGCGTTCAACCAGGGTGGGGATGAAGGTCCTGATCCGGCCTGCTTCCAGGGCCTGGAACTCCTCGCTGACGATCCAGGCGACGTGCAGCCGCGGAACGTGCGGAAAGCGGGCCGCCAGGCGGTCAACAACCTGGTCGATGCTGGGTTCTTTCGCAGCTCCGGTCATTTCTTCAGTGTGGAGCCGGCCGGCCCGGGCGTCAATGAAGGGACGCCGCAGGGAATGGACGACACAGGAAATGGATGCCGCAGGGAACAGTCAGCCGGCAGGCGGCGGCAGCAACTGGGCCAGGCTCCGGAGGTAGGTGCCGAAGCCGTGGGGTGCCCGGGCGTGGACGCGGCCGGAGGTCATGACCCGGGCGCTGTCCGTTGCCGTGACCGTAAAGGCCCGGCTGCGGAGGTTGTGGACCAGGGTCCGGTCCTCTTCGGACGTAATCCGCGCGAACCCTCCGGCGGCCAGGTACGCGGAAGCCCGGACGCCGAAATTGGCGCCATAGATGTGGGGATGGTCCTCGTCGAAGGGATGGCGTTCGCGCCAGCGCCGGAGCAGGTCCGGGTCCATGCCCTCCGGGTCCGGTTCCACGGATCCTAGAACGGCGTCGGCCCCTGCCTCGGCGAACTCAAGCTGACGCACCAGCCAGTTCTCCGGCACCCGGGAATCGGCGTCGGTGTTTGCCAGCCAGGTCCGGCCGGCCGAGGGCGGCTGCGTCCAGCGCTGGGCCGGCGACCGCAGCCGCGGCACGCCGATGCCCGAGGCGCGGACGCCGGCGGCACGGCTCGCGCCGGCGCTGCGGAAGCTGACCTCCAGGGCATTGAAGCGAGGATCCGCGGCAGCGTAGCCCGCCACGACGGCGGCTGAGCCGTCCGTGCAGCTATCCAGCACCACCGTCACGCCAACGTCGACGCCCGGCCGTAGCGTGTGCAGGGAGTCCGCGGCCCGCTGCAGGGCCCGGAGCGCCCGTTCAAGGTGTTCTTCCTCGTCGTGCGCGGGCATGACGACGGCGACCCGCTCGATGCGGTGCCCGCGCGGCAACGGCAACGGCAGTGCCGCCATCCCGGTCACCGCCCCCGTTCCAGGGTGCGGCGGTCCGGCGCAGCGCCTGGGGCAGCGCCCTGCGCAGTGTCCGGCGCAAGAAGCACCTCAAGGACAAAGTCTCGTTCCCGGTAGAACCCGCCGCCGGCCCAGCCCAGTTGCTTCCGGGTTGCGGCGTGGACCGCGTCGCCGTCGAGTTCCCAGCCGGAAACGGGGTGCCGCCAGTGGCACAGGACGAGGGTGCCGCCGGGCAGGAGCGAGGCCTCGATCCGGTCCAACAGCCGCCCGAGCTCCGCCGGTGAGAGGTAGTAGCCCACCTCTGAGACCACGATCAGGTCAAATGATCCGTCCGGCCACTCGTTCGGGACAGTCAGGTGAAGTGTCCGTGCAGCGGGCAGGTGGGCCAGCCGCTTGGCGGCGCGGTCCAGGGCTGTACTGCTGGCATCAACGGCGAGGAAGCTCCCGCACCGCGGCGCGAGTTCCGCGCTCAGGGTTCCGATCGAGCAGCCGATCTCCAGCCCGGCCGCGTAACTGCCGGCTGGAAGGGCGGCGAGGGTGAGGGAGCGCTTGCGTTGCTCGTACCAGCTCGAGGTGTAGCCCCAGGGATCCTCCTCCCGGGCGTGGACGGCATCGAAGAGGTGCTCAGCGTCGCCCGCGGCGTAGGGGCGGCGCGCGCCGCGGTCGTCGCCGTCGCTGGAGTCGTGGGAACGGGCTTCGGCCGCCGGGACATTGACCGACGGGAGATGCGCCGGGTGCCAGGCGAACGTCTCCCACGCCCGTTCAAAGTGCGCCAGGAAGTCCGCAGGCAAGAGCACTTCGTCACCTGGCAGCCCGGAGAGTGGGGCCACCTGGGACACATGCGCCGCCATGGCCGCAGCTTTGGCCCTTTGCTCGGCGGGGCGCAGCGGCAGCCGGAACCAGCCGCGCCAGGCCCCGGCCCTGTCGGCTGGGGCATCAGGTGCAGCCGGCTCTTCAGCTGTGTCAGGCGCGCCGGGCGCGGCCCACAGCCAGTACCAGATGGGGTATTCGAGAAGCGCGTAGCCCGCCGCGGCGCTGAGCTCGGCCGCGACGGATCCGAGGACGTCGTGGTCGGTGTGCCCGTCCGAGCGGAGGGGCGCCACGAGAACGATCCCGCCGGCGGCGGGCCCGCAATCGGCTGCGGCGTCGAGGACCGCGGCGCGGATCTGTTCCCGGTGCGTGCCGAGTTTCCCGTCGGGCAGGCCCAGGCACTGCCACTCCGGGTCCCCGAGCAGGTGCGTCAGGGCGGCGCCGAATTCCCGCAACCGGACCGCGGCGAGCTGCTCCGGCGTCATCGTTGGCGAGCCGGGATGGGAGGCCTCCCCCGCCGTGCAGAGCAGCACGCGGACCGTGGCGCCGGCGGCGTGGAGCCGGGCCAGCAGGCCGCCGGCGCCGAGTGATTCGTCGTCGGGGTGGGCCGCCAGGACTATGAAGGCCCGGCCGGCGAGCTCCGCGTCATCCAGCGGCAGCTCCGGCAGATCCGCCGCGCCGCCGGCAGCCCAGGCGGCCTCGCTGGTGCCGGGATCGTTGTGGGTGAAGCTCACCACTGGCTGTCACTTCCCAGCGTCAGGGAGCCGAGCTGCGCGTCGTCGCGCATGGCGTGGTGCTGGCGGATGTACAGGGCGAGGTCCGCCATCCGCTTGCCGTAGGCCTCATCGAAAGCAAGCGGGGCCGGCCCCAGGTTCTGGCTCACAAGCGTTTGGATGCGCTCCGCGGCCGTGGCCACACTCCCCCGCACACGCAGGGCCTCGCGCCATGCGCCGCCGTCGCAAAGCTCCCCCGCGTCGATCCGCGCGGCCGTCTGCGCGAGGTACCCGGTCAGGGCGGCCAGCGTGCGGTCAATCTCGCCCACGTGGGCCAGCGCGATCTGATCCGGTTCCCGCCCGGCGTCGGCGGCCCTCTGCAGGGATGCGGTGAAGTTGCGCGCCACCGCGACGGTGCCGCCCAGCCAGCAGGCGGCCACGCCCATGCCTCCCCAGGCGAAACCGGGGCGCTGGTAGTACCAGCCCGGTCCGCCCAGTGGAACGGCCGGGACGGCGTCGAAATGCACCGTGCCGCTGCGGATTTCCCGCAGCCCCCGGCTGGTCCACGCCGGGTCCGCAAAGCTCACCCCGTCCGCATGGAGGTCGACGGCGAACGCGGCACGGCCGCCGCCCTCGACGTGCGCGGTCAGCACCGCATGGTCCAGTTGCGCAGCCAGCGAGCACCAGGGTTTGGCGCCATGGAGCAGGAAACACCCGTCGGTCGCTTTTGCCTCAAGCCGGAGGCCGGGCGCCTCGGCGGCGAACACTCCCCAGGCGCCGTCGAAGTGGATACCGTCAAAGTCCGGGTAGTCCCGGCCGTCCATCGCGGGCAGGGCCGCCGCTTGTCCCAGAATCGCGGCCGCGTCCAGGTGCGGTTCCAGCACGCGTCCGGCGGCGACGTCGACGGCAGTCACGGAGGCCAGGATCTCCCAGAGGAAAGCGGTGCGGCCTTCGCAGGGTTTTGGCGCCGTCGCTGCCGCCGTTTTGGCCAGGTCCAACAAGGCAGGGACATCGCCGACGGCGGCCTGGGCCTCGGTCAGCAAGGGGCCGATGGCGGCCAGGTCTGCGGGCCGGGAGCTGATCCTGACCGGGCTGATCACGGAAGGGAGGGGGCGGTGGGAGGAGGAGGTCCCGTTCATTCGGCTGCCTGTGTTCCTTCGGGCTGGGCGGATCTGGAAGTGCGGACCTGGAGGGGCGGATCGGGCTGCGGGCGGCCGGCAGGGCTGGCACCTGCACGTCCGCCGCGGGCATCGGCGCCACTGCCAAGCAATCTAAGCATACTTAGCACTTGCTGCCGGCCGCGCCCACTCGGCGGCTGCGTCCCGCTAGCCTCCCCTGCCTAGCGGACGATCGCGAGGGCGAAGCCGTCCCACCCCTTCGATCCCACGGTCTGGATGACGGTGCCGTCCAGCCTTGGGTCGTCTCCCAGCATCTGGAGCGCGCTGATGATTCCCGGCGCGTTCACCGTGTCCATCGAGGCGTCCAGCACGGCGCCTTCCCACACCACGTTGTCCATCACGATCGTGGTGCCGGGCCGGCCAAGCCGGATGGCCCAGTCCAGATAGTGCGGGTTGTTTTCCTTGTCGGCGTCGATAAACACGAAATCGAACGGCGGTCCCGCCTCGCTTTCCAGCTCGCGCAGGGTGTCCAGCGCCGCGCCGACCCTGATGTCCACCTTGTGACCCAGGCCGGCGTCGTCAATGTTCGCGCGCGCAACGCGGGCGTGCCTGGGGAGATACTCGCAGGTGACCAGCCGGCCGTCGTCGGGCAGCCCCTGGGCCATCCAGATGGTGCTGAAGCCGGCCAGTGTGCCGATTTCCAGGACGCGGCGGGCGCCGGAGAGCTGGATCAGCAGTTTCAGGAGCTTGCCGGCGGTCGGCGCCACTTCGATAGCCGGCATTCCGGCCTCAACGGCGCTGGCCACGGCGTGCTGCAGCGCATTGTCCGGCCGGACCACGACGTCGGAGAGGAAGTTCTCGACGGCGACCCAGCCTGGAGCGGACTGATGCTCGATCATGTCCCCAGTGTCCCAGCCGCACCGGCCCGGCGGTAGCCTCCCCGGTGCCGGATCATCGGATCACCGCCGCGTTCGCGGGTTCAGGCCTGCGGCGCGGTTCCGACGCTCCCCTGCCCTGCCGCCTGAGTGCCGAGGGCCTGCTCAAGCCGCTCCACCTTGCCCGTCAGCTCGCCCGCGTATCCCGGCCGGATGTCCGCCTTCAGGACCAGCGAGACGCGGGATCCATACGCGCCGACGGCCTCCGTGGCGCGCTTGACGACGTCCATGACCTCGTCCCAGTCGCCCTCGATCTCCGTGAACATGGAACTCGTCCGGTTGGGCAGGCCGGATTCCCTGACAATCCGGACCGCGGCGGCGACGGCGTCGTGGACCGACGCGTCGCCCGGCGCCAGGCCGTTGGCGGGGTCACCGGAGGGTGCTATGGAGAATGCGACCAGCATGTGATGGTTCCCTTCACTTATTCCAGACAGTGCGGCGGAGGATCGGAGCTGTCCCGCATCAGTCTTTCACGGGATCCGGCCAACGGACCGGCGGGATTTGCCCTGATCGGCCCGGATTGGCTCGGGGAAACCGTCATAAAAGGGACTCCTCGGGCGGTAAGCGCTCCACTCACCCCGCGCGTTGCTACCCTAAGCAAATGAACCGGGCAGTAGACCGCAGGCCGCTCCGCGCAGACGCCGCGCGCAACGTGGACAAAATCATCTCCGCGGCCCGGCAGTGCTTCCGCGAGCACGGCCCCGAAGTGCCGCTGCAGACCATCGCCAACACCGCCGGGGTGGGTCCGGCCACCCTCTTCCGGAACTTCGCGGACAAGGAAGAACTGGTGCTCGCCGCCTTGAACCGGCAGCTCCGGCTGCAGGTGGATCCGGCCATCGATGAGGCCCTGGCCGACCCGGACGCGGCCGCCGGGCTCTTTCGGGTCATCGACGCCACGATGCGTGTTGCCAGCGAGGAGGCCAACCTGCTGGGTGCTGTCGCAGGACGGCGCGGGCTGCTGACCGGGATCACCGGAGGCCTCATAGAGTCCATCGCCGTGCTGCTGGGCCGGGGGCAGGGCCAAGGGACCCTTCGCAGCGACATTTCCATGACGGACATGATCCGGCTGCTGGCCATGCTGATCGGTGTTGTTGACACCATGGAGCCGGGCTCCGACGCGTGGCGGCGCCCCGTGGCGCTGGTTGAAGATGCCATCCGGACGGAACGGCCGGAGCGGGCACTGCCTCCGCAGGCTCCGCTGCCGGGCACCGCGTTCGACGCCGTTCTTGGCTAGGGGCTCCCTCTCGGCCCCGTTCCGGGCCACGTCCGTATGATCTAGCCATGGGATGGGAAACTCTTGCCGGGGTCGTCGGCGGCGTACTGGCGGTCTATGCCGTCCTGTTGTTGCTGCTGTGGGCCTATGCCCGGCGGCACCCCGAGACCGTCACCATGAAGGACGCGTTGCGGCTGCTGCCGGACCTTCTCCGGCTCATCCGCCGCCTGCTGGCCGACCGCTCGGTGGCAGTGGGCGTCCGCGTGCGCCTGGCACTCCTGCTCGTCTACCTGGCCTCCCCGATCGACCTCGTCCCGGACTTTATCCCGGTGATCGGATACGCAGACGACGTCGTGATCGTGGCGCTGGTGCTGCGCTCGGTAATCGCCCGCGCCGGGGACGACGCCGTCCGGCGCCACTGGCCCGGCACCCCGGAGGGCCTGGCCGTCATCCTGCGGCTCGCCGGGCTCGGGGCACCGGCCTGAGCACTGGAATACGATGGGCGGGGCGGCGGTTGTCCTAAGTCATGAAAGCGATGACTTACAGCCAGTACGGAAACCCCGACGTCCTTGAACTGACCGAGCAGCCCCTGCCGAAAGTGGGGCCCGGAATGGTCCTGGTGAAGGTCCGCGCAGCGTCCGTGAACCCGGTCGACTGGAAAATCATGGCGGGCCACCTCGATTCGCTGATGGACCTCCAGTTTCCGGCCATCCCAGGCTGGGACGTCGCGGGCGTCGTGGAGTCCGTGGGCATCGACGCCCCGCAGTTCCAGCCCGGCGATGAGGTGATCTCCTACGCCCGCAAAGACTTCGTCCATGGCGGCAGCTTCGCCGAGTACATTGCCTTGCCGGAGCGGCTCCTGGCCCGGAAGCCGGAAACGCTGGACTGGGACCAGTCAGCCGGCCTTCCGCTGGCCGGACTGACCGCGTATCAGGTCCTGACCCGGCTGGGCGTCACGGCGGCTGACACCCTGCTGATCCATGGCGGCGCCGGCGGCGTGGGTTCGCTGGGAATCCAGATCGCGGTGGCGCTCGGCGCCAGGGTGATCGCAACCGCCTCCGCGAAGAACCATGACTTCCTTCGTGCCCTCGGCGCGGAACCGGTCAGCTACGGGGAGGGCCTCGCGGAGCGTGTCCGGGAACTGGCACCGGCCGGCGCCGACGTCGTCGCAGACTTCGCGGGCGACAACCTGGACACCACCCTCGCGGTCCTTGCCGAGGGAGGCCGGCATGCCTCCATCGCTGACAGTTCGGTGGAGCAGCACGGCGGCACCTGGATGTGGGTAAATCCCGTGGGGGCGGACCTGGAGCGTTTGTCGCGGCTGGTGGACGAACGCCGGCTCAAGGTCGAGGTGGCCCGGACGTTTCCGCTGGAGGAGGCCGCGGAGGCTTTCCGGCTGAACATGGACGGCCACACCCGGGGCAAAATCATCGTGAAGGTTTCAGAGTGAATATGTCGCACAAGATATCGCCGTGACAGTCGACGACGCCGGCTGACCGCTGGGCGGGGCAGCCGCGTGCCCGGGAAACGCGGGTGAGGGATTGCGGCGGGGAGTCCGGCCCGGTCAGGCCCGGGTGCCGAAGTCTGCGGAACAAGGCCCTGACTCGAACCTGCGCAGGATCTCCTCCGCGACGAGCCGGAGCTTGATGTTGCGGTTGTTCGACACCTTGCTGAGCAGGGTGAAGGCCTCGGCCTGTGAGCACCTGCTCTGGGCCATGAGGATCCCGGACGCAAGGTTAATGGTGGTCCGCGACTTCATGGCCTGGAGCAGGTCCCGGTTCATGTCCTGGACCGATCCGAGGCGAACGGCCAGCCGCATGGATTTCCCGGCCGTGGCGGCAAACGCCTCGCAGCTTGCGGCCGTTCCGCCGTCGAAGGCATCCGGGCCGGCCGCCAGATACGTCAGGGCCCCTGCGGCTCCCTCGTCGAGGGCCACCGGGATACTCAGGGCGCTCCGGATGCCCCACTGGGCTGCAGTGCGCCGGTAGCGGTCCAGCGGCGGCTTTACCGGGCCGCCGTCCATTAGGGCGGCGCGGCCGGTCTCCAGGGCCTCCACGGCGGGTCCCGCCGCCTGGTCCTGCAGCCGCTCCAGGGCCAGCGCCGCGGGATCGCTGCCGGCCGTGACGGCTGGCTTTCCGCTGCGGACGAGACGGACCGAACTCAGTATCCGGCCGCCGGCCGCGGACGTGCCAAACTCGGCGATTGCGCCGGACAATTCCTGGAGAAACTCATCGATACTGGCATTTTCAAGCACCAGGTCCTGCAGGTGCTCCGACAGCCTGGATCCCGGCATTAGTCCTCGACCGGTTTCTCTTTGGCCTCAGCCTCAAGCAGGTGTTGCTGCAGCTTCTCTTCGGCATCCCTACGGCGGCGGGCCATCTCGCGCAGTTCCCGGGTGGATTCGGCGCCGGCAGAAACAAACGGCTCATGCGGCTTGGCATGAGGGTGCTTGCGTGGCACCTCAGCCGCCGGGTCGTCATGTTCACTCATGTTCGAATGCTCCCATGCGGTCGGTGCCGCAAGTAGGGACTAAAGACCGTTCCCGTCGCGGCCGGAGCCGCGTAGGCAGGGCCGGGCGGGTGTGTCAGTTCCAGCCCAGCAGCCGCAGCCCGGCGGCCGCCGCCGCGCCGGCGATCACCACCACCAGGAACGGAGCCCGGAACCACAGGGCGATGGCCGCAGCGGCCAAGGCGCCCAGCCGGGCGTCCAGCGTGAGGGACTGGCCGGAAGCCACCGCGTTGACCACGGTCAGGGACGCCAGCAGGCCGATCGTCATGGTGCCGGCCACCCTTGACATCCGCGGGTTGCGGAGCAGGCTGGCGGGCACCAGGTATCCGAGCAGCTTCCAGGCGTAGGCGAGCAGGCAGGAGAGCAGCAGCCACATCCAGAGGTTCATGCGGGGTCCCCGGGACGCTCTTCAAGGTGGTGGCGGTGTTGCGGGTGCTGCTCGGCGTAGGGGTCAACGTCCGGTTCGAGGCCCTCGTCGCTGCGGCCGTGGCTGAACCAGCCGATCCCTGCTGCGACGATGGCGGCGACGAGGATGGGCACGCCCGGCGGCACGAACGGTACGGCCAGGACTGTGGCCAGCGCACAGACCACGGCGATGGCCACCGGTTCCCGGCCTTTGAGCCGCGGCCAGAGCAGGCCCAGGAACGCTGCCACGGCGGCGCCGTCGAGTCCCCACTGTTTGGGATCCCCGAGGGCCCCGCCGGCCAGCGCGCCCAGGGCCGTGAACAGATTCCACAGGACGAACACGCCGATCCCGGCGGTCCAGAATCCGCGCTTTTGCTCCGCGGGGTCTGTCTGCCCGGTGCTGGTGGCGGTCGACTCGTCGATGGTCAGCTGGGCGGCGGCGAACCTGCGCCAGCCGCGGGGCCGCAGCAGGGCGTTGATCTGCATGCCGTAGATGCCGTTGCGCATGCCCAGCAGCGTCGCGGCGCCCATCGCGGCGATGCCGGAGCCGCCGCCGGCCACTACGCCGATGAACGCGAACTGCGAGCCGCCGCTGAACAGCAGCAGGCTCAGGGCCATGGTCTGCCAGAAGTCGAGGCCGGAGGTGACGGACAATGCGCCGAAGGAGACGCCGTAGAGCCCGGTGGCAATGCTGATCGACAATCCGATCCGCACGGCAGGCGACTGCAGGATCTTCACGGGTGCCGGTTCCGCCGTGTCAGGGTCCAGGCCCAAGCGATGAGCGGGGCCTGGAGCGGGAGGCGCAGGGTGTGCACCCGGCGCTGGAGCGGCGTGCCTGAGGGCCCGTACGCGGCGCGCAGGGCACCGACGTGGCCGGCGAGGAACGCCGTGAACATGGCCGTGACGCAGCCGGCGGCGGCCGGCCGTGTGGCCGGGACCAGGAGCCCGACGGCGGCGGCGGCTTCCAGCAGTCCGCTCGCCGCCACCCATTCATCACGGGACAGCACGGCAAGGGGGCCGTTCGGCTGCGCGCCGGAGTCGTCGCGGCACAGTATGTCCGGGACCACGGGGTGGAAGAATTCGGGTTCACTGAAGTGCTTGGCGGCGCTGGCGAGCAGCAGCGCGCTCATCGCCGCCGCGGACAGCGTCTGGAGGTCCCGGCCGGACGAGCGAAATGGCATGGAACCACTCAACCACAGCGGCCCCGCCGGCCGTAATTCGCCGGGGACGGAGCGGGTCCGCATCGTGCGCCGGCCCGCGGCAGAACGCGGCCGGAGGTCTACGGGAGGGGCCTGCTGTCCGCCATGAGCTGGGCCAGGACCCGGGCCGGGCAATTGGTGGTGATCTCGTGGATTCCGAGTTCCCTGCACCGCTCGACGTCGTCCGCCGCGTCGACCGTCCACACCCGGAACTTTCGTCCCGAGCCGAGCCAGCGCTCAATGGTCCCGGGGTGCGCGCGGACGTACCCGATGCCGGGGCCGGCAATACCGGCCTCGCCGGCGGCCAGGATCCTTTCGCCCTCCGTCTGGGCGGCCTTCATGACGTTGGCCAGGGCACCGCCGGTCAGGACACCCAGCCCCAGTTCCTCCCGGATTTCGGTCACGTTGACGTCGTCCACGAGCTGGCAGACGGCCTCTGCCGGCACCGACTCGAGCAGATGCCTCACGGCGTCGGGGCTAAAACTCATGAAGGAAACCTTGATGTTCTCCAGCATGGACGTCGCCGGATCCCAGCCCTCGGCCCTCAGGACCTCCAGGACACGGTCCTCCAGACCGAGGTGGAACGGGCTGGGGTGTTTAAGCTCAATCGCCAGGCCTATCCGGCGGCCCGCCGCGCGCAGGATGTCGAGCAAGTCCGGCAGGGTCAGGAACTGCTCGGACTTGGCGCCGTAGGCTTCGGGGATCCGTGCACCCTTCCAGGAGGAGAAGTCCAGCAGCCGGAGCTCTTCCAACATCCGGTCCGCGACCTGACCGGTGCCGTCCGAAGTGCGGTCCAGGGTGGAGTCGTGCAGCAGCACCACATGCTGGTCGCGGGTCAGGTGGACGTCGCACTCGACGCCGTCGGCGCCGTCGGCGATAGCCTGCAGGTACGCGGCCCGGGTGTGCTCGGCGAAGGCTCCGCTGGCGCCCCGGTGGGCGTAGACCAGAGGACGGGCGGCGGCGGACACGTCAGTCGTCATGATGCCACGTTAGCCGACTGCCGGTTCCACCCCGGGGCTAGGCTGGGCTTATGCAGGTGAACACTGAGCCAACTACCGTGACCGGTGACGCAGACGTGCCCGGCGGCGCTCCCGGCGGTTCCGGCCGGCGGCCCCCGGCAACCAACGACGCCGAGAAGGCCGCGGCGCTGCGCCGGATGAAACTCCTGGCCCTGTCGCTGCTGATCGTCATGGCCGTGATCTTCGTCGTCGCGTTCGCGCTGCAGAAGCACTACCCGGGGCTCGAATACGTCCGCGCTGCCGCGGAGGGCGGCATGGTGGGCGCCCTCGCCGATTGGTTCGCCGTCACGGCCCTGTTCAAGTACCCCATGGGCATCAAGATCCCGCACACCGCGATCATCCCGCGCCGGAAGGACCAGATCGGCGCCTCGCTGGGAGAATTCGTGGAAACCAACTTCCTCTCCGAGCAGGTGGTGCAGGAGAAGCTGGCGTCCGCGGACATCGCGCGCAAGGCCGGCGCCTGGCTGTCCAGCCCCGGCGGCCCGGACCGGGTTGCCAAGGAAGGCGCCGCCGTCATCCGCGGCGCGTTCAAGGTCCTCAACGACGACGACGTCCAGGCCGTGATCGAGACCATGGTCCGCAAGCACCTGCTCGCCCCGCCGTGGGGGCCGCCGGCGGGCCGGCTCGCCGAGCGGATCTTCGCCGACGGGCACCACCACGCACTGGTGGACCTGCTCGTGGACCGCGCCGTGGACTGGGTGCGTGACAACCAGGAGACGGTCAACAGGCTGGTCACCGACCGTTCGCCGACGTGGGTGCCGTCATTTGTGGACGGCCTCGTGGGCGACAAGGTGTATGTGGAGATCCTGAAGTTCACCCGCGCCGTGCAGTCGGATCCGCAGCACCAGGTCCGCCAGTCGATCGACAAATACCTCAAGGAACTCGCGCAGGACCTGCAGCACGACCCCGTCATGATCGCCCGCGCCGAGGGCGTCAAGGCCCAGGTGCTCGGCGACCCCGAGGTCCGGGAGCTCGCCTCCCGCACCTGGGACACCATCAAGACGGCCCTGCTCGGCGCCGTCGATGATCCGCACAGCGAACTGACCATCAAATTCAAGGCGGCCGTGCATGACTTCGGCACCCGGCTGCTGGTCGATCCCGAGCTCGCCGGCAAGGTGAACGCCTGGATCGGCGACGCCGCCGGCTATCTGGTGAAGACCTACCGCTCGGACATCGCCGGGGTCATCACGGACACCGTGGCCCGCTGGGATGCCGAGGAAACGTCCCAGAAGATCGAGCTCCAGGTGGGCCGGGACCTGCAGTTCATCCGGATCAACGGCACGGTGGTGGGGGCACTGGCCGGGTTGGCCATCTTCACGGTGGCGAGCCTGATGTTCGGCTAGCCACCGCCTGGCGCAGCGCCCCCGGACCGTGGCCCGGGCTAGGCCGGCGCGACCTTCGCCTTGGGCCGGCCCTGCATGGCGAAGATCGTGAAGACCAGCGCCGCGAGCGCTGTGGCCACGAGCAGCAGCAGCCCGATCGAGTAGCTGTGAGTCGCGGCGTCGTAGGTGGCACCCATGATCAGCGGCGGGAAGTAGCCGCCCAGGCCCCCGGCCGCACTGACCACACCGCTGATGCTGCCGACCTTGCCCTGCGGCGCGAGCACGCCCACCCAGGCGAACACCCCGCCCGTGCCCAGGCCCAGGGCCGCCGCCATGGCGACGAACGTCAGGCCGGCGGGGACGTCGCCGTCGGGCTGCAGGTTCACTACCCAGGCGAGCACCGCGACGCCGGCGAGCGCGACGATCACGACAGGCTTGGGGCCGACCTTGTCCGCGAGCACCCCGCCCACAGGCCGGGCCAGCACGGCGGCGAGCGCAAACCCCGCGGTGCGGGCGCCGGCCGCGCTGGGGTCGAAGGCATAGACATCGCGCAGGTACGTGGGCAGATACGTGGCGAAGGAAACGAACCCCCCGAACAGGACGGCGTAGAGGAAGCACAACTTCCAGGTGACCAGGGTCTTCGCGGCGTCGAGGAGCTTGGGCATCACCGGCGCGTTGCTGCGGGTCCAGCCCGGCGCCTCCTTCATCAGGAACCAGATGAGGGTGGCCATGACCGCCAGGATCGCGGCGATCAGCAAGTGGGTGGGAACGTAGCCGATTCCGGCGACAAGCCGGGGGTTCAGGAAGGCCGCCAGGGCCGTTCCGCCCATGCCCGCGCCGAACACGCCGGTAGCGAAGCCCCGCCGTGCGGGCTCGTACCAGGCGCTGACAAAGGGGATCCCGACGGCGAAGACGGTTCCGGCGACCCCCAGCAGCACCCCGGCACCCAGCACCAGGGCGAAGGAGTCGAGGCTGCCGCCGACGGCCACCAGCAGGATCGGGACGATTGAGGCCAGCAGGACAAACGTGAACATGGCGCGCCCGCCGTACTTGTCCGTCAAGGCGCCGACGACGACCCGCCCCAGCGAGCCGACAAAGACGGGCATGGCAACGAGCACGCCGGTGGTGGCCGGGTTGAGGTGCAGGTGCTGGGTGTAGAACGCGCTCAGCGTGGCGATGGAGTTCCACGCCCAGAAACACGCCACCGAAGTCGAGGTGGCGAGCGCCAGGTTGAGCGCCCGGCCCGCAGGGGCGGCGGACGGGGAAGCTGCTCCGGCCACGGTGGCCTCCTTCTCAAATCAGCAACGCCGGTTTGGCAATACGGACCGGGTTGGCAGCTATTTTTGCCAGTTCTTACCTGTTCTTTGTGTCCCGGTCCCGGGTTCCGACGGCGGACCAGCCCCGCCGCGCGGCGACCGTGGAGCTCCGGGCGCCGACGGCGCCGGCTGTTCCCTTGGCTCCGGCCCCGCCGGTGTCCCGGTCCCGCGACCGGTAGACGATGTAGGGGCGGAAGAGATAGTGGAACGGCGCTGTGAAGGCATGGACCAGACGGGTGAACGGCCAGATGACGAACAGCGCCATGCCCACGAGGGTGTGCAGGTGGAAGGAGAAGGGGGCCGCGGCCATGGCGGCGATGTCCGGCTGGAAGATGAACAGGGACCGGAACCACGGGGCGACGGTCTCGCGGTAGTTATGGCCGTGTTCGCCTTCGAAGACACTGGCGAGGGTGGTCCACAGCCCGAACACGATGGCCGCGGTGAGCACCACGTACATCGTCTTGTCGTTCTTGGTGGTGGCCATGAACACCGGCCCCGTGGTCCGGCGCCGATAAATCAGCAACAGGATCCCGCCCAGGGTTCCCACCCCGGCGATCCCGCCCACCAGCAGGGCATTGAAGTGGTAGAACTCTTGGCTCATCCCCGCCGCCTGGGTCCAAGCCATCGGGATGACCAGCCCGAAGAAGTGGCCGGCGATCACGGCGAGCAGTCCGAAATGGAACAGCGGCGAGGCGATGCGCAGCAGCCTGGACTCGTAGAGCTGGGAGGACCGTGTGGTCCAGCCGAACTGGTCGTATCTGTAGCGCCAGAGCAGCCCGCCCACCAGGACGACGACCATCACGTAGGGCAGCACGCCCCAGAGCACGATGTCCATCGCGGAGATGTCGACGGCGGATCCGGTCCCGGCTTCGGATGCCAGCATGGTCAGGCCCCCTTCACGGGCAGCAGGCGCGGATCGTAGGGGTCCAGGCCCACGGCCTCGGTGGGTGGGCCGTAACCGGCCATCCGCATCACGGCCTGCTCGTCGGCCGGGGACTTCCCCGGCAGCGTGGAACAGACCGCCTGCAGGATCCGGGCGTGCGGAAGCTTGTCCCGGAGCAGCCCGAACCGCAGCATCTCAAGGCTCGCCCGGAAGCGGGTCAGCAGTTCGCGGCCGGCAGTCAGGTCCACCCGGGCGGCATATTCGAGGACCATCGGCAGGTAGTCGGGCAGTTCCCCGCGCGTGTCCACCAGGGTATCGCTTTGCCGGTAGGTCTTCTTGAAGTTGCCCAGGACTTCGCCGCGGCGCCGGGTATCCCCGTCGGTCCAGTAGGACAGGTGCAGGGCGTGGCGTTTGCCGAGGTCGAACTCGCGCACGTAGAGGGCCTGGCTGTCCATCGGCGGCGTGGATTCCAGCGCCTCCAGCACCTCCCGGAAGTCCTCGACGGCGCCGGAGAACTCGCCGAGCGCGGCGCGCATGAGCGGCACCCGGCCGATCAGTTCCTCGTCCGGGTAGGACAGGCACCAGGCCGCCGCGAGGTAGACCACCTGCTCGCGCCGGCTCATGGCTGGTCTCCCGGCCGGCTGCCGGGAGCAGGAGTGGGGTCGGTCGGCGCCCCGGGGAGAGCCGTCTCCGGAGACTGCGCTTTCTCCGGAGACTGCGCCCTCTCCGGAAAAAGGCCCGGAGGGGCCCCCGTCCCGTCCCAGTTCAGCAGGTTCACCCTGCCGCGCAGGGTGGCTTCGCCGGGCGCGGAGCCGGAGGTCTGCCGGTCCCGCAAAGCATTGAAGGTTTCGACCGCCACCGGGACGGGCCGGCCGCTGGCCTCCCCGAACGGCGACGAATCCTGCATCCCCGGTCCGCCCTCGAAGTCCAGCGAGCAGCCCATCTCTTCAAGGTCGTGGGCCTGCTCCACGTGGGCCTTGGGGATCACGTAGCGCTCCTCGTACTTCGCGATCGCCATCAGCCGGTACATCTCGTACATGCTCTGCCCGTCCATGCCCACGGCCTCGGGGATGGAGTCGTCGGGGTCGTTGCCCATGCTGATGCCGCGCATGTAGGAGCGCATGGCCGCGAGTTTTCTCAGCACCGCCGCCACCCGGTCCGCGTCGCCGGCGGTGAAAAGCTCCGCGAGGTATTCCACCGGGATGCGCAGCGCGTCTATGGCGCCGAACAGGTTGCCGGCGTCCTCGCCGTCGTGCCCCTGGTCCCGGAGCAGGTCCACCACGGGTGAGAGCGGCGGCACGTACCAGACCATCGGCATGGTCCGGTATTCCGGGTGCAGCGGCAGCGCCACCTTGTAGACCTTGGCCAGGGCGTAGACCGGCGAGCGCCGGGCGGCGTCGATCCAGTCCTCCGGGATCCCCTGGGCCCGGGCGTCCGTCTGGACAGCGGGATCGTTCGGGTCCAGCAGCACGTCCATCTGGGCGTCGTAGAGTTCCTGGGGGTCCGTGACGGCGGCAGCCGCGGTGACGGCGTCGGCGTCGTAGAGGAACAGCCCCAGGTACCGCAGCCGGCCCACGCAGGTCTCCGAGCAGACCGTCGGCAGCCCCACTTCCACCCGTGGGTAGCAGAAGGTACATTTCTCGGCCTTGCCGGTCTTGTGATTGAAGTAGATCTTCTTGTACGGGCAGCCCGTGACGCACTGCCGCCAGCCGCGGCACTTGTCCTGGTCCACCAGGACAATCCCGTCCTCCACCCGCTTGTAGATCGCGCCGGAGGGGCACGAGGCCATGCAGGACGGGTTCAGGCAGTGTTCGCAGATCCGCGGCAGGTAGAACATGAAGGTCTGTTCGTACGCGAACTTGATCTTGTCCTCGGATTCGCGCCGGACCTTCTCCACGATCGGGTCCAGGTGGCCGTGCTCGGCGGAGCCGCCCAGGTCATCGTCCCAGTTCGCGGACCACGTGATCTTGGTGTCCTCGCCGGTGATGAGGGACTTGGGCCGGGCCACGGGAAAGTCATCGCCGAGCGGCGCGTCCACGAGGGTCTTGTAGTCGTAGGTCCACGGCTCGTAGTAGTCCTTGAGCTCGGGCTGGACCGGGCTGGCGAAGATCCCGAGGAGCTTCTTGACCCGGCCGCCGGCCTTGAGAACCAGCTTGCCGCGCTTGTTCAGCACCCAGCCGCCGTGCCACTTCTCCTGGTCCTCGTAGCGGCGCGGGTACCCCTGCCCGGGGCGGGTCTCGACGTTGTTGAACCAGACGTATTCGGTGCCCGCACGGTTGGTCCAGGCCTGTTTGCAGGTCACGGAACAGGTGTGGCAGCCGATGCATTTGTCCAGGTTCATGACCATGCCCATTTGAGCCATAACACGCATCAGTACTGCACCTCCTGGGAACGACGGCGGACGGTGGCAACCATGTCGCGCTGGTTTCCGGTGGGCCCCAGGTAGTTGAACGCGTAGGCCAGCTGGGCGTAGCCGCCGATCAGGTGCGAGGGTTTGACCAGCAGCCGGGTGACGGAGTTGTGGATGCCGCCGCGCCGGCCTGTCGCCTCGGACTTCGGCACGTCGATGGTGCGTTCCTGCGCATGGTGGACGTAGACCACGCCCGCCGGCATCCGGTGGCTGACAATGGCCCGGGCCACCAGGACGCCGTTGATGTTCAGGCATTCCACCCAGTCGTTGTCCTTGACCTCAATGGCCGCCGCGTCGGCCGGGCTCATCCAGACGGTCGGGCCGCCCCGGGAGAGCGAGAGCATCAGCAGGTTGTCCTGGTACTCGGAGTGGATGGACCACTTGGAGTGCGGGGTCAGGTAGCGGACCACGACTTCCAGTTTCCCGTCCCGGCCAAGCTTGGGTTCGCCGAACAGGCGGTGCATGTCCAGCGGCGGCCGGTAGATCGGCAGCGCCTCGCCGATATCGATCATCCAGTCGTGGTCGAGGAAAAAGTGCATTCTTCCGGTCAGGGTGTGCCACGGTTTGAGCCGCTCGACGTTGATGGTGAACGGGGCGTAGCGCCGGCCCCCGGTCTCGGAACCGGACCACTCCGGCGAGGTGATCACGGGGACCGGGCCGGCCTGGGTCTGGGCGAAGGTGATGAACTTTTCCTCGGAACCCTCGGAGAGGTCCGCCAGTTTCCGGCCGGTACGGATTTCCAGGTCCTTGAAACCCTGCACGGACAGGGCGCCGTTGGTGGTGCCGGAGAACGCCAGGATGGCCTCGGCCATTTTCGCGTCCGTGTCGATCGCGGGGCGGCCGTCCGCGGCCCCGCCGAGCATCACGCCGTTGGAGCGGCTCAGCCTCTCCAGCGGCCCGGCGAGTTTGTAGGTGACGTTCTTGACGGTGAAGCCAAGCTTGTCGGCCAGCGGCCCGACGGCGGCCAGTTTGTCCGCGATGGCCGTGTAGTCGCGCTCCACGACCGAAAAAATGGGCATGTTCTGCCCCGGGACCGCGGGAATGGACGTGTCCCGCCAGTCCCGCACAATCCCGCCGGGCTGCGCGAGCTGGCCGGGGGTGTCGTGCTGCAGCGGCACGCTCACCAGGTCCCGGCGGACTCCCAGATGGGTCCCGGCCTGCCGGGAGAACTCCCGGGCCAGCAGGTGGAACATGTCGAAGTCGGTCTTGGTCTCCCACGGCGGGTCGATCGCCGGGGTGAAGGCATGCACAAACGGGTGCATGTCGGTGGAGGACAGGTCGTGCTTTTCGTACCAGGTGGCCGCCGGGAACACGACGTCGGACAGCAGGGTGGTGGAGGTCATCCGGAAGTCGGCGGAGACCAGCAGGTCCAGTTTCCCCTCCGGCGCCTGCTCGTGCCATTTCACGTCCCGGGGCTTGAGGCCCTCGGCGTGGTCCTGGCCCAGGACGTTGTTGTGGGTGCCCAGCAGGTTCCGGAGGAAGTACTCGTTGCCCTTGGCCGAGGAGCCGAACAGGTTGGAGCGCCACAGCACAAGCGTCCGCGGCCAGTTCTCCGGGGCATCCACGTCCTCGATCGCCGGGGTCAGGGTGCCGTTCTTCAGCGCGTCCGCGATGTAGCCTGGGGTGTCCGTGGCCGTTCCGGCGGCGACGGCGGCCTCCGCCTCGTCCGCGACGTCCAGCGGGTTCCGGCCGAACTGCGGGTAGAACGGCATCCAGCCGAGCCGGGCGGACTGCGCCAGCGCATCCGCGGTGTGCATCCCGTCCAAGGCCCCGGTGGACAGCGGGGATTTGAGCGCGTCCGCGGAGTAGCCGTCCTGGCGCCACTGGTCCGTGTGCATGTACCAGTAGCCGGTGCCGATCATGGTCCGCGGCGGCCGGGCCCAGTCCAGCGCGTTGGCCAGGGACACCCAGCCGGTGGCGGGCCGGGTCTTTTCCTGGCCGACGTAGTGCGCCCAGCCGCCGCCGTTGCGGCCCATGCAGCCGGTCAGCATCACGAGGGCCAGCACGGCCCGGTAGGTGGCATCCCCGTGGAACCACTGGCAGATCCCGGCGCCCATGATGATCATGGACCGGCCCCTGGACTCTTCGGCGTTGCGGGCAAACTCGCGGGCAACCCGGATGCAGGCCTGCGCCGGAACGGAGGTGATCTCCTCCTGCCAGGCCGGGGTATAGGGCGTCGAGACGTCCTCATAGCCTGCGGCCCAGTCCCCCGGAAGCCCCTCGCGGCCCACCCCGTACTGGGCCAGCATCAGATCGAACACAGTGGTGACCAGGTGGCCGTCCACCGCCAGGACGGGCACGCCGCGCCGCAGCACGCTGCCGGCCCCGCCGGCGTCCTCGAAGCACGGCAGCAGGATCTCGGCGCTCTCCGCGGAGACCTCCCGGAGGGACAGCGCCGGGTCGATCCCTTCGAGGTCCAGGTTCCATTTACCCTCGCCGCTGCCTGAATAGCGGAACCCCATGGAGCCGTTGGGGACCGCCGGCAGGCCGGTCTTCTTGTCGAACAGGACCGTGCGGAACGCGGCGTCCTCGGCTCCCGACTCCAGCGGGAGATCCTTGGCGGTGAGGAACTTCGACGGGGTGAGGGAACCGTCGTCACGCCGTTCCAGCCTGACCAGGAACGGCAGGTCGGTGTACTGGCGGACGTACTCGGAGAAGAACGGCACGTCACGGTCGACGAAGAATTCCTTGAGCATGACGTGCCCCATCGCCATGGCCAGCGCGGCGTCCGTTCCGGCCTGGGCGGGCAGCCATTCGTCGGCGAATTTGGTGTTGTCCGCGTAGTCCGGGCTGACCGTGACCACTTTGGTGCCGCGGTACCGCACCTCGGCCATCCAGTGCGCGTCCGGGGTGCGGGTCACCGGCACGTTGGAGCCCCACATCATCAGGTAGCCCGCGTCCCACCAGTCCCCCGATTCCGGGACGTCGGTCTGGTCGCCGAAAACCTGCGGGCTGGCCACGGGGAGGTCGGCGTACCAGTCGTAGAAGGACGTCATCACCCCGCCGATCAGCTGGATGAAGCGGGTGCCGACGGCGTGCGAGACCATGGACATCGCCGGGATGGGCGAGAAGCCGGCGCAGCGGTCCGGCCCGTAGTTCTTGATCGTGTTGACGTGCGCGGCGGCGGCGATTTCGATCGCTTCCTGCCAGGAGACGCGCACCAAGCCGCCCTTGCCGCGGGCCTGCTGGTAGCGGCGGCGCCGCTCCGGGTCCCCCGCGACGTCGGCAAAGGCCAGCACCGGGTCGCCCAGCCGGGCCTTGGCCTCGCGGTACATCTCGACCAGGACACCGCGCGCGTAGGGGAACCGGACGCGGGTGGGCGAGTACGTGTACCAGGAGAAGGCAGCCCCGCGCGGGCAGCCGCGCGGTTCGTATTCCGGGCTGTCCGGGCCCACCGAGGGGTAGTCGGTCTGCTGGGATTCCCAGGTGATGATGCCGTCCTTGACGTACACCTTCCAGGAACACGAGCCGGTGCAGTTCACCCCGTGGGTGGAGCGCACCACCTTGTCGTGGCTCCACCGGTCCCGGTAGAAGATGTCGCCCTTGCGCCCACCCTCACGGAACACCGCCCTGCCGTCGCCGGTCTGGTCCCATTTCGTGAAAAAACGGCCCAGCTTCAACATTGCATCCGAGGCGGGTCCGTCTAACCCCGCGGAGCCTCCGGCAGTCATGCCCTCAAGCTAGGTGGCGCTTTCTGGGCGGCATAGGGCCTTAGGGCACTGGACGCACGATGACAGCCCGGTCAGAGCCAGGGAGAGTACAGCTCGGTCAATGCCGCCTGTTAGGCGAAACTCTCCAGCTCGACGCCGGCGGCTTCCAGGGCCGCACGGATCGCGGTGGCCGTGGCAATGGACCCGGGGGTGTCGCCGTGCAGGCACAGCGAGTGCGGCTCGATCCGGAGAACGCTCCCGTCTACCGCCTCGACCTCGCCCTTCGTGGCGAGGCGCACCGCCCGCTCGGCGATCTGGCCGGCGTCGTGCAGCACCGCGCCGTCCTGCGAACGCGGCACGAGCGTGCCGTCCGGGAGGTAGGCGCGGTCGGCGAAGGCCTCGGTGAAGACGGGGTGCCCGGCGTCCTGGGCGATTCCCAGCAACGCGGAGCAGGGGAACCCGAGGACGGGAAGGCCCGGATCGTAGGCCTGGATGGCCGCGATCACGGCTGATGACTGTTCGGCGTCGCGCACGGTGCGGTCGTAGAGCGCCCCGTGCATTTTGACGTAGTCCACCGACGCGCCCACTGCGTGGGCGACGCCGTCGAGCGCGCCGAGCTGGTACAGCACCGCGCCGAAGAGATCATCGAAGGTCATGTCCAGGGACCGCATGCCGAAGCCGGCCAGATCCGGATAGCCCAGGTGGGCGCCGACCTTGACGTCGAGCTCGTACGCCGCCCGGCAGGTGTCCAGCATGGTTACGGGGTCGCCGGCGTGCAGCCCGCAGGCCACGCTGGCGCTGGTGACGAGCGGGAACATGGCCGCGTCGTCTCCCATGGTCCAGGTCCCGAAGGACTCCCCCAGGTCAGCGTTCAGATCCAAAACGTGCCGCCGTCCTTCGCTGAAGCTTTCGTGGCGCTCACCGGGGCGCCGCCCGGGGGCAGGTCCAGGGCAGTGTCCGCCGTGGAGTCGTAGAGCGGGCCCGGCCCGGTGGTGTGCGCAAGGGCCAGCAGTTCTCCCGGAATCGTGTCCGGGAGGGGCCCGAACGCTTCCTTGGCATTCGCGACGACGGCGCGGGCCATCAGCCGGTTGCCGACGCCGCCGACGACGGCGCCGATGCCGAAGGGCAGGGCGCGGCCCAGCCACGCCGTGCCCTGCTGTTTCATCAGGGTCCGGAGGAACATCGTCTGGATCTTGGCGCGCACCGTGCCGAAGCCGGCCAGCGGGACGCGGCGGGTGAAGGCAGCGGTCCAGGCCTGGGACGGCCCCTTGCCCCGGCCGGCGGCTTGTCCGCTGAGCGAGCTCAGCAGCTCGGTGCCTTCTTCGCCCAGCATGACCGCCATCACCAGGGTGCTGGCCCGGTCCGGGTCCACCATCCGCACGCCGTGCAGTTCTGCCAGCGCCGTGGAGTACAGGGCGGTGGCTTCGAGGAACCCGACGGCCGCGGCAGCCGAAAGACCCAGGGCCGCGGCTGTTCCGACGCCCGGAATCACGGCCGCCCCGCCCACCAGCGCCCCGCCGCCGGTGACGGCGAGCAGGTAGTCGCGCTCCAGGATGGCGGCAAGCTGCGCCGCCGAGGCGCGCGGGTGTTTGCGCTGGAGCCTGCGGATGTTGGCCAGCACCAGCGGACGCTGGACTTCAACGGCCCGCAGGAGCACGTTGTGCAGGCCCGGCCGGGGCTGCCCGGCGGCGTCGAACATCGCGCTGTGGGCTGTTTGCTGGGCAATCTTCATTGCCGGATTGCTGCGCTTGGCCATGATCGCCTCTCGTCGGAACCATAAAAGTAAGTTCACTTAACACTAGGGCACGGCCCGGGCAGACTAAGCCCCTGCTGCGCTGCGGCGGCCGCCGTCGCACACTGTCCGCCACCGCACAACCGCCACCGCACGACCGCCGCCGCACCGGCGGTGAGCCGATGCGGCGGCGAGTTGGATGCGGCCGCGGGTTCGATACGGCGGCCGCGGACGTGCGGGGTCGGCTAGCGCGGGGTGCGGATGAGTTTCTTGTTGACGAACTCATCCATGCCGAACCGGCCGAGTTCCCGGCCGACGCCGGAGCGCTTGACGCCCCCGAACGGCATGTCGGCCTGGGTCTGCGCCACGGAGTTGATGAACACCATGCCGGTGTCCAGCTGATCCGCGATCTCCTGGGCCTTGGCCACGTCTGCGCTGAACACCGAGCCGCCGAGGCCGTAGGGCGAGCCGTTGGCCAGCTCGACTGCTTCCGCCGCGTTCGCCACCTTGTAGATGACGGCGGCCGGGCCGAAGAGCTCTTCGGAGAACGCGCGCATGTCCGGAGTCACGTCGGTCAGCACGGTCGGTTCAACGAAGGCGCCCGGACCGTCCACGTGGTGGCCGCCCGTCCGGAGGTTGGCGCCCTTGTCCACCGCGTCCTGGATCTGTTCCACGAGGCCATCGGCCGCGCTCTGGGAGGACAGGGGGCCGAACGTCGTCTCGGACCGGAGCGGGTCCCCCGGCTTGATCTTTGCCATGCGCGCGGTGAACTTCTCGACGAAGGCTTCGTAGAGGTCCTCCACCACGATGAACCGTTTGGAGGCCGTGCAGGCCTGCCCGGCATTGCCCATGCGTCCGCCGACTGCCGCCTTGACGGTGGCGTCCAGGTCCTCGGAGTCGAGCACGATGAACGGATCGCTGCCGCCGAGCTCCAGAACGTACTTCTTCAGGTTCCGCCCGGCCACTTCGGCAACGGCGGAACCAGCCCGCTCGCTTCCGGTGAGCGAGACGCCCTGGAGACGGTCGTCGGCAATAACATCGGCGACCTGCTCGTTGGTCAGGAACAGGTTGATGTAGGCGCCGTCCGGGAGGCCGGCGTCCTTGAAGATCTGTTCGATCGCCAGGGCGGACTGCGGGCAGCTTCCGGCGTGCTTGAGCAGGATCGTGTTGCCCAGAACCAGGTTCGGGGCGGCGAACCGTGCCACCTGGTAGTAGGGGTAGTTCCAAGGCATGATGCCCAGGAGCGGTCCGACCGGAGCCGAACGGACCACGGCCTCGCCGCCGCCCCTGACGTTCAGCGGCTCGTCCTTGAGGAATCCGGGGCCCTCGGTGGCGTAATAGGCGAAGATATCGGCGACAAGCTTCACCTCTCCGCGGGACTGGGCCAGCGGCTTACCCATTTCGGTGCTGATCAGCCGGGCAAGCTCATCCTGGCGCTCCAGGTACAGTTCAGCGACGCGCGCCATAACCTTCGCCCGGTCTTCGACGGGGCCCGAGCGCCAGGCGCGGAACGCCTCCTGCGAGGCCGCGAGCGCCTGCTCCACCTCGGCCGCGGTTGCGACCGGGAATTCCTTCAACGTTTCTCCGGTTGCGGGGTTCACTGTCTTGTAGGCAGTCATTGATCCACCATCTCCGTTTCGTGGCTAATCGAGCCGAATCGGGCGCGAGCCGGCGGCGGCGCCGGGTGCGGCGCCAGCGGCAGTCCCCGCCCAGTGCACGGGGCCGCCTTGTCCTGCGGAGCAAGACCGGTCCCCGCTAGACGGCAACCGGCCCCTGCCCCGACCTATTCCCTCCCCCAGACAACGCGGGGTCACCTAGCGCCCATGTCCGGGGGGATTATGGGCGGTAAGTGACCCCGCGCTGCCTTGCGCGGCAGATCAGACGACGGCGCGCACCACCGGGATCGATGCGGTCGGCAGGCCGCTGGGGAAGATGGTGGGCTCGGGAGCCGCGACGGGCGCCAGCGGGACCCGGACGGTGTCTCCGGCGACAGTGAACAGTTCGCCGCGCACGTCGATCTCCAGGGGCGCGCCGTCGCGGACGGTCAGGCTGATCGAGTCCTGGACCAGGCCGATGTGCAAGAGCCGGCCCTGGATCTTCAGGTGGAACTCGAGCCCGTCCCATTCCGCGGGCAGCCGCGGGTCGAAGTACGGCACGGCGCCCTGGTCCCGGAGCCCGGCGAAGCCGCTGACCAGCGAGCTCCACACCCCGCCGGTGGAGGCGATGTGGACGCCGTCGATCGTGTTGCCGTGCGTGTCATCGAGGTCGATGAACAGCGCGTGGGTGAAGTGGTCCAGCGCGGCCTGGCCGTAGCCGACCTCGGCCGCCATGATGCCCTGGACGCAGGCGGACAGGGTGGAGTCGCCGGTGGTGATGGGATCGTAGAAATCGAAGGCGCGGCGCTTTTCCTCGGCCGTGAAGTCCTGCCACTGCAAGAACATGGCCAGCACGGTGTCGGCCTGCTTGAGGACCTGGTGCCGGTAGATCACCAGCGGGTGGAAGTGCAGCAGGAGCGGGTACTTGGACCGGGGCGTGGTCCAGTCCCACGGCTCCAGGGTCATGAAGTCGTTGTCCTGGGAGTGGACCTGGAGGTCCTCGTCGTAGGGCAGCTGCATGCGGTTGGCGGCCTGCTCCCAGAGCTGGCGCTCGGCGTCGCCGATCGCGGCGTGGTCCAGCGCCGCAGCGGCACGGAGGTTAAAACGGGCCATGACGTTGGTGTAGAGGTTGTCGTTGACCACCGCGGTGTATTCGTCCGGGCCCGTGACGCCGTGGATGTGGAAGAGTCCGTCCTTGCCGAAGAAGCCCAGGGACACCCACATCCGCGCGGTTTCGATCAGCAGGTCGGAGCCGAGGGTTTCCCGGAATTCCTGGTCCCCGCTCGCCCAGATGTACCGGTTGGTCGCGAAGGCGATCGCGGCGGCGATGTGGAACTGTGCGGTGCCGGCCGCGTAGTAGGCACTGGCCTCGAGGCCGTTGATGGTGCGCCAGGGGAACAGGGCGCCGTCGACGCTGAGTTCCTTGGCGCGGATCTTCGCCTCGGGCAGGAGATCGTGGCGGAATTCGAGGACCTGGCGTGCGTTGCCCGGGTTGGTGTACGTCAGGTACGGCAGCAGGTACACCTCCTGGTCCCAGAAGTAGTGGCCGTCATAGCCGGAGCCCGAGACGCCCTTGGCCGGGATGCCGGCCACATCGGCGCAGGCCGTGGCCTGGGCGAGCTGGAAGAGGTTCCAGCGGACGCCCTGCTGGAGCTCGGTCTGGCCTGCCACCACGATGTCGCTCGTGGTCCAGTAGGCGCGGTAGTGGGCTTCGCTCTGGGCGAAGATCTCACTGACGGGCTTGAGGCCGGCCTCGGCGTTGTCCGCGAGGTCCTCGGCGCCCTGGCCCACGGCGTAGCTGACGCTCTTTTCCAGGACGAACGGCTGGTCCGCGCTGACAGCGAGCACGTAGCGGACGCTGCTGTCATCCTGGTCCACCAGGGTGTCGAACGGCTGCACCCCGGCCGAGGTCCAGTGGTCCACCGCCATCCCGAGCCGCTGCTTGGATTCGGACGCTTCCCAGGAGAGGCGCAGGGAGCCGTCGCCGCCGTCGAGCCGCAACGGCAGCAGCACGCGCCCGGCGTGGCGTCCGGCGCGGCGGGGATCGTGGGCGGAATGGTCCTCCACCGGCTGGTCTTGGCGGTTGATGACGGAGGACGTGACGTCCGCGGAGATGTCACGGTCCGCCGCCAGCTCCAAGCTGATGCCCAGCGCCCCGCGGGATTCGTAGCCCACGGCGCGGCGTTCGGTGGTGGTCACGGCCGCGCCGGAACGGCACTGCCAGGTGATCCGGCACTCGTAGACGCCGGTGACGAAGTCCACGCTGCGGCGGTAGTCCAGCACGGTGGACTCCTCCAGGCTCAGCTGCTCGCCGTCGATGATGACGGTGAAGTTGTTGGCGTCCGGGACGTAGAGGATCCGCTGCCCGGTCCGGGCGAAGCCGAACGCGTTCTCCGCGTGCTTGATGTCCCAGGTCTCGTGGAAGCCGTTGATGAAGCTGCCGGGCAGTTCGGCGTCAGCGGCGCCCCAGTGCGCGCCGCGGATGCCCAGGTGCCCGTTGCCGAGGCTGAACAGGGTCTCCAGGGTCCCGGCATTGCCGGGAAGGTGGACGGTCTCGACCAGCTGCCAGGGATCGTTGGGAAACCGGGCGCGGTCCGAAGTGATGAGGGCCATGGGTTAGGGATTCTTTCAGCGGGGATGAGCGGTGGGGGTGGCGGTGCTGGAGGGCAGTGCTGGAGGGCGCTGCTGGAGGGCGCTGCTGGCGTCGGGGCTTGGTCAGCGGCCGGGGTGAGCGCCGGAGGCGGGCGCCGGGCTAGAGCAGTTCGGCGAGGTCGTTGACGACTACCGTGGCACCGGCGTCGAGCAGGGTCTGCCGGCCGGCGCCGCGGTCGACGCCGATGACCGAAAGGAAGTTCCCCGCGCTGCCGGCCTGGACGCCGGAGACAGCGTCCTCGACCACGACGCATTCTTCGCTGGGCAGGCCCAGCAGCCGCGCGGCGTATTCGTAGGTGGCCGGGCTGGGCTTGCCGGGCAGCCCCTCGGTGACGGCGACGACGCCGTCGACCACCACCGGGAAGTAGTCGGACAGCCCGGCGGCCTTGAGCACGGCCGGGGAATTGCGGGAGGAGGAGACGACGGCGAGCTTGAGTCCGCGGGCCAGCGCGGCGTCAACAAAGCGGACTGAGCCCTCGTACGGCTGGACTCCGCCGGCCTCGACGATGTCGTTGAAGACCTTGTTCTTGCGGTTGCCGAGCCCGTGGACGGTGTCGTGCGCGGGGTCGTCGTCGGCCGGGCCCTCCGGCAGCACAATGCCGCGGGAGGCCAGGAAGTCCCGGACGCCGTCGAACCGCGGTTTGCCGTCGATGTGGTCGAAGTAGTCGCTCTCCCGGTACGGCGCGGCGTCGGGGACGGAGGCCAGGAAGCCATCGAAGAGTTGCTGCCAGGCGTGCTCGTGCACCACCGCGGTGGGGGTCAGGACGCCGTCGAGGTCAAAAAGGATGGCAGAGGCGCCGGAGAGCGCGCCGGCCAGTCCGGAAGTGTCGGGAACTGCAGTCATGGGTGGAAGTCCTTTCAGAGGACGGTCAGGCAAAACGGTTTTGTTCAAAACGAATTTTTCGGGCGGCCGCTTCACGGCAACTGGTACAGGGCAACGGGTTCCGTGCCGGTTCGGGGCTGGTTCGAGGCCCCGCGCGGCGGCGGCCGCTATTGCTCGGGCGGGGCGTTCCGGCGGCGAACGCCCTCCGGTTCGTCTCGATCATGGGGTTCAGCGGCCACGCGTGCTGTTCCGCTCTACCAGTTTCGTTTCCAGCAGATGGTTCGACGGCGGCCCGGCGAACGGCGGGTTAGGAAGGCCCGAGCGATGAAGTCTGTCAATGAGCAGGGTGGCCGCGAAAGCGCCCTGGTCGGCCACGGGCTGGGCCATTGTGGTCAGACCCAGGAACCAACTCATCTGATGATCGTCTATTCCTATGATGGACACGTTTTCCGGCGCTGACAAACCGGACTCCCGCAATGCCATGAGCGCACCGAAGGCCGTTTCGTCGCAGCCGGCGAAGACCGCGGACGGCATCCGGCCACTTTCGATGAGCTTCACCATGGCCAGCCGACCGCCCTCGATGCTGGAACCGGCATCGATCACGCGGTCCGGATCCACCGTGAGGCCGTGGTCAGCCAGGGCCAGTTCGAAGCCCCGGCGGCGTTCGCTGGCCGTCACGACCGTGGGCGCACCGGTTTCGCTGCCGGCGAGGATGGCTAAGTCCCGGTGGCCCAACTCCAGCAGGTGGGTCGCGGCCGCGCGGGCGGCCTCCGCGTTGTCGATGCCAACGTTGTCCCACGGGACACCGTGCATCCCGACGCTGGCCACGGCCAGGCCCGACTCGGCGAGCGCCGCCATTTCGGTCTCGCCGAGGGCGATGTTGAGCAGCAGCACGCCGTCCACGCGCTGCGCCAGGCCGGCGAGGTCGCCGAAGAGCTTTGGCTGGACGCCGGACCGGTTCCGGAGACTGATCAGGACGGTGTCATAGCCACCGTCGGCAAAGACTTCCTCGGCAGCTTCCACCGCCCGGGCAAAAAACCACGCCGTGGCCGTCGGGGCGATGATGGCCACGGAACCCGTGCTCCCGCCGGCGAGCCGGGACGCCGCCGACGAGGCTTTGTAGCCGAGCTTGGCCGCCGCGTCCCTGGCTCTGCCCCTCGCGTGTTCGGAGACATTGGGCAGCTGCCGAAGAGCGCGGGAGACGGTGCAGATGGAGAGCCCGGAGAGCGCGGCGACGTCCTGGATTCTCACGCGGGGGGTGTTGGCCTGCGGCACGGGCTCAGCCCTTTCTTCCCCCTGAAGTGTTGGGCCCGGTTTTATGGCCGAGGTCGATTGTAAACGCTTACAAATTTGGCATGCAACTGGAGGATCAGGACCCCGGTTCGGCGCCGCGCTGGCTCCTCGCGGGGCCTGGCCGGTGCTGGGCCGGCGCACGCCGGTGCATGGTCGGCGCTGAGCCGGTGCTGGGCCGGTGCATGGTCGGTGCCGGGCCGGCGCACGCCGGTGCATGGAAGTCGTTCGGTCAGCTTCCGGTCAGCGCAGGACGTAGTGGCGCAGGAAAGCACTGACGTCCACCAGTTCGGCCTTTGAAATGGAATGACCCATGCCGGGGTAGGTCCTGGCCGTGAGCGCGGTGTTCCGGTGCAACCACTCCTCCGTGTGCTCGGTGGCGGCGTCGTTAATGACGACGTCGTCCCGGTCCCGGCCCCAGAAGAACGGCGGACGGGAGGTGAAGGATTCGCTCATGGCCAGTAGTTCGTTGTCCAGGACGAAGCCCGAGAGCCCGACGACGGCGCGGAACTGGGCCGGCCGGAGCCGCAGCAGCGTGCTGGCCATGGCCATCCCCTGCGAAAATCCGAGCAGGCTGACACTGCTGTGCCCGGCCTTGACCGACTCGATCCAGCTGAAAACCGCGTTCGTGGAGGCGATGACGTCGGCGAAGTCGTGGGTGAGGAAGTAGTCCAGTAGGAACCAGCCGTAGTGGTCGCCGATCGCTTTGGGGCCTCGCAGGGCTGCGCAACTGAACTCCGGCGGCAGGGAACCGAACAGCTTGGACATGCGGTGCTCGTCGGTGCCGTAGCCGTGCAGCATCACCAGCAGGGGCGTCCCGGCGCGTTCGTGTTCGGGCTTGGACCAGACAACCGTCTCCATCGGCCCAGCCTATCCAGCGGCCGCCTCGTTCTCTGCCACTCCGCGACCGACAAGTGACCCCACATCGACCTGGCCGCACACCTGCGTGGCCGCGACCAGCTTGGCCGCGCACCGGTTTCCGCCACGAAACCGGATTTTCGCCACGAAACTGGATTTCCGCCCCCCGGATCCTCGGTGCGACCGTCCTGAACTGGCGCGACTGTCCGGAAACGACGCGGAAATTTCCCGGCGGGGCGGAATGCGATTCATTGAAACAGCCCGGGCGGCGTTGTAGCGTGACGCTGGACAGCATGCTTAGCATCATCAATTCGTGTCACAGGACACCAAGGAGCAATTAATGAGAATCGGTTCCGCAATCTTCCTCATCGCCATCGGCGCCATCCTGGCCTGGGCAGTCACCCCGGGGCTGATCCCCAATGTCGACCAGACCATGATCGGCTACATCCTCATGGCGGTCGGCGTGATTGGCCTCATCGCCTCCCTCGTCCTAGCCTCCCCGGGACGCGGCCGCACGCGACGGGTCAGCGAAAGCCGCACCGTTGTGGACCCCAACACCGGCGAGACGATCACCCGGAATGAGAGCCGCGACGCGGGCATCTGAGTATCACCCGCGCGCCCTTCACAGCGCGGAATCCAACGACCCGGAAGCCGGGCCGGACCTTCGGGTTTGGCCCGGCTTCCGCCGTTTCGGGCCCGCCCACCGGACGTGCCCCACGCTGCCGGATCCGACCACTGGACATGCCCCTCCCCGCGGAGGAACCGGGGACATAATCCCACCCTGCCCACTCCCCGGCTCCACCAATGGACATGTCCCACGCTGCCAGACCCGACCAATGGACATGCTCCCCTCCGCCGACCCGGCCACTGGACATACTCCTCCTTGGCCCGCCCGCTGGGCATGTTCCTACCGCCGGCCCCGACCATTGGACATGCCCCACGGCGCCAGGTCCGCGCACTGGACATGCCCCGCCCCGCGGAGGAACCGTGGACATAATCCCACCCTGCCCACTCCCCGGCCCCACCAATGGACATGTCCCACGCCGCCGGGCCCGGCCACTGGACATGTCCCCCTCAGCGGCCCCACCAATGGGCATGTCCCGCGCCGCCAGGCCACCGCTTCTGCGTTCATGTTGTTTTTCATTGACAAACCAACAAGAACAAAGATAAAGTCAAACAATTCCACTTCATGTGATGGGAGTCACTGAGGCGGCAGGACGAATCCGCAGGACCGCCGACCCGACAGACGCCCGACAAGCACCGGGGCAAACGCCGGAGCAGCACCAGGACAGACACCGGAACAGACGCAGTACGCAATGGAGGGTAAGTGTTCGCCGAAGAACGCCAGCAGCTGATCGTGGGACTCATCTACGCCAGCGGCCGGGCCAGCGTCACGGACCTGGCCGAGCGCTTCAGCATCACCACCGAGACCGTCCGCCGGGACCTCGCCGCACTGGAAGCCGCCGGCAGCGTCCGGCGGGTGCACGGCGGCGCGGTCTCCCCGGACCGCTTCAGCACCACAGAAGAAAGCATCCTCGAGCGCACCGTCCAGCGGAAGTCCGAGAAGACCCGCATCGCGGAGGCGGCCCTGGCCCTCATCCCGGACGGCCTCACCGGCAGCATCCTGATCGACGCCGGATCCAGCACCGAGGCACTGGCCGAGCTCCTGGCGGCCCGCGCCGGAGCCGGGGCATCGGGGAGCCTGCCGGCATCCGGGGCCGACGCCGAACTCGTCGTCATCACGCACTCCCTGCCCATCGCCTCCAGGCTGTCCGGCGAACCCGGCATCGCCCTGCACCTGCTCGGCGGCAAGGTGCGCGGCCTGACCCAGGCCGCGGTCGGCCAGTCCACGGTGGAGGCCGCCCGCCGGATCCGCCCGGACATCGCCTTCATCGGCACCAATGGCATCCATGCGGCCTTCGGGCTGAGCACACCCGATCCTGAAGAAGCCGCGGTCAAAGCGGCCTTCGTCCAATCAGCGCGCCGCATTGTGGTGCTGGCTGATTCCTCCAAGCTGGACGCGGAGACGCTGGTCCAGTTCGCCTCGTTGAAAGATCTGGACACCTTGATCACAGACACGCAACCCAGCCGGGAACTCGCCACCGCCCTCGCGGAAGCTGGAGTGGAGGTGGTGGTCGCGTGATTGTCACCCTCACCGCCAACCCCAGCCTGGACCGCACCGTAGCCCTACCCGGCCCCCTCCTCCGCGGCGAAGTCCAGCGCGCCGTCTCCGTCCGGCAGGAATCCGGAGGCAAAGGAGTCAATGTCTCCCGTGCCCTCGTGGCCTCGGGGCTCAAGACCGTCGCGGTTCTGCCCGGCGCCGAGGCCGATCCTGTCCTCGCCGGCCTGCGGGACACGGACGTCCCGTTCGCGGCGCTCCCCATCGGCGAGCCGCTGCGCAGCAACGTGGCCCTCACCGAGCCCGGCGGCGTCACCACCAAGATCAACGAACCCGGACCGGCGCTCAGCGAGGAGCAGCAGGAGGCCCTGATCAGCCTGCTGCTGGACCACGCCCGCGGTGCCGCCTGGGTCGTCCTGGCCGGCTCGCTCCCACCCGGAGTTCCGGCCGACTTCTACGCGACCGTCACCCGGCGGCTGCGTTCGAAGTTCGACGGCGAGGCCGCACCACGGGTCGCCGTCGACTCCTCAGGCGAACCCCTCGCCGCAGCGGTCTCCGGCGGCGCCTCGGGCAAGCCGGACCTCTTGAAACCCAACGCCGAGGAACTGGTGGAACTGGCTGCCGCAGCCGGATTCGCCACGAACAAATCCGCCGAGGAGCTCGAAGCGGACCCGGAGGCTGCAGCAGCGGCCGCCTCCGCCGTCGTGCGCTCCGGGGTGGGTGCTGTACTGGCCACCCTCGGCTCCAAGGGTGCCGTTCTTGTGACGGCCGACGGCGCGTGGCTGGCCACGCATCCGCCGGTCACCGCGGTCAGCACTGTCGGCGCCGGCGATTCCTCGCTGGCCGGATACCTGCTCGCCTCCAGCCAGGGCGCCGCCCCGGTTGATTGCCTCCGTCAGGCGGTGGCCCATGGTGCCGCCGCCGCTTCCCTGCCTGGCTCCACTGTCCCGGCAGTCAACCAAACCACCCCTGATGCCGTAACCATCACGGCCCTCCGGAAGGATTGACAGTGACACAGCTCATTACTACCGAACTGGTCGAGCTCGACCAGAATCTGGGCACCACGCCCGAGGACGTGATCCGGCACCTGGCAGGCAGGGTTGCGGCCAACGGACGCGCCACCGAGGTTGAAGGCCTCTTCACCGACGCCTTCGCCCGGGAGTCCAAGACCGCCACAGGCGTTCCAGGCGGGATCGCAATCCCGCACTGCCGCTCGACGGCGGTCACCGAGCCCACCCTGGCGATGGCACGGCTTTCCCAGCCGGTCGATTTCGGCGCCAAGGACGGCCCCGCGGACCTGATCTTCTTCATCGCCGCCCCTGAGGGCGCGGACCAGGAGCACCTGAAGCTGCTGTCGAAGCTGGCCCGGTCCCTGATCAAAAAGGACTTCACGGCCAGCCTGCGCGCCGCGACCTCCCAGGCGGAGATCGTGGAACTCGTCGAAGCCGCACTGGCGGACAAGCCCGCCACCCACGCCGCCGGGGCACCGGTTGCCGCGGCGGCCGCCGCCGCGGCAGCGGCTGACACCGGCGGAGAAGCCGCCGGCGCCGCGAAGCCCAAGGGCCCCAAGCGCCTCGTCGCGGTGACGGCCTGCCCCACCGGCATCGCCCACACCTACATGGCCGCCGACTCCCTTGTTGCCGCGGCCAAGGAAGTCGGCGTGGACCTGCAGGTGGAAACCCAGGGGTCCTCCGGCGCCAAGGCCCTTGACCCCGCCGTGATCGCCGCCGCCGACGCTGTGATCTTCGCCGTGGACGTGGATGTGCGCGGCAAGGAGCGCTTCGCCGGCATGCCGGTAATCAACGCGCCGGTCAAGCGCGGCATCGACGAACCGGACAAGATGGTTGCGGAAGCACTGGCGGCCGCGGACAACCCGAACGCCCGCCGCGTCCCGCACTTCGCTGAGGACCAGGCCGAACACAACGCCGAGGAAAAGGGCGAGCACATCGGCACGAAGCTGAAAAAGGCACTCCTCACCGGTGTCAGCTACATGATCCCGTTCGTCGCCGGCGGCGGCCTGCTGATCGCCCTCGGCTTCCTGATGGGCGGCTACGACATCACCGCCTTCGCGGACAAGATCCTGGCGGAGAACAGCCTGTTCAACCTGCCGACGGTGTACCCGGCGCTGGCCTGGGGCCCGCTGGGCGCCTTCCTGGGTGCCGTGTTCTTCAAGATCGGCGCCCTGTCCCTCGGCTTCCTCGTGCCCGCCCTGGCCGGCTACATCGCCTACGCCATCGCTGACCGGCCGGGCATCGCCCCGGGTTTCGTGTCCGGCGCCGTTGCCGTCTTTATGGGTGCAGGGTTCCTTGGCGGCATCGTAGGCGGCCTGCTCGCCGGCTACGTGGCACATTCGATTGGCAAGCTCCAGGTGCCCCGCTGGCTGCGCGGCCTGATGCCGGTGGTCATTATCCCGCTCGTGGCGTCCATCGTTGCTTCCGGCCTGCTCTTCGCGTTCCTGGGCAGGTACGTCGCGGCGGTCACCGTCGGGCTCAACAACTGGCTGTCCAGCCTCACCGGTGCCAGCGCCATCGCCCTGGGCATTGTCCTCGGCCTGATGATGTGCTTCGACCTCGGCGGCCCCGTGAACAAGGTTGCCTACTCGTTCGCCGTCGCCGGCCTGGGAGCAGCTTCCCTCACCAACCAGGCGCCGTACCAGATCATGGCGGCCGTCATGGCCTCCGGCATGGTCCCGCCGCTGGCCATGGCACTGGCCGCAACCGTACTGAACAGGCGGCTCTTCAGCCTGGCCGAAATTGAAAACGGCAAGGCCGCGTGGCTGCTGGGTGCCTCCTTCATCTCAGAAGGCGCTATTCCCTTCGCCGCCGCGGACCCGCTGCGGGTCATTCCCGCCAGCATGCTCGGCGGTGCGGTGACCGGTGCAATATCGATGGCGGCAGGGGTGGGTTCCAAGGCCCCGCACGGCGGAATCTTCGTCTTCTTCGCGATCGATAACTTCCTGATGTTCGTCGTCGCGATCGCGGCCGGTACGGTCGTGAGTGCGTTCGCCGTGATCGGGCTCAAGCGCTGGGCAGTGAAGAAGCCGGTTGGTACGGTGGAATCGGTTCCCGTAGCCGCCTGAGCCAGTCGTCGCCGACAGTTCCAGACGATTTTTCCAAGCAGATATCCACAGCTGATATTCACAAGCTGACTTCAAGGAGCAGAAATGACCGAACGTAACGCCACCATTGCCAGCCGCGTTGGGCTTCACGCCCGTCCGGCCGCCATCTTCGCCGAGGCTGCGGGCGAGTTCGACAACCTCGAGATCACGATCGCCCGCCTGGGCGAGCCGGAGGACGAGGCCATGGACGCCGCCAGCATCCTGTCGCTGATGAGCCTGGGCGCCTCGCACGGCGAGGTTGTGGTGTTGCGTGCCGAAGGCGAAGGCGCCGACGCCGCCCTGGACCGTCTCGTGCAGATCCTCGAGACGGATCACGACGCCGAATAGCCTCACCCTCCGGCGCCCGCGCATGGAGACCCGGCACTAACCGGGTGCCGGCAGCATCAGAAGGCCCGGCCTGCCCCCGACCAGGGGCCGGCCGGGCCTTCGCGTTGCCGGTCGGCGCCTTATTCAGAAGCAAGGCGGGGTCACTTGCGGCCCATTCCGTTGGGGATCTTGGGCGCTAAGTGACCCCGCGTTGCTCTGGCGGCGGGCCGTCTGGACAACTTCCATAAGTGGCCTTAGCAAATGCTTGTCACCGCCCGGCGGCGCGGCTAGTTTGGAATCCCCGGCGGCACCCTCCGTGGGCCGCCACCCAAGTGGTTCCTGGCCGAAGGAGATGATCGCGCAGCCATGCCAACGAAGAAGGGCGAGCCCCGCGGCTCAGAAAGCCCCAGCATCAAGGACCCCGAGCTCTACGAAAAGCTGCTCGAGGACGGCGCTTCCAAGCAAAAGGCCGCCAGAATATCCAACGCCGCCGCAAAGCGGGGCCGTTCCGCCGTCGGCCGCAAGGGCGGCAGCGCCGGGGACTACGAGGACTGGACGGTACCGCAGCTAAAGGAACGCGCCAAAGAGATCGGCCTCAAAGGGTACTCGGCCAAGAAGAAGAGCGAGCTCATTTCCGCCCTGCGGAACTCCTGATCAGGGTGGGCGACGGCGCCAGCCGGCTTCCGGGCTCAGGCACCCTTCCGGGCAGTCTTCGCGGCCGTCGTCTTGGGAGCCGCCGCGGTCTTGGAAGCCCCTGTCCTGGTGGACGCGGTCTTGGAAGCCCCTGTCCTGGTGGATGTTGTCTTGGTGGACGCGGTCCTGCTGGCTGCGGCCTTGGTAGCTGCGGACTCGGACGCCGTCGTCTTGGCGGCCGCCTTGGGTGCGGCCTTGGGGGCAGGGCCGGAGCCCCTCGCCGGAGTCCCCGCGGCCCCTGCTCCTCCGCCGCGCTTTTTCTCGATGCTGCGCTTGAGGGCTTCCATCAGGTCGATCACTTCGCCCTCGCCCGCCTCGGCAGGGGCGCCGAAGGTCTCCTCGGTATCCAGCGACTCCCCCTTGTCCAGTTTCGCCTCGATCAGCTGGCGCAACTGCTGCTGGTATTCGTCCGTGAACTGGTCCGGCTCAAAGTCGGCGGCCATCGAATCGACCAGAGCGGCAGACATCTCGCGCTCCTGCGCCGAGATCCGGATGGAGGTCTCGAGTGCGGGGAAACTGGCCTCCCGGACTTCGTCGGCCCACAACAGCGACTGCAGCACCAGGACCTCGTCGCGAATCCTCAGCGCGCCGAGCCGGGTCTTGTCACGGAGCGCGAACTGCACAATTGCCACCCGGTCCGTATCCTCCAGGGCGCGCCGCAGCAGCACATAAGCCTTGGGCGACTTGGAATCGGGTTCAAGGTAGTAGCTCTTTTCAAACATCATGGGATCGAGCTGGTCAGCCGGAACGAACTGAACCACCTCGATTTCGTGGCTGTTTTCCGCCGGGATGGACTTGAGTTCCTCCCGGGTCAGGACCACCGTGCGGCCGTCGTCCTCATATGCCTTGTCGATGTCCTCGTAGTCGATGACCTTGCTGCAGACCTCGCACCGGCGCTGGTAGCGGATCCGGCCGCCGTCAGCGTTGTGGACCTGGTGGAGGCTGATGTCGTGGTCCTCGGTGGCGCTGTAGACCTTGACCGGCACGTTGACCAGCCCAAACGCTATTGCGCCTTTCCAGATGGCTCTCATGGATCAAGTGAACATCACAGATGCGCGGAGGTGAAGGGTTTTGCCCAACGGTAAGGAACGCGTCCGGGTGGACGGGCGCGAACTGGTGCTCACCAACCTGGAAAAAATCATGTACCCCGAGACGGGCACCACCAAGGCGGACGTCCTGGCGTACTACGCCGCTGTCGCGCCGGTGCTGATCCCGGCCGCCCGCAACCGGCCGGCCACCCGGAAGCGGTGGGTCCACGGCGTCGGGACCGCCGGCGCCCCCGGAGAAATGTTCTTCCAGAAGAACCTGGACCATTCAACGCCCGGCTGGGTGCCCCGGGCGTCCATCACGCACAAGGACCGGACCATCCAGTATCCCCTGGTCAATGATCCGGCCACCCTCACCTGGCTGGCCCAGATCGCAGCGCTGGAGATCCACGTGCCGCAGTGGCGGGTGGACTCCCACGGCAATGCGCTGCCGCCGGACCGGCTGGTGCTGGACCTGGATCCCGGCGAGGGTGCGGGACTGGCGGAGTGCGTGGAGGTGGCCCGGCTGGCCCGCGCCATCCTGGAAGACGTGGGCCTTGAGCCCGTGCCCGTGACCAGCGGCAGCAAGGGAATCCACCTCTACGCTGCCCTGGACGGGTCCCAGAGCTCGGACCAGGTTTCCGAATTCGCCCACGAACTGGCCCGCTCGCTCGAAGCAGACCACCCGGATATTGCCGTCAGCGACATGAAAAAGACTTTGCGCACCGGCAAGGTGCTCGTGGACTGGAGCCAGAACAGCGCCGCCAAGACCACCATCGTGCCGTACTCGCTGCGGGGCCGGCTCCGGCCTACGGTGGCCGCTCCGCGGACGTGGCGGGAACTCGCGTCCCCTTCCCTGCACCAGCTGGACTTTCGGGAGGTGATGAAGCGCGTCGCGGCCGGCAAGGATCCGTTTGCTCCGGTTTCCGGCGGCCGGAAGGAGGCCGGGGCCGCGTCGGCCCACGCGGCAGATAACCGCACGGATCGACGGATCGGCGGCGGGGCTGAACCGGCGACCGGGCAAGCCGGGGACGGCGGCGACACGGACCCACGGCTGGAGATGTACCGGAGCAAACGGGACAGGGCAGGCACGCCCGAACCCTTCACGGCGGAACGGCACCAGGCGGAGAGCGACGGCGGGACACTCCGGGAGAAGTTCGTCATCCAGGAGCACCGAGCCCGGCGGCTGCACTACGACTTCCGGCTGGAACGCGACGGCGTGCTGGTTTCCTGGGCTCTGCCCAAGGGCGTCCCGACCAGCAAGACACAGAATCACCTCGCGGTCCAGACCGAGGACCACCCGCTGGACTATGCCGACTTCGAGGGTGTCATTCCCAAAGATCAGTACGGCGCCGGGACGGTCAGCATCTGGGACCGCGGTTACTACGAATGCGAAAAGTGGATTGCCGGCAAGGAGGTCATCGCCACCCTGACCGGCGCGGACGACGGCGGCCTCGGCGGGGCCCGAAGGTTCGCCCTGATCCACACGGGACAGGCCAGCGACCAGTGGCTCATCCACCTGATGGACCCGCCGGGCACGCCCGAAGGACACTCGCGCGCGCGGCGCCCGCACGGGACAGCGGGCGACGACGATGCGGATAGCGCGCGCGACGACGACGACGGCGAGGCCGGCGCGGAAACCGGCTCCGGGGCCGCCCTTCAGGCCTCCGGTTTCAGCCCGATGCTGGCCAGCGCCGGGACCGCGGCCGATCTGGCGGGCAAGGACTGGCAGCTCGAACTGAAATGGGACGGCGTCCGGGCGCTGGTTGTCGGCGACGCCGCGCAGATCCGGCTCATCAGCCGCAACGGCAACGACATGTCCGCAAGCTACCCCGAACTCACGGACCGGTCCTGCTGGCCGGAACATGACTTCGTCGCCGACGGCGAGATCATCGCCGTCGGGCGCAACGGCCGGCCCGACTTCGGCCTGCTGCAGGGCCGCATGAAGCTCAGCAAGGCCGCCGACGTCGCAAAGGCCCAGGCGTCGACGCCGGTGCGGCTGGTGCTGTTCGATCTTCTCTTCGACGCCGGCGGGGACCTGCGGCGACTGCCGCTCAGCGAGCGCCGCCGGCGCCTCGAGCGCTTCTTCCGCCCCTCCGGCGCCCCGGTGGACCTCTCCGGCGTGATCGACGGCGACGCCGCGCGGAGCCTCGACGTCGCTCACATCCTGGAAAGCGCCGCGGAACTGGGGCTGGAGGGTGTCATGGCCAAGCGCACTGACGGCCGCTATGTAGGCCAGCGAAGCCGGTCCTGGCTCAAGCTCAAGGTGGAGCGGACCCAGGAGGTGGTGGTCGGCGGCTGGCGGCCCGGGAAGGGCGAGCGCCGGGACTCGGTGGGCTCACTGCTGGTGGGCATCCCGGACGGGCCGAAACTACGCTACGTGGGGCGCGTGGGCAGCGGCTTCAGCACCAGCGAACTCAAGGAACTCAGACAACAGTTGGACGCCCTGCCCCGGAAGACGTCCCCGTTCCGGGACGTGCCGGATGCTGACGCCGCAGACGCTCACTGGGTGAGCGCGAAACTTGTCGGCGAGGTCACTTTCGGGGAATGGACCGGCGCCGGGAAGCTACGGCACCCGGTGTGGCGCGGCTGGCGCCTGGATAAGGCGCCAGCCGACGTCGTGGTGGAAGCTGGTGCCGGCCCCTAGTCGTGGTGCGGCATCTGCGGACGGCTCTGCCGGTGCATGGCCGAAGCCGCCACCTGCTGGCCCTGCCGCCCGCGGCCGGCCTCGCGATCCTTGGGGTGACGGTGCTTGCCGCTGCCGTCCGGCCATTGCTGTCCCTGCGCCGCCGGGGGAACGTGCGGCTGGGACTCCGGCCCGGGGGCCTCGTCCATGGACTGGGCCAGGTGACTCGCGACCTCGGGCTGGATTTCTTCGCCAAACTGATGATCCGCCATTGATCTTCCTTTCCGCTGGAAATAACCGCTGTGAAATGAAGTGTTCATCAATCGTAGGACCGTAGGGATGAGATGTCTGTAGTGGCCTCCGGCGGACTCCCCTGCAGCCCGAAACCGACCCAAAATAGCCCGTCTTTCCGGGTCCGCGCGGAAATTTTGTCGGCGGCGCCGCGGAGAACGCCGGTTCCCAGCGCCCGCGCGGCGAAACAGGGCAAAAGAATTTAGCGGTTTGCCCCCAAACAACACCTGAAATGCGGGATCATACGGCACCGAACTCGGAAACTCCAGAGAAATCCCGTAAAATTGAAAGCCTGCCCAGAGCGGGGCAGCTACAAGTCGCAAGCAAATGACCTCCATAGGAGTGGCCCAAATGCCCACAGACCGAAGCACGACCGACTCTTCAGCAGGCGTTTTGAACGCCAGCGGAACCAACAAAAGCACGCCCCCGGGTGTGAAGAAACCAAAGCTGCGCCGCCGTCGACTCCGTGAGTCCGACGTCAACGTTGTCGACCAGCCGATGCTTAAGAAGGCGCTCGGCGGAACCATCGTGGGTAACACCATGGAGTGGTACGACGTCGGCGTGTTCGGCTACCTGATCACCACCATGGGACCGGTATTCCTGCCGGACGCGGACAAGTCCGTGCAAACCCTGTTCCTGCTGGGAACCTTCGCCGCCACCTTCATCGCCCGCCCCCTCGGCGGAGTCGTGTTCGGCTGGCTTGGCGACAAGATCGGCCGCCAGAAGGTACTCGCCGCGACACTCATGATCATGGCGGCCAGCACCTTCGCCGTCGGGCTCCTGCCCGGTTATGCACAGATCGGGATCTGGGCCGCCGTGCTGCTGGTCCTGTTCAAGGTCATCCAGGGCTTCTCCACAGGCGGCGAGTACGCCGGTGCCACCACATTCGTGAGCGAGTACGCCCCGGACAAACGCCGCGGGTTCTTCGCCAGCTTCCTGGACATGGGCAGCTACCTCGGCTTCGCCCTGGGCGCAGCCCTCGTTTCGGTGCTGCAGCTGACCCTCGGCCAGGACACCATGGAGCAGTGGGGCTGGCGCATCCCGTTCCTCGTTGCCGGACCGCTCGGCCTGATCGCCGTTTACTTCCGCAGCAAGATCGAGGAATCGCCGCAGTTCCAAGCAACCCTGGATGCCCAGGCGAACCTCGCCAAGGATGCAACCGCCTCGGACGCCGCAGCCTCCAAGGGCCCGGTGGGCATCGTGAAGGCCTACTGGCGCTCCATCATCGTCGCGATGATCCTGGTGGCGGCCGCAAACACCGCCGGCTACGCCCTGACGTCTTACATGCCGACCTACCTCACCGAGTCCAAGGGCTACGATGAGCTGCACGGCACCTTGCTGACCATCCCCGTGCTGGTCATCATGAGCCTCTGCATCCCGCTGACCGGCAAGCTCTCCGACCGGATCGGCCGCCGGCCGGTGCTCTGGATCGGTGCCATCAGCACCGTCGTCCTGGCCACCCCGGCGTTCCTGCTGATCGGCGTCGGCGAAGTCTGGTCCACGCTGGCCGGCCTTTCCCTGATTGCCTTCCCGGTGACGTTCTACGTGGCCAACCTGGCCTCCGCCCTGCCGGCCCAGTTCCCGACGGCCAGCCGCTACGGCGCCATGGGCATCGCGTACAACTTCGCGGTTGCCATCTTCGGCGGCACCACCCCGTTCATCGTTGCGGCGCTCATCACGGCCACCGGCAATGACATGATGCCGGCCTACTACCTGATGGCAACCTCGGCGATCGGCGCCGTCGCGATCTACTTCCTCAAGGAATCGGCCCAGATGCCGCTGCCGGGCTCCATGCCCAGCGTGGACACCCAGTCCGAGGCCCGCGAGCTGGTCGCAAACCAGGACGAGAACCCGCTGATCGACCTCGAGCACATGGACATGCCGATGGTCGCATCAGCTGCCGAGCCCGCTGCAGGACACGGCGACGCCGAGAAGGTCCCGGCCACGGCCTGAGCCTGCCGGTCCTGGCAGCGCTAGTCCGGACTCCGTAGCCACAGCCCCGCCCTTTGAGGCCTGTTCCGGATGCTTACCCCCTGGGGAAGCATCCCGGAACAGGCCTTAGGCATGTCCTGGCCCACCATCAACTTTCGGGTCTATCCCGAGAAACGGAGAGGCAGTTCTGATGTCCCTGCTGCGTCACGTCCGCTCGCTGCACAGCCTGGCCCCGGCCAACAAGGACCACGCCTCGGCGTGGCGGGTGGCGACCAGCGTTGCCGTGCCGTCCCTGGCGCTGTTGGCCGCCGGGCGCCCCGAGCTGATCGGCTACGCCGTATTCGGTGCCCTGACGGGCATGTACGGCCGTACCGAGCCCCATCAGCTGCGGCTCCGCCACCAGGGCCAGGCGGCTGTCCTTCTGATTACCGGCGTCGGGGTGGGCGTTTTCCTCTCGGTCCAGCACATCCATTCGTGGGCGCTGGTGATCACGGAGGCCCTGTTTGCCGGCGCGGGATCGCTGTTCACGGACAGGACGGCCCTGAAACCGGCCGGGCCCTTTTTCGGAATTCTGGCGTTGGGCGCCTGCGCGTCTGTTCCCGCCAACGTCCCCTGGCACGCCGCTGTCCTGATCGCCGCGGCATCGGCCGGGTTTTCACTCATCGTGGGTTTTGGCGGCTGGTTCCTGGGCCGCGACTGGCGGCGCGGCTGGCGGCGGGACGTCACAGTGCTGCGCGGGGCGCGCCGACGGGCGGCGTGGCTTCATGCCGCCCGCTACCTCGCCGCCGTGGGGACCGCGGGGACCATTGGGGTCCTCAGCGGCAGCGGCCACCCGCATTGGGCCATGGCCGCGGCCGCTGTGCCGCTTGCGGGGGCCGATCTGCCCAGCAGCGTCTACCGAGGCATCCACCGCATTGTCGGCACGCTCCTGGGGCTCGTGGTGGTCGCGGCCATCCTGTTCCCCTGGCCCGGATCACCGCTACTGGCCCTGCCCGGACACGAAGCGGCCGTCCTGGTCTGCCTGGTGATAGTCCTGCAGTTCAGCACGGAGCTGTTCATGACCCGGCACTACGGCCTCGCCATGGTCTCCTTCACCCCGGTCATCCTGCTGGTGGGGCAGCTTGCCGCCCCCGCGGATCCCCGCGTCCTGGTGGCCGAACGGGCCGCCGAAACGCTGGTGGGCGCCGCCGTCGGGATCCTTGTGGTGGTGCTGATCCGGCGCAGGCGCCCGGCCCTTGAGGCGCCCGGCAGTGCCTGACCGCCCCGGCTACTTGGCGCGCCGCGGCGGCCCGGCGACGAGCCGCGGCGGGAGCACCCGCGAAACGGACGTCAGGACCTTGTAGCGCTTGCTGGGGATCGAGACGGCCTTGCCCTTGGCGTTGTCCGCCAGGGACTCACTGACCACCTGCCGGGCCTCCAGCCACATCCAGCGCGGCGCCACCGCCTTGTCCATCCCCATCCGGTCGTGGAACTCGGTGTGCGTGAAGCCGGGGCACACGGCGGTGACCCTGATCCCGCGGGCCGCGTACGCCATGTTGGCCCAGCGCGAGAAGCTCAGCAGCCAGGCCTTCGCCGCCGAGTACGTTCCGCGGGGCAGGAAGGCCGCCACGCTGGCGACGTTGATGATCCTGCCCGACTGCCGCGCGAGCATGCCCTGCAGGGCGGCGTGGGTGAGCTCCATGGCGGCTTCGACGTGAAGTTTCAGGTGCTTCTTTTCCGCGGCGATGTCATTGTCCTCAAAGGACCGCAGCAGGCCGATCCCCGCATTGTTGACCAGGATTTCCACCGGCCGGGCAGGATCGCTCAGGCGCGCGACGACGTCGGCAATCCCGGCGTCCTCGGTCAAGTCCGCGGCAATCGTCTCGGTCGCGGCCCCGTACCGGTTCTCCAGCTCCGCCGCCGTGGCGGCGAGGCGGCCCGCATCGCGGGCCACGAGCACCACGCGATGTCCCTGCTCGGCAAGCTGGCGGGCGAACTCGGCGCCGAGGCCCGCAGTTCCGCCCGTAACGAGGGCGGTACTGCCCGGTGTGGAGGCTGTGTGTGGGTTCATAGCGACAGCCTAACCGTGCCGACTCAGGCCAGGGCCGTGTCCGGCTCCAATTCTTCCCCGGCCGGGCCGTCGCCCCCGTCGGTGAGGTGGCGGGTTTGAATCTCTTCGGTCGCGAGCTCGTACCAGGTGTGCGCTCCAAATGAAGGGCTGCTGGTGTCGAGGTGGCGGTACAGGGCATCCGCGAGCTGGCAGAGCGCAGTGTCGGACAGGGCCCGGACGGTGGCCGCGGGATCGAGGGTGCCCTCGAAGCACTCCGAAAGTGCCAGACCGTTGAAGGTCTCAAACTCCGCGACGGTCCCGGCCTCAGCCGCCAAAGGGGCATTGGACTCCCCCAGTCCCGAGTCGGGCCCGGAGCCGAGCCCGAGGTCGAGCAGTCCGGAGGGGCCGCCGCCGTCGTCCGCGGCGACGGCGAGGGGGGCCGGGCGGTGATCCGTTTCGAGTCCGGCGAGGACGTCAGCGTCGGCGCCGACGTGCAGGAGGCAGAGCGGCAGTTCAGCGGGCTCGTCCAGCGTGAGGACGAACGGCACCGGCGCGCCAGGACCTCCGGCTTCGGGGCCCGGCAAGGACCCAGCAGCCGATCCGGCAGCCGCGAGCCGACGAAGGTCCAGCAGCACTTCCGGGTCCAGGTGCGAGGTGCCGTGCAGGTCGATAACCACCGCGGCCCCCGCTCCGAGGCGGCCGGCGCGGCGCACAATATGCATCAAGGGCGCTGAATCAGACGGGGTGACACAGCCGGTAATTTCTAGGGTGACCTGTCCGGGATCAACGTCCACACGGACAAGCACACGCAGTTTGTGGTTCATGGGTTCTCCAAAGGGACCTGTCCAAGAGCCAGCTGCATAACTCTGGTCAAACATTACGAGGTTGTTGTTCGGCTCACAAGCGGGGGCTCATCCGCGGTGTCTCCGGGCCGCCGTCGCGCGGGGCTCAGGCGCCCTCCGGTACCCGTTCGGGCCAGTCCACATACTGATGATACGACTCGTGCCTGCGCAGGTAGCGGTACATGAAGGGGCAATGCGGGATGATCCGCTTGCCGGCCGCCACCACGTCATCGAGCGCGAAGTGCGCCAGGACCTTGGCGAGCCCCTGGCCCTGGAACTGCTCTGCCGTGTCCGTATGGATGAAGTCGATATGGCCCGGCCTGTCGATGAAACGCACCTGGACGGCAAGCTTGCCGCCGACATGGAGTTCGTAGCGGTGCAATTCGTCGTTTCTTGTGGTGGAGACGTCCGGGCTGAAGGTGTCTTCCGTGGCTGCCGAGTTCTCCGTCATGGTTCGACATTGGCACTTAATGGCGGGCGTGGCAATGGCGGTTCCGATCCGCCGGGCCGGTCAGCTGATGCTGTGAGGCGGGCCGGAATCCGGCCCAGCAGCACCACCGCGAGCGCGAAACAGGCAGCGCCCCCGCCCAGGAGTCCGAGCGTGAGTCCGTTGAGCGCCGCCTGGACGGCGGGGACAAAGACGGCGACGGCGGCCAGCAGCACCGCGGCCGCCGGCCGGCTCGGCGCGGGGCCGGGCGCCATAGGCCGCTCTTCGAGCCTGCCGAACAGCGCCAGCACCGGCAGCAGCAGCGCGATGACGCCCAGCAGCACCACCGGCCGCGCCCACCACCACTCGGCGGTTCCTCCGGCCGGTTTGGGCAGGTCTGTCAGCAGCAGCAGCCCGGACATCGCCGCCAGCAGGGGCAGGTGCCACAAATAGACGGTCATGGATCGCCGCCCGGCCACGCCCACCACCCGGCGTACCCAGGCCAGGGACGCGGTGCGGGCCAGCAGCGGCCGGAGGAGTTCGAGGACGGCCGCCTGCGAGATGGCCAGGAGCAGCAGCGTCACATTGGGCGGGTTGAGGTTCACCAGCATGTTCCCGGAGTACAGCCCCAACAGGACCAGCAGCCCCAGCAGGGCGTTGCTGGCCACGATGATGCCGAAGAGCGCCGGCCGGCTCGGGTGCAGGGGGCGGCTGTCGGCGACGATAAATCCGATCTGCTGCACGGCGCACCACAGGAACACCATGTTGAGGTAGGCCAGCATCGGCAGCACGCCCCGCAGGCAATCGACCGCCACCACCAGGGACGTGAGCCCGGCGAGGGTCAGCCATGGCGCCCGGCCGTGCAAGGCAGCCAACCACGGAAGATTCAGTTGCGCGGCGAGGTACGCGGCGAGGAACCATAGCGGCATGCCGGCTCCGCTGGTGAGCAGCTGGATGACCTGCGGGTCAACCCCGGAGAGCAGGGCAAGTGACAGGCCGGCGAACATGACCGCCAGCAGGACGGTCGCCGGGCGGATCAGGCGCAGCAGCCGGCCCTGCATGAAGTCAAAAGCATTGCCGCCCCTGGCCCGCAGCCGCCGCCAGGACTGTAGGCCGGTGATCCCGCCGGCCACGAAGAACAGCGGCATGATCTGCAGGACCCACACGACAGGCTCAAACCAGCGTTGATTGCCGAGGGTGTTTTCCGAAGTCACGGTGCCGTCAGGGTGCAGGACCGGGCTGACCATCATGGTGTGCCCCACTACCACCAGGAGCAGGCAGAAGAACCGGGCAAGGTCGATCACCGGGTCGCGGTCCGGCATTAGTGCCGGCCTGCCGGCTGCCCGCTGCGGTGAAACCATGGCGCCCCCTAGGAAGCCCTGCCGTGTTGCCTCCATTGTCTTCCTCGGGGGCGTTTAGGGCGAGGGGTATTACGGCCCGTCCGCGCTGGCGCGGCTCCTCCCGCTAGGGCCGGTCCCGGCGGCGATTCCCGTCGGGACCGGCCCCAGGCTGGCGCGGTCAGCGGGACAGCGTGGCCAGTGCCGTTGCCGCGAACGCTCTGGCGGAGGAATCCCAGCGGCCGAGCAACGCCTGGAGGTTCTCACCGTCTGCCCGGTGGGCGGTGGTCTGTTCCTCAAGGACCGCCAGGACGCCGGTGCGCAGCTCGGTATTGAAGTTGACCTTTCCCACATTCATGGCCGCCGCCTTGACCAGTTCCTCCGGCGGAATGCCTGAGGCGCCGTGCAGGACCAGCGGGATCCGGGTCCGCACCGCGATGTCCTGGAGCACGTCCCAGCGCAGCCGGGGCTCCCCCTTGTACTTTCCATGGACGTTGCCCACCGCCACGGCGAGCAGCTGGGCTCCGGTGCGGGACACGAAGTCCTCCACCAGGGCGGAGTCCGTGAGGCCGGCGGGCCCGTCGGCGGCCGTGCTGCCTGCGCTGTCCGCGGCGCCGGTCCCGAAGGCCCGGTCCTCGTCGCCGGCGAGTCCGCCGAGTTCGGCTTCAATCACGACGTCGGCCCTCCCCTGCGCCGCCAGGGCCGCACGCACGCCCCGGACCAGGGCGATGTTGTCCTCGTACGGCAGCGAGGACCCGTCCACCAGCACCGAGTCCGCCCCGGCGCTGACGGCGTCGGCGATTACCTGCGGGTCGCTGGCGTGGTCCAGCTGCACCGCAACCGGCACGCCGGCCGCGTCGGCGAGTCCGCGGAGGGCGGCGATCAGCCGCAGCCCGTTGGGCGTGGCCGCGGTCTTGGGCGCGACGAGCAGGATGGCGCCGCGGCCGGATTCCTCGGCCGCGCCCACAACGGCAAGCGCGGTGGTGAAGTCGTAGCAGGTGAACGCCGGTACCGCCGAGCCCTGCTGCAGGGCGGCGCCGACCACGGTGTCGAGTTGGGTACGCATCAGGCGCTCAGGCCTCCCACCAGGATCCAGGCCACGAACGTCAGGGCGAAGCCCGCCAGCCCCAGCACAGTGGTCAGTACGGTCCAGGTCCTGAGACCGTCGGCAACGGTCAGGCCGTAGTACCGGACCACCACCCAGAAGCCGGCGTCGGTCACGTGGGACAGGCCGAGGGCGCCAAAGCCGATGGCGATCACGATCACGGCAATCTGCGCCGGCGTGTAGCCGCCGCCGGCAACGGCGGAGGAGAGCAGCCCGGCCGTGGTGACGATCGCGACGGTGGCGGAGCCCTGGGCGGCGCGGAGGGCCAGCGAGATGATGAAGCCCAGGAGCAGCAGCGGCACGCCCAGCGTGTCGAGGGATTCGGAGAGAGCCTTGCCGATCCCGCTCACCTGCAGGACGCTGCCGAACACGCCGCCGGCCGCGACGACCATGAGGATGGAGGCGATCGGGGGCAGGGCGCCTTCGAAGATTTCCCCGGTTTCAGTCAGCGACCAGCGGCGGCGGACGGCGAGCAGGACGAAGGAAAGCCCAACGGCCACCAGAAGGGCGAAGACGGGGTTGCCGACGAAGGCTGCGACGCCGTACCAGAAGTCGTTCTTGTCGATCACGAGGGTGCCGATCGTGCCGAGGAGGATCAGGGCGATCGGGGTGGCGATGAGGAAGATGATCAGGGCCGGGCGGGGCGGGGCCAGGGCTTTGCTGCCCGGGCCCTCGTGGCCAACACGGACCATGGTGCCGGAGCCGAACTCGTCCACCTGGGCCTTTACGGTGGGCAGAAGATCGTAGTTCGTGCGGTTCATGATGGACGCGACCCAGTAGGACAGGAAGCCCAGCGGCACGCAGATCGTCAGGGAGATCAGGGCGATCAGGCCGATGTCGGCGCCGAGCACACCGGCGCCGGCGACAATTCCCGGGTGCGGGGGGACGGCGACGTGGATGGCCAGCATGATGCCGGCCATGGGCAGGCCGAACTTCACCGGGTGGACATTGGCGATCTTGGAGAAGGCGTAGACGACCGGCACCAGGACGATGACGCCGACCTCGAAGAACACCGGAATAGCGACGAGGAAGCCGACGGCAGTGAGGGCCACGGCCACCCGCCGGGCGCCGAGCTTGGCGGTGAAGTGGTCGGCGAGGGACTGCACGCCGCCCGAGACCTCGATCATGCGCCCCAGGATCGCGCCGAGGCCGATCAGCAGGGCCACCTTGCCCATGGTGCTACCCACCCCGGCGGCCACCACGGTGAAGACGTCCTTGAGCGGGATCTGTGCGGCCACGGCCACCAGGACGCTGACGGTCAGGAGGGCCACGAAGGCCTGGATTTTGAAGCGGATGATCATGAGCAGCAGCAGGGCGACGCCGGCAACTGCGATGGTCAGCAGCAGCGGAGTTCCCAGCTCCACGGCCGGCTTGATGACGGGCGCGTCGGCCGCGCGCACCATCAGGGAATTGAGCAGGGGGGTCATGAAGGGTGTCTCCTTTGACAGGAATATTGTCCGGCGAGTCAGTCGCGGTAAACAGTGGAGGGGAACAGCGGAGGGGAGGGTCCGACGACGGCGGAGGGGGGACCGCCGTCGTCGGGGACGGGGGGTGGCTGGCTAGGCGGTGCGCTTGGTGGGCGCGAGCACCTTGATGACGGCGGAGTCATCGGCGGCGGCGAGGCCTTGCGCCTGGCCCAGGAGGTAGAGCTGTTCCGCGGCGGCGGCCACGGGGGCGGCAAGGCCGGCGGCGCGGGTGGCCTTGCCGACGATCCCCATGTCCTTGACGAAGATGTCCAGCCGGCTGAGGACCTCGGCGCCGTTCCCGGTGTAGGCCTCCAGGATGCGCGGGCCGCGGTTGGAGAGCATGAAGGAGCCCGCGGCGCCGGCTTCGAGGGCGGCCAGGGTCTTGGCCTGGTCCAGGCCCAGGGCGTCGGCCAGCGCCATGGCCTCGGCTGCGGCGGCGATGTGGATGCCGCAGAGCAGCTGGTTGACCGTCTTGAGGGCCTGGCCGTCGCCGGGCTTGTCGCCCACCACGGTCAGGGTGGAGGCGAGCAGGTCAAGGGCCGGGCGGGCCTTCTCCCGGGCCTCGGGTGATGCGCCCACCACGATCAGCAGGTCGCCCTCACCGGCACGCTTGGGGCCGCCGGACAGCGGGGCATCAACCAGCTCGACGCCGTATCCGGCCAGGCGGTCAACGGTGGCCGGGATGGCGTCGGTGCCCACGGTGCTGCCCAGGATCACGACGGCGCCCGGCTTCAGCACGGAGGCCACGCCGTTCTCGCCGAAGAGGACGTCGTTGAGCTGCTCACCGTTGCGCACTGCCAGCAGCAGCGCGTCGGCGCCTTCCGAGGCTTTCCGGGCGGAGGCGAAGGTGCGGATGCCGGCCTCTTCGGCCAGCTTCAGGCGCGGCTCGGCGATGTCGAAGCCGTGGACGGTGAGCTGGCTTGCCAGGCGCGTGGCCATGGGCAGGCCCATGGCGCCGAGGCCCAGGACGGTGACGGTGTAGTTGCTGGTCATGGTGTTCTCCATCGAATGAGGTGTTGTGGCGTGCGGTGGGGATGTGCGCGGTCAGGGGGCCGCTGGGGAGAAAGTGTTGCTGAGCTTGCGGGTGACCTGGGCCAGGGACTGGTCATCTCCCACGTTGCCGGCGAAGACGATGTACGGGATGCCCTTGGCGGGCCCGTCCACCGGTTCCCACAGGCTGACGATGCCCGGCAGCATGGGGCCGCGGACGATCGCGTGCCGGATTTCCAGGCCGTGGGCGGCGACGTCCGAGGACGTGATGCCGCCCTTGGCGATCACGAAGCGGGGCGGGAAGGTCTTGAGCGTGCGGTTCACCACGGCCACGACGGCGGCCGACACGGTGCGGGCGATCCGCAGGCTCTCGGCGGCGTCGGCGGTCTTGATCAGCAGCCGGCTCGTGTGCACGATTACGTCGCCGCCGCGGAGGGCCGTAACCACCGTGCCAACGGTGTCGTCCAGGTATTCCCCCGCGTCGTGGCCGAGGAGTTTTTCGACGTCGATCTCCACGATCCGTGCCGCGCTGTGCTGTTCGGTGAGGGCCTTGAGCTGGCGGGTGGTGACCCCGACATGCGAGCCGACGACGATCAGGCCGCCGGCAGCCGACGGGGTGTTGCCGGCATATGCTTCCTCACCGCTGAGCTCGGCGCGGATTTCCTGGCCGATCCGTGCCCGGACAAACGGCGGTCCCACCCGGTAGAGCAGCTTCTTGCCGCGGCGTTCGGCTTCCTCCAGGCCCAGGGCCAGGGCGCGGAGATCGTTTTCGGTGACAATGTCCGCGACGATCGGAGTTGATCCGGTGGCGGCGTCGACGGCATCGGCAATGGCCTTGGCGGAGATCAGCGGATCGGCGGAGGCCCGAATGACGTTCAGGTCCAGCACGATCACCGAATCCGCGGGGAACCGGCCCTTCGACTTCTCCTCCACGTACTTGGCCATCTCCGAATTGGCGAAGCCGAAGCTGGCGTCCCTGGCAAATTCGGTCTCCGCGACGGGGGTAAGCTGCCCGGCGTCAGCGCCCGTGCCGCGCGTGAAGTGCACCCCGCCGATCGTCACGCGGCCGGCGTCCGGGAACGCCGGAACAATCACGACGCCGTCCGTCGCCTCGCCGCTGACGGCCGTGACGGTGGCCGCAATGACGTCCGGCTCGAGCGGGTAGTGGCCGCGGAGGGTGGAATCGCTGCGGCTGACGAAGCTGAGCCGCAGGGCCGGGTCAGCCGACGCGGCCGCCAGGGCATTGCGGACGATTTCCTCATTGCGGGACGCCGCCTCTGCCGGGTCAAGGCTGCGGGTGTTGGTCAGCACGTAGACCGCGCGCTGGCGCTGGCCGTCGACTTCGTAGGCGAAGGCCCAGGCGAAGTCGGCCACGTCCCAGCGGGTGAGGACGGGAAGGTTCGCTACGGACTGCGTGCCGGTGGGGTCGTCGTCGAGCACTACCAGGACACGGCGGGAAACCTCGGACGAGGCTGCCACGCTGTCCGCCACTAGCCGGGCGGGGATCTGTACTTCCGCGGGGAAAGCGGCCAGCACGTCTGCTTCGAGGGGCACTATGCACTCCATTGTGTGGGATCGATCGGTGGAAAGCCGCGGTTCGCCGGGAACCGCAGAAAGGTACAAATGTAAGATGTCAGACATCTTATGGATGAATGCTAGTGTGGCATACGGCACAACGACGCGCAAGTAGACTTGGCCATCAGAAGCACGCCGGGAGGGAAGACCTCAGGCAGGGCTTCAAGCAAAGCGGAGTCGCTGGACGGGGAGAATTGGCTAGGAAATCGCTGGTCGGCGTAGTGGCCGACGAACTGCTGGACCGGATCATTGCCGGGGAGTTTCCGCCCGGCGCGAGCGTCCCCGGCGAACTCGAGCTCAGCTCCCGTCACGAGGTCAGCCGAATGACCGTGCGCGAGGCCATGAAGACCCTCGAAGCCCAGCGGATTCTCAGCGTGGAACGCGGGCGCGGCACATTTGTTAATCCGGTGAACCGCTGGGGCTCCCTGGACGCCGTGCTGCGGGCCGCGTCGGAGGGCACAAACGACGCCTCGGCAGCGGTTCAGCTCATCGAGCTGCGCCGGATGCTGGAGACCGGCGCCTGCGAACTGGCCGCCGGGCGGATGACGGACTCCGACCTCGAGATGCTCGCCGCGCAGGTGGAAAAGATGAGGCGGGCGCACGGGGCCGACGATTTGGCCGCATTCGTGGAGGCGGACCTCGCCTTCCACGACCTCATCCTGCAGGCCTCGGAAAACGTCTTTGTCGCGGTGCTGTTTGAGCCGCTGCACCGCATCCTGGAAAAACGGCGGACCGAAACGTCCCAGGTGCCGGACATCCAGGAGCACGCCATCGGACACCACCAGAACATCCTGGATGCCCTGGCATCACGGGACCCGCACCGCGCCCGTGACGCCATGGACGCGCACATGCAGCAGACTCTTGATGACCTGAAGACCTACGTGCTGGCCGACGGCGCCGCCTGACCTGCCGGGCCGGCCGCGCGCGTAGGCGCCTCAAGACTGCCGGGCCGGCCGGACGGTGCTCAGGCGAGCGAGAGGAAGAGCTTCTCGAGTTCGGCCCGGTCCAGGCTGGGGTCCTCCTGTTGCATGCACTGCTGCAGCCCCGTGGCGATGATCGAGAATCCAGCCCTGTCCAGGGCTCTTGAGACGGCGGCCAGCTGGGTCACCACGCTCTTGCAGTCACGGCCCTCTTCGATCATCCGGGTAACCGCGGCGAGCTGCCCCTGGGCGCGGCGAAGCCGGTTAAGGACAGGCTTCATGTCGGTGGGATCGAGTTCCATGGGCTCCTCCGGGATCGGTGCACTTGATTGACATCATACCCCCCTGAGTATTTGGCCTGCCTCGGCAGGGGGCCGGCCAGGGACGCTCCAAAACCGAAACCGGACGCCCCGCCGCCGTCCTGCAAGGGGCCTAAGTACCTAGCGCGGCATGAATTATCAGCGTATTGCTGGTGATGTGAACGCCGCCAGGTCCCTCGAGCCGGGCGCCGGCCATACCGGCGCCAACCTCCCTGCCGCGGGGCTGTGGCACCCCGGGGAGCAAAGCACCGCATCCGGGCGCCCCGGCGGCCGGCGTCCGCAGAGCTGGAGCCGTTACGTGGCCATCGGGGATTCGTTCACCGCCGGCGTGGGCGACCCTGAGCCGCTGAGCCCGGGCGGCATGCGGGGGTGGGCGGACCGCATCGCGGAGGAGCTCGGCGAGGGCCGCGGCGAGTTCGGCTATGCCAATCTGGCCATCAGCGGAATGGTCCTGCGCGACATCATCGACCAGCAGCTCGGCCCTGCCCTGAGCCTGAAGCCGGATCTCGTCACGCTCTCGGCCGGCGGGAACGACCTCGTTTTCCACCGCGGAGATCCGGACCGGATGGCCGCCGCCCTCGACGACGCCGTGGTGACCCTCTCGGCTGCCGGCGCCACGGTGGTCCTGTTCACCGGGCCGGACTGGGGCGAGACCGCCGTGTTCGGGCACATCCGGGGGAAAGTCGCCGTCTTCAACGAGAATATCCGCGTCATCGCCGCCCGGCACGACGCCGTCATCGCTGATTTGTGGGCGCTGCGGCAACTGAGCGACGCGCGGATGTGGGACCCGGACCGGCTGCACTTCTCACCGCTGGGCCACCACACCATAGCTGCCATGGTCCTGGACACGCTCAGCGTGCCGCACAGGCTGCAGCCGCTGGTGCCCAAGCCCATGCCGCCCGGCAACTGGCGCGAAACCCGGGCCAGCGACCTCGCCTGGATCGCGCACTACATGCTGCCTTGGATGGTGAGCCGGATCAGGCCCAGGGCCGACACCCTGCCCCGGCAGGCCAAGCGTCCGCTGCCGGGGCCACCCCCGGGGTTCGCCGGTCCCGGGCCCACGCCCCTAGTCCGGCCGGGCTCGGTCGGCTAGTCTGCAGGAACGGCCCACAGCCGACATCGATGGCGATCACGAGGAGCGAAGTTGTCTAATCACACCTACAGCATTTCTGAAATTGTCGGAACCTCGAATGAGGGCGTCGATGCGGCCGTCCGGAACGGCATCGCCGAGGCCGCCAAGACCCTGCGCAACCTTGACTGGTTTGAAGTGAAGGAGATCCGCGGCCACTTGGAAAACGGGCAGATCGCCGACTGGCAGGTCACCATCAAGCTCGGGTTCCGCCTGGAGCGCTAGCCCCCCGCCCACGCCGGGGACGGCATGCGCCGGCCCCGGCGTGGGCGGACATCATCCGCAACGCGTCACGACGGAGGAGGTCAGGACGGAGAGGAGCGCGTCATGCGCTACACGCATTTGGGCCGCTCCGGCCTGACCATCTCACGCCTGTGCCTGGGCACCATGAACTTCGGCCAGCAGACCGAGGAGACGCAGGCTTTCGCAATCATGGACACCGCGCAGGCCGCCGGCATCAATTTCTTCGACACCGCCAATGTGTATGGCGGATCGAGCCACCGCGGCTGGACGGAGGAAATCCTCGGCCGCTGGTTCGCCCAGGGAGCCGAGCGCCGCGAGCGGACGGTGCTTGCCACCAAGCTGTACGGCACCATGACGGACAAGCCCAATGAGTCCAAGCTCTCGGCCCTGCACATCCGCCGGGCGCTCGATGCCAGCCTCAAGCGGCTGCAGACGGACTACATCGACCTCTACCAGTTCCATCACGTGGACCGGAATACGCCGTGGGAGGAGATCTGGCAAGCAATAGAGGTTGCCGTCCAGCAGGGCAAAATCCTCTACACCGGCAGCAGCAACTTCGCGGGCTGGCACATTGCACGCGCCCAGGAATCGGCGGCCCGCCGCAATTACAACGGGCTGATCAGCGAGCAATCCATCTATAACCTGCTGACCCGGGACGTTGAACTAGAGGTGATCCCCGCCGCCCAGCAGTACGGCCTCGGGATCCTGCCGTGGTCACCGCTGCACGGCGGCGTGCTGGGCGGCGTCCTCAAGCAGGAGCGCGACGGCGTGCGCCGCACCACCGGACGGGCCCTTGAGGCGCTCAAGGCGCACCAGAAACAGATCCGGAGATACGAGGACTTTGCCGAGGAACTGGGGCACGAACCCGCGGACGTGGCGCTGGCGTGGTTGCTTCATCAGCCGGCAGTCTCTGCTGCGATCGTCGGCCCGCGAACCCTCGAACAGCTCCACGGCGCCATCAGGGCCCACAAGCTGAAGCTTGACGCGGGCGCCCTCAAGCGTCTCGACGAGATTTTCCCGGGCCACCGCACGGCCCCCGAAGACTACGCGTGGTAAGCCTCCGGCTCCGACAACAGTCCCGGAAATGCGGCCGCCCGCGGCGTGAATCGGCTTGATCTATGCGGCGGAAAGCGCCCGGTCCCGGGGCGCGGCCCGGCGGCACCCCACGGTGCCGGGTGGCCCTTTTATACTAAGCATGATTAGTATTAGGGCAGAAGGATGAAGCGCACCCGGCGATCCGGGTGCCTCCTCAATGAAGAAGAAGGAACGACAAAATGGGTTTTTTCGCATTTCTGATTCTGGGCCTCATCGCCGGAGCCATCGCTAAGGCAATCCTCCCCGGACGTCAGGGCGGTGGCATCCTGATCACTCTGATCCTGGGTGTCGTCGGCGCCCTCCTGGGCGGATTCATCGGCGGCGCACTGTTCGGCGTGGGCATCAATGAGTTCTTCTCGCTGTCGACCTGGCTGCTGGCCATCGGCGGTGCGATCATCGTCCTGCTCGTTTACGGCATGATCAGCAAGCGTTCAGCCCGCTAAAGCGGGGTGTGACCGGAAGCCGGTCCCGGGTTTTCCCGGGGCCGGTTTTTTCGCATAATTTTTGCCCGCCGCGGGGGCATCCGGGCTAACTGTCGCCGTTCGGCTACTTTCTGACGCGCCCCCTCTTGACGGTTTTTTCGACTGATCTTCTTACGTACGTCTTCAAGGAACAGGAGCACAGCATGAAAGGCAAACTTCTTTTCGGCGCCGGTATGGCGGCAGGCTACGTCCTTGGCTCGCGGTCCGGCCGTGCAGCCTACGAAAATCTCAGGGCCCGCACCGCAGACCTTTGGCACAGCAAACCGGTGCAGGACAAGCTCACGGCGACAGCTGACGCGGTGAAGGACAAAGCACCGGAAGTCTCTGAACAGTTCGGCGAAGCCGCCCGGCGCGCGGGCACCATCATGAGTTCCGCCGTCCGCCGCGATGCCGGTCCGGAGCACACGGCCGGGAACATGCCTGCACAGACCTCCGGCGGCGAAGCTCCGGAATCGGCCGCGGCCCCCGATGTCCACTCGGACCCGGCGCTCAGCGACCAGGACGGACAGGATTGGTCGGGCGAAGGCGGCGCCACACCCGCCGGACCCGCCACCAGCGTCGAGGCGGACAAGCTGCCCTAGGTCTGGGGAGTGCAGCCGGGCCTTCTGCCTGCCGCGCTCAGGAGGAAGGCCGGTGCACCCCGGCCACCACCGTAGCTCCCAGTTCCTCAGAGCGCAGTATGCCGGCCGCCAGGCCGTGCCGGCGCAAGATCCGAGCCGTCTGGCCGGCCTGCCTGCGGCTCGTCTCAATGAGCACGTGGCCGCCGGGCGCCAGCCATTGCCGCGCCCCGGCGGCGACCCGGCGCTGCACTTCCAGTCCGTCCACGCCACCATCGAGGCAGGCCCGTGGCTCGTGGAGGCGCGCCTCCTGCGGCATGGTTTCGATGTCCGCTGACGGAACGTACGGGGCATTGACGGCCAACACCCGCACGCGTCCACGGAGTTCCGCCGGGAGCGGGGCATAGAGGTCACCTTCGTGGACTTCGCCGCCCAGCGGCGCGACATTGGTGCGCGCACACGCCACGGCCGCGGAGTCTATGTCGGCGCCGTGCAGCTCGACAGGACCGGCCAGCGCGGCGAGCGCGGCGCCCACCGCACCGGACCCGCAGCACAGATCGATCACGACCGGCGACGGGACGGCGGCGCTCGATTCCCGGCGCCATGCGTCCAGGAGTGCTGCCGCCTGCCGCACCAGGAACTCCGTCCGGCGCCGCGGCACAAAGACGCCGGTGTCAACGGCGATGCGGAGGCCGCAGAACTCCGCCCAGCCTAGAAGGTGTTCCAGCGGCAGGCCGGCGACCCTGCGGCTGGCCATCGATTCGAGGGCCTCCGGCGTAGGGGCGGCGGCGATCAGCAGGCGCGCTTCATCCTCGGCGAACACGCAGCCGGCTGCCCGGAGCCGGGACGTGAGGGCCTCGTGGGAGTTTGGACGGATTGCTGGCATGGGAGCGGCCCCACTTCCTTCTGCCGCAGCTGCTCGGACTACCCATGCTAGCGAAGGCGGACCGCCGGGCCGTGGTGAACCGCGCGGCCAATTGCTGTTCGCGTGGCCTGTTGGCCACGTCATGCCGGGCTTGGCTGGCAGGATGTCATCATGGATTCCCTCCCTGCACACGACCTCATCTGGACCGGCTCCCACACGGCGGATTCCGGCGGCAGCGGCACCGGGATCGGCGCCGTTTCCGCGGCAGCCGACGGGACCCTGCACTGGCTGGGTGTCGCAGCGGCGGCCGATTCTCCGTCCTTCCTTGCAGTCCACCCCTCGCTCCCCGTCGTTTATGCCGTGGCCGAGCACGCCCGGACGGTCAGGGCCTACCGCCGCGCCGGATCGTTCGGCTTGGAGCCCGCGGGCCCGGCATGGCCAGCCGGCGACGCCGCGTGCCATGCCGCCGTCGAGCCTTCCGGCCGCTTCCTGGTGGTCTGCTGCTGGGGCGACGGCCAGGTACTGTCCTACGAACTCGACGCCGGCGGCTTGATCGTGGACCGCACCGCCGCCGCCCCGTCCCGCGACCCGTACGGGGACGCACCCGACGGGGACGCACCCGACGGCGACGCTCCCGACGGCGAAGGCCGGCCCAGCCGCGCCCATGCCGCGCTCATGCTTGCCGACGGCCGCGTGATGACCACCGACCTGGGGCATGACCTCCTGCGGATCTGGAACGTCCGATCGACGCCGGCGCCGGCGTTGGCCCTGGATCACGAGGTAGTCCTGCCCCGGGGCAGCGGCCCCCGCCACCTCGTCCAGCACCCGGGCGGGCACGTCTTTGTGGTGACCGAGTATTCAATTGAGGTGGCCGTGGCCGTGATGTCACCGGAGTCCGGGGACTTTCGGCTCGGCTTCGTCGGCCCTGCCACCGTCGGCGGGTCACAGCCCGGAGATTCGGCGGCCGAGATCGCGCTGGGGGCCGAGGGCCGGCACGCCTATGTGGGCGTGCGGGGCTCGAACCGGGTCGGCGTGCTGGAGGTGGACGAGGACGGCGCGGCGCTGCGTCCAGTGGCCGATGTCCCAAGCGGCGGCAACTGGCCCCGGCATCACCTGGTCCGGGACGGATGGCTGCACGTCGCCCACGAACGCTCCGGGGACATCGTCACGTTTCCGCTGGATCCGGCGTCGGGGCTGCCGGGCATCGCCGCGGGCCGGCAGGACGTGCCCTCCCCCACCGCGCTGGTGCCGGCACGTGCCGGGCTCACACCACAGGTTTGAGTGGCCGGCGCCCGGCGCCGGAGGGCGCCGACTTCAGGGCGCCGAAGAGAAGCCCGGCGGCGACGTCCCGCAGGGGCGGCGCAGGGCGGCGCACCATCCCCGCGGCCTCCGCGGAGGCTTCTGCTGCCAGGGGCCGGTCGGCAGCCTCCATGGCCGTCATCGCCGCCAACAGGGACACCCAACGGGGGCCCAGTTCGCGGGGAATCACCGGCCCCCGCAAAGTTCGTGCCACCAACGACTCCACAGGCGTCCCTGGAAAGGCCTTGGTTGCGGTCAGGCATTCGAGGAGAACCAGGCCCAGGGCGTAAACGTCGGTCGCCGGTTCGGCAGGTCCCCCGCTGGCCTGCTGCGGACTCATGTAATGCGCGGTGCCCGACGAAGAACCTGGCTCGAGCGCACTCCCCGCGGGAGCGGCAATGCCGAAATCCGCGATCCGGACCGGGGACCTGCGCAGCGAGCTGAGCAGAACGTTGGCGGGCTTGATGTCCTGGTGCACAAAGCCTTGTGCGTGCACGTGACTAAGCCCGGAAAGGGCAGCCGCGGCCCAGCCCGCAACTTCCTGGGGGTCTCCCGGACCGCCGTGGATCCGTTCGGCCAGGCTCCCGCCAAAGGCGAATTCCTCCACGAGGAAGGGGCGGCCCGCCCACGGATAGCCGTCCGGAACGTGCCCCTCGCCTACGAAGGCCACAATCGCCGGGTGGTTCAGCCCGGACAGTATCCGGGCTTCGTCGTGGATCCGGCGCGAATGCCGGTCATCGGGCCCCTCGGCCACCTTGACGGCCACGGGACGCTGGGCGGCAAGATCCGTGCCGCGGTAAACGGTGGCGGTGGCGCCCCGGCCCAGAAGTTCGTGGATCAGGAAGGACCCCTCACCGCCTGCGGGTCGTCGTGCCGGAAGGACGCTGCCTGCGAAGCCCGGCCGGGCCGCCGCCTGGGCCCTCAACGGCTGTGCGGGTAGTGTGCCACCGGGCCGGCGGCGCCCTGTTCGACCCCGGGCTGTTCGACCCCGCGCTGTTCGATCCCGTCCAGCTGGAACCCGCAGCGGCAGCGCCAGACGGCGGGCAGAGTCATGGAACGGTCGGCGGGTCCGAACGAGTAGGAGGACATTGCGGCCGGTTCCGGCGAGCGCCATTCCATGGGTGTGCCACAGTGCCGAGGGGCGGGGCTGTCAGAGGCCCGGGGCCGCGGCCTGTCCGGCGTCCGGCCTGTCAGGATGGCGTCCGTCAGCATCGCATCCGGAAGGCTCGAGCCCGGCAGCGTCGCGTCGTGCGGTGGCGTTTCTGAGAGCGTCGTTCCCGGCAGCGTCACCGCCAAACGGGCGTCATCCGGAGCTTGCCACGCGCGGAGGGGACTGCGGCCGGGGCCCCCGGGAAGGGTTGCGGATTCAGTCACGTCGCCTACTCTCGTTCAATAGCGGGATACAAGTAGTAAGCATACATATAACTAGACCAGCTAACTAGTTAAACGAGCTGGATATCCGGCGGTGCACGCCGGGATCAGTGCCGCTCCTCGCTGATGGCCGCACTCATCCGGCGCAGGAAGGTAATGACCACCCGGGCCTCTTCAGCGGTCATGGACTCGGCCACGGTCATCATCCGCCGGTGCATGTCGCCGAGGGTGGCGCGGACTTCCGAGTCCGTCTCGGGCGTCGGTACGATCACGAGTGAACGCCGGTCAGTAGGGTGCGGCTCGCGCCGGACGTGCCCGCTGGCCACGAGCCGGTCAATGAGTGATGTGGTCGAAGCGGTGGTGATCCCCAAGACGCGACTGAGATCCTTGGGTCCCACGCCCTCACCGGTTGACTTGGCCCGCAGCAGGTAGCGCAAAGCCAGCAGGTCGGTCTCGCCCATTCCCATCGAGTCACGGGTGGAACGCCGGGTTGCCACTTCCGAGGTCCTGTAGTCGCGGAGGGCCTGCAGGATGGCCGCAGGTGGGTCCAGCCGGTCATCGGGGCCGTACCAATACCCTGAGTCCGGGGCGCCATGGGAGTCCATCCGCCAAGCCTAGCGGAACTGGTAACTAGGCCGCCGTACTATCTCGCCCGCTGCAGTCCAGCGTCCGGGACAGCTCGACTGAACCAGGCGCCCCAGGGCTCCCGGCGCTCCCGGCGCTCCCGGACACAAAAAACCCCCGGCTCCCTGTTGCCAGGAAGTCGGGGGTTTCCACTCTCATAAAAGAGTGGGCCCTGTGGGGATCGAACCCACGACCCACGGATTAAAAGTCCGATGCTCTACCAACTGAGCTAAAGGCCCCAGCTGACAGCTCCGAACCAGCGGATAAATCCGTGGCTGCGGCGCGTTTCAGCCCAGTCCATTTCTGGACGTTAACACTGTACCCCACACCCGGGCCGGATCTTTCACCCCGCCCGACCGGCTTCGACAGCACGTGCCCGCCGCCCGCAGCGGCGCCGGCCGATCCTCGATTCCCCGGCGGCACTGGAGTAGCGTGGTGGCATGAGCGAGCAAGCAGGAGCAAGCGCCCCCGGACCGCGGCACCACAAGCCGAAACCCTTCGCGCCCATCGACTTTGAACCGTTCGCCGGCGGGGCCGATCCCGCCCGTGTCTCGGAAGCGGCCCATCTGGCGGCCCAGGCCCTCGTGCGCCGCGGCCGCGACAGCGACGACCCCAAAGTCACCAGGCGGCTCGTGAAGCTCGCCGACGAGCAAGGCCTGGAGGCAATCGCCGAAATGTGGGCCGAAAGCCCCGCCCGGTCCCTTCCCGGCGCCCTGTGGCGCCTGTACGCCCTGCGGGCCGCCACCATCCAGGATCCCGAGCGGATCTCCGTCTATTTCAAGGCAGGCAAGGACACGGCCCAGGTCTCCCATGTGGTGGCCGGCGCCGCCGAACCCCCGGGGGCGGATGAAATGAAGTCCATGGCGGACGCCATCCTCTCAGGGGCGTTCGACGGCGACTTCGACGTCGCGCTCGAACGGTCCGCCGCGTTCTGCCGGGTGGTGGCCCTTGGCCAGGCCACCCTTGCCGACGGCGCCGAACACAGCAACGAGAGCCATGCCAGCAAGCTCACCCGCAATTCCCACCTTCTGGTCAAGACGGCAGAGGACCTTGAGCACGCCGCCAATGCGTGGCGCCTGGGCGAACTGGACTAGGCAGCCATACCCAGGGCACGCACGGCGCCCGCAAGCTGTCAATGTTGACTTGAATGAGCCTACGTAGAAAACTAAAAGCGGTGCCGAACCGCGAAACCCCCGGGCTTCAACATTTAGCCGCCTAGAGCGGCCTACCGCCGAGAGGCGTATCCGGTTCGGCACCATTTTCATGCCCTTTGCCTGCGTCTGGCTTGCGCCTTTGACTGCTGACTTTGACCGAGTTTTTGCCTGCGACGTCCCATGCCGCGTCCCCGTCCGCTCCCGGCCGGGGACGGACGGTAAAGTGATGCGTATGCGCTGGTCTCCGTCAAGTCACACGGCTGGCCGACGACACCCGCGAAACTCTCCACGGAAGACCGGTGACACCACGTGAAGCTGCGCCTGTTTCCGCAGGAATCCGCCGGGCTGACCCTGCTCGCCCAAATGGCGCGCCAGATTGTGCTGGCAACCGGAACCCTCTCGGAAATTCTCGGCGCACCGGCCAGCGAACATGCCCGGCTGGTGGAGGACATGCACAATCACGAGGCCAAATCGGCGGAGCTGCACTTCGCCCTCCTGACGCATATGCGGACCAGCTTCGTGAACCCGTTGCCCCGCGAGGACATGTACGCGCTATCCCGGTACCTCAACGAGGCGATCGAGAAGCTCGACGCCGCCGCCGAGCTCGTGTCCCTCTACCAGCTGGAACGGCTCCCCAGGCGCGCTGCGGACCAGCTCGAAATCATCAGCCGGCAGGCCGAACTCACGGTCGAGGCCATGCGGCAGCTGAACAATCTGGATGACCTCGAGGACTACTGGATCGAAATCCTGCGCCTGGCCAAGCGTGCCGAACGCACCCACCGGGTCTGGGTCGCGGACATGCTGCGCGAAATGAAGTCCGCTCAGTACGCACGCAACCGCGACATCGCGAACCAGCTGGTGGAAGTCACGAAGGACATGCGCCGGATCGCCACCCAGGTAGGCAGCATCATCGTCAAGGAATCCTGAATTGATGATCTTCTTCTTTGCCCTGGTGATGGTCTGCGCCGGGGCATTCGCGTTCCTCAACGGCTTCAGGGACGCGTCCTCGTCGGTGGCCCTGGCCGTGCGCACACGTGCGCTGACACCGACTGTGGCAGTGCTGCTGGCCAGCCTGTTCAACTTCATCGGCGCCGGGCTCAGCGCAGCGCTGGCCCTAGCGGTCAGCCAGGCGTGGCTGTCGCTGCCGCCGGGCACGAACGGCCTCACAATCCTGTTGGCCGGGCTGCTCAGCGCCATCCTTTGGGGCGTGTACATGTGGTGGCGCGGAATCCCGACTTCCTCCACTCATGCCCTGGTCGGCGGGCTCGCCGGGGCCGGGGTCGCGAGCGTCGCCGTCGGCGGCCATCCCGTCACCGGCGTTGACGCCTCGCTCCTGTCCCAGGTGGCGCTCCCGCTGCTGGTCTCACCGGTGATCGCCTTTGCCGGCGCGTACCTGCTGGTGTGGCCCGCCAGCTGGGCAGCCCGCTACACGCCGCCCAACGTCGTCAACACCCGGTCGAGGCGCGCCCAGGCCATTGCTGCCGGCGCAGTTGCCTTCGGCCACGGGCTGCAGGACGGCCAGCGCACCAGCGCGGTGGTGGTGCTGGCGCTTCTGGCGGCCGGGTTTTCCGACGGCGGGTCCGTGCCCGGGTGGGTGGCGCTGCTGACAGCCGTGTTGTTGGCCGCGGGGACCCTGGCGGGCGGCTGGCGGATTTCCTACACCATCGGCTACCGCCTGACCCGAATCGACCCCCTGCGCGGATTTGTGGCGCAGATGTATAGCTCGGTGATTCTGCTCGTGGGCGCGATCGGGCTGCACTGGCCCATCTCTACGACCCACACCGTGACGTCGGCAACCCTGGGCGCCGGCGCCAACCAGAGCTTCCCGGTCACCAACCGCCGGCTGGTCATCCGCATCCTGGCATTCTGGGTCCTGACCCCGGTTGCCACCGCCGCCGCAGCGTTCGTGCTGCAGCTGGCGCTCTCGCCGTTGGCGGGGCTGTAGGACCGGTTCCTAGAGTGCCGTTCAGCCGCCAACCGCGTCGCCTGTCCGGGATGTTTCCCTGAATACGACGACGTCCCCGTAAAGGTGGGTTATTTCCACCACGGTCGGGTTGTCCCTTAGCGGGCTATCAGGCCGTCCAAGAACTCCCACGACAACTGCGTCCAGGGCGGTGTTTAGGCCTACGGACCGGATGGCCTCTTGGCCCGTCCCCATGTACTTCTTTACGAGGATTTCCTTTACCGAATCGAGCTCGGACCAGGACCACTGGGCGCCCGCAAAACCACTCAGCTCGCCGATGGCCGGCCCGGAAGCGTTGGGGGCTATCCGAAGCGGCCGGAGACGTAGTCCTCGGTGGCCTTCTCGGTCGGGTTGCTGAAGATCGTCGGGGTGTCGCCGAACTCGATCAGCTTGCCCGGCTTGCCGGTGCCGGCAATGTTGAAGAAAGCGGTCTTGTCCGACACGCGGGCCGCCTGCTGCATGTTGTGGGTCACGATCACCACGGTGTACTGGTCCTTGAGCTCGTTGATGAGGTCCTCAATGGCCAGCGTCGAGATCGGGTCCAAGGCGGAGCAGGGCTCGTCCATGAGGATTACCTGGGGCTCTACGGCGATGGCACGGGCAATGCACAGGCGCTGCTGCTGGCCGCCGGACAGGCCCGAGCCGGGCTTGCCCAGGCGGTCTTTGACCTCGGTCCAGAGGTTCGCCCCCTGGAGGGAGCGCTCCACCAGGACATCGGCCTCGCCCTTGGAGATCTTCTTGTTGTTCAACTTCACGCCGGCCAGCACATTGTCCCGGATGGACATAGTGGGGAACGGGTTGGGCCGCTGGAACACCATGCCGATCTGCGAGCGGACGGTCACCGGATCAACGCCGGGGCCGTACAGGTTGTCACCGTCCAGCAGCACCTCGCCTTCAACCCGGGCGCCGGGAATGACCTCGTGCATGCGGTTCAGGGTGCGCAAGAAGGTGGACTTGCCGCAGCCCGAGGGGCCGATGAAGGCCGTGACCGACTTGGCGTCGATGTTGATGTTGACGTCTTCGACGGCCAGGAAATTGCCGTAGTAGACGTTCAGGTCTTTGACGTCGATGCGCTTAGACATGGTGTTCCTTCGCTTGCTGGAGGTATGAACGGCGGGGGCGGCGGGGCCTAGCGGCCGGCCTTGGGGGCGAACCTGCGGGCGATCAAGCGGGCCACGAGGTTGAGCAGCATCACCAGGATAATGAGGACCAGTGCGGCGCCCCACGCACGTTGGTTGGACGGGTCCGGGTTGGACGGCGAGGTCGGGTTCAGGATCTGGGTGTAGATGAACGTCGGAAGCGAGGCCATCCAGCCGCTGAAGACGTTGTTGTTGATCGACGTGGCGAAGCCCGCGGCAACCAGGATTGGCGCCGTCTCGCCGATCACGCGGGCGATCGCCAGGGTGATGCCGGAAGCGATGCCGGAGATCGCCGTCGGAAGGACCACTTTGAGGATGGTCCGCCACTTGCGGACACCGAGGGCGTAGGCCGCCTCCCGGAGTTCGTTGGGGACAATCCTCAGCATTTCCTCGCTGGAGCGGACCACCACCGGAATCATCAGCACGGACAGCGCGACGGCGGCGACGGCGCCCGTCTTGGTGCCCGGGCCGACGACCGCGAAGAAGAAGGCCGCGGCGAACAGACCGGCAACGATCGAGGGGATGCCCGTCATGACGTCCACGAAGAAGGTGATGGCACGGGCCAGCGGACGGTCCCCGCCGTACTCGACGAGGTAGATCGCTGTCATCAAGCCCACGGGCACGGAAATCAGGGTCGCGAGAACCGTCATCAGGACGGTACCGATGATCGCGTGGTAGATGCCGCCGACTATGGGAGCGCCTTGCTCGACGGCCTTGTTGTCAAAGGCCCCTGTGACGCCGTTCATGGAAGTGGAGAGGAAACCGGGATCCATTAGACCGGGAAGGCCCTTCACCAGGACGGTCCAGATAACTGAAACGAGGGGCAGCAGCGCGATCAGGAACGCACCCACTACAAGGCAGGTGACCATCCTGTCCTTTGCGCGCCGGGACCCTTCCACCGCGGCGCTCCAACCGGTCAGGCCGGCGGTGAAGAGGATGGCGGAGACAACCGCCCAGCCGAAGGGGTTGAAGCCGATCAGCGCCAGGATCGCGGCGGCGAGGACGAGGGCAACGGCCAGGACGATATAGGGCGCGGCCTTGGGCAGTTGGCCTTTAGTGAGGGCCGACCGTTTCCGGACCGGCGTCAGGGTGGAGGTCATTTAGTTGGCTCCCGAGAATTCTTTGTGCCGGGTGATGACCCAGCGGGCGATCATGTTTACCCCGAGGGTGATGACGAACAGGACCAGGCCGGCAGCGATAAGAGTGTTGACTTTCACGCCGCTGGCCTCGGGGAAGTTCAGTGCAATTTCGGCGGCGATGGTTTGGTTGCCGGTTTGGATCAGGCTGGCCGTCAGGGCGCCTGACGAAAGGACCAGCGCGACGGCCATCGTCTCGCCAAGGGCACGGCCGAGTCCCAGCATTACGGCGCTGATGATTCCGGGCCGGCCGAAGGGCAGCACGGTCATCCGAATCATCTCCCAGCGGGTGGCGCCGAGGGCCAATGCGGCCTCTTCGTGCAGCTTGGGGGTCTGCAGGAAGATCTCGCGGGTCAGGGACGTGATGATCGGCAGGACCATGACGGCGAGGACGATTCCGGCCGTGAGGATGGTCTTGCCGGTAGCGGAAGCTGGACCTTGGAAGATCGGCAGCCAGCCAACGTATTTGGCCAGCCAGTCGTAGGCCGGGGAGATTTCCTTGGCGAGGAACGCAACGCCCCAGGCGCCATAGATCACGGAAGGGATGGCGGCGAGCAGGTCCACTACGTAGCCGAGGCCGGCGGCGAGCTGACGCGGGGCGTAGTGCGAGATGAACAGGGCGACGCCGATCGCGACCGGAGTGGCAATCGCAAGGGCAATCACGGCGGCAATGAGCGTGCCGATGACCAGCGGCCAGATGTAACTAAGGAAGCCCGCTCCGCCCTGGATCTGGTCGGCCGGAGCCGTGAGGGCCGGGAGGGCCTGGACGACCAGGAACAAGGCAACACCGAAGAGCACGGCGAGGATCAGACACCCTGCTGCCAGGGTGGCTGCGGAAAAGACTTTGTCGCCGGTGTGGCCTGCGCCCCGGGACTTGGTCAGGGAGGTGGTGGTCACTTCACGGTCCTTCGGTTTGGGTGGTAACCCGGGCACCGGCGGCGGAGGCCTCCGCGGCCGGTGCCCGGCAAATCCAGATGTATGGAACAAATGCGTCAGTTCCCTGCCCCGGTTGGACGGTCGGTGACCGCCTTCTCGGAACAGGGAACCTTGGTCAGGCTGGTGTTTCCACTATGCCTTGCGGCGCAATGTATCCCTAGGCCTTGCCCTTGACGGCCTCGAGGGCCGTCTTGACCTTGCCCTGCAGGGTCGCGGACAGCGGTGCCGACTTGGCGGAGTCGGCGGCGGCCTTCTGCCCGGCGTCGGAAGCTGCGTAGCTGACAAAGGCCTTGACCAGGTCAGCGGTGGCCTGCGTGTCGTAGGTGGTGCAGACGATGTGGTAGGACACCAGAACGATCGGGTAGGCGCCGGCGACCGTGGTCTTGCGGTCCAGCTTGATGGCGAGGTCGTTGGCGTTGCGGCCCTCAACCGGCTTGCCCTGGTCGACTGCCTTGGAAGCAGCCTCCGGGGAGATCTTCGTGAAGGAGTCGCCGACCTTGATCTGCGCGGTGCCCAGTTTGCCGCTCACAGCGGAGTCGTCAGCGTAGGTCACGGCACCGGGGGTGTCGGTGACGGTCTTGACGACGCCGGACGTGCCCTTGGCGTTCTCGCCCTTCAGGCTCGAGGGCCAGACGCCGGAAGCCTTGTCGGTCCAAACCTGGGGCGCAACGGCCGACAGGTAGTCGGTGAAGTTGCTGGTGGTGCCGGAGTCATCCGAGCGGTTGACGGGCGTTACCTTGAGGTCCGGCAGCTGGACGCCCGGGTTCAGGGCCGCGATGGCGGGGTCGTTCCAGTTGGCGATCTGGCCGCGGAAGATCTTGGCAACGGTGGCAGCATCGAGCTTCAGATCCGTAATGCCCGGCAGGTTGAACGCCACGGCGATCGGGGAAATGTAGACCGGGAGGTCGATGGCTCCGCCGGGGCCGCACTTGTCTTTGGAGCTGGCGAGCTCTTCATCCTTGAGGTAGGCGTCGGAACCGGCGAACTGGGCCGAGCCGTCGAGGATCGCCTTGCGTCCGGCGCCGGAGCCGTCCGGGGAGTACTGCACAGTGGCGCCCGGGTTCGCGGACGCGAAGTTGGTCTTCCACACATCCATGGCCGCGCCCTGGGCGGTGGAACCAACGCCGGTCAGGGTGCCGGTGACCTTGGGACCCGAGGCGGCCGGCGCTGCGGGCTGGGTCGAGTTGGTTGCGTTGTCCGAACCGCAAGCAGTCAGCGCGAGTGCGCCGGCGGCGATTACAGCGATAGCCGCGTTGCGGCCGAAGCGAAGTGCCTTCACTTATATACCCCTTTCAGGGCTGTGCGTGCCGGGCCGGAGAAGGCCAGCAGGGATGCGTACGGTTTGTACCTTTACTGAAGGTAGGTGCCCCAGGTGAAGAGAATTGCGGTCCAAGGTGAACGGCGGGTTAACGACGCCGGACCATTGGCTTACAACTGCCATGCCGCCATTGCGCTCGGCGCGTCACAGACGTAGAGCGCAACCGGGTACTGAGGCCTGCCCGTGGTAGGGACCCGCTGTTTCGGCCGGTCCGTCCTGCCGTGAACGGCCAGCCCATGGGGCAGCAAATAGACTGGAGGACATGGCCTCCGCGACTGGACTCTCCGCAAGCGCACGATTCCTGCGCGGCCGGGTCCGCACCGGCATTGTCCGGAGCCGGAACTCCCTGGTCCCGGCCATTCAGATGACTACCTGCGCCGTCGGCGCCTACGCGTTCGCCGAATACGTCCTCGGCCACACCGGGCCGTTGTTCGCGGCCACGTCTTCCCTGATTGCCCTCGGGTTTTCCCGCGACCCCAGGCTGCGCCGCGTCATCGAGGTGGGGCTGGGCTGCACGCTCGGCATCGTGGTGGGAGACCTGCTGCTGCACTGGCTGGGCTCCGGCATCTGGCAGGCCGCCGTCGTTCTCCTGTTCTCCATCCTGCTGGCCCGGTTCCTGGACAGCGGGACCATCTTCACCACCCAACTGGGCCTGCAGTCGGTGCTGGTGGTGCTCCTGCCCGCCCCGGTGGGCGGTCCCTTCACCCGCAGCATCGACGCCGTGGTGGGCGGGGTATTCGCGCTCCTGATGACCGTCCTCGTGCCCAAGGACCCCCGGCGGGAGCCCCGCAGCGACGTGAAAAAGCTCCTCCACGAGCTCGCCGAGGTGCTGCGGGAATGCGCCTCGGCGCTGAGCTACAGCGACGCGACCCAGGCCTGGCACGCGCTGATCCGCGGCCGGAACTGCCAGCCCCTCATCGACGCCATGCGCCAGTCCCTGCGCGCCTCCGGCGAAGTGGCCACACTGGCACCGGCCTACCGGCGGCACCGGGACGAGCTGGACCGGATGGATCAGTCGCTGGACTACCTGGACCTCGCGCTGCGGAACAGCCGGGTCTTCGCCCGCCGCCTGACCAGCGCCATTAACCATGCCGCGCTCTCGGACGAGGCCACCCAGAACATCGCCGAGGTGCTGCGGGAGACCGCCGCGGCCGTCGACGAGCTCTCGCTGGGCCTGGCCGAGGTGCACGACGGCACCCGCCGCGCCCACCTGCGGACGGCCAGGTCCGAGCTACGGGAAATCGCCGGCCGCCTGCACCCCCGGATACTGGACGTCCACCGGCTCGAGGGCGAAACGGTGGTCATGCTGTTCCGCCCGCTCATGGTGGACCTGCTCGAGGCCGCCGGCGTGGATTCCGGCGAAGCCCGGGACATCCTTCCCCCGCTCTAGGCGACCTGAAGGGGCGGGCCGGTCCTTCCACCCCGGCCCTCCCCCTCCCCCCGCGACCCGCGGGTGCCCTTTCTTGTCGGCGGCCACCGATAGTGTGGACCAATGGCTACGAAGACTTCCCGGGGGCCGAAGGCACCGGGCTATAAATGCGCCGAATGCGGCTGGACAACGGCCAAGTGGGTGGGCCGCTGCGGCGAATGCCAGGCGTGGGGCAGCGTCGAGGAGACCGGCACCGCCGTCGCCCGGACGACGGCGGCCACCACTGTCCTGGAACCGGCCCGCCGGATCGCCGAGGTCGACGCCACTACGGCGGCCTTCCTGCCCACCGGGGTGGACGAGCTGGACCGGGTGCTCGGCGGCGGCCTGGTCCCCGGCGCCGTCATCCTGCTCGCGGGCGAACCCGGCGTGGGCAAGTCCACGCTGCTGCTGGACGTCGCCGCCAAGTTCGCCCGCACCGCCCAGGATGTCCTGTACATCACCGGCGAGGAATCCGCCGCCCAGGTCAAACTCCGTGCGGACCGGATCGACGCCGTGGCCGAATCCCTGTACCTCTCCGCCGAAACGGATCTGGGACAGGCGCTGGGGCAGGTGGAGAAGCTTGAGCCGCGGCTGCTGATCGTGGACTCCGTTCAAACCCTGAGCAGCGCCGACGTCGAGGGAAGCGCGGGAGGCGTGTCCCAGGTGCGCGAGGTTGCGGCCTCCCTGATCGCCGCGGCCAAGCGCCGCAACATGACCACGCTGCTGGTGGGGCACGTGACCAAGGACGGCTCCATTGCCGGGCCCCGCCTGCTCGAACACCTCGTGGACGTCGTCTGCCAGTTCGAGGGCGAACGGCACTCGCGGCTGCGGCTGCTGCGCGCCGTCAAGAATCGTTACGGACCCACCGACGACGTCGGCTGCTTCGACTTGAACGAGGACGGGATCGCGGGCCTCGCCGATCCCAGCGGGTTGTTCGTCTCACGGACGAAGGAACCCGTCTCCGGGACCTGCATCACGGTCACCCTGGAAGGCCGACGGCCGCTGCTGGCCGAGGTCCAGGCCCTGCTCGCCGAGAGTGCCAGCTCGCAACCCCGCCGGGCTACCAGCGGGCTGGACAGCTCGCGGGTGGCGATGCTGCTGGCCGTGCTGCAGCAGCGGGCCGGCTGCCTGCTCAACAAGGACGACTCCTATGTGGCAACGGTCGGCGGGGTCAAGCTCAGCGAGCCCGCGACGGACCTGGCAGTGGCCCTGGCTGTGGCCTCCGCGAAAGCCAGGAAGCCGCTCCCCCAGCGGTTGATCGCCTTCGGGGAGGTAGGCCTCGCGGGCGAAGTCCGCCCGGTCCCCGGTATCAACCAGCGCATCATGGAGGCGCATCGGCTCGGCTTCACCCATGCTGTGGTTCCGTCGAGCCCTAACGGGCACGGCCCGGTTCCCGCGGGCTTCTCGGTCCGGGAGGTCGGCCACCTGGCCGAGGCACTGGGACTGCTGATCAGCTAAGAGGCGCCGGAAGCCGGGACCTGCCGGGGCCAGAAGCGACTTAGGACCCTTACGCCGCGGTCCCGGCGGGCGCAGGATGGGATCGTAGGGGCAGGTTCCGGCCGCAGGATTCGGCCGGGCCCGCCGCGGCGAAGGGATGCGTCATGATGTGGGACTACGGGTACCAGGTCGGCTGGATGTGGCTCTGGGGCGTGTTCATGCTGGCCGGGATTGTTGTCCTGGTAATCCTGGCCGTCCGGCTTCTCACCGGCGGTCTTCGCCATGACCGTCCGGGCGCTCCGCCGGGCACGGGGCCGCATGCTCCGGGGCAGTATCCTCCCCCCGGACAGGGCGGCGTGCCCGGCTCCTACCCGCCGCCGAACGCGGCGCCGGATTCTCCTCCCGGGCGTTCTCCGGCCCGCCTGATCCTTGACGAACGCTTTGCCCGGGGCGAGCTCACCGTGGAGCAATACCGCGAAAACCTGAAGGTGCTGGACGAGGAGTCCTAGTGCAGCCCGTCAGCCGCCGCGAGGCCCTGCTTGTGGGCGCACTTGGACTGGCCGGAACCGCGGCCGGCGCGGCGGGCCTCGCCTGGACCCTGACATCCCGCGGCGCACCGGCGACCGGAGCCGCGCTTACGCACCCGGTCGAACTGCGCAGCGCCGGCGGCCGCCTGGCACTGGAACTGCAGGCGGGCCGGGGCCTTCTGGAACTTGCCGGCCGTCAGGCGACGGCCCTCGGCTACAACGGAGCCATCCCCGGCCCCACCCTGCGCCTGCGCGCCGGGGACGAGCTCAGCATCCGGCTAACGAACCGCCTGGCCGGACCCACCAACCTCCACGTACACGGGCTCCACGTGTCCCCGCAGGGTAACGGGGACAATGTGTTTGTCAGGGTCGATTCCGGCGAAACCTTCGACTATGAATACCGGCTGCCGGCCGACCACCCGCCCGGCGTCTACTGGTATCACCCACACCACCACGGCATGGTCGCGGACCAGATCTTCGGCGGCCTCTTCGGGGCCATCGTCGTCGAGGACACCATCCCCATTCCGGCCGCCATGGACCGTGTCCTGGTGGTATCCGATACGGATCTGGACGCCGCGGGAAACGTCCGGAAGGTCGCGCCGACGGAACGCATGGCAGGCCGGGAGGGCGCAATCGTGCTCGTCAACGGCCAAAGCAATCCCCGGCTGAGCGCATACCCCGGGCAACGCGAGCGCTGGCGCCTGGTCAACGCCTGCGTTGCCCGCTACCTGCGGCTGCAGCTGGACGGGCAGGGCATGCAGCTGCTCGGCATGGACTCCGGGCACTTCCAGGCTCCAGCACCGGTGGACGAGGTGCTCCTGGCACCGGGGAACCGGGCCGACCTGCTCATAACCATGGCGGCCGGCGAGTCGGTGCTCCGGGCCGCCTACTACGACCGCGGCAGCATGCCAGGAATGATGCGCCGGGCACCGGCCGGCCGGGTCCCGGCGGACCGGCCCGGGGAGGTCTCCCTGGCAACGCTCCAGGTGGCGGGCCAGCCCGGAGCCGGCCCCGCCGGTCTGCCGCCCCGGCCGGCCCCTGCGGACCTGCGCCGCATCCCGGTCGCCGCGCACCGGCAGTTCCTGCTGGCGGCCGGCATGGGCAGCATGGGCGGAGGCGGCACCGGGATGGCGGCCTTCACCATCAACGGCCGCTCATTCAACCCGGACCGGACCGACACCACCGTGGCAGCCGGCAGCGTGGAGGAATGGACCGTGGTCAATACCAGCTCCATGGACCACCCGTTTCATCTGCATGTATGGCCGATGCAGATCATCGCGGTCAATGGCGTGGCCCCCGTTTCTCCGCTCTGGCAGGACGTGGTCAATGTGCCGGCGAACGGACAGGTGAGCGTCAGGGTCGCGTTCAAGGACTTCACCGGAAGGTCCGCCTACCACTGCCACATCCTGGACCACGAGGACCTCGGGATGATGGGCGCCATCGAGGTCCACTAACGCACGCAACCCCTTGCGGAAGATACCCCCCGGGGGTATCTTGAGTGGCAATAGCCGCATATGACCCACCACCCTGCAGGAGTACGCATCATGGAACACCGGCACGGCAGTCCGGACGTCACCCGGGGCATGGTCCCCCAGCACCCGCACGGGCCGGCGCATGCCAGCCCCGCCCCGCACCCGGCCGTCCCGGCCGCTGCGGGTCACACCGACGATGACCACATGGTGCACAGCCATGGCCAGCACGCCGGCCACAGCGTCGCGATGTTCAAGAACAGGTTCTGGCTGACCCTCGCCCTGGCCGTACCGGTGGTCTTCTTCAGCCCGATGTTCGGGGAGCTTCTCGGCTACCAGCCGCCGGTTTTTCCCGGCTCCGCCTGGATTCCCCCTGCCTTGGGCACTGTCATCTTCTTCTACGGCGGGCAGCCGTTCCTCAAAGGCGGCCTGGATGAGCTGAAAACCCGCAAGCCTGGGATGATGCTGCTGATCGCCATGGCCATCACCGTCGCATTCACGGCCTCGTGGGTGACCACGCTGGGGATCGGCGGCTTCGACCTCGACTTCTGGTGGGAACTGGCCCTGCTGGTGGACATCATGCTCCTGGGCCATTGGATCGAGATGCGCGCGCTCGGCTCGGCCCGGGGCGCCCTGGACGCCCTCGCTGCGCTGCTTCCGGACGAGGCGGAACGCATTACCGGGTCCGGCACCGAGGCGGTCAGCGTGTCCGAACTCCGCAGCGGCGACACCATCCTGGTCCGTTCCGGCGGGCGGATGCCCGCGGACGGAGCCGTGATCGAGGGGCAGGCCGAATTCGATGAATCGATGATCACGGGCGAGTCGAAGACCGTCCTTCGCTCCCCCGGCGACCCGGTGGTCGCCGGGACCATCGCCACGGACAACAGCATCCGCGTCCGGGTGACGGCCATCGGCGAGGACACCGCCCTCGCCGGGATCCAGCGGCTCGTGGCCGAGGCCCAGGCCTCCTCCTCGCGTGCCCAGGCCCTCGCGGACCGTGCCGCCGCATTCTTGTTCTACTTCGCCGCCGGGGCCGGTGTTATCACCTTTGTCGTCTGGACCCTGCTCGGCAGCATGCCCGACGCCGTTGAGCGCACGGTTACGGTGCTGGTGATCGCCTGCCCGCATGCCCTGGGGCTCGCCATCCCGCTGGTCATCGCGATCTCCACCGAACGGGCAGCCCGGGCAGGCGTGCTGATCAAGAACCGGATGGCGCTCGAACGCATGCGGACAGTGGACGTCGTGCTGTTCGATAAGACCGGAACCCTGACCAAGGGCGAGCCGGAACTCAAGGAGGTCGCGGCCGCCGACGGCACAGGCACAGCCGCCGGCCGGGACGCCCGGGACGCAGTTCTCGGACTCGCCGCCGCCGTGGAGGCGGACAGCGAGCATCCCCTGGCCCGTTCGATCGTTGCCGCCGCCCGGGACCGGGGGCTGGACATCCCGGCTGCGGAGGGCTTCACCTCGCTGACCGGGCGCGGCGTCCGCGCCACGGTCCGTGGCCGCACCGTCCAGGTGGGCGGCCCGGCGCTGCTCCGCGAACTCGGACTGCACGAACCCCCGGCCTTGGCCGCCGCCACCGGGGCCTGGCTTGAGCGAGGAGCCGCAGTGCTCCACGTCGTGGACAACGGCACGGTCCTGGGCGCGGTCAGTCTCGAGGACGCCGTCCGGCCCGAGTCCCGTCAGGCCGTCCGGGCCCTCCAGGCGCGCGGCATCAAAGTGGCCATGATCACCGGCGATGCCTGGCAGGTGGCCCGGGCAGTGGCGGAAGAGCTCAATATCGATGAGGTCTTCGCCGAGGTCCTCCCGGCCGACAAGGACAAGAAAGTGGCGGAACTGCAGGGCCGCGGACTGAAAGTGGCCATGGTGGGCGACGGCGTCAACGACTCCCCCGCGCTGGCACGTGCCGAGGTGGGGATTGCGATTGGCGGGGGCACGGATGTGGCGGTGGAATCCGCCGGCGTGGTCCTGGCCGGCAACGATCCCCGGGCCGTCCTGTCGATGCTTGATCTGTCCAAGGCGAGCTACCGGAAGATGTGGCAGAACCTCGTCTGGGCCACAGGCTACAACGTCGTCTCGGTGCCGTTGGCGGCCGGGGTCCTCGCCTTCGCGGGAATCGTCCTCTCCCCTGCCGCGGGCGCCGTGATGATGTCGGCCTCGACCGTTATTGTTGCCCTGAACGCCCAGCTGCTGCGCAGGCTCAGGCTCAATCCGGCAGCGGCCAGCTGACCGGCTGGAGGCCCCCATGCCGGAAACCAACCGCCGCGTGCCCGCATTCGGGAGAGCCTTTGCCCGCGCGGGTCCGCGGATGGACGCCCGCGGCGCGGCGGAGCACCGCCGGCGTCTGGTGGAACCGGCGCACGGTGCGGTCGTCGAAATCGGGGCGGGTTACGGTGCCACTTTCCCGTTCTACCCCGCCGCGGTGACGGGCGTGCTGGCCCTCGAACCCGATCCCACGCTCCGCGGACTTGCCCTGGCCGCCGCCCGCACGGCACCGGTTCCGGTCACGGTGAAAGACGGCGTGGCGGAGTCCCTGCCGGTCGCGGACGCCTCGGTCGACGTCGTCGTCTCCAGTTTGGTGCTGTGCAGCGTGGCAGAACAGTCCGTCGTCCTGGCGGAAGTGGTCAGGGTCCTGCGGCCCGGCGGCTTGCTGCTGTTCTATGAACACGTCCGCTCCGCACACCGCATCCTGGGCGTGGCCGAAGATCTGGTTACCCCGCTCTGGAGCCGGGTGGCGGGCGGGTGCCACCCGAACCGCGACACCGCCGCCGTGATCGCCAGGGCGGGTCTGGCCGTGCAGGGCCTGGAGCGCTTCGGGTTCTCGGCCCTTCGCGGTAACCCGCCGCTGGCGCACGTTCTCGGTGTCGCGAGCAAGTCCTGACCCCTGGCGTGGCGTTCCTGCCCGGTTGCTTCTCCGCCGGGGCCTGGGGCCGCCCGGAAAACCGGGGCTGCCCGTTCCCGCCGGACCGAACCGGCGCAGGCAACCGGGATGGAGCGTCGGGCCGAACCGAGTACCGGCCGCCGCCCGCTCCGCCACATGCAAAAGGGGCGCCTGCCGCAATGGCAGGCACCCCTTCTTCAGTCATTCGAACCAGGCGCCGGGTCTGGGCGCCAGGTCTGAGTGCTAGGTCTGGGTGCTAGGCCTTCTTGGAAGGCAGGGCCAGCTTGAAGACCTTGGCCCAGGTGGAGCCGACCTGCTTCAGCAGCGGACCCGTGGTGTACGGCAGTCCGTACCGCTTGCAGATCTCCTGCACCTTCGGCGCCACCTCGGCGTAACGGTTCGACGGCAGGTCCGGGAACAGGTGGTGCTCGATCTGGTGCGAGAGGTTGCCGGTCATGAGGTGCATGAACTTGGAGCCGGAGATGTTGGCGGAGCCGATCATCTGCCGCACGTACCAGTCGCCGCGGGTCTCGCCTTCGACCATTTCCTCGGTGAAGGTGTCAGTGCCCTCGGGGAAGTGGCCGCAGAAGATTACGGCGTGGGCCCACACGTTGCGGACGGCGTTGGCGGTCAGCGTGCCGTAGAGGGCCTGCTTGCCGGAACCGGTCAGCATTGCGACGGCGGGCGTGGCGGCGTAGTCCTTGGTGAACTGCTTCAGGGCCTTGCGGCCGAGGGCCTTCAGGTCCTTGGTCAGGGCCTCCTTGGACTTCCGGCCCTCCTGATAGTCGACGAGTTCGAGGTCGTAGATCGCGATGCCCCACTCGAAGACGGGCGCCAGCAGGGCGTTGTAGAGCGGGTTGCCCAGGTTGAAGGGCTTCCATTCCTGCTGGGGGTCCATGCGCAGGAGGTTGTATCCAACGTCGTTGTCCTTGCCGACCACATTCGTCCAGCGGTGGTGGAGATCGTTGTGGGTGTGCTGCCAGGAGCGCGCCGGGGTGACGAAGTCCCACTCCCACGTGGTGGAGTGGATGTCCGGGTCCCGCATCCAGTCCCACTGACCGTGCAGGATGTTGTGCCCGAGTTCCATGTTTTCCAGGATCTTCGCGAAGCTCAGCAGCGTGGTGCCGGCGATCCAGGCGGGCTTGTTCTTGCTGATCAGGAGCGCGGCACGGCCGGAGATCTCCAGCGCGCGCTGGATCTTGATCATGCGGCGGATGTAGGCGGCGTCGGAGGAGCCGCGCTTGGCGAGGATGTCGTCCTTGATCGCGTCGAGTTCGCGGCCCAGCTCGGCAACCTGCTCGTCAGAGAGGTGGGCGGCCGCGGGCGGGCGCAGCAGCGGGCTGCCGGTCTCGGCGAGGGCACCGGGCCGCCTCTTCGCGGCCGTGCCCGGCTTGGCCGGGGACGCGTCTGCGGGTGAACCGTTTGCGGTGGAGCCGCTTGCGGCGGCAGCGTCCGCGGGGGTGTCGACGCCGGATAGATCCGGTTTGTTGGAAATAATCGTCATGCGGGTACTCCTCAGAGGTCGAGGTTAACGGGGCCGGCGGCTGCCGACACGCACGTCTGGATTAGTTGGCCCGGCTCGCCGTGCACTTCGCCCGTGCGAAGGTCCCGGACATGGCCGGCGCGCAGCGGGATGAGGCAGCTGTGGCAGATGCCCATGCGGCAGCCGCTGGGCATCAGGACACCGGCGTCCTCGCCGACGTCGAGCAGCGGGGTGTCGCCGTCGGCCTCGACCTCGCGGTCGGAGGCCTCGAAGGTGACCAGTCCGCCGTCGTGCCCGGCACCGGCGGCGAGGCTCGTGGTGAAGCGCTCGATGGTCAGGGTGGCTGCCTGTGCGGCCGGGGCCGGCGGGGCATCGAGGGCCTCGGCTTCCCACAGCGCTTCGGTGTCGTTGAGGAATTCCTCCGGGCCGCAGGCGTAGGCGGCGCGCTGGCGCCAGTCCGGGCAAAGCCGGTCCAGATCGGCGGCGGAAGCGAAGTCCAGCCGGCCACGGTCTCCGGTGAACCAGTGCGTGACCCTGAAGTTGGGGAACTGGTCGGCGAGCTCGGCGAGTTCCTCACGGAAGATAGCGTCCGCGGCGGTGCGGGCGGTGTGAATGAGCACGACGTCGGAGTCGGGGCGGTGCGGCACGAGGGTGCGGATCATCGACATCACCGGGGTGATGCCGCTGCCGGCGGTGAGCATAAGCAGCGGGCGCGGGTGCTCCGGCAGGACGAAATCGCCCTGCGGAGGCGCCAGGAACAGGACGTCTCCGGGTTTGGTGCCGCGCACGAGGGCACCGGAGACGGCACCCATGTCGGTGACGGTGATTGCCGGGTCCTGCCCGGCGGGGGCGCTGAGCGAATACGACCGCCAGTGGCGGACGCCGTCGAGCTCGACGCCAATTCGGGCCCACTGACCGGCAAGATGTGCTTGCCAGCCGCGGCCGGGACGGAAGAAAATGGTGGCGGAATCGGCCGTTTCTGGAACCACCCGGGTGACCACGCCGCGCAACTGGCGGGCGGAGAACACGGGATTGAACAGCGACAGAATGTCTTCTGGAGCTAGGGGGGTGGTCAGTAGAGATGCGGCGCGCGCCAGCTTACGGAGCCGGATCATTCAATAAGCTTATGTCAGTTTGCGCCATACTTCTTCACCCAAGGCATACGATCGACTCAAGAAAACTATCCCACCGCAACAACTCCTTGGATTGTCCATGACCTCTTCCCCCTCCCGGGAGCCCTCCGGCTCCGTTCCCGCCTACGATCCTCCGTGGCTGGCCCTGCCCCGTGAAGTCAGCGACATGCTGCGCCCCAGGATGCCCGGCATTGTCGAAGCGATCATCGAGGCCGTCCCGCAGCTGGTGCCCGCGTACGCAAGGCCCATCGAGGGCCGCTTCGGCCGGGGCCTGAGGCGGGGCGTGGCCGCAGCCCTGGATCGGTTCTTGCAACTGCCGGGGACCCGGCTGCCGGCATTGTCCGAGGAAAGCCGGGAACTGGTGGCCGGGTTGGGCAGCGGCGAGTTCCGGCAGGGCCGGAGTATGGACGCCCTGCTGAGCGCCTACCGGATGGGCGCCCGGGTGACGTTCCGGGAGATGTCCCGGGTCTCCGTGGAGCATCACCTGGGCCAGGGCGTCGTGGTGGACCTGGGGGAATCGATCCTGGCCTACATTGACGAGCTGTCCGCCGTCAGCGCCGAGGCCTACGCCTTTGAACAGTCCGAGCGCGCCGGAGCCGTTGACCGGCGGCGCACCGAATTGCTGGACCTCCTCCTGCGGGGCCAGGCCGACGAGGCCGCCCTGCGCCAGACGGCGGCGATGGCGGACTGGAACCTGCCGCAGCGCATGGCGGTGGTGATCCTCCCGCTGGACCGGGCTGTCGGGCTGCGGCTGCGGCTCGGTCCCGGAACCCTGGTGATTGAGCGCGAGACCGACGTCGTCGCCCTGGTCCCGGCGCGGAAGTCGCGGTCCGCCCGGGAGGAGCTGGACCGCGCACTGAAGGGCCGCGGAGCTTCTGTGGGGCCCTATGGCGGCTGGGAAAGGGTTCCGGATTCACTGCGGCTGGCCGTGCTGGCGGCCGCGGCGCTGCCTCCGCGCGAGGGCCCGGACGATCCTCCGATCTGGGCCGACGAGCATCTGGCGCAGGTGATTCTGGGAGCGGAACCCTCGGCCATCACCGAGCTGGCCAACCGCCGGCTGGCGCCGCTGGAAGGGCTCCGCCCGGCCCAGCGGGAGCGGCTGGCCGAAACCCTGCTGTCCTGGCTGCGGCACTGGGGCCAACGGGCCCCGGTGGCCGCCGAGCTCGGGATCCACCCGCAGACCGTGGGCTACCGGGCGGCGCAGCTGCGCGAACTCTTCGGCGAGGCCCTCGAGGACCCGACGGCGCGCTTTGAACTCGAGCTGGCGCTGCACGCCGGCCGGCGGTAGGCCGGACCCGCGCCGCAACCGGTGACGGGGGGCGGTGGGCCGGCGTCGAACCAGGTGACCGGCGGCACCGCCGCAAACTAGCCGGCGAGCACTTGCCGGCTGTGGAGCCTCAGTTCCAGGTCATGCATCACGAGGGCCGCCAGGTCCTCCAGCGCGGAAGTGTCCTCCTCGCTGAACTCGCGGGGCTCACGGTCCAGGATGCAGAAGGTGCCCAGGTTGTAGCCGTCCCGCGTTCGCAACGGCACCCCGGCATAGAACTGCAGGCCGAACTCGCCGGCCACGAGCGGGTTGGTCAGCGTCCGGGCATCATGGGTGGCATCCCGGATAATCCAGGTCTCACCCTGCATGATGGCGGAGGCGCACAACCCGGGGTCGCGGCCAATCTCCGTGACGTCCAGGCCATGGTGGGCCTTGAACCAGATGCGGTCATGGTCCACCACACTGACGATCGCCATGGGCACCGAGAAGATGCGCGCAGCCAGCGCAGCAATGCGGTTGAAAGCGCCGTCCTCCGGGGTATCCAATATTTTGTACCGCTGCACCGCCTGCATGCGGCCTTCTTCATCGGTCAGCAGCGGGGCCGCGTCCCGACGGTGGCGTCCGGCACCGTTGATGGCTTCCTGGCGCAGCGCCAGGGACACTTCTCTGGCCGGCGGCCGGGCCGCCGGGTTCCTGTCCAGCATGGACGTCAGCAGGGCCACCCACATGGGCGCAAGCCCTTCGGGAATGTCCGGGTCGCCAAGCAGCCGGGCCAGGGCGGACTGAATCGGGGCGCCGGGGTACGCCATTTTCCCGGTCAAGCCTTCGAGGAGGACCAGCCCTAGCGAATAGACGTCGCTGGCGGGGCCGGCCGGTTCGCCGGCGGCTTGTTCTGGACTGAGGTAGGCCGGGGTGCCGGAACTGTCGTCCGGGTCGCCGTGGTGGCCTTCGCGGATGGTGATGGCGACACCGAAGTCGCTGAGTTTGGCGCGCGGGCGCCGGTCCTCGGCGCTGTAGTCCACGAGCAGGATGTTGGCCGGTTTGATGTCCCGGTGGACGATGCCGTGGTGGTGGATGTGTGCCAGGCCGTCGGCGAGATCGTGTCCGATCAGCGCCATGTGGGCCGCCGACAGCGGACCCTCGGCCGCGCGGCGGCGGAGGTCGGGGCCACGGACGAGTTCCATGACGAGATAGCTCAGCCGGCGGTTCGGGTCGCTCAGGTCGGCCCCGGCATCGAACAGCGTCACGAGGGCATGGTGGGCCATACCTGCGAGGATCCGCACTTCGTCGCTTTGCCTGCGAGTGCGTTCCTCGTCCACGGCCCCGTCCCGGAAGATCTTGACGGCCACATCGCGTCCCAGGACCTCGTCCGTGGCACGGTACACACTCGATTGGCTGCCCCGGCCAATGAGTTCTTCGATCCGGTAGCGCCCGCTAAGCAGGTACCCGGAGTCCATAGTTGTCAAGAGTTTTACGTGGTCCCTCGAATGGGGCCCGCCGCTGGAATCGGGCGGATCAGTCCAAGCCGGAAAACTGAACCGGCGCCCGCGAAATAAGCAAGGTTACTTATGATAACGCGGAATCGGGATTCAGGAAGACCTTCGGGCGGTCTTCCTGCCGGACCTTGGGCCCCTATTTGGCGGGGTTGTTGGTACCGATCGGGACCAAGGTGAGATCCGGGTGGTTCTTTTCGATCCGTCGCAGGGCCCAGACGTCGTTGAAGAGGGCCAAGTATTCCCCGTCGGAGCGCAAGAGGACCTCGGCGCCGGGCACGTTGGCCAGCGCCGGCATGGCGTCCGCCGTCGAGATCCGGGCGATGGAGTACGGCAGGCGCTCCAGCCGCATGGGCGCGCTGAAGTCGTGGGCCATGCGGTCTTCGACCACCTCGAACTGCATCGGGCCGACCGCGGCCAGGACGGGCGCCTGGTCACCGCGGATGTCGGAGCGGAGCACCTGGATGACGCCCTCGTGCTCGAGTTGCTCGATGCCGCGGCGGAACTGCTTGAAGCGGCTTGGGTCCTTGGAACGCGCCACCTGGAAGTGTTCCGGGGCGAACAGCGGGATCGCGGGAAACTCGACCGGCTGGTCCAGGAACAGGCTGTCGCCCACGCGGAGGGAGGAGGCGTTCACCAGACCCACCACGTCGCCCGGGAATGCCTCGTCGATCACCTCGCGTTCGCGGCCGAAGACCTGCTGGGCGTACTTGGTGGCAAAGGATTTGCCGGTCCGTCCCTGGGTGACCACCATGCCGCGCTCAAACATGCCGGAGCAGACGCGGATGAAGGCGACGTGGTCGCGATGGGCCTTGTTCATGCCGGCCTGGACCTTGAAGACGAAGCCTGCGAACGGGGCGTCGACAGGGCGGGGATCGCCGTCGACGTCGGGCCGCGGGGCAGCCGGCGGGGCGAAATCGACGAGGGCGTCGAGGATTTCCTTCACGCCGAAGTTGAGCGCGGCCGAGCTGAAGAGGATGGGCGTCGCCTCGCCGGCGTGGAAGGCCTCAACGTCGAAGGCCAGGTTGGATTCGATGACCAGTCCGGCCTCGTCCATGGCATTGGACCAGTCAACACCCTGGCTGGCCGCGGCCTCATCCGGGGTGAAGTACTCGGTGAGGGCAATGTTGGCGCCCGCGTTGTTGCGCTTGAACTGCGCGAAACGGTCGTTGCGCAGGTCCCAGACGCCGCGGAAATCGCCGGAGATCCCCACGGCCCACGTCAGCGGCATCGGCTGCAGTCCAGTGCGTTCGGTGATCTCGTCCATGAGCGCCAGGGCGTCCAGGCCCGGCCGGTCCCACTTGTTGATGACGGTGATGATGGGCAGGTTGCGCTGTTTGCAGACCTCGAAGAGCTTCATGGTCTGGGTTTCCAGGCCCTTGGCGGCGTCGACCAGCATGACGGCGCAGTCCACTGCCGCGAGCACGCGGTAGGTGTCCTCGGAGAAGTCCGCGTGGCCCGGGGTGTCCAGAAGGTTGATGACGGTGTCCCGGTAGGCGAACTGGAGCGCGGCGGAGCTGATGGAGATGCCGCGATCCTTTTCCATCTGCATCCAGTCCGAGACCGTCTCCTTGCGGTTGGCCTTGCCGCTGGAGGCGCCGGCAGTGCCGATCACCTTGGCGTGCAGCGCGAGGGCCTCCGTGAGGGTGGATTTTCCGGCGTCAGGGTGCGAAATGACCGCGAAAGTCCGGCGCCGGGCCGCCTGCTTGTGAATCTCCTGGACTCGGGCCGGGCTGAGGACTTCTTGAGACACGTTGCTACTTTCGCTGCGGCTGTGGACGGGTCACGGCGCGGAGAACCCGCGGAACACCCATGGATCCAAGTTTATCGCAGGCCGCAAACCCCGCACGAAGCGGCGGCCGCGGCCCGGCCGCGCGCCGCGCGGGGCACCGGCCAAACACCGGCCAAACACCACCCAGGCACTGCCAAAAGTGCAGTCCCGGGCACGCCCCGCTGCGGCCCTTTCGGAGGCTTCCCGCGGCACGTCGAAATGGACCACTTTGGGGCTTGCCTGTGCGGAAGTGGCCCCGCTTTACCCCTATCATTGGGAGAGCGGGGAACTGAGTACTTTGATCCTGCCGGTGGACCCTGGAAACCGGCGCACCTGCAGGCACGCGCCTGCACCTTTGAAGGGATATCTATGGCTCGGAGCCCTGAAGATTCGCTCAAGGCGACTCTGGGAAGAGTGGCACCGGGCACCGCCCTCCGCGACGGACTGGAACGCATTCTCCGCGGACGGACCGGGGCGCTGATCGTGCTGGGCATCGACCGGACCATCGAATCCATCTGTTCCGGCGGCTTCGAGATCGGCATCGATTTCTCCCCCACCAGGCTCCGGGAACTGGCCAAGATGGATGGGGCCATTATCTGCGACAAGGATGCCAGCAACATCCTCCGGGCAGCAGTCCAGCTCGTCCCGGACTCGAGCATCGAAACGCAGGAATCGGGCACCCGGCACCGCACCGCCGAGCGCGTGGCAATCCAGACGGGCGTACCGGTCATTTCGGTAAGCCAGTCGATGCAGATCATCGCGCTGTATGTGAACGGGCTGCGCCACGTCTTGGAGGGATCGGAGAAGGTCCTGGCCCGCGCCAACCAGGCCCTGGCAACCCTGGAACGCTACCGCTCGCGCCTGGACCAGGTGACCAGCTCGCTGTCCGCCCTGGAAATCGAGGCCATGGTCACGGTCCGCGACGTCGCGGTGACGCTTCAGCGCCAGGAGATGGTGCGCAGGATCTCCGAGGAAATCTCCCAGTACGTCCTGGAACTGGGCGAGGACGGCCGCCTGCTGTCGCTGCAGCTGGACGAGCTCACCGTGGGCCGCGGCCCGGGCAGCGACGTCATCATCCGCGACTACTCGGGCCCGCACGCAACCGCTGAGGACATCGACAACGCGGTAAAAGCGCTCGTCAGCCTGGGCCCGACCGAGCTGATCGACCTCGGCAAGATTGCCGGGATCGTCGGCTTCGCCGGCGGCGAGGCCAACCTCGACGCCGTCGTACAGCCGCGCGGCTACCGCCTGCTCTCCGGTCTCAAAGCCGTCCCGAAGGCGGTCGCCGACCGGCTCGTGGACCACTTCGGCGGCCTGCAGTTCCTGATGGCCGCCACGATCGATGACCTCATGACCGTGGACGGGATCGGTGACCAGCGCGCCAGGACCGTGCGGGAGGGCCTGAGCCGCATGGCCGAGGCCAGCCTGCTGGACCGTTTCCTCTGATCCCGCCGTTAACCTCCACCGGTTTGGGGCTGCGGCACGGGAGTTCCGTCTATCCGGCGGCTGTCAGCGCTGGGCCTTGACGGTCAGGGTGACAGGTGATGCTGTCTCCGGCCCGCCACATTCGTCGGTTCCGCCGGTCCGCTGCCAGACCAGGGACATCTTCTGCTCCGTGAGGGTCTTTCCTCTCGCGTCCAGGGCACGGAGGGTCACTGACCCGGGAGCATCGACGTCGAACCCAAACCGCCAGCGCTCCGGGCCCATCTTCTCGACCGTGATGCGACGCACCGTGGGACCACCACCCGGCGGGAATCCCAGCCCGTTGGCCCCGGATGGGGCCGCGGACGGGAGTACGGTCTGCGGTACAGGGCTCTCCCCTGGCCGGGAACACGCGGCCGGAGTGCACAGCTGCACCCAAGATACGTTCCGGGGATCTCCGTCCAGGACCACGGTAACGAAGTGCGTCCACGCAATGGCCGGGCAAACCCTCGCGCACCCGGAAACCGGCGCGAGCGCCGGCAGCAGGACTGTCAGCCAGGCAAGGGACCGCCGGAGCGTCATGCGCCCAGCATAGGTCCGGGCCGCCGTCAGAAGCTACGCCCGGGCTCCCTGGGCCCCTACTACCCGCCGGTTGCCCCGTAACCGCCCTTTCGCGGGCCCAAAGGGCACTTGCGGAAGTCGACGGGGTTTCTTCGAAGGGATCTAGTTGAGCTGGAACACGGCCTTGGGACTGGTCTTGTTCGCCAGCCGGGCCGTGAAGACGTAGTAGGCGCCGCCGGTGCCGGGTTTGGCCTCAACCGCTTCGCAGCCCTGCACCGTGCGGTTGCGCTGCCAGAGGAAGTTCGCGGTCTCGCTCTTGCCCGGGGCAATGGTCTTCATCAGGTCCGTGCTCGCCGCCTGGCAGTCCATGGAGGAGAAGATCCGGTCCGAGCCGCTGGTGATCATGTATTCCATCTGGGAGGTACCGATGTTGACCTCGCACGGGACCTTGTTGTTATTGGTGACCTTGAGGCTGAGCAGCGGCTTCTCACCCGCGGCGTAGACCTGCTGGTCGGTGGCGGCGGTAACAGTCACCAGATTCTGCTCGCAGCCCTCGCCAGCTGTGGCCGAGGATGTGGCCGACGGGTCCCCGGATGCCTCCGGGCTGGGCGGCGCAGAGTCGGTCGGCTGGCTCGCCGCCGCGGTTCCGGCATCGGCCGGCTGGCTGCCGGCGGGCTGCCCGGCGCTCATGGCGCTCGAGACGGCGGCAAAGCCGCCGAAGACCAGTGCGATGAGGAGCAGCAGAACCACGCCCGCAATCAGCCGTCGACGGCGGTACACCGGGCTGAGCGGGGGCCGGCCGGGTGTACGCGCGGATTGCTTTCCGCCGGAACCCAACGGCCGTGAACCGCCCCTGCCTGAACTGCCTTGCCTAACCATTCCTCTAGCCTAGAGAACCGCGCGGGCTATGGCGGCCGACCACGCCGCTGAACGCGCAGCCGGAACGTTCTCCTAGCCAGATCTATTACGCTGAATGGATCGAAACTCTAGCCCACACCCCCTCCGCCGCGGCATTGCCGGAACCCTTGCCCGCCGCGCCGCTTCCCGGCGCCGCCGAACTGCCCGCGCTGCATGCCGCCCTGGATGACTGGTTCGCGGCCAACGCCAGGGATCTGCCGTGGCGGGCGCCGGAGTGCACGCCCTGGGGCGTGCTGGTCAGCGAGGTCATGCTCCAGCAGACCCCGGTAGTCAGGGTCCTGCCGGTCTGGGAGGAATGGCTGCGCCGCTGGCCGGAGCCCTCCGATCTGGCCGGGGAGCCAGCCGGCGAGGCCGTCCGGTCCTGGGGCCGGCTTGGATACCCCCGGCGCGCCCTGCGTCTGCATGCGGCCGCCGCCGCCATCCGGGACGGCCACGGCGGGCTTGTTCCCGGCGCCTACGCCGAACTCCTGGAACTGCCGGGGGTTGGCAGCTACACGGCGGCGGCGGTTGCGGCCTTCGCGTTCGGGCGCCGAGAAACAGTGGTGGACACCAACATCCGCCGGGTCCACGCGCGCCTGGTCCTTGGCTCGGCCCTGCCCTCGCAGGCACTGACAGCGGCCGAAATGCGGCTGGCGGCATCGCTGCTCCCCGCGGACCCCGGCGCCTCGGTGCGCTGGAATGCCTCCGTCATGGAACTAGGTGCAACGGTCTGCACCGCGCGGGCCCCCAAGTGCGGGCAGTGCCCGGTCCGTGAGTCGTGCGCCTGGCTTGCCGCCGGCGAGCCGGCGCCGACATACACGCCCAAGGGACAGGCCTGGCACGGCACAGACCGGCAGGTGCGAGGCGCCGTGATGGCCGTCCTGCGGCTGGCGGAAGACCCTGTGGCGCCGGAGCTGTTCTACCGGGCCCCCGCGGACCTGGGCTTCGAACCGCAGGGAATCGCGATCCCGCTCGCGGCCCTGCACCGGCTCAACGCGGCTCCGGAGCAGCTGGAACGCGCGCTGGCCGGCCTGCTCGGGGACGGCCTCGCCGAACTGCATCTGGGCGGCGTCCGGCTTCCGGCCTGAGGAAACTCCGCCGGAGCACGCAGGCGCATTCCTGTGCTGCCGGAACTCCACTGATCGCCTACGGCTCTCCGAACCCCGAGCCGACCAGCCGTTCCAGGTAGCCCACCGCTTTGGCGGCGTCCGGGCCGCTGGCCTCCACGTGCAGGACGGTTCCCTTGCCGGCGGCAAGCATCATGAGTTCCGTCATGGAGGCGCCGTCTGCGCCATTGACCGTCACATCGGCGTCCATGGCGGACAGCCCGCCGGCAATTTTGGCTGCCGGCCGGGCGTGCATGCCGGCCTGGTTGACGAGCTCGAAGTCCCCCGTCGCGTCCGGCGGCTGCTGGTGCACGTGTTCGGCCTCGGCGGGGTGGACCGGGGGCCGGTAGACGGCCTCGGCCGCGTCTTTCACGGCCGCGGCATCGGCTCCCGTCTGGGCGGCCACCGCGGCCGCCACGAGCCCTTCCACCAGCGGCGCGTCCGCGAGCAGCACGGAATCCGGGTCGGCCGCGAACTCCGCCGCGGACTCGGCCGTCATCACCGCGGATCCGAGGTCGGTCAGCACCACGACGCCGTCACCCGAGGCCTGCTCAAGAGCGGCCATGACCTTCTCCAGGCTGGTGCCGATCCGGCCGTCGTCAGTTCCTCCGGCGGGGAGGATCAGGACGTCCGGCGCCATCTGCGCGGCGAGTTCGGCGGCGCCGTCAGCGATCTTGGCACTGTGCGAGACCACCACCAGCCGGACTGTCATTCGGCTGCTCCGGCCGCGGCCCGCAGGATCAGTGCGCTGGAAACGGCGCCGGGGTCGCGGTGGCCGATGCTGCGCTCCCCCAGGTAGCTGGCACGGCCCTTGCGGGCGAGCATCGGATCCGTGGACACGGCGCCGGCCTCGGCCGCCTCCGCCGCAGCCAGAAGCACCTTCCGGACGTCGCCGTCGCCTGCCGTGGCGGCGGCGGCCTCGATGGCGGGCGTCCACGCGTCCACCATGGTCTTGTCCCCGGATTCGGCCTTGCCGCGGGCGACGATGCCGTCGCGGGCAGCCTGCAGGGCGGTGGCCAGAGTGGCGGCGTCGATGTCTGAGGTGCTGCCGAGCGCTGTGGCGGCCCGCAGAAATGCTGTGCCGTACAGCGGGCCGGCCGCCCCGCCCACCTTGGACATCAGCGTCATGGCCGTGAGTTTCAGGGCCGCGCCCGGGGTTTCCGGCGGAGCCTCGGCGAGTTTGTCCATGACGGCTTTGAAGCCGCGGTCCATGTTCTCGCCGTGGTCCGAGTCGCCGATGGGCCGGTCGAGCTCAATCAGCTCCACCCGGTGCTCCGCCATGGCCTGCGCTGAAAGGGTTAGCCAGCGCACGGCCCAGCCGACATCCAGCCCCACGGTCAGACGCCCCAACGAAGGGCGGGAGTGTGCACGGGAGCGTCCCAGAGCGAGGTCATCTCGTCATCCAGCCGCAGGATCGTGATGGAGCAGCCCTGCATTTCCAGGGACGTGATGTAGTTGCCCACGAGGGAGCGTGCCACGGTGACGCCCTGCTCCGCCAGCCTCTGCGCGGCCCGGCGGTACACGATGTACAGCTCGCTCGCCGGGGTTCCGCCCATGCCGTTGACGAACAGGAGCACCTTGTCCCCGGCGCCGAGGCCGAGGTCACTGACTACCGGATCCAACAGGCGGTCGGTGATGCCGTCGGCGTTCTCCATGGGAATTTTTTGCCGTCCCGGCTCGCCGTGAATGCCGATCCCGATCTCGATCTCGTTCTCCTCGAGGTCAAAGCTGGGGACGCCGGCGTGCGGAACGGTGCAGGCGGACAATGCCACGCCCATGCTGCGCACGTTCTGGTTCACGCGGTCACCGATCGCGGCCACGGCGTCAAGGTTGTCCCCGCGCTCGGCCGCCGCACCGGCGATCTTCTCGACCAGAACGGTTCCGCCGACGCCGCGCCGGCCGGCCGTGTACAGCGAATCCTGCACGGCGACGTCGTCGTTGACCAGGACGGTGCGGATCTCGACGCCTTCGGCTTGCGCGAGTTCGGCGGCGGTTTCGAAGTTCAGGACGTCGCCGGTGTAGTTCTTCACGATGTGCACGACGCCGGCGCCGGAGTTCACGGCCAGCGTGGCCGGCAGAATCTGGTCCGGGGTGGGCGAGGTGAACACGGCGCCCGGCACGGCGGCGTCGAGCATGCCCATGCCCACATAGCCGCCATGCAGCGGCTCGTGTCCGCTGCCGCCTCCGGAGACGAGGCCGACCTTTCCTGCCACCGGCGCGTCCTTGCGCACGATGTACTTCGGGTCCGGGAAGACAGTCACAAGATCGGCGTGTGCGAGCCCGAACCCTTCCACTGACTCGTCGACCACGGCTTTGGGATCATTGATGAGTTTCTTCATGGCGGTGCTCCCTGGATGGTGTCCTGGCTGCTTGTTTAGACCCTACTACCGGGGCACTGCCGGCGGTAGGCTCCCGGTTGCCCTGGCCGAACGGCCGGGACTGCGGGATTGCGATGCGGCGTTGCGGGTCCTGCAGATCTCATGCCTGGTGGTCGGCGCATGCGGGAAAGTGCGGCCAGGCGTCGCCGCCCAGCCAGGAGAACGGCGGCGCGGCGAGCTGGCCCTTGCGGGCACGGGCAGCGGCCGGGGGTCCCGGCGCGGCGGTGGCTCCCGGTCCGGCGGCCTGTCCCGTGAAGGGGGCGCCTGTATCCGGCGACGAGCGGTTGGCGGGTTCCGGCACTGGCGCCCCCGGGGACCCGGTGGCGCCGGCCGACTCGGGTGCCCGGACGGGCGGCGGTTCAGGGGCGCTGGGGACCGGGCTGTGGAAAGCGGAAAAATCGGTGGAAATCACGTCGTTGTGCAATTTTTTGCCTCCGGAAGTACGGTGGCCCACCCCCTGAGCCGGGATCAGTTTATCCATCAAATTTATTGAAAGGAAGCCCCCGGGTTCACTCCTGGAAAACCGTTGACTCCTGGAAAACCGTTCACTCGGAATATCCCGGGCAGGGATCCGTGCGGCGGGATCCGATCCTCGGAGCTATTCAGCGCACCTTACAGCTCTTTGATCATCCGCGTGTTTCCCAGGGTGTTCGGCTTGACCCGCGCCAGATCCAGGAACTCGGCCACTCCTTCATCATGTGAGCGCAGGAGTTCGGAGTAGACCACCGGATCGACGGCGGTCTGGTCAGCCATGACTTCGAAGCCGTGCTTCTTGAAGAAGTCCACCTCGAACGTCAAGCAGAAGACGCGCGATACACCCAGATCCCGGGCGTCCGCGAGCAGGCGTTCCACGAGCGCATGGCCCACGCCCTTGCCGCGCCAGGCATCCGAGGCCGCCAGGGTGCGGACCTCGGCCAGATCCTCCCACATGACGTGCAGGGCCCCGCAGCCGATCACCTCGCCGTCGTCCGATTCGGCGATCCGGAATTCCTGCAGGCTCTCGTAGTAGGCCACGGTTTCCTTGGCCATGAGGATCCGCTGGTCGGCCAGCGGCGCCACGAGGGTCTTGATGGCGGCAACGTCACCGGTGCGGGCAGGGCGGATGCGGATCGTCTGGGTCACAGCCCAATCCTACGGGGACCACCCACCTTGGTTCCGGGAACGGCGCCCGACGCACATCGCGCGGGAGGCCGGGACGGCGGGGGCTCAGAGTCCCAGTTCGTCAGGGACGGGAATGTCCTTGTCCAGCAGGTTCCTGGCGAGGAAGTGCTCCACCACCCCGTACCAGACCTTGGCATGCTGCGGCTGCAGGATCCAGTGGTTCTCGTCCGGGAAGTACAGGAAACGGTGGTCCGTTTCGCCGTTCGCGTCGGCCGCCAGCTGCGACTTGGCGAGCAGCTCGTACCAAAGCCGCAGCCCCTCGCCGATCGGCACGCGGTAGTCCTTGTCGCCGTGGATGACCAGCATGGGAGTGCGGATGTTCTCCACGTGCAGATGCGGCGAGTTCTCCAGCGCCATCTCGGCCGTCATCTCCTTGAGCCAGTACTGCGCGGCGTCCGTGGTGGGCCCGAACTGGTCCAGGGCCCAAAGGCTGGCATGCGTGACGATTGCCTTGAAGCGATCCGTGTGGCCGGCCACCCAGTTGGCCATGTAGCCGCCGAAGGAGCCGCCCATGGCCGCCGTGCGCGTCTCGTCGATGTCCGGCCGCTGCACCACCGCGTCGGTGATGGCCATCAGGTCGGTGAACGGAGCCTTGCCCCATTCCCCCCACCCCCGCTGGATGTGGTCCTGGCCGTAGCCGGTGGACAGGGCAGGGTCCGGCAGCAGCACGGCATAGCCGCGGGCCACCAGCAGCCACGGGTTCCAGCGCCAGGTCCAGGCGTTCCAGGAACCCAGGGGCCCGCCGTGGATCCAAAGCAGCAGGGGCGCCGGGCTCGCCGCGGAAGCACCGTCCGGGAGAGCCAGGTACGCCGGCACCCGGGTGCCGTCGGCCGCCGTCGTCTCCACGCGCTCGAGCGTCCCCTTGTACTGCGGGCGCTCGGCCGGCGCGGGCAGGCGGACGGTTCCGCCGCCGCCAAGGTCGATCCGCACCGGTTCGGCAGGGAATTCGTAGGAGCTGCGCAGGGCGTAGGCGCTGCGCCCGTCCGGTGCGACGACGACGTCGCTGTACGCGGCGGCGTCGTCCGTCAGGCGGGTGACCTGGGCCGTCCCGCCGGGTTCTACCGCCACGGCGATCCGGAAGACCGGCGATGCGCCGTCCTCGTCGGCGGTGACAAGCACCGCAGAGCCGTCCGGCAGCCAGGCGGCGGGGTGGGCCCAGCGGTCCCAGTCGTGGGCAAGCGGCGTCAGCGCACCTTCGCCGGCCGGGGCAGTGACGTCAAGAAGGTGGAGTTTGATCTGCGGGGCCACTAACGGTGTGGTGTCGCTTTCGCTTGCCACTACCAGGCTCCTGTTGTCCGGGCTGACCGGGCCCGGGAAATAGCTCATGCCCTCCGTGTCCAGCAGCACCGTGCGGGTTCCGGTGGCGACGTCGATGGCAACCAGCACGGAGCGTGAATCCGCATTCGCCAGCGGCTTGGTGAGGCTGCTGTAAATCGTCCTGCCGTCGGGGCTGATCACTGACGTGGCATCCCTGAGCCTGTCGCCGGCGTCGGGGGTCAGGTTGCGGAGCCTGCGTGGCGGCGCGGCGTCGACCGTCGTCGGCTTTGCGCCCTCCGGCTGCTCTCCGGGTTCGACGGCGAACAGCCGCGGCTGCGCCGGCCCGAGGTCTGCGTCCCAGTACCGGACGGGATAGCCGCTGTGCAGGATGGCTGCGACCTTGTTTTCTTTGCGTGCCTTGCGGCGTTCCTCGTCATTGTCCTCGTCCGTGGAGCCGGCCAGGACAGCCGCGTTCACCACCAGGGCATCGGCGTCCTTGGCGGCCAGGACGCCATTGACGCCGCCGGCGCGGGACAGCACCACCCGGGCTTCGCCGGCGCCGGGCGGGAGCATCCAGAGGGCATTGACGGGGTCCGCGTCGGGGCTGTCCGGATCGGGGCGGGCGGACGTGAAGTAGAGATCGCCGTTGGCCGCGAACACCGCACCCGCCTCCCCCTTGGCGCTGCGCGTGATCCTGCGGGCCTGCCTGGCCCCGCCGGGGTCCACCTCCCAGAGGGCGGTGCAGTATTCGGTGCCCTTGGCGCTGAGCGTCGCCACAGAGGTGACCAGCCGCGTGCCGTCGGGGCTCAGCGCCAGACCGCTCACCCTGGGGACTGCGAGGTAGTGGTCCAGATCGTGGAAGGGGGTCTCGGGTTGTTCACTCAGGATCGCTGAGTCCTTGGCAGCCATGCACCGATTCAACACCGTATGTGGCCCCGATCACAAAACGTTCTCTAAGAGTGAAACGATACTTTCAGACCATCCCGGTTCCCGGCCGGGCGACACGAGGCCGGACCGTCCGGCGGGCCGGATCGCAGCATCCTTTCAGGGGGAGTTGGCATGATAGCTCCATGAACCCTGAAAAGTCCCTGCCCAGACGCTCAATGCTGCTCGGCGCGGCAGCCGCCGCCGGCGGCGCCATCGCCCTGTCGGCCTGCGCCGCCTCACCCTCAGACACCTCGACCGCCCCGGCGGCCGCCGGCGCTTCAGCGCCGGCCGGCACCCCCGTCCGGATCGGCAAGCTCAGCGAGGTCAAGGTGGGCGACACCGCCACCGGAAATGCCAACGGGAAGACTGTCGTCATTTTCCGGCCCTCGGACAAGAAGGTCCTGGCCTATGACGCGACATGCACGCACGCCGGCTGCCCGGTGGCCCCGGCCGGCCAGGGCTTCACCTGCCCGTGCCACGGCTCCACATTCAAGGGATCCGACGGCAGCGTCATCACCGGGCCGGCCCGCAGCCCCCTCGCGCCCCTGACCGCAGCCATCGACGGGGAATGGATCACCGTCACGGCCTAGGATCCGCCGCCCCACCGGCACGCCAAAAGGCCCCGCCCGCTCCCTTTCGGAAGCGGACGGGGCCTTGGCATTGCGTGTTTAGACGCTCGGAGCGATCTCCGGGATGCGCGGCTTGGCGTTGCCGGCGAAGGTGAACTTCGCGTTGTCGCCTTCACCCTCGACGTCCACCACCACGATGTCGCCGGAGTGCAGCTCACCGAAGAGGATCTTCTCGGAGAGCTGGTCCTCGATCTCGCGCTGGATGGTCCGGCGCAACGGCCGGGCACCCATCGCGGGGTCGTAGCCGCGGGTTGCCAGGAGGACCTTGGCCGCGGCCGTGAGCTCGATGCCCATGTCCTTGTCCTTGAGGCGCTTCTCCAGCCGTCCAACGAACATGTCCACGATCTCGATGATCTCGTCCTGGGTCAGCTGCGGGAAGACCACAACGTCGTCAACACGGTTCAGGAACTCGGGGCGGAAGTGCTGCTTGAGCTCCTCCGTGACGCGGGCGCGCATCCGGTTGTAGCCGGTCTGCGTGTCCGTGCCCGACTGGAAGCCGGTGGCAACGCTCTTAGAGATGTCCCGGGTACCAAGGTTGGTGGTCATGATGATCACGGTGTTCTTGAAGTCCACCACGCGGCCCTGGGAGTCGGTCAGGCGGCCGTCTTCCAGGATCTGCAGCAGCGAGTTGAAGAGATCGGCGTGCGCCTTCTCCACTTCGTCGAACAGGACCACGGAGAACGGACGACGGCGGACCTTTTCGGTCAGCTGCCCGCCCTCCTCATAGCCCACGTAGCCCGGAGGGGCACCGAAGAGCCTGGACACTGTGTGCTTCTCCGAGTACTCGGACATGTCCAGCGTGATCAGGGCGTCCTCTTCGCCGAAGAGGAACTCGGCCAGGGCCTTCGCGAGCTCGGTCTTGCCGACGCCGGTGGGGCCGGCGAAGATGAACGAACCGCCCGGACGCTTGGGGTCCTTCAGGCCTGCACGGGTGCGGCGGATCGCCTGGGACAGGGACCTGATGGCCTCGTCCTGGCCGACGACGCGCTTGTGCAGCTCGTCTTCCATCTTCAGCAGTCGCGAGGACTCCTCCTCGGTCAGCTTGAAGACCGGGATGCCGGTGGAGTTCGCCAGCACTTCGGCGATGAGATCCTCATCCACCTCGGAGATGTCGTCCATGCCGCCGGTCTTCCACTGGCGTTCCTTCTCGGCGCGCTCGGCAATGAGCTTCTGCTCCTTGTCGCGCAGCGAGGCGGCACCTTCGAAGTCCTGCGCGTCAATCGCGGATTCCTTCTCCAGCTTCATGGCGGCGATCTTCTCGTCCATGACCTTGAGTTCCGGCGGGGCGGTCATCCGGCGGATGCGCAGCCGCGCGCCGGCCTCATCGATCAGGTCGATCGCCTTGTCCGGCAGGAAGCGGTCCGAGATGTAGCGTTCGGACAGGCTGGCCGCCGAGGCGAGGGCGCCGTCGGTGATGGTGACCCGGTGGTGCGCCTCGTAGCGGTCGCGGAGGCCCTTGAGGATCTCAATCGCGTGCGCGACGGAGGGCTCCTTGACCTGGATCGGCTGGAAGCGGCGTTCCAGGGCAGCATCCTTCTCGATGTGCTTGCGGTACTCGTCCAGCGTGGTGGCACCGATAGTCTGCAGCTCGCCGCGGGCCAGCATGGGCTTCAGGATCGAAGCCGCATCGATGGCGCCCTCAGCGGCACCGGCACCCACCAGGGTGTGGATTTCATCGATGAACAAGATGATGTCGCCGCGGGTGCGGATCTCCTTCAGGACCTTCTTCAGGCGCTCCTCGAAGTCACCGCGGTAGCGGGAGCCGGCCACGAGGGACCCCAGGTCCAGCGTGTACAGCTGCTTGTCCTTGATGGTCTCCGGGACATCGCCGCGAACGATCGCCTGGGCCAGGCCCTCGACGACGGCGGTCTTGCCGACGCCGGGCTCGCCAATCAGCACCGGGTTGTTCTTGGTGCGGCGGGAAAGGACCTGCATGACGCGTTCCATTTCCGACTCACGCCCAATCACGGGATCCAGCTTGTTCTCCCGGGCAGCCTGGGTCAGGTTGCGGCCGAACTGGTCCAGGACGACGGAACCGGCGGGGGTTCCCTCGGCCTGGCCGGGGCCGACGCCGGCGCCCGAGCTTTCCTTGCCCTGGTAGCCCGAAAGCAGCTGGATGACCTGCTGGCGGACCCGGTTGAGGTCGGCGCCGAGCTTGACCAGCACCTGGGCGGCCACGCCCTCACCCTCACGGATGAGGCCGAGGAGGATGTGCTCGGTGCCGATGTAGTTGTGGCCCAGCTGCAGGGCCTCGCGCAGCGAGAGTTCCAGCACCTTCTTGGCGCGCGGGGTGAAGGGGATGTGGCCGGACGGGGCCTGCTGGCCCTGCCCGATGATCTCCTGCACCTGCTCGCGGACACCGTCGAGCGAAATGCTCAAGGATTCAAGGGCTTTGGCAGCAACACCTTCTCCCTCATGGATCAGACCCAAGAGGATGTGTTCGGTACCAATGTAATTGTGGTTCAGCATGCGTGCCTCTTCTTGGGCAAGCACAACTACGCGACGGGCACGGTCCGTAAATCGCTCAAACATTTCGCCACACTCCTAGCTACGACGTACTTTGATGCTACGTGGCCGGGTTCCAGATTTGGGGCTTGTTCGCCACAGGGGAAACCCGGGGGTTGCGCATCCCGCCCCGATGCCCTTCCGAGCCCGCCCGCCGCCGGCCGGGAACCCGGGCGGGAACCGGTGCCGAGCCTGGCACCAGGGACCTGCCGCAGCCCGGGCGCCGCCGGAGGGACAACATCCCGCCAGGGCAGTGCGCGGCACCCACGGCCGGGGCGGGGTGATGGCGGCATGCGGCCGCGATGTGCCGGCGGCCTGCGCACGGCACACCAATGCCCCCGACACATAGCGGGGGCATTGGTAATTGACGGTGAAACTTGATGCAGGCTTTGACTGCCGCTTGACGCAGGGCCGAACTACCCTAGGAATTCGCCTTTTGGTATGCTTCCTGAATTTCAGCCTGGATACGTCCGCGGCTGTTTACCGCGTAGCCGTTGTCCCGCGCCCACTGACGGATCTGGGCAGAGTCCTGATTCCGTCCGCTGGAAATTTTGGTGCGCGTGGCGCGTCCACTTGACGTCTTGCGTGCGTGCCCCACAAATCGCTCCAAAGCGGAACGCAGTTCTGAAGCATTGCCCGACGACAGGTCTATTTCATAGCTCACGCCGTCCAGGCCAAACCGGACAGTTTCGTCCGCGGATCCCCCATCCAGATCATCAACGAGGATGATTTTTACTTTCTGTGCCATAAATGACTCTCTTTCCAAAAGGACGAGGATTTAGAAAAGCAGGATGTATCTGTAAAAAGTATCCTCCGGGTTACAGCAGGGAGTCAAAGCGTAAAACTCTGGTCAAAGGAAACCCGCCGGCAGTAATAGGCGGCTATTACTTCTCCTGGCAGGGAATTACCCCGCGACCGGTCCGGAATCCTGCTCGGGGGTTTGAGTTCCCGCTCGAGCGTCCGCCTCGGCTTGTGCGCGTGCTTCCGCCTGACGTTCTGATTTGTCCGCATTGAATATGGATTTCATGGCAAACCAGAAAAGCAGGCCCACCACGATGGGGGGCAGCAATACGGCGATGTAGTCCATGCTCAGTGTCCTTCGGGCTTCAGCAGCGGGAAGAGGATCGTTTCGCGGATGCCGACGCCGGTGAAGAGCATGACGAGGCGGTCGATGCCCAGGCCGATCCCGCCCATGGGCGGCGCGCCGTATTCAAGCGCACGGAGGAAGTCTTCATCCAGCTGCATGGCCTCCACATCACCGGCGGCGGAGCGGCGGGACTGCTCGGTGAGGCGTTCGCGCTGGATCACCGGGTCGATCAGTTCCGAGAACGCCGTGCCGCGCTCCATGCCGCCGATGATCAGGTCCCAGGCCTCGATCAGGCGGCCGTCCGTGCGGTGCTGGCGGGCCAGCGGCTGGGCGGACGGCGGATAGTCGTAGACGAACGTGGGGTTGAGCAGCGTGGGCTCGACCAGCTCGCCGAAGAGCTCGACGACGAGCTTCTCGGCCTCCCAGCCGGCGTCGACCTTGACCTCGTGCTTGGCCGCCAGTTCCAACAGGTCCGCCACCGGAGTGTCGGGGGTGACTTCCTGGCCTACGAATTCGGAGAGCCCGGGGTAGACCGCCATCCAGGCCCAGTCGCCGTCGAGGTTGATCTCCCCCGCCTCGGTCTGCAGGACCCGGCCCACGCCGGCGGCGTCGGCCGCGTCCAGGATGATCTCCTTGATCCGGTCCGCCATGACGAACTGGTCCGCCCACGCCTCGTAGGACTCCAAAGTGGTGAACTCCGGGCTGTGTGTGGAGTCCACGCCTTCGTTGCGGAAGACCCGGCCCATGTCATAGACACGGTCGATCCCGCCGACCACGGTGCGCTTGAGGTAGAGCTCGGTGGCGATGCGCAGCGTCATCTTCTGGTCGAAGGCGTTCATGTGCGTCTCGAAGGGGCGGGCCGTGGCACCGCCGTGAACCAGCTGCAGCATGGGTGTTTCCACCTCGACGTAGCCCTGGCGGTGCAGGGTCTCGCGGATGGAGCGGGTGATCGCGGCGCGGGTGTAGACCATCTCGCGGGCTTCGTCGCGGACGATGAGGTCCACGTAGCGCTGGCGGACGCGGGTTTCCTCGTTGAGCCCGGCGTGCAGCACGGGCAGCGGGCGCAGCGCCTTCGAGGCCATGGTCCAGGAGTCGGCCATGACGGACAGCTCGCCACGGCGGGAGGAGATGACCTCGCCGGTGATGAAGACGTGGTCGCCCAGGTCCACGAGGGACTTCCATTCGGCGAGCGCTTCCTCACCGATGTTGGCCAGGCTCAGCATGACCTGCAGCCGGACGGCTTTGCCGTCCAGGCCGCCCTCCTGGAGGGTGGCGAAGCAGAGCTTGCCCGTGTTGCGGATGAACACAATGCGTCCGGTCACGCCCACGACGTCGCCCGTGGTTTCGTCGGGCTGGAGGTGGGCGTATTTCTCGCGGATTTCCGTGAGCGAGTTGGTCCGTTCAACACCCACCGGATAAGCCTCGACGCCGCGTTCGATCAGCTTGGCGCGCTTCTCCATGCGGATGCGCGTCTGTTCGCTGGCGTCGTGCGGCTCGGCGGCGTTGATCGGGGCGGGGGTGTTTTGGGAAGTCACAATCCCCAAGTTTACCGTCGTTTTATGTGGCGGCTGCTCCCGGGCCGGTTCAGCACGGGCGGCGCCCGGCCTGGCGGGGTGCGGGAATAGACTCAGGGCTGTGGAGATGTGGACTGTGAGGACCGACGACGGCGAGGGGCACCTTGAGGTGCACACCGTTCGTCCCGGGGCGCCGGGGCCGGGCGGTTCAGCCGCGGCCGGCGCGGCCGCCCGGGGGCACGGACCGGGCGGGGCGGGATCCGGCGTCGTGATTGTCCATGGGACGCTGGTCACCGATGCGCTCTACCTGGCCTTCGCCCGAAGGGTCAGCCGGCTGCTGGGCCAGCCGGTGCACTGCTACAACCGGCGGGGGCGCGCCGGCTCATCGCCGCAGCCCGCCGGCTATTCAGCTGCCACCGAGGTGGCCGATCTGGCGGCCGTCCTCCGCGAGACCGGCGCCAGCGACGTCGTGGCTCACAGCTACGGCGGGTTTGTGGCCCTGCAGGCCGCCCGGAGCGTGCCGATCCGCAGGATGGTGACCTACGACGCGGCCGTCAGCCTCTCCGGGAACCTCAGCCGGCGCTGGCGCCCCGAACTCGAGAGGTCCGTGGCCGCCGGCAAGCTCGACGAGGCGTGGGCCCATCTGGTGCAGGGCCTCGAGACGGCCGGCCCGGTTTCCCGGCTGCCTTTGGGCGCGCTGCGGATGCTGAGCATCCTGTCGGCCCGGACCAGGCTGGGTGCCGAGATGCGGGAACTGCTGCCCACGGCTGTCGCCGAGATGCGCGCCGTGCTGGATGCCGACGCGGAAGTCTCCGATTTCGCCGCCATCACCACCCCCACGCTCATGCTCAGCGGCGGCTGGAGCCCTGCCTATTTCGCCGAGACGGGCCGCCAACTCGCCGTTGCCGTCCCCGCGCTCACCTTCGCGGTGGTCCCCGGGCAGCTCCACGAAGGCCCCATCCGCCCCGGAACCCGGCTGGCCGTCAGGACGGCACGGTTCCTCCTCGGCGGCCCCGACGCCGCGTCCCCTGCCCCCACTCGCGGCAGCGGCCGCACTGCCGGCAGCGCTGCCCGGGGCCTGCCGGGCATCTCCGGGCGCGCCCCGGCCCGACTGCGCAGGCCCGGGCCCGGCCTCTGACGGACCGCTGACGGACCGTTGACCCGGCCTGCGGCTAGAATCGGGGGCGACCCTTTCGAAAGGACCCCCTTGGCCAAGCTCTATTTCCGCTACGGCGCCATGAACTCCGGCAAGTCGACGGGGCTGCTGCAGGCGGCGTTCAACTATGAGGAACGCGGACAGCGGGTCCTGATTGCCAAGCCGGACGTCGACACCAAAGGCGACGCCGACGTCGTCTCCCGCCTTGGCATGACCCGGTCCGTGGACTTCCTGATCCCCGCCGGCGCGTCGGCCCGCAAACTCTTCACCGCCCAGGCCCACGGCGACGACCCCAATGCCCTGCTCCAGCACGTGGACACCCCGCCGGTGGCCTGCCTGCTGGTGGACGAGGCGCAGTTCCTGGAGCCGGAGCAGGTGGATGACCTGTTCCGCATCGCCATCCTGGACAATGTCCCCGTGCTGGCGTACGGAATCCGCACCGATTTCCGGACCCGCGCCTTCCCGGGTTCCCTGCGGCTCCTGGAGATCGCGCACACGCTCGAGGAGCTCAAGACCATCTGCCGCTGCGGACGCAAGGCCATCTTCAACACCCGGCGGGTCGGGGACCGCGTGGTGTTCGACGGCGACCAGGTGGCGATCGACGGCCAGGACGTCTGGTACGAGTCGCTCTGCGGCGCCTGCTACCTGGAGGTCTCCGGCGGCCGGCTGGGCGACTAGCACCGGCGACTTGCTGCCCCGTCTACTGCATGGCGGCGCGGGCTCGGCTAGGCTCGGAGCATGACCCGCGAGAACATCAGAACACCCGACGGCGGAACGATCGAGCTTTTCAGCACGGGCGCCGAGCTCGCCTCGGCGGGTTCGGGCATCGTCGTCGTGCCGGCCTCGATGGTGACGGCTGCCGACTACACCCGCTTCGCGCAGAAGCTCAGCGCTTCGCTGGGCCGGCCGGTGCACACCTTCAACCGGCGCGGCCGCGGCTCATCCTCTCCCCAGCCGGAGGACTACACCCTGGACGTGGACATCCACGACCTTGACGCCGTCATGAAGCACACCTCCAGCACGGACGTCTTCGGCCACAGCTTCGGCGGGGCGGTGGCCCTGCACGCGGCCCGCACCCTGCCGGTGGAACGGCTCGCCGTGTACGACCCCGCCGTGTCCGTCAACCACAGTGTCACGGCGGACTGGACCCCCGAATACGAGAAGGCGACGGCCGCCGGTGACGACGACCGTGCCCTCGCCGTCCTGCTCAAGGGCCTGGAGACCGGCAGCGCGCTGTCCCGGATGCCGCTGTCCATGCTGACGCTGGCGAACAAGCTCTCGGCCGGCACCCCGATCGGCAAACAGCTGCGCGACCTGATGCAGACCGGCGTCCGGGAGATCAAGGCGATCATCGCCGCGGACATGCCGGCCGAACCGTTCCTGGAACTGCCGCTTGAGACCCTGATCATCGTGGGCGAAAAGAGCCCGGCATATTTCGGCGTGGCCTGCGCCCAGATCCACGACGTGCTCTCCGGCTCCAGCTACACCATCCTGCCGGGCATGGGCCACGACGGCGTCAACAAGGCACCGGACAAGCTCATCGCCGAACTCAGCGCGTTTTACGCCGGCTGACCCTCAACCAGTCACCCCCCCCACAATGCACCGCGGGGTCACTTAGCGCCCGTTCCGGACCTCCGGACCGGCGCTAAGTGACCCCGCGTTGCTGTTGGTTGGGGCTAGTGTGAGGCGGGCTGCGCCGCGCCCACGGTCTTGCGCATCATGGTGGACAGCACGACGGCGGCGACGGCGATGACGGCCGCCGTCAGGAACGCCGCCTGCATGCCGGCAACCATTCCCTCGGCGGCGGAGACGAAGGCGTAGATCGAGACCAGGAGGGCCGTGCCGGCGGCGCCGGCCACCTGCTGCAACGTGCTCATGATCGCGGAGCCGTGGGAGTACAGGTGCGGCGGCAGCGGGTTCAGGCCGGTGGTGAAGGCGGGCGTGAACAGAAGCGCCAGGCCCAGGCTCAGGGTCACGTGCAGGGCGATGATCCACCCCACCGGTGACCCGGCGTCGAGCATGGAAAACTGCCAGAGGGACAGCACCATCATGACCGAGCCCGTAACCGTCAGCGGGAGGGGCCCCACCTTGTCGAAAACGCGGCCGATGAAGGGTCCCAACAGGCCCATGGCGAGGCCGCCGGGCAGCAGCACCAGGCCGGTCTCCAATGACTTCAGGCCGCGGATTTCCTGGAGGTACAGGGGCAGCAGAATCACCGCGCCGAAGAGCGCGATCATCGCCACAACTAGCAGCAGCACGGACACCGTGAACATCCGGAAGGTGAAGGCGCGCAGGTCCAGAAGGGGGCCGCCGCCCTTTTGCAGCTTCAGCTGGCGCAGGACGAACGCCGCCAGGGCCACCACGCCGACGGCGAGCGCCAGCACCGCGGGAGTGCGGGAGCCGGCCTGGCCGCCGCCGATCTGGCTCAGGCCGTACACGATGCCCCCGAACGCAGGCACTGTCAGGACCACGGAGAGGACATCCAGCCGGGTCTTCTCGGTTTCGCCGATGTTGGTCAGGTACTTGGCCCCGATGGCCAGCGCGGCAAGGGCGATCGGCAGCACGAAGACGAACATGAACCGCCAGGAGAAATTCTGGAGGATCAGGCCGGAAACCGTCGGGCCAAGGGCCGGGGCCACGGAAATGGCGATGCTGACGTTGCCCATGACGGCGCCGCGGCGTTCCAGCGGCACGAGCGTGAGGATGGTGGTCATGAGCAGCGGCAGCATGATGGCCGTGCCGCCGGCCTGCACGATCCGCGCCAGCAGCAGGACTTCGAAGCCCGGCGCGAGGGCGGCCAGCAGCGTGCCGCCGGAGAAGAGCCCCATGGCCAGCATGAACACGGCGCGGGTGGACAGGCGCTGCAGGATGAACCCGGTGGTCGGAATCACCACCGCCATCGTCAGCATGAAGCCGGTGGACAGCCACTGCACGGTGGGCGCGTCGATGTTCAGGTCAACCATGAGCCGCTGCAGGGCCACGTTCATGATGGTTTCGTTGAGGATCACCACGAAGGTGGCCACCAGCAACGTCACGATGATGGTGACGGACTCCCTGGACATCTTCGGCGGTGCGGCCGGAGTCCCGGGGATGCCGGGTGCGGCGCGCGTCGGCCCGGGGGTGGCGGGTGCGTCAGGGGCGGGACCGCCGGCGTCGTTGGACGAGACTCGTGTTGACATGACAATTCCCTCAGGGCGATGGGTGTGGGTCCGGCAAGCGTCGGCGCTGCTGCAGGTTCCAACATCCTACGCGCCGGCCGCATTCCCGTCCCCGGAAATGCAACGCGGGGTCAGATACGGCCCATGGATGGCATCGGCATGGGCCGTATCTGACCCCGCGTTGCTTTTTGGGGGTGGGGTTGGGTCAGGCGTTCAGGGGCGCGTTGTCGATGAGGCGGACCGGGCCGACCTTGGCAGCGATGATCGCCAGCGCCTCGCCGCGAAACGGGGTGTGCCGGCAGTTCTCCGCGAGGGGCTCCAGGGTTTGCGGATCCACCACCTCGAAGTAGTCCAGTTCCACGAGCGGCTCGGACCGGACCAGGGCCTGCGCGGACTCGACGTCCAGGGGCTCATGCGCGGCGGCACGGTCCTCGATGAGCCGCAGCGCCCGGGAGAGCACCAGGGCGGCTGTGCGCTGGTCCTCGGAGAGGAACCGGTTGCGGCTGGACAGCGCCAGCCCGTCGTCCGAGCGCACAATGGGCACGGGCACGATCTCCACGGGGAAACTCAGGTCCGCCACCATGCGCTGGACGAGTGCCAGCTGCTGCGCGTCTTTCTGGCCGAAGTAGGCGCGGTAGGCGGGCTGGCCTCCGCCGGGCAGTCCGGTCCCGGGGATTCCGTAGTGGAGCAGTTTTGCGACGACGGTCAGGGCGCCGTCGAAGTGTCCGGGCCGGGACGCACCCTCCCACTTGTCGCCCAGCGGGCCCGCAGTGACCCGCACCAAAGGTGCCCCGCCGGGGTAGACCTCCTCGACGCCGGGCGCGAAGGCCAGGTCAACGCCCTCGGCGTCGAGCAGGGCGAGGTCGGCATCCAGGGTCCGGGGGTAGCGGTCCAGGTCCGCGGCCTCGCCAAACTGCAGGGGGTTGACGAAGATGCTGGCCACCACCACATCGTTCTGGGCGACGGCGGTCCGGGCCAGCCGGGCATGCCCCTCGTGCAGGGCGCCCATGGTGGGCACCAGCCCCTGGGACGTGCCGCCCTTCTCCGCCAGCAGCCGGGCGCTGGCGGCGCGGAGCTGGGCGGCTGTAGTGACGAGTTGGATTGCCATGTCAGGGTCCTTCCGGGGCAGGCGTCCCGTCCTGGCCGGGACCGCCGAGCGCCTGTTCGATGCCGTGGAGTTGTTCCGGCTTCAACAGCCCGCGGCTTCCTGCCCGGCGGGCTGTCGCCCGGGCCATGGCCAGGTACGCCTCAAGAATATCGCCGGCAGAGCCGGCATCGTACTCGCGGAGGGCGCCGGCGTGCGCGGCCACCGTGCCGGTGTCGCCGCGGGCTACGGGCCCGGTCAGGGCCGATTCGCCGGAGGCGAGCGCGTTCTCCAGGGTGGCCCGCAGCAGCGGGCCCAGCATCCGGTCCGGGGCTTCGACGCCGACCTCGCGGAGCAGCTGCGAGGCCTGCGCCACGAGCGTGACCAGGTGGTTCGAGCCGTGGGCGAGCGCAGCGTGGTACAGGACACGGTCCGCCTCGGCGATCGCGACGGGCTCGGCGCCCATCTCGACGACGAGCGCCTGGGCGATCGGCAGCATTGCGGCGTCGGCCGTGACGCCGAAGGTGCAGTCCAGGAGCCTCGTGAGGTCCAGGCTCATGCCCGTGAACGTCATCGCCGGGTGCAGCGCGAGCGGCACGGCGCCGGCTGCGCGGACCGGGTGCAGGATTCCGACGCCGAAGCGGCCGGAGGTGTGCGCCACGATTTGGCCCGGCTGCCAGGCTCCGAGCTTCGCGAGACCGTCCACGAGCGGGCCGAGGGCGTCGTCCGGGACGGCGAGCAGGACCAGTTCGGCGCGCTCCACGATGTCCTGCACGTCCAGGATCGGCACGCCGGGCAGGAGTGTTTCGGCGCGTTCGCGGCTGGCGTCCGAGACGGCGGACACCCCGATGACGGCGTGCTCGGCTCCGCGCAGTGCGGCCCCGAGGACCGCCCCTACCTTCCCTGCGCCGATGATTCCGACGCCGAGGCGTCCTGGTTTAGCCATGGTTCGGGCCTTCCTGAGTGTGGTCTGCGGGTGAGGGGGCCGGGCTGGCTGCCGGCTCGCTCCAGTGCTCGCTTCTCTGGCGTTTGCGGGCGGCGCGGGCGCGGGCGGACTGGGCATCCAGCAGGTCCCGGGCCTCGTCGAGGCCGGCCTGGATGAGCCGCGGGGCGACCGGGCCCGCCGTGGTGTGCAGGACCAGGTCCGCCACCCGGAACCTCCGGGCGAGCGGTCCCTGCTGGAGCGCCATGGACTGGGTGCGCTGGTGCGGCACCACCACCAGGCTGCGCCACCAGCGGCCGGACCGCAGAAGCAGGGCGGTTTCCGTTGCTGTGAAGCCGTTGCGCCGCCAGCCCAGCGGCGCCAGGACCCGGGCCCGGCGCGGCGTGGTGACGAACCCGCCGTCGGCGTCGGCCGGGTCGCCGGCCCCGGGAGCCGCGGCGCCCGGCGTACCGTCGGCCCCCGCGAGACCGGTGATTCCTGCCGTGAAGACAGCCGCCGGATCCGGGGTTCCGGGATCCGGGATCACCAGGGCGAGGAGGTTCAGGACATCGGTGAGGGATCCGACCGGAAGCAGGGTGGTCCGCGCCTCGCCCTGCCTGGCGTTCCCGGCCACGCCGTAACCGGCGACGTTGACTTGGATCCGGTACCAGCCCAAGATCCGCCACAGCGGCGGCTGGCTGACTTTCAGCGCCTGGATCCTGCCCGGCGGCACGGTCTGCGCCCGGGTGTCCAGCAGACCGTAGCGCAGCCGGATGCCGTCCGGGGACACCGCAGCGGTGAAGTTGTATCCCTTGTTGAACGAGGACCAGTAGGCGGCGGCGAGCCCGATCGCGGCCGGGATCAGGAAGACCGTGAAGTTCCGGTTTTCGGTGACGGCGGAGAGCAGCACCGAGGCGATGCCGCCGGCGACGATGGCCACGCTTTGTTCGCTCAGGAGCAGCGAGCCCAGCAGGCGCGACGGCGGCACGGTCAGCACCGTCTGTTCCGGGGCCTCCGCGGCGGCGGCCTCCGGCTGCCCCGGCGCCGGCGCAACGCCTACGGCACCGGAAGCCTGGGCCAGAATTCTCGCCCGGAGCTGGCGGGCCTCGTCCGCACGCAGATATGCGAGGTGCACGGCGGATTCGCCGGCGTCTGCGACTTCAAACCTAAGCTCCGCAAGCCCGAAGATGCGGGCCAGGAAGGGCTGCACGACGTCGATGGCCTGCACCCGGTCCAGCCTGGCCTGCCGCTGCTGCTTGAACAGAAATCCGGTGTTCACCCGCACATATCCCTCCGCCAGCTGGTAGCGGGTGAAGTACCAGCTCAGGACATAGCCGAGCACGGTCAGGAGCAGCACCGTGCCGCCGCCGACCAGCAGCCACGGCGCCCGCCCGGCCAGCCGGTCGTCAAAGACCGGCCCGCCCTGGAGCAGGCGTTCGAAAGTGTCCCGGCCAAAAAAGAAGAGCATCGCCGCCAGCGCCACCCAGCCGCGGACAAACGGCGATCCCGGGTGCACGCGAAGCCAGCCGGCGTCGGCGGTTGCTTCCGGACCGGCCGCCGGACGGGGTCCGTCCGGACCTGCCGTCTCATTGCCGCTGCCGGCCGCCGGGTCCCGGGCCGCCCGGGCGCCCTCCGGTGTCAGCGCCATGCCGTCACGGCTTTCCCGTCACAGCCCGGCCAGCCGGGCTTCGCCGCGCGCAGAGAGCTGTTCGCGGAGCCGGGCCCCTTCGCTGGCCGGCAACCCGGGGATCTCGGCGTTGGTGCCGGGGGATGCGGTGTGAAGTTTCAGGGTGCACAGGCCCAGGGGACGCTCGACGGGCCCCACCGCGATGTCCACGTACTGCATCCGCCCGTACGGGACCACGAGGGTGCGCTGGTAGAAGATGCCCCGCCGGATCAGAAGATCGTCCTCACGCTCGGCGTAGCCGATCGAGCGCACCTGCCGGGGAATCAGCGCCAGCCGCCACAGCGCCAGGAGCAGCCAGAGCGCGGGAACGGCAACCCCCAGCCAGACCGGCGGCCACGTCCACACGCCGGCCAGAACCAGCACCAGGGGAAGCGACAGCAGGGCTACGGCGACCAGGTTTCCCAGCGCCCACCCCGCGAGGCGCACGGTGACGTACTTCGGTGACACCCTGAGCCAGTCGATGCCCGGAGGATCAATCGCCTCGGTACGCATATTCGCCTTCTGCGGTGGGCTTGTTGCGTTTTCCCTGCACCCCGTGGCCGGATTCGGCGTCGCCGTCCTCGGGCGGAATGCGGCAGAACCGCTCCACGACGAGCCCGACGATCACCATGATCAGCCCGCCGCCTGCCAGCGCCAGGGCCTGCCAGGTGATGTCATGGTTGGTCCGCAGGTTCCACAGCCGCAGCTGCTCCATGATGATTCCGGCGTGCCAGCCCAGCAGGACCGTGCCGGTGTACGCGCAGGCCTGGGCGAGAACCAGGGTCCAGGCCGCGAGGATGGGGTTGAGGATTTTCTTCTTTTTGCCGTTGCGCCAGCGCAGCACCCGGATGCCCAGCACCAGGGTGAGCACCACGATCACGCCCATGGTCAGCAGCCCGGTCAGCGGCAGCACCGGGGTGGCCAGGCTGTAGCGGCCGGCCAGCACGGTGGCGATCCACCCGGCCGCGGCGAGGACCACGGCGATGGCCAGCAGGAGCAGCGGGTTGGTCAGCTTCACGGCCGCTCCGCCGCGCCGGAAACGCCTGAGACGTCGGTGGCCGCAAGGTTCCGGAAACCGTCGAACGTCTCGAGGTCGGCGAAGTCGGCGGCCTTCGCGGCGAGGTCCCCCACACGTTCGCCGTTGAGCTCCGCGGCCGGATCGATCAGGGACCACGGGTAGAGCACGAACGCCCGTTCCGCGGCCCGGGGGTGGGGCAGGGTGAGCTCGGGGTCGGAACTCACCACGTCACCGTACGCGATGATGTCCACGTCCAGGGTCCGCGGGCCCCACCGGACCTCGCGCACCCGCAGGTGCTTCTGTTCCACGGCGTGGCAGTGCTGCAGCAGCTCCCGGGGCGGCAGGGACGTCTCCACGGCGACCACCATGTTCAGGAAGTCCGGCTGGCCCGCCGGGCCGCCCACGGCCTTCGTCTGGACGATCGGCGAGATGGCCAGCAGGCGCACCTCGGGCGGGTCGACGAGGTCCGCGACGGCGGCGGACAGGGTGTCGCTGCGCTCCCCCAGGTTGCTGCCGAGCGCAATCACGGCGCGGGTGTAGTTCGGGCTCATGCCTGCCTCCGGTGCACGCTGACGGACACGTCGCCGAACTCCACCTCGATCGGGGCCTTGGGTTTGTGCACGGTGATGTCCACGGCGGCCACCGGGAATTTCTGCAGGACGTCCTCGGCAATCCGGACGGCCAGGGCCTCGATCAGGTTCAGCGGAGCGCCCGTGATCCAGTCCCGGATGCAGTCGGCCACCTGGCCGTAATGCGCCGTGTCCAGCACGTCGTCGGAGGCCGCGGCCTTGCTGAAATCCAGGTGCAGCACCGCGTCGACAACGAACGGCTGCCCGTCGCGGCGCTCGAAGTCGAACACCCCGTGATGGCCGACAGCGGTGACGCCGCTCAGCGTGATCTGGTCCATGGCGCCGGCCGGATCAGTTGGTGCCGGCGGCGGGACCGGCGGTCGCCGGGCGGGGTGCCATGCGGGCGGCGACCTTGACGGCGTCGAGGCTCGAGCCGACGTCGTGCACGCGCACCGCCCAGGCGCCGCGGAAGGCGCTGATGGCAGTCACGGCCGCGGTGGCCGCGTCGCGTTCCACCGGCTGGGCGGCCTTGCCGGCCACGGTCAGGAGGCTGCCGAGGAAGCGCTTCCGGGAACCGGCGACGAGGACCTTGTGGCCCATGGCCTGCAGGACATCCAGCCGCTGCAGCAGCTCCCAGTTCTGGGCGTCGTTCTTGGCGAATCCGAGTCCCGGATCGACGATGATCTGCTCCGGGGCGACGCCGGCGGCGTAGAGCTTGTCGCGGACACCGGCGAGTTCCGTGACGACGTCCCGGGCGACGTCACGGTAGTCCGTCAGGGCGTTCATGGTGCTGGCGTCGCCGCGGCGGTGCGTCAGGATGTACGGCACTTTGGTGCGGGCGGCCAGTTCCGCCATTTCCGGTTCCATGGTCAGGCCCGACACGTCGTTGATGATCGCGGCGCCTGCTGCCAGGGCCGCGGCGGCGGTGGCGGCGTGGGTGGTGTCGATGCTGATCAGGGCCCCGGCCTTGACCAGGGCCTCGATGACCGGCAGGACCCGGCGCTGTTCCTCGTCGACGCCGACAGCGGTGGCACCCGGGCGGGTGGATTCGCCGCCGACGTCGATGATGTCCGCCCCGGCGTAGAACATCCGCAGCCCGGCCGCGATCGCGGTGTCCGGCGTCGCGTGCGTCCCGCCGTCGCTGAAGGAATCAGGGGTGACGTTGAGGATTCCCATGACGAGCGTCCGGTCCGTGGGCAGGTCCTGGAACCTGGCCGCCGGGCGCGGCTTGCGCAGGACGGGCAGGGGCGAGGTTGCGGGGCCGGTACCTGGGGCCGCGGCTAGGGAGTCCATAGTCTGTTTTGTTACCTTCCGAGGATGAGGCTCATGGCTTCGGCGCGGGTGGCCGGATCGTGCAGCTGCCCGCGCACTGCGCTGGTGACGGTCTTGGCGCCGGGCTTGCGGATGCCCCGCATGGACATGCAGAGGTGTTCGCATTCGACGACGACGATCGCGCCGCGCGGTTTGAGGTGGGTGACGAGGGCCTCCACGATCTGGGTGGTCAAACGCTCCTGGACCTGCGGGCGCCGGGCGAACATGTCCACCACGCGGGCCAGCTTGCTCAGCCCCGTAACTTTCCCGTCGTGGGAGGGGATGTAGCCGACGTGGGCCACGCCGTGGAACGGCACCAGGTGGTGCTCGCAGGTGGAGTAGAACGGGATGTCCTTGACCAGCACGAGTTCCTCGTGGTCGAGGTCGAACGTGGTGGCCAGGATCTCGGCGGGGTCGTGGTGCAGCCCGGCAAACATCTCCGCGTAGGCCTTGGCCACCCGCTTCGGGGTGTCCAGGAGCCCGCCGCGGTCCGGGTCCTCGCCGATGGCCAGCAGGATTTCCCGCACGGCCGCCTCGATCCGGGGACGGTCGACCTTGGGTTTTGCATGCTGGGCTTCCCCGTCCCCCGCCGGGGCAGCAGCGGGGGCGGGAACGTCGTCATCGAAGTTAGAAGTCACAGAAGAAGCCTAGCCGGGAAGGCCGTCAGTCCCGATATCCGTCGCACCGCCCTGGAAGGACTCCTGTCCGGGGACACCCTGGGCATGCGGCGGCCGGGCATCCAGCGGCTCTTCGAGCCGTGCCTGGGTGGCTTCCTCCTGCGCTTCACGTTCCGCCTTCTCGCGGCGGGACTCCACCGGGCCGGCGGACTGGACAGGACGGGTCTCCTTGGAGAGCCAAACTTCGCGGAAATCGCGCTTACGGATGTTGGTGAAGACCTGCGCGATTTCGGCCTGGTTCAGCGTTTCGCGTTCGAGCAGTTCCAGCGCCAGCTCGTCCAGGACGTCCCGGTTCTCGGTCAGGATCGCGTAGGCCTCATCGTGCGCGCCGTCGATCAGGCGGCGCACCTCCTCATCGACGATGTAGGCGATCTGGTCCGAGTAGTTCCGCTCGTGGCCGGCGTCGCGGCCGAGGAAGGGCTCGCCGCCGCCCTGGCCGAGCCGCACGGACCCGACCCGTTCGCTCATGCCGAACTCGGTGACCATCTTCCGGGCGATCCCGGTGGCCTTCTCGATGTCGTTGGACGCGCCCGTGGACGGATCGTGGAAGACGAGTTCCTCCGCGACGCGGCCTCCCATGGCGTACGCCATCTGGTCGAGGAGTTCGTTGCGGGTGATGGAGTACTTGTCGTTTTCCGGGACCACCATGGTGTAGCCCAGGGCACGGCCGCGGGGCAGGATGGTGATCTTGGTGACCGGGGAGGAGTTCCGCAGGGCCGCCGCGACCAGGGCGTGGCCGCCCTCGTGGTAGGCGGTGACCTTGCGTTCGTGTTCCTTCATGACCCGGCTGCGCTTCTGCGGGCCGGCCATGACGCGGTCGATCGCCTCGTCGAGGGCGCGGTCATCGATCAGGTTCGCGTTGGAGCGGGCCGTCAGCAGGGCGGCCTCGTTCAGGACGTTGGCCAGGTCCGCGCCCGTGTAACCGGGGGTCTTCTTGGCAACGGCCTTGAGGTCGACGCCGGGAGCCATCGGCTTGCCCTTGGCGTGCACCTGCAGGATCTGGTCGCGGCCGATCAGGTCGGGCGCCTCCACCGAGATCTGCCGGTCGAAGCGGCCGGGACGCAGCAGGGCCGGGTCCAGGACGTCGGGGCGGTTGGTGGCGGCAATCAGGATGACGTTCGTCTTGACGTCGAAGCCGTCCATCTCGACCAGAAGCTGGTTGAGGGTCTGCTCGCGCTCGTCGTTGCCGCCGCCGATTCCGGCGCCGCGGTGCCGGCCGACGGCGTCGATTTCATCGACGAAGATGATGGCCGGGGCGTTGGCCTTGGCCTGCTCGAAGAGGTCGCGGACGCGGGAGGCGCCGACGCCGACGAACATTTCCACGAAGTCGGAACCGGAGATGGAGAAGAAAGGCACGCCGGCCTCGCCGGCGACGGCGCGGGCCAGGAGGGTCTTGCCGGTGCCCGGAGGGCCGTACAGCAGCACGCCCTTGGGGATTTTGGCCCCGACGGCCTGGAACTTGGCCGGTTCCTGCAGGAATTCCTTGATCTCCTCGAGTTCCTCGACGGCCTCATCGGCGCCGGCGACATCGCTGAAGGTCACCTGGGGCATGTCCTTGTTCACGAGCTTGGCCTTGGATTTGCCGAACTGCATGACCTTGGATCCGCCGCCCTGCATCCGGGAGAGCAGGAACCAGAACAGGACGCCGAGCAGGAGCACGGGCACCAGGAGGGAGAAGAGTCCGGAGAACCAGTTGTTTTCGATCGGCTGGTCGGTGAAGCCGCCGGACGGCTTGGCGTCCGTGACGGCTTTGACGACGTCCTGGGCGCGGGCGTTCACGTAGTAGAACTGGACGTTCTTGCCCTTGTCCTGGCCGTCGACCTGCAGGTTGTCCTTCAGGACCAGGTCCACGCGGTTCTCGGCGTCGAAGATCTTGGCCTGATCAACCTTGCCCCCGGAAGTCAGCAGCTCCAGGCCCTTGTCCGTGTCGATCCGGCTGGCGCCGCCCGGCGCCAAAGTGGCAAAGGCCAGCAGCAGCATGGCCACTACGACGACAATCCAGATGCCCGGGCCCTTGAAGAAACTCTTAGCTTTCATCTGTGCGGGGCTGGCCCCGTCCCTCCTGGTAGTGCTGCACGGCGACCGTTCTGCGCGCGTGTGGTGCTGCGTCAGGTTCTAGCTATACACCGTCGCACTAACTCACGCACGGTGCAGGGCAAAAGTTCCCTGTGGGCGTAGCGGGGCCAGGCGTCCCGCCGCCCGCCGCGGGGCGGGGGCGCCTGCGGGTGAACGATTTACTCGTAAACGTGCGGTGCCAGGGTGCCGACGAAGTCCAGGTTGCGGTACTTCTCGGCGTAGTCCAGGCCGTACCCGACGACGAACTCGTTGGGGATGTCGTAGCCGACGTACTTGACGTCGATCTTGACCTTCGCGGCCGTGGGCTTGCGGAAGGCGGTGCAGATTTCCACCGAGGCTGTGCCGCGGGATTCCAGGTTGGTCTTGAGCCAGGACAGCGTGAGGCCGGAGTCGATGATGTCCTCGACGATCAGGACGTCTTTGCCCATGAGGTCGGTGTCGAGGTCCTTCAGGATCCGCACCACGCCGGAGGACTGGGTGCCGGAACCATAGGACGAGACGGCCATCCAATCCATGGAGACGTGGGTGTGCAGTGCGCGGGCCAGGTCTGCCATGACCATGACGGCTCCCTTGAGCACGCCGACGATCAGGAGGTCGCGGCCCGCGTAGTCCTCGTCGATCTGCGCCGCGAGTTCGGTGATCCGTTGCTGGATCTGTTCCTTGGTGTAGAGAACGTGCTTAAGGTCTGCCTGGACGTCGTTTGAATCCACCAATGGCTCCTGTGTAGATGCGGGTGCGACTATTTTCGGGGCGGCTGTTGAGGCCGGAATACAAGCTTCCCACAGCGGGCGGCCTCGCGGGGAACACCGGAGGGGGCGGACGGTTCCTCCGCGAGGAGCTGCGCGAGCGAGAGCCGGTAGACGCTGACGGCGCCGGGAAGCTCCACCGGGCCGGCCGATCCCTGCCGGCGCAGCAACGCTTCGGCCGCGAGCAGGCGCTGGTAGCTGGGCTGCTGGCCGCCGACGGCGGCGGCCGCCTTGGCGATCACCCGGAACCTCACGGCCGGCGCAAGATCCCGCAGCGCGGCCTCCGGCAGGCTGATCGCCTCCCCGTCCTGCTGCCGCAGCGCCTCAAAGGTGTCGTTCGCCACGTCCTCCAGGTAATCGGCGTCCAGCTGAAGGATCGCGGCCGTGCGGGCGAGGGATTCTGCGACGCCCGGGCCGAGCTTTTCCTCCAGCAGGGGCAGCACTTCAACCCGGGTCCGGGAGCGGGCGAAGGCGGGATCGGTATTGGAAGGGTCGTGCCAGGGCTCCAAGGCCTCCACCCGGCAGATCTCCAGGGTGTCCGCGCGGCGCAGGCCCAGGAAGGGGCGCAGGAGCCGCCCGCGGGAGGGCCGCATCCCGGCCAGCGACCGGGTGCCGGAACCGCGCGCGAGTCCCAGCAGAACCTGTTCGGCCTGGTCATCGAGGGTGTGGCCGAGCAGGATCACCCCCGCGCCGGTCTCCTCCGCGGCGGCGTCGAGGGCCGCATGGCGGGCCTCCCGGGCGGCCGCCTCGGGGCCCATGCCGGTGGCGGCGACGTCGACGGTCCTGATCTGGACCGGAGAGAGACCCAGGTCCTCGAGTGTTCGGGCCGTGGCGGCGGCCACCCGGGCCGAGCCCGGCTGCAGCTGATGGTCCACCACGACTGCGCCGATGCACACGGGGTGGCCGTCCACATGGCCCCGGCGGCCGAAATAGGCGGCGACGGCGGCGAGAGCCAGCGAGTCCGGGCCTCCGCTGCAGGCGACCAGGACACGTTCCGGGTAGCCGGCACCGGCCAGGGCGTCCTGCAGCATCTTCCGCGCGGTGCCGACCACCGGCGCGAGGCGGCCGGGCCGGCGTCGTCCGCTGGAAACTGACGTCGGACCTGCGGGGGTGCGGGTAGTCATGGCAGCTAGAGGCCCATCCGCTCAAGCCAGAGCTTGGAGTCGTGGATCTCGGGTTCCGTGGGGAGATGGTCGGCGGACTCCCAGACTTTGTTGAAGCCTTCCATGCCGGCGGCGGCGACCACTTCCCGGACAAACTTGGAACCGTCGCTGTACTGGCGCATCTTGGCGTCAAGGCCGAGGAGGCTGCGGATGAATTTCTCAATCACGCCGCGGTCCTTGCCGCGGGCGTTGAAACGCTGCCGGATGGTCTTCACCGACGGGACAATGCTGGCGTCAACGGCATCCATGACCACGTTGGCGTGGCCTTCGAGCAGGCTCATGAGGGCAGTCAGGCGGGACAACGCCGCCTTCTCCTCCGGGTTCTGGAGCAGGTCCAGGATGGCGCCCCGGCCGGGGGCCGCGCCGGGGGCCGCGCGGTCCTTCAGCGACTTCGCGGCCGCGGAGGCCCGTTCCATGAGGGAGTCGACGTTGCCGAGCAACTGGCCGCTGAGGTTTTCAATTTCATCCAGCATGTGGTGCCGCAGCCACGGGGCGGCGGCGAACTGCACCCGGTGGGTCTGCTCGTGGAGGCAGACCCAGAGCCGGAAGTCCGCGGGTTCGACGTTCAGTTCCCGTTCCACGGAGATGATGTTCGGCGCCACGAGCAGCAGTCGGCCGGCGGCGGGGGTGGTGGAGTTTTCTGCCAGCGCGGAGAAAGGATCGTACTGGCCGAGGACTTTGCTGGAGAGGAAGGCCAGGATGGCGCCGAGCTGGCTGCCGGTGATGGCGCCGCTGACGCTGGCGGCTCCGGGGGTGACGGATCCGCGGCCCTCGAGCATTTTCTCCATGGCCGGCCCGAGCATGACGGCAAAGCTTTGCGTGTTGGCTTTGGCCCAGGAGGCGCGGTCCACCACCAGGACCTCGGAGTCGCGCAGGTCCCGGGCGGCGTCAAGGCCCGTGATGTCGTGGACGTGCGGCACGGCAATGTCCGCCATGAGCCGCAGGTTCTCGACGGCGGCGCCGATCTCAGCGGCGCCCAAGACGGGACCGGCCGGTGTCAGCCGGGCAGCCGTGGACGCGGCCAGATCCCAGTTGATGAGGCCCGGCGCCTGGCCCGAGGCCCTGCTTGACGGCTCGCTGGATGTCTGGCTTGATGTCTCGCGTGCAGAGGACTCCATGTGGTCCATCAGATCACAGGGGCCCGACAATGCGCCTTAATTTTCGCTGACCGGCGAACCCTCCGCGCCGATCGAGGACCCGGTAAATGTAACGGGGCCCGGCGGACACCCGGTCCTAAGGGGTTCCAAGCGGTCCTCTGGCCGTCAGCGGCACCCGCAGCCGGCCAGGACGGAGGCGGAGCGGTCCAGTGCGGCCTTGTTCGCGGCGCCGGGGGTGAGCCCGTTGCCGACGAAGGAAAAGACCAGGAGCCGGCCGTCCGCGTCGACGACGTAGCCGCTCAGCGCAATGACCGTGTTCAACGTGCCTGTCTTGGCGCGGACCAGCCCGGCGCCGGCGGCGGACGCCGCGTCCGTGTACCGGTCCTCCAGGGTGCCGGTGAGCCCGGCAACAGGGAAACCGGCGAGGGCGGCCCGCAGCCGGGTGTCCGGCCCCGAGGTCATGGCCCGGACGACGTCGGTGAGTTGCCGGGCCGAAACCTGGTTGGCCAGGGCCAGCCCGGAGACATCCGCGGCCCGGAGGCCATCTGTGGGGACGCCCATGTCCTTGACCTGCTGCAGCACGGCGGCAATGGCGTCCTTGCCGCTGCCGGCCCGGCCGGCGCCGCGGGCGGTCATCCGGCCCATGACCTCGGCGAGGTAGTTGTCCGAGGTCTGCAGCATGAGGTCCAACTGCTCCCCCACCGTGGCGGACTGGACCTCGGCCAGGACTTTGGCCCCCTCCGGCGAGGCGCCGGGCCGCACCCGGGTGACGCCGGGCGCCACGGACAGTCCGGCGGACGCTGCGGCCTCGGTGAGCCGGGCCGCGAACGTCTGGGCGGCGGTCATGGCGGGGTCCTGCGGGCGGGGTCCGGTGGTCTTGGCGGGATCGAACCTGGCCGAGTTCAGCGCCAGCGGGTACAGCGGGGCCATTTCACCGGCGGCGACGTCCTCGGGGCTCCAGGCCTGGCTGAGCGGCGGGCCGCTGAAGAGGGAGTCATCGAGCAGGACGGTGATTGTGCCGGCGGCGCCGTGGCCTGCGCCGTCTTGGAGGGCCCGGACGGTGGCACGGGCCAGCGTGGCGAGTCCGGCACGGCCCAGAACGGCGCCGGGATCGGAGTCGCCGGCCCCCAGGAGCACGTCGCCCCCGCCGGTCAGGACCACCGATCCCGCCGTGGGCCCGGCGACCACCCGGGTGCTGAAGCGCCGCTCCGGGCCCAGGACGCGCAGGGCGGCGCTGGCTGTGAGGAGTTTCATGTTCGACGCCGGAACGCGGGCCTTGTCGGCGGAGCGCTCGAAGAGCACCTGCCCCGTGGCAGCGTCCTGGACGATGCCGGTGAAGGTGCCGCCGCCGTCGGTCTTTAGCGTCTGGTTGAGCCTGGCCGCGAGGGTGCCGGCGGCGGGAACTGGCGCGGTGCCGGCGAGGGGCCCGAGTCCGCCGGAACCCGTGCCGGGAGTGCTCAGCGTGGCGGGGACCTGCTGCCAGGGCGGCGCTGTCAGCGAAGCGTCCGAGGCCCGGTCCGGGCCGAGGAATGCCGGGGCGATCGCGACGCCGGCCGGCAGCGCCACGGCCACCACCAGGAGGGTTTGGAGCAGCAGCGCGGCGATCCCGCGGAACCTGCCGGGCACCGGTCCGGTGCCCGCGGGGCTGGTGCTCGGTTTCATGATGCTGCCTGGTCCTTCGTCCTGAAATGTCCCCACTAGTTCCTGAAACCAGCGCCTCTCGCTATATCCTCAATAGTAGTCGGCGGCACCGACAGCCTTTACGCGCGTGCCGCGCACCCCTGAATTCGTCAAGGAGCATTCCATGAAGCATGACGTGACTATCGAGATCCCCAAGGGATCCCGCGTCAAGTACGAAGTCGACCACGAGACGGGCCGCGTCCGCCTGGACCGCGTCCTGTTCACGTCGATGCAGTACCCCACCCACTACGGTTTCTTCGAGAACACCCTGGGTGAGGACGGAGATCCGCTGGACGCGCTGGTGCTCCTGCAGGACTTCGACCTCTACCCCGGCGTGATCGTCGAGTCCCGCCCGATCGGCGTGTTCAACATGACCGACGACGGCGGCGGAGACGCCAAGGTCCTGTGCGTTCCGACCGACGCCCGGTTCGACCACATCCAGGAAATCAGTGATGTCAGCGAGTTCCTGATCAGGGAAATCGAGCACTTCTTCACCCGCTACAAGGACCTGGAGCCGGGCAAGTGGGTCAAGGCCGAAGGATGGGGCGACCGTGCCGCGGCCGAAGCCGAACTTGAGGCCTCCATCAAGCGCTACGTTCCGGCAGCCGGACACTGATCGCACCTGCACTCCAACGCGGGGTCATTTACCGCCCATCCGACCTTCCGGAATGGGCCGTAAATGACCCCGCGTTTCTTTAAACGAGGGAGGGCGCAACGGTGAGGACCCTTGGCGTTGACCTCGCTGCGGCCGCGAAGAAGACGGCGGTGGCCGTCGTCGAATGGGCCGACGGGGCGGCGCACCTGGCGCATCTGTCCCTGGACCTCGTCGACGAGGAGATCGTCCGCCTCTTCGGCACCAGCGACATGACGGGGATCGACTGCCCGCTCGGCTGGCCAGACGCCTTCCTGCCCTTCATCGCCGCGCACCTGGCGTTCGACGCCGGGCCGGTGCTCGAGCACGACGGGATCGAGGGCCGCCGACTCCTCGCCTACCGGGACACCGACCGGTTCGTCACGGGCAGAACCGGGCTGATTCCGCTCAGCGTCTCCGCCGACCGCCTGGCGCACCCGGCCATGCGGTGCGCCGTGATCCAGGCCAAGATCGCCCGTGACGCGGGCCCGCAGGCCCGGGACGGATCCGGCCGCCTCGCGGAGGTGTATCCGGCGGCGTCCCTGAAAGGATGGGGGATCCACGCCCGCGGCTACAAGGGACGCGGGGCCCCGGAAACGGAACGGCTGTCCGAGGCCCTGGCGGACCTCACCCTCAAGGCCCCGTGGCTGGACCTGGCGGGCTACCGGGATGACCTCGCGGCGTCCGATGACATGTTTGATGCCCTCATCGCCTCGCTCACGGCCCGCGCCGTCAGCCTGGGGCACACGCTGCGTCCCGACGCCGGCCACGCCGCGGCGGCCCTGAGCGAGGGGTGGATCCATCTGCCGGCCTGCCCGCTCCCGGCCCTCGCGGGCACGTAGCCGGCGACTGTTACGGCCCCGGCGCTGCGGGCCGGGACGCAACTTGCCCCCCAACTAGCACCGGGTAGTGTGGCATCCAGAATGTTCACGCTGACCATCAATCAAACCGACAGCCGGCGCGACGGCGACCGTGTGCCGCAGCTCCTCAAGGACCTGCGGCACATTCCGGCGCGCCTCGATTTCGACCGTTCCGTGGAGGACGAGGTCCAGGGCATCCTGGACTGTCCGCATCAGGCGGTGGAGGCGGCCATGATTGCCCTGCGCAGCGGCAGCTGGTACGTGGGAATCGGGGTTGGCCCGGTGAACGAGCCGCTGCCCAACCAGATCAAGGACGCCTCCGGCCACGGGCTGATCTATGCCCGGCGTGCCGTGGACCGCCTGCGCAACGGAAAGGACCGTGTCCGGGTGGCCGTGGAGGGTCCGCTGGCCGATCTCGCTGCGGAGGCGGAGGCCGTCCTGCGCCTCCTGGGCCACATAGTGCAGGACCGGAGCCAGGCTGAATGGCGGGTGCTGGACCTGCTCACGCCGGGTGTCCGGGGCCAGCAGAAGGCGGTGGCCATGGAGCTCGGGATCACCACCCAGGCCGTGAGCAAGGCCGTGGCCAGGTCCCAGTGGAACGAAGAGCACGCGGCACGCCCCGCGGCGGCCCGGCTTCTGGGCCTCATCCTCGACGTCCGCTAGCCCGCACAGCCCGGTTTAGGGCCGCCCGCCCGCCGTCCTCTGGAGCCGACCCTGCAGGAGGCTGCGAAGCACGGGCGGGGGGACGTCCCCCTAGAGGAGGCTGCGAAGCACGTGCGCGGCGCCGTCGTCGAAGACCGACTTCGTCACTTCATCGGCGGCGGCAATGACCTCCACAGGGGCCTGGCCCATGGCCACGCCCCGGCGCGCCCAAGTCAGCATTTCGATGTCGTTGCGGCCGTCGCCGACGGCGACCGTGCGGTGCGCCTCGATGCTGAGCCGGTCGCGGAGGTGCTCCAGCGCGCTGGCCTTCGTGACACCGGCGGCGGCAATATCCAGCCATGCCGTCCAGCCCACCGAATATGTCACGCCGGCGAGCCCGATGTGGCGGATCGCGGCGTTGAATTCCTCGGGGGTGTTCTCCGAGCTGAAGACCACCACGCGCACGGCGACGGCCTCCAGCATGGTCTGGAAGTCCACGCCGACGGCCTCGACGCCGAAGCTCGCATCCTGGAAGCGTTCCGTGGACAGGAAGTTGCCGTCCGCGTCCTCGAGGGCGTACTTGGCCGAGGGCAGCCGCTTGCGCAAGGCGCGCAGGGCCGGCCCGGGGTCGAAGGTTGCCTTATGCAGGATCTCGTAGCCGTCGGGCAGTCCGGAGTCGACGCGCAGGATCACGCCGCCGTTGGAGCACACGGCGTAGCCGTTCTCGATCCCGATGTGCTCGATCACCGGCAGCGTGGCGTTTAGGGAACGGCCCGTGGCGATCATGACGTGGTGGCCGGCGGCCACGACGGCCTGGGCGGCCTCGCGGACAGTTACCGACATGTGGCCGTCGTGGTCCACGAGAGTACCGTCGACGTCCAGGGCGATCATCAGCTGACTGCCGGCGCCGTTGCTGACGCTCTGGATCCGGGTGGTTTGGATGTGGGCCTCGGCGGTCCGAGCTGCGGTGTTTTCAGTCATGTTGTTCTGGTTTGTGCTGCGCCGGTCATCGTTGCCGGCGACTGAGGATTCAGTCATGGTTGTCATCTCACAAGTAGAGCAGAGACCCCCGGCAGCCGCTAGGACTCACGCCACAGCTGTGCGTGAATTTGCGGTAAACACCAACACCCGGTCGGCGGTGTGAATGTTTACCCCGGCGGCCGCCAAGGACCTGGGCGGTGGTTAAAGGCGGTGGCTGCGAACCCGGGTCAGAGGACGGGGAGGACCGTCATGCCGCCCAGGTACTTCTGCAGGGCGGCCGGGACGTTGACGGACCCATCAGGGTTTTGGTGGTGCTCCAGGATTGCCACGATCCAGCGGGTGGTGGCCAGGGTGCCGTTGAGCGTGGCCACGGCCCGGGTGCCCTTGGGCGCGCCGTCCTCGTTCAGGACACGTTCGCGGATGTTCAGGCGCCGGGCCTGGAAGGTGGTGCAGTTGGAGGTGGATGTCAGTTCCCGGTACGCACCCTGGGTCGGGACCCAGGCCTCGCAGTCGAACTTCCGGGCCGCGGAGTTGCCCAGGTCCCCCGCCGCGGTGTCAATGACGCGGTACGGGATCTCGCACTTGGCCAGCATTTCCTCTTCCCATGCCAGCAGGCGGGCGTGCTCGGCGGCCGCCTCCTCAACCGTGGTGTAGATGAACATCTCGACCTTGTTGAACTGGTGGACCCGGATGATGCCGCGGGTGTCCTTGCCGTGCGAGCCGGCCTCGCGGCGGTAGCACGAGCTCTGGCCCGCGTAGCGGATGGGGCCGCCCGTTAGGTCCAGGATCTCGTCGGCGTGGTAGCCGGCGAGGGCCACTTCCGAGGTGCCCACGAGGTAGAGGTCGTCTTCGGCGAGACGGTAGATCTCGGCGTCGTGCTTGACGTCAAAACCGGTGCCCTGCATGGTTTCCGGGCGGACCAGGGTGGGCGTGATCATGGGCACGAACCCGGCGTCGATGGCCTGCTCCATGGCCATCTGGAGCAGCGCCATTTCCAGCCGCGCGCCGACGCCACGCAGGAAGTAGAAGCGTGAACCGGAAACCTTCGCCCCGCGTTCCATGTCGATCGCCCCGATCAGCTCACCGATCTCCAGGTGGTCCCGGGGCTCGAAGTCGGGGAATTCGCGCGGCGTGCCGACCGTCTTGAGGACCACGTAATCGTCCTCGCCGCCAGCCGGGACGCCGTCCTCAATCAGGTTGGGGATGGTCCGGAGCAGCTCTTCGTGGGCGCTCTGGGCGACGTCGGCCTCGGCCGACGCGGCCTTGACGGAGGCAGCCAAAACCTTGACCTCGGCGAGGAGGGCCTGCTTCTCCTCGCCCTTGGCCTGCGCAACTTTCTTGCCGAACGCGTTCTGTTCCGCCCGCAGGTTCTCGAAGCGGATCAGCGCGGCGCGCCTGGCCGAGTCCGCAGCGATGATCGCGTCCACCGCGGCGTCATCGGCGCCGCGGGCGCGCTGGCTGGCACGGAACTTGTCCGGATTTTCGCTGAGGTCTTTTACGTCGATCACCAGACAAGAGTATCCAATCCGGTCACCGGTGCCGGGCAAGCCGGTCGCGGGGCCCTGGCGGGATACTGTTGGAGCACAATGCGCGACTGGCTGCTCTACCTCGTCATCGCTGGGGTCCTGGCGTTTGCCGTCTCCAGTTGGTGGGGGGTGCGCCGGTTGAAGGCCAAGCACACCCGCAGCGCCGTGTGGGAGGAAACGCACAGCCCGGGCCTGGGCCGTCAGAAAGTCGCCGTCGTCCTCAATCCCATCAAGGCCAGGTCGGCCGAGACTCGGGGACTGGTTGAATCCGCGTGTGCCGCGGCAGGCTGGGAGCCGCCGCGATTCTTCGAAACCACCGCCGAGGACCCCGGTTTCTCGCAGGCGCGCGCCGCTGTGGACAGCGGAGCCGACGTCGTTCTGGCCGGCGGCGGGGACGGCACCGTGCGCGTCGTGGCCGAGGTGCTCGCCGGGACGGGCACGGCCATGGGCCTCATTCCGCTCGGCACCGGCAATCTCTTGGCCCGCAACGTGCATTTGGAGGTCAACGACCTCCAGGGCACCGTGGAGGCGGCCTTGTTCGGGCACCAGCGGTTCATCGATACGGCGCGGATGACGGTGGAGAATTCACGGACCGGGGCATCGGCGCAACACACGTTCCTGGTGATCGCGGGCATGGGCATGGACGCCGAGGTGGTCGGTGACACCCTTGACGGCCTCAAGAAGACCGTGGGCTGGCTGGCGTATACGGAAGCCTGGGTCCGGCACCTTGCGGGGCGCCGGAAGAAGGTCTCGATCGCGCTGGATGACCAGCCCGAGCAGACCCGGAAGATCCGCAGCATCCTGTTCGCGAACTGCGGCCTGATCCCCGGGGGAATAGATTTCATCCCGCAGGCGATGATTGATGACGGGATGCTTGACGTCGTGGTGATGAGCCCGCGCAGTGCGATCGGCTGGCTCGCCATGTACACAAAGATCGTGCTGAAGCACAAAAAGGACCTGCCGGTCATGACGTATTACCGTTCCGGCAAGGTCACCATCCAGTGCTCCGAACCCATGGCCACCCAGGTCGACGGCGATCCCTCCGGCGAGGCCACGAAGGTCACCGTTCAGGTGGCGCCGGGATCCCTGCTGGTCCGGGTCAAGGAGGGCACGGAAGCAGCCAGGTCCGCCGCCGGTGAGGCGGCGGGTTAGGCGCTGGCGGCCTTCTTGGCGTCTGCGGCCTTCTTCGCGTCGGCGGCGGCCTTGGCGGCCCTGGCCTCGGACTGCTCGCGGATCATGGCCTGCTCCTCTTCGAAGCGAAGGCGGTCCGCACGGTCGGCGTCGTCGCCGTCCCAGTCCTGGTTGTCGCCTGACGGCTTGGGATTGACAATCATTCCCTGGCCGTCATTTTCTGTGCTGGTGCCTGACATGGCCCGCTCCCTCCGGTAGAGGATTTCCCCAATATGGATCAGGCAAGCATACGCACAGTTGGTATGGGGTGGAAGTACGCCAGGCGGCATTCGCCTACGCTCTGGGCGAAGCCCCCGGGGTATATTCCGTGACGGCAGATGCGCCGCCCAGTATGTCTTTCACCCACGCATGCGCTGACCGGAATGCCTGGTCCGAGGTATGCGGCGCAACGATCGTCCGGTGGCCGTCGGCGCGACGGTAGGAGCCGAGAAAGCGGGTGGCCGGGCTGATCCGGTGCAGGCCCGCGAGCGCATCGGCCACCCGGGCGTCCGCGACGTGGCCGTCGGCGTCAATGCTGAAGAAGTAATGGCCCAGATACTGCCCGGTCGGCCGGGACTCGATCCGGCTCAGGTTCACGCCGCGGGTGGCGAACTGGTCGAGGATCTCCATGAGCGCGCCGGGCCGGTCCTCGGGCAGCGGCACCACCACGGTGGTCTTGTCCGCTCCGGTGCGGGCCGGGATTTCGCCAGGGCGCCCGACGAGCACGAAGCGGGTGACTGCGCCGGGGTTGTCGCCGATGTTTTCGGCAAGCACTCTCAGTCCCGGTTGCTCGGCGGCCACAATCGGGGCGCAGATTGCGGCGTCGTAGTGGGCGCCGTCGCCGTCGAGCAAGCCCATGGCGGCGGCAGCGGTGGAGGACCCCGGGATGTATTCCGCATTGGGAATATTAGCGTCGACCCAAAGCCGGCACTGGGCCCATGCATGGCCGTGGGTGGAGACCCGCCGGATGTCCCCGATGGCCACGCCCGGCCTGGCCACAAGGACGAAGCTGATGGGGACGAGGGCCTCCCGGATGATCCTGAGTTCCTGGCCGGTGGCTATGGCGTCAAGAGTGGCGGTGACGCCGCCCTCCACAGAGTTTTCGATCGGCACCATGGCGGCGTCGGCCGAGCCATCCCGCACCTTGTCCAGCGCCGTGTTCACATTCGAGGACGGGATGCGGATGGCGTCCGCCGCGCCCGGAACTTGCAGCAGGGCCGCCTCGGTAAAGGTGCCCTCGGGTCCGAGGAACGTGTAAGTGACCGTGGGTGCGGACATCGGCTCTTCCTTCTTCGGTTATAGGATGACGGGCTTGAGGCCGTTGTCGGACACCAGCGGCATGCCGGTCTCGAGCCACTGGTCCATGCCGCCGGCGACATTCATTGCGGAATACCCCATGCCGACGAGCCACTGGGTGGCCCGGTAGGACCGGCCGCCGGTGCGGCAGATGACATAGACGTCCTCATCCGGGTCAAGCTCCTCGATCCGGGCCGGCAGCTGGTCCAGGGGTATGTGCAAGGCGCCCTCGGCGTGGCCCGCTGCCCATTCATAGTCCTCGCGGACATCAAGGATCCTGGCGCCGTCGGGGATGCCGGACACGCTTACGGTCTGGAAGTCGCTCATGTTCGCCCTTTCCGCAGATTTCTAGGTCTCATCCCAGCGTATCCCCCACCGCCGGCCGGGCGGCCCCGGGGGCGGCACGTTACGCTTCTGGGGAGCGCAAAGGAGACCTCATGGCTGCCGAACATCCCGCGGAGCGGTCCGTCCGCGGCGCCGTCCACGGGACATGCCCTCCCCCCGCCGCGACCACCGGGCATAAGCCCGCAGTGCCCTCCCGCTGCTCCCAAGCCTGGGCATGTCCCACGGTGGCGGGGGTCGCCCGGCTCCGGGTACGGCTGGAGCCCGCCTCCCTTGGCTGAAATCCACGAACTCTCCGCCGTCCAGCTGCGCGATGCCCTCCAGGCCGGCGAGCTGTCCGCCCTTCAGGCGACCAATCACTTCCTGGACCGGATCGAGGCCAACAATGCCCGTCTCGGGGCCTTCATCACGGTCACGGCGGCACAGGCGCGGAAGGACGCAGCCGAGGCCGACCGGCAATACGCCCTGCGGGCCCGGCACGGCGGAACGCTACCCCCGTTGCATGGCATGCCGCTCGCGTTCAAGGACCTGACGGATGTGGCGGGGGTGGTGACCACGCACGGGAGCGCCGCCTTGGAGCACAAGCCGGCGCTGGCTGACGGGGCCCTTCCCGCCGCACTGAGGACCGCCGGGGTGGTTTCGCTGGGGAAGACCCAGGTCCCGGAGTTCGGCCTGACCGCCTACAGCGAGAACCGCATCGCCCCGCCGTCGCGCAATCCGCACGCGCTCAGCCGAAGCTCGGGCGGGTCCTCGGGCGGCAGCGCGGCCGCTGTGGGCGCAGGCCTGGTGCCGTTCGCGCCAGGATCCGACGGCGGCGGTTCGGTGCGGATCCCGGCCGCGGCCTGCGGGCTCGTAGGCCTGAAGCCCGGCCGGGGGCTCGTGCCTGCCGGCGAAAGTTCCGGCGATCCCGCCCGGCTCGTAGTTGCCGGCCCACTGGCACGCTCCGCCGCCGATGCCGCCCTGCTGCTCGATTCCCTGGTGCCCGGGCCGGGCCGGGCCGATGCGTCCCAGCATCCTCCGGACGGCCCCGGCGAGGCGGCGCCGCCGGCCGGCAGCTACCTCGAACTGACCGCCCGAGAACCGCGCCGGTTGCGAATCGGAGTGAGCCTAGACAGTCCGTGGCAGGCGATTTTCCCCTTCACCCCCGACCGGGAGGCGCTCAATGCGCTGGCCGACGGCGTCGCCCGGCTGGAGGCGGCCGGCCACGAGACGTCGGAGGCCGCGATTCGCTACGACAACCGCTATCCGGACGCTTTCACCACGGCCTGGACGGCCGGCGTCGGGAGCGCGCGAATCGCACCCCAGCGCGAGGCGCTCCTGACCCCGCTGACCAGGACGTTCCGGCGGCGCGCACAGCACCGCAGCGCGGCCCAACTCAACGAGTCCTTGGAGTTCCTCCGGCAGTTCCAGCGCGACACTCTCGTCCAGTACTCCGGGTGGGACCTCATGATGACGCCGGCTCTGGCACAAACCCCGCGGCCGGTGGGCTGGTTCACCGGCGCAGCCCACGGCGGCGGCTACTGGCCGGCCGCGGAGTGGCCGGGCGACGCCGACGGCGACTACCGCAAACAATGTGAATACGCTCCGTGGTCATCCATGGTGAACGTCTGCGGGCTGCCGGCCATCAGTATTCCAGTGCACTGGACGGGAGGCGCCCAGGGCAACGGCCTGCCGATGGGCATCCAACTGATCGGGCGGATGGGATCCGAGGGCCTGTTGCTGCAGGTGGCCGCCCAGCTCGGGTTTTAGCCTCTGCGCGGCCGTGCGCGGGCCAAGGACATGTCCTTCCTCTCCCGGGCCAGGGGACATGTCCAGTGCTCGTCAGGGACATGCTCAGTCCTTGCCGCGGCCACTGGACACAATGCCATCCTGTCCACCCGCTGGCGCCAAGAATGAGCATGTCCCCTGGGAGAGCCCAGACGAACCGGGCGCGGGTCGCCCTTTCAAATGGACGCTGGCTCCGGCAGGCGGCTATCGTTCACTGCAACCCGACCAGGCCGCGAAAGAGGGTCAATGAAGATCACCGGTGCAGTACTCGAGGAAATCGGCCGCCCGCGCCCCTTCGCCGAGTCCAGGCCCATCAGCATCTCCGAGCTGGACCTGGCGGCTCCCGGGCCCACCGAGATCCTCGTCCGGATGGAGGCCGCCGGGGTCTGCCATTCGGACCTGAGCGTCGTCGACGGCAACCGGGTCCGGCCAGTGCCCATGCTGCTGGGCCACGAGGCGGCCGGCCGGATCGTGGAGGTCGGCTCCGGGGTCACGGACCTGCGGCCCGGGCAGCGCGTGGTCATGTCCTTCCTGCCCCGCTGCGAGCGCTGCGCGAACTGCGCCGAGGACGGCCGGCTGCCCTGCACGGCCGGGTCGCAGAGCAACAACGCCGGCACCCTGCTGCACGGGTCAACGCACTTGAGCCGCGGCGGCGAGCCCGTCCACCACCACCTGGGCGTCTCGGGATTCGCCACCTATGCGGTGGTGGACCGCGCTTCCGCCGTGCCGGTGGGCGACGACGTCCCCGCCGACGTCGCCGCGGTCCTGGGCTGCGCCGTGCTGACCGGCGGCGGCGCGGTGCTCAACGCGGCCCGGCCCCGCCCGCAGGACAGCATCATGATCGTCGGCCTCGGCGGGGTGGGCATGGCGGCGCTCATCACGGCCGTCTCCCAAGGGATCTCGCGGATCATCGCCGTGGACACCCTGGAGCAGAAACTCGATCACGCACGCCGCCTCGGCGCGCATGAAACGTACACCCCGCAGCAGGTCCTCGACGGCGGGGTCAAGGCCAGGTTCGTGATTGAGTGCGCCGGAAATCCGCGCGCCTTCGAGACAGCCTTCGCCGCCACTTCCCCCGGCGGGACCACCGTCACGGCCGGGTTGCCCTCCCCCGATGCCCGCGCGCAGCTGGCGCCGCTCACCGTGACCGCCGAGGCCAGGACGATCGTGGGAAGCTACCTCGGCTCTGCCGTCCCGTCGCGGGACATCCCGCGATACGCCCAGCTGTGGCGGGAGGGGAAGCTGCCGGTCGAGGAGCTGATCTCGGAACGCATTGGCCTCGCCGATATCAACCGGGCCATGGACCGGCTGGCCGACGGCCACGCCATCCGGCAGGTCATCATGTTCGACGCCGGCGGGACCGCCGGGGAGCCCGGCGGCGGGCCCGCCTAGGACGCGGCCGCCCGGTCCGGCGCACGCCGCGCAAATGCGGCGAAAGAGAGGCAAAACACGGTCCGGGTTGCTTGCCTCGGCGATGCTCGAATGTGACAATCGCGCGTCACAATGTCACCATTAAGTAAATGAGCACAACTCATTTATCCAATCCCCCCGCTACAACGCCGGGCGATACATCGTTAACATCCCCCCCTAAGACCCCGGGCGACACATCCTTTTTTGGCCACCCAAAGATGCTGGCCAGCCTTTTCTCCGTAGAAATGTGGGAGCGCTTCTCCTTCTACGGCATGCAGGGAATCCTGCTTTACTACATGTACTTCACGGCCGCCCAGGGTGGCCTCGAGATTCCCAAGGCCTTGGCGGCCGGCCTCGTCGGCGCCTACGGCGGCGGCGTCTACCTCTCCACCATCCTCGGCGCCTGGCTCGCGGACCGGCTCTTCGGGTCCGAGCGGGTGCTGTTCGGCGCGGCCATCCTGATCATGGCCGGCCACGTCGCACTGGCCCTCGTGCCCGGCATCCCCGGCCTCATCGCCGGCCTGGTGCTGGTGGGCGTCGGTTCCGGCGGACTGAAGGCCAACGCCACCGCCCTCGTCGGCAGCCTTTACGGCGAGAAAGATGAGCGCCGCGACGCCGGATTCTCAATCTTCTACATGGGCATCAACGCCGGCGCCCTGATCGGCCCGCTGGTCACCGGCTGGCTTCAGGAAAGCCAGGGCTTCCACTGGGGCTTCGGCGCCGCCGCCGTCGGCATGGCCATTGGCCTGGTCGTCTACTCCCTGGGCCGCAAGAAGCTGCCGGCAGAGGCACAGCGTGTGCCGAACCCCCTGCCCGCCGCCCAGCGCACCCGCTACGGCCTGATCTTCGCCGGCATCGCCGTGATCATCGCCGTGCTCCTCATGACCGGCACTGTGAACCCCAAGAACCTGGCCATGTCCATGGCCTACGCGGCCATTGGCGCGTCCGTTCTGTACTTCGCCCTGATCTTCAAGAGCAAGAAGATCACCCCCACCGAGCGCGGACGGGTGGCGGCGTTTATCCCGCTGTACATCGCCTCGGCCGCGTTCTGGGCCCTGTTCCAGCAGCAGTTCACCTTCATCGCCGTGTACTCGGAGGAGAAGCTGGACCGGAACCTCTTCGGCTGGGAAATGCCGGCCGCGTGGGTCCAGTCCATCAACCCGGTGTTCATCATCATCTTCGCCGGCATCATGGCTGCGCTGTGGACCCGGCTCGGCCGCAAGCAGCCCGGCTCGGCGCTGAAGTTCTCCATCGGCCTGTTCGTGATGGGCTTGGCCTTCCTTGCCTTCATCCCGCTCTCCGGCGACGGCAAGACGCCGCTGCTGGCCCTGGCCGGAATCCTGCTGCTGTTCACGCTGGCGGAACTGTTCCTGTCCCCCATCGGCCTCTCGGTGACCACCAAGCTGGCGCCGAAGGCCTTCCACACCCAGATGGTGGCGCTGTTCTTCCTGTCCGTGTCCCTGGGCACCACGCTGGCCGGCATCCTGTCCGGCCTGTACAACCCGCAGGATGAGCTGCCTTACTTCATCGGTGTGGGCGGAACCGCGATCCTGCTGGCCGTCGGCATGGCAGCTGCCTCGCCGGCGATCAAGAAGCTCATGGGCGGCGTACGCTGACCCGATGAACCCCGCACATCGCGTCCCGGTTGCTTCGCGCGTCTACACCCCCGCCCCCGGCGGGGCGTCCGACGTCGAACATATGCCGGCGGGCGATGTCACCGATGGTGTGGTGCGGGTGGGCGGAACTATCCGCCGCCCGCACCAGCCGCAATCTTTCGCCGTGGGCGAGTACCTGGACTGGCTGGAGGACTCCGGCTTTCACGGTTCCCCGCGTTTCCTGGGCCGCGACGCACAGGGCCGGGACGTCCTGACCTTTGTACCGGGACAGTGCGCCGGGGCCTCACCGGAAGCCTGGGTGCAGTCCGAGGACCTGCTGGCCTCCGTGGCCCGCCTGGTGCGGCGGCTGCATACCGCCTCGGCCGGGTATGTGCCGGAGGCCCACCCGTTCCCGCGCAGTCCGTTTCCGAGCAGGCCGTTTCCGAGCAGGCCGGGCCGGCCCAACCCCTCTGACGCTGCCGGGCTCGTCTGCCACCTGGATGTGACACCGCAGAACGTGGTGGTCCGGGACGGCCAGGCCGCGGGGCTGGTGGATTTCGATCTCGCCGGCCCCGCCACCGCACTGCACGATTCACTCAACACCGCCATGCACTGGGTTCCGCTCCGCGACCCCGCCGACGCCTGGCCCGGGTGGGAGGACCAGGACCCGTTCCGCCGGCTGCGCATCTTCGCCGACGCCTACGGCTGGACGGAGGAGGAACGACGCCGTGTGCCCGGCGCCGGGATCGAGGCCGCGGCGCTGAGCTACGAGCGGATGCGGCACAACGCCGCGACCCTGGGCGGAGGCTGGGCCCGGATGTGGCAAGACGGCGTGGGCGGCCTCATCAACCGCCGGCGCGCATGGCTGGAAGCCAACGCCCTGCCGCTCGTGGCCGCGCTGACACACTGAAACCCCGGCCCGGCCGGACGCGTCAACCGCTGTTGCGCACGCTGCCGAGGACCATGCCGAAGACAATCAGCACCAGGACCGTGATGGCGATGCCCACGTACCCCATCACCAGTCCGGCGATGGCCATGCCCCGGCCGGCCGGTTCGCGCCGCAGGGCCAGATGCCCCAGGATGACGGCGGCCAGCTGCGGGAGCAGGAAGAACCCGAATCCCACCAGCGCGGCGATCCCGCAACACATGCTGGCGATGCTCAAGGCCTTGGGCGCCGCCGGCGCACCGTAATACGCGGGCTGGCCGTAGGCGTTCGGGCTGCCGGGCTGGGCGTACGGCGACGGTTGGACGTACGGCTGGCCGTAGGCCGCGTCGCCGGAACCGTACGGCGGCCGGCCGGAGTCGCCGTAAACCGGGGGGTAGGGGCTTGAAAACTGGCCGCGGTCCGGCTGCGGCTCGCCGGGGTGCCCGCCCTGGTAGGGCTGCTGCGGGGGTTCGGACTCGGACTGCGCGAACTGCTCCGTCGCCGGGTGCTCCGTCGCCGGGTGACCCGCGTCCTGACCGGCGTCCTGACCCGCAGGCGGCGTCGGCGGGGCCGGCTGCTGCGACGCATCCTGCCGGTAGTCCGGGAGCCGAAGCGTCGGCTGGTAACCCTCTGGCGTCTCGCCCGTGCCAGGCTCGTTTTTCCCTTGTTGTGGCTGATCAGTCATCTCATGTCCCCTCACGAAGTCCCTGGGTCCAGCGTACCGCCGCAGCCCTGCGATGGGACGGCCCTGATCTGCGGCTTTCTCGCGTCACAGGAGCGGGTTTGACGCGAAACCATGTTGCACCCCGTCGTCGTCTGGCATGCTGGTGCCATGGCTAGCCGCGCGGGCACAGTTGCCCAACCCCAAGACCTTGTTGACCTCACTGCGCTCCTGGATGCGTACTACGACGTTTCGCCGGATCTCACGGACCCGGGCCAGCGGGTGGCCTTCGGCACCTCCGGGCACCGCGGATCGAGCCTGAAGGCTTCCTTCAACGAACCCCATATCCTCGCCATCACGCAGGCGATCGTGGAATACCGGGCGGGCCAGGGCATCACCGGCCCCCTGTACATGGCAAAAGACACCCATGGCCTGAGCGAGCCGGCGCAGAACTCCGCGCTCGAAGTGCTGGCGGCCAACGGCGTACACGTCCTCATCGACGCCCGCCATGGCTACACGCCCACCCCTGCCCTGAGCCACGCCATCCTGACCCACAACCGCAACGCGGCCCCTGGTGCGCCGCAGGCTGACGGGATCGTCGTCACCCCCAGCCACAACCCTCCCGGCGACGGCGGGTTCAAGTACAACCCTCCGCACGGCGGCCCCGCGGACACCGACGCCACGGGCTGGATCGCCAACCGCGCCAACGAACTGCTCGAAAACGGCCTGCGCGGCGTCAAGCGGATCCCCGTGGCGGATGCCCTCGCGGCCGGAACCACCGGCAAGTTCGACTTCCTCAGCAGCTATGTGGATGACCTGCCGTCCGTGCTGGACCTGAACGCGATCCGCGACGCCGGCGTCCGCATCGGCGCGGACCCCATGGGCGGGGCGTCGGTGGACTACTGGGGTGAGATCGGCGAACGCCACCACCTCAACCTGACCGTGGTGAACCCGACGGTCGACCCGCAGTGGGCCTTCATGACCCTGGACTGGGACGAGAAGATCCGGATGGACTGCTCCTCGCCGTCGGCGATGGCGTCGCTGATCAACAGGATGGCTGCTGGTGCGGACGGGTCCGCACCCTTCGACGTCGCCACCGGCAACGACGCCGACGCCGACCGCCACGGGATCGTCACGCCGTTTGTTGACGGACAGGGCGGGCTGATGAACCCGAACCACTACCTCGCCGTCGCCATCGATTACCTGTACCGGCACCGCACGGGCTGGAACCCGCAGTCCGTGATCGGCAAGACCCTCGTGTCCTCCTCGATCATCGACCGGGTGGCCGAGAGCCTGGGCCGCAAGCTCGTGGAGGTCCCCGTCGGCTTCAAGTGGTTCGTTCCGGGCCTGCTGTCCGGCGAGGGGGCTTTTGGCGGAGAGGAATCCGCGGGCGCGTCCTTCAACAAGATGGACGGCAGTGTCTGGACCACCGACAAGGACGGCATCCTTCTGGCGCTGCTGGCCTCGGAGATCACGGCCGTCACGGGCCAGTCGCCCTCACAGCTCTACAAGGGCCTCACGGACCGGTTCGGCGACCCTGTGTATGCGCGGATCGACGCCGCCGCCACGCGGGAGCAGAAGGCCGCACTGGGCAAGCTCTCGCCGTCGGACGTCACCGCCACCGAGCTGGCCGGCGAAACTATCACCGCCAAACTGACGGAGGCGCCGGGTAACGGCGCCGCGATCGGCGGCCTGAAGGTGGTTACCGAAAACGCCTGGTTCGCGGCGCGGCCCTCCGGCACGGAGGACGTCTACAAGATCTACGCCGAGTCCTTCAAGGGTGCCGAGCACCTCAAGCAGGTCCAGGCCGAGGCGAAGGCGCTGGTGGACGGCGTTATTTCCTAGCTCCACCGCCGGACGCCAATACGGCGCGGTCCCTGCCAAGCGTCTTTGCCTGGTAGAGGGCCGCGTCGGCCGAGGCCACTGCAGCGTCGAGGCTGCCCGGTCCGGCGTCGGCGGCCGCAATACCGTAGCTGACGGTGGGCAGGCGCGGAATGATTTCTGAACCGGATTGCTGGAGCCGGGTGCTGATGTCGGCCGCGATTTCCCGGGCCCGTTCGGGTGTGACGCCGGGCAGCAGGAGGATGAATTCCTCGCCGCCGTACCGGCCGACGAGGTCCGTGGAGCGGACGGTTCCCGCGCAGGCACGGGCAAAGGCCTGTAGGGCGGTGTCTCCGGCGGGGTGGCCGAACTGGTCGTTGATGGCCTTGAAATGGTCCAGGTCGGCGAGGATGACCGACGCCGTGGTTCCGGTCCCGCGCAGGCGGCGCAGTTCGTTCTCCGCGAGGTCCAGGAAGGCCGAGCGGTTGAGCAGGCCGGTGAGGCCGTCCACGGTGGCGCGTGCGCGCAGATCGGTGGTTTGTTGTTCGTAGCTCAGCTCGGCCATCGTGAACGAGGCGACCACGAGCGTGACTGCCGTGAAGACGGTCATCGGAGCGGAACCGAAGGCCGCCGCAAAGACCGCCCCGTCCGGCCCGTCCGCCAGGAAAGCGACGAGGCGGCCCAGGTAGAAGACGGCCAGGATGCCGGCACCGACGGCGAGGGGCCGGTGGACGCGCGAGTAGCCGCGTTCGAGCAGGAACAGCTCCCGGGAACCCAGCCCGATCAGGATGGCCATGAGCGCCAGATAGACCGGCCCGCCCGCCCACACGTTGGTGGCCGGATGGTCAAGAACGGAAGCGACGGCTGTAATGGCGGGCCCGGCCGCGAGCTGCCAGAGAGGGAGCGCGGGAGCCCGCAGCGAGCGGCCGCCGGCCCAGATGCTGGCCGCGCCGGTGACCAGCAGGACGTTGCCTGCGGGGTTGGCCCAGGCCTGGTATGCCGTCCCGGACAGCATGTACGCGGCGTTGCCGACGAGGAACAGCAGGAGGGCCATGCACCACCAGCCGCTGTAGGCAGACCGGGTGCGCCGGAAGGTTATGAAGTAGAACAGCAGCAGCAGCGTGAGATCGACCAGCGCCAAGGCAACCCGCAGTGTCCCCGTGTCAAGCATCATCTAGTGGCCCCCCGGTCCGCTCTTAATTTGCCCGCAATGCGTCACCTCGCCGTCGTGTATCCGCCGCAGAAGCGACGAACAACCGTCGAAGTTGACCCAAGTATGGCACCCGCCGAGGGGAAAGCACGCCGGGGGTTCCCCATATGACGTGCGGCAGGAGGTCCCCTGCCATTCCGGGCCCTAAGCCGGGTGTTGGGTCCACAGCTTGAGGACCCGCCGGGTGGCGTGGCCGCCGTCGGGCGCCATGTCCACGAGCGCTATCCGGTCCAGCACAACCGTGTCGCCCTCATGGAGCCGTTTGTCCCCGTGGTGGGAGACATGCGGCCGGTACCCTGTCAGGGTGAAGGCGGGCGTGGAGATCCTGCCCGGCAGTTCCTGGACGATCCGGACCAGGGCGTCGTGCAGCGACTGCAGCCCGGCGCTGGGCTCAATCAGGTTGACCGGGATGGACCCGGCCCGCCCGAACCCCGCTTCTCCGCCTACGACCACTTGGCATCCCAGCGCTGCGGCCACGGGCTCGGTCATGATGGTGGCGATTTTCTCCGCCAGCTGATCGCCGGGCCCGGGCGCTCCACCCGGCGCATCGCCGGCTTCAGGTTCCGGCCCGGCGGCCGCAGTCGCCGCGGCGGCCGCAGTTGTGTCACTCTGGCGGGGCTCGACGACGTCGAACTTCACCAGGGTGATGTGCAGCGGCCAGTCGTCACGGGGAAACTCGAGCCCCTCGGTTACCGGTTCCACAAAGGCCACCGCGATCAGGTTCCGCATGGGAAAAGTGTGCCACGCCGCGGCCACAACCTTCGGCGCCCGCCATCGGACGGCCGGCACGAACGCACTGCGCCGGAGCCCAAAGTGCGGACTAAAATGGGAAGTGGCCCCGGAAGCGGGCCATGCGCTGAACCGCAGAATCGCATCCCGTGTGCCTCCGGCCTGTCCCCCATGGTGCCGGAGGCACCTCCGCGTAAAGAACAGCGCCGGAGGCCGCTCCGCGTGAAGAACAGCGCCGGAGGCCGCTCCCCGGGGAGTGCCTTTGTCCTTAGACCGTGCGGACGACGTCCTCGTAGGCGAACTTCGGCTTGGCGGCGCCCCAGGCGTCTTCCCCGGGCTGGCCGATGTTGACCACCAGGAAGCTCTTCTGGCTCCCGTCGGGGAAGAATGCGGCGTCGATTTTGGCGAAGTCGGCGCCGGTCATGGGACCTGCGGCGAGGCCGAGGGAGCGCACCGCGAGGATGAAGTACCCGGCCTGCAGGTGGGCGTTGTTGTTGCCGGTGGTCGCGGCCAGGTCCGGGGCGGCGTCATACATGGCCTTGGGAGCGTTGTAGCCGGGGAGGAATGCGTCCCACTGGTCCTGCCAGGCGGTGTCGTAGCTCAGTACGGCGACGAGCGGCGCGGACGCCGTCTTGGCACGGTTTCCGGCGGCGAGTGCGTCCACGAGCGTGGCGCGGGCTTCTTCCGAGCGCACGTATGTGACGCGCAGCGGCTGGGAGTTGAAGGCGGTGGGCCCGAACTTCGTCAGTTCGTAGATGGCGCGCGCCTGCTCGTCGGTGACCTCTCCGGTGAAGACGTTCGCCGTCCGAGCCTCGGCAAAGATGGCGTCCACCGCTGCGGCGTCGATTACTGCTTCTTCATGGGCGATCGTCATTCGCGTCCCTTTCGCTGGGCCTGCTCACCGTCCGGCGGCGGGCGTTCTGCTGTCCCTAGTTGCAACGGAGGTCCGGGGCGCCTGCTTCCCGGCACGCAGAGTGACGTCGCCCACAGCGGGTGCGGGCTGCGCGGTTCCCAGCGTGACGGCCCGTAAGGTCAGCCAGGAGCCTGCCGCGGCCTCTTAGCGAACGATGATCTCTCCGGCGAGATGGCCGACGGCGAGGCCCGCGTGCACCCGGATTGCATCAACCAGGGAATCGTCGTCCGCATAGAACCCGGGGCTGTGGTTGGGGAACAGCCCGCGGCCGCCCTCCACCGGCCGCAGCTGGTCGACCTCGATCCGGGTGTCCTGGACCCCGTAGCTGAGGTACGCGCCGCCGTAGGCATTGACGAACTCGGACACGTCGTCGTAGCCAAGCGTCACGGGCACCTCGACAATCCTTTCCCGGCCGACAATCCTGCCGAGGGCGGGCAGCATTGCATCAATCCACTCCCGCCGGTTGATGACCCCCGGAACAGATTGCAGGAAGTCGACATCGGTCGTGCAGCCGAAGGCCTCCGCCTGGTGCACGGCCAGCCGGCGCATCCCCTGCTGGACTACGCCCATGTCGGCGTCGACGGTGCAGCGGATGGTTCCGAACAAGGTGACGGCCTGCCCGATGATGTTGAACCGGCCGACATCCTGGACGTGGCCGAAGCTGACGGAGGTCGCGTGCTGCGCGGGAACCTGCCGGTAGAGTTCCCCGACTCCGCCGATGATGCCTGCGGCCGCCGGCATCGGATCGATTCCCATCCACGGGGTGGAGGCATGCACCTGCCTTCCCGTGACGGTGAGCCGCACGACGCACGACGCCGCATATGAAGTTCCGGCACGGTAGCCGACGACCCCGGCGGGCAGCGGTCCGACGTGCATGCCGAAAACCATGGTCGGCTCGGGGTCGGCCAAGGCTCCCGCCAAGAGCATGGCGCGGGCTCCGCCGGTCTCATCCAGAGGCGGACCTTCCTCTGCGGGCTGGAAGATGAACAGCACAGTCCCGGGCAGCCGATCGCGCATGTCCGCCAGGACGCCTGCCGCGGCAAGGACAACCGCGGTGTGACAGTCATGGCCGCACGCGTGCGCGACCGGGAAGGGTCCGCCAGGATAGTTGTGGTCGACCGTCGTCGATGCAAACTCGACGCCAGACGCTTCGGCCACCGGGAGCGCATCCATGTCCGCCCGCAGGGCCGCGACCCTCTCCCCCGGCAGCCCGCCGCGAAGGACTCCGACGACGCCGTGCCCGGCGATGCCTGTACGGACCTCGTCGAGACCGACCGAACGGAGGTGCTCAGCGACCAGGGCGGAGGTCGCACTTTCCCGATTGGAGAGCTCGGGATGCTGGTGAACCCGATGGCGGAGCCGGATCAGCTCGGCGCGGCGTGCCCGGGCCAAGCGGTCAATCTCGGAGCCGAAGTACTCTGACATCACACAACACTCCTTCCACCGGTATTCCCGGAGTATGGCCGGAGGTCGCGGAAAACGCAACGGGCGCCGAGGCCCGCTCTTCAAACCCCGCGCCCGGACCTGTTCCGCGCCGGACGCGCCCGGCCTGCGCGGTAAAGTTGCTCGGGAAGATTCCTTCCGCGCCCGCCCCACATTCTCTGAAAGGCTCCCGGCAATGAGCATGCTCGGCACCAAATGGAAGCTCCACGGCACCGGCAAGTCCGTCCGCCCCGGTGAGGTCGTCAGGCCGGATGAACGGCTCACGTGGCCGCTGACCATCGGGATCGGGATGCAGCACGTTGTGGCCATGTTCGGCGCGACCTTCCTGGTCCCGATCATCACGGGCATGCCGCCGGCCACCACGCTGTTCTTCTCCGGCATCGGCACCCTGCTGTTCCTGGTCATCACCCAGGGACGTGTCCCGAGCTACCTCGGCTCCAGCTTCGCGTTCATCGCACCGATCCTTGCCTCGCAGCAGCAGTTCGGCATCCCCGGGGCGCTGGGTGGCGTCGTACTGGCGGGCGCGGCCCTCGCCGTCGTCGGCGCCGTGGTGCAGAAGTTCGGCGCCGGCTGGATTAACCGGGTCATGCCGCCGATCGTCACCGGTGCCATCGTGGCCCTGATCGGGCTGAACCTGGCGCCCGCCGCGAAGGCCAACTTCGACAAAGCCCCGGTGACCGCCTTCATCACGCTGGCCGTCATCATCGTGGTCAGCGTGCTGTTCCGCGGCATGCTGGGACGGCTGAGCATCCTGGTGGGCGTCCTGGTGGGCTACGTCGTGGCCATGATCCGTGGCGAGGTGGACTTCTCCAAGATGGACAGCGCCGGCTGGGTGGGCCTGCCGCACTTCCAGACCCCCGAGTTCCACCTCGGCGTCGTGGGCCTCTTCGTGCCTGTGGTGCTGGTGCTGGTGGCGGAGAACATCGGCCACGTGAAGTCCGTGTCCGCCATGACGGGCCAGAACCTCGACGGCGTGTCCGGCCGTGCGCTGCTGGCCGACGGCATTGCCACCATGATGGCCGGGTTTGGCGGCGGGTCCGGAACCACCACCTACGCCGAGAACATCGGCGTCATGGCTGCCACCAAGGTGTATTCGACGGCAGCCTACTGGGTGGCGGGCATCTTCGCGGTGGTGCTGAGCTTCTCGCCGAAGTTTGGCGAACTCATCGCCACTGTCCCCGCCGGCGTCCTGGGCGGCGCGGCCACGATGCTGTACGGCATGATCGGCGTGCTGGGCGTGAAGATCTGGGTCCAGAACAAGGTGAACTTCTCCAACTCGATCAACCTGACCACGGCCGCCGTGGCGCTGATCATCGGCATCGCGAACTATACGTGGACCCTCGGCGACCTGACGTTCAACGGCATCGCGCTCGGCTCGGCCGCCGCGCTGGTGATTTACCACGGCATGAAGGCGATCGCGAAGGCACGCGGCACCGTGGCGGAGCCCGAAACGGAAGATCCGGCGTCCGTTGCGACGGCGGCGGTCAGGGCCGCCGCGAAGCGCGCCCCGAAGAAGCGCCGCTAGCGGCATTCGCCGCAGCGCCGAGCCCAGGCTCGGTCGTGGTCTCAGACTCAACAGCTAAGGCCGGCATCCGGCCACCGTATGGTGGCCGGACGCCGGCCTTTCGCGGCAGCAGCGACTCTCTGGCGACGTTTCTCGCCGCCGGTTCTATCAACGTGACCAGTCGCTAGTTCTGATCGGCGGCTTAGCCGGCGTCGAAGGCGTCCTTGTCATCATCGCGGTCCTTCGGCGACTTGCTGTCCGGCAGGTCGGTGCCGGAGCCGTCGGGCAGTCCCGCCGCGTCCTGGCCGGACTCCGAGGAGAACGGCCGCCCGGCGTCGGGTTCTTCGGTGTTGGATGCATCCATCTCGGCGTCGGTCGAGGGCACCACGGTGTCCCGGCTGTCCGCGTCGAAGCCGCGCTCCGTACCGGCGTTTTCTGAACTCATTTGTTCCTCCGTTCCGCCCAAGCGTCCTGCGCCCGGCTCTCCTGCACTGTCTTGGTCTTCGGCGCCGAACTGGCTCAGGTCCGGTTTGGGCTCCATCGGCGCGCTAAGGCCGGGCTGCTTCCCGGCGAAGTAAACAGTTTCCACCATAGCCGCAAAGTAGTCAGCACACTTACTAGCCGAGGGGCGGCCTGACGGGGCGCGGGCAGGAACCAGGCCTCCGCGCCCCGGCCCCTAGGCTCCTTCGAGGACCTGGCTGGTGGTCCAGGCAAGATATTTTGCGGCGTTGGCGACGGCGTCGTCCGGCCCCGCGGCGACATCGAGCAGCTGGGCGGCGGCCACCACGCCGTGCCGGGCGAGGTCCTCCGGGGTGACCAGGATGCGTCCGGCCACCACGATCACCGGGATCCCCAGGGCCTGGGCGGCGTCGGCAAGGGCAATCGGCGCCTTGCCGGTCAGTGACTGGCTGTCCATGGACCCTTCCCCGGTGATGACCAGATCGGCCACCGCGAGTTTCGCGGCCAGCCCGGTAAGTCCGGCCACAAGCTCGAAGCCGCCTTCCAGGGCGGCGGTACTGAAGGCCAGGAACGACGCCGGGAAGCCGCCGGCGGCCCCGGCGCCGGGGACGTTGACGTCCCGGCCTGTCGCGCCGCGCAGGACCGAGGCCCAGTTGCGCAGGCCGGCGTCGAGCAGTTCCACCGCGTCGGCGTCGGCGCCTTTTTGCGGCCCGAACACGTGTGCCGCGCCGTCGCTGCCGTACAGCGGATTCTGCACGTCCACGGCGATCCTGAACTTCACCGCGGACAGCCGCGGGTCAAGGCCGCTGACGTCCACGCTCGCGACGTCGGCCAGCGAGCCGCCGCCGAGGGGCACCACGTTGCCGGCGGCATCCAGCGGCTTCAGGCCGAGCGCCCGGAGCGCGCCGCTGCCGCCGTCGCTCATGGCCGAACCGCCGACGCCGAGCACGATTTCCGTGGCACCGGCATCCAGCGCGGCGGCGATGAGCTGACCGCACCCGTAGCTGTGGGCGCGCAGGGCGTTGGCCGGCGTGGGCTCCATGTGCGCCAGCCCGGAGGCCTGCGCCGTCTCGATCACCGCGGTTGCGCCGCCGAAGGCGTCCTTGCGGATGGCCCACGCGGCACCGATCGGGGCCAGGATGGGTCCAACGACCGCGTTGAGCCGTTCCTCATAGCCGGCGGCGACCGCAGCCTCGAGGGTTCCCTCGCCGCCGTCAGCCACGGGAAATTGAATGGCCTCGGCGTCGGGATAGACGCGCAGGGCGCCCTCGGCGATGGCGGCGGCGGCTTCGGCGGCGGTCAGGGAGCCCTTGAACTTGTCCGGGGCGATGAGGATACGCATGGGCTCTATCCTGCCAGCCCGGCGGCCCCGGCACGCTGACAAGGCCACTTTTGCGGGAGGCCGCGTCTACGCCCAGGTCCCGCGCTCCTGGAGGACCGCCTTGAGCAGGTCCGCGCGGTCCGTGACGATCCCGTCCACGCCCAGATCGAGCAACCGGTGCATTTCCGCGGCCTCGTTGACGGTCCAAACGTGGACCTGCAGGCCGTGCCGGTGTGCCCGCCGGACGAATCCGGGCGTCACCACGGGCACCGCGCCGTAGCGGACAGGCACTTGCAGCGCGTGGACGCCCTGCAGTGCCCGGCGCACCACCACGGCCATCAGCCGGTCCGGCAGCGCCGGTCCCAGCAGGACGAACACGGCGTTGGAGACGGTGCCGGCCGAGCTCGCAGCAGGCCGGCTCAACTGCTTCAGCACCGCGCGGCGCCGCCGGTCCGAGAAGCTGGCCACCAGCACGCGGTCGTGCAGTCCGTGGCGTTCGATCGCCGAGGCCAGGGTGGCCACGGAGTTCCAGTCCTTGACGTCGATATTGAGCCGGACGTCCGGGAACGCGGCGACGAGCTCGTCAAAGCGGAGAATCGGCTCCGTCCCGCCGATCCTGGCCCGGGCCACGGCCGCCGCCGGCAGGTCCGCGATCCGGCCCCTCACCTCGGTGAGACGGTCCAGCGTCTCGTCGTGGAAGAGCACCAGTACTCCATCGGCCGTCGTGTGGACGTCCGTCTCCAGATGCCCGAATCCGAGGTCGACGGCGGCGCGGAACGCGGCCATCGAGTTCTCCAGGCCGACCAGCGAAAAGCCCCGGTGGGCCATCGCCAACGGCATCCGGGGGGCGTCCTGGGCGCTGGCGGCGGGGCCCTCCGGGCCCTCTGCGCTGTTGCTGGCAGGGCTGCGGCGAGGTGCGAAGTAGGGGTGCGGGGTAGTCACTCCTGAAGCGTACCTGAGCCCCCGTTCTGCGGCGCGGGGCCGAAGTTGGGCTCGACTGCTCCCCCGGGCGCCGGAGCTGGGCGGCAGGGGTCAGGAGTCGTGCGGGCGGATTTCGACGCCGTCGCCGCAGTGCAACAGCGTGCGGCCGCGGCCGCCGTCGAGGTCCACCCAGACAACGCTGTGGTCTGCCGTCACGGCGTCCACGAGGCCGCCCGTCTCGAAGCCGGGGGCGAGCCGAACGCTGACGCGGTCGCCCCGGCGCAGCTGCCTCCAGTGCCCGTTCGGCTCCACGCGCCGGAGGGGTTGTTCGTCGGTCTTGTTGACGCGGTACTTGGCCATGATTTCCCCACTATCGGTCAAACGATCTGTCGCGAGCCTTCAGCCTAGGAGGCCAAAGTGAACGCCAGTTGACCGCCCGCTGAGAATCCGGTGTCCGGCCCTGGCGCGTCAGCGCAGCCGCACGCCCAATGCGGCGAGCTTGGCCTCGAGGATCTGGGCCACGCCGTCGTCGTCGAAGTGCGGCGCCTGCTGGCCGGCGGCGCGGATCGCCTCCGGGTGGCCGCTGGCCATCGCGTAACCGTCCCCGGCCCAGCGGAGCATTTCGATGTCGTTGGGCATGTCGCCGAACGCCACCACGTCCGCGGCGTCGATGCCGAGCGAGGCGGCGTATTCGGAGAGGGTCACGGCTTTGTTCACGCCGGGAAGGGACAGCTCCAGCAGCGCCATGTTCGGCGCCGAGTGTGTCGCGGCGGCCAGATGGGCGACGGCGGGGGTGACCTCGGCCAGGAAGTCATCGGCCGTGCCCTCCCGGACGATGGCCAGGAACTTCACCACGGAGTCGTCGGCGCTGAGGGTGGTGTGCAGTGGCGCGGGTGTGACCTCGCCGAGCAGCCGGCTTGTACCGGGGTCCAGGAATCCCGGTTCCAGGTGGAAGCCGGTCAGGGTTTCGGCGGCAAACAGGGCGGCCGGGCGCAGCCGCCGGATGATGCGGCGGGCCTCGAACACGGCGTCGAGCTCCAGCCCACGCGCCGAGAGCATGCGGTCCGCTTCCAGGTCCCAGACCACGGCGCCGTTGGAGCAGATGACGGTGCCGGCGTGCCCGAGTTGGTCCTGAAGGGGGTGGAGCCAGCGCGGCGGCCGGCCGGTGACGAACACCAATTCCACCCCGGCGTCGCGGCAGGCGTGGAACGCGCGGACGGTCCGGTCGCTGATTTTGCCGTCATGGCCGAGGATCGTTCCGTCGATATCGCTTGCTACGAGCCGCATACTGCCAGTCTACGTTGGCCGCCGGGCCTCGACGTCGGCCGCGTCCCTGGCGCCCCCGGTACCCCCGCCGGCGTCCCCGGGACCCCCGCCGAGATCGCCGGAAGGCCCCGAGTTCGCCGAAAACTTCCGGCGAGTTCGGGGCCTTCCGGCGACTTGGGCGGCGGCGAGGGCCGGGCCAGGCGGCGGAGCCGCGTTAGTGCTGTTCGTAGTGCCCGGTCAGCCGGGCCCGGCCCAGGGTGTGGCTGAACAGCGCAAATCCGAGGCTGGCGGGGCTGTCGTTCTTGCCGACCTCGAGCTTCTCGACGTCCACAGCATGGACCACGATCAGGTAGCGGTGCGGACCGTGTCCCTTGGGCGGGGCCGCGCCGATGTAGCCGGCGAATCCGGCGTCGTTCCTCAGCTGCAAGGCCCCCGCGGGGAGCGCCGCGCCGTCCCGCGAACCGGCGCCGGCCGGCAGCGAAGTCACGTTCGCGGGGATGTTGAGGACCGCCCAGTGCCAGAAGCCGCTGGCCGTGGGGGCATCGGGGTCAAAGACGGTCACCGCGAAGCTCTTGGTGCCGGCCGGGGCGCCGCTCCAGCTCAGCTGGGGGGATTCGTCCCTGCCTCCGGCGCCCATGAGGCCGCTGCGCTGAGCCGGGGGCATCGTGGCGCCGTCGGCGAAGGAGTCGCTGCTGACGTCGAATGCGGGGACGTTGGGCAACGGTGCGTAAGGATCGTGGGCTGTCATGGCTGCCTCTCTTCTACTTTTTGCTCGTCTTGTGATGCCGGGCGTGCCTTGCTGGTCCCCACGCTACCAAGCTCCATCCTGGCCATTTCGGCACGCGTGGGCGGATTGGCGCCGGCCCGGGACACGGTAACGGCGGCCGCACGGGAGGCATGGGCGAGAATGTCGCCGAGGCTTTCGGCGGAGAGCTCGCGCAGGGCCTTGCGGTTTTGTGCCCCGTCCAGGCCAAGGTCCACCACGCCGGAAAGCAGCGCGGCCATGAACGAATCCCCCGCCCCGACGGTATCCGCAACCTCGACCCTGGGAGCGTCGAACTGCGCAACACCGGCGGCGTTGATACCCCACGGGCCTTTGCCCCCGCGGGTCACCACCACCAGGGCCGGCCCTTCCGAGCCGCCCAGCTCCAGCCAGCGCCGGGCCGAGTCCAGCGGGTCGACGCCCGGATAAAGCCATTCGAGGTCCTCGTCGGAGGCTTTGACGACGTCAGCGAGCGCCACAAACTTTTCCGCCTGGCCGCGGGCGTAGTCCACGTCCGGGATGATGCTGGGGCGGCAGTTGGGATCGAAGCTGATGGTGGCGGACGGGTGGGCGCGCTCGACGGCGGCCAGCACGTCGGCGGCACCCGGAGCCAACATGGTCGCAATGGATCCGGTGTGCAGCAGCGTCGTCCCCTGCAGCAGGAACGGCAGGCGCGCCGCGACGCCGGGAAGCTCCCAGGCGAGGTCAAAGGTGTAGGTGGCGGCGCCGGCGTCGTCGATCAGGGCGGCGGCCACGCTGGTGGGCAGCTCGTCGGGTCCCACCGGGAGGAGCACGGAGCTCGACTTCAGGTGCGCGGCCAGGGCCTCGCCGTAGGCATCGCGGCCGTATCGGCCAATGAACTGGACCGGATGGTCCAGCCGTGCCAGCCCCACCGCGACGTTGAGGGGGCTGCCGCCGACATGGGCCTGGACGCCGGAGGAACGCTGGACGACATCGACCAGCCCCTCGCCTATAACTGTGAGCATGCTCATACTCTGCCAGAGAATCCGGTCCCGCGCCGTGTGTTGCCGGAGCGGGTCAGCACGTGACGGGCCCCGCCCGGGCGGCGGGGGGCGTGTTTCAGCCGCAGGCGTCAGGCAGCGGTGGTGTCGACGGGGATCCCGGCGGATGCGGCGTCGGCAAACCTGGCGTCGATGTGGACCACGTCCCGGCCCGCGCGCTGAAGGAGGCTGGCGGCCACCCCGGCGCGGTAGCCGGAACCGCAGTGCACCCAGAGCTTCCCGGCAGGGATCTCCTCCAGGCGCAGCAGCAGTTCGTGCAACGGCACGTTGACCGCGCCCACCACCCGCGAAGCGGCGAATTCGTCGGCCCGGCGCACGTCCAGGACTGTGTCCCCGGCGTCCCGGCCGGCCAGCACACCGGCCCATCCGACGCGCGGGTAGGAGGCGAGGGGCGCCCGCGGCGCCAGGACGTGGGGTTCGGTTCCGACGGCGGCGTCCGGGGATTCGATGCCGATCCGGGAGAGATCGCGGATGGCGTTCTCGAGGTCTTCCCGCGAACCGACCAGGGTCAAGGCTTCACCCCACGGGAGAACCCAGCCCAGGTAGGTGGTGAAACTGGAGCCTGAGCCGTACTCAAAACTGACGCTGCCCTTGAGGTGGCTGCTGGCGAAGGCCACGCGCCGCCGGAGGTCCACCACCCAATCGCCTCGTTCCAGGCGCCGCGAGAGCTCGGCGGCGTCGAGTGATTCGGGCACGGACAGATCTGCGGGCCCCGGCCCCCGGACGTTGGCCGGACCCATGTGGGCGTAATAGGACGGGTGGTCCGTGAGGTTGGCGATGAGCTGGCGGACGAAGTGGTCCTCGTCGGGGTCCGTCAGGGCATGGTTGGCGGCAAGTTGCTCGCCGATCGTGGAGGACCGGGCGCCGGTGGCCGGCCCGGAGGAACAGAACGAGCCGAACCCGTGGGTCGGGAAGAGCGCGGCGTCGTGGCCGCCCTCGGCAACGAGACGCCGGACCGAGGCGTACTGATCGTGCGTCAGGCCGACCGTGTCCGCCTCGCTGACAAGGTCCGTGCGGCCCACCGAGCCGTAGAGGAGGCTGCCGCCGGAGAAGACGGCCCGCTTCCGGCCGTCGTCCACGATGTACGACATGTGGGTATGCGTGTGGCCCGGGGTGGCAACGGCTTTGACGGTGAGGGAGCCCACCCGCACCGTCTGGCCGTCGGTCACGGGCGTGCGCTCGAAGGCCACGGGGTCGGCGGCGTTCACGAGGTAGCTGGCGCCGTGGGCGCGGGCCAGGATCAGGCCGCCGGTGATGTAGTCATTGTGCAGGTGCGTCTCGGCCACGTGGGTGATGGTGACGCCGGCGTCGCGGGCGGCCGCTTCGATGCGGTCGGTGTCCCGCTGGGGGTCGATTGCCAGCGCCACGGAACCGTCGTGGACCAGGTAGCTGCGGTCCCCGAGTTGCGGTGTCTCGATGACAATGACTTCCATGGTCGCTCCCGGAGTCAGCCCCGGTTGACGGGGTGTCCCTCATCCTGCCACTGCATGATTCCGCCGGTGACGTTGACGGCGTCGTATCCCTGGTCTTCCAGGTAAGTGGTGGCCTGGGCGCTGCGTCCGCCTGCGGCGCACATGACGTAGACCGTGCCGCTGGCCGGAACTTCGGCAAGGGACTGAACAAATCGTGAGAGCGGGATGCTCCTGGCGCCGGGGACACGGACCGTGGCGTATTCGTCCTCTTCGCGGACATCAACGATTTCGGTGGCGTCGCCCAGGGCGGCCAGGTCCTTGACGGAGATGCTCTTCATGCCTGTTCCTTTCGAGGGCGCCGGACGGCCCGGCGCGATATTCCCAGCTAAACAATGATACCCCTTGGGGTATCAGGAGTGCTCGTTGCGGCCCCTCCCGCCCGATCCCCCGATTCAGCCTCACTCTAGCCTGTCGACCCGGCCTGCCGGAGGGCCCTGCTGGTAGACGTCCGGGATGCCGTCGTGGTCCGAATCGATCTTTTCCTCTTCCTCCGACTGGCGGTAGTGCGTGTTGCGTGCCCGCAGTACCGTCGTCGCGAGGAGCGCGGCGAGCAGTGACGCCGCGAGAATGCCCACCTTCGCGTGGTCGTCGTGGACGGCGCCTTGGCCGAAGCTCAGTTCGGCCACCAGCAGCGACACGGTGAAGCCGATGCCGGCCAGGATCGACAGGCCGAAGACGTCGACCCATTTGAAGGACCCGTCCAGGTGCGCGCGCGTGGCCTTGGTGATGACCCATGTGGTACCCAGGATTCCGGCCGGCTTTCCGAGCACGAGGGCCAGGATGATGCCGATGGCCACGGGGTCTGTCAGGGCGGCACCGAGGCCCTGCACCCCGCCGACGGCCACCCCGGCCGAGAAGAACGCGAACACCGGGACGGCGATTCCGGCGGAGATCGGGCGGAAGCGGTGTTCGAAGATCTCCGCGAGGCCCGGCCCGGCCTCGGGCCCGCCGCTGGCCCGCGAGCGGATGACGGGAACGGCGAAGCCGAGCAGGACCCCGGCCACGGTGGCGTGGATGCCGGACGCATGGACGAGCGCCCACGTAACGGCGCCGAGCGGCAGCAGGATCAGCCAGGCGGCGATTGCGTGGGTGCCAAAGAACCGGCGGTATTTCTGCACCAGGAACGTATAGAGCCCCAGCGGAATCAGGGCCAGCAGAAGCGGGACAGGGTGGAGTTCGCTCGTGTAGAAGACAGCGATGATGGTGATGGCCAGAAGATCGTCCACGACGGCGAGGGTGAGCAGGAAGATGCGCAGCGCGCTCGGAAGGTGGGAACCGATAAGCGCCAGCACCGCGACGGCGAAGGCGATATCGGTCGCCGTGGGGATGGCCCAGCCCCGCAGGGTCTCGGGGCTGGAGAGGTTGACGGCCGCGTAGATCGCCGCGGGAACGGCCACGCCGCCCACGGCGGCGGCCACCGGAACCACGGATTTGCTGAACTTCCGCAGGTCGCCCGCGACAAACTCGCGCTTGAGTTCGAGGCCGACCAGGAAGAAGAAGATGGCCAGCAGGCCGTCGGCGGCCCATGCCCCCAGGCTCAGGTCCAGGTGCCAGGGCGCGTAGCCGATGGTGAAGTCGCGGAGCGCGAAGTAGCTTTCGGACGCCGGGGAGTTCGCCCAGATGAGAGCCACCACAGCCGCGGCGACCAGCAGGGCCCCGCCTACGGTTTCTTTGCGGAGGATTTCACCGATCCGCAAGGCCTCGGCGTAGCTGCCCCGGCCGAATACGGTGAGGCGCGGAGGTGCGGGGGGTGGGGGCGAAGGGGGCAAAGCGCTCATGGGATCCTCAAAAAAGGGTCGACGGAACTATGCCGACCAGACTTCCCGGCGCACCTTGGATCAGTCTATTCGCTTTCGCCGTCGGGGGACGGAGGCCCGGAACCCGGGCCGGCCCCCGGCCATGCCTACCCCTGGTCAGGAACACGCCCTAGCCCACCTGCACGCCGGCCGTCATATCGCCGACGCCCGGCGTGCCGTCGGAGAGCGCGTACCGCTGCAGCACCGCACCCTTCGGTGAAGCGACCACCGGCTCGAGGAGTCTGAGGTTCGTCGGAACCACCCCGGCGGCGAAGACCTTCTTTCCGCCGCCGAGGAGGATCGGATACACCCAGAGCGTGAGCCGGTCAAAGAGCCGCTCGGCGAACAGGGTCTGGACGAAGTCGAGACTGCCGATCACGTGGATGTTCTCGTGCCGGTCACGCAGTTCGCGCACGGCGGCGACCGCATCCGGACCGAGCAGGGAAGAGCCGGCCCACTCGAGGGCCGGCGTCTGGCGCGAGGCCACGTACTTCGGGAGGCGGTTGAACAGCCTGGCGATGGTCCCGTCCGCGTGCGGCCAGTACGCGGCGAAAATGTCGTAGGTCCGGCGCCCAAGCAGCAGCGCATCCATCCCCGCCATCCCGGCAACGACCTGCTCGCCGACCACCTCGTCCAGGAGGGGCGCCTGCCAACCGCCAAACGCGAAGCCGTTCTCCAGGTCCTCATGCGGGCCGCCGGGCGCCTGCGCGACGCCGTCGAGCGTGGTGAACAGGTCGATATGGATGAGTCCCATGCCGCTTTCCTCCTCTGCCGCCCGTCGTCGCCCCGGCGACGGGATCACTTTGAGGCTGGCACACGATCCCCCGCGAAGCAACCGGTATCGACGGGGGCCCGGCCCGCGCCGCAGGGCCGGATTTCAGGCCAGCAGCTGCTGCACGAGTTCGCGGCATTTCCGGTAGGCGGGCGCCTTCGGGTCAATGAGCGCGAAGTGGTCGCCCGGGACCTTGAGCAGCTGGACGGGCGCGCCGGCCGCCTTGGCGGCTGCGGCGTAAGTCTCGGACTGGCTGGCCGGCACGGTGTCATCTTCCGAGCCGTGGACGGCATAGACGGGCACGCCCAGAGGCACCGCGCTCATCGGATCGGCGTATTTGTGGCGTTTGGGATACTTCTCCGACGAGCCGCCAAGGAAGTTGCTGACGGCGCCGTTGCTCAGGTTGAGGCGTTCGGCGGCCGCGAGGTTCAGGAGCCCCGACTGGCTGACGACGCCGGTAAGCTGCACCGCGCCGTCGTTGTCGGTACGGCGCGTCAGCTGCCGGTCGGCGTCGGGCGCGCCGAGACCGGCGAGCCTGCCGCGTCCCGCCGCCCAGACCGCAAGGTGGCCGCCGGCCGAGTGGCCCAGGGCCACCACCCGGTCAAGCCCGAGTCCGTGCTCGCCCGCGAGCTCGCCGAGCTTGTCGATGCCGGCCAGGACATCGGCGAAGGTGTTGGGCCAGCCACCGCCGTTGCCGGCCCGCCGGTACTCGAGGTTCCAGGCCGCCATGCCGTGAGCGGCGAGGTCCTTGGCCAGGGGTTCGCCGAGTTCTGCGCCGTATTGCGAGCGCCAGTAACCTCCATGGATGACCACCACCACACCTTTGGGCGCAGACACCTCCGGGAGGAAGAGCTCGCCCCACTGGCTGGGGTCCTCGCCATATTGGTACTTGTGCCTCTTCACAGCGTCCTCCTTGGGGCCCGGTGAACAGGCGGCGGTAACTGCCCCCAGGGTCACCGTCGCTGCGGCAGCAAGTAAAGCGCGGCGCCGCATATCAGCCATGTGCTGAGCCTACAGCCGGAGGGGCGCGGCGCCGCGCAGGACAAGCCCTTGCCCCGGCCCGGTGGCGCGGGCTGGGGGCTTGCGGAGGACTTGCGGGCCGGTGTCGGGGGTGCGCCGTAAGCTGGACGCATGGCGAGCAACTGGGATCGTTTGGACCTGAGCCTGCGCGAATCCGTGCAGGAGAACGTGGAACTCTACGAGCGGGTCCGGCCTGCCCTGAAACTGGTCACCCGGGAGGTCCTGCTGAACCTGCGGGCCATGCTCAAGGGCACCGAGGTGACGCCGCTGTTCGTCACCGGCCGCACCAAGACCGTGGAGTCCTTCCGCGAAAAGATTTCCCGCACGGAAGAGCCGGTGGAGCCGGGCGGGCGGCCCCTGCTGACGTTCCCGGACCCGTTCCGGACCCTCAACGACATGGTGGGCATCCGCGTGATCACCAAGCTGCCAGCCGAAAACGCGGTGGTGGCCAATCTGATCAAGCGCCAGCGCCAGCTCTTCGACTGCCGCGGGGACCGGGAAAAGGACATCGGCTCGATCGAGTCCGGCACGTACGGCTACTCCAGCCGGCACCTGATCCTGCGGACCATCCAGAACGAGGCCGTCAAGGACTACCAGCAGGCCTTCAACCCGGACGTCCCGCCGAACGGCAGCTACTTCTTCGAATGCCAGATCCGCACGGTGTTCGCCCATGCGTGGAGCGAGATCGAGCACGACATCCGCTTCAAGGCCGAGGACCCGCGGGCCTGGACTCCGCACTTCGACCGCCAGTTCACGGCCACGGCCGCCATGCTGGAGACTGTGGAAAGCGCGTTTTCGGACCTGCACGAGCGCTACGAGGAAGTCCGCGGTTATTGGGATCTGGACGGCGAGGGTGCGGCGCCGCTGACTCCCAACCGGATCCGCGACGTCTGGCGGACCCTGCTGCCGCACGTGGACCGGAAGGTTGACGACGACTGGGGCTGGGCCGCGGAGCTGATGGCCGCCCACGGCCTCAACCAGACCATGCAGCTCGCCGGCCTGCTCAGCGCCAACCGCATCACCGAGGTCCGCAAGGCCCTGGACCACCGCTACTCCCCCGGCCCGGACCGGCTGCTCGATGATCTGCTGCTGTGGCAGTACGGCACCGAACACATCGAGCTCACCGCCGAACCGGCCGACGCCGTCCCGCACCCACGGCGCGACAGCCTCCTGCGGCGGCTCAAGCAGATCGAGCGGTACCGCCTCACGCAGGGGTAGGACGCGCCGCTCGCTCAGTCCTCGAACGCCGCCCGGAACGCGGCCAGGGCGGCGTCTCCGGCGGCCAGTCCTTGACCGCCGGCAGCGCCGGCCTCCAGGCCGATGACGCCGCTGTAGCCGGCCTGCCTCAGAGCCGCCGCAACAGCGCGGTAATTGATCTCCCCGGTGCCGGGCTCGCAGCGGCCTGGGACGTCGGCAACCTGGATCTCCCCCGTCCAGGGCAGCGCGGCCTTGACCAGTTCGATCAGGTTTCCTTCGCCGATCTGGGCATGGTAGAGATCCAGCATCATCTTCACGTGCGGATGGTCGACCGCGGAGACCAGTGTGAGCGTGTCCTTGGCCCGGGCCAGCGGGATGCCGGGGTGGTCCAGGACGGTGTTGAGGTTCTCGAGGGCAAACGTGACGCCGTGTTTTTCGCCCAGCACGGCGAGGCGTTCGAGCGTCCGCAACCCGGTCAGCCACATTTGGCCGGTGGACCGGTAGGTGGGCCGCACGGCCCGGCCGCCGTCGCCGAGCTCGGCCGGGTGGACCACCATCCGCTCGATGCCGAGTTCCAGTGCGGTGGGAATCAGTTTTTCCGCGGAGGCCACCACCGCGTCGGCGCTGTCGGGGTCAATCAGGCTGCCGCCGAAGTAGCCGCTCATGGAGGAGAACCGGGCGCCCGTGGCCGCGAGGGCAGTGGCCTTGCGGCCCCGGGTGTCCCAGAGCTCCACTTCGAAGCCCTGGTTGTGGATCCGCCGCACCCTGTCGAGGAGATCCAGCTCGCCGTAGACCATCTCGGCGCAAACGGCCAGGCGGAAGCTCACTTGCTCTGTCCCGCGGCGTGGAGTGCGGGCTCGGCGGCCCGCAGCTCGGCGATCGAGGCGACCTCCACGGGAAGCCCGGTCCCGGCCGAGCGGATCGCCGCGAGTGCCACGGCCAGGGCGTTGCGGGCGTCGGTGCCGCCGGGGCCCGGGGTTCCGGGGGCCGCCAGACTCCCGCGGCGGGCCTTGACGGCGTCGACGAAGTGGGCCAGCTCGGCGGTGTAGGCGTCATGGAAAAGATCCACGTTGAGCCGCACGGTGGTGGCGGCGATGCCTGCCGCGGTGTAGCTCATCGCACTGGAGGCCTGCGGTCCGCCCGCGGTGACCATGCCCGCCGACCCGAAGACTTCGCCGCGCACGTCGTAGCCATACAGGGCATTGAAATTGGCCTCGGCCACCGCGATGGCGCCGTTGCTGTACGTCACCGTGACCACCGCCGTGTCCAGCAGGCCGGCAGGCTTCAGATCGGGGGCAACGAGCGCATCGGCCACCGCGTGGACGCGGACGGGAACGGCCCCAGGGTTCAGCCAGTTCAAGGTGTCGAAATCGTGGATCAGCGTTTCCAGGAAGATGGTTCCCGGCGGGATGCGCTCGGGCGCGGCGAGGCCTGCCGCGGTGCCGGGATCCCGCGTCAGCGACCGAAGCAGCTGGGGTACCCCCACGGCGCCGCCATCAATCAGCTTCCGCGCCGCGGCGAAGTCGCTGGCATAGCGCCGGTTGAAGCCGAACTGAACAACGACGCCGGCGGCATCGGCCGCTTCCAGGGCGCCATCCAGCTCCTCGATGGTGCGGCCGCCGGGCTTCTCGCAGAACACGTCCTTGCCGGCGCGGGCCGCGGCGGCAAGCAGGCCCGAATGGAACCGGGCCGGCGCCGCGATGAGGACCGCGTCAACGTCGGGATCATTCATTACGTCCGCCGGGTCCGCGCTGATTTTGCGCACGCCCAGCCGGCCGGCGAGGGCTTCGACCGCGGGGAGGGCTGGATCGGCAATGGCCTCGAGGCGGGCACCGGGGATTCGGTGCGCCACGGACTCGGCATGGAAACCGCCAATCCAGCCGGCGCCGATGAGTCCGATGCGGACGGGCCGGTCGTCGCTGACCGGGTGCTGCAGATAGCTCATGAAAACTCCTCGTGGCGTTTATAGATCGTTCTAGTAGATCCATGATGCACCCGCTGCCGGTCGTTGTCTAGAACGTTCTATAGACTGGTTGAAACCGTAGGAAGCAAGGAGGAGCAATGGCCGAAGCGCAGCGCCGCCCCACGCTCATGGACGTCGCCAAAGCCGCCGGCGTCTCACGCGCCCTGGTGTCGATCGTGATGCGCGGCGCCCCGGGCGCCGCCGAGTCCACCCGGGCGAGGGTGCTCGAGGCCGCGCGGGAACTTGGTTACCGGCCGGACAGCCGGGCCCGGTTGTTGCGCAGCGCGCGGACCAGGCTTCTCGGGTTGAGCTTCTCCACGTCCCAGCCGTTCCACGCCGAGATCGTCGACGCCGCCTACGCGGGCGCCGCCGAGCGGGGCTACGAAATCGCCTTGAGCGCGGTTGCCAGTGGCAGGCCGGAGACGCGCGCGGCGGAGGCACTGCTGGACATGGGCTGCGAGGCGCTGATCCTTATCTCCCCGACGCTGGGCAGCGAGGAACTCGCCGGGTTTTCGCGGCGGGCGCCGGTGGTGAGCCTCCTGCGGGACGACGTCGGCGACGACGTGGACTCCGTCAGCAGCGACGACCACGCCGGCATCCGGCTGGCCGTTGAGCACCTCGCCGCCCTCGGGCACCGACGGATCGCCCATGTTGACGGCGGCGAGGCAGTCTCGGCCGCCCAGCGCCGGGTCGCCTTTCGCGCCGAAATGCTCCGCCGGGGCCTCGAGCCCATAGTGGTTCCGGGCGGTCCCACCGAAGAAGACGGGCTCAGGGCCTGCGCTCTTCTCCCGGACAACCCGCCGTCCGCCGTCGTCGCCTTCAATGACAGGACCGCCCTCGGCGTGATCGAGGGTCTTCGTACCGCCGGGCTGCGGGTGCCCTCGGACGTGTCCGTGGTCGGCTACGACGACAGCCAGTTTGCCCGGCTCAGCTACGTGCAACTGACCTCCGTCAGCCAGGACGCACCCCTTCTCGCCACGGCCGCCGTGGACAGGGCGGTCGACCGGCTGGCCGGCGCCGAAGCACCGGCACACCTGGTCAGAACACCCCACCTGGTGGTCCGCAACACCACCGCACCGGCGCCAGCCGACTAGCCACCCGGCGCCGTGAGGTCCGCCGCGGAGTTTCCCCACCTTTGACGGCACGACGCCGGGAAGCCCCGGCGGTTCGGCGCAACACGCCGGCCAGAACTTCCAAAGGTGGGGAAATTCCGACGCGGCAGACCCCGCCATGCTGGGCCGCTGGACTGCCTGAGCCCCCGCGGGACGCCTAAAATCTGACATATTTGTCCACAGGGTGGTCACGAAGTGGCCAGCCCGTGGACGCCGGTGGCACCATGCTTGGATGCTTGAGGCAACTAAAACCCCCGATACCGCCCCGGACGCGAGCGCCGCCGCCGACGTCCCGGCCAATCCAGCCCTCGCCGCCGAGGCAAGAATCGCCCGCATCGCGGTCACGGTGTTCCCGCTCCTTGTCGTGGCGGCCGGCCTCGCCGGGTTCCTGCTCCCGGGGGCCTTCAAACCCCTCGCACCCAGCGTGCCCTTCCTGCTGGGCATCATCATGTTCTGCATGGGCCTGACCCTGACCCCACCCGATTTCGCCTCCGTGGTCAAGCGCCCATGGGCAGTCGCCCTGGGAATCGTGGCGCACTACGTCATCATGCCGGGGGCCGGCTGGCTGATCGCCGTCGCGCTGCACCTCCAGCCGGAGCTTGCGGTGGGCCTGATCCTGGTGGGCTGCGCGCCGTCGGGCACTGCGTCGAACGTGATGGCGTTCCTCGCCAAGGGGGACGTCGCCCTGTCCGTGGCCGTCGCCTCCGTGTCCACCCTGATTGCGCCGATCGTGACGCCGCTGCTGGTGCTGTTCCTGGCCGGCTCGTACCTCAACATCGACGCCGGCGGCATGGTCCAGGACATCGTGAAGACCGTCCTCCTGCCCGTCATCGCCGGCCTGCTGGCCCGCCTCTTCCTCCGCAAGCTCGTGGCCAGGCTGCTGCCGGCACTGCCGTGGGCTTCCGCGGCGGTGATTTCGCTGATCGTGGCGATCGTGGTGGCCGGCAGCGCCAGCAAGATTGTCGCCGCGGGCGGGATCGTGTTCCTCGCGGTGGTGCTGCACAACGGCTTCGGCCTGGGTCTGGGCTACCTGGCCGGCAAACTGGGGCGCCTGGATGACAAGGCCCGCCGGGCCCTGGCCTTTGAGGTGGGGATGCAGAATTCCGGGCTGGCCGCCACCTTGGCCACGGCCCACTTCGGCGCCCTGGCGGCACTGCCGTCCGCCGTTTTTTCCCTGTGGCACAACGTCTCCGGCGCGGTCGTGGCCGCGTGGCTGGCCCGCCGTCCCCTCCGGGACGTCGCGGCGCCCGCGCCCGCGGCGCAGAACACCGCCGGGCAGAACGCTGCCGGGCAGGATGCCGCCGCGCTGAACTCAGCCGGGAGCTAGCTCCGCAGCCGGCCCAGCAGCACGGCGACGGCGCGCCCGGCCAGGACCTCCGGGCTGTCCGACCCGGCGGAAAGCACATCGTAGCCGCCGCGGCCGGCGAGGCTGCCGTCCCCGGCGTCGTCCGCGATGAGCACCTGGGCGACGCCGCGGCCGGCGAGTTCCGCCGTGGTCGCGGCGTCGTTGTCCGTCTCTGCGGCACCCGTGCGGATGACGCCGTCCGCGCCGCCGGAGAGCATGAACTGCCGCCAGCTGCCGCCCAGCAGGATGACAACCTGGTAGCCGTGCTCCGGCAGAATCCCGGCCAGCAGCGTCGCGAGGGCCCTCTCCCGCGGCTGTTCGAGGTCCGTCACGGCCACGGCCACCAGTTCCGTCCGGCCCCGCCGCATGCCCTGGGCGGCACGGTTGGCCACGTAGCCTAGTTCGCGGACGGCGGCGTGCACCCGGTCCTGGGTGGCCTGGCTGATCCGGGTGGTGCCGCCGGAGCGGCCGGAGAGCACGTAGGAAACGGTGGTAAGCGACACCCCGGCCACCTCCGCGACGTCCCGGATGGTGGGGTTGGATCCGTGCCGCACTGATGACTCCCGGCTGCTTCTCCGCCGCGGTTCGTGGCGGCTCCTGAAAACTTCGTCTGGGGGTGGACCCCTCTGTGAACTTTAGCCCGACGCACCGTTCCCCGGCGTCCGGGCCACCCCCCCCGGCCAGGCAACGCGGGGTCACTTAGCGCCCGTCCCGGGGGCCTTAATGGGCGCTAAGTGACCCCGCGTTGGGGTTTGGCCGGGGGGAGGTCCTTGGTGAAGGCCAGTGGTCCGATGGTTTCCGGATCGGCGGAGAGATCAAACTGCGCCGCGTACCCGGTGTTCAGGTAGAGATGTTTCGCCTCCGGCTGGCGGGGGCCGGTGGTCAGGTGGACCTTGCGGTAGCCGCGGCGGGCGGCCAGCGCCTCCAGCTCGGCGAGGACAAACCGGGCCAGTCCCCGGCGGCGATGCGCCGAATGGGTCCAGATCCGCTTGAACTCGGCCGTCACCGGGCCGTGCCGGCGGAACGCTCCGCCTGCGACGGACGCCCCGTTCTCACGGACAATCAGGAGGGCCCCGCCCGGCGCGGCGAATTCCCCGGCCGGATAGCGGCCAAGTTCCTCCGCGGCGGCTCCCCTGCCGAAGAGGTTGCCGTAGCGGGTGTCATATTCGATTGCGAGCTCGTCCAGCAGCGGGCGGACCCGGGGATCGCTCATGGGGAGGTTGAGGACGGTGAGCCGTGAAATGTCCAAGGGCCGGTTAGCCGGCGGCCGCCCAGCCGCCGGCTGGGCGGCCAATGAACGGGTGTCCGGTGGTGACGGGGTCATACCTTAGTCCTTTCCGCCGGCGGCGGCCTGCGGCACCGCATGATGGTTGATCGCTTGATGGGTGCCGGCTTGATGGGTGCCGGCCAGTCCGTCGCCGTCGTGATCAGTCCCGCCCGGGCCCCCGTTCTCGCGGGCCAGCAGGTTCAGGATGCGCCGGGCCAGGGCGTCGTTTTCCCGGAACGGCGCGGCGTTGCTGCCGGGCCGGGCGAACGCCCCGGCGCCCCAGCCGGAGGTGCCGGGCCCGACGCCGAACAGCCGGCGGCGCCGCACCCCGACCGGACTGATCAGCTCGTTGTGGGCGGACACCAGAAGCCGTCCGGTCGCGTGGGTGCCGTCCGCGGTCAGGAGCTGCTGCTCGGTGCCGAGTCCTGAACTTTGCAGCTGGCGCAGCAGCGGGTTGGCGGAGCGGGCCACGGACGGCGCCGGGAGCCGGGCCTCGATCAGGGCCGGCGCTGACACGGTGATCCCGGACTGCGCCGACCAGGCGACAAACCGGCCCGAGTACTCCGCCGCCTCGATCTGCAGCCCCGGGCCCAGGAACTGCAGCAGCCCGGCCCGGTGGATCGCCAGCATCTCCCGCAGCCTGCGCGGCGGCGGCCCGGAGTCGACGAAGCTAAAGAAGCCGTGCCACCAGCCCTGGACCTCGCGCTGCGAGCGAGCGTTCAGCCGCTCCGAGGGCACCAGCCGGCCCAGGTCCATGTAGGACTTCAGCAGCGAGATGAACAGGGCGAGTGTCTCCGAGTGGTCCGGCCCGGTGCGCAACTCAAGGTCGCGGCCTACGTAGGCGGTCACCGCAGCCTGAACGTCGGCGTGGCCGGCGAAGACGCGGCCCGCGAAGGGATGGTCCAGCCGTTCGAGATCCAAATGGAGTTCCGTGTCCGGGACCGATTGGCTGACCAGCCGTTCCCGGGCCTGGCTGTACCAGTCCGCGGCGGAGAAGCGCTCGTCGAATTCCTGCCAGCCGATCCGCACCCGTTCCGGGGAGCCGGTGAACAGTTCGCGGTAGTACGCGAAGCCGGCATCCTTGGCGATCAGGGGCCACAGCTGGGCGCGGAAGTCGAGCTCGCCGGGCGCCTTCAGCAGCGCCGCGACGGCTTCCGCGGTGAAGAACGCGGGCTCCCCCGCGGTTTCGCCCCGCAGGGTGGCGGTGATCTTGGAGTGGTAAGGCACGCCACGGCGGGACCCCGCCCACAGCCGCGGCTCGGCGCCGGAGGGCAGATAGCGCAGGCCGCCGTCGGGCAATTCCTCGAACCGGCCACCGCGGCCCTCCATGAGCAGGACCAGCAGGTCCACGAAGGCCAGGCCCATGCCGGAGACAATGACGTCCTGGCCGGCGGCGAGCGGCGAGTAGTCGACGTCGGTGGTGTAGCTGGGCGCCGCATGGAACGCGCCGTGCCGGGCGGCGAACCCGGCCCACGCGGCAGACTCGCGGTCCGGCACCGAATCGGTGTGCCCCAGAGCAGCGACGACGACGTCGGCATGCAGTACCGCACCCCCGGAGAGCCGGACACGGTAGCGTTCCCCGCCGTCCTGCGCACCCGTTTGTTCGCCCGTTTCCGGCCCGGAACCCAGGGGCTCGACGGCGGAAGCCGTGTCCCGGTGCACCGTGACGGTAGCGTCCGGGCCGAGGGCGGCGACGGAACGGCGGAAGAACCATTCGAGGTAGACGCTCTGCAGCTGCCGGGTGGGAAAGGTGGCGCCGGTGAGGGAACGGAGCTGGGCCCAAAGTTCCCCCGGGAGCACCGGTACGTCCGTGATGGAGCCGTCCAGGACCCCGGCGGCCCAGCCGGCCAGTCCCGGACCCTCGACCGCCGGGCCCTCGCACTGGACGGAGGCGTCGGTGAACATCGTGACGTCCGCCGCGGCGGAGTTGAGCATCAGCCCGGGATGCTGCTGGTAGCGCCAGATCCTGCCGGACCCCGGGGCGTGCGGCTCCACGACGTGGATCTGGAGCGCGCCGGCGAGGAGCTCGGGCCGGTTGGCGCCGAGGCGTTCAAGGAGGCCGGCCGACCGCGGGCCGCCGCCGATGAGGACCACGGACGGGGCATTCACTGGCATGGGATCTCCTGGCGGGTCTGGTTCGGAGCCCTCATGCTAGGCAGCCGGAACCGGACCGGTCGAGGCGCCGGTCACGGCCGTTCACTGCGCGTAATGCGGCGTAAATCGGGGCAAGAATTCGTCGTGTGACGCCGTGCGAACCCGCGTGAACGCATGCAACTTCCGGCCTTGCCGGGCGTTTTCGGCGGCCCCTAGATTGGCAGCCAACCTAACCCACAGCAACTGGAAGAAACGAGGTGGCACATGAGTTCAACAGCAACCCCGGTGGCGCATTCCGCCCCGGAGCCGGCGTCCGCCGGCACCGAATCCGCACCCGGCACCACAACCTCCGGAACGGCCGTCGCCGCCGTCCCTGGAACCGACGTCCCGGCACCCGGCGCCGGCCCGGGAACCGCCGCCCCGGCTGCGACCGGGGCTGCCGGGGCCGCCCCGGCGGGCCGCCGGGGCGCCACCGACTACGCCGACTACCGGCTGGTTCCCGCCCGTCACCCGTGGCGCTGGGTGGGAACGGCCGTCGTCGGCCTCGGCGTCGCCGGGATTGCCTGGTCGCTGGCCACCAACCCGCGCTGGGAGTGGGGCGTGGTGGCGCAATGGTTCACCGCGCAGTCGATCGTGAACGGCCTGCTGGAGACCCTTAAGCTGACGGCAATCTCGGGGGCGCTCGGCTTCATCCTCGGCTTCGTCCTGGCCCTGATGCGGCTCTCCGCGTCCCCGCTGCTGGTCTCCGTCTCCTGGACCTTCTCCTGGATCTTCCGCTCCACACCGCTGCTGGTGCAGATGCTGCTCTGGTACAACCTGGGCTACCTGTACGAGAAGATCAGCTTGGGCATCCCCTTCACGGACGTGCGCTTCTTCGAGGCGCAGACCACCACCCTGATCAGCCAGTTCGCCGCGGCGGTCCTTGGCCTGACCCTGAACCAGGCCGCCTATTCGGCCGAGATCATCCGCGGCGGCATCCTCTCCGTGGACCAGGGTCAGCTGGAGGCGGCAGCCGCGCTCGGCATCCCTGCCTGGCGGCGTTCCACCAGGATCGTGCTGCCCCAGGCTATGCGGGCCATTTTGCCTACAGCCTTCAATGAGGTGATCGGACTGGTCAAGGGCACCTCGATTGTCTACGTCCTGGCCTACTCCGAGCTGTTCTACACCGTCCAGGTCATCTACAACCGGACCCAGCAAGTCCTGCCCCTGCTGCTGGTGGCCACCCTCTGGTACGTCGTCATCACCTCGGTCCTGAGCGTCTTCCAGTACTACATCGAGCGCCACTACTCCAAGGGAGCCGTCCGCACCGTGCCCCTGACCCCGCTGCAGAAGGCCCGGAAATTCCTGGCCACGCACGCGCCCGCCACACGGGAAACTGCCCAGGAAAGAGGCACCCGATGACCACCTCAGTCCGTCCCGCCACCGGAGCCCGGGAAGCCCTGGAAACCACCCGTGGCCTCGTCGAGATCACCAAGGTCCGCAAGTCGTTCGGCTCCACGGAAGTCCTCAAGGGCATCACGCTGAGCGTCGAGCCCGGCGGCGTCGCCGTGATCGTCGGTCCGTCCGGGTCAGGCAAATCCACCCTCCTGCGCACCATCAACCACCTGGAAAAGGTCGACGCCGGGTTCATCGCGATCGACGGCACGGTGGTGGGCTACGAGGTCCGGGGCCAACGCCTCCATGAACTGCGCGAAAAAGAGATCCTTAAGCAGCGCACCGAGATCGGCATGGTGTTCCAGAACTTCAACCTGTTCCCGCACCTGACCGCGCTGGAAAACGTCACCGAGGCGCCCGTCGTCGCGCCGCGGGCCGGAAAACCCCGGCTCTCCAAGGCCGAGGCCCGCGAACGCGGGCTCGAACTGCTGGACCGCGTGGGCTTGAAGGACCGGGCCGGCGCCTACCCGCGCCAGCTTTCCGGAGGCCAGCAGCAGCGCGTCGCGATCGCCCAGGCGCTGGCTCTGGACCCCAAGATCCTGCTCTTCGACGAGCCCACCTCGGCCCTGGACCCGGAACTGGTCAACGAGGTCCTGGACGTCATCCGCGGGCTCGCCAAGTCCGGCACCACGCTGATCATCGTCACGCACGAGATGGGCTTCGCCCGCGACGTCGCGGACACGGTGGTGTTCATGGACCAGGGCCAGATCGTCGAGCAAGGCACACCCCAGGAGATTTTCACCAGCCCCCGGGAAGAACGCACCCGAAGCTTCTTCTCCAAAGTGATCGAACCCGCTTTCAACATCTAAGGAACACGCCATGACAGTCCGGCCCACCCTCCTCTCCGCCCACCCCAGCACGGGTCCCCGGCGGAAGCGTTCAGCGCTTCCCGCCGTCGTCCTCATCGGTGCCCTGTCCGGCTCGCTGGCCCTGACCTCCTGCTCAGATCCCGGCGCCTCCGCCGCGCCAGGCGGCCAGCCGGCAACGACGGCGGCGCGCAACGGCGTCGTCTACAACACCTCGCCGGACCAGCAGCGGATCCGGGCAGCGAAGGACGCGGCACTGGCCGCGAAGGTCCCCGCGCTGATCAGTAAGGACGGGAAGCTCACCGTCGCCACGACGGCGGGAGCGATCCCACTGTCCTTCCACGCCACGGACGACAAGACCCCGATCGGCGTCGAGGTTGACCTGGCCCAGCTGGTCGCGGACAAGCTGGGCCTGGACCTGGATGTCCAGGTGACCTCCTGGGAGAACTGGCCGCTGAAGACCCAGTCCGGCGACTTCGAGGCCGTGTTCTCCAACGTGGGCATCAACGCCGCCCGCGTGAAGCTCTTCGACTTCTCCAGCTACCGGGCCGCGTACATGGGCTTCGAGGCCAAAAAGAGCTCCAGCTACAACATCAAAGGGTCCGACGACATCTCCGGCCTGAAGATATCCGTGGGCTCGGGGACCAACCAGGAGAAGATCCTGATCGCCTGGAACAAGGAACTGGAAGCCAAGGGCAAGGCGCCGGCGGAGCTGCTGTACTACTCCTCCGACGCGGACACCATCCTGGCCCTGTCTTCCGGACGCACCGACCTGAACCTCGCGCCGTACCCGTCCATCACGTACCGCGAGAACACCCGCGACGACCTCAAGGTGGTGGGCAAGGTCAATGCCGGCTGGCCGTCCGAGACCCTGGTCGCCGCCACCACGCTCAAGGGCAACGGCCTGGCCCCGGCCATCACGGGCGCCCTGAACTCCGCGATCAAGGACGGCTCCTACGCCAAGGTCCTAGACCGCTGGGGACTCTCGGAGGAGGCCCTGCCGGAATCCAAGACGTTCACCGAGGCCAACTTCGGGACCGCCCCCGCAGGGAAAACAGCGGAAGGAAAAACACCGTGAGGTTCCAGGTCCTCGACATCATCCCGCACCTGAAGAACCCCGTCACCGGGGAGATCGTTTCCACTGCTGACCGGCTCGACCAGGTGGTGGAGACGGCGCGCCGGGCCGAGGAACTCGGCTTCGACAGCTTCTCCGTGGGGGAACGCCACGCGGGCGAGTTCATCTCCTCCTCCCCCACCACCGTGCTCGCCGCCATCGCCGCGGTCACGTCCAGAATCCGGCTGCAAAGCGGGGTGACCGTTCTCTCCGTGCTGGACCCGGTGCGGGTCGCGGAGGACTACGCCACGATCGACCAGCTCAGCCGCGGCCGGCTGGAACTGGTGATCGGCAAGGGCAACGAGGTGCTGCAGTACCCGCTGTTTGGCCTGGACCTGGCGGACCAGTGGGACCTCCTGGCCGAAAAATACGGCCTGCTCCGCCGGCTCTGGACGGAGGAAAACGTCACCTGGTCCGGGAGGTTCCGCGCAGCGCTGACGGAGCCCACCACCACCACGCCGCGGCCCTTCGCCGGCCCGCCGCGGGTGTGGCACGGTTCGGCCACCAGCCTGACCTCGGCGGCGCTGGCGGCGCAGTGGGGCGATCCGCTGTTCACGGCCAATGCGATCCAGCCGCGCGAAAACTACAAGGTGCTGATCGATCACTACCGCGAGGAATACGCCCGGCACGGCCACGATCCCCGGCGCCAGTATCTGGGCTCGGGCTCCGGTGCGGGCGGGGTTTTCATCGCCGACACCACGCAGGAGGCCAAGACGCAGTTCGGTCCGGTCTACGAGGCCCTCACGACCGGGCGGAATGTTCCCGGCAACAACTCCCCGTACCGGGACATCGACCACGCTGTCGCCGAGGGCCCGGCCCTGGTGGGCAGCCCGGAGCAGGTGATCGACAAGATCCTCAGCTACCACGGGGTCTACGGCCACGACCTGCAGTCCATCTCCCTGCCCACCACGCTGCCCTTCGACCAGCAGCTGGAAATTCTGGAGCGGTTCGCACTCGAGGTCATCCCCGCCGTCCGCGCCGCCGCACCCACCACACTGTGGGCCGACGGCGACCCCTACGCCGGCCGCCCCGACGGTGCCGCCGAACCCGACGGTGCCGCCGAACCCGACGCCGCGGCCCGAGTCCCGGCCGATCACAACACCCACAGGAGTCCCAATGTCTACACCCGCTGACACCAACCACCGCGCCAAGGGTGCCAGCCAGCCTGGTGCCAGCCAGGCTGGTGCCGGCCAGCCGGACCGCCGGAACATTCCCGATCGGGAATTTGAAGCAGCGTGGGCGGACTGGCATGCGGCGCATGAACGCCAGCGCGCCGCCCCCCACGGGTTCCTCGCCGTCACCCACCTGCACTGGCTCGACGCCTCGCCCGCCCGCCTGGACGGCGCGCCCGGCACGTGGAGCGTCGAGGACGACGTCGTCCGCCTGGTCCTGGGGGCAGGCGAACGCGTCCTCCGCGACGGGCAGGAACTGAACCCCGACGGCAACGAAGCCACCGTGTTCCTCGGCCCGATCCCCGAGCGCGAAGGGCTCACCCTGCGCGTGGAGGACGCCGGCGCCGGGCATACCGTGATCGAGCTCGCCAAGCGCGACGGCCGCTATGTGGTGCGGCCGCGGCATCCCCTCAATCCCCTGCTCACCGGCTACCGCGGCACACCCGCATACCCGGCCAATTCCGAATATTCCGTCAAGGGAATATTCGTTCCGTTTGCCGAACCCCGCCCCACCACGGTGGGCGCCGCGGTCGAAGGCATCCAGCACGTCTACGCGGCGCCGGGCGAGATCCGCTTCCGGCTGCACGGTAAGAACCTGAGCCTCACCGCCTTCAACGGCCACGCACCGGGGACGCTGTCCGTCCTCTTCACGGACGCGACGTCGGGCAAGACCACCTATGCGGCCAACCGTTCGCTCACCGTGCCGGCTCCGGGCGCCGACGGGACGGTCCCGCTCGACTTCAACCGGGCGGTGAACCTGCCGTGCGCCTACACCGACCTGGCGACGTGCCCGCTGCCGCCGGCCGAAAACCGCCTGCCGGTGGCCATCGAAGCCGGCGAACAGATCCCCTACGAACGTCAGGACGCATCATGAGCACTCTTCCCGCCATCCACGGGCCGCAGGGACGCGGCCTCCTGTTGCTCGAGCTCGACGGCGCCGGCAGCCACCCGGCGGCGTGGCGGGTTACCCGCTCGGCACCCGCCGTCTCGCTGGCCCCGGAACACCTCCGCGGCGCTGTCCTGACCGCCGAGTCCGCCGGGTTCCACGCGGCGACCTTTTCCGACCCTGGCCTGCAGGACACTGCGCTGCCCGACCAGCCGGATCCCGGCACCGCGGCCCGGCTCAACGCCCTGCAGCGCGCGGCGTTCGCCGGTCCCGTGACCCGCTCCCTCGCCCTGATCCCGGAAGTGGACACCGTCTACACCGAGCCCTTCCACGTCTCCACCCAGCTGGCCAGCCTGGACTACGTGTCCGGCGGACGGGCCGGCTGGCTGGTGGCCGCCTCCACCAGCGCGGCCGATGCCGGCGCCGTCGGACGGGACACCGTGCGCGGGGCGCGGCTCGCCCGGGAGGCTGGCGATTCGATCGAGGTCAGCCGCAGGCTCTGGGACTCCTGGGAGGACGACGCCGTGATCCGTGAAGTCGCCACCGGCCGCTACCTCGACGTCGACAAGCTGCACTACGTCGACGTCGACAACGACAACTATTCGGTCAAGGGTCCGTCGATCATTCCGCGGCCGCTCCAGGGCCAGCTCCCGGTGCTGGCTCCGGCCGGGCTCCTCACCCCGGAGGACGTCGCGGCCGGAGCAGCCGATGCACTCCTGGTCTCGGCCCCGGCGCCCGAACTCCTGGCCGCAGAGATCGCCGGGATACGGGCCGGGCTCGCCATCGGGGGAAGCGAACCGGCCCTGATTGCGGAGCTCGACGTCGTGCTGGACTCCCGTGGCCAGACCGCCGCGGACAGGCTGGCCGCCCTGAACGGCCACACCGCGTGGCAGAGCCCGCGGGCGCGGTTCGTCGGGTCGGCGGTTGAGCTGACTGAATTGCTCGCCGGGGTTCTGGCATGGGCCGACGGCGTCCGCCTGCACCCCGCCGTGCTGGAAACGGATCTTGAAGAACTCTCGCAACTGGTCCTCCCCGAGCTGCGCCGGCGCGGGCTCCTGGCGCCCATCACCCCGGGCGCCACTTTCCGCGAACTGCTGGGGCTGGCGCGGCCCGCCAGCCGGTACGCAACCGCACCCAGCACACCGGCCAGCGCCGCATCCGTCACCCCCACCGCCGGCGCGGAAAACTAAGGAGTCCGTCATGAATCACAGCACCCGCCCCGCCACCGAGTTCACCCCCTCCGGGCAACTCCAGCTCGGCGTCTTCTTCCAGGGCGTCAACTCCGGGACCGTCTGGAAGACGGCCGAGTCCGGCTCCCAGACGGATTTCGAATCGTTCCGGCGCATCGCCCAGACCGCCGAGCGCGGCCTGTTCGCCGCATTCTTCCTCGGCGAGGGCCTGCGGCTGCGCGAGCACCTCGGCCGCCCGCACGCTCTCGATGTCGCCGGACGGCCGGACGCTCAGACGGCGCTGGCCGCCCTCGCCGCGGTCACCACAAACATCGGCCTGGTCGCAACCCAGAACACCACGTACAACGACCCCGCGGACCTGGCGCACCGGCTCTCCTCGCTGGACCTGCTGTCCGGCGGCCGCGCAGCCTGGAACATCGTCACCACGGACAACGCGTGGACCGGCGCCAACTTCCGCCGCGGCGGCTACCTTGACCATGCGGACCGGTACACCCACGCCGAGGCCTTCGTGCAAACCGCCAAGCGGATCTGGGACGCGTGGGACGACGATCCCATCGCAGCGTCGGCGTCCTCGACCCGCTGGGCGGCGGAGGGCGCGGTCCGGCGGGTGCGCCACAACGGCCGGCACTACACCGTGGACGTCACCCCGCGGCTGCCGCGCAGCGCCCAGTACCGGCCGGTGCTGTTCCAGGCCGGTGATTCGCCCGAAGGGCGGGAATTCGCCGCCCGCCAGGCGGACGTCATTTTCTCCGCGCACCCCCAACTGGACGACGCCCTGGACTTCCGCCGGGACATCGTGGCGCGCACGCTCCGCGCCGGCCGGGGCGCCAATGACGTGAAGATCATGCCCGCCAGCGAGTTCATTCTCGCCGCCACCCCGCGGGAAGCGCTCGAAAAGAAGGCCTGGGTCCGCAGCCTGCAGATCGGCCCGCAGCAGGCCATCGCCTACCTGGAGCAGTTCTGGGGCCGTGAGCTGCAGGGCTACGATCCCGACGGGCCGCTGCCGGAGATCGACCCCGTGGTGGAAGAGACCTCGGAGACCCGTGGCAGCGGATTCCACGGCGCCAAGGCCCGGCAGCTGGCAGACCAGTGGCGGGCCGAGGCCAAGGAGCAGGGCCTGTCCATCCGCCAGTTCGTCTCGGCCAAGACCAGCCGGGGCGACTCCACTTTCACGGGCTCGTACTCCGAGGTCGCGGACCGGCTGGCCGAGTACGCCCGCACGGGCGCCGTCGACGGTTTCAACATCTCGCCCTGGCTCATCCCCTCCGGGCTCGATGACATCGTCAACCACCTCGTCCCGGAACTCCAGGAGCGCGGGGTGTACCCGAAGCAGTACGCGGGCAGCACGCTCCGGGCGAACCTCGGCCTGGCCACCCCGGTCCGCACATCAGCCGGCGTCGAGGCCGCGGCCGCGGCCGCGGCCAGGACCAGCGCGGTCACAGGCTAAGCCCGCGCAGCCCCCAGCAGGCAGACACAAGGAATCCCCGCCGGAGACGTTCCCGGCGGGGATTCTTGGCTTTCGGCACCGAACTGCTGCAGCCGACGGCGTTGGAGCGCCCCTTTTGAAGCAACGCGGGGTCACTTCGCGCCCATCCCGGAGGGGATTATGGGCGCGAAGTGACCCCGCGTTGGTTTGAGCGGGTCGGGGGCGGGCTACTTCTTCGGCAGGCCCGCCGGGTTCAGCTCCGACGTCGTGACGGCCTCCTCGGACAGCCCCCAGCGGTCCAGGATCTTGGCGTAGCTGCCGTCCTGGATCAAGTGGTTCAGGCCGGCCTGGGCCGCGGCGGCGAAGCCGTTGCCCTTCTTGGTGGTGACGGCGATGCTGGCCTTCAGGGGCCAGCCGCCGTCGACGAGGCCCACCAGTTTGGTCTTGGCGTCGGTGGCCGCTTTGTAGGCGGCCGTGGCGTTGGGACCGAAAGAGAGGTCCGCCCGGCCGGACTGAAGGGCAAGTTGGGAGGCGGAGTCGTCGTCGAAATACTGGAACTCCACGGGCTTGAGGCCGTTTTTCTTGTTCTCCTCATCCCAGCGCAGCAGGATTGCTTCCTGGTTGGTGCCGGAGCCGACGATCACGCGCTTGCCGGCAACGTCCGGGGCCGACTCGACTTTGGTGATGCTGCTCCCGGCCGTGGCGTAGAAGCCCAACTTGTCCTCGCGGTAGCTGGCGAAGTCGAACTTGAGCTTGCGTTCCTCCGTGACGGTGACGTTGGAGAGCACTGCCTCGTATTTGCCGGAATCGACGCCGAGCGGCCAGTCGGCCCACGCGGTGGGGACAATGTCCGCCTCCAGGCCCAGCGACTCCGCCAGAGCGACGGCGATGTCCACCTCATTGCCCACCGGCGTCTTGTTATCGGTGGCGTAGACGGCCAGCGGCGCCGCGAACGGGCTCACCGCCACGGTCAGTTTCCCGTCCTTTTTGATGGCATCCGGGACAAGCTTGGCCGCCGCCGCGTCCACCGTGACCTTGACGCGGTCCTGCTGCGGCGAGAGGTTGAACTGCTTGACGCCGGAAGAGGACGCCGGCGCCGCCGTGGTGCCCCCGGCAGCGGCGGCACCGGGGTCGGAGCAGGCCGCGAGACCCAGGAGGGTGCTGGCCGCCAAGGCGACGGTGACGCCCGATTTGAACGAAAGACTGGACATGTTCTCCCCTTGAGAGTAGTTGTCGATGGTGCTGGTGGCAGCAACTATCCGGGCGCAGGCAAAGCCGGTCAAAGCGCCGCGAAACCGGGTGAAACCAGAGGATACAGGCGGTAATACCCGTTCATCGGACGTCCGCGGACACGGCCCGGGGAGGCGCCGTGTTACCGAACATTGCCCTCCGTGACGCGGGGGGACGGAATTGTTCACGGCGGCCCTCAACTGGCCTAGCCTGCATAGAAGACCTGAAGAAAGACCGCACGACACAGGAGGGGTGAACTTGTCAGCGAGCACGTCGCGCACTGCGCACCGGACCACGCACCGGACCAGCATCAACGCTCCGGCGGACCTGGTGTTCAGCATGCTGCGCGACGCCTCGCATTGGCCTTTCATCGACGGCCTGACGGTCTACTCGGAGCGCGTCAGCGGTGACGACGCCACGCACGAGCTCCGCACGTCGGTGGTTTCCAACGGTGCGCTCAGTTCCAGCCATTGCTGGCGCGTCTTTGATGCCGCCAGCCACCGCGCCGAGTTCCAGCAGCTGGATCTGGAGCCACCGCTCCTGCACCTCGGCGGCGACTGGGAGATCCGGCTCTCGGACGGGCTCTCGGTGGTCACGCTGAGTCACGGATTCGAGGTCGACGACGAGCACCTCGCCGAGCAGATCAATCAAATCATCGAGGACTACAGCCGGCGGGAACTCGAGGCGCTCCGGGCCAGCTGCGAACGGCTGTCCATCCTGCTGCAGCACCACGCCCCGCAGGGACAGCCGGCGGACGTGTCCGCGGGCCAGCCCGGTGAACGAACCGTTGCCCAAACCCCGGCCCCGCCAACCGCGAAGGAGGTTTGAATGTCCGAGGACAGATATACGACGGAACGGGACGGCTTTGGCCGGCTCCTCGCGGACCGCGAGGTCTGGCGGCAGGCCAGCACCATCGCGGCGGCCGGCGAACTGACCGCGCGCTGGCTCGAGGGCAACAGCCAGTACCAGCCCGGAGTCTTCTCCCCCGGGTTCGACGACGAGACCGCGGGCATCGCCGGCGAGCTCGCCCGCCTCAACCGCAGCGGCCTCTTCACCAAGGAATCACAGCCGGGCGTTCGGAACGGAGAACTTGCACAACGCGCCTACGTGACAGCCTTCTGCAGCCCGGAGACGGCGATGGCGCTCCTGGCCTTGTCCACCCGGACGGCCCTTGTGACGGTGGTCCACGCTCCCGGGGAGACGAGCAGCGCCTCCATCCCCGTGACCGTGCAGGACGGCGACGTCGTGACCGTGCTGGGAAGCAGCGAAGAGCCGGTGGCGGAAGACCAGCTTAAGGACTGGGCGGAGGAGTCCAACGAGACTCTGGCCCTCGTCCTAGCGGACGCCTGGTACGTGGAAGTCTTCGATCCTGTCTGGGGCCGGAACGATGTCCTCCTGCCCGCAGTGTTTGAGGCGCTGCAGGCCGGGTAGCCCGTGAACAGTCCGCGGGAACGCCCGCCAACGCGGGCCGGCGGCTGCGTGGCCGGCCGGTTATCTACATGTCGGCGGCATCCCAGCCGATGCTGGCAGCCTCGTCCAGCGTGCGGGACTCAAAATGTTCCAGCATGTCCTTCATTGCCTCGACGCTCTGCTTGAACAGGGCAGAATCCCGCCACTGCTCAATCTGTTCGAGGGATTCCCAGGGACCGGTACTGATGAACCGGTTTTTGACGTCACGGTCGTGCATCAGCACGGCTTTGGCGTTGGGAAAATCCTCTTTCGACTTCCTGGCCAGGTCCCGCCAGGCCTGCACAAAATCGTTCTCGCGGCCGGGATGCACCAGCCAGATTCCGAGCGTATAGACAGACACGTCGATCTCCTCCATGGTCCGTACGGGGTTGATACGGCGATTATGTTCCAGTCCTCCGGCGGGCGGTAGGGCCGGATTGCCCGAGGGGCTGCGCGGGGCCGCCAATAGACCGTTGTCTGGGTGAAGGGGAAGGGCCTAGCATGTGGGCAGGCCCCACTCCGGGGACCAGCCCCGGACCTTCCATCATTGGGATCGGGCAGGCTTGGGAGGCCGATGTCCTGGGCGTCACGGGATAGGAAGAACCATGAGCAAATATCTGTTCGAAGCGAACTACGTTGGCGACGGCATCAAGGGCCTCATGCGTGAGGGCGGCACCAAACGGCGTGACGCGGTGGTCGCGGCCCTTAAATCCGTCGGCGGCTCGCTCGATAGCTTTTACTATGCCTTCGGCGACACCGACGTCGTAGGGATCTTTGATATCCCCGATCAGGCAGACGCCGTCGCGCTGTCACTGATGATCAATTCCACCGGTGCCGTGAACCTGCACCTGAAGCCGCTGATGACGGCGGAAGATGTCGACGCTGCAACCACGAAGAAGCCGTCCTACCGGGCTCCGGGGCAGTAGAGGACGGGCACGCACTCCGGCAAAGGGAGTGCTGGCCCGGCCACGCCGGTGTCCCATGAGGGATCTTGGCGTGGCCGGGCCCAGTCATCGCGTTACTTGACGCTGTTTTCCTCGTCGGCGGCGGGGTCGGCCAACTCGGACCGGCGGCCCTAGCTCAGGGTCGCGGTATCGATCACGAAGCGGTACCGGACGTCCGAGGCGAGGACGCGCTCGTAGGCGTCGTTGATCTTGTCGGCCGGGATGACCTCGATCTCGGCACCCAGGCCGTGCTCGGCGCAGAAGTTGAGCATTTCCTGGGTTTCACGGATCCCGCCGATCATCGACCCGGCGAAGGAACGGCGGCCGCCGATGAGCGCGAATGCGTTCACCGGGAGCGGCTCGGCGGGGGCGCCGACGTTGACCAGTGCGCCGTCGAGGGCCAGCAGCTGCAGGTAGGAGCTGATGTCGATCGAGGCGCTGACCGTGTTGATGATGAGGTCGAAGCTGCCGGCGAGATCGGTGAAGGTGTTCTCGTCGCTCGTGGCGTAGTAATGGTCCGCGCCCAGTTTGAGGCCGTCTTCCTGCTTCTTCAGCGACTGGGACAGGACCGTGACCTCGGCGCCCATGGCGTGGGCGATCTTGACGGCCATGTGGCCAAGCCCGCCCAGGCCGACAACCGCGACTTTCTTGCCGGGACCGGCGCCCCAGTGGTGCAGCGGCGAGTAGGTGGTGATGCCGGCGCACAGAAGCGGCGCGGCGACGTCGAGCTCGATGCCCTCGGGGATGGTGACCACGAAGTCCTCGGTCACCACCACGTGGGTGGAGTAGCCGCCCTGGGTGACGGTGCCGTCACGGTCCACGGCGCCGTAGGTGCCGGTGTTGCCGGACAGGCAGTACTGCTCCTCGCCGGCCTGGCAGTTGACGCATTCGCCGCAGGAATTGACCATGCAGCCGACGCCGACGCGGTCCCCGACAGCGTGCTTGGTGACGGCGGAGCCGATCTCGGTGACGATTCCGGCGATTTCGTGGCCCGGGACCAGGGGGTAGGACTGGGGTCCCCAGTCGCCGCGGACGGTGTGGATGTCCGAATGGCAGATCCCGGCGAACTTGATCTCGATCAGGACATCATGCGGTCCCACATCGCGGCGCTCAACGGTGGTGGGGACGAGCGGCTCGGTCGCGGACGGTGATGCGTAAGCGTTGACGGTGAGCAATGAATCTCCTGCTTGTTGGTCTTGGGTGTTGTTCCGTCGTTGGGGGTGGTTCAACGGAACACCATCCATCAAACCCCTCATCGCCGCGCTGAGGGAGTCCCTGCTGATAGGGGTACTGGCAGGGTCTCCCTTAGGGAGCCGTAACGCCTAACGTTGATGGCATGGACAATCGAGACGCGACCCGCGAATTCCTTGCCTCGCGCCGGGCGAAAATCACCCCCGAGCAATCGGGGCTGCCGGTCTACGGCGCAAAGCGCCGCGTGCCCGGGCTGCGCCGCGGGGAGGTCGCCCTGCTGGCAGGCGTCAGCGTCGAGTATTACACCCGGCTGGAGCGGGGGAACCTGTCCGGCGTTTCGGAGGGCGTGCTGGAAGCGGTGGCCAGGGCCCTGCAGCTCGACGACGCCGAACGGGCGCACCTTTTCGATCTGGCCCGGGCCGCGGCGCCGGGCAGCCGGACCCGGCGTCGTCCCCGTCCCGCGGAATCCGTACGACGGAATATTCAGCTGACGCTGAACGCGATCACCAACGCGCCCGCGCTTGTCCACAACGGGCGCATGGACATCATCGCCGCCAATCCGCTCGGCTATGCCCTGTATTCGGACATGTATACGGGTCCGGCCCGCCCGGCCAACCATGCCCGGTTCATTTTCCTGAACGACCGCTCGCGCAGCTTCTACCCGGACTGGGAGCGTGCGGCGAACGACACTGTAGCAATCCTGCGCACCGAGGCCGGCAGGGACCCCTATGACCGCGGGCTGACCGATCTGGTCGGCGAACTTTCGACCAGGAGCGAGGAATTCCGCACGCTTTGGGCCGCGCACAATGTCCGCCTGCACTACACCGGGATCAAACACATCCGTCACCCGGTGGTCGGGGACCTGCACCTGATGTACGAGGCCTTGGACATCTCGGCCGACACCGGGCTGTCCCTGCTCGTGTACAACGCCGAGCCCGGCTCCGGATCGGAAGACGCGCTGCGGCTCCTGGCCAGCTGGGCCGCGACCAATCCGCAGATCAAGGCGGCCGCTGCCGCCACCGCTGACAAAGCCTGACCGCACGCCGCGGCGCCAGGCGGGAGTTCTCAGGCCGGAGTTCTTAGGCGGAGTTCTCAGGTCAGGGCGGAAATGCCGTCCGCGTATCCTTCGGGCTGGCTGCCGCCGGGGGTATATCCGGGGGTGTACTGGTTCAGCCAAGCCATCGCGGCGTCCCTGGACGTGAAGAACTCGTGGGGATACCGCGTGTGCCGCTTCATGGCCGCCGCCACCACCCGATCCACTGTGCTGGATCCGAGCACCGCAATCGCCAACACCCCTGTGGTCTGGGCGAACTCGTACCTGGCGGCCGCGCTGATCTCCACGTCCGTCATTTCAGAGAGCATCGGCATTGGGGTTCCGCCGGTGACCTGCTCGACGGCCCGCATAGCGTCCACGGCGTCATGGACGTCAACCACGGAACCGGGCATCCAGACAGAGGTGATGATGCCCGCGCTGACGCTGAGCACGTTCTTTCCCTGCGCTGCGGTTATGTGTCCTGGCATCATTGGGACCATTCTAGGGCCGGCCTTGTTAAGCCGGGGCTTTGAGACTCGGTGCGCGTGGCGGGGACCGCACGGGCGCCTGCATACGCCGGCCCGGCGCCCGTCCTTGAGGCTTCCCGGGACACGCCCGGCCGCCCTCGCGCATGCAGGAACACGCCCTCCGCCGTCACGCGTGCAGGGACATGCCCTCCGCCGTTGCCCGGCAATGAGCATATTCACTGCTGCCGGTCCGCTGCAACGAGCATGTCCTGGCGCGGCCCCGCAGCAACGAGCATGTCCCCCGCAGCAGCCCCGCAGCAACGAGCATGTTCCCCGGGGCGGCCAAGGAATGGACATAGTGGGCCTATGTCCATTCCTTGGCGCGGGAGGAGCGCATGTCCACCCCGACGAGGGGGCCGGACCCGGCCGGGCCAGGCCGGACTCGGCCGGACCAGGCCACACACCCCGGACGAGGGGGCCAGACCCGGGGGGTCCGGCGAGGCATCGGGGCTGACTTATCGGGACCGTCCGGGATCAGGACTCCAGTACGAGCAGTTGGGCCTTGTCAGCATCCCAGCCCACCCACAGTTCCTCATCCGGCACGATTCCCGCGCCGCGGTCCGAGCTCAGCTCACGAAGCTGCAGTTCGTGGCCGCCGGCCATGAGGCGGTGCCGGACCGTGGCGCCCAAATTCGTTGACGAGAGCAAGGTCGCGGCGCATCCGTTGCCCGCCGACGTCCGCGTTCTGAACTTCAGGTGTTCCGGGCGGATGGACACGGCGTAGTTCTCGCCGCTTGCACCGCGGTCCCGGACCTTTGCCAGGCCGAGCCCGCCCAGGTCCACTACTGCTTCCTCGCCGTCGCGTTCCACGATCGTGCACGGAATGAGGTTGGTGTCGCCGAGGAAGCTGGCCACCCAGTCCGTCTCGGGGTGGTTGTAGACTTCCTCCGGCGGCCCCGACTGAACGATTTTCCCGTCCCGCATCACCACGATCCGGTCGGACATGGCCATGGCCTCGTCCTGGTCATGGGTCACGAACAGCACGGAAATGCCCAGGCTCTTTTGCAGGGTCTTGATCTCCTCCTGCATCTGCTCCCGCAGCCGCTTGTCCAAGGCGGCCATCGGCTCGTCCAGAAGCAGAGCGGCCGGCTTGAATACCAGCGCCCTGGCCAGCGCCACCCGCTGCTGCTGGCCGCCGGAGAGTTGACGGGGCTTGCGGTCGCCCATCTTGCCCAGCCCCACACGGTCCAAGGCCTCCGAGGCGCGCTGGCGGCGTTCCGGGCCCGGAACCTTCCTCATCCGGAGGGCGAACTCAACGTTTTCCAGGGCGCTCATGTGCGGAAACAGCGCATAGTTCTGGAAGACGACGCCGAGATTCCGTTCCCGCGGCGGCAGCGTGTCCACCGGGCTGCCGTCGATCAGGACCGAGCCGGCGGTGTGCTCCTCAAACCCGGCCACCATCATCATCGTTGTTGTCTTGCCGGAACCGCTGGGGCCCAGCAGGGTGACGAACTCGCCGGGCTGAACCGTCAGGTCCAGCTCGTCCACGGCAACGACGTCGCCGTACCGTTTGCTGACCCGGCGGAGCTCAATGGCGCCCTGCGCGGCACGCCCGGACCGCGGAACTGAGCCCGCGGAAATTACTGATGCGGTCATCGACTTTCCTTACGTTTGTGCGGACACGGCCAGCGGCAGCATCCGAGCCGAGGAGCGGCGCTTGAGGACAAACATGACTTGGAGCAGAAGCCCGACGGTGGCCACGCTGACCAGCAGGGCGGAGGACACGGCGATCTTCGGGGTCAGGTTGAACTGAATGTCGGTGAACATCTTGACCGGCAGGGTGGTCGCCCCCGGTGACTGCATGAAGAGCGACATCACGGTCTCGTCAATGGAGACCGAGAACGCGAACAGCGCCCCGGAGATCAGGCCCGGCAAGATGACGGGCAGATACACGTGGCGGAGAACCGAAAGGGCACCGGCCCCGAGGCTCTGCGCCGACCTGACCAGAGCAGGGTTGAGCCCGGCCAAGCTTGCCCGGGTGGTCAGATAGACGTACGGGGTCGCGATCACCGCATGCGCAAGGCCGATGGGAACGATGCTGCCCACCATGCCCACCGAGATGAAGAACTGGTAGAACGCCAGCGCCAGCACCACGGTGGGCACGATCATCGGCGCCAGGATCAGGCCCACGACGGCGGGCTGCCCCGGGAATTTGCGCCCGTGCAGACCGATTGCCGCGGTAGCCCCCAACAGCACCCCGATGACGACGGCGATCCCCGCCGACTGGAGGCTGGCCGTCAGGGCCGACGTCCATGCCCGGTCGGCAAAGAATCCCGCCACCGCGGCGAAGGAAATTCCCTCCGGCGGGAAGGTGATGTAGCGGCTGTCGTTCAGCGCCACCGGCACCACAATCGCCGTCGGAATCACGAGGAAGAGGAAAACGGGGATGGAGAACAGCGCGAGTGCGCGCTGCTGCGGATTAGTTGTCTTCATGTTGGCCCCCGGCCTTGAGTACACGCTGGTAGACGGCCACCAGGATGCTGACCATGACCGTCAGGATCACGGCCAGCGCCGCTGCCCCGGAGAAGTCCGTGAGCTGCCGGGCGTAGTAGTCGATCTGGTTGGCGATCATCATGTCACCGGGCCCGCCCATCACCACGGGCGTGATGAAGAAACCGGTGCTGATGATGAAGACCAACAACCCCGCCGCGGAGATGCCCGGCAAACTCAGCGGGAGGGTGATCCTGCGGAAGACGGATCCTTCCCGTGCGCCAAGCGACCGGGCCGCGAGCCCGAGCCTGTCATCAATGGATGTCAGCGAGGAGAAAATCGGGAACACCGCGTACGGCAGGAGGCAGTGCACCATGCCGACGATCACGGCAAACCGGTTGTGGAGCAGCGGGATCGGCGCGTCCGTCAGCCCGATCCCCTGCAGGAACGCGTTGACCAGACCGTTGTCCTGCAGCAGGACCGCCCAGGCGAAGTTTTTCACCAGGATCCCGGTCCAGAACGGCAGGAGCACGACGGCGAAGAGGATCACCCGGGTGACGTTCCCGGCACGCCAAAGGACCATGGCGATGACGTAGCCGAGCACCACAGTCACGATGGTGCTCACGAGGCTGATGGTCAGGGTATTGACCAGCGCCCGCAACACCAGCGGGTCCTCGAGGACCCGCTGGTAGGCGTTGTCCGCGAAGCTTGCGCCGACCAGTTTGCCCAGCGGCGTCAGGAACAGCACCACGTCGAAGGCGAGGATCGGGGCGAGCAGCAGCCACCACCCGCTGCGCCGCCGTCGGGGTGTCGAATCAGCGGAAGGAGGGGAATCCCTGCCCCGGGGCCGCGGCCCCGCCAAGGTTGCGTTGCTCATCTCAGCTGGCCTGCCAGAGCTTGAACTTCTGCTCGGTCTGCTTCAGGTTCTGCGACCACCATTTGTCGTCGCGGACCAGCAGCTTGTCCGCGAGTCGGGGGCTGGTGGGAAGGGAGTCGGCGATCTCCTTCGGCAGCTTGGACAGCGCCGGAGTGTTGGCCAGGGTCAGGTTCGTGACCTTGTCGAACGCGGCGCCGGCCTCGGCGTCGTTGGACATAAAGTTCATCAGCTTGAAGGCCGCTTCCTTGTTCTTGGCACCCTTCGGCACCACGAAGTAGTCGCCGGCCAGTACGGCATTTTGGGCCGAGAAGTTCAACTTCGCGCCGTCGTGGCGGGCCGCGTTGATCCGGTTGTTGAAGCTGGTGGACAGCGACACCTCGCCGGAGGTGAGCTGCTGGATGGGCTCCTGGTTGGCGGAGTGATAGATCAGCTTGTCCTTGCCCGGGTGCTGGCCGAGGACCCGCAGGGCCCGGTCGACGTCGAGGGGATAGATCTTGTCGAACGGAACACCGTCGGCCAGCAGTGCCGCTTCCAGGATGGAACTGTCTGAGAGCTGGTTGTACACCGAGCGCTTGGTGCCGTACTTGTTCTGATCGAAGAACTGGGCCCAGTCCTTCGGCGCCTGCGCGTCAGAAATGACCTTCTGGTCCCACGCCATGACGAACAGGAAGCTCAGGTACTTGATGCCGTAGTCGGCCTTCGCGTATCCGGGCAGGCCCTTGTCGCTGATGATGTTGTAGTCAAACTTCTCCAGCAGCCCCTCGGCCACGGCCACCTCATACTCCGGCGCCGTGATTTCCACGAGGTCCCACTGCACGTCGCCGGACTGCACCTGCGCCTTGAGCGCGGCCAGGCTCGTGTTGGCCAGCAGCGTCGTCTGGATTCCGGACTGCTTGGAGAACGGGTCCAGGATCGTCTGCGTCAGCTGGTCGTTGTAGGAGCCCCCGTAAGAGGTGACCGTGACCGTCTTGTTCGCGGCAGCACTTTCGGCCGGTTTGGCCCCGCAGCCGGAGAGGGCCAGTCCCGCAAGCGGCGTAAGCGCTGCGGCTTTGAGGAGTTGCCGGCGGTCAAAGGGGGCGGAGCGGAATGCTGTCATGGGGAAATTGCCTCTCATGTACGCAGGCACGCCGAAGGAAGACGTGCCGGAGTTGCGGGGTGCGGTGACTGTGTAGCGCGGGAAGTGAGAAGAAGTGACAGCGGCGGTTCGCGCACGCCGTCCATTCCACCTGGAGCTCTCGAGTCCGCTTTCCGGCGGCTTTTCGGTTTCGCAACTGTAACTGTGAAGTTGCTCACTAGTCAACAGTTGTATTGCTTTAAGAAACCGTGGAATTTCCGGCCTCACACTTCCCCGCAATCCGGCGCCTGCACCACCCGGCACGGCTAATGCACAGCAGATTCACAGCCGGGAGTGCTATTGCAGATCGGCCCGAAAGGCTGACAATGGTTCGACCTGATAGGCGTATTTTCCGGGCAAGGGTGGCCGCGACTCACTGCAGCGTCCGTGGCGGGCGTCGTGACCATTGGAGCCGGAACAAGCGAGCTGGTACCGACGACAGATGGGTCCCCAGATGATCACTCTCAGAAAGCACCTACTGCCCTCGGTCCTCGCCATCGTCCTGCTCTCGACGTCGGCCTGCACCTCCGGAACACCGTCCGACGCCCTACCCGGCGACTCAGGCACTCACTACGGCGCAGGTACCAGGCCGGCCAAGCCCGCCACCCCCAGCGCAGCCGTGCCCCCGTTGGCGCCGGTGAGCACTGTGGACGCCCGGACGGTGCTGGCGACTTTCAAGTCCCGGGGCATGACCGATCACCTGAAGGCCCTGCAGAGTATTGCCGATGCCAACGGGGGAACCCGCGCTTCCGGCACTTCCGGGTATGAGGAATCGGCCAAGTACGTCGAGGAGCAGCTGCGCGCGGCCGGATATTCACCGGTGCGGCAGACCTTCTCCTTCAAAGCCGGCCGCCGGGGCAAGCCGAGAGTTGAGTCCTTCAACATCCTCGCGGATACCGGGGGCAGCGCCAAGCACACCATCGTGGTGGGCGCGCACCTGGACTCCGTCAAGGAGGGGCCGGGGATCAATGACAACGGCAGCGGGGTGGCGGCGGTCCTGGAGACCGCGCGGTGGATGAAGGAGGCCGGGATCACCCCGGCCAACCGGGTCCGCTTCGCGTTCTGGGGCGGGGAGGAAGACGGACTATACGGGTCCCAGCACTACGTCGACGCACTGAGCCAGGCCGAGCTCAGCCAGACAGCGGCGAACCTCAACGTGGACATGGCGGCCTCGCCCAACGGCGTACGGTCCGTCCATGACGGGGACGGCTCGGATTTCGGCCACGCCGGGCCGGCCGGGTCAAAGGCGATCGAGGACATCTTCTTCCAGTACTTCAAGGACAACTCGCTTACGGCCGAGACCACGCCGTTTGACGGCGGCTCCGATTACGACGCGTTCCTCTCGGCAGGCATTCCCGGCGGCGGGCTGTTCACCGGAGATGAGAAGAGAAAGTCCGTGGCGCAGGCCCAGTCCTTTGGCGGCGCGGCCGGCAAGGTCCTCGATCCCTGCTATCACGAGTCCTGTGACACGATCGCCAACACCAATTCCGAGCTGCTCCAGGAAATGTCCGGAGCCCTGGCCTACGCCACCGTGGCCTACGCGATGGCCAAACCCGCCTGACGCGGAAAGGTCCCCCGCCCGGACCGCTCCTGAAGAGGGCCGCGCGGAGGATCTGTCCTGCCTGCTTTCGAAAAGTCCCTGGCGTCAGCTCCGGGCTGGCAGCGGGAGTGTTCCCTGCGGCTGCCGCACGGCCGCCGGAGTGAACCGCGCGCCGGTGTCCGGGAATTCCGGCACCGCAATGCGGGCATGGGTGTGGATTTCCTGGACGGAGTCTCGGGTGTGGCGGGCGATCTTTTCCAGGGTGGTGACCCACATGCCGTCCAGGGATTTGACCCGGTCCATCAGCTGTTCCAAAGCCACGGCCTTGGAGGGCCTGCCGGAGATGAAGGGGTGGTTGGTCAGGACGAAGCAGCTCCCCGCGGCGTGGTGCGCCTCGGCCTCGAGTGTCCACATTTCGAGGACTTTGGCGGGGCTTTCGATGACACCGCTTCCGGTGACCCCGGGGTAGAAGGCGTATTGCTCCCAGTCGTCCAGGGCCCAGTCGACGGGGATCTCCACGAGGTCGCGGGGGTCTCCCTCGGCAACGCTGAAGCGGTAGGGGGCGTCGCCGTCGAGCAGGCTTGAGTCATACAGGAAGCCGCGGTCCGCCAGCAGGGTAGGAGAATGCCAGTTGAGCTCCCACCACGGGGCGCGGTAGCCCGCCGGCCGGACGCCGGCGGCTTTAGCCAGAGCCTCCAGGCCCCGGTCCAGGTACCGCGCCTCGGTGGCGGCGTCGATGCCCTGCATCGGTTCGTGCAGGTATCCGTGGTGGGCAATCTCGTGGCCGCCGTCGGCTATCCGGCGGACGACGTCCGGGTAGCATTCGGCGGTGAAGCCCGGGATGAAGAACGTCGCCTGGATGTCCTGGCGCGCCAGGATCTGCAGGATCCGCGGGACGGCAACCTTGGGCCCGTAGGACTGGTGCGTCATGAGGGACATGCGCCTGGTGCTCCGCGGATCATGGGCGATCGTGCAGGATTCGGCGTCGACGTCGAAGGTGAAGGACGCCGCGGCGCGGTGGCCTTCGGGCCAGGTGATGGGATGGGCGGTGTCAGCGAAGGCGGGGAAGGTCACGGTAGTGGTCTCCTGCTAAAGGGCGGCGGGGGTGGTGGACGTGACCGGAAGGTCGGCGGCCTGGGGCACGGAAACCTCAACGGCCTGTTCCCTGGGGGCGGGAAGATCGAGGAACTTGCGGTGGAACCGCGGGCCCAGGATGGCGTAGGCCGCGGCGCTGGCGAGTCCCCCGGCGAGCCAGGACAGGTCCCATCCGCCCAGCGCGACGGCGACGGGTCCCTGCATCGCCGGCACCAGCCCGTACATGAACAGCCAAGTGGCGTAGATGCCGATGAGCAGGGAGGCGATGCCGGCCGGATTTACGCCCGGCAGGCGCTTGGTGCCGATGGCGTCGAAGAGCCTCTCCGGGTTGCCGGGCCAGCGCTTCTCGATCCAGAAATAGTGAACCAGCATGACGCCACCCCAGGCGGCCACCCAAGCGACCAGCCCGATCAGCCAGGCGTCCAGCACGGCGGCGAAATCCTCCTGGAAGATGAAGAAGATCACGGCGGCAAGGGAGAAGGCGCCGACGAACAGGTTCAACTTGCGCCTGCTGATGGAGATGTCCAGTGCCTGCGTGGCCACGGAGAAGGTGTAGATGTTCAAGATGTTGGTGGCGATGGGGCCGTGCAGCACCATGAGCAGCACGGGCAGGGCCAGCGCGCCGAAGTTCAGCACGATGAGTTTTCCGGGATCGATTTCACCGGTGTTGGTGGCCAGGCTGGCCCCCAGGATGCCCAGCCAGACGACCGGAATGAACTGGCCCAGCACCGAGGCGAGGTAGACCTTGCGCTTGGGCACCGAGGTGCTGACGAAGCGGGAGTAATCGGCGGCGTAGGTGAACCAGGTGATGCCCCAGCCGATGCCGATGGCCGTCATGACGGCGCTCATCGCGGCGATGCGTTCGGAGCCTTCCAGAATGTGGCCTGCCGGGCCCGCATAGGTCCAGTTGATCTTCATGCCGAACCAGGCGACGGCGGACATCACGGTCAGGATGATGATTGTCGGCGGGACGGTCCACTTTTCGAACGCCGCGATGGCCTTGTACCCGAACCATGCGATGGCCACCTGGGCGGCCATGATGAGGGTGGCGATGCCGATCTTCCACGCGTAGTTGTGGGCCTCCGGATCAACCCATCCCAGGGTTCCGAACAGTGCCATGACCAGGTCCAGGATGATCCAGGTGTTGACTGCGCACCAGCCGATCACCAGGAAGGCTTGGATGGCCGCCGGCAGGTAGTTGCCGCGCCGGCCAAAGGCGGCCCGGGCCAGCACCATGCCGGTGGCTCCCGTCTTTTGGCCGAGCAGGACGAAGCATCCGAAGAGCAGCATGCCGATCAGGTTTCCTAGGACAAGGACGGTGACGGTGTCCGCAAACCCGAGACCGAGCTGGATGCCGAGCGCTCCGAGCACCCAGTTGATCGGGGCGAGGTTGGCGCCGGCCCAGATCCAGAACTGGCCGGAGACCTTGCGGGTCCGCTGTGATTCGGGGATGGGCTGAAGCCACGCTTCGTGGTCTACGCTGGCCGCTGGTGCCGTGCCGGCTGCGGCCGCTGGGGATTTTTCACGCATTGGAGCCTCCGTGAGCGATTGGGGTGCTTCAAGATTATGTGGCCCATGCCACATCAACCTATATACAATGTGTCTAAACAAACCCAGATCGATGCGACGGAGTGTCATGTCAATACATCTTCAGGATGCGCTGAATCACCCAACCCTGGCGGCGGCCGATCCCGTCGTCCGGGCCGGGGCCCGGGCCGTTGCCCGGACGCAGCTCCGGTGGATCCACTCCAGCGAAATTATTGACATCGCTCCCCTGCTGGCCGGCGGGGAGCTGCTGCTGACCGGCGGCGAAGCCCTCGCTCTCGCCTCCGAGGAGCGCCGAATCACCTATGTCAGGCAGCTGGCGGAGCGGGGTGTGGCGGCCGTGGCCATCGAAACCGGGGCTGCCCTGCCGTCGCTCCCGTCCTCAATGGTGGCGGCAGCCGAAGCCGCCGGCCTGCCACTGATCGAACTGCGCGGCGTGGTGCCTTTCGTGGGGGTCACCCAGGCCATTAACTCGATGCTGGTCAGTGACTCGGTGTCCCAGTTGCGGCAGGCCGACGAGGCCAGTCATGCGATGGCCGTCGAGCTGGCGCACGGCGGGGGCCTGGACCGGATCCTCGCCGTGCTGGCCGGCATCACCCACGCCGAAGTGACGCTGACGTCCCTTTCGGGCGCCACCCTGGCCAGCGCAGCACCGGGGCAGGCGGAGGGCGCCGAGACAGACCTCGCCGCCCTTGGGCCGCAGGAGCAGGCACATCTGATCCACATCGACGTGCCGATCCGCGGCATCCTTGCGGCGCAGCTGATGCTCCGGGTCCCGGCGGCCGAGGACGAGAACCTGGCCCGCACCGCCGGGAACCGTTCGGTGGACATTCTGGCGCTGGCACTGCTGCAGCGGATGTCTCCGGGGCTGAAGGAAGTCGCGGGCGCGGCCCTGCTGCGCGCGGTTGATTCCGGCAGCCAGATCTGGCGGCTCCAGCAACTGGCGTCCGCGGCCGGAATTCCGGCCGCCGCGCCGCTCGTGGCTGTCGTGGTCCGCTCGAACATGCTCCAGCAGCTCCGGGCGCCCGTGGAGCAGCTGCTGTCCCGGGGGGCGCAGCCCAGCGCCACCTATGTCGACAACGCCGAGCTCCTGGCCGTGGCCGTCCTGCGCGGCGATGATCCCAGGGAAAGCCGGCGCGCACTCCTGGACGGCCTGCGGGGCCTTCCGGGCCTGGCGGATACTGTCGTTGCCCTTGGGCCGCTGGCAGCCGGAATCTCGGAAGCTCCGTGGTCCTTGTCAGAAGCCAGGCTCAGCCTGGAACTAGCGGACGCCCTGGGACAATCGCCGGCGGGACCAAAGGACCAGCCCAGCCCCGTCATCGATGCCGAGGCATTCGCCGTCGAACGCCTCGCGGTGGGAAGCCTGGACGCGGATCAACGGCGAAAGTTCGTCCGCCAGCAGCTGGGCGCACTCCTGGATCACGATGCGCACCGCAATTCCCGGCTGCTCGGCACGCTGGCCACGTGGCTGGATTCCGGGTGCAACACGGCCCAGGCGGCCAGGGAGCTGCATGTGGAACGGCAGTCGATGCATCAACGGCTGCAACGGATCTTCGAGCTGTGCGGCGGCGACCCCCGGGGCACGGGCCGGCTGGCGGCGTTACACGTGGCCGCCCGGCTGGCACAGCTCAGGTGAGGCAGTAAGGGGGTCAGCCCTCGCCCCGGACGGCGCGGCCGCCCAGGCGTGTGGTGATCCTGCGGGCCGCCGTTGCGCACGCTTCCCCCAGGCTCTGCAGCCTTTCACGGGAGACGCGGAACCGGGGAGCCGAGATGAGGACGGCCGCCACGATGTCGCCGCGGTGGTCGTAGACGGGAGCGGCGACGCCCACTTCGTCGATGGAGGATTCGCCGTAGTTGATAGCCCAACCGCGGCCCGTCACATCCTTGAGCTTGATCTGGTAACCGTCCAGGCCGGCGTCGTCGAGTCCCGGATAGCTGATCGCTCCGCTGCGCAGCAGTGTCCGGACGCGTTCGGCCGGCTGGACGGACAGGAAGACCTGGACGGAGGCGCTCATGGCATCCGTGTAGCGGGCGCCCAGCGGGGTGGTGTGCTTGATCTGGTGGTGGCTGGCGATCTGTTCCACGCACATCGACTCGGCGCCGTTCCACACCATGAGGGCGCTGGTTTCGCCGGTCTGTTCGGTGAGTTCGCGCAGTACAGGGTAGGCCACACGCCGTTCTTCCAGTTCAGCCAGCAGCGGCCCGGCGACGGCGATCAGTCCCAGCCCCAGCCGGAAGCGGCGGCTTTCCGGGTCCCGTTCCACCAGGTGTTCCTGTTCGAAGGTGGCGAGGATCCGGGACACGGTGCTCTTGTGCAGCCCCACCCGGTTGGCGATTTCGGTGACGCCGAGCAGTGGTTCGTCGGCGGTGAACGTTCGCAGCACGGCGATGGCGTTGACTATGACGGAGGTGCCCTTGGCGTCGCCGTTTCCGGTGGTCTCGGGAGATTCTGCTGGGGTCATGGTGTCTACCATCATTCCGCATGAGGGCCGAAAAAGCGGCGCCACGTGGGACGTGGCGCCGCTTCTTGGCCGGTGGCGTGGACCGGTCAGGCGCCCACGATGTTGTACTCGGGGCCGAAGGGGAACTTCGTGATGTTCTCCGCGCCGTCCTCGCCTACCACCAGGATGTCGTGTTCACGGTAGCCGCCGGCGCCGGGCTGGCCGTCCAGGACCGTGATCATGGGCTCCATGGACACCACCATGCCGGGCTCCAGCACGGTGTCGATGTCCTCGCGGAGTTCCAGTCCGGCTTCCCGGCCGTAGTAGTGGCTCAGGACGCCGAAGGAGTGGCCGTAGCCGAATGTCCGGTTGGCGAGCAGGCCGTGGCCCACGTAGATCTCGTTCAGCTCGGCGGCGATGTCCTTGCAGACGGCTCCCGGCTTGATGAGTTCGAGGCCGCGCTTGTGGACTTCCACGTTGATGTTCCACAGCTCCAGGGAACGGGCGTCGGGTTCGCCGTAGAACAGGGTGCGCTCCAGTGCCGTGTAGTAGCCGGAGGTCATGGGGAAGCAGTTCAGGGACAGGATGTCGTGTTCCTGGATCTTGCGCGTGGTGGCCCAGTTGTGGGCGCCGTCGGTGTTGATGCCGGACTGGAACCAAACCCAGGTGTCACGGATTTCCGAGTCCGGGAAGGTCCGGGCGATCTCGTGGACCATGGCTTCGGTGCCGATCAGGGCGACCTCGTACTCGGTGATGCCGGCGGTGATGGCGTTGCGGATGGCCTCGCCGCCGAGGTCACCGATCCGGGCTCCGTGCTTGATGACCTCGATCTCTTCGGCCGACTTGATCATCCTCTGGCGCATGGCGGCCTGGGCCACGTCCACCAGGGTGGCCCCGGCGAAGGCCGCCTGGATCTTGTTCCGGTTGTCCAGCGGGAGTGAATCGTCCTCGACACCGAGCCGGCGGGGGTTGATGCCCCGGGTGCGGAGCGCTTCCTGGATGGCGAAGATGTAGTTGTCCCGGCGCCAGTCCGTGTAGACCACGTTGTCGCCGTAGCTGCGCCGCCACGGCATCCCGGCGTCGATGTTGGCCGTGACGGTCACGGTGTCGTCCTTGGTGACCACCATGGCGTAGGACCGGCCGAAGTAGGTGAACAGGAAGTCGGAGTAGTACTTGATGGAGTGGTAGCTGGTCAGGACGACGGCGTCGAGGTCCTTCTCTGCCATGATCCGGCGCAGTCCGCCGAGCCGGCGTTCAAATTCGGTGTCGGAGAAGGTCAGCTTTTCCTTCTGCCCGTTGTGCAGGACTTTCAGTCGCTCCAGTTCGGCGATGGACGAGGCGTTGTCGGAAGTCGTGATGGTCATGGTGGTGGTGCCTTTCTGCGGTTCGGTTTCTTAGGAGGGAAGAAGTGGGCGCCGGCCGCGGTTACTCGTGGCGCAGTGGTTCTTTGCTGGTTTCCCGGGAGAGAACGACGGCGATCAGGGAGATGGCGGCGGCGCCGGCCAGGTACCAGGCCGGGGCCAGGGGATTGGCCGTCGCGGCGATCAGCAGGGTGGCCATGAACGGCGCGGTGCCGCCGAAGAGTGCGTTGGAGAGATTGAAGCTGACGGCGAAGCCGCTGTAACGGACGCGGGTGGGGAACATTTCGGCCAGGAAGCTCGGGAGCGTGCCGTCATTGAGCGTGAGCATGCCGCCCAGCAGGATCTGGACCAGAACGATCACCAGGAAGTTCCCGGTGCCCAGCAGGGCGAAGGCCGGCACGGTGAGCACGATGAAGCTCAGCGACGCGGCGATGAGGACCTTCTTCCGTCCGTAGCGGTCCGAGAGCATTCCGGTCAGGAAGATGAACCCGATATAGGTCACCAGCGCGATGGTGGTGGCCAGGAAGGATTCGGCCGCACCAAGGCCCAGTTCCGCGGACAGATAGGTCGGCATGTAGCTGAGGATGACGTAAAACCCGACGGCGTTGAGCAGCACGGCTCCGACCGCCTTCAGCAGCAGCCGCCAGTGGCGCCGGAAGAGGCTGGATACCGGGGCCTTGATGGCCTGGTCCTCTTCGGCCAGTTCGCGGAACACCGGGGTGTCCTCCAGCTTGGTGCGGATGTAGCGTCCGATCAGGCCCATCGGGGCGGCGAGCAGGAACGGCAGACGCCATCCCCAGCTCTGCATCGCCTCGGCGCTGAGCAGGATGGTCAGCAGGCCAGCGAGCAGGGAGCCGAGCAGGAGGCCCGCGGCGGTGCTGGCCGGAACCACCGCCGCGTACAGGCCGCGCTTGTTGGCCGGCGCGTATTCCACCAGGAAGGCGGATGCCCCGGCATATTCGCCGGAGGCGGAGAAACCCTGGACGACGCGCACCACCAGGAGAAGGATCGGGGCCCAGATGCCGATGGAGTTGAACCCCGGGATGAGGGCGATGCTGAAGGTCGCTCCGGACATGATCAGGATTGACAGGGAAAGCGCGGTCTTGCGCCCCACCCGGTCGCCGATGTGGCCCCAGACGAAGCCGCCAAGCGGCCGCACCAGGAACGAGATGGCGAACAGGGCGAAAGTGAGCAGGAGCGCGGTCTGGGGATTGGACTCGGGGAAGAAGACCGCGGCGATGGTTGCGGCCAGGTAGCCGTAGACGGCGTAGTCGAACCATTCGACGAAGTTACCGATGAAGCTGGCGGCGACTACCCGCCGTCGGGTTTCCTTGCTGACTGCGGGATCGTGCCCACTTGGGGCCGCTTGGCCGCTCAACGTGGTTTGTCCGGAGGAAGTACTGCCATGCCCGCTATTCGACTCCGGGCCTGTCGGCCCCGCAAGACTGGCGGGGGAGGAAGTTTCGTTACTCATGTGTCCACCAAAGTGTTTTGGAGTTGCATTCACTGCAACGCTGTTGCACCAGATTATGCGTGACACAGAACACAGTCAATGCTTTTTTGCTTCGGATCTGCGCATCAGTTTGTTGAGAAAACTCGCAGACGTCGCCCGGCGGATGCTCCGGACCAGGCCGAAGTGGTTGCACTCAGCGTGACTTGGTTGCTTGGGATACGCCGGCGCGGGCGAACTTGGGAAAAGCTTGAGCCGGGCGGCATGGCGGTTCCGCCCCGGCTGATGCGGTGGCACACTGGGCAAAACAATCGAACGACCGGGGGGTCCACGTCAGGAGATCGTCATGCGCATTCAGGCAAGAGAGCGCACGGCCGGCCGCGGCGCAGCGGGCCAGCCGTGATGGCCGGGTGGGCCTATCTCCTGGCTGGAATTATGACCGTCGACTCGCTCCTGCTTGGCCTGCTCCTGCTGCACGTGAAGTGGCCGAAGCGCTGGAAGAAAAACGGCTGAGGCTCGACGCGCTCACTGTCCGGCGACGCCCATTCGGTTCGGCGACGCGGAAAATACCTGGCGCGGCGGCTATTCGGGCGTCCGCAGGCATTTTGCGCATCGGCGGGCACGAAGAGCGTCCGGCTAGCCCGCGCTCTGCGCTGCCAGCCGCGCTTTGATGCGTTCAGAGGCATCGAGAAGAGATGCCTCGTTGACGGAACCGGCGGCTTGGACGTCATTCTTCCGTGCGGCCGCGATCAAATCCTGCTGATACCTCCACAGGGAGTCATCGCCCTCAGTGTCCAGCGAACCCTGGGCACCGACGATCTTGTACGCCCGGCAGTGCTGCCAAAGCGTGCGGATCATCTGAACCAGAACCGGGTTTCCCGCAGCTTCATAGAGGATGCTCAGCATGGCCTCGTCATGATCCAGCAGCGCAATGACCCTGCGCTCGGCAATGGCCGCCCGCATTAGCTCATATTCAGCCTGCATCCTGTCGCAGTCCTGGGCCGTGATCCGCTCGCTTCCCAGCCGCGCAGCCTCCGTCTCCAACAGCCTGCGGACGTCGTAGACATGGATCAGTTCCTCCAGCGAGAGGCTCTTCACGACGGCGCCCTTGTGCGGCTCCCGCTCGGCCAGCCCCGCTTCTTCAAGACGCCGGATCGCCTCGCGGACAGGCATGACACTCGTGCCAACCTGCTCGGCAAGATCGCGCACCCGCAACCTGGCGCCGGCCGGAAGATCGCCGTTGAGGATTGCCTCGTGAATCATCGCATAGACCTGATCAGTCAACAGGGTTGGGACTACGCGCTTGGATATGACCACAGATCAAATATAGCCTCCCCTCCCCCATCGGCGTCTCCCTTGCCATGCCACCGGGATTCGGATCGGAAAAAAGTTCAGATCCGCTCTTGTGTGATTTGTGATCACATCTTACAGTGGTTTATGTCACACAAGCTGCTGACACCCCCTCCTAAGACTCGGCGGGGAAAGGTTCGCAAGTTCTACGCATACCGGTCGTTCGTTGCCGATGACGACTGCGTCCAGCCGGGAAACGGCACCAATACTCCCCCAGGGCCCGCCAAGACCGGCCCATCCCAGTTCCGAAAGGAATGCAAATGTCCCACATAGTTGATGACGCCCCTCTCTCGTCTTTCCATAAAAAACTGGCCCTGTACTCGTCCGGGGGACCCTTCGTCGACGGCTACATCCTCAGCATTGTCGGCGTCGCGATGATCCAGATCACCCCGCAGTTCAACCTTTCACCGTCCGAACAGGGGATGATCGGGGCAGCAGCCTTGGTGGGCATCTTTTTCGGCGCGTTCCTCGGCGGCTGGCTAACCGACAAGTTCGGCCGGCACCTGCTCTTCACGGTCGATCTCATCGCGCTGGTTGCCTGTTCCGTCGCCCAGGCGTTCGTGAACGATCCGTTCTGGTTGATCATCCTGCGGCTCCTCATCGGCTTCGCCGTGGGGGCCGACTACCCGATCGCGACCTCCTTGCTTGCCGAATTCACCCCCAAACGCTGGCGCGGCCCGATGCTGGGGGCCTTTGTCACTATGTGGTTTGTCGGTGCCGCCGTCGCCTACATCGTCGGCCAGTTCCTGCTCACGTTCGAAAACGGCTGGCGCTGGATGCTCGCCAGCTCGGCCATCCCGGCCCTCATCATCGTCCTGCTCCGCATCGGTACCCCTGAATCGCCCCGCTGGCTGGTCAAGGTCGGCCGGCTTGAGGAGGCCGCCCAGGTGCTCAAGCGGGTCTACGGTCCGGAGGTCACGTTGGCCGACCTGCCGGAGGAAGCCGGCAGCAAGGTCGGCGTTGGTGAGCTCCTGAAGTCGGGCTATGGCAAACGCATGGCGTTCATCACCATCTTCTGGACCTGTTCAATCGTCCCCCTCTTCGCCGTCTACGCCTTCGGGCCGGCAATCCTTGGAGCCCTCAAGCTCGGCGGAGACCTGGCGCACATTGGTTCCGCCGCCATCACCGTGATGTTCCTCCTCGGCTGCCTGGTTGCCGTGTTCCTCGTCAACAAAATGGGCCGGCGCCCCCTCATCATCCACAGCTTCCTCTGGAGCGGCCTGGCCCTCCTCGCCCTGGGACTCTTCCCCGAGGCTGATACGTGGATCATCATGTCCCTCTTCGCCGCCTACGCCCTCCTGATCGGCGGCACCCAGATCATGCAGTGGGTCTACCCCAACGAGCTGTTCCCCACCGAGGTGCGGGGATCCGCCGTCGGCCTGGCCTCGTCGCTCAGCCGCATCGGAGCCGCCACCGGAACCTACCTGGTGCCCATCGCCCTGACGACGCTCGGCATCGGAACCACCATGATCATCGCCGGAATCGTCACCCTGATCGGCATGGCCGTTTCCATGGCCTGGGCGCCGGAAACCCGCGGAATGACCTTGACCGAAGCGGCAGCCCTGCCGGGAAAACCCAAGGGAAAGGTCCGGGGGAAAGCCGCCGCTAGGGCCATCGCCTGAACGAATCAACTAGGCAACTCGAACGCAACCACTACCCGCGGATCCGGCCGCACACCGGCCGGATCCGCCACCAACCAAGAAAGTCATGATCATGAAAGACGTAGTAATCGTCGGTGGCGGCCTCGCCGGACTCTCGGCAGCATGGCGCCTGCGGCACTGGGACACTGTGGTGCTGGAATCCGGAAACCGCGTGGGCGGACGGATCCGCTCGGAACGCCGGGGCGCCTACTGGCTGAACTGGGGAGGACACGTCTTCGCCGGTGCCGGATCGTCCACAGATGCCCTGCTCAATGAGGTCGGCGTGACGGCCGTTCAGATCCCCGGTTCCCTCCAGGCCTTGTCCATGAACGGCAAATTCATCCGCAAGGGACACATCGCCACGTACCCGTTCCGGATCCCGATGTCCTTTTCATCCAGGGTGGACACCCTGCGGGCCGGACTCAAGGTGGTCAGCGGCGTCGCCAAATACACGGGCGTCGTGAGGAAGCGTGCGGGGGAATCCGGCGCTACGCGGCAGCAGCGCATCTATGACTTCGAGAACGACAGCTCGTTCCTGGACTTCATTGGAAACCTGTCGGAGGACGCTGCGGCACTATTCAAGACCACCGTCACCCGCTCAGCCGGCGACATGGACCAGATCTCTGCGGGCGCCGGCATCGGGTATTTCAGCCTGGTGCTGGGCATCGGCCAGGGACTCAGTCAGGGCATTGTCGGCGGCCCGTCCACCCTCACCGAATCGATTGCGGTCTCGCTGGGCGACCGCATCCAGCTCGGAGCCACGGTGCAGGAGGTCGTGCACAAGAAGGACTCCGTCCTCGTCCGGTACAGCCAGGGCGGCGTCGACCATGAAGTGGAAGCCCGAACCGTCGTCCTCGCAACCACCGCTAATGTGTCCCACAAAATTGGCGTCGACCTTCCGGCGGACCTACGCGGCGCACTCAGCCAGATCAAGTACGGCCCGCATGTCAGCACCGCCTTCCTGACCAACGAGACCTCGGCGCGGCCTTGGGACGACATCTATGCCATCGCGGCCCCAAAGCGTTCGTTCGCGATCGCCCTGAACCAGGCGAGCATCGTCCGTGGTTCGGAGTCTGCGCGGAAGCCCGGGGGCAGCTTCATGACGTTCTCACCGGCCGGCCTGGGCCGTGCGCTGCTGGACAAGAGCGACGAGGAAGTCATCCAGACCCACCTCACCGACCTCGATCAGGTCCTCGGCCACGGGTTCGCGGACAGCGTCGTCGAGGCCAAGACGGACCGGTGGAAGAATGCCTCCCCCTACTGCTTCCCCGGCCGGGCCAAGCTCCAGTCCACGCTCATGCGCGGCACCGACCGCGTCTTCCTCGCCGGAGACTATCTCGGCACCCTCTACACCGAAAGCTCCATCACCACCGGGTTCTCGGCAGCACAGGAGGCCGCCAGCCTGCTGGCCACGCACCGCCAGGCCCCGCCCCATTCCGGCCTCTCGATCGTCGCCTGAACCAACCACCCCCTGCCCCAACCAGTACTGAAAAAGAGGAACCCTTCATGTCCAACGACCTCCGCGGTGTCCTGACCGCACTGTCCACCCCCTTTGACCAGGACGGCGCCATCGACGTCGAGACGCTGCGGCGCATCGTCGACCGCTCCATCGACGCCGGCGTCGACGGCGTCGTGGCTGCCGGATCAACGGGCGAGGTCGGCGCCCTGTCCTCCGAGGAGCGGCTCCTGCTCATCGACACCGTCATCAGGCAGGCGAACGGGCGCGTCCCGGTCATCGCCCAGACCGGCGCCACCTCGACGGCGGAAGCCATCCGGCTGTCGCAGGCGGCTGAGAAGGCAGGCGCGGACGTCCTGATGCTGATCACGCCGTACTACGAGCCGTTGTCGCTGGAGGAAACAGTCACGTACATCAAGGACGTCGCCCGGTCGGTCAAGCTTCCGGTCATGCTTTACAACATCCCGGCCGTCACCGGCGTCAACCTGGATCCGGCAACGGTCCGTGCGTTGGCCGAAGAGGTGGACAACATCCGGTACATCAAGGACTCGAGCGCCAACTGGGAACAGGCGCTCCAGCTGATCCATCACCACGCGGACGTCATCGGCACCTTCATCGGGTGGGACGTTTACCTGTACAGCGCGCTCGTCGAGGGCGCGGCGGGCGTGATGGCCGGCACTGCCAACGTCGTACCGAACGAAATCGTTGCCGTCAGCCGGCTGATCGCCGACGGCGACCTCGCCGGTGCCCGTCAACTGTGGACGAAGCTGTACCCGGTCATCGATGCCCTCCTCTCCGTGCCGTTCATCCCGGCCGTCAAGGCAGGCCTTTCCCTCCAGGGGCTTCCGGCCGGGTCACCCCGGCGCCCCACGGCGGACCTCAATGCCCAGGACCTCGCCCGGGTTCAGCACGCGCTGGCTTCCCTCTACCAGAACGTGGGGTAGGCGGTGGGCCACATCGGTGCGGCACCAGTCAAACGCGCAACGTTCAAAAACGCACAGTCCCGAGCAACACCCGCCCAGGGAGGCAGAACAGATGTCCATCTCGGTTAACAACCCGACACAGATCCTCAGGTCCCAGGCACCCGGAAAACTCATCGCCGCCGATGAACTGGCACCTGGCCAGCACTTCGTTGACGGCGCCTTCCGGGCCGGCTCCTCCGGCGCCATCACCGACGTCGTGGACCCCTGTAACGGGGAGCGGATCACCTCAGTCGCCGACGGCACGGTCGAGGAAGTCGACACCGCGGTGGCGGCCGCCGCTGCTGCCAGGAATCACTGGGGGCAGCTCGTCCCCAAGGAACGCTCGGAAATCCTGCACCGGATCGCAGACCGCCTCAGCGAACACTCCGACCTGCTTGCCCGGATTGAATCAGCGAACACCGGAAAGCCGCTCATGGTCTCCAGAGACGATGTCGCAGGCACCATCGATACCTTCCGGTTCATGGCGGGCGCACTCCGCGCCACCACCTCGATGGCCGCCGGAACCTACGCTCCGGATCACCTGTCGCTGATCCTGCGGGAACCGTTAGGCGTCGTTGGTGTCGTCACCCCGTGGAATTACCCGTTGCTGATGGGGGCATGGAAGATCGCGCCCATCCTCGCCGCAGGAAACACCCTGGTGCTGAAGCCGTCCGAGCAAACGCCGTTGACCACGCTGAAATTCGCTGAGCTTGTGGCCGACATCCTTCCGCCCGGCGTGTTCAATGTCGTCACCGGCCGCGGATCAGTCGTCGGCGCCCGGCTCTCCGAACACCCGGACGTGGACATGATTGCACTCACCGGATCGGTGAACAGCGGCCGGGCCGTTGCCCGCGGAGCCGCCCAATCGCTCAAGCGGGTCCACCTCGAGCTTGGCGGAAAGGCTCCCGTCCTGATCTTCCCCGACGCCGACCTGCCGGCTGCCGCCGCGGCGCTGAGGACCGCCGGCTTCTGGAATTCGGGCCAGGAATGCGGGGCCGCGTGCAGGATCCTGGTGCACGAATCCGTGGCCGAACAATTTACCGAGCTGCTGGTCCACGAAGTTAGCACTTTGATCGTCGGAGAGCCGGGCGCCGGAACGGAGATCGAAATCGGGCCCTTGACGTCAAAGGGGCACTTCGACCGCGTCGTCGGCTACCTCGAGCGTGCACAGCGCGACGGCGTCCGGGCCGCCGTCGGCGGAGGAGCGCTGGAGGGTCCGGGCTACTTTGTCGCTCCGACCGTACTGGTCAGCGTGCCCGACGGCGCCGAATGCTCCCGGGAGGAAATCTTCGGGCCCGTCGTCACCATTGAGACGTTCACCGACGAAGAAGAAGCGATCGCCCGGGCCAACGACGTGCCGTTCGGCCTCGCCGCCTCCGTCTGGACCGAAGACGCCCGGCGCAGCCACGATGTCGCCTCGAAAATCGATGCCGGAACGGTCTGGGTGAATTCGCATCTCGTCCTCGCCAACGAAGTGCCCTGGGGCGGCTTCAAGGGATCCGGTTACGGACGGGACCTGTCCGTCTACGCCCTTGACGACTACTCCCGCACCAAGCACGTCATGCACAATCGCGGGCGCTGACGACGCCGGGACCTCCCGCCGTCGTCCAAGTCGCCGGGAACGTGCGGGGTCGCCGGAAGCCTACGGCGAGCCCGCAAGTTCCCGGTGACCTCGGCGCAAGGATCCGTCTAGAGGACCTTGCGGATGGTCTCCTCGAAGCTGGTGACGTGGTGCAGGGCGAGCTCGCCGGCCCTGTCCGCGTCGCCCTCGGCCACCGCCTTGAGTAGCTCCACGTGCTCGGTGATGTGGCCGCTGACGGAGGGGACCTTGTCCAGGACCAGGCACCAGATGCGCGTGGCCAGGTTGTCGTAGCGGATCAGCGTGTCTTCCAGGTGCGGATTGGCGGCGGCCCGGTAGATCAGGCGGTGCACCGTCAGGTCGTAACGCATCAGCTCGCGGGACTCTGCGGGGCTCGGGGCCAGTTCCGCAATGGTCTTGGCGACGTCCAGCAGTTCGCGGCGCATGGCGGCGTTGGCCCGAGTTGCCGCCCGGCGCGCCGCCAGCGGTTCCAGCAGTTCCCGGATTTCCGAGACGTCGGCCAGTTCCGTGAAATCCACGGTGGTGGCAAAGGTTCCCCTGCGCGGATAGGAAACCACCAGGTGGTCCACTTCCAGCCGCTTGATCGCCTCGCGCACGGGGGTGCGGCCGAAGCCGAGCTCGGCGGCCAGCTGCCCGTCGTTGATGGGTTCGCCCGGCCGGATTTCGAGCATGATCAGCTTGTCGCGCAGCTGCCGGTATGCGGCCTCCGCCTGGGAGAGGGCTTCGTCCTCTGCGGGCGGCAGGACGGTGAGTGCATTCACGGCTCGGCTCCGTTTCTGGATTACAACCGGAAGCCCTGTTCCACTTGGCTCCGGCTATTGACTCTGGTGTGATCTCAATCATACCATTGTTCACACACTGATATATCAGTCATAGCAATAGTGGTATTTCAAAGGAGTAACCGTGGTTGAGCAGTTGAACGAGCGACTTTCCGTAGTCGATCCCGAGGTGGAACAGGCCGTGGCGCGGGAACTGAAACGCCAGCAGTCCACGCTTGAAATGATTGCGTCGGAGAACTTCGCCCCCGCCGGCGTCATGGAGGCACAGGGCTCTGTGCTGACCAACAAATACGCCGAGGGCTACCCGGGCAAGCGCTACTACGGCGGCTGCGAGCACGTTGATGTGATCGAACAGCTCGCCATCGACCGGGTCACGGCCCTGTTCGGCGCCGAGTACGCGAACGTCCAGCCGCACTCCGGCGCGCAGGCCAACGCCGCCGCCATGTTTGCCCTGCTGGAACCGGGCGACACCATCATGGGCCTCGCCCTGGCGCACGGCGGCCACCTCACCCACGGGATGAAGATCAACTTCTCCGGCAAGCTCTACAACGTGGTCCCGTACCACGTGAGCGAGCACAACCACCTGGTGGACATGGCCGAGGTCGAGGCCCTGGCCCTGGAGCACCGGCCCAAGATGATCGTGGCCGGATGGTCCGCCTACTCACGGCAGCTGGACTTCGCCGAGTTCCGCCGCATCGCCGACCTCGTGGGCGCCTACCTGATGGTGGACATGGCCCACTTCGCCGGACTGGTCGCCGCGGGGCTTCATCCGAACCCTGTCCCCTACGCCGACGTCGTCACCACCACCACGCACAAGACCCTCGGCGGCCCGCGCGGCGGCGTGATCCTGGGCAAGGCGGAGTATGCGCGCAAAATCAACAGCGCCGTGTTCCCCGGCCAGCAGGGCGGTCCCCTGGAGCATGTGATCGCGGCCAAGGCCGTGGCGTTCAAGATCGCCGCGTCCCCCGAGTTCAAGGAACGCCAGGAACGCACGCTCGAAGGCGCCAGGATCCTCGCGTCAAGGCTCCTGAAGGACGACGTCGCGGCGGCCGGGATCTCTGTGGTCAACGGCGGCACCGACGTGCACCTGGTCCTGGTGGACCTGCGGGACTCGGAACTGGACGGGCAGCAGGCCGAAGACCGGCTCCACCGGATCGGCATCACCGTCAACCGCAACGCCGTCCCCTTCGATCCCCGCCCGCCCATGGTCTCCTCGGGACTGCGGATCGGCACTCCCGCCCTGGCAACCCGCGGCTTCGGTGCCGCGGAGTTCACCGAAGTGGCGGACATCATCGCCTCCGCCCTCACCTCACAGGCCCCCGGGGACGACCTGAGCGACCAGACCGCCGCTGAACTGCGCGGACGCGTCAGCGCCCTCGCGGACCAATTCCCCCTTTACCCGCATCTCGGCACCAGCGCAGCGGCACCCGGGCTTGAGGCAGAACTGATTGGAGCAGCACAATGACCACCGAACACCTGCCGGAGCACCCGGATTTCCTGTGGCGCAATCCGGACCCGAAGAAGTCCTACGACGCCGTGATTGTCGGCGGCGGCGGACATGGTCTGGCGACGGCGTATTACCTGGCCAAGAACCACGGGATGACCAACATCGCCATCTTGGAAAAGGGCTGGCTGGCCGGCGGCAACATGGCGCGGAACACCACCATCATCCGCTCCAACTACCTTTGGGACGAGAGCGCGGCGATCTACGAGCACGCCCTGAAGCTGTGGGAAATCCTGCCGGAAGAACTCGAATACGACTTCCTGTTCAGCCAGCGCGGGGTCATGAACCTCGCCCACACCCTGGGCGACGTCCGCGAAAGTGTCCGCCGCGTCGGAGCCAACAAACTCAATGGCGTCGACGCCGAGTGGCTGGACCCGCAGCAGGTCAAGGAACTCTGCCCCATCCTGAACATCAATGACAACATCCGCTACCCCGTCATGGGCGCCACCTACCAGCCGCGCGCCGGCATCGCCAAGCACGACCACGTCGCGTGGGCGTTTGCCCGCAAATGCGATGAGCTGGGCGTGGACATCATCCAGAACTGCGAAGTCACCGGCTTCGTCAAGGACGGGAACAAGGTGGTGGGGGTCAAGACCAACCGCGGCACCATCAACACCGAAAAGGTCGGCCTCTGCGCGGCGGGACACAGCTCCGTGCTGGCGGAAATGGCCGGGTTCCGGTTGCCCATCCAGTCCCACCCGCTCCAGGCCCTGGTGTCCGAACTCCACGAGCCCGTCCACCCCACCGTGGTCATGTCCAACCACGTCCACGTCTACGTCTCCCAGGCGCACAAGGGCGAACTGGTCATGGGCGCCGGTGTGGACTCCTACAACGGTTACGGCCAGCGCGGATCCTTCCACGTGATCGAGCACCAGATGGCCGCCGCCGTCGAACTCTTCCCGATCTTCGCCCGGGCCCACGTGCTCCGGACCTGGGGCGGGATCGTGGACACCACCCTCGACGCCTCCCCGATCGTCGGCACCACCCCGGTGGAAAACATGTTCGTCAACTGCGGTTGGGGAACCGGCGGATTCAAGGGCACGCCGGCCGCCGGGCTGACCTTCGCGCACACCATCGCCACGGGTGAACCGCACAAACTCAACAAGCCCTTTGCCCTCGAGCGCTTCGAAACCGGCGCCCTGATCGACGAACACGGCGCCGCCGCCGTGGCCCACTAGAGAGAGGTACGGACATGCTCCTGATTCCCTGCCCCAACTGCGGCCCCCGGGACGAAACCGAATTCCACTACGGCGGCCAGGCCCACGTTGCCTACCCCGAAAACCCGGCAGAGCTCACGGACCGTGAATGGGCCGAGTACCTGTTCTACCGCGACAACACCAAGGGCGCCTTCGCCGAACGCTGGCTGCACAGCACCGGCTGCCGGCAGTGGTTCAACATGCTCCGCGACACCGTCACTTATGACATCCAGGCCGTGTATCCGATGGGCCAGCCTCGCCCTGACAAGGAAAACACAGCCACGGGAACCACCGCCCCCACCGTCACCACCCCCGTCTCCCCCGAAGGAGCAATCAAATGACCGCTCAGCCGCAGCCCGCGCGCCTCAGCACCGGCGGCCGGATCGACCGCAGCGTCACCTGGCGCTTCACCCTGGATGGCCGTGAGTACACGGGCCACCCGGGCGACACCCTCGCCTCCGCCCTGCTCGCCAACGGCCAGCTCACCGCCGGCAACTCCCTGTACGAGGACCGGCCCCGCGGCATCATGTCCGCCGGCGTCGAGGAATCCAACGCCCTGGTCAAGATCGCCCCCCGGTTCCCGGGCCACGTCGCCGAATCCATGCTCCCCGCCACCACGGTATCCCTCGTGGACGGCCTCAGCGCCGAATACCTCAGCGGACTGGGCAAGCTGGACCCGGCCGAGGACCGCGCCGAGTACGACAAGAAATACGTCCACACCGACGTCCTCGTGGTCGGCGGCGGCCCCGCAGGCCTGGCCGCCGCACGCGAAGCGGTCCGTGCCGGCGCCCGGGTCATCCTCATTGACGACCAGCCCGAGCTGGGCGGCTCGCTGCTGTCCGGGTCCACCGCACCGGACCTCGCGGAGAGCATCGAAGGGATGCCTGCCCTCGACTGGGTGGCCAACGTTGAAGCCGAACTGATCTCCGCGGCCGAGTGCACGGTCCTGAACCGTACGTCCGCCTTCGGCTCCTACGACTCCAACTACGTCATCGCCGTCCAGAACCGGACAGACCACCTCCTGACCCCCGCCGCGCCCGGCGTGTCCCGGCAGCGGATCTGGCACATCCGCGCCGCGCAGGTGGTCCTGGCCCCCGGCGCACACGAGCGCCCGCTGGTCTTCGAAAACAACGACCGGCCCGGCATCATGCTCGCCTCCGCCGTCCGCACGTACCTGAACCGCTACGCCGTGGCCGCCGGTTCGCGGGTGGTCATCAGCACCACCAACGACAGCGCCTATGCCCTGGCCGCGGACCTGAAGGCCGCCGGCGTTCGGGTCGAAGCCGTCGTGGACGCCCGTACTCAGCTGAGCGAAACCGCGGCGGCAGCCGCGGCCGCAGGGACACGGGTGCTGATCGGCAGCGCCGTCGCCAACACCGCCGCTGCCGAATCCGGCGACGGCCGGCTCGCCGGCGTCACCGTTCGGAGCATCAACGACGACGGCGAGCTCACCTCCGGCGTCGAACAGCTCGCCTGCGACCTGCTGGCCGTCTCCGGCGGCTGGTCCCCCGTGGTGCACCTGCATTCCCAGCGCCAGGGCAAGATCCGCTGGGACGATGACCTGGCGGCATTCGTTCCCAGCAGCGTGGTCCCGAACCAGCAGGTGGCCGGTGCCGGCCGCGGCAGTTTCGAACTCGACGACTGCATCGCGGAGGGCATCTCCGCCGGGGCAGCCGCGGTCGCCGCCGCCGGCTTCGACCCTGAGGACTCCGGCGCAGCGGTCGGTCCCTTGGTCTTTTCCGAGCCGAAGGCATCGGCCCCGACCCGCCAGCTCTGGCTGGTCCCCGGTCAGGAAGGCGGCCCGGACGACTGGCACCACCACTTCGTCGACTTCCAGCGCGACCAGTCCGTGGCCGACGTGCTCCGCTCCACCGGCGCCGGCATGCGCTCGGTGGAGCACGTCAAGCGCTACACCTCGATCAGCACCGCCAACGATCAGGGCAAGACCTCCGGGGTGAACGCGATCGGTGTCATTGCGGCGGCGCTGCGGCACGCCGGCGAGGCATCCCGGGGCATCGGAGAAATCGGAACCACCGCGTACCGGGCGCCCTTCACCCCCGTGGCGTTCGCCGCCCTGGCCGGACGCCAGCGGGGCGAACTGTTCGACCCCGCCCGGCTCACTTCCATCCACCCGTGGCACGTCGCGCGCGGCGCCCTCTTCGAAGACGTCGGCCAGTGGAAGCGGCCCTGGTACTACCCGCAGAACGGTGAGGACATGGACACCGCGGTCCTGCGCGAATGTGCCGCCGTCCGGGAGTCCGTGGGCTTCATGGACGCCACCACCCTGGGCAAGATCGAGATCCGCGGCAAGGACGCGGGCGAATTCCTGAACCGCATCTACACGAACGCGTTCAAGAAACTGGCCCCGGGCTCGGCCCGCTACGGCGTCATGTGCACCCCGGACGGGATGATCTTCGACGACGGCGTCACGCTCCGCCTGGACGAGGACCGGTTCTTCATGACCACCACCACGGGCGGAGCAGCGAAGGTCCTGGACTGGCTGGAGGAATGGCTGCAGACCGAGTGGCCCGAACTGGACGTGCACTGCACCTCCGTGACGGAACAGTGGTCCACCATCGCCGTCGTCGGACCGAAATCCCGCGCAGTCCTCGCCAAAGTTGCCCCGGAACTGGCAGCCGACGGCGGCCTGGACGCCGAGGCCTTCCCGTTCATGACGTTCCGCGAGACCACCCTGGCTTCCGGCGTGCAGGCCCGGGTCTGCCGGATCTCGTTCTCCGGTGAACTGGCCTACGAAATCAACGTTCCGTCCTGGTACGGACTGAGCACCTGGGAAGCGGTGGAGGCGGCCGGCGCGGAGTTCAACATCACCCCGTACGGCACCGAAACCATGCACGTGCTGCGTGCCGAGAAGGGGTACCCGATCGTCGGCCAGGACACCGACGGCACCGTCACCCCGCAGGACGCCGGGATGGAATGGGTTGTCTCCAAGGTCAAGGACTTCATCGGCAAACGCTCCTACACCCGCAAGGACGCCGACCGCACCGATCGGAAACACCTGGTCAGCGTCCTCCCCGTGGACGGCACGATCCGGCTTCCGGAAGGCACCCAGCTGGTGGAGCAGGGCATCACCGTCAACCCCGCCTACGGCCCCGTCCCCATGCAGGGGTTCGTGACCTCCAGCTACCACAGCGCGGCACTGGGCCGGTCGTTTGCCCTGGCCCTGATCAAGAACGGCCGCAACCGCATCGGCGAAACCCTGGTGGCCGCCGCCGGCGACCAGCTGGTGGACGTAGTCGTCGCAGAAACCGTACTTTTTGACTCTGAAGGGACCCGCAAAGATGGCTGACACTGCAGCACTCGAAAATTCCAAGAAGATCCAGACCCTGAGGAAGAGTCCGGCGTCGCTCCTGGGGAAGGCTTTTGAGGCCGGATCCGTGGCGGGCACCGTGGAGCTGCGCGAGGTGCCGTTCCTGACCATGGCGGGACTCCGGGTGGATCCCGCAGGCGAGGCCGGGGAACGGGTGGGTGCGGTGACCGGAGGCCTGCCCGCCGCTTCCGGCGAGGTCCGCGGCAGCGGCGACACCGCGGTGCTATGGCTGGGCCCGGCAGAATTCCTGCTCGTGGCCCCCGCGGAATCCCACGACAGCCTAGGCGGCGAGCTCCCGCGGGCGCTCATCGCAGCGCTGGCGGACGGCCCGGGCCAAGTGGTGGACCTCTCCGCCAACCGCACTACGCTCGAACTCTCCGGCCCCCGGGCCAGTGCCGTTCTGGAGAAGGGCTGCGCCCTGGACCTGCACCCCCGCGTCTTCAAGCCTGGAACGGCGCTGTCCACGGAAATCGGCGGCATCCCCGCCGTTCTGTGGAAAACCGCGGAGGAGACCTACCGGGTCCTCCCGCGGGCATCCTTTGCGGAGTTCCTGGGCCGCTGGCTCCTGGACGCCATGCGCGAATATGCCTCCACCGAGGTCCCCTGATGGCGCTCAGCGTCCTTGACCTGTTTTCCGTTGGCATCGGGCCGTCCTCCTCCCACACGGTCGGCCCGATGCGGGCGGCCAAACGGTTCGCGGACGGACTGAAAGGCGACGGGCAGCTGAGCTCGACCGCCAGGGTGCAGGCCGAGCTGTTCGGTTCCCTCGGCGCCACGGGCCGGGGCCACGGTTCGGATAAAGCCGTCGTACTGGGCCTTCAGGGCCAGGACCCCGAAAGCGTGGACACCGGCACCGCCGATGACCAGGTGGCAGCCGCTGCCCTCAATGCCGAACTCCGGATCGGCGGAGAGCACCGGGTCGACTTCAACTGGGACGAGGACGTGCTCCTGCACCGCCGCAAGTCCCTGCCGGCCCACCCCAACGGCATGACCTTCCGGGCACTGGACCACACCGGAACAGTGCTCCGGGAGCGCAGCTACTACTCGATCGGTGGCGGCTTCGTTGTCGACGGTAATGCCCAGGGCGCCGATCACGTGGTGGCAGATGACACCGTGCTGCCCTACCCGTTTACGACAGCCGACGAGCTCTTGGAAATATGCCGTCTTGAGAATATGTCTGTCGCCGACGTCATGCTGGCCAACGAGCTCGTCTGGCGCAGCGAAGCCGAACTTCGGGACAAGCTGCTGGCGCTGTGGGCGGTCATGCGCCAATGCGTGGACAACGGCTGCGCTGCCGAGGGCATCCTGCCCGGCGGTTTAAACGTCAAACGGCGTGCCCCGGCGCTGTTCCGGACGCTGGCAGCATCAGCGCTCAGCGCCGAGGCGGACGCCCGGAACCCTTCGCTCGTCCACGTGCCCGCCGACCCGCTGCTCGCCATGGAATGGGTGAACCTTTTTGCCCTGGCCGTCAACGAGGAAAACGCCGCAGGGGGCCGGATCGTGACGGCTCCCACCAACGGCGCTGCAGGCATCGTGCCGGCGGTGCTGCACTATTACGTCAAGTTTGTCCCGGGGGCCAACGACGACGGCGTGGTCCGCTTCCTCCTGGCGGCGGGCGCCGTCGGGATCCTGTTCAAGATCAATGCCTCCATCTCCGGGGCGGAGGTCGGATGCCAGGGTGAAGTCGGATCGGCCTGCTCCATGGCGGCGGCGGGACTCTGCGAAGTACTGGGCGGCACACCGGAACAGGTGGAAAACGCCGCCGAAGTGGGAATCGAGCACAACCTGGGCCTGACCTGCGACCCCGTCGGCGGGCTGGTGCAGATCCCCTGCATCGAACGCAACGCGATCGCCAGCGTCAAAGCCATCAACGCCGCACGCCTCTGCCTCCACGGGGACGGCAGCCACAAAGTCTCGCTGGACAAAGCAATCAAGACCATGCGCGAAACAGGAGCAGACATGAAAACCAAGTACAAGGAAACCTCCCGCGGAGGCCTCGCCGTGAACGTCGTGGAGTGCTGACCATGGCCGGGAACCAGACCCCCGAAACGGTGGAGCACATCCTGACCCTGGACTGCCCGGAAACACGCGGGATAGTCCACGCCGTCTCCGGCTTCCTGCTGGACCAGGGCTGCGACATCCTGGAAAGCAAGCAGTTCGACTCCCAGCTGGACGGCCACTTCTTCATGCGGCTCCACTTCGCCTCGGCCGGAGACCAAACAACCCTGGACACGCTCCGGGAGGCCTTCGTTCCGGTCGCCGAGAAATTCGGTATGCGCTGGGAACTGCGGCGGCACGGCAGCAAGCGGCGGGTCCTGATCATGGTCTCGAAATTCGAGCACTGCCTCAACGATCTGCTGTACCGGGCCCGCACCGGAGAACTGCCCATCGAGATCGTCGGCGTCGTCTCGAACCACCCGGACCACCGGCGGACCGTCGAGTGGCACGGAATCCCCTTCTTCCATGTGCCCATCACCGCGGACACCAAGCCCGCGGCCGAACAGCGGCTCCTGGAACTGATCGACCGGATGGACGTCGAACTGGTGGTCCTGGCCCGCTACATGCAGGTTCTCAGCGACAACCTCACCCGCCAGCTGGATGGCCGCGCCATCAACATCCACCACTCCTTCCTGCCCAGCTTCAAGGGCGCGAAGCCCTACCACCAGGCGCACGCCCGGGGCGTGAAGACTGTCGGCGCCACCGCTCACTATGTCAACGCGGAGCTGGACGAGGGCCCGATCATCGCCCAGCAGGTGGTTGAAGTGGACCACACCTTCGGCCCGGACGATCTCGTGGCCGCCGGACGCGACACCGAGTGCAAGGCGCTCTCCAATGCCGTCCGCTGGCACTGCGAGGGACGCGTCATCCTCCAGGGCAACAGGACGGTGGTGCTGCGCTAAGGTCCGGCAGGCTCCGGGGCCGGGCGGCCCGAAGGAGCCGCTGCCACGCTAGTCTTCAACTAGCCGTACCTGTCCGCTAACGCCCGGCCACACAGAAAACAGGCACCATGATCCCTTCCTTCGAGGACCGCGAAGCCGCCGGCGCTCCCGCCTACCTCCTGCGGGGCACCCTGCTCACGGACGGCGCTGTGACGCCCGACGCCGTCGTGGCGGTCCACGACGGCCGGATCGCTTACGCCGGACCCTGCAGCGGTTTTGACGCCGCCCGGTTCCCGGGATCGGAGGAGGTCCCGCTCCCGGCCGGAAGTTCACTGCTTCCCGGCCTTGTTGACCTCCACTGCCATGGCGCCGCGGGCGGTGGATTTCCGACCGGTGATGACCGGGCCTGCCGGGAGGCGGTGGACTTCCTGCACCGCAGCGGGACCACCAGCCTGCTGGCCAGTCTGGTCACCGCCCCGGGGGATGAGCTGCTGAGGTCCCTCGGCGTCCTCAAGGTCCTGGCCGCCGAGGGCCTGATCGCGGGCGTCCACTCCGAGGGGCCCTTCCTCTCCAGCGATCGGTGCGGGGCGCAGAATCCCCGTTGGCTCCGGGACCCGGATCCTGAACTGCTCCGGGATATGCTGGCGGCCGCCGGCGGGGCCCTGCAGACCATGACATACGCCCCCGAACTGCCGGGCTCGGACGAACTGCTCCGGATACTCACGGACCACGGCGTCACCCCGTCGCTGGGACACACCGACGCCGATGCCCGGCTGGCTGCCGCCTCACTGGCGGACGCAGCGGACCTCATTGGCAGGGCTGCAGCAGGCGGAGGATTCGGCGCGCAGGCCCGGCCCACGGTGACCCACCTGTTCAACGGCATGCCGCCGCTGCACCACCGGAATCCCGGACCCGTGGCCGCGTGCCTGCGGCTGGCGGCCGCGGGCACGGTGGTGGTCGAGCTCGTCGGCGACGGCGTCCACCTGGACCCGGGGACGGTCCGAATGGTGTTTGAACTGGTGGGGGCCGCGGGCATCGCGCTCGTGACGTACTCCATGGCGGCGACCGGGCTGCCCGACGGCGACTACCAGCTCGGCACCTCGGATGTGGTGGTGCACGACGGCGTGGCCACCCTAAGGAGCAACGGGGTCCTGGCCGGGGGCACGGCGACCCTGCTGGAGGTTGTCCGCACCACCATCGCGGCGGGCGTGAGTCCTGCCGACGCCGTCATGGCGGCGACCCTGGTCCCTGCCCGTGTGCTGGGCCTGGAAGCCGAGATCGGCGGCCTCCGGGCGGGCATGCGCGCGGACGTCGTCGCCGTCGACCCCGACTTCCAACTGGTGACGGTCCTGCGTGGGGGCCAGATTTTGGACGCGCCCGCGTGACCCCGGTTTGAGTGAGCCCCGAACTGTCGGCACCGAGGACGGATTAGGGGCCAGCCCCGGGTGAGCCCGGGGCTGGCCAAGGAATTACTCGCGGGTGATCGGGAGTTTGGTCGGCTTGGACTCAACCAGCGCCTGCTCCGGCAGCGGCGTACGGACTTCGAGGACGCCGTCCTTGTAACTGGCTTTGATGTCTTCCTCCTTGACATCCTGCGGCAGCGGCAGGGTGCGGAGGAATGAGCCGTAGCGGAACTCGGACCGGTAGCTGTCCTTGCCCTTCTCCTCTTTTTCTTCCTTGCGTTCGGCGCGGATTTGCAGGGCCCCGTCAACCACAGTGACGTCGATGTCCTTGTCCGGATCCAGCCCGGGCGCTTCCGCCCGGATGACAAGGGTGTTGCCCTCAACAAACTCCTCGACGCGGATCGGCATCGGCTGGTTTTCCTCCTGGAACATCCGGTCCAACACATCCATCAGGTCCGAAGGCCGGCGGAACAGATCAAACGGACTGGTGCGGTATCTGTCCGGCCAGCGATTGGAATGAAACGGTGACCACTTGTGCAATTCAGACATGACAGAACTTCCTGTGAGTTGCTCTTGGGTGCCCGAGGCGGGCTGATAGGTCCAGTAGACGCCCGCGGGCGCGGTCCGGGCAGGGACTAAAGACCCCCGGCGCGCTCATCGCGGACCCCGGTTCAGGTCGGCAGGACGGCCCACGCCGAATCCGCGAAGACCCGACTTTTAGCGCACCAACCGCGCCCTTTGCGAGGAAGATTCAGGCCTGCCGGGTTGTTGTTCTGTATGCAGCAGCAACTTCCGGAAAGGAGCCCGCCATGATTCGCATCGCTATCGTGCTCGGAAGCACCCGGCCCGGACGGCTCGGAAAGGCCGTCGCCGACTGGGTGGACTCCCGGGCAAAAGAGCGCGGCGATGCCACCTTTGACGTCCTCGACGTCGCCGACTTCGGTCTCCCGCTTCTCGACGAGCCGCTGCCACCGTCCTTCGGCCGGTACAGCCACCCGCACACCAAGGCCTGGTCTGATGCTGTCGCCGGATTCGACGGCTACATCTTCGTCACCGGCGAGTACAACCATTCGATCCCCGGGGCGCTGAAGAACGCCCTGGACTTCCTGTACAAGGAGTGGAACAACAAGGCCGCCGGGTTCGTGGGCTACGGAAGCAGCGGCGGAATCCGCGCCGTCGAGCATTTGCGGTCGGTGGCCGGCGAGCTACAGATGGCGGACGTCCGGGCCCAGGTGGTGCTGCCCTTTGCAACGGAGTTCGAGAACTACCGTGCCTTCATTCCGACAGCGTCCGCGGAGGCGAGTCTGCAGACCCTCTTTGACCAGGTGATCGCTTGGGCCGGGGCCCTTAAAACCCTCCGCCCGGAACGAGTCCACGGAAATGAGCCCGGCGTCGCTGCCTGACGCACTCCAGCATCCCTGAATCAGCCGGGGACGCTCAGGATGAATGCGGGACGCTCAGGCGGTGCTGTCCGCCCTCCGGCGCCGCCGACGGAGGGGCACAGCATCCCCGGCATGGGGTACGGGGGCGAGCGGGGCAGGTGGGGCCAGCGCAGCGGGCGGGGGTGGTTCCTGGCCCTGGCCGGAATCGGTGATCAAGACACGGACCTTGCCTCCGGCCGAGTCCCGCGCAGGGCCGCCCGCGGCGCTGCGCAGATAGTCAAGAGCCCCCTCTTCACTGAACCCGAAATCCCTCACCAGCGTCCGCAGGGCCAGGCCGGCCAGCACCCGGGAGAGCTGGGCCGAGGACAGATCTGCGCCGGCCCCCCAGTTGACGGCCAGTTGCTGGACCAAGCGCAGCGTACGGGACACCTGGCGGGCAAGGAGCGCCGTTGCGGTGATGTCGGCACTGGTGAACACATGCGGCCACGGCGCATACAGGTTCATGGCGGCACGAAAAACTTCTGCAGGAACCAACGGCACGGAGATAAGCGACCCGATTCCCTCGGCCGCGGCAGCGGCAGCATATCCGGGCCAGCGGCGTTCCAGGGCGGTGTCTCCCACGGACACGAATTCCCCGCTCCGGACCGCCATGCGGGCAGGCCCGTCGTCGAAGGAGCGCTGGGCCTCGTCCGCGGCTCGCGCGGGGGCGCCTCCGGCGGTCAGGGTTACCGGTTCCCCGGAGCCGAGAACGGTAATCGCCCAGCTGATTCCCCGGCGGGGACCGCCGACCCTGTCCACGAGCTCGCTCACGGCCTCGCTGAGGAAGGCGCCGATATCCGGATTATTGAAATGGGTTACCCAGAAAGCGGCGTGAAGATCCTGCCTTCTGTCTGTTGCAGTTCCCTGGTTCATGTTTCACGCTCAAGATCAAAGCATGCAGCTCACTGCTGAACCGATGAATTCAGCATACGTCCGCGCGGACACAGTTGCGGCGACCAATGTGCCGGCGCCGAATTTCCCTGCACGAGTGGCTCCGCGGCGGCCCAGGGCGATGTGCCGCCCTGGACCGCCTGCCCCGGCTTCAACACCAGTCGCGGAGGACCCTTCCGCCGTGGCACCACTATTTATACCCGCGTTCACCGGGCCACAAAAGAGCCGTTGTGCCCGTAGCGGATCGCCGGCAGAACACCGCAGTGACCGCCGCGGCCGCGAACTCCATAGCACCCTCCCGGCTGGTCCGGTTGACTCGCATTTGGGCCGGGAATACGCTTTCTACAGGCGCCCCGATGCAACCCCCAATGGCATCGGGGCGTTTCCATGCCTTCTTCCGTCACGTCTCGTGACCGGCGCGGCAACGTCCGGCGGGAGACCAGTTCCGGACGCCTGCGGCAAGGCGGATGGCCGTGGAACACTTCCACCGCATTTCACCCGCCGCGGATGAGGTTCCCCGCCGTGTCCAGGCAGACGATGAACATGGCCGACGACGCTCGGACCGACAGTCCCGCCGGGAGGAACTTCCAATGTTGAAACTCCACGCTGTCCCCCTAGCATTCATCGCACTTGGGACCACCGCCGCGCTGCTCACCGGATGCGGCCCTGCCGCTCCGCCCGCGGCCACTCCCAGTCAGACCATGACCGTCTCGAGTCCGCCTGCAAGCACGTCAGAGGTCTGCGCCGCCATCGATGCGCACGCCGCCGCCCTGGCAAATTTCAAGTCCACGCTGAAGCCGGATGCCACTATCGAGCAGGTACGTGCGGCCAAGGATCAGGTTACGAAGGCCTATGACGACCTCGTCAAGGCCGTCGGGAACCTGGCGCAGCAACGGGCGGACGCCGTTAAGGCGGCCGAGGCCAAGTTCAATGCCGCCGTCGCCGCGGTCCCTAACAACGCCACTTTGACGCAGGCAACTAATTCCCTCCGCGACGAAGCCGCGAGCGTCGAGGCCGCAATTGGTGATCTCAGGGCCGAAGTTAAATGCTAGGACGCTGACTTGTCCGGCGGGCCGCCGATCCTGCATTTGCCCGCGTCAGATGCACGAATGGTCGTAGTCGAACCCTGCCGACACGTACTGGGTGATGGTGACCTTCCCGCCCGCGGTCAGCGGCGGGTCAGAGCATTTGCGTTTCGCCAGGGCGAGTGTGTTCGCTCCGGCCAGCCAACTGGGCCGGGTGTACAGGTTGCTGGAAGCCGGCACTGCTCCCACAATTTGGGTCCACTGCGTTTTGCTGGAGTAAAGGCCAACTGGGGCCCCGATGCTCGCGAAGTAGGCAGCCATCCCCTCCAGATCGGCCCGGTTCGCCGCCGTGCTGGTTGACCAACTGTTGCCGGTCTCGACATCCAGCCACCACATATACGGGGCCGGGTTGCTTATCCCGCGGATGGTGGCGTCGTCATAAGCCTTGGCGTAGCCGTACATGTACGAGCAAGCCTCGTCGACCGATCCCGCGGTGCATTGGCCGTAGGGGTTGGCCACCGTGGTTCCCCCATAGCTGTTGCTCGTGGGCCACCACGAGCCGGCGGTTCCCGGGTTGGCGGTGTTGACATACAGCGCGACCAAGGGCTGGCCGGTCCCGCCCGTGGAGGTGCCCGCCCAGGACAGCTGCGTCGCCAGGCACGGATTGGTGGTGTTCGCCAGGCCCTTGTTCACGCCGACGATGCCGAAGCTCTGGCCTTTTGGCAGCGTCTTGCCGCATTGAGGCCACGACACGTCGTTGCCGGGTCCTGGAGCCACCGCTGCCTGGGCCGGCGTGCCGGCAAGCATCAGCAGGGCGCAGGCAGCTGCCGCCAGCAGCATCCGGGGACGAGAAGCAAAGGGTGTGCGGGGCATGGTCGGCCTTCCCGTCGGTGCTGCTGGACAGTTAGGACAGCTTGGCCGCCCCGGCTGGCGGGGTCAAGGCCTCGGACGGCGCGGCACTGAACTCACAGGGTTTATGAAGTCCGGGCCGCGCGCGTCTCGCGGGGCGGCGGGGCCAGCCTGACCGCAAGGGCCGCCGACGTCGGGATGGCCGGCAGCGACACAATTGCCACCTGCGGAACAACACACGGACAATGGTCCCCATGACAGCTGTGACCCTGTTGGCGTTTGCCGGACTGTGCCTGTTGCTCTCCGTTACCCCGGGACCGGATACCTTCCTGGTGCTGCGGATTTCGCTGCAGAGTGCCGGGGCCGGCATTGCCGCGGCGCTCGGCTCCGCCGTGGCGTCCCTGGTGTGGGCCGTTCTGGTCGGTGTGGGGCTTGCGGCCGTGCTGGAGGACTCCGCGGAAGTGTTCCGCTGGCTAAAGGTCGCAGGCGGACTGTACCTGCTGTATTTGGGGATCTCGTCGCTGATCCGGGCCCGCCGCTCAGCCGCACCTTCCGCCACCGCCGGGCACACCGCCGGCAGAAGGTACGGCCGCAGGGCAGGGTTTGGCGCCGGCGCGTTCTCAACCCTCCTCAACCCGAAGGTCGGCCTGTTCTACCTCGCCGTCGTCCCGCAATTCATCCCGCACGGCGGCAACACCTTGGAGACCTCCATGGTGCTGGGTGCCATCGAAAGCATCATCGGATTCCTCTATTTGGTGGCCGTGTCCATCGCCGCCGCGAAGGCCATGGCCTGGCTCCAGCGCCCCCGGGTGAGCAGCTGGCTCGAACGCGGCAGCAGTGGCATCATCGCCGCACTCGGCCTGGGTGTTTTGGCATCGAGCACCGGCTCATAGCGTCGGCCGCGGGCTCGGCAGCCCACTCAACGACGCGCGGTGGCGCGGCGGGGGCCGCCCTCTCCCCGGCGGCTGGATCGGTTCCCTGATCTTCGGCGGCGGCCCGGGCGACTTCTTCGATCGGCCGGCTGACAAATACCCTCCCGCCGTTTCCCGGTTTCGTCGTAACGTGTTCCGTATGGATAAGAGAGCCGAGAGGCTCAGGAGAGGCCACTGATGAATGCGGACCGATCCGAGGCGGGCAAGGCCCGGACGGAGAACCACCGTGTCAGTGCCGTGCTGGCAACCCAGCTAAGCGACCTCGCCCGGGAGCTGCAGCAGGAAAACGACGTCCACGCAGTCCTCTCCGGCATCGTACATGCCGCCCTGGACCTGATCCCGGGGGTTGCGAATGCTTCCATCAGCCTCGTGACGGGTCGAAAGAAAGTTGACTCCGAAGTCGCCTCGGGAGATCTGCCACGCCTGGTCGATGCCCTGCAGAACTCCACCGGCCAGGGTCCCTGCCTGGACGCGGCCTACCACGAGCGGGTGGTTCGTGTTCCCGATCTCAGCCGGGAGGACCGCTGGCCCGCTTTCTCCCGGGGCGCCGTGAAACTCGGGGCGCGGAGCATGCTCTCCATCCAGCTGTTCGTCGAAGGCGACCGGCTCGGCGCGCTGAACCTCTACGGAGCCGAAGCGAATGCCTTCACCGACGAGTCGGAACAGGTCGGATTGCTCGTCGCTGCGCACGCCGCCGTGGCTTTTGCCGACTCCCAGAAAATCAGCCAGCTCGGCGAAGCCCTGATATCCCGGCAGCTGATCGGGCAGGCGGAAGGCATCCTGATGGAGCGGTACAAGATCACCGCCGAGCAGGCCTTCCTCCTCCTCAGCCGCGTCAGTTCCAAGGCCAATATCAAGCTCCGGGACGTCGCCGAGCATCTCGCCAGCAGCGGAGAAATCGCCTCCCCGGGGCGCACCGCCGCCGACGGTTGAAAGTTCCCGGCCAGCGCCGCCACCGCCCGTGCTCCTCTTCCGGCGCGTTCAGTGCTTCTTGCGGGCCTCCTGCAGGTGACGGTCGAGCTTTTCCTCGGCTTCGCTCCGGCGGCTATGGCCTCCTGCCAGCGGCAGTGCCAGTATGTTGAAAATCAGGCTCGTGGAAGGCGCCCCCGGCTCCGGGCAGAAAGGATGCGCGGTCATGACCTACATCAGCGACTTCGGCGACGTGGGACCCGGCGACGTCGCCGCGGCGGGAGGCAAGGGCGTCGGGCTGGGCGGTCTCGTTCAGGCCGGGCTGCCGGTCCCTCCCGGATTTGTGCTCACCACCGCAGCCTATGCGGAATTCATGGAAGCCAATCACCTCGGTGCCGGCATTCATGAGCTGGCCGCCCTGTCACCGCTGGCAGCACCCCAGGACTACGAGGATGCGTCGAAGCGGATCCGCGCCCTGTTCACCCACGGAACCATGCCGGCCGCGATTGCGGCAGAACTCGCCGGCGCTTACGGGCTTCTCGGCAACGGGGATACGGCCGTGGCGGTGAGGTCCTCGGCCACCGCCGAGGACCTCACGTCGGCGAGCTTCGCCGGGCAGCAGGACACCTACCTCAATGTCCGCGGGACGGAGGCTCTCACCGCTGCCGTGACCAATTGCTGGGCTTCCCTGTGGACGGCACGCGCCATGGCCTACCGGGCCCGTGAAGGCATCGTCCCGGACGCGGTGCGCCTCGCCGTCGTGGTTCAGCAGATGGTCGACGCCGAAGCCGCCGGGGTCATGTTCACCGCCAATCCGGCCAACGGACGCCGCGACCAGATCGTGATCAGCGCGGCATGGGGCCTGGGCGAATCCGTGGTCAGCGGGACTGTCACCACTGATGACCTCGTAGTCGAAGCGGGTACGAGCCGGGTGCTGTCGAGGCGGACAGCCGACAAGGAGGTCATGACCGTCTACGCGGACCACGGCACCCGGGAACAGCCGGTGCCTGCGGGCCGCCGACGCCAGCGCGTACTGGACGACCAGGCGGCGGCCGAGCTGGCCCGCCACGGGAGCCGGATTGCGGAGCATTTCGGGGCGCCGCAGGACATCGAGTGGGCACGGGCCGGTGGCAAGTTCTTCATCCTGCAATCCCGGCCGATCACCGCGCTGCCTGAACCGACGGCAGATGCCCCGGATACGTGGACGGTGCCCTACCCGAAGGGGCTCTACTTCCGGGCGAGCATCGTGGAGCAGTTGCCCGATCCGCTCTCGCCGCTGTTCGCCGACCTCATCGACGGCTCGGTGTCCCGGTCTCTGCGGGCCTTGATGGCCGACGCAATCGGCAAGAACGCCATCCGCGAGAACGACGTGGGGCTGCCCACCGTCAACGGCTACGCCTATTACTACTACCGCACCTCGGCGATGTGGCGCATGACGGCCAAGTCCCTGACCGCGGTCCGCTCGCTGGCCCGCGGCAAGGCGCACATGGGAGTGGCCGGCTGGCGGGACTTTTCGCATCCGCGCTACGAGCAGGTGATCAAGGACTGGCAGGCCAGGCCAGTCCGGGAGCTCTCCGGAGCGGAACTCCTCGAAGGGGTCCAATCGCTGCTGGATGCCGGCACCGTGTATTACACGGCCGTGCAGTCCATCATTCCGCTCGCCGCAACCAGCGAAATCTCATTCCGGATGTATTACGACAGGTTGGTTCGGCGCACCGGCGACCCGGCTGCCCAGACGTTCCTCCTCGGCTACGACAGCGAACCCATCCGGGCGGAGAAGTCGCTGTACGACCTCGCGGCCTGGGCCCGTGACGTTCCGGGACTGGCCCGGATCATCCTCGATGAACCCACGGCGGCACTGGCTGAGTCGCAGCGCACCGGGATCCCGCCGGCCGGCATGGACCCGGCGCTGTGGCAGCAATGGCATCCCCGTTTCCAGGAGCACCTCGGCCGGTTCGGCCACGCGGTCTACAACCTGGACTTCATCACCCCTGTGCCAGCCGATGATCCGGCGCCGCTGCTCGAGACGGTGAAGTTTTACCTGCGCGGCCAGGGCAATGACCCGCACGAGCGCCAGCGGTTGTCGGCCGCCCAAAGGGAGGCTCAAACCAGCCGGACGATCGCCAGGCTTGGGCCCAACCGCAGGGCCGCATTCCTTCGGCTGCTCCGGTGGGCACAGCGTGCCGCGCCGATCCGCGAGGATGCGCTTGCCGACGTCGGCCTGGCCTGGCCGCTGCTGCGGCGGATGCTGTTCGAACTGGGACAGCGGCTGGTTGACTCCGGTGTCATCGCCGAGCCCGCGGACGTGTTCTGGCTGCGCCACCGGGAGCTGAGGAGCGCCGTCGAATTCGGCCTCGCCGGGCCGGGCGCTCCGGCGACGGTGGCAATCACCGGAGCAGACCGGCCCGTCCGCGCCGGCGCCGTCGAGGAGCGCAAGATGCTGTGGCGGGGCCAAGCCAAAGCCGCCGCCCCGCAGCTGCTCCCCGAGAACCGATGGATGGAGCGCGCCTTCGGGTCGATGATGCCCGCAGCCTCACAGGACCAGTCCGGCGACGTCATCAAAGGCGTCGGCGCCAGCTCCGGCCGGGTCACCGCACCGGCTCGCGTCCTGAACGGGCCGGGGGATTTCGACCGGATGGTGCCCGGAGACGTCTTGGTGGCCCGGATCACCACTCCGGCGTGGACCTCGCTGTTCGCGATGGCCTCCGCCGTGGTTACCGACGTCGGCGGCCCCTTGAGCCACAGCTCGATCGTGGCCCGGGAGTACGGCATTCCGGCCGTGCTCGGCACAGGCGTCGCCACCCAGCGGCTGACCAGCGGCCAGCGGATCCGGGTCGACGGCGACGCCGGCACCGTCACGATCGAACATCCCGCCGGTACGCAGCGTGCGTGACCGGACCCCTTCTGTTGCGCGACAGCGACCCTCGATAGACTTGAATTGCGCCGCAGAAGACGCAAAGTTCGTTTCGGGAAAGGCACGAACATGACCGACAACAGCGACTTCGAAGACACCCCGAATGAGGCAGGGTCGGCAAAGAAGCCAGAAGAACCGGACCTGCGGGGCCGTTACGTCGAAGGAGACTATGGCAAGGCCGGGGCGCAGGGCGGCCGCCATGCGGAGGACGAGGAAGGCCAATACATCGCAGGGGACTACGGTGCGGCCGGCAGCGAAGGCGGCCTGCCCGAGCCTCTCGGAGACAAGGCCGCGGAATCTGGACGCTACGTGAAGGCCGACTACGGCGAGGCCGGCTCGGCACCTGGCCGCACCGCAGAGTCTGAAATCGGCCGGTACTCCGAGGGCGACTACGGCGCCGACGGGACCGTGGGTCCGCTGCGGAAAGCAGCCGATCGGCCGGCGCCGCAGGATCCGGAGGATGGCAGCTGAGCGCACCCCGTGCCTAGTTCGGGCTGAGGTAAGGGCGCCGGCTTAGACGGGCAGGTGGAAACCTCCGTTTGAGTGCAGGAGCTGGCCATTGATCCAGCCGCCGCGCTCCGAGACCAGGAAGGACACCAGATTCGCCGCGTCCCGTTGCGTGCCAAGCCGGCCCAGCGCGGTCTCGCTGCTTAGGGCTTCCCGGAGTTCCGGACCGATCCAGCCGGTGTCGACCGGGCCCGGGTTGACCAGGTTTGCGGTGATGCCAAGGTGCCCAAGTTCGCCGGCGGCCGCGATCACGATTCGATCAAGCGCGCCCTTGCTGGCCCCGTAGGGAAGGTTGTGGGTTGTGTGGTCGCTCGTCAACGCCACGATCCGGCCCAGGCCAGGACCCGACGCGTACCGCTCTGCGAACGCTTTGATCAGTAGCCAGTTCGCGCGGGTGTTGATTGCGAAATGACGGTCAAAGCTCTCGATGGACGTGTCATGAATGCTGCTGTCGACGGACTGGGCATGGCTGGAGACGAGTGCCCGGATGGGCCCCAGCTGTTCCGTGACCGCCTGCACCAACGTCTCGGGAGCCAACGGGTCTGCCAGATCGGCATCGGCGGAGAAGGTTGTGGCCCCAAGCCGGTGCAGCTCAAGAGTGAACTCATCCACAAATCCATGGTCCGGGCCGTGGTTCGCGAAGGCGATGTCCCACCCCTCAGCGGCAAGCTGGCGGGCGATCTCGGTACCGATGGAGATGCGTCGGCCGACGCCGGTAATCAAGACGATGGGACGTTGCTTGGTCATTCGTTGATCCTAGGGCAGAAGCCGACGTTGACCGCGGTTCTGGGCCCTCCTGGCAGGTCTCCCGCGAAGATAAGCGACCGCCAGTTTCCCCTTGATCGGCGACACTCGCCGATATATCGTTAACTATCGCCGACAGATCGACGGTTACCAGACGAAAGCAACTGACATGGAAGGACGATGCCGCTATGAAAGGCATTCACGACGATAAAATCACAGTCGCCGGACCTGCGCTGGGGCGGTTTGGCCGGGGCAGGAGCCACCGCGGACCGCACGGACACGGCGGCTTCGGACCGGGCCGCGGGTTCGGGCCAGGCTTCGGCCCCGGCTTTGGACCAGGGTTTGGACCCGGCGGGTCACGGCGGGCCAGCAGGGGCGATGTTCGCTTGGCGATTCTCTCGCTCCTGGCCGAATCACCGTCCAACGGCTACGGGCTGATCAAGACCATTGCCGATAAGACGTCAGGAGCCTGGCGTCCGAGTCCGGGTTCCGTTTACCCGACCCTGCAGCAGCTCGTTGACGAAGAGCTCATCGCGCCGGTAGGGGACGGCCGGCGCACTGAATTCACGCTCACCGACGCGGGCAAGGCTTACGTGGCCGATCACGCAGAGGAGCTGGGGAACGCGTGGAACACCGAGCCTCAGGGATCGGGCCCGGCATTTCATGAGAGCGTGGGGAAGCTCATGGGAGTCATCCACCAATTCCGCTTCTCGGCCACCGAGGAACAACGCACGGCCGCCATGGAAAAAATCGACGAAACCCGCCGGGCTCTCTACCGCATCCTCGCCGATTAGCGCGGTTGTACCGGAGCCCCGCATCAGGCGCTCGAGAATTCGAAAGCCGGTGAGGGCCTTCCCGGCCGGAGCGATCAGTTTGAGGCGCCGGCGCCTGCGTCAACCCTGACGTTCCGGCCGGCCGCAAGGACCTGCAGTTCCCGAAGGATCTCCAGCTGTTGGTTGTTGATGGCGATGAGCAGGTCGATCTCCTCCTTGGACTGCAGGTTGGTGTCGTGATCGTGCTTGGCCATCGCCGCGGCAATCGCGTCCTGCCGCTTGGCCGCGATCAGAAGAATCGCCCCTTGCAGCCCGGCCAGCATTGAGAGGAAGAGATTCAACAGGATATACGGGTACGGATCCCAGGCATGGTTCGCCAATGCCAAGCTGTTGATTGCCGCCCACACGATCATGAAGGCGATGAACCCGCCGACGAACGGCCAGCTGCCCATCCCGTTCCGCATGACATCGGCGGCCCGTTGACCCCTCGTCAGGGATTCCTTGTGGCTTTCGTGCCAGGTCTTTTGCTTATCACTCATGCCCCACCCTAGCCCGGCGCTTGGGTCTGGAGAGCCCGGAACCCGCTAGGCCAGAAGCGGCGCAAACCCCTGCTGAAACGGTGGCACACAGGGATCCGCACTAGAATTGGCCGGTTCCTGCCCTGCGTGCCGGCCCCACAGACGCCCGGCCACCGACAGAAAGACCCCATGACCACCACTTCTGACCACGCCGTTCCGGCCCAGGTCGACCTGAAGCAGGGCGCCACCCCGAGCCGCAAACCGCTGGTCCGCTGGCTGCTGGCCAACCAGGTTGCGCCGGCCGGCCCCGAGGCCCAGGAAGACCACAAGCCCAACGCCTGGTGGAAAGTCATGTGCCTGACCGGCGTCGACTATTTCTCCACCCTGTCCTACCTCCCCGGCATCGCAGCCCTGGCCGCCGGCGCGCTCTCCCCGCTGGCCACACTGCTGATCGTGGCGCTGACCCTGCTGGGCATGCTCCCCATGTACCGCCGCGTCGCCCAGGAGAGCCCGCACGGACAGGGCTCGGTTGCCATGCTGGAGAAGCTGCTGCCGTTCTGGCGCGGCAAATTCTTCGTCCTGATTCTGCTCGGGTTCGTCGCGACGTCGTGGATCATCACCATCACCCTCTCCGGTGCCGATGCCACGGTGCACCTGCTGGAGAACCCGATGATCCCGCAGGGCCTGAAAGGCAGCGCCGTCATCATTACCGTGATCCTGCTGCTGATTCTGGGTGGGGTCTTCCTGCTCGGCTTCAACGAGGCCGTCGGCGTCGCCATCCCGCTCGTGGCCGTTTACCTGCTCCTGAACGCCGCCGTCGTCGCCGCCGGGTTTGCGCACGTCTTCTCCGACCCGTCCTTGATCGCGGGCTGGCAGGACCGGCTGCTTTCGAGTACAGGCGGCGGCCCGATGAGCCTCATTGGGCCTGCCGTCGTTGCCTTCCCGCTGCTGGTTTTGGGACTCTCCGGGTTTGAGACCGGCGTGTCCATGATGCCGCTGATCAAAGCGACCGGCGACACCCCCGCGGACGTCATGGCTTCCCGGGTCAAGAACACCCGCAAACTCCTCACGACGGCGGCTGCCATCATGAGCGTCTATCTGATGTCCACCAGCTTCCTCACCACCGTCATGATCCCGGCCAAGGAATTCCAGGACGGGGGACAGGCCAACGGCCGCGCATTGGCGTTCCTCGCCCACGACCTCTTCGGCGCCGGGTTCGGGACCGTCTACGACATTTCCAGCGCCCTGATCCTCTGGTTCGCCGGCGCCTCCGCCATGGCCGGGCTCATCAACATCGTCCCCCGCTACCTTCCGGCCTACGGCATGGCGCCCGAATGGGGCCGGGCGGTCCGCCCGGTCGTGATCGTCTACACCGTACTGAGCGTCGGGATCACGGTCGCCTTCAACGCGGACGTCAACGCCCAGGCCGGCGCCTACGCAACCGGCATCCTGGCCATGATGGTCTCCGGCGCGGTCGCCGTGACCGTCTCCGCGGTCCGCCGGCACAGCCGTGCAGGCACCCTCGGCTTCGGCGCCCTGACCCTGGTCCTGCTCTACGCCTTGGGTGCCAACGTCATCGAAAAGCCCGACGGCATTGCGATCTCGGCGTTCTTCATCGCCGGCATCATCGTCGTCTCGCTCATCTCCCGGGTGAAGCGCACGACCGAGCTGCGTCTGGAAACCATCGAGTTCGACGACGCCGCCAGGCAGTTCATTACCGACTCGATCGCGTTCGATGGGCAGTTGAACGTCATCGCCAACAAGCGACAGGCCGGGGACAAGGCAGAGTACGCCGACAAGGAGTACGAACAGCGCGGATTAAACCCGGTTCCGGGTCCGGCGGACGTCATCTTCCTGGAGGTGGAGATCTCCGACCCGTCCGCGTTCAGCCACGCGCTCCGGGTCGAAGGTGTCGAGGTGGACGGCTACCGGGCCCTGCGGGTGAAGTCCCCAGCGGTGCCGAACGCGATCGCCGCGGTCCTGCTGGCCCTGCGCGACTCGACCGGCACGAAGCCCCAGTGCTATTTCGAATGGGCTGAAGGCAACCCGGTCGGCCACCTCATGCGATACCTGTTCCTGGGCAAGGGCGACACGGCCCCGCTGGTGCGTGAAATCCTGCGCACGGTGGAGCCCGACCCGGCCCTCCGGCCGGCCATCCACGTCGGCTGACGACCGCCGGACAGGCAACGAACGGCGGTGGCCCCCCGGCCAACCGGGGGGCCACCGCAAGCGGTCCGTCAGAATTAGGGCTCGACGTGCAATTTCGCGGCAGTCTCCAGTTCGTCGGCCTGGCTCTTCGCGAGACGCCATTCCGCGGCCGTGTCGATGCGGCGGGTGAGGGCCCAGTAAATGACGGCTGAAACCGGCAGGCCGATGAACAGGGAGATATCAGCGCCGCCCATGGCCTCGGCCGCGGGACCGACGAAGAGCTTTCCGGCGGCGAAGAACGGAATCATGACCACAAAACCCACGAGGTACGCGGTGATTCCAGGCCAACCCCAGCGTCCGTAAATGCCGTTGGGGTGGAAGATCTCCGCGATGGCGTAATGGCCCTTGCGGACGATGAAGTAGTCGGTCAGGTTCACCGCGGTCCACGGGATGAAGAAGTACAGCACCAGGAGCAGGAAGTCGTTGAAGTTGGCGAGGAAGTCGGCGGAGGCGATGTTGGCGAAGACGAGCGAGATGGCCGCGGTGATCACGATCGTGACGATGCGGATCCGGACGGTGGGCCGGATCCGGCGCAGGCTGTCGATGGATGAGATCAGGGTCAGGGAGCCGCCATACATGTTCAGCGCCGTGACAGACACCAGTCCAAGGGCCGCAATAAACAACGCGATCGATCCGAAGCCCGGGAAGAGCTTGTCGGCAGTGTTCTGGATCGAGCTGATGGTATCGAAGCCCTCGCCGGCCGCCGCGGCGATGAAGGAGCCCAGGAACATGACCCAGATACCGCCCAGCGCGCTCCCCCAGAACGTCCACTTGAACGTCCCGCGGCCGGATTCCGGGGGGAGATAGCGGGAGTAGTCCGAGACGTAGATGGCCCAGGAAATTTGGTAGCCGGCCGCCACGCCAAGTTGGCCCAGGAACGGCACGAGGTGGAAGTCGGCCAGGTTGAAGGCGCCGCCGGGCAGCTCAAGGTGAGTGAGCACCGCCACCGTCAGAAGCGCCAGCATGATTATCGTCAGGTAGGTCAGATAGCGCTCAAAGCCGTGGATCAGGTCATAGCCAAAGAGCGCGACGGCCGCTGCGACAATCGTGATGATCCAGAACCAGAGCGTTTCGTTTCCGAGGTGAACGGATCCGGCCACGGCCTCGCCGGCCAGGACGGTGTTGAACACGTTGAATCCCGCGTACTGCAGGTAGGCAAACAGCCACACCAACAGGGCGCCCACGTACCCGAACTGCGGACGGGACTGGATCATCTGAGGCAACCCGAGCTGCGGACCCTGAGAAGAGTGCGCAGCCATGAACAGTGTGCCCACCAGGACGCCGACTGCGATCGCGATCAATGACCAGATCAGGTTCCCGCCGGTGGTGATGCTGATGAGCCCCACCGCGAGTGTGGCTATCTGGGCGTTGCTCATAAACCACAGCGGGCCTATGTGTGAGACCTTTCCATGCCGCTCATTGAGCGGAACATAGTCGATCGACCGGACTTCCAGTCCCCGGCCCGTCGCCGGACCCGTGGCTGTACTCATGACATGTCTCCTAGTAAGTGCGATGCTGCCGGCATCGGTGCGGGATCTAAGGCCGCAGCGCCGGAAACCGCGCCGGCCCTGAGAAGCATTGAAGCGAATCACGTGCAAATCGTGGACAAGAGTAAACTCGAACCGTGCCGTCCCCTGTGGGGGATGAAAGAAAGCGTGAACGTCTTTTCCCGGAATGTCTATAGCCTGCACAGGGTGCTTCTCGGCTCCGTTGCAGGCATCAGCGGATCTTTGCCCACACCGGCCGCCCGGCGGACGGAACTGGAGCGGGCGTTAAGATCCGGCCCCGCCGTCGATCGCCGCCCGTCACCGCCCGTTCAAAGGTAACCGCCCGTGTCCAGCCTTGCCGTTGCAGCCGTCCAGGCCCCTCCCCGCTTGATCGGTGAGCCATTCCCAGCGTTCGCAGACGAAGCAACCCGCGTCCTGGCGGAATACCCCGGAACGCAGCTGATGGTTTTTCCCGAGCTCCACCTCTTCGGCGACGGCGACCCGGACCGGCAGCGGTCCGAAGCGCTTCGGGAGGCCGCGCAGCCTCTGGACGGGCCGCTCGTTAGTGAGCTGAGGCAACTCGCGGGAGATCTCCGGCTGTGGCTGGTCCCCGGAAGCATCTGCGAACGCGGGCCAGACGGCCAGCTGTTCAACACCTCCCTGGTTCTCTCCCCGGAGGGCGCGCTGGCAGCCAGCTACCGCAAAATCTTCCCTTGGCGCCCGTTCGAACCCTATGACCCGGGCGACAAGTTTGTGACCGTGGACCTGCCAGGATTCGGCCGGGCCGGCCTGTCCATCTGCTATGACTCGTGGTTCCCCGAGGTCACCCGCCAACTTGCCTGGATGGGGGCCGACGTCATCATCAATGTCGTCAAGACCACCACCCCGGACCGGGCCCAGGAACTGGTCCTGGCCCGCGCCAATGCCATCTTCAACCAGGTGTTCATGGTCAGCGTGAACTGTGCCGGACCCACCGGACAGGGCCGCAGCATCATCGTCGACCCCGAGGGCGCGGTGCTGTCCGAAGCCCCGGACGACTCCCCCTGCGTACTAGCCGCACAGCTGGACATGGGACATCCGGGGCGGGTCCGTTCGGGCGGAACCGCGGGGCTGAACCGAATGTGGTCGCAGCTGCGGGCCGACGACGCCGCCATCGAGCTCCCCATCTATGGCGGCAGGATCACTCCCGCCACCTGGACGCCAGTCGCACACACCAAGAGCCAGCCGTAGCCCGGCCGCGTCCACCGGAAGACTGATAGGCGTAGGCTATCTATGCTTCAGCGCCGCACCACGGACGGATCCCGGGCTGCCCACGGGGACAATCCCACCGGCGTCGGAAGCCAACAAACCGGCGAAGGAGCTCGCGTGGACACCCGGAAGCTGAAGTATTTTCTGGCAGTTGTTGACCACGGCGGGTTCAGCCGCGCCGCTGAGCATCTGCTGATCGCCCAGCCCTCCCTGTCCCAGACCATAGCGGGTCTGGAAAAGGAGCTGGGCGTGCCGCTCTTTCACCGCATCGGGCGGCGCGCCGTGCTCAGCGAGGCGGGCAGGGAACTCGTCGGGCCGGCCAGGGTGGTCATGCGGGACCTTGATGCCGCGCAGTCCGCGGTGCAGGCGCTGCTCGGCGTGCGGAGCGGACGTCTGGACATCATCACCATGCCCTCCCCCGGCATAGAACCTCTGACTTCCATGATCGCCGAATACACGCAGGCACATCCTTCAGTGCGGCTCAACGTCAGTGCCGCGTTCACGCCCGAAGAGGTCATCGAATCAGTGCGCAGCGGCAGCACGGAGATCGGCCTAGCGGGATCGCCCACCCCCATCCGGGTCCCGGGCGTCCAGGTCCTGGAGCTGGAGCGTCAGCCGCTGATCCTCATCGTCAACCCCCGCGCCGATACGTTCGGCCCGGCATCAGGTATCCAGCGCGAGGACCTGGGCGGCCACCGCCTGATTGCCAGCCAGCGAGGGTCCCTGATGCGCTGGCTGGTCGACGACGCCCTGGCCCGCGGCGTCAACACGGAGATCGTGGTGGAGGTCGCGCACCGGACCTCCATCCTGCCGCTGGTCCTGGCCGGGGTCGGCCACGCCGTGATGCCCGCGTCCTGGGCACCGCTGGCGCACACGTCAGGGCTGCGGACCCTGCTGATCGAACCGGTGTCCCATCTGGACGTTGCCGTCCTGAGCCGGAAGGAAGACCTGACCCCTGCCGCCCGGGCATTCCTCAGCGTCGCGGAGCAGCATGCGGCGGCACGGGGGCCGCACAATCACGCTCGCGAGCCCGATCAATAGGCTGAACCTATTTCACGGATCGGATCTTGGTCTTGGACGCCGGGTAGTGCCGGACCGTCTACTTGAAGAGGACAGGCAGTGTGACGCTGCTAACACACTCAACGAGGAGGTAGGCCCATGAGCGCCACCCAGAAATTCAGCATCGCTTCCATTCCCGCCGACGGCGTCGGCAAGGAAGTTGTCTCCGCCGGGCGCCGTGTCCTGGACGCCCTCGCACAGAATTCTGCCGGCAAGTTTGCCTTCGAATGGACCGAGTTCCCCTGGGGCTGCGGCTACTTTGAAAAGACCGGTCAGATGATGGACCCGAAAGGCTTGGAGGCCCTGAAGAACTTTGACGCCATCTATTTCGGCGCCGTCGGCTGGGAGAACGTCCCGGACCACATCAGCCTCTGGGGCCTGCGCCTGAACATAACCCAGAACTTTGACCAGTGGGCCAACATCCGCCCGGTGAAGTTCCTGCCAGGCGTCCAGTCTCCGCTTCGCAAGGCCGACCACACCGAGCTCGACTGGATCGTGGTCCGCGAAAACAGCGAAGGCGAGTACGCCGGCTTGGGCGGACGGAACCTCAGCGGCCGCGGACCCGGCAATGAAGTGGCCCTCCAGACCGCACTGTTCACGGAAAAGGGTTGTGAGCGGATCATGCGCTTCGCCTTCGACCTCGCCCGGACCCGCACCGTGAAGAAGGTCTCCTCCGTCACCAAGTCCAACGCCCAGCAGTACGGCATGGTCCTCTGGGACGAGACGTTCCGTCGCGTGGCCATGGACTACCCGGACGTGGCAACGGAGAGCGTCCTGGTCGACGCCATGAGCGCCAAGTTCATCCTGCACCCCGAGGACCTTTCCGTCGTCGTCGCCTCGAACCTGAACGCGGACATCCTCTCGGATCTCGGCTCGGCCCTGGCCGGCAGCCTCGGCCTCGCAGCCAGCGCCAACCTGAACCCGGAACGCCGCTTCCCGTCCATGTTCGAACCGGTCCACGGCTCGGCCCCGGACATTGCCGGCAAGGGCATCAGCAACCCGATCGGCGCGATCGCCAGCGCCGCCCTGATGCTGGACCACTTCGGCCTGCATGAGGAAGCGCGCCAGGTCGAGGCCGCCATCGAGCAGACCACGGCCGCCGGCTACCTCACGCGCGACGTCGGCGGCGACGCCAACACGGACGACGTCACCGACGCCATCATCAAGGCCCTCACTCACACCCTGGCCGCCGTCTAGCCGCAGTCAGCCAGCAGGTCCGTCAGGCCCGGGGCGGGCGGTGCCGCGCACCGCCGCCGCCCGCCCCGACTCAGCTCCTTCATTCTTCAAGCACCACTGGCATTCACATTCCACAATGAGGTAGGAATCATGGGACACACCACCACCGCAGGCAAAACCGCGGCAGCTAGAAAAACCTCCCCCAAGACACGCTGGTACAGGCAGCTGTACTTCTGGGTACTGACCGGCATCGTCCTCGGCGTTCTCGTCGGCTGGCTCGCCCCGGCCGCAGGCATCGCCCTGGAACCGATCGGCACCACGTTCGTCAACGCCATGAGAATGCTGATCGGCCCGATCGTATTCCTAACCATCGTCGGCGGCATCGCCAGCGTCGCGGACCTGAAAAAGGTCGGCATGACAGGCTTGAAGGCCCTGACATACTTCCAGGTCGGCACCATCTTCGCACTGCTTTTCGGCCTGGTCGCCATCAACGTCTTCCGCCTCGGGGACGGTGTCAACGCCAACGCCAGCGCGATCAAGACCACGGACTCCGCGGCCAAGCTGATCGACGCCGGAGCCCACCAAGAATGGTGGCAGTTCCTGACCCACATCATCCCCACCAGCATCGCCGCGCCCTTCGTGGAGGGCGACATCCTCCAGATCATCTTCATCGCCGTGATCTTCGGCATCGCCCTAAACGCCATGGGCAAGGTCGGCTCGCCCGTCCTGGACGGCGTTCAGCGCCTGACCGGGGTCATGTTCAAAATTCTGGGCTTCATCATGAAGGCCGCTCCTCTTGGCGCGTTCGGCGCGATGGCCTTCGCGGTCGGCAAGTACGGTGTCTCGTCGCTCTCCAGCATGGGCGGGCTGATCGCCCTCTTCTACGCCACCTCGATCCTCTTCGTCGTCGTGGTCCTCGGGTCCGTTATGGCCTTCCTGAAACTGAACATCTTCAAGATGATCCGCCACCTCAAGGAGGAATACCTGCTCATCCTCGGCACCTCCACGGCCGAACCCGCGCTGCCGGGGCTGATGCGCAAACTCGAGCACGCCGGAGTGAAAAAGGAAACGGTCGGGCTTGTGGTGCCCACCGGCTACAGCTTCAACCTCGACGGCGCCGCCATCTACCTCTCGCTGGCCGCCGTCTATATCGCCCAGGCCACGAACACCAACCTGACCATCGGCCAACAGCTGGGCCTCATCGCAGTCATGCTGCTCACTTCCAAGGGCGCCGCCGGAGTCGCGGGAGGCGGCTTCATCGCCCTGACCGCCACCCTGGCCACCCTCGGCACCATCCCCGCCGCCGGCATCATGCTTATCTTCGGCATCGACAAGTTCATGTCCGAGTGCCGTGCCCTGGTGAACTTCACGGGCAACGCCGTCGCCACACTGTTCATCGCCTGGTGGGACCGGACGCTGGATTCGGACCGTGTCCGCCGGGTCTTCAACGGCGAAAGCGTGGAGCCGCTGCCCAGCGAGGATCCGACACCACTCGATGAGTTCACGGACATCGCCGCCGACCTGAGTGGGCACCCCCACACGGCTCCTGACCCCGACGCGCAGCACACGGAACCTGCCGACGACGTCGACCTCCCCGCCGGGAACGGCCGCCGGCCCGCCTACTCGAAAAGCATCTGACATGCTCACAACAACCGCCCCGGCATCCGTGCGTGCTCTCATCGCCCCGGATAAATTCAAAGGCAGCCTCACCGCCGCCGAGGTGGCGGACGCCCTGGCAGCGGGCCTCCGCTCCGCAGCCGGCTCCACCGCCACAGCCGGATCCGTCCACTGTGAACTGCTGCCCCTGGCGGACGGGGGTGACGGCAGCGTCGACGCCGCCGTCGCCTCCGGATTCACCCGGCGCAGCTACACCGTCGCCGGGCCCACCGGCCAGCCCGTCCGGTCCAGCATCGCGTTCGACGGCGTCACGGCCGTCGTCGAGGTGGCCAACACCTGCGGCCTGGGACTCCTGCCGGGCGGAACGCCCGAGCCGCTGAACGCCTCCAGCCGCGGCTTCGGCGAGGCCGTCCTTTTCGCGCTCAGTCTCAACCCGGCCAGGATCGTTCTGGCCTTGGGCGGGAGCGCCAGCACCGACGGCGGCATGGGCATGCTTACCGCCCTGGGCTTCAGTTTCCGGGACGCCGCCGGCCGGCAGCTCTGCGGCGGCGGCCGGGCGCTGGCTCAGATCCACACCGTCGACCGGACCACACTCCCAGAACTGGCGGAAACCGAACTCATCGTCGCCAGCGACGTCCACAACCCGCTGCTCGGCACCCAAGGGGCGCCGGCCATCTTCGGCCCCCAAAAAGGCGCCGGACCGGACGACATCGCCACACTGGAGCAAGGCCTCAACCACTTCGTCGCCGCGATGGCGGCCGCGGGATGCCCCGATGCGGCGGCGCTGGCCGAACGCGACGGGGCCGGAAGCGCCGGCGGGCTCGGCTACGCGTGCCTCCTGCTCGGGGCCACCCAGGTCTCGGGCGCCGACTACTTCCTGGACCTGCTGGACTTCAATGCCCGCAAGGACGGTTGCAACGTCGTCATCACCGGCGAAGGCAGCCTCGACGAGCAAACCCTTGCCGGGAAACTGCCCGCCGCCGTCGCCCGGCGGTCCGGGTCGCGCCCGGTCATCGCCGTCGCCGGCCGCTCCCTCCTGCCCCAGGAACGGTGGTCCGAAATGGAACTCACCCGGGTCTACACCCTGACCGAGTACACCGACCAGGACTCGGCCAAGGACCCTGAGCTTTCCGCCGCGCTGCTCCGTCGGATCGGGAAGGACATCGGCGCGAGCCTGCTGTAACTTTCCCACCCTGCGCGGCAGAGACGTGGACGGTAGGACGTACACATTCCAGTGACGTCTCTTCCTCAGTGGCGCAGGTCGAGCGCCTCAAGGAGCCGTCTGACCGAGCCGCCCAGATTCCACTCGGCAGCGAGGCGCTCAAGCTCGGCCCGCGAACTGCCGGCCACCGGGTGCAGCTGCGCGCCTGCCTCCTCGAGCGTCGGCAGGTCGAGGTCCCGCACGATCTTCACGACTGCGGGCGCTGCGGCGAGGTAGTCGGAGGCCGCGGAAAGCTTCGACCGCACGGCCGTGGACAGCCCGCTTCCGGCATCGGCGGCAGCCGCGAGCAGGCTGTCGAGCGTGCCGTACTCTCCGAGCAGCGACGCGGCGGTCTTCTCGCCGATGCCAGCCACGCCCGGCAGCCCGTCGGAGGCGTCTCCGCGGAGGGTCGCGTAGTCGGCATACTGCCCGGGCAGCACGCGATACTTGCCGACGATGACCGCGTCAGTCATGATTTCGAGGTTCTTCATGCCGCGGGCGGTGTAGATCACCCGTGCCTGACGGGCGTCGTCGACGACCTGAAAGAGGTCGCGGTCGCCCGTCACCACGTCAATCGGCAGCCGGGCGTGGCTGGCGTAGGTGCCGATGACGTCGTCGGCCTCATGTTCGGCTGCCCCGACGATGGCGATGCCGGCGAGCCCGAGCACCCGGCGGATCATCGGAATCTGGGCCTCGAGCGCGTCCGGCACGATCTCCACATCGGGGCCGCCGGCCACCACTTCCGCGACCCGGTGCGACTTGTAGCTCGGGATGAGGGCGACCCGCCACTTCGGACGCCAATCGTCGTCCCAGCACGCAACCAGATGCGTCGCGCCGTAGTCGGTCGTCAGCCGAGCAATCATGTCGAGCAGCCCTCGAACGGCGTTGACCGGCGTGCCGTCGGGCCGGCGGATCGTGTCGGGCACGCCATAGAACGCGCGAAAGTACAGCGACGCGGTGTCGAGCAACATCAAACGGTCGGCCATAACTGATCCTGACACGGATGCGCCCGCTCGGGTTGCATTCGAAAGCAGGACGGCCCCCATGACTGCCCGCGCCCCACACACCAACGGGCCGCTTCCGCACGGCGGAACGGGCCGGTGCACTCCCTTAGAGCAGCTAGCCGATGAGCGCCAGCACCGCTCCGGCCGTGACAACCCCGCCGGCTCCGGCGCAGACGTCCGTGACAGTGCCGTCCCGGTGCGCGGAGACCTGGGTTTCCATCTTCATGGCTTCAAGGACCACCACCGGGTCCCCTGCCGAGACCTCGGCGCCCGGCTCGACGAGCCACTTCACCACGGTCCCGGCCATGTCGGCGCACAGCTCGGCCGGGTCGGCAGCGGCGGCGCCGCCGTCGGACGCTGCTTCCAGGGACACGCCGGCGGGCAGGGGTCCGCCGGAGCGTGCCCAGCCGTCCAGCAGATCGGCCGGCAGGCCGACGGCAAGGCGTCGCCCGTCCACGTCAACCGTGATGGTGCGGCGTGCGCCGTCGGGCGCGGCGGTGCTGAAGTCCGGATCGGCGGAGATGGAGACATTGTCCGCGAAGTCGGTTTCGATCCATCGGGTGTGGATGCCCAGCCCGGTCTCGGACGTGAAGTCCGGGGATTCCAGCACGGCCCGGTGGAACGGCAGCACGGTGGCAACCCCGGTGATGCGCATTTCGGCGAGGGCCCGGCGGGCGCGGCGCAGGGCCTGCTGGCGGTCCGCGCCGGTGACGATCAGCTTCGCGAGCAGGGAGTCGAACTGCGGCGCCACGAAGGAGCCGGAGCGGACCCCGGTGTCGAGCCGGATGCCCGGGCCGGTGGGACCGGCGAACTCGCCGATGGTGCCGGGCGAGGGCAGGAAGCCGCGGCCCACGTCCTCGGCGTTGAGCCGGAATTCGAAGGCGTGCCCGCGCGGCGCAGGGTCCTCGGTCAGGCGCAGCGGCTCCCCGGCGGCGATCCGGAACTGCTCCTGGACGAGGTCGATCCCGGTGGTTTCCTCCGTGATGGGGTGCTCCACCTGCAGACGGGTGTTGACCTCGAGGAATGCCACCGTCCCGTCCGCCGCGACCAGGAATTCCACCGTGCCGGCGCCGGAGTAGCCGGCTTCCCGGCAGACCGCCTTGGCGGCGGCGTAGATCAGTGTGGTCTGCTCCGCACTCAGGAACGGCGCGGGAGCCTCCTCAAGCAGCTTCTGGTGCCGGCGCTGCAGGGAGCAGTCGCGGGTTCCGACCACCACCACGTTGCCGTGCGCGTCCGCCAGGACCTGGGCCTCGACGTGGCGGGGACGGTCCAGGTAGCGCTCCACGAAGCACTCACCGCGGCCGAAGGCGGCCACGGCTTCACGGACGGCCGAATCGAAGGCTTCCTCCACCTCGTCCAGAGCCCGGACCACTTTCATGCCGCGCCCGCCGCCGCCGAAAGCTGCCTTGATGGCGATGGGGAGGCCATGCTGCTCGGCGAAGGCGCGGGCCTCGGCGGCCGTGTCCACCGGACCGTCGCTGCCGGCGACCAGTGGCGCGCCGGCCCTCACGGCAGCGTCGCGGGCGGTGATCTTGTTGCCGAGCAGCCGGATCGCGTCCGGGCTGGGGCCGATCCAGGTCAGCCCGGCGGCCTGGACGGCCTGGGCGAAGTCGGCGTTCTCGGAGAGGAATCCGTAGCCGGGGTGGACCGCGTCGGCTCCGGACTCGGCCGCCACGGCGAGGAGCTTGGGAATGTTCAGGTAGGTGTCTGCGGGTGAGTTGCCGTTCAGGCTGAACGCTTCGTCCGCGGCGGAGACGTGCAGGGCATCGGCGTCGATGTCGGCGTACACGGCGACGGACGCCAGCTGGGCGTCGTCGCAGGCCCGGGCTATACGGACCGCGATTTCTCCGCGGTTGGCGATCAGGACCTTGCGCATCAGTTACTCACTTCTTCGTCGGGGGTGGCGTGTTCGGTGCCGGCAGGCTCGGGGGTGGCGTCGGGGCTGGCCGGCGCCAGGTTCGGGTCGGATTCGGTCCAGCGGAAGCGGATCCTGCCGCCGATGGGGACCTGCGCGGCGAGGTCCAGCTGGGTGTCAACCACGACCGCGATGACCGGGTAGCCGCCGGTGACCGGATGGTCGGCCAGGAAGAGCACGGGCAGGCCCTCCGGCGGGATCTGGACGGCGCCGGCGACGGTGCCTTCGCTGGCCAGCTCGCCCTGGCGGCTGCGCTGCAGCGGGGTCCCGTCCAGGCGCATGCCGACCCGGTTGGACTGCGGCAGAACGGACCAGTCCTGGCCGGTGAAGGCGTCCAGGGCGGCCTGATCGAACCAGTCCGCGCGGGGGCCGGGGACGACGTCGAGGACGGTCACGCCGGTCCCCGGGTATTCCGGCTGCAGTTCGGGATGGCCAACGACGCCGGATTCGGCCTCTCCGCCGGCGGCAAGAACCTGCCCGGCAGCCAGAGGCGCGGGACCGATCCCGGACATCGTGTCTGTGGAGCGGCTGCCGAGTACCGGGGCGGTGTCCACCCCGCCCCGGACTGCGAGGTAGCTGCGGAAACCGCTGTGCGGCGCACCCAGGCTGAGTGTTTCGCCGTCGAGGAGCGCGAACGGGGTGGCCATCGGCACGGTGCGGTGCCGGGTGTCCCCGGCGCTGTCGGGCGCCGACTCGATGGTCAGTCTCGACGGCGCCCCGGCGACGGCGAGAACCTGGTCCCGCACCGCACGGACCTTGAGTCCACCGGCGACGGTCTCGACGGCGGCGGCCGACGTCGCGTTCCCGACCAGGCGGTTGGCCCGGCGCAGCGAGGCCCGGTCCAGCGCACCGGCGGCGGAGACGCCGAGGCCGGAGTGGCCGTGCCGGCCGAGATCCTGGACCAGGCTCAGCATGCCCGGCGAGACAATCCGGAGTCCGGAGGTCACGTCCTGTCCGGCCGGTTCCGGCGCGCCGGGTTCCTCGACTGACCGTCCGGCCAGCGTGACTGCGGCCCGGACGGGACGGAACTGTACCCGGTGGCCGGGGGCAGCCAGGGCAGGCTGGTCCCGGTCCAGGTCCCACATCCGGGCATCGGTTCGCCCGATCAGCTGCCAGCCGCCCGGGGACCGGCGCGGGTACACGGCCGAGTAGTTGCCGGCCAGCGCCACGGAGCCTGCGGGGACGGCAGTGCGCGGCGAGCCGCGGCGGGGCACTTCCAGCTGCTGGTTCTCCCCCACCATGTAGCCGAATCCGGGCGCGAAGCCGGCAAACGCCACGGTCCAGACCTGGCCGGAATGGGCGGCGATGACGCCCTCGGCTCCCAGGCCGGTGAGCCGGCCGACTTCGGCGAGGTCCTCGCCGTCGTACACGGTGTCGATCACCACCAGCTCGCCGCCGCGCTGCACGGGAGCGGTCAGGTCGAGCTGCAGGAGCCGGGCGGCGATGCGCCGGGCCGAGGCCGGGGAATCGGCCTTGACCAGGACGGTCTCGGCCGCGGCCAGGATGTCCAGCTGCCCGGGAAGGGGCTTTTCGAGCAGCAGCGCCTGCAGCGCCAGGACGTCCTGGGTCCCGGAGAGCTCGGCGAGGACCGCGCGCGTTCCCACGGCCCGCACGGCGCGGACCTTGCGGGCCGTGTCCTTTTGAACTGCCAGGGTTTCCATTGCTGTCTCCATCATTGCCGCCGTTTTCTGGGAAGGTCCGTGCCGCTCAGGCGTGGGCTTCCTGCAGGAGCCGCTCTTCTTCCTCGGTGTGGGGGTTCCGTCCGATGACCAGACCGATCACTGTCACGACGGCGGCGACGGCCAGGTACGCGGCGATGATGTACCAGTTGCCGGTCGCGGCGTAGAGGGCGGTGAAGATCAGCGGTGCCACGGCGCCGCCGATCACACCGGCGAGGGTGTAGGCCAGCGAGCTGCCGGCGTAGCGCAGGCGGGCCGGGAATTGCTCGGTAATGAAGGCGGCCTGCGGGCCGTACATGAAGGCGTGGAACGCGAGCCCGATCACGACGCCGATGGTCAGCATGAGCACCGACTTGCCCTGGATCATGAGGAAGAAGAGGGGTATGTACAGGGCGGTACCGACAGTGGCGATGCCGTAGACCAGCCGGCGGTTGAAGCGGTCGGTAAGGGCCCCGGCGGCGGGGATCAGCACCAGCTGGAAGGCGGAGCCGATCAGGATGGCGCCGAGGACGTTGCCCGTGGTCATGCCCAGTTGCTTGGTGGCGTAGAGGGCAATGAAAACCGTGAAGAGGGAGTAGAGCACGTCGGGGCAGATGCGGGACAGGGCGGCGGCCACGAGGGCGCGGGGTTCCTTGGTGAAGACCTCCTTGATGGGGGCCTTGGGCGCCTCGCCGTGGGCCTGGATGGCCTTGAAGACGGGGGTTTCCTCGAGCTTGAGCCGGATCAGGAGGCCGAAGACCACCAGCACGGCGGAGGCGAGGAAGGCCACGCGCCAGCCCCAGGAAAGGAAGGCCTCGGTGCTGAGGGTCGCGGCGAGAAGGGCCAGGACGCCGTTGGCCATCAGGTTGCCCGCCGGCGGGCCGATCTGGGCAGCCGAGGACCAGAAGCCGCGCTTGCGGGCATTGCCGAATTCGCTGGAGAGCAGGACGGCTCCGCCCCATTCGCCGCCGACGCCGATCCCCTGCGCCAGGCGCAGCAGGACCAGGATGGCCGGGGCGGCGACACCGATGGCCGCGTAGTCCGGCAGCACACCTATGAGCACGGTGGCGACGCCGATCAGCATGAGGGTGACCACCAGGACGTGCTTGCGGCCGATCTTGTCGCCGAGCCGGCCGAAGATCACGCCGCCGATGGGGCGGGCCAGGTAGCCGACCGCGAAGGTGGAGAAGGAGAGCAGCAGGCCGACCAGCTCATCGCCAACGGGGAAGAAGATCTTGGGGAAGATCAGCGCCGAGGCCACGGAGTAGATCGCGAAGTCGTAGTATTCCAGCGACGTGCCGGTCAGGCTGGCGATGTACGCCTTGAGAGCGCCGGGCGGCAGCTTCCTCTTGCTGGCGGCCGGAGCGGCCTGCTGCGGTGTGGTCATGATTTTCCTCCAGGTGTGCGGGGGTGCTGCCTGTTGCTTGGTGTGTGCAGTGGTGGGGTGTGCCGCGGATCAGCCGTAAACGGGCTTAGACGAACGCGGCGGTTTCGATCCCGGCGGCGGTGAGCGCAGCGCGGACGGCAGCGGCCATGGTGACGGCTCCTGGCGAGTCGCCGTGCACGCAGATACTCTCGGCGCGGATTTTCAGGATGGAGCCGTCGATTGTGCGGACGGCGGAGTCGGTGGCCATCCGCAGGACATGCTCGGTGACTTCTGCGTGGTCGTGCAGCACGGCTCCGGGGAACGTGCGGGAGACCAGCGTGCCGTCCGGGTTGTAGGCACGGTCAGCGAAGGCTTCCGTGACGGCCCTGAGCCCGGCGGCCTCGGCCAGGCGCAGCACCTCGGAGCCAGGGAGGCCCAGGATCGGCAGGTTCGGGTCCACCGATTTCACGGCGTCGACGACGGCCCGCGCCTGGGCGGTGTGCGACACGATCGCGTTGTAGAGTCCGCCGTGCGGCTTGACGTAGGTGACCTTGCCGCCCTCGGCCGCGGCCAGCGCCTGCAGCGCACCGATCTGGTAGACGACGTCGTCCGCCAGTTCGCCCGGATCGATGTCCAGGAACCGGCGGCCGAAGCCTGCGAGGTCGCGGTAGCCGACGTGTGCGCCGATCCTGACGCCGGCGGTGACGGCCTCGCGGCAGGTCCGGCGGATCACGCTGGGGTCGCCGGCATGGAATCCGCACGCCACGTTGGCGCTGGAGACGGAGCGGAACATCGCCAGATCGTCGCCCAGCGTCCAGCGTCCATACGACTCGCCGACGTCGCTGTTCAGGTCGATCGTTGCCATTGTGATCCTCATCTCATGGTTGTGCCCTTCTAGGATGCACCAAAAGTTCAGATTGTTCAACGATCCTTCAATCCCACGATGTGACGATCGTGTAAATTCTGGAGTATGACCAGCTCCGAATCGGGATCCCGAGTCCTTTCCGCCAGGCAGCAAACAGCAGCGCCCGGAGCCGCGGCAGGGAACAAGCGCGATGCCGGAGCTGGTGCCGCGCTGGGCGCGGCGGCCCGGCTGCGCGTGGCGGTTCCGTCCGTGGCGGACCGGGTGGCGGCAGAACTGCGCCTGCAGCTGGCCGAGGGGCTGCTGCTGCCGGGAGCCCGGCTCACGGAATCGACCATCGCGGAGGACCTGGGCGTCTCCCGGAACACGGTCCGGGAGGCCTTCGCCGAGCTGGCGGCCGAACGCCTCGTGGTCCGCCACCCGAACCGGGGCGTCTTCGTGGCCAGCCTCGAGCCCGGCGACATCCACGACGTCTACGCCGTGCGCCGCGCCATCGAGGTGAGCGCCATCCGCGGCGGCGGCAGCCCCGAACGGGTGGCAGCGGTCCGAGCGGCGGTGGAGGAAGGCAAGGCCGCGGCCGCCGCCGACGACGAAGAAGGCCTAGGCAACGCCAACCAGCATTTCCACGGCGCGATCGTGGCCCTGGCCGGCAGCCGGCGGCTGGACACGATCATGGCCCAGGTCCTGGCCGAGATGCGGCTCTTCTTCCACAAGGCCACCCTGGACGCGCACTTCTACCGGGGCTGGTTGGCGGACAACGAGGAAATCTGCGCGGCCTTGGAAGCCGGAGACCCGGGCCGCGCCGGAGACCTTCTGCTGGCCTATCTGGACCGTTCAGAGGAACGCCAGTCAGCGGTGCACGCGGAGTAACGCACGCCCGGCCGGTGAAGCCCCGGCGGCGCTACGCGCCCGGCACGGCTGCGGGCACGGGCACGCAGCCGCACGACGCGCGGAGGACCAGGTCCACGGGGAAGGTCCGGTTCCGAGTGGGAGACACACCGTCGAAGTCGATGAGCGCCTCCACGGCAGCCTCGGCCATGGCCTGCACAGGCTGCGCGACCGTGCTCAGCGGCGGCCAGCTGTACTCCGCCTCGGCCGAGCCGTCGAAGGAGAAGACCGCCAGGTCCTCGGGGACGCGCAGGCCGGCCTCGGACACCGCGCGCAGCAGCCCCACCGCCTGCAGGTCGGAACTGACAAACACGGCGGTGGGCCGGTCCGCGGCCGCGACCAGCCGCTGCCCGGCCCGGTAGCCGCCCTGCCGGTCAAAGTTGCAACGCAGAATAGGCCCTTCCGGGAGGCCCGCCTCCGCGAGGCCCTGCTGCCACCCGACCTCGCGGCCATCGAGATCATTGCCGGAGTTCATGCCCATGACCAGCGCGATGTTGCGGTGGCCGTGGCCCACCAGGTGCTCGACGGCCCGCCGGGAGCCTTCCTGCAGCTCCACGCCCACCGAGTTGAAGCCCGGCACCTCGGTGCTGTGGTTAAGCAGCACGGCGGGAATCTCCGAATGCTCCAGCTCGGTCAGATCGGGTTCGAACAGCACGCTGGAGAGGAAGACCCCGTCCACCCGGCGGCTGGCGAGATTCCTGACCTGCCGGCGCTCATTGGCCGCCGATCCGCCCGAGTTGGCCAGCAGCAGGGCGTAACCGCGCGCGGCTGCGGCTTCCTCCACGGCGCGGGCCAGGGTGGCGAAGAAGGGGTTGGTGGTGTCCGGGACCACCATGCCGAGCATCTCGCTGGAGCCCAGTTTCAGTGCCCTCGCCGCGGCGTTCGGCCGGTACCCGAGGGCGCTGATGGCCTCCCGGACCTTCGCGGCGGTCACCGGGGAAACCCGTTTGGGGCCGCCGTTCACTACATAACTGACGACGGCGGTGCTGACGCCGGCCAGCCTGGCCACGTCTTTGCGGGTGATCGTGGGCCTGGCGGAGGTGGGCGAGTGTGGCACAGTGACCATGCTACCGCCGGGCTTTGCCGGCAAAGCCTTCCCCTTCAGATCCTTCCCCGCAGGGTCCTTCTCGGTGGGGCCCTTCCGCGCCGGATCCCGCCGACAACCTGGCCGGCGCGTCGCCGTGGTCCGGCACGGGCAGCCGCTCGCCGCCGCGGAGGGCGGACTCGTGCGCCACGATCCCCGGGAGGGTGTAGCGGGCGGCTTCCCAGGCATTGACGGGCGGGAGCGTGCCGGTGTCAACGGCGGTGGCGAAGTCATCCACCAGGAAGTGATGGCTGCCCTCGTGCCCGTTGTGAAGTCCGCGGAACTCGGCGGGGAGCCGGCCGGCGTCGTGCACGGCGGCCAGCCCGGAGCTGAACGCGTCCCGCAGGGCAGGTGCGACACCGGCCAGCGCCGGATCGTCGGCGCCGAGCGTGGCCGCGGTGGCCAGTTCGGCGCTGACGTCGGTCACGGACTCCTTGTCCTGCCACACGCTGACGGTGGCCAGCTGCTCGAAGCTGGCGTCGGTGCCGAAGTACCGGAAGCGGCTTTCGCGCAGGTGGGAGGGGTAGCCGACGCGGCGCATCTCGTTAATGCGCATGGACCCGCCGGTGGAGAGCTCGAACAGCGCGGTGGCATTGGAGAAGTCGTTGCCGAACATGCTGACGTCCTTGTCGAACACGCCGTCGCCGCGGTCGTCGGGGACGCCAATGCAGCTGACGCTGACGGCATGGCCGCCGATCGCGCCCAGCACGCCGCCGGTGGAGTGGGTCGGGTACAGCATCGGCGGGTAGCTGGCGGTGCGCTTCCAGTCCTCCCCGCCGCTGTACTGGTAGGCCTCGTAGAAGCCGAGATCCATATCGTGGACGTAGTCGCCCTCGGCATAGAAGATGCGGCCGAAGGCGCCTTCGGCCTTGCGCTTGCGGGCATAGACGGTGGCCGGGTTGTAGTAGCTTGTCTCGCCCATCATGTAGGTCAGGCCCGTCTCCCGGACGGCGTCGATGATCCGGGCGATTTCGTCCTCGGTGACGGCCATCGGCACTGCCGAGTACACATGCTTGCCCGCCCGGAGCGCCTGGAGCACCAGCGGTCCGTGCGTCCAGCGCTGGGTGAAGATCGCCACGGCGTCGAGGCCGCCGTCGAGCATGGCCTCGAAGCTGGGATAGGTCCCGGCCAGGCCGAGCCGGGCCCGGAGGGCCTCGGCCCGTTCCGGGAGGACGTCGGTGACATGGACCTCAGAAATCGCGGGATGGGCGTCGAAGAGTTTGGCGAAGGCGCCTGCGAACTGCCCGGCGCCAACAATGCCTAGTGAGAACGTCATGCACGCAAGTTTCACATCCGTTTCTACTCGAGTCAATACCTGATGGTGAGCGAAATTTTTCCGCCCGGAAACATAAAAGAAATGGTTGCGCATTAGAAAGTTACTCGTGTAGATTCAAGCCTCAGTTGTAATCCACGTCACAGCATCCACGTAACTGCGGAGGAACCACCAATGACCACCACAACTGCCCGCGGAGCCGTTCCGGCCCGCAAGGCGAGCGGCACGGGACCGGGCAGCGCTGCCCCCCGCGCCCGGCGCCGACCCCGCAGCGACCTGAGGGTCGCCCTCTTCTTCATCGCCCCGGCCATGCTCGGCTTCGTGGTCTTCTACCTGGTGCCGAGCATCCGGGGCCTCTACCTGAGCTTCACCGAATACAACATCCTCGGCACACCGAAGTGGATCGGCGGCGCCAACTACGCGGCCATCGCCAAGGACCCGCTGTTCTGGAACGCGCTGGGCGTCACCACCGAGTACGTGCTGATCAACATCGTGCTGCAGACGGCGCTGGCCCTCGGCCTGGCCCTCCTGATGCACCGGGTCGCCAAGTCGACCTTTATCCGCGGCAGCCTGCTGCTGCCCTACCTGATGGCCAACGTCATCGCCGCGCTCCTGTGGTTCTGGCTGCTGGACTACCAGATCGGCATCGTCAACAACCTCATCGACGCCATGGGACTGCCCCGGATCGCCTTCTTCGGCAACGAGGAATGGGCCATCCCCACCCAGGCCCTGATTAATACCTGGCGCCACATGGGCTACACGGCCCTGTTGATTTTCGCCGGCCTCCAGGCCATCCCGCAGCACCTGTACGAGGTCGCCAACCTGGACGGCGCCTCACCCTTCCAGACCTTCCGGAAGATCACCATGCCGCTGCTCCGGCCCGTCATCGTGCTGGTCCTGGTGGTCACCGTCATCGGCTCGTTCCAGGTCTTCGACACCGTCGCCGTCACCACCCAGGGCGGCCCGATCAACGCCAGCCGCGTCCTGCAGTACTACATCTATCAGCGTGCCTTCACGGAATCCGACTTCGGTTACGGCTCGGCCCTCGCTGTCATCCTCTTCGTCATCCTCGCCTTGGTGGCCTTCATCCAGATGAAGTTCCTCAGGGGCAACGAGTCGGACCTGGACTAAGGAGTCCCAGCATGACTACTGCCACATCAGCCATTCCCGCCCGGTCACGCCGCCTCAACTGGCGCCGCGCCGGAGCCTGGGCCCTCGTGGTCCTTGCGGTCGCGGTCTCGATACTGCCCTTCTACTGGGTGCTCCGGACGTCGCTGTCATCCAACAGCGCACTGGCTTCCAACGCCTCCAACCTCTTGCCGGCCGACTTCAACCTCGGCGCGTACAAGCGGGTCTTCGGCCTCCAGACGGCCCAGGAGTCCATGGCGGAGGGCGGCTCCGGGGCCAAGATCGATTTCTGGATCTACCTGCGCAACACCGTCATCTTCTCCGCGGTCACCACCGCCGGCGCGGTCTTCTTCAGCTCCATGGCCGCCTATGCCTTCTCCCGGCTGCGCTGGCGGGGCCGGAACGCCGTCTTCAGCCTCTTCCTGGCCACCATGATGGTGCCGCCGATCTTCACCGCCCTGCCCAACTTCCTGCTCATCAAGAACCTCGGCCTCCTGAACACCATGCTTGGCATGGTGCTGCCCTACCTCTTCATGACCCCGTTCGCGATCTTCTTCCTGCGGCAGTTCTTCCTGAACATGTCCCGCGAAGTCGAGGAGGCGGCCATGCTCGACGGCGCCAAGCACCTGCGCATCTTCTTCCAGATTGTGCTGCCCAACGCCGCGGCACCGATCGCCACCCTGGCGCTTCTGACGTTCATCGGGCAGTGGAATGAATACTTCTGGCCGCTGCTGGTCGGCAACCAGGACAACGTCCGCGTGCTCACTGTCGGCCTGGGCGTCTTCAAGTCCCAGTCACCCCAGGGTGCGCCGGACTGGTCCGGCCTCATGGCCGCCACCCTCATCTCTGCCCTGCCGGTCCTTCTGCTCTTCGTCGCCTTCGGCAAGAGGATCGTCAACTCCATCGGCTTCTCCGGAATCAAGTAAGCCCCACCCAGAAACCCCGTGCTGGACGTTTCAGCCGCGCCCCATCCCAAAAGACACCATCCCAAAGACACCATCCCGAAAAACAGAGTCCCGAAAGGACCCCCATGTACACGAAAGCAACCGGCAAGAAAGCAGTCGGCGCCCTCGCCGCCGCGGCCGCCGCTGTCCTCGCCCTCTCCGCCTGCGGAAGCGGCGGAGGCGCCTCGGGCGAGGAAGCCAAGGGCGAGATCAGCTACTGGCTTTGGGACGCCAATCAGCTTCCGGCCTACCAGCAGTGCGCTGATAACTTCCACACAGCCAATCCGGACATCACCGTCAAGATCACCCAGCGCGGCTGGGACGATTACTGGAGCACCCTGACGAACGGGTTCGTCGCCGGCACCGCCCCGGACGTCTTCACCGACCACCTCGCCAAGTACCCCGAATTCGCCAAGACCGGCCAGCTCCTGGCCCTGGACGACGCCGTCGCCAATGACCACGTCGACGTCACCAAGTACAACAAGGGCCTGGCCGACCTCTGGGTGGGCGAGGACGGCAAGCGCTACGGTCTCCCGAAGGACTGGGACACGATCTCCCTGTTCTACAACAAGAAGCTCACCGGCGCCGCCGGCGTCACCGATAGCCAGATGAAGGCGCTGACCTGGAACCCGCAGGACGGCGGCACTTATGAAAAGGCGATCGCGCACCTGACCGTCGACAAGAACGGCAAGCGCGGGGACGAGCCCGGCTTCGACAAGACGAACGTGGCCGTCTACGGCCTCGGCCTGAACAGCTCAGGCTCCGGCCAGGGCCAGACCGAGTGGAGCTACCTAACCGGCACCACCGGGTGGACGCACACGGACAAGAACCCGTGGGGCACACACTTCAACTACGACGACCCCAAGTTCCAGGCGTCCATCGCCTGGTTCGCCAGCCTGTCAGAAAAGGGCTACATGCCCAAGCTGGAGACCACCGTGGGTGCGAGCATGGCGGACACCTTCGCCGCCGGTAAATCGGTGATCAACGCCCACGGTTCATGGATGATCGGCCAGTACACGGGCTACAAGGGAGTCAATGTCGGAATTGCCCCGACCCCCACCGGCCCCGACGGCAAGCGCGCCTCCATGTTCAACGGTCTGGCCGACTCCGTCTGGGCCGGCACAAAGAAGCCCGCCGCCGCCGTGAAGTTCGCCGAGTACCTGGGCTCCGCCGCCTGCCAGGACGTCGTGGCCTCCAAGGCCGTGGTGTTCCCCGCCATCAAATCCTCCTCGGACAAGGCTGAGGCCGCCTTCAAGGCCAAGGGCGTCGACGTCACCCCCTTCACCCAGCAAGTCAAGGAGGACACCACCTTCCTGTTCCCCATCGCGGACAAGGCGGCCAAGGTGGACGGCATCATGAAGCCGGCCATGGATGCCGTGGTCTCGGGCAAGCAGCCGGCCAGTTCCCTCTCCCAGGCCAACGACCAGGTCAACTCCCTTTTCAACAAATAGGCCCGTTCAACAAATAGACCTGGTCAGCAAATAGACCTGTTCGGCAAGTAAGCCCCTGGAGCCGCAGCCGACCGCAACGGCGGCGCCCGGTGCGCGGGATCCCCATCCCGGATCCCGCGCACCAGCACCTGACTTCCGCACTACTGAAAGCGAATCCCCATGCACCCCGTGCACCTGCGTTCTGCCGGCACCAGCCTCCTGCTGGCTTTCGACTCCGGCGAAGCCGAGATCGTCCATTGGGGCGCCGACCTCGGCGACCACCTCCCCGATCTGGCGATCATCCGCGGGCCGGTCACTCACTCCGCCCTCGACATCCCGGTCACCGCCGGGCTGCTCCCGCAGGCCTCCTCCGGCTGGGCCGGGCGGCCCGGGCTGCGCGGGCACCGGAGCGCCGACGGCCTCCCGGGTCGGGACTTCTCGCCGGCCCTGCGGGTGGTTTCCGCCGAGGTGCTCGACGGCGGCCGCGGGGTCATCATCATCCACCGGGACGCCGACGCCGGTCTCGAGGTCCGCTCCGAGCTCACCCTTCACCCGGGCGGCCTGCTGGAGCTGGCGCACACGCTCACCAATAGCGGCACGGCCGCCTACCAGCTCGAGGAACTGGCCTCGGTATTGCCGGTGCCCCGGGACGCCACGGAACTGCTCGACCTCACCGGACGCTGGTGCCGCGAAAAGCACCCGCAGCGGCACGCCATCCAGCAGGGCACCTGGGTCCGCACCGGCAGGCACGGCCGCACCGGCCACGACTCGTCACTGCTTGTGGCCGCCGGGACCGCGGGCTTCTCCAACCGCGGCGGCCAGGTCTGGGCCACGCATTTCGGCTGGAGCGGCAACCACGAGCAATACCTCGACAGCCTTAGCAACGGCCGGAGCATGCTCGGCGCCGCGGAGCTGCTCGGCTCCGGCGAAGTGGTGCTCCAGCCCGGCACAAGCTACCGGACGCCGCCGCTCTTCGCCGCCTACTCCGGCCGCGGCCTGGACGGCATCACCGAGGCCTTCTATGACTGGTTCCGGGCCCGGCCGCAGCACGTGGACACCACATCCGGGCGCGTACGCCCGGTGGTGCTCAACACGTGGGAGGCCGTGTATTTTGACCACCGCCTCGAACCCCTGCTCGAATTGGCCGATGCGGCCGCCGGGCTCGGCGTCGAACGCTTTGTCCTGGACGATGGCTGGTTCCGCGGCCGCCGAGACGACCACGCGGGCCTCGGCGACTGGTACGTCGACGAGGGCCTGTGGCCCGACGGCCTCACCCCGCTGATCGAGGCCGTCACCGGCCACGGCATGGAATTCGGCCTGTGGGTGGAGCCGGAGATGGTCAACCTGGACTCCGACGTCGCCCGCGAGCACCCGGACTGGGTGGTCGGCCCGTCAGCGCTCTCCTACAAGGACGGCGGCCGGCTCCCGCACACGTGGCGCCATCAGCATGTCCTGGACCTCGCCAACCCGGAGGCCTGGCAGTACATCTACGACCGCCTCGACGCCCTGCTGCGCGAGAACACCATCAGCTACCTCAAGTGGGACCAGAACCGCGACCTCACCGAGCACGGCCGCGGCGGCCGCCCGTCCGTCCACGACCAGACACTCGCCGCCTACCGTCTCTTCGACGCGCTCAAGGCAGCCCACCCGAACGTGGAGATCGAAAGCTGCTCCTCCGGCGGGGGTCGGGTGGATCTCGGCATCCTGCAGCGCACCGACCGGGTCTGGGCCTCGGACTGCAACGACGCGCTGGAACGCCAGACCATCCAGCGATGGACCCAGGCAGTTCTTCCCCCCGAACTCGTCGGAGCGCACATCGGCCCCACCACCTCGCACACCACGGCCCGCACCCACGACATCTCCTTCCGCGCCATCACGGCCCTCTTCGGCCATTTCGGCATGGAATGGGACATCCGCGCCGCCACGGACGAGGAGCGGGCCACGCTGAGCCGGGCAATCGCGCTCTACAAGCGCCACCGCGCACTGATCCACTCTGGCAAGCGCGTGAACGCCGACACCGCCGAGCCCACCCTGAGTGTCCACGGTGTGGTGGCGCACGACGCCGGCGAGGCCCTGTTCGCGGCCGTGTCCCTGGCGTCCGCCCCGGCCGAGGTCCCCGGACTGGCCTCGCTGCCGGGCCTTGACCCGAAGCGCACCTACCGAGTCCGGGCGGAGCTGCCGACACCCCTCGACGGCGATTACGCGCACACTTTCACCCAGGTCCAGCCGCCCGCCTGGCTGGAAGACGGAGCCGTCGCGTCCGGCGCCTTCCTCCAGCATGTCGGCCTGCCCCTTCCGGCCCTGAACCCGGAGCACGCCCTGCTTCTGCACGTCCAGGCCGTCTGACCGCTGACTTCGGACCGGCATAGCCTGTCCCCATCCCTGAAGGAATCGCCATGACCAGCATCCTTGGCCGCGTTGACGCCCCGGCGTCGGTGTCCGCGGTGACCAGCACGCGCCTCGCCGACGGGCGCGAGCTCCTGTATTTTGACGACACCGCACACCCCCTGCGACGCCCGTCCAGGGACCGCCGGGAGCTTCCCGAACGCGGCCCGTCCGGAGAAATCCGGTACGACGCGCTGACCGGGGAATGGGTGGCGGTCGCCGCGCACCGGCAGCACAGGACGCACCTGCCGCCGGCGGACGAGTGCCCGCTGTGCCCGAGCACCGACGCGCGGCCGTCGGAGATCCCGGCCGCGGACTACGACGTCGCCGTGTTCGAAAATCGCTTCCCCTCGCTCGGTCCGGACTTCGCCGCGGCCCCGGCCGCGCCGGGCTGGGGCAGCCGCGGGCTGGCTGGCGGCCGGTGCGAGGTGGTGGCCTTCACGCCCGAGCACACGGGGACGTTCGCCGCGCTCAGCACCAGGCGTGTGCGCACCGTGATCGATGCCTGGGCGCACCGGACGGAGGCGCTCAGCGCCCTGCCCGGCGTGGCACAGGTGTTCTGCTTCGAAAACCGCGGCCAGGACATCGGCGTGACCCTGCATCACCCGCACGGCCAGATCTACGCCTACCCGTATGTCACGCCCCGGGCCGCGGTAATGGCCGCGGCCGCCGGGCGGTTCCATGAGGCAGCGGGCGGGACGGCCACCCTGACCGGGAGCATCGTGGCCAGTGAACGGGCCGACGGCGACCGGATGGTGATGGAGGGCGAGTTCTTTAGCGCCTACGTGCCGTTCGCCGCGCGCTGGCCGCTGGAAATCCATCTGGTGCCGCACCGCCAGGTTCCGGACCTGGCGGCGTTGACCGGCGCCGAACGTGACGAGCTCGCCGTCCTCTATCCGGACCTGCTGGGCAGGCTCGACGCACTCTATGGCAGCCCGACGCCGTACATCAGCGCCTGGCACCAGGCACCCCTTGACCCGGTGCTCCGCCGGTCCGGGAACCTGCACCTGCAGCTCACCTCGCCCCGGCGGGCCGCGGACAAACTCAAGTTCCTGGCCGGCTCCGAGGCCGCCATGGGCGCCTTCATCAATGACACCACCCCCGAAGAGGTCGCGGCCCGGCTCCGCGACGCCAGGACAGGAACGGCATGACCACCACCGACACCACAGGAACGGCCCTGGCGGACGCGCCGGCCAGCGCCTTCGCCGAACACTTCGGCCGCGACGCCGACGGCGTGTGGCAGGCGCCGGGGCGGGTCAACCTGATCGGCGAGCACACCGACTACAACGACGGCCTCGTCCTGCCGTTCGCCATCAACCGCACCACCACCGTGGCCGTGGCGGCCCGGGCGGACCGCACCGTGCGGCTAATGTCATCCTTCGGCGACGCGGAAGCGGTGGCCTTCGAGCTCGACACGTTCACCCCGGACCAGGCGGCCGGCTGGTCCGCGTACCCGGCCGGTGTGGCGTGGGAGCTGGAACGCGCCGGCATCACGGTCCCGGGTTTTGACCTGTTCGTGTCCTCCAACGTCCCGGTCGGGGCCGGGCTGTCCTCCTCCGCCGCCCTGGAATGCGCCGTCGCCCTGGCGCTGTCCGACCTCACGGGGGCCGGCCTGGCCCGCGCAGACCTGGCGGCCATCGGGCGGCGCGCCGAAAACAACGTGGTCGGCGCCCCCACCGGCATCATGGACCAGTCCGCCTCGATGCTCGGCACCAAAGATTGCGCCGTCTACCTGGACTGCCGCGATCTCACCTCCCGCCCGGTGCCGCTCGGTTTGGAGGAGTCCGGACTGGTCTGCCTCGTGATCGACACGAAGGTCTCGCACGCCCACGCCACCGGCGGGTACGCCGACCGCCGGTCCGCCTGCCTCCGGGGCGCCCGGGCCATGGGCGTCGGCGCCCTCCGCGACCTCGCGGCCGCCGACCTGCCCCGGGCCGAGCGCCTCCTGGACGACGTGACCTTCCGCCGGGTCCGGCACATCGTCACGGAGAACGACCGGGTCGCCCGGACCGCGGATCTGCTCGCAGCCCGCGGGCCGCTGGCCATCGGGGAACTGCTGGACGCCAGCCACCGCTCCATGCGGGACGACTTCGAGATCTCCTGCCCTGAACTGAACCTCGCTGTTGACACGGCCCGCGCCAACGGGGCCATCGGAGCCCGGATGACAGGCGGTGGGTTCGGCGGGTCCGCCATCGCCCTGGTTCCTGCGGACGACGCCGATCGGGTCCGGTCGGCGGTCCTTGCCGGCTTCGCCGGACGGGGGCTGCGGACACCGGACGTCTTCGCGGTGCTGCCGGCGGAGGGGGCTCGGCGGCTGTGATCAGCGCCCCTAACGGGTGCCTTCGGACGCCCGGCCGTGCAGCGCGGCCGCAGCCCAGACGGACACCAGCAGCGCCACGAGCAACAGACCGGCGTCGCCCAGGTCCACGGACCCGAGCCAGCTGGTCAGCGGATCGTCAAGACCGAACACCTCATGCGCGGTACCGCCCAGGGTGATAACCGCAATGAAGAGGGCGGACACCGCAGAAATGCCGGTAATGACCGCGTTGAAGCCGAGTTTGCGCCGCGGATCCGTCAGGGCGGAGCGGTACATGCGCATCATCGCCACGCCGTTGATGGTGTCGCACAGCGTCATGGCGGCAGCGAAGGCCAGCGGAAGCGCCAGCAGGGCGAGCGGGGAAACGCCGGCCAGCGAGGCCGCCGTCGCCATGACCAACAGCCCGATCGTGGTGGCGGTATCGAAGCCCAGCCCGAACAGGAACCCGATCACGTAGATGTTCCGGGGATGTTGGACCCGGGCCAGCGGACGCGCGAGCAGCCGGGCCACGAATCCCTGCGTGGCCAGGTCCTCGTGCGAGATCGTGGCACCGTTGCGCGCCTCGCGGTAGAACGTGAGCGTGCGGACGAAGGCGGCGCCGTTGAAGGCGCCCATGGCCAGCAGGAACAGCCCCGACACCCCGCTGCCGATGATGCCGAGCAGCAGGTTTCCTGGCGTCCCCTCGGCCATGAGACTCCCCACCAGTGAAGCACCCGCCACCACAAGCACCCCGGCCAGGATCACCACGGAACTATGGCCCAGGCTAAACGCGAAGCCCACGCTCACCGGATGGCGGTGCTCGGCCGCGAACTTACGCGTGGAATTGTCGATCGCGGCGAGGTGATCCCAGTCGTAGCTGTGCTTCACGCCCGCAAAATATGCGGTCAGCACAAGTCCGATGGTCAGCGGTTGTCCGCCCCCGGCCGCCCCAACAGCCAGGAGCACGACGGTGGCAGCGTGCAGTGCGGCCACCGCACCGAAGGTCACCAGCAGCCGCGTCTTCAGCGGCAGGTGCGCCCGCTCACGGTAGAGCCTGTGCAGCGCTGTCATCTGTTCCATGGTGGCCGTTAGTACTTCCTCAGGTCCAGGGGATCCTGCCCATACCAGCGCTTTCGCAGCAGTGCGCTGGCTGCCCCCAGAACCCGCCTGAGTTCCTCCGTGCTGTCTGAGAGCGACCTCAGCACTAGCCCGGCCGTACCCAGCATGGCGGCCGTGAGCGAAATCCCGGTATGGGCGCCGAAACCGGCAGTGCTCGCGTGCAGCTCGTCAGCCAGGGCCTGGTCCACCCGCGGGTCCACCACCATCAGCGACCCCAGGTGGCTGAAGCCCTCCATGAACGCCATGCCGGTGACATCGCCCAGCGGCGGGCGGATGAGCACATTGTCCAGGGCCAGCAGCCCGCTCTCACCCGCACCCGAGTCCCCGGACTCGACCCGTACCTCGGTCCGCAGCCGCAGCTCCTCGTACCGGAACGAGGCCCCGTCCGGGGACCACCCCGGGGTAACAATTTCAGTCATGATGAGGCTCGACGTCGGCCGCACCGTGACGTGCGTGTTCTGCCGGTAGCTGGCCTCCCGGTAGGCGATCACCTGATCCGGGGCGAGCTCCACCCGGGCCCGGTCCCCCAGCCGCAACCGCATCCGCTGCTCGGCAAACGACCCCGGAGTCCGGTAGATCTTGGTGGCCGACTGCGTGGCAAGCAGCAACTTCGCCCCGTCCGCCACCTCCACATCAATCACATAGAGGTCAGCCCCCAAATATGCCCCGCCAGGATTGACCAGCACATAGCAAACCTGCCCGGAATCATCCAGATAATGCGGCCTCAAAACCCTCAAGGCCCCGCGATGGAACTGGTGCGTGGCCACCGAGCGTCCCCCACGCTCAGCGACAAGAAGCTCAAGGTGACCCATCACGGGCCGATCAGCGGACGCGGGTGAGACAACCGCCTGAGACTGAACGGCCGCCGTCGTGCTCATGGCGCCAGGTCGAGCATCAGAACGTCGCGCCGCACCCAGTCGATGACGCGCTCCAGCCCTTCGTCGGTTTTGAGGTTCGTGAAGCAGAACGGCTTCTCGCCCCGGAATTCCTTGGAGTCCCGCTCCATCACGGCGAGGTCCGCGCCGACGTGCGGCGCGAGGTCGGTCTTGTTAATGATGAAGAGGTCGGACTTGATCATGCCCTGGCCGGCCTTGCGGGGTATCTTCTCGCCCTGGGCCACGTCGATGATGTAGATCGAGAAGTCCACCAGCTCGGGGCTGAAGGTGGCGGAGAGGTTGTCGCCGCCGGATTCCACGAAGATCACCTGCAGGTCCGGATGCCGCTTCTTCAGTTCCTCGATGGCCGCGGTGTTCATGGAGGTGTCCTCGCGGATGGCGGTGTGCGGGCAGCCGCCGGTTTCGACGCCGATGATCCTGTCGATCGGGAGGATCCCGTTGGCAGCCAGGATTTTCGCGTCTTCGATCGTGTAGATGTCGTTGGTGATGGCCGCCATGGAGATCTCCCGGCTCATGTGGCGGGTGAGCCGTTCGACGAGCTGGGTCTTGCCGGCCCCCACCGGGCCGCCGATGCCGATCTTGATGGGTTCAGACATATTCTTCTCCAGACATATTTCTCGTGGTCAGCTCATGAACATGCGGGCGCGCTGGCGTTCGTGCCGCATCTGCGAAATCTCGAGTCCGGGGCTGACGGCCCCAAAGTCGTCGGGTGTGAGGTGGCCGGCCCGCTCGGCCGCGGCAGCGACGCAGTCGGCCGCCTTCCGCAGGATCCGCTGGCCGGCGTTCTGTCCCAGCGGGATCGCCCGGACAGCGTTCTGTGTCAGCGAGGTGACCGTGGCGAACAGGTAGGCGGCCAGGGCGTCGCCCAGCGGGACCCCCAGGGACCGTGCGACGACGCCGAACGCCAGCGGCTGGTGGCTGGCGGCCCGGCCGGAATTCACCAGCTCCCGGTATTGCGCCAGCTCCGTGGACGGAAAGATCTCGGCGCCGATCTCCAGAAGCCGGCCGCCCATCTTGATGCTGGCCTCGCGCAGCTGCCGGGGCAGCAACTGGGCCGTCACCAGGGCATCCAGTTCAGCAACAGGAGCACCCTCATACAGGAACCGGATAGCGAGGGCATCCGAATAGGTCAGTTGCTGGGAAATGAACGCCCCCAGCCACACCCCAAACGATTCCTCATCGTGCACCAGCCCGCGCTCAATGTAACCCTCAAACCCCAGGGAGTGAGCAAACGCCCCGGTAGGCAAAGCGGAATCCGTCAACTGCTGCAAAGCCAACTGGTAAGTCATGGTCACCTCCCCCGAAAAGCGATCCTGCAAGCCGCCGACCCGGAATTTGGGGCCGCGGCGTGGCGGGCACCGCGAAGCGGGCACGGCCCCAATTCCGGGGCGGTGCCCCAGCCTTCTCGGCAGGGGCTAGTGCGAGTGTTCGGCATGGCGGAAGGGGACGGGCATCACGCGCTCCTGGCGGTCGTAGGGCGCTCCGACGTGTTTGAGATAGTCCTCCACGGTGTGGTCGTACTGGCAGACCATCACCTCGGCCCCGTACTCCGAGGCGGCGTCGAAGAACTGGGCCTGCAGGTGCCGGTTGCCCAGGGAGTGCGCCACCACCCCCATCTCGTGGATCGAGCGCGGGGCGATCACCAGGACGTCGGTGGGCAGCACCGAGACCACGATCATGTTGGTTTCGGCCACGTGCAGGATGTCGCCGTCGCGCAGGTCCCCGGAACCGGCGGGGAGGCGGATGCCGAGTTCCTTCCCGTGGTCGGTGGTGACGCGCTGGATGCGTTTGACCAGCTGGGCACTGGGCAGCACCACCCTTTCCCGGTGGAGCCCGAAATACGGGTCCGGCCCGGGCGGAAGGTCGTGGGTGTTGCCGAGGACCTTGTCGATGATCATGGTCGTCTCCTCCGGAGGCCTAGAAAAGGAAGTACCGCTGCGCCATGGGCAGCACGTCTGACGGTTCGCACGTGACGTCCTCGCCGTCGACGCGCACCTGATACGTCTCCGGGTCCACCTCGATGTCCGGGGTGGCGTCGTTGTACTTCAGGTCCGCTTTGGTGAGGCTTCTGATGCCGGACACCGGCCGGATCACCTTCTCCAGGCCGAGCTCTGCCGGGACCCCGGCGTCGATGGCCGCCTGGGACAGGAACGTGATGGAGGACTGCTGCAGCGCCTTGCCGTAGGCGGCGAACATCGGCCGCATGGTGCGCGGCTGCGGGGTGGGAATGGAGGCGTTGGCGTCGCCCATGAGGGCGTAGGCGATCTGGCCGCCCTTGAGCACAAGCTCAGGCTTGACCCCGAAGAACGCCGGGTCCCAGAGCACCAGATCGGCAAACTTGCCGACCTCCACCGAGCCGATCGAGTCAGCCATGCCCTGTGCGATGGCCGGGTTGATCGTGTATTTCGCCACGTAGCGCTTCAACCGGAAATTGTCGCTGTCCGCGCCCAGACCCGAGGCAGCGCCGTGCACACCCCCGCCGGGGTCCTTCAGAACTCCGCGCTGCTTCTTCATCTTGTCCGCCACCTGCCAGGTGCGGATGATCACCTCGCCCACCCGGCCCATGGCCTGGGAGTCCGAAGACGTGATAGCGAAGACGCCCAGGTCCTGCAGGACGTCCTCGGCGGCGATGGTCTCGGCCCGGATGCGGGAGTCCGCGAACGCCACGTCCTCCGGGATGTCCGGGTTCAGGTGGTGGCACACCATGAGCATGTCAAGGTGCTCTTCGATGGTGTTGCGCGTGTACGGCAGAGTGGGGTTGGTGGACGCCGGCAGCACGTTGGGCAGCCCGGCGATCTTGATGATGTCCGGGGCGTGGCCGCCGCCGGCACCCTCGGTATGGAAGGTGTGGATGACGCGGCCGTCGATGGCCCGGATGGTGTCCTCCACGAAGCCGCACTCGTTCAGGGTGTCGGTGTGGATGGCCACCTGGACGTCGTATTGGTCCGCGACCTTCAGCGAGGTGTCGATCGAGGAGGTCGTGGAGCCCCAGTCCTCATGGACCTTCAGCCCGATTGCGCCGGCAAGGATCTGCTCGGCCAGGGGTTCGACGGCGGAAGCGTGCCCCTTGCCGAACAGGCCGATATTGATGGGCAGCCCTTCGGCGGCCTGCAGCATGCGCTGGATGTGCCATTTTCCGGGGGTGATTGTGGTGGCCTTCGTGCCTTCAGCAGGGCCGGTGCCTCCGCCCACCATCGTGGTCACGCCGCTGCACAGGGCGGTGGGAACCTGGTCCGGGGAGATGAAATGGATGTGCGAGTCCACCCCGCCGGCCGTCAGGATTTTCCGCTCGCCCGCAATGATCTCGGTGCTCGCGCCGATCACGATGTCCACGCCGTCGGTAATCTGCGGGTTGCCCGCCTTGCCGATCCGGAAGATGTGGCCGTCCCGGAGCGCGACGTCGGCCTTGTAGATGCCGGTGTAGTCCAGTACCACCACGTTGGTGATCACGGTGTCCGGCACGGCGCCCCACTGGGCGTCACCGTCCCGGGTCAGCTGGCCGTTCTGGCCCATGCCGTCGCGGATCACCTTGCCGCCGCCGAACACCACTTCCTCGCCGTAGACGGTGAGGTCCTTCTCGATCTCGAGGAACAGATCGGTGTCTGCCAGGCGGATGGCGTCGCCCGTCGTCGGGCCGTAGAGGTCCGCGTACTGCCTCCGGGACAATTCGAAACTCACTGTGAATCCCCGTTCCGCTCGGCAACGTGGACTTCGGAAACATGCAGGCGGGTCTCGAGTGTGCCGTTGACCGCGTTGCTCAGTCCGTAGACTTCGCGGCGGCCCGCGAGCTCGATCAGCCTCACGGTCCTGCTGTCCCCGGGTTCGAACCGGGCCGCGGTCCCGGCGGGAATGTCCAGGCGGCGGCCATAGGCAGCCTGCCGGTCGAACTGCAGCGCGGGGTTCGCCTCGGCAAAGTGGTAGTGCGAGCCCACCTGGACGGGCCGGTCGCCGGTGTTGGTCACCGCGACGTCGACGGCCTCGCGGCCGGCATTGATCACCAGCGGTGAGGTGCCGAGAACGTATTCTCCGGGAATCATCGGGGCTCTCCTAACGGATGGGATCGTGGACGGTGACGAGCTTGGTGCCGTCCGGGAAGGTGGCCTCGACCTGGACGTCGTGGATCATTTCCGGCACGCCCTCCATGACGTCCTCGCGGCCGAGGAGGGTGGTTCCGTAACTCATGAGCTCCGCCACGGTCCGGCCGTCCCGGGCGCCCTCGATCAGTTCGTAACTGATGACGGCCACGGCCTCCGGAAAGTTCAGCTTCAGTCCGCGGGCCTGGCGCCGCCGGGCGAGGTCCGCGGCGACCACGATCATGAGCTTTTCCTGCTCACGGGGCAAAAGGTGCATGACGGAATCCCTTCAGGAACCAGCCGGCCGGCGGACCGCAGAGGCTGCGGTGTGACCAGCGTAAGCCCGTGAGGTTTCCTGCAGGTTTCCGGCACCGGTGGAGCGCATCCAAGTCTCCTAACCGGGGATCCGCCAGCGGGCCTGGAACTCCGGGTGGTCGGCGTACGGCAGGGCCAGGGTGTTCAGGGACAGCGTGGTCCATTCGATGACGTCCGGCACCCATCCCGCGTCAGCGGGTTCCTGGCTGACCAGCGCCGCCAGCACGGACTGGCGGGCCGATTCGATGATGCCAATGAGCCGGCGTTTGGCCTCGCACTCGCGAAGCAAGCGGCGTTCGTACCATTCTCCGGAAACCGCCAGCGTGGGGTCGCCGAGCAGCTTCAGGGCCGCGGCTTCGTCTTCTCTAATTCGTGCAGTCAGGAACTCGACGATGTCCACGATCCGAGCCTATGCGCGCCGGCGCCCGGACGGCTATGCCCAACGATGGATATGGAAGCGGCGTGCTCTGCGGGGACGGCGTCACGCAGAGCAAAGTCTTGGCAGACTCACCGAGGCACTAAGGCGGATTTCCGGCGTCGAACGCCCTGACGGCGGCCGAAAGCCTGCCGTGCGTGACGTCCCGGTCCGCGGTTGACCACACAGTGGTATCCGCGTGAAAACCCGCCCTTAGCGCTTCCCCTTCTTCCGGGATCCCTTGCCGCGGCCCTTGTCCGGGTTCGGCGCATAGCGCTGGGCCACCTTGGGTTTCTTGACTGCCGGGCCGCGGCGGTCCGGTTTGGGCTCGCGTTTAGGTTTCTCCTGCTGCGCCGAAGGCTGGCGGGAGCTCGCCGCAGTGCGGCCGCGGACAATTCCGATGAACTCCTCGATCACCTCGTCCGTCGCGTCGCTGCGCCACGCCACGGCGATCTCCGTCGCGGGCGCGCCGGTGAGCTTCCTCGCCACGGTGTCCTTGACATTGAAGTGACGTGCCACGGACATCGGCAGGATCACCAGTCCGGCGCCCGAGGCCACAATCTGCAGGGCCATCGCGGAGCCGCCGAGCTCGTCCACGTCGAGGAAGGTCTCCTTGGAGAGGTCCGCCAGGTCCACTTCCTCAAACACCGAGATCTCGTGTCCCTTGGGCGCCACCACCACGGGCTGTTCCTCATAGAGGGGAATAACGCTCAACCCTTCGCGTTCCACCGGCAGCCGGACGAAGCTCAGGTCCGCGGAACCGTCGCGGAGCACGGCGAGCTGTGCGCCGTCGTCGGACATAAAGGAGGTCAACGGAACATCGGGCATCCGTTCCTCCCAGCGCCGGATCCATTTTCCGGGCGTCACGCCGGCGACATACGCGAAGCGCAGCTCCCGCACTGCTGCTTCGGCGGGGACGACGGCGGTTTCGTCGGGGGTCTGGGGTTTTTCATCGGCTGCGGACACATGTTCACAGTACCGCCCGGGCTGGCGCAGAGCTTAGTGCCGGTGCCCAGTCAGGCTCTGGCCGGATACCCTTGAAGCATGACCTCTGCAAACTCCCAGTCCATGAAGCCGGCCACCGTTGCCAAGAAGCTTGGCATCTACCTGCCCGCAACGCCCCAGGAGTTCCAGGATTCGGTCATCACCCGCGCCGATTTCGCCGAGCTCCAGGCCAACCCGCCGGAGTGGCTCGCAGAACTGCGCCGCAACGGCCCGCACCCCCGCCCGGTGGTCGCGCAGAAGCTCAACGTCTCCATCAGCGGCCTTGCCCGCGGCGGTGTTGAGGAAGCCCTGACGACGGCGGAAATCACCGCGCTGCTGCAGGCTCCCCCCGCCTGGCTGGTCGCCGAGCGCTCCACTCACGCCGCCGTCCGTGCGGAGGCCCAGCGGGTCAAGGACGAGGCCGCCAAGAAGGATGCCAAGAAGGACCGCGCCCGGGCCGAATAGCGGCACGCGCTTCCTTTCGCCCCTCTGTCCCGCGCCTATTTTCATCCCGCGAACGCAGGACTATGCTCGCGAAAGTCGGGGCCGCCGGCCCGATCCCCCTAATCCCAGTTCACCAGCCACCGGCGGAACATCGGGAAGGAATGGGCCATGGCCTTCAGGATCGGATATTTCGTCGGGAGCCTTTCGAGTACGTCAATCAATCGCATCCTGTCCAGGGCCCTGATCCGGCTTGCACCCGCGGGTCTGGAGTTCACGGAAATCCCCATCAGGGACCTGCCGTTGTACAGCCCGGATTTTGATGCCGCCTATCCGCCCGAAGGCCAGGCTCTCAAGGATGCCGTCGCCGCTTCCGACGGCATCCTGTTCGTCTCGCCCGAGTACAACCGCTCCATCCCCGGAGCGCTCAAGAACGCCATCGACTGGGGATCCCGGCCCTGGGGCACCAACTCCTTCGCCCGCAAGCCCACCGGAATTATCGGCGCGTCCCCCGGGGGCATCGGCACGGCGGTGATGCAGTCCTCGTTCCGCAGCGTGCTGAGCTTCCTCGATGCGCCGCAGCTCAACGCGCCGGAGGCGTACATCCGCTTCGTCCCGGAGATCTACGGCGAGGACGGCGAGGTCAAAGACGAAGCGACGGCGAAGCTGCTGCGCCACTACATGGAGGAGTACGGCTCCTTCGTGGAGCGGGTTCTGGCCGCCAACGCCCCCGGCCATATCGGCGACGAGCACCCGGACAAGGACAAAGTCAGCCGCTAAGCCCCTTGCCCGGCGCAGCAGGCCTGCCGCTAGTCCTGGTGCAGCTGCACGAAGTTCCCGCAGCCGTCATCCATCACCACGGCGGTCCCGCCGGGGCCCTCGGACGGTTCGCCCTGGAACATCACGCCCTTGGCCGACAGCCGGGCATATTCTGCACGCACGTCCGGCACACCAAACACGATCGCCGGAATTCCGGCGTCGTGCAGGGCGTTCATGTAGGCCGCCCCGATCGGGTTGTCGCTGGGCTCCAGCAGCAGCCCGGCACCGCCGGAACCGTCCGGATCCTTGATGATGTAGAGGTTGTGTTCCGGCATGGCCATCAGGGTTTCGAAACCCAGGATGCCGGTGTAAAACTCATGGGCCGAGGCTGGATCTTTGACATGGACGCTGCACATCTTAATTCGCATGGGCCCTAGGCTACGCCGGGCGGAACCCTGAAGGAACCGCGCGACAGCCGCCGCGCCGCCGTCCGCGGGCACGCCGTCCGGGGTCCGGGGTCCGGGTTAGCGGGGCAACGGCCAGGGCCCGACGGCCATTGACGGCCCAGCCGCCAGGGATTCCAATGGAACTAGCGGAACAGCGCCCGCCCGGGACCGTTCCGGGGAGGTGTGCCATGACGTCGCTCTCACAATCCGGTGCCCTCGCGGCCTGGCAGTTCCTGGCCCTCGCAATCCTGGTGGCCGGGGCGGCATCCATCGCGGCCTTCCTCGCCCGGAAGCATCTGGCAAACGACGCCGGCCCTTCGGGTGGCGCAGACGGCGCCTTCTGGGATGCCTTCGCCGGGCTCGCCGTCATTGTGCCCGCCGTCGTCGTGGCGTCCTTCACCTGGGCCTGGGCCGGCCTGGCACTCACTGTGCTGGCGGCCGGGGCGGCCCTGGCGGCGTTTGCCGCCGCCCCGCGGCTGCTCCGCCGGCAGGAAAACCGCCGGGCCGGCCGGACTACTCAGATCATGAATGAGGCCGCGGCTGTGCGGCACAAGGAGGCCCTCGCCCGGTGGCAGCGCTACGAACTCGATCCCGGCTACTCGATTGACTATCCCGCCATGAGCGATCCCCGGCAGCCGGAAACGGCTGCCCTGATCCGGGCCATCAAAGCTGCCGGGCGTCCCGGCGGCGGCACGGACCCCGCCTCGGCCGACCCCGCCTACGCCTCGGCCGTGGACCGGCTGGAACAGGCCCTGGCTGCCGCGGAGCGTGCGGCCGGAGTCAGCCCCGCGGGGCTGTCCGGACCGGACCGCGCGCACAGCTGATTCCCGGAAGTGCTGTCCTCAGCAGTTTCCGGCAACCCGGAAGGAAGCATCATGACTGACATCACGATCATCGGCAGCGGCAACATGGCACGGGCGATCGGCACTCGGGCCGTCGCCGCCGGCCGTTCCGTCCAAATCCTGGACCGGACGCCGGAGAATGCCGCCAAGCTCGCTGCTGAACTTGGCGGCACCTCCAGCTCCGGCGGTCTAAGGGAGGTCCCCGAGGGCGACATCGTGGTCCTGGCTCTCTATTTCGGGCCCGCCAAGGAGGTCGCCACGCATTTCGGCGACACGCTGGGCGGAAAGACCGTGGTGGAGATCAGTAATCCGATCGACACCGAAACGTTTGACTCGCTGGTGGTCGGTCCAGGCACGTCAGCCGCCGAGGAAATCGCCGCATTGCTGCCGGGCGCACGGGTGGTGAAAGCCTTCAACACCACGTTCGCCGGCCCCCTCGCCGCCGGGACCGCGGGGGGCATGCCGCTGGATGTTTTCATCGCCTCGGACTCCGAACAGGCCCGGAACGAGGTCGCGGCATTCGCCGAGGCCGCCGGGCTGCGTCCGCTCCAAGTCGGCGGCCTGCGCCATGCCCGTGAACTCGAGGGCTTCCAGCTGTTGATCATGGCCCTGCAGGTCAACCCCGCGTATCCAAACTTCAACTGGGGCACGGCCCTGAAGATCATCGACTAGGAGCGGCCCGCCCCCGCCGGGCCGGCTCAGCGCCCTACAGCTCTACTGTCGCGCTTTCGCCGACGCTCATCCGGCTGTTGGTGACCTTGGACTTGATCCACTGCAGCACCGTGGCCGCTGTGCCGCCCGGGCTGGTCCAGTACTCGGCGGAGTCCGAACTGACGTGGAGCAGGACCACTTCCGGGGTGTCCGGACCGTCCGGGAACCAGGCCTCCACCACGGGGTTCCACATGTCGTGGATCAGCCGCCGGTCAGCCACCACTTCAGCGGTTCCCGCCACCGAGACCCACTCGGTGCGCTGGCCGAAGGAGACATTCACGGCCGGGTTCGCGCGGATGTGGGCCACCTGCGAGGTGGTCGCCGACGTAAAGAACCACATGTCGCCGTCGTCCTTGACCTCCTGGACGGCCAGCGGCCGGCTAACCAGCGCGCCGGCCTCGTTGATGGTGGTGAACATTCCGATGTGCGAATCGTTGATGATGTCCGTGACTTTGCTGATGCTTTCGGCATCCGACATGCTCTCACCTCGTTCTTGGTCAAACGGAGGAAGGTCCCCCTCCGGACAGCCTATTGGTAAGTGTGCTTACTTTCCAATGGCTGCCGGGCGGGGACCTTCCCGGGACCGGCCTCTGACTCAATTCCCGCGGGAGAGCACCGTGCCCTTGAAGAACTCCGGGCGGACTTTGGCCATGACCAGCATGAGCACCACGCCCAGCAGGATAACGCCCATGCCGAGGATAAAGACCAGACCCAGACCGCCGATGGACGAACCGGAACCGTACTGCGGATCCATGGAGTCATAAGCGGTCTTGACAAACATGACCAGCAGGATGACCCCGCCCAGGAGGGGCGCGAGGAACTTGAAGAAGAACGCGTGCGCCCCAGTGAATGCCTGTGCGCGGAAGAACCAGACACAGGCCAACGCGGTGATGCCGTAGTAGAAGCAGATCATCATCCCCAGCGCCGTGATGGTGTCCCACAGCGCATTCTCCGACGTCGTGCGGGTAATGACGTAAAACGCGGCCGCGGCCGCAGCCGAGGCGATCGTGGCATAGCTAGGCGACTTGTACGTGGGACTGATCTGGCTGAACTTCTGCGGCAGGGCCTTGTAGTGACCCATGGAGAGCAGGGTGCGCGCCGGTGAGACGAACGTGGACTGCAGTGACGCGGCCGAGCTGCTCAGGATGGCCAGGGACATCAGGATGGCGAACGGGCCCATTACCGGGCCGGCGAGGACCGCGAAGATGCTGCCTTGGTTTTCCGGGTTGCCGGCCCCAAGCCCGGTGTCGCCGACGCCGGCGTAGGACAGCGTGGCCAGGGCAACGGTCATGTAGATGATCACGATGACCAGCACGGTGACCGTGGCGGCACGGCCCGGGGTCTTCTCCGGATTCTTGGTCTCCTCGTTCATGGTCAGCGTGACGTCCCAGCCCCAGTAGATGAAGATGGACAGCGACACGCCGGCGGCGAAAGCGGAGAAGGATCCCACGGCGAACGGGTTGAACCAGTCCGGGGATATTGCAGTGGCGTCAAACGCGGTGCCGTTGGCGACGTGGCTGAAGGCGGCCACCGCAAACCAGCCAAGAACCAGCAACTGGAAGCCCACGAGCACGTACTGGACGGTCTTAGTGGTTTCCATGCCGCGGTAGGAGATCCAGCACGCGAGGGTGATGAACACCAGCGTGGTGGCGATGTTCAGCGGCAGATTTTTGGTGAGGTCGGCGAGGTCCGGATTGCCGAAGATCTGCCCCAGCATGAGGTAGAAGAAGTCCACAGCCACGGCGGCCAGATTCGACAGCACGATGATCGTCGCGGCAATCAGCCCCCACCCGCCCATCCAGCCAATCCATGGGCCAAAGGCCCGCGAGGCCCAGGTGAAGGAGGTGCCGGCGTCGGGCATGGCGTTGTTCAGCTCGCGGTAGCCGAACGCCACCAGCAGCATGGGGATAAAGCCCACCAGGAAGACCGCCGGCAGCTGAACGCCGACCTCGGCCACGGTGGGGCCCAAGGCCGCCGTCAGGGTGTAGGCCGGGGCAATACAGGAAACGCCGATGACGACGGCGCCGATCAGCCCCACCGACCCTGCCTTCAAGCCCTTTTCGCTCAGCCCGTGGTGGTTCTCGCCGTGCTCGCCCTTATGCGGTCCGGCGTGGGAGGTCTTCGACATCCCGTGTTCGGTGCTCATTTTTGTGCCTCTCCGGGAATGTCGTTCGACGCCGGCTGGTCGGGTTGTTTGAGTTCATAGTTGCTCGGGACCACAATCATCGGCACCGGCAGGGCGCGCAGAATGCGGCTGGCCGTGCTGCCGAGGAAGATGGACCGGCCTTTGGCAAGCCGGCTCGATCCGATCAGCAGGACCTCGCCGTCTTCCCAGTCCAGCCGGTCCACCGCTTCCTCGATGCTCCGTCCGTGCGCGACGGCCACTTCCGTTTTCGGTTCCTGGCCGGCTTCGCGGCCGGCGCCAGGAAGGGCCGCGGCAAGGTGCTCCTCCGCGTAATCGCGGGCCGCATCGGCGGCACCGGCGGCACCGGCCGGATCGCCGCCGTCGAGCTCCAGCAGCGACACCACGCGCAGTGGCACGTCCCGGTTCACGGCGATGCCGATGGCGAAATCGAGCAGCTTCTCGGCACCCGCCCGGCTTCCGAGCCCACAGCTGATCCGGGTCAGGGCTTCCTGGCGGTGGTAGCCGCGCGGCGCCAGGGCCACCGGGACGGTCGCGGCATGGAGCAGGGCACTGGCCACCGATCCGATCGAGAACCGCTTGAAGATCCCGTTGCTGGTCGCGCCGATGACGAGCAGATCCGCTCCGAACTCCTCGGCCGCCTCGATCAGCGCGTGCGCGTCCGACTCACCGCTGCGGAGATGCGCCTGGACCGGGACGCCGGACGGAACCAGTGCCATGGCCTGGTCAAGCCACTCCTGGGCCTGCTCGGTGAGCAGGTGTTCATATCCGGCCCTGGGTGCGTGGGCGGCCCCGAACTGCTGCACCTCGGGAACCGCCAGCACAAGATCTAGGCTCGCTCCGCGCCCCAGCGCCAGGGAAACGGCCAGATTGACCGCATCATGGCCCCTGGCATTGGCTGAATACCCCACTACGTAGCGCATCTGGCCGTCCTCTCTGCTGAATTATGTGGGCTTGCTCTTGGCTACTGGGCCACGGACACCCGGTCCGCGGCGGCGACAATCCTGGCCGCCGTGCTCTGTCCCATCCGCACGGCGCCGTCGACGTGCTGGTATCCCTCGGCCGCGAGGTCGGAGGAAGACCAGTAGATGGGGCCAACGGGCTTCAGCTGGTCCTTGCCATAGCGGTGCAGGCCGCCGAGGTCATAGCTTGCGGCGTAGGCCCCGCGGGTCCATTCCTCGGAGCCCCAGTCGGACTCGTAGTAGACCTCGGGGTTCAGGGCCTTTTCGCCGAGGAACGAGGCTATGGACTCGAGGATGGCGCGGCGCCGGTCCGCGGCACTAAGTTCGAACATCGCGTCGGCCTTCTCGTCCGAGACGAAGCCCACCAGCGTGCCGCGGGGGTCCTCGTGGTTAGTGTTGTCGTAGACCTCCTGCACAACGGCGTCGGCGCCGAAAGCGGTTCCGGACAGGCCTTCTTCGCGCCAGAACGGCGAGCTGTACACGGCGTGGACTTTGATGACCAGGCCGAGTGACTGGTGCTGGTGCATCTGGTGCTGACGGCGGGGCAGCGGCGGGTTGAAGGAAACGCGGGAGTACAGGTTCGGCGGCACGGCCATGATGACGAAGCGGGCGTTCACGACGGCACGTTCGGAGACGGCAGTGACGCGGTGTCCCCCGCTCGGGTCCTCGGTCCAGTTGATGGTGCGGACGGGGCTATCGAGGACAACGTCCTCACCCAATTCCGCGGCCTGCAGCAGCGAAACCTGCTGCATCCCGCCGACAACCCGCTTGTCCAGGATGAAGTCCTCATCCGTGAGGTTGCTGAAGGACCCGGCGGAGGCGGCCATGAGGACGGCCTGCAGGGCGGAAAAGGCGTGGGCGGGTTTGGTCAGCATGCCTCCGGCGATGAACAGGCCGATGTTGTTGCAGGCCTCCTCATCCGTGGAGTTCTGCCGCAGCCAGTGATGGAAGGAGACCGTGTCCAGCTCGCGGGCCTTGGGGTGTGCCCATGGCTCCTCCGCGCCGATGTCCGCGGCGAGGGAATCGAGCAGAACCGTGAGCTTGTCCATTTCGGCGGCGGTGGTTTCGCTGACCGGGAAGCTCTCGCCGGTGTAAAGGGTGCGCTTTCCGTCCGCGCCGATGTACACGGACTCGCCCTCGCGATAGCGGGAATAGGTCTGCAGACCGAGATCCTCGATCAGGGCCAGGAGCGCCGTCTGGTCCGGGGAAACCCACTGGCCGCCGATTTCGAGCATGGCGCCGTCGATCGTGTCTGTCCACGTCCGTCCGCCCACGCGGTCCCGCGCCTCGAGGACGGCGACACTCAGTCCGGCCTTCTTCAGTTGGCGGGCGGCGGTCAGCCCGGACGGGCCGGCCCCTACGATGACGACGTCGCGGTCAAGATTCAGCATGATGATGTCCTTTCCATGTCCGCTAGAGTGATGCGGACCACTAAATGAATGACGTTCATTTAGAATGATAGACGTTGCGTACGCTTCAGGGAAGACCCTCCGCCTAACGAATTTCGCCCGTAAAGTAAGGGCAGAACGGGCTATTGCCCCGAGACCGCCAGCAGAGCTAGAAGAAAGGCCCGGAATGACGGCACCAACCGGCGTCCCCGCCGATCCGCAAAGCCCCGATGCGGGGCCCCGACGCCGCGCGGGCCGGCCCGCCGCGGCCGTACTGGGCCAGGACGGCATTACCACGGCAGCCCTGCAGCTGATCGGCAGGAGCGGATACGACGGCTTCACCATGGCCGCCCTGGCGAGAACCCTCAACGTGGCGCCCTCTGCGCTGTACAACCACGTCTCCTCCAAACGTGACGTGCTGGTCCTGGTCCAGGACCACTTGACCTCGTTCGTGGACGTCGCGGGCTTCGAAACCGGGCCCTGGGAGCAAGCCGTTCGGGACTGGGCCTGGAGTTACCGGGATGTTTTCTCCAAACACACTCCCCTGATCCCCGTCATCGCCGTGCTGCCCGTCACCGATGCACCCAAGACGCTGGCCATGTATGAGGCGGTCAGTGCGGGCTTCGGCCGCGCGGGATTTCCGCAGGAGCGCATCATCCCCGCCATCGTGGCACTCGAATCCTTCATCTTTGGCTCCGCCTACGACGTCACGGCGCCGGCCGATATCTTCGATTCCGGCAGCATGGCCGCCGCGACCCCGCATTTCACCTCCGCCGTGCGGCGCCTGGCCGAGAACGTCGACGAAAAGCCTGCAGACGTCGCCTTCAGCCTGGGACTTGAGGCGCTTCTAGCCGGACTCGGGGCCCTGCGGTCGGCCTAGCCTCTTTCGGTGGCGGGGAGCGGGCGGGTTTCGGCCGGGAACCCGGCCGCGACGGGGTCCTGTGATTCCCTGCGCATGAGCGACGCATCAATTCTGAAGCCGGCGGGGTCACCGGAACCGGTGGCCTCTGCATTGCGCGGCGGTGCCCGAAAGTGCTGCCAACTAATTTCGATTTAGCCCTTGCGCTTCGGCAGGTTACTGCCTAGATTGTTCCCAGCGAACACATTGTTCGCTGGGAACGATCAAAGTTCCGCTATTGGGATCGGTGTTCGCATGACTGATGGTGCGGGGCGCTCAACCGCCTTCCGGGAGTTGTCGCCTGAAGACGCGCTGGGGGCACGGATCCGTGAATTCCGCGTGGCGCGCAAGCTCAGCCTTCGCGCCCTGGCCACGGAGGCACAAACCTCGCCCGGTTTCCTGAGCCAGTTGGAACGCGGGCAGGTCAATGCCAGTGTCGGCACGCTCCGTAAGCTGGCGGAGGGACTGGGCATCACGCTGCCTGACCTGTTCCGTAGCGATGATGCCAACCGGCCGCAGGTGCTGCGTCGCGGGGACCGGCCGAACATCCATGCGAGCAACCTGACGTCGAAATACCTGTTATCCCAAAAGCCACTGCGCAACTTCGAGGTGTACACGGCCGAGTTCCTGCCCGGAGGGGACGCCGGGGAAGCCTACGCACATGGTGATGCGCAGGAAATGATCATCGTTCTTGCGGGGGCCGTGACCCTGGAGCTTGCCGGCGTCGAATACCCGCTCCACCTCGGCGACAGCGCCGAATACCGCACATCCGTCCTGCACACCGTCCGCAATTCCAGTGATGAGCCGGCCGAAGTGCTCTGGATCATCAGTCCGCCGACGTCTTCAAACACCTAGTTTCAACAGCCACTTGGCCGGCACGATCGCCGGATCTGCTGCACCGCGTTCAAAGGAGAACCCTGTGAGACCATGTCCTCATCCCCCCGTGTCCTCGAGCCGGTCCGGGGAGCCGCAGCTGCCGCGTCCGTGCCTGCCGGCAGGTGGTCGCGCGTGATTCCTGGAATACGATCCGAACGCGGGACCGTCGAGCTCACCGGTGTCGTGCGCAGATTCGGCGATGTTCCCGCCGTCGACGGGATCAACCTTACGGTCCGCCCCGGGGAGTTCTTGTCGCTGCTGGGCCCGTCCGGATGCGGCAAAACCACGACGTTGCGGATGATCGCCGGATTCGAATACCCCGATGAGGGCATTATCCGTATTTCCGGTCAGGCCGTGCAGGAGACTCCGGCACACCGGCGCGATGTGAACACGGTCTTCCAGGCATACGCGCTGTTTCCGCACATGACCGTGGCGGAGAATATCGCCTACGGCCTCCGGCAGAAGAGGGCTTCACGCACCGAAGTCCGCAAGCAGGTCGCCGAAGCGCTGGAGATGGTGCAGTTGGCACCGTTGGCGAACCGGAAACCCCAGCAGCTTTCGGGGGGACAGCAGCAGCGGGTCGCGCTGGCCCGGGCCATCATCAATCGTCCCAGTGTGCTGCTCCTGGACGAGCCGCTGGCGGCTCTGGACCGGCAGTTGCGCGAAAAGATGCAGATCGAACTCAAATTGCTGCAGCACGAGCTGCAAATGACGTTTATCTTCGTCACCCACGACCAGGGCGAGGCGATGTCGATGAGCGACCGCATCGCCGTCATGGCTGCCGGCCGAATCGAACAGCTCGCCGACCCGTTCACGATCTACGATGCGCCGGCTTCGGCCTTCGTTGCCGGCTTCATCGGGCGGCAGAACTTCTTCCACGGGCGCGTCCAGACTGACGGGACGACCCTCGCCTCGGACAGATTAAGCGTGCGCAGCACCCGGACGCAGCCCGGCCTGGCGCCTGGCGCCGAAGGCATGGCCGCGGTACGCCCGGAGTCAATGACCATCTCTGAACAGCCCCCGGTCGGGGACGACAACCATGTGCGCGGAGTGCTGATCAACCGCGCCCATCTGGGGTCGACCGTCCAGTACATCGTCGACATCGGCGGACGTCACGAGGTCATTGTCGAATGTCCACCTGCGGGTGCCCCCGCCATGACCGTCGGTTCCAGCGTGTACTGCTGCTGGTCTCCTTCCAAGACCTATCTGTTCGACTCCCCCGAATCAGTCTCTTCCGCATCCGACTCGGCCTCTCTGGCCGAGGCCGTCGCCGTTTGAAAGGCCCAGATCATGAACAGCAAAGACACGTCCATTCCGGCAATCCGGGTCCTCGCGCCGACCGCAACGGCCATGCGGCTCTCCCGGCGGGGGTTCCTTGGCGGCATGGGAATCGCCGCCACCGGCGCCCTTCTGAGCGCCTGCGCCGCCACCCCGGGCACGTCTGTGGCCCCGGCGGCGGCAGCCGCGCCTGTCCAGCTCGGTACAGAGCTCAACTTCTTCAACTGGGCCTCCTACGACGACCCGGCCACCGTGAAGAGCTACACGACGAAGACCGGCGTTAACATCCGGCTGGACGTCTACAATTCCAATGAAGAGGCCATCGCGAAGCTGGGTGCGGCCGCCGGAACCGGCGGATACGACATCTTTGTTCCGACCGGGGTCTACATCCCGCAGATCGCCCAGGCAGGGCTGTTGGAAAAGCTCGATCACTCCAAGCTCCCCAACCTGGCAAAGGTCGATCCTGCCTTCCTCAACCAGGCCTGGGACAAGGACAACACGTACTCGGTTTGCAAGGACTGGGGGTCCACGGGGTTCCTGTATGACACCAAGGTCATCAAGCGGGACCTGAAGACCTGGAGTGACTTCGTGGACGCCATGCAGAACGAGGCGAGCGGGAAGACCTCGATCATGGACTCACCCAACTACCTGGCGGGCCTCTACGCGTGGCGCACGGGGATGGACTGGACCAGCACGGACGCCGGCTTCCTCGATGACGTGGAGAAATTCATCCTGAACGACGTCGCCCCGCACATCAACGCCTATGAGTCCTACCCGGGTGCCGCGTTGGCCCAGGGCAAATCGGCCCTCATGATGTGCTGGAACGGCGACGCCCGTCAAGGCCTGATGGCTGTGCACGCATCCGACCCGGAACGCTACCGCTGGGTGCTCGGGGCACCGACGACGGAACTGTGGATGGACAACTGGACCATTCTCAAGGGAGCAAAACACCTCGATGCCGCTTACTCCTGGATCAACTATGTCCTCGACCCCGTCGTGTCCTATAAAGAACTGCAGTTCACCGGCTATAACACGGGCATCGCCGGGCTCCGGGAAAAGGCTAAGGCGGACAAGCTCCCGCTCTCGGAGATGATCTTCTTCACCGACCAGCAGGTCGCGACTTTCAAATCCGGTGCCCTGAATTCGGGAACCGACCGCCTCGTGCAGATTCTGACCAAGGCCAAAGCCGCCTCGGCGAAGTAGCCGCCCACCATGACAACACTGACCAGAACACCGCGCCGGACCAGGACCCTACATCGGACCAGGACCCTACGCCGGACCAGAATCAGCCTGCAGGGGATGATACCGGCGCTGCCGGCGGGGCTCCTGCTGACGGGGTTCTTCCTCGTCCCCATCGGCTTCATCATCTTTTACAGCTTCGGCTACAAACCGGGCCTCCTCAGTTCAATCGGAGTCGACCGGCTCTCCCTGGACCGCTACGGGGAGGCGCTCAACGACACTTTCCTGCTCACGTTCGGCAACACCTTGCAGATCGCGCTTCTCGGAACTGCCTTGTGCCTATTCATTGCCTACCCTTTCGCGTACTGGCTGTCCCACCACGTCGCAAGCCGGTACCGGTCTACGCTGCTGGCCGTAGTCCTGGTCCCCTTGTGGACGAACTTCCTGCTCCGGACCATCGGCTGGCAGATCATCCTCTCGGGCGACGGCTGGCTGTCCAAGGCGCTCATGTCCGCCGGCATCATCCACCAGCCGCTGAACATCCTCTTCACCCGCGACGCGGTGGAGATCGGCGTGGTCTACAACTACCTAATCTTCATGATCCTGCCCCTCTACGTCGTCCTGGAGCGGATGGACCCATCCCTTCGCCAAGCCTCGCGGGATCTCGGGGCCGGACGGCTTCGGACCTTCCTGCAGGTGACCTTCCCGCTTTCCATGCCGGGCGTGGTCGCCGGTTGCCTGCTCGTCTTCGTTCCGCTCTGCGGGGACTACATCACGGCGTCCATCCTGGGCGGAGCCAGCGCCAACATGGCAGGACAACTCGTCGCCGCCCAGTTCCTGATGGCCCAGAACTGGGCCCTCGGCTCAGCCACGGCCGTCGTGCTGATTATCGCGATTATCATGACCGTCCTGGCCGCCGGGGCCGGCCTCGCCATCGTCACTGCGGTGCTGCGCGCACACCGCAGCGTCACCCTGCCCGGGGCGGTGAACTGATGTCCCGCGGCCGGCCCACACCCACCGACGGCGTCTCGATCGGCCTGTGGACCTGGGGAATTATCGTCTTCATATTCCTCTTCGCCCCGATCATCACGATCGTCGTCTACTCCTTCAACGCGGGACGGACCCTCGTGGTCTGGGACGGCTTCAGCCTGGACCCGTATGTGCGTGCCATGGCCGATCCGACCATGGCCTCCAGCGTGCTCACCTCGATCAAGGCGGCCCTCGGTTCGGCTGCTTTCGCCGCCGTCATCGGCACCCTGGCTGGAATCGCAGCGGCACGGCGGCCCGGAAAGTGGGCCGCCGTGTTCCTGGTCGTCGTCACCCTCGTACTCATCACCCCGGAAATCGTCGATGCCATCGCTTTGCTCATCTGGTTCGTCCGGATGGGCGGCCCGTTCGGCCCCGATAATCAGTTCGTCGACTACGGCCTGATGCGCCTCTGGTTCGGGCATGCGATCTTCTCAACCGCCGTCGTCGTGCTCATCGTCAGGGCACGCGTCTCAGGGATGGACGAATCGCTCGAAGAGGCAGCGGCAGACCTCTACGCCCCACCGTGGCGGCGGTTCCGCCAGATCACCCTGCCTCTGGTCTTTCCCGCCGTAATGGTGGGGTTCCTGCTCTCCTTCAGCCTGAGCCTGGACAACACCATCATCTCCTCATTCGTGAGCGTCGCAGGGTCAACCCCCTGGCCGGTCTACGTGTTCAGCGCCGTCCGGGGAACCCTGCGTCCTGAGCTGGCGTCTATGTCCACGGTCATGCTGCTCCTGACCGTACTGTCGCTGGCGGCCGTCGGCTTCGTCCTTCGCCGCGGCGGAGGATCATCCTCAGAACTGACCCAAGCACTTGCAGGAGGCAAGCAGTGACCACCGGTGCATCACCCGCAAGCAAGTACCGTGACCGAAGCCTGTGGCTGGACCAGCTCGATGAGCCGCTCACGGTGCGTCCAAGCCTGGAAGGCGACACGACCGCCGACGTCGCGATCATCGGCGCCGGAATGACCGGGCTATGGACCGCCTATTACCTCTCCGTCCACCAGCCCGATCTGCGGATAGCCGTGCTCGAACGCGAGATTGCCGGATTCGGTGCCTCTGGCCGCAATGGCGGCTGGGTCGGGGCAGGCATCGCCGGATCGGCCAGCGTCTATGCCAAACGCCACGACCAGGACGCCGTTCGCCGCGCCATTTTGGAAACCTGCACCACCGTCGATGAGATCGGCCGCGTGATCGCCGAGGAAGGTATCGACTGCGGATTCGCCAAGGAAGGAAGCCTCGCCGTCGCCACGTCAGCACCGCAGGAGCGCCGGATGATGCAAGGGTTCAGCGCAGCCACGCGGGTCGGAACGCATTGTCCCGGCGACAGGGTAGTCGATCGCGCCGAATCGGAACGGCTCGTCCACGTTGAAGGCTGGAAGTCCGCCCTGTATACCCCGCACTGCGCCGGCATGGACCCCGCCAGGTTCATCCGGGGCCTGGCACGCGCCTGCGAATCGCGGGGCGTCGTAATCTACGAGGGCACCGAGGCCATAGAGGTGGCACCGGGCGTCGTCCGGTCCCCCCACGGATCGGTGAAGTCCGACGCCGTCATCCGCGCCACCGAGGCATACACGACGCAGCTGCCGGGCAAATCAAGGAGCTATCTTCCCCTGACATCCCTGATGATCGCCACGGAACCGCTGCCCGCGGACGTCTGGGAGGAACTCGGCTGGGCCAGAGGACTCACCGTCCGGGACTTTAAGCATCTGTTTTTCTACGCCCAGCGCACGCCCGATGACCGTATCGCCATCGGCGGCCGGGGCGCACCGTATACCCTCAGGCACCCGATCGACCAGCGGCGGGAACGCGACACCGAAGTGCGTGCCAGGCTGATCGCCACGCTGCACGCGGCATTCCCTGCGGCCCGCGAAGCAGCAATCACGCACCATTGGGGAGGCCCCCTGGGTGTTCCACGCGACTGGTCAATGGGTATCAATTATGACCAGCGCACTGGATTCGGCACGGCAGGAGGCTACTCCGGACACGGTGTCACCGCCGCGAACATCTCCGGACGGACCCTCGCAGACCTCGTGCTCCGACGCAACACGGACCTGACCCACCTGCCCTGGGTGGGGCACCGCTCCAGGAACTGGGAGCCCGAGCCACTTCGCTTTCTGGCCTCCAGCGCAATCGTCAAAGTCCTGTCGAGCGCAGACCACTACGAAGAACGCACACAACGGAACGCCAAACGCACCACCCTGCTGGCACCCGTGATGCCCCCGTCCTGACTCGACGGACCCAATCAAGGAGGTGCGTCCCGGCCGGCAACCAGCGCACAGCCGAATTGAAGCAATCAGAAGAGAGCAAACGATGACCCGTTCCGATGACCCCGGCAACGAACCCGGCGGCCCCAGACCTGCCAGCCTGCTCCATGTCTGCGCCATCGACCTCCCCCTCCCCGACCCGCATGCCAAGTCGACAAGCCCAACGGGACAGGCCGAATCAAGCCTCAGCATCTGGAATGCCCACCCGGCAACGTCGGCAGGGGTGTGGGAATGCGAACCCGGCGAGTTCACTTCTGCCCGGGAGGGCTACTCCGAAATTTGCCAGGTCCTCAGCGGGAGCGGCAGCGTCCACGGAGAAGACGGAACAAGCGCCGATCTGAAAGCGGGATCCTTACTCGTACTCCCGGCGGGCTGGCGCGGAACCTGGACCATCAGGGAAAAAATTCGAAAAACGTACGTCCTTTTCCCCGGGTAGGAATATCGTGGCCGGAGCCCACCGCCCAGGGCTTACTAGATCGAGACGGGATTTATCGTCTTCACCGAGCATCCTTTGGACCAGGAAAGACCGGGCAGGACGCACCTGACACGCCCGGGGCGGACACACATTTTGTCCTATAACCCCATAACCCGTGCCATCGCCGGGTTAGCGGCGATTAAACGAAAGAACCCCGGTCCGAAGACCGGGGTTCTTTCGATTTGCGTGCGCGAGGGGGGATTTGAACCCCCACGCCCTTTCGGACACTGGCACCTGAAGCCAGCGCGTCTGCCGTTCCGCCACTCGCGCGCAACTTCTTCCACTCGGAAAGGGTCGGTTTCCCGGACCGCGAACCTCGTAAAAGCAGCGAGATCAAGCATAACGGACAACTGCGGGAAAACACCAATCGAGCCGGAATGCCCCCGCCCAACGGGATTCCGGGGCCCGGCGTCGGCGGTCACCGCCCCCCGTGGCAGGTCCGGCAGAGGCGCCAGCACGGAGGATGTCTGCGCACGTCAGGGCGCCCCCGCGGCGCTTTTAGGCGGCTTACTGGCGGCGTCCGTTGAGGCCATTCCCAGACACGCCCAGTAGTATCTGATGTAGGAGTGTCCGCTGAGCGCGGGCTCGCAAAAGTTGGAAACCGAGTTCCGGAACGAACGCTGCCCCGCAGCCATCAGGAAAGGAGAGGGACCATGGGATTGCTGGACAAAGTCGAGCGCGGCATCGAAAAGGCCGTCCGCGGAGTCTTCTCCACCGGTTCTCGCGCCCAGGTTGAGCCTGTCGAAATCGCAAGCCGTCTCCGCACCGAAGTGGACAACAAAGCCATCACCATCGCCGCTGGGCGCACGCTCGCGCCCAACGTTTTTGATGTGCTCCTAAGCAGCGACGACTTCCAGCGCGCCCAGGAATGGGGCACACCGCTCGCGGAGGAGCTGTGCGACGTCGTCATCAACCACGTCCGCAGCCAGGGCTACACGCTTCAGGGTCCGGTCCGGATTAGTTTCCGCCGCGACGAAGACCGCCGCGCCGGGGAATTCGACATCACCTCGCGGACCGAGAAGGCCTCCGCCCCGTCCGTCCCGCCGCCGGGCGTGCACGGCAATGTGCCGGCTGCTCCGACGCGCCAGCCCGCTCAGCTTCAGCCCGTGCTGGACATCGACGGTCAGCGCTATTCACTGAACGCGCCCTCGATTGTGCTCGGACGGTCCTCGGAAGCGGACATCCTCATTGACGACACCGGTGTTTCGCGACGCCATCTGGAAATCCGGACGGGGCCGGGCACCGCCCAGGCCATCGACCTCGGCTCCACGAACGGCAGCTATGTCAACGGCCAAAAGATCGTGGGCAGCTCCGAACTTGCCGACGGCGCCACGATCACGATGGGACGGACCAAAATTATCTTCCGGCTACTGCCCGCCACCCCAGGCGGCCGCGCATGAGCGAACTGACCATTACGGCTCTTCGCTTCGGGTTTTTGATCCTCCTCTGGGTGCTGATCTTCAGTATTGTCTCTGCGATGCGCCGCGATCTGATGATCGGCCGCAAGGCAGCGGCCGGAGCCCCCACGGCCCGCCAGGTGCGCAAGAATCCGTCCCTCGCCGAGCCCGCTCCGGCCCCCGTCAAGCAGCAGGCCCGCCAGCTGGTGGTGACTGAAGGTCCGCTCAAGGGCACCACGGTCCCCCTCGCCGCGAGCCCCATCCTCCTTGGCCGCGCACAGGAAGCCACCCTCGTCCTCGAGGACGACTATGCCTCGGGCCGCCACGCGCGGCTGTTTCCGCAGGGCAGCCGGTGGTTCATTGAGGACCTCGGCTCCACCAATGGCACCTACCTGGCAGACCAGCAGCTGACCCGGGCCCTCCCGGTGGAGTTGGGCGTCCCCGTGAGAATCGGCAAGACGGTCATCGAATTGAGGCCGTAGCCGTGGCTGCCCCGGATCGCCCCGCCGACAGGGACGAAGGCAAAGCAGCGGCCCCGAAGCGGCCGCTCATCATGCGTTACGCCGCGCGTTCAGACGTCGGCCGCGTACGCGCCAAGAATGACGACTCCGCCTACGTGGGCCGGTACCTCGCCGTCGTTGCCGACGGCATGGGCGGTCACGCCGGCGGCGATGTCGCCTCCGCCGCGACCGTTTTGGACATGATCCACCTGGACCATGAGGACTACAACGGCGACGCCGGCACCGTACTGGCCGACGAAATCCAGACGGCTAACTCCCTGCTCTCCGAGCTGGTCCACATCAACCCCAAGCTCGCCGGAATGGGCACCACGGTCACGGCCCTGCTGCTCGCCGAGGGCAAGCTCCATTTCGCCCACATCGGCGACTCTCGGGCCTACCGCCTGCGCAAGGGCGAATTCGAACAGGTCAGCGTGGACCACACGTTCGTACAGCGGCTGATCGACGAAGGCCGTCTGCGCCCCGAAGAGGCGGAAACACACCCGCACAAGAACGTCCTCATGCGCGTACTGGGGGACGTGGATGCCAGCCCGGAACTGGACCTCGATACGCTGGATGTCCAAGCCGGCGAACGCTGGCTGCTGTGCTCGGACGGCCTGAACTACGTGGCGGGCCACGTCGTTGAGCGCACGGTCCGGGAAACCAAGGACCTGAACGAATGCGCCGACCGGCTCATTGAACTGACACTGGAGGCCGGAGCCCCGGACAACGTGACGGTCGTCGTGTTGGACATCGGCGAGCAGATGCCCGACGACGTCCGGACCGCCGCCGTCGACGTCGTCCAGGCGCCCGCAGCCCCGGCCGCCGGCACGTCTGCACCTGCCGGGCCGCTCACCGGCGGCCTCGCCGGTGCCGCCGCATCCTCCGGCGAACCGGCACTCGCGGCCGACGCCGGAATCACCGGTGCCGCCACGGGCCGCCCGGCGGCATCTCCAGCCCCCGGCCCGGCAGGCGACCGCACGGAAACCGACGAAGCCGCCGGTACCAAAGAGCCGGAGCCCACCACCGATCCGCATCTGGGTGAGCATCTCTCGGCCGAAGTCCTGCGCGAGGAACTTTCCACCCGCCCCCACGAACTTGTCGGAGCCGCCGCCTCCGCCGCGGAATCAGGGTCCATTCCCTCGATCGCCGGACGCACCGTGGCCCGCCGCGCGGCCACGGTCCTCACGCACAAGTCGGACCAGGACCGCGAGGACGCCGAAGAGCTCCGGCCCGTCAGGCGACCGCGCCGGTGGCTTACCGTCTCCATTGCCGCCGCGATCGTCGCACTGTTGGCCGCCGGTCTCTGGCTTGGCTACGCCTGGACCCAGACGCGCTACTACATCGGCGAACACGATCAGCATGTGGCCATCTTCAACGGCGTCTCCCAGCGCCTCGGGCCCATCCAGCTTTCCACCCTCGAAGCGGTGACCGATATCAAGATGTCCGATCTTCCCGAATTTTCGCAGCAGCGTGTGCGCCAGACTGTGCCCGCCCGCGATCTCTATGACGCGCAGCGCATCGTCAAGAACCTTGAGCGCACCGGCACCACCGCCCCGGCAGATGAGTGCCTTACCCCTTCGCCGACAGCAACGGCAGGCGCTACCGCCTCCGTCCACGCCACCCCGTCACCCACAGCGAAGGCCGGCGCCACCGCCTCTGCGCGCCCCACCCCGACTCCACACTCCACAGCCTCACAGGGCGCCACGGCAGCCCCCGGCGCGGCGAACCCGACGCCGTCTCCCACCCCGACTACAACCTGCGAGGGGGCCAAATGACACCCATCGACCCCGTAGCCAGGCCGCGGCGGAACGTAGAACTGGTCCTGCTGGTCCTCGCCCTCGCCGTCGGGATCGGCGCGCAGGCCCTGGTGGGTGTGGACCGGCAGAAGGCATTCGACAGTGACTTCTGGTTCCAGTCAGGACTCCTGGCGCTGGCCGCCCTCGCGTTCCATGTGGTGCTGCGGATCCGTGCTAAATATGCCGATCCGGTAATACTTCCGCTGGTAGTAGCCCTCAACGGACTCGGCCTGGCCATGATCCACCGGCTGGACCGGGTGGGTGAAGATACCGGCAACAACCAGCTGCGCTGGACCCTGGTGGCCATGGCGGTCGCGATCGCCGTGATTTGGTTCCTCAAGGACCACCGGATCCTGCGCCGCTTCACCTATATTTCCCTGGCCGTCAGTGCGGTGCTCCTCATCCTGCCGCTGGTTCCCGGCATCTCTGCCGGAGAAGTCCTGGGCGCCAGCGTCTGGATCAAGATCGGTTCCATGACCTTCCAGCCCGGTGAAATCGCCAAGATCACGCTGGCCATCTTCTTTGCCGGGTATCTGTCCTCCAACCGGGACCTGATCCTGCTGGCGGGCCGCAAGGTCGGGCCGGTGCAGTTCCCGCGGTTCAAGGACATGGGACCGATGATCACCGCCTGGCTGGTGAGCATCGGCGTGCTGGTGTTCCAGCGCGACCTCGGGACCTCGATCCTGTTCTTCGGCCTGTTCCTCGTCATGATCTACGTCGCCACGAGCCGCATCAGCTGGGTGATCATCGGCCTGGTCCTGATGGTGGTGGGCGGCTTCGTGGCAGCCCAGGTCTTCTCGCACGTGGCCCTGCGAATCGACGGCTGGGTCAACGCCTTCACCCCTGAGGTCTACGGCCGGGAGTTCGGCGGCAGCCTCCAGATTGTCGAGGGCCTGTTCGGCATGGCCAACGGCGGGCTGGTCGGCACCGGGCTCGGCCAGGGCCGGCCCAACCTTGTCCCCTTTGCCAACAGTGACATGATCATCGCCTCCTTCGGTGAGGAACTCGGCCTGATCGGCGTCTTCGCGATCGTCCTGATGTACCTGCTGCTGTTCACCCGCGGCTTCCGCGCCGCGCTGGGCACCCGCGACGCGTTCGGCAAGCTGCTCGCCACCGGGCTTTCCTTCGCGATTGCCCTGCAGTGCTTTGTGGTGATCGGCGGCGTCACGCGCCTGATCCCCCTGACCGGACTCACGACGCCGTTCCTCGCCGCCGGCGGGTCCTCGCTCCTGGCGAACTGGATCATTGTGGGCTTGCTGCTGATGATTTCCCATACCGCGCGCGGTCCGGTGGACACGACGCCGCTGCCGCCGGGCCAGGAACCCGGCGCGGGCAGGAAGTTCCCTGCCACGCCGTCCAAGCCGGCCCCGGACCCCCGAACCAATCCCGACGCACCCACCGAGGCGGTGAAACAGCTGTGAACCAGGCCATCCGCAATTCATGGATCGCGGCCATCGCGATGTTCGTGCTGATCTTCGGCGCGCTCAGCTACGTGCAGGTGGTTGGCGCCGACGAGCTCAAGGCCAACGCCTGGAACAGGCGTGCCATCTTGCAGAACTACTGCAACGACCGCGGCGCCATCATTGTTGGCGGGACTCCGGTGGCAGAGTCCGTTCCGGGCTCGGAGAGCTGCAAGTTCCAGCGGACCTACTCCCAGCCCGAGCTTTACGCGGGCATCACGGGATACTTCTCCAAGAACTACGGTCTCACCGGACTCGAAAAGTCGATGAACGACGTACTGGCCGGCAGCTCGGACCAGCAGTTCCTGGACCGGGTGGGCCAGCTGTTCCTCGGCAACCAGCCCAAGGGCGCGTCCGTGGAACTGACCCTGGATCCCAAGATCCAGAAGCTCGCCTACGATCTCATCCCGGACGGCCAGCGCGGGTCGATCGTGGTCACGAACCCGAAGACCGGCGCCGTCCTGGCCATGGTCTCCAAACCGTCCTACGATCCCAACCTGATTGCGACGCAGGACGCGGCGGCCGAACAGGCCAATTACAACAAGCTCAACGCGGTCCCGGGGATCAACCTGAACCAGAACGTCAGCGGGCCCACCGGGGCCTTGCTGGCACCGGGTTCGGTGTTCAAGCTCGTGGACACGGCTGCTGCCCTCGGTTCGGGAAAGTACAACAAGGACAGTGTCCTGCCCAACCCGGCGGAGATGTCGTTCCCCGGCATCGATTACAAGCTCCCCAACTACGCCGGCGGAAACTGCTACACCCGCACCACGGCGTCGTTCGCTTTTGCCTTGCAGCAGTCCTGCAACACGCCTTTCGCCAGCATCGCCCAGGACTTGGGGCAGAAGGCCATTGCGGAACAAGCCGGGAAGTTCGGCTTCGGACAGGACTTCGGCGATCAGTTGAAACTGGACAGTGCCCCGAGCTTTTTCCCGACCGAACCGCTGGACGCCGCCGGGCTGGCGCAGTCCTCGATCGGCCAGCGGGACGTCCGGGCCACCCCGCTCCAGATCAACACGATGACGGCCGCGATTGCCAACGACGGCGTGCAAATGCAGCCGAACCTGATCAAGGCCGTACGCGCCCCGGACCTGCGGGCCATCAGCGAGCCGAAACCACAGCCGCTGCGCACCGCCACCTCCCCGGAAGTCGCGCGGCAGATCAACGAGTGGATGGTCAGCGTTGTCGATGACGGCATCGCCAGCCGGGCCGCCGTGCCCGGTGTCCAGGTGGCCGGCAAGACCGGTACCGCGGAACTCGGCAACGGCCTGAACAACTCATGGTTTACCGGGTTCGCCCCGGCAAATGACCCGCAGGTGGCCGTCACCATCGTCATGGAAGGCGTAGACATCACCACAGGCGCAAACCTAACCAGTCCGAACGCGAAGAAGATTTTTGAGGCGGTGTTGAATAAGTGAGGCCTACTTCAGGAATCACCCTCGGCGGCAGATTCCAGCTGACCACGCGTATTGCGATCGGCGGCATGGGAGAAGTCTGGAAAGCCAAAGACCTGGTCCTTGGCCGCATTGTCGCCATCAAGGTGCTCAAGGAGGAATACACGGGTGATCCCGGATTCCTGCAGCGCTTCCGCGCCGAGGCACGCCACACCGCCCTCCTGAACCACGTGGGCATCGCCAACGTCTTCGATTACGGCGAGGAGGAGGGCTCGGCCTACCTGGTCATGGAACTGGTTCCGGGCCAGCCGCTGAGCAGCATCATCGAACACGAGCAGGTGCTCTCCCCGGACCGCACCCTCTCCATGATCGCGCAAACGGCACGTGCCCTGGCCGTCGCCCACGCGCAGGGCCTGGTGCACCGCGACATCAAGCCGGGAAACCTGCTCATCACCCCGGACGGCCGCGTCAAGGTCACAGACTTCGGCATCGCGCGACTGGCCGACCAGGTTCCGCTGACCCAGACCGGCCAAGTGATGGGCACGGCCCAGTACCTGGCGCCGGAACAGGCCACCGGGCAGACGGCCACGGGAGCCTCTGACATCTACTCCCTGGGCGTGATCGGCTACGAGTGCCTTACGGGCCACCGGCCGTTCTCCGGGGAATCCCAGATCGCCATCGCCCTGGCCCAGGTCAACGACGCACCACCGCCGCTACCTGACACACTGCCCAGGCCGGTCCGCGCCCTGCTGATGTCCATGCTGGCCAAGGACCCCAAGAACCGCCCGGCCGACGCCATCAAGCTGTCCGAGGCGGCAGAAGCCATCCGCAACGGAGACATCGCCGCGGCACAGGCGGCGGTTCCGGGCATGCTCCTTTTCGAGGCGACAACCGGCCCCATCACGGCCCCGGTGGATGTCCCCACGCAAGCCACCAGCGTCCTTGCCTCCAGCGCGGCTGAGGACAGGTCGGCGTCTGCAACCTCCGCACTGCCGGTCGTCGGCGCCGCCGGTGCCGGCGCCGCGGCAGGCCTGGCGGCCGGTGCGGCCGCTGCCAGCGGCTACGGGGCCCGCAACGCGCTCGACCGCGCCGATGCCCTAGCGGCCGAGCGGAGCTGGGTGCAGGACGACGAGGATGAGGAGGATTACGACGAGACGGCCGAGGAGCCGAAGCGCCGCGGTCGCAGCCCATGGACCTGGCCGCTGATTGCCCTGATCCTACTCGTACTGTTCGTCCTGGCCGGCGTGGTGCTGAGCCAGGCCGGCAACATCTTCCCCTCGAAGGCGCCCGTCACCGGCGGAGCCACGTCCAGCGCCGCGACGCCGAGCAGCGCCACGTCCTCGGCGTCGTCAGCGCCGCCATCCGAGACCCCCAGCCCGACGGCCAGCTCGGCGGCGCCTACCGCGTCCACTCCCGCGGCCATCAACCTGATCCCGGATGCCTATCTGGGGCGGCCTTACAACGAGGTCCGCAATGATCTGATCGGCAAGGGGCTGCAGGTCACCGGCGCCGAGGTTGTCAACGACGCGACGCCCGGCACCGTCACCAACATCAACCCCTCCGGTCCGGTCCAACCCGGGACCACCATCACGGTTACCTACTCCAAGGGACCGGAAATGGTAGCGGTGCCGAACATCGCGTCAGGCGCCAGCGAAACTGAGGTCCAACAGGCAATCCAGAACGCTGGCCTGCGCTGGGCCAAGGGAGCCGACGTCGCTCCCAGCAAAAAGAATGAGGACCCGGGAACGTTCGTGAGCTCCGACCCTCCTTCCGGGAGCAAGGTGGTCGCGGGCAGCGTGGTGACGTACCACCTCGCCCAGGCCACTGCCGCCGACACGACACCGTCTCCCACCAAGTCCGGACCCTAAGCAGCCATGAGCAATACACCCCGCACACCGTCGCACCGGGAGGATCGCCCCGTGAACACGCAGCGCGTCCTCAGCGGACGCTATGAGCTGGGTGAGCTGATCGGTCGCGGCGGCATGGCGGACGTCTTCCGCGGCGTCGATACGCGGCTGGGACGCACCGTCGCCGTCAAGCTGCTACGCCCGGATTTGGCCAGGGACCCGCAGTTTCAGGCGCGCTTCAAGCGTGAAGCGCAGGCTGTCGCTGGCCTGAACCACCCGTCGATTGTGGCTGTCTTCGACACCGGGGACCACGCGGTCCCCGGTGACCACGAAGACACCGTCCGGGTCCCCTACATCGTGATGGAATTCGTCTCCGGCAAGACGATCCGTGACCTGGTCAGGGCCAAAGACGTCACCATCGATCAGGCGATCGACTTCACGCTCGGCGTGCTGTCCGCCCTCGACTACAGTCACAAAGCCGGCATCGTGCACCGGGACATCAAGCCGGCTAACGTAATGTTTTGCCCGGGCTCCAACAGCGTCAAAGTCATGGACTTCGGGATCGCGCGTGCCATAGCGGACTCGGCGGCTACCATGACGCAAACACAGGCCGTGGTGGGCACCGCCCAGTACCTGTCCCCGGAGCAGGCCCGGGGGGAGGCCGTGGATGCACGGAGCGATCTCTACTCCGCAGGATGCCTCCTGTATGAGATGCTGACCGGCCGGCCGCCCTTCATCGGCGACAGCCCCGTCTCTGTGGCGTACCAGCACGTCAGGGAGATCCCCGAACCCGCCAGCAGCCTCAATCCCGAGGTCTCGGCGGCGCTGGACAGCGTTTTGATGAAGGCCCTGCAGAAAAACCGCGCGGACCGTTTCCAGGACGCGGCCGCCTTCCGCCGCGCCCTGCGGGCCGCCCGCAACGGCGTTCCTGTAACCGCTCCGGCCGCCAGTGAGGCACCCACCGACCCCACCAACGCCGTGCCCCGGCACGACTCCTCGGCGCCCACGGCGGCCTTCTCGCTGACCGGGACAAAGTTCCTGGACGATTCACACGGCGGCCGGCTCCGGCCCGCCGAGGAAACGCCCGCCGAGGAAACGTCCGACGACGACATTCAGCAGCCCGCGGGCACGGAACTCTACGGCATTGCGGACACCGGCAGCCTGCCCTTGGCGCTGCCGGCGGAACGCGAGCACACACAACGGCAGACGTCCCGGCGCCGCACCTGGATCGCCACGTTGGCGGTCCTGACGCTGCTGGTGCTGGCCGGCGGCGGGTTGTGGCTCTATAACCTCATGAACCAGGCCCCAGCGCCGGCAGTCAAGGTCCTGGTTCCCACCGTGAACTCGCTGACCGAGTCAGAGGCCCTGCAACGGCTCTACAACGCAGGCTTCAAACCCCAGCTCATGAGATTGCAGCACGAGACGATCCCCAAGGGAACCGCCATCGGCACGGTGCCGACGGCGGGAAGTTCCATGGACGCCAATTCGGACATCATCCTGAACATCTCTGCAGGCCCCAGCGCCATCACCCTCCCGACCGACCTGCCCGGCCGCACCGAGGCGGCAGCCCGGGACCTCCTCCACCAAAAGGGACTGACAGGTGCGCTCACCACCAAGATGTCCAACAACCCGACGGTTCCGGTCGGCATCGTGATCACCACCAACCCGGCCCCGGGCCAGACTGTGGGAGTGGCGGACAACATCGAAATCGTCGTCTCCACCGGGAAAGTGGCCGTGCCGCAGCTCATCGGGCTGCCGCTGGCGGAGGCGCAGGCGAAACTGACCGCTCTGGGCCTGAAGCTCAATCCCACCGAGGTGGAAAACTCCCAGGTTGCGCCGGGTAAGGTGACCGGCCAGACAGATGCCGCGGATTCGCTCGTGGATCAAGGCAAGACCATCGCCGTGATCGTGGCGAAGGCACCTGCGCCGCGTCCCTCGCCGACGCCGACGCCCACCCCGACGCCGACGTCCTCGAAGTCCGCGTCCAAAGAGGACGCGTCATTGGGCGGGCTGGTACCGTAACCCGGATTGGTGCTTGCCGGGTTAGTGCTTGATGAGCGGGCTGAGGTCTGCGGCCCGTTCAGCGGCTCCGGCCATGCCGAGCGACTCGAGCCAGTTCCCCAGCATTTGGTAGCCGCCCTCGGTCAGGACAGATTCCGGATGGAACTGGACGCCGCACAGCGGCGCGGCACGGTGCTGCAGCCCCATAACGACGCCGGTACCCGTTTCCGCTGTGATCTCCAGGACCTCCGGAATGCTCTCGCGGACGGCGGCCAGCGAGTGGTATCGGGTTGCCGTCAGCGGGGACGGGAGTCCGGCGAAGATACTTGTTCCGTGGTGCTCGACGAGGGACGTCTTGCCGTGCATCAGTTCTGGGGCGTGCGTCACTGTGCCCCCGTAGGCCTCGGCCAGCGCCTGGTGGCCAAGACAGACCCCCAGCATGGGCTTGCCATGGCTGCCGCACCACTTGATCAGCTCGATGCAGACCCCGGCTTCGGCCGGATTCCCCGGACCGGGAGAAATCAGGACGCCGTCTCGCGCCTCTGCCATTTCGATCGCCTCGGCGAGGGTGACGTCGTCGTTGCGGACCACCGTGGTCTCAGCGCCGAGTTCCTGGAGATAACCCACCAGGGTGTAAACAAAGCTGTCGTAGTTGTCTACGACCAAGATCTTGGTTGTGCTCATGGGTGCCTTGCTGAACCAATCGTTGAATCTGTGAACTGGGTGAATTGCGCCAGACAGGGGAAAAGGACCTGAACCATCAATACCAGTGCTCCGGCCGACAGCACCAGCGGCGCCGCAATCCTGAGCCACACTGGATCACTGCTTCAGCCGCACCGGCAGCAGTGCATTTGTCCGCAACAGAAGGTGCGTCGGGCGGCTGTCGGGCTGCTCCGGAACACGTAGCCATAGTAGCCTCCGTGCGTCAGACCGTAGATTCGATTCCTCGCCAGGAGCGCGCCGTCGGGCAATCGCGGCGTCATCGGTGTGGCCTGGAGTACAGCTAGAATTGTGCGAGCAAAAGAATTCAAACTTGACCAAGAGCGTGTTGGCCCCGGCGGCTTGCTTCCGTGCAGGACATCAAGCCAGCTTGCCGCTCTTGTTCCAGCCCGCCAAGGAGGATCAGTGCCCGAGTCCAAGCCGCGTAAAAGGACTGCCCGTGTGGCCCCGCAGACTTCTACTGCGGAGACCTACAAGCCCAATCCGGTCTGGTTCAAGCCCGTCATGTTCGGCCTGATGATCATTGGCCTGCTGTGGATCATCACTTTCTACATCACCGAAGGCGCTTTCCCCGTGCAGGCCTGGGCCTCATGGAACATCGTCGCCGGATTCGGAATCGCGATCGTCGGCTTCTTGATGACCACGCGCTGGCGTTCCTGAAGCGCGACCCGCAGCTAAAGTCCTGACGGGCCGGCACACAAAGTGTGCCGGCCCGTCGTCGTTAAACCCGGGTACAGCCGTCGGGCGGCTCCGGCGCCGCCTGGCACGCTCCTTGTAACCGACATTGCCCAAAACGGCATAACCCAGCAAAGGATTACAGATGACCCCGGCAGTAAGCGGCTCGACAATTGGCGACGACGGACTGGGCCGCCCTGCGTGGGCGGCCGTGGACCCCATGCTGCGCGAGTACTACGACACCGAGTGGGGGATGCCCGTCCGGGACGAGCAGGGTCTCTACGAGCGCATCAGCCTCGAAGGTTTCCAGGCCGGGCTGTCCTGGGCAACGATTCTGCGCAAGCGGCCCGCGTTCCGGTCCGCGTTCATGGACTTCAACCCGGACGTAGTGGCATCCTTCACCGACTCCGACGTGGAACGGCTCATGCTGGATGCCGGCATCGTCCGCAACCGGCTCAAGATCCAGGCAACCATCACCAATGCCCGCGCCACCGTGGCGTTGAGGGACGAGGGCGGCCTGGTTGACTTCGTGTGGGCCTTTCAGCCGGCGACCACCCCCCGGCCCACCTCCATCGATCAAGTCCCCACCACCTCGGCCGAGTCCATCGCACTGTCCAAGGCGCTGCGCAAGAAGGGATTCGCTTTCGTCGGGCCCACCACCATGTTCGCGCTCATGGAGGCCATCGGGATGGTCGACACGCATCTGTTGGACAGCCACCGGCGCGGCACGTCCGGCGTCTGGCCGCACTGACCCGTCACGCCGGCGAGGGGTCCGGACACCGGCCTCGCGCGCACTCCCGACGCCCCTTGATGCGCGTCCCGCGGCGCCCGGATGTGTTATCCACAGCTGTGCACAAGTCTGGGGAAACTTATCCACATTGTTTATAAGTTTGCTCATATGCGCCCGTCCCGAGGCGCGCTACCGGCTGCCGCCGGGCGCACAGCGGACCGGCACTTGCCCGACAGGATGTGAATTACAGCGCTGTAAGTTATTAACAGTGTGGATTGCCTGTGGAAAAGAGTCTTCGACCGCGCGACGGACGCTGCGTCGCCGTATGGGCACTGGCACCCGTGCCCCTTACGCGCCCGCAGGAATGTTTGTCACACCCGCCGAGGGCCCAGGAAAAGTTATCCACTTAGTAACAGGGTTCTACCCACAAGTTATCCACAGCTGGGGATAACCGCCGCGCAGGAAAGGCCGTAAACCCCGGGGCGACACCGTGAGCCGATGGATTTGCCGCAATTATTCGGCTCATCAGGTTATTAACACTGTGAATAACCCTGTTGAAACACCTCGCGGGCCGCAGATACGCCCGGCAAGCCAGCGGCTTTACTTCCGGCGGGGAGAGCAGCCCCGAGGTGTGACCAGCTTGGACCCGGGAAAGTTGTCCACTTACTAACAGGACAACCCACAGAAGTTATCCACAGGTGTGGAGATCGGCAAACCGCGCTCTCCACACCTGCAGAAATTCGCCAGCCAGGGCGGCCAGATCGGGATAACGCGGATGAACTACAAGCTTGTAAGTTATTAACAATGTGTATAACCCTTGTGGATAACTTCCGGCGTCAGCCGCCGGTTCCTGGGTTCATCCCCGGTTCCGGGCTCGAGGCTTTGCGGGGTGTCGGTCGGCCGCCTGGTACTGCCGGCAAATAAGCGGGTATGCGACCGAGTGGGGTGTGCGACTGCGTGGTGGGAGCATTCGACAGCGGGGCCCTGCGCGCCGGGCCCGGGGGCGAGGCACAAGCTGTGGCGGGCGCCGGGCCCGGGGGCGAGGCACAAGCTGTGGCGGGCGCCAGGCGGCGGGGCGAGGTACAACAAGGCGTGGCGCACGCCGCGGAATAGGGGCGGCGGCCGGCACTGCGGCGGCCTGAAAGTTTGACGGCAGCGCCTAAGCGACGGCGCCGGCCATCCGCACGGCTGATGCGACAATCACCAGGGCCAGCACGGCGGCAAGGCCGACTGCCTGCACCAAGACCTGCCGAGGGCCGCGGGGCGTATAGGCAATGACGGCGGCGCTCAGGACACCGGTGACGAGTCCGCCCAGATGTGCCTGCCAGGCGATCTGGGGAACCATGAACCCGATGACACCGTTGATGGCGATCAAGACGAGGAGTTGCCGTACGTCTCCGCCGCGTTGACGCTGGACCACAAGCAGCGCACCGAAGAGGCCGAAGATGGCGCCGGAGGCGCCAACCAGGCCCACGGGTCCGTTGACGGGGTAGACCGGGGTCAGCAAGAGGAAGCCGGCCGAGCCTCCGATGGCGGAAATCAAGTAGATGGCCAGGAAGCGCACATGGCCCAGCAGCGGTTCAAGGATCTGGCCGAAAATCCACAACGTGTACATGTTCAGGACAATGTGGAGCAGGAATCCTTGGGAGTGCAGGAACGCCGAGGTGAGCATCCGCCACGGTTCACTGTCCGTGTAGGCGGGGGCGTACGCCAACTGCTGGTAGACCCCGTCGTTCGGAACGATCCACTCCAGCGCATAGATGAGGGCGCACAGCCCGATAATCACGAACGTGGCGATGGGCTTGCCCGTGGTCACGGCGCCGCCGTAGACGGTCCTGACGTTCGGCGTCGTGTGTTTGGTTTCGTTGACGCAGTCAACGCATTGGAATCCGACGGCGGCCGCCCGCTGGCAATCCGGGCACGCCGGGCGCCCGCACCGCTGGCAGCGCACATAGGCGGGCCGGTCCGGGTGCCTGGGGCAGACCGGGACCTCCGCGGACGGCTCAGCCGCCGGAACTCCGTAGCTCATTGGGGTGGGTTAGAGCTGTTCGATGTCAATGCTGTTGATGGTGACGTCCTCGACCGGGCGGTCGCCCATGCCGGTGCGGACACCCTCGATCGCGTCGACGACCCTCTTGGAATCATCATCGGCGACCTCGCCGAAGATGCTGTGCTTGCCCTGCAGCCAGCCCGTCGGGATGGTGGTGATGAAGAACTGCGAACCGTTGGTGCCGCGGCCCATCTGTACCCCGGCGTTGGCCATGGCCAGCTTGTAGGGTTCGTTGAAGGTCAGTTCCGGGTGGATTTCATCGTCGAACTTGTAGCCCGGTCCGCCGGTGCCGCGGCCCAGGGGGTCGCCGGCCTGAATCATGAAGTCTTTGATGATGCGGTGGAAGATGGTGCCGTTGTAGAGCGGCGTGCCGGTCTTGTCCTCGCCCGTTTCCGGGTGGGTCCAGGCCTTCTCACCGGTGGCCAGGCCGACGAAATTGTCGACCGTCTTCGGCGCGTGGTTGCCGAAGAGGTTGACGACGATGTCGCCGAGGCTCGTGTGGATAGTGGCTTTTGCGGTTGCGTTGGCAGTCATAGGCCCTATTCTTCCACGGCGGCTGCGCACGCATAGGGCCGCACAGTCAGTTCCGCGCTGGGTGAAATCCACTGGAAATCGGTCTGAAGAATAGCCGGTGCGTTCCTAGACACGTAGGCTAACAGCAGAACCGTCACATTAATCGGGAGGTAGTTGTGAAGAAAACGGATCGTATTGCCCGTGACCTTGAGCAGTCAGTCAGCACGGGAGTGGACACCGCCAAGGATTGGGCGGCCCCGCGGGTTGAAGCGGCCGTGAACTGGGCTGTTCCCCGTTTGCAGCATGGGCTGGATACGGCTTCTCCCAAGATCCAGGAGGGTCTCAAGTCGGCCGCCCAGAATTTGGCGGGCGGCGTTGCCACGGTCACCCCGCGACTTCAGGACAGCCTGGCCCAGCTTGCACCCAAAATCCACGACGCCGCGGACAGCGCCACCCCGCGTCTGCACGAGGCCGTGGACAAGGCAGCACCGGTGATTGCCAACGCCCGCGACCGGGTGGTCGTCGATTACCTGCCCAGGCTTTCCGACCAGATCGGCTACGCTTCCGACGCCGTTCACCGGACGCTGGAAAACGCTCCGGCCCATGTCGATGCCGTGGCGCAGAAGCTTGTTGATTCCGGTGTGGTCCACAACGTCAAGGGCCAGGCAAAGACGGCCAAGCGGCACGCAAAGGCTGCCGGCAAGAACATCAAGGCAGCCGCCAGCGACGCCGGCAAGACCGCTAGCGCGAAGCTGGGCAAGCCGCAGAAGCCCAAGCACCGCGGATTGCTGATCTTTGGCATCCTGGCCGCTGCAGTCGCCGCCGGTGTCGCCGCGTGGAGGGCTTCCCGGCCGGTGGAGGATCCCTGGAAGGTACCGACGCCGGTGACGCCGGCCCCGACGGCGGCCACCACTGTCAGCGACGCGCTTAAGGACACCGCCGACCAGGCCGGTTCCGCAGCCGTTGCGGCAGCGGATTCTGTGGCGGACGCATCAGCAGAGGCAGCCGACTCCGCCGCTGCCGCGGCGGACGACGCAAAGGCCGCCGCCGCGGCCATTGCCGAGGACACCACAGAGGCAACTGCCAAGGCTGCCACCGATGCCAAGACCGCTGTGCGCAACATCGCAGCCAGCCTGAACAACGGCAAAGACAAGCCGGGCAAGTAACAAAGTCCGGCCTACGCGGACGGAACGGACGAGGCGCCAGGCGCCGTCCGGTTTCCGGCAGTTGTAGTCCACCTGTCCAAGGGAGGGATTCCGCCACGGTGCGGGGTCCCTCCCTTTGTTTCGTCCTGGGCTACCCCGCTGTCGCGCCGCCCCGGTTTGGATGGTGGCCCGGATGCTAAATTTGTGGGGATGTCACCCCATAGATCACCCCAGGACGCCTTGCTCACTGCGCCGCCACCGGCTGTATCTATTGTGATTCCGGCGTACAACGAGGAAAGTGTGATCCGGCAGTGTCTGATCGCCGCGGTGTATCAGTCGGTGCCCGCCCACGAAATCATCGTGGTGGACAACATGTCCCGGGACCGCACAGCGGATATCGTGCGGCAGATGCAGCTGGAGTACCCGGAAAGTCCCATCATCCTGCTCAGCCAGGACCGCGACCAGGGGCTCATCCCCACCCGCAATTTCGGTCTGGACCACGCCACGGGCGATATCCTGGGCCGGATCGATGCCGACTCCGTGCTGGAGCCAGACTGGGTGGAACAGGTTCAGCATGCCTTCCGGGACGACTCGGTCCACGCGGCAACCGGTCCGGTGGTCTATTACGACATGCCGATGCGCCGGTTCGGGCTCAAAGCAGACGACAAAATGCGTCAGCTGATGCTCAAACTTGCCAAGCACCAGTACCACTTTCTTTTCGGGTCCAACATGGCGCTCCGCCGCTCCGCGTGGGAAACCATCCGCGCCGAGACCTGCCGCGACGAGCGGGACGAAATGCACGAGGACATAGATCTTTCGCTGCATCTTGCCGATCACGAACTCCGGATCCAGTACTGGCCGCAGATGATCTCGGGCATGTCAGCCCGGCGGCTGGAGGACTCCCCCCGGGATTACCGCTATTACGTGACGCGGTTTGACCGCACCTACAAGGCGCACAACGTCAAAAAAATGGCCCTGAAGGCGCCCATGGTGGTGTTTTTCTCTGTTTATTTCCCGGCAAAACTGCTCCGGGCGATTCACACGGTCAACGCCCCCCAGCCGGCCCGCCGCGGCGGCCAATAACCGCAGCTTCACTGGCACGGCCAACGGCCGCCTAATCGGTCCCCAGCTCCGCCAGCCGCTCGGTTCCGGGCGCCTCGCCGCCGCGGCCCGCACCACCGCGCCCGCCGGAACGTGACCCGCGCTGTCCCAGGACGACGACGGCGAGCCCCACCAGGATCATCGCGAGTCCCGCATAAGTCCCGGCCGGCAGCGTCTCGCCCAGAAAAGCGGCGGCCAGCAGGGCTGCTCCCGGAATCTCCAGCAAGATGATCATGGATACGAGCAGCGGGCTCATGGTGGCCAGCAGGTGGTTGAACGCGGTGTGCCCCACGAGCTGCGCGCACACGGTGATGGCCAGGATCCCCAGCCACCCGGACGCTTCAAACCCCGCCAGCGGCTGTCCGACCACCAAAGCCATGCCCGCCACGATCGCGGCGCACATGCCATAACAAAGTGTTGTGTAGACACCCGTGCTCATGCTTTGACGCGCCTTGCCCCCGGCGAGCGTGTAGATCCCCGCCAGCGCGCCGCCGGCAACGGCGAGGAGATCGCCCAGGAGCGCCCCTGGCGAGGTCCCCATGTCGAAGCCGGTAATCGTCACGACGCCGGCGAATGCGGTCCCCAGCCCTACCAGGACCGGCCAGCGGTGCCGGACACCCCGGAACATCTGGAAGAGGGCAATCCAGCCCGACTGAAGGCACACCAATGCCGTCGCGGCCGCGACCGACGTCAATTGCAGCGAGGTAATGAAACAGGCAAAGTGCAAGGCGAGGGCCACCGCCGCGGCCAGCGACCAACGGAACTCGGCACCGGTCACCTTTCCGAACTCACGGGGGCTCCGGACCAACACAGGACCGGCCATCACGACGGAGCCAATCGCGTTGCGCCAGAAGGCGATGGCGAGGGCACTCACGGAGGTGGCACCCAGCGTGGCAGCGATCAGCGGCCCGGAGGAGGCAACGCCCAGTACGCCAATCGCGGCAAGGAAGAAGTTCACGCTCCAACAGTAGTGGGGCAGGGCGACGAAGGGTGCTTCCGCGCGTCCTTGACCGCTGCTTGGCGTGGTGTCAGTCTTTAATCGCGGTCTCGCCATCAGAGCAGAAGGAGACCAACATGGCTTCAATGATCCGCAAGAGTTTCGATGATCCGGAAGAAACGCGCCCCTTCAAGGACGCGACCGGCCAGCTGGAGCTAGTCAATCTTGACGCCGGCGCTGTGGGACGTGCGACCTTTCTCCCGGGGTGGAAGTGGTCCCAGCACGTCAAACCAATTGTCCAGACGGACAGCTGCATGGCTGCCCACGTCGGCTACACGGTTTCCGGCCGGCTGAAAGTCGTCATGGACGACGGTGAAGAGATCGAATACGGGCCCGGCGACTTCGGCGTCATCCCGCCGGGTCATGATGCGTGGGTACTCGGCGACGAACCCTACGTGTTCATTGACTGGCAGGGTATGGCCGACTACGCCAAGCCGAAGGAGTGAGGGCGTCGGCACCTCCCTTGGGCCGGACATGCAAAAAGCCCCGGACCGCGTTTCCGCGATCCGGGGCCATTCCTATGGTGGAGGCACGGGGACTCGAACCCCGAACCCCCTGCTTGCAAAGCAGGTGCGCTACCAATTGCGCCATGCCCCCATAAGAAGCAACCCGTCAATCATACCCTAGTTCCGGAGACTGTCTTCCAGCTTCCATCCCAGGGCCCCGGGCTAATCAACCGTGTCGGTTGAGTTGCTCCAGATCACTTTCCGGGCTTCGGATTCCTGCACTTTTCTGTAGAGGAAAACGCCTGCGACCGTAGCTGCGATAACCAGCAACTTCTTCACACGCACCCCGTTCCGGTTCAGTCATCGACGAACCTTCACTATTCTCCGCAGAACCAGTACAGGTTCCGTGGGCGTACCAGGACTTGAACCTGGGACCTCTTCGTTATCAGCGAAGCGCTCTAACCGCCTGAGCTATACGCCCCGATGCCTCATCGGGCCGAGATATGACTGTACAGCACATCCCGGCCCGATCTCAAATCGAGGCATTTTCCCGCAGAATTCCGGGGAAAAGTGAGGGATTTAGTCGTCCGTGAGGGTCACACCGATGCCGCCCACGAGGGTGGCCGCGATGTTGTAGAGCACGGCGGAGAGCATGGACAAGGCCGTCAGCAGCACCACGTTGATCACGGCGATGATGGTCGCAAAAGAGGCCACCTGCCCGAGGGACGCGACCTTCTTCAGTTCGAAGCCGCCGCCTTCGGAACCCGCGAGAGTCCCGAGAAGGCTATCCACCTGGTCAAAGATCCCGGTGAGGTCCAGAACGGTCCAGAGCACGATTGCCGCCACGACGGTGACTATGCCCAGGGCCACGGAGAGCAGGAACGCCATTTTCAGCACGGACCAGGGGTCCACCTTGCTGACCAGCAGCCTGGCGCGGCGGACTTTGGCCTTGGGAGCAGGCTTGATGAGCCCGGCGTTGTTCTGTCCGCCGGACTGGGCGGGACGCTGGCCGGGAACGCTGGGGCGCTGGCCCGGCACCGCCGGACGCTGGCCTGGGGCCGCGGGACGCTGCCCCTGCCCTGCGGCTGCACCCGAGGCGGGGCGCTGCTGCGGACGCGAGGGAGCGCCCACTCGCGGCGCTGTGGCGGGTTGCCGCACTCCGCCCGGCACGCCGCTGCTCGGCTGCTTGGGATATGAGTCGGAATTACTCACTCGTTACCTCCGGTGTTGTCTTCGTCCAGCTCGGCATTGCCTGATGACTCATCTGACTCCGGGGCCGGTACTGATTCTGCCGCTGCGGACGTCTCTTGCAGTCCGCGATCTTCAGCCAACGTTACGTCATCCGGCGAGGAAGCCCGACTTTCAGCATCCTCACCTGCAACTTCACCGGCGTTGTCGCCGTCGGCCGAATCGTCGCCGACGAGTCCGCGTTCGCTGTTGCGTGCCACCGCGATGATGCGGTCGTTCTTGTCCGGCTTGGCGAAGATGACGCCCATGGTGTCGCGGCCCTTGGCCGGCACTCCGGTGACCGAGGAACGGACCACCTTGCCGCCCTCCATGACCACCAGGACTTCATCCTCTTCCTGGACGATGAGGGCGCCGACCAGATGTCCGCGCTCCTCCTGGTACTTGCCCACCTTGATACCGAGGCCGCCGCGGCCCTGAAGCCGGTATTCCTCAACGGCGGTCCGCTTGGCAAAGCCGCCTTCGGTGACAATGAAAACGAACGATCCGTCCTTGACGACGTCGGCCGCGAGCAGCTCATCGTCCTCACGGAACTTCATGCCCGTCACGCCGGAGGTGGCCCGTCCCATCGGGCGCAGGGCATCATCCGTCGCGGTGAACCGCACGGACTGGCCCTTGCGCGAGACCAGCATGAGGTCGTCGGTTTCGGAGACCAGCTGGGCCGAGACGAGCTCGTCGCCGTCGCGGAGGTTGATGGCGATGACGCCGGCGGACCGGTTGGTGTCGTAATCCTCCAGCCGGGTCTTTTTGACCAGGCCGCGCTTGGTGGCGAGCACCAGGTACGGGGCGTGCTGGTAGTCCCGCAGGTCCAGCACCTGGGCGATGTGTTCGTCCGGCTGGAAGGCCAGCAGGTTGGCCACGTGCTGGCCCTTCGCGTCCCGTCCGGCTTCGGCCAACTCGTAGGCCTTGGCGCGGTAAACGCGTCCGAGGTTGGTGAAGAAGAGCAGCCAGTGGTGGGTGGTGGTGACGAAGAAGTGCTCGACGACGTCGTCGCCGCGCAGCTGGGCGCCCTTGATGCCCTTGCCACCGCGCTGCTGGGAACGGTAGTTGTCACTGCGGGTGCGCTTGACGTAGCCGCCGCGAGTGATGGTGACCACCATTTCCTCTTCGGGGATCAGGTCTTCCATGGACATGTCGCCGTCGAAGCCCATGAGCACCTTGGTGCGTCGGTCGTCGCCGTGCTTGGCCACGATTTCGCCCAGCTCAGTGCTGATGATTTCGCGCTGGCGCTCTTCGGAGGCCAGGATCGAGTTGTACTCGGCGATCAGGGCTTCGAGCTCGGCGTGGCGGTCCTGGATCTTCTGGCGTTCCAGCGCCGCGAGCCGTCGCAGCTGCATGTCCAGGATGGCCCGGGCCTGCAGTTCATCGATGTCCAGCAGCTCCATGAGCCCGTCGCGTGCGGCCTCGGTGGTGTTGGAGGCGCGGATGAGTGCGATGACCTCGTCCAGCATGTCCAGCGCCTTGAGCAGGGCCCGGAGGATGTGTGCTTCTTCCTCGGCCTTGCGGAGGCGGTAGCGCGTGCGGCGCGCGATGACGTCCATCTGGTGGGTGACCCAGTGCCGGATGAACGCGTCGAGGCTGAGCGTGCGCGGCACGCCGTCGACGATGGCAAGCATGTTGGCTGCGAAGTTGTCCTGCAGCTGGGTGTGCTTGTAGAGGTTGTTCAGCACCACCTTTGCCACGGCATCGCGCTTGAGCACGATGACCAGGCGCTGGCCGGTGCGGCCAGAGGTCTCGTCGCGGAGATCGGCGATGCCGGAGATCTTGCCGTCCCTGACCAGTTCGGCGATCTTGATCGCCAGGTTGTCCGGGTTGGCCTGGTACGGCAGTTCGGTGACCACCAGGCACGTGCGGCCCTGGAGCTCCTCGACGTTGACCACGGCGCGCATCGTGATGGATCCGCGGCCCGTGCGGTAGGCGTCCTCGATGCCCTTGTGGCCCAAGATGGTGGCGCCGGTGGGGAAATCCGGTCCCTTGATCCGCAGGAGGAGCTCTTCGAGCAGCTCCTCGCGGCTGGCCGTCGGGTTCTGGAGATACCACTGGACGCCGTCGGCGACTTCGCGGAGGTTGTGCGGCGGGATGTTCGTGGCCATGCCGACGGCGATGCCCGAGGAGCCGTTGACCAGCAGGTTGGGGAACCGGGCCGGCAGGATGGTCGGTTCCTGGTTCTTGCCGTCGTAGTTGTCCTGGAAGTCGACGGTTTCCTCGTCGATGTCCCGGACCATCTCCATGGCAAGCGGCGCCATTTTGGTTTCGGTGTACCGCGGGGCGGCGGCGCCGTCGTTGCCGGGCGAGCCGAAGTTTCCCTGGCCGAGGGCCAGCGGATAGCGCATGGTCCAGTCCTGGATCAGCCGCACCAGGGCATCGTAGATCGCGGTGTCGCCGTGCGGGTGGTACTGGCCCATGACCTCGCCGACGACGCGGGCACATTTGTTGAACGAGCGGTCCGGGCGGTAGCCGCCGTCGAACATCGCGTACAGCACGCGGCGGTGGACCGGCTTGAGGCCGTCGCGGACATCGGGCAGGGCCCGGCCGACGATGACGGCCATGGCGTAGTCGAGGTAGGAGCGCTGCATTTCGGTCTGCAGGTCCACCTGCTCGACGCGGTCGGTTAGCACGTCGCCGTCGAGAATGGCGCCTTCAAGGACGGGCTCGGAGCCGGCCGAACCGGCCGGGACCTCGGGTGTTTCGTCACTCATAGTCTATATTTTCCGTTTCAGGTATATATCAGCTCTGGAATATTCGGAGGCTTTCGCCGCTAGATATCCAGGAACCGAACGTCCTTGGCGTTCTGCTGAATGAAGTTTCGGCGCGATTCCACGTCCTCGCCCATCAGGGTGGAGAAGGTCTGGTCCGCCGCGAGGGCATCGTCCATGGTGACCTGCAGCAGGGTCCGGTGGTCCGGGTCCATGGTGGTGTCCCACAGTTCCGTGTAGTCCATCTCGCCGAGGCCCTTGTAACGCTGGATGCCGTTGTCCTTGGGGATGCGGCGGCCGGCGGCCTGGCCGGAGACCAACTTTGCGTCGCGTTCGCGGTCGCTGTAGACGTAGTCGTGCGGGGCGTTGGACCATTTGATCCGGTACAGCGGCGGCTGCGCGAGGTAGACGTAGCCGTTCTCGATCAGCGGGCGCATGTAGCGGAAGAGCAGGGTCATCAGCAGGGTCGTGATGTGCTGGCCGTCGACGTCGGCATCGGCCATGAGCACGATCTTGTGGTACCGGAGCTTGGCGAGGTCGAAGTCCTCGCCGATGCCGGTGCCAAAGGCCGTGATCATGGACTGGACCTCGGCGTTGCCGAGGGCCTTGTCCAGGCGGGCCCGTTCGACGTTCAGGATCTTTCCGCGCAGCGGCAGGATGGCCTGGGTTTCCGGGTTGCGGCCGCGCTTGGCGGAGCCGCCGGCCGAGTCGCCCTCCACGATGTAGACCTCGCACTTTTCCGGGTTCTTCGAGGAGCAGTCCGAGAGCTTGCCGGGCATGCCGAACGATTCCAGCGGGCTCTTGCGGCGGGCGTTGTCGCGGGCCTTGCGTGCGGCCATGCGTGCCTGGGCAGCGGAAATGGCCTTGCGGATGACGTCCCGGGCGGGGCCGGGGTTGCGTTCCAGCCAGTCGCCCAGCCCGTCGGTGACAACCCGCTGGACGAAGCCCTTGACCTCGGAGTTGCCGAGCTTGGTCTTGGTCTGGCCCTCGAACTGCGGCTCGGAGAGCTTGACGGAGATGACCGCCGTCAGGCCTTCGCGGATGTCGTCACCGGTGAGGTTATCGTCCTTTTCCTTGATGATGCTTTTCTCGCGCGCGTAGCGGTTGATGAGCGAGGTCATCGCGGCGCGGAAGCCTTCTTCGTGGGTGCCGCCCTCATGGGTGTTGATGGTGTTGGCGTAGGTGTGGACGCTCTCGGAGTAGGCGTTGGTCCACTGCATGGCCATTTCCAGGGCGATGTGGCGTTCCGTGTCCTCGGTCTCGAAGGCGATGACGTCCTCGTGGACCACGTCCACTTTTTTGCCGGAGTTCAGGTGCTTGACGTAGTCCAGCAGGCCGTTGTCGTACTGGTACACCACGGTGTGGAATTCGGCGGGGACTTCCCCTTCGACGGCGACGGCGTCCAGGTCGAGGTCGGCGTCGTCGGACGGCTCCTCTGGGGCGCGGCGTTCATCGGTCAGCGTGATGCGCAGGCCCTTGTTCAGGAACGCCATCTGCTGGAAGCGTGCGCGCAGGGTCTCGAAGTCGAAGTCCGTGGACTCAAATATGCTGGCGTCCGGGTAGAAGGTCTGCGTGGTTCCGGTGTCGGTGGTTTCCTCGCCCTGGACCAGGCCGCCCTGCGGCTTGCCGCCGTCGGCGAAGGACATCCGCCAGACGTGGCCCTGCCGGCGGACTTCGGTGTCGACCCGGCTGGAGAGCGCGTTGACCACCGAGATGCCGACGCCGTGCAGGCCGCCCGAGACCGCATAGCCCCCGCCGCCGAACTTGCCGCCGGCGTGCAGGATGGTCATGACGACTTCCACCGTGGGCTTGTGCTCGGTGGGGTGCATGTCGACCGGGATGCCGCGGCCGTTGTCGACCACTTTGACGCCGCCGTCGGCCTGGAGCACGATTTCGATGTGGGTGCAGTAGCCGGCCAAGGCCTCATCGACCGAGTTGTCCACCACTTCGTAGACGAGGTGGTGCAGGCCGCGGGGTCCGGTGGAGCCGATGTACATGCCGGGACGTTTCCGGACCGCCTCCAGGCCTTCAAGGACGGTGATGTCGCTTGCGCCGTATTCGTGCGTTGTCCCGGTCCCGGACGAAGCCGGCGCCGGCGCTTCCCCCGCTACCGCTTCCGCTACGTCTTCCACTGCCGGGATCTCTGCATTGTCGTTAGCCACAGGCGCTTTCGACTCCTCTATGTTCGTTGAAGGCCGGCGGTTGCCTCTTCCGTGGAAAGGGCTCCTGCCAACAGGCACGTCACTGACGGCGCAGGTTGCTTCGCTGACTTGAGGATCCGTTCTCCACACGCTGAAATTGCGTCGGAAACGGACTCAGTCGACGTTTCACCGGCGCCCAGTTATCTACAAGGATTCTATCGTGTTATAGGGCCCAAACCCGCATTCCAGGGCCCTAAACGGGCGGGAAAGTGCCGCTGAGAGGCCGCTGGCTCCCCCTGCAAGGCGTTCGGGGTCCAGCCCTAGGGTTCCTATACGACTCCGGGGCGTTCGAGCGCCCTACACGCCGTTCGTGGATTTTTCAAGGTTTTTTGCAAGAAGTGCTTCAGATCCGGCAGGTGCGCGGACGTCAGACCTATCCGTAGGTGTCACGGGGTCCGCGGCCATTGACCGTCCGGAGGCCCTTGCGCCAGCTCGGCGCGGCGGGTCCGAGTACCTGAATGCTGGTCACAACGCCGTCACCGAGTTCGGTGCGGAATTTTTCGAGCAGGCTGCTGCTCAGCAGCCTCAGCTGCGTCGCCCACGCCGTCGAATCGGTCCGCACATGCAAGGTGGTGTCCGTGAAACTTTCGGGGGTGCAGTGCGCCGAGATTTCCGGTCCCACCAGTGCCGCCCATTGCGCCATCACGGAGCCGACGGCGACAGGCGAGCTCCAGCCGCGTTCGGCCACGAGGCGTCCCACGACTTTTCCCAGACCCATCGGATCGCGGCCGGTGCCGTGGAATTGCGAGAACCCGCGGGTTCCGCGCGCGCTGCGGGCGGGTTTTTGGGCGGCCTTCCCTGAGCGCGGGAGAGCCCGCCGGATTTCGCCCCGGGCTGCCGCGGCGTCGCGCATCCGGTTCAGGGCAGCCTGGGCCGCATCGATGTCGTCGGGGTCGCGGCCCGGTTGCAGGCCGCCGTCGGTATCCTTATTCATCGATCGCCCTGCTCATCGATTCCTCCCGGGATGACCTTCACCCGCCGTCCGGTCAACTCGGCCGGGATATCGTCCTCGACGGCGGCGGTCACCAGTACTTGTTCGGCGCCGGATACTATTGCGGCCAGTTTACGCCGCCGCTGGACGTCCAGCTCGGCGAACACATCGTCCAGGATCAGAATGGGCGGCGATCCGCCGGTCCGGGCATCGTCGAGCATGACGTAATACGAGGCCAGGCGCAGGGACAGGCACATGGACCAGGTTTCCCCGTGCGAGGCGTAGCCCTTGGCCGGCGCGGATCCAAGCACGAGTTCAAGCTCATCGCGGTGCGGCCCCACCAAAGAGATGCCCCGTTCGAGTTCCCTGCGGCGGGCTGCCGCGAAGGCCTGGATGTACCGTTCCGTGAGCTGCTCGACGGAAAGCAGGCGCAGGTCTTCCGCTGGGGACTCCGCACCGGGCTCCGTTCCGGTTCCGGCAACGGATCTGGCCGCGGCACCGTCGTCGTCCAGGATGTCCTGCAGCGTGGAACGGTAGACCGCGGACGCTTCCTTGGACCCATCGGTGAGCTGGGCATAGGCGTTTTTCAGATGCGGTTGGAGGCGGTCCACCAGCTCCAGGCGAGCGTGCAGGAGTTCCGCCCCGGCCCGGGCCATGTGTTGATCCCAGACATCCAGCGTCGCCTCATGGCCGGCGGTGAATTTTCCGGTCCGTCCTGATTTGAGCAGTGCATTACGCTGCTTCAAAACGCGGTCATAATCGCTCCTGGTCGCGGCGTGGCGCGGCATGAGGCTGACCAGGAGTTCATCCAGGAACCGGCGTCGGTTGGACGGATCGCCCTTGACCAGCGCCAGATCCTCCGGGGCGAACAGCACCGTCTGGCAGATACCCAGCAGGTCCCGGGCGCGGACCGGATTACTGCGGTTGATCCGTCCGCGGTTCGCCCGCGACGCGTTGATCTCCAGTTCCAGCACCGTGGCCTGCTCACCGCGGACCACTTTGGCCCGGATCATCGCCCGCTCGGTGCCGAAGCGGAGCAGCGGCGCGTCCGTGCTCACCCGGTGCGAGTTGAGCGTGGCCAGATACCCGATCGCTTCCATCAGGTTGGTCTTGCCAATGCCGTTGGAACCCACCAAAACGGTGACTCCGGGCTCAAGGCTGAGATCGACCTGGGCGTAGCTGCGGAAATCGGTGAGCGAGAGTTTTTCTAGGTACACGCGGGATTCAAGACCTCACGGGCAGGACTACTTGGCCGGCCGGGTCGCGTGGCCGCCGAACTGGTGGCGCAGCGCGGACACCATCTTCATTGTCGGCGAGTTGTCCTCGCGGGAGGAGAATCTGGCGAAAAGCGCGGCCGTGATGGCCGGGGCGGGCACGGCGTTGGCGATCGCTTCCTCGACGGTCCAGCGGCCTTCGCCCGAATCCTCGACATAATCGGAGATCGATTCCAGTCCGGGGTCCTCGTCGAGGGCCTTGACCATGAGGTCCAGTAGCCAGGAGCGGACCACGGTGCCCTTCTGCCACGCGCGGAAGGTTCCGGGCAGGTCGGCAACGATGTCCTTGGCGGCCAGGAGTTCGTAGCCTTCCGCATAGGCCTGCATCAGGCCGTATTCGATCCCGTTGTGGACCATCTTGGCGTAGTGACCGGCGCCGGCGCCGCCCACATGCACGAAACTGTCGGCGCGTTCGCCGGCGGGACGGAGGGCATCGAAGATGGGAAGGGCTCGTTCGATGTCCGCGGCATCGCCGCCAGCCATGAGGCCATAGCCGTTCTGGAGACCCCAGACGCCGCCGGAGACGCCGCAGTCGACGAAGTGGATTCCCTTTTCGGCCAGTGCCGCGCCGTGCTTCTGGTCTTCGGTGAACCGGGAGTTACCGCCATCGATCACGAGGTCGCCTGCGTCAAGCTTGGTGCCGAGTTCCGTGATCACGGCATCGGTGATGTCGCCCGAGGGGACCATGACCCAAATGATTCGTGGAGCCGGGACGGTGGCGATGAGTTCGTCCACGGTGGCGACGTCGGTGAGGTCCGGGTTGCGGTCAAGCCCGGTGACCTCAATGCCGCCGTTGCGCAGGCGTTCGCGCATGTTGAAGCCCATTTTTCCAAGGCCGATTAGTCCGATGTGCACGGGATGAACTCTTTTCTGCGCTGGGGTACTTCGGGGTGGTATCACGCAACTGACTGGCAGCAGGGCCGTTCTGAGTCCTCAAAACGGCCGCCAACTGTCAGTTAGTTGGGCAACCGGACGGGCATGACGAGGTAGCGGTAGTCGCCTTGGTCCTCGCCTTCGGCATCCTGCTGGGCCGTGATCATGGCCGGTTTCGGTGCCGTGGTGAAAGAGAAGCGCACAAACTTGGTTTCGATGACGCTCAGGCCCTCGATCAGGTAGTGCGGGTTGAAGGCCACCGTGATGTCCTCGCCGGACAACTGTGCTTCGAGCTCTTCGGAGGCTTGAGCGTCCTCGCCGGTGCCGGCGTCCAGGTGCAGCTGGCCTTGAGTGAAGGCGAGCCGGACAGGGGTGTTCCGTTCGGCCACGAGCGAGACGCGGCGCACGGCCTCAACCAGTTCCTGCGTCTGCACGGTGGCGTGGATGGGGGTGGAGTCCGGGAAGAGCGAGCGGATCTTCGGGTAGTCGCCGTCCACCAGAAGGGAGGTGGTGGTCCGGCCGCCGCTCTCAAAACCGATCAACCTGCTGTCGTCGTCGGCTAGGGCGATGTTGATATCGCCGCTGCTGCCGAGCGTTTTTGCGACTTCGTTAAGCGTTTTGGCCTTGACCAGGGCACTCGTGGAAATGCCGGGAGTGGCGGGCTTCCAAGGTACTTCGCGCATGGCCAGGCGGTAGCGGTCAGTGGCGAGGAGGGTGATGAGATCATCCTCGATTTCCATCCGCACACCGGTCAGGATCGGCAGGGTGTCGTCTTTGCTGGCCGCGATGATGACCTGGGACACGGCCTGGGCGAACGAGTCACCGGGAACGGTGCCGCTGATCGTGGGCAAAGCCGGCAGCGGCGGGTATTCAGCCTCGGGCATGGTGGCCAGGTGGAAGCTGCTTCGGCGGCACGTGAGCGTCACTTTGTTGCCGTCGGTTTCGACCTCGACCGGGGCGGACGGCAGGCTGCGGCAGATGTCGGCAAGCAGGCGGCCGGACACCAGGATAGTTCCCTCCACGCTGATGTCAGCAGGGATTTCGAGCCTCGCGGAGGTCTCGTAATCGAAGCTCGAGAGGCTGACGGTACCGGCTTCAGCCTTCAGGAGCAGGCCTGAAAGTACGGGGACAGGCGGCCGCGGAGACAACGACCGGGCGGTCCATGTCACGGCTTCTGCCAGGACGTCCCGTTCGACTCTGAACTTCACGGAAGGGTGCCGCCTTTCATTGCTGCTGTTAGTGCTGAAATCGCTGAAACTTCTCACGCTGCTACAGACCCCGGCGGGATTGCCGAACTCCGTCAACAAGGGAATGGTCCGCCCTTCCCGGGCTTCCTGGGCCGTTACGGAACCACAAAAGTTGTCCGGGACGGACGCACTGGAGACAGCTTAGCCCCAAGGTGAGCGATTCTCCCATCCCCGGCTTACATGAGTGTTGTTTGCGGGGCCGGTCTCCTGTGCCGGTCCGGAACGGGCCGGGGCACTGCGGGAGGCGGGAACGAGATTGTTATTTGAGGGAATTTCATTTTCTTGGGATTAGTAGTGTTAATAACTGCTGTGGAAACTGTGGATAACTCGATCTCGGCCCGGGAATCCGCGGTTAAGCCCTGTTCATGGGCTGTGGGCGGCGGAGGTTTTAAACAGGGTGTGGATGGGGACAAGTTTTTTGGCCCATCCGCTGATCCACAGGCGGCTTAAGGGTTTTAAGCCCATTAACCGCGGTTGTCCCCTTAAGTATCCACAGGGTTGTCCACAGGGCCCTGTTAATAAGGTAAGAGTGCGCGTCCGGCCAGGACAGGATTCAGCTCAGGAATTGCGCTGCTGCTGCTTGATCCGGTTGGTCAGCTCGGTGACTTGGTTGTAAATGACCCGGCGCTCGGCCATCAGTTCACGGATCTTGCGGTCGGCATGGATCACGGTGGTGTGGTCGCGGCCGCCAAGTTCCTGGCCGATCTTGGGCAGGGACATATCCGTCAGCTCCCGGCACAGGTACATCGCGATCTGCCGTGCCGTCACCAGGGTGCGGGTCCGCGACTTGCTGCAGAGCTCCTCCATGCTGAGCTTGAAGTAGTCGGCCGTCTGCGTGAGGATCTGGGCGGAGGTGATTTCCTGGGCGCCGTCATCGGTGATGAGGTCCTTGAGCACCATCTCGGCCAGGGCCACGTCCACCGGCTGCCGGTTCAAGCTGGCGAATGCCGTGACGCGGATGAGGGCTCCCTCAAGCTCGCGGATGTTGCTGGAGATTTTCGAGGCAATGTATTCGAGGGCATCGTCCGGGGCGGAGAGACCTTCGCTGAGGGCCTTCTTCCGCAGGATGGCGATGCGGGTTTCCAGTTCCGGCGGCTGGATGTCGGTCAGCAGGCCCCACTCGAAGCGCGATTTCATCCGGTCCTCGAAGCCGGCGAGCAGCTTGGGCGGCTGGTCGGAGGTGATGACCACCTGCTTGTTGTTGTTGTGCAGCGCGTTGAACGTGTGGAAGAACTCCTCCAGCGTCCGGTCCTTGCCGGCCAGGAACTGGATGTCGTCGATGAGCAGCACGTCGACGTTGCGGTACGTCGTCTTGAAGCTGGTGCCTTCATCGTCACGGATGGAGTTGATGAAGTCGTTGGTGAACTCCTCGGAGTTGACGTAGCGCACCCGGATCCCGCTGTAGAGCCGGCGGGCATAGTGGCCGATCGCGTGGAGCAGGTGGGTTTTGCCCAGTCCGGAGTCGCCGTAGATGAACAGCGGGTTGTAAGCCTTCGCCGGCGCCTCGGCCACAGCCACAGCGGCCGCATGGGCAAACCGGTTGGAAGATCCGATCACGAAGGTGTCGAAGACATACTTCGGGTTCAGGCGGCCGAATTCGTGCGAGGTGCTTGGCAGCATCGGCTGCGGCTTCGCTTCCACGGTCGGGTCGGCGACGAGGGAAAGTTCGACGGCGGGCTCGGGTTCGGTGTGGAGGGGCACGAGGTCGGTGTCGACGTCGATCGCGCAGCGAATCTCGTCGGAGAAGACGTTCCGCAGAGCGTCGTCGAGAGCTTCCTTGACCTGGGTCTGGAGGACTTCGCGGGTGAGCTCGTTGGGGACGGCCACCAGAAGGGTGGAACCGATCAGGCCCTGGGCCTGGGCGAGGATGACGAAGCCGCGCTGCCGTGGTGAAACACGGTGGTCGTTCTCCAGAAGGCTCACAACCCGCCGCCAGGAACTTCCGACAGTGTTGGCTTGGTTGGCTTCGTCTACTGTCATCAATCAGTTCCTCAAAACTTGCTGGCCTGCATTACGTGCATCCACACGGTCCGGCGCGGGCACCGGGCCTGCTTAATCCACAGGGTTATGCACAGTCCGTGGATAAGGGGTTACTGAGACACTGTAGGGGATGAAAAGGCCAGAAGATAGCTGGGTTGAGTCCTGTGGATAATTACACCGTTGTGGTTCTCGAACGGGGCCTGTACCGGGCTTCATCCACAGGCCCGCAGAGCGGTTAGCCACAGCTGGGGATAGGTTGCGACGGGACCCCCGGTTTGACTCGGGAGGTCGGCAAGCCCTAACGTTGTGAAGTCCCATGTGTACGCTTTACGCCTCATCTGAATCTCTCCCGACGCCCCGCGTCGTGCGAGTCCGGGGGAAGTGGCACATACCAAAACTTAGCGTCGGCCAGTTCTTCCCCTTGATCGGGTGGGCGCACCTTTGATCCACTGGAGTAACTAACGTGAGCAAGCGGACTTTTCAGCCGAATAACCGCCGTCGAGCCAAGAAGCATGGCTTCCGCCTTCGTATGCGTACCCGTGCCGGCCGTGCCATCCTGGCAGCCCGTCGTGGCAAGGGCCGCACCGAACTGTCGGCCTAAATAACTGACTCGTCGGTCCATATCCCTGTGCGAGTTTAACGGTGCTAGCCACCAGGAACCGTCTGCGGACTTCAACCGATTTTTCAACAACTGTACGTTCCGGTGTCCGCAATGGACGCCGGAACGTAGTGTTATATACGGCAGCTCTCGCTGCCGATGAACCAAGCCGGATCGGATTCATCGTTTCCAAGAGTGTCGGGAACGCTGTTGTCAGGAACCTCGTTAAGAGGAGACTGAGAGAAGCCGGCGCATTGTCGTTGCAGAAATACGGCAGCGGGTTCGCCATCGTGGTGCGGGCACTGCCCGCTGCGGCGGGGGCCAGCTGGGACCAGCTGCTCGCCGACTATGACGCCGCTTTGGAAACAAACATGAAACGGCTGGGCAACCGCCTTCCGAAGGCTGCTTCGTCAGGTTCTTACGAGACAACACAGGAAGGGACCCCGCGTGCATAACTCAACTGCCGCCGTCGTCCCCCGTCCGTCCGTTGTGACCCTCGGATCCGCACTGCGCCGGTTGGGCACAGTGTTCTGGAACCTGCCGCGCAACATCCTCATTCTGCTGCTGATGGCCTACCGCAAGGTGGTCTCGCCGCTCTACGGCCAGGTGTGCCGTTTTTTCCCCAGCTGCTCGGCCTACGCCCTTGAAGCGATCACAGTGCACGGTGCTGTGAAAGGAAGTTGGCTGGCCGCGCGGCGCCTGTTGCGCTGCCATCCATGGAATGCCGGTGGTGTGGACCACGTCCCCGCCGGGCATCGGGAATGGCCGGCCGGCCGCACCCCCACAATTGTTGTGCTGAACAATCCGGATATATACCTGGCTGCTCAGCCTGATGGAGAAGGCCGCAGTGCGGTCTGACGAATAGGGAATCGTATGGACATCTTTGGAACAATTTTGGCCCCGTTTAAATGGCTGGTCTCGGCCATCATGGTCGGCTTCCATGACGGACTCAGCACCATCGGCATGTCGCCGGCCAACGGCTGGACCTGGACCCTGTCCATCATCGGGCTGGTGCTGGTCATCCGCGCCGCCCTGATTCCCGTCTTCGTCAAGCAGATCAAGGCCCAGCGCGGCATGCAGCTGCTGCAGCCGGACCTGAAGAAGATGCAGGACAAGTACAAGGGCAAGACAGACCAACTGTCCCGCCAGGCCATGGCCCAGGAACAAATGGCGCTGTACAAGAAGCACGGCACCAACCCGTTCTCGGCCTGCCTGCCCATGCTGATCCAGATGCCGTTCTTCTTCGCACTGTTCCAGGTCCTCTCCGGCATCAGCTCTGCCAAAGTTAGTGGCCAGGGCATCGGCGCCATGAGCGCCGAGCAGGTCAAGCAGTTCGACGAGTCCACCATCTTCGGAGCCCCGCTCTCCGCCTCCCTGCTCCACGGCAGCACCGCTGGCGGCGAGGTCGCCGTGTGGATCCTCTCGATCGTGATGATCCTGGCCATGACGGCCTCACAGTTCATCACGCAGAAGCAGATCATGGCCAAGAACATGTCCGAAGAGGCCCTGGCCAGCCCGTTCATGCGCCAGCAGAAAATGATGCTCTACATCCTGCCGGTCGTCTTCGGCGTCGGCGGCATCAACTTCCCCATCGGTGTGCTGATCTACTGGACCACCACAAACCTCTGGACCATGGGGCAGCAGTTCTTCGTGATCCGCCGGATGCCGACGCCCGGATCCCCGGCTGCCAAGGCTCTCGCCGAGCGCCGTGCAGCCAAGGGCCTGCCCGCGCTGCCCCTCCTGGGCGGTAAGAAGGTCGATGCCGAGGCGGCAGAGGCCGCAGCTGCCGCCGCCGTGGAAGCGAAGACCCAGCGCGTCCAGCCGCAACGTAAGAACAGGAAGAGGAAGTAATGTCCGCCGAGAGCACCGAACACGCTATTTCCCCCGAATTCGACGACGTCCGGGATGACGCCCAGGAGGCATCCCAGGACGCCCCTCAAGAAGGGAACGGCGCCAAAACAGGTTCCGCTAACCGCCTTGAAGAAGAAGGCGACGTTGCTGCCGACTATCTTGAGGAATTGCTCGACATCGCGGACATTGACGGCGACATCGACATCGAGGTCCGTAACGGACGCACCTACATCTCAATCGTGGCCGAGGAAGAATCGGCCGGGCTGGAAAGCCTGGTAGGCAACGACGGTGAAGTCCTTGAGGCGCTGCAGGAGCTGACGCGGCTTGCCGTATTGTCCGCGACGGAGAACCGGTCCCGGCTGGTGCTGGACATCAACGGTTACCGTGCCGAGCGTGCCGGCGACCTGCAGAAGATAGCAGAGGACGCCGTCGCCGCCGTCAAGGAGTCCGGCGAGGCCGTAGCCCTGGCGCCGATGAGCGCCTACGAGCGCAAGATCGTCCACGACGCCGTCGCTGATTTGGGGCTCGTGAGCGAGTCCGAAGGCGAAGGCGCCGACCGGCACATCGTAGTCTCCGCAGACTGAACCGTTGACTAGCTTGATGGTTGAAATTACCGCGACCGAACTCAAGGCGGCAGAGTCCATCTTCGGCGATCGCTTGGACCTGGCGAAGCGCTACGTCGAACACCTGGCGACGTCCGGGACCGAGCGCGGCCTGATAGGGCCCCGGGAAGTCCCGCGGCTGTGGAGCCGGCATGTACTTAACTGCGCCGTCATCGAGAGCCAGATTGCCCGCGGAAGCCATGTGGCCGACGTCGGCAGCGGCGCCGGCTTGCCCGGCCTGTGCCTGGCGATCGCCCGGCCGGATTTGGAACTTACCCTGATTGAACCGCTGGAACGCCGCGTCATCTGGCTCCAGGAGGTTGTAGATGACCTCGGGCTCGAGAACGTCACGATCATGCGCACCCGCGCGGAACTTGCGGTGGGACTGGTGAACGCCGACGTCGTCACGGCTCGCGCGGTGTCCGCGCTGTCCAACCTCGCAGGACTGACCATCCCCCTCCTGGCCGGCAAGGGCGAGGTCGTGGCCATCAAGGGACGCAGCGCCGGCGAGGAAATCGAGAAAGCGGCCAAGGTCATCCGCAAGCTGGGCGGCATTGAGACGTCCGTGGTGGTGGTAGGCGAAGACCTGCTCGAGGAACCGACTACCGTCGTTCGAATCGTAGTGAACAAGCCTCAAAAGATTGCCTAGCACCGGCCCCGGTGCCCGGGGAGTCTGAGGGGAAGAGGTTAGGCTAGTAACCGGCAGTAAAGCCGAACGAGAGTGAGAGTGTCATAGTGAGCAGTAGCGAAGCCTCCACACAACGGATTCCGCCGTTTGTGTCCCTGGGGTCCGCACGGGCGTTTACGGCACCTGCCGTCGCTTACGACTACTCCGGAAATCACACGGCTTCGGTTGCAAAGACCACCGGTATGGCTGGTGTTTCACGTGAAACATCTCTTCCGCAGACCGGCAATGTGCTGGACTCCCTCGATGACTCCAGCCCCATCGCCCGTGAGCTCGCACACGAGAACAGGCGCCGCGAGCGGCTTTTGGGCCGGGAACTGCCCAAACCGGAAAAGACCCGGATCTTCACCGTTTCCAACCAGAAGGGCGGGGTCGGGAAGACGACGACCACCGTCAATATCGCCGCCGCCCTGGCGGCCGCCGGCCTGAACGTGCTCGTGATCGACATCGACCCGCAGGGCAACGCCTCGACCGCGCTGGGCATTGAACATCATGCCGACGTCGACAGCATCTACGACGTCCTGATTAACGACGTGCCCCTAAAGGACGTCGTTGCCCCGTGCCCTGACATCGACAATCTGATCTGCGCGCCGGCCACCATCCATCTGGCCGGTGCTGAAATCGAACTTGTCAGCCTCGTAGCCCGCGAGCAGCGCCTGCGCCGGGCAATCGACGTGTATTCCAAGGAACGCGCCAAGAACGGCGAGGAACGCCTTGACTACATCTTCATTGACTGCCCGCCAAGCCTGGGTCTGCTGACGGTCAACGCTTTCTGTGCGGCCGGCGAAGTTCTCATCCCGATCCAGTGCGAGTACTACGCCCTTGAAGGCCTGAGCCAGCTCCTGAAGAACATCGAGATGATCCAGAAGCACCTGAACGCTGATCTGGTGGTCTCCACAATCCTGCTGACCATGTACGACGGCCGGACCAATCTCGCAGCCCAGGTGGCCGCGGAGGTCCGCGAACATTTCCCGCAGCAGGTGCTGGGGGCCGTGGTGCCGCGATCGGTACGCATCTCGGAAGCGCCGAGCTATCAGCAAACTGTCATGACGTACGATCCCTCTTCCAGCGGTGCCTTGTCCTATCTGGAAGCCGCAGCGGAAATCGCTGAACGTTAGAATCTTTTCAAGAATTGCACTAGCCAGAGCCAGGTGAGTCCCGGCTCTTCCACCGGAGGGATTTATCCATGAGCGATAAGCGACGCGGCCTCGGCCGTGGACTTGGCGCACTCATTCCAAGTTCCGCCTCGGCTAACGCCTCCGGAAATGGTGCTGCCCCGTCTCGGCCCGTGGATCTCTTTTTTCCCGAGGCCCGGAAGAAGGCTCCCGAGACCGAGACACTGCTTGACGTTCCCGACCCTCAGCCCGAAGCAGCCCAGCCCAAGGCGGCTGCGTCCGCAGCTGCCAAGACCGGGGACTCGTCTGAGCTCACCGCCGACGCCCCCGCCGACGCCGTAAGCGCGGGAACCAAGAAAGCGCCGCCCCGCAAGCCGTCCGTGTCAAAATCGACTCCGGCCACGAAGCCGGCCGCACCGGACGCCGGCACCCAGCTGGCGTTCGACTCGGCCCCCGAAACCGACGGCGATGACGGTGTTGAACTTGTGGCCATCCCCGGCGTCAGGTTTGCCGAGATTCCGGTCACCGACATTCATCCCAACCGCAAGCAGCCCCGTTCCGTCTTCGATGAGGACGACATGGCAGAGCTGGTGCACTCCGTACGCGAAATCGGCGTTCTCCAGCCAATTGTGGTCCGCACTTCAACTGAAGAGGGTGGCGAACCCTACGAGCTGGTCATGGGTGAACGGCGCTGGCGGGCAGTGCAGGCCGCAGGCCTCGAAACCATCCCGGCAATTGTCCGCGACACCACCGACGATGACCTCCTTCGCGATGCCCTGTTGGAGAACCTCCACCGCAGCCAGCTAAATCCTCTCGAAGAGGCCGCCGCCTATCAGCAGCTCCTCGAAGACTTCGGCACCACCCACGAGCAGCTGGCGGACCGGATCGGCCGCTCGCGCCCGCAGGTGTCCAATACCCTGCGCTTGCTGAAGCTGCCCCCGCTTGTACAGCGCCGGGTGGCCGCAAGTGTCATCTCCGCAGGCCACGCACGTGCGTTGCTGGCTCTTCCTGATGCCGCGGCCATGGAGCGCTTGGCTCAGAAGATTGTCGCGGAGGGTATGTCGGTCCGTGCCACCGAGGAAGCCGTGACGCTATACCAGAGTCCGGCCTCCCCGGCGAAGAACAACATCCCGAGGCCGGGGGCCCGCCATGAGCGGCTGGACTACCTGGCGTCGTCGCTGTCTGACCGTCTTGACACCAACGTCAAGATCTCGCTCGGCGCCCGCAAGGGACGTGTCAGCATCGAGTTCGCCAGCGTCGAGGACCTGAACCGCATCATGGACGTCTTGTCGCCTGGAGCATCCAGCTAGGGCTGCTAATCCCGCATACTTCCTGGAAGGGCCTGTTTCACGTGAAACAGGCCCTTCTTCTTTGGCGCCTACGGCGCATCAGACTGCCAGGCGTGGCCTCTGGTGGCTCGGCCTGCGGGGGCTTGGACTCCGCGGGGTTTGGATTGAGTGGGGTTTGGAGTGCGCGGGGTTTGGATTGAGTGGAGTTTGGAGTGCGCGGGGTTTGGATTGAGTGGAGTTTGGAGTGCGCGGGGTTTGAATTGAGTGGTCTGCGCTGTGCGCCGGGGATCCCCTTTGCGTCGCGGGATCTGCACTCTACGTTGAGAGTCCTGTCCCTGGTCCTTCTAGGCAATCCAACCTTTTGCGCCAAGGCGATTGCCTGGCCTGCGTGGCCCTGTGCCCACGCAGGCGCTGATGCGCGGGCGCTGCGACTGCCCTTGTACGAGCCCACGCCCGTGGGGCTTGTCTGCCTATGCGCCGGCGTCAGTGGGATCAGGGACCCCCGAGCCCGGGCTATAGCGGGCCCGCAGGACCGCGTATGGACGGCGTCGTGGCAGCATCGGACCGCAGCGCACTGCACCAGACGGTTCAGCTGCAGAAGTGCGCCACTATGTACGACGGACCGGTCACGTTCCGCCGCAGTAGTAGACAGCGTTCCTAAGTCCTCGGATAGACCGGAATGCTTCCTTCACCAACAAGAAGACATCCAGGTCTCCTATTCCCGGTCTCTGGGCGCATCTGCTGCGGAATGCACCTCTGTGTTGCCTCGTCCATCTTCCGCAGGATCGCTCATTCCGTCTCTGGCAGCTTTGCCGGCCCTTGATGGAGCGCCGCGAGGACGGGTGGGGATGCGCGACACTGCACGGACACGCGCGCTTCGCCGCGGGAATTCTGGATGCTTTTCTTCGGGGTAGCCCGAAATTCGAGCCTCAGTCCGGACTTGAGTCAGTCTTCTGGCCGTTCATCGCGTAAGTCCCAATATTTGTCCGTCCGGGCCGGAGGTACTCAACGCTCCAGCCGCGTGCGATGTCTTCAGGGGTTGGGCGTTGGGCGTCCGCGCGCTGGGTGTTGAACGTTCGGCGTCCGCGCGTGGGCAGACGTTGGGGATGCTATCTAGCCGGCAGTCACCGTTGACGTCATCGCCCCTGAAGCTGGGACGCTATGGCCGGTTCGGAGCAGCGGGCCAGGTTTCACGTGAAACACTGCCGGCGAGGCTGTGACTACCTGCGTTCTTGACGCAGGACAGAGAACTTGGCGCTGTGCCCACCGAGCCCCAAGGGCAAACAAAGGCCTGGAGGCTTTGGCACCGTAACCATGAGTATCGTACGAACGCGTTCACCTTCTGGTCCTTGCCCATTGAGGAGCATCCGCGGCATAGCGCCAATCGTCCGAATGCCGGCCAAATGGTCTACCTATCGGTTATCCCCTTCTATAGATAACCATCCAGGCGAAGCTCCAGTTGCCCCTGCTCGTGGCCTTGGGCCCACTGGCAGACCACCCCCAACATAGTTTCGGGCGGGACATCAGTTGAAGGGAGAACAACCCGGACGCCAAAGGGAAGCATCTGGCGCCGGCATTTGCCATTGCGGCACCCCTCCCGGTCTAGCCGACGCCCCCTGACCCGGTTTCCTCCCAGCCTGCCGACCGGCGCTGGCCGCGCAGCCACCGGGCAGGAAATCGGTGGAGCGAGCTCACACTGCGTGGCGTCGACGAATGCGTAATCGTGGGAATAGGTGGCTGCGGAACATGGCTGTCTACGCCGGGGAGAAGCTCGATAGGAACCAGCGAAGAGGTTTGTGGCGGCGTGGGGTGCCGCGGCTCCGCGGTGCAGTCTGCGGCGAGGCCCATCCTGTTACACGGACGGTCGCTCAACGTTCAGCAGGATTCGGCGGCAGACGAGCCCAGTCCGGGCACCTCAAGGGCACAGACACTTCCGTACTTCCTCAAAAGCCTCGACCCCGTGGACTTCCGTTCTGTCTTAGTTCTCTGTTGGTGTCTCCTCCGCTTCCCCGTCGCGCATGGTGATCTCGCAACAAAGGGGCGACTCCGAGCGAGCGTCCCGGCGGACCGGACCTCAGAAGCGCGCCATAATGGACTCCGAGCATCTCGACGGGGGCTGCAGCGAACTTCAGGAACCAGTGGCTATCTTGCCCGTGGCTGTCTTTGATTGCTTGGGTTTCTCCGGGCAGAAGCGGACCTGCGCCGTAGCTACTGTGACCTGTTGGGGAAATCGGCGGAATGCCCGGATCCATCCGGACCTTCAATGGCGGGAGTCGAGGCCGGCCTGTGAGCCCGTCGGGAGGTCTCGTCCAATCCTGTGGACGCCGCGTTGTGGAAACCCGCCGCTGGATATGCTCATGGCGCAATGGACTTGGGGGCTCATGGATTTGCGGGTGGACGCATCGCGGAGCCCGGAGGATGATTCATGGTGCTGCCTGTCGCAGCGTCCAATGCAGCCTTGCGACGCCGGCAGTGTCGCCCGACTCCATTAGTCCTCACTCCCTCGTAGGATCTATCCCGAAGCCCCTCTAGTCCTCACTCCCCCGTAGGGTGCATCCCGCAGGCGCTCGAGTCTTCACTCCCCCGTAGGGTGCATCCCCCAGGCCCTCCAGTCTTCACTCTCCCGTAGGACGCATACCGCAGGGCCCTCCTCAAGCACCTTCCGCCGGGGCGCATGCTGCTGGCCACTGGCTCTGTGACCACGCCGTGGCGTGGCCCTGGCACGGCGGCAGCAGTCCGCGGCGCGCGGGGTGCCTGAGGGTAGGACAGTTGACCCTCGGAGGTCGATTGGCGATTCGGAATGATCTTTCCTCAAAGGCCATTGCGCAGTTCGCAACGACCTGACTCCAGCCGAGCCGCCTGTGGGAGGTCGAAGATTCGGTGGTCCGCCGTAGGTGATGGTGTCTTTCCGATTTGCCCGCGCACGGATACGCAGCGGGCCTGATTGGGAGGGCGCGGTCCGCCGTCCGGTCGCAATGTTGGTTCCTGCGGCGGGTACCAGCAGGGTGACTCCCACCGTCCGGAATCGGACTGGCCATCGTCCACAGGCGTACGCCGTAGTACCGATTGACGGCGGGATGCGGGACCGTGCGATGCTTCTGGGATGGTTCCATGGAGCCCGTGAGGGTCCCTTAGTTTTCGGATTCCCCGGTGGATAAGGCGGTGGATATTACTGTGGATAACTTTGTGGATTAATCGACGGTAAGTACCTGTTTCGCCTGCTCGACCGCGGGTGTGCAGAACGGTCTTGCCTCTTCCCGACTAGGCTACCGAAATGGCGATTCGGTTTCACGTGAAACATGACTGCAGTCGTCGGCACAGATTACCGCGGCTCCTTACGCGAGGTGTCAAATCGCCATGCAGGGGTTAATTTTTCGGTGATTTTGACGCATTTTCGAAGTCGCTTCCCCGCCAGCCCCAAGCTGCACTGCGTACCAACCAGAGTATCCGTGAGGCATGCAGGATTAGCAGTTTGCGACGACCTGCAGACTCTCCCGTGGAGTACTGCCGCAGGGTGTGAACAATCTCTCAGGGCCTGTGGATAACGATGTGAATAACTTCTGTGGACAACACTGCGATATTCCGTAGCGGGAGTGAGGCTACTGCCCGTTGCGAGTGCCGGATCCGGCCCGGGAGCGGACCACCAACGGAGGCCCAACTGGCACCACGAACTGACAAACTGCTGCCGAAGTTTGCCCCAGGAGGTGTTGCGTCACGCACCCCAATATCCTGCGAAGAGCACCCACGGGCCGCTGGCCGTGGCCACCTGCAGCGAAGCCAGGAGCCGGTGTCGGACGGGCGGCTCGACTCCCGAGACAGCGGCACAAAGGAAACGCCACGGATCGCCTGGCAGCGCGCCCCGGACCACCGACGGTTGGCGCCGTGGGTGACGGGCCGATGTCACCGGACTCTCTTGCGAAAGCACCACGGGGGCCACTTGCCGTAGCACCAAAGTTCAAAGGTCCCTCGGACAGCAAACGGACAGTGCCCCGTGGTCGACGCCGGATATTTGTCGGCTGGGCCGTTGACGGTCCGGACGGTGCCAACGACTCCGACCTGCCAGACGGATCCATCTCCGCCGCAGACCTGCCCGCATCCCCATCTGGAGCGGATCGCGACTGGCTCCCTCCCGACGCCCCGGTCGGGCCTTGACTAACGGACGCCGGCGGAGCGGAACCCCCATCCCCCCATCGCGCCAGCGGCGGGTCACAGGTGCGGCGCGGAGCAGCACCAATAGATTTCTGGGGCGTTTCACCGGCGGCGTTTGGCGGATCGTGCAGGGCTGCGTCCGGCGGACCTGGCGGGGCTGAGTCCGAGGGGCACATCCCGACTGCGCCGCGACGGTACGGTCCGTTGGGTCGGAAGGACACGTCCGGGTGCGCCGGACGGACCGGGCAGAGCTGAGTCCGAGGGGCACATCCCGACTGCGCCACGGCGGTACGGTCCGTTGGGTCGGAAGGCAGTCCGCGTGCGTCGGAAGGGCACATGCGTGGGGCGCTGGGAGGGTGTAGTGCGTTGCTCCGCAAGGGAACAGTCGGGGTGCAACCGGAAGCACGTCGGGTCGGCGCCGCTGCTGAACCAGGGGCAGATGGGATAGCCTCAACTGCTGTGGGCGCTCTGGACCAGGCGCCTTGGTCGGTCCCCCGCCTGAGGCTTCGCGGGAATCCCCTTGGACGTCTCGTCAGTTCTTTGGCCGGCTGGCAAGGGTCATAGGTCCCGCTGATGGCTTCCAGTGTTTCTTTGGTGTGGTGATCGGGCTTCTTTTCAGTCCGGTGAAGCGGCCGGCATCAATGGTCGCCTTGGAGTGTTTCACGTGAAACGGCGACGCGGCTGCGAGGGGCTCGCGGAGGGTTTTCCAGAGAGGGCAACCGGGACAAATTCTGGACGCGTTGACGCCGAGGAGATTCGGACTGAACCTGTCTCAACGCTGGTGGAGGGCCTTGTCTATCCCCCATAGCTGCCAAGTGTTGACCCTGGACGACCCCCGAGGCCCAGGCAGCTTCATGGCTCAGGGAATCCAAAGTACGGGCCTGGGTGGCTTGGAAACGACCGGTCAATCGAAGACGATGGGCGATTCAGGGCTGATCCCTCCTCAATCGCGCCGAAGTCCGGACGCAGGGCGGGACCGAGAAGGGGAGCTTGGACTCTTTATCTAAGAGTGCCATATCAATTAGATGTTCCATGTTGCCTCATTTACTGGTGTTTCACGTGAAACGTTGAGGAATTTGGGAGCTGTTTCCGCCCCAAGCAGGAACGGGCCGGCCAATGGAGGCCCATATCGCGTCACTTAGCCCGCAAGAAACACTAGTGGACGACGTTTCACGTGAAACATCAAGAAACAACGGGCGCAGTCAAGACTCTGGGGAGGAACGTGCCGGCGAATGGAGGCCCATATCGCGTCAGTTTGCCCGCAGGAGCACGGGATGGTGACGTTTCACGTGAAACATGGCCTGCCTGACCCGAGGCGGGCTCCCGCGTCCAAGCAGACCCTTCCTGTTTCCGGTCGCCATGCCCTCCAGGGCCGGCATCGACGCAAGTCCATGCTCAGCCGCGCTCTCGGCTGATGCGATCCCTGTCGAAGCTGGCAGAATCACATAATTTGGTTTTGCGCCTCAGTCAGGCCGAACACGGTGTCCAGCACCTCTTCCGGCGACTCCTCCCCGGACCTCCTCCCCGCCACCGGACAGCCGGGTAGTACGACAGGGCTCGATCATGCGAACAGCCTGGACGACGAAGGCTGCGCTGAGCCAGGGGTAGACAGTGAATGCGCCCTAGGAGCCGCCGAAGTGGTCTAGCAGCTACGCCACTGGCTTTAGGGCGGCTCGGCGCTCAATAGCGTGCATAGACGGGGACTTGTGACAGGGTCCCTATTCCTGCTCTTGAGCCTCATATTCGGTGCGGGAGCGGCTCGCGGCATTGCTTCGAGACCGATGCGTTGCCTGCTGGCGAGTGGACCTCCATGCGCCGGGTAGTACATCTTGATTTTGCAAAGGTGCAGCGCGTCCTGGAGAGGTTGAATGTGTCGTCGAATTCCGCTGTTTCACGTGAAACGGTCATTTCTCCTGGATCTGGGACGGGTATTTATCGGTAAGTTGCCGGCTGCGGGTACGGCTGGGTCGGTTGACCGTGCCGGGGTACAACCGGCCCAGCCAGATCCTCCTTGATTCAAGTTAGGCATATACCGCCGGCGATGTTTCACGTGAAACAAGGAAAATCAGCGCGGCCAGCGTGCGATGCCCCACAAACGGGAACAGCGTGGGCTGATCCGCACCCCAACTTCCGCGTCGGCGCCCACGGTCTCGCCGAGGATTACGTATACGCCAAAAGTAGGTGGTAAACAATGACAAAAGATTGCTTCATGGATTCGGGGTACGCCGCCATGCCAGCCCCCTACCGGCGGCCCTCTTCTGCGGGGGGAAATACTGACACAAAAAAGGTGGCCCCCGCTTTTAGCGGAGGCCACCCGGGGCCTGACTAGTGTGTCGCACCAGAAAATAAGCACCTGGCTGTTCGAAGCCTTGAAAGGACGCCCCCGCAAACTACTGAGGGGCCCAATCTGGAACTACGACTGGAACTAGGACAAGACGTCCGCGAATTCCTTCTCGAAGAACTGCTTGGGCCGGGCGCCGATCACAGTGCTCTTGACCTCGCCACCCTGGAACAGGTACACGGCCGGGATGGACGTGATACCGTACTCCGCGGCTATAGCGGGGTTGTCGTCAACATTTACCTTGACTACGTCAACCTTTTCGCTGTATTCGACCGAGATCTCGTCGAGGATCGGGCCGAGCTTGCGGCACGGGCCGCACCATTCTGCCCAGAAGTCCACGATGACCGGCTTGGCGGAAGCCAGTACGTCGGTGCTGAAGCTGGCGTCGGTTACGTCTTTTGCGTTGCTCATACCCTGTGTCTCTCTCTTCGGTTGGTTGCTGCGCCGTTTAGGCGTGGATATCTGCGAGGTAGTGCTCGACGTCGAGAGCTGCCACACAGCCGGAACCCGAGGCTGTGATCGCCTGGCGGTAGGTCGGATCAATGACGTCTCCGGCGGCGAAAACACCGGCGATGCTGGTCTTGGAGGTCCGGCCGTCGACGGCGATAGTTCCCTCTGCCGTGAGCTCAAGCTTGTCCTTGACGAGGTCGGTGCGGGGATCGTTGCCGATCGCCACGAACACCCCGGTCACGGCCAGCTGGGTCTCCGTACCATCCAGAAGGTTCTTCAACTGCAATCCGGTGACTTTGTCCTGACCCAGGACGTCCTCCACGCCGGTGTTCCACACGAAGCTGATCTTCTCGTGGGACAGGGCGCGGTCGGCCATGATCTTCGAGGCGCGCAGCGCATCGCGGCGGTGCACCACGGTGACGGATTTGGCGAACTTGGTAAGGAACAGCGCCTCTTCCATGGCAGAGTCGCCGCCGCCGATTACGGCAATGTCCTGGTCCTTGAAGAAGAAACCGTCGCAGGTTGCACACCAGCTGACGCCGTGGCCGGACAGCCGCTTCTCGTTCGGCAGGCCGAGTTCGCGGTACGCCGAGCCAGTGGAAAGGATGATGGAACGGGCCTTGAAGGTCTCCCCAGTGCCGATCGTGACGGTCTTGATGTCGCCGTCGAGATCCAGCTCGGTCACGTCCTCAAACTGAATTTCCGTGCCGAAGCGGGCAGCCTGCTTCTCGAAGTTCTCCATGAGGTCCGGGCCCATGATGCCGTCGGGGAATCCGGGGTAGTTCTCCACATCCGTGGTGTTCATCAGTTCGCCGCCGGCGGTGACCGAGCCTGCCAGGAGCAGCGGCTTCAGGTTCGCGCGCGCCGTGTACACCGCTGCGGTGTAGCCCGCAGGGCCGGAGCCGACGATGATGACATCACGCACTTCGGAGGCGGTGTTTTCTGCGTTGCTCACTGAACGGTGAACCTCTTCCTTTGTCGATGCGCCCGCCTCGATGGCCGGCCACATGGCACAACTATTGCCGGGCACTGAATATTCCGGCCGAAATGGGCGTCACGGAGCGACGCCACTACTCAGGGTACCGGTTTGCCGGGGCCGGAGCCGGAGACAGCCCCGGATTACAGCAGCGAGGCCCAGTGCACTGCCCCGGCTGCCGTGCGGGCCCGCCACTGCACGGGGCCGTTACGCTACCGGCCCGTTACGCTACTGGCCCCTACTGCACCTTGATCTCGGCCAGGCGCAGGCCGTATCCGTAGCGGGTCTTGGGCGCCGCCAGCCTCGGCAGTGTCTTGATGGACACGATCACGTACTGTGCCGTGACCGGCTGCGGCAGCGGCATGGTCAGGTCCGGAGACGTGAAGCTGTTGCTGCCAACCAACTTTGCGCCGTCCAGGGACGGCTGATCGTTGGTGTAGACGCTGATGCTGCCGCCGGACGCGCCGAGCTGGCTCAAAGTGACGGAGGAGACCTTGGAGGGGCTCTTCAGCTTGACCACCAGGGGAACCTCGGAGGCCAGGCCGCCCCAGTCCTCCGTGGCGAATTCCATGTCCGACCAGAAGCTCGCGCCGTTCCCGTCAAAGGTCTTGACGAGATCGGAGTCGTAGTTTGCGGCGAAATCGAAGTTGCCCAGCCGCGTCACGTCCTGGATCGCGGGCGGACCAGCGGCCGGCGCCTGGCTGGCCGTCGAGGACGGCTTCCCCGACGATTGGCCGGTGGACTGCTTCGGCGCGCTGGAGGACGGAGATGTAGCCGCAGTCGTCTGGGGGTTGCTCTTGAAGAGGCTGCCAAGGTTGGTGACCGCGAAGACCAGGCCCACGACCAGGACGGCGGCCAGCAGGGCGCCGACGAGCCAGCGCATGGAACGGGGCTCCCGGCTCGGCTCGTCGTCGTATTCGTCGTCGTACTCCCCGTTTCCGTCCTCATCTACAGAGGATCGGGCTGACGCGGGGAAGTTGCCCGGAGCGCGGTCGGCGGCGTATCCGCCTGCGGCGAGTCCGGTCGCACCTGCTGCGCCGCCCTCATGATCCTCGCCGCGCCGCTGATCGGCGCCGCTGTAGTCGTCGTCGGACCACAGCGAGACTTTGGGCGCTGCGGCCGTAGCCGGCTGCGGGGCTGCCGTTCCGGCGGGGCGGGGCGCCGTGCCCTCCTGAACCGGCTGGGGTGCCGTGGGTTCACGCCGTGCGGCCTCTTGCGGAGCGGTTCGGGGCGCCCCGGGAGCTTTAGCCGCACCGGCGGCAGCACCGGCCGCAGCACCAACGGCCGCAGCGCCAGCGGCACCGGCAGCGGGTGCGGATGCCGGGCGGGACGGGACACCGGCGGGCGGGGCGGCCGGGGACCCCTGCGGCCCGCCGGCCTGCTGGGCGTGACCGTAATCGATGTACCCGGCATCGACCTCTTCGTCGTCGTAGAGTCCGTCGTATGTTTCGGGTTCGCTGGATCGGGCCTGTCCGAAGATCTCGCTGCCGAGGGTGTCCGTGAAGAACGGCTCAACATAGGGCGGGTTGGAAGAGACCACTAAATCGAGCAGGTCCGCCGCGGACGTGTGGTTGGTGATCAGGTAGGTGGTGGCCTCGCTGACGCCCAGGTCAAGAATCTGAACGCTGCCGGGCCGCTCGCCGGTGGCGACCTCCCGGGCGCTCCGGGCCACCTGATCGGCGTTGCCCGGCCCGGCGACGAGGATGCTTACGGGACGATTGAGCACTTGGTCGACACCGTCCAGCACCAGATCCTGGTCATGTGAGGTCAGTACGGTGGCAGTGACCTTGTAGCGGCCACCGAGTACTGATCCGACATCGATCGGGTGGGACACGGGCTCCTCCTAGACTGTCCGGGGTTTGCCGACGTGGTCACTCCGCGAGCAACCGTGAATCCTCCGGTAAGCCGGTTGACCACTGGTCCGCAACTCCCCTTGTTAGTCTTCGATCCTAGCCGATGCTCTGTACGGGCCGCGTGAGCGCGGCTGTTTGAAACGGAGCGGGGTTCATTATTTCTTTTTTCGGTTAAAGGGGAAATAGGGGTTGTGTCCGGCCGGGCCCTGATAGGTCCGGCGGCCCGGCAACGGAACATCGCCCCGGCCCAAGCCGCCCAGCGCGGTGCTGGGAAGATCTTCGGCGGGCAGGTACCCGCCCTCCGGACCGGCGGGCCGGCCGTAGGGGAACGAGTCCTCTTCCCGGATGTCGGGGCCGGCGCGGAAGGATTCGGCGTCGAACCCGCCGGAAATTCGCGGAATCAGGCCGGTATCCACCGAGATGGTGGCCCGCTCCGGAGCCCTGCGCACCTCCGCTGCGCCTGCGGCCTGCCCCTCGGGGCCCGCTTCGGTGCCGCGTTCGGCGGCGGAGCGGCGCCGGAGCCGCCCAAGCAGCGGCTGCAGGAGGTCCTGGAGTTCCGTTACCCGGAAGAGCTTCAGCAGCAGGAAGTAGGCGGCCAGCATGACGGGACCGACGACGACGATCGTCACCAGGGCGGCGATCCGGTCGCTCCAGGCGAAACCGTCCGGGTTATAGCTGCCCAGCAGCCACAACGCCACGGCCCCGGCCAGGGCGGAACCCAGGGCCGCGTAGCCCATGCGGATGTAGGAGCTGGCGATGCGGGGGCCGTCCAGGTGGCCCAGGAGCCGGCGCAGGAAGATCGCGCTGACCATCACGGAGAGGATATTGCCGCCGGTGTAGAGGATGGCAATGGCGAAGATGATCTGATCGAACGGCAGGAACTGGATCATGAAGGCGGCCGCCAGATTGACCAGCGCCAGGACAAGTTGAATGAAGAACGGTGTCCGGGCGTCCTCGTTGGCGTAGAACACGCGCGACATCATGAAGTTGGCGCTCATGAAGGGGGTGCTGAGGGCCAGGATGGTGAGGGTCTGGGCCAGCATGACGCCGTCCTGGCGCACCCCGCCGGAGAAGAACATGCCCAGCGGCCCGGCAAGCGCGAAGAGCGCCAGCGCGCCGAAGACGGTGGCCACGGCCATGGTCCTCAGGCCGTGGGAGAGCGCGTTGCGCAGCGCGGCCCGGTCTCCGTCCTGGGACGCCCGGGTCATCCGGTTGAACAGCACGGTGGCCAGCGACAGGGCGATGATCGAGTGTGGCAGCAGGTACAGCTGGCTGGCCACCTCCAGCACAGCGTTGCCCGGAATGCTGGCCGCCGCGGGATCCCCCGCCTGTTGGAGGCGGACCCGTTCCGCGCCCGGAATCGTGGCGATGCGCATGACGTAAAGGAAGGCCAGCTGGCCGACGGCGGCCGTCGCCAGGGTCCAGACGCTCAGCTTCGCGGCGTGGCCCAGCCCCACCCCGCGCCACCCGAAGCGCGGGCGCAGCCCCAGCCGCAGCCGGAAGACGGGAATGAGGAGGATGGCGGTCTGGGCGACTACGCCGATCGTGGAGAACCCGGCGACGAGGAAGGTCTGGAGCGACCCCCAGTTGTCGATGGTGTGCGGGTTGACGGCGTTGGCGCCCATGATGGCGATGAACATGCCCAGCCCGGCGATCGCAACGATGTTGTTGATGATCGGCGCCCACATTGCGGGCCCGAACGCCCCGTGGGCGTTGAGGACCTGGGTCAGCAAGGCGTACAGGCCGTAGAAGAAGATCTGCGGAAGGCACCAGAACGCGAACGACACCGCGAGGGCCTTCTGTTGCGGCGAGTAGCCCTGTGTGGTCAGTTGAATGACCGAAGGCGCCAGCACCGTGACCAGCACCGTGAGCACCAGCAGCACCAGGACCGCCAGCGTCAGCAGCCTGCTGATGTAGTCCGCACCCTTGTCCGGCGCCTTGCTGGCCTTGATGATCTGCGGCACCAGGACAGCATTGAACACCCCGCCCGCCACCAGCAGGAAGATCAGGTTGGGAAGGTTGTTGGCATTGATAAACGTGTCGTTGACGGAGGAGCCCAGGCCCAGGGCCGCCGCCAGCATCCACGTCTTGGCGAAGCCCAGGAAACGGGAAACGAGCGTTCCGGCCGCCATGATGGCGCTGGAACGGGCTTCTCCGGGCTGGACGGCCTTGGAATCGGCGGGGCCGGAGGGTACGGGGGCGGGTTTGGCTGATGACATCGTCTTCATCGTCTCACCCGGGCGGGGCATTAGTCGCTATCGGTGGCCGTGACCGGCCGTGACCGAAAGCCTCAGCGGTCCTCCGGAAGGACTTCCTTGGCCAGATCGGCGATGCGGCGTTCGTTGGGAAACGACAGCTTGCGCGCCAGTTCCTGGATGGGAACCCACGCGACGTCGACGGCTTCCTTGTCCGGATCGTTCTCGATGGTCAGTTCCCCGCCGGTGGCACGCAGGAGATAGTGGTGCACGGTCTTGTGGACGCGGTGGCCGCTCACCGTGAACCAGTAGTCGATGCTGCCCAGCGGCGCCAGAATCTTGCCCTCGATCCCGGTTTCCTCGGCGATCTCGCGGACGGCAGCTTCCTCGTTGCTTTCCTTGCCCTCCGGATGTCCCTTCGGCAGGCACCATTCGAGCCGGCCGCCGCGGTTGAGGCGGGCAATAATCGCAACCCGCAGTTCGGCGTCGGACATGTCCACGACGACGCCGCCGGCGGAGATTTCCTCGACGGTGGGCAGGGAAGCATGGCCCGGGTGCTGGACAGGCGCGACATTGGCACCTATTGCCGACGGCAACGGTGCGTTTGTCCTCCTGCCGGGAGCGCTCGGTACGGGATGGGCCATGAGGTCCACTCTAACGACTCTTGCCCGCTGTTGATGACCTAAACATGGCTGGAAAGTGGACGGCCGGGAAAGTGGGCCCGCGGCGCTTCACCCGCAATAGTGACGAACTCGCCGGATCCCCCGGGGTTACGGTGTGGTGCTGGCGCGGTTTTCTGACAAGCTTAAGTAACTATGGCGCACGCACATCAAAAGACTGACTCCCACACCGTTTCCTTCCAGGTGGACCCGGTGGTTCTGGAGCTTGGGCAGCGCTTCGTCGACGCCGGCCACGAGCTGTCCCTCGTGGGGGGCCCCGTCCGTGACCTGTTTCTTGGCCGCATCTCCCCCGACCTTGACTTCACCACCGACGCCACGCCGGACCAGACGGTCGCCCTGATCAAGAAATGGGCGGACAACTACTGGGAGATCGGGCGCGCCTTCGGCACCATCGGGATGCGCAAGGGCGGCTTCCAGATCGAAATCACCACTTACCGGGCCGACGCCTACGATCCTGAATCCCGCAAGCCGGTGGTGGCGTTCGGAACATCACTGACGGATGACCTGCTGCGGCGGGACTTCACGATCAACGCCATGGCCCTGCGGCTGCCCATGTTGGAGCTGGTTGATCCCTTCGGCGGCGTCCGCGACCTGCACGCCTCCATCCTCAACACACCGGGACCGCCGGAAACGTCCTTCTCCGATGACCCCCTGCGCATGATGCGCGCGGCGAGGTTCGCGGCCCAGCTCGGGGTTTCGCTGCATCCCGACGTCCGCGAGGCGATGGTCCGCATGGCTGAACGGATCAGCATAATTTCTGCCGAACGGGTGCGCGATGAACTGGTCAAACTCCTGAACGCCGCACATCCCCGGGCCGGCGTGGACCTGCTGGTGGACACCGGGCTCGCGGACCTCGTGCTGCCCGAAGTCTCCGCCCTGCGCCTCGAATCCGATGAGCACCACCGCCACAAGGACGTCTACCAGCATTCGCTCCAGGTCTTGGAACAGGCCGCCGCCTTGGAAACGGCGGCCGACGGACCGGTGCCGGGCCCGGACTTCGTGCTGCGGTTCGCGGCGCTGATGCACGACGTCGGAAAGCCGGCTACGCGCCGATTTGAACCGGGCGGCGCGGTGAGCTTCCGCCACCACGACATGGTGGGCGCCAAGCTGACAGCAAAGCGCATGAAAGCCCTCCGATTCGACAACGACACCATCAAAGCCGTGGCCAGGCTCGTGGAGCTGCACATGCGCTTCTACGGCTACGGCGAGGCCGGCTGGAGCGATTCCGCGGTCCGCCGCTACATCACCGACGCCGGGCCCCTCCTGGAGCGTCTGCACCGGCTCACTCGCTCCGACGTCACCACCAGGAACCAGCGCAAAGCGGACCGGCTGTCATTTGCCTACGACGACCTCGAGGACCGGATTGCGGCGTTGCGGGAGAAGGAATCCCTCGAGGCAGTCCGCCCGGACCTGGACGGCGGCGAGATCATGGCCCTGCTCGGACTCAAGCCCGGCCCCGTGGTGGGCCGAGCCTACAAATTCCTGCTGGAAGAACGCATGGAACACGGCCCGCTCGATCCCGCCGTCGCCGAATCCCGCTTGCGGGATTGGTGGGCGGCCCAGCCCGAGGCGGCGCCCGACGGCGCCGATTCATCCACCACTGAGGAGCCCTAAGTGATTGCACCTTCAAACGGTCCCCGCCCCCAACTGTGGATCCTGCGTCACGGTGAAACCGAGTGGTCCAAGAGCGGACAGTACACGGGGCTGACCGACATGCCCCTCACCGTGGAAGGCGAGCAGCAGGCCGTCGAGGCACGCAAGGTACTCGAGACCGTCGACTTTGATCTCGTGCTGACCTCGCCGCTGCGCCGCGCCCGCCGGACCGCGGAACTCGCCGGCTACCCCGACGCCCAACTGGAGCCGCTGGCGGTGGAATGGGACTACGGCGACTACGAGGGCATCAGTTCGGACCTCATCCGCAAGGACAACCCCGAATATCTGATCTGGACGCACGGCGTCCCCAACGGTGAGGCGCTCGACGACGTCGCCGCGCGGGCCGACAAGATTGTGGCGCGGGTGCTGGAATCGGGCCTGGACAATGTGCTGATCGTCGCGCATGGGCATTTCTCCCGAATTCTGACCGCCCGGTGGCTTGGACTCGACCCGCACGAGGGCCGGCATTTCGTGCTCGGGACCGCCAAAGTCTGCACGTTGGGATGGGACAAAAAGACTCCCGCCGTCGTGCGCTGGGGACTCTAAAACCGGCTTGTAAAACAAAGTTCAAAAATCTTTATGAATTCGGTAGGCAACTGCCGCATTTGTGGTGTATTTTTATTTCTGACCCCAGGGCGATTTGCCGGGGTCACGGCGCGCGTCGCCCGGCTTGTCGGCCGGAGCCACGGCAGGACAGAAAAGGAGGTTGGGAAATGATGATTACTTTGACTAGCGGATGGATGTACTCCACCACCGCCACCCCGGCCTCTGTCGCTGTACCGCGCCCGAATATCGGACTGACCACTTCCTAACCGCCCCTCCCGTCCCAGGTAATTCAGCCTGGGACCCGCGGCGGAGGCTTCCCCGACGGGAAGCCCTGTGACGGCAGCCTGAACAGGCGGAACCACGCGGTTGCGCAGCCTCCCCATAGTTCGGAACCCAGCTTCTTGTTGGGGTTTGCGACGCTACCGCATTCAGGGGCCTTTTCCCATTGGATATCTTTCCGCACCCGGAATCCCCCGGCTTGACTAAAGTCGGAGAATTTCGCGGGGTAATTGCCGCGCCCGGATTTGGCTCTTCGAATCCTTTGCACTTAGGCCGTTATTTGTCGCGCCCAAAAAAGGCCGTTCTTTTCACCGGTAATTCCTGCCCTTCACCTATCGATCTGCCGTCTCCTCCAACGAAAGGTCCCCGTGACTACTACAACCACCGCCCCGGACAGCCGCACCGCCCTGGGCAGCCGCACCGCCCCGGCGGTCAAGTTCCCGATCACATCGCCGGAAGGAGGTGACAACCATGATGAAGAAGCTCTACACGGTCCTGTTCCAGACCCGGAAGCCGGAACTCAAAGAATCCACCCGCTTCAACGGCCACCTGCTGGACCAGAAGCGCGACGACGTCTTCCTCGCAATGCATCAAGCCGGACTCTTTCGCTGAGCGCCGGACGCTTCCGCCGCCGTCCCGTAAGGGATGAAGCCGGATGCCGGCAGGACCGTCCGCAGTGAAGGAGGACCTCATGACTGACATGGCAACCGATCCCCTGGGAGCCCGTGCGGCGACGCGCGGGCTCCCTCGTTTAAGCCCCGCCGCCGTGCCCGGCCCGCAGGAGCGCGGCAGGTGGCAATCGCCCCCGGTAAGCTCAAGGTCATGCAGGAGACAAAGCCGCCGGAACACCGCAAACGGGTCCGATTGGTGATCCCAAGCCGCAGCGACCCTTTTCTTCGAAATTTGACGGAAGTGGTGGGCGGGCCGCTGGGCAACCGGACGGCACCGGGGATCGTGTCGCCGGGATTCTTCACGGTGGAGCGTGTTCTGGTGATCCTTACCGTCCTCGCTGCCCTGACCGGGATTCTCCTCAAGAATTTCTGCCGTACCCACGGCTGGGAAACGCCCGGGCAGTTCTACGCAACGTGCTACTCGGACTTCCCCGAACTCTTCCGCAACCGCGGCCTCGGCGACGGTGTCTTCCCTTTCATCACCCAGGGGAGCCTCTTTGAGTACCCGGTACTGATGGGGTTCATCGCGGGCGCCACCGCGCTTTTGGTGCCCGGCACCGGCACCGGTGAGCCCCGCATCCTGGGTTACTTCGACGTCAACGCCACCCTGATCGCCGCCGTCTGGATCATCGCGGTCCTGGCCACGGCGCGGACGAACCGGCGCCGGTCCTGGGACGCGGCGATGGTGGCCCTCGCTCCCGGCATTGTCCTGGCAGGGGTCATCAATTGGGACATGTGGGCCGTGTGCCTGCTGGCCCTTGGCATGTACTTCTTCGCCCGCAACAAGCTCGTCCTCGCCGGAATCCTGATCGGGCTGGGCACGGCCACCAAGCTCTACCCCCTGCTCATCCTCGGCGCCGTTCTGCTCCTGGCGCTCCGCAGTGGTCGCATCCGGGCATTCCTGGTCACCGCCGGAGCCGCAGCCGGGGCCTGGCTGGTGGTCAACGTCCCAGTGGCGGCCGCCAACCCGGACGGCTGGAAGTACTTCTACCAGTTCACCCAGGAGCGCCCGGCCGGGTACAGCTCACCCTGGTTCGCCTACAATCTGCTGGCCGGCCGGCTCGGCTGGAACCCGCTCGAGGCCGGGGCCATTAACTCCTTGGCCATGGACCTGTTCCTCCTGGCTTGCATCCTGATCGGGGTACTCGCCCTGAGTGCACCCCGGCGGCCCAGGATCGCGCAGCTGGCATTCCTGATCGTGGCGGCATTCATCCTGACCAACAAGGTGTACTCACCGCAGTTCGTCCTGTGGCTGATTCCGCTGATCGCCCTCGCCCGGCCCCGCTGGCGCGACTTCCTGATCTGGCAGGCCATTGAGGCCCTGCATTGGGGCGCGATCTGGATGTACCTGGGGCAGGCGACTAGCGGCGGTTCGACCCAGCACAACATCGATATGCCGTACTACGTCCTGGCGGTGCTTGCCCACATGCTCGCCACCGCGTACCTGATGGTGCGTGTCGTCTGGGATATCTGGGATCCGTCCTACGACGTAATCCGCCGGGACCGCGTCGACGACCCGCATGGCGGCCCTTTTGACGGCACCCCGGACTGGCTGCGGGTCGACCTCAGCCGGCCCGCCGCGTCGCTGCTGCCGTGGCGGAAGGCCACCGCAAGTGACTGACGTCGCCGTCGTCGGCTCCGGCCCCAACGGGCTGGCGGCGGCGCTCACCATGGCACGTGCCGGCCTCAAAGTCCGGGTGTTCGAGGCGGCCGGCACGGCCGGAGGCGGACTGCGCACGGCCGAACTGATTGAACCGGGACACTTCCACGATGTCTGCTCGGCAGTGCATCCCATGGTCCTTGCCTCGCCCTTTTTCCGCCGGTTCGAATTGTCCCGGCGCGTGCCCCTGGCGGTGCCGGATATCTCGTACGGATCCCCGCTCGACGGCGGCCGCGCGGCCCTGGCCTACCGTTCCCTGGACCGCACTGCTGCTGAACTCGGGAGGGACGGCCCGGCCTACCGCCGACTCATGGCGCCCCTCGTGCGGCGGATGGACGGCGTCGCCGATCTGACCCTGAACCAGCTGCTGCGGATTCCGGCGGACCCTGCGGCGGCCGCCATATTCGGCGCCCGGACGCTTGAACAAGGGACGCGGCTGTGGAATGCCAGATTCAGCGAGGACCTGGCCCCCGCACTGCTGAGCGGCGCCGCCGCGCACGCCGTGGCGCCGCTCCCCTCTGTCACCGCCGCAGGCGCCGGCCTGATGCTGGGCGCCCTGGGGCACGCCGGCGGCTGGCCCGTTCCACTGGGCGGATCGGCCGCGATAGCCCGGGCGCTAACCGCGGACATCGAGGCCCACGGCGGCGTGATCGAGACCGGGAAGCGGATCAGTTCGCTCGCGGAGCTCCCGCCAGCCCGCGCCACCCTGCTGGATGTGGCGCCCCCCGCGCTGCTGCGCCTGGCCGCGGGCAGGTTCCCCGCGGGCTACCGCCGCGCCCTGGAGTCCTTCCGCTTCGGAAACGCTGCCTGCAAAGTGGATTTCATCCTTTCCGGACCGGTGCCGTGGGCGGCGGACGGGCTCGCCGACGCCGGGACGGTCCATGTGGGCGGCACCCGGGCCGAGACCGCCGAATCGGAGGGCCAGGTGGCGTCCGGCCGGCATCCAGAGCGGCCGTACGTTCTGGTCTCGCAACCCTCACGGTTCGACGCCGGCCGGGCGCCGGCGGGGCGGCACATCCTCTGGACCTATTGCCACGTTCCGGCCGGCTCCACGGTGGACATGAGCGAGGCCGTCATGGCCCAGCTGGAGCGCTTCGCTCCAGGGTTCCGGGATCTGGTGGTCCAGTTCAAGGTGACGACGGCGGCGGGCCTGGCGGCGTATGACGAGAACTACGTCGGCGGGGACTTCAGCGCCGGCCGCATGGATCTCCGCGGGGTTCTGCGCCGCCCGGTGCTGAGCCGCGTGCCCTGGCGGACGCCGCTGGCCGGGGTCTACTTGTGCTCGTCCTCCACTCCGCCGGGGCCCGGGGTCTCCGGAATGCCCGGCTTCCACGCGGCCGGATATGCGCTGAGGGACATGTTCGGGCTGGGCGTGCCGGAACTCGGGTACCAGGCCCCTTAGCCCAGCCGCGTGGCAGCGACCGCCGGCGTCACCGGGGCGGACAGCCGTCCGTCGCGCATCTCGGCCACGGCATCCGTGAGCGGGACGAAATCCGTGTCATGCGTGACCATGACGGTCGCGACGCTGAATTCGTCCGTGACCCGCCGCAGCAGCCGGACGATTGCCTCGCTGCGGTGGTGGTCCAATGCGGCGGTCGGCTCGTCCACCAGCAGCACGGCAGGGTTTCCCATGAGTGCCCTGGCAATGTTGACGCGCTGCCGCTGACCGCCGGAGAGCTGGTGGGGCCGCTTCGCCATGGCCTGTCCCAGGCCCACGAGGTCCAGCAGTCCGGCGGCGCGTTCCGCGGCCGCCCGGGCGCCCCCGCCGCGAAGGCGCTGCGTGATCACGAGTTGCTCCACCGCGGTGAGGGACGGCAGGAGATTGGGCTGCTGGAAGATGATGCCGATCCTGTCCCGGCGCAGTGCCGTGCGGCCGGCGTCGGACAGCCCGCCGGCGTCCTGTCCGTCGATCATCACCAGGCCGGCGGAGGGCCGCACAAGCGTGGCGGCTACCGCCAGCAGGGAGGACTTTCCGGACCCCGAGGGGCCGATCAGGGACACGAACTCCCCCGGGCGAACCTTGAGGCTCACGCCGTCCAGTGCTTTGAGGGTGCCGTCTCCGTCCGGGTACTCCAGTGTCACGTTGACAAGGTTCAGGGCGGAATTCTTCGGTACGGAATTGTTCACTTCGAAGTTGCTCGGGAGGGAATTCACGGAATATGCCTTTCTGGGAATATACGGGACGGGGTTGTAGCCCGGTCAGTTGCCGCCGAGGGCGATGAGCGGATCGACGCGCGCGACGCCGCGGACCGCCAGGGCTGCCCCGGCCATGCCGAGGACGAATATGCCGGCGATGGGCACCAGCGCCGTCCCGGGGGTGAGCAGGAATGGCGCTGCCCGGGACGCCAGGACCCCGCCGGCTACGCCCGCCAAACCGCCGGCCGCGGCTCCTGCCAACAACACCAGGGCGGCCTGCGCCATGGCGTCCCGGAGGATATAGCGGGCGGACCCACCCAAGGCCTTCAGCACGGCGATATCCCGGGTGCGTTGCACGGTCCAGACGGTCAGGAAGGCGACGATCACGAGGGCCGAGATGCCGTAGAGGAATGCCTGCATGAGCATCAGCGAGCCGTTCTCGCTCTTGTAGGACCCCAGCGCCTGGAAGGATCCGTCGACTGAAGTGCTGACTGTTCCCGCGGCCGCGTTCGCGGCGCCGAGGTCCACCCCGGTTCCGGCGTCGGAGTCTCCTGCGTGGGATGTTGCGGCGTCGAAGTTCACGGCGAGCACAGTTGCGGCGCCGCCGTCAGGAATGTGTGCCAACTTCTGCCAGTCGGCCAGCGTGGTCCAGACGACGCCGGTGTGCGAATACCACTGCTCCGGAACGATGGCGGCCACGATCAGCTCCGAACCGCCGACCGAGGCGTGGCTGCCAATGCTGAGATCCAGGTCGGTCGCGAGGCCGGCTCCGACGGCCACGGTGCCCTCAGACAGCGGGGCCGGCGCGAGCCCGGCCGCGGGCTCGGTGCCGAAGACGGCGACGCTCGCCGTGCGTCCCGGCATGCCCCCGGCGCCCAGCACTTGGAACCGGCTCTGGCTGATGCCCAGGGCCTCGGCCCGGGCGACGCCCTCGCGTGCCGCCCACTTGGCCTGCTGGGCGCGAGTGACTTCGGACTCCGTGAAGGAGGCCTTGGCCGCGCCCCCGGCCGGGGCGCCGAAGACCAGCTGGTCGGCCGGAAGGGCGGCGAGGGCCGACGTCGACTGGTTGCCGAGTCCGGCCGTGAGGCCGGAGAGCATGACGAGCAGGAGCGTGATGAGGGCGACGACCGCGCCCATGAGGGCAAACCGCCCTTTGGCGAAGCGGATATCGCGGATGGCGAGATACATGGTTGTCCTTTTTCTGACGTTGGTGGCCTTGCTTCAAGCCTCTCCGCGGATGGCCTTGGGGACATCGGCCGCCCGGATGGACCGCCGGCGCCGGACGGACGGCGGCACAGTCAACCAATAGGTTGATTCGGCCGCCGCCTGGCCGTTTCCCGCCGGCGCGCCGCGCTGCCGGCACTACGCTGGAAGGATGGAGGGCGACGCCGGCAACACGGTCCACGACGGCACACGGCACGTTGGCACCCCGCAAGGCGGCCCACGGCAAGTAGACGCGCCGCAACGCGCCCCCCGGCACGAGAGTCCCCGGCATGCGGGCCTCCAGCAGGAGGATCCCCGGCCCGAAGTCGCGGCACCCACCGGGGCGGCGGTCATATTGCGCGTCCTGCGAGTCAGTCTTCACGTCGGCTTCGCGGTGCTGCTCCTGGTGGCGGTGGTCCGGCTCCTCAGCGGCGGAATCCACGGCACGGGCTGGATCACGCTGCTGCTGGCCCTGCTGCTCGCCGCCCTATACCTTCTGGGCACCGTCCTGGAGAAGCGCCATGCCGCCCGCAGCGCCGGGTTCGATCCGCGGCCCTACTCGGGCTGGTGGCTGGGCGGCGTCAGTCTCCTCTGGCTGCTGCTGATCTGGGCCAGCGCCGACTTCGCATGGCTGGTGTTTCCGCTGTTCTTCCTGCAGCTTCACGTGCTCCGGCGCCGGCTGGCGATGCCGGCGATCGCACTGAGCACGGTGCTGGTCATCGCGGCCCTCTGGTTCCACAACGGCGGCATCGCGCCATGGGGGCCAGCCGGCGCGGATCCGGCCGGCGTGGCGCTGCAGCTGCCCATGGTGCTGGGCCCGGCGTTCGGCGCAGCCTTCGCCGTGGTCACCGGGCTGGCCTACCGGGCGCTCTTCCTGGAGGCGGAAAACCAGCGGCTGGCGGCCGAGGAACTCCGCCGCACCCGCGCCGAACTTGCCCGCACCCAGCACGACGCCGGTACCCTCGCCGAGCGCGCCCGGCTGGCCCGCGAAATCCATGACACCCTCGCCCAGGGCCTGTCCAGCATTGTGCTGATGGGGCGCGCGGCCGAGAAGGCCCTGGACGACGGTAATCCCGCCGTGGCACGGGACAGGCTCCGCATCGTCCGGGGCACGGCCGCCGCCAACCTTGCCGAGGCCCGCAACTTCGTCCGTGCACTCCAGTCCCCCGCGCTCGAGGACGGCTCGCTCGTGGCCAGCCTGCAGCGGCTGTGCGAAGAGACCGAAGCGGAAGCCGCCGCCCGCGGTGCCGGCCTGCGCTGCCGCCTCGACGTCGAGGGCCAGCCGGCGGAGCTCCCCGCCGCCCATCAGGCCGCCTTGCTCAGGGCCGCACAGGCGAGCCTCGCCAACGTCCGGGTTCATGCGCAGGCCGGCACCGCCGTCGTCACGCTGTCCTTCGTCGGTTCCGAAGTGGCCATGGACATCTACGACGACGGCACCGGGTTCGACCCGGCGGCCGTGACCGCCCGTCCGGACGGTTCCGGCTATGGCCTGACGTCGCTCCGGGAACGGGTGGCAGCCCTGCACGGGCAGCTGGATATCGAATCCGCCCCGGGCGAGGGCACCGTGGTGGCCATCCGGCTGCCGCTGGCCGCGCCGTCCGCGCCACCCTCCGCGTCACCCTCCGCGTCCGCGCAAGCCGGCGGGGGCAGGCCGTGAACACCATCCGGGTCTTCCTGGTGGACGACCATCCGGTGGTCCGGGCCGGGCTGCGGGCGATGCTGGGCGATCTGCAGGGCATCACCGTGGTGGCCGAGGCCGCCGACGGTGCCGCCGCCCTGGCCGGACTGGCCAAGCTCCACACCCTGGGCGAGCCCGCCGATGTGGTGCTCATGGACCTGCAGATGGGCGCGGGCATGGACGGCGTCACCGCCACCGGCCGGATCAAAGCCGGAGACGCCGGGGAGCCGGCACCCCCGGTGCTCATCCTCACCACCTATGACTCCGATTCCGACATCCTCGCGGCCGTCGAGGCCGGCGCCGCAGGCTACATGCTCAAGGATGCCCCGCCCGAACAAATCCGGCAGGCAGTGCTCTCCGCTGCGGCCGGCGGGACGGCGCTGGCACCCGAGGTCGCGGCCAGGCTGATGGGCCGGATCAGAAATCCCGCGCCGGCCCTGTCCGCCCGCGAGATCCAGCTGCTGGAACTGCTGTCCACGGGCATGGGAAACCGGGCGATCGCGAAGCAGTTGTTCATTTCCGAGGCCACGGTCAAGACCCACCTGGTGCACATCTACGGCAAGCTCGGCGTGGACAACCGCACCGCCGCAATCGCCGTGGCCGCCCAGCGCAGGATCATCCGGCGGCCCTAGGCCCCGTCGCCCTCCCGCGGCGGCCGCCCGTCGGGTGCTTATGTCATGTGACAACGGAGTTGTCAGCGGTTCAGTGCATAATGGCGCGATGGGGAACTCATCAAAACTTTCACTTGCCCTCGTGGGCCTCGTTCTTGGCGCCTCCCTGGTGGCCTGCGATGACGGGCGGTCCGGCGCGCAGGGCGCTGCCACGCAGCTCGCTACCGCGGTGTCCGCGCTCGACGTCGGGTCCGTCGCCTTCGACGGCAAGGACTCCGGGGCGGCAAATGACCAGCTCAAAGAGGTCTTCAAGGCGCTCGATCCGGCCAAGCCGTCAGTGCAGGCCGGAGAGCTGAAACTGGACGCCGGCACGGCAAAAGTCCCGCTGAACTACACCTGGAAAATCGGCGCCGACGAGTGGAAGTACACCGTGTCTGCCCAGCTGAAGAAGACGGGCGACAAATGGCTCACCGTCTGGACCCCGGCCCTTTTGGTGCCGGACCTGGCTGACGGGGAAGTCCTCAGCACATCGAGCGAGACCCCCCAGCGGGCACCCATTCTTGGCGCCGGGGACGTCCCCCTGGTCACCTACCGGCCGGTGGTCCACGTCGGCATCGACAAGACCCAGCTCGGCCGCGCCGACGCCGCGGACTCGGCCACCAAGCTCGCCCAGTTGGTCGGCGTGGACCCGGCCGCCTACTCCAAGCAGCTGGCGGCAGCCGGTGCCCAGGCGTTCGTTCCCGCCATCACACTGCGCGAAGATGGCCACCGGACCATCACCAATGCACAGATCTCCGCCATCCCCGGCGGCCGCGCCATCCCTGACACCCTGCCCTTGGCGCCCACCCGGACTTTCGCCCGGGCCCTGCTGGGAACCGCCGCCGAGGCCAGCGCCGAACAGATCGAAAAGTCCGGCGGTGCGCTCAAAGCCGGAGACACCACCGGCAACGGCGGCCTCCAGCAGCAATACGACGCGCAGCTGCGCGGTTCCAACGGCCTCGTGATCCGCGCCCAGAAGGCCGGCCTGACCGCAGAGCAGATCAAGGCGGCGCCCACCGACCCGCGCCGGATCCTTTTCCAGGCACAGATGAAGCCCGGGACCCCGCTGAAGACCACGCTCGATCCTAAGCTCCAGCAGCTGGCGGAGGACGTCCTGGGCAACGTCGGCCCGGCCTCGGCCATCGTGGCGATCCGCCCGTCGACCGGTGCTGTCCTCGCGGCCGCTTCCGGGCCCGGCAGCAACGGCTACGACACGGCCCTGCTGGGCCAGTACGCACCCGGCTCCATCTTCAAGATGGTGGATTCCCTGGCGCTCTTCCGCAAGGGAATGACCCCGGACTCCAAGGTCCAATGCACCCCGACCCTCACCGTGGACGGCCGGACGTTCAAGAATGCCGAGGGCTACCCCGAATCCTCGCTGGGTTCGGTGGCCCTCCGCGAGGCCTTCGCACATTCCTGCAACACCGCTTTCATCAACGCCCGAGACAAGGTCACGCAGGCCGAGCTGGAAGCCGCCGCCACATCCCTGGGGGTCGCCGTCGAAGCGCCGGCGCTGGGCGCCGCGGCCTTCCTCGGTTCGGTCCCGGGCGCGGCCGAGGGCACCGAACATGCCGCTTCGATGATCGGCCAGGGCAAGGTTCTGCTGTCCCCGCTGGCGGCCGCCATCATGGCCGGCTCGGTGGCCAAGGGAGCGCCCGTTTCGGCAAAACTGGTGCTGAATCCCAACGCCTCGGCCGCCGCCCAGCCGCCGGCGTCCGGCAACGCAGCTGCGACAGCCTCGCCTTCGGCCACGCCCACGGCAGCAGGCGACGCGTCACCGTCCGCTCCCGCCAAGACCTCCGCCGCGCCGGTGACGGCAGCGGAAGCAGCCCAATTGGCGGACATGATGCGCGCCGTCGTGACCTCCGGCCACGCCGGCTTCCTTGCCTCGGTGCCGGGCGCGCCGGTGGGTGCCAAGACCGGCACCGCCGAGTTCGGAACGGATAACCCGCCGAAGACGCATGCCTGGATCGTGGCCGTGCATGGCGACCTCGCCGTTGCGGTGTTCGTGGACGACGGCGGCCTGGGCGCCACCACCTCCGGGCCGTTGCTGAAGGAATTCCTCACGGCCGCCGGCTAACGCCCGCCCTCGCGGGAAGTTGCACGTGGGAAGATTGGACGCGTGGCTCATATTGACGTTTCCGGCATCGACTACTTCCTCTCCGACGGCACCCAGCTGCTCAACGGGGTGACCTTCAAGGTCCCGGACGGCACCAAGACGGCGCTGATCGGGCCGAACGGAACCGGCAAGACCACGCTGTTCCGGATCATTTCCGGGGACCTCGTCCCGGACGAAGGCGTGATCGGCCGCTCCGGCAACATGGGCATCATGCGCCAGTTCGTGGGCCAGGTCCGGGACGACTCCACGGTCCGCGACCTGCTGGTGTCCGCCGCCCCGCCCGCGCTGGCCGCCGCCGCGCGGGCTGTGGACGAGGCCGAACTGGCCATGATGGAACACGACGACGAGCCCACCCAGATGCAGTACGCCCAGGCGCTCGTGGACTGGGGCGACGCCGGCGGGTATGACGTCGAGACCGTCTGGGACGAGGTCTGCATGGCGGCCCTCGGCCTGCCGTTCGACCGCGCGCAGCACCGCCCGGCGTCGAGCCTCTCCGGCGGCGAGCAGAAGCGGCTGGTGCTCGAGGCGCTCTTCGCCGGCCCCGATGAACTGCTGCTGCTCGACGAGCCGGACAACTACCTCGACGTGCCGGGCAAGCGCTGGCTTGAGGCCAAGCTGAACGAGTCGAAGAAGACCGTGTTCTTCATCAGCCACGACCGCGAACTGCTCAACAACGCCGCGGGACGCATTGTCACGCTGGAACCCGGCATCAACGGCGCCGGCGCCTGGGTCCACGGCGGCGGCTTCGGCTCGTATGTGGATGCCCGCGAGGACCGGAACGCGCGGTTCGAGGAGCTGCGCAAACGCTGGGACGAGGAGCACGTCAAGCTCAAGGAACTCGTCAACATGTACAAGAACAAGGCCGCCTTCCGCTCGGACATGGCCAACCGGTACCACGCCGCGCAGACCCGGCTGGCGAAGTTCCTCGAGGCCGGGCCGCCCGAGGCCCTGCCGATCGAGCAGAACGTGAAAATGCGGCTCAAGGGCGGACGCACGGCCAAACGCGCCATTGTGGCGGAGAAGCTGGAACTGACGGGCCTCATGAAGCCGTTCTCCACCGAGATCTGGTTTGGCGACCGGGTGGGTGTCCTCGGTTCCAACGGGTCGGGCAAGAGCCACTTCCTGCGCCTGCTCGCCACCGGCGGCACCGATCCGGAGCGGGAGCACCTGCCGGTGTCCGACGTCGAGATCGCGGAGGTTCCGCACGAGGGCACGGTGAAACTCGGTGCCCGGATCCGGCCCGGCTTCTTCGCCCAAACCCATGTCCGGCCCGACCTCCTGGGCAAGACCTTGCTGGAGATCCTGCACCGCGGCGACGAGCACCGTTCGGGGCTCGGCCGCGAGGCCGCCGCGGGTGCCCTGGACGGTTACGGCCTCGCCGGCCAGTCCGAGCAGAAGTACGAATCCCTCTCCGGCGGCCAGCAGGCCCGCTTCCAGATCCTGCTCCTGCAGCTCTCCGGCGCCACCCTTCTGCTGCTCGACGAGCCCACGGACAACCTGGACCTGCACTCCGCCGAGGCCCTGGAAAGGGCGATCGACCACTTCGAGGGCACGGTCCTGGCCGTCACCCACGACCGCTGGTTCGCCCGCACCTTCGACCGGTTCATGGTCTTTGGGTCCGACGGCAGAGTCTACGAATCGGCGGAACCGGTCTGGGACGAGAAGCGCGTCGAGCGGGCCCGCTAACCGGCACGCCGGACTCCAGAAAGCAACGCGGGGTCAGATACGGCCCATGCCGGGGGCCGTCATGGGCGCTAAGTAACCCCGCGTTGCCTTTAAGTGGTGGACTAAATGATTAAATGATCACCAACTGTTAGCATTTGATCATGAACACTGATGAGCGGCACCGCCTGATCGGCGCGCTGCTGCGCCGTCGGGAGCATGTGACCGTGGACGAACTGATGACCGCGTGCGGGGCCTCGGGGGCCACGATCCGGCGCGACCTCGACGTCCTGGCCCTCCACGGCGTGCTGCGGAGGGTGCACGGCGGAGCCATGAGCCTGGTCATGGGCGGCGAAAATCCGGAATACGGACAACGCGAGCTGGAGGACCACGCCGCCAAGGTCCGGATTGCCGCGGGTGTCGCGGCCATGCTCCAGGACCGGGGGCACGTCTGGCTGGATAGCGGCACCACCGCCACGGAAATCGCCCGCCAGCTGAGCAAGCGCGAAATGACCATCATGCCGATGTCGTTGCGGGCAGTCAGCCTGCTGTGCCCGGATGATGCGCCGGCCGGCCGCCGTCCGGATGTCCTGATGCCCGGCGGCAGCCTCGTCCCCGGCGAACTGTCCTTCCGGGGGCCGATGACGGAGTCCAACATCCGCTCGCTGCGCTTCGACGCCGCGGTGCTCACCCCCTGCGCCCTGAACCTCAAAGACGGGCTGCTGGCCCACGATCTTGACGATGCCGCGGTGAAGCGCGCGGGGCTCGAATCCGCGGCCCGAGTGATCGTCGCCTGCGCCGGGTCCAAGTGGGATGCCAGCGCCGTCGCGCTCGTGGCCTCCCTCGACGCCGTGGATGCCGTCGTGACGGACCGGCAGCTCAGTCCGGAAGAACATGCCCAACTCGCACAACACTCAGTGGAAGCAGTGATCGTATGACCAGTACCGCAACCGGCCCGCAGTTGAAGGCCGCCGCCGGGGCCACCTTCCTCGTCTTCGGGATCAACGGATTGGTCTTCGCCAGCTGGGCCGCACGCATCCCCGCGGTAACGGACATCCTTCACATCACTGCGGGACAGATGGGAACCCTGCTGCTGTGCGTGGCGGTCGGTTCGCTGATCGCACTGCCGACGGCCGGGTTTGTCGTGGGCAAGATTGGCACCGCCAACGCCGTGCGCAGTGCCGGACTTGTTGCCGCGGCAGCAGGGGTCGGCGTGGCGCTTTCCCTGATGGCGGAGTCGATCCCGGCAACGGCGATTGCCCTGTTCTTCTTCGGAATCGGGGTCGGGTTCTGGGATGTCTCGCAAAACATTGAAGGGGCCGACGTCGAACACCGGCTCGGGCGCACCATCATGCCGCAGTTCCATGCCGCCTTCAGCGGCGGCGCGTTCGTCGGGGCCTTGATCGGCGCCGGCCTCTCCACCCTGGGCGTCGGGCTCCCGGTGCACCTGCTGGTGATCGCCGGCGTCGTTGCCGTCCTGACCACGGTTGCCCCGCGGTACTTCCTGCCCCATCTGCCCGTTGCCGCACCCGTAGACGGGGAACCGCACCCGGCCAGGGGCCGGTCCGCCTGGCGGGACGGCCGCACGCTGCTGATCGGCGTCGTTGTCCTGGGCGCCACCCTGACCGAAGGCGCCGGCAACGACTGGATTGCCAAGGCCGCGGTTGACGGCCTGGGCGCCGAACAATCCACGGGGGCGCTGCTGTTCGCCGCCTTTGTGCTGGCCATGACCGCGATGCGCTTCTTCGGCGGCCGCGCAATCGACGTCTATGGCCGGGTGGCCGTTCTCCGCGCCAGCATGGCCGCCGCCGCAGCGGGCCTCTGCCTCTTTGTGTTCGCCGGCACCATTTGGGTGGCAGCGGCCGGTGCCGTGCTGTGGGGCGTCGGGGCCGCCCTGGCCTTTCCGATCGGGATGTCGGCCGCGGCGGATGAGCCCGGGAAGGCGGCCGCGCGGGTGTCCGTCGTGTCCACGCTGGGCTACATAGCGTTCCTCGCCGGGCCGCCCCTGTTGGGCTACCTGGGCGATGCGACCGGGATCAGGACCGCGCTGCTGGCGATCGGGGTCCCGATCCTCGTGGCCCTGGTGCTCGCCGGTGCGGCGAAGCCCCTGCCCGCCAAGTAGCAGGAAGCGGCCGGTCCCGCCTGCCCCGCGCCGCATCCGGCAGTATGGTGGTCAAATGCGAACCCTGCTGAGGAAGGCCCCCGGGCGCCTGTCGAAATTCGACCGCAAACTGGTGCGGGCGGTCTCGAAGTTGCCGGCCGGAGGCCACGATGAGTTCTTCCGCCGCCTGTCCGCCGCCGCGAACAACGGCAGGCTCTGGTTCGGCATCGCCGGGGCCATGGCCCTCGTGCCCGGAAAAACGCGCCGGGCAGCCGTGCACGGGCTCATCGCCCAGGGCGTGGCATCGGCGGTCACGAACGTGGTGTTCAAGTCCCTCCTGCCCCGGGCCCGCCCCCTGCCCGAACACCTTCCGGTCTTCCGTTTCGTCAATCCCCAGCCCACAAGTTCGTCGATGCCGTCGGGGCACTCCGCCTCCGCCGTGGCCTTTGCCCTTGGCGTCGGCATGGTCCGTCCGGCTCTAGGGTCGGCGCTTGCCCCCATCGCTGCCGGGGTGGCCTATTCCCGCGTCCACACCGGCGCGCACTGGCCCTCGGACGTGCTGTTCGGCTCAGCGATCGGCGCCGGGGCGGCCCTGGTGACGCGGAGGTGGTGGCCGGTGCGCCCGCCCTTCCCGGACACCCGCCGCAGCGCCGCCCGTGCCGCAGAACTTCCCGACGGCGAGGGGCTCTGCATCGCGGTCAACACTCTCGGCGGGTCCTACGCGGACGAAACGGCTGACGCCCTGCAAAAAATATTCCCAAAGGCGTATATACAGGAAATCGGGCAGGACGAGGACGTCGCCACCGCAATCGCCGGAATCGCAACGCGCCCGGGCATTGCGGCCCTGGGCGTCTGGGGCGGGGACGGAACGGTCGGCGCGGCGGCAGCGGCGGCCGCTGAACATTCCCTCCCGTTGCTTGTGCTCCCCGGCGGAACGCTCAACCACTTCGCCCGCGACGCCGGGACGCCCACCTTGGAGGCGGCTGTCCGGGCAGCCTCGCACGGCGAGGCTGCAGTGGCCGACCTCGGCCACGTGAGGGTTGAACGCGGCCTCCCCGACAACCCCGAACATCTTGAAATGAGCATGCTCAACACCGCCAGCATCGGCCTGTACCCGAACCTGGTCCGCCGGCGGGAGCAGCTCCAGCCGGCCCTGGGCAAGCCCCTGGCCGGCGTGGTGGCCATGTTCCGGACCTTCGCGGCGGGCACCCCCACCACCCTGACCGTGAACGGGGTGCGGCACCGGCTGTGGATCCTGTACATCGGCCGCGGCCGCTACTACCCCCGGGACCACGCGCCCTTGGTCCGTCCCGTGCTGGCGGACGGGGTCCTGGACCTGCGCATGATCACGGCGGACGAGCCGTTCGCCCGGGTGCGGCTGCTTTGGGCCGTGCTGACCGGCACCGTGGCCAGCTCCGGGATCACCCACCTCACCGAAACGGACCGGATTACGGTGGAGCCCGGGAACGGTCCCATGGTCCTGGCCGTCGACGGGGAAGTGATGCCGGGTGTGCGGAGCGTGGAATTCACCGTCCGCGGCGGCGCGCTGACCTATTACTCGCCGCTCAGCTGAGCCATCGCCGCCGGACCGCTGCAGGCATCCAGCCGGACCGCCGCAGGCATCCAACCCGGCGGCCGGGCGCGTCATCCTCCCGGACTACCCTGATTCGCCCCTGAATCATCCCTGAGACCGGCGAAATAGTCCTCCGGCCTCGGTAGCGTGGGTGCAGACAGGCCCGCAACTGCGGTGTCCCTGGATGTCTCCCGCTACGCAAAGGAACGCTTCCATGATCGAAGCACGAGGCCTGACCAAGGTTTACGGCGAGAAGACCGCCGTCGACGGCGTCAACTTCACCGTCGAGGCCGGCCGTGTCACCGGCTTTCTGGGACCGAACGGAGCCGGAAAATCCACCACCATGCGCATGATCATGGGACTGGACCGTCCGACGTCGGGCTCCGTGACAGTCAACGGATCGCCGCTCACCAGGCACACCGCCCCGCTGCGCGACGTCGGGGCGCTGCTCGACGCCAAGGCCGTGCACACGAGCCGCTCCGCCTACAACCACCTGCTGGCGATGGCCGCGACGCACAGCATCCCCAAGAAGCGTGTCCGCGACGTCATTGAGATGACCGGGCTCGCCGAGGTCGCCAAGAAGAAGGTGGGCGGGTTCTCGCTGGGCATGGGCCAGCGCCTGGGAATCGCCGCCGCCCTCCTGGGCGACCCGCAGACCGTCATTCTGGACGAGCCCGTCAACGGTCTGGATCCGGAGGGGGTGGTGTGGGTCCGCAACTTGGTGAAGTACCTGGCCTCCGAGGGCCGCACGGTCTTCCTCTCCAGCCACCTCATGAGCGAGATGGCCGTCACGGCTGACCACCTGATTGTGATCGGCCGCGGGAGGATCATCGCGGACGCCCCGATCCAGGAGATTATTACCGGCAAGGGGCAGCGCAGCACGCGGGTCCGGACCGACCAGCCGGACCGGCTCATGCAACTGCTGGCCGGCACCGGCGTCTCGGTGGAGGTCCAGGAGCGCGAACTCCTCGAGGTCAAGGGCCTCGACCCGCGGCAGATCGCCGCTGCAGCGCTGGAAAACCACGTCATGATCTACGAACTGACCCCGCTCCAGGCCAGCCTGGAGGAGGCCTACATGGAACTGACCAAGGACGAGGTGGAATACCACTCACTGATCACCACGGGCGCCGTTCCCGTCGAAGCCGGAGGCAAATAAGCCATGAGCTCCACTACCGTTGAATCAACGCCTTCACCGCGCGACGCCGGCTCCCGCACGCGGCGGACCGGCTCCGGCACCAGTGCCGGCCCGGGTCCCACCTTCCTGAGGGTTCTCAACTCCGAATTCATCAAGTTCCGCACGCTGTTGTCCACCCTGATCCTGCTCGGCTCCACCGTCATCGTCATGGTGGGATTCGGGGCGCTGTCCGCCTGGGGCACGGGACAGTTCTCCCAGGCCGCGACCCGGGACCCGCAGGCGGCCGCCAGGCTTGCGGCGCAGGGAGGGGACCTCGCCGTCGGCGTCCCCACCTCCGGCATCGCATTCGCGCAGCTGATCCTCGGCTCCCTCGGCGTGCTGCTGATGAGCTCAGAATTCACCACCGGCATGGCCCGGTCCACGTTTGCCGCTGTGCCAAAGCGCCTTCCCGCGTTCGCGGCCAAGCTCGTGGTGGTGGTGGTGACATCCTTCGTCGTCACGGCCGTGTCCACCCTGGCAGCCGGCTTCCTGGCAACGCCGATCTTGGGCAACTACGGCCTCAACCTGGACCTGGCAAGCTCGCAGTCGGTCAAGATGCTCATTGTCAACAGCATCTACGTGGCAGCGGTGGCGGCGATCGGCTTGGCACTGGGCACCCTGATTCGCAACTCCGCGGGCGGCATCATGAGCCTGGTCGGCCTGTTCTTCGTGGCGCCGATCGCCTTCCAGCTCATTCCCGGCGACTTCTTCGTGGAAGCCCGCAAGTACCTGCCCGGCAACACCGTGGCCCCGCTGACCGCGCTGGACCATGTCCCGGCCACCCTGGAGGCCTGGCAGGCCGGCCTGGTCCTGGGCGCGTGGGTGGTCGTCCCGGTGCTCCTGGCCGCCTTCCTGCTCAAGAGGCGCGATGTCTAGGCCGGTCCGCAGGCCTGGCGCGTAGGCTCGGCGCATGATCGATGCATTGCCGTTGAGGGACACGCCGGCCGGACCGGCCGACGCGTCCTTTGCCGAGCTCACTGCCCGCCGCCGCGGCCGGCTCCGGCGCTACCTGCTGGCCAATCCGCGGGTCATGGACGTCCTGGTGGTGCTCTGCTATTTGGTTCTGGTCACGCCTACGGCCGTCGAGGCGCTCGGCCATGGGGACTGGCCGGTTGCTGTGCTGTTCGCGGCGGCCGCGCCGGTCCTGGCCTTCCGGCGGTTTTATCCCGTACAGGTGGCGGTGGCGGTGGGGGTCCTGGAACTGGCGGTCACCGTCCTGCATCCCTGGGGGTCCAATGTCTCGGCCGGGCTCTGGTTCTCGCTCTACGGCGTCGCCGTCGTCAGCACCCGCCGGTTCGCCTGGACGGCGCTGGCCCTGACGACCGCCCCGCTGGTGCTCGTGTACTTCCTGTTGGCCGTGGGCCCGCTGGACGGGCGGCTCCCGGACATGGCGCTCCGCTCGCCGGAGAATTTCCAGCTGGTCGCGAGCATCGCGGCCGGCATCGGCATCACGCTTTCCAATGTGATCGCGACGGGAATGGGGATCTCGGTGCGCCAGCGCCGCGAGCACGAGCACGAGATTGCCGCCTGGGCGGCCCGGGCCCAGCGGCTGGGTTCGGTCACGGAACGCAACCGGATCGCACGCGAAATGCACGACGTCGTGGCGCACTCGCTGACCGTGATGATCAGTCTCTCGGACGGCGCCGCCGTCGTGGCCAGGAAGGATCCCGAACGCGCCGTAGGCGTTCTCGCGGAGCTTTCCCGCACAGGACGTACCGCGCTGGCCGACATGCGGCGCGTCCTCGGCGTGCTGCGCGACGACTCCGCCGCCGGACAGGCTCCCCGCGGGCCGCTGGTGGCCGGAGACAACCTGGCCAATCTGCTCGAGGGCTTCCGCACGGCAGGCCTGCCGCTGCATTACACGCACACCGGCCCGTCGCTGCCTTCCGACGCGGCGTTCCAGCTCACGGTGTACAGGATCGTGCAGGAGTCGCTGACAAACGTTCTGCGCTACGCGCGGGCGCTCAGCCGTGTGGACGTCAGTATTGTCCGGGACGGTTCCCTCGTCACCATTGACGTCGCCGACGACGGCCGGGGCACCCTTGAATCCGGCAGCACGGCGGCCGGGGGCCCGGGCAGGTCCGAGTCGCCGGAGTCCCTCGGCACCGGCCAGGGAATCGCCGGGATGCGGGAGCGGGCCAGAATCTACGCAGGCACCGTCCGGGCCGGACGCTTCGGCGACGCCGGGTGGCGGGTGCATGCGGAATTGAACTGCAACGAAGACACAGCATCGCAAGTGAGGGGGATTAGTGGCCGACCAAGGACCCATACGCGTTCTGCTGGTGGATGACCAGCCGCTGCTGAGGATGGGGTTCCGCCTCATCCTGGAGGGTGAAGACGATTTGTACATCGCCGGCGAAGCGTCCGATGGTGCCGAAGCGGTCCGGCAGGTCCGCGAACTGGCGCCCGACGTCGTCCTGATGGACGTGCGGATGCCGGTGCTGGACGGGATCGAAGCGACCCGGGCCATCGCGGCCACGGGCTCGTTCGCCAAGATCATCATCTTGACCACCTTCGACCTGGATGAATACGCCTTCGCGGGGCTGCGGGCCGGCGCCTCGGCCTTCCTGCTCAAGGATGTGGCCCCCGCCGAGCTGATCAGCGCCGTGCGGGTCGTCGCCAGCGGCGATGCGGTCGTGGCCCCGCGCGTCACGCAGCGGCTGCTGGAGACCTACGTCCGGGGCTCCGGAGCCGGCGCCGGTAGTGCGGACCTGGCGGGGACGGGCCGGACCGGAACGGACAGCTCCGGCGCACAGCAGGCCGGGGCTGCGGCGCGCCCGGCGAAAGACCCGCTGCTGGAGGACCTGACGCCGCGCGAAAACGAGATGCTCGGGGCGATGGCGGAGGGGCTCTCCAACGCTGAAATCGCGCACAGGTACTTCCTTTCCGAGGCCACGGTCAAGACGCACGTGCGGCGGATCCTGAACAAGCTCCATCTCCGCGACCGAGTCCAGGCCGTCGTATACGCCTACGAAACCGGCCTCGTGGTGCCCAGCAACACGGACTACTGAACACGCGGACTAACCTCCCCGGACGGGCCGGCGGTGGGCGCAGTGCGTGAAGCAGTGGTTTCAGGCACATTGCGGAATTGCTCATGAGTAAACTTTGGTTGTTCCCTGCGCCTTCATGTTGGGCCTGCGCCCGGTTTGATCGGCCGTCATCTGTGGGACTGCACAAGACCGGCGGTGCTCGGCGCGGTCTAGGGTGAAACGACATTGTGGCCCGCCGCACAGTATGGACCCCATGCTGCGCCGGCATACGAACGGCCCTTGACCCCCACGAAGGACCCGCTTCCATGCATGCTGACCAACAGCTTTCGAAATCCCTAAAACCCAGGCATCTGTCCATGATCGCCATCGCCGGCGTGATCGGGGCCGGACTGTTTGTCGGGTCCGGTGCCGCCATCCAGCAGGCCGGTCCGGGCATCCTGGTGGCCTATGCCGCGGCGGGGCTGGTCGTCATCCTGGTCATGCGCATGCTCGGCGAAATGGCTGCGGCCAACCCGGAAACAGGCTCCTTCTCCACCTACGCGGACAAGGCGTTGGGCCGCTGGGCAGGGTTCAGCATCGGCTGGCTCTACGCATGGTTCTGGATCATCGTCCTTGGAATCGAGGCCACGGCGGGTGCGGCCATCATGCACCGCTGGGTACCCGGCATTGACCAGTGGGTCTGGGCGCTGGCCCTGATGGTGCTGCTGACGCTGACCAACCTCGGATCCGTGAAGTCGTTCGGCGAGTTCGAATTCTGGTTCGCGTCCATCAAGGTGGCGGCGATCGCGCTCTTCCTCATCTTCGGTGCCGCCGCGATCCTCGGGCTCATCCCCGGCGTCCCGGCACCCGGGCTGGACAACCTGACCGGCAAGGGCGGCTTCATGCCGAACGGTCCCGGCGCCGTCCTGGCCGGCATCCTCGTCGTCGTTTTCTCCTTCTTCGGGGCTGAAATCGCCACCATCGCCGCCGGCGAATCCGAGAACCCCGTCGATGCCGTCAAGAAGGCCGTGAAGTCCACCGTGTGGCGCATCCTCGTCTTCTACATCGGTTCGATCGCCATTGTGGTCACCCTGCTGCCCTGGAACTCGGCCTCCGTCGCCAAGAGCCCCTACGTGGCAGTCATCGAACTGTTCGGCATCCCCGGCGCCGGCACCATCATGGACATTGTGGTGCTGACCTCCGTACTCTCCTGCCTGAACTCGGGCCTCTACACCGCCAGCCGCATGCTGTTCTCGCTGTCCCGGCGCGGCGACGCCCCCCGGTCCTGGATGCGGATCTCCAAGAGCGGCGTGCCGTCGGCCGCGGTCCTGGCCTCCACAGTGGTTGGGTTCATCACCGTCGGCCTGAACTACATCGCACCGGACACGGTCTTCCTGTTCCTGGTCAACACCTCCGGTGCCATCGCGCTGTTCGTATGGCTCGTGATCGCCACCTCACAGCTGATCCTGCGCCGCCGCATGGGCGCCGCAGCCAAGGATCTCCAGCTCAAGATGTGGCTCTTCCCGTACCTGACCTGGCTGGCCATCATCAGCATCGTCGCCCTCCTGATCGGCATGGTGATCCTGGAATCCACGCGGGAGTCGCTGGTGCTTTCGCTGGCCCTTGCCGCGGTCGTGGTGGGACTCGGTGTCTTCCGCTACCGCAAGAACGGTGCCAAGCCGGCCGCTCCCGCCGCGGGCACCGCCGAGGTTCCGGTCGAGGAAACGTCAGCAGCGGTCGCCGGGACGTCGCTCGAGGAAGCAGTTACGGGCGGCCGCCCGGCGTCGTAGATTCGGTCCGGCAGCCCGTGCCCGAAGCGGCACGGGCTGCCCGGCCTGAACGTTGGCCCCCGCAGCGATCGTGCACCACGGGACATGCTCATCGCAGCGACCCTGAACCACCGGACATGCCCACCCCAGCCATGATGAATCACGGGACATGCCCACCCCTTGCGCCCGCCAGTGGACACAGCACCACTATGTCCATTTCCCGGCGCATGGGGTGGGCATGTCCTTGGGCGCAGGAAGGGACATGCTCATCCCCCGGCGCGAGCGGGGGGCATGTCCGAGTATGTCGGCGGGACATGCCCCGTCGACGGCGTCCGGCCCACCCCGGAGGCCTGTGCGCACCGGGCTAGACTCGAAGCCATGCCAACACCCAGCTCTGCCGCAGACCACATCCAGGACCTCGGCGCGTATGTGAGCGCGTCGCCGTCGAGCTTCCACGCCGTCCACGAAGCCGCGCGCCGGCTGGACGGGGCAGGTTTCACGGCCCTGAGCGAGCTGCAGGCTTGGGACGGTGCGGCAAGTGGTGCCGGGGCAGCGGCTCCCCCGGCCGCGGACGGCAAATACTATGTGATCCGCGACGGCGCCCTGGTCGCCTGGGTGGTCCCTGCCGGCGCCGGACCGACCACGGGTTTCAACATCCTCGGCGCCCACACCGATTCGCCGTCCTTCAAACTCAAGCCGAAGCCCACCACGGGCAAGTTCGGCTGGCTGCAGGCCGGCGTCGAGGTCTACGGCGGACCGCTCCTGAATTCCTGGCTGGACCGCGAACTCCAGCTCGCCGGCCGCCTCGTCATGCGCGACGGCACCGAGCACCTCACGGCCACGGGCCCGCTCCTGCGCTTCCCGCAGCTCGCCATCCACCTGGACCGGGCCGTCAACGAGGGCCTGGCCCTGGACAAGCAGCAGCACATGAACCCGGTGTTCGGCCTCGGAGATCCTGCCGGCGCGGACCTGCTCGGGCTCCTCGCGGCAAGGGTCGCCGGCGCCAAAGTGGATCCGGCGCAGATCGGCGGCTACGACGTCGTCATCGCGGACACCCAGGCCCCGGCGGTGTTCGGCGCGAACAACGAATTCTTCGCCTCCGGCCGGCTCGACAACCTCTCAGCGACGCACGCCGGGCTCACCGCACTGATCGCCCACGCCGGCACGCCGCGGCCGCAGGGCGCCCCAATCGCCGTCCTGGCCGCCTTCGACCACGAGGAGATCGGCTCGGCATCCCGCTCCGGCGCGTGCGGGCCCCTCCTCGAAGACGTCCTGGTGCGGATCTCCGACGGCCTCGGCGCCTCGGCAAGCCAGCGGCGCCAGGCCTTCGCGGCGTCGTTCTGCGTCTCGGCGGATGCGGGCCATGCCGTGCACCCGAACTATGCGGAGCGGCACGATCCCGCCAACCGGCCGGTCCTCAACGGCGGGCCGCTGCTGAAGATCAACGCCAACCAGCGCTACGCGACCGACGCCGCCGGGGCCGCCTTCTGGGCGACGCTGTGCACCGACGCCGGCATCCCGTACCAGGAATTCGTCTCCAACAACGTGATGCCTTGCGGCTCGACGATCGGCCCGCTAACCGCCACGCGGCTGGGGATCCGGACGGTCGACGTCGGGGTGGCCCTGCTGTCGATGCACTCGGCGCGCGAGCTCTGCGGAGTCGAAGACCCGCACCGGCTGGCCACGGTCACCCAGGCGTTCTTCCGCACGACGGCGTAAGCGCCTCGGTGCCCTACGCGGCGACGCCGACCACGAGGTTGATGGTGGTTGCCAGAATAATGGTGCCAAAGAGGTAGGACAGCAGGCTGTGCTTGAGGGCCTCGGCCCGGATGCCGTGGTTCTGCAGAGCCGTGTCCGAGACCTGGTACGTCATGCCGAGGCTTGTGGCCAGGTACGCGAAGTCGGTGTACTGCGGCGGCCGGCTCTGGTTGAAATCGATGCCGCCCACCCGGGAGCCTGCCTTCGTGCCCGTGCCGTAGTACAGCTCCGCGTAGCGCAGCGTGAAAAGCGTCTGGACCAAGGTCCAGGACATTGCCACCGAAACTACCGCGAGGAGGGCCCCGGCAATCCGGGAAACCGTGTCAGTGTTGTTGTGGGAGTCCATGATGACCGCGCCCGCTGCCGCCAGGCTGGCGGCGTTTGCGGCCAGGATGAGCAGGTCGGTCGTGCTCCGGGCCGGGTCTTCGGCTGTGGCGTGCAACCGTGTTCCTGCAGGATCGAGGCGCCCGATGACCAGCCAGACCCAGACGATGTAGGTCAAGGCAGCCGCGCACCAGCCAATCGTGGGAGCCAGCACCCAGCGCCCTGCCGCCACGGTCGCCCCGGCAGCGAGCAGGCCAACCAGCACCATGGCGGCGAAGCGGAGCCGGCTGCGGCGAAGCGGTGGAGGCACGGCTGAGGAATCGGGGTCGGTGTCCATTTTCAGATCATGGCACAACAGGTTGGGCCACTCCCCGACCGCCGGCCGTGTGGCGGTTATCCACATGGCCGCCGGCGCTCTTCCCGGACAAGGTGCGGGGCCGTAGGGTGGGGGCACGGAATCGCGGAATCCGGTCCGCATGCACTAAGCTGTTGAAGTCTGTGCTGAGTCCTGCCCCCGTTCCGGTGGCCGGGCATTGCATGGCACCGCAAATGAACCTCCTGTTACGGAAATGCCGTAACCGCTTAGCCCAAAGGAGGTGGGTTCACATATGCGTCCTTACGAATTGATGGTAATCATCGACCCCGAGGTCGAAGAGCGTGCCGTTGAGCCGTCGCTTCAGAAGTTCCTGAATGTCATCACCAACGATGGTGGAACCATCGAAAAGGTTGACATCTGGGGCCGTCGTCGCCTGGCTTACGAAATCCAGAAGAAGTCCGAAGGTATCTACGCCGTGGTGAACTTCACCGCTGAGCCGGCTACCGCCAAGGAACTTGACCGCCAGCTGAGTCTCAACGAGACCATCATGCGCACCAAGATCACCCGCCCCGAAGAGCAGAAAGTTGTTGCTGAATAATTCAGCGCTCAACTTTCAATCTTCATCCCGCAGGAACGCACAAGGAGGCAGTAGATGGCAGGCGAAACCACTATCACGGTTATCGGTAACCTCACCAATGACCCCGAACTCAGGTTCACACCGTCAGGTTCGGCCGTAGCGAATTTCACCATCGCTTCTACTCCCCGCACCTTCGACCGGCAGTCCAATGAGTGGAAGGACGGGGAAACCCTGTTCCTCCGCGCGTCGGTCTGGCGCGAGGCAGCCGAGAACGTCGCCGAATCCCTGACCAAGGGCATGCGCGTGATTGTTTCAGGCCGTCTGAAGAGCCGTTCCTACGAAACAAAAGAAGGCGAGAAGCGCACCGTTATCGAGCTCGAGGTCGATGAAATCGGCCCGAGCCTGCGCTACGCCAATGCCAAGGTCAACCGCACCCAGCGCTCCGGCGGCCAGGGTGGCCAGGGCGGCTTCGGCGGCGGCAACAGCGGCGGTTTCGGTGGCAACTCTGGTGCAAACCAGGGCGGCGGCAACTCCGGTGGAACCTGGGGCGGCAACCAGCCCGCAGCGCAGGAAGACCCTTGGGCCACGCCCGGGGTCAGCAATGCAGGCGGCGGCTGGGGCAACGGCCCGGATTCCGAACCTCCCTTCTAAACAACATCTAAGGTCCGGCATTGAAAAGCGCCGGGACGCCGCGAGGCGCCCGGGTGCACACTGCGCCGGATCACCACCATCCCGTGGATCAATATCCACGGGCTCCATCGAATAGGAGCTCCACGATGGCTAAGGCTGAACTCCGTAAGCCCAAACCAAAGTCCAACCCCTTGAAGGCCGCTGACATCACCGTCATCGACTACAAGGACGTAGCATTGCTGCGCAAGTTCATCTCCGACCGCGGAAAGATCCGCGCCCGTCGCGTCACTGGCGTCACGGTGCAGGAACAGCGCAAGATCGCCCAGGCAATCAAGAACGCCCGCGAAGTTGCTCTGCTGCCTTACTCCGGCGCTGGCCGCGGCTAAGGAAGGGATTAACTAACATGGCAAAGCTCATTCTGACCCACGAAGTAACCGGTCTCGGTGCTGCTGGCGACGTTGTCGAGGTCAAGGACGGTTACGCACGTAACTACCTGCTGCCCCGCAACTTCGCCCTGACCTGGTCCAAGGGCGGCGAGAAGCAGGTTGAGTCCATCAAGGCTGCCCGCGTTGCCCGCGAGCACGCTTCCCTGGAAGACGCTCAGAAGCAGGCCGCTGCACTCTCCGCCAAGCCGGTCAAGCTGGTCGTCAAGGCTGGCGCAACCGGACGCCTGTTCGGCACCGTCAAGCAGGGCGACGTCGCCGACGCTGTTGAGGCCGCTGGCCTGGGCCGCATCGACAAGCGCAAGGTTGAACTGCCGGCTCACATCAAGTCGACCGGTTCCTACCAGGCAAACGTCCGTCTGCACAACGACGTTTCCGCTGTGATCGAACTCGACGTCGTCGCAGGCAAGTAGTCCCTAGGGCTACAGCCTGTTCGGCTAGGCAGTCTTAGGCTGCCGGGAGGCCCCCGCCTCGGATTCCTCTGGGAACCGAAGCGGGGGTCTCCTGCTTTAACTCCAACGCGGGGTCACTTCCGGCCCATTCTGGGTCCCACTATGGGCCGGAAGTGACCCCGCGTTGCCTTTTCGGCCATGAGGGCAGTCCCAGGATGCCCCGAGCCGTGCGGTCCGCCCCGGCCGGCGTCGGTGATAGCCTGCTGCGGTGAACACCGGCCCCTCCGCAGCACCCCGCCTTCGTCCCTTCACCCAGGTCGACGTGTTTTCCGCCGAGGCGTACCGCGGAAATCCGCTGGCCGTCGTCGTCGAGGCCGAGGACCTCGAGACCGAGACGATGCAGCGGTTCGCCAACTGGACCAATCTCTCGGAGACGGCATTCGTGCTGCCGCCCACGCACCCCGACGCCGACTACCGGGTGCGGATCTTCACCGGCAGCGAAGAGTTCCCTTTTGCGGGGCACCCCACCCTGGGATCCGCGCACGCCTGGCTGGAGGCGGGCGGCATCCCGCAGCGGGACGGCGTGGTGGTCCAGGAATGCGGTGCCGGGCTGGTGAGGGTCCGGCGCGACGGCGGACGCCTCGCGTTCGCGGCCCCGCCGCTGACCCGCTCGGGCACGGTGGCGGAGGATGACCTGATGCGCGTCGCCGCGGGCCTGGGTCTGCCCCGGGAAGCGCTGCTGGACGCGTCCTGGCTGGTCAACGGCCCGGACTGGATCGGGGTGCTGCTGGAATCGGCGGAACAGGTGCTGGGCATCCGCCCGGATTATGCCGCCATGGCAGGACTCAAGGTCGGCGTTATCGGGCCCCACGGGCACGGATCCGCCGTCCAATTCGAGGTTCGCACCTTCGTTCCGGGGGACGCCGCCGCGGAAGATCCGGTCACGGGCAGCTTCAACGCCGGAGCGGCCCAATGGCTGATCCGCAGCGGGCGGGCTCCGGAGTCCTACCTCGCGGCCCAGGGGACAGCCCTGGGCCGGGCAGGGCGGATCTACGTCGAGGCAGCCGGTGAGGACATCTGGGTGGGCGGCGATTCCGTGAGCTGCATCGAAGGATGGGTCCTTCTCTGACCCGTTAGGGATGGCTTGTGGCCGGCGCATGGCAGAATCGGTGCGTGGATGCCCCGGACCCCCCAATAGTGAACTGGCCCTCAGCGGTCGTCGCGTTTCTGGTCGACTCACTCCTCGTGTGGGGCCCGGCCGTCGCCGTCTTCCTCCTCGCTCCCGCTCACGCCCTTCCGCTCGCCGCCGGGACCGTGCTGGCTGCGGTGGGAGCCAACTGGACGCTGTATGCCCGCGGAACCACGCTGGGAACCTATGTGGGCGGTTTTCGGATCCGGACCCGGCATGGACTGGCGCCAGGGCGGAGTTACGGGTTGGTCCTGTCCCTGCTCACCTGCGTATCAGTACCTGCAATGGTGGGGCTGTTGGCCGTCACCTTTGCTCCAGGCAATGAGGCATCCGGCCCAGTGGGAAGTCCAGCCAGCTACCCTTTGTTCGGGGAACGGACCAGCAGGCGGAAATTTCTTCAAGCCGCGGACGACCACTGGGAGCGCTGGACCTGATCCCCGTCGCCGCATAACGCAGCCGAACCCGGCGGCCCGCGCGCGAGATCCCGTGGGAGTCGAGTTTTGCGGTGCGGGAATAAATCCACGCGTCCGCCCCTTGTTCAGGTAGATGCAAACGCATGTAATGGCGTTGCTGACCTGGATCCAACATAGGAGCTCCCCGTGGAAACCCGCCGTATCACCGTTATCTCCGCCGGACTTGGCGTCCCTTCGTCCAGCCGCCTGCTGGCCGACCAGCTGGCGGCGTCGACCGAGCGGCAGCTTGCCGCGGCGGGCTACGCCGTGGAGATCGAGGTCGTGGAGCTGCGGGACCTCGCCGTGGACATCGCCAACAACTTTGTGACCGGGTATGCGGGCCCTCGGTTGGCCGACGTGATTGCCGGCGTCGACTCCTCTGACGGCGTCATCGCGGTCAGCCCCGTGTTCAGTGCCTCATACAGCGGCCTCTTCAAGTCCTTCATCGACGTGCTCGACCCCAAGTCGCTGGAGGGCAAGGCCGTGTTGCTCGGCGCCACAGCCGGGACGGACCGGCACCAGATGGTGCTGGACTACGCGATGCGGCCGCTCTTCACGTACCTGCGCACCCGGGTTGCCGCCACCGCGGTTTTCGCCGGGCCCCAGGACTGGGGAAACACCAACGACGACGGCGGCTCGCCGCTGTCTGTGCGGGTGGACCGGGCGGCGGGCGAGTTTGCAGAGCTGCTGAAGGACTCGGGAGCGCAAAAGAAGCCGGCCGCGCTGGAATCACTGCCGTTTGAACAGCTGCTGGCCGGAATCTCCGCGCAGCGGTAGAGGTAAGGCAGGGCGCAGCGCTAAGGAGGGCCGCCCGCGGTGCTCAGTCGCCCAGCAGAGCGATGAACTCCCTGGCCTGCTTCATGGAGATATCCGAGTGGCGGGTCAGGGCCATGGCTGCGGCCTCGGTGTCGCCGCTCTTGGCCAGGGTGCGGATCCTGCCGTAAATCTCATCGTTGAGCATGTTGCTGCTCACCTCGCGCGTGACATCGCCCTTGCTGGCGATCGCGCGGTAGCGGTAGGAGAACCGCTGAGGCGTGTCGTCCTCGTCCGGCACCGGCTCGGGGACGGCCTCCGGGGCGCGGAACGGCTGGGGGTGCGCCGCGAGTGCCGCAACGGCGTCGCGGGACGCACGCAGGCCCTCCCCGGTGGCTTCGAGGTAGACCTTGATGGCGGCCATGGCCTGGCCCTGTGCGATCAGCGCGTAAATTCGCCGGTGCTGTTCCTGGTTGAGCTTCGCGGCCGACGCACGGGCAAGCTCGCCGGAGTCGGGCGCCGGCGGTGGTGCCGCCGGACGGGAGCGTTCACCGCGGTGACTCCAAGCCCGGGCGGCCAGCAGCACTCCGACGGCCACGAGTACCAGGATCAGTGCGGGAATGAGCAGTGAGTCCATGCGCTACAGCCGATCTACGTAATTCTTTGCGGACTTGAAGTCTAAGGGGGTCGACTGCCGCAGCAGCCGCGTGGCCTTGAACTTGTGGCCGTTGCGGGCCAGCGACTGCAGCTCCAGGAGGAGCTGGGGGCTTAGGTGTCCGACGGCGTACAGGGTGTCCCCGTGACCGCCGGTTCCGGCCGCCTTGGAGGCGGTGCGGGCAAGCTGGGCGGACCGGGCGTGGTCTGCCTGCTGGGTCTGCTGCTGGGAGTTCTGGCTGGGACGCGTGGTCGCCTCAATCTTGGCGCGGGCGGCAACGGCAGTCTGGACCTGGGCGGCATAGTGGGCCTGGGACTTTACCGCCAATTCCCGCTGGTATTGCTCCGCCTCGGAAATGCCGAAATTGCGCGGTTTCAGGGCCGTGGCCACCGCCCAGAGCACCGCCGTCAGGATGAGGGCAGGCAAGATGACTAGCAGTACATCGCCCATGGATAGAGCTTATGCCAGATTGCGGTTATCCACAGCATGTTTTGCTCCACCCGTACAGTGCGTCGCGGCAAGCGTCAATTCCGCCGGCCGGAGTGAATCCCATCACAAAATGCGTCTATCCGGCGGCAAGTATGTGGTCCTCTGCCGCGGTATATCCCCAGCCGCAAGGTGCAGGCTGTGGATGAAGCTTGCCGAAAAATGTTTTGTGTCCACAAGATGAACCCAATGTTTCCGCAGGTCAAGGCAGCATTTCGGGTATAACTTTTTTTCTATCCACAGCACTGCCCACAGACTGTGCACAAGCATCGGCCACTAGTGCACAGGTTATCCACAGGTGAGCGCACCGCCCGGGTTGGTGCCTGCCCGCTCGGGGGATAACGTTGCAGGATATCGGGGCCCGGAAGCGGAAATCCTGCGGTTGCCGGGCGCTGCCCGGGAGGAATCCGCGGCCGGAGTCCTTGGCTCACGGCCGCACCAGCGCTGTGGACACCAGCGCTGTGGACAACAGCGTGGCGGCGGATGGGCGCGGACTGTCGGAGCTGACTGATAGGAATGAGCCAGCCGGCAAGGGCCCGGGTTCATGTCTCCGGTCATTCACCGCAGCAACGGATTCACCGCAGTTGTTGGGTCGCCGCGGCCGGTCGCCGCGGCAGTTGGACATCAGGGCAGCTGGGCATCAAGGCACAGGGCTTACGCGCCACGGCGAACGGATATCCGCCGCGGCACACAATGGAGGACGGCAGTTTTGTCAGTTACGCATCTGGACTCAGCCGAGGGCACTCGGGGAGCCGAGGGCAGTCGCAAGCCCCCGCAGGACATCCCCGCGGAGCAGTCGGTCCTGGGCGGCATGATGCTGTCCAAGGACGCCATCGCCGACGTCGTGGAAATCCTGCGCGGCCAGGACTTCTACCGGCCGGCCCACGAAACGATCTACGAGGCCATCATTGACCTCTACGGCCGCGGCGAGCCCGCTGATGCCGTGACGGTCTCGGACGAGCTGACCAAACGCGGCGAAATCAACAGGATCGGCGGACCCGCCTACCTGCACGAACTCATCCAGACCGTTCCCACGGCCGCCAACGCCGGCTACTACGCCGAAATCGTGGGCGAACGCGCCGTCCTGCGCCGCCTTGTCAACGCCGGTACCAAGATTGTCCAGCTCGGCTACGGACAGGACGGCGAGGTCGAAGACCTGGTCAACCAGGCCCAGGCCGAGATCTACGCCGTGGCCGAACGCCGCACCGCCGAGGACTACGTGGTCCTCAAGGACGTCATGGAATCCACGGTCGACGAGATCGAGGCCTCCGGCCACCGCGGCGAAGGGCTGACGGGCGTCCCCACCGGATTCTACGAACTGGATGAGCTGACCCACGGCCTGCACCCGGGGCAGATGATCGTCATCGCCGCCCGCCCGGCCGTCGGCAAGTCCACGTTCGCGCTGGACTTCGCCCGCTCGGCCGCCATCAAGAACAACCTCGCCACTGTCATGTTTTCCCTCGAAATGGGCCGCAACGAGATCGCCATGCGCCTGCTCTCCGCCGAGGCCACCATTGGTCTTCAGGACCTCCGCAAAGGCACCATCAAGGACGAGCAGTGGTCTAAGATCGCCACGACCATGGGCCGGATGAACGATGCCCCGCTGTTCATCGATGACAGCCCCAACATGTCGCTGATGGAAATCCGCGCCAAGTGCCGGCGCCTGAAGCAGCAGCATGACCTCAAGCTGGTGATTCTGGACTACCTGCAGCTCATGAGCTCGGGCAAGAAGGTGGAGTCCCGCCAGCAGGAAGTCTCCGAGTTCTCCCGTGCGCTCAAGCTCCTGGCCAAGGAACTCCAGGTGCCGGTGATCGCCCTCTCGCAGCTGAACCGTGGCTCGGAGCAACGCCAGGACAAGCGGCCCATGGTCTCGGATCTGCGTGAATCCGGTTCCATCGAGCAGGATGCCGACATGGTGATCCTGCTGCACCGTGAAGACGTCTATGACAAGGAGTCCCCGCGCGCCGGCGAGGCTGACATCCTGATCGCCAAGCACCGTAACGGCCCCACGAAGGACATTGTTGTGGCTTTCCAGGGCCACTACTCGAGGTTTGCCAACATGGCCGCGGACGCGGGGGGCGGCGGCGGCTTCTAGCCGCTAGCTCCCGCCGGCCGCGAGCAGGTGGTTGGGCAGCCGGTTCCCGGGGGCCCGGCCGCGGATTTCCAGGAGTTCGCGGGCGTGGTCGTGGAGCCGGACGTCCTCCTCGGACACCGGCACCCACTGCGGGATGGGGACTGAGGTGCCGGTTTCGTCGCGGGCCACCATGACCGTCAGGCAGTAGGTAGTGAGGTTCATTTCGCGTCCCTTGGGATCTCCCGACCGGACGTGGACGGCGATGTGCATGCCCTTCGTGCCCGTGTAGACGAGCCGGGCCTCCACCTCGACCACGTGGCCGATCAGCAGCGGGCGGTAGAACCGCACACCGCCGGAGAACACGGCCACGGTGTCCTTACCGCAGTAGCGGGAGGCGCAGACGTAAGCGGCCTCGTCGATCCACTTCATGACGATGCCGCCGTGGACCTTGCCGCCCCAGTTCACGTCCGTGGGCGCCGCCATGAACCGCAGCACCACGCGCTCGGCCGTGCCGGCATCGGTATATACCTGTCCGCTCATGGCTTCCACGATCTCTTCGCGGACCTTGATCCGGGCCAGCGCGTCGTCCCGCCGCTCGATCTGGTCCGCGGTCACCGGGTCGAACTGCGGCACCGGAATGGGCCTGCCGTCCGCGCCCACGGCCACGAAGATCACGATGCACTGGCTGCGCATGGTGGCGGGGCCGCCCTTGGGATCGCCCGAGGACACCACGGTGCGGATGTGCATCGAGGACCGCCCGGTGTAGACGATGGTGGCCTCGACCTCCACCATGTCACCGCTGTTGACCGGATCCGCGAAGTGGATGTTGCCCACATAGGCCGTCACGCAGTAGGACTTTGCCCAGCCCACGGCGGCAGCGTAGGCCGCCTTGTCCACCCACTCCAGCACGGTGCCGGCGTCGACCGAGCCGCTGTGGCCGACGTCGGTGGGGGCCGCCAGGAAGCGCAGGGTCACGGAATTGGACGCGTTCTCGCTCATGCTGTGAGTTTACTGAAGCAACCGACAGACGCCGTCGGCCGGTGACACAATCGCCGGCCGGGGCGCCATAACGGGCCAATATACGACGGCGGGCGGCCGCCGTAAGGGGGCCACCCGCCGGGGAGCGCTGAAAGGTGCCGGGGCAACGGCCTTAGGCGAGGACGCGGAGCCTCGAGGCGCTGCGGCCGAAAAGCGCCTTGTCCACCGAGGCGTTGCCGGCGCCGACTAGGGCCACGGCGACGGCGGCCGCAGCCAGGATCAGGACGAGCTCGTAGCCGCCGGTTGCGACGAAGACGCCGGCGCCGGCGTGGACCAGGATCAGGGCACCGAGCATGTCCAGTGCAAGGAGTGCGGCGAACACGCGGGTGAGCACGCCCAGGATCAGTGCGACGCCGCCGACGAGTTCGAGGGTGGCTACGACGGGAGCCACAACCTGGGCCGCCGGGACTCCCATCTGGGTGAACGCTGCCTGGGTGCCGGAGATGGTGAACTCGTTGAACTTCTGCCAACCGTGCGCGGCGAACAGGAAGCCCGTGATGACGCGCAGGATGGTCCGGGCGGAGGTGGTCAGTGCGGGCTGGTTCATGATGGGCCCTTTCTGGGGTCGGGACGCTGTGGCGGCAAAGCCGGAATGCCGGCCGGCAACAGCCGGAAGGTTGTAGTTTCAACTTTAATGTTGTCGTCATTTAGTTGTCATGTCAACTAAATGACGCGGGAAGGCGGCGTGCCCGACGGTGTTCCATGCGCCCCGCTAGGGTTAAGCCGTGCCTTCCTCGCCTCCGCTGTCCGTGACCGTGCTGCCCTCCGCGGGGCACCGGCGGGAAATTCTCCGGCTCGCCGTGCCGGCCTTTGGTGCCCTCATCGCCGAACCCCTGTTCCTGCTCGCTGATTCGGCCATCGTGGGCCACCTCGGGGTGGCCGAGCTGGCCGGCGTCGGGCTGGCATCGGCGGTGCTTCACACGGCCGTGGGACTCATGGTGTTCCTCGCATACTCCACGACGCCGGCAGTGGCACGGGCCATCGGCAATGGCAAGTTGGCCAAGGCCCTCGCTGCCGGACGGGACGGCGTCTGGCTGGCGCTCGTGCTGGGGCTCGTCCTGGCGGTGGCCGGGTTCGTGGCGGCGGGGCCGCTCCTGGAGCTGATGGGTGCCCGCGGCGACGTGCACAGCTTCGCCGTGGACTACCTCCGGGGGTCCATGCCGGGCCTCGTGGCGATGCTGCTGATCTTCGCGGGCACCGGTGTGCTGCGGGGACTCCAGGACACCCGGACCCCCCTGGCCGTAGCGGCCGCCGGCTTCACCCTGAACATCGGGCTGAACGTGGTGCTCGTGTACGGGCTGGGCTGGTCAGTGACCGGCTCGGCGGTGGGCACGAGCATCGCGCAATGGGCCATGGCGGCCGTGTATGTGCTGATGGTCGGGCGCAACGCCCGCAACCACGGAGTGTCCCTGTTGCCGGACTGGCGCGGCATCCGGGCCCTGACCAGGGTGGGCTCCTGGCTGATGATGCGCACGCTCAGCCTGCGCATCGCGATTCTCGCCACGGTGGTGGTGGCTACGGCGCAGGGCCCCGTTAATCTCGCCGCGCACCAGCTGGCCATGACCATATTCACGTTCTTCGCCTTCGCGCTGGACGCCCTCGCGATTGCGGCTCAGGCCCTGATCGGCAAGGCACTCGGCGCGGGGCGGCCCGCGGAGGTGCGCACGCTGACGCGCACCATGACGCGGTGGGGGCTGGGCTTTGGCGTCCTGACCGGGATCCTGCTCGCCGTTGCAGCGCCGTGGGCGGGTGCCCTTTTCACCGCCGACGCCGACGTCCGGGCGGCGCTGACTCTCGCGCTATGGATGCTTGCCGCCGGGCAGCCGCTCGCCGGATATGTGTTCGTCCTCGACGGCGTCCTCATCGGGGCGGGAGACGCCCGCTACCTGGCGATCGCCGGCGTCGTCAATCTCGCCGCCTACCTGCCGCTCCTGCTGGCGGTGGGGTATTCCGGCGCCGGCGGGGGCGCGGGACTGCTCTGGCTCTGGGCCGCTTTCTCCCTGGGCTACATGGCGGCACGGGCGCTGACGCTGGGCCTGCGCGCCCGGACGGACCGGTGGATGATCCTCGGTGCGACGTGAATCCGGCTTCGCACTAAACTGGACGGGTGACTCTCCCCGCAGCGCCTGACGCGACCCCTGCCCTCCGCGCCGCGGCCGACCTCTGGAAGCCTGTGCTTGTCAGGGCCGCCGTCGCGCTCGTATTCGGCGCCGTGACCGTGTTCTGGGCCGCCCCACCCGAGGCGGGCATGGGCTGGGCCGGCGGTATCTACCTGCTGGCCACCGGGGTGGCGGTGATTTGGACTGCCACCAAGGCCGGATTCCGTCCACGGGAAGGCGCAGGCAAGATCTTGTCGGCCGGCGGATCCGTCCTTGCCGGAGCCGGCGCGGCCGTAGCGTTGATGCCCTCATCCCTCGTTTTCGGAACAATCGCGGCCGTGGGTCTGGGCGCGGCGGGCGCGGCGGAACTGGCCGCAGGCATTCTGGGCCGCGGCCGGTCCGTGCTGGCCCGCGACTGGATCGCCTCCGGCGTGATCGGCCTGGGCACCGCGATGGCGCTGCCGTTCTTCATCGGCCTCGGCGCGCACGCGCTCCTCGGCGTTGCGGGCGGCGGGGCCATCATCAGCGGGGTCCTGTGGGTGCTTTCGGGTCTTACCCTGCGGCACGATGCTCGGGGCAATTCCGCCGAGGCCGTAAACTAGTACGGACAGGTTCTACCCGGCGTAGAACGATTGCGGTAACAAGACAGCCACGCTTCGGCGCCGGCTGCAGGAGGAAATCACGTTGGCACAGCAGAAACCCGGAGCGCCCCGCAGCCTGCGGACCTCGGTCAAGGGACCGCTCATGTTCTCCGCTTTCTGGGCCGTGGTGGTTTTCTTCGGCGTCCTGATTTTCGCCTCGGGCGGCAGTTCCCGCCCGCCGCGCTTCGACCTCGCCCTTACGGGCGCAGGGATCGCCTTCATTGTCATCCTCGTGGTGGCCGCCATGCTCTCGATGAGCCACAAGGACAACGCCGAGGACCTCGGGAAGGGCTCCGGCGTCAATCTCAGTTCCAAGCGGACCCCGGCGGGCCACGGCGGCCCGTCAGCCCAGTCCGGGCCCGAGGACCGCGGCGCCGGCGATTCCCGCGGCGACTCACCGCAGGCCTAGGCTTGGCACGGCGGGTCTGAGCGCCCGGCAGGCCTTAAGTTCCGCGGGTGTTCGTTCCGGCAGGTTCCAGTGCCGCAGGCGTCAGGAAACCGCTTTCCGCGCCCGGTACGCCGCGACGTGTGCCCGGTTGGCGCAGTTACCTGTATCGCAGTAACGCTTGGAGCGGTTTCGGCTCAGATCCAGCACGACGGCGTCGCAGTCGTCCGCGGCGCACACCAGCAGCCGGTCCATTTCCTTGCTGCGGATCACATCGACAATCGCCATGGCTGCCTCCGTGCTCATCCGGTCGGCCAGCGGGGCCTCCGGCGTCGTGGCGTGCAGATGCCAGTCCCAGGGGTCGTGCTTGACCAACTGGGGGAGCGCCCCGGCCTCCCGGAGCAGCCGGTTCACCGTCTCCGCGGCCGTCGCCTCGTCCGCCAGCCAGAGCTCGGTGAGCTCGCCGCGCAGCCGCCGCACGCTTGCCAGCTCCGCCTCGTCCCGGGTCCGGGAGCCGGTGAAGCCCTCAGCGTCCAGAAAGTCGTCCAGATCCTTGAGGGTGGCCAAATGTTCGCCACCGTTGGCGGCGGTGTTGATGAGGTTGACGACCGAACGCAGAGCCACTTCTGTGTCAGGGGCAAAAACCATCTTGACTCCTTACCTTGCCGCGGCGTAATGTCATGAGCATAACCCTATTTTACTCCTGACAGGAGAATGCCCGTGCCTGCCCCCCAGCGCCCCGTTGCCGTTCCGGATCGAGACCTTGCCGCCCAGCGGACCGCCTCCACGCCGGACGCGGCCCCGCGCGGCGCGGGGCCGGCCGTTGGGCAGGGAACCGGGCAGCCGGGCGCGGCACGGGGCTTCATGGCCTCGGGCCTCGGCGTCGCCCTGTTCTCGTCCGCAGTGTTCGGACTCTCCGGATCGTTCGCCAAGGCGCTCCTGGAGACCGGCTGGACACCCGGTGCGGCCGTCACGGCCCGGCTCACGGGTGCGGCCCTTATTCTGGCCATCCCCGCCATTCCCGCCCTGCGCGGGCGTTGGCACCGGCTCCGCGACAACTGGCTGACCGTCCTGCTGTTTGGATTCATCGGCGTCGCCGCCTGCCAGCTGTTCTACTTCAACGCCGTGTCCCGGCTCTCGGTCGGCGTCGCGCTGCTGCTGGAGTACCTCGCGCCGGTGCTGATCGTGCTCTGGCTGTGGGTGGCGAGCCGGAAGCGGCCGCGGCCCCTGACCATTGCCGGCACCCTGCTGTCGCTTGGCGGCCTGATCCTGGTCCTGGACCTTACGGGAGCCGTAAGGATCGACCTCATCGGAGTGCTGTGGGGAATCGCGGCCGCCGTCTGCCTCGCCATCTACTTCTTCATCACGGCCAAGGAAAATGACACACTGCCGCCCATCGTCCTGGCCTCCGGCGGCCTCATGGTGGGCGCCGTCGTCATGTGGCTGACGGCGGCAACCGGGTTGCTGCCGATGACCTTCAGCACCGCCGACACGCGGCTGGGACCCTGGATCACCCCGTGGTGGGTGGCGCTGGGCGGCCTCGTGGTCCTGGCCACGGTTGTGGCATACGTGTCCGGAATTGTCGCCGCGCGGGCGCTCGGCTCGAAAGTGGCGTCCTTTGTCTCGCTCACCGAGGTGCTGTTCGCCGTCATCTGGGCGTGGCTGCTGCTCGGCGAACTGCCTGGACCCGTCCAGCTCCTGGGCGGACTGCTGATCGTCGGGGGCGTGATGCTGGTCCGGCTGGACGAACTCCGGGCCCCGTCCGGAGCCGGTGCGGCGGCGCTGGACCACGCGAACGACTGCGAGCCCGTGCCGTAAGAGGCCATGTCGCCCGGCGCCGGCATTCTGCTCGCCGGGTGCGCCCTTTCACGCCCGTGCCCCTCGTTCCCGGACGCGAAGGCGTTTAGCATGGGCATATGTGCCGAAACATCCGGACCCTCCACAATTTTGAGCCCCACGCGACCACCGCCGAGGTGGAGGCCGCAGCCCTGCAATATGTGCGCAAGATCAGCGGCAGCACCAACCCGTCCAAGGCCAATGAAGAGGCCTTCAACCGGGCCGTGCACGAGATTGCCCATGCCACGCAGCACCTGCTTGACGCCCTGGTGACCCACGCCCCGGCCAAGGACCGCGGGGAGGAAGCCGCCAAGGCGAAAGCCAAGGCAGCCGTCCGCTTCGGCGCGGCCTGAGGGACGCTGGCCGGCCGGAGGGCGGCCTACGTGCCTGTGCCGCGCTTACTTGCCGAAGCTGCGCAGACGCAGCGAGTTAGCCACCACAAGCACTGAACTCGCGGCCATCGCTGCGCCGGCGATCATCGGGTTCAGCAGGCCCAAGGCGGCGACGGGAATGCCTACAGCGTTGTAGAAGAACGCCCAGAAGAGGTTTGTCTTGATGGTCGCCAGGGTCCGCCGGGACAGCTCGATGGCCTGCGCAACCTGGCCGAGGTCGCTGCCCATGACGGTGAGGTCGGCGGCCTCGATGGCGACGTCGGTGCCGGAGCCCATCGCGATGCCGAGGTCCGCCTGGGCCAGCGCCGCGGCGTCGTTGACGCCGTCGCCGGCCATCGCAACGGTGGCCCCGCCGGACTGCAGCTTCCGCACCGCCTCGACCTTGCCCTCCGGCAGCACGCCCGCGAACACATCTTCCGGAGCGATTCCGACGGCGGCGGCCACCTGCGCGGCCACCGCGGCGTTGTCCCCCGTCACGAGGATCGGCCGGAGCCCGAGGCTGCGCAGCCGCGAGATCGCCGCAGCGGATCCCGGCTTGAGCGTATCCCGCAGGCTGATGATGCCGGCGGGCTTCCCGTCCACGGCGAGCCAGATCGCTGTGGCCCCGGAGCGTTCGGCGGCGTCGAGGACCTCCAGCTGCCCGGCGGTGGGAGCAATGCCGTTCTGCTCCAGCCATCCCAAACGGCCTGCCGTCACGAGCCGGCCCCGGACGGTTCCCTGGACTCCGCCACCGGGAGCGGAGCGGAAATCGACGACGGCGGGAAGGCTGCCGGAGCCGCCGTCGCGGGGCCCGGCCGAGAGCGCCGAAGCCGCAATGGCACGGGCGATCGGGTGCTCGGAGGCGTTCTCCACGGCCCCGGCCAGACTCAATACCTCGGCCTCGCCGTACGCTCCGAAGCCCTGGATGCCGTCCACGGCCAGCCGGCCGGTGGTGACGGTTCCGGTTTTGTCCAGCAGGATAGTGTCCACGGTCCGGGTGTCTTCCAGGACCTGCGGGCCTTTGATGAGGATGCCGAGCTGGGCGCCTCGGCCGGTCCCGGTCAGCAGCCCCACCGGCGTGGCCAGCCCCAGGGCGCACGGGCACGCAATGACCAGCACGGCCACAGCGGCGGTGAAGGCAGCCCGGACGCCGTCTGGTCCGGCTGCCGGTCCCGCAGCTAGAAACCACGCGCCGAAGGTCAGGGCCGCGACGGCGAGGACGACAGGCACAAAGACGGCGCTGATCCGATCTGCGAGCCGGGCGATGGGAGCTTTTCCCGTCTGCGCCGCCGAGACCAGCCGTCCCATCTGCGCCAGGGTGGTTTCCGAGCCGACGCGGGTCGCCCGGACCAGGAGCCGGCCCGAGGTGTTGATGGTGGCCCCGATGACCTGGCTGTCCGGACCGACCTCTACCGGCACCGATTCCCCGGTCACCAGCGAGGCGTCCACGGCCGAGGAACCGTCCAGGACCACGCCGTCCGTTGCGATCTTCTCGCCCGGGCGGACAACCATCAGGTCTCCCACCAGCAGCTGCCCGGCCGGAACCTTTTCCTCCCGGCCGTGGCGCAGCACGGTTGCATCCTTGGCGCCAAGGCTGAGCAGTGCCCTGAGCGCATCACCGGCCCTGCGCTTGGCGCCGGCCTCCAGGTACCGGCCCAAAAGCAGGAAGGTGGTAACCACGGACGCGACCTCGAAATAGAGGCTGCCGGAGCCGGGGCCTTCCATGGCCGGGTGCTCGGTCAGGCGCGGATCTGCCAGGAGCTGACCGACGGAGAACGCGTAGGCGGCGATCACGCCGATGGAAACAAGGGTGTCCATGGTCGAGGCCCCGTGCCGGGCGTTGGCCGCCGCGGCCCGGTGGAACGGCCACGCCGCCCAGGCGACCACCGGGAGGGCAAGGGCCGCGGCCACCCAGCCCCAGTTCGGGAACTGCAGCGCCGGGATCATCGAGATCGCGAAAACCGGGACGGTGAGGGCGGCTGCCACGAAGAGCCGGGGGCGGAGCCTGGCTGCTGCCGAGCCGGGCGCCACCCCGTCGCCGGCGGGAGGTGCCGTCGGCTCGGCCGCGCGCGTGTCCCGGGCCGGGCGGATGGTGGCCTTGTAGCCTGCCGCCGCCACTGTGGCGGTGATTTCAGCGTCCGTGATGGCCGCCGGCACGGTGACGCGGGCGGACTCGAGGGGGAGATTGACGGTGGCCTCGACGCCGTCGAGCTTTCCGAGCTTGCGTTCGACGCGGCCGACGCAGGAGGCGCAGGTCATGCCCTCGATCTCGAGGTCGACGACGCGGCGTCCGGCTTGATCCAGCAACTGCTCGGTACTCACGGTGCCTTCCTGTTCTTACGCTTGTTCCCTGGGTGCAGTCCGGGGCGTGTAGGTCCCTCAGGCTTCGCTGGCGACCATCAAGTAGCCCGCTTCGGCGACAGCCTCGCCGATCTCGGCGGAGGACAGAGTGCCGGTGGAGGTGATGGTGACGGTGGAGATGCCGCCGGCTTTCAGGTCGACATCGACAGCTTCGACGCCTGAGAGTGCCTCAATTTCTTCACTGACGGAGGACACGCAGTGGCCGCAGGTCATGCCGGAAACGTTGACAGTGGTGGAAACGGTGGCCATGGCGTGCTCCTTGTCGCTGGGCAGGTGTGGTTCCCTGGCCCGGTGGTGTGGTGGATGGTTCAGGTTCTAGCGCAGGAGGCGCCCGATGGCGTCGGTGGCCTCTTTGACCTTGAAATCAATGGCTTCAGCGCGAAGTTCCGGATTCGGCTCGGAGGCGGCTCCGACCACGCAGTGGCCGATGTGCTCCTCCACGAGCCCCAGGCTTACGGCGTGCAAGGCCTTCGTGACAGCGGCGACCTGGGTGAGGATATCAATGCAGTACTTGTCCTCGTCAACCATCCGGGCGATGCCGCGCACCTGGCCTTCGATCCGCTTGAGCCGGCGCAGGTACGCCTCCTTGTTGGCGGTGTACCCGTGCTCGTGGGGCGCCGGCTCCGTGGGGGCCGGTTCCAGGGGGTTAGCGACGGCAACTTCGGGCTGGCTCATGCCCCAAACATATACCCCCTAGGGGTATGTTTCAAGTGTCCGGGGCCATTCCGCGGGCATGCTCCGGAAATTAAAGAGCTCCGGAGTGCGTTATTGGGGGATACGCACTCCGGAGCAGCTTTTGGGGTAGGCGTCGGTTCCTTCGGCCTACACATTGAGCTTACTCGGCGGTAGACGGATAGCGCCAGCACCTCGAATAACAACTTTCGGTTTATTTTCTCGCGGCCGGAACGATCAGGATCGGATGCTCCTGATGGTGGCTCAGCCAGGCCGCCACGGAGCCGTTGAGCGCGGCGGTAATGCGGTGGCCCATGCCGCGTTCGGGTGTCCCCACCACGATCATGAGTGCGTTGGCATCCGTAGCGAGCTTCCCGATCGCCCGGGCAGGGTCGCCCGCGAGCGTGCGCAGGGTCCACTCGACGCCCAGGCCCGCGCAGTGTTCCTCCAGGACCGCATGCAACTTCTGGGTTGTCTCCCGGATCCGGGCGTTGTCAGCATCCGGATGCCGTGAGAGCCGGTGCGCGGACCGGGCCGGATCCCACTCCACGAGGTAGCTTGCCTCATCCACGTAGGCGCAGACCATGGGCGCCGCGAGGCGCTTGGCGAGCATTGCCGCGGTCTGCAGCACCTCGGGGTGCTGTCCCGGAAGCACGCCCACCACGAGAGGCGACGGGCCGTTGACAGACTCTGCGGACATACTTCATTGTTGCGGCGTGACGCGGCCCTGAACAGGGGCTTACTCCCCGTTCGCGCGGCTCCGGGGTTGCGGGCGCTCCTTGCCGCCGCTTCCCTTGAACACCCCGGGAACGGGGCCTACGGTTGAAGGACACAGGAGGAGGTGGCCGCCGTGGAGATTTACATGTGGTGGCTGGATCTGGATTTGGCGAGCAAGGAATGGCTCCGGGAAAACCTCCGGACCGCCGAATTGCCCGAGGCCGTGCAACGGGGGATCGCCGATGCCGGCGGACCGCGGACCGGCGAACTGCCCGCCGGCGGCGCGGCTCTGACGGTCGCGGACTGGGACTTCATCGAGACGCAGTCGGAGTTCGTCGACTGATGGCGCAATCCGGACGGGCAGGACATTGACGGCGCCGTGCGGTTGAGCCGGAATCTTGCGGCGCCGGAAGAAAACCATTGCGGCCTTCCGACGCGGATGGTTGCATGGGGGGCATGGCTACTGCAGATAGTTACGTCCTGGCGATCGGCACCAAGAAAGGTCTCTGGCTGGCGACGAGCCCGGACCGCAAAGACTGGTCCCTTTCCGGCCCGCACTTCCTGATGAGTGAAGTCCCAAGTATCGGCATCGATACCCGGGACGGCCGGACCCGGATCCTTGTGGGCGTCCGTTCCGAGCATTGGGGTCCCACCGTTTTCCACTCGGATGACCTGGGCGAGACCTGGAACGAACCCGAAAACGGCGCCATCACCTTCCCCGACGGTACCGATGCCGCACTGGAACGGGTCTGGCAGATTTATCCCGACGCCGACTCCCGTCCCGGCGTCGTGTGGGCAGGCTGCGAGCCGATCTCGGTGTGGAAATCGACCGACGGCGGCGAACACTTCGAACTCAACACGGGCCTCTGGGACCACCCGCACCGCAGCGAATGGGGTGCCGGCTACGGTGGGGCGGCGGCGCACTCGATCGTCGTTGACCCTACGGGTGAGAAGGTCCACGTTGCCATGAGCACGGGAGGGGTCTACCGCTCCCTCGACGGCGGGGCCTCCTGGGAGCCGCGCAATAAAGGGATCTCCGCGCGCTTCATGCCGGATCCCTTCCCGGAATTCGGCCAGTGCGTCCACAAGATCGCCGCGGACGCCGCCGTCGACGGCCGGCTGTACGCGCAGAACCACCACGGTGTCTACCGCAGCGACGACGACGCCGAATCGTGGGAGTCGATCGCCGAGGGGCTGCCGGCGGACTTCGGCTTTGTCATGCTGACGCATCCGCGCCGGGCCGGCACGGCCTGGGTGATCCCGCTGAAGGCCGACGGCGAGCGGATTCCGCCGGACGGGAAGCTGGCGGTGCACCGGACCGATGACGCCGGAGCCAGCTGGAAACGGCTCGACGCCGGGCTGGCGAACCCCGAGTACAACGCCGTGCTGCGCGATGCTGCGTGCGTCGACGAGGCCGAGCCTGCAGGGGTCTACTTCGGAACTCGCGGCGGCAGCGTCTACGCCAGCGCCGACGAGGGGGAGAATTTCACGGAAGTCGCCTCGCACCTGCCGGACGTATTGTGCGTGCGGGCAGCAGCCGTCACCGCGGCCCTGCTGCCGGCCCAGTCAAAGGGATAGGCGGGGGCGTGAATACCGGCCTGCCTGCACCCCCGGATTCAGCGATCAGTGTGGTCCTGCCCAGCGTCCTCCAACCGCTCGCCGGCGGGCAGTCGGTCCTGACTGCGCCCGCGGAGGCGGCGGTTACGGTGGCGTGGCTGCTGGACACGGTGACCGGGGAGTACCCGGCACTGTCGCGGCGGCTGCGGGACGAGACCGGATCCGTTCGCCGTTACGTGAATATATACGTCAACGGGAATGAGATTCGGCGGCTGCAGGGCTTGGTGACGCCGGTGGCGCCCGGCCAAGAGGTCCTTGTCATCCAGTCCGTGGCAGGAGGCTGACGGCTCAGGCGACCCGCCACACGGTGCATTCGTCCGCGTTGATTGCCTTGCGCATGCCGGAATGGCGGTCCATGATCCACACGACGCCGATCCCGGGGGCTGTTTCCTGGACGCTGCCGCGGCGGATCACGACGTCGTCATAGTTCGGGCCGACACGCAGGCGCGCCTCGATCTCGTCGCCGCGGTGCAGCTGGTCGAGGGCGCGGATCCGGGTTACATGGGCTTTCGCTTCCTTCAACATGGCGGGGCCTCCTGGACTGGAGCTGGAAGTGCCTGCTCTTGCCGGCACTTCCAGTGTCCGGCGCCAATGTTGCGGCTGCGTTTCGGCACGGTAAGGGGCCGGTTTATTTTTTCGCGGCGCCGGGGGCTGGCGGCGCCGGGTCCGCGGCGCAAGAATGGGCGATATGCGACTGCCGCTGATGCCTCCCGTGGCGCCCATGCTGGCCAAAGCCCTTCCCGCGCTGCCGGCGCCGGACGCCGGAACGGGCTGGCTGTATGAACCGAAGTGGGACGGCTTCCGCTCCATCATCTTCCGGGATGGCGACGAGGTGGAGATCGGCAGCCGGAACGGCAAGCCGATGACGCGCTATTTCCCCGAACTCGTCCCGGCGCTGAAGGCGCAGTTGCCGGAACGCTGCGTGGTGGACGGCGAGATCATCCTGGTGGCGGCCTCCGGGGACCGGCTCGACTTCGACGCACTCCAGCAGCGGATCCATCCGGCCGCCAGCCGGGTGAGGCTGCTCGCGGAGCAGACCCCGGCGCGCTTCGTGGCCTTCGACCTGCTGGCCCTCGGGGACGAGGACCTCACGGGAAAACCCTTCGCGGAACGCCGGCAGGAGCTTGAACGCGTGCTCGCAGCCAGCGCGGCACCGGTCCATCTCACTGCCGCGACCCCCGACCGGGACACGGCCCAGCGCTGGTTCCGCCAGTTCGAGGGCGCCGGACTCGACGGCATCGTGGCCAAGGCGCTGGACGGCACCTATCAGCCGGACAGGCGGGCGATGGTTAAGGTCAAGCACGAACGCACCGCGGACTGCGTGCTCGCGGGATACCGGGTGCACACGTCCGGCGCGGACAGGATCGGCTCGCTCCTGCTGGGGCTCTACGACGCCGCGGGGGTTCTGGCGAGCGTCGGGGTGGTGGGCGCCTTCCCGATGGCGCGGCGCAAGGAGCTGTTTGCCGAGCTGCAGGAGCTGGTCGCCGGATTCGAGGACCACCCCTGGGCCTGGGGCCGGCAGGAGGAGGGGACGCGGACGCCGCGGAATGCCGAGGGGAGCCGCTGGAGCGGCGGCAAGGACCTGTCCTTCGTTCCGCTCCGGCCCGAGCGCGTGGTGGAAGTGAAGTACGACCATATGGAGGGGGCACGGTTCCGCCATACGGCCCAGTTCGTGCGCTGGCGTCCCGACCGCGATCCGCGCTCCTGCACGTATGAGCAGCTGGAGGAGCCGGTGAAGTTCGATCTGGCCTCGGTGCTCAGCGCCGGCAACGGCTAGTCGCGGCCGGCCTCCTCTGCGCTCCTTCCCGGTTGCTTTTCCGGCCGTGCCCCGACACACCGAAAAGCCCGGCGTGTCCTGTGGACACGCCGGGCAATCGGGCCGGCAAGCGGGCGGGAGCGCAGCTCCGGCTTAGCGGAGGCCGAGTTCCTTGGTGGGGACCCGGAACGTTTCCTTGGCCGTCAGTGCCGCGACGGCGGCGATCACGCAGATGACTGCGGTGAAGATGGTGATCTGGACCCAGCCGCCGGGCTTGATGCCACCCATCGCAGCCACGATCGCCGGGGCAAACCCGGCCATCAGGAAGCCCAGCTGGGTGCCGATCGCCAGGCCGGAGAACCGGACATTGGTGCTGAACATCTCGGCGTAGAAGGAGGGCCAGACGGCGTTCGCCGCAGCGTAGCCGAAGGAGAAGAACGCGACGGCGGCCAGGAACATCTGCGGGACGCTGCCGGACTCGAGGCTTAGCAGGAAGACCGGGGTCAGGACGGCGCTGGACAGGGCGCCGTAGATGAAGACCGGCTTGCGGCCGATCCTGTCCGCGAGCATGCCGAACAGCGGCTGGGTGCCCAAGGCCAGGAAATTGGCGCCGACCACCAGCCAGAGGGTGGTGGTGCCGTCCACACCGGCGACGTTCTTGGCGTAGCTGATGGCCAGGGTCCCGAAGACGGTGGACACGGCGGCGATGAAGGCGCAGGCAATGACGCGGAGCACGTCGCGCCAGTGGCTCTTGAGCAGGTCGGCAACGGGGAGCTTGGAGATCTGGGCGGTCTGCCGGGCTTCCTCGAATGCCGGCGGCTCGTGCAGGGTGCGGCGGATGAAGAACGCGATGAGTACCACCACTGCGCTGAGCCAGAACGGGATGCGCCAACCGATGGTGTATTTGATGTCATCAGGCAAGGCCAGGACCGGAATGAAGACGAGGGCGGCGAGGATCTGGCCGCCCTGGGTGCCGGTCAGGGTCCAGGAGGTGAAGAAGGACCGGCGGTTGTCCGGGGCGTGCTCGAGCGTCATGGAGGAGGCGCCGGCCTGCTCGCCGGCCGCGGAGAAGCCCTGGCAGAGACGGGCCAGCACCAGCAGAGCCGGAGCCCACCAGCCAACCGTCTTGAAGTCCGGCAGGCAGCCGATGACGAAGGTGGAGGCGCCCATCAGCAGCAGCGTGAACATGAGGACCTTCCGGCGGCCCACCCTGTCGCCGAAGTGGCCCAGGACGACGGCGCCGATCGGGCGGGCCACATAGGCGAACCCGAAGGTGGCGAACGACATGATCGCCGCGTTGGTGTCGGCGTCCGGGAAGAAGACGTGCGGGAAGATCAGCGCCGCTGCGGAGCCGAAGATGAAGAAGTCGTAATACTCGACGGCGCTGCCCAGGAAACTGGCAAGGGCCGCCTTCTTTGGCGTCCCTCCGGTGATGGTACCCGGCGTCGTGGACGGGACGGTGTGGCTCATGATGTTCCTTTTGTGTGACGACGTTGTCGCGGATGGATCAGGAAGGTCTCGGCTGCCGCTTGGTTAAGTGTGGTGCAGCCGGAGGTCCGTGGAAAGACCCGGACTAGTAGCCACATGGTGGGAGCTACTTGTGCCATGTAGCAATTTTGGCTGTGAGCGTGGTCACTTGTCAAGAAAAATAATCACCATCTAGAAATAGCTCTCACTATGTGGGAACATCGTTTCATGAGGGTGAATCAAGCCACAGACGAGACCGCCGCCCCCGAGTACGCGGCGGAAGCCGCTGCCAAGCCGGCTAGGGCCGCCAAGGAAGACTCGCGGACGGACATGGTGGGCAAGGCCCTGGGGCTCCTGGTCCTGCTGGGCGACGAGCCGCGCGGTGCCAGTGCCGCGGAGATCTCGCGCCGGGCCGAGCTGCCGTTCAGCACCACGTACCGCCTCCTCGGCTCGCTGACGCGGGACGGCTTTGTGGACTACGAGCCGGATGGCCGCCGCTACCATCTGGGCCTGCGTGTTTTTCAGTTGGGCCAGCGCGTCTCCAACCACCACGGCTTCGCCGGCACGGCATTGCCCATCCTGCGGCGGGTGACAGAGGAAACGGGCGAGGCCACCATCCTCTCGGTCCGGGACGGCCTCCACCACCTGACGGTCAACAAAGTGGACGGCCCGCAGACCTTCCGGGTCACCAGCGACCCCGGCCATCTCGGCGCACTGCACACCACCTCGGTGGGCAAGGCGCTGGTGGCGTTTGCCGATGACGCCACCCGGGCCCGGCTCCTTGAGGACCTGCCCCTGGAGCCGCTGACGGAGCACTCCATTACCGACCGTGAGGCGTTCCGGGCGGAAATAGAACTGGTCCGCCGCCGCGGCTACGCCACGATGGACCAGGAAAACGAGCTCGGCATGCGCGCCGTCGCCGTGCCCGTTTTGAATGCCCAGGGGCACGCCTTCGCCTCCCTCGCCACGGCCGTGCCCGTGTTCCGGCTGAGCATGGAGGCCCTCGTGGCCCTGGTGCCCCTCCTGCAGGCGGCCGCGGCGGAGTTGTCCGCCCGCCTGCCCCAGCAGTGACCGTCCGCGGCTGAGGCCACAGGCGCCGATGCCGTAATAATATGTTCGTCATTCGAACACTAGTGCAACATGTGAACAAAGTCTGTAGTGTAATCCCTATCACCCGGCCCGCCGCGGACGCTGCAAAGCGTCACCGCCCGCCGAGTGCCGTTGTCAAAGGAGCTAACCGGATGAGCAATCGAGCAGAGTCCTTCCTCGTGGGCCTCGTGGGAGACGGCGTCATGCCCTCCCTCACGCCCTACATGCACGAACGCGAAGGCGACGTTCAGGGCCTCCGGTACCTCTACCGCCCCATCGACCTCATGGAACTCGGCCTGCCCGGCCAGGCCGTGGGAGAGCTCCTGGCCGGCGCCCGGAACCTCGGGTTCAACGGACTGAACATCACGCACCCCTGCAAGCAGCTCGTGCTGGACTACCTCGACGAGATCTCGCCCGACGCCCGGCGCCTCGGCGCCGTCAACACCGTGGTCATCCGCGACGGCCGCTTCATTGGCCACAACACCGACTTTTCCGGGTTCGCGGCCGCGCTGGCCTCCGGGCTCCCCGGCGCCACCTTGGACCGCGTGGTGCAGCTGGGGGCCGGCGGCGCCGGATCCGCCGTCGCCTACGCGTTGCTCACGGCGGGAGTCCGGGAGCTTGACCTCGTGGACACCGATGTGGCGCGCGGCGCCGCCCGCGCGGCCGAACTCGCCGGGTTTTTCCCGGGTCGGACCGTCACCGCGCGGACGACGGCAGAGCTGCCGCAACTCATGCCGCTGGCCGACGGACTCGTGCATTGCACCCCGGTGGGCATGGCGGCCCATCCGGGCGTGCCGCTGGACATGTCCCTCGTGGAGTCCCGGCACTGGGTGGCCGACATCGTGTACCGGCCCATCGAAACCGAACTCGTCCGGGCCGCCCGGGCCAAGGGCTGCGAGGTTCTCGACGGCGGCCGGATGGCCGTGGGCCAGGCGGCGGACTCCTTCCGGATCTTCACCGGGCGCGAGCCGGACGCCGACCGCATGCGGTCCCACTTCCTGGACCTCGTGGCCGCAGAAGAAGTGGCCGCCTGATGCGCACCGGGATCGCCACCGTCTGCCTGTCCGGAACCTTGCGGGAAAAGATGCAGGCTTGCGCCGTTGCCGGGTTCGACGGGATCGAAATTTTCGAACAGGATCTGGTCACGTCCCCGCTGAGCCCGGAAGACGTCCGCAAGCTGGCCGCCGATCTCGGCCTGACCTTGGACCTTTACCAGCCGTTCCGCGACTTCGACAGCGTTCCCGAGGACTTGCTCGCCGCCAACCTGCGCCGCGCGGACGCCAAGTTCCGGCTCATGTCCCGCCTGGGCATGGACACCATGCTGCTGTGCTCCAACGTCGGCACCGCCACGATTGACGATGACGAGCTCCGGACCGCCCAGCTCGCCCGGCTCGCGGACCTCGCGGGGGAGCACGGCGTCAGGGTCGCCTACGAGGCCCTGGCCTGGGGGAAGTATGTCAACGACTACGAGCACGCCCACCGGCTGGTGGACCTGGTGGACCACCCCAACCTGGGCACCTGCCTGGACTCCTTCCACATCCTCTCCCGCGACTGGGACACCGCCCCGATCGGGGGTTTCAACGCGGACAAGATCTTCTTCGTCCAGGTGGCCGACGCCCCCAAACTGTCCATGGACGTGCTGTCCTGGAGCAGGCACTACCGGGTGTTCCCGGGTGAGGGCCAGTTCGACCTCGCCAAGTTCATGGGCCACGTGGTCCGCGCCGGCTACAGCGGCCCGGTGTCCCTTGAGGTCTTCAACGACGTCTTCCGCCAGGCCGACGTCGACCGCACGGCCGTCGATGCCATGCGGTCGTTGATCTGGCTCGAGGAGCAGAGCGCCCGGTGGCTCGAGGCCAACCCGGCCCCCGCCGCGGCCGGTGCGACGGGCGGCGTGGCCCCCGCAGGTGCCCGGCGCCGGTACCCGATGGAGCTCGCCACGCTGCCCCGGGTGGCCGAGCCCGCCGGATTCAACTTCGCCGAGGTCCGGGCCGGGGACACCGCCGGCCTGGAAACCCTGCTCGGCCAGCTGGGGTTTGCGTTCGACGGGCGGCACCGGACCAAGAACGTGCAATTGTGGACTATGGGCCATGCCCGTCTGATCATCAATGAAGAGCCGGCCGCGTCCGGCGGTGTCTCCGGTGGCGCCGCGGCCGGCGCCCCGGGCCAGCGGACGGCCGCCGACGCTCCCATTTCCGCAGCAATTTCGGCCGTGGGGTTCGACGTCGACTCTCCAGTCGTCGCCGCGGCACGCGCCCAGCAGCTCAAGGCACCCGCCGTGCCGCGCAAGAGCCAGGCCAACGAGGAAGTCTTCCAGGGCTTCGCGGCGCCAGACTCGACCGAGATCTTCCTGTGCCAGGGCACTCCGGACGGCATTCCAGCCTGGGTCGGTGAATTCGGGGAACCCGGGGTGTCCGCACAGGCATTGCCGCGGGACGCGTCAGGGGCCGGCGCGGTGATCGACCACGTGAACCTCGCCCAGCCGTGGCAGCACTTTGATGAGGCCGTCCTGTTCTACACGAGCGCCCTCGCGCTGGAACCTCAGCCGTACGCCGAGGTGGCCAGCCCCAGCGGACTGGTCCGGTCCCAGGTGATGCTGACACAGGACCGGGGCGTCCGGCTGGTGCTGAACCTGGCGCCGCTGCTGCAGCAGGAAGCCGCCGGAACGTCCGGGGCCGGCGGGTCCGGGACAGGGCACCGCCGCACCTACCAGGAACACGTGGCGTTCGCGGTGGATGACCTCGTGGCCACGGCCCGGGCGGCGCGGGACCGCGGCCTGGACTTCCTGCAGATCCCGGCGAACTACTACGAGGACCTCGATGCCCGGTTCGCGCTGGACCCCCAATTCCTGGCCACGCTCCGCGAGCTCAACCTGCTCTATGACCGTGACGCCGACGGCGAATTCCTGCATTTCTACACGGCGACGGTCGGCAGCGTGTTCTTCGAAATGGTGGAGCGCCGGGGAGCCTACGACGGCTACGGAGCGCCCAACGCCCCGGTACGGCACGCCGTCCAGTACGACCACCTGCACCAGCTAACCCGCAGTTCCTGATCCCCGCCCGAACAACAATCACACCAACGAAAGGAGGCTGCTGTGCCTGAAGAAATCAATCTGGAGATCTACAACGCGGATCCGCTGACCGAGGACGTGTCCGACGAAGCCACGGAGGCCGCACCGAAAACGTACGCGCCGCTCGATGCCGCCGCAGAGTCCCAGGCGGACCTCAGCGCGGAGATGAAGGCGATCGGCGAGGCCTACGCGCAGGCGCTCAAGAACGGCGCCCCGGCCGAAACCCAGCCGCGTCTTGACTACGCTCCGTACCGCAGCAGCGTCCTGCGCCACCCCACCAAGGACCTGCACCACGCGGACCCGGAAACCATCGAGCTCTACTCCCCGGCGTTCGGGCACATGGACGTGCACGCGCTGGAAGCGGACCTGACCATCCAGCACAACGGCGAACCGCTCGGCGAACGCATCGTCGTCTCCGGCCGCGTGCTCGACGGTGACGGCCGTCCCGTGGCCGGCCAGCTTGTGGAAATCTGGCAGGCGAACTCCGCCGGCCGCTACATCCACAAGCGGGACCAGCATCCGGCACCGCTGGACCCCAACTTCACCGGCGTCGGCCGCTGCATCACGGGTGCCGACGGCTCCTACAGCTTCACCACCATCAAACCCGGCGCCTACCCGTGGAAGAACCACCTCAACGCCTGGCGGCCCGCCCACATCCACTTCTCCCTGTTCGGGCAGGAGTTCACCCAGCGGATCATCACCCAGATGTACTTCCCCGGTGACCAGCTCTTCCCGCTGGACCCGATCTATCAGTCGATCGTGGACCAGGACGCCCGCGACCGGCTCGTGGCCACCTACAACCACGAGCAGACCAAGCCTGAATGGGCTCTGGCGTACAACTGGGACATTGTCCTGACCGGGTCCAAGCGCACCTGGACCGAAAACGAAGCCCTGGGAGCAGAAGGAGATGACCATGAGTAAACTCACCCCGACACCGGGCCAGACCGTGGGCCCGTTCTACGGCTACGCGCTGCCCTACGCCAAGGACCGCGAGCTCCTGGCCCCCGGCTCCCCGGGTTCCATCCGGCTCCAGGGCACTGTCTATGACGGCGCCGGCCACCCGATCCCGGACGCGATCCTGGAGATCTGGCAGGCAGACGCGGACGGCAAGGTGCCGCACCGCACGGGCTCCCTGGTTCGAGACGGCTACACCTTTACCGGCTTCGGCCGGAGCGCCGTGGGCAACACCGGCGACTTCACCTTCACCACGGTCAACCCGGGCCCCACCGAGGAGGGCGCGGCGCCGTTTATTGCCGTCGCCGTCTTTGCCCGGGGCTTGATGAACCGCCTGTTCACCCGGGTCTACCTGCCGGAGGACGAGGAGGCCCTGGCCAAGGATCCGCTCCTGTCCGCCCTGGCGCCGGACCGGCGCCGGACCCTCATAGCGCGCCGGGATGCCGACGGCGGATTGACCTGGGACATCCGTCTTCAGGGCGACGGCGAGACCGTGTTCCTGGACTTTAGCGACGCAGAGGGTGCCTCGAAGTGACCTTCTTCGAAACCGACGGCGATTTTGGCCTGCTGAGTCCCGTGGCGGCGTCGCCGATTGTGGCGGCGCTGACCGGGGACCGTGCCGTGCTCGCCGCCGTCTTGAAGGTCGAGGCGGCCTGGGCGGCGGTCCTGGACGAGACGGGCCTCGCCCCGGCCGGGTCCGCCGCGGTGGTGGCCGCCGCCGCGGACGTGCAGCGCTACGACGTCGCGGGCATCGCAGTCCGGGCGCAGGGCGGCGGCAACCCCGTTATCCCGCTGCTCGCCGACCTCCGCGAACAGGTCAGGAGCCTCGATAGTGCCGGCCTGGGCGCCGTCCAGGCGGTCCACACCTCGCTGACCAGCCAGGACGTACTCGACTCGGCCCTCATGTTGCTGGCCGCCGGGGCCGTCCGCGAGGTGCTCGCCGAGGTCAAGGCGGCCACGTCCGCCCTCGCCGCCCTTGCCGACGCCCATGCAGACACCCTTTGCGTCGGCCGGAGCCTGACCCAGCACTCGCTGCCCTACAGCTTCGGTCTGCGGGCCGCGCAGTGGTTCGCCGGGCTGGCCGCCGCCGCACGCCGGCTCGAGACCCTCGAGCTGCCGGTGCAGACCGGCGGCGCCGCCGGGACCCTTGCCGCCGGCACCGTGCTGACGTCCGGAGCCGGGCGGGACGCCGGGGCTGGAGCCGCCGCCGTGCCGCCCACCCCGTTCGACCTCGCGGACCGGCTCGCCGCCCGGCTGGGCCTGGCCACCGTTCCCGCCCCGTGGCACACCAACCGCCTGGCCGTGACCTCACTCGGCGATGCCCTGGCCGCCGTGACGGACGCGGCCGGGAAGCTGGCCGCCGACGTCCTGTTCCTGAGCCGGCCGGAAGTGGCTGAGCTCGCGGAACCCCGCGCGGCGGGACGCGGCGTGTCCTCGGCCATGCCGCAGAAGCAGAACCCGATGCTGTCCGTGCTGATCCGCAGCGCCGCCTTGCAGTCCCCGGCCCTGGCCGCACAGCTGCACCTCGCGGCGGCTAATTTCAACGACGAACGCCCCGACGGCGCCTGGCACAGCGAATGGGCCGCCCTGCGCCAGTTGCTCCGCCTGGCCCTGGGCGCCGCGGGTCTGCTGCGCGAACTCACCGAAGGGCTGCAGGTCTTCCCCGCGGCGATGCGCCGCAACCTCGGCCTCGCCGGACCGCTGCTGCTCTCCGAAGCTGTCAGCGCTGCCGTCGCGCCGCTTCTGGACGGCCCTCCGCCTTTGGACGTGCACGGCGCCGACGCGCGATCGGGCCGGACCGGCAAGCAACGCCTGCAGGACGTCGTGGACAAAACGCTCCAGGCCCCGGCCGCGGAGCAGGCGGGCACCTACCGGACACTGCTCCGCGCGGCAGTCCCCGCAGAGCTGCTGACGGACGCCCGGCTTGCGGAGCTCCTGGACCCTGCCAACTACCTCGGCCAGGCCGCCGTGATCTCCCGTCGCATCCTGGCGGCGTATCCGGAATACGCCGCAGGCTCGGCCTCACCGGGATACGACCGCTCCACCGCCCACCAACTCCAGAACGGAGCCCCCCGTGGCTAGACCCACTGTCAAAGCAGTCCTGCTCTCGCCCCAGCGCCCGCTCGGCGACAAGCCCCTCCTCGTCGTCGGGCCCTCGCTCGGGACGTCCTCGCTGCTCTGGAGCCAGGCCGGCACCATCCTTGGAGCCGACGCCGACGTCGTCGCCTGGGATCTTCCCGGGCACGGCGTCTCGCCCGCGGCGCAGGAGACCTTCACCGTCGCCGAACTGGCCGACGCCGTGATCGGCCTGGTCGATTCGATCGCCCCCGGCGCGCGCTTCCACTACGCCGGGGTGTCCCTCGGCGGGGCGACCGGCCTGCAACTGGGCATCAAGCACGGCGACCGGCTTAAGAGCCTCTCCGTGCAGTGCTCGGGCGCGAAAATCGGCACGCCCGGGGACTGGCTCGAACGCGCCGAAACCGTGCGCACGCAGGGTACCCCGGTAATGATCCAGGGCTCGGCGGAGCGCTGGTTCGCCCCGGGGTTCATGGAGCGTCAGCCCGAGCTCAGCGGCCGGCTCCTGCACACCCTCCGGGACGCCGACCGCTTCAGCTACGCCTTCTGCTGCGAGGCCCTGGCCGGCTTCGACGTGCGGGACCAGCTGGGCACCATCCGCGTCCCCACCCAGGTCATCGCCGGGGCCCTGGACTCTGTTGCCCCGCCGTCGATGGCCGAGGAAGTGGCCGCGGGCATCACGGCCGGCGGCGGCACCGCCACGGCCGTCAGCCTGGAGGGCGTGGCACACCTGGCGCCGTTCGAAGCGCCGGGCCACGTCGCCGAGCTGCTCAAGAGCCTCATCACCTGGACCGAGACGCAGGGAGCGCGCGAATGACCGGCGCCGAACTGACCGGGCCCGAACGCAATGGTGTAGTCCAGCCCGGCGCGACAAGCCAGGAGATCTACGACGGCGGCATGAAAGTCCGCCGCGAGGTCCTCGGCGCCGCGCACGTGGACCGCGCCAACGCGAACAAGGATTCCTTCACCGAGGACTTCCAGGACATGATCACCCGGATCGCCTGGGGCGGCATCTGGACCCGGCCCGGGATCAGCCGCCAGATGCGCTCAGCCGTCACCATTACCGCCATGGTGGCTCACGGGCACTGGGAAGAACTGGCCATGCACATCCGCGCAGCCATCACCAACGGCCTGAGCCGGGACGAGATCAAGGAAATCCTGCTCCAGACCGCGATCTACTGCGGGGTCCCCTCCGCCAACACCGCCTTCAAGACCGCGCAGCAGGTGTTCCATTCAATGGACAGCACAGCGATGGACGAAACAGACATGGACGCCGCAGCAGCGGATACCACTGAAATGGACAAGAAATCATGAACCAGGCTTTTGTGTACGACGCCGTGCGGACGCCCTTCGGGAAGTTCGGGTCCGGCCTTGCCGGCGTCCGACCGGACGACCTCGCCGCGCACGTGATCCGCGAGGCGGTGAAGCGTGCCCCGGGCCTCGACGTCGAGCGGATCGACGAAGTGGTGTTCGGCAACGCAAACGGCGCGGGCGAGGAAAACCGCAACGTCGCCCGGATGGGCACCCTGCTGGCCGGGCTGCCGGTCTCAATCCCGGGCACCACGGTCAACCGGCTGTGCGGATCCTCGCTGGACGCGGCGATCATCGCCTCCCGGCAGATCAACACCGGTGACGCCGAGCTCATGCTGATCGGCGGCGTCGAGTCGATGTCCCGCGCTCCTTGGGTGCTGCCCAAGACCGAGAAGCCCTACCCGGCCGGGGACTTGAACCTGGCCTCCACCACGCTGGGCTGGCGGCTGGTGAACCAGGCCATGCCGGCTGACTGGACCGTCTCCCTGGGCGAGGCCACCGAACGGCTGGCCGACAAGTACGGGATCACGCGCGAGGCGCAGGACGAGTTCTCCGCGGCCTCCCACAACCTGGCCGCCGCGGCGTGGGACGAGGGCTTCTATGACCGCTTGGTCACCCCGGTTCCGGGCACGGACCTGGTCCGCGACGAAGGCATCCGGGCGGGCTCCTCTGCGGAGAAGCTCGCAGGGCTCAAGACCGTATTCCGGACCGTGAACGGCACCGTCACCGCCGGGAACGCCTCGCCGCTCTCCGACGGCGCCTCTGCGGCGTGGCTGGGCAGCGAGGCCGCCGCCGGGCTGCTGGGGATGGACCCGCTGGCCCGCATCGCCGGGCGCGGCGCGCACGCGAACGACCCCCAGTATTTCGGCTACGCCCCGGTGGAGGCCGCGAACAAGGCCCTCGCGAAGGCCGGCATCGGCTGGGACCAGGTGGGCGCCGTCGAACTGAATGAGGCGTTCGCCGCGCAGTCCCTGGCGTGCATCAACGCCTGGGGCATCGACCCGGAAATCGTAAACCGGCACGGCGGCGCGATCGCCATGGGCCACCCGCTCGGCGCCTCTGGCGGACGCATCCTCGGCACCCTGGCCAGGTCCCTGCAGGCCTCCGGCCAGCGCTGGGGCGTCGCCGCCATCTGCATCGGCGTCGGCCAGGGCCTCGCCGTCGTCCTCGAAAACGTCACCGCCGACGCTTCGGCATAAGGAGAGCGCAGACATGCTGAATTTCATTGACACGGTCGGCGAGGCCGTCGCCGGCATCAAGGACGGCTCCACCGTCATGATCGGCGGCTTCGGTAATGCCGGCCAGCCGTTCGAACTCATCGACGCGCTACTGGACGGCGGCGCGACGGACCTGACCGTCGTGAACAACAATGCCGGCCAGGGCGACCAGGGCCTGGCCCTGCTGATCAAGGAGGGCCGGGTGAAGAAGATGATCTGCTCGTTCCCGCGGCAATCCGACTCCTGGCACTTCGACGCCAAGTACCGCGCCGGCGAGGTCGAGCTCGAACTCGTCCCGCAGGGGAACCTCGCCGAGCGGATCCGGGCCGCCGGCGCCGGGATCGGCGGGTTCTTCACGCCCACCGGCTACGGCACCATGCTCGCCGAGGGCAAGGAAACCCGCTACCTGGACGGCAAATGGCAGGTGTTCGAGACCCCCATCCACGCCGACGTCGCCCTCATCAAGGCGCTCACGGCGGACGGCAAGGGCAACCTCGTCTACCGCAAGACCGCCCGGAACTTCGGACCCATCATGGCCGCGGCCGCGAAACACACCATCGTCCAGGTCTCGGAGATCGTGCCCACGGGCAGCCTGGATCCGGAGACCATCGTGACCCCCGGAATCTACGTCAACAGCATTGTCCGTATCGATTCCAGCGGAGCTGCAGCCGCCGGCAAGACAGAACAGGTGGCCTGAGATGAGCATCCAGTCCAACAGCGCGGCGGGCTCCCAGACCGGCATCCACGCCGGCATCCGGGCCACGATCCAGGCGTCCGACCAGCCGCTGGGCCGTGACGACCTCGCCCGCCTCGTGGCCCGCGACATCGCCCCCGGATCCTTCGTGAACCTCGGCATCGGCCAGCCCACCCTGGTCTCGAACTACCTCGCGCCGGAGCAGAACATCACGCTCCATACCGAGAACGGCATGCTCGGCATGGGCCCGGAAGCCACCGGGGACCAGATCGACGGCGACCTCATCAACGCCGGCAAGATCCCGGTGACCGAACTGCCCGGGGCGTCCTACTTCCACCACGCGGACTCCTTCGCGATCATGCGCGGCGGCCACCTGGACATCTGCGTGCTCGGCGCCTTCCAGGTCTCGGCCACGGGCGATCTCGCCAACTGGCACACCGGCGCCCCGGACGCGATCCCCGCCGTCGGCGGCGCCATGGACCTGGCCACCGGGGCCAAGGACGTCTTCGTCATGATGACGCTCCTGACCCGCGACGGCGCGTCCAAGCTGGTGGAGGCGTGCACCTACCCCCTCACCGGGATCGGCTGCGTGACCCGCGTCTACACCGACAAAGCCGTCTTCCTCACCGGACCCGACGGCGTCCAGGTCCGGGAGACCTTCGGGTGCACGCTCGAGGAACTCCAGGACATGGTTCCCGTGCCGCTCCGGGCGGCGAACGTGGACGCAAGCTGACACCCCTGCGCACGGATGGCGCGCCCCGGGACGGCTGCCTTGGGGCGCTTTGCCCGGGGCGCCTTGCGCCGGACGCCTTGCTCCGGTACCCCGGGGACAGCCGGCACAGGGATAAAGTGATCCGGGACCGGGAGGCGATAAATGATTGAAGCAGCCAAAGGCGGCGGCGTGCCCGCGGCCAGCGACCAGTACGTGCAGTCGCTGGCGCGCGGGCTCGCGGTGATCCGCGCCTTCGACACGGACCACCCCAAGATGACGCTGACCGAGGTTGCGGCCCGAACCGGACTGACCCGGGCCACCGCCCGGCGGTTCCTGCACACGCTCGTGGAGCTGGGCTACGTCCGCACGGACGGCAAGATCTTTGCCCTGACCGCCAAGGTGCTGCAGCTGGGCTACGCCTACTTGTCCGGGCTGTCGCTGCCGCAGCTCGCCCAACCGCACCTGGAGGAACTCTCGCTCGAGCTGGGGGAGTCGACGTCGGCCGCGGTCCTCGAGGGCACGGACATCGCCTACGTCGCCCGGGTGTCGACCCGGCGGATCATGACCGTCGGCATCACCGTGGGCACCCGGTTCCCCGCCTACGCGACTTCCATGGGACGCGTGCTGCTCGCGGCGCTCCCGCCGGCGCAACTGGCGGAATACCTCGCTGCCGCCGAGATCCGGGCCCTGACTCCCGGGGCGATCGGCACCCGTGCAGCCCTCCTGGCCGAGCTGGACACCGTCCGTGCCCAGGGATGGTGCCTGCTGAACCAGGAGCTCGAGCTGGGACTGATGTCCATTGCGGCTCCCGTCCATGACGGGCCCAAGGTGGTGGCGGCGATCAACGTCTCGCTGCAGGCGCAGGCGGTGTCCGCCCAGCCAGACCCCGACGCCTATCTGGCCGCGGTGCGCGAGGCGACGGTGGCCACGGCGGAACTCATTTCCGAGGACCTAGCCCCGGGGCGGTGACGCCTCGGACCGGTTGGACGGTCGCGGCTAGCCGGGGTTCGCGACGTTTTCCGCTGAAACCCTGATCGTGACACCCGCGGGTTCGTCACTGATCTTCAGGTGCAGGTCCCGGCCCACCAGCAGGGTGTGAATGTCGTCGCTGCCTTCGGGCGCGATCTGCTCGGCCAGCCGCGTGAGCGCCAGTGCCAGCGCCCGGCCCCAATCGTGGGGATCCATGCTGGATGCTTCAGCCGTTGCTGAATACTTCTCTGGTTCAGTCATTTCCCCCCGCTTTCGGCGTCCGGAGCGCAGGCCCCGGCCCATCACGAACCCCAGTCTAGTGACACCGCGGAGCGGGCGTCCACGATTCCAGCCCGCCCTGCCGAAGATGCGCGGCCCAGCGGCTAGGATTTCACTTCGGGACCTCTCCCGCCATTCGCCCCCTAAGGACGCCATGACAGAGAACAAAACCGCGACGTCGGACACCCTGGAGACCGTGGACACTACAGCGTCCAGGCGGGCCGCCGTGGTCATTAACCCCATGAAGTCTCCCGGAGAGAGCTTCCGGGCCTCATTCTTCCGCCTGTGCGAGACCCAGGGTTGGGCCGAGCCGCTCTGGCTGGAGACCACCAAGGAGGACACCGGCATCGGCCAGGCGCGCGAGGCCCTGGCAGCCGGGGTCGACGTCGTGATCGCCGCCGGCGGCGACGGGACGGTCCGCTGCGTGGCGGAGGTCCTGGCGGGCACCGGAACGCCCCTGGGCCTGGTGCCCCTGGGTACCGGAAATCTGCTGGCCCGCAACCTCGGCGTCGACATCACCGACCCCGTGGCGGCGAGCTACGACGCCCTGAGCGGCGCGGACGCCAAGGTGGACGTCGTCAGGGCCACGCTGGACCACGCCGAGGAGGAGCACATCTTCCTAGTCATGGCCGGCCTCGGTTACGACGCCGCCATCATGGCCAACACCGTGGACGAGCTGAAGGACCGCGTAGGCTGGCTCGCGTACGTTGAAGCGGGCATCCGGCACCTTCCGGGCAAGCCCATCAGGGCCAAGATCAGCATGGACGGCGAGCACCCCGTGCGGCGCCGGATCCGCAGCGTCATGGTCGGAAACTGCGGCAAAATCATGGGCGGCGTGGAGATCTTCCCCGACGCTAAGGTCGATGACGGCATCCTCGACGTCGTGATCCTGGCCCCCGTCGGCCGGTTGGGCTGGCTGAGCGTGCTGGCCGGTGTCTTCGGCCGGAACAACCCGAAGAACGCGTCGGTCGAGTACTTCGCTGGTAAATCAGCCGAAATCGAACTCGCCCACGAGCAGGAATTCCAGCTCGACGGCGATCCGCTGGGCAAGGCCAAACACCTCAAGGTCTCGGTGGACCACGACGCCCTCACCGTCCGCATGACGGCCATCTGACGGGCCCGCCAAGCACTAAGCGCGTTCTTTGACGGGGCCCGGGCCGTTCGGCCGGCGTGCCCCGGGCAGTTAGTGCGCCGCCGGCCGGTGCGCCACGATCTCGGCGAGTTCGGCCAGCCGGTGCGCGCGGGCGGATTCGGCCGGGGTGAACGGCTCGCCGGGCCGGGAGAACGTGATGGGTCCGTGCCACGCCGTCGGGATCCTCAGCACGGTCCCGCCCGGGCCCGCCGGCGGCGCCACATCGGCGCTGCCCGCTCCGGTTCCCGTGACGATCCTGGCCCGCAGCAGCTCCGCGACAGCCAGCGGCAGTTCCTCCGGGCTGGCGGCGATCCGGGCGGCCAGGCTCAGGGCCCCCGTTTGGCCGTCGGCCATGGCCAGGGCCGTGGTCGGCCAGACGTGCGGATCTGCTCCGCCGCCCGCACGCAGGGCCCGCAGGAGCTCGGCCTCGCGCACATCCCCCGGTGCGGAGAGCACAAACTCGTCCAGCACGCCGCCGGCCACGGGGTGAACGTGGATGCTGAGGATATTTGTGTCCAGCCCGGCCAACGCTTGGGTGAGCTTCTGCAGCGACCCTGGCCTGTCCTTCAGGACGGTCCGGGCCCGCCACAGGGCAGGCGCGGCGACGAGCCGTTTACGGTGCCGCAGGGCCGGGGCGTGCAGCCAGCCCCGGAGCATCCGGGCCGCTGAGGGTTCGGCCACCCAGATCACGAGGATGGTCGCGGTCATGGTAAGGACCATGACCTTGGCGACGTAGGGCAGGTGCGTTCCCACTACCGCGGCATGCACCAGCAATTCGATGGGAAGCATCACGGCGATATTGGCCAGGGTCAGCCGGGTCTTGGTCGGTTCGGGCATCTGGCCGCACACTTCGCAGCTCAACTCGGAGGGAGCGGGGGACTGGGCTTTATCTGGGGTTCTGCCTGCGGCTTTGCGCGTCATGCTCCCATGATTCCGGGCGGCTGTTTCGGCCGGATTGCCGCCGCGTGACGGTTTCGGACCGCCGCAGCCGGCTGCGGCAGACGGTTAGCGGCTGAGGTTAGCGGCTGGCCACGTGGCGGGGGCTGTCCGCGTCCACGATCCCTTCTGTGTTCCCGGCCGCATACTCCGCTGCGCCGTCCTGCGCTCCTGCACGGCCGCCGTCGGGCACTTGGCTGGTCAGCCCCGCCAGCAGATCCCGGATCTCGGCCAGCAGGGCGGTGTCGGCCGGGATCGGTTCTTCCTCGGGTTCGGCCGCGCTCAGCCGGCTCTTGACCATCCTGTTGATCCGATTCATCGGTGCAACAAAGATGAAGTACACCACCGCGGCGGTGATGAGGAAGGTCAGGAAGGCCGTGAGCACAGCCCCGATGTTGACGAACGTCTTGTCGTTGCCCGGCCAGATATGGAAGCCCAAGCCCTCGGTCTTGACGCCGCCGGCAGCCGCGATGATCGGATTCACGATGTTTGACGTGAAGGCGCCGACCAGGGCCGTGAAGGCGGTGCCGACGACGACGGCGATGGACAGTTCGATCACGTTGCCGCGAAGGATGAAATCCTTGAATCCTTTGAGCATGGGGAACCTCCGGTGTGCGTTGCTGGATGTCTCTGCCGTGAATCGGCTGCCTGATCCACGGGTGCTTGATTCAACCGATAGACGCTACCACCCCGCCTGGGTTCCGGCAGATCCCAATCAATGGGATCAGATGCTGCAGCCGCGGGGATCCGGCGTAAAATCCACTGTGGATGCCAGCGCCGCCGCCGCAACAACCCGACCCGCTGCGAAAGGCGCTCCGACCCATGAAAGCACGCCCGTGAAGCCGCGTTCCCAAGGAACCGATGCCATGAAGCGGACCCGTGAAAGTGCACCCGTCGGGCGGGCGAGGTGAAGCTGCTCGCCGAGATGTTCACCATTGCTCCGGGCAACAAAGACCACCGGGTCGCCCTCCGTTGCGCCGTGGGCGTGTTCGTCCCGCTGATCACCCTTTTGCTGCTGGGAAGGCTGGACCTGGCCATCTTTGCCTCCTTCGGCGCTTTCACCGGCATCTACGGCCGGAATGAGGCGCACGCCCGGCGGCTCAGCCTCCAGGTGCGGGCCGGCGGACTCATGCTGCTGGTGATGTTCCTGGCCGCAGTAACGGCGCGTGTGGATGCGCTGGCAAGGCTCTCGCCCGCAGGCACCACGTGGGTCCTGGTGGGGGCGACCACCCTGGTGGCCGGCGCCTGCTCGCTGGTGGTCGCACGGTGGCGCCTGCGTCCGTCGGGTTCGTTGTTCCATATCTTTGCCTTCGCGGCCATCGCCTCGATCCCCAACCAGCCGCCGCTGTGGCAGTGCATGCTGGTGGCAGTCCTTACGGTCCTCTTCTGCCTGCTGATCGGCCAGTCCTCCCGCGTGGCCCGGGGCCGCCGGAGCCCGTGGGTGAGCCCGAAACCCGTGAGCCTGACGCCGGCGGAGGAGCGCGCAGCCTGGCTGGAAAGCGCCGGCTACCTCGTGGCGGCAGGACTGGCAGGAACGCTGGGGACCCTGGCCGGTGAATGGCTGGGCGTGGGCCACAACTACTGGGCGATGGTGGCCGCCGTCGTCCCGCTCGTGGGGCACACCACCCGGCACCGCGTCAGCCGCGGCCTGCAGCGCATCGCCGGCACCGCCCTGGGGCTGGTCCTGCTCGCCGGGATCCTGCTCCTGCGGCCGACGCCCTGGCAGACCGTGCTGGTGATCGCAGCGTGCCAGTTCGGGGCCGAGATGTTCATCGCGCGGCAGTACATGCTGGCGCAGGTCTTCGTCACGCCGCTGGCCTTGACCTCCACGCTCCTCGTGGCGCCCGTGCCGCCCAGCATCCTGCTCCGCGACAGAATTGTGGAGACGGTCATCGGCGCAGCAGTTGGCATCGCCGTCGTGCTGGCGCCCGGGGCATGGCGGCGCCTGAGGTCACGCCGTGGGACGGCGGCGCCCGGGCGCCTTTCCTAGGAGTGTACTGCGACGGCCGTTCGGGCCGGCGCAAAGACGGCTTGGGGAGAGGCGCCGGGCATGGGATTCCATTGAACGGAAAAGGTGTAACGCTAATCAGGACGCGGGGGGCACACTGTTAGCCAGACGATCGAATCGCCCGGGCCGCTGACCGCCGGGACCCCGCAACGAAGCGAGAAGCACATGTCACAGCGTAAAGTCCTCACCACCCAGGTGGCGATCATGGGTGCCGGGCCGGCAGGACTCATGCTGTCGCACCTGCTGGCCCGGGCCGGCATCGAATCCGTCGTCCTCGAGATCCGCAGCCACCAGGAGATCGCCGAAACGGTCCGCGCGGGCATCCTGGAGGCCGGCTCGGTCAACATGCTCGTCGACGGCGGTGTCTCCGACCGCGTCCTGCGTGACGGCCACCGCCACGACGGGATCGAACTGCGCTTCAACGGTGAAAGCCACCGAATCGACTTCCAAGGCCTCGTCGGGGAATCGGTGTGGCTCTACCCGCAGACCGACGTGTTCCTGGACCTCTCCGCACGCCGGAAGGCCGACGGCGGGGACGTCCGATACGCCGTCACGGACGCCACAATCCATGACATCGAGTCCAAGCCCAAAGTCTGGTTCACGGACGCGGACGGCGTCGAGTACGAACTCCGGGCCGACTTCATCACCGGCGCGGACGGCTCACGCAGCCACTGCCGCGTCCAGATTCCCGAGGCGCAGCGCAAGTGGTACTTCCACGAGTACCCCTTCGCCTGGTTCGGCATCCTGGCCGAGGCGCCGCGCAGCTCCGAAGAGCTCATCTACGCCAACTCAGAGCATGGTTTCGCCCTGATCAGTCAGCGCACCGAGACGGTCCAGCGGATGTACTTCCAATGCGACCCCGGCGAGGACGTCCGCAACTGGGACGAGGACCGCATCTGGGACGCTTTCCGCAGCCGCGTCAACGGCAACGGCTTCGAGGTCAAGGAAGGGCCCGTGATCGACAAGACGGTCCTGAAATTCCGCAGCTTTGTCCATGCCCCCATGCGGCACGGCAACCTGTTCCTCGCCGGCGACGCCGCACACACTGTCCCGCCCACCGGGGCCAAGGGCTTGAACCTGGCACTGAACGATGTCAGGGTCCTCTTCGAGGGATTCGACAGCTTCTATTCCACCGGCTCCACCGTGCTCCTGGATGCCTACAGCGGCCGTGCCTTGGACCGGGTGTGGAAGGCCCAGCAGTTTTCCTACTGGATGACCTCCATGCTGCACACTGCCGCCGACGCCGACGACTTCTCCCGCGCACGCCAGCTCGGCGAGCTCCATTCCGTGGTGTCATCCCGCCACGGCAGCGCCTACCTCGCCGAGGCCTACACCGGCTGGCCGGGCGCCCGCTAGGACGTCGGCAGGGACCCCGGAACGAGTGCATATTTCCATCGACAGGCCCGGGGGCCAGGACTAGCCTTTAACCGTCCCAGCACGGCCCGACAAGGATGACGGAGAGGTGTGTTCGATCATGGGAACCGCAGAGAATGTTGAACTGGTCCGGCGAGGGTACACGGCCTTCAACTCAGGGGATATGGCTACCCTCAGCGGCATGTTCGCGGAGGATGCAGTCTGGCACGTTGCCGGAAGCGGCGTGCTGTCCGGAACCAAACAGGGCCGCGACGCGATCCTGGCGTACTTCGGTGAACTCGGAGCACGCACCCAGGGTCACTTCCAAGCCAATGTCCAGGACATCGTCGGCGGTGAGAAACATACCGTCGCGATCCAGCAAACCCATGGGGAAGCGAACGGCAAAACCCTGGACATGCCCACCGTCATCACGTTCGTGGTCCGCGACGGACAGATTGCGGAGGGGCGGGAATTCTTCGAGGACACGGCCAAAGCCGACGATTTCTGGACCTGACCGAACACGTCGGCGGCACACGCACGCAGGTCCAACCAGCAGCAGATTGCGCCAGGGCGCGGCGGCCGAAGGACTGCCAGGGCTGCCGGCCGCCTCCGAGGCAGCCGACGGGGCGACTAGTCCTGTTCCAGGGTCTCGGTCAGGTGGTGCGTCGGAATCCGGTCCCGGTCGTAGGTGATTTCGGTGTATCCGTGCGGCTCCGGCTTCCCGGAGGGACTCAGGTTCACGAACACGATCTCTTCAATCGTGAGGATGCTCTGGCGCGTGATCATGTTCCGGACTTCCGCGCGCATGGTCAGCGATGTCCGGCCGAATCGGGTTGCGGTCAGGCCCATTTCGATCAGGTCGCCTTGGACCGCGGAGCTGACGAAGTTGATTTCGGAGATGTACTTGGTGACGGCCCGGCCGTTGCCCAGTTGCAGGATCGCGTAAATAGCCGCCTCTTCGTCGATCCACTTCAGCAGGCTGCCGCCGAACAGGGTGCCGTTGGCGTTGAGGTCCTCGGGCCGCACCCATTTGCGGGTACGGAAGGTGATGTCGGCCGATTCCATAGTGCGAGAGTAGCCGACTCCGTGGCCGCCGGTGTTGTGTGACGCAGCGCGCAAGGATGCCCTGACGGGAGGACAGGACGCCTGGAACGCCCTGGCCACCGGGCGGCCGGAGTTGCTCCGGGGCCGCAGCCCGGCCGGCCTCACGCCATGGCGGTATGCGCGGCGCTGTGCGAATCGATCGGCTTTGTGTAGCAGTACGAATGCGCCACTCCGACGTACGGTCCAAAGTTCGGCACGGATACGAAGCCGGCGTTCTCGTAGAACTGCCGTCCGTCGGCCTGTACCGAGCCGGCCTCCGCGGTCAGGGTGGTGATCCCCAGGGCGTAAGCATGGGCTTCGAGCGCCGCGAGAATTGAGCTCGCCACCCCCGAGCCGCGGGTGTAGGGCAGCACGTAGAGGCGCTTGATTTCGGCGGTGTGGGCGTCGAGCATGCGCAGGCCGCCGCAGCCGACCGGCTGGCCGGATGCTTTGTCGTGCGCCACGAGGAACACCGCGGTGTCAGCTTCCGACGGCGGCGGTCCGGGTTCGTGGTCGGACCGGCCGAAGCGGGCGTCGAGCTCCGCCTGCTGGGCGGCCCTCAGGTCCGCGCCGACGGGGTTCGCCCAAGTGACCTGACGGATGTTGAGCCGCGGGTTGGTCTGCATCACTGCCTCGATTCGCCGAAGGGTTATGCAGCCTAAGGCTAGGCGTCAGCGGTTTCGGCTGTGTTTCCTGCCGGTAAGCGTTGCGCTACGCCGGACGGCCGGTGGGATCCTCCGCCGTCGGATCCGCGAGGGCCAAGCCGCCCACGGGACTTTCATCCCAGTGGATGAGCCGCCATCCGGCGTCGGGATCGCCTTCCAGCGCCACAATGCCGGTGTTGGCGATGACATGGCGGAGCGCGAATTCAGGGTCCACGTTGACGGCACGCCGCCCGGCCCAGACCCTTATGGCGGCGCCGTGGCTCACCACGGCCACGGCGCCGGATCCGGCTGCGCCGTCGGCTGCCGCAGCAATCCGGGCAATCGAGTCATCGAAGCGGTCGAAGAAATCGTGGCCGCTGGGGCCGGCCGGCATCCGGCGGTCCAGATCCCCCGCGGTCCAGGCAGCGACCGTCCCGAAGTAGCGAACGTGCGATTCCTGGTCTGTGAGCTTCTCCAGCGACCCGGCTTCGATTTCCCGCAGGCCAGCAAGGATCCCGACGTCGAGGCCCCGCATCGCGGCCAGCGGCTGTGCCGTGATCTGGGTGCGGATCAACGTTGAAGCGTAGAGAAGTCCGATCCGCTCATTCGCCAGCGACCTCGCCAGGGCGGTAGCCTGCTGCGCGCCGAGTTCCGTCAGCCCCGGGCCGGGATGGGCAGTGTCCAGCTGCCCGAGAACATTCCCGGGGGTCTGGCCGTGGCGGATGAGCAGGAGCCTCACTTGAGGTGATCCACCAACTTGTCCGCGATGCCGGTGTAGCGGCCGGGGGTCAGCGCCAGAAGCCGGGCTTCGGCGTCGGCGGACAAGCCCAGGCTCTGGACGAATTCGCGCATCCGGGCGGCATCCACGCGGTGTCCGCGGGTCAGGTCTTTGAGCCGTTCGTACGGATTCTCCATCCCCTCGACGCCGGCGATGGCCTCGGCGCGCATGACCATCTGGATGGCCTCGCCGAGGACTTCCCAGTTGGTGTCAAGATCCGCGGCGAGGACGTCGCCGGCAACGTTGAGCCGGTCCAGGCCCTTGGCGACGTTTGAGATGGCCAGCAGGGAGTGGCCGAACGCCACGCCGATGTTGCGCTGCGAGGAGGAATCGGTGAGGTCCCGCTGCCAGCGGGAGGTGACCAGGGTGGAGCCCAGCACGTCCAGGAGTCCGGAGGAGATCTCGAGATTGGCCTCCGCGTTTTCGAATCGGATCGGGTTCACCTTGTGCGGCATGGTGGAAGATCCGGTGGCGCCCGCCACCGGAATCTGCACGAAGTAGCCGATCGAGATGTAGCTCCAGATGTCGGTGCAGACGTTGTGCAGGATGCGGTTGAACCGCGCGACGTCGGCATAGAGTTCTGCCTGCCAGTCGTGGCTTTCGATCTGGGTGGTCAGCGGGTTCCACGTCAGGCCGAGGCCTTCAACGAAGCTCTTCGCCACCTGCTCCCAGTCGGCACCCGGGACGGATGCGACGTGGGCGGCGTAGGTACCGGTGGCGCCGTTTATCTTGCCGAGGTATTCGGTCCGGTCAATCCGGTCCAGCTGCCGGTTGAGCCGGTGCGCAATGACCGCGAGTTCCTTGCCCAGTGTGGTGGGCGTGGCGGGCTGGCCGTGCGTGCGCGAGAGCATCGGCACCGAACGGTTGTCCTCGGCCATGGCGCTGATCTGGGCAACCAGGGTGCGGGCGGCAGGCAGCCACACGTCCTGGACCGCGCCCTTGACGCCGAGGGCATAGGAGAGGTTGTTGATGTCCTCCGAGGTGCAGCCGAAATGCACCAGGGCGGTCAGGTGATCGATCCCGATGCCGGGCAGGCGGCGGCCGATGTAGTACTCCACGGCCTTGACGTCGTGCACCGTGACGGCCTCGATCTCGGCCAGCTCGGCGACTGACGCGGCGTCGAACTCCGTGACGATGGCGCGCAGCTGCTCCCGCTGTGCTGCCGTGAGCGGGCCGGTGCCGGGCAGCACGCTGTTGCCGGTCAGGTGGATCAGCCACTCCACTTCCACTGCCACGCGGTCGCGGTTCAGGGCGGCCTCGGACAGGTAGTCCACCAGCGGCGCAACGGCGGACTGGTAGCGGCCATCCAGCGGGCCGAGCGCGATCTGGTGGTCCGACGCGGCAAGTGCCAGGCGTCCGGACGGCGTGCGGGTATCAGCTGTGGCGGCAGTTTCAGGCATGTGCCGATTCTTTCATGAAGTGCCGCCGCGTCTTAAGCGCACCTGTCCTTATGACATCGCCGCGTGAAATTGTCCGGCTGGCGGTGCCCGGCGGTGCCCGGCAACCCGGGACATTGTCCACATAGCCCGACGGCGCGCTTCAGTGGGTTGGGGCCGCCGGTTAGCGTCGGTTCATGAGCATTGGGATGACGCCGGGTCGTGGGATAACACCGAGCGATGGGAGGCCGCCGGGAAGTGGCATGCAGTCTGGAGCCGCAGGCAGCGTGGCAACTCGTGGCGTGACGGCCGCCGACGCCCTCGCGTGCGCCTCGCGCAGTTACGAAGTCCAGCAGCTCGCCGCTCGCGTTGCGCGGTGCGCCGATGAGACGGACGCCGTGCTCGCCGCCCTGGCCCGCGTTGAGCTACAGAATTGGCAGTCGCCGGCCGGCCGGGCCTACCGGGGGACCCTGTCCCTGCAGGCGGCGGCGCTGCGGCGCAGCAGGGATGCACTGCTGGAGGCCGTGACCGCGGTGCGCCGGCACGCCCAGACCGTGACACTGTCCGCGGGCCGGGCGGGCCCCTGATGGCCGAAGCTACCCCGGCTGATTCCGGCGGCGCGCCCCGGGTTTCCCCGCCGGCACCTGACGGAAGCCTGCGCATCCGGGGCGGGATCGGAGGGCTGAGCTTCCAGTTTGAGGAGCTGCTTGCCGGCGCCTCGGCACTCGACGGGCTGGTCCGGCAGCTACAGGCAGTTGAGATGGAGGCTGACGGCGTGAAGCATGCGCTCTTCCCGTATCAGCCCGACTCCTACGCCAGCGGAAGCAACGCCATCATCGCGGTGGGGGAGGCGGGCCGGGACGTGGGCCGTGTCCGGTCCAGGCTGCAGCATATCCGCGACGACGTCCGGGCCAGCCACCGGGAGTACGAGTATGCCGAGGCCCGCAATGCCCTGCTGCTTCGGCTGGGACTTCATGGCTCCGAGTACGGCGCCGCGCCGGGACCCTTCGCCCTCCCCGGGGTGCGCGACGCCGTCCAGGACTGGGTCACCACGGCACCACGGAATCTTGCCGCGCTGCTGGGCCTGCCTGCCCCGTTGGCCGCAGTGCTCGGATCCTTCAGCGGGCCTGCGGACGTCCGCGAACTGGTTCGGACCGCGACGGAGGCCCCGGGGCTCGTGTTTCTCAAACCCCGGCCGGTCAGCGTGGTGGGCCGGGAGACGTTTTCCGCCAAAGTCGACCTTTCCCCGGCCGGACTGCTGCGGCGGGCCGGAGCCGTGGGGGAGCAGGACGGGCGGATCGAAGTCATCGAGGTTAACGGCGCGGGACGGCCGGCATGGGTGGTGATCATCCCCGGGACCCAACTGGGCGGCACGCCGGAAGGCGCCAACCCCTTTGATCCCGCCGGAATCGCAGAGGCCCTCGGCTACGACTCGTCGTCGACGGCCGCGGCGATCCGGCAGGCCTTGCAGCAGGCCGGGGCCACGCCCGGGGACCAACTCGTGGCCGTCGGCTACAGCCAAGGCGGCATCCACGCGATGAACCTCAGCAAGGACCGGGCTTTCCTGGCGGAGTACGACCTCAAGTTCGTGTTGACGGCAGGATCGCCCGTCGGCGCCATCACCCCGGAGCCGGGGATCCGCAGCCTTCACCTGGAACATGAACAGGACTGGGTGCCGGGGGCGGACGGAGCGGCCAACCCGGATACTCGGGACCGGGTGACCGTGACGCTCACTAACCCGCTGGAACTTCCGCCGATTAAGGACTTCGGATTGGGTCCGGGGCACCGGCTGGAGAACTACGCAGAGGGGGCCGCGCTCGTCTCGAGGAGCCCGGACAGGACGCTGCGTGACGCCACGGCCGCGCTGGCCGCCGTCGTGGGCGCCGGCGGCACGGCGACGGTGAACCGGTTCTCACTTCGCCGCGAGTCGCGGCCGGCGCTGGGCGGCCCGGCTACCAGCGATCGAGCGCGGGGAGGAAGCTCGCCACGAGGGAAACGCAGCTAATAATGATGGCGGCGAACACCGCGGTCCAGAAGAACGAGTCGATCGTGAAGTGCACGACGGTGTAACTGCTGATCCAGGACGTCAGGTAAAGCATTCCCGCGTTGATGACAACCGTGAAAAGGCCCAGGGTGAGGATGGTGATCGGCAGCGACAGGAGGCTGACGATCGGTTTGATGAAGGCATTGACCAGACCGAAGATCAGACCGATGAACAAGTAGCCCAGGATGATGCTGAAGGTGCTGTTGCCGGTGGTGGAAATATCCAGGCCGGTGAGGATCCAGCACGCGATGGCCAAGGCCAGCGCGTTGATGATGACTCGGACGATGAATGCGCGCATGGGCCCATGCTGTCATACGCCCGGCGGCAGCGGCAGGGACCATATCCCCGAATAACCCCGGAGACCCGAAGTAGGCTAGTTGGCATGACTTCATCAGAGAACCCGGCCGGGGGCATCAGGCCCCGGCCAGTGGTAGACCGCCTCCCCCGCTACGCGGCCGGAAAACCGCCCGTCCCAGTGGATGGGCTGGTCAGCTACAAGCTGTCCTCCAACGAAAACCCGCTGCCCCCGATCCCTGCAGTGCAGCAGGCCATCGCGGCGCAGACCGACTTCAACCGCTACCCGGATCCGCTCAGCAGCAAGCTTCGCGAAGCGCTCGCCCGGTTCCTGGAGGTTCCCGCGGAGGACATCGTCACGGGCGCCGGCAGCCTGGGCGCCCTGAACCAGCTGCTCGCCACGTTTGCCGGCCAAAACGACGACGGCAAGGCCGACGAAGTCATCTACGCCTGGCGTTCGTTCGAGGCCTATCCGATCTGCGTCGGTCTGGCCGGGGCCGAAAGCGTGCGGATCCCGTTGACCGCGGACGGGCGTCATGACCTGGATGCCATGGCGGCCGCCGTGACGGCACGGACCCGGATGATCCTGCTGTGCACGCCCAACAACCCGACCGGTCCCATTCTGACTACAGAGGAAACGGAGGCCTTCATCAAGGCCGTTCCTTCGGATGTAGTGGTGGTCATCGACGAGGCGTACCAGGAATTTGTTCGTGCCACGGACGCCGTGGACGGCATTTCCATGTACCGCAAGGACCCCAACGTCGTGGTCCTGCGAACGTTTTCGAAGGCGCACGGCCTCGCCGGGCTCCGCGTCGGCTACAGCGTCTCCCACCCCGACCTGACCCAGCACCTGCGAGTCACCGCGACACCCTTTGCGGTGTCCCAGATCGCGGAGACCGCTGCTGTCACGTCGCTTGAGCACTTCGCCGATGTTGTAGAAAGGGTACAAAGCCTGGTCGATGAGCGGGACCGTGTCACGGCCGGACTGCGCGACCTCGGGTGGTTCGTTCCGGAGGCCCAGGGCAACTTTGTCTGGCTCAATCTGGGTGCTAACAGTGCGGAATTTGCCGCGATGGCGGCGGAGCGGGCGCTGTCAGTGCGAGCCTTCGGCGAGGAAGGGGTCCGGGTCAGCATCGGCGAAACGGAGGCCAACACCCGTTTTCTGGAGCTCTGTGCGATCTATACAAAACCTCCACGGCGTTCCTAGCGATTAACATGACGCGGTCAAGCCGCGCCGTGCGGCTAGAGTAAGGACGAGTAAGCCAAAATATATGCCGAATTAGGAATGTATTCCCGGTTCGGCATGTATCCCAGCGATTGCGGCGCATTCGGATGCGGCAAGCAAGGAGACGGTATGGGCACCACACATCTGCCCTCTACCGAGTTCGACGGAACCGACATGGATGACCAGCTCGAAGCGGAAGCCGAGGCGCATCTGGGTGCCCCGGCGGAGCCCATGGTGCAGCTGCTGGGCCCTGACGGCACCTTGGGCTCCGACCCGGTTTTCTCAAAGTACGCCGAGAAACTGGATCCGGGCACCCTCCGGGGGTTCTACGCCGATATGGCCAAGATCCGCCGTTTCGATGTGGAAGCCACCGCCCTGCAGCGGCAGGGTCAGCTGGCCCTGTGGGTCCCGCTGACCGGGCAGGAAGCCGCCCAGATCGGCTCCGGCCGCGCCAGCCAGCCGCAGGACTACATCTTCCCGACCTACCGCGAGCACGGGGTGGCCTTGACGCGCAACGTGGATCTCGCCGAGCTGCTGCGTCAGTTCCGGGGCGTCTCCAACGGCGGCTGGAATCCCAAGGACACGAATTTCCACCTGTACACGCTGGTCCTGGCCGCCCAGACCCCGCACGCCGTTGGCTATGCGATGGGCATCCAGCGGGACCAGAAGCTGGCGGCCGCCGCCGCGGGCCGGGCCGGGGCCGAGCCCGCGGAGCCCAATGCCGCCGTCATGGTGTACTTCGGCGACGGCGCCAGTTCGGAAGGGGACGTCCATGAATCCATGGTGTTCGCCTCCTCCTACCAGGCTCCGGTCGTCTTCTTCTGCCAGAACAACCACTGGGCGATTTCCGTGCCGAGCTCGGTCCAGACCCGCATCCCGCTGGCCAACCGCGCCAAGGGCTACGGCTTCCCCGGGATCCGGGTGGACGGCAACGACGTAATCGCCGTCCACGCCGTCACGGAGTGGGCGCTGGAACAGGCCCGCGAGGGCAACGGTCCCGTCCTGATCGAGGCGTTCACGTACCGGGTCGGGGCACACACCACGGCCGATGACCCCACCAAGTACCGCGGCTCCGCCGAGGAAGGCCTGTGGCGGGCCAAAGACCCGCTGGAGCGTTTGGAGAAGTACCTCCGGGCGCAGGGCCTCGCCGACGATGCCTTCTTCGAGCAGGTCAGGGCCGACGGCGACGAACTCGCCGCCTATGTCCGCAAGACCACCCACGACCTCGAAACCCCGGACATTCGAACCGCGTTTGCCAACACGTATGTGGAGGCCCACCCGCTGGTCGCCGAGGAGCTGGCCTGGTTCGAGGAATACAGTGCGGGGTTTGCCGACGAGGACACGGCCGCCCCGGTCCAATCCACTGAGGCAGAAACCGAAGTCACGGAGGCGGCCAACTGATGACCACCATGACCATTGCGAAAGCCATCAACGAGGGCCTGCGGGCCACGCTGAACAACAACCCCCGCTCGCTGCTGATGGGCGAGGACATCGGGGCCCTTGGCGGGGTCTACCGGGTCACCGACGGACTGATGGCCGATTTCGGCGTCGACCGCGTCGTGGACACCCCGCTGGCCGAATCGGGGATTATCGGCACGGCCATCGGCCTGTCGCTGCGCGGCTACCAGCCCATTTGCGAAATCCAGTTCGACGGCTTCGTGTTCCCGGGGTTCAACCAGATCACGACGCAGCTGGCGAAGATGCATTCGCGCAGCAACGGCAATCTGACCGTGCCCGTCGTCATCCGCATCCCGTACGGCGGCGGCATCGGCTCGATCGAGCACCACTCGGAATCCCCGGAAGCGCTCTTCGCTCACACGGCCGGCCTGCGCATCATCACGCCGTCCAACCCGCACGATGCTTACTGGATGATCCAGCAGGCCGTCGACTGCCAGGACCCGGTGATCGTTTTCGAGCCCAAACGCCGCTACTGGCTCAAGGGCGACGTCGACACTGAGAATCCCGGCGCGTCCGCAAACCCCTTCAAGGCGCACGTTCTCCGCGAGGGAACCGACGCCACCGTGGTGGTCTACGGGCCCCTGGTGCCCGTGGCCCTCGCCGCGGCCGAGGCCGCCGCCGAGGACGGGCGCAGCGTCGAAGTGATCGACCTCCGCTCCATTTCCCCGATCGACTTCGACACCGTCGCAGCCTCGGTCCGGAAGACTGGCCGCCTGGTGGTGGCCCACGAGGCCCCCACGTTCGGCGGCATCGGCGGCGAAATCGCCGCCAGGATCAGCGAACGGGCATTCCACTCCCTCGAGGCCCCCGTCATCCGGGTCGGCGGATTTCACATGCCGTATCCCGTGGCCAAGGTCGAAGAGGACTACCTGCCGGACATTGACCGCATTCTTGAGGCGCTGGACCGCGCCCTCGCGTACTAACGAGGACCCATGACGCTCAACAAGTTCAACCTTCCCGACGTCGGCGAAGGGCTTACGGAAGCCGAAATCGTCGCTTGGAAGGTCAAGGCCGGCGACACCGTGGCCATCAACGATGTCCTGTGCGAGATCGAGACGGCCAAGTCCCTCGTGGAATTGCCTTCCCCGTTCGCGGGAACGGTCACAGAACTGCTGGTGGCGGAGGGCGTCACGGTGGAGGTCGGCACGCCGATCATCAGCGTCAGTGACGCACCTGCCGCGCCGGCTCCGGCTGCCCAGGCGCCTGCCGCGCCAGCCGCGGCACCAATGTACGGCACGCTGCAGGCTGACACGTCTGACGCCGGTGAGTCGGCCGGTCCTCCGGCCGGCGGCCCGCTTGTGGGCTCCGGCCCCAAGGCCGACGCCGTCAAACGCCGGCGGCGGATTTCGGCAGCCCCGGCCACGGCATCCCAGGCCCCGGCGTCCGCGGTCGCAGCGTCCGCAACCCCGGCAGCCCCGGCCCCGGATCGCGAACACCAGGCAGCCGTAGCGATGTCCGGCGCTGACCGGGCAGGGGTCGAGGCCCACGACATCTGGATCAACCCGGATACCGTCAGCCATCCGGCCGGAGGAGCCGCGCCCGCTGTCGCCGACGACCTGCGCCCCACGCTCGGCGGTGCCATCAGCGGCCTGGTCGGCAAAGTGCTGGCCAAGCCTCCGGTCCGCAAGATCGCCCGGGACCTCGGCATCAACCTGGCCGACGTCGTGCCCACCGGCGCCCGCGGCGAGGTGACCCGCGAGGACCTGGTGAGCTACCAGGCCCAGCGTGATGCCGAGGTGGACAAGGCTGACTCGTTCTGGGGCAAAACCGGCCGCCCGCAGGACCAGCGGATCGAGCGGATCCCGGTTAAGGGCGTCCGCAAGGCCACCGCAAAAGCAATGGTGGAGTCGGCCTTCGCGGCGCCGCACGTGAGCATCTTCGTCGACGTCGACGCCAGCCGCACGATGGAATTCGTCAAGCGCCTGAAGGCCTCCCGCGATTTCGAGGGCATCAAGGTCTCACCGCTGCTGATCCTGGCCAAGGCCGTGATCTGGGCCGCTGCGCGCAACCCGAGCGTCAATGCCACGTGGGTGGACAACCCGGACGGCAGCGATTCCGCGGAAATCCACGTCAAGCACTTCATGAATCTGGGCATCGCGGCCGCCACGCCCCGCGGACTGATGGTGCCGAACATCAAGAACGCCCAGGATCTCTCGCTCAAGCAGCTGGCCCTGGCCCTGAACGAGCTCGCCACCACGGCGCGGGCCGGCAAGACCCAGCCCGCCCAGATGCAGGGCGGCACGCTCACCGTGACGAACATCGGCGCACTCGGGATCGATACCGGCACACCGATCATCAATCCGGGCGAGGTCGCGATCGTCGCGTTCGGCACCATCAAGCAGAAGCCGTGGGTCCTGGACGGCGAGGTCATTCCGCGCTGGATCACCACGCTCGGCGGCTCGTTCGATCACCGGGTGGTGGACGGTGACCTGTCGGCCCGCTTCATGGCCGACGTCGCCGCCATCCTGGAAGAGCCGGCCCTGTTGCTGGACTGACACGGCACGCAGCCGGCAGCCGGCAGGCCGTATCCCGTATCCCGGAGGCCGCAGTCCGCAGCGTTCCTTCCCAGTTGCTCCAGCTTCCCCGGCCCTGCATCCGCGGGATTCCGCGGCTTCCCTGGGCGGCCCCGGCGTCGAGCGGGGTGTAACTGGGCTGGAGCGTCGGGTCCGGGCCGCATCGGCGTCGCGGTCCGCAAGGGGATGGCGTGTTGGGCCCAAGCCGCAGTCCGTAGCCCGTAGCCCGTATCCGGGCGGCCGTAGCGTTCCTTCTCAGTTGCTCCGGCTTCCTCCGCCCTGGATCTGCGGGATTCCGCGGTTTCCCTGGGGGGCCACGGCGTCCAGCGGTGTGCAACTGGGCTGGAGCGTCGGGTCCGGAACGCGGCGACGGCGGCCAGCGGGGTGTAACTGGGATGCAGCGCTGGACACGGCCGCGGCCAAGAGGCAAAAAAGAACCCCGCCGCTGCACACGTCAGCTGCGGGGCTCCGTCAAGGGTTCCCTCATGATGAGGCCGGCATCGGGCGCTCGGCCCGGCGGGTTAGTTTCCCGAGTACGCGGTCAGCATCTGTGCCAGCGCGGGATTGCCGCTCATGCCGGCGAGGGCGGCCACGGCGCCAAACATCAGGCCCGCGAGCCCCACTCCGCACGCACTGATTCCGGTGAGGAACTTCCAGTCCTCACGGAGCACGCTGCGCAAGGTGTCGGGCGTGCGCAGGCCCGGGGCAATCAGGTTGGGGGCACTGTCCGTTGATCCGTCGTCCAGCAATGCGACAACGCGGCCGGCGCCGCGGTCCACGCGCATGGCGCTGATGTGGTTGCCGTGCCGGGCGAGGAGGATGTCGTGGCCAACCAGCTGGCGTCGCTGAAGAGTGATCATGGGGCTCCCTTGATGGGTGGGTTCTCGGATGTCCGCACCATCGCAGGGCACTTCCCATTTTAGTGAACCGCTCCCTGCCCCACGGCTCGCCAGACGGTGAGGCTGCCCACGGAAGGGGGTGATCCCCGTCAAGTCCGTGCCGTCCTGTCCGGCACACGCACTGCGGCACTAGAGTGACACCAACCGCCGCCGGACCGGCGGACGCCGATCAAAGGAGATGCTGCGTGTTTTCAAGCCCGTACCCCGACGTCGATGTTCCCAACCTCGGTATTTACGACTACCTCTTCGGCGGACTGGGAGAGGAGGACCTCGCCCGGATCGCGATCGTCGACGGCGTCAGCGGCGCGGAAACCACCTACCGTTCGCTGCGGGACCAGATCGATGCCCTCGCCGGGGCCGTGGCCGCCCAAGGCCTCGGGGTCAATGGCGTGGCCGCCATCCTGTGCCCCAACATCCCGGCCTTTGCCACCGTCTTCCACGGGCTGCTGCGGGCGGGCGCCACGGTAACCACCATTAACACGCTGTACACGGCCGACGATATCGCCAGCCAGCTCGCCGACGCCGGCGCTGGCTGGCTTTTCACCGTCTCGGCTTTGCTCCCGGCGGCCCGGGAGGCGGCCGAAAGAAGCGGCATCCCGGCCGCGCGGCTGGTGGTGCTCGACGGCGCCGACGGGCACCCCTCGCTGGGCGACTTGCTGGCCGCCGGGGCGCCGGCGCCCCGGATCTCGTTCGATCCCGCCACACATGTGGCCGTGCTGCCGTATTCGTCCGGGACCACGGGCCGGCCCAAGGGCGTCATGCTCAGCCACCGGAATCTCGTGGCCAACGTGGAACAGTCCCGGGGGCTGCTCGACGTCGGCGCCGAGGACCGGCTCCTGGCGCTGCTCCCGTTCTTCCACATCTACGGGCTTACCGTGCTGCTGAATCTGGCACTGCGCCAGCGGGCCCGGCTCGTCACAATGCCCAGGTTCGATCTCGCCGAGTTCCTGCGGATCATCCAGGAGCACCGGTGCAGCTACCTGTTCATCGCCCCGCCGGTAGCCGTGGCCCTGTCCAAGCATCCGCTGGTCAGCGAGTACGACCTCAGTTCCGTGCACACCACCCTCTCCGGGGCGGCGCCGCTGGACGGGGAGCTCGGCGCCCGACTGTCGGAACGCCTCGGATGCCGGGTACTGCAGGGCTATGGCATGACGGAAATGAGTCCCGTGTCCCATCTCATTCCGCGCGACGGCCGCGACGTCCCCGTCAGCTCCGTGGGATACACGGTGCCCAACATGCAGTGCCGGCTCGTGGATCCGGCTACGGGGGAGGACATTCCGGTTCCCCCGGAAGGGACCAGCGCGCCGGGCCATCTGCTGTGCCGCGGGCCGAACGTGATGCTCGGGTATCTCAACCGGCCGGAGGAGACTGCGGACACCCTTGACGCGGACGGGTTCCTGCGCACCGGGGACATCGCCACGGTTCGGGCGGACGGGGTTGTGACCATCGTGGACCGGCTCAAGGAGCTGATCAAGTACAAGGGGTACCAAATTGCCCCGGCGGAGCTTGAGGCCCTGCTCCTGACCCACCCCGGCATTGCTGACGCCGCTGTGATCGGATCCCCCGACGCCGACGGCCAGGAAGTGCCCATGGCGTTCGTGGTGCGCCAGCCCGGACCCGACGGCGACGCCTTGGACGGCGACGCCGTCATGGCCTTCGCGGCGGCCACGGTGGCACCGTTCAAAAAGATCCGCCGCGTGGAGTTTATCGAGGCCGTGCCGAAGTCCGCCTCAGGAAAGATCCTGCGGCGGATGCTCCGGCCCGCGGAGCAGGCCGCTGTGCCGGAGGCAGCGCCGGCCGCGCTTCCCGGGAAGGCGTAGGGGGCCTAGTCGGCGTCGGTCTTGGCGATGTAGACGTCGCAGGGGGCGTTGTGGGCCACACTGTTCGCAACGCTCCCCAGGACGCGGCCGATCCCGTGCATGCGGCGGTTGCCGACCACAATCATCCGGGCGCCGGTCCGTTCGGCTTCCCGGATCAGGGCCTCGGCGGGCTTGCCCCGGGCGGCCGCATAGGTGACGTTGGTGTCGGGCCGGCGCAGGCCGTCGGCGACGGTCCGCGCAACCTCCTCCGCGTTTCCGGCGTCGGAGACGATCCACTTGTCGCCGCCGCTGGCGAAGACCTGGGTCTTGTCGCTGTCAAAGGCGCTGACCACATGAAGGGTGGCCCCTACCGAAGCCGCAAGGTCGCGCGCGGTGTGCGCCGCCCGCAGGGCAGTCTCACTGCCGTCGACGCCGACGACGATAATTCCGGTCATGGACCGCTCCTATGTTCTACAAACTCCGCTAAACCAACCGTGCCAACTAACCGTACTGGAGACTCAGGCTACAGCGCCTCGATCGCTTCACGCAGGACCGGCGCGAGTCGCCGCACGCCCTCACGGATCGACTCGGGCGGCACGGCGCTAAATGCCAGCCGGATCTTGTTCGAGGGGTCGTCCGACGGCGTGAATGCCGCTCCCGGGATGAAGACGACGCCGGCGTCGATGGCCTTCTTCAGCAGCGGGTAGGTGTCCACACCCTCCGGCAGCGTGACCCACACGAAGAAGCCGCCGTCGGGACGTGTCCAGCTCAGCCCCTCCGGCATGTAGTCGGCCAGCGCGGCCAGCATGGCCTCGCAGCGTTCCTCGTACAGCCCCCGGTAGGTTTCGATCTGGCCGCGCCAGTCGTAATCGCGCAGATACGCCGAGACCAGCATCTGGTTCAGCGTCGGCGGGCACAGCGTGACGGCCTCCGCCGCCAGATAGTAGCGGCGTTGCAGGTGGGCCGGGACGAGGGCCCAGCCGATCCGCAGGCCCGGGGCAAAGATCTTTGAGAAGGACCCCATGTAGATGACGTCGTCGGGGTTTGCTGCCCGCAAGGGGGTCAGCGGCTTGCCGTCGAAGCGCAGCAGGCCATAGGGGTTGTCTTCCAGCACCAAGATATTCGCGCCGCGGCATATATCGACCACCGCCTGGCGACGCTCGGCTGACAGGGTGATCCCGGACGGGTTGTTGAAGCTGGGGATGGTGTAGAGGAACTTGATGTTCTTGCCGGCGGCCTGGAGGGCGGCGATCTTGGCTTCCAGCCGGTCCGGAACGATGCCGTCCTCATCCATCGCAACGGTTTCGACCTGCACCTGGTAGGCCTCGAACGTGTTGAGAGCACCCACATAGGTGGGATCCTCCACGAGGACCACATCGCCCGGATTACAGAAAACCTTGGCGGCCACATCCTGCGCGGACTGGGAGCCGGCGGTGATGACAATATTCGCGGGGTCGGCATTGAGGATCCCTTCCGCCGCCATGACCTCGCAGATCTGGGCGCGAAGCTCCTCTGTGCCTTGGCCGCTGCCGTATTGCAGCGCGATCATGCCCTGCTCTGCGATGATCTTCGCGGCAGTCTCGCCCAGGCGTTCCAGCGGCAGGGACTCCAGATACGGGCTTCCGCCGGCGAGGGAGACGAGGCCGGGGCGCATCGAGATGTCGAAGACATCCCGGACGGCCGATTGTTTGATGTTTGCTGCGCGCTCCGAGAACAGGATCTCGTGGCGGTGGGCGGACGTAGCCGCACGTTCGATTGCGTCAATTGCCTCGGCCGGAAGTACTACGGCTGCATCAAGTGTTTCGTGGGTCACAGTCCCAACGATACTACTCAGGTTGTCCGGGGGGAAACTATTGTTTTCTCAAAACTTGGCGCTCTGCCTGCAGTCAGGGCATTGCGGACCGAAAACCCAGCGGCCCCCGTCAGGCGCATGCTGACGGGGGCCCTGGGATGGCGGGGTGCGGCGGACTAGGCTGCTTCTGCGGTGCGGGCTGCGGCCAGCGCGTCGAACACGCCCTTGATCTGCTCGACAACCTCGGCGTCGTCCTTGGGGTGGACCTCGGCGAAGCGGACCATGGAGCCGGGGACTGCCAGCTTGACGTCCTCCAGGACCTGGGCGCCGGCGATGCCGACCGCCTTGCGGGCCTCATCCTGGGCCCAGACGCCGCCGAACTGACCGAAGGCGGTGCCCACGACGGCGGTCGGCTTGCCCGCGAGGGCGCCGGCGCCGAACGGACGGGACAGCCAGTCGATGGCGTTCTTGAGCGATGCCGGAACCGTGCCGTTGTGTTCCGGCGTGACGAGCAGGATGGTGTCGGCGTCGTTGGCTGCGGCGCGCAGTGCGGCGGCGGCGGCGGGCACCTGGCCCTCGATGTCGAGGTCCTCGTTGTAGAACGGGATGTTGCCGAGGCTTTCGTGGATGATGACGTCCACCTGTTCCGGAGCGTTGAGCTGGATGGCCTCGGCGAGCTGCAGGTTGGTGGAGCCGGCGCGCAGGCTGCCGACGAGGGTGAGGACGGTGTTCTTGGACATGGATACTCCTGTGCGTCACGCCGCGGGGATGGATCCCGCGGCTGCGGGTCGTGGAGGCTTTGATGGCCTTCACCGTAGCTAAACGGACTGCGGTCCGTTTGTATTCCCAGGGGCTACAATCAGCGATGTGAGCCTCATTCCCATCCGTCCCGGCGCCCAGCCCGGGGCAGGGCCTGCCGCGGGACCCGCCGCAGAGTCCGAGCGCCGTGACGCGGCACGCAACAGAGAGCTCCTGCTCTGTGCCGCCCGGGAAATCGTTGGCGAATCCGGCGCCGACGCCCTGACGATGGACCTGCTGGCCCGGCGCGCCGGCGTCGGGAAGGGGACCGTCTTCCGGCGCTTCGGCAGCCGCGCCGGGCTGATGATGGCGCTCCTGAGTGGCGCCGAGGCCGAATTCCAGAGCAGGTTCATGTTCGGCCCGCCCCCCATTGGCCCCGGCGCGCCAGCCTTGGACCGGCTGGTAGCCGTCGGTGCGGCACGTGTTTCCTGGATCCTGGAGTTCGGCGAACTGGCCCGCGCCGCCGATGCGTCGGCCCACAACAGGTTCGATGTCCCGGCAGCCGTCCTCTGGCACCGGCACCTTGAGATGCTGCTGCGCGAGGCTGGCGTGACGGCGGACCCGTGGCTTATGGCCTCGGCGCTGGCGGCGACGCTCGAGCCGGAGCTGCTGCTGCATGCCGTCGGCGTGCACGGCATCGACCCTGAGCGGCTCGCGGAATCCTGGCGCGAGCTTGTCACACGGGTGGTCGCAGGCGCCTAAAACCGCGCCGTTTAGACCGTCCCGCCGGTCAAATCCATTCCACAGAGTTATTCATAACGATCTGGTAGAGGCCCTGCCGTGTCCGGCCGGGGCGGGCCGGGGCGGCCCGGCATATGTGATAGCTTCCTCTGGAATGTGACCCGCAACATGGTCCACAAGGACCCAGCCGCAAGGCCTGCGGGCGGCCGGAAAACACCTGGCCCCATGAACCCGAAACGGCGGCGGAACCCACTGCCGGACCGGGGACGACGGAAGGACCGAAGTTGTGAACACTCTTGTCATCCCGGCCTGTATGCGGCCCCTCGGACCCGCCGCCACGGCAGCCGGATCCGCGCAGACAACGACGATCCGGAACTAACCGGTCCATGCTCCGATACCTGGCCAAACGGCGGAACAGCTCATGCGCTCCCGGTACAGCGCCTTCGTGGTCGGGGACGCGGATTACCTGCTGCGGACCTGGCACCCGGACACCCGTCCCGCGGAACTGGGGCTGGACCCGGGCATGCAGTGGCGCCGCCTGGACATCATTTCAACCAGCCGGGGCGGTCCGCTGGATAGTGAAGGTGTGGTGACGTTCGCGGCGCACTACCGGCACGACGGCGAACGCGGTGTACAACGCGAAACCAGCCGCTTTGTGCGCGAGGACCGCCGTTGGTACTACCTCGACGCCGTCGTGTCCGGCTGACACCACGCATTGATGCCATGCAGCTGGCGGTTCCGGGCTTAGAAGTTCCCGGCTGACGAGGTCCCGGCCGGGCGCTCGTCGGCCGCTGCCACCGCGGCGAAGCCGGCCCGGTCCACCTTGCGGTGGAAACGCATGCCGGCGAGGCCGCCCAGCACCGCGCCCACGAGGGCCACCACGGCCACGACGACCGCGGCGATGATGCTCATGGTGTTCAGCTGGCCCTCGTTGACCGGGATGCGCGGGAAGCTGTTCAAGCTTGCCAGGATGTTGAACCTCTGCCCGGCGACCATGCCCAGCACGGCGACCACGATCGCGGCGATCAGGGCCCAGACCCAGACCATGAACCCCTGCCTGGCGCCGTTGAAGCGCGCCATCCGGCCTGCCACGTACCCGCCGCAGTAGTAGGCGACCAGGAGGATCACGAGCAGCACGATGATGCCGGTCAGCCCGATCGTCTGGTTATTTGAAGCCTGGTTCACGGCCTCGGGGACGTTGGTGTTGGTGGCCAGGCCGACGGCGGTGCCCCCGGCGGCCACCAGCGCGGTGAGCAGGACGGCGGTGCCGGTGGCAGCGAGCCAGCCGAAGAATGCCGAGCCGACCTTGATGCCGCCGAACTGTTCCTTCTCCCGGGCCACCACCGTTTCGCGGGTGGGAACCTCTTCCACCACGGTGCCGGCCGCGGTGTCACGGACGGGTACGTCGCGGACAGGCTCTTCGCGGACGGGCGTGCGGACGGGTTCGTCGCGGCCGGATCCGTCATGGGTGCGGACCGCGGTCAGGGGCACGGTCTGGCCGGTCTCCGGCGTGGCATGGCGGGGCGTCGTTTCGTCGGGGCCTGCGGTGCTGCTCATGGGGACTGCTCACTTTCGCTGAATGACCGGCACGTCAGGGGTGCCGTCTCGGGTCCACCTAACCATGAGGCAATCCCGTTAGCAAGGATGCTTACTATCCGTTATTGCCCGTCAGCGGCCACTCCGCGTCCCGTCTGTGGTCCCTCAGCGATATCTGCGGTGCAGGTTCTCCTTCACTGAGGCGCCGGTGCGGGCATCGGCGATCCACGGTCCGGTGCCTTCTGACTGGTCGAGGACCCCGGCCTCCAGCCAGGCATAGTCGCCGGCCAGGGTCTTCCGGGCCAGGACACGGTCGGCGTCGTCGGTGTTCCGCCACAGCCGGTCGAAGTATTCGTCAACGCGGACACGGGCCTGTTCGCAATAGGCCTCCGCGAGTTCGTAGGCGGAGGCGCCGCGTTCGGGCTGGGTTCGCAGCAGCATCTCGGCCCGGGAGCAGCACGCCGCCATCGCGAAGAGCTCGGCGCCAATGTCCACAATCCGGCCGAGGAATGCCTGCTTGTGCTCAAGCTTGGCCTGCCAGCGGCCCATCCCGTAGAAGGTCTGCCGTGCCAGCCGTCGGGACGAACGCTCCACGTAGCGCAGCTGCTTGGCGAGCCGGCCGAAGTCGTTGTATGACCGGGGGTCCATCCCGGCGCCGGCCACGAGTTTGGGCAGCCACTTCGCGTAGAAGCCGGAGGCTCCCACTGCGGCCTTCGCCTTGTCCGAGAGTGGGGCGTCCTCGGAGGCGAGGTCTCCCGCGGCGGCCAGGTGCGCGTCCACTGCTTCGCGGGCGATCAGCAGCTTCATGATTTCCGAGGACCCCTCGAAGATCCGGTTGATCCGCAAATCCCGCAGCTGCTGTTCAGCGGCGACGGCCCGCTCACCGCGGGCTTCGAGGGAGTCAGCGGTTTCGAAGCCGCGGCCGCCGCGGATCTGCACGAGCTCGTCGGCGATGAGGCAGCTGATCTCGGTGCACCACAGCTTGGCCAGCGCCGCCTCAATCCGGACGTCCTTCTGCCCGGCGTCGGCCATTTCCGCGCAGAGTTCGAACACCGCATCCAGGGCGAAGGTGCTGGCCGCGATGAAGGCGATTTTCTTGCCCACGGCCTCGTGCTGGCCGATCGGGCGTCCCCACTGGGTGCGGGCGTTGGACCACTCCCGGGCGATCTTCAGGCTCCACCGGCCGGAGGCGACGCACAGTGCTGGGATCGAGAGCCGGCCCGTGTTGAGGGTGGTGAGGGCTATTTTCAGACCCTGGCCTTCGCGTCCCAGCCGGTTGGCCGCCGGGACCCTGACCTGATGGAAACGGGTGACGCCGTTTTCAAGCCCGCGGAGTCCCATGAAGGTGTTGCGGTTTTCCACGGTGATGCCGGGGGAATCCATTTCCACCACGAACGCGCTGATGCCGCCCTTGTGGTCGGTCCCGTCCGGGTCCGTGCGCGGCGGCACCAGCGCCATGACCACGACGAGTTCGGCGATGACGCCGTTGGTGGTCCACAGCTTGACCCCGTCCAGGACGTAGTAGCCGCCGTCGTCGGAGAGAACTGCGGTGCTGCCCATCCGGGCGGGGTCGCTGCCGACGTCGGGCTCGGTCAGCAGGAAGGCCGTGATGGCTCCGGCGGCACAGCGGGGCAGGTATTCCTGCTTTTGTGCCGGGGTGCCGAAGACCTTGACGGGCTCCGGGACGCCAATCGACTGGTGCGCGGAGAGCAGGGCACCGAGGCTCGGATGCACCGAGCCGAGCAGGGCCAGTGCGCGGCCGTAGTACACGAGCGTGAGGCCCAGCCCGCCGTATTCGCGGGGGATCTTCATTCCGAAGGCGCCGAGTTCGGCGAGTCCCTTGAGGTATTCGTCCGGGATCCGGTCCTCGCGCTCGATGGTCCGCCCGGACATCGTGCGGCAAAAGTCTGTGAGACGGGCCATGAACGCCTCGCCGCGTTCGACGTCGTCCGCGGGCGCCTCGGGCCAGGGGTGGATCAGGCCGAGGTCGAAGCTGCCAAGGTAGAGGCCCTTGGCGAAACTGGGCTGGTTCCAGCTGGTCTCGCGTGCTGCCTCGGCAACGGCCCGCGCGTCGGCGGCAGTCGCGGCGGGGCCGATGTGGTCCGGCGCCGGAGTATGAGGTGCCGGAGTATTAGGTGTAGGCGTTTGGGGAGCGGTGGCGGGATCTTCAATGGCGGAGCTCACTGGGCATCTCCTCTAACCGGGTGGCCGGTTTGAGCCTGGATCCGCCGCGGGTGGAGGACCCTTCAGCTGTCCCGCAATACTACTCGCGGGTAGGTGCCTGTGCTAGGGGCCGTCTGCCCTTGATAGTCGGAGCCGAAGTCGACCTGGAAGTCGCCGGGCAGTTCCACGGTCGAGGCGTGCCGGACCAGGCGGTCCCAGCCACGGTTGATGCCGTGGACCGAGCCCACCACCGCGCCGGCCAAGAGGTACCAGGCGAGCCGTCCCACGCCAACGAGGACCATGGCGGCGAAGACGGACACCATCATGAAAAGGCCGATCAAGAGGGCGAACACGAGGGTGCCAATGACCACCATCGTGCCCGTTTCCACTGCGCTTAGGTCGAACTGCATTCTTCCCCCTGCACCGTTGCTTCGGTTGAATCAGTAGCCCGAGCGTAGGGTGCCGGAGACGTGCGGATCTAGGGTCCTTTGGACGTTGCCCGCCTCTTGATACGGGATCGAAATGCTACCGGGGCGTAGGTCACGGCGCGGTAGCGGCAGGCTCACCAGTTCCGGCTGTTCAGCCCCGTACCGGCGGGAGAGCCGAGAACGATCAATCCTGCCGGAGCCCTGCGTTAACCTTGTACCTGGCAGTTTTTCGAATCCGCTGCACTGCCACGCCACCCAAACCAAGCCCAGGAAGCCGAAGGAGAGCGCGTGTCCCGTTCCGCCGTTTCATCAGCCGACGCCATCAGCGCCCGGCTTCGGGACCTCGAGCTCCTCACCAAAGGACCCGCCTGGGCCCTGACGCGCTCGGCGCCGTGGGTGATCGCCGTGCTGCAGGCATCCTTCACGCGCACCCGCGCGCAGCTGCCGCTGGAAGAATTCCATGCCGACGTCGATGCCTTCCTGGAGCAGCTCCGCCGGCAGGCCCCCGGCACGGGAGAGCAGCAGGGCGGCCCGGCCAGCGGCGCGGCCTCGGGAAAGAAATACGCGGACGAGTGGACCCGCAAGAATTTCCTGACGCGACGGAACCAGTCGGGCCAGATCGTCTACGAAGTCACCGAGCCGGCCGCCCGCGTTCTCGCCTTCCTGGACAGCCTGTCGAGCGAACGGTCCACGCTGAACGGCTCACGGCTGGGCACCCTGCTCGGCGATGTCGAGAAGCTTGCCAACGAGACCAACCCGGACCAGAGCGCGCGGCTAGAATCCCTCGAAGAGGAGATCGACGAACGCCGGCAATTGATGGAGGACATCAGCTCGGGGGACTTTGACGGACTGCTCGACGACGACGATGCCGTCGAGGCCGCCGGCAACATCCTGGACCTCGCCGCGAGCCTGCCCGCGGACTACAAGAAGATGCGTGACCGGATCGAGGAGCTCGTGGGGGAGCTGCGCAACCAGATCATCGAGGAGTCGCTGAGCAAGGGCGCCACCATGGCCCAGGTGCTCGAGGCCGACAAGCGGCTGCGGCAGAGCCCCGAAGGCCGGACCTTCCGCTCCTTCACCGCGTTCCTGGACGACCCGCAGCAGCAGCTGAGATTCCGGTCCGCGATCGGCGAGGTGCTGAGCCGCCAGTTCGCGGACGAGCTCAGCCACAACGAACGCGAGACCCTCAAGAACCTGGTTGCCGAGCTCCGCAGCCAGCACAGCCAGATCCAGAGGATCTACGGCAAGCTCAGCGAGAGCCTGAACACGTACGTCCAGAGCGATGACTTCCGCCAGTCGGTCCGGCTCCGCAAGGTCCTGCGGGAGGCGGAGCAGGCCATCCGCTCCCTGCCGTATGAGCGCGACCGGCCCGGCCTGGTCCCCGGTCCGGTGTTGTTCAGTGCCGGCTTCGAGTCGCTGGCCATGGTCAAGCTCTTCGACCCCGACGAGTTCGCGGCCCCGCCCAAGCTGGCGGACCCCATCGCGTTCTCCGACTCGGACCGCGCCCGCTCGCCCCGGACCGCCAAGGCCAAGCAGGAGGTCATCCGCGCCGCGCTCGCCGGGGCCTCGACCCTCACGGAGGCCTGGGCGCAGCTCCCCGCAGGGGAACGCCACATCAACTCCATCCGGGCCCTCCTCTCGCAGACCCTCCATGACGGCGCCGGCTTCGATCGCGAGGCCTGGGGCCCCATCGAATATGAACAAATCGATGGCACCACCCGTACCGCATACCTGCCCGTCGTCACGCTCACGAAGGATTGAAGATGACTGAACTCGCCCAGGAAGAGCCTGACGCGGTGGACACCGGCGCAGCCACGGAGCCCGTCCGCCAGGGCGACCACGTGCGGAGCGACCCCTTCACGGTCACCCCAAGGGACACTTTCGTGGACGGCGCGGCATTCTTCCCCGGCGACACGGGCGTGCTCCCGATGAAGGTCCGGCAGGCGCTTGTGAAGCTTCTCAAAGGTCCCTACATTGACGGCGGCCGCGACGAAAAACTCTGGACCACGCTCCTGGACAACCAGCTGATCCTGCGCAGCCGCCTCTCCGAACTCTTCCTGACGCTGCAGCTGGACCACGAGCGCAAGGTGGCCGTCCTGCGCCCCGTGGACCCCGAGGCGATCGGCGGCAGCACCCGTTCCAGCATCCTGCGGCAGCAGCGCGCCCTGAGCAGGGTCGAAACCATCGTCCTGCTCCGGCTCCGCCTCCTCCTGGACCGCCACGTCACCGCGCAGACAGACCCCACGATCACGCGCGAGGAAATCGCCGAACTCGTGGCCCACTACCAGCCCTCCGGCCAGCAGGACGCGCTCCGGGACGCCGACGTCGTCAACCGCGCCATCACCAAACTTCTGGCCCGCCAACTCCTCCTCACCACCGGCCTGGACGAGGTCTACACGATCTCCAACGCCCTCCCCCTGGCCCTCCCGTTCGAAAACATCGGCGACATCCCGGCCCAAATCGAAGCCCTGGTGGCAGCCAGCACCGACCAGTCAGGAACCGAACCCCTGCTGGAGCTCGACGGCGACACCCCGGCAAACACGGACGACCCGGACGACGACGGCGATACGGAGCCGACCCGCGACGAGGACGGCAATGTCGCCAAAGGTAACGCCGACAACGACACAGAAGCCGCTACGGACGCCCAAGGTGACCTGAACAACGACGACGACGGCGATGCCGCCCCGGGAGTGGCATCGGGCCTGTCGGAGCCGGACGGCCTGCTGCTTGCAGCAGGGCCGTCCGGCGAAGGGGCGGGGGCGGCATCGCCGTCGGCGTCCAACGCAACCACGGAAACAAATGAGGCCAACAAGTGAGCATCGCAACCATGCTGCCGATGGGCGAGCTCACGAACCCCGGCCAGATGCGCCTGGCCCTGGTCCAGGTGGTCAACTGGGGCACGTTCCATGGCGCCCACACAATGCACGTGGACCGCAACGGCACCTTGCTGACCGGCAACTCCGGCGTCGGCAAGTCCACGCTGTTCGACGCCATGCTCCGGGTCTTCGATGCCCGTCCGCGCTCCAACGAAGCTGCGGCGCAACGAGCCGGAGGAGCAGTCGAGGACAAGCGCACCACGTTCACGTACATGCGTGGCAAGGTAGGCGACAAGGCTGTTGGGGAGGGCTCGGCGAGTGCGTTCCAGCGACCCGGGGCGACCTGGTCCGCCGTCGCCCTGACGTTCGACAACGCCGCCGGCACCAAGGTCACTGTCTCGGCGCTGTTCGATCTACCCAAGAACGGCACGGAATCGAGCGTCGGCCGGTTCTACGTGATCGACAACAAGCCGCTGGACCTCGCGGCGATCGAGGGCATCGCGGACAAGCGGTTCACCAAGTCCGCGCTCGACGCGACCTTCCCGGATGCGCAGGTCTTCGATGTCCACAAGGCATTCGCCGAGCGCTTCCGCCGCCTCCTGGGCATCAACTCGGATCAGGCCCTGCCGCTGCTGCGCGTCATCCAGGCCGGCAAGGGGCTCGGCGGCAGCGTTAACACCTTCTTCCGCGACCAGGTCCTCGACGCCCCGGCCACACTGGCCGCCGCGGACGACGTCGTCGAGGAATTCAGTAACCTCATGTCCATCCGGCAGCGCCTCGAGGACGTGCGGCAGCAGCGCGACCAGCTGGCTCCCGTCCCCGGGCTGAACAAGGAGTACGCGCAGGCGCTGCTCGACGCCAACCGGCTGCGGGAGCTTTCCGGCGCGGAGTTCGAGGCCTACCGGCAGCAGCTCGCCGTCACCATCCACGAGAAGACCCTGGCAACGCTGAAGGAGCTCGGCCAGGCGAAAGCCCGGGACCTCGCCGCCGAACGCGGTGTCCGCGATGGCTTCGCCAAAGAGCTCCGCCAGCTGGAAGCGGACTACAACAACCAGGGCGGTAACGCGATTTCCGCGATCGAGCAGTCGCTGGAAAACGCCCGGGTGGGCCTCAAGCTCCGCCAGGAGGTGGAGGAGTCGACCCGCAAGGCGCTGTCCGATGCCGGACTGGACCTTCAGTGGTCGGCCGCCGGCTGGGAGCAGGCCCATGCCCACGCCGCGGCACGCTCGGCTGAACTGCAGGACGATTCCGAGGCGCTCAAGGAGCTCAGGTTCGAGGCGTTTGACGGGCACGCCACCAGGAAGCGTGAGCTTGCCGCCGCCCAGCAGGAACTTGGATCGCTGAAGACCCGCAAGTCCCTGCTGCCGCCGTCGAGCATCGAAAACCGGAGCGCCATCGCGGCGGCCACCGGGGTGCCGGACGAACATATGCCTTTTGGCGGCGAACTGATCGACCTCGCGGAGGGCCAGGAGCAGTGGCGCCCGGCCGCCGAGCGCGCGCTGCGGAGCCTGGCCACCACGCTGCTGGTGCCGGGCGAGCACTTCGCCGCCGTGACCCGGTATCTCAACGACCATTCCGTGCGCGGGGCACTGCGCGCGGTGGATGTCTCCAGGCCCCTGGCAGGCGGAGCGCCGGCGTTGGCGGCCGTGACTGACGGCGATCTGCTGACCAAGCTCAGTTTCCTTACCGACGCCGGGCTGGCCGCAGGCCCTCACGCCGAGGCGCTGGCGGAGGCCAGCGCCTGGCTCCGCGAACGGATTGCGCTGGATTTCGCCTACCCGTGCGTGGAAGATCCGGACCAGCTGGCCGGCCTGGACAAAGGCCTAAGCCTGGGCGGCGTGGTCAAGCGCAACCGCCACACGGTGGAAAAGGATGACCGCTTCACGTCCCGGCAGGACTACGTCCTTGGTTTCGACAACGCCGCCAAGCTGGAGCTCGTGGCGGGCCAGGTCGAGGACCTGCAGCAGGAACTGGCCAAGGCCGCCGAGCTGGCGCAAAGCCGGGAAGAGTCGCACCAGGGAATGAGCCGGCAGCTGGAGGCCCTGCGCCGCGTTGCCGACGACCACCGGCCCTGGGAGCAGGTCTCGGCGGCCGTGGCCGCGGAGGAGCTGAACCGGATTGAGCGGCGCCTCCAGGATGCCCTCGCCGCGCAGGCGGACTTGGAGCCGCTGCGCGCCAACATCGAGGCCGCACGGCAGAAGCACCAGTCCCACACCGAGGCAGCGGCCGTGCTGCAGAGCGAGTACAAGGCCCTCGACGCGCGGATGACAACCGCTGATTCGCTGCTGGACGCCGCCCGCGGCCGCCTGGCGCAGTCGCCGCCGTCGGAGGCCAGCATCGCGGCGCTGGCGCCGTACTTCACCGGTTTCGGCGACATCACGGAGATGCACGAGCTCGACAACCTCGCCAACCAGGTCCGCACCCGGCTCCTCGCGGAACTGCACGGGGCCGAGTCCCGCGGGCAGGCCACCTCGGAGCGTCTCACCCGCATCTTCGAGGGCTTCGTCCGCGAATGGGGCACGGCGATTTCCGCGGACCACGGCACCTCGATCGGCGCGGCGGGGGAGTTCGAAGCCCGGTACCACGCGATTGTCAGCGACGGGCTGCCCGCCCAGGAGGCCGAGTTCCGGCAGTTCTTCAACCAGCGCACGCACGAGTCCTTTTCCACGCTGCTGCACCTGCTGGACGAGGAACGCCGCGCCATCACCAGCCGCATCCTGCCGCTGAACGGGATCCTGTCCGAGGTCAACTTCCACGAGGGCAGTTTCCTGGAGCTGGACATCAAGCAGACGCTGCCCGCGACGGCGAAGCAGTTCAAGGACGCCATCCAGAACGCGCTCAAGGTCCGGCACACCCGGCCGGGCAAGTCCGCGGCGGCCGGCGCGTCCGGACCGGTGTCCGGGGCGGAGACGGACGACGACGCCGAGCTCACCAACCGCTACAAGTCGCTTGAAACGCTCGTGAAGAGGCTCGGTTCGCAGACCCCGGAGGACCGGCGCTGGCGGGCCGAGGTGCTGGACGTCCGCGGGCACCTCTTCATCCAGTGCAAGGAGCACCGCGAGGTGCCGGGTAAAGGTGCCAGCGCTGCCGGTTCCCAAGATGCGGTGAAGGGTGCGGTGAAGGGCGCGAAGAAGACTGAGGTGTTCATGCACGCGGACACCGGCTCCATGTCCGGCGGCGAGCGGCAGCGCTTCACCGCGTTCATCATGGCCGCGGCGCTGAGCTACCAGCTGGGCATCGCCGAGCAGGGCTTCACCACCTACGGGACCGTGATGATGGACGAGGCCTTCGTGCTCGCCTCGGAGGAATTCGCCGGCGCGGGCATCAAGGCGCTGCACGAGTTCGGCTTCCAGCTGCTGCTGGCGGCGCCGGAGAACGTGATCGACCTTTCCCGGCATCTGGGTTCGGTGACGGAGATCCTGCGGGACAAACGCACCAACCGCTCCGGTGTCCTGACCGCGCCGGTGATTGCGCCCCGCCCCGGGACGGAAGGCACGTGGCGGTCCGAGGCGAACCCGGTGGACATAGTCCTGCGCTGACCCCACCCCCTTTAAAGCAACGCGGGGTCACTTACGGCCCATAAACACCGCCGTAATGGACCGTAAGTGACCCCGCGTTGCTAGTAGCTGTACCAGCCGGCGCCGGATTTGCGGCCCAGCTTCCCGGTCCGGACGAGGGCGGCGACAGACTCGTCCGGGGCGTCGGCCGGGTCGCCCGTTGCCGCATAGGTGGCCTGGGCGATGTAGTCCACAACGTCCAGCCCCACCAGGTCCATCAGCTCAAAGGGCCCCATCGGGTGGCGCAGGGCCGTCTTGGCCGTGGCGTCGATGTCTTCCATGCTGGCCACGCCGCCGGCCAGCAGCGCGAGGGCCTCCCTCTGCACGGCACCCATCAGCCGGTTGGCAACAAAGCCCGGCACCTCCCGGTTGATCAGCACCGGCGCCTTGCCCAGGCTGCGGGCGAAGTCGAGGGTGGCGTCCACGGTTTCCTGGGTCGTTCCGGCGTGCCGGACCACCTCCACGCATTCCATGACCATCACCGGGTTGAAGAAGTGCATGTTGCACACGTGACCGGGCCGGCCGGTCGTCCCGGCCACCGCAGAGGAACCGATCGTGGAGGAATTCGTGGCCAGGATGGCATGAGGCGGGGCAAGCTGGCCGAGCCGGGCGAAGATGGCCTTCTTGATCTCCAGCCGTTCGGTAGCGGCCTCGATGACAAAGTCTGCAAAGGGCGCCACCGCGTCCAGATCGGTGCTGAACTCAAGCCGGGCATGGGCTCGCTCGGCCTGCTCCGCGGCCAGTTTGCCGGAATTCACCATTTTGTCCGTTCGTCCACGCAGTTGGGCCGCGGCGTCGTCCAGTTGGCTCCGGGACACGTCCTGCACGGTGGTGGTGTACCCGGCCAGGGCCGCGGTCAGCGCAATCTGGGACCCCATGGCGCCGGCGCCGATGACGAGGACGTGCGTGATGGTGGTGCGGGGTGGCATCGTTTTCTCCGGTTCGGTGGGGAAGGGCTGCTAGGACTGTGCGCCGGACAAGGGCCGGCCGCCCCGAAGGTAGACGGTGGTGGTGTGCGTGTAGAACTCCTTGGCGCTCTGCCCCTGCTCCTTGGGGCCGTAGCCGCTCTTTTTGGCCCCGCCGAACGGCACATGCGGATCGGCGCCGGCCGATTCGGAGTTCACGTGCAGGATCCCGACGTCCAGCTCCTCCATTCCCTCCAGCGCCAGCGTGACGTCCTGCGTGAAGAGTGCCGCGGAGAGACCGAAGTCGCTGTCATTTGCCAGGTCAAAGGCTTCCTGCGTTGAGGCTGCCCGACGGACGCTGAGCACAGGGCCAAAGAGCTCATCGCGCCAGACATCAGCGTGGCGTGCCCCCGTGAGTTCCAGGATCGTCGGGGCAACGAAGTGGCCGTCGGCCCGCGCCGCGTCGTCATAGGGGAGGCCGCCCGTCAGCAGCCCGGCGCCCTGGTCCAGCGCCGTGGCGATGCCGCGCTGGATGGATGCCCGGGCGTCGGCGCTGACGACGGGTCCCATCTGGGTGGACGGATCTGCGGGGTCGCCCACCAGCAGGGACTGGGCCCGGGCGGCCAGCCCGGCGAGGAATTCATCGGCGACTTCGTCCGCCACGATCAGCCGCGACGTCGCCGTGCACTTCTGCCCTGTGGAGCGGAAAGCGCCGAGCATGACCTGCTCGGCGGCCAGTTCGAGGTCCGCATCGGCCAGGACGATGGCGGCATTCTTTCCGCCCATCTCTGCCTGGATCGGCACGCCGCGAGCCGCGGCCGCGGCGGCCAAGGTACGGCCGACGCCGGTGGATCCGGTGAAGGACAGTCCGTCCAGCGCCGGATGCTCCACCAGAGCGGTCCCAATGGCCCCGGGTCCAATCACCAGGTTCAGCACGCCCTCGGGCAGCCCGGCCTGTTCCAGCGCCTGGGTCAGTCGCATGGCCAGCAGCGGCACGGTGCTGGCGGGCTTCCAGACGACCGTGTTGCCGTACGTCAGCGCGGGGGCAATCTTCCACGCCGGGATGGCGATGGGGAAGTTAAACGGCGTCACGACGCCCACCACCCCCAGCGGCTTGCGCGTAACGAAGATCTTCTCCCCCCGGCGCGGGGAGGAATATACCGCCCCGGCCTCGCGGTCGCCGTCGTTGCCGTAGTAACGGAAAATCTGCGCGGCGCGCAGCACCTCGCCCTGGCCCTCGGCAAGCGTCTTTCCCTCCTCACGGGCCAGCTCCAGACCCCAGGCCTGCGAGTTGGCTTCGAGGATCGCCGCCGTGCGCAGCAGCACTGCGCCGCGTTCGTGGGCGGGGGTGCGGGCCCAGCCATGCTTCGCCGCTGCGGCGCTTGCCATGGCGCGGTCGACGTCGGCCGGTCCGGCCTGCAGGCCATGCGCCACCGTCTCGGCGGGGCGGGCCGGGTTGACGGAGGTGATGATGCCGCCGTCGCCCGGAAACCAGGTGCCCGAGATGTAATGCTGCAGTTCGACTGCTGTGCTCATTGCCGTTCCTTACTGGCTGTCTTTTGTGGGCGTTTCTGCCGTTTCTTTGCTTGCAGCGCCCTAGCGGAAGGCCGGGATGCCGGTGATGTGGTTGCCGAGGATCAGTGTGTGGACCTCGTCGGTGCCCTCATAGGTGCGCACCGATTCGAGGTTGTTGGCATGCCGCAGCGGCGAATAGTCGAGAGTGATGCCGTTGCCGCCCAGCATGGCGCGGGCGTCGCGGCAGATCTGGATGGCCTCGCGGCAGTTGTTGAGCTTGCCCACGGAGATGTGGTGCGGCTTGAGCTGGCCTGCTTCCTTGAGCCGGCCGATCTGCAGCGCCAGGAGCATGCCTTTGTTGATTTCCAGGGCCATGTTGACCAGCTTTTCCTGGGTCAGCTGGTACCCGGCCAGCGGCTTGTCGAACTGCAGGCGCTCCTGCGAGTAGCTCACCGCGGTCTCGTAGCTGTCGCGCGCGGCCCCCATGGCTCCCCAGATGATGCCGTAGCGGGCCTCATTGAGGCACTCGAACGGGCCGCGGAGTCCTTTGGCGTTCGGCAGCAGCGCAGTGACCGGGAGGCGGACCTCGCTCAGTTCGATGTCGCACTGGATGGAGGCGCGCATGGAGAGTTTGGGCTCAATCGGGGTGGCTTTGAACCCGGGGGTGTCGGTGGGCACGATGAAGCCGCGTACGCCGTCCTCGGTCATGGCCCAGATGATGGCGATCTGGGCGATCGAGGCGAGGCCGATCCAGCGCTTGGAGCCGTTGATGACCCAGCCGTCGCCGTCGCGTCGGGCGAAGGTCTTCATGCTGCCGGGATCGGAGCCGGCAGTGGGCTCGGTCAGGCCGAAGCAGCCGACGACGTCGCCTGCGGCCATCTTGGGCAGCCACTGGTTCTTCTGCTCCTCGGAGCCGTGTTTGTAGATGGCGCTCATTGCGAGCGAGCCCTGCACGCTGACGAAGGTCCGCAGGCCGGAATCGCCCGCTTCGAGTTCCATGGCGGCGATGCCGTATTCCACAGCCGAGCGGCCCGGGCAGCCATAGCCCTTCAAATGCATGCCAAGCAGGCCCAGCCCGGCCATCTCCTTGATGATTCCGACCGGGAAGACGGCCTGCTCGTACCAGGTGGCGATGTTGGGCCGGATGGTGCTGTCTACGAAGGACCGTACCTTGTCCCGCATGGCCAGCTCTTCGGGGCTGAAGAGGGATTCGATATTCAGCAGGTCAGACGGGCTCAGCAGGTCAGAGGATTCGTTCATGGTGTTCTCCAGGAGTGTGCGGGGCGGGGACTTAGACGGCTGCCAGCGCCGCGCTGGCGGTGTCTGTCTGAGTGTCATTGGCGGCCACGATGGCGTTACGCAGCACATTTAGGCCGTCGCGGATCAGGTCCGTGCCGATGACCAGGGGCGGCAGAAGCCGGATCACGTTGCCGTAAGTGCCGCAGACCAGGACCAGGACGCCCTGCCGGTGGCAGGCTGCCGCCACCTGGGCGGCGAGATCGGCGCGCGGTTCCAACGTTGCTTTGTCCGCGAATTCGACAGCGAGCATGGCGCCGCGGCCACGGAACTCGGCAATGATGGCCGTGCTGTCCACAAGGGGCTGCAGCACCTCGCGGGCGGTTGCCTCGATGGTCAGGGCGTTCGCGAGCAGCGTGCCGTCTTCGAAGGCCTCGAAGACACCCAGCGCAGCGGCGCAGGCCACCGGGTTTCCGGCGTACGTGCCGCCCAGGCCGCCGGCGTGCGGGGCGTTCAAGAGTTCGGCCCGGCCCGTGACCGCGCTCAGCGGCAGGCCGCCCGCCAATGCTTTGGCGGTCAGGGTGAGGTCGCCGGCGACGCCCTCGTGCTCGCTGGCAAAGAGTTTGCCGGTCCGTCCGATGCCGGTCTGGATTTCATCCATCACCAGCACGATGCCGTGTTTGGTGGCCAGTTCCCGCAGCCCGGCCAGGAAACCGGGGGCGGGCACCAGGAAACCGCCTTCGCCCTGGATGGGCTCGATCACCATGGCGGCGAACGTCTCGGGGCCGTTTTCGAGCAGCAGCGCCTCGACGCCGGCCAGGGCGGTGGCAGCGGTCGTTTCCTCACGGCCGCCGGCCCACAAGCGGGTGGCCGTGGGGGCGCGGAAGACCTCGCCCGGGAAAGGGCCAAAGTTCTTCTTGTACGGGTTGATCTTGGCCGTCATGGCCATCGTGAGCAGGGAGCGGCCGTGGTAGGCGTCGTCAAAGACCAGAACCCGCTCCCGGCCCGTGGCGGCGCGGGCGATCTTGACGGCGTTTTCCACGGCTTCCGCGCCGGTGGAGAAGAGTGCGGTGCGCTTCGGGAAGTCTCCCGGGACGTGCGCATTCAGCCACCCGGCCACCTGTGTGAAGGACTCGTATTCGGTCACCATGAAGCAGGTGTGGGTGAACCGTCCCATCTGGGCGGCCACGTGCGCCCGGACCTGGGGGTTCGTGGCGCCCACGCTGGTCACGGCGATGCCGGAGGCGAAGTCGATGATGCGGTTGCCGTCAACGTCTTCCAGGATGCCGCCGGAGGCGCGGTTGATGAAGACGGGCAGGGTCACGCCGAAACCCGAGCTGACCTGAGCTTCACGCTCGCGGTGCAGCGCCGTGGAGGCGGGACCGGGAATGGCGGTGGCAAGGTGGCGGGTCTGGGGGAGGCTCTCTGTGGAACTGGTCATGTAGACAAGGTAATGTCCGTTCTCCCGGCTGACATTGGATAATACATCCACTGTTAGGCCAATTATGGATAGAATATCTAAAGGATTCGTGGCTGCCTGAAAGGACCACCGAGTGATCAGCCTGGCCCAACTGCACAGCCAGCTCGGCAACGATCTCCACCCGGCCACGGGCGGTACCGTGGCCGTGCGGCAGATCTCGGGCGTGCACATCTCCGAGCTCGACGATCCCACGCCGTATCTGGAGGGCGGCGAGCTCCTCCTCACCACGGGCATCCCCGTCTCGGGCGGAGACGCCAAGGTGCACGCGTACGTCCGGCGCCTCGTGGAGCGCAACATTGCAGCCCTCGGCCTGGGCCTGGGGGCCGGGGTGGATGAGGTGCCCCCGGCGTTGAGCGCCGCGTGCGCCGAAGCCGGGCTGGAGCTGCTGGTGGTGCCCGACGGCACGCCGTTCATGAATGTCTCCCGCGCCTACTGGGACCTCGTGGGCAGGGAAGGCCAGGCGGACCTGACCGCCAGCCTCGGCACGCAGACAGCGCTGGCCCGTGCGGCGACGCAGCCGGATGCGCTTCCGTCCGTGGTCAAGGCGCTGGCCCAGGCGCTGGGCGGCTGGGTGGCGTACCTTCCGGCGGACAACGGGGCGGAAACGCTGTGGCCGGCCGACAACCACACGATTGTGGGGCAGTTGCGCAGGGAGGCATCGCGTCTTGACATGGCCGTGACCCATTCGGCTTCCACTTTCCAAATTCACGGCACCGACGTCGTGGAGTATCCCGTTCTGGTGGGGCGGCGCACGGTCGGGTTCCTGGCCATTGGCGCCGGCCGCAAACTGACCCGTGCCGACCGGCAGATCATCATGACAGTGTGCGTCTTGCTCTCACTCAAGGCCGCTCAGCAGCAGGAGAGCGACGCCACGGCCGCCGCGCTCGGCTCGGCCGTAACCAAGCTTTTTCTCACCGGCCACGTTGACGCCGGCAGGGCCCTGGCCCCGGATTTGGGGATCGTCCCGCCCACCGGTGCCGTCCGGCTCCTGGTGATGCGCGGCGAGACGGATCCCGCGGCCGCGTCCCCGGGGACGGATCGGGAGCTGGAGTCGAGGCTGCGGGCCGGGACCGGATGGCCGCAGGTCGGCGGTGCCCTGCAGTCCTGCCGCCTGCGCCATGCCGCCGGCGGCCTCAGCTACTACCTGCTGGATACGGAATACCGTGCCGCCGACGCACCGCCGAAGTGGTACGACGGCGGCGGTGCCACGCCGTCGGGCCCGCGCGACGGCGGCGGGAACGCCGCGGTCACGGCCGTGCTGAGCCGGCCGATGCCGCTGGAACGTGTGCACGATGAGGCCGGACAGCTGGCCGCCATGGTGCGAGCGCTGCCGGCCGGGCAGATTGTTGACGCCCCGGAGGGAGCCTTGGACCCGCGGGCCCGGGGCTGGGTGGCGCAGCTGCAGGGGTACCAGCGGGCCGATCTGGTCGGCACCGTCCGCGCCTACCTCCGGCACCGGGGCCAGTGGGAGGGCGCTGCGCGGGAGCTGGGAATCCACCGGAACTCTTTGCGCCACCGCATGGGAATTGCGGCGGAACTGCTGCAGGCGGATCCGGACGATCCCGACGTCGCGGCTAGCCTCTGGCTGGCCCTGCGCTGGGTGTAGCGCCGGCCAGCCAGGCCCGGACGGGGTCGCTGTGTTCGCCAAGCGACGGCGGGGCCGCCGCGGGCACCGGGAACGCCGGCGTCCAGGTAATGGGATGGCGGATCTGCCGCCCGGCCGGCTGGCCCGCCGCGTCGCGGACCTCGATGGTCGGTTCCAGCCCCAGCGACTCGGCGTACTCAAGACCCTCGTCGATGCCTGCCACATGGCCGGCCGGGACGCCGGCGTCGATCAGTTTGTCCTGCCAGATCAAGGCGGAGGACGACGACAGGGCATCCTCCAGTAGGGGTATCAGTTCCGTGCGGTACTCCACACGCGCGTTGTTGGTGGCAAAGCGCGGGTCGCTGGCCAGCCCGGCAATACCCAGAACCTGGGTGAGCTTGGCGAACTGCCCGTCGTTGCCGCAGGCCACCGCCAACGGCGCGTCAGCACACTGGAGAAGTTGGTACGGCACGATCGAGGGGTGGGCGCTGCCCATGCGGTGCGGAACCTTCCCCGCGCCCAGGTAGGCCTGGCCCTGGTTGGCCAGTGCCCCTTGCAGGCTGGAGAGCAGGTTGAGTTCCAGATGGGCCCCGCGCCCAGAGCCGGCACGGGCCGCCAGGGCGGCAAGGACGCCAATGGTGGTGTCCTTGGCCGTCAGGACGTCGACCAGGGCGACGCCGGCTTTGGTTGGGCTGCCGTCTTTCTCCCCGGTGATGCTCATCAGTCCGCCCAGGGCCTGGACTATGAAGTCATAGCCCATCAGGTTGGCCCCGCCGGCGGAGCCAAAACCGGTGATCGAGGCGTAGATCAGGCCGGGGTTGGCGGCCGAAAGCTCCGCATAACCCAGACCCAGTTTGGCCATGCCGCCGGGCTTGAAGTTTTCCACGAGGACATCGGCACGCAGGGCCAGCTCCCTGGCCAGCTGTAGATCCCCGGGGTCGGTGAGGTCCAGGCACACCGACTCCTTGTTGCGGTTTGCACTCTCAAAGTAGGTGGCCCCGGTGGGGGAGTACGGCGGCCCCCAGCTGCGGGTGTCGTCCCCGGTGCCGGGGCGTTCCACCTTGATCACGCGGGCGCCCAGATCGGCCAGCGTCATGGTGGCCAGCGGGCCGGCCAGGACGCGCGAGAAATCCGCGACCAGGAGACCCGACAACGGTCCGGCAGGGCCATGACCGGGCTCTTTGGCGGTGTCCCGGCCGGCGGAACCAGACGCGGAGCGGGGAGCGGGGCCGGGAGTCGGAGCCATGGGGAGTCCCTTCGTGGATTGCCCGCGGCACATCGCCGTGCCCCGGGCATCTGTTCAAGGATTCGAAGCCTAACAAGGCGTAATGGGCCTGACATTGGATGAACCGACTAAGTGCTGGGCGGTCTGCACAACAGATGGGCCGGAAGCGTGTGCGGCCTGCGGCCGGCGGGGCGGGCCGCGCCCCGGTATGGCCGATAGAGTGGCGCTATGGAAGCAGATCCTTCGGTGCAGGGCAGCCCGGTGCAGGGTTGCCCGGAGCATGGCCGCCCGGTACCGGGCTGCCCGGGGCATGGCCTGGCGCAGGCACCGCGGTGAGCCAGGAACCATCCACCAATGCGCCCTCGCGCGGGGCCCGGGCCGCCGTCTTCGCCCAGCTGACAGGCGCGGGCAGGTCCGAGCAGGTGGCCCAACGGCTGACCGATGCCATTCTGTTGGGCGTGCTGGCTCCTGGCGATCGGCTGCCCAGTGAGGCGGAGCTGGCCAAGCGCTTTGGCGTGGCCCTCGTGACAGCGCGCGACGGGCTTGGGGCTGTCCGCGACGCCGGGCTGGTGGAGACCCGGCGCGGACGCGAGGGCGGCAGCTTTGTGCTCGCCGCCGAGCAGACACCCGAGAAGCTCCTGCAGGCCAGGCTCCGCGGACTTTCGCAGGTGGAGATTGCCGACCTCGCCGTCTATTTCGGCACACTCGCGGCTGGGTGCGCGGAGCGTGCGGCTGAGCTGGCGTCCGCCGATGAAGCCGAGCGGCTGACCGCCTGGCTTCAGGACGCCGACTTCGGCTCCGCACGCGATTCCGGCCGGAACGCCGGCGGTTTCTACCTCGAAATCGCCGTCGTCAGCCAATCGCCCCGGCTGGTGCGCGAGCAGATCCGCCTCCAGGCAGAGTTTGGCCCCATGCTGTGGCTGTGCCTGACGGACCCCGCCATGCGGGCCCGTGTCTACGCACAAAACCAACGCACCGCCGGGGCGATAGCCGCCCATGACGCCGCCGGCGCCCGCGCCTCGGTCCGGGCACAGATAAGCGACCTTTCCGCCTGGCTGCTGGCAGCCAAGGAGCGGCTTGAGCAAGGAGAAGCAGCCGATGGCTGAGAACCACAGCGCGGACCCCGTGCAGTCCCGGGTGCGGGACTGCGCGGCGGCCATCGGGGCGTTGTTCAACGGCGTCTTCGGCACCCTGGACCACTGGCGGAACCAGGTCGAGGCCTCAACTGCCTGGGGCGCGGGGGACGTCGATCCCGCCGTGTACGCGATGGTCGAGCCCGAACTCACGGCCGCCGACCCGCTCCTGATCGGCGCCGGATTCATCGCGGCGCCCGGCGTGGTGCGCGGCAAGGGCCTCCATTTTGCCTGGTGGCTGGGCCCGCTGGAGGACAACCCGATCCTGGGCACCACCACCGAGCCGAGCCAGCTGGACCTGGCATCGCGCGAGTACGCCGACTACCTTCGGGACCTCAGTGCGCTGGAGTGGTACCGGGTTCCCGAAGCCACCGGTGCCCGCCACATCACGGGACCGTATGTGGACCACTTGTGCACGTGCGACTACATCCTCACGCTCACCGCACCCGTCGTCGTCGGCGGGTCCATGGCGGGAGTGGTCGGCGCGGACGTCCTGGTGCGCCGGCTGGAGCGGGACGCTTTGCCGCTGATGCGCGCCGTGGGTGTTCCGACGGCGCTGGTGAGCGCCGCGGGCCGGGTGGTTGTCTCCACTGATCCGCAACTCCCCGTCGGGACGCTCGTAGATGCCGGGCAGGCCTCGGGGAGTGCTGTTGCGTGCCCCGGAACCAACCTGAAAGTCATGGCGCCCACAGCTCGATAATTTAAACATCCCATTTCAGATGAATAAGGTGTACTCTCACTGTGTGGCCGTGAGTCAGGTCACATCCTGACGCGGCCCGCAATGTGGCCCGCGTACCCAATTCATTGAAGGGAACCCCATGAGCGTGCGGAATTTGCGGAACTTCGTCAACGGCCAGTTTGTTGACTCGGCCGCCACGAGCCGGCTGGAGATCCACAATCCGGCCACCGAAGAGGTCATCGCCACAACGCCCGTTTCCACCGCTGAGGACGTTGCTGCCGCGTACGCCGCAGCCGCGGCGGCGTTTGAAATCTGGAGCGAATCCACGCCGGCGGAACGCCAGCGTGCGCTGCTGCACATTGCCGACGCCGTCGAGGCCCGGGCCGAGGAACTGGCCGACCTCGAATGCGCCGATACCGGCAAGCCCCGGGGCGGAATTGTCCCGGATGAGATCGACGTGCTCGTGGACCAGATCCGTTTCTTCGCCGGCGCAGCCCGGACTCTGGAAGGGCGCGCCACCGCCGAATACCTCGCGGACCACAGTTCCTCGATCCGGCGCGAGCCCATCGGCGTCATCGGCCAGGTGGCCCCCTGGAACTACCCGCTGATGATGGCCGCATGGAAGGTCATTCCCGCGCTCGCGGCCGGCAATACCGTAGTCCTCAAGCCCTCCGATTCCACGCCAAGCTCCACCCTGCTGTTTGCCGAACTGGCCAGCGGATTCCTTCCCGCCGGCGCCTTCAACGTTGTGCTGGGCGACCGTGAGACCGGCAAAGCCCTGGTGGCCGACGAGGCCCCCGAGATGGTGTCCATTACCGGCAGCGTGCGGGCCGGCATGGAGGTGGCCGGAGCCGCGGCCGCCGACGTCAAGCGCGTGCACCTGGAGCTGGGCGGCAAGGCTCCGGTCATCGTGTTCGACGACGTCGACATCGCCACCGCGGTGGCGGGGATCGTCCCGGCATCCTTCTACAACGCGGGCCAGGACTGCACCGCGGCCACGCGGCTGTTGGTGCACGAGGACATCCACGATGAGTTCGTGGCTGCCTTCGCCGAGGAAGTGCGCCAGAACGCCCGGACCGGAGGCCCCGCCGACGAAGGAATCCTGTACGGCGCGCTGAGCAGCGCCGACCACCTGCAGCGCGTCGCCGGATTCCTGGAACGGCTGCCGGAACACGCCACCGTAGAAGTTGGCGGCAAGCGCCACGGGGCCGTGGGGTACTTCCACGAGGCCACCGTAGTGTCCGGACTGAACCAGGACGACGAGCTCGTCCAGAGCGAGGTCTTCGGCCCGATCGTCACGGTGCAGAAGTTCTCCACCGACGCCGAAGCCCTGGCCCTGGCCAACGACGTGGACTACGGGCTGGCGTCCTCGGTGTGGACCAAGGACCACACCCGGGCCATGCAGTTCGCCAAGCGACTGGACTTCGGCTGCGTGTGGATCAACACCCACATCCCGCTGGTGGCGGAGATGCCGCACGGCGGATTCAAGCACTCCGGCTACGGCAAGGACCTGTCCATGTACGGGCTGGAGGACTACACCCGGATCAAGCACGTCATGAGCTACATCGGCTAAGTCGCACCACCGTCATCCCCCGCCAGCACCCCCGCCAACGTCGTCGGAAGGAAACCCCTTTGTCCACCGAACCACGCAGTACCGCCGAGCTCAACGATAGTGAACATCTTGCCGTCCTGGGCTACCAGGATTCCTTCGATCGGTCCATGTCCCTCTGGGCCAATTTTGCCCTCGGCTTCACCTACCTTTCGCCGCTGGTGGGGGTGTACTCCCTCTTCGCCATCGCCATGGCGGCCGGCGGCCCGCCGTCGGTCTTCTGGATCTTCATCGTGGGGGCCGGACAAATGCTGGTGGCACTGGTATTCAGCGAGGTGGTCTCGCAATACCCCATCCACGGCGGCATCTATCCGTGGACCAGACGGCTGTGGGGCAGGCGCTATGCCTGGATGGCGGCCTGGGTCTACATCTGGGCCATGATTGTCACCATTACCGCGGTGGCCGAATTTGGCAGCGGCTTCCTGGCCAGCCTGTTCGGGATTGAGGTGACCCGCGAAAGCACGCTGGGACTGACGGTGCTGCTCCTGGTAGTGGCACTTGTCCTGAACTTCACTGGCACCAAAACGATGGCCCGGGTGGCCCGGATCGGGCTGGCTTCCGAGCTGATCGGCGTGATCGCCGTCGGACTGTACCTGCTGATCTTCCAGCGCAAGCAGAGCTTCGGCGTGTTCTTTGACTCGATGGGCGTGCAGGGCGATGGCAGCTACCTGAACGCCTTCATGGGAGCCGCCCTGGCCGGGCTGTTCCTGTTCTATGGCTTTGAAGCCTGCGGCGACGTCGCGGAGGAGGTCGCCAACCCGGCCCGGCGGATCCCGCGCGCCATGATGATGACCATTGTGGTGGGAGGCGTCTCCGCGCTGTTCTCCTTCGGCGGCTATGTGCTGGCGGCGCCCAATCTGCAGGAGATCGTCAACGGCCAGGATACGGACCCGATCCCCGCCATCCTGGAATCGGCCCTCGGCGCAGTGGGTGCCAAGATCTTCCTGGTGGTTGCGATCACGGCCTTCCTGTCCTGCGTGCTGAGCCTGCAGGCGGCGGCGAGCCGGCTGATCTTCTCCTTTGCCCGTGACGGCATGGTGCCCGGCCACCGCTGGCTCTCCAAGGTTTCAGGGACCGCCAAGGTGCCCGCGAACGCCCTCATTGTCGCCGCGAGCATCCCCCTGGCCATCTGCGTCATTATCTATCTGGGGTCCGACGAACTGCTCACGCAGATCACCTCCTTTGCGGTACTGGGCATCTACATTGCCTTCCAGTCGGTGGTGCTGGCCTCCCTGCGCCAGCGCCTCAAGGGCTGGCGTCCTGCGGGGCCGTTCAGCCTGGGCGCCGCAGGGTTCGCGGTCAATGTCGCGGCCCTGGCCTACGGCATCTTTGCCATGGTGTTGCTGGCCTGGCCCGGATCCACGGGCGTCTTTCTTACCGACTGGACCGTCCTGATCGGCTTTGCCGTTGTGGCGGGTACCGGCCTCCTCTACCTCCTGCTGGCCCGCCCGGATGCCAAGTCGACGGCGCCGGCCGGCGACGCCATCGACGTCGCCGCCAGGCTGCGTGCCGGCAGTGCCCGGCAAGCTGCGGTCAACTAATGTGCCAAACGAAAGAGCAAACGGTGAAAAGTATTGAACGCGATGTCGTCATCATCGGCGCAGGCCCGACCGGGCTCAACGCGGCCCGGGACCTGAAAGCGGCGGGCCTGACGGTTGCCGTGCTCGAGGCCCGCGACCGCGTTGGCGGGCGGACCTGGACCAGCACCATTGACGGCGCCATGCTGGAAATCGGCGGCCAGTGGATCTCGCCGGACCAGACGGCACTCAAGGGCCTGCTAGGCGAGCTGGGCCTGGAAACATTCAGCCGCTACCGCGAGGGTGAGTCCGTCTATGTCGCCCCGGACGGCACCCGCAGCCTCTACACGGGGGAAATGTTCCCGGTGTCCGAGCGCACCGAGGCCGAAATGCGCCGGCTTATTGGCATCCTGGATGAGCTGGCCGCCGAGATCGGCGCCGAGGAGCCTTGGGCGCACCCCCGGGCCCGCGAACTCGACACCGTCTCGCTGCACCACTGGATGCGCCAGCTTTCCGATGACGAGGAGGCCTGCGCCAACATCGGCCACTTCCTGGCCGGCGGCATGCTCACCAAGCCGGCGCACTCCTTCTCCGCGCTGCAGGCTGTGCTGATGGCGGCATCCGCGGGCTCGTTCTCAAACCTGGTGGACGAGGACCTGCTGCTGGACCAGCGAGTGGTGGGAGGGATGCAGCTCGTGTCGGAGACCATCGCCGCTGGGCTGGGCAACGACGTCGTCCTTGATTCTCCGGTGCGGACCCTGCGCTGGGACAGCGGCGGCGTCACCGCCGTCTCGGACCGGGCCACCGTGAGCGCCCGGTACGCCATCATGGCCGTGCCGCCGAACCTGTACTCGCGCGTGAGCTTTGAGCCGCCGCTGCCGCGCCGGCAGCACCAGATGCACCAGCACCAGTCGCTGGGCCTCGTCATCAAGGTGCACGCCGTCTACGAAACGCCGTTCTGGCGCGAAGAGGGCCTCTCCGGGACCTGCTTCAGTCCCGATCTGGTGGTCCAGGAAATCTACGACAACACCAACCACGAGGACCCGCGCGGCACCCTGGTTGCCTTTGTACCGGATGAGAAGGCAGACGCGATGTTTGCGCTCGACGCCGGCGAACGGCGCCGGGCGATCCTTTCGGCCATGGCGGAGTCCTTGGGCCCGAAGACCCTGGAACCGGTGGTGTACTACGAGTCCGACTGGGCCTCCGAGGAATGGACCCGTGGCGCCTTTGCCTCCAGCTACGATCTGGGCGGCCTGCATCGCTACGGCGCGGACCAGCTCACCCCGGTGGGATCCATCTACTGGGCGTCCTCGGACCTGGCAGCCGAGGGCTACCAGCATGTCGACGGAGCGGTCCGGATGGGCCGGGCCACGGCCGCCCGGATCCTGGACCGCGACGCCGCCAACACGGAGGCCGCCGCGTAGCACTCGCGCCGCCGCGCAGTTTCCTCGCCACCCGGCTGTGCCTCCACACGGCAAGGCACGGCAAGGCGGGGTCACTTACGGTCCATTACGGTGGCATTTATGGGCCGTAAGTGACCCCGCGTTGCTTGTGCGGGAGCTATGTTCCCTGTACGCGCTCGACGAACTGGGCCGTCCGCGCCACCAGCCCGTCGATCTGCCGGAGCACGACGGCGGCGGGGTCCGGGTTGATCTCGTTGGCCGGGGGCTCCACCCGCACATTGCGGCAGCAGAGGAAATCGGCGCAGATCAAGGTGCCCACGGTATTCCCGTTGCGGCCCGACTGCCCCGCGCGCCTGGCCACCCACAGCAGAACGTCGTCCTTGGAGAACACGTCCCTGCAGAGTTCGCAGAGCACGGAACGGTTCTTCTTGGCTCCGCCTTCGGGTGCCCGGAGCATGATGCCGATGGGACCCTTCGGCCCCGGAACCACGAGATAGCCGCGGAGCGGCATCTTCTGGTCCCGCCAAGCCAGGAAGTCGAGTCGTTCCCAGTCGAGGGTGTCGAAGTTCTTGGGCAGGTTGAGTTTCGCGGCCTCTGACCGGCTCGCATTGATGAAGGACGAGCGGATCTGCTGGGCCATGAATGGTTGCATGGCGAATTTTTGCATGACGGAAACTTTCGGAATCGGATGGCTCCGGGCCGGTCGAACGTGCGGCGCGAACGTGCAGCGCGACCGGGCGGAAGGGTGGGCAGAGGGCCGCCAGCCTGCGATTCCGGTGAGGACCGGGCGTCCGCGCGGGATTAGTCCGCGGCGGGACGGGTTTGCACGGCAGGGGCTGGCAACGGCGCGGCCGCGTAGCAGGCCACAACGGCCACCCCGCTCACCGTGGCAGCAGTCATCGTTGCGATGCCCATGCTCACTTCCCCCGTCTGAACAATTCCCAACAATTCGTTCTCACGAATTCTCCGGGTCCGATTCCCCGGCGAGCCCATCCTTGCAAAGCGCAGGACCCCTGTCCAGTCTCGCTTTCCGCCGGGGTAGCTCACCTTCAGGGGGCTCCTTGAGGCACTGCACCTCCCCAGTGGCTAGCGGATTCCCGCAAAGGTGTTGATTCCCCGCCCGTTCACCCGGCTGTTCCCTGCCGGCTTTTTGGGTTGGCTAGTGTGCTGGGGTGGCTTCAATTCCTTTGCTTCCGGATCGAGGCGGGCGGCACCTTTATGTGGCCTTGGGTGATTCGTTCACCGAGGGGGTCGGTGACTACGATCCCCGCCTCCCCAACGGGGTGCGGGGATGGGCGGACCGGGTTGCGGAGAAACTGGCCAAGGCGCAGCCGGGGTGGGAGTACGCCAACCTGGCGATCCGCAGCAAACGGCTGCGCCACATAATCGCCGAACAGCTCGGACCGGCCCTGGCCATAGAACCGACGCTCATCACCCTGTACGCGGGCGGCAACGACATCCTGGATTTCGGAACGGACATCGAATCCCTCATGCGGGACTACGAGTCGCTGGTGGCTGCTCTCGCCGGCACGGGGGCCACTCTGGTCCTGTTCACCGGCTTCGACGTCAAGGTCTCGGCCCTTCTGGAACCGCTGAGGAAGCGCAACGCCGCCTACAACCGGCGCGTCCGCGAGGTCGCAGGCCGCTACGGAGCGGTGCTGGTGGACTACTGGTGCTTCGACGCCTTCCACGACCCGCGGATGTGGGATTCGGACCGGCTTCATATGTCCAAGGCAGGCCACAAATACCTTGCGGGGCAGGTCCTGGACCATCTCGGCGTGCCCCACAAGATCAAGCCAAAAGAGTGGGAGCCGCCCGTGAAGCCGGGCCTGCGGGAGTGGGAGCGCCGGCAGCGCCGCTGGGTGCACGACTGGGTGCTGCCCCTGTTCGGGCGGAAGATCCGCGGGGTCACCCTCGGTGACCAGCTTCGGCCACGCTGGCCCGAACCCGTGCAGGTTCCGCGCAAGGGCGGTCTAAAGAAGCTGCTGCATGGACAGCGCGGCGTTTAGCCGGCGGCAGCCGGTCCCCGCCGCTGGACCCGGCTTAGCTGTCCAGCAGGTTTTCGTAGCCCGGAGCCACCCTGTTGGCATGGAATTCCATGACCTCGAAGTCGGCCACGCCGTTGACATAGAACGGGTCCTTGGCCAATGCGGCGTCGAGGCTGGCCCGGTCCGCGTTGGAGAGCAGCAGGCCGCCAGTGCGGGGAATTTTACGCCCCGCGACCATGAAGACGCCGTCATCGAAGGCCGCCTGCAGCCAGGTCACGTGCGCCGGAAGATGGAACTCCACAATATCGTCGGGGACCTTGTAAGTCAGGGAGACTACGTACATGGGGTCAGCCTACCGGTAGCAGGGTGCGGACGGGCGGAGACCTTTCCGGAATCACCCGGGCCGAAGTTGAATCGTCAAGCTTCGAGTCTCCTAGAATGTAGCCATGACCGAACCCCGCTGGCTCAACGCCGACGAACGCCGGGCCTGGCTGGCCCAGCTGAGCATCAACACCCTGCTGCCGGCCGCCCTGGATACCCAGCTCCATGCCGCGGGCAAGCTCTCCCTGTTTGACTACAACGTTCTGGCGATGCTTTCCGAGGCGGAGGGGCGTTTCCTGCCCATGAGCGAGCTCGCGGCGCGCACCAGCGCCTCGCTGTCCCGGCTCTCCCATGTGGTCACCAAGCTGCAGAGCCGAGGCTGGCTGGAGCGCCGGCCGCACCCCGGCGATGCCCGCGTCACCACGGCGCATCTGACCGACGCCGGCATGGCTACGATCGTGAAGCTCGCCCCGGGTCACGTCGAGGCCGTCCGGTCGCTCTTCCTCGACGCATTGAGCCCCAAGGATGTCGCGGACCTGGCCAGGATCGGCGAGAAGATCGTGGCCCGCCTCGACGACGACCACTGGATCCTGCGCGACAGCTGAGCACGGCGGCGGACGGCGCCGCCGTCGGGCACTCCCGTCTTTGTTGCTTGCGGCAACTGCTGGCAGACTGGACGCATGGATTTCACGTCCCGCTATGTAGCCCTTGGAGACTCCTTTACTGAAGGCGTTGGCGACGACGACCCCAGCCGTCCCAACGGTGTCCGGGGCTGGGCGGACCGGGTGGCCGAGCAACTCGGCGCCGCCGATCCGTGCTTCGGGTACGCGAACCTCGCCATCCGCGGCAGGAAACTCCGCCAGATCATGGCCGAACAGGTCGATGCCGCCGTCGCACTCAAACCCACCCTTGTGAGCATCTACGCGGGCGCCAACGACATCCTGCGGCCCAGGATCGACATCGATGACCTGCTCGCGGAATACGACGCGGGCATCCGAAAGCTCACGGCGACCGGCGCAACCGTGGTGATGTTCACCGGCTTCGACGCGCGCGGCTCGAAGATCTTCGGCACCATGCGCGGCCGCACCGCCATCTACAACGAACTGGTGCGCGGAATCGCCGGCGACCACGGTGCCCTGCTGGTCGACTACTGGCGCTTCAGCGAGTACTACGACTGGGGCATGTGGGCCACGGACCGGATGCACATGTCCGCCGCTGGCCACGCGAACATGGCCAAGCGCGTGCTCACCGTCCTGGCACACGATCACTCGATTGACGTCCCGCCCATGACGCCGGTTCCGGAGTTGAGCCGTGGAGACGCCATCCGGGCCAATGCCCGGTGGGTCCGTGAATTCGCCGGCCCGTGGGTTGTCCGGCGCGTCACCGGCAAGTCCTCAGGCGACGGCCTGGCGCCGAAGTACGGCCAGCTCACGCACCTCTAACCTGGCAGGCAGGGCAGCTAGGCGCGGAATCCCGGCGTCGCGAGCAGTTCCCCGTCGCGGCGCACGGCGAGCACGTCGATCTCCCAGCCGTCCGTCGCCCGGTGCAGCATCGCGGTCCCGCCGGCGACGATCGCCGTCGCCAGCACGTCTGCCGTGACAATGTCCGCTGCGGCGACGGAGACCTGGGTGAACTCGGTTCCACCTGCGCCCGCCGTCCAGATGTGGTCACCGCGTTCCGCCGAACCCGATGTCGCAAGCGCCTGCCGGGGGCCCGTGCCGCCCAGTTCGTAAGCGGAAAGCAGGGCCGCGCGGTCCTGCGGGTCAACAACACCGGCCGCCCAGGCTGCTCCGGTGCCCGGAACGGGCGAGCCCATCACCAGCACATCGCCCCCGGCATTCAGGCACCAGTCGGTGATTCCGCGGCCGCGCAGCACCTCACCGGCCTGCCGGATCGCATAACCCTTGATGATCCCGGAAAGGTCCAGCACGCCGTCGGGCCGTTCCGGGGAAAAGGCGCCCTCCGTCATGAGCCGCCAGCTGAGCGCATCCGCGTAGCGGTCCCGCATCCCGGCGGATGCCTTCCGCAGGGACAGTTCCCCGCGCGCCAGCCTGCTGGCCTCGGAATCGGGGCGGTACAGGCTGAAGGTTTCATCAAACCCGGCAAACACGCGTTCGACGGCGGCAGCTGCCTCATCGAGCTCGTCGAGCTCAGCGCCTCCGGCGGTGCGGGGCAGGGCACCCGCAGGAACGGTCAGGCTGACAACGGTGCCCATGGAGTCAAAGGTCCTGGCCTTCAGGGCCGATCCCCCCAGCTCAGAGCTTGGCTGCATCGAGGGCCGCCTGCAGGGAAGAGAGGTAGCCATCGCTGGTTACGGTGGCACCACTGATTGTTTGTACGTTCGCCGACTGGGCTTGCAGCACCTCGTCGCGCAGGAGCGGGGCCGCCTCGCTGCTGATGGCAACGGACCGGCGGTCTTCATCCGTGAGCTGGAGGGCCGTTACATCGGTGATCTTCCCTCCGCTGACCGTGATCTGCACCTGGACGTTCCCGTAGCGGGTCTGGCTCACGGAACCCGCGTAGGTCCCGCTCCCGCTTCCGGTAGCGGCCCCTGAACTGGTGGTTGCCGTTGAGCCGGCGGTTCCGGTGGTCCCGGTTCCGGACGCTGCTCCCGAGGAGCTCGCGCCGGAACTATTCCCGGATGCCCCACCAGTGGCGGCGGACTTGCCGGTCGAACCGGCGGTTCCGGCAGAGGTGCCGATGGAGGACCCTGCAGTCGGGCTTACGTGGCTGCCGGACTGCCATCCAACCAATAGGATGCCGACGGAGGCCAGGGTTGCTGAAACTGCTGCACGAATTCTCACCAGTCAAACCTTTCGTAGTGAAGCTGATCTTCCCGCACGCCTGCTGCTCGTGCGTCTTTGAGGACGTTCTGTGCCCAGGCCGCCGGTCCACAGACGTAGACGTCGGCCTCGAGCAGATGTGGTGCGTAGCTCGCCAGCCTGTATCCCGAGCGGGCTGCCTCGGCAGGCAGCCACGTCTCGACGCCGTCCGGGCGGCGCCCGGTCAGGTGGTACAGCGTCGCGCCACGGCGTTGGCAAAGATCCAGGATCTCTTTGCCCAGGTACAACTCTTTTTCGCTGTGGCCACGCAGGATCACGGTGGCGTTACCTGAGGTGAAAGGGGTGCTTTCCAACAAGGCCCGTATGGGCGTGATCCCGATGCCCGCGCCGATCATCACGACGTGATTCCGGCTCCGGGCCGCGGTGCTGAAGAGACCGTACGGACCTTCGATGGCTACCCTCGTACCGCGTTTCAGCCGGACCAACTGGGACGAGCCGCTGCCCAGGTTCCGGACGGTGATCCTCAACGAGCCGCTGGCGCCGAGCTGGAGGGGCTCGGCCGAAAGGCTGAAGGGGTGCGGGTGCCACCACATGCCGGGGGCGAGGAACCGCCAGATGAAGAACCTGCCGCCGGTTCCCGTGAGTTCGTCCAGGTGACGTCCGGTCATCTCAATACTGACGACGCCGGGAGCCACCTTCACAACGCGGCTGACGGTGAGTTTGTGCCGGGTAGTGGCCACGATCGGCTCCAGAACCCTGTTGTGCAGCAGTGCGGCGCCGGTGCCTATGCAGGCGGCCAGCCAGTACCAGCGCTGCCACGTGCCCGGTGCGAAAAGGCCTCCGACGCTGAACTGGTGCGGAATTGCGGTCAGGACAGCGGCATATGTGAGGAGATGGACGGCGTACCAGAATTCGTACGGGAACCGACGCCGGACGGCCACAAGTGAGGTGACCACCACGGCGATGAACAGAAGCATGGATATATAGGCGAGCCACATGTCAGGGACCTGGACCCACAAGTTCACGGCCTCGCTGACAGGATCCAGTCCTTCCGTCATGCCGTAGCCGATCGCGATGAGGATTCCATGCGCGAGCAGGAGGTAGAGTGCCGGTTTGCCCAGCTTGCGGTGGAACTCAAGCGCCCGGTCGTGACCGACTGTTTGGTCGATCAGTGGAATGCGCGCTGCCAGGAGCAGCATGACGAGCACCAGGTCCATGCCGGCGAGGCCGGCCACAATGCCCAGCGCGGTGAAGGCTCCGGCGGGGGTCGAGAAGCCGGCCGCTCCGCCGTCGGCCAGCCACAAAGCGACGGCGCCTGCCAGGGACGCCCAGAAGAGCACGGTCAACAGATCCGCTCTCAACAACCGCCGCCGGTGCTGCCCCTTAAAGGGGTTCACGGCGCCACGGGAGCTGCGGCGAACCTCGGGACGAGTCGTCAGAAGTTGTGTGTTCATGAATCCAGAATGGCCCGGGAGCCTTTCATTTCGCTGTGAAAATGCTTCGCCAGGCATATGTCTCGGGCGGAACCGGGCCGGGTCCGCGGACATGCTGGACACAACCGTCCCTTACACCATGCGGCATCGGATTGGTCTTTAATTCGTCGAACTCGTAGACTTGGTAGGCGCTAGGTGGCGCGGAGCGTGTGCAATTGCTCCGGTTGGCAGGACTCGTCTGAGAAATCGACGGTCATGACGGCCGGTAGTTAGGGGCTCAAGTTGCGCGCATTCCTGTATTCGCCCAGCATCCCGGCACTTCGCAGCGGCTGTCCCACGGACCGCCAACGCCCGGTGCCCGTGGCCCACAATCGTCACCGCAGTGAGGAAACAGCCGGTTTTATGCCGTCTGCCAAGAATCCTGGGGAACTGTCGGTCGGGGCGGGAGCCGGATGCGGACGCCGCCCAGCGCACGGTCAGCGGGAACTCCGCTAGCCGTTTCATTGAACTTTTGAGGAGAGTCGTCATGGCAGCACACTGCCAGGTGACCGGAGCCGAGCCGGGCTTTGGACACAGCATTTCGCACTCGCACCGTCGCAACAAGCGCCGGTTCGATCCGAACATCCAGAAGAAGCGCTACTGGGTTCCTTCCCTGCGCCGCAATGTCACGCTGCAGGTCTCTGCACGTGGCATCAAGACCATCGACGTGCGCGGCATTGACGTAGTCGTCGCCGCCATCCTGGCACGAGGAGTGAAGCTCTAATGGCAAAGGATAAGGACGTACGTCCGATCATCAAGCTGAAGTCGACCGCGGGCACGGGCTACACCTACGTGACGCGCAAGAACCGTCGTAACGACCCGGACCGTCTGGTCCTGAAGAAGTACGACCCCAAAATCCGCCAGCACGTCGAATTCCGAGAGGAGCGCTAAACACATGGCTAAGAAGTCAATGATCGCTAAGAACGAACAGCGTAAAGTCATCGTCGAGCGTTATGCTGCAAAGCGCCTCGAACTGAAGAAGGCTCTGGTTGACCCCAACTCAACCGATGAAGCACGCGAAGCTGCACGCCTCGGCCTGCAGAAGCTGCCCCGCAACGCATCGCCGGTTCGCCTGCGTAACCGCGACATCATCGACGGCCGCCCCCGCGGCACGTTCCAGAAGTTCGGTATCTCCCGTGTTCGCTTCCGCGACATGGCTCACCGCGGTGAGCTCCCGGGCATCACGAAGTCTTCCTGGTAATTCAGTACTCCTGAGTCCAGTGGCTTGAGAAGGGCCGGCAACCGTTTGGTTGCCGGCCCTTCTTGCGTTTAACGGCCCTCCCAAAGCCGGGTGCTGAACGCCGGCCCATCGGCCTGAAGCCCGTGGAGTCTGTGGAGTCCTTGGCGGGTTCGGCGGGCGGCACCGGGCGTGCCCCGCGACCCCATGTCACGGTGACGCACCACACAGGGCGGTTTCGTGGCGGTGGGGTGTGTGGTTGGGGGGTGTGTGGGGTGTTTTGGCTTGTGGTGGCGGGGTTTTGGGTGGGTGGGGGTGTGGGTTTGCGGTGGGGGCGTGGTGGGTGTATTGTTTTCTAAGTCGCCGAGAGGGAGACCAGCGAGAAGCTGGGAACCGGAGGCGGCCAATCCCCTAAATTTCAAGACCGGATCTGGTCGGCGTTTTGTGCGCTCCGGGTTCGGGTGGGGCGGGTTGGATGGTTTGCGGGTCGCGGAAACGCTGATTTGCAAAGCGGTCCGGACTCGGGTAAGTTTGAAAAGTTGCTCCGGAGCGATCCTCGACTGTTTGGTTGTGGTGGTGCCGGGTGTGTCTGTTGTTTGAGAACTCAATAGTGTGCCAAGTTTGTTGATACCAATTTATTGTATTGAATTGGTTGAATTTGCCGGGCCCGCCACCCCGTGGTGTGGTCTGGTGTTTTTAGCTGGTTTCAAATTTTGTGCAGCCGTTTTCTCCCGTTTTCCCGGGGGTGGCGGTT